>NZ_CP120508.1:0-3926784 GCF_029536165.1 Paraburkholderia sp. SUR17
ATGTCCAAATTCCTCTCTGTCAAACTCTGGTTTGCCTTCTCGACGCTCGCCCTGCTCGCCGCCTGCGCGCAGCCCGTGAAGCACGCGGACTACACCGCGTTCAAGAACAGCCGTCCGCGTTCCATCCTCGTTTTGCCGCCGACCAACGAAACGGCCGACGTGCAGGCGACGAACAGCATGCTCTCGCAGATGACCATGCCGCTCGCCGAAGCCGGCTACTACGTGGTGCCGGTGGCTGTGATGGACGAAACGTTCAAGCAGAACGGCCTCACGACCGCGGCCGACATTCAGGCCACGTCACCCGCGAAGCTGCGCGAGATCTTCGGCGCTGACGCCGCGTTGTACTGCAAGGTGACGCAGTTCGGCACGGTGTACCGCGTGCTGGACAGTGCCACTGTCGTAACGGCTGGGGCGAAGCTCGTGGACCTCAAGACCGGCGATGTGCTGTGGCAGGGCACCGCGAGCGCGAGCAGCAACGAGGGCAACAACAATAGCGGCGGCGGCCTGATCGGCATGCTGGTGACCGCTGCAATCAAGCAGATTGCCAACTCGCTCACGGACAAGAGCCACGATATTGCGGGCGTGACGAGTTATCGGCTGCTGCACGCGGGACCGCCGAACGGGCTGCTGTACGGGCCGCGGTCGCCGAAGTACGGGACGGATTAAAGAAGTGCAGGCCGCGGGCAGAAAGAAGTGCCTGCTCGCGGCGGCCGCCCTTCGCTTTACGAAGAGTTTCCGCGCCTTTTGAAGGGTGGGCTCGCGCGCTTCCCTCCGGGTTAGGCGAAGACAGCGCATACATTGCTGACGACGTGCCGATTGGCATGGTCCAGCTGCCGGCTCCGGCGATGTGAATTATTCCCAGTCCCGAATGGGAAGGTTGCCGGCACGGTATTCGCGCCATCACATTGTTCCATCGTCGCGGGACCGACGCCGCAACCCTGGATGAACGGCTGTCGCTCGTGTCGTGGCAGGAATCTGGAAGCGATCACATCCGCATCAAGTTCGTCGATTACCCTCTGGCAGATCGAAACAAAACGATTCAGCAAATTCTCGACGATGATGTTCACATATCCACGCAGGATGGCGAACTGGACGCGGACCGTTCCCATTGGCGACTTGTCTCCGCTTACGCAATTAAATTGCTTCTGTACCTGAAGGTTCGCGACGCGCGGGTAGTTGTTGATCGTGCGTAAGTGATGCGTCAAGACAGTTCAGGGGCCTGGGGCAACGCAAGCGTAGGGAACGGCTCGCCGGGATCGAATATCTCTACGATCGGCATATCGTGGGTCCCGCCGTGCTTGACTGGGAAAGTGCGGCTCCGGCTGAAGCGGAGTTCTCAACGCCACAATACGAGAAGCGTGGTCACTGGCGACGGCCGCATTTCAGGATGCAACCCTACGGCCCACACTCGACGCTGCGCAAGATGGTGTTCATTGGTCCGGTCGTCGTTCGTCCAGACAGGCTGGGGTTGTAGCCTGCTGCGCGGAGCCGCTGGATCGTCTGTCGGGATTGCTGATTCAACTGCAGGCACCCATTGTATGATCCGCCTGCTATCTGACGAATGAGCGAGAACACTTATGTTCAAGGCTGTAGCCGCTATCGTGATCGGCGTTGGTTTTCTGATCATGACAGTGATAAATATCCAGTCCACCCGTGAATTCGTTCGAACGTCCATCGTCGTGCCGGGCGAAGTGGTCCGGCTGAACGCGGGGGGGTTCCATCCCGAAATCGAGTTCGTGACCAGGGCGGGCGAGCATGTCTCGTATCCGCAGGGCGGGATTGTGTCCAGAATGGCTGTGGGCGACCGGCCGTTGGTGCGTTATCTGCCCGATAATCCGCTTCCCACCGCGAGGATTGACCGGTTCGATGCGATTTGGGGGAATGCCGTCTTTTTTGCTGTATTCGGATTAGGTTTCATCATGTTGGGATTAATAAACCTCCCGTCGCGGCAGTAATCGGAACTGGGGCGAGCGCATGTCATTCCTGAGGCTGAGTAAATGGACCTATTCCACCGGGGCGGGCGGCGGCCTGAGTGTCGAGATTGTGATGGCAACGGGTGGCACGATCGTACTGACCGATCCGGACAGACATGACCAGAGTTTTTACTACGGCGGTGTCGGCGTCGGGATCGGCGTGGGCCTGAAGATCCCCAAAATCAAACTGCCGAGGCTCTCGACGCCGGAGCTCAAGTTGCCGCCGATTCGCGGCCGCAGCGTCGGGGCGGGCGGTTCCACGCTCGACTTCCCGAGTTACGGGACCATCTACATGACGAACGCGTTTCGCGGCAGCGAGCTGTCGCGATCGGACTTTCAGGGCGGAACGATTTACGTCGACGGGTCGCTGTCGGCCATCTATGGCTGGGCGGGTGACGCTATGTTGCTCGGCATGAACCCGGCCCTGCTGGCCGCAGGGCTCACAGCCCCCGGGTTGAGCTGGCTGCTGCAGCAAGCCATTTCGGAGGCGCCTGCAGTCCTGCTCATGCGCGGTCAGACCGTGGGCTTTCAGGCTGGCGGCAGCGTCGGCATACTGGCCGGCTACCTTCACTGATTGCGGCGCTAGATCAATGGCTGGGTTCCCGGCTGGGCGTTGCAGCGTAGTAGAACGCGGCTCGTTCCGGCGGCCAGAATGACGAGCTGTACGTAGCCGTTCGTTGGCGCGTAAGGGGCAAACAGCCGGTCCAGTACCCGACCGAACACGCTCAAGGTTACGTCGCGCAAGGCGGCTTCGTTGATCGACAAGAAGATCTCAATGCCGCGCACGAACGACGGAAACTGGTTGCCGAGCGCCATCCATCTGATGGCCGGCTTGTAGTCCAGCCCCACCACTGCATCGATGCAGCGTTGCGCGACGGTCGCGGAGCGTGGGGCATGCAGGCGAAGAAGGGCTTTCAACGCGCCCAGCCCGGAACGGGTGAGATCGAACGGATGCGGCGACAGCGCTTCCAGTACACGCCAGAGCGTGTAGTTGCGGCGTGGCAATCCGGCCGGTGCGGCCGGGCGCGTCAATAGCGTTATCGGGCACGCGAGCGCCGCACCTTCGTTGAGCAGATCGCCCTGCGGCGTCCCTATCGGCAATCGGGATGGCAGGGTGCCGTTCGTGACGGTCATAGCGACCTCTGCCTGCGGAAACATGGGGCGTGCGCGTTCACCGTCCACGCCGACGAATGACAGTCGCCACGGATTTCGGTTCGGGATGAGCGCGGCGTCCCGGTCGCGAAAGGCCAGCCAGTAGACTGAGTCCTGATGCGTTCCTGCCGCGTGTCCAAAGGCGCGATACGGCGCCACGGTCGCGCGATGTGATGACCTGGTGACTGGGGCGTCTTTCTTGCCGGCGTCCGTCCGTTCACTGAGATACACCGCATCAATCGAATAAATGTCGAGTGCCGATGTGCCTTCGAGTGGCGCGGGCGTGACCGGGTAGGCGGTATCGGCTTCGGTGAGCTGGACTGGTATGGCCGCCCGCTGGAACAGATTGATGACTGGAGTACAGAAGAGTTTGAACGCGCGTGCGTCGAGCGAGTCCAGTGTTCGGGCCGCCGTGGACGCCGCGGCCGTGTCGCGCAACACCACGTGCAATGTGAGCGAGCGGGCGTCGGCTGCATGCACTCCCCTGCGCATCCGGCCTAGATCGATATCGATGAAGTCGAACAGATCCGGAAACGCGAAGTACTCGATCAGGTAACGAAACGGGAGCGCGGCACTGTCCGGTCCTTCTGGCAGCAGGCGCTCATCGTCGCCAAAGCCGGCCGCATCCAAAGGCACCTTCGAGAGCGCCCGCCAGCGACCATCCCGATTGACCTCGACGAACGCGGTCGCGCTGCGTAACAGCAGCGCATCGCCGAGGGCAGCCACCAGTGGCCGTTCTCCGGAAAGATGAACCCGGATCGGGCCATCGGGGATAGACGAATCGAACTGTCCCGACGGCGCGAGCGACACAAAGGTAATCGACAGTATGCCTGTTGCATCGTCCGGCAAGCGGACAGCAGAGGGCGCGATGGTGCTGGGAGAATATCGGGCATCGTCAACGTGCAACGGCGCGAGTGTGACGTCGTAGATTGTCCGGAACTGGCACGGTGCAGCCCGTGCGTCGAGCGGCGTGCCGCGCGGGACATTGAATGGCGCACTGAGTTTGCCCAGCAGCGGTGCTGGATTGAATTGCGCGATGGCACAGGCCGGCACGCCGCGCAGATATTGCGGATGGACGATGCTGAGTAGCGCTTCCGTCAGTTCCGGATAGTCGTCTGCAAGCCGCGAATCGAGGTGAGCGGCCATGAACGAAAAGGTCTGGACCAGCCGCTCGATATGCGGATCGTCTGCATGGCCGCCCCGCATGCCGAGTCGCGCTGCGATTTTCGGGTAGCGACCGGCGAACGCTGTCAGCCCGTGCGCCAGCAGACCGAGCTCGTATTCATAATGCGGCAGCAGCTCGTCCATCGCACTCCGTCAATATTGGGTTCGGATCAAGCGGGGATTTTAGTTAAATAAGCCAAGGTTGAAGAAGCGCGCTAGCATTTTAAATTCATCTGACGGTAAGATCGGCACTTCTTCCGGCGCGCCGAGGCTGTCATGCAAATGTCCGATATTGCGAGCTTCTTTCAACTTCAGGGCAACCGTCTGTTCACCATTCAGACTCCGTTGAAGGGGCGTTCCGAACTGGTGCTCGTCGATTTTCATTGCAACGAAAGTCTGTCCGATCTGTTTCATATCGATGTGCAACTGGCTTCACAGGACCGGTCCATCGAGCTGAAGAAAATGATCGGCCAACCGGTGACGATCACGCTGCAAGTGACGGACGCAATCGCAAGTTCGGACGCGCGGTATTTTCATGGCTATGTGGTGTCATTTTCGCATCTGGATACCGACGGTGGATTTACGCGTTATCACGCGACCATCAAGCCGTGGATATGGATGCTGTCCCGTCATCAGGACATCCGCATTTTTCAGGAGCAGACAACGCAGGATGTTCTGTCCACGGTATTTCGCGAATATGGCAGCCTGGCGTCGTTCGAATTCCGTCTGTCGAAGCCCACGCAGAACCGCAGCTACTGTACGCAATACAGGGAGACTGATCTTGAGTTTGCGCAGCGGTTGATGGAGGAGGATGGCCTGTTCTACTACTTCGAGCATGCGAAGGACGGCCACAAACTCATCGTGACCGACAACTCCGTTGCCGCAAGGCCCATCGACGGGGCAAGCCCGGTCCTGCAGTACTCGAAAGGCGAGCCGCTCGACGAACTGTCTGTGGTGAAATCGTTCACCGCAAGGCGGCAACTGGAGACCGACAAGGTGGGCCTCAAGACGTTCGACTACAAGGCTCCGGGTGCGCGCCGGTTCGCCGCAAGCAGTTCGGGCGTGGATCAGGGCGAAGTGCCGTCGTATGAGATCTACGACTACCTCGGTGAGCACGGTTTTCCGAACAGTGACCGCGGTGAGGAACTCGCCCGTTTCCGGACACAGGCGCTTGCTGCCCATAGCAAGATTTTCAGCGGTACAACAGCGAACCGGCGTCTGATGCCGGGCCGTTATTTCCAGCTCGATGATCACTACGACCACGAACAGGCGCGGCCTGAAGACCGGCAGTTTCTGCTGATGAACGTGGTGCACTCCGGCTCCAACAACTATCAGGCAGGCGAAGGTGCGGCCACCTATGTGTGCAGCTTCAACTGTATCCGCAAGAAGATTCAGTATCGCCCGCCTTTGACCACAGACCGGCCGTCGATCATCGGCCCGCAGACCGCGACGGTGGTAGGCCCGAAGGGCGAGGAAATCTATACGGACAGCCTGGGGCGCGTGAAGGTGCAGTTCCATTGGGACCGGCGCGGCCAGAGCGATCAGTCCAGTTCGTGCTGGGTGCGGGTGGGGCAGCCGTGGGCGGGCGGTGGTTTCGGGATGGTGAACATCCCCCGGATTGGGGACGAGGTGGTCGTCATATTCCTGGACGGGGACCCTGACCGGCCGCTGATCATTTCGCGCGTCTACAACGCGGCGAACATGCCACCGTGGACCTTGCCGGCAAACTCGACGCAGAGCGGCATCTTGAGCCGGTCGACCAAGGGCGGCAACGTCAACACCGCCAACGCGATCCGTTTCGAGGACAAGAAGGGCGAAGAAGAAGTCTGGCTGCACGCGGAGAAGGATCAGCGCATCGAGGTCGAACACGACGAGTCGCATTGGGTCGGTAACGATCGAACGAAAAATGTCGATCACGACGAGACCGTTCACGTTGGCCACGACCGCACCGAGGCGGTGGACAACAATGAGACCATTACGATCGGTGTGGACCGTACGGAACGTGTCGGGAACAACGAGACGTTGACCGTCGGCGGCAACCGGGACGAGACGATCCATGGAATGGAAAACCTCGTCGTTGCGCTGACGTCGACGGAGACGGTCGGACTGGCCAAGGCGCTGACGGTGGGCGGCGCATATACGGTGACGGTAGCGGGAGCCATCAACACGGCCGCTGGCCTCGCGAGCGCCGAAGAGGTGGGTCTTTCAAAAACGACGATGGTGGGCAAGACCTATACGATCACGGCGGGCGACCGGATCGAGCTGAAGACCGGTGACGCTGTACTCATTCTGGAAAGCAATGGGCACATCACGCTGCGAGGCACACAGTTGCTGATCGAAGGCTCCGGACCTGTACAGATCAACGGCAAGGACGTCGACATCAATTGACGGGGCTGCGATGGAATTCTCCAATCACACGCCTTTCCCGGCACTGGCGTTCGAGTCCTTTGCGCCAGACGGCGCAGCGTTCCATACCGTTGTGCTCCGGCAGACTTTTGAGTTGCGCAACGGCTCATTGGTGTTGACGCAGCAGCAAAAACCGCTCGCAACGTCTGACCGCTTTTACGGCGAACCCAACCAGTCCAGCGTGGCGGAGGAAAGCGATCTCGCGCCGTACAAGCCGTTTTGCGATGTGCTGATCAACGGTATGGCATGGGCGCCGCAGGGGCGGCCGGTGCCGCGCTTCACGGCCAGCGTCCGGATTGTGTCGGCGCCCGTACGATCCGACGACGACGCGGGTGTGCCGACCACGAAAGTCCTCCTGGATCGCAGGCTGTCCGTGACAGGCCAAAGGTACTTTGCTCGGTGTTCGATGCTTGGTCGAAGCATGAATCGACTCGTGAAGATCGCGTCGCTCGGCATTGTGCGTCCCGTCGACTGGCGTCTGACGCTGCCCGAACCGATCGCCGCGCTGCCCGTGCGTTACGAATACGCGTGGGGCGGGCAGTGCCGGATCGAGGTGCAGGATCCAGCTGCGAAACGTGTGTCGAAGGCATCCCGGCTCGATGACAAACAGCAGGCTGCGCATCCCAATCAGGATAACGTTCCGGTGGCGCATACGGCCTGCGAAGACAATCCGGTCGGTCTGGGATTTGCTGAAGGTTGGTTCCTTAACGCGACGAAGCAGCAGAGGGTCGCTGCTCCGCAGATTGAAGCCAGCAATGAACCCATCTCGATACAAGGATGGCTGGCAGCGTTGAATGGGCAGGCGCATCCGTCGCTGCATCCGGCGGGCTTCGGTATCGTCGGGAAAGCGTGGAGATCGAGGCGTGAGCTTGCTGGCACCTACGATGACCAGTGGCTCGCTGAGCACCATCCGGGTTTGCCAGACGATTTTCAGTTCAGGTACTGGAACGGCGCGCATCCGCTGATGCAGGTGTCGCACCTGAAGGGTAACGAGATGATCGTGCTGACGAATCTTGTTCCCGCCGGCACACCCGGATCGACTGTCGATGAGCGTGGCAATGCGATCCTACGCATCGCCTTGCCAGGACATCTACCGATGGGATGGGTCTACACCGAACAGTCGCTCAAGTTCGCGCCGCTGCTGCTCGATACGTTGTCTGTCGACGTGTCAGATGCGGCGACGCCCGTGGTGACGTTGGTGTGGCGTGCAACGCTGATGAAATCCGTGCGCGCGCAGCGTTTCGAGGCAAGGTTTGTGAACCATGCCGACTTGGAACGACTTGCTGCAGGTTCGCCGATAACTTCGATCCGATCGACGCGAGCGCAACATGGCTGAACCGTTGGAGATTACCGTTACCGGTGACGCGGGCGATGTTTTCCGTGAGCACTTCAACATCCAGAGTGTCGAGCAGGCCCGCGACGCGGTGAAGAATCTGGATGCGTTATGGAACACACCGAATCCGTGGAGCGACCGTCCCGACCTGCGGGATATATTTGATGAGGCGGGGAAGTCAGTTCAAAGGCGCTTTGAAACCGGCGTCTATAAGCCGCAGGATAAGGCGCAACCGTCCGATCATTTCTCCACGGGCAATCGGATTGCGTCGAGACAGGACGGTAGCTTCAAGGCCGTCAGTAGCACGCCTGATGTCTGCAAGACGCCGATGGGCAGTTCGACGCCGCCGGTGCCCTATCAGGTCATCTCGGATCTAAGCGGGTCATCGGGCATCGTGCCGAGCGTACGATTCAACGGAAAGCCGGCGTACGTGCTCGATCAAAGTGTGGTCCCGACATGTACGGGCGACGAAGCGGGCTCGGCCGATGGGGTGAGCTCCGGTACCGTGGGAGGCGAGACCAGGCCGACGAAGGGCAGCACGACGGTTCGCGCAGGCGGCCATCCGGTTATTCGTGACGGTGACCCTTGCACAATGAATTCCGGCAATTGTACGGGCACTTACGTAACCGCGCCCGCGCCGGGAAGCTCGGTGGATGCGAGCGGGAACGTCGTGGGGGATGCTAATCCGCCACCCGGGAAGGGGGTCATGCATCAGGTTGGCGGGTTCTTCAAGGGGGCCGGCGGTGCGGTGTGGGACATGGCGAAGGGCTTGGGCGGGCTGGCGGTCGGAGCGGCCAAATTATCGCCAGTGTCGCAGGCTGCTGAGGGTCTGTCTGATCTGACAGGGTTATACGACTACCACGGGTACTCGCAGACGCTCGACTCAGCCGGAAAGACGGCGCAGGCGATCTACGATCATCCTGGCGCGATCGTCGATGGCATCACCAAGCCGTATATGGAGGCGTGGAGCCAGGGAAACTATGGCGAAGCGCTGGGGCGCGGCGCGGTCGACATTGGCGGCTTGTTTGTTGGCGGCGTCGGTGCGGCCGGCAAAGTCGGCGAAGTCGGGAATGTGGCTGGCAAGGTCGGTGAGACCGCCAACATTGCCGGTAAGATGGGTGAAGCGATAAATGTAGCTGGCAAGGTTGGAGAAGTGGCGGACGTCGCGAGTGCGGCAGGAAAAACCGGGGAGGCTGCGGAGGCGGGGGCCGCGACGGCCAAGGGGGCTGAAGTCGCGGAAGGGGCAGCAGACGGGTCTAAAGTGGCCAAGCCTGCTGAAGCAAAACCCGCAGGCAATGGAGTTAAGGTCGAGCCGTCCAAAGATCCACGCTATAAGAGAGGTAAGTTCCGCAGGGGTGTCCGGGAAAAGGCTTGGGAAGACGCCAAGAAGAATAGCCAAGATGGAAAGGTGCGGGATCCGGTGACTGGTAAAGAAATGAACCCCGATAACCCTTGGGACATGGGGCACAAACCTGGGCTCGAGCATAGAAAGCACGTTATCAGCGCTGCAGAACGTGATCTCACGCGCAAACAATTCCTTGATGAGTATAATGACCCCAGCCATTATCGACCTGAGCTTCCTTCGTCCAATCGTAGTCACGTAGGCGAAGACTTGACGGATGACTATTTCGGACCGTGACATGACAAAAGGGCCAATTTCTGCTGGTCGAAAAGCCGTGGGGCGGCACGCCTTGTCGGTGTTCGGCGGTAAGCCCAAGGTGCAGGAATATCTACACGATGACTTGCCTATGGCTGTCGACGTACTCTCAGTCGTGGACTCACCCGACCCCGGTCTCGTGTCCTACAGCACGATAGGTCTATTTGAGACTGCTCTTGGGGGCGAGACGGAGTTAGGTACTCGTGTTGAGCTGTGTGGTTCGATGCCCGCTGATATTGAGCAGTGGCCTAATGTGCTTGCATCTGCTGCTTTTGCGCTAATGCGATCACGGCGGGCGGTGATGCCAGGGAGCGTGCTGGAAGGGTATGTCGCAGAGTATTACAGCGACACATTAGTCCCGCACCTGTATTTGACTGCACCGTTTTTGTGGAATGACGGGCATTTCAAGCAACTTGACTTGGAAAGCGGAGAGAAAGTCAATTGGTTGCAAGGAATCCCTATTTCTGGTGCCGAACTTGAGATCCTTCGTACGCGCGGGGACAGTGAATTTGAAGATTTGCTTGAACAAGCGAACGTAGATGTTTTTGATTTGTATCGATCTTCGTTGCAATAAAGCGACGTCGGCCTGCAAAGCCGTTTGAGCCGGCCCGACTCCGGTTCACGCCAAGAAAAAGCCCGCCGAGAGCGGGCTTTTTCTTTGGCTAAACTCGTCGTCAGGCGACACGTAGAGATGCAGCGTGGGTTGATGTTCACGCAGAACTGACCCACCGGGTGGAGTGAACCCCTGAGGCTGACGGGAAGCCGAAAGCAAAGTGATACGCTTGCTGGGCCTTCATCGAAAGGAGAAGGCCTATGTCACCCAGAGGTTCGTATCGCCCCCAGCGCGGGTCGTCGTCACATAGTTGTGGCGGCGACCGGACCTCAGATATCTCGCCTTCAATGGTCCAGCCGCTGCGCTCGATGCGCAGTGCTGTCGATTGCGGCATCTGATCGTCGTCAATGGCGACGATCCATTGCGGCGGCTTTGACTTCGCTGGTGGCTGGCTCGCCAGGTACGGAATGAGGCCAATCAGCCCGAACGAGCCGACGTGGACGAGTACCTCGCCACCTATGCCGCCGAGGGCTGATTGATTGACGTGGGCTTGGACGGCTGCGATGACGACAGGAACAAGGCTCATGAGATATGTTCCAAAACGATCCTTCCTAGAATAGGTTACGTCGTAATTGACCGCAATCCATCCGCGTGTTTGTCTTGTTCGCCAGTCCCGGGAGACTTCTATGTTTGAGAGCAGCGTCGAGAGAACTGTAATCGGGGCAGCCATCCTGCTCTGGTTCGCTCACGGATGGTATTTGAATACAAGGCTGGAGCGCGTACATGCGAAGCTCGACGCAGTTCTTGAGAATTTCGATGGGCTACGGAGATACCTGTACGAAATCGATCCTCAGTTTGACGACGAGCGCGAGGCGGCGTCCATTTTCGAGGCTTCCTTGGGTAAACCGGAGATTTCTTTCTACGGACTGGACGCGTTTCAAGTTGAGCAGCAAAAGCGTGAGCGCGGCCAGCGAACGCTTGATACGTCGTTTACGGAACATGGCTAGCGTTTACTGACCATGAGCGCTTTGTTGCGCTCGACGAGCGGTTGCAGTTGGCTCTCGAAATCAGCCGTAAATGCCGCTCGATCCTCTTCCGTAAGGTCTGGGGCTGGCCAGTGCGCCTCAAGGTCGCGCAGATAGTAGAGCTTCTTCACGTTCATTTCGTTGGTATTGCACTGGACCTCCAATAGCCGGATATGTGCTTCCAGCGACTTGGTCTTGCCGTTTGCGTGTTTCACGGAGAGCCACCATAAAAACGCCACAGCGGCGAGGTCGATCCAGTCGATGTGCATGTGATGCTCCAGTGACTAGGGGGGATTGGTAGTTCTTTGAGCTTACCCCTTTCATCTTCGCATCTCGACGTGCGCGGGAAGCCGGTTACGGCCGGGTTGCTGGGGTGGGTGAATATTCTGCGTCACGAACTCCCCACTGCCATGCTTAATGCTATTGAGACACGTACCCCCCGACTGTCGACTACTTGCTGGCGTTACCGGAGGAGGTGAGCCGGACTGCGGCGAAAATCGCTGCTGAGGTGGCGCAGGTCGATAATGCGCTTACGGCGCTCGATGAGTTGCTGAACCTGCTCCAGCCGCCCCATACAGGCAAGATCCGGATCGAATGGTGGGAGCGCAACGGACGACGCGTACCGACGCCGGTGGTCTGGTCGCACTCGAAGGCAGGGTGGCGCGCGGTGCGTGTGCCTGGTACGGGCCTGTCGCGGCGAGTGAAGTCCGCGCGAGCCTTCAACGACAGCTTCAAGCGGGTTAAGGCGATCTGCCAGAATGTGACGGCGCTGCTTAAGATGCGCGAGCAGGCATTGGCGCCAGTCGCCATGTTTCAGCGAACGACGGCTGGGACGCTAAACACCAATGTGCATCGGCTGACGATGGCTTGCATCGGGATCGATCTGGCAATGGGGTTCGCGCGGCGGCAGCTCGGAATCGTGGACGCGCCAGAAGATAATGAGGATGGCGAGCCGCGGGACGAATGACGTCCCGTGGAATCAGGGAGAAAGCATGGTTATCACAACAACCGCGATCGTAGCTGGTGCTGCAGACTTGGCCTTGAGTAAGGCGAAAGACAAACTCTTTGATCTGGTCAAAGACAACGTCATCGGAAGATGGAGTGAGCACCGCGCACAGAAGTTCTTCGACGCCTTTCTCGACGAGGTTCGCAAAGAGCAGGATGTACTGACCACGTCGGCGCCCCTGAACGATATGCTGCAAGCGATCGCGGACAGCGACGAACGCACAAGTACGATCTTCGATGCTTACCGCCGCGTGGCGCTATCGGCGAGCAAGGATATCGGGCCAATGGTGATTGGCCTCTTGACTGCCCGTATTGTCCTTGAGGACAGAACCGCGAGCGAGATAGAAGAAATGGTATTCGAAGGAAGCGAGGTGCTGAACGATCGTGATTTTGCGTCGTTGCTCTCTTGGATGGAGTTTGCCCACGCCGATGGCGAATACAGAAAGGCGTTGGATAGCCAGAAACTCAGCATCGGTCAAAACGGACCGATCCCTATCTTGGTTAAGGGCGGTTACCAACCTCCTCTTTCCATCACGCAGACGGGGCGGGCTCCAACGATCACATATCAGCCGCGAGTGCCGGCGATCACTGATGAGAGCCCCTTGAATCTCTTCAGCGATATAGGCCCATTTGCGCTGAAGCTCAGGAATATTGGCTTGCTTGAGGAGTCGACATCACCGCGTGGCCATCCGCGCAATCCCGATGGAACGAATTACTTCGTGCGTGTGAGCCCGGCTTGCGAGGCTCTCTACGAGCTCGCAGTGCGCGCCAGCGAGGCGGCAGCAATCGACCGTAGCGCAGACTAAGAACTGAGGTTGACGTTTCGCCGCCGTCGTTAATTTGAACAGAATCGTCATCTCGAATTTAGAGTGTGTTCTCGGGAATGGGTTAGTCCATGCGGTGCGTTGCCGTTAACCCGTATGGGACGAGCGGATTGAGGACATCGTATGAAAGTGCTATCGCTTCTCTGGGAGCTTTGGTCTGGGCTTTCGTTCCAGACCAAGCTTACACTTTGCAGCATGGTCGTCTTCACGGCCCTCGGATTGCCTCGTACCGAATTCTCACTAATGTGGCATGAACTGCGCGTTGCGGTGGGGCTGCAGAACTGTATGGAGGATTTCACCGACCCGTTGATGACTGCGCTGGCGAGCGGCGACGAGGGCTCTATCGACCACGCGCTTGGACCCGAAAAGCCGCAGCAGCTTAAGTCGTGCGGCAATCACGCAATTCAGCATCCCGAAGGCACCATCCCTTTCGTGCTGGACGAGTACAGGCGAGGTACGCTCTCACACTCGCAGAAGTAAGGACAATGCGCAGAACGTCATCAGCTGCATGCGTTACTCCGCGCGATCGGCGACCGATAGTCGATCCGTCCGCCGTCAGTGAACATGCGCTTTAGCGTTTGGAGATCGGCCATAGGTGGTAGGACGGCGAAGTCTGGCGCGAGCTCGACAGCAACGCGAGGCGTTGTGCTTCCTCCTCGGCACAGTGCGCGCCGTTCGACAAGTACCACATCTTGACCGACTCGAGCAGATGCTGATTCGAAAGTCATACGCCGACCGGCGCATGTGCGATCAACCGGCCGACGACCAGATAGCAGAGCAGCTCGGCCCGAGCTTCGTCGTCGAGATTCGCCGCAAAAGCGTTCACGATGGTGGGCCGATTACTGCCCGTCTAAGGTCGCCAGTGATTGCATATCCTCGTTCTCGGAGAACGGTTCAAATCCTTCATGCCATGGCGCGTCAAGAGCGCACAGCAAGCGCATCGTGAGGGGAGCGCCGACATTTACCTGCTTAACCGTGACTGTCAGGCCCTTCGGGTTCAGGGCTAGCAACTTGCAGATGTCTTGTGTGTAGTACTTCGGGCAGTAACCAACTAGATAGGAAGGGTCATTCGTACGCAGGCACAGCGCATACTGGTCGTGTTCGTTTTGAAGATCCCGCATCACGAAGAGTTTGCTGCCGGGTTTCAGCGCATTCGCGGCCTCGACGTTGGGTGGGGCGAAATGACTCATGCCGCGAGCGAAGAAATCGATGGCGAATCGTCCGCTAGTGTCCCGCTGGGGGAGTGCAAAAAGTTCAATTGGGTCTGTGCCGCGCAGGCCGCCCGTCACTGCTAAGATCGGCAGCGGATCATCGATGGAGTAGTCAGGCAAACCGGTCCAGTCGAAGTAGCGACTAAATTCCGGGCGTGACCGAGTCAGTACACGATTTGCGAAAAGCGGGAACAGCACGCTGGAGTAGTACGTTCCATGGAGATTGTCCATGCGACCAAATGGCCGGAAGTTTTCCGCACGCTTCGCTCCTCGCGTATACATGAAGCGAAATTCACCTCGGTAGCGGTCGAGGCGGCCTACAGGAATCCATTCCCGAGACGAAGGTTGTTGCCAGGCAACGAAGATGGTTTGCATACTAAAGTCCCGATTCCAACGCCAGTAGACGTTGGCGGTTCAGCGTCAAGAATGTGACCAGAAAGTCACGGCGCACCGCGGTCACAAATTCGTCAGGCAGCAGAGATACCGTCGATGCAATTTGACGCGTGCCGATCGCCCGCAGCCGATCTAGCCAAGCGCGAGCCGCGTCCGGCCACATCTTCGCCAAGTACACGAAGGCTTCGGTTGTGAGTAGCGATTTGGACCTAAGCGTCGCATCCCCGGGGTAGAGCCCCGACCTGGCTTTCGCGACAAACGCCGAGATGTGGCGTTGCATATCTCTGGTAGTTAGCAGTTCGCCGCAGACTTCGTCAGTTAGGTTCCGTCCAAAGCTGGAGCCATGGTCAAAGCTCGGTGCCAAAAAAAGCTTTTCCGCGACCGCTGGGTCAATCAGTAGCCCCCAATTCTGGTCGTGTCGATCCTGGTTCCCGATCCATGCATCTAACATGAGATACCCGACCATGACATCGGCGATGCTTGCGACATGCTCAAACGAGACAAAGTCACTTGGCGGAAGGAAGTCTTTGCTTTCTTCGGAGCAGAGCTTCAGGAACGCGGCGAAGAGCCGAATCGTATGCGCGCGCGAGCGATATGGGTTCGCATGTGCCATCTCCTGATACAGGCGAGTCTTGGAGAAAATTTCGTTGCCATGCACGAGTCGACCTCCGCGCGGCACGAATGAAGGTGATACCACGCCGTAGTCGTCGCCGCAACGGGCGAGTTCGTAGTAAGCGTGTGGAATGCCTAGCGCCGACGCAAGTTCGCAGGCAAGTTTCTCGGCCCAGTTTTCCCCCGTTCCTGGGCGCCCACGCTTGAACAGCCAGCGTCGACGCTGCTCATCGGCGTACCAGAATTTTTCTTTAGTACCGAGTTGCTCGAACAGTTCTGCAGCGTCGACGGGCACTTCGATGATAGGCAACATCTTCTGTCCCTCGCACGCAAAAGAGTCGCCTCTGTTGCAATATCACGCCCGGTTCGTAATCCACTGGTATCAGTGTGGGCAACCAAATCTGGTTACACAGCGGTTATACGGCACCCAAACGAGAAAAGGGTTGCAGCGCTTTCGCGTGCAACCCTTTGAATTTACTGGTGGGGCGTGAGTGACTCGAACACTCGACCTACGGATTAAGAGTCCGCTGCTCTACCAACTGAGCTAACGCCCCAAGAGACTGCGAATTATGCAGGACTTTTTTGCTCTTGCCTAGCCCCTTTTGCCGATTCTCTCAAAAATTTCTGCACGCCCGGCCGTGCAGGCCCGACTGGCGAGGCCCGAGCGCGCCCTCAGGACGTTGGGAAGCCCGGGCAGCTATCATGTCGCGACACGACAAAGCACAGCAAAAACAATGGACGACACCGCCATCCGCAGCCTGCTCGACCGCGTGCTCGCTCCCTGGGTGAGGGCGCTTGCGCTCACGCCCGTCTCCGTCGGCGAGGAGGGTGCCACGCTGCGGCTGCCGTTTTCCGGCGAACTGCGCCATGCGGGCGGTGTGATCTGCGGCCAGGTGTTCATGGCGGCCGCCGACACGGCGATGATCGTCGCCATTTCCGCTGCGCTCGGCGAGTTTCGGCCCATGACCACCGTCTCGCTGAACATCAGCTTCATGCGGCCCGTGCGCAAGGGCGACGTGCTCGTGACCGCTCGCGTGCTGAGAATGGGCCGCAACCTCGTGTTCGGCGAAGTCGAGCTGTTCGACGAGGACGGCAAGATGGCCGTCCACGCCACCACGACTTACGCGCTGCTCGACTGAGCCGCCGCGGCGTTTTGCGTCCTGCAGGAAGCAGACAAAAATCGAAGCCGGGAAGGACCGAAGGAACAACATGTTCGATCAGGTGGTATTTGCCGGCGGCGGAAATCGCTGCTGGTGGCAGGCCGGTTTCTGGGACGTCGTGCGGCCCGAGCTGGATATTCGTCCGCGCGTGATCGCCGGCATCTCGGCGGGCGCAGCCACCGCCTGCATGCTCTACACACGCGACGCAGACTGGGTGATGCGTTATTACGAGAACGCCTTGCGTCACAACACGCGCAACGCGTACTGGGGCAATCTGCTGCGCGGCGAGTCGGTGTTTCCTCACTACCGCATTTATCGTCAGGCGCTGCTCGATATCTACGGCGAGCACTTCGAGCGGTTGAAGCACGCGCCTGCCATTCGCATCGGCGTGTCGCATCTGCCGCGCTGGCTCGGCGCGCGTAGCGCGGTGGCAGCCGGGCTCGTGGCCTACAACATCGAAAAGTACGTTCGCAAGACGCTGCACCCCACGCTCGGCCGCAAGCTCGGTTTTCAGCCGGAATTCGTGACGGCGCAGACGTGTGCGTCGGTGGAGGAACTGGCCGACCTGATTCTGCAGTCATCGTGCACGCCGCCCTTCACGCCCGTATTGCGACGCAACGGGCGACCTGTGCTCGATGGCGGCATGGTCGATAACGTACCGGTCGGCGCACTCGACGCTGCCCCAGGCCTCGTGCTCGTGATGGTGACGCGTCTCTATCCGCGTCCGCAGATGTTTGTCGTGCCGCACGGCGCGCAGCAGCGCATCTATGTGCAACCGTCGCGCAAGGTGCCGATCTCGAGCTGGGACTACACGAGCCCTTCGCAGATGCTGCACGCGTACAACCTCGGCCGCGTGGATGGCGAGCAGTTCCTCGCTCGCGTGCCCGAACTGCTCGAGCTTGCCAGCGAGTCGAACTGATCGATCACGACCCGCCGCTCACACGAGCCAGGAGCGATTACCTCCGGCGCCCACCCTGCAACGCATCGGGGTTCGCCACGCTCGACGTGTCGCCGCTATCGAAGGCGAGAATGTTGCGGAACGCAGCGCTGAAATACAGTTCGTAGCTTTCCCGTTCCACGTAGCCGATGTGCGGCGTGCAGATCACGTTCTCCATGCGCAGCAGGCTATAGCCTTGCAGGATCGGCTCGCTTTCGTAGACGTCCACGGCCACCATCCCGGGCCGGTTGCGCGATAGCGCGTTGACCAGCGCGTTCTCTTCCAGCAGCTCGGCGCGGCTCGTGTTGACGAGCAGCGCCGTGGGCTTCATGCGCATGAGGTCGTCGAGCTTGACGATGCCGCGCGTGTCGTCGTGCAGGCGAAGGTGGAGCGTGAGCACGTCGCTCTGTTCGAACAAGGCCTCGCGGCTTTCCGCTGTCGTATAGCCGTCGGCACGTGCGGCTTCCAGCGAGTGTTCGCGGCCCCAGATCAAAACGTTCATGCCGAACGCCTTTCCGTAACCGGCCACGAGCCGGCCGATCTTGCCGTAGCCCCAGATGCCGAGCGTCTGGCCGCGCATCACCTGGCCCAGCCCGAAGTTCGGCGGCAGCGCCGAGGTCTTCAATCCCGACTGCTGCCAGGCCCCTTGCTTAAGGTTTGCCACGTATTGCGGAATGCGCCGCTGGGCCGCCATGATGAGGGCCCACGTCAGTTCGGCCGGCGCCACGGGCGAGCCGGCGCCTTCGAGCACGGCGATGCCGCGCTCGGTACAGGCGGCCAGATCGATGTGGCTCGACACCTTACCTGTCTGGCTGATCATCCGAAGGTGGGGGAGTTTGTCGAGCAGTTGCGAGGTGATGCGGGTCCGTTCGCGGATCAGCACCAGCGCATCGACTTCGGCAAGGCGGCTCGCCAGTTGTCCGAGTCCGCGCACGGTGTTGTTGAAGACCTTGACCTCGTGATTGGCCAGCAGTTGAAAGCAGTCGAGTTTACGAACGGCGTCCTGATAGTCGTCGAGGATGGCAATTTTCATGGCGTTTGAGTTTTGCGACGCACCACGAGGTGCGGAACGGAGCGATATGCTGGCTGTCCCACCGAAGCGCGGCGTCCATGGTGGTACGAATCGTGATTGTGTCGTGTCGCTTGCAGCGCCGTAGCGGCGCCGCACCGCGTCATGCAAGACAGATTTACCGCGTTTTTAACAGCTTGTCGCGTCTCGATGCAAGCCGCTTTACAGACGGTTTCGAACGACAGGCTGCAGGGCCCTTGACGATTTGCGCTCCCTCTTGCCCCCGCATGTTGCGTGGCGAGACCGCGCCGCCTCTCGCAGCAGCGTCTCGTGGCTCGTGCCGTTTTCCCTTTACTTTTTACAAAACGGAGACAGCTCGATGAACCATCCCGCCTTTGCAGGTCAAGCCGCCGTAGAAGCGCCGGCCTGGGTCAAACACCGCAAGCTCATCGAATGGGTGCAGCGCGTCGCCGCGCTGACGAAACCCGCGCGCGTGGTCTGGTGCGACGGTTCGCAGGAGGAATACGACCGCCTGTGCGCGCAGATGGTGGAGGCCGGCACGCTGAGAAAGCTCAATCCCGAGAAGCGGCCGAATTCGTATCTGGCGTGTTCGTCGCCGTCCGACGTCGCGCGCGTGGAAGACCGCACGTTCATCTGCTCGCAGCGCAAGGAGGACGCGGGCCCCACCAACAACTGGGTGGCACCCGGCGAGATGCGCGCCACCCTTGATGGTCTCTTCGACGGTGCGATGCGCGGCCGCACGATGTACGTGGTGCCGTTTTCGATGGGGCCGCTCGGCTCGCCCATCGCGCACATCGGCGTGGAGCTTTCGGATAGCCCGTACGTGGTCGTGAACATGCGCATCATGACGCGCATGGGCCGCAAGGTGTACGACGTGCTGGGCGAAGACGGCGGCTTCGTGCCGTGCGTGCATTCGGTGGGCGCGCCGCTTGCCGCGGGGCAGCAGGACGTGGCGTGGCCCTGCAACGACACGAAGTACATCGTCCATTTCCCGGAGAGCCGCGAGATCTGGAGCTACGGCTCCGGCTACGGCGGCAATGCGCTGCTCGGCAAGAAGTGTTTTGCGCTGCGTATTGCGTCGACGATGGGCCGCGACGAGGGCTGGCTCGCCGAACACATGCTGATTCTCGGCGTGACGACGCCCGAAGGGCGCAAGTTCCACGTCGCGGCGGCGTTTCCGTCGGCCTGCGGCAAGACCAATTTCGCGATGCTGATTCCGCCTCCGGGCATGAACGGCTGGCAAATTTCGACGATCGGCGACGACATCGCCTGGATCAAGCCGGGCAAGGACGGTCGCCTCTACGCGATCAACCCCGAAGCGGGCTATTTCGGCGTGGCGCCGGGCACGAGCGAGAAGACGAACTACAACGCGATGGCGACGCTCAAGGCGAACGTCATCTTCACGAACGTCGCGCTCACGGACGACGGCGACGTCTGGTGGGAAGGCATGACCGACGAGCCGCCGGCACACCTGATCGACTGGCAAGGCCAGGACTGGACGCCCGAAATCGCGAAGGAAACCGGCCGCAAGGCGGCGCATCCGAACGCGCGCTTCACGGCGCCGGCTTCGCAATGTCCGTCGATCGATCCGGACTGGGAGAACCCGGCCGGCGTGCCTATCGATGCCTTCGTATTTGGCGGCCGCCGTTCCACCACGGTGCCGCTCGTCACCGAGGCACGCAACTGGGTGGAGGGCGTCTACATGGCCGCGACGATGGGCTCCGAGACCACGGCCGCAGCGGCGGGCCAGCAGGGCGTGGTGCGGCGCGACCCGTTCGCCATGCTGCCGTTCTGCGGCTACAACATGAGCGACTACTTTGCGCACTGGCTGGCGGTGGGCGCGCGCCTCACGCAATTGGGCGCGAAGCTGCCGAAGATCTTCTGCGTGAACTGGTTCCGCAAGGGGCCGGATGGCAAGTTCGTGTGGCCGGGTTTCGGTGAGAACATGCGCGTGCTGGACTGGATGGTGAGCCGCGTGGACGATAAAGCCGACGGCGACGAGCACGCGTTCGGTGTTTCGCCGCGCTACGACGACCTGGACTGGAGCGGGCTCGATTTCACCGAAGCGCAGTTCGACCTCGTGATGTCCGTCGACGCAGACGCATGGCGAAGTGAGCTGCGACTGCACGCCGAACTCTTCGACACGCTGCAGCACCGCTTGCCGCCCGCGCTGAACGAGGCGCGCGAAGCGCTGGAGAAGCGCTTGTCTGCAAGGTGATGTGAGCGCCTGCTTCGCTTTGAAGCCGCCTTCGGGCGGCTTTTTTCTTGGCTTTTCTGGCAGCCGTGACAGGTTTGCTCGAGCGTTGGTTTGTCCCCGCTTTGCGCTATCCCCGCCGCCATGTAGCCATTTGTTCGTCGAAGCGCTCCTCCCCATTGCGTCGCAGCAGATTGTTTCCTGTCGAGGAACAATGGACGGATCAGATTTGCGGGAAAGTCCACATTGGCACGAATTTAAGGAAATTTAACGGCTTCTTAGGCAACTTCTGCACGAACTTGGGAGTCGTAGGAGAATTCCGAATTCGCCTATGGCCTCCGAAAGGCATAAGTAATAAACGGCAGGAGTTTCACATGGATCATTTGCAGTCGATGCGGGTATTCGTCAAGGTGGCGGATCTCGGCAGCTTCGCCCGCGCCGCCAGCGCGATGGACATTTCGAATGCAGTTGCCACGCGTCACGTTGCCGACCTGGAAGGTCGGTTGGGTACTCGCTTGCTGAACCGGACGACGCGCAGCCTCTCGCTGACCGAGTCGGGCCAGGTCTACCTGGAACGCGCGCGTCAGATCCTGGACGAACTGGAAGACGTGGAGCAGATGGTGGTGGCCCGCAACCATGAGCCGGTCGGCACGCTGCGTATCGTGGCGCCCGTGGTGTTCGGGCTGCACAATCTCGCGCCGGTGCTGCAAACCTACGCGGAACGCTATCCGAAGGTGATTCCGGACGTCACGTTGGTCGACCGGCAGGTCGACCTCGTGGAAGAAGGCTTCGACGTGGGCGTGGTGGTTGCCCGGCAGATGCGCGGCGCCAGTATCGTGACGCGGCGCCTCACCACCGGCTGCATGACCGTCTGCGCCACGCCGGCCTATCTGGAAAAGCACGGCACGCCCACGCGTCCGGAGCATCTGATGGAGCATCCGTGCCTGTCGCCGCCTTCCGAGTACTGGGGTGACGAGCGCGTATTCACCGGTCCCGAGGGCGAGGTGCGGGTGCGCCCCACTAACGTGGTTGTCGCGAACAACACCGAGATGCTGCGTCAGTTCGCGCTGCTCGGCATGGGTATCGCGATCCTGCCGAGCTACCTGATCGGCCGCGACATGACGCGCGGACGGCTGGTGCGCCTGCTGGGCGACTACCGCCTGCCGCAGGTCGAACTCAATATCGCGTACCCGAGCCGGCGCCATCTGCCGGCGAAGGTGCGCACGTTCATCGATCACCTGGTGGAGCATTTCAGCCAGACGCCGAACGGCGTGCTGGGCGAGCAGTGGATCAAGGACGGCTATGGGCGTCCGGCTGCCGGCGTCGCCGCGCATGCTGACGGCGAGATGTTGGCGCCCGAAGCGTTCGACGGTGCCGAACCGCTCTCGAGTTTGCTCGATCGTGAGATTTCGCCGAAGACGCCGCGCTCGCCTGGGCGTGTACGCCGGTCGAGCGCGGCGTCGCCGGTTTGATTCTGGTTCGACTCGCGCGGCGGGGAGGGGCGATGCAAGTTCGCGGCCTGCCGCCGGGATAATTTCCTGGAGGCAGGTTTCCCTCGCGAAATAAAAAAGCGCAGCCGCGGCTGCGCTTTTTTTGCTTCGCACGTCCTGGTGTTCTGGCTTTGAAGAAGCGAGGGACGGCGGCGTGGACTTCACGGCGCGCCTTCGCAGGCGTGCCGTGACTTACGATCCGGTCTTGCGCGCCACTGTCTTCTTCGCGGCCGCCTTGCGTGCCGGCGCGGTCTTCGCCGCGGCCGTCTTGCGCGCCGGCGTCGCGGCGACGGTTTCGGTCACCGTGTCGCCATCGCCTTCTGCCTCTGCGCCCACTGTTGCCGCCGTCTTTTTCGCGGCCGTTTTGGCGGCCGTCTTCCCAGCGGCAGGCTCCTTTTTCTCGAACTCGAAGCCGATCTTGCCGTCGTTCTGTTTTACCAGGAACGCCTTGAAGTTGCGGCCCGTGCGCGACGACTTGAAGCTGGTCAGCAGATCCGTTCGGCCTTCGGTCAGCAGCTTCGCCATCTGATCGCGCGAGATTTCCTGTTGCAGGATCACCTTGCCCGAGCGGAAATCGCAGGTCTTCGGATTGGCGACCGAGTTCTCGCACACATAGCTCATGCCGTGCTCGAACACGCGCGCCTTGCATTTCGGGCAGGCGCCCACGGGCTCCTGGTCGGAGAAGTCGGGTGCCTCGCCATCCTCGCCGCCCTGATCCTGGCCAAAGTCGAACTCGAGCTTGTAGTTCTTCGTTTCGTCGTCGATCGAGAGCTTGAGGATGGCCGAGAACGGCCGGCCCATCTTGCTGCGGAACCCTGAGAGCGGACCAATCTCCTTTTTCTGCAGGAGTTCTTCGACTTCCGGAATCTCGAATTGCCGGCCACCCGGAATTTTCGAGATCGAGAACTCGCACTTCGTGCACGCGAAGCGCCGGTAGTTTTCCTTCACCTGCCCACCGCAGTTCGGGCACGGCGTTTCGAGCGTCGCATAGTCGCCGGGAATGGTGTCGGAGTCGTACTCCTTCGCGCGCTTCACGATGGTCTGCGTCATGCGGGCAATTTCCTGCATGAACGCGTCGCGATGCAAGTTGCCGTGCTCCATCTGGGCGAGCTTGTGTTCCCATTCGCCGGTGAGTTCGGGCGCGGTCAACTCCTTGACGCCGAGGCCGCGCAGCAGCGTCATCAGCTGGAACGCCTTGGCCGTTGGAATCAGTTCGCGCCCTTCCCGAACCAGATACTTCTCGCCGAGCAGACCTTCGATAATGGCCGCGCGCGTGGCCGGCGTACCGAGCCCCTTCGCGGCCATGGCCTCGCGCAGCTCGTCGTCTTCGACGAGCTTGCCCGCGCCTTCCATAGCCGACAGCAGCGTGGCTTCGTTGTAGCGTGCGGGCGGCTTGGTGGTGAGCTGATGGGCGGCGATCTTGTCGGTCTCGACCTTCTCGTCCTTCTGCACGGGCACGAGGTTGGCGTCGTCGCCGCCTGCGTCCCGGCCGTATACCTGCAGCCAGCCCGGCTCGATCAGCACCTTGCCTTCGGTCTTGAAGTGATGGCCGACGACTTCGGTGATGCGCGTCGTCACGCGGTATTCGGCTGCGGGGAAGAACACGGCGAGGAAGCGCTTCACGACGAGGTCGTAGAGCTTCTGCTCGGGCTCGGACAGCGCCTTCGGCGCCTGCAGCGTGGGAATGATGGCGAAGTGGTCGCTGATCTTCGAGTTGTCGAAGATGCGCTTGTTCGGCTTCACCCAGCCTTTGTCGAGCACCTGCTTCGCGTGCGGCAGGTAGTTATTGCTCTCCTTGAGCATGTCCAGGGTGCTCTTTACGGTGCCGATATAGTCTTCCGGCAGCGCGCGCGCGTCGGTACGCGGATAGGTGAGCACCTTGTGCTTTTCGTACAGCGCCTGGGCGAGGCCCAGCGTGTTCTTGGCCGAAAAG
The DNA here is from genome assembly GCF_029536165.1 of Paraburkholderia sp. SUR17. NCBI lineage: Bacteria > Pseudomonadati > Pseudomonadota > Betaproteobacteria > Burkholderiales > Burkholderiaceae > Paraburkholderia > Paraburkholderia sp. SUR17. The sequence continues at coordinate 24,053 of NZ_CP120508.1, forward strand.
CCGAAGCGGCCGTTCGCTTCGCGCTGCAGGCTGGTCAAGTCGAAGAGCAGGGGGGACAGCTGCGTTGAAGGCTTCGATTCCTCGGTGACCGTGCCCAACTGGCCGCGGCACGCGGCGACGATGGTTTCCGCTGCGGGCAGGCTCCACAGGCGCGATTCGCGCTTCTCCGGATCGAACTCGTCTCGCTTGAACTTCGGGTCGAACCAGCGTCCTTCATAGAAACCGGCGGCGCACACAAACTCGGCGCGCACTTCCCAGTAGTCGCGCGGCACGAAGCGGCGAATCTTTTCTTCGCGCTCCACGACGATGGAAAGCGTCGGCGTCTGCACGCGACCCACCGTTGTGAGGAAGAAGCCGCCGCCCTTGCTGTTGAACGCGGTCATGGCGCGCGTGCCGTTGATCCCCACCAGCCAGTCCGCTTCCGAGCGGCAGCGGGCGGCATCCGCGAGCGGCTGCATGTCTTCGTCGCTGCGCAGATGGGCGAAGCCTTCGCGGATGGCGGCGGGCGTCATCGATTGCAGCCACAGACGCTGCACGGGCTGCTTCGCCTTCGCGTGCTGCACGATCAGACGGAAGATCAGCTCGCCTTCGCGCCCCGCGTCACATGCGTTGATGAGGCGGTCGACGTCCTTGCGCTTCATCAGCCTCGTGAGCACCTTGAGCCGCGACTCGCTTTTCGCGATGGGATTCAGGTCGAAGTGGGGCGGGATGACGGGCAGATGCGCGAAGCTCCATTTGCCGCGCTTGACTTCGTACTCTTCGGGAGCGGCGATCTCGAGCAGATGGCCGACAGCGGACGAAAGCACGTATTCGTCGCTTTCGTAGTATTCGTCATGCTTGGTGAAGCCGCCCAAAGCGCGTGCGATGTCGTTCGCGACGGACGGCTTCTCGGCGATGATCAGTGCTTTCGACATGACTGGTTGCAAGTGGGTAGAGTCGGGCAGACGCCCATAACGACCGCTTTATAGCACACGCTGCGCCAGCGGCGGTTTCGACGCCCCAAAAAAGCGCCTCATCATAATGGGGCGCCAAGGTACCGGCAAGCGCGGCGCGGCGGACCTGCGCAGCGCTTCAGACAGGCCCGCCGACCGCCATGGACGGCCCCATGCGGGCTCACGCCATGGCGAGAGCCGGCCTTAGCTTGGGCGCATCCTTCACGCCCGGCAGCGCGGTCAGGTCGGCGAGCATGCGCTCCACGATGGCCGCTTGCGGCAACACGGTGCCGAAAAACCGGGTGGCGCTGGCATCTTCGATCAGGATCGTAGGGAAGTTTTCTACATCGAGGTCGTCGAAGCGGTCTGCATGCGTTTCGATGTCGATCCAGGCGAAACAGACTTCCGGGTGGGCGTTGGCGAGTCGGTCAAACGCTGCGCGGTACTCGCGGCAGGTGCCGCACCATTCTGCGCACAGGCAGGCAACGAACAAGGTGTTCGGATCGGTTACGCGCTCGGCGATTCGCTCGGAATCGGTGTCGAGGTTCAGCGCGGGCATGATGGTTCCTCGCTATCTCTCTTGTACTGGTGGTCTCCGGAGCAAGCCGGCTGGTCCGCCGAATTTAGCATGACGCCGCCTCAGTCGCGGCTCGCCCGGGTGAAACGGCCCCCGGGCAGGGCCGTGATGCGGCCGGCCAGTTCGAGGTACAGCAGTGCCCGCTGTAGTGCCGCTTCTTCCATTTCGGTGCGCCCGGCGAGGATTTCAAGCGTGGCCGGTGCGTGGCCGAGTGCGTCCAGTAGCCGCTGCGCGTCCGGCGTCAGCGCAGACGGTGATGGGGCCGTATCGAGGCGGGCGTTGTGCTGCCGCACGCGTTCGGCCGGCCGGCTATCCGCGTTCTCGCCCGGGCCTGAGGGAGCGCTCGCGCGATCACCTTTGATGCGGCTCGAACGGGGGGGCGTCGCGTTTGCCTCGGTGAATGCGGGCCGGGGGCGCGGCGCCGTTGCCACGCCAAGCTGTTCCAGCACCTCGTCTGCTGTCTCCACCAGCATCGCACCCTGTTTCAGCATTCGGTGGCAGCCCTTCGAGAGCGGCGCATGGATGGAGCCGGGCAACGCGAAAACGTCTCGCCCCATTTCGTTGGCGAGGCGTGCGGTGATCAGTGAACCGGAGCGCATCGCGGCTTCGACGACCAGCACGCCGCTGGAAAGCCCTGCAATCAGGCGATTACGCTGAGGGAAGTTGGACGGTCGCGCCGGCGTGCCGAGCGGCCACTCAGAGACAATCGCGCCTTGCTCACCGATCTGCGCGGCGAGCGCCCGATGCGAAGGCGGATAGACGATATCGACGCCGGTGCCGATCACCGCAACCGTCCCGCCGGGACCGGCTAGCGCGCCCCGATGTGCGGCGCCGTCGATGCCCAGTGCGAGGCCGGACACGACGGTCAGGCCAGCCGCGGAAAAAGCGCGGGCGAAGCGTGCGGCGTCTTCGGTGCCTTGCGGCGTCGCGCTTCGGCTTCCCACGACCGCCACCGCCTTCCGATGCAGCGACTCGAGTCGCCCTTTTATATATAGCAGTGGCGGTGGATCAGGCATGGTGAGCAACATGGGCGGGTAGGCAGGGTCGCACAATGTCAGGATCCAATTGCCCGCCTGCTCGCGCCATGCAAGGGCAGCTGCGGCCTGCTCCGCGAACCCGGGCCCGGGCGCGGACAGTACGGCGTGGGCCGTGCGCGTATCGGTTGCGGTTGCGAGCGCGGCGAACGGCTGCGCCAGCACGGCCTGCGGCAAGCCGAATGTTTCGAGCAGCTTGCGCAGTGCGGCGGGCGACACGCCCGGCGCGCAGGACAGGCGCAGCCAGCCAATGAGTTCGGCGTCGGTCATAGGCAGCGAATGCATAGAGTTCACGTTGCGTCAGTCCCGTAGCGGTTCAAGATAGCCCTCCCGGCGAAAGCAGCCAGAGACGGGCCATGCTAAAATTTTCATCATCCGAAATGAAAGACGACCTGCGGCGTGCCCGGCGGCAGCCACAGGGGAACTGGTCTGCTCTGATTCGTGCATTGAATCCCGCGGACCCAGTCGTTATATGGTGTGCGTCGCCCGTGCGGTCGCCAAGCTGGCCGTATGGCCAGTCCGGCCGATGCCCTTTCGGCGCGCGGCGCGCCACGAAAATCCTCTTGATGCCATGGCTTTACTGAACATCCTTCACTATCCCGACAAGCGGCTGCACAAGGTCGCGAAGCCCGTTGCAGAGGTCGACAACCGTATCCGCAAGCTCGTAGCCGACATGGCCGAGACGATGTACAAGGCCCCGGGTGTAGGGCTGGCCGCCACGCAGGTGGATGTGCATGAGCGCGTGATCGTGATCGACGTGTCGGAAACGCACGACCAGTTGCTCACCTTCATCAATCCCGAGATCGTGTGGTCCAGCAATGAGAAGAAGCTCTCCGAAGAGGGCTGCCTTTCGGTGCCGGGCATTTACGACAACGTGGAGCGTGCCGACAAGGTGCGCGTGCGCGCGCTCAACGAAAAGGGCGAGCCTTTCGAACTGGATTGCGAAGGGCTGCTTGCCGTGTGCATCCAGCACGAAATGGATCACCTGATGGGCCGCGTGTTCGTCGAGTACCTCTCGTCGCTCAAGCAGACGCGCATCAAGAGCAAGATGAAGAAGCTCGAACGCGCGATGTGACGCGCGGCTTGCGGCGCAACCTCGCCGCTGCTTTCAACTTCTGCCGTCATCACGTCTGGTCGTTTGCCTCATGAGTCATTCCTTACGCGTCGTTTTTGCTGGTACGCCGGAGTTTGCTGCGGCGGCACTCGCCGCCATCCACCAAGCCGGTTTTACGGTGCCGCTCGTGCTGACCCAGCCCGACCGGCCGGCCGGGCGAGGCATGAAGTTGCAGGCGAGCCCGGTCAAGCGTTACGCGACCGAACACGGTCTGGCCGTCGCACAGCCGCCGTCGCTGCGCCGTAACGGCAAGTTTCCGGCCGAAGCCGCCGCCGGTATCGATCTGCTGCGCGCCACGCCGCACGATGTGATGGTGGTGGCCGCCTACGGCTTGCTACTGCCGCAGGAAGTGCTCGATATCGCGCCGCATGGTTGCATCAACATCCACGCATCGCTGCTGCCGCGCTGGCGAGGTGCCGCGCCTATCCATCGCGCGATCGAGGCCGGCGACGCTGAAACCGGCATCACGCTGATGCAGATGGACGCCGGCCTCGACACGGGCGCCATGATTCGCGAGGCCCGTACGCCGATTGCCCCCGCCGATACCACTGCGACCTTGCACGACCGCCTCGCGCAAACTGGCGCGCAGTTGATCGTCGATGCGCTTGCGGACCTGGAGCGAGACGGCCGCCTGCCCACAACACCTCAACCGGCCGAGGGCGCCACCTACGCCGAGAAAATCGGCAAGCACGAGGCGGTGCTCGACTGGCGGCGTCCCGCGGCGGCGCTCGCGCGCCAGGTGCGGGCCTTCGATCCGTTTCCAGGCGGTGCCGGCACACTCGACGGCACCCCACTGAAGATCTGGGCAGCCGAACCGGTCGACGCTTTTGCACGAGGCGATGCGCAACCGGGCCAGATCGTCGACGTGTCGCCTGACGGCGTTATCGTGGCGTGCGGGGAAGGCGCTTTGCGCCTCACGCAGTTGCAGAAACCCGGCGGCAAACGGCTTTCCGTGCGCGAGTTCCTCGCGGGCTCGCCGCTTGTCCCGGGGCAGCGTTTCGCCTTGCCGGAGCCTGCGGCACATCCGGCCTCCAAGGCCTGATTGCTGGAACGATAGACGCGCGTGACGCGGCGCGCCATCGGCCGAACGGTCAGGTCGCGTGGCCCGCGCGGTCGGCGCTAAAATTTCCGCTCCAGTGCGTTGTGTTTAACGGGTCTCCCAGAGACTTCGAGGTTCTCCATGTCCGGCATCACTCATTTCGGTTTTTTCGTCGTCGCGGTCTTCCTGCTCAACGTGACACCTGGGCCCGACACCGCGTACATCGTGGGACGTAGCGTGGCTCAGGGCCGCCGTGCCGGGCTTATGTCGGCGCTCGGCATTTCGACCGGTTGCTGCGTGCATTCGCTCGCGTGCGCATTTGGGCTTACCGCCCTGCTTGCCGCCTCGGCCACCGCGTTCACGGTAATCAAGTTCGTCGGCGCGCTCTATCTGGTCTATCTCGGCGTGCGGCTCATTTTCACGAAGCCGGAGAAGCCCGCCGCAGACGCCGCGAATCCCGTCTCTCAGGGGCTCGCAACGGCTCGTCCGCTGCGGCAGCTTTTTCTGCAAGGGTTCTGGACGAATGTGCTGAATCCCAAGGTCGTGCTCTTTTTCGTGTCGTTCTTCCCGCAGTTCGTCGTGCCGGGCAGCGACCAGAAGGTGGTGGCGTTTTTGACGCTCGGCGTCGTGTTCGTGTTGATGAGCACGATCTGGAACAGTTTCGTTGCGTGGATTGCCGGCAGCGTCACGCAACGGTTCTCCGGCAAGCCCGCCCTCAAGCGGTGGCTGGACCGCGGCGTAGGCACCGCTTTCGTCGGCCTCGGCATCCGGCTTGCCACCGCCGCACGCTGATTGAATTTTCCGCGTCCGACCATATCTAACAGTTCGCTTACAATAAGCCGCTTTCCCGCCATGGGTCCGGCGTTATGGGCCGGCGGGAGGTGATGAACTTCTACGGGCAAGGAGCAGCGCACATGTTCAATTGGGTCAAAACCGCGATGTTGATGGCCGCGATCACGGCCCTTTTCATCGTGATCGGCGGCATGATCGGGGGCCAGCGCGGCATGATGCTGGCGCTTCTGGTCGCGCTCGGCATGAACTTCTTTTCGTACTGGTTCTCCGACAAGATGGTTCTGCGCATGTACAACGCGCAGGAAGTCGATGAGACCACGGCGCCGCAGTTCTACCGGATGGTGCGCGACCTCGCCACGCGCGCCGGCCTGCCCATGCCCCGCGTGTACCTGATCGACGAAGCTGCACCGAACGCGTTCGCCACCGGCCGCAATCCCGAGCACGCTGCGGTCGCGGCGACCACGGGCATTCTGCGAGTGCTTTCCGAACGTGAAATGCGGGGGGTGATGGCGCACGAACTTGCTCACGTGAAGCACCGCGACATCCTGATCTCCACGATTTCGGCCACGATGGCGGGCGCCATCTCCGCGCTCGCGAATTTCGCGATGTTCTTCGGTGGCCGTGACGAGAACGGTCGGCCGGCAAACCCGATCGCGGGTATCGCCGTTGCATTGCTTGCACCGATTGCGGCCGGCCTCATCCAGATGGCCATTTCTCGCGCCCGTGAGTTCGAGGCCGACCGCGGCGGCGCGCAGATTTCGGGCGATCCGCAGGCGCTGGCTGTTGCGCTCGACAAGATTCATCGCTATGCGAGCGGCGTTCCGTTTGCCGCAGCCGAAGAGCATCCGGCCACGGCGCAAATGATGATCGTGAATCCGCTGCACGCCGGTGGTATCGCGAACCTCTTCTCGACGCACCCCTCCACCGAAGAGCGCATCGCGCGCCTCATGGAGATGGCGCGAACGGGCCGCTTCGACTAACCGGCAAGGGCGCCCCTGACGGCGCCCGTTATCGCGCGCCGGGCGCTTCCCACTCACGCCGGCCGCTTCAACAAAGAACGAGTGGCGCGTCACGTTACAATGCACCGTTTGCACACCGTGCATTGCGTGGCCGCCCTCGTTTTTCATGACATCCAAACCTTCCCGGCGCCCCCCCGCTGATCACAAGGCGCGTTCGCGTCCTTCAAGACCCACGCAATCGGGCCAGGGCCATCCGGCACGCCGCGCGCACGCGCCGCAATCCGGTCGGTCCCCGCAACATCGCGAGCTGCGTCTGTCCGCTCTGCACCTCGCTCCCGATTCGTTGGGTTTCGCACTCGACTGCGCCGCCCAGGCCGTGACCGCAGTACGTGGCGGCGCGGCGCTTCCCGCCGCGCTTGCCGCCGTATCCGGCTCGCTACCCGCTTCTGCCGTGAGCCTCGCGCGCGGCGCGACGCAAGACATCGCCTATCGCACCATGCGGTGCCTCGCGACAGTCGATCGCGTGATCGCGTTGCGCGTCCACAAGGCGCCGCCCGCACACGTTACGAACATGCTGGCGTGCGCGCTGGCGCTGCTCTGCGACGAAAACGAGCCGCCTTCGTACGCCACCTTCACCGTCGTGGACCAGGCCGTGAATGCAGTCGGCGCGCGCCGCGAAGTCAACTTTGCGAAGGGGCTCGTGAACGCCGTGCTGCGCGGGTTCCTGCGTGAGCGCGACACGCTGCTCGCGCAGGTGCGTCAGGACGAAGTCGCACGCTGGAACTATCCGCAATGGTGGATCGATGCCACGCGCCGCGCGTGGCCCGACGCGTGGCAAGACATTCTCGCGGCCGGCAATGACCACGGCCCGCTCACGTTGCGTGTGAACACGCGTCGGTCGAGCGTGGACGACTATCTGGCCCTGCTGCGCGAGCAGCACATCGACGCGACGCAATCCGGCGAGCAGGCGGTGACGCTCGCCGTGCCTACGCCAGTCGATCGCATTCCCGGCTTTGCGAGCGGCGTCGTCTCCGTGCAGGATGCCGGCGCCCAGCTGGCCGCGCGTTCGCTCGACGTGCACGACGGCATGCGCGTGCTCGATGCCTGCGCGGCGCCGGGCGGCAAGACCGGTCATCTGCTGGAACTCGCTGACATCGACCTCGTTGCGCTCGAAAGCGACCCTGCACGCGCGCCCCGTATCGCGGAAAACCTGCAACGCTTGGGGCTCGATGCCGACATTCGTGTGGGCGATGCCGGCGAGCCGTCGCAATGGCACGACGGCCAGCCGTTCGATCGCATTCTCGCCGACGTGCCGTGCTCCGCTTCGGGCATCGTGCGGCGGCATCCCGACATTCGGTGGCTGCGCCGCGCCTCGGACATCGAGGCCCTCGTCGCCGAACAGCGCCGCATTCTGCAAGCGTTGTGGCCGCTCGTGAAAACGGGCGGCGAGCTGCTCTACGTCACCTGCTCGATCTTTCCCGAGGAGGGCGAGCTGCAGGCACGCTGGTTTGAAAGCTTCCACCAGGATGCGGTACGATTGGACGCGCCCGGGCAGCTGCTGCCCACCGCTCATCGCGCGTCCGCAGAGGCGCGGGGCGGTTCCGGCACCGCCGCAGAGGCCAGCCGCGCCGCCGCGGTTTCAGAGCACAACGCGAATCACGACGGATTCTTCTACGCGCGCTTTCAGAAACGGTGACCATCAAACGCTTCTTTCCGCTCCGGCTCGCGGTCGTGCTGTGGATCACGCTGACCGTCTGCCTGACCGCAGCCGGGCCCGCGCGCGCCGATCAGATCGCCGTCCAGCGTGCGTCGCTTCAGGCGGACAACAACGGCTGGAGCCTCGACGCGCGTTTCGATTTCGAGCTCAACAGCAGCCTCGAAGATGCCGTCAACAAGGGCATTCCGCTCTACTTCACGACCGATTTCGAACTGAGCCGGCCGCGCTGGTACTGGTTCGACGAGCAGCCGGTGAGCGTCTCGCAGAGCATCCGCCTGTCGTTTCAGCCGCTCACACGCGAATACCGCGTGTCGAGCGGCGGCCTGCAACTCGGTTTTTCGTCGCTGAAGGAGGCGCTTGCGGTGATCAAGCACGTTACGTCGTGGCACGTGATCGACCGCAATCAGGTCCACGCGGACGAGACCTACAACGCGTCCGTGCGCATGCAGCTCGACATTGCGTTGATGCCCAAGCCGTTTCAGATCGACGCGGTGAACAACCGCGACTGGAATCTCGCTTCCGACTGGAAGCGCTTCACTTTCACGGTGAGCGATCGTGCTAAATAGAGTGCGCCGCGCCACCAGTGTCAGTAGCGTCGTCGTCAGGCTGCTTGTCCTGACGGTCGCTGTCACGGCCGTGCTGCTGCTCGTGCTGCTGGCGGCGGCGAGCGCCAACACGGAGTTCTTTGACCGGTACTACTCGTGGCTCTACGCGGCCAACATCGCCGTCGCGCTGATCTTCATGCTCGTGGTGACGGCCCTCGTGGTCGTGATCGTGTCGCGGCTCAGGAAGGGCAAATTCGGCACGCGGCTGCTCGCCAAGCTGGCGTTCTTTTTCGCGCTGGTGGGCGTCGTGCCGGGCGGCATCATCTACGTGGTGTCGTATCAGTTCGTTTCGCGCAGCATCGAGTCGTGGTTCGACGTCAATGTCGAAACCGCGCTCACGTCGGGCCTCAACCTCGGGCGCGGCATGCTCGACGCGTCGCTCTCGGATCTGCAGACGAAGGGCCGTCTCATGGCCGAGCAGCTTGCGAGCGCCGACGCGGCCGGCACCACGCTCACGCTGCTGCGTCTGCGTGACCAGTTCAGCGTGCAGGACGCGACCATCGTCGAGCCCGTGCGCAGCATGTCGGGCGCCACGCCCGAGATGCACGTGGTGGCACAGGCGTCGGGCAATCTCTCGTCGCTCGTGCCCACCGATCTGCCCACGCCGCTGATGATCGACCAGGCGCGCGGCCGCGGCTTCGCTGCGATCGAAGGCGAAGTGGACGGCGATCCGCGCGAGCACGGCAGCAAGGGCGCGTTGCGGCTGCGCGTGGTTCAGCGCATTCCGGACACCAACGCGTCGCTGCTGCAGCCCACCGAACGCTTCCTGCAACTCACGCAGCCGGTCCCGCCCACGCTCGCGCGCAACGCGGATGCCGTGCAGCGCGCCTACCGCGAATATCAGGAGAAGGCGCTCGGCCGGACGGGCTTGCGCAAGATGTATATCGGCACGCTCACGCTCGCGCTCTTCCTCGCCACCTTCATCGCGATGATGATTGCGCTTGCGCTCGGCAACCAGCTTGCGCGTCCGCTCTTCCTGCTCGCGCAAGGCACGAAGGAAGTGACCGAAGGCGACTACACGCCCAAGCGCGAGGTCAAGTCGCGCGACGAGCTGGGCTTCCTCACGCAGTCGTTCAACGCGATGACGCGGCAGCTTTCCGAAGCGCGCGCCGCGGTGGAAAAGAACCGCATCGCGCTCGAGCATTCGAAGGCGTATCTCGAAAGCATTCTCGCCAACCTGACGGCGGGCGTGTTCGTGTTCGACCGGCAGTTCCGCCTGACCACGGCGAATCCCGGCGCCGAGCGTATCTTCCGCCAGCCGTTCCAGGCGATGCTGGGCTCTTCGCTCGAGCGCATCGGCGTGCTGGCCGAGTTCGGCGCGATGGTGCGCAAAGCCTTTGCCGATCGCGAAGCCGCGGGCGATGGCCACGCCGATCGCGGACACTGGCAGCAGCAGTTTTCGGTGCAGGTGCCGGGCGAGACCGATCCGCTCACGCTGCTCGTGCGCGGCGCGCGGCTCGTGTCCGAAACGGCGGCCGGCGACGCGATCGACGCCAATGGCAACGTGCAGACGGCAGGCTACGTGGTGGTGTTCGACGACATCTCCGACGTGATTTCCGCGCAGCGTTCCGTCGCTTGGGGCGAAGTGGCGCGGCGTCTTGCGCACGAGATCAAGAACCCGCTCACGCCCATCCAGCTTTCGGCCGAGCGCCTGCAGATGAAGCTCTCCGACAAGCTCGCGCCCGCCGACGCCGACGTGCTCAAGCGCGGTGCCACGACCATCGTCAACCAGGTCGCGGCGATGAAGCAGATGGTCGACAACTTCCGCGACTACGCTCGCACGCCGCCCGCCGTGCTCGCGAACCTTCAGCTCAACGATCTGGTGAGCGAAGTGCTCACGCTCTACGGCATCGAGGAAGGCAAGAGCGCGATTCACGTCGAGCTTGCCGCGCTGCCCGTGATTCGCGGCGACGCGACGCAGCTGCGCCAGGTGATCCATAACCTGCTGCAGAATGCACAGGACGCGGTGGCGGATGTCGAGCAGCCGCGTGTGCTGCTCGAAACGAGAACAGTAGAATATGGCGATCCCGACGCCGAAGGTAAGACGCGCGTCGCGGTGCGCCTGACCGTTTCTGACAACGGGCCCGGCTTTCCCGCGCGCATCCTGACGCGCGCATTCGAACCTTACGTGACGACCAAGGCCAAAGGGACAGGGCTGGGACTCGCGATGGTCAAGAAGATCGTCGACGAACACGGCGCGCGCATCGACATTCGCAACCGGCTGAGAGCGGGCGACGTGGTCGAGGGCGCCCAGATTTCGATTCTCTTTCTCCAGCTCGCGGACGATGCCGCCGCCCCCAGCACAGGGGAGAAGACGGCCCGCGCGGCCTCACAGGGAACGACAAAAGCAACAGTGCAGACAAGGGCAGCTTAAATGGCAACCATCCTGGTGGTAGATGACGAAATGGGTATCCGGGAATTGCTCTCGGAGATCCTGAGCGACGAGGGACACGTCGTCGAGGTGGCGGAAAACGCACAGGAAGCGCGCGACTTTCGCCTGCGTCAGGCGCCCGATCTCGTGCTGCTCGACATCTGGATGCCGGACACCGATGGCGTCACGCTGTTGAAGGAGTGGGCGGCCCAGGGGCAGCTCACCATGCCGGTGATCATGATGTCGGGGCACGCGACCATCGACACCGCCGTCGAGGCTACGAAGATCGGCGCGCTTAATTTCCTCGAAAAGCCGATCGCGCTGCAAAAGCTGCTGAAGGCGGTGGAGCAGGGACTTGCGCGCGGCACGGCGGCGCCGGTAGCGGCGGGCGCGGCGGCCAAGCCGCCTGCGTCGGCGGGAACGACGGCGATTGCGTCGGCTGCGGCGCTACCCATTCTCTCCGCAGATGGCGTGACGACCGGTGCGGCCGCGCTGCAAACCGCCTCGATTTCGTTCGACATTCCGTTGCGCGACGCACGCGACGCGTTCGAGCGCGCGTATTTCGAGTACCACCTTGCGCGCGAGAACGGCAGCATGACGCGCGTGGCGGAAAAAACCGGCCTCGAACGTACGCACCTGTACCGTAAGCTCAAGCAGCTGGGCGTCGACCTCGGCAAGAACAAGGGGGAATGAACGGCGCGATGTGCGTCGGGCGGCTCGAAGCCCGGCAGCAGTGGGCCCGGAAATTTTCGGACGAGGGCTTGAGGTGGGCGTAGTGCTTTGCTATACTCTCGCTTCTTCGTTGGCCCGGTAGCTCAGTTGGTAGAGCAGCGGATTGAAAATCCGCGTGTCGGTGGTTCGATTCCGCCCCAGGCCACCAGAATTAAGTAAGCCCCAGGAAATCGTCAGATTCCTGGGGCTTTCGTTTTGGCCAGTGTCCAGGCGGGTAGGCCCGGTCGGCTCGCCGGTGGCGGTATGGGGCGCGTGATAATATAACGCGCTACATCGCGACCGAAGCGGCAAGACGGAAGCGCCAATCGCCATGCGTCGATTGCCCCGTTCGCGAGTTCCGATCAAGGCCCGCCGTTCCAGCAACGGCACGAGTGTGCAGCAGGCCGAACCCGCTGTCCGGCCCGTGCGCCGGGGCGACAGATTCTGACGATTGGCGGTATAAGCGCGTGCGCGCCCTGCAGCAGATGGCGCGACCTATACTGCCCGGGCCGCGGCACTGCCGCTTCGCGCTGCTTCGTCGCACGTAGGGTGCACACGAGGCGAGCGCGGCGCCCCCACTCAATACACGGAGCTTCACGGTGACTCGAACAGACGCTAAAAACAGCGCGCTTGTGCTGTTTTCGGGCGGCCAGGACTCGGCCACTTGCCTTGCATGGGCGCTCGACCGCTTTGAGACGGTAGAAACGCTGGGCTTCGACTACGGCCAGCGGCACCGCATCGAACTGGAGTGCCGCGAGAGCTTCCGCAACGCGATTGCCCAGCAGTTTCCGGCTTGGGGCGCTCGCCTGGGCGACGATCACATGATCGACCTGTCAGTGCTCGGCGCGATCAGCGAAACCGCGATGACGCGCGAGATCGAGATCGAAGCCTCCGCGAACGGGCTGCCGAACACGTTCGTGCCGGGCCGTAACCTCATGTTCATGACGATCGCGGCGGCGATTGCGTACCGGCGTGGATTGCAGGTGCTGGTCGGCGGAATGTGCGAAACGGATTTCTCGGGCTACCCGGATTGCCGCGACGACACCATGAAGGCGTTGCAGGTGGCGCTCAATCTCGGCATGGACAGCCGCTTCGTGCTGGAAACGCCGCTCATGTGGCTCGACAAGGCCGATACGTGGCGGCTTGCGCATGAGCTGGGCGGCGATGCGCTCGTGGAACTGATTCGCGTGGAAACGCACACGTGCTACGTCGGCGAACGGGCGGAACTGCATAGCTGGGGCTTTGGCTGCGGCGAATGCCCGGCATGCCGGCTGCGCAAACGCGGATACGAGGCGTGGCTCGCCGGCGAGAAGGTGACTTCGCCCGTGTGAGCCTGTGCCGCACACGCAGCGGCGACGCAAATCGAAGGCGTGATCCCACGCCAGGACGAACACAGACAGAAAGCAGCATGACGTACGCGGTCAAGGAAATCTTCTATACGTTGCAGGGCGAGGGCGCGAACGCCGGCCGTCCGGCCGTGTTCTGCCGGTTCGCCGGCTGCAACCTGTGGTCCGGGCGCGAGGAGGATCGCAGCGAAGCCGTGTGCCGTTTCTGCGATACCGACTTCGTTGGCACCGACGGCGAGAACGGCGGCAAGTATCGCGACGCCGCCGACCTCGTCGCGAAAATCGCGTCGCTGTGGCCGGAAGGCGAAGCGCACCGCTTCGTCGTCTGCACGGGCGGCGAGCCGATGCTGCAGATTGACCAGCCGTTCGTCGATGCGCTGCACGAAGCGGGCTTCCAGATCGCCATCGAAACGAACGGCTCGCTGCCGGTGCTCGACACGATCGACTGGATCTGCGTGAGCCCGAAGGCCGACGCGCCGCTCGTCGTGACGAAGGGCAACGAGCTGAAGGTTGTCGTGCCGCAGGACAACCAGCGCCTCGCCGACTACGAGAAGCTCGACTTCGATTACTTTCTCGTGCAGCCCATGGACGGCTCCTCGCGCGACATCAACACGAAGCTCGCCATCGACTGGTGCAAACGGCATCCGCGCTGGCGGCTCTCCATGCAGACTCACAAGTACCTGAACATTCCCTGATCCGCCGTGCTGACGATTACCCGAAAACTCGAATTCGATGCGGGCCACCGCATTCCCGACCACCGCAGCCAGTGCCGCAATCTGCACGGCCATCGCTATGTGCTCGAAATCACGCTGCAGGGCGATCTGGTGGAGACGGAAGGCGCGCCGGATCGCGGCATGGTGATGGACTTCGCGGACGTGAAGGCGCTCGCGAACCAGCATCTGGTGGACCGCTGGGACCATGCATTCCTCGTCTTCGAGGGCGACACGCAGGTGCGCGGTTTCCTCGACTCGCTGCCCGGCCACAAGACCGTGGTGCTGGACCGCATTCCCACGGTCGAAAACCTCGCGGCCATCGCGTTCGACATCCTGTCGAACGTCTACGACGCCCACTACGGCGTGAATCTGCGTCTGGCGCGCGTGCGTCTCTACGAAACGCCGAATTGCTGGGCGGAAGTGACCCGCGACTAGTCGGAGCCGGCGAGACCCGCGATTCGGGCCTCCGGCGGGAGCTGACCCGCCCCAACGCGTGCCCGTTATTGTCACGGTATGATCGCTCCACAATCACATGGAGCGAGACGTGCCGGCCGCAATTTCCCAAGGCGTTCAGCCACACGCGCACACGCGCGACACGCGTCCATGCGGCGCGCGCAGCCTGGCTGAACGGCATCCGCCAGCCGGCGCCGTCGCTCTTTCGCAAGGAGCGCGGCGATGAGCACCTTCACGAATCCCCTCAAAGAGCGGCTCAAGGAGGCCGGGCCGTTGTACGGTCTGTGGCTTTCCATGGGCAGTGAAACGGCAGCCGAGGCGCTCGCGCACGCGGGCTTCGACTGGCTGCTGATCGACATGGAACACACGCCCAACGACAGCGTCGACGTGACCGCCCAGCTGCGGGCGATCGCCGCGGCACATCTGCCGAGCGAACCGGTGGTGCGCCTGCCGGCCAACGAGCCGTGGCTTGTCAAGCGCGTACTGGATGTCGGCGCGCGCACCGTGATGTTCCCGAACGTCGAATCGGCCGACCAGGCGGCGCATGCCGTTCGGCTCACGCAATATCCGTCGCAGAGCACGCCCGATGGTCTGCGCGGTGTGGCTGGCGTCGTGCGCGCGGCGGCCTATGGCATGCGGCGCGACTATCTTCAGACGGCCAACGCGCAGATCGCGACCATCGTGCAGATCGAGTCGGCGCAGGGCTTGCAAGAGGTGGAACGCATTGCGGCCACGCCGGGCGTGGACTGCGTGTTCGTCGGACCGGCGGATCTGGCTGCGAGCCTTGGCCATCTGGGCGACTCGAAGCATCCCGATGTGCAGGCCGCCATGGCGAAGGTGGTTGCGGCGGCGCGTGCGGCGGGTATCGCGGCGGGCATTTTTGCACTGGACGTGGCCAGTGCGCGTCAGTACCGCGAAGCGGGCTTCAACTTCATCGCGCTCGCTGCGGACGTCATGTGGATGTTGCGGGCAACGCGCCAGGCGTTGCAGGAGGTACGGTCATGAAAACGCGTCGGCTAATCGCTGCGCTCGCGGCGGCGGGCGGGCTCTTTATGGGTGGCCCAGCCTTGGCGCTCGCGCAGCAGCAAGGTGGCGGCAAGAGCGATCCCCAGACTGAATCGGCGGTGGCGGACTACAACGCCGGAAACGTCGGCGCGGCGCTTGTGGAATTCCGTCAGGCGGCGCAGCGCGGCAACCGGCTCGCCGAATTCAATTACGCGATGATGCTGCTCAACGGCGAGGGCACGGCCGCCAACGTCGACGAGGGCAAGAAGTGGCTGCGCAAGGCCGCGGACGCCAACATGTCGCACGCGCAGTATGTCTACGGGAAGATGTACGACGACGGCGACTTCGTCGGCCGCGATCCGGCTGAGGCGCATCAGTGGTTTCTGAAGGCGGCGCAACAGGGCCATGTGCAGGCGGAACTCGCGCTCGCCAATCAGTTCCTGGACGGTCGCGGCACCTCGCGCGACAACCGCCAGGCGTTCTACTGGTACAAGAAGGCCGCCGAGGGCGGCGACATGACCGCGCAATACGTGGCCGGCTCCTTTTACGAACGTGGCGGCGACGGCGTGGCAAAGAACCTGAACGTGGCGCGCGCCTATTACGCGGCGGCTGCGGCGCAGGGCGATCCGGCGGCGCGCCTCAAGTACCAGCAGTTGAGTGCGCAGATTCAGAAGGCCGCGCCGACGCAATAAGAAATCAGCCGTGCGCTGCGTTGCGGCACCGCGCGATGGCCGCCCGCGCAGCGCTACCTAGCTCTGCATCAGCCGTTTTTGCCGCGCGACGCTCATGATGAGTCCGATCGCGATGCCGAGTGTCGTGAGCGCGGTGCCGCCGTAGCTCATGAAGGGCAGCGGCACGCCGACCACCGGCAAGATGCCGCTCACCATGCCGATGTTGACGAACGCGTAGGTGAAGAACGCCATCGTGAGCGACCCCGCGAGCAGCCGCCCGAACAGCGTCGCGCCGTTCGCGGCGATGTAGAGCCCGCGCGCAATGAGCGCCATGTAGAGGGTGAGCAGCACGATGCCGCCCATCAGCCCGAATTCCTCGGAAAAGACGGCGAAGATGAAGTCGGTATGCTTTTCGGGGATGAACTCCAGATGCGCCTGCGTGCCCTTGAGCCAGCCCTTGCCGAGCGGTCCGCCCGAGCCGATCGCGATCACCGCCTGAATAGTGTGAAAGCCTTTACCGAGCGGGTCTGACGTGGGGTCGAGCAGCGTGCAGATGCGGTGCTTCTGGTAGTCGTGCATCAAGGGCCAGTTGACCTCGGGCTGGCAGATGCGATCCTGGAAGACCGCAATCGACCCCACCGCAATCACGCCCGCAATCAGCACGGGCACGATCAGCTTGAAGCTGAGCCCCGCGAAATAGATCACGAAAAAGCCCGCGGCGAACACGAGCACGGCGGTGCCCAGATCAGGCTGCTTGGCGATCAGCGCGACCGGCAGCCCGAGAATCACGAAGCCCACCACGTAGTCGTACCAGCGGATCACGCCCTCGCGACGCTGGAAGTACCAGGCCAGCATGAGCGGAACGGCGATCTTGAGAATCTCCGACGGCTGGATCACCACGCCGACGTTGATCCAGCGCTTCGCGCCCTTGCGCGTGAGACCGAACATCGCGACGCCGACCAGCAGCGCAATGCCCACGGTGTAAAGCGGCACCGCGAAGCGCATCAGCGTAGTGGGGGGCACATTGGCGAGCGCCCACATCAGCACGAAGGTCAACAGGATGTTGCGAAGCTGGTCTTCCACGCGGCCCGGCACGTCCAGACTCGCGCTGTACAGCGTGACGATGCCCACGCACAGCAGCAGGAAGACAGTAAGCGCGAGCGGACGGTCGAAGCCCGCGAACATCCGCTTGATGCGGTCGAGCACGGCGTGCTTGTCGATTTGCATGAACTGCATGCTGCTCTCCTTACTCGTCGATGCCGCCGGTGGCGGGCGCGGGTGGCACGACGGTGTGGTCTGCTGCGTCGCCGGTCTCGCGGCCAGGCGGCGGTGCGAGCACGGCGGAGGCGGTGTCGCCTGCGCCGCGGCGCGAGGGGCGCGGTCCGGTGCGGCGCGGTGCTTCGGCCCGGGTGGCCGGGGCCTGAGTGTCTGGCACCGACGCCGCGCCCGGGGTACTCGCCCCGCGAGGTACAACTGGGCGGGCGGTGGGCATGGCTGTCCCCGCGCGCGGCACGGCACCTGGCGACGCTGTAGCGGGTGAGGACATAGCGGGCGACGCAACTGACGCCGTGCCGGAAGCTGTAGCCGAAGATGCGCCCAAAGCAGCGGACGACGCACCGACCGCCCCCGACGCGCCCAGCGCCTCAGAGGCCGCTTTTTCCTGCGCCGTCACCGGCATCGGCAGCGCCTTGAAGCCGGGCGCGATAGCGATGGGCCCAACGGCGCCCACCGCCGACGTCGCCGTATCCCCAATCGCGGGTGCCGAGCTTTCCTGTGCCGCGGACGCCGCCGCGGCCACCTCGGCGGCTTGCATGCCGGGTTTCTTGCGGTCCACCAGGTAGTAGTCCATGACGCGGCGGGCAATCGGCGCGGCCGATTCCGCGCCCCAGCCGCCGTTTTCCACGATCAGCGCGAGCGCGATCTTCGGATGGTCCACCGGCGCGAACGCGATGAAGAGCGCGTGGTCGCGCAGCTTTTCTGAAAGCCCGTGCGCCCGATAGTTGCTGCCCTGGAGCGAGAACACCTGCGCCGTGCCCGTCTTGCCGGCCGACTCGTACGGCGCGTTCGCGAAGACTTTGTACGCCGTGCCGGACGGATTCATCATCACGTTTTCCATGCCGCGCTTCACGACGTCGATGTCCGACTGCTTCACGTCGATGCGCCCGCTTTCGTGCGGCACGGTGAGATGCGTGTCGTGCGTGATGGGGTTTTCGATTTCCTTCACGAGGTGGGGCTTCATTACCACGCCGTTGTCGGCGAGCGTGGCGACCGCGTGCGCGAGTTGCAGGATCGTGAACGAGTTGTAGCCCTGGCCGATGCCGAGGCTGATCGTTTCACCCTCGTACCAGCGCTGCATTTCCGGCTTGCGGTACGCCTTTCTCTTCCACTCGGTGGAGGGCAGGATGCCGCGCGCTTCGCCCGGAATATCGATACCCGTGATCTGGCCGAAGCCCCACGGCTTCATGAAGTCGGCGATCGCGTTGACGCCCAGGTCGTGCGCGACCATGTAGAAATAGGTGTCGTTCGACACCATGATCGCGCGGTTCATGTCCACCCAGCCCTGGCCGCTGCGCACGTCGTTGCGGAACGTGTGGTTGCCGAACGTGTAGTAGCCGGGATCCTGGAAGCCCCACTGCGGCGTGCGTTTGTGCAGCGTGAGCGCGGCGAGCGCCATGAACGGCTTGTACGTGGAGCCCGGCGGGTAGGTGCCGTGCAGCGGACGGTTCAGGAGCGGGTGATCGGGCGAGTTGTTGAGTTCGTCCCAGGTCTGCTGGTCGATGCCGTCCACGAAAGAGTTCGGATCGAAGCTCGGCGCCGAAACGAACGCGAGCACATCACCCGTGGAAGGCTCGATGGCCACCAGCGCGCCGCGTTTGCCCGCGAACGCTTGCTCGGCCACTTCCTGCAGCCCAATGTCGAGCGAGAGCACGAGGTTGTTGCCAGGCGTCGCCTGCGTGCGCGAGAGCGTGCGCACGGGCCGCCCGCCCGCCGTCACCTCGACTTCCTCGAAGCCTGTCAGCCCATGCAGTTCGGTTTCGTAGCTCTCTTCGACACCGATCTTGCCGATGTAGTCAGTGCCCTTGTAGTTGTTCGCGTCAAGGCGCGGGTCGTAGTGCTCGGGGTCGCTGTTGTTCTGCTCGCTCTGGTCGTCGATGCGCTCCTGGTCGCGCTGCGAGATCCGGCCGATGTAGCCGATCACGTGCGCCGCCGTGGGGCCGAGCGGATATTGGCGGAACAGGCGCGCGCGCACTTCGACGCCCGGAAAGCGGAAGCGCTGCGCGGTGAAGCGCGCCACTTCCTCGTCGGTGAGGCGGGTGCGGATGGGCAGGCTTTCGAAGTGCTTCGAGTCTTCCAGCAGCTTTTTGAAGCGGCGCCGGTCGCGCGCGTCGATCGTGATGACCGTGGAGAGCTGGTCGATCACGTTGTCCAGCGTGTCGTTGAGCTTGGACGGTGTGATTTCGAGCGTGTACGCCGAGTAGTTCTTCGCGAGCACCACGCCGTTGCGGTCGGTGATGATGCCGCGGTTCGGCACGATGGGCGCAACCGAAATGCGGTTCTCGTCGGCCTGCAGCGAATACTTGCTGTGGTGCCAGACCTGCAGGTACAGGAACCGCAGCACGATGAGCCCGAAACAGACGAACACGAACAGGCCCGCCGCCGTCACGCGCAGGCGGAACCTGAAGAGTTGCTGCTGGGTGTCCTTGAATTCGGTCATGCGTAAACCAAAGGGCCGCGCGGGAGGAGATCGCGACCCAGAAAGCGGTGTGGCCTGCCTAGATGGGCCGCGTGTCGTCCGGGTCTACCGGACGGCGCTGCGGCATCAGCAGCAGGATGCTGGCGAGCGGCCACAGCGCGGCTTCCACGAAGCCGTCGATCAAATAGCCCCAGCCGGGAAAGGCCGCGCCCATCAACAGGCGAATGATGAATGGCACCACCTGCGCGCCGACGAGGAGCGGCATCACGGCGAGCATCTGCCAGAGCGGCGAGACCCACAGCACGCGGCGATGAATCGTGATCGCGCCGTACGAGAGCAACGTGTAGGCGAGCGCGTGCTCGCCGAGCAGGCTCGCATTGTGCACGTCCATGAGCAGGCCGAGCAGGAATGCGGTGCCCATGCCCACCTTGCGGGGCTGGTGCACGTTCCAGAACAGCAGCACGAGCGCGACGAAGTCGGGCACGCCGATCAGCTTGCCCCACGGCATCAGGTTCAGCAGGAACGCCGCGGCGAGGCTGAAGACGATGAAGTACGGATTGACCGGCTGCAGGATGTATTGGGGGCGGTTCATGGCTTGCTCCCCTGCGCCGCGCGCGGCTGGCTGGCCGCACGGGCCGTAGCCGGCTTGCCGGCGGCAGCGGCGGGTGCTTTTGCTTCGGCGGCTTTCGGTTTCGTTTCGGCGGGCGGTGCTTTTGCGTCTGCTGCCTTGCCCGTGGTGGCGGCTTTGCTGTCCGGCTTCTCGGTGCCCTTATCGGCGCCCTTGGACGCGCCCTTATCGGTACCCTTGGCGCCTTTCTTCGCCTTCGCATCTTTTGCTGCGGACGCCGGCTCGGGTTCCGCGGGACGTGGCGGCGCGTCGGTCTGATAGCGCAGCACGAGCATCTGGCGCGCGCCGCGCACGGCGGCCACCGGCACGCAGATCACGCGGGCAAACGCGGTGTCGGCCTGCTTGTCCACGCGGATCACCCTGGCGACCGGCAGCCCTGGCGGATAGACGCCGTCGAGCCCGCTCGTCACGAGTTCGTCGCCGACCACCACGTCTGCGCTGATGGGCACGAAACGCAGATCGAGCGCGTCGCCCTTCGGCGTGCCGTAGATCACGCTGCGCAGGCCGGTGCGCAGCACCTGCACGGGCACGGCCTGGTCCTTGTCGGTGAGCAGCGAGACTTCGGATTGCAGCGGGAATACGCGGGTCACCTGGCCCACCACGCCGTCTTCGCTGACGACGGGTGCGCCGTTGTGAATGCCTTGCTGCGAGCCGCTGCCGATCACGATCTTCTGCGTGAACGGATCGGCAGTGTCGTACTGGATTTCGACCGGGATCGACTGCGTGCTGGCGTGCTGCGAAAGCTGTAGCAGCGCGCGCAGGTGCGCGTTTTCCACGCTGAGCGAGGCGGCAAGATTGGCCTCTTGCGCGAGCTTCAGATTCTTCGCGTGAAGCTGGGTGTTTTCGCTGCGCAATTGCGAGCTGGTGACGGCGAGATCCGCCGCGCCCATGAAGAGGTCGCGCGGCACGAGCGCTGCGCGCTGCAGCGGATAAAGGCCCGCACCAAGAATGCCGCGCACGATTTCCAGCGTGTTGAACCGCGCGTCGGAGACGAGCAGCACGAGCGAAAGTACGACGAAAAAGATCAGCCGTACGAGAGCCGACGGGCCTTGCTTGAAGAGGGGCGGCGGACTGTATTCCATGGTCGGCGCCGGGGGCGTGAGCGGTTGGGCGTAACAGCGGCGCTGAAGTGCGCCATCAGCGGGCGGCGGCCCGGGGAACCCGGACGAGCCGCGCCGCTGGCATCAGACAGGAGCCCCGCTTCACTCGTACGAGAAGATGCTGCCGAGCTTGTCCATGCGCTCGAGGGCCATGCCCGAGCCGCGCACCACGCAGGTGAGCGGGTCTTCGGCCACGAGCACCGGCAGGCCGGTTTCTTCGGCGAGCAGCCGGTCCAGGTCGCGCAGCAGGGCGCCGCCGCCCGTCAGCATCATGCCGCGCTCGGCGATGTCCGCGCCCAGTTCGGGCGGCGTCTGTTCGAGCGCGATCTTCACCGACGACACGATCTGGTTCAGCGGATCGGTGAGCGCCTCGAGAATTTCGTTGCTGGAGATGGTGAAGCTGCGCGGAATGCCTTCCGAGAGGTTGCGGCCCTTCACTTCCATTTCCTTGACTTCGGAGCCGGGGAAGGCCGAACCGATTTCCTTCTTGATGGCTTCGGCGGTCTGTTCGCCGATCAGCATGCCGTAGTTGCGGCGGATGTAGTTGACGATGGCTTCGTCGAACTTGTCGCCGCCCACGCGCACGGAGCCCTTGTAGACGATGCCGCCCAGCGAGATGACGCCCACTTCCGTGGTGCCGCCGCCAATGTCCACGACCATCGAACCCGTGGCTTCCGACACCGGCAGGCCCGCGCCGATGGCAGCCGCCATCGGTTCTTCGATCAGGTAGACCTGCGAGGCGCCTGCGCCGTGAGCCGCTTCCTTGATGGCGCGGCGTTCCACCTGGGTGGAACCGCACGGCACGCAGATGATGATGCGCGGCGACGGCGAGAACATGCGCGATTCGTGAGCCGTCTTGATGAACTGCTTGATCATCTGCTCGGTCACGGTGAAGTCGGCGATCACGCCGTCTTTCATCGGCCGGATGGCTTCGATGTTGCCCGGCACCTTGCCGAGCATCTGCTTGGCTTCGCGGCCCACTGCCTGGATGGTTTTCTTGCCGTTGGGACCGCCTTCCTGGCGGATAGAGACGACCGAGGGTTCGTCGAGGACGATTCCTTTACCACGCATGTAGATGAGCGTGTTGGCAGTGCCGAGGTCAATCGCCAGATCGTTGGAGAAGTAGCTGCGCAAAAAACCGAACATTCAAAATCCTGTCTCGCTGGGGCCGTGCCTCGCATCGCAAAGGTGGAGGGCGGCAGCGGATAATTAAACAGCTTCGCGTCGGCGGATGCGCCGCCATGGGGAGCACGAAGCTGCGGGGATGTCTACCGGAGGCTTGCCCGGCTTCCTGCGATCCCGCTGCGGTGTGACGCAGGTCGTTCGGGAAAGGGCGCAGGGCGGTCCGGGTTTGGGTCGAACGCGTAATGATACCTTATAATTTTGCCTGTTTTGCAGGATAAGGACGGTACTTTTTGCTGTCGCCGGCACGTCCTTTCGGGGCCGGTTCCTGCGTCGTAAGCCACTGTCGCGGCACCATTTTTTGCGCGCGGCGACCCACTGAATCTCTTCCGGTGACCGCATGTCCCTGACCCTCAACGATGTGAAGCGTATTGCGCACCTGGCGCGGCTCGAATTACCCGATGCCGACGCCGAGCACACGCTTGCCCAGCTCAACGAATTCTTCGGCCTCGTCGAGCAGATGCAGGCGGTGGACACCACAGGCATTGCGCCGCTCGCGCACCCGATCGAGCAGATCGAAGACGTTGCGCTGCGTCTGCGCGACGACGCCGTGACCGAGGCCGTGCAGCGCGACGAATACCAGCGTGTGGCCCCCGCGGTGCAGGACGGGCTCTACCTTGTGCCGAAGGTGCTCGAGTAACCGCAAAGGCCGCGGGGCGATACCGCGGCCTTGAGCCGCAGGCACCGCGGCGCATGTGGCGACCTTGTGATCGCGTTCCGCCCGATCCGTCGCTCCGCCTCTTTGGCCGTTTTTGCATTCGGGACGCAACCTGCCGGCGGGCAGGCCAGCACCCCACCGGCAGCGCCTTGATGCGCTGCCGCGCTCTCCAGGAACCACGCAATGCATGAAAAAAGCTTGACCGAACTGCGCGCCGCGCTCGCCGCGAAGGAATGTTCCGCGGTGGAGCTGGCGCAGCTGTATCTGAAGCGGATCGAAGCGCAGCAGGGCCTGAACGCCTTCGTGCAGGTCGATCCGGACCTCACGCTCGCGCAAGCGAAAGCCGCCGACGCCCGCCTTGCCGCCGGCGACGCCGGTCCGCTCACGGGTGTGCCGGTTGCCCACAAGGACGTGTTCGTGACGCGCGGCTGGCGCTCCACCGCGGGCTCGAAGATGCTCGCGAACTACGTGAGCCCGTTCGACGCCACGGTCGTGGCGCGGCTGGAACGCGCGGGCATGGTCTGCGTCGGCAAGACCAACATGGACGAGTTCGCGATGGGCTCGTCCAACGAAAACTCCGCGTTCGGTGCCGTGCACAACCCGTGGGACGTGAAGGCCGTGCCGGGCGGTTCGTCGGGCGGCTCGGCAGCGGCGGTGGCCGCGCGTCTCGCGCCGGCTGCCACCGCGACGGACACGGGCGGCTCCATCCGTCAGCCCGCGTCGTTCTCGGGCGTGACGGGCATCAAGCCGACGTATGGCCGCGTGTCGCGCTACGGCATGATCGCCTTCGCTTCGTCGCTGGACCAGGCTGGCCCGATGGCGCGCAGCGCCGCCGATTGCGCCACGCTGCTCAACGCCATGGCCGGCTTCGACGAGCGCGATTCGACGAGCCTCGTGCGCGACGACGAAGACTACACGCGCTACCTCGGCAAGGCGTGGTCTGCCGACGCCGCCGACAATGCCGCTGCGAACAAGCCGCTTGCCGGCCTGCGCATCGGCCTGCCGAAGGAGTACTTCGGCGCGGGTCTTGCCGAAGACGTGCGCGCATCCGTGGACGCCGCGCTGCGCCAGTACGAGGCGCTCGGCGCAACGCTCGTCGAGGTCTCGCTGCCCAAAACCGAGCTTTCGATTCCCGTCTACTACGTGATCGCGCCGGCCGAGGCTTCGTCCAACCTGTCGCGCTTCGACGGCGTGCGCTACGGCCACCGCGCGGCCGAATATCGCGATCTGCTCGACATGTACAAGAAGTCGCGCGCCGAAGGGTTCGGCCCTGAGGTGAAGCGCCGCATCCTCGTGGGCACCTACGTGCTCTCGCACGGCTACTACGACGCTTACTATCTCCAGGCGCAGAAGATCCGCCGCATCATCGCGCAGGACTTCCAGGAAGCGTTCCGCCAGTGCGACGTCATCATGGGGCCGGTGGCGCCTTCGGTGGCGTGGGACATCGGCGCGAAGGGCGACGACCCCGTGCAGATGTACCTCGCGGACATCTACACGCTGTCGGTGAGCCTCGCGGGTCTGCCCGGCATGAGCGTGCCCTGCGGCTTCGGCGCGGGCGCGAACGGCCAGCGTCCGGTGGGCTTGCAGATCATCGGCAACTATTTCAACGAAGCCCGGATGCTGCAGGTCGCGGACGCGTTCCAGCGCGTGACCGACTGGCATCGCAAGGCACCGGGAGGAATCTGACATGCAGTGGGAAGTGGTGATCGGCCTCGAGACGCACGCGCAGCTCTCGACCGCCTCGAAGATTTTCTCCGGCGCATCCACGCAGTTCGGCGCAGCGCCGAACACGCAGGCATGCCCCGTCGACCTCGCGTTGCCCGGCGTGCTGCCGGTCATGAACCGCGGCGCCGTGGAACGCGCCATCCGCTTCGGTCTCGCCATCGGCGCGACGGTGGCGCCGCGCAGCATTTTCGCGCGCAAGAACTACTTTTACCCGGATCTCCCGAAGGGCTATCAGATCAGCCAGTACGAGATTCCTGTCGTGCAGGGCGGCACCGTCACGATTCAGGTGCCCGCCAACGAGAAGACCGGCGCGGCCGCTTACGAGAAGACCATCAACCTCACGCGCGCTCACCTCGAAGAGGACGCCGGCAAGTCGCTGCACGAGGACTTCGCGGGCATGACGGGCATCGACCTGAACCGCGCCGGCACGCCGCTGCTCGAAATCGTCACCGAGCCGGAAATGCGCAGCGCCGTCGAGGCCGTCGCCTACGCGAAGGCGCTGCACGCGCTCGTGATGTGGCTCGGCATCTGCGACGGCAACATGCAGGAAGGGTCGTTCCGGTGCGACGCGAACGTGTCGGTGCGGCCGGTGGGTCAGAAGGAATTCGGCACGCGCGCCGAGATCAAGAACCTCAACTCGTTCCGCTTCCTCGAAGACGCCATCAACTACGAAGTGCGCCGCCAGATCGAGCTGATCGAAGACGGCGGCACCGTGGTGCAGGAAACACGGCTCTACGACCCGGACCGGCGCGAGACGCGCTCCATGCGCAGCAAGGAAGACGCGCACGACTATCGCTATTTCCCCGACCCCGACCTGATGCCGCTCGTGATCGACGCGGCCTGGGTGGAGCGCGTGAAGGGCGAGATGCCGGAGCTGCCGGCCGGCATGCAGCGGCGCTTCGTCGAACAGTACGGCGTGACGCCGTACGACGCGGGCGTGCTCACGTCGAGCAAGGCGATGGCCGCGTACTTCGAGGCCGTGGTGGCGAAGGCGGGCGCAGCTCAAGCAAAGGTCGCGGCCAACTGGCTGATGGGCGAAGTGTCGTCGCAGTTGAACCGCGAAGGGCTCGATGTCGAGCAGAGCCCGGTTTCCGCGGCGCAGCTCGCGCTGCTGCTGCAACGCATCGCGGACGGCACGATCTCCAACAAGATCGCCAAGGAAGTGTTCCTCGCCATGTGGGACGAGAAGGCCACGGACGAAGGCGCCGCGGACCGCATCATCGAGGCGAAGGGTCTCAAGCAGATCTCGGATTCCGGCGCGCTGGAAGCGATCATCGACGAAGTGCTGGCCGCCAACCAGAAGTCGGTGGACGAATACCGCGCGGGCAAGGACAAGGCGTTCAACGCGCTGATCGGCCAGGCGATGAAGGCGACCAAGGGCAAGGCGAATCCGCAGCAGGTCAACGAATTGCTAAAGAAGAAGCTATCCTCGTAAGCCGGCCGGCGGCGCGCCTCAACGTGCCGCAATTCGCGTCATCGCGCGCCCACGCGCATGAACCGAACGGGGCGAACCAGCGGGTTTGCCCCGGCAGGCGCGCCGCAATGCGTTTGTCTTGACTGGAGCACTGGATGGCGAAAGCACCCGACCTCGACGATTTCCGCGTGCCGTTCTTCAGCGAAAGCAAGAAGGCGAAGAAGTTCGCGCTCGCAGATTTCGACCCGGCCGTGAAGCCGTTCTCGCGCGGATCGAAAGACGCCGACCGCGAGCGCCTCACCGAAGTCACGATGAAGCTCGACTCGCAGCAAGACCGGCTCTACGCGCAGCGTTACCAGCGCGTGCTGCTCGTGCTGCAAGGCATGGACACGAGCGGCAAGGACGGCACGATCCGCGCCGTGTTCCACGAGGTCGACCCGCTCGGCATTCGCATCGTGCCGTTCAAGGCGCCCACGCCCATCGAATCGGCGCACGACTTCCTCTGGCGCGTGCACGTCCACGCGCCCGCCGCGGGCGAACTGGCCATCTTCAATCGCAGCCACTACGAAGACGTGCTCGTGCCCTACGTGCTGGGCCAGATCGACGACGTGGAGCGCGAACGGCGCTTTCGCCACATCCGCCAGTTCGAGTCGCTGCTGGCCGAGAGCGGCACCGCGATCATCAAATGCCTGCTGCACATTTCGAAGGAAGAGCAGCGCAAGCGCATCCAGGCGCGCATCGACGACCCTACCAAGCACTGGAAATTCGACGTCTCCGACCTCGCGGCCCGCAAGCTTTGGGACCCGTATCAGACCGCCTATGGCGAGGCGCTCGCGGCCACGTCCACCGAGATCGCGCCGTGGTACGTGATTCCCGCCGACTCGAAGACGCACCGCAACCTCATGGTGGCGGAACTGTTGCTGCGTCTGCTCGAATCGATGAACCTCGAATACCCGGCGGCGAAGGAATCGCTGAAGGGCCTGCAGGTGGAATAGGCACGATCCGCGCGCGCCGGCGCATGAGCACGGCGCCGCGGCAACCCACTACAAAAAAGGAAAGACATGTTGCGTGTGATCACCGCCAACCTCAACGGCATTCGTTCCGCGGCGAAAAAAGGCTTCTTCGACTGGTTTGGCACCCAGGGCGCCGACGTGCTCTGCGTGCAGGAAATCAAGTGTTCGCAGGACGACATGACGCCCGAGTTCCTCGCGCCGCACGACTTCACGGGCTACTTCCAGCACGCGGTGAAAAAGGGCTACAGCGGCGCGGGGCTCTATACGCGGCATGAGCCGGACGAAGTCGTGATCGGTTTCGGCAGCAAGGAGTTCGACCCGGAAGGCCGCTACGTGGAAGCGCGCTTCGGCAAGCTCTCCATCGTGTCCGTGTACGTGCCCTCGGGGTCGAGCGGCGACGAGCGCCAGCAGGCCAAGTACCGCTTCATGGACGAGTTCATGCCGCATCTCGCGGCGCTGCGTGCGGAGCGCGAGGTGATCGTGTGCGGCGACGTGAACATCGTCCACAAGGAAATCGACATCAAGAACTGGAAGAGCAACCAGAAGAATTCGGGCTGCCTGCCCGAAGAACGCGCGTGGCTCACGAAGCTCTTCGACGACGTGGGTTACGTGGACGTGTTCCGCACGCTCGACCAGCGGCCCGAGCAGTACACGTGGTGGAGCAATCGCGGTCAGGCGTATGCGAAGAACGTGGGGTGGCGCATCGACTATCAGATCGCGACGCCCGGCATTGCCGGCAAGGCGAAGCGCACCTCGATCTTTCGCGACATCAAGTTCAGCGACCACGCACCGCTCACGGTCGACTACGACCACAAGCTGAAGGCGAAGGCTTAACGCCGCTGTTCAGCGGGCGTGCGCGGCGTGCCTGCGTAGTCGGGCAGCGCGTCCACCGTGCTGCCCACCGCTTTCGCGTACAGCGGCAGCATGTCGGTGAGCCGCTTCATGATGTCCTTGCGGCGCGCAGTCGTGTACGGATGCACGTAGATGAACCCCTGCTCGCGGTCAGCGCGCGTCGCGACAGCGAGCTTGTCCCATAGCGTGACGGCGGCGCGCGGATCGTAGCCCGCGCGCGAGGCGATGTCGGCGCCGATCACGTCGGCTTCTGTTTCGTCGGCGCTTTCGTACTTCATTTCGAGCAACTGTGTACCGATGCCGAGCGGCGCCGCGCCGAGATCGGCAAGGCCGAACAACTGCGGAATGCTGCCCGAGCCGAGTTGCGCGGCTTGCTGTTCGCCGAGGCGCTCGCGCGCATGTTCGCGCAGCGCGTGCGCGATCTCATGGGCCGTGAGCACGCCCAGTTCGTCATCGTTGAGCCGCACGCGGTCCAGCATGCCGCCGTACACCACGACCTTGCCGCCCGGCAGACAGTACATGCGGACCGCCGGCGACTGGATCACCGCAACGTCCCACTTCCAGCCCTTCACGCGGTCGTTCCACTTCGAGGAGTAGGACGCGAGCCGCTCCACGATGGCGCGCACGCGCTTCACGCGCGCATCGGTGTCCGGGTACAGGCGGTTCTGGTGCTGCGCGCCGTAGACGATCTGCTGAAACTCTGCTGCCGCCTGCGCGTCGAGCATCGACGACGGAATCAGGTTGCGGAACGTGGCCATGTTCGGGCCGTAGCGCACCTCGCCCGAAGGGCTGAAGGGCGTCCCGCCTGGCGTGGAACTGGCGCTCGCGGCCGTTGCGGAAGCCGGCGTAGCCGCAGGCGGATGGCCTGCTGTGTTCGATGCGGGCACCGTAGCAGGGGGCATGCTGGTCGCCGCGCTGGTGCCGCCAGTCGCTGTGCCGGTGCCGCTCGTGCCGGTGGTACTGCCCACGCCAGCCGTGCTGCCCGTGCCACCTGCGGACGCGTCGGCGGCGCGTGCTGCGGGCAATAGCCCCGTGGCCGCCAGCGCCCCCACAATCAGCAACGCGCTCAGCCGGGACGATGCCGGCGACGACGCGCCGCGTCCGCAGTCCGTTGCCACAGTGGCTCGCGGCTTCACGAGCGCAGCCTCCACGGCGCGATGCGCACGAGCAGCAGCATGCCCGGCAGCGCAAGCGCGGTGCACGCAAGGAAGTAATCGAACCAGCCGATTTGCGCGACCACATAACCGCTCGCGGCCGACGCCAGCGTGCGCGGCACCGAGGCGAGGCTCGTGAAAAGCGCGAACTGCGTGGCCGTGTAGCGCGGGTCCGTGGTGCTCGCGATATAGGCGGTGAACGCGGCCATCGTGAGGCCCGTTGCGAAGGTCTCCAAACCGAACACGAGCGCGAGCGCGACGGACCGCGGATCGAGCTGCATCTGCGAACTCGCGCCGAACACGGAGAAGAGCGTGCCCGTGAGATGACTCGCGCCCACCGTGAAGTCGTAGAGCGCAGCGAGCACGGGCGAGCCGGGGCCCACCTGGGCGAGCCAGGCGAAGCCGAGCGTGGAGACCATCTGCAACGCGCCGAAGATCCAGAGCCCGCGCCCGATGCCGATCTTCACCAGCCACACGCCGCCGATAATGCCGCCCGCCAGGCTCGCGCCGAACGCCGTGGTCTTCGCGATCACGCCGATCTGCGTGCGCGAGAAGCCGATGTCGAGAAAGAACGACGTCGAGAGCGTGGTCGCCATCGTGTCGCCGAGCTTGTAAAGGAAGATGAACGCGAGCACAAAGAGCGCGCCGCGCCAGCCGTCGCGTTCAACGAACTCGCGAAACGGCAGGATGATGGCGTCGCGCAGGTTTTTGGGCGGCGTGCCGTGCACCGCGGGCTCGTTCACCACGAGCGTCATCACCATGCCCGGCAGCATGAACGCCGCGGTGACGGCGAACACCGTGGTCCACGGCAGATGGTCGGAGAGAATCAGCGCGAGCGAGCCCGGAATCAGCGCCGCGATCTTGTACGCGTTGACGTGCACCGCGTTGCCGAGGCCTTGCTGCGTGTCAGAGAGCAACTCGCGGCGGTAGGCGTCGATCACGATGTCCTGGCTCGCGCCGAAGAACGCGACGAGCGCGGTGAGCGCAGCCACGGTCCAGATCGAATCGCGCGGCGAGACGAAGCCGAGCGCCGCAATGGCGCCCGCCACGAGAATCTGCGTGAGCAGCATCCAGCCGCGCCGACGGCCCGGCCGCCAGCCTGGTAGACGCGGCACGTAGCGGTCCATGAGCGGCGCCCACACGAACTTCCACGTGTAGGGAAACTGGATCAGCGCGAAGAGGCCGATTTCCTTGAGGTTCACGCCTTCGGAACGCAGCCACGCCTGCACGAGGTAGACCAGCGTGAAGAGCGGCAAGCCCGACGTGAAGCCGAGAAACACGCAGATCAGCATGTGCGTGTTCAGATACGCACGCCACCCGGGATGTTCTTCGTGGGCAGTGAGTGCGGGTACCTCGTGCAGCGGATTCGGCATGTGGCAGCGGTGTGGAGCGTGGGTCAGCGGATGGAGCTGGATTCGCGCCGACCGGCCCCCGTCGCGGCGGCCCGGTCAGCTTTTCCTGACGCGATAGACCGCAAGACTACCACGCCAGTTCGCGCCCCAACGCACCGTCTGGCCGCCGTGCAGCACCACGCGATCGAGAATTTCGATGCCCACTTCCGGCGCGAGCGCCTCGAAGTCCTTGATCGTGAGCACGCGCACGTTCGGCGTGTTGTGCCACTGGTACGGCAGCGATTTCGACACGGGCATGCGGCCGCGCAGCACCGAAAGCCGGTGCGGCCAGTAGCCGAAGTTCGGGAACGACACGATGCACTCTTTGCCCACGCGCACCGTCTCGCGCAGGATCGCGGCGGTCTGGTGGATGGTCTGCAGCGTCTGCGAGAGGATCGCAAAGTCGAAGCTGGCGTCTTCGAAGAGCCGCAGGCCGTCTTCCAGGTTCTGCTGGATCACGTTGATGCCGTTCTTCGTGGAGGCGAGCACGCCGGCGTCGTTGATCTCGATGCCGTAGCCGAACACCTCCAGTTCCTCGGTGAGCAGCGAGAGCAGCGAGCCGTCGCCGCAGCCGAGATCAAGCACCGTCGAGCGCGGTTCCACCCAGCGCGCGATGGCGCGGAAGTCCTCGCGCGTGGCGAGATTGTTGAATGCGGTCTGGTTCATACGCCAACCTCGGCGGCAATGCGTTCGTAATAGGCGCGCATCAGGTTGTGGTAGCGCGCGTCGTCGAGCAGGAAGGCGTCGTGGCCGTGCGGCGCGTCGATTTCGGCGTACGTGACTCGGCGCTTGTGATCGAGCAGCGCCTTCACGATTTCGCGCGAACGCGCGGGCGCGAAGCGCCAGTCGGTCGTGAAGCTCGCGATGAAGTACTTTGCCTTCGTATGGGCGAGCGCAGCGGTGAGATCGCCGTCGTAGGCCTTGGCGGGGTCGAAGTAGTCGAGCGCGCGCGTAATCAGCAGGTAGGTGTTCGCGTCGAAGTACTCGGCGAACTTGTCGCCCTGATAGCGCAGGTACGACTCCACTTCGAACTCCACGTCGAAGCTGAAGTTGTAGGCGTCGTGGGCGCCTTCGGCGCGGCGCAGCGCGCGGCCGAATTTGGCGGCCATGTCGTCGTCGGAGAGGTACGTGATGTGGCCGATCATGCGTGCCACGCGCAGGCCGCGCTTGGGCTTCACGCCGTGGGCGTAGTAGTCGCCGCCGTGGAAGTCGGGGTCCGAGAGAATCGCGGAGCGCGCCACCTCGTTGAACGCGATGTTCTGTGCCGAGAGCTTGGGCGTGGACGCGACTACGATGCAATGGCCCACGCGGTCCGGGTACATCGTGCTCCACGCGAGCGCCTGCATGCCGCCGAGGCTTCCACCCATCACGGCCGCGAATTTTTCGATACCGAACAAGTCCGCCACGCGCACCTGCGCGTTGACCCAGTCTTCGACGGTGACGACAGGAAAGCGCGCCCCATACGGACGGCCCGTGCCCGGGTCGATGCTCATGGGCCCCGTGGAGCCGAAGCACGAACCCAGGTTGTTCACGCCGATCACGAAGAAGCGGTTGGTGTCGAGCGGCTTGTCGGGGCCCACCATGTTGTCCCACCAGCCGACGTTCTTGGGGTCGTCGGCGTAGACGCCCGCGACGTGGTGCGAGGCGTTGAGCGCGTGGCAGACGAGCACGGCGTTGCTGCGCTCGGCGTTGAGGGTGCCGTAGGTCTCGACCATGAGGTCGTAACCGGCCAGCGAGCTACCGTTCTGCAGACGCAGCGGCTCGGCAAAATGCAGTTTTTGTGGAGCGACGATCCCGATGGATTCCATTCATTCCGCCTAGATGACAGGGCGGCTAAATGGTGTCTGCGGTGCGCGGGAGGAAGGAGAGTGCGCGGCTGACGACCTCTTTAGCCGCATTTATAGTGAACCGCTGGGACTGGCCCGGCTGGTTCGCGCGCCCGCAATCGAGTCAGCAAATCGGCGCGTGTTGGTGATGCCTTGGTGAACGCAGAGTATAGCGGAAAATGCGCGGCGGCCGGATGAAGCGCTCCGGTTGAACGCGAGGGTTCGGCGGCGCTTAGGCTTTTATCCATGGCCACTCACGGCCGCCCTCGACGCTACTGCAGGATGAGCCGCAACTGGGCGTCGGCCTGTTCGCCGGGCTCGCGCGCAAAGCCGCTCTTGGCGTAGCGGTGCCAGCGGCCGATCACGTAGCTCACGAGTAGACTCGCGCGCACCACCGGGTCGTAATCGGGCGGCAGCGGCACGGCGGCTGCCGCTGCCGCTGTGTTGGCGTTGCCGTCAGCCGACGCTGCGGACGTGCCGGCGTCCGTCAGCCCCACCCGCAGGCATTGCTTCACCGATGCCTCGATGCGCTCGGTCATCTGGTTCACGCGCTCGGTGAGCCGTTCGTGCTCGCCCACCAATGCCTCGCCTGTCAGAACGCGCGTCATGCCGGGATTTTTCGCGGCGAAGTTGAGCAACATGAGCCCAATGGCACGCGCCTGGAGCACGCCGTTCGGCTCTTTCGCGACGATCTGGTTGATGAGTCCGAAGATGGTCTGCTCGATGAACTCGATCAGGCCTTCGAACATCTGGGCCTTGCTCGCGAAATGGCGATACAACGCCGCTTCCGATACACCGATGCGCGCCGCGAGTGCCGCCGTGGTGATCTTTTCGCTCTTGGGCGCTTCGAGCATGGTGGCGAGCGTTTGCAGAATGTGCACGCGACGCTCGCCGGGTTTCGGACGGCTCGCCCGCTGGGGCGCCGACGGGGCGCCTGGGTTTGCGTTGCCGTCCGCGGTTGCCGCTGAGGGTGTGAGCGGCGCGGCGGGACGCTCGACGTCGAACGGGTCTTCGTCTACGGCTGCGTCAGGTCTGGCGTTTGGCTGCATGAGTGTCGCCCCTTGAATCGCGCCCGGCCGGCGCCGGTGTGCAACGATTTTAACGAACGAATGCAGCGGTCGACATAATGCGGACGGCCAGTGCCGGGTAGCCGGGCCGGCACGCCGGGCGCGCGCGGCAGGGCAGGCAGGTGTCCCGTGATCCAGACCGTGCGGATGCCAAGGCGCCGGTAGCGCTTCAGGTGACCGCGCGTGTCTTCGACGAGCGTCGCGTCGAGCAGCGGCACGTGGGCGTCGCGCATGGCTCGCCGCAGCATGGTGGCGTCGGGCTTGGCGCGCCAGCCATGGCGGTCGCGCATGTGTTCGATGGCAATCACGCGCTCGAACAGCCGTTCGATGCCGAGTTCCGCAAGCACGGCGCGCGCGTAGGCTTCGGGCGCGTTGGTGAGCACCATCTTGCGCCCCGGCAGCGCGGCGACGAGGCGAGCGAGGCCGCGCTCGGCGCGCAGCATGGAACGCAGGTCTGGGAAGGTGTGGACGACCTTGAGAAAATGGTGCGGATCGACCGGATGGTGGCGCGTGAGGCCGAGCAGCGTGGCGCCGTACCGCTGCGTGTAGCTCGTGCGCAGCTGGTTCGCCTCGTCGTGGGTGACTTCGAGCACGTCGACGATGTATTGCGTCATCGCCCGGTTGATGGCCGGAAACACCGCATGCGAGGCCGCATGCAGCGTGTTGTCCAGATCGAAGAGCCACACCGGCGCGCCGCGCTGCGCACGAGGCCGCCGGCGTGGCGCGCGCACGAACGTGGACACGCTTTTTCCGTGGCTGCTCAATGCGAGCGGATCATCGTGCCGAAGGGCTGCTCGGTGAGAATTTCGAGCAGCACCGAGTGCTCGATGCGGCCATCGATGATGTGCACCGAATGCACGCCGCTCTTCGCGGCATCCAGCGCGGAGGCGATCTTCGGCAGCATGCCGCCCGAAATCGTGCCGTCTGCGAAAAGGGCGTCGATCTCGCGGGCGGAGAGGTCGGTGAGCAGATTGCCGGCCTTGTCCATGACGCCCGGGATGTTGGTCATCATCACGAGCTTCTCGGCGTTCAGCACCACGGCCAGCTTGCCGGCCACGAGGTCGGCGTTGATGTTGTACGAGAGGCCGTCTTCGCCGAAGCCGATGGGCGAAATGACGGGAATGAACGCGTCGTCCTGCAGCGCCTTCACCACGGCTGGGTTGATGGCTTCCACCTCGCCCACCTGGCCGATATCGACGTACTGACCCGGATTGTCGCGGTCCGGCATCATCAGCTTGCGGGCGTGGATGAGACCGCCGTCCTTACCCGTCAGGCCCACCGCGTGGCCGCCGAAGTGGTTGATGAGCGTAACGATGTCCTGCTGCACTTCGCCGCCCAGCACCCATTCGACAACCTCCATCGTCTCTTCGTCCGTGACGCGCATGCCCTGGATGAAGGTGCCCTGCTTGCCGATCTTCTTGAGCGCCTGGTCGATCTGCGGGCCGCCGCCGTGCACGATGACCGGATTGATGCCCACCAGCTTCAGCAGGATCACGTCGCGCGCGAAGCCCTGCTTGAGCCGCTCTTCCGTCATGGCGTTGCCGCCGTATTTGATGACCACGGTCTTGCCGTGGTACTGGCGAATGTAGGGCAGCGCCTCGGCCAGAATTTCGGCCTTGAGGGTGGGGGGAATCTGCGAGAGGTCGGCAGGTTCGGACATGGCGGCGGGCTCGGCGTGAAACGGTGAAAGAATCGACGGCGGTGGGTGAATCAACCGCGAATTGTACAGGACTGGCGCGCTGCAACAGGCATTTCCAGGCCGGCATTCGGGGGCTGCCGAATGGGCAGCGCTGGGCGTAACACGAGGTTTTGCCCGGGTTTTAGTGGCGCGCTTGCGCGGTGCGCAAAAGATGTTCTGGCGCCGTGCGGATGCCTGCCCGGCGGCAGCAACAGGAAGGTGCAAACAGGTAGGTGCAGTATGCAGCCGGGGACGGTTGCGCACAGTCGGGCGGCGCGACTCGTGGCATCATTTCCGAACCTTCCCTTTCGACCGCCTTCTTCCACGGGAAATCGCAATGAGCCAGTCCGCATCCACCTCCAGGGAGCCGGCGAGCGTGCGGTGCCCGCGCTGCGGCCGGGCGTTCGACTGCGGCCGCCACACCGACCCGTTCGACTGCTGGTGCCGGGCCATGCCGGCTGTGCAGGCCGACCGGCTTGTCCGAGGCATGCCGTGCCTGTGCCCCGAATGCCTCGCCGACGACCTCGCCAGCGCCGAGGCGAGGCGGCCCCACGATCCGCCCGGCCCCGCGGGCGCGTGAGACACCTCCGCAAGAACGGCCGCTCGCCTGCGCCGACAATGCACAGGTATTGACGTGGACGAAATAACCAGTCCGCGCCGCCGTGCTGCTAGCGGTTAAACTCCCCGGATGCATCGAATCACCATGACCGGCCGCGTCAATCTCGGCCATCTGTTCTGGCTGCGCAGTCTCGCCATCATCGGGCAACTCTGCACGATCGCGGCCGTGCAGGTCTTCTTCGGCGTGCACCTGCCCATTCCGGCCATGCTGCTCGTGATCGGGCTCGAGGTCATTTTCAACGGGCTCACCTGGCTGCGCGTCTCGCAGGAGCGCCCGGAATCCAATCTCGAACTGTTCGGCCAGATCTGGGTAGACCTGGGCGCGCTCTCGGCGCTGCTGTTCCTCTCCGGGGGCACCACGAATCCGTTCGTCTCGCTCTATCTGCCGTCGCTTGCCATTGCCGCTGCCGTGCTGCCCTGGCACCTGATGCTGTGGCTCGCCGCGTTCGCCGTGTCCTGCTACGCGGTGCTCGGGTTCGACTCCGTGCCGCTCAACATGGACAACCCCGCGAACCTGTTCGACTACTACCGCGCGGGCATGTGGGTCAACTTCATGGTGAGCGTGGGGCTGATCGCGTGGTTCGTGGCGCGTATGTCGGGCGCGCTGCGCCAGCGCGACGCGGCGCTGGGCGACGCCCAGCAAAGGCTGTTGCGTGACGAGCGGGCTGTGGCGCTCGGCGTGCAGGCCGCCACCGTCGCACACGAGATCGGCACGCCGCTCTCTACGATCGCCATGCTCACCGAGGAGCTGCGCGACGCCGCCCGCACCGATCAAGGCCTTGCGCCCTACGCGGCCGACCTCGAACTGCTCGAAAAGCAGATGACGCTGTGCACCTCGGCGCTGGCCCGGTTGCGCAGCCGGGCGTCGTCGGGCGGCAGCCGCCAGGCGGTGAGCGAATGGATGGGCCCGTTTGCGGAGCAGTGGCGGCTGCGCCATCCGCACGTGAAATTCGAGTTGATGGGCGAGCCGCCCGCCAGCCTCGCCGTGGACGACACGGTGGCCGTCGGCCAGATTCTGACCATCCTGCTCGACAACGCCGCGCGCGTGAGCCGCGATCACGTGACGCTGACCGCGCGCCCTGCCGGGCACGAAGATCTGGTCGAATTCGAGGTTTGCGACGCGGGCCCAGGCATCCCGCCGTCGTTGCGGGCGTCGCTCGGCACGGTGCCGGTGGATAGCACGCAGGGCGGTCACGGCGTGGGCCTGTATCTCGCGTTTTCGGCGGCGGCTCGGCTGGGCGGCTCGATCGAGCTGGCCGATGTCGCTCCCGCGGCCGCCTCGACTTCGTCGTCGGCGGCGGCTGCCGCGAGCGGCCGGGCGCCACGCGGTACGCGGGCGCTGTTGCGACTGCCCGCCACACACATCGTGGTTCCTACCCCGACCGGCGCGGACGCGGCCGGCGGCGTCGCCGGTTCTGCGGCGACATGATCCAGGTCATTTCATCGCGGCATGAAAGGCGCAGGATCAGGAACTGACCAGGCGCGGTGGCTGGTAAAGGACAAACGGCAAGGGCACCCGGCAAAGAGCAAAGAGCCGGAAAGGACCGAAGGGCCGGGCGGCCGCACCGCATAACACGGAGAAAAGACCAATGAGCGACATGAATTTCCTGGTGATCGACGACGACGAGGTGTTCTCGGGCATTCTGGCCCGCGGCCTCGCCCGGCGCGGCTTTACGGTGCAGCAGGCACACGACGGGGACGAGGCGATCCGGTTGGCGAATCAGCAGAAATTCGGCCAGATCACGGTGGACCTGCATCTCGGCAACGACTCCGGCTTGAGCCTCGTGGCGCCGCTGCGCGAGCTTCAGCCGGACGCGCGCATCCTCGTGCTGACGGGGTACGCGAGCATCGCCACCGCCGTTCAGGCAGTGAAGGACGGCGCGGACAACTACCTCGCCAAGCCGGCGAACGTGGAGACGATTCTCTCTGCGCTGCAGAGCGACGCGAGCGCGGTTCAGGCCGAAGAGGCGCTGGAACATCCCATGCCGCTTTCGGTGGCGCGGCTCGAATGGGAGCACATTCAGCGCGTGCTGGCCGAGAACGGCGGCAATATCTCCGCGACGGCGCGGGCGCTCAACATGCATCGGCGCACGCTGCAGCGCAAGCTCGCGAAGCGTCCGGTGAAGCAGTGAGCGTTGGCGGCTCGAAGGCGATTGCAGAAATAAAAACGCCCGGCGCGTCAGGCGCCGGGCGTCTTCGTTTTGCTTAGGGCGCCTTGCAGGCGGCCTGGTTAGAGCACGTAGCGCGAGAGGTCTTCGTCCTGCGAGACTTCGTTCAATGCGCGGTCCACGTAAGCGGCGTCGATGGTCACGCTGGTACCCGCGTGGTTGCCGGCGGCAAACGAGATTTCCTCCAGCAGCTTTTCGATCACCGTATAGAGCCGGCGTGCACCGATGTTCTCGGTCTTCTCGTTCACGGCGTAGGCAATCTCGGCGAGGCGCCGGATGCCGTCTTCGGCGAAATCGAGCTGCACGTCTTCGGTGGCGAGGAGCGCCTGGTATTGCTTGACGAGGCTCGCGTCGGTGGCCACCAGAATGGCCTCGAAGTCCTTCACGGAAAGCGAATCCAGCTCGACGCGAATCGGAAAGCGCCCCTGCAGTTCGGGAATCAGGTCGCTCGGCTTGGCCAGATGGAACGCGCCGCTCGCGATGAACAGGATGTGATCGGTCTTCACCATCCCGTACTTCGTGTTGATGGTGGTGCCTTCCACGAGCGGCAGCAGATCGCGCTGTACACCCTGGCGCGACACTTCGCCGGCACCGGCTTCGTTGCGCGAGGTGATCTTGTCGATTTCGTCGAGGAACACGATGCCGTTCTGCTCGACGTTCTGCACAGCCTTCGTCTTCACCTCTTCTTCGTTGAGCATCTTGCCGGCTTCTTCGTCGGTCAGCACTTTCAGCGCCTCGCTCACCTTCAGCTTGCGGCGCGTTTTCTTGCCGCCGCCCAGGTTCGCGAACATCGAACGAATCTGCTCGGTCATGTCTTCCATGCCCGGCGGCCCCATGATGTCCATGCCGACCTGCGGCAACTCCACGTCGAGTTCGATTTCCTTGTCGTCGAGCTGGCCTTCGCGCAGGCGCTTGCGGAAGGTCTGGCGCGTGGTGCTGTCCGAGTCGCCGTGGCTGCTGTCACTCGTGGCGCCCGAGCCGAAGCCGACCGGCCGTGCCGGCGGCAACAGAATGTCGAGAATGCGGTCTTCGGCGAGATCTTGCGCCTTCGTGCGGACCTTGCGCATTTCCGCTTCGCGCGTCTGCTTGACGGAGATTTCGATCAGGTCGCGCACGATGCTGTCGACGTCGCGGCCCACGTAGCCCACTTCGGTGAACTTCGTGGCTTCGATCTTGATGAACGGTGCGTCTGCCAGCTTCGCGAGACGGCGCGCAATTTCGGTTTTACCGACGCCGGTCGGTCCGATCATCAAAATGTTCTTGGGCGTGATTTCCTGACGCAGCGGTTCGGCTACCTGCTGCCGGCGCCAGCGATTACGCAGTGCGACGGCGACGGCTTTCTTCGCGCGCGCCTGGCCGATGATGTGCTTGTCGAGTTCCGAGACGATCTCGGCAGGGGTCATGGTGCTCATCGTGGATCTGTCCTTGGCTCGTCCGTTATGTCCGTTACGTCCGTTACTCGATGGTTTCGATGACGCGATTGTGGTTCGTGTAGATGCACATGTCGCCGGCAATCTCCAGCGACTTCTCGACGATCTCGCGCGGCGACAGGTCGGTGTTGTCCACCAGCGCACGCGCGGCCGCCTGGGCGTAGGCGCCGCCCGAGCCGATGGCGCAGATGCCGCCTTCGGGGTCCAGCACGTCGCCGTTGCCGGTGATGACGAGCGTGGTCTGCGAATCCGCAGCGATCAGCATGGCTTCGAGGCGGCGCAGCATGCGGTCGGTACGCCAGTCTTTGGCGAGTTCCACCGCAGCGCGGGTGAGATTGCCCTGATGCTTTTCGAGCTTGGCTTCGAAGCGGTCGAGCAGCGAGAACGCGTCGGCGGTGCCGCCGGCGAAGCCGACCATCACCTTGCCGTTGTAGATGCGCCGGACCTTCTTCGCCCCGCCTTTCATGACGATGTTGCCGAGGGTGACCTGGCCGTCGCCGCCAAGCGCGACCTTGTCGCCGCGCCGCACGGAAACGATCGTCGTACCGTGAAATTGCTCCATGTGCGTTCCTTGTTGCAAAAACGGGTGGAGGCGGCAGCGGCAAGCGCTGCCGCCGGAATCCGGAGGCGGGCGGCGCGCATGCAGCGGCGCGCCGGTACACGCGTATTCGGTCTATTTTAGGGCGCGCCCGCGCATATCAAGGGCAGACGAGGCGGGATGCCGGCTTGCATCACGTGACGCCTCGGGTCGGTTATTAAGTGCCATATGCCAGGGCGGGGCGGCAGTGGGGCAGGTCGGCGTTAGCGAAGGAGTGTGCGGGAGGCAAGCGCTCGACGCGAGAGATAAGCGGCACCCCAAAGAAAAAGGCGCACGGCAAGCCGTGCGCCTCGTCATGAAGCTCATCTCTGCGCGCGGGTCTGACTGAGGCCAGGCCGCGCCGCAGCAATCAATCGCCGAACAGCTTCTGGCGCAGCTCGCGCCGCTCCTGCGCTTCGAGCGAGAGCGTGGCCGTGGGCCGTGCGAGCAGACGCGGAATGCCGATCGGCTCGCCGGTTTCTTCGCACCAGCCGTATTCGCCGGATTCGATGCGTGCAAGCGACTGCTGCACCTTCTTCAGCAGCTTGCGTTCGCGGTCGCGCGTGCGCAGCTCCAGCGCATGCTCTTCTTCGATGGTCGCGCGGTCGGCCGGGTCCGGCACGATCACGGTTTCGCGAAGATTCTCGGTTGTCTGGCCCGCATTGCGGAGAATTTCCGCCTGCAGCTGTTCAAGCCGGTTCTTGAAGAAAGCGAGCTGATCGTCGTTCATGTAATCCTTGTCGCTCATCTTCAGGATTTCGGCTTCGGTCAAGAGTCGTTTCGTCGTCATCTGGCTTGCTTCTTCAATGTGAGGCAAAACTGTTACACATGTTGCCCGCACTTTCGTGTTACCCGCAATGGCTTTCATGGCGCTCAACGAGTGCCGGCGAACACGGACGACAGGCTCTTTGTCGTGACGCCGAAGCGCCGATGCGGGGCCGAACTCCTCTGGAAACCGATCTACAGATGCTCCTGAGGCATTTTTCGTACCGGCGAGCGCCCTTTCGCGCCATTCGCCGGCTGGCCATCGGCATGCTCCGGATAAGGTTTCCCGGTGCCGTACTTGCCGTTTCTTACCCGTTGCTGCGCACGGTTGCGCGTCGTTGCGTCTACCGTCGAGGTGTTTGCCTCGCCCGCTCCTCGGTACCTCTTCAGGTACCCACCTTCGGCGCACGCTTCACAACCGGGCCAAGGTTCTCATTCTCTAGTGGGCACATATTGTAACTGAATCACAATCTGCCGCCGCAAGCAGGGAAACCCGCGTAGCCGCACCCGCAATCCCGAAAA
Organism: Paraburkholderia sp. SUR17; assembly: GCF_029536165.1. Classification (NCBI taxonomy): domain Bacteria; kingdom Pseudomonadati; phylum Pseudomonadota; class Betaproteobacteria; order Burkholderiales; family Burkholderiaceae; genus Paraburkholderia; species Paraburkholderia sp. SUR17. The sequence continues at coordinate 65,554 of NZ_CP120508.1, forward strand.
TATAACCCGGCAACTGCGAAAAAGCGACGATTCGCGTTTGTGCTTCCATAACGGAGTCGGCCCGCATTTCTGAATGCGGGCCGACCCTTACTGGACCCCTACGCAAGGCCTCGCGGCCCACGCGAATCCACTGCTGCTCTCTGGCTGGCGCTCAGGCGAGACAGGCGTCGAGGCCGTCGGTAATCAGGTCTTGCGGCAGCTCGATACCGATGAACACCATCTTGTTCGTCTTCTTCTCCGCCGGCAGCCACTTCGAGGCGAGGTCGCTGCCCATCATCTGGTGCACGCCCTGGAACACGACCTTGCGGTCTACGCCCTTCATGTACAGCACGCCCTTGTAGCGCAGCAGACGTTCGCCGTAGATCTGCAGGATGCCGCCGAGGAAGTCTTCCAGCCGGTTCGGATCGAACGGCCGGTCGCTACGGTAGACGAACGACTTGATCTTGTCGTCGTGATGCGCGTGATGGTGGTGATGGCCGTGATCGTGGCCTTCGTGATTGCAGTGGCCGTGGTCGTGGTCGCAATCGGCGTGGTCATGATCGTGGTGCTCGTGGTCATGAGCATGATCGTGCTCGTCTTCGGCGAGGAAGTCCGGATCGATCTCGAGCTTCGCGTTCAGGTTGAAGCCGCGCAGGTCGAACACTTCTTTGATGTCCGCTTCGCCGAAATTGACGACACGGATGGACGCCTTCGGATTCATGTGGACGAGCCGGTGGCGCAGGTCAGTCAGCGCGTTTTCGTCGACGAGGTCGGACTTCGTGATGAAAAGGCGATCGGCGAAACCCACCTGACGCTGCACGACTTCGTGTTCGTCGAGCTGGTGGTTCGCGTGCTTTGCGTCCACGAGCGTGATGATGGCGTCGAGCAGAAATTCGTCGGCGATCTCGTTATCCATGAAGAACGTCTGCGCCACGGGGCCCGGATTGGCGAGGCCCGTGGTCTCGATCACGACGCGGTCGAAGTCGAGCTTGCCGTCGCGCTTCTTCGCCGCCAGATCGCCCAGCACGCGCGCGAGGTCGCCGCGAATCGTGCAGCAGATACAGCCGTTGCTCATCTGGATGATCTGCTCGTTCGAGTCCTGCACGAGGATGTCGTTGTCGATGTTCTCCTCGCCGAACTCGTTTTCCACCACGGCGATCTTCATGCCGTGCTTCTCGTTCAGGATGCGCTTGAGCAGCGTGGTTTTGCCGCTGCCCAGAAAGCCGGTGAGGATGGTAACGGGAATCATGCTGGTCGCCTGTCAATGCGTGAATCGTGAATTAGGGTGGCCCGGGCGCCGTGGCACGGGCAATCGAATTGGCTATTGAAACATATCTGCCTCCCAACCGCTTGCGGCGACCGGGCGCGTTGGCCGTACGGACGAGGCCGCCGCCAGCGCAAAAACAGCCTCCTAAATGGGGCCGCTCAGGCGATTTGCAACAGCAGTCCCTTCAGGTACTCGCCTTCCGGAAAGGCCGTGAGCAGCGGGTGATCGACGCCCGCGCCGAGCCGCTTGAGGATGCGCGCGTCCACGCGCGCGTCGGCGGCCGCGCCGGCAACGATCTTCTGGAACAGTTCCGCGTCGATCGCGCCCGAGCACGAGTAGGTGAACAGCAGGCCGCCCGGCCGCAGCAGTTTGAAGCCGCTGAGGTTGATGTCCTTGTACGCGCGTGCCGCCCGATCGACGTGCTCGCGCGACGGTGCGAACTTCGGCGGATCGAGCACGATCAGGTCGAAGCGCTGGCCGTCGTCGTAGAGGCTGCGCAGCGTGCGGAACGCGTCGGCGTCGAGCCACGTGGCGCGCGCCGCGTCGAAGCCGTTCGCCGTGACGTTCTGCTGGGCAAGCGCGAGCGCTTCGCCCGAAGAATCGATGGACACCACGCGTGCCGCGCCGCCCTTGAGCGCCGCGAGTGAAAAGCCGCCCGTGTAGCAGAAGCAGTTCAGCACGTCGCGGCCTTGCGCGAAGGTCTGCACGAGCGCGCGGTTGTCGCGCTGGTCGATGTAGAAGCCGGTCTTGTGGCCGTTGCGCACATCCACGTGGTAGCGCACGCCGTTTTCGGTGACGACGAGCGTCTCGGGCGGTGCGTCGCCCGCCAGCACGCCGGTTGTCTGCTCGAGTCCTTCCTTCTCGCGGATCGACACGTCCGAGCGCTCGTAGACGTTCGGGCAACCGGTCGCGCCCACGAGCGCCGCCACGATCGCGTCCTTCCAGGCTTCGACGCCCGCCGCCATGAACTGGCAGACGAGCTGGCCGCGCGCCTCGGCGTCGTCGGCGGTGTAGTAGTCGACGATCAGGCCTGGCAGGCCGTCCGCCTCACCGAAGATCAGGCGCACCGCGCCCGTGTCGCGCACCATCTGCTGGCGGTGCGCCAGCGCGCGCTGCACGCGGCGCTTGAAGAAGGCGTGATCGATGGGTTCGGCTTCGTCGAAGCTCCACACGCGGGCGCGGATCTGCGACTGCGCGCTCCAGGCGGCGCGCGCGAGGAACCGGCCATCGTGCGCCCGCACGATGACGGTGGCGCCGGAAGCCGGCTTGCCGTCGACGCGGTCGATCGCATTCGCGTAGACCCACGGGTGGCGACGCAGCAGCGATTTCTCTTTCGACGGTTTGAGCGTAACGGTATTCATGACGGATTCGGTTGGGTGATACAGGAGGCGCTAAAGGGCGGCAATAGGCAGCAATAACGCGGTTACGCGAAGCGGCGGCGACGCACAGCGTAGGCATCGCGCCGCTGACACGGCGGCAGCGCAGCGATGCCGAGGGCCTCAGGCGTTAGTCGCGTTTTTTCGCCCGCGGATGGGCCTGATCGTAGACGCGCGCGAGATGCTGGAAATCGAGCGACGTATAGACCTGGGTGGCGGTGATGCTCGCGTGTCCGAGCAGTTCCTGGACCGCGCGCAGATCGCCGCTCGACTGGAGCACGTGCGTGGCGAACGAGTGGCGCAGCACGTGCGGATGCACGTTGGCAGGAATGCCCGCGGCAATGGCGGCGCGCTTCACGCGCTCGCGCACCACGTTGGGCGACATCCGGTTGCCGCGCACCGAGAGGAACAGCGGCTGCGGGTCGGCCTTCACGAATTCGTGACGCACGGCGAGCCAGGCGTTGAGCGCGTCGAGCGCCTTGCGGCCCACGGGCACCACGCGACGCCGGTTGCCCTTGCCGAGCACTTCCACTTCGGCGGCGTCGAGCTTGAGCCAGCCTGCGGATTCGTGGCCGTCCGCCTTCGCGTACGTCACGTCGAGACCCACCAGCTCGGCGAGCCGCAATCCCGACGAGTAGAACAGTTCGAGCATGGCGTGGTCGCGCAGGCCTTCGGCGGTGCTGGGCGACGGCGCATCCATCAGCGCGTTGGCGTCGTCGACGGAGAGCGCCTTCGGCAAGGTCTTCGCCCGCTTCGGCGCGCGCACCGTGGCGACCGGATTCGCGGTCAGTTCCACGTGCCCCGCGTACCAGCGGTAGAACGCGCGCCAGGCCGAAAGCCGGTGCGCGATGGAGCGCGCCGACAAGCCGCCCGCATGGGCGCGGGCCACGGCGCCGCGGATGTCCGTGGCCGTCAGGCTTTCCAGCGGCCGGCCGTTCGCCAGCCTCTTCAGTTCGTCGAGTTCGTGCGTGTAGCCACGCAGCGTGTGCGCCGACAGCCGCCGCTCGTGCTCGAGGCCCGACAGGTAGGTGGCGGTGGGGTCGGTGGCGTTCACGTGACTGGACGAAGCGGGATCAGATTGGGTTCAGCGCGGCAGCAGGCGCGTCAGCGCGGCGCTCGCGAGGGCCCCGATCTGCGAAAGGAAGTCCGTCGCCATGCCTTCGTGGAAGCGGCGCGGATCGGGCGAGCCCATCACGAGCAAGCCGAACGCCGGCGCCGCGGCGTCGGCCTGCGGGTCGCGCAGCGCGAGAATGGCGATCGATTCGATGCCGGTGCTGGTGCCGGTGCCCGATGACGCGGCCACGGCCGCATCGTTGCCGGCCGCTTCGGCGTGCGCCGAGCCGGCATTGGTCAAAGGCGAAGCCGTCACTGAAGCGGGGCCGGACGCAGCCGCCGCCGTGGACGCCGCCGACGCCGCGAGCCATTGCGCCGCCTCGAAACCGGTGTTCGCGCCGCAGTACGGCGCCGCGAGGCTGTTGGCGAAGATCCGCACTTCCTCGCCGGTGTGGCGGGCGAAATCGGCCTGAGCGTACTGCTCGGCCACGTCCCACACGCGCAGCGCGGCCTGCGGCACGTCGAACACGTCGCGCAGGTTGTCGGCGATGGTGCGCGGCAGCGCGTACGGGTCGCGCTCCGAAATCACGCGCGTGGTCCAGCGGTGGAATTTCGCGGCGATGCTGTCGTTCTCGTGGCCGTAGCGCAGCAGCTCGGCAAGGCGCCGTTCGAGCAGCTTGTTCTTGTCGCGCAGCATTTCCATCTGCCGCTCCTGCAGTGACACCGCGGCTTTGCCGTGCGGATTGCCGAGCCGGATCGTGGCCAGCAGTTCGGCGTGCTCGGTGAAGAAATCGGGATTGGCGAGCAGATAGTCGGCGACTTCGCGATCGTTCATGGTCTGGGCTTGGGAGAGGCGCGGCGGGCCGCGCGTCGGTCAATCGGTTGAATGAGTGGTTCGGATGCCGCCGCGCTTGCGCGCGGCGCCTGTCGTCTGCTTGCCGCCGGCATTTGCACCTTGCACGGCAGCTTATTCGGGCAGCGTGTCCAGGTCCAGTTCGCCTTCGAAAACGGTCGTCGCCGGTCCGGCCATGAAGAGCGGCGCGGTTTCGTCACGCGCGCCGTCCCACGAAATCGTCAGCACGCCGCCGTGCGTGTGCACCGTCACCGGCGTGTCGAGCAGCCCGCGCCGGATGCCGGCTGCCACCGCCGCGCAGGCCCCCGTGCCGCAGGCGAGCGTTTCGCCAGCGCCGCGCTCGTAGACGCGCAGGCGAATCTCGCGGCGCGACACGATCTGCATGAAGCCGGCGTTCACTTTCTGCGCGAAGCGCGCGTGCCGCTCGATTACGGGGCCGTCTTCGCCAACCGGGAACGCTTCGACGTCGTCCACCACCTGCACGGCATGCGGATTGCCCATCGACACCGCCGACACCCACCGCACCGTACCGTTCACCTCGAGTGGCCAGAGCGTGTCGCGGCCTTCGCGGCGGCCGTCCAGCCCGTTCGTGTCGAACGGCAGGCGGGCGGGCTCGAACACCGGCGTGCCCATGTCCACGACCACTTCGCCGTTCTCCTGCACGGTGAGGGCGATCACGCCGTTCTGCACCTGGACGCGGATGCTGCTGGCTTCGGTGAGCTTGCGTTCGCGCACGAAGCGCACGAAGCAGCGCGCGCCGTTGCCGCAATGCTCGACCTCGCCGCCGTCGCAATTGAAGATGCGGTATCTGAAATCGACGCCTTCGATCGTGGGTTTTTCCACCAGCAGCAGCTGGTCGGCGCCTACGCCGAAATGCCGGTCGGCGAGCGCGCGCACGCGCGCCGGGCTCAGCGAGAGCGGCTGCGTGTAGCCGTCCAGCACGACGAAGTCGTTGCCTGCGCCGTGCATTTTGGTGAATTTCAGTTTCATCCCGCTATTGTAAGCGACGTGCCGGGCCCGCTTATGCCTTTACCGACGGCCTGGTCAATACACGCTCGGCTCGCCCGGCGGCCGCGTCTTGAAGCGCTTGTGAACCCAGTAGTACTGCTCGGGAATGCGCGGAATCTGCTCTTCGAGGAACGCGTTCATGCGGCGCGCGTCCGCGTCGTCGTCGCCGGTGGGGTAGTGGTCCCACGGCTTGAAGATCTTGAGCTTGTAGCCCTTGTAGTGGGGCAGCACTTCGCCGATGAACGGCACCACCTGCGCGTGTCCCACCTTGGCAAGGCGGCCCACTGCCGTGAGCGTGCAGGTGGGCACGCCGAAGAACGGCACGAACGTGGAGTTACGCGCGCCGTAGTCCATGTCGGCGCCGAGCATCACGGGTTTGCGCTCGCGCAGCCAGCGCAGCACGATGCGCGCGCTGTCGGCGCGGCTCGCCATGTCGGCGTCGAAGCGCGCGCGTGCCGCCTTCGCCACTTCTTCGAGCAGCGGGTTCGACATGGGCTGATAGAGCGAGCCGCAGCGCCGGTGCAGCGAATAGTTCAGGAAGATCGAACCCGCTTCGATACCGACGAAGTGGAAGCCAAGAAAGAGCGTGGGCGGCAGGTCGGGGTCGCTCAGATCCACTTCGCTTTCCACCTGAATGAGCTTTTCGAGCTTCTTTGCCGAGCCGAACCACTGGACGCTGCGCTCCAGATAGCTGCGGATGGCATGCCGAAAATGCTTGCCCGCCACTTCCTCACGACGCTCGTCGCTCCATTCGGGAAAGCAGAGCTTGAGGTTGATGTGGACGATGCGCTTGCGGCGGCTGGGAATCTGGTAGAGGAGCCAGCCGAGGCCGTCGCCCAGACGCGCGACGAAACCGTATGGCAGGATCGCGAACAGCTTGAGGAGGCCGATGCCGAAATGGGTGCCGAGGCGGCCTAGCATGCGCGGGCTCCGGGCCGCGCCTCGAACCCGGCGCACTTCAGAAAGACGGAGAAAAGGTCGTAATACAGCACGCGTGGTTACTCAGCGACAAATCAGGGAAGCCGCTATAATACGGGCTTCGCCGAGTTAATAGACAACTTGCGGGGCGAAACAGGCACGCGCAACAAACGCCGGCCTGGCAGCAAATCCGCTAAAGCGTCGCCGCTTCAGGCTCCCGAAGCTGGCTACGTGAAGATCAACCGTAACCAAGGAATTACAAGGAGTCTGCAACGTGTCAAACGACTTCCTCTTTACGTCTGAATCCGTTTCCGAAGGTCACCCGGACAAGGTCGCTGACCAGATCTCGGACGCCATTCTCGACGCCATCCTGACGCAGGACAAATATTCGCGTGTTGCAGCAGAAACGCTGTGCAACACGGGCCTCGTCGTGCTCGCCGGTGAAATCACCACGACGGCGAACGTCGATTACATCCAGATTGCGCGCGACACCATCAAGCGCATCGGCTACGACAACACCGACTACGGCATCGACTACCGCGGCTGCGCGGTGCTCGTCGCCTACGACAAGCAGTCGCCGGACATCGCCCAGGGCGTGGACCGCGCGCACGACAACAACCTAGACCAGGGCGCCGGCGACCAGGGCCTGATGTTCGGCTACGCGTGCGACGAAACGCCCGAACTGATGCCGCTGCCCATCCACCTGTCGCACCGCCTCGTGGAGCGCCAGGCCAACCTGCGCCGCGACGGCCGCCTGCCCTGGCTGCGTCCGGACGCGAAGTCGCAGGTCACGGTTCGCTACGTCGACAACAAGCCGTATGCCATCGACACCGTCGTGCTCTCCACGCAGCATGCGCCGGACATCGAACTGTCCACGCTGCGCGAAGCGGTGATCGAAGAGGTCATCAAGCCCACACTGCCGGCCGACCTCGTGAAGGGCGACATCAAGTTCCTCGTGAACCCGACCGGCCGCTTCGTGATTGGCGGCCCGCAAGGCGACTGCGGTCTCACCGGCCGCAAGATCATCGTCGATACGTACGGCGGCGCGGCGCCGCACGGCGGCGGCGCGTTCTCGGGCAAAGACCCGTCGAAGGTGGACCGCTCGGCCGCGTACGCGGGTCGCTACGTTGCGAAGAACATCGTTGCCGCAGGCCTCGCATCGCGCTGCCTGATCCAGGTGTCGTACGCGATCGGCGTGGCGCAGCCCACCTCGGTGATGGTGAACACATTTGGCACGGGCCGCGTGTCGGATGCAACCATCACGCAGCTCGTGCGCGAGCATTTCGACCTGCGTCCGAAGGGCATCATCCAGATGCTCGACCTGCTGCGCCCGGTCTATGAGAAGACGGCTGCGTATGGCCACTTCGGTCGCGAAGAGCCGGAGTTCTCGTGGGAGGCAACGGACAAGGCGCTGGCGCTCGCCGAAGCAGCGGGCACGGAGCCGGCTGTCGCGACCGCTTGAGCGGATAAAACCGCGTGGCGAAAGCCGCGTGGTGCATGAAGCAGTGAAGAGCCCCGTCCGGCGTCGAGCCGGGCGGGGTTTTTTCTTTGGGCCTTTGTCTTGCGGTGCCGGTTTTAACGGCTTCGTTTTTTCACGGAGCGCAGTGGCCGCTATCGCGCTGCGAAGGCGAACCAGCCGTCGCTCGCAGCGGCCATGCGGCGCGGGCGACGGCTGTAACTACCGCTCGCGGCGTGTTGGGACGACGAGTGCGACGGACGCGGTGCGCTCAGCGAGCGCAGCGGCGTGTCCGGTCGATAGAGCAGCGTGCGCAGCGAGAAGTGGCGAGCGCCGGTGCGTACGCGCAGCACGGAAAAGAACGAATTGAACCAGGCGCGCATGCTGTCCACGGGACGCGTTTCGCGCAGTTGTCCCGCGAGGGCCCGGGTGCGCGCGGAGTGGTGTCGCAGGGCGCGCATCACGTGACGGCGTGCGGGACGCGCGGCCTTCAGGGCCGCACGTTTGATGCGAGTGCTTAAGAAGGTATGCATGGTTTCAGCAAAATCGGACTTCGAAGTGCGCATCGCACGGTGCCGCGAAACGAGCAGCAAGCATGCCAATGAAAGCGCCGGTCGCGGCGCAGCACGATTCGAATAAACGGGGAAAGGTCCGCAGGCGCGGAACGCAGAGCGTGTAGTGAGCGCGGGCGGTCCACGGGACGCGGCGCAGGCGAATGAACGGTACGGCGGCAACGACTGACATGCGCGCAGGCTACACGCGAATCATGACGGTCGAAAGTCGGTGTTATCCCGGTTTGGACCGCACGTCGCACAGCGAGCGTGCGCGTTTTTGACGCAGACGATCGCGCCCTTTGCGGCCTGCCGGTGCGCCGGCCGCCCTGGTGCTGTGCGGCGCGCCACGCAGCAGTGGCGCGCGTCAGCTAGACCTCGGTCCGGCCCCTTGCGTACGTTTTACAATCGCGACATGACTCGTTGCCGCGGCGTTGCTCACTGAGTCGCTGCAACGGGCGCGTCGAGTCGAACCCAATAAACCGAAACAGCGGAAGTCCCATGTCAGCCCATTCGAAGAAGGAACAGGTGCAAGTGCTGCGCGAGCGCGGCTTCGTCGTAGTTCCGGGTCTCGTTTCGCCTGAACGTTGCGCGGAACTGAAGAGCATTGCGGAACAGCAGTTGATCGAAGCGGCCGCGCCGCTCGAATTCGAGGCCGACCTGCGCTACCCCGGCGCGCCGGACTCGCGCGAGTCGCCGGGCGGTCACACCGTGCGGCGTCTGCTCGACGCGTACGGACGTCATCCGCGTTTTGCCGAGTGGGCCACGGCGCCCGAAATTCGCGGCTGGATGGAGCTTTACTTCGGCGAAGAGCCGGTGCTGTCCCGTGCGCATCACAACTGCATGATGACGAAGCACCCGGCCTACGGCAGCCTGACCGGCTGGCATCGCGACGTGCGCTACTGGTCGTTCGAGCGCGACGATCTGGTGTCGGTGTGGCTCGCGCTCGGGCAAGAAACGGTCGACAACGGCGGGCTCTGGTTCGTGCCCGGTTCGCACAGCGCGACGTTCACGTCCGATCGCTTCGACGAGGCGAAATTCTTCCGCTCGGACCTGCCCGAGAACCAGGCGTTGATCCAGACCGCGATCTCGCCGCCGCTCTCGGCCGGCGACGTCGTGTTTTTCCACTGCAACACACTGCATTCGGCGGGCAAGAATCTCACGGATCGGGTGAAGTTTTCGCTCGTCTTCACCTATCACGGCGCGAGCAACGTGCCGTTGCCGGGCACGCGTTCGGCGTCGAAGCCCGAAGTGCCGTTCTGATTTTTCGTTGCGGTTTTTCGGTGTGAAGTGCGGAGCGGATAGCGCCGCTCCTCGCGAGGTCGCACCGACAGACACGCGCCGCGCAAGACCTCCGCGCGGCGCTTTCCCAGGCGCTTGCCGGTAGCGCCCGCCCGCCTAGCGCTTCCTGCCCGACGAAGCCAGGCCCGTCAGTCCGGCCAGCAGCGCCACGGCGCCGCCTGCAATCAGAAAGATCGTCTTGTTGGTCGGCGCACCCGTAAAGAGGCGCGACATGTCGTTGCTCAGTGAGTGAAACGACTGTCCGCCGAAATACAGCAGCACGACGCCGCCGACGATCAACGCGATCGAAATCGCTTTTGCCATATGGGATACCTCGATGGTGAGCGCGTGATGAATGCACGATGAATGCGTCGCCGCAGTGTAGGCGAGGCGCGTGGCGGCGTCCACGGTCGTCCCGCTATGTGGGCGTCTGCAGGGCGAGTAGCGATTGGCTAACATAGCTGTCCGCGTTTTTACTCCCCCGTCTTTCAAGGACCCTGGCAATGGCCTACGAAGCAGCTTCAGAACGCTATTCGGACATGCAGTACCGCGTATGCGGCAAGTCGGGACTCAAACTGCCGGCGCTCTCGCTTGGCCTGTGGCACAACTTCGGCGACACCACGCCCATTTCGACGCAGCGCGACATCCTGCGCACCGCTTTCGATCTCGGTATCACGCACTTCGATCTGGCGAATAACTACGGCCCGCCGTACGGCAGCGCGGAAACCAACTTCGGCCGCATCTTCAAGGACGACTTCCGGCCCTATCGCGACGAGTTGCTGATCTCGTCGAAGGCCGGCTGGGACATGTGGCCCGGTCCGTACGGCCAGGGCGGCGGCTCGCGCAAGTACGTGCTGGCAAGCCTCGATCAGAGCCTTGCTCGCATGGGCCTCGATTACGTAGACATCTTCTATTCGCATCGCTTCGACGCGGATACGCCGCTCGAGGAAACCGCCGGCGCACTCGCTACGGCGGTGCAGCAGGGCAAGGCGCTGTACGTGGGCATCTCGTCGTACTCGGCGGCGAAGACCCGCGAAATGGCGAAGCTGCTGGCCGAACACAAGGTGCCGCTGCTGATCCATCAACCGGCCTACAACCTGCTGAACCGTTGGGTCGAGCACGAACTGCTCGATACGCTCGACACGCTCGGCGTGGGCAGCATCGCGTTCACGCCGCTGGCTCAGGGGCTGCTCACCAACAAGTATCTGCACGGCGTGCCGCAGGACGCACGCGTGAACCGTCCGGGCGGCGGCTCGCTGCAGCAGAGCCATCTCAACGAGGCGAACCTCGAGCACGTGCGCAAGCTCAACGACATCGCACAACGCCGCGGCCAGAGCCTCGCGCAGATGGCGATTGCGTGGACGCTGCGCGGCGGGCGCGTGACGTCGGCGCTGATCGGTGCGAGCCGTGCCGAGCAAGTGCGCGAGAACGTCGCGGCGCTGAAGAACATCGAGTTCTCGAAAGAGGAGCTCGCGGAAATCGACCGTTACGCGGTGGAGGGCGGCGTGAATCTGTGGGAGAAGCCGTCAACCGATCAGCACGTCTGACGAAATTCGACGCGTCGTACCGGGTGCGTATGCCGCATCGGTCTGATGCGTTCGCCACGCACACGAAGAAAGCCGCCGCAAGGCGGCTTTTTCAATGGAATTCAAGTGAGCGGCAGATGCGCCGCGGCGGTCCGCGCGAGGGAACTCTTACCCTGTCTCTTACCACCCGTTACGATGCGAGCCGCGCCGCTCTCCCGCTTCTTCTCGCTGTCATAAGCCGCTGCTAAGTTCGCCCGCAGCCGACAACCGAGGAGAAACGATGGACCTCCGTGCCGCCGCATCCGCGACGGGCCGCGAGCGGCAGCCTGTGCCGCGCGCCGCGATCGACGTCCGCACGAATGCCGCACTCGCCACGCTGGTGATGCTTGCCGCCGCCGTGCAACTTATCGGGCTGCCATGCGCGCTGCGCATCTGGGGACCCGCCGCGCTGATCGCCGTCGTGCCCGCGATGGTGCCCGTCATCCTCTTGACGCCCATGCACTGGGGCCTTGTTCACGAGGGCATTCACGGTCAGTTGACGAAGCGCCGCGGTCTCAACGAATGGCTGGCGCGCACGCTCTCCATTGCGCTTGCGCTGCCGTTCGACACCGTTCGCTTCGGTCACCTGATGCATCACCGCTTCACGCGCGAGCCTTACGACCGTCCCGACGTCCACGAAACCGGCGCGCCCCGCTGGCGCACCTGGCTCGCGTATTACGTGCGGCTGTTCGGCGGGCTCTACGTGGGCGAGCTCGTGGTGCCGCTGCTGGCCTTCCTGCCGCGCAAACTCTCGCGCACCGTCGTGCTGAGCGCGGTAGGCGAGGAAGGACCCGTCGGTCCCGAGGTGCAACGGCTCTTCGGCAACTTTGCCGCCGACCCGGCGCGGCGCTATCGCATGCGGCGCGACTGGCTGCTGTCGCTGGCCCTCTACGGCGCGTCGTTCTGGCTGTATGGCGTGTGGTGGCCGGTGCTTGCCGCGACGATGTATTTGCGCGGCCTCTGGCTTTCACTTGCCGACAACCTGCCGCACTACGGCGTGGGGCTGGGCGAGCCGGGGCGCGCCCGCAATTTCCGCGTGCCCGGCGGTTGGCCGGTGCTGCTGATGAACCATCACCTGCATCAGTGGCACCACCGCTACCCGACGCTGCCGTGGACGGCGCTGCCCGCTGTGGCCCGCGCATCCGGACACGATGCATCCGACGCACACGCAAGCGGCGCAGTTGGGGAAAACGCGGTGGAAGTGATGACGGAGGACGCAGTGAAAGCCGGCGCACGGAACCAATCGATCCATACCGACAACGCCGACACGCCCTATTTCCGCGCGGCGCTGCGCCAGCTACGTGGACCGAGGGGCGCGCGCGTCCAGCTGGGCGTCGGCCCCGACCTGGCCGATGCGGAGCCATAACCCGCCGAGCCAGCAGCAACAGGCGCTACCGCCGCTACAGCAGTAAGCATCGGTAACGATCAGGCGAACTTACCGTCGAGGTGCCGCAACTGCGCGGTCGACCAAACAACCGCGCAACGGCGCCGCGTCACCACGCGCCGCTACACGAGCGCCGGCAGCCCTTCGACGAGCACGATCGCGAACAGGACGCCAAGCAACGCACCGATCACCCGCAGCGCGTTGTGCCTCAACTGCGTGGCGCACGGCACGGCACCCAGAAAGAGGGCACCGGCAAGCGCCATCGGGATAAGCAGGATGAAGTCGCTGATCGTGAAGTAGTGCGTCATGCTCGTCTCCTTATCGTGTACTGGCAGCGGTGCTGCGGGCGCGTCTTCTGCGACGCGTCTGCTATTTCTCGTCCGGGCGGCCCGGCTGCCTGAATTCAGTATAGGAGACCGTAGGAACTGCGCTCGCGTGGAGCGGGGCGCCTGGGCGAGCAACGCGCGGCACCCGGAGCCCGCTGCGACGGGCCTCTTGGGGCACGTTGGCGTGCGCTGCGCGGCGTTTTGACCGTGTAGTACACACTTACGGGCGCCTTTCGTTTGATGCGATGCGAGTGGGGGAGTGAGGGCCAAAGCGAACGCACACGCGGCGAAACCGCGGCGTCAACCCAGGCCGCTTCCGCTGCCGCAGCCGCTAGGCGGCACCCACGCGCTCCCGTCCGCGCAACCACGTCGCGGCCACCATGCCCACCACGAGCAGTACGCCCACCAGCGCCGCGACGCCGTTCCAGCCGTAGGCTGTCCAGAACCGTCCGCCGTACGAGCCCACGATGCTCGAGCCCAGGTAGTACGTGAGCAGATAAAGCGCGGCGGCGTGGCCCTTGGCCTCTTTCGCGAGCCGTCCCACCCAGCCGCTCGCCACGGCGTGGCCCGCGAAGAAGCCGAACGTCACGCATGCAATGCCGGCCACGATCGCCGCGAGCGGATGCAGCATGGTGAGCAGCAGACCGGCAATCATGATGGCGATGCAGGCGATCAGCACCCGTCCGCGGCCGAAGCGGTCCGCCATGCGGCCCGACAACGGCGACGCGATCACGCCTGTCAGATAGACCACGAAGATCGCGCCGATGGTGGTCTGGTTGAGCTGGTACGGCGGCGCGATGAGCCGGTAGCCGATGTAGTTGTAGAGCGTGACGAAGCTGCCCATCAGCACGAACGCCATGAAGAACAGCACGGGTAGACCCGGGCGCGCGAAGTGCTTCACGAGCGCGCTGCGGTGATGCGCGATGCCGAGCCCGCGGCGCGGCACGAAATGGCGCGACGGTGGGAGCAGCGAACGGAACGCGAGCGTCGAGAGAATGCCGAGCACGCCGATCGTCCCCACGGCCGCACGCCAGCCGAGCAGGTCCGCGACGATGCCCGTAATGACGCGTCCCGCCATGCCGCCAATCGCCGTGCCGCCCACGTAGAGCCCCATCGCGAGGCCCAGCCCGTTCGGGTTCACTTCTTCGGCAAGGTATGCCATGGCGACGGCGGGCACCCCGCCCAGCGCCAGCCCTTCGAGCGCACGCAGCACGAGCAGCTGATGCCACTGCGGCACGAACGCCACCGCGAGCGTGAGCACGGACGACGCCGTCAGCGACGCGGTCATGAGCCGATGGCGGCTCCATCCTTCGGAAACGAAGCCGGCCACGAACACGGCGAACGCAAGCGTCGCCGTGGAGAGCGAGAGCGCGAGGCTGCTTTGGGCGGGGCTTACGTCGAACGCCGTGGAGAACGCGGGCAGCAGCGGCTGCACGCAGTAGAGCAGCGAGAACGTGGCGTATCCCGCGAACAGCAGTGCGAGGCTCGCGTGCCAGTAGGCGCGCGTGCCGCGTTCGAGGAAGGGCTGCGCGGAGCCGGAGGTCGAGTCAACGGCGGCACGTGGATGTGGCGATGAAGCGCCCGAAGCGGACGAAGAAGACGAAGCAGACGAAGCAGAGCGGTGGTCGGATTCCGGCGGGGCGGTCACAGCGGAAGCATCCAGAAGACAAACGAAGGCCCAACCATACACCGATCACGCGGATGCGTCCGTCAGCCCCGCAACCGTTGCGCGAAGCGCTGCCTCGCGAAGCGGCGGGAGTCGCGCATTGCCCGTTACCCTTGGCTCGGCGCGCCGCTATCGCCGGTCTTGTTTGCCTTGCTCGCCTTGTCGGGATGCAGCAACTGGTCGCCCGTCGGCAGCGACGACGCTTCCCAGCCGCCGCCCAGCGCCTTGATGAGCGCCACGCTCGCGGCCATCCGGCGGCGCGCAATTGCTACCGCCTCGCGCTCGTTGGTGAGCGCCGTGGTCTGGGCGACCACCACGTCGAGATACGTGATCGCGCCGGCCGCGTAGCGGTTCGAGACGATCGTGAGTGTGCGTTCGGCCGCCGTCACGGCTTCGTCCTGCGCTTGCGCTTCTTCTTCCAGCACGCGCAGCGCGGCGAGGTTGTCTTCCACCTGGCCGAATGCGGTGAGCACCGTTTGCCGATACTGCGCGACGCTTTCGTCGTACTGCGCCAGGGCTTCTTCCTTCGCCGCCGCGCGGCGGCCGAAGTCGAGGATCGTACCCGCGAGCGTGGGCCCGAGCGACCAGAAGCGCGCGGGCGCGACAAGCCACTGGCTGTAGTCCGTGGCTTCCAGGCCGCCTGTCACCGCGAGAATCAGGTTCGGGAAGAATGCCGCCGTGGCCACGCCCACCTGCGCGTTGGCGCTCACCACGCGCCGCTCGGCTGCGGCGATGTCGGGGCGCCGCTCGAGCAGCGCCGATGGCACGCCGGCAGGCGCCACCACGGGCACCGCCGCGACTGGCGCGACCGGCAGCGAGAACGCAGACGGCGACTCGCCCGCCAGTATCGCGATGGCGTGTTCGAGCTGCGCGCGCTGCACGCCGAGATCGATAGCCTGGGCTTGGGTGGTGCGCAACTGCGTCTGCGCCTGGCCCACATCGGCGTCGGTGGCGATGCCGCCCGCGTAGCGGTGCTGCGTGAGTTCGAGCGACTGACGGTAGGCCTTGATGGTGTCGTCGAGCAACTGGCGTTCGCGGTCGAGCCCGCGCAGTTCGAAGTAGTCCGTGGCGAGTTCGGCCTGGATGGAAAGCAGCAGGCCTTGCACGTCGGCGGCGCTGGCCTGCGCGTTCGCGCTCGCGCTTTCCACGCTGCGCGACACGCGGCCCCAGAGGTCGGGCTCCCACGACGCGTCCGCCTGCACGACGTAGTCGTTGAGCGCCATGCCCGCCGTCGATTTGAACCGCACGTTCTTCGAGGTGCGCGTGCGTGCGTAGTCGCCGCCTGCGGTGACCACCGGGAAGAAGGCCGCGCGCTGCTGGGCGACATTGGCGCGTGCCGCGCGAAAGTGCGCTTCGGCGGCTTTGAGATCCTGGTTCGCGGCGGCGGCCTTCGCTTCGAGGGCATCGAGTTGCGGGTCGCGGTAAACCTGCCACCATGCTCCGCGCGGCAGCGCGTCGGCAGGCTGCGCGGGTTGCCAACCGGTGCCTTCGAGTTCCTTGTAGCTGGCGGCGGTCGTGGCGGTTGGGCGCACGTAGTCGGGGCCCAGCGTGCAGGCGGCGAGCGTCGCGGCGAGAACGACGGCGAGCGCCGCGCGCGCAGCAGTTCGATCACGTTGACGAGTCACCGTGTGCCGCTCGCGGCCACGCCCGTCTGCCCGGCGAACACGCTGCGGCTTCATTGCGCCGCCTTTGTGACATGTGTGGCATGCGCTGCGACGATGCGCACCGGCGCGCCATCCACGATCGAATCCTGCGGATTCACGATGACCTGTTCGTCGCCGCTGAGCCCTGACGCAATCGCGACGCGCGTGCCGAAGTCCGTACCGAGCGTGACCGTGACGAGCTTTACGTGCTGACCATGCTGGCCGTTATCGACGGTGGCCACTTTTACGCCGTCCGGCCGGAACAGCAGCGCGTTGCCCGGCACCGTGAGCGGCGCGGCGCCTGCGCCGAGCGTGAAATGCACCTGTGCGTAGGCGCCGGGCAGCACCTCGCCGCTCGCGTTGTCCACGTCGACTTCGACGAGCATCGTGCGCTGCTGCGGATCCACGGCGCCCGCGGTGCGCACCACCTTGCCCGGATAGTGCTTCGACGCGGTTTCGGTCAACGTGAGAAAGGCGTTCTCGCCGGGCTTGATCTGCAGCGCGTAGGCCTGCGGCACGTTGACGTAGACGCGCAACCGGTCCGCCTGCGCGACATGGAACAGCTCCTTCGCGGGGCCGCCCGAACTGCCCGCGTCGATCAGCGCGCCCACGTCCACGTTGCGCGCCGTCACGATGCCGTCGAACGGCGAGAGCACCTTCTGGAACGACTGCAGCTTTTCGAGCCGCGCCACGTTGAAACGCGCGGCGTCGAGCGTGCCTTTCTTCGCGAGCATGTCGCCCACTTTCTCGTCGGTCTCCTGCTTCGAGACAGACTTTGTTTGCAGCATGCCCATCCATCGGTCGGCCGTGCTCTTCGCGAGCGCGTAGTTGGCCTGGGCGTTCGCGAGATCCGCGCGGGCGGCGCGCAACTGGTCGTCCACTTCGGGCGTATCGATCTCGGCGAGCAGTTGCCCCGCCTTCACGTGCGCGCCAAGGTCCGCGTACCACTTCTTGAGGTAGCCGTTCGTGCGCGCGTAGACCGGCGTATCGAGAAACGCCTGCACGTTGCCGGGCAGCACGAGATCGAGCCCCGCCGAAGACTTCTGCGGATGCACCACCTCCACGCTCAACTGGCTTGCATGTACGGCTTCGCGTTCCAGCGCGGCCTGTGCGTCGCGGCGCGACCAGATACCTTGCGCGGCGAGCGCGAGCACCACCAGCACAGCGACCACCACACCCCAGCGCACGCGGCGTGGAGGCGGGGTGCCCGAACTGTCAGCGCGGTTGCGTTCCATCCAGACTCCGAATCGAAAGAAATGAATCAGGCGAGGTTCAGGGTTTGTTCACCACGTGCGCGGCGGCGCGGCTGCGCCGCTCGCTCAGCCGCCGGTAAATCAGCGAGAACACCACCGGCACGAACACGAGCGTGGCGATGGTGCCCACCGCCAGCCCGCCGATCACGGCGCGGCCCAGCGGCGCGTTCTGCTCGCCGCCTTCGCCGAGGCCAATCGCCATGGGCACCATGCCAATCATCATCGCAAGCGCGGTCATCAACACCGGGCGAAAGCGCGTGAAACCCGCTTCGATGGCGGCGCGCGTCGCATCGCCGTGTTCGCGCAACTGTTCGCGCGCAAAGCTCACCACCAGAATCGAATTCGCCGTCGCGATGCCGATACACATGATGGCGCCCGTGAGCGCCGGAATGGAGAGCGTGGTGTGCGTGAGGAACAGCATCCAGACGATGCCCGCCAGCGCGCCAGGCAGCGCCGTGACGATGATGAACGGATCGAGCCACGACTGGAAGTTCACCACGATGAGCAGATACACGAGCACGATCGCGAAGACGAGCCCTGCAAAAAGGCCCGAAAACGAGTCGTTCATCGTTTGCACCTGGCCGCGCAGCACCACCGTCGATGTGTGCGGCAGTTCGGACTTCGCTTCGCCGATGATCTTCGCGACGTCGTCGGAGACCGCGCCCAGGTCGCGGCCGTCGGCGCCGGCGTAGATGTCGATCGTCGTTTGCGCGTTGTAGTGCGTGAGCACCGCGTTGCCCGCTTCGCGGCGCATGGTGGCGAGCGAGCCCAGCACGTTGCTGCGTCCGTTCGCGGTGAGCGGGATGTTTTCGAGCGACTGCAGCGAGTTGATGGTGTATTGCGGCGCCTCGGTGATCACGTTGTAGCTCACGCCGTTCATCGGATTGAGCCAGAACGTGGGCGTGGTCTGCTGGCTGCCCGATAACGTGATGAGCAGGTCGCTCGCCACGTCGCGCTGCGTGAAGCCGGCTTGCTGCGCGCGTGTGCGATCCACGTCGATGAAGATGCGCGGCAGGTCCGCAGGCTGCTGGATGCGCGCATCGACGAGGCCCGGCACGGTGCGCAACCGGTTCAGCAGGCGCGCGGCGAAGGCACGATTCGCGGCCACCTCGCGGCCCACGATCTGGATGTCGATGGGTGACGGCATGCCGAAGTTGAGCGTCTGGCTCACGATGTCGGCGGGAAGGAAGGCGAACTGCACGCCGGGGAACTCGTCGTTGAGCGTGCGGCGCAGCGTGCGGATGTAGCGTTCGGTCGGGCGATGGCCGGGCGCGAGCGAGATCAGCACATCCGCGTCCGAGGTGCCGATCACGCCCGTGTTGCTGTACGAGAGATTGATGCCCGAGATCGGCAGCCCGATGTTGTCGATGATCGAATGAAGCTCACGTGCCGGGATCAGCGAACGGATGCGGGCATCCACGAGATCGGTGAGCACCGCTGTTTCCTCCACGCGCGTGCCGGTCTTCGCGCGCAGATGCAGCGCGATCGTGCCGGCATCGACCTGCGGGAAGAAGTCGCGGCCCAGAAACGGCATGAGCAGCAGCGAGGCGCCGCAGCACGCAAGAAACACGATCACGAAGATGCCGGGCCGCGCCACGCGTGCGGTGAGAAACGTGCGGTAGCGTTCGCGCAGCGCGTCGAAGCCATGCTCGAACGCGAGATGCGTGCGTACGAACGGATTGCGTGTGGCGCGTGCGGCAGGATGCAGGTCGGCGGGCTTGTGGTGATTGCGCAGCAGATACTTCGCGAGCGTGGGCACGAGCGTGCGCGAGAAGAAGTACGACGCGAGCATCGCGAACACCACGGCTTCGGCGAGCGGAATGAACAGGTAGTGCGCGACGCCCGTGAGCAGAAACATCGGCACGAACACGATGCAGATGGAAAGCGTGGAAACGAGCGTGGGAATGGCGATCTGCTGCGCGCCGTCCAGGATCGCCTGCTCCAGATTCTTGCCTTGCTCGAGTTGCTGGCTCACGTTTTCGATGGCGACGGTCGCGTCGTCCACCAGAATGCCAACGGCAAGCGCAAGGCCGCCCAGCGTCATGATGTTGATGGTCTCGCCCAGGGCTGCGAGCGCGATCACGGAGGTGATCATCGAAAGCGGTATGGAGACGGCGATGATCAGCGTGGCGCGCCAGTTGCCCAGAAAGAGCAGGATCATGAGCGCGGTGAGGCACGCGGCGATCAACGCCTCGCGCAGCACGCCCTGCACGGAAGCGCGCACGAACAGCGACTGGTCCGCAACAGGATCGATGGAGAGCGACGCCGGCACCAGATTGTGCAGCACGGGCATCATGTTCTTGATGCGGTCCACGATGTCGAGCGTGGACGTGTTGCCGCTCTTGTTGATGGTGAGCAGCGACGCGCGCTGGCCGTTCACGCGCACGATGTTGGTCTGCGGCTGGAAGCCGTCGCGCACGTGCGCCACGTCGCGGATATAGACCGTGCCGTTCGCCGTGGTTCGCACCGGAATCGCGTTGAGGCCCGCCAGCGTGGCGGGGCTCGCGTTCATTTCCACCGAATACTCGGTAGAACCGATCTTTGCCGTGCCCGTGGGCAGGATCAGGTTTTGCGCACTGATCGCATTGACCACGTCCATGGGCGAAAGGTTGTGCTCCTGCAGCTTGCGCGAGTCGATGTCGACCATGATTTGCCGCTGCTTGCCGCCGTAGGGCAATGGAGCGGACGCGCCCGGTACCGTGGCGAGCTGCGTTTTAAGGAAGTTGTTGCCGAAATCGAAAAGCTCCTGCTCCGTGAGCGCCGGCGACGAGAGCGCAAGCCGCAGGATGGGCACCGTCGAGGCGTTGTAGCGCAGGATGAACGGCGGCGTGATGCCGGGCGGCAGCGAACGCAACTGCGTCTGCGAAAGGGCGGTGACTTCGGCCAGCGCTTCCTGAATGTTCGCGTGCGGCTGGAAGAAGATCTTCACGACCGCGATGCCGTTGAGCGAAGTGGATTCCACATGCTCGATATCGTTCACAGCCACCGAGAGCCCGCGTTCGTAGTTGAGCACGATGCGCTTTTCCATCTCGTCGGCGGGCAGGCCGTTGTACGTCCAGATCACCGAAAGCACCGGGATGTCGATGTTCGGAAAGATGTCGACAGGTGTGCGCAGAATGGTGAGCGGCCCGACGATCATCAGCAGCAGGGCGAGCACGACGAACGTGTAGGGGCGCCTTAGCGCGAGTCGGACGATCCACATGGACGAGGGCGTTGTGTGGGGTGAAGCGTGGCTTGCATGACCGCGCGGCCGTTTTGCCTGCAACGTGCAATACACCTTTGCGCGGCGATGGCTTCGAGATGCGCGGCGTGACTGTAGCGCGTATTGATGGCGTTAAGCGTAGTTTTGAGGGGCGGCCGCGGCAAGGGGTATGATCCGTCGGTTTACCAAGCGTTACAGTTAGCGTTCCGTAAGTCGAAATACCCGAAATAGCGGGGTTTCGTCGCTATTTAAGCCCTTTACGGGAAGCGAAAAAACAGCAACCATGACGCTTGACCGGCCACGCGGATCGCGCAGGCAAGGCAGCCGGGTGCGCGCGCAACGTTCTGCGAGGCGGCGTTTTTTGTCACCACATTGACCGGCGTTTCATACGCGTGAAGCCGGCATCGAGAACGGGGAAACATCATGCAAGTCGGTTCTATTGTCCGCTCCGTCCATATCGCCGTGCCAGCAGGTGCGCGCGGCATCGTCATGCGCATTCTCGGCGACATGGCCATGGTGACCTGGTACGCCGGCGAGCCCGGCGCGTCGCTGCAACTCAACACCGAGCCGTTCTTTCTGGAAGACCTGATCGATACGGGCGAATTCGTGCGTCCCACGGGCGTGCAGGTGCACTGAGCGAAGCGCTTATCCCTGCTCGCCGCGCGCACACGCGGCACCCGTCTTTCGTCGCCCGCCTGCGTGCACTCAGGTGCACAATGCGGGGATGAACGACGACACCTTCTCCCCGAACGAGGGCGCGAGCGACGAGGCGCCCTACGCCCGGCTCACGCCCGAATGCGTGCTCGACGCGCTGGACGGCGTGCTCTCCACCGTCGGCCTGCGCACCGACGGCCGCATGCTGGCGCTCAACAGCTACGAGAACCGCGTCTATCAGATTGGCGTGGAAGACGGCCCGCCTGTCATCGCGAAGTTCTACCGGCCGAATCGTTGGTCCGACGAAGCGATTCTCGAAGAACACGCGTTCGTGGCCGAACTCGCAGATCGCGAAATTCCCGCCGTGCCCGCGCGTTCCTTCAGCGGACGCACGCTGCACACCTTCGACGGTTTCCGCTTCGCTGTATTCGAACGTCGCGGCGGCCGCGCGCCGGATCTCGACCGACGCGAAACGCTCGAATGGCTGGGCCGTTTCATCGGGCGCATTCATGCGGTGGGCGGCACGCAGGAATACCGGGCGCGTCCGTCGCTGGATATTCAGACGTATGGCTACGACTCGCGCGACTTCCTCGTTTCACACGGCTTCATACCCGCGAACGTGCGCGACGCGTGGGACGCGGCAGTCGCGCTCGCGCTCGAGGGCGTGGAGCACGCGTTCGAGCGCGCCGGCGCATACCGGCGCATCCGGCTGCATGGCGACTGTCATCCGAGCAACGTGCTGTGGACCGACGACGGTCCGCATTTCGTGGATTTCGACGACAGCCGCATGGGCCCCGCCGTCCAGGACCTGTGGATGCTGTTGCCAGGCGATCGCAGCGGCGCTTCGCGTGCGCTCACGGATCTCCTCGCGGGCTACGAAGACTTCTGCGAGTTCGATCAGCGCGAGCTGCATCTGATCGAAGCGCTGCGCACGCTGCGGCTGATTCACTACTCGGCGTGGCTCGCACGGCGCTGGCACGATCCGGCGTTCCCCGCAGCATTCCCGTGGTTCAACACGCAGCGATACTGGGAAGAGCGCATCCTCGAACTGCGCGAACAGATTGGCGCGATGCAGGAAGGGCCGCTCTGGCCGGTCTGAGGCCTCTGAAATTCGCGCTTCATCCCGCTGTCCCGCTGTCTACTTCACCTCGCACGCCGCCACGCATTCCAGCCGCGGCGTGCCGTCATTCGCGCAATCCGCCGACACGTAACGAGCCGACACGTAACGAGTAGAAACACCCGCCGGTTGAGAAATCGGTTGGCCCGTGTAATGATAGCGATTCTCAATTGAAAGGCGCCGCCAGCCTTCGTCACATCTCTCCTCTGTGACCGCCAGCCAGCCTGCAACCGACGGCCGTTCCTGTCGACCGTGCCGGTGGCTGCGCGACTGGGTCCTTGATCCGCCGTGCGGTCCGGTACGGTGGCTTCTCGTCTCGAACCCTCGTCTGCGGCTCCATGCCGCGAGAAACGCGTGGGCGGTCGCCACTATTCTTTGAATCCCGTTGTGCCTGCGCATGGAGCTTGATTTGAACGCGCCTGAATCTATCGATGTCCTCTCTCCCACGCCGGCCCCGCCGATCACGGCCAAACCGGCCGCCGCCGCAACGCTGCAGAGCACGAGCGGCCTCACACGCATCGGCGACGTGGAAGAGGTGGTGCGCCGCCAGCGTTCGCGGCGCGCGAACTTCATCAAATGGCTGCGCAACGTGCACGGCTGGATCGGACTGTGGGGCGCCGTGATCGGACTGATGTTCGGCGTGACGGGCTTTCTGCTCAACCATCGCGGCGGCCCGCTGAAGATATCGACGGGCGAGCCGAGCGTCGAGCAGGTGCAGGTCGCGCTGCCCGACACGCCGCCTCGCTCGCCGCAGGAAATGATGCGCTGGCTTCAGCGCGAACTGAAGATCGAGGGCAAGCCTGGCCGCGTTCGTCGCGAGCCCGCCCACCCTGTGGCCTGGGGCGATCAGCGGACCGTGCAGCCGGAGTTCTGGCAAATGACCCTCGCGGCACCCGGCCACAGCGTGCAGGCCGAGTACTGGGTGGGCAACGGCTACGTCTCGGTGAAGAACACGAGCAACACGTTCTTCGCGACGCTCACGAACCTGCATCGCGGCGTGGGCGTCTCGATGGGCTGGGTGCTGCTCATGGACACCATCGCAGGTTCGCTGATCCTGCTCTCGCTCACGGGCGTGCTGCTCTGGACCGAACTGCACAAGAAACGCACCGTCGGCGTGGTGCTGGTGCTGGGTTCAGTGGCCGCGGCGCTCACGGCCGGGTTGATGTGACGTGATGCGAGGCCGCAGCGCTACACGCTGCACGCCGCGCCCGCATTCGCGGCAATCTCGCGCGCAGCCTTCGCGCCTTCCACCTGCAACAGCGTAGGCAGCGAGACGCCGTTCTTCGCGGCTGTCACCTCGGCGAGAATCGACACCGCAATTTCCGGCGGCGTGCGGCTGCCGATGTAGATGCCCACCGGACCATGCAGCCGCGCAAGCTGCGTTTCGCTCAGATCGAATTCTTTCAGGCGCTCACGCCGCGCCGCGTTGTTGCGGCGCGAGCCGAGCGCGCCGACGTAGAACGCCGGTGTCTTGAGCGCTTCCATCAACGCGAGGTCGTCCAGCTTCGGGTCGTGCGTGAGCGCAATCACCGCGCAGCGCTCGTCGAGCTTCATGTCGAGCACGGTGTCGTCGGGCATCGTGCGGACGATCTTCGTGCCCGGCACGTCCCACACGTCCGTGTATTCCTCGCGCGGGTCGCACACGGTCACCTGGTAGTCGAGGCCCACCGCGATCTGGCAGAGATAGCGCGAAAGCTGCCCCGCGCCGATCACGAGCATGCGGTAGCGCGGCCCGTGAATGGTGAGCAGGCGCGCGTCGTCGAAATCCACGCCATCGGTGGCGAGTGCGGGGCCGAGCGTCGCCTTGCCCGTGGCCATATCGAGCGTGCGCGCCACGAGCCGCCCTTCCTCCACGGCCTGGCACAACTCGGCAATGCCGCTTGCTTTCGTGAGCGGCTCCAGCACGAGCTGGATCGTGCCGCCGCATGGCAGCCCGAAGCGATGCGCCTCTTCGGCGGTGATGCCGTACTTCACCGTCTCCGGATGCGTCTGTTCGATGCCGAGCTTGCGCACACGGTCGATCAAATCGTCTTCGATGCAGCCGCCCGACACCGAGCCCACCACGAGCCCGTCGTCGCGCACCGCGAGCATTGCGCCTTCGGGCCGCGGCGACGAGCCCCATGTCTTCACCACTGTGACGAGCAGCGCGCGATGTCCTTCTTCAAGCCAGCGTGCGCTGGATTTCAGGACCTCGAGATCCACGCTTTCCATGACTTTTTCCTCTTCGTTTCGCCGGTATCCGCGTCTGCCGGCGTTTGGGCGCCGGCCGCGCCTTCGAGCGATTCCGCCTCGGTTTCCGTGGCGCCGCTCGCGGTTTGCAGGGTGCCTTCCTGGTCGGCAGCGCCGTCCGTGGCCTCGGACGCTGCCGGGCCGCCCACGTGTTCGCTGAAGCGCTTGAAGAACTCGCCCGCGATCTTGCGCGCCGCGCCGTCCACGAGCCGCGAGCCGATCTGCGCGAGCTTGCCGCCCACCTGCGCGTGCGCCGTGTATGAGAGCTTCGTCGCGGCGTCGCCCTCGGGTTCGAGCGTCACCTGCGCGCTGCCCTTGCCGAAACCCGCCACGCCGCCCTGGCCTTCGAACACGATGGTGTAGGCACGCGGCGCGTCGATGTCGGTGAGCAGCATGCGTCCTTTGAAGTGCGCCTTCACGGGCCCGACGTGCGCCTGCATCGTGAGTGCGTACGCATTCTCGCCGTCGGGCTCGATGCTTTCGCAGCCGGGAATGGATTGGCGCAGGATGGCCGTGTCGTTGAGCGCTTCCCATGCGCGCTGCTGCGGTACCGGCAACGTGTAGCTTTCGGTCAGTTGCATTGCGTCGCTCCTCCGGTTGTTTTCGTGCGCGATGTCAGCGCCTGGGACCACGGTTCGCCGAGGCTGCGGGCAAACGCCTCAAGACTTTCGAGATTATGGATCGGATGGCAGGAATCGACATGGGGCGCGATCGCTTGCACGCCACGCGCCGTCGGCGAAAAATCGCGATAGCGCAGCAGCGGATTGAGCCACACCACGCGATGCGCGAAGCGATGCAACCGCGCCATCTCGGCTTCGAGCACGTCGATGGCTTCGTAGTCGAGGCCATCCGTGACGAGCAGCACCGTGGCCCGGCCCGCGAGCACGCGCCGGGCCCACCGTCGATTGAATTCCGCGAGCGCGGCGCCGATGCGCGTGCCGCCCGACCAGTCCGACACCTGCGCCGTGAGCGCGGCGATGGCCACGTCGGGATCGCGTTCGCGCAGCGCGCGCGTGGCGTGCGTGAGCCGCGTGCCGAACAGGAACACCTGAAGCCGCTCGCGCGACTGCAGAAGCGCGTGGCAGAAATAGAGCACCGCGCGCGAGTAGCTGCTCATCGACCCAGAGATGTCGAGCAGCAGCACGAGCGGCGGCTTGCGCTGCACGACGGCGCGGTACTTCCAGACCGTCCAGTCGCCGCCCGCGCGCACAGCGTGGCGGGCGCTCGCGCGCAGATCGGCGTGGCTGCCGCGCGATGCGGCCTTAAGCCGACGCGTCGGCTCGGTGGCAAGCGGCAGACGATGGCCGCGAATCAGATGCCGCAGCGCGCGCCATTCGTCGGCGGAGAGCGTGTCGAAATCGCGCTGGCGCAGACGTTCCTCGGCGCTGAACGTCACCTGCGCGTGCAGTTCGTGGCGCTCCTGCTCGCCAGGCGGCGGGTTCGCGCCCGCAGGCGGACGGCGTGCGGCGAGTGCGTCGGCGAGACGGTTGTTGCGCTTCGGCGGCGGCATGGCGCCTTGCACCTTCGGCAGCAGCAGCGCGCGCAGCTTGCCTTCCCAGTCGGGGTCGCGCCAGAAGAGATCGAACGCGGCGTCGAACAGTTCGCGTTCGTCGGGTGCCGAGACCAGCAGCGCCGCCAGCGCGGCACGCACGTCGTCGCGGCGGCCGATGTCGATCCAGCGCAGGGCATCGAGCGCGTCCACGGCGTGCGCCGGCGACATCGGCAGGCCCGCCGCGCGCAGCACGCGCACGAAGTGCACGACGTTGCGCGCGATGGGTGACATCGGCGACATCGGAGGCATCGCCGTCACGGGCTCATGGCGAGGCATTGCGCGATCTGCTGCGCGTCGAGCCGCGCAAGGTCGTCCTGATACTTGAGCAGCACGCCGAGCGTGTCCTGCACGGACTGCGGATCGAGCTCCGTCACGCTGAGCGCTGACAGCGCGCGACACCAGTCGATGGTCTCCGCGATGCCCGGTGCCTTGAAGAGGTCCATGCCGCGCAACTGGTGCACGAAATCGACGGCGCGGCGCTGCAAATCCGCCGACGTCTGCGGCGCGCGCGCCGCCACGATGGCCAGTTCGCGCTCGCGGTCGGGGTAGCCGATCCATTGATAGAGACAGCGGCGCTTGAGTGCGTCGTGCACTTCGCGCGTGCGGTTCGACGTCATCACGACGAGCGGCGGCTGTTCCGCGCGCACGGTGCCGTACTCGGGAATGGACACCTGGAAGTCGGAGAGCAGTTCCAGCAGGAACGCCTCGAAGGGTTCGTCGGCGCGGTCGATTTCGTCGATGAGCAGCACGCGCCGCGCGCCCGGATGATGCTCGTCGGGCAGCAACGCTTGCAGCAGCGGGCGTTTGAGCAGGAATTCGCCGCGGTATAGCGTGTCGTTGTCGGGCCGTTCGCCCGCCGCTTCGGCGAGACGCAGCGCCATGATCTGACGCGGGTAATCCCATTCGTAGAGCGCGCTCGCGGTGTCGAGCCCTTCGTAGCATTGCAGCCGCAAGAGCGTCGTGCCGAGCATGCCCGCCGCGGCCTTCGCGAGTTCCGTTTTGCCGACGCCCGGCTCGCCTTCCAGGAAGAGCGGCCGCTCCATGCGCAGCGCGAGATAGAGCGCGGTGGCGAGTTCGCGGCTCGCCAGATAGCCTTGCGCCGCGAGCTGCGCGAGGGTGTCGTCGATTGAGGCGGGCTGCATGGTGCTCCTGGCGGGTGCTCGTTCGTTGCCGCTGCGGTTCCATACCGAACCCGCAGCGGCTCCACAGACGCGAGCGGCTACCCGTTGGCTTTCGCGACCGCGCGCGCGGCGAGCACCGGAATCAGATGCGCGCGGTACTCGGCGCTGCCGTGCAGGTCGTTGTTGAGCTCGTCGGCGGATACCGTCACGGCGCGTGCGGCTTCGGGCGTGAAGTTGGCGGCGAGCGCGGCTTCCAGGTCGGTGGCGCGGAACACCGAAGGCGCCGCGCCCGTCACCGCGACGCGCACACCGCCCGCCGATTTCGCCACGAACACGCCCACCAGCGCGAAGTGCGACGCTGGGTTGAAGAACTTCTCGTAGGCGGCACGCTCGGGCACCGGAAATTCGACGGCGGTGATCAGCTCGTCGGTGTGGAGCGCGGTTTCGTACATGCCGAGGAAGAAGTCGTCCGCGGTGATGCGGCGGCGGTCCGTGACGACGGTTGCGCCGAGCGCGACGAGCCCGGCCGGATAGTCGGCTGCGGGATCGTTGTTCGCAATCGATCCGCCGATGGTGCCGAGCGCTCGCACCTGGCGGTCGCCGATGTTGCCCGCCAGGTCCGCGAGCGCCGGCAGCACGCGCCGTATCTCCGCGTTCGCGGCGACGTCCGCGTGACACACGGCTGCGCCGACGGTCACGGTCTTCGCGTCGGCGCGAAGCTCCTTGAGCGCCGGAATGCGCGTCACGTCGATGAGCGCCGCGGGCTGCGCGAGCCGCAGGCGCATGGTGGGCAGCAGGCTCTGGCCGCCCGCGAGGAACTTCGCCTCGCTGTTGCCGGAGAGCGCGGCGACGGCGGCCTTCGCATCGGCGGCGCGCTGATAGTCGAACGAATACGAGTACATGTCGTCTTCTCCCTCAGCTGTGGGTCGCCGGACTTTGCGCCGCGCGGATCGCCGACCACACGCGGTGCGGCGTGGCGGGCATCTGGATGTCCTTCACGCCGAGCGGCGCGAGGGCGTCGACAATCGCGTTGATGATGGCCGGCGGCGAGCCGATGGCGCCCGCTTCGCCGCAGCCCTTTACGCCGAGCGGGTTGTGCGTGCACGGCGTGCCCTTGGCCGTTTCCACGTTGAACGAGGGCAGGTCGGAGGCGCGCGGCATCGCGTAGTCCATGTACGAGCCGGAGAGCAGCTGGCCGGTTTCGGTGTCGTAGACGCAGCGTTCCAGCAGCGCCTGGCCGATGCCCTGGCCCAGCCCGCCATGCACCTGGCCTTCAACGATCATCGGGTTGATGACGTTGCCGAAGTCGTCCACGGCCGTGAAGCGGTCGATGCGCGTCTCGCCCGTGTCCGGGTCCACTTCCAACTCGCAGACGTAGGCGCCCGAGGGATAGGTGAAGTTGGTCGGATCGTAGAAGGCGCTTTCGTCGAGGCCCGGTTCCAGCGTTTCGAGCGGATAGTTGTGCGGCACGTAGGCGGCGAGCGAGATGTCGGTGAAGGTTTTCGTGCGGTCGGTGCCGCTCACGCGGAACACGCCGTCGCGAAACTCGATGTCTTCCGCGGACGCTTCCAGCAGGTGCGCGGCGATCTTCTTCGCCTTCGCCTCGATCTTGTCGAGCGCCTTCATGATGGCCGAGCCGCCCACCGCGATGGAGCGCGAGCCATACGTGCCCATGCCGAACGGAATGCGGCCGGTGTCGCCGTGCACGATATCGATGTTGTCGATGGGCACGCCGAGGCGGTCGGAGACCACCTGCGCGAAGGTCGTCTCGTGACCCTGGCCGTGGCTGTGCGAGCCGGTGAACACGGTGACGGAGCCGGTGGGATGCACGCGGATTTCGCCCGCCTCGAAGAGACCGGCGCGTGCACCGAGCGCGCCCGCGATGTTCGACGGCGCGAGCCCGCAGGCCTCGATGTAGCACGAGTAGCCGAGCCCGCGCAGCTTGCCGCTCTGCTTCGACGCGTCGCGCCGGGCCGCGAAGCCTGCTACGTCCGCGAGTTCGAGCGCGCGGCCAAGGCACGCTTCGTAGTCGCCGGTGTCGTAGGTGAGCCCGACCGGCGTCGCGTACGGGAACGCGCGGATGAAGTTGCGGCGGCGCAGTTCGGCCGGATCGATCTTCATCTCGTGCGCCGCGGTTTCGACGAGACGCTCCACCACGTAGGTCGCTTCGGGGCGGCCGGCGCCGCGATAGGCGTCCACGGGCACGGTGTTCGTGAACACCGCTTTCACTTCGGCATAGATGGCGGGCGTGGTGTACTGGCCCGCCAGCAGCGTGGCGTAGAGGATGGTGGGCACGCTGGAGGCGAACGTCGAAAGGTACGCGCCCATGTTCGCCGTGGTGTGCACGCGCATGGCGAGGAACTTGCCGTTGGCGTCCAGCGCGAGTTCGGCCTTCGTCACGTGGTCGCGGCCGTGGGCGTCGGAGATGAAGGACTCGGAGCGCTCGGCCGTCCACTTCACGGGCCGGCGAATTTTCTTCGAGGCCCAGGTGAGCGCGACGTCCTCGGCGTAGAGAAAGATCTTCGAGCCGAAGCCGCCGCCCACGTCAGGCGCCACCACGCGCACTTTCGATTCGGGCAGTGAGAGCACGAACGCCGACATCAGCAGGCGCTCGACGTGCGGATTCTGGTTCGCCACGTAGACCGTGTAGCTGTCGTCCTGTGGCGAATAGCTCGCGTTGACGGCGCGCGGCTCGATGGCGTTCGGGATCAGCCGGTTATTGACGATTTCCAGCGTGGTGACGTGCGCGGCGCCGGCGAACGCGGCATCCGTCGCGGCCTTGTCGCCGTGGCCCCACGTGTAGCAGGTGTTGTCGGGCACGTCGTCGTGCACGAGCGGTTGGCCCGGGTCCGCCGCATGGGCCGTGTCGATCACGGCGGGCAGCATGTCGTACTCGACCTCGATGGTCTCGGCGGCGTCCTTCGCTTCTTTCACCGATTCCGCGATCACGAGCGCGACCTGGTCGCCGACGTGCCGCGCCTTCGTGTGCGCGATCACGGGGTGCGGCGGCTCGTGCATGGGCGAGCCGTCGATGCTGTGAATCAGCCAGCCGCACGGCAGGCCGCCCACGTTTTCCGCGGCGAGGTCCGCGCCGGTGAATACGGCGATCACGCCGGGCATGCTCTTCGCGGCGTCCGTGTTCACGCTCTGGATCGTGGCGTGCGCGTAAGGCGAGCGCACGAATACGGCGTACGCCTGCTGCGGCAGCACGATGTCGTCGGTGTACTGGCCGCTGCCGGTGAGGAAGCGATAGTCTTCCTTGCGCTTCACGGAGGCGCCGATCATCCGTTGCTGTTCGGGTGCGTTCATGGCGGGCTCCTTCACGCGCGCGGCGCATCCGCCTTCATGGCGGCGGCACCTTCCAGCACGGCTTTCACGATGTTGTGATAACCCGTGCAGCGGCACAGGTTGCCGTCCAGCTGACGGCGCACATCGGCTTCGGTGAGATCGGGATTCTGGGCAACCAGGGCCGCCGCGCTCATCACCATGCCCGGCGTGCAGAACCCGCACTGCAGGCCATGGCATTCGCGAAACGCGGCCTGCATGGGATGCAGCGTGCCGTTGGCCGCGAGCCCTTCGATGGTGGTGATGTCGGCGCCTTCGGCCTGCACGGCGAGCATGTTGCACGCCTTCACGGCGCGGCCGTTCAGATGAACAGTGCAGGCGCCGCATTGAGCGGTGTCGCAGCCGATGTGGGTGCCGGTCAGGCGCAGCTTGTCGCGTAGAAACTGGACCAGCAGCGTATGAGGCTCGACCTCGGCGGTCACGGGCGCGCCGTTGACCGTCAGGCGGATACTGATCGCCATCGCTTGTCTCCTATGGGGGTAGAGACCTGCCTGGGCCCGCATTCACCTTCACTGCCCTGCCATATCGCCCGGCTGCCGCTTGTGTGGCCTGCGGCACACCTGCATAGAGGGTCCGACTGGGGTCCGGCTGGTTTGTGCTTTTACGGTGTTGCTCGCGGTGTTGCCGCAGTGTTGCTACGGATATCGCCTTCAGTGCCGCCCGGGAAGTAAAGCACAAATTCGGCCTTTGTGCTGCGCGGGTTTTACCGCTTGAGCGGTGCGTGCAGCCGGGTTGCCGGCCGCACGAAGGCCGATGCATGCACGTGCATGGATGCAAAAAAACGGCACATCCGTTGCGGGATGTGCCGTTGGGTGTGCCATTGGATGTGCGCGGCGGCAAAGGCTGGCCGCGCGGTATCGGAGTGCGTGGACAGCGCTGCGTGCGCCTCGCTCCGTGTGCTTCGCTCAGTGCGCTTCGGTCGTATGCGCAAGACGCGAGTGATGACGCGAATAGCCGAAGTACACCACCATTCCGATCACGAGCCACACGAGGAACGCGGTCCACGTGACGGGCTGCAGATTCACCATCAGGAAGAGGCACGACGCCACCGCCAGCACCGGCACCACCGGCACGCCGGGGCAGCGGAAGGCGCGGGGCAGATCGGGGTGCGTCTTGCGCAGCACCAGCACGGCGATGGAGACCATCGAAAAAGCCGCGAGCGTGCCGATGTTGATCAGCTCGGCCAGCACGTTGAGCGGCACGAGCGCGCCAATCAGGCCAAAGAAGATGCCGACGAGCCACGTGGTGAGGAACGGCGTCGCAAAGCGCGGATGCACGCGCGAGAGCGCGGCGGGCAGCAGGCCGTCGCGCGACATGGCGAAGATGACGCGGGTCTGGCCGTAGCTCATCACGAGAATCACGGTGAGCATGCCGAGCACGGCGCCGAGATCGATGAAGCCCGCTACCCAGGTCTCACCGACCACCTGGAGCGCGTACGAAACCGGGTGCGAAATGTCGGCGAACTTCGCAGACGGCACGATGCCCGTTACGACCGCCGCCACCGCCACGTAGAGCACGGCGCAGACGGCGAGCGACGAGATGATGCCCACCGGCAGGTCGCGCTTCGGGTTCTTCACTTCCTCGGCCGCGGACGAGACGGAATCGAACCCGATGAACGCGAAGAACATGACGGCCGCGGCACCGAACACGCCGTGCCAGCCGTTCGGCATGAACGGCGTCCAGTTGGCCGGCGTGACGTGGAACACGCCGACCGCGATGACGAGCAGCACGACGGTCACCTTGATCGCAACCATGATGTTGTTGATGCGCGTGGATTCGCGCACGCCTACAGAGAGCAGCGCGGTGATCGCCATCATCACGAGGAACGCGGGCAGGTTGAAGAGCGTGGTGACGCCCTTTACCGCGCCGGGCGCGGCGGTGAGCGCCGTGGGCAGCGCAATGCCGAAGCCCGAAAGCAGCGATTGCAGGTAGCCGGACCAGCCCACCGAGACCGCCGAGGTCGCGAGCCCGTACTCGAGCATCAGGTCCCAGCCGATCACCCAGGCCGCAAGCTCGCCGAGCGTCGCGTACGAATAGGTGTAGATGGAGCCGGCGACGGGAATCGTGGATGCGAACTCGGCGTAGGCGAGCGCGGCGAAGCAGCAGGCAATGGCGGCGATCACGAAGGAGACCATCAGTGCGGGGCCGGCCTGGACCGCGCCGGTGCCGGTCAGCACGAAGATGCCCGTGCCGATGATGGCGCCGATGCCGAGAAACGTGAGATCAAGGGCGCCGAGGGCCTTCTTGAGGCCAGCGCCTTGCGCGCTGGCCAACATGTGTTCGACGTTTTTCCTGCGAAAGAGGGACATTGTCCGGGGGCTCCTGTGATGCCTGCCATGCCTCCCGCGCCGTCCAGCGTCCGGTGCGGAAGTACGCCAATAGTGCGTTTCCGGATGAGCGGAAACGACGGTGAAACCTTAAGAGGAAACTAAGGGGAAACCCGCAATTTTAGCCGATGTGAAAAGGCCGCCTTATCGGGCGCGGCGCCCGGGCCGGATGGGATCGAGTGAAAGTTGCCCCATGTTGGGGCGGCGAGAGCGCGAAGTCCGCGTCGCGGCAGGCGGGCGGAGCGGGCTTTTGCTTATTGGGGCAAATTGCCGCAATGAAGGCGCGGCGGCATGAGAAATCGGTCTCGCAGCCTCAGCCCGTCATTGCCGGGTTCAGGTCGATGAGGCGGTTGCTCATCACGTAGAACGTGAGTTCGGCGTTGTTGCTGAGCTTCATCTTTTCCAGCAGCCGCGTGCGGTAGACGCTCACCGTCTTGACCGACAGCGACAGGGCTTCGGCAATGTCGGTGAGGCGCTTGCCCGAAGCCAGCATGCAGAGCGTCTGGTACTCGCGGTCCGAGAGCTTTTCGTGCGGAAGCTGCTCGCCGTCGAAGGAGACGTAGTCGGCCAGCGCTTCGGCCATCGCCGGGCTCACGTACTTGCGGCCCGCGGCGACTTGCTGGATGGCCGAGATCATCTGCGCGGCATCCACGGTCTTGGAGAGATAGCCCGCCGCGCCCGCCTTGAGCGCCCGCACGGCGTACTGGTCTTCGCGATACATCGAGAACATCAGCACCGGCATGCGCGGCGCCTTGCGCTTGATCCGTTTCAG
Source organism: Paraburkholderia sp. SUR17 (assembly GCF_029536165.1). Classification (NCBI taxonomy): domain Bacteria; kingdom Pseudomonadati; phylum Pseudomonadota; class Betaproteobacteria; order Burkholderiales; family Burkholderiaceae; genus Paraburkholderia; species Paraburkholderia sp. SUR17. The sequence goes on from NZ_CP120508.1 coordinate 99,452, forward strand.
CACCTCGACGCCGTTTGTGTCGGGCAGGGAAATGTCGAGCAGGATCACGTCGTAGACCTGCTTGCCGATGGCGGCGAGCGCGTCCGCGCCGGTTTCGGCCTCGGACACTTCGCGCGCCACGCGGCGGTCCAGCAGCAACTGGCGTACGCCTTGGCGCACCACGGCGTGATCGTCCACGAGCAGGATGCGCAGGCTCATGGCAGGACCTTCGCTCGCCGAACGGGCTGAACCGCTTGGGCTGCTGGAGCCGGTTCAACCGATTGATGGGAGCCGGCTTGCGCGGGGACAGCGCCCGTCAGCGCGTCCCAGGCGAAGCGGGCACGCAGGCGGGTGCCGTGCTTCGTGCGGCCGACGCTGGCATTGACGCCGGCGCTGGCGTCGGTGCGAGGGCGCTTCGCGACGATCTGCAGCTTGCCGCCGAAGGCTTCGCAGCGCACCCGCATGCCGCCGACGCCGAAATGGCCGTCGAGCCCCGCGTCTTCGTCACGCTCGGCCGCCGAGCGGCAGCGCCGGGCGGCGCGCCGGGAGAGGCCGACGCCATCGTCGCTGACGATCAGCGTGAGATAGCGGCGGCTGGTTTCGATCTGGACGTCGGCGCCGGTGGCGTGTGCGTGGCGCGCCACGTTAGTGAGCGCTTCCTGTGCGACCCGGAAGATGGCCAGCGCAGAGGCCGGCGGAAGACGCGTGAGGCGCACGTCGGCGGCGCAGACGAAGCTGGTGCGAAGGCCGGTGCGCTGGGCGAAGCCGCCCGTCCATTGAGACAGTGCGCGCACGATGCCGGCGTCCAGCTGCGGCGCGTGAAGGCCGGCGAGCGCCTGCCGTACGGCATCGCCCGTTGCGTCAAGCGACCGGCGCACGAGGGCGAGCGCTTCCAGCGCGGCTTGCGGCACGTCGTCGGGAAGGCGGGTTTCGAGACTGGCGAGGGCGAAATGGGTGGCCGTGAGTTCGGCACCCACACTGTCGTGCAGTTCGCGGGCGAGCTGGCGGCGCGTGGCTTCGCCCACGGTAGCCAGTTCGGCCGCGAGTGCGTTCACGCGGGCCCGCAGGCGGGCGAGTTCGGACGCGCTACTGGGCTGTAGCGGCGCGGAGGCGGCCACGGACACGGCGAGCGAAGGCGGATCGGTCCGGGCGGGCGTACGTGTGTCTGCCGCCAGCGTGCCGCGGGCCGCACGCCTTGGGCGGGCGGACGCGCTGCCGCTGATCGGTATGACGGTCGACGTATCCATGACTCTCCCTTGAGGAAGCGGTTCAGCCAGACGGTTTGCGTCGATTGACGAAGGCGCCGGAATGCATGTCGCGCTACGGCGCGGAACCAGAAAATTACCACGGCCGGGCGTAACGAAATTTACATTCAGTAACAACGCGGCGGGCAGTTCGGACGACCCCCGGGCACGCCCTGGCTGCGCCGCGATGATAGCTTAAAAAAATGTAAAAAGCAGTCCAGACAAGGCTTGGCGAGCAGTTTTTATACGACAGTCTGAGGTACGTCGACCCAATCCTTGTAGGAAGAATCCCGACATGAAAGGTAAAGGACAGGTGAGGAATTTGTAACGGCCAGACGCCTCTGTAGCGCGGCTATGTCGTGTCGACTCGCGTTTCTTCCGGACGAAAAAAAACCGGAGCCCAAGGCTCCGGTTTCGAGCACCCGCCGCGATAGAGCGGCAAGGCGTCATCTATTTGCATACCGCAGGAAGCGGCTCAACCCACGAACGCTTTTTCCACCACGTAGTGGCCCGGGTCGTTGTTGCTGCCTTCCTTGAAGCCAAGGCCGTCCAGCAGCTCGCGCGTGTCGCGCAGCATGTGCGGGCTGCCGCACAGCATGACGCGGTCGTTTTCCAGCGAAAACGACGGCACGTTCAGGTCTTCGAACAGCTTCTTCGTCTCGATGAGTTCGGTGATGCGGCCGCGGTTCTCGAACGTCTCGCGCGTGACCGTCGGGTAATAGATCAGCTTTTCGCGCACGACGTCGCCCAGGTACTCGTGGTTGCGCAGGTCTTCGGTGATGAATTCCTTGTACGCCAGCTCGTCCACGAAACGGCACGTGTGCGTGAGCACCACCTTTTCGTAGCGGTCGTACACGTCCGGGTCTTTGATGATCGACATGAACGGCGCGAGCCCCGTGCCCGTGGAAAGCAGCCACAGCGTCTTGCCGGGCAGCAGGTTGTCGGCCATGAGCGTGCCGGTGGGCTTCTTGCCGATCAGCACCGAATCGCCCACCTTCAAGTGTTGCAGGCGCGAAGTGAGGGGGCCGTCCTGAACCTTGATGCTCAGGAATTCCAAGTGCTCTTCGTAGTTCGCGCTCGCCATGCTGTAGGCGCGGATCAGCGGCTTGCCATCGACTTCGAGGCCCACCATCGTGAACTGGCCGTTCTCGAAACGCAGGCCCGGGTCGCGCGTGCAGGTGAAGGTGAAGAGCGTGTCGGTCCAGTGATGGACGGAAAGAACGGTTTGCGTGGTCAGATTGCTCATGGTTCCAGGATGTGCAAAACAAGGGCCGCGGCGGCGGGCGCCAGCTGGCAGGCAAAGGCTGTGTGTGCTGCGCGAACCCGGTCCGGGAACGATGCGCAATCGGCTATTTTACCGCGCCTCGTGAGGGCGGGCGCCGCAGCGGCGAAACGCGGGACGGGTGTGGGGGTGTGGCTCGCGCGCGGATGGTCGCGCGGCCCGGCAGACGATTTTCACGAAATGATACCAAACCGCTCCTGCGCCGCAGCATTGACCCTGCTGCGAGAGGAGGTGTTGGGCGGTGCCCGCCAACGTGTTCAACGCCCTCAGCGGTCTGCTGCGAGCTTCACGCCCAGCCCGACGAGCGCGGCGCCGCACAGCGCATCCACGGGGCGGCGCAGGCGCCGGTAGCCGCGCTGCGTGCGCTCGGCCGCAAACATGAAGGCCACGCTGCTGTACCAGCCGGCCGAGAGCGCTGAAATCAGCACGAGCACCACGCCGTAGAACCACAGCGGCGGATGCGGCGGGAACATCGCTGCAAATACGCTCGTCCAGAAGACGCACGACTTGGGGTTCGTCAGGCACGTAACGAGGCCGGTGCGCCAGGCGCGGAAGTACGCGCGACGATTGGCCGCGGGCGGTATCTCGGTGGACGGCATGGTCTGCACGTCATCGTCGCGCCGCGCGCCGGAGCGAACCAGCTTGATGCCGAAGTAGACGAGATACAGCGCCCCGGCGATGCGGATGCCCCCATAAAGCCAGTCGATCTTTTGCAGCACCGCAGCTACGCCGAGCATGGCGAGCACCGCCCAGATCGTGGAGGCCGTGCCCACACCCAGCGCCGATGCGGCGCCGAGGCCCCGCCGTCCGGCAAGCGAGAGCTGCGTGATCATGAAAAAGTTCGGCCCGGGGCTTGCCGCGGCGAACAGATAGACGACGGCGATTTGCAGCAGGATCGGCAGGTAGTGCATGGCGTGACCGGTGGACGCAGAACCAGAGCGACTAGGGCGAAGCGCCGATTCTAGCGCCCTGCTGCGCTCAGTCCAGCCGCAGTTTCGCGATGTACGGCAGATGATCGGAAAGCCACGACGTTTCAGCGGCGGGCTGGATCAGCTCGACCGGCTTCAAGCCGCGCACGAACATCTTGTCGAGCGCGAGCGCCGGTGAGAACGCCGGGAACGTGCGCGCCGGCTCGCCGAGCAGCGTTGCGACTTCGGAGAGGCCATGATCGGCGAAGAGCGGCACCGAGTCGTTGCGCCAGTCGTTGAAGTCGCCGGCCAGCACGAGCGGTCCTTCGGGCGCTTCGCGTGCGATCCAGTGGGCGATCCAGTGCATCTGGCGCAGCCGGGCCTGGCGCGTGAGCGCAAGGTGCGCGCACAGCAGCGTGACCGAGTGCCCGCCAAAGGTGGCTCGCGCGACCAGCAGCCCGCGCCGCTCGAAACGGTGGGCGGAGATGTCCCAGCGTCCGCCGGGGTCGAGCGGATGCGGCGAGAGAATCGCGTTGCCGTGCCGCCATGACGGTTTGAAGACGTTGGGCCCCAGCGCGATTTCGAGATCGAGCGCTTGCGCGAGTTCGGTGGCCTGGCAATGCCAGACGTCGTCGGCGGCGTCTGCCATGCGTTCGCCGAATCCCGCGGAAAGCACCGGCTGCGGCATGCGCCGCGCCATGGCTTCCTGGAGAAAGTAGGCGTCCGCATGAACGGACTGCACCCAGCGCTGCATGGCCTGCCACGCCGTGAAGCCGAGCGGCGAGCGGCCCTTGTGCAGGTTCCAGCTCACCGCGACGAAGTCCTTGCCTTGAGCCGCGCCGGGCAGGTGTTCGGGGTTTCGCATGCCGATGGTGTCCGTGTGGTTCGTTGTTGCTCTCACGGCTGGTTCACGAGGCTTGCCCGCACGCGGTATTCGAGCGCCGGGTCTTTCGGAAGGATTTGCCAGGTCGCCCATTGCCCGGCCGGCACGCGCAGGCCCGGATGACTCGCCGCCACCTGGCGCGGCTGCGGCGGCAGCGCGCACCCTTCGGCCGTGCGTTGAGGGGTGTCTTCCTCGAGCACTTCCTGGGCGTCGATGGCGAGCGTCACTTCGTTCGCATTCGCGTCGACGGGCGAGACCGTGAGCGTGCGGGCGAGGTCGATGCTGCCTGCCGGCTGCTGCTTGCAGCCGACGTCATGGGTAACCACGTGATGATGCGTGTCGGTGCGCGCCTGGCCCACCGTCGTGGTGGCCTGGAAGGTGTCGATCTGCTGGCCGTCGCGCACGACCTGCAACTCCCATTGCACGGCCTGCTGCGCATCCGCGAGCAGCGGGGCGCCCAGTAAGGCGCCAAGCAGCAGGGCGGCGACGCTCGTTTTCCACATGATTCTTCTGGCTCCGTGCGCGGACCTGCGCGTTCGTCGCAGACGTTTTATACGTCTGGCTGTTCCGCCAATCCGCCTCCATTCGCAATCAACCATCTTACGCCCGATCCGCATGGCGCCCCACGAGGCCGCCCGTAGGCGGCTGCGGCCTTATTTCATGTGAGCGATGTGAACCGATCGAGTATCTGGCCCATTTGTGACAGCGCATCGGCTGCATGGGTTCAGCAACACACCATTGCCCGCAGCGCGTACGCAATCCGCGGACCCTGTTAGCAGCACAGCCGCGCGGCTGCTGGCTTGCACGCCAATATTGCATGGCTACACTGAACTGGAACGATGCTTGCGTAGGCCGTAAAACGGAAAGCAGAACGGGGTGAAACATGACGACGGCGATGATCAAACAGGAAATTGCGGTGGCGTCGTTCAGCAAGGTCTACGACCTGGATCATGTCGAGACCGCACTGAACGATCTCGGGGAGAGCGCGAACGACGCGCTGCGCACCACGTACGAAAAGATGCTCAAGATCGGCAATCTGCGTTTCTGCGTGAAGCCGAACCGCATGCCTTCCATAGACGACCTGATCGGTGCGCTGCCCAACTTCGCCGATCCGCTCGACGACGTGCGGCGGCAAGTGGCGCTGTGCCTCGAAACGGACGACCGGCTCGAACTGATGCCCATTCTCTTGCTGGGCGACCCGGGCATCGGCAAGACGCATTTCGCGAAGCAGCTCGCCCGGCTGCTCGGCACGTCATATCACTACGTCGCGATGAGTTCGCTCACGGCGGGGTGGATTCTTTCGGGCGCGTCGTCGCAGTGGAAGAACGCGAAGCCGGGCAAGGTGTTCGATGCGCTCGTGCACGGCAGCTACGCCAACCCCGTGATCGCCGTGGACGAGATCGACAAGGCGAGCGGCGATTCGCAATACGACCCGCTGGGCGCGCTCTACGCGCTGCTGGAGCACGACACGGCGCAAACCTTCATCGACGAATTCGCCGAGGTGCCGATCAACGCGGGCCACGTGATCTGGATTGCGACGGCCAACGACGAGCGCGCGATTCCCGAGCCGATTCTCAACCGCATGAACGTCTACGAGATCGCGCCGCCCGATCGCGACGGCGCGCGGCGCATCGCGCAGTCCATCTACGACGAAATCCGGACCGCGCACAGTTGGGGCGAGCGCTTCCCGGCCGTGCTCGGCGACGATCCGCTCGACGCGCTCGCGAAAGCGTCGCCGCGCGAGATGCGCCGGGCCATTCTCAACGCGTTCGGCACGGCACGCATCGACGGTCGGCACGAGGTTCAGGCGAGGGACGTGCGGCTCGATTACGGCTCACGGCGCAAATCCATCGGGTTTCAGGCCTAGCGACTCGCCGCCGCCGGACGTGATGCTCCATGGTGGTTCGATCGCGTTTTTGCGTAAAAACACCCCGCTTCACCGTAAAAAAGCCGCCCGAGGGCGGCTTTTTGCTTGGTTATGCCGGATCGTTCCCGAAAATGACGGGAATCGTATGCGTATTGTTGTTTTCTCAACAACGATGGCGTCGGCGCGGCGTCACAATGTTCCTCGAGCGCCTTGGGAGGCGGGCTTTCTTCGGGAAATCCCGGATGCCGTACGCGTGCCGCGCCATGGCCGTCGGCGCGTTTCGAGGCGAATCTGGCGGGCCGTCGGCGCCTGCGGCACCGTCGTACAATTTTGACGATGCCGGCGCCAGCGGTGGAGACGGCCGGGCGGCGAACGCCATCGGCAGGGCGGCGCGAAGCACTCAACGAAAGCACGAACGAAGGCATGATGTGGGACTCGCAGTCGCACCTTGCCTCCAAGTGGACGTGGGACATGGATCAGATCGAATGTGTGGTGATCGGCGCGGGCGTGGTCGGGCTGGCGATAGCCCGGGCGCTTGCGGCGCGGGGCCGCGAGGTGATCGTGCTCGAGGCGGCCGAAGCTATCGGCGTGGGCACCAGCTCGCGCAACAGCGAAGTGATTCACGCGGGCCTCTACTATCCGCGCGGCTCGCTCAAGGCGGCGTTGTGCGTGCGCGGCCGCGAAATGCTTTACGACTACTGCGCGGGGCACGGCGTGCCGCACCAGCGCTGCGGCAAGCTGCTCGTGGCGACGGCGCGCAATCAGGTGCCGCAGTTGGAAAGCATCCTCGCGCGCGGCAGGGAGAACGGCGTGTTCGACCTCGTGCGCATCAGCGGTGCCGAGGCCACGGCGCTCGAACCGGCGCTCGAATGCGTGGACGCGGTGTTCTCCCCGCAGACCGGCATCGTGGACAGCCATCAACTGATGCTCGCCTTGCAGGGCGACGCCGAGCACGACGGCGCCGTATTCGCGTTTCATGCACCGGTGCAGGAAATCGAGGCGGCCAACGGACGCTTCGTCGTGCGGGTGGGCGGCAACGAACCCACGGAGATCGGCTGCGCGTGCGTGATCAACAGCGCGGGGCTGCACGCGAATGGGCTGGCCCGACGCATCCGCGGGCTCGACGCCCGCCAGGTGCCGCCGCTTTATCTCGCGCGCGGGAACTACTTCAGCATCTCGGGACGGGCGCCGTTCAGCCGGCTCATCTATCCCATGCCGAACGAGGCGGGGCTGGGTGTGCACCTCACACTGGACCTTGGCGGACAGGCGCGCTTCGGTCCGGACGTGGAGTGGGTGGACAGCATCAACTACGACGTCGATCCGCGCCGTGCCGAGTCGTTCTACGCGCAGATCCGCGCGTATTGGCCAGGGCTGCCCGATGGCGCATTGCAGCCGGCTTACGCCGGCATTCGGCCGAAGCTCTCCGGCCCGGGCGAGCCCGCGGCGGACTTCATGATCCAGGGCCCGGCCGCTCACGGCGTGCGCGGGCTCGTGAACCTGTTCGGTATCGAGTCGCCGGGGCTCACCGCGTCGCTGGCCATTGCCCAGCGCGTCTGCGAGGTTGTTGGCCGCGCTTGAACCGGCGGCTGCGGCATGTATCTGCGGTGCGCCTGCGACGCACGGTCGCTTATCTCCATCATTCGGGACATTACGCGAGGCGGCTTCGTTGTTATGCTTGTCACGCGCCGTCGTCAGAACGGCGAGCAGGTGAGCCTTACCTGTCCCAATGACCTGGAGTGACTCCCCATGAAATCGTCCCGTCGTACTTTCCTTATCACTAGCATTGGTGTTGCATCTTCGTTGGCGTTGTCCCGTCAGGCGTTTGCCGACGCGCCGAAGGTGTCCGAATCCGATCCCACGGCTGTTGCGCTTGGCTACAAGAACGACGCGGCGCAGGTCGACAAGGCCAAGTACGCGAAGTACGCGGCCGGCCAGCAGTGCAACAACTGCCAGTTCTTCCAGGGCAAGCCGACTGACGCATGGGCGCCGTGTCCGATGTTCGGCGGCAAGCAGGTATCCGGTAAGGGCTGGTGCAGCGCATATACGAAGAAGGCCTGAACGCCGCGCGCTTCACATGCTGCGCCGAGGTCTGTTCGATGCGGCGCAGCATGACAAGGCATGGCCGGAAGCGATTTGAAATGCGGGGCGCCGCGCTCACCATCGCCCGCCGTCCCGTCCCGCCGTCTCCCCTTGTCGTCCTCGTCGTCCTTATGCGGCGGCATGCAAGATGCTTCAAACGCAGCTTGAAATCACCTTGACCGGTCTTTACACTCGCAGGGCATCGGCGAAGGCCGGTACGCAGCTATCGAGGGCTGCATAACGACATACCCTCCCTCGTGAAGGCCGGAGAACCGGATGGCACCAGCGTCGAGAAGCTTGAACACACGGGCAGTCGCGGCCGCCGTGATCGGCAATGCGCTCGAGTGGTATGACTTCACCGTGTACGGCTTTCTCAACGTCGTCATCGCGCAGCTGTTCTTTCCCGCCAGCAGCGAATACGCGTCGCTGCTTCTCACCACGGCAACGTTCGGCGTCGCGTTCGTGATGCGCCCCGTGGGCGGCATCGTGCTCGGTCTCTATGCCGACCGCGCGGGCCGCAAGGCCGCCCTCTCGCTCGTGATTCTGCTCATGACGCTCGGCATCCTGCTGCTCGCCATCGCACCGCCGTATTCGGCCATCGGCGTGGGCGCGCCGCTCATGATCGTGGTGGGCCGCATGCTGCAAGGCTTCTCGGCGGGCGGTGAGTTCGGCAGTTCGACTGCGTTGCTGATCGAAGCCGCACCGTTCTCGAAACGTGGTCTCTACGGCAGCTGGCAGATGGCGAGCCAGGCCGGCGCGTTGCTGCTGGGTGCCCTCGTAGGCGCGACGATCGCGCACGGCCTGCCGCCCGAGGCGCTTAAAGCATGGGGCTGGCGCGTGCCGTTCATCCTTGGGCTTTTGATCGGCCCTATCGGTTTCTACATTCGCCGACACCTCGCGGACTCCGAAGCATTCCTTCACGCGAAGCAGACCGCGCGCCGTGCCACCTTGCGCGAGGTCTTCGCGAGCCACAGCCGCGACGTGCTATGCGGACTCGGCGCTGTCATCGCGCTTACGGTGACGGTTTATGTGCTCATCAGTTACCTGCCCACCTTCGCGGTGCGCGAGCTGAAGCTCTCGTACGCGGAGTCGTTCCATGCGGTGATTGCGGGCAACATCGTGCTCATGGTGCTCTCGCCCGTGATGGGCGCGTGGTCCGACCGCATCGGCCGCAAGGGGCTCTCGCTGTGGTCGCTCGTCGTCACGTTCGTATTGATGTATCCGCTCTTCTCGTGGCTTGCCGCCGCGCCTACTGTGTCGAAGCTGGTGCTCGTGCAGACGCTGCTTTCGGTCACGCTCTCCGGCTACTACGGACCATTCGGCGCGCTGATTGCCGAGCTGTTTCCCGCTAACGTGCGCTCCACCAGTCTCTCGCTTGCCTACAACTTTGCCGTGATGTTGTTCGGCGGCTTCGGCCCGTTCATCGTGACGTGGTTGATCCAGACATTCGATTCGCCGCTTGCGCCCACGTGGTATGTGATGGGTGGCCTCGCGGTGTCCATTGTTGCGGTGGCCTGCGTGCCCGCACAGCGCCATGCCGATCTCGACGCGCGGCGCAAGCCGGCGTAACCGGGCGTCGTCAGCTATGAGCGCGAGTCGGCGCGCTGCCGCTTCGCACGCACACGTTCAGCTGCGCGCGTGCATCAACGGCGGCCGGCGATTGAACCAGGGGCGCGCCGCTTCGAGTTGTGCGGCGAGCCGGAATAGCGTGGCGTCGTCGCCTTCCCGCGCGGCGAATTGCACCCCGATGGGCAGACCACGCGCGTTCCAGTAAAGCGGCACCGACATCGCCGGCTGACCGGTGAGATTGAACAACTCGGTGCAGCCCGCCCACGCGAATGCCTTGGCCGATGCTTCGGCGAGCAGGCGTTTCATGAGCGGCTCGACGGGCATGGCCGTGACCGCGCGCATCTGGATGCGCTCCATCTGCGTGGGTCGCATCTCGCCGATCTTGATGGGCGCCGACGCGAGCGTCGCGCACAGAATCACGTCGTAGCGCGTGAAGAGATCCGCCACCTTCGCGCTCACGCGGCGCTGTGTTTCGAGCGCGCCCGGCAGCGCGCCTTCACCGAGCTTGCGGCCCACGTGCGCCATCGCCCATGTCGCAATTTCGAAGTCGGTGCGGCGAGGCTTGCGGCCCGAGAGGCGATCCGCGTGCAGCACGAATTCGTCGGCGACCACGGACCACAGCATCAGAAACGCGTGAGCGACAGAGGCGAAGTCGACGTCGGGTTCAACGGGATCGACATGATGACCGAGCGATTCGACGAGCCTGGCGGCGTCGTCCAGCGCAGCGCGCGCATCGGCGGAGAGCGACGGCGCGAGCATGGGGTGCGAGATCAGCGCGATATGCAGCGGCTTGCACGGTTCGCGCGTGGCCGCGAGCAGCGTGCCGGGTGCGCCAGGCGGCAGTGCGGGGTTGCCGGTCACAAGATCGAGCAGCAGGGCGCTGTCGCGCACGCTGCGCGAGATGGCGTGATCCACACCAAGCTCGCCTGGCGGCGGCGCCTCGATGCGCGGCGCCTGGCGCGAACGCGAGGGCTTCAGTCCGAAGAGTCCGCAGCATGAAGCGGGAATACGGATCGAGCCGCCGCCATCGGATGCATGCGCAACCGGCACGACGCCGGCTGCCACGGCCGCCGCGGCACCGCCGCTCGATCCGCCCGGCGTGTGATCGAGGTTCCACGGATTGCGGCACGGACCAAACAGTTCGGGCTCCGTATAAGGCATTTGCCCGAGTTCAGAAGTACTCGTCTTCGCGAAAATGTTGAGCCCCGCCTGGCGAAAGCGCGCGACCACCGGCGCGTCTTGCGTGGGCACGAAGTAGCGATAGTGACGGCTGCCCATCGACATCGGCAGGCCCGCCACCGGCGCGCCCAGATCCTTGACCAGAAAAGGCACACCCGCGAGCGGCCCTTCGGCGAGGCCTTGTGTGCCATCACCGCTGCTGAGCGCGCGCTTGCGGGCCGTCTCGTAGTCTTTGAGCACGATCGCGTTGATGGCCGTATTCACCGCTTCCACACGCGAGATCGCCGCGTCCAGCAGTTCGCGCGCGCTGACTTCGCGACGCTTCACGAGATCGGCAAGGCCGATCGCATCGTGGGCAAGGTAGTCGGACTCCATCGATCGGTTTCTCGCGTGCAGGGGTGATGGCGTGGAAGGCGCTTACATGCGCTCGCCGAGGAACGTCAGCGTGCGGCCATGCGCGAGCGCTGCGGCGTGCTGGTTGTACGACGCGCGCTCCGTGCAGTTGAAGCCGTGCTCGGCGCCGGGGTACAGGTGGAACTCCACGTTGTCGCGACCCGTGAAGCGCTCCTTCACCTGCCCCACGGCCTCGAGCGGAATGGAGTGATCGTGCTCGGCATAGTGGAACAGCATGGGCACCTTGATGTTCGGCGCTTCTTCCAGGCGGTTCTGGATGCCGCCGCCGTAGTACGACACCGCAGCATCCAGCGTGCCCTGGGCAGCGGCGAGATAGGCGAGGCGTCCGCCGAAGCAGTAGCCGATGGCGGCCACCTTGCCCGTCACCTCGGGCATGGCGCGCAACGCGGTCGCGGCTGCGCCGATGTCGGCGACGGCGAGATCGACGTTGGTCTTTTGCAGCAGCTCGATGCCGCGGTCGCGGTCCGCGCCCACGTAGGCCAGTTCCACACGCGGCTGCGTACGCCAGAAAATGTCGGGGGCGAGCGCGACGTAGCCGTCCTGCGCGTATTGTTCGGCGACGTCGCGAATATGGCCGTTGACGCCAAAGATTTCCTGAACGATGACGATGCCCGGGCCCTTGCCCGTCTTCGGCAGCGCCAGGTAGCCTTCGAAGCTTTCATTGCCGGTGGGAATGTCGATCCAGCGGGACGTAATGCTCACAGCGTTCTCCTTCAAGACGGTAACGGAGCGAGACGCCGCGATGCTTCCCGCCGCACACCGAAAGCGCTGCAAAGCCTGGCGAGGCCTTGCAAGGCACGGCTGGGCGCGACGCGGCGAATCGAACCAGGAAGTCAATATGGAGAGTCAGTTTGCCATAGGGGTGGACGGCGCTGCAGCAAGCCGCGCAGCGTGTCTCAAGATACGTCCTGCTGCACGTGGCGGTCTTGGCCGGTGGGCGATGGCTGGGTGATCGGCGGCAGCACGCTTACGATGCTTATTCGAACTATTAACGGTTATTAACCGCCATCACTTTAGTGCGGATGGACAAAACGTCACATTGGCGGACACGCACATTGAGCCGGCCTTGCGCAAACCTTTGCGAAGCCCTGCTCGCATGGCCAGGCCGGGGTATCCGCAGAGCCGCATGGGTGGCCGTTTTACAGGCACTGCAGTGCTTACATCGCATCTCGCGGTTCGGTTGACAGGACAAACGCTATTGGTAGTGTCACCACTTACCCAAAAAAATCCCCTAAATTAATTTGATCGCCTACACTTGCGCGCAAGTATGATTGGCCGCCTGTCACAAACCGGCGAATGTCATGCTAGCCAGGTGCATGAACGATGCATCCTGCGTGGTCGTCCCCAATAGAGCGACACGTGAAGGGAGCGGGGCACAGGGCGATTACGTAATTTGGGACCGAAACTGGAGACTTACATGAACATCAAGATTCAAAAGCTGTTGCCGATCAGCGCGGCCGCCATGCTGTTTGCGTCGATCGCAACGACCGCGGCAGCTGACCAGGTCGTGAAGATCGGTCACGTCGCTCCGCTGACGGGCGGCATTGCTCACCTCGGGAAAGACAACGAGAACGGCGCGCGTCTCGCGGTCGAAGAAATCAATGCCAAGGGTCTGACGATCGGCGGCCAGAAGGTCACGCTGGAACTCGACGCCCAGGACGACGCGGCTGACCCGCGTACGGCTACCCAGGTTGCCCAGAAGCTCGTCGACGACAAGGTCGTGGCGGTGGTCGGTCACCTGAACTCGGGTACCTCGATCCCGGCATCGAAGATCTATAGCGACGCGGGCATCGTCCAGATCTCGCCGTCGGCAACGAACCCCGCCTACACGCAGCAAGGCTTCAAGACCACGTACCGCGTGGTGGCTACGGACGCTCAGCAAGGTCCGGCACTCGCGAACTATGCCGCGAAGGGCCTGAAGGTGAAGAGCGTCGCGATCGTCGACGACTCCACGGCTTATGGCCAGGGTCTGGCGAACGAATTCGAGAAGACCGCGAAGGCACTGGGCCTGAAGGTCGTGTCGCACGACGCGACGAACGACAAGGCCGTGGACTTCCGCGCGATTCTGACGAAGATCAAGGGTGAGAACCCGGACGCGATCATGTACGGCGGCATGGACGCCACCGGCGGCCCGTTCGCCAAGCAGGCGAAGCAGCTGGGCCTGCGCGCGAAGGTGCTCGCGGGTGACGGCGTGTGTACCGACAAGCTGTCGGACCTGGCTGGCGACGCAACCGACAACGTCGTGTGCTCGGAAGCCGGTATGGCGCTCGAGAAGATGGCAGGCGGCGCAGCGTTCCAGGCGAAGTATCAGAAGCGCTTCGGCCAGCCGATCCAGATCTACGCTCCGTTCACGTATGACGCGGTGTACATCATCGTCGACGCAATGAAGCGTGCGAACTCGACGGACCCGGCGAAGATCCTCGCCGCCATGCCGAGCACCGACTACAAGGGCGTGATTGGCGAAACTACGTTCGACTCGAAGGGCGACCTCAAGCACGGCGTGATCTCGCTGTACAACTACAAGGGCGGCAAGAAGACCCTGCTCGACGTCGTGAAGATGTAATGTCGCGGGCTGCACCGGGTGGCGCTTCGCGCTCACCGGTGCGGTTCATGTCGACAACGACAGGCTGAACGAGGCACGCGTGCATCATGCACGCGTGCCTTTTGTTTTGGTGGCTTGCACGCGAGGCGGATGCATCGATAACAAGCTGGGGGAGAGGGCCATGAGCCGTTCGTTCGATGACGACTGGCGCCGCTGGATTGCCGAAAACCTGTTGCTCGACGTGCCGCCGGAAACGCTTGCTGTGGCGCTCGCGTCGCATGGCTTCGCGCCGGCGGACGCCACGCACGAAGTGGACGCGGCGCTTGCGAGCCCGTATCTGCAGGGCGGCGCGCGGCTTCGTAATCGTTTGCGCAAGCGTGACTGGATGCTTTCGGTGTATCGCACGCTCGCGCGCATGCGTGCCGCGCCGCAGACGAACGCAGGCGCAGCCGACGCCGGCGTGAGCGCAACGGCAGTGGAGCGACGCGAACGGCTCTCGCGCGACGAATTCTTCGAGTCGTATTACTGCCAGAACCGGCCTGTGCTGATCGACGGCATGCTGGACGCGTGGCCCGCGCTTCGCAAATGGGGCTACGACTATTTCCGCACGCGTTGCGGCGACGCCGAGGTGGAAGTGCAGTTCGGCCGCGAATCGGACGAGAACTACGAGATCAACCAGCCGAAGCACAAGCGGCTCATGCGCTTTCGCGACTACGTGGATCTCGTGGAGCAAAGCGGCGCCACCAACGATTTCTACATGACGGCGAACAACACGTCGCGCAACCGCGCGGCGCTGGCGGCGCTGTGGGATGACATTCCGCCCATCGACACCTACCTCGACGCAAGCTCGCCGGACAAAGGCTTCTTCTGGTTCGGCCCGGCCGGCACGAAGACGCCGTTCCACCACGACCTCACCAACAATTTCATGGCCCAGGTGATGGGCCGCAAGCTTGTCCGTCTGGTGCCGCTCGCCGATACGGCGTTCATGTACAACCATTTCCACTGCTTCTCGCAGGTGGACGGCAGTGCGATCGATACCGAACGCTTTCCGGCGATGAAGAACGCGCAGGTGGTGGAGTGCACGCTCGGGCCTGGCGAGCTGCTGTTTCTGCCGATCGGATGGTGGCATTACGTGGAAGGGCTCGACGTGTCCGTGACCATGACGTTCACCAACTTCCTGCGCCACAACGACTTCGCGAGCGGGTACCGCACTTATCACGAGCTTTGAGGCGGGCGGCCCGCGCGCAGACGTCGAAACGAGCGCGGAAATGAAAAAGCGGACCGGTTGCCCGGTCCGCTTTCCTCCCTGACGCTTTGGCTGCCGTCGTTATTTTTTCGCTGCGAGAGCGGGCACGGCAGCGGGCGCGCCCGAGCCGACGCCCGAGGTTGCGCCGCCGAGCGCACCCGTGAGTGCGCCCACGAGGCTCGTGACCGGCGCGAGGAGATTGCCGCTGCCCGTCGCGCCGGCACCTGCGCCGCCGCCAATCGACACACCGCTGCCGGCCGACCCGCCCGAGCTTCCCGAGCCGCTGGCTGGCCTCGTGACCGTGACGCCGCCTCCCACACCCGCGCTGATGTTGAGCGGCGCACCGAGCGCGCCCGTCAGCGACGAGACGAGCGAGGTGATCGGTGCGAGCGGGTTGCCGCTGCCGGTTCCGCCTGTTCCACCCGTTCCACCTGTTCCGCCCGGCAGGGCGCCGGTGAGAGAGCTTACGAGATCCGTGATGGGCGCAAGCGGATTGCTGCCGGTCGTGCCGCCGGCGGTGAGGAGCGTGCCTGCTGTCGTTACCGTGTCGCCGGTCTTGGTCAGCACGTTGCCGAGGCTCGGACCCACGGGATTGCTGGTCGCACTCCCGACCTGCGTGCCGGCGCTGTCGAGCCCGTGACCGAGCGTCGCGAGCAAGCCATAAAGCGGGGCGCCCAGACCTGTGGTGTCGCCTACTGCCTGGGTCGTTTGGCCGAGTGCGGTCGTGATCGGCGTGATGATCGTGCTCACAGACTGCGTGACCTGCTGAACCGGACCGCCCGCCACGGTGGTACCCAACTGCGTGCCGACACTGCTCACCGCGTTGCCGACTTGCGAGACGGCGCCGCCGAGCGGCGTCGTGAGCGGACTCAGCGGTGCCGCTGGGCCGGTGCCCAGACTGTTGACCAGTTGGCCCGTGCTGTTGACGGCCTGGCCGACGTCATAGATCAGGTTGCCGCTGCTCGCGAGCGAAGTGCCGAGCGGATCGGTGGAGTTGCCGAGCTGGCCGAGACCGTTGCCCACACCCTGACCCAGCGCCGTGACGCCGTTGCCCAGGTTCGATACCGCGTTGCCGAGCGCGCCGGTCGTGCCTGAGCCGGCGCCGGGAACGGGCGTGAGGCCGATCTGGCTGCCAATCGTCGACACGGTTTGACCGGTCGACGTCACTACGTTGCTGGCGGCTTTGACGACCTGGCCGAGGAGGTTGTTGGTCGTTGGTGTTGGTGTTGGTGTTGGCGTCGGCGTCGGCGTTGGCGTTGGCGTCGGAGTTGGCGTTGGCGTTGGCGTCGGAGTCGGAGTCGGAGTCGGAGTCGGAGTCGGAGTCGGAGTCGGAGTCGGAGTCGGAGTCGGCGTGGGCGTGGGCGTACCACTCCCTCCTCCCGACCCCGACCCTGATCCACCGCTTGCCCCGCCTCCCAGTCCCGCCCCGGCCCCCGCGCCGGTGCTGCCGGAAATCGCCGGCTTGGCGGGCGTATCGAGTGTGGTGCCGCAGCCTGTCAGCGCGACCATCGACGACACGCACAACGCGATCGCCGTCAGCTTGAACGTCTGATTCATTTTTTTGCCCCCCGTATCGGAATTCGCGGGAGACAGACTGCAAGCGCTATGCCATCTGGAGCGGCCGATCGCCGTGAGCGCACAGGTCCAGCAAAATCAAGGCCCACGCGGTTTGAAACGAAGCGCAGGCAAAAGAGGCGCACCGTCGTGTGGGGCGGAACATCGGTGCGAGGTGGGCCGATGTAACGTAACGCGCGATGCGCTCGGCATAGGCCGCCGGCGCGTCAACGGGACGTCCGCTGGCGCTGAATCGTCGGCTACAAGCGGGCGAAAAGCGGCGTGAAGAAAAACGGCGTGAAGAAAAACGCGCCGCCGCTCACACCTTGAGCCGCCGCAAAACCCGCGGCGCGACGGCGGCCACGAGCGCCGCGCATAGCGCCACCACGGAAAGCCCGATCGAAAGGTTCGTGATCTGCGCGACCCCGCCAATTACCACCGGCCCCAGCAGCAAACCGAAATAGGCGAGTCCGGCGACGTGAGCTAGACCTTCGGCCGCATGGATGCCATTCACCCGTGTCGACGCCGCGAATAGCACCGGCATCATGTTCGCGAGACCGAGGCCCATGAGCGTGAAGCCTGTCATCGCCGTGACCGGATAAGGCAGCAGCAGCGCACCGACCATTCCGACACAGGCGAGCGAAGCGCTCGCCATCACGAGTTGCGGTGCGCCGAAGCGGGCGCGCACGGCGTCGCCGGCGAAGCGCGCCGCCGCCATGCCGCCCGAGAACGCCGCATACGCCGCGCTTGCGACGGCCGGGCTCGACACCACGACGTCCCGCATGTAGACCGTGGCCCAGTCGTACATGGCGCCTTCGGCAACGAGCGCGATCAGGGCGATTGCGCCGAGCATCCACAGCGCCGGCGAACGCCAGCGGTTCGCGCGCGGCGTCGCCGAATCGGGATGCTCGGCGTGCGGCACGTGAGGCAGTACCGCGGGACACGCGGCAATCAGCACGAGCGTCACGATCGCTGAGGCAAGCGCTAGGTGCAGCGCCGGCGCCATGCCGTGCGCGAGCAGCGCGCCGCCCACGGCGGCGCCTGCCATGCCGCCCACGCTGAACATGCCGTGCAGCGACGACATGATGGGCCGGCCCATCGTCTTTTCCACGGCACTGGCTTCGGCGTTCATGGCGACGTCGAGCGTTGCCATGCCCACCCCGAATCCCGCGAGCACCGGCAGCAACAGCCAATACGTCGGCACGACGAGAATGAGCGCGCCGCACACGGCCATGGCGAGACCGCCCGCAAGACAGGCGCGCCGCGTGCCGACGCGCGCGATCCACGACGCGTTGGTCGCCATCGCGGCGATCGATCCGCCCGCCACGGCAAAAAGCGCATACGACAGATGCGCCGGGTCCAGATGAAAGCGGTCGCGCACGGTCGGCACGTGGACGCCCCAGGACGCGTACATCATCCCGGCAATGAAAAACAGTGCCATGGTCGCAATGCGAGCCCGATTACGCGCGGCGGCAGGAAGATTGCGATGCGCGGCAGGCAAGGCGGCGAAATCGGGTGATTGATCGGACACGGGAAAGATCTGGGAAGAGAAAAGGGAAAGCGGATCGAAAGCAGGACGATTCTAGCGAAGCTTTATTTCCCTGACGGCGGTGGGTGGAATGGCAACTGGTCGACCGATGTCATCTGCGTTCTCGCAAATGGCCGGTGCCCAACATGCATAATTCCGATAACGGCGGACCGGCGTTATTGGACCGCAGACAGTTCCACGAGGACGCGAACTTGAACATTCCCGCTCACGCTCCGTTGCATCTGCTGCATCAGGTGAATATCGGCACACTGGCTACCCATGCACGGCAGCCGCAAGGGTACCCCTATCCGACGGTTTTGCCGTTCGCACCGGATTCACGCCATCGTCCCACCATACTCGTGAGCGGTCTGGCCGAGCATACCCGCAACCTGCATGCCGATCCGCGCGCCGGTTTTCTCGTGGCGCACGCGGTGGACGGCGACGTGCTCGAAGGGCAGCGCGCCACGCTGCTCGGTGTGTTCGAGCCCGTCGAGCCGGCGCCGGCACTCGTGGCGCGCTACCTGCGCTATCACCCGGCCGCTGAACGCTATCTTGCGCTCGGCGATTTCACGTTCTGGACGATGAACATCGAGCGGCTGCGTTATATCGGCGGATTCGGCGCGATGGGCTGGCTGGACGGAAGCGAACTCGATGCGCTCGCGCCGCTCGCCCCTGAAGACGAAGCGGCACTCATCCATTTCTTCGAGCATCATCCGCGGCGCGCCGCGAACCTCGAACTGATGGGCGTCGACCGTTACGGGGCGGACCTGCGGATCGACGGCACCCGTACGCGCTTCGTCTTCGACGCGCCCAGGATGGATTCGACATCCTTGCATGGGGCGCTTGCCGACTGCGTGGAGCGCCACGCCATGTCCTGAGTTGCCGCTGCTTTGCCGCCGACCTTACCAATAAAGTAGGACTTTTTTCCGGCGCGGCATGACCATTTCGCCGCGAAACTCTCGTGCGGTGAAATGTTTTTTTGTGAAGCTTGCATTTAATTATCACGAACGGCAATTCGTCCGATATTTTTTTGTAGATCAACGAAGTTTTTCGGGAAAATACGAAATTGCATCCCGCGAAAGCCGTTGCCACGGAACGGGAAACCCCCGGCAGTTGGTGAAAGAAAAATTAATAATAATGAGGCTCGGCATCTTTTCTGTTCTTTCCATTTTGTGTTAATCTCGCCTGCAAATTCCGAGGCATGATAACCTTCAAACGGCAAACCCGGCACAAGACTGGAAGCCATTTATCCAAACCACAAGGGAACCTATGTCTTCCTACAAGGAACTACTCGCGCAGCGAGAGAAGCTGGAAAAGCAGATCGAAGAAGCCAAAGCGCGCGAATATGCGGAAGTGCTCAACGAGATCAAGCAGAAAATGGCCGACTACGGCATTACGCTGGCTGAACTCGGCGGCGGCCGCGGTAAGCAGGCCAAGGCGGCAAGCCGTTCACGCGCAAGCGTAGCGCCGAAGTATCGCGACCCGGAAAGCGGTAGCACGTGGTCGGGTCGTGGCAAGCCGCCGCGCTGGATTGCGGGCCAAGATCGCGAAAAGTTCCTTATCTAGTAGTAAAACGGCCGCTCTTCACTGAGCGCGTTCCGTCTAAAGAAAGCCGCGCGCTCTGTTTAGGGCGCGCGGCTTTTCTATTTATGTTTCGGGACTGCATATTGCGACGTTCACGAAACCGGAACCGCTTGGAATGCGAATGCGTCGTGTTTGTATAACCAACTGATTCCAAAGGAGAAATTTAGGCTCTTCAACGGAATTTCACGATGACGCCGGTACAATGGCGCCACACGTCGAAATAAACCGGTCTCACGCTTCCCATCGCATCATGCCCAACGCCGCAACCGTCCAAATCGCGGAAAAGCAGGACGTCGCCCGCAAAAGTACGCTGGTTAGCGTCGCCCTCAACTCGGTCCTCGTGGTCCTGCAGATTGCCGTGGGCCTGTTCGCGCATTCCCAGGCGCTGGTCGCCGACGGCGTTCACTCGCTTGCCGATCTCATCTCCGATTTTGTTGTGCTGGTCGCGAACCGCCATAGCGGCGCACAGCCCGATGCCGACCACAACTACGGACACAGCCGCTACGAGACCGTCGCGTCGCTGTTTCTCGGGGCGCTGCTGATCGCGGTGGGTGTCGGCATGCTGTGGCGCGCCGGCACCCGGCTCGCGAACCTCGATGAAATTCCGCCCGTGCACCTGGTCGCGCTCGCCGTAGCGGTGCTCGTGCTCGTTTCGAAGGAAGCGCTTTTCCGCTACATGCTGCGCGAAGCCCAACGCGTGCGTTCGGCCATGCTCGTGGCCAATGCCTGGCACGCGCGCTCGGACGCGGCGTCGTCGCTGGTCGTGGCGATCGGCATTGTGGGCAGCGTGGCCGGCGTGCGGCTGCTCGATCCGATTGCGGCCGCCATCGTCGGTTTCATGGTGGCGCGCATGGGTTGGACGTTCGGCTGGGACGCGCTGCAGGATCTCTCGGACCGCGCACTCGACGAAACCGCCACGGAGGACATCCGCAAACTGCTACTCGCCACGCCAGGCGTGCGCGACGTGCACGAACTGCGCACGCGCAAGATGGGCGATTCCGCGCTGGTGGATGCGCACATCCTGGTGGATCCGCTGATCTCGGTTTCTGAGGGGCACTACATTGCCGAGTCGGCCCGCGCGCGCGTGCTCACCGACCCGCGCGTGATTGATGCGCTCATTCACGTCGATCCCGAAAACGACGCTGTGGCGCGGCCGCCCGTGAACTTGCCGCCCCGCGAGCAGGTGCTCGCCCACCTGAACGAGGCGCTCGGCGAACAGGGCGCGAAGGCCGGCGCGGTGAATCTGCACTACCTGAGCACGGGGCTCGACGTCGAAGTCACGTTACAGCGCGATGTCCGCGAGCATGACCCGGCCGACGCGAGGTTCATCGAGCGGCTCGATCTGGATGCATTGCGGCGCCGGCTGGGAGCACGCAGGCTCGACGTGCGTCTGTCCATGCAAGCCACGGCGACGGCTACCGGCAGCGCCGGCGCAGCAGCCGACGCCCGACGGCAAGACGCCGACGAAGGCCGAAAGCCGGTTCAATCTTCGGCTGAGAAGAAGGAGTCTGTGCCGCACGGCACGCGCTGAAGCGCGACGCCGTCACAACGGCAGTTGCGTATCGAACTTGATTTCCCGCAGCACGACGCTCGTGCGGACCTGGGCGACCGCTGGAATCTTGAAGATGCGTTCGTGGAGGAAGGTGTCGTAGGCCTTGATGTCGGGCGCCACGATTTTCAGGATGTAATCGGACTCGCCTGTGGTGCTGTAGCACTCGGTCACTTCGGGGCAGGTGGCGATTTCCCGCTCGAACTGTTCGACGCCGCCTTCCGTATGGCGCGTCAGATGAATATGCGCGAGTGCGCAGACGTGCAGGCCGAGTTTCTCGCGATCGAGCAGCGCGGTGTAACGCTGGATCACGCCCGACTGTTCCATGTCCTTGATGCGCCGCCAGCAGGGCGTGCTCGAGAGACCCACCTGGTCCGAAATTTCCTGGACCGATCGGCGCGCATCGAGCTGAAGCAGGCGCAGGATTTTTTGAGAGAACGTATCGAGTGTCAACTGCGCCTCCGTTTGCGTCGCCGTGTCCCTGCATGTTAGAGGCGGGAAAAACGAAACGCAATCAAGGCGACCCCTGGTGAGCGAGATTTGCCTGGATTGGGCGCCGGCACTCGGCGTTTTATTCTGTCGTGCCGGACTCCGTGGGCGCCGCGGGGCGGTCAATCTTTCCGCTTGCGTCCGCTTTGCCGCCCGTTTCGGGCGCTTCGGGCACGGCGCCGCGGCGCAATTCGGCGAGCATGTTGCAGAAGAGCGCGCCTTGCTCGATAGCGTCGTCCAGCGCGACGTGCGTGTGCGGATGATCGTCGAACCAGTGCTTCGGGAAGCGCGGCTTGATGCACTTGCGATACGGCAGCCCGGTCATGGCGAACGCGAGCGTTTTGATGTCGAGCGCCGACCACGAGAACGGGCAGCGGCCGGCGAAACGCATCATGTACCAGAACATGAAGGTGAAATCGAAGCCCGCCGGCATGGCCACGAACACCGGCTTGCCCGGCAACGCCTCGACCCATTCCACATAGGCCGCGAGGGCCTCTTCCGGCTTGCGCAGGTTCGTGCGGCACGCGGCCCACGCTTCGGGCTGCGTTTCCCACCACGCGGCTTGCACAGGGTGCGGCGCCGCGCCCTCCAGCAACTCCAGATTGGCGGAGAACGTGGCGACGAGGCGCTTGTCCGCGGTGTAGGCGGCCGAGGCGAAGCTCAGCATCGAATGAGGCCCCGGGATGGGCCCGTCCGCTTCCACGTCCGTGCTGACGTAGATTTCCTCTGTGCTGCTCATTGGGCCACCCCGCCGACCGCGCGGTCCGCCACATACGGATTCGTGCGCCGCTCTTCGCCGAACGTCGAGACAGGACCGTGGCCGGGCACGAACGTGACGTCGTCGCCGAGCGGCCAGAGCTTCTCGCGGATGGAACGGATCAGGTCGGCGTGGTTGCCGCGGGGAAAATCCGTGCGACCAATCGATCCTGCGAACAACACGTCGCCCACGATGGCGATGCGATGCTTGCGGCTGAAAAAAACCACATGCCCTGGCGTGTGTCCTGGGCAGTGATAGACCTCGAGCGTTTCGTCGCCGAACTGCACGGTATCGCCGTCGTGGAGCCAGCGGTTCGGCTCGAAAGCCTGCGCCGCAGGGAAGCCGAAACGCGTGCTCTGGTCGGGCAGCTTCTCGATCCAGAAACGCTCGTCTTCGTGCGGCCCTTCGATCGGCACGCCGTAGTGATCGGCAAGCGTCTTCGCGCCCGCGCAGTGGTCGATGTGGCCGTGCGTGAGCAGCACCTTTTCGACCGTGACCTGCTGGCGCTCGACTTCGCGCTGGATGACATCCAGGTCGCCGCCCGGGTCCACCACGGCGGCGCGCCCCGTGGCTTCGCAGACAAGCAGCGAGCAGTTCTGCTGGAACGGGGTGACAGGGATCAGCGTGACTTTCATGGCGAACGTGGGAAGAGGCGTGGCCTATACGAACGATTCAGGAACGTGGCCGCAAAGATTCGGATTGTACCGGGGGCGACTGTCTGCCGCCTGGGCCGTATGTGTGAGCGGGGGAGAGTTGGCCATCAGGCCAGGCGTGCCGGCGAGTACTGCCGCGCTGGGCTGAGCACCGGCCATTGCGCACTTCCAGTAAGCCTTACGCACTCGCCTGCCGAAGGCGGTTACGGGCGGTTACAGAGTGCGGCGCAGCAATGAATCGTACGAACCCAATAGTAAAAAAATGTCACGTTTTTTGACCCGCGGGGATGACACCGAATCGTTTTGGGTATAATGCGGCCCATTACGCACGGAAGCCGTGCGCTCTCGTGGCGATGTGGACCCTTTTGAAAGGGCTTCCAGATCGCTGTCAAGCAAGTGCTGTCGCCGCGATTCTGCATCAACGCGATTAGCAAATCCGGCATCGACTTCGTTCGTTGCCACACGTCTTGTCCAGCCAGGCGCCGCGCGCCTGACAACGGCCTAGCTGCCGTGACGCTGGATGGGGCCTACGTCGCCGTTCCTGCGTGCCGCCGGTTGCGGGTGCGCCAGAGCGCTGTTCATTCGCGCTCGATGGCGACGTTTGGTGTCTGGTCAGGCTGCTGGGGACAGGTTGTGCCAGACGTGGAAGATAACTGAGCGGTTCGCGGCGAATACGCTGCATCCGGGCCTCGACGCGCTCTCGTCATGCGCGAGCGTCTTGTCGTGCCTGTGGCCGCCGAAGCCGCATCCAGCCATGTGTCCAACGCGTGGCGCGGCTTCGCACTAGTGATGGCAAATTTATGAAATCTGGACGATCTCGACAGTTCGGGAGTCTTGTCGCCTTTGCGATTCTGACCGGCTGTGCGATGCCTCCGGGCCCGGCAACTCAGGCGAACAACGGTACGCCGGTTCGCACCGACGCCCGCAACGGCACGCAATCCACGGCGCCGCAGAGCTTTGGCGCAGCGTTCGACCACAACATTGCGGCATCCGACGCCAGCGCCGGCAAGAGCTCGCTCGCAGACGCCGAGCCGCTGACGGACGGTCCCAACGTCTCCAACTTCCGGCAGACGGGACGCGCGTCGTGGTACGGCCGCTTCTTCCATGGCCGCCGCACGGCGAGCGGCGAACGCTACGACATGCACGCGCTGACCGCCGCGCACCGCACGTTGCCGCTCGGGTCGTACGTGCGTGTGAGCCTGCCGGGGACGTCGAAGTTTGTGGTGGTGAAGATCAACGACCGCGGCCCGTACATGCGCGGCCGTGTGATCGATCTCTCCTTCGCGGCGGCGAAGGTACTTGGCGTTCAGAACGCAGGCACGGCGCGCGTGCAGATCGAAGGGCTTACGCAGCAGGAAGCCCGGGAAGCTCGCGCCGAGATGCTGGCGGAAAACGCGCCTAACCGCTAATCCTTTCACGCCGGACGGCGATTGCCGACGACAGACGGGCCGCTTGTGCGGCCCGTTCTTTTTCGCTGCGGCTCGATTCAACCTGTGTTGCTCATTGCGCACCGTGTCTTGCAACGGCGGGTGTTGTTGGTGATTTCCGCTAGAGCACGCTCCGCACGCGCCTCGGGCCCACTCGGGCCCAAAGCTGCCTCGCCGCGCGCCGCTAACCTTCCTTGAGTTCCAGCGCTCGCGCATACAGATCGTTGCGCGATGCACCTGTGAGCGCCGCGGCCACCTTCGCCGCGCCTTTCACCGGCAGTTCTTCCAGCAGCGTACGCAATAGCGCGTCATGATCCGCTGCCCCGCCTGAAGGCTGCGCGGGCGCCCCTTCCACCACCAGAACGAATTCGCCGCGCTGCCGGTTCGGATCGGCAGCGAGCCACGCTGGCCCTTCGGCCAGGGTGCAGCAGTGAACGGCCTCATGTAACTTGGTCAACTCACGGGCGATCAGCAGCCGGCGCTCGCCCCCGAATGCGTCGGCGAGTGCCTGGACGGTTTCGACCACGCGGTGCGGCGCTTCGTAGAACACCATCGCATGCGAATGCGACGCGAGCGATTGCAGCGCCGAGGTCCGTTGCTTCGCCTTGGTCGGCAGGAAACCGAGAAACGTGAACGTTCCAGCCCAGTCGCCCGTCACCGAAAGCGCTGTGGCGAGTGCGCTCGCGCCCGGCAGCGGTACCACGGCAAAGCCCGCCGCACGTACTGCGTCGACCAGCTTGGCGCCGGGGTCTGAAATGCCTGGCGTGCCCGCGTCGGAGACGTACGCCACACGCTCGCCCGCGCGCAGGTGTTCGATAACGCGCTGCGCGGCCTCGCGCTCGTTGTGCTCATGCACAGCGAGCAGCGGCTTCGAGATGCCATAGCGGGAAAGCAACTGCCCCGTGTTGCGCGTGTCTTCGGCGGCGATGCGGTCTACGAGTCCGAGCACGTGTAGCGCGCGTAGTGTGATGTCGGCCGTGTTGCCGATGGGCGTGGCCACCACGTACAGCGCGGCGGCGGGGTACTGCTGTGTTTGTGCGAGTTCGGAGAGAGGGATCATGAGTCAGAACACGCAGGCGAAGGGAACGAGGCCGACATTGTGCCATGCAGGGCATCAGCCACAGACGGCGCGCGCCGGCGAGAACGCGGGCCGCGACGACAACTTTTCGCGCAGGCATGAGTCGAAGAAGCTCGGTGCCACGTTCGAAACGCTTGCCCTCGATTTCCTGCGCCGCCAGCGACTGCGCTTCGTCGCACGCAACGTGACGTGCCGCGGCGGGGAAATCGATCTGGTGATGCGCGAGCCGGACGGCACGCTGGTGTTTGTCGAAGTGCGGGCGCGGGCATCGCGCCGGTATGGCGGCGCGGCGGCGAGCATCGGCTGGCAGAAGCGGCAGCGCATCGTGCATGCTGCACAGTTTTTTCTGGCGTCGCGGCAAGGCGCGACGTCGTGCTGCCGGTTCGACGTCGTGGCGTTCGAGGCAGGACGCCTGATCTGGATACGCGACGCGTTTCGTGCAGATGGCACCTGAAAACGGCGCTTTTCGCGGGCCCGAGTGCGATAAACTTGCGGACGCCTACGCGGCAAGTTCCCGCGACACCACGCAGTACCAGATAGAAACTCGATGTCAGTCGAACGTATTCAACAACTCTTTCGCGACAGCGCCGCTGTTCAACTCGAGGCACTGGAGGCGCTGGCCATGCCGATCGCCGCGGCCGTCGACACGATCTTCGCCGCGCTCGCGAATGGCAACAAGATCATCGCGTGCGGCGACGGCGGGTCGTCGGCGCAGGCGCGGTACTTCGCTGCCAGCTTGATCGACCGCTTCGAACGCGAGCGTCCGGGCCTGCCCGCAGTCGCGCTTTCCACCGACGCAAGCGCGCTCGCCACGATGGCGACCGAAGAGGCGCTGAACCAGCTCTTCGCGAAACAGTTGCGCGTACTCGGCCAGCCCGGCGACGTGCTGCTCGCGATCACGACGTCCGACGAGCCGGCCACCGTGCTCGCCGCCATCGAGGACGCGCACGAGCGCGAGATGATCGTCGTTGTGCTTACGGGCAGCGGCGGCGCGAAGGTCGTGGAAGCGCTCGCAGACACCGACATTCACATTGGCGTGCCGTCCGCGCGGGTCGCACGCGTGCACGAAGTTCACTTGCTGACCATTCATTGTCTGTGCGACGGCATCGACGCGATGCTGCTTGGCGAAGACTGACATTCGAGGAGAAGTAGTTGATGAGCGGACACCGCATCAGGAATACGTTGGCGAGAACCACTCTCGCGATCGGGCTCGCCACGGCGCTGGCGGCCGGTTTGCAAGGCTGCGTGCTCGCGCTCGCAGGTGCCGCGGGCGGCGGCGCGCTGGTTGCAACCGATCGGCGCACAGTCGGCACGCAAACCGAAGACCGCGAGATTCAGGTGAAGGCACTCTCGCAACTGAGCAACAACCTGCCGCAGGACTCGCACATCAACGTGGCCGTGTTCAATCGCCGCGTGCTGATTACGGGTGAGGTGCCCGACGATGCGTCGAAGCAGAAGGCCGAGACCATCGTGCGGGGCATCAACAACGTCAATTCGGTTGTCAACGAACTGGCGGTGCAGCCGGCCAGTTCGTTCTCGTCGCGCTCGAACGACGCTTACCTGGAAGGACGCGTGAAGACAGCGCTGATCGCAGAGAAGTACATCTCCGCGAACAACTTCAAGGTGGTGAGCGAGCGCGGCATCGTCTACCTGATGGGGCTCGTCACGCAGGAAGAGGGTGGCATTGCGGCCGCCGCGACGAGCCAGGTGCCGGGCGTCGTGCAGGTCGTGAAGGTGTACCAGTACATCCAGCCGCAGGAGGCTGCGGCACTGAACGCGGCAGCGTCCCAGTCCGGTGCCAGCGCGCCGGGTGCGGCGAGTGCCCCGGCAACCTCGAGCGATGCAACCACGGGTGCCGTGCCGGATTCGTCCGTGAGCGCCCGACCGCTTGACCAGCAGGCGCCTGCGCCTGTGACGAATTCGTCCCCCGCTCAACCCGGGACTGTGACGGCGCCGAAATGATGGGCGTCGCTGGTATGGGTTCGTGGAAACGCCTGGCTGGACTGTTGGGCGCAGGCGTAGTGCTCGGTTTATCGATGACGGTGACCGCAGCCCGTGCAGCCGACACGCCGGCGGGGCTCGTGGTGGCGCGTAGCAATGCATGCATGGGTTGCCACGCTGTGGACCGCAAACTGGTGGGGCCATCGTTCCAGCAGATCGCAGCGAAATACAAGGGCGACGCCACGGCGCCGGCGAAGCTGGCGCAGAAGGTCAAGGACGGCGGCTCCGGCGTGTGGGGCGCCATTCCGATGCCCTCGCATCCGCGCATGAGCGACGCGGACATTCGGATTGTGGTGGCGTGGGTGTTGGCGGGCGCGCCGGAGAAGTGAGGGGTTGTCTGGATGTTTTGCGGTTGCTCGCGGTTTCTCCGCCGCTTGTTTTGGGGATCGCGTGCTACGCGTGGTCGCGGCTCTTGGCAAACCGCCGGCCGCTTGTGCTAGAATCGCGGCTTCGTTGGGGCGGTAGCTCAGCTGGGAGAGCGTCGCGTTCGCAATGCGAAGGTCGGGAGTTCGATCCTCCTCCGCTCCACCAATACCCAAAATCCCAACCCTCATCGGTTGGGATTTTTTTTGCCCGTTCCCCCAGTGTTGGCGCGGTTTCCGGGCATCGCCTCGCGAGCGCCACCCCTGCGAAGTCGGCGTTTTCGCTCCCGCCGACGCCTCTCTTTCTCCGTTTTCTCTGGTGGTCACGCGAGCGTTCTTGAGGTGACTTCCTTTGCTGGCGCGGGTTTAGAGGCGGTCGGTTGTGGTCGGCAACTCCTGTAGCGGTGGCGACCGAGTGCCGAGCGACCACAAAAAAACCGCCCGCAGGCGGTTGCTGGCGCTGGCTCAGCACGAGTACGACGCGCTGGTGAGCTTTTCCTACAACGTCAGCAGCCGCGCGTTCAGCCAGTCCACGCTGGTCAGGAACTCAACGCCGAGGACTACGCTGGAGCCTGTGCCGAGCTGCTGCGTTGGCGCTTCTTCCTGGGCGAGGACTGCGCGCTGCCCACCAACGCGCGGCTGTGCGGCGGGCTGGCCACACGGCGAGAAACCGAATACCGACAGTGCATCGGGGAGGAGTCGTGAGCGTGACTCCGTGGCCGTACCGGCTGTTTGCCCTCGCGGCGCTGGGCATCGCCCTGGTCGGCTTCGGCTGGGTCAAAGGCGCGGGCCACGTGCAAGCGCGGTGGGATGCCGCCGTCCAACAACAAGCCCTGCAGATCCGCCGCCATCCGCGAACGGCAGGCGCAAGCCACCGTTAAGGTCGTCACCCAGTACGTCGACCGCGTCCTCGTTGTCCGCGAGAAGGGCGAAACCATCGTCAAGGGGGTTCCCGTATATGTGCCCGTTCAAGCTGATGTTGCTTGCACTGTCAACCGTAGCTTTGTGCGCCTGCACGTCGCCGCCGCCGGTGAACTTCCCGAGTCCACCCGAGATGCTGATGCGGCCGCCGCAGGCATTGCGCTATCTGCCGTCGCTGGAACCGTTGCCGCCAACTACCAGACCTGTCACGAGAACGCCGAGCAGTTGAGGGCGCTGCAGGCGTGGATCGTCGAAACGACAGCAAACATCAGGTAAGTATCGAGTGCCAGCTACATTTTCAGCAGACCTAATCTGTTCGGTTATCGTGCTGTCCGCTTCTTGGGTGTCTGCTTTTTTAAGCCCCAGTATGTCCATCCGTTACTTGAATGACCTGAAATGGATTGTGCAGCAGAAGATAGGGAAGGGAAAATTTCCCCATCAATTTTGACAGAAACATCACCTCGCTCAGCGTCAACGGATATTACTTCGGCAGTTACGGATCCCGGTCTTTTTCTGAATTTGTGAATCAGCTTATCGCCAATTTGGGGGAGTAACTTCTCTTCGCTCATTGGATGCTCTCCTTTGGGTTGCGTCTAGCGGTGGAAGGCTCCGGCGTTAGGTTGACTGTCTGACGATTTTCGAAATAACTTGTCGATAGCCGGCAACTGGATCTCTTGGTGAAATATCAACATCGAATACTTGCCCACCTATCAAACTTCCGGGTGTGCCGACAATCTCCTCGATTTTCACGCTTAACTCGGATTCAATGGTAGAGTAATAAAGTATAAAAATCTTTATCGGGCGATCAGATGCAATTTGTTCGGATAGGAGGGCCAGGCGATCATATTTACGCCTGTCAGGATAAGGGTAGTAATTGGAAAGTCGTTGCTCTTGAAATTTCTTTGTTGAGCTAGCTGTGTGCTTCTTGTATTCAATTAACGCAATTGGTCGCATAGTAGACTTTTCGCAGACCAAAAGATCTGCGTCTCCAGGCCAGAGTGCGTTAGTTCTAGACAAATGACACTCTAGTGATGAGGTGCCGTAGATCAGTCCTTTTCTTCCGATGGCGACAGGACCGCCGGATCGAAGTTTTATCATTTCCTCTATTTGAGGAAGCCCAACTCTTGAAATGTCCAACCCTTTTTTTGAATCGGGATATTTAGGCCAGTGTGCACATATTATTGTTGATGCTTTGCTGCTCCACTGCTGGCGATCATCGAAAATGATCGCGGTGGCAGAACATGAGTTTGCCAGTGAAAAATCAACCAGATCCCTAAATTTCTGGTGATTTCTAAGATCGCTGGCGATGCTTTCGTCACTTAAATTTGACCAGTCAGATTGATCGGCTGTTTCGACTGGACACTTTAGCCAAAAATCTCTATTCAATTGATTGGTAGTCCAGTCAATAAAATAATCAAAACTTACCCCAAATAGATTCTGCTCTGACAAAATATGATTTGAGAGTATGGATTGGGGGGGCGGCAAAACGGAATTTTCTTTGGCCAGAACAGCCCTATGGGAGCAAAGGGCAAGGATGGGTTCTATGAAATTCACTTTGCTTCCCGGTTATGCCCAAACTTGATCGAGGTTTTTGGCTGCCAACAGCTTTTCCTTCAGCGCGTACCGCGAAGATTGCATGTTGATCTCACTGCTTTCCGGGCGTGGGATCGGAACAATCGCCGTTGCAGCCCCCTTGAACTTGATCATGTATTTGCCCGTGTCGTTGTACGGAACGATGGCGTCGATCTCTGCGATGTGGGTGATGGCGGCAACAGGGGCGACCTGATAAGCCGCAATGAATTTCAGTTTCGAGATGTGTTTCGCATTGATACGCACGGCGAACCAGCAGTGTTCGCTCAGAAAGCGTTGCTTGAACCCTTCCTCGCGTGCCGGGACAACGATCGTGTCGAACTTGTCGCTCTCAGAACCGACGGGCTGTACCTGATCGCTCGGGTCGTCCTGCTTGGGTGGCATGAAGGCGTTGATTCCAAGCATCGGCAGGATCAACAGCATGTCAGCAAGGAATGCCTGAGCCGTTGCCTTTGCTGCGGGCGCCATCGTCGGAGCCGTCGGGTTGTTCTTGTTCAGCAGAATGGCGCGGTCGTGCTTTTTGGCCAGAGCAACCAATGCCGACTCCAGGTACTGAACTTCCGTCTTGCCGATCTTGTGGTTGCGGTCGAAGAAGTAAACGCCCCACACCCAATCTTCCTTGTTCGAGACGTGGTTCTTCAGCCGGTCACCAACGGGATCAGCCTCGCCGATGTAAATCGTCTCTTCGGCAGCATTGCCCACGAGGATGTAGATGCCGGCTTGGGAGAAGCCCGGTTCCTGCTTCAATAAGTGGAAGAGCTCCCTGTTGAAGACGACGCCGTAGCCTGACCAGTTCGACTTGTCGAGGTGGCGGATGCCTTCGGGGTCACCGGTGGTTGCGAAAAGCGTGATGGAGAAAGGTTGCATAGGTACCTCGCTCAGATCTTGACTTCGAAGCGCAAAAAGTCGGTGAGCCGCTTTGATTCAGCGATTTCGTCGTGCGGCACCAGCAAGTACCGCCACGGCTTGGTGCCGACTGTTGCCGCGTGATCCGAAGCGTGCTTGCACCACCGCGCGGCGGCCACAGCCTTGGCCTGAACCTCCTGAGTATTGATGTCGGCTCTGGCCTTGGTTTCCACCATGAAGATGGTCGACTCCGTTTCCGCCACGAAGTCAGGGATGTACTCTGGCTGCTCAGTGCCCAGCTTGTAATAAATCTGGAACTGTCCCTTGGCTGGTTTGAACCACTTCGACGCGTCGCGCTCAAGGATGACGGCGAAGCGACGTTCCGTGTCGGAGTCGAACTTCTGCAGCGGGTAGAGACAGCGCGCGAAGCCACCGAACAGCATCTGCTTGATCCGGCCAAGCTCGGTCACGGTTTCCCGGAAGTGGTGAGCCGTCTGACCTGCGGTGGCCGTGTAATTGCAGGCTTTCAGTTCCGTGAAGCCACGGCTTACCTGCACCTCGTACTCGGTCGCTTCCTCCCAGAAGTGGGCCATCATCTGCGCGTGAATTTCACGAGCGATCAGGCGACGATCCCGATCCAGCACGCCTCTGGCTTCCGTTTCCGATAGGTAGCTCTGCAGGTGCTGCACCATCTGCCCGGAGAGGTCATAGAGTAGATCGGCGTGCGTGAAGTAGTCGATGTCGTCGAAGTCCACCAGCGCGTGGACGATGTAGTCCTCCAGCCGTTGCTCTTTGAGGCCGACTTCGGACGCCAGCGTGTCCTGCTCATTGGTGTGCAGGTTGTGAATGATGATCTCGCGCTCGCCGGGCTGAAGATGCAACTGAGCGACGTCGAGCTTGAACGGGTGGAAGCCCGTGGTGACCTCGCTGGTTGGAACCACGGCAATTCGAGGAATGTCGATGGTTTGCTGGACGACTATCTCAGTGGTCTTGGCAACCACAGCCGAGAGATCGAGTGTAGGCATCCCTTCATCAACACCTGCCAGCAACTCACCCTGAACGGGCTTCAGACGCTCGGTCACTTCCGCCAGAATTGCCGCCTGCACTTCCGCGTTGAGCAGTGCACCGCTGGTCGGGACGAGATCTCGCTTGGCTTCGTACTTGCTGATGACGTCAATAACAACGCGGGCGGCGTTGCGCTCGCGTTCCGTAGCGAACACCGGCGCAGCGGCTGGGCTTGCCGGGGTCGTGCCTGCGTTTGTCGGGGCGCTGGCGATAGTGGGCGCGTCGGCAAGCCCTAGGCGTGTCATCGCACCCGACCCAACCTGGACGCTCACCTTCTTGTCATCGACGCTCGGTGCGTCCAGGATCACTTGCTTCAGCCGGATCGGCGAATCGCCCCGGTTGGCCTCATCAATGATTTCCTGAAACTTGTCGTGCGCGACGATGTTGAGGCGGTCCACCGCCGCGACACCGGTGCGTTTACCGTAGGGCAGACGCAGGCCGCGACCGATGGACTGCTCGATCAGCGTGCGTGCATTAGCCGCACGCAACGGCACGATGGTGTAGAGGTTGGTCACGTCCCAGCCCTCTTTGAGCATGTTGACGTGAATGACGATCTCGGTCGGCTCGTCCACGCTCTCCACTGCGAGGAGGCGCGTGATCATCTCCTCTTCTTCCGCGCCCGTGCGGCTGGAGTCAACCTGAATCACCTTGCCCTGATAGCGCCCCTCGTAGAAGGCTTCTGACTCTAGAAGCGTTAAAAGTTGCCCTGCGTGAGTGGTATCACGCGCAATCACGAGCATGAACGGCTTCACCACCTTGACGCCGTTCTCGCGGGCGTAGGTCAGCAGTTCCACCTTGGTGGTTTCGTGCAGGCGCACGCCGTCCTCCAGCTTGGTCTTTTCGATCTCCTCGGGCGTATGAGCCTTAGCGTCGAAGTTGCGCTGGGTCACGGCAGCGGGCTCTTTGACGAAGCCGTCTTCCATCGCCCGTGCCAATGGGTAGTCCATCACCACGTTCTTGAACAGCACGGGGCCGCGCGTAGTTTCCACGAACGGTGTCGCCGTCACCTCCAGGCCGAACAGCGGCTTCAGCTCATTGATGGAGCGAACCCCAGCGCTGGCGCGATAGCGGTGCGACTCGTCCATCAGCAACACAAGATCTGGCAGGTTGGCCAGATGGTTGAAGTAGCTGTCCCCAAGGACTTCCTTAATCCGCTTGATGCGTGGTTCCTTGCCGCCACGCACCTCGGAGTTAATCTTGGAGATGTTGAAGATGTTGATGCGCACATCGTGGGCAAAACCCATGGTCCGATCTTGAACAACTGCGCCGGTCTGGTCGTAGTTGTCCCCAGTGATGATCAGCGCGGGCTGTTGTGCAAACTCTGCGATGCCCTTGAAAACGTACTTTGGCGTGTTGCGGGTGAAGTCCGCAATAAGCTTGTTGTATATCGTCAGGTTCGGGGCTAGCACGAAGAAGTTGTTGATGCCGTGCGCCAGATGCAGGTAGGCGATGAATGCCCCCATCAGACGGGTCTTACCAACGCCGGTGGCGAGCGCGAAGCACAACGACGGAAACTCCCGCTCGAAGTCTTCCAACGTTGGGAACTCGGCCCTCAGGGTGGAGAGAATTGCCGCCACATCCTGGTCGTGGCCTAGCAAGCTGGGCGCGGCCTCTAGCGCACGAACCAACTTCGAGAGAGATTCCGCCTGGGGCGGACGAAGAGACAATCGGCCGGTGATGGCGTTCTGGACGCGTGCATTCATTATTCGTTCTCCCCAAACAGACCACCTTGCCCGGCGCTCGCGGGGGCAGATTTCTTCGCTTTAGGTGCCGCAGGGCCAGCCGCTAGCGCGGGCATTTCGACCTGGGCCATCGGCAGGTTGGCCACGTTCAAGCTGTAGTCGTCATGGCCCCATTCACAGCGGGCCAACACCATCTTCGGAATCTTTTTCAGCGTCAGGTTAGGCCAACGCTCGGACGCCTTTGCTGCCGTGACGCCGTGGAAGGCGGCACAGCACACCAGTAGGCTCTGGTCGCTGCCGACCTCGTCGGAGAGTGCTTGCAATTGCTCAGCGGATAAGTTCTGCGTGGTGACGTAAATGAAGTCGCGCTCACTTGAGTGACCGTGTTGCCACCAAAGCACCTCCGATGGCGCATACGAGAAGCCTTCCACTTTGGCTAAGGCCTCTGCCAGCTGCGCTGAGTTATATTCAGGGTTAATTACAGGATTTCCCCAGCGATCATTAACTATCAGGCTTGGCGCTAGCCTGTAATATCGAAAGCCACCGCCCCCCTGCCAGTTTGCTGCCTCGGTTATGCCACCACGATCAGTGCCATCAATGACCTTTTTTAGTCGTGGTATGACATGGGTATAGCAATGCTCGCCCAGCTCGACCATTATCCAGCGCCTCCCCATCTTATGTGCGACAGCGCCGGTGGTACCTGAGCCAGCAAATGAATCGAGAACCAGGTCGCCAGGCTTAGTTGCAAGGTGAATGATCCGCTGAAGAAGTCTCTCTGGCTTGGGTGTGTCGAAGGGATTTGTCGGATTGAACGACTTTACTTCCTCGCGTGCTTCATGGTTATTTCCGGCGTCTGTGTGCAGCCAAACGGTTGGACAAGGAGTTCCTTCATCCGAGAGTTCAGACAAAAAGGTCTTTCTCGACGGCGCTGCAGTGCCGTCCTTGCCAAACCAAATCTCATTGCCCGCATCCAGCCGCCTTAGCGTGTCTTCTGAAAAGCGTGGAAACGTCCCCGCTGGAGGGCTCCACACCACGCCATTTTTAAATGTGAATGAAAAATTCTTATTGCTTTCCGAGCCGCTTTTTGCGTGTAGCGGAGTTGCCTTCCATGGCCCCTTTGGATGCTTGTCTGGATTCTTATACCGAGCATTCATTTCCTCGGTTCGTGGCATTTTGTTAGGTCGCCACTGACCCTTGTCTTTTGCGTAAATTAAAATATGGTCGTGATTGTCAGACAGCCACTTTGCATCATTTGCAATTGTGTATTTCTTCTGCCAAACAACGTTTGATACGAAGTTGGCTCTACCAAAAATTTCATCGCAGATAACTTTGAGGTAATGCGCTTCATTATCGTCTATCGATATCCAAAGGGACCCATCCTCCGACAGCAAGTTTCTTATAACCTCGAGCCTGTCCCGCATCAGACCAAGCCAAATAGAATGTTCTAGGCCATCGTCGTATTGTGCGAAGGCGCTGCCTGTGTTGTAGGGTGGATCAATGAATACGCACTTGATTTTTCCTGAATATTCGGATTCAAGAGCTTTCAATGCTAGAAGGTTGTCGCCATAAATCAGAGCATTATCAAACTGATCGTTTTCCCCGTAGCGGGCGGTTGCGTGATAGGATTTATCGGGGTCACTAAGGAGAATGCGAGGCTCAAGACGAGGGCGCTTGTTTTTTCCAATCCAATTTAGTTCGAGTCGTTGCATATATTTTTCCGTAATCAGCACCAACCGTATTGTCTGGCTATTGTTGCTCCAAGGGTTCCTAACTGACTGGATTTCTTTTTGAGCTTTCTGAATTCCGCAGACGACAGATTAATGAAGCGCAACCGAAAGAGTGATGTCTTATCGGTTCGTTCAAAAACTGCGACGTAAGGGGAACGACCCAGTGTCCCATCCGGAAGACGAGGACGCAGACCAGCCGCCACTTCTGGTACCTCGCTTGTCAGTTGAAGTCGCCACATATGATTCCCTTGAAATTTCAAGCGGAGTTGTGTTTTCTTCGCCGATGACAAGATAAAGTTAAAGGTTTTGGGATTTTCTCCCGTGGGGTTTAACCCAAAAAATAGACCCTGCTCGGCTTTGAGTTCAATTTCACGTCCCATTGCCGTTATGTATCCACATTCGATCCAACAAGTTTTTGCCTGCGTGGGATCTAACTCTGCGTCATCTGACGACAGAATGATCATTCCTGATTTTGGCTTTCTCTTGGTTGCGACTTTTTTGGGCTTTCGAGTATTTGCCGCCTCATATCTCTGCTTGTAGGAAATAAGCTCCTGCTTCGTGGGTGAATGTCCTTGTTTCCAGAGAGAGTCCCAAAGCGTCTGCGTCATCAAGAAATCTTCTTGATTTTCTGAATCAATTACTGCATTTGCCTCGCCGTTCCCGGCTAGGGCCTGCGATGTCAAATTGGATGACCCTAATATTGTCACTCCTTGCTTTGGTTTTGAGCTTTTTCTGAATATATAGACTTTCGGATGAAATCGAAAACCAAGTTCCGCATACGAAACAACTCTAACTTCAGCACCTGGAATGGCCATTGCGGCGTCAATTGCCCCAGGCTGAGTTATGCAATCATCTAGACCAATGAGCCATTTGCTCTCGCTGGGTATTGAATTCGAAAAACTGTTTATGAGTAGGCGTATTCCAGAAACGGTCATGTACGCAACCGAGACTAATGCTTCATCAAAGGAAGTTTTTCCGGCTCGATCACTTATTAGCTGTGCAAGCGTGTGTGACGGCTTACTCGCCGGCGTTTGAAATTGAAATTCGACCTTCACGTTAAGCCCTCCGCAACTGGAAAATGAGGGTCTCGCGGCAGGGGTGTTGACTATGACCAAGGATCACACGAGCTCCCATTCGATGGTGAACAGCGTGTGTTCGACAACCTGCTGCTTCAGCTGGACTTCCAGTTGGGTAATCAGGTCATTGCGCTGACTCTCGACCTCGTCCTGTCGTGAGAACAACTCGCGCCGCAACTTTGAGCGCTTCGCTTCAAACTCCCGCTGGCGCTTTTGATGAGTCAGCTTTTCTTCGAGTGTGGGTGAAGTCGCTGCTGTGCGACGCACTTCCTTGATCTCGGCATCGATGGCCTTGATCTCTTGCTCAAGCCCCAACTTCAAATCATCTGCCCAGGCATCCAGCTTCTGGACTTCTTGGTCGAAGTAGCCGAGGTTGCGCTGGTTAATCTCACGGAGCAGGGCAATCTTGCGGGCCTCCACATCCTTGACGAGGGTCGCGTCGGCTGCGCTGAAAAGTCCCGGCGACTGTGACCGCGCAGGCAGGCGTAGTAATTTCTCCGGGTCGTCTTCTGACAGGGCGTGGCCATCCGAAGTACTGGCAGCCACTACCAAGTGCTGTTCCTCGTTGCCCAGCGCTTCCACTGACACCAGCTTCAGCGTCAACCAGCCAGTCTTGCCTCGATAGGCCTTGAGCGTGCTGATCTGAGCGCCGTAGGCGTCGTAGTCAAAGACGAGGCGTGTGCTGGCCAGTTCGCGGGATTTGGCTTGATGCGTGACCCAGGCAGCAAGGGGATGCCCGATTCGGTAAAGGTGTGCGTCGCCAGAGCGCCTTGGAAGCTCGTAACGGCCGAGATCGACGCCGTCGAGAGCGGCTTCGGGCGCGCGCTGGAGATCGAATCCATCATCATCAAAGGTGGCGCAGTCGGCCAGTTCTGCCTCGGTCAGCTCCATCAGCATCCGCTCGTACTTGCTGCGTGCTGCGCGACTGTCCTCCGCGCGCACGCGCAGCTTGTCTTGCACTTCCTCGTCGAAGTTCTCAAGCAAGATCTGGCGAGTCTTGACCATCGCCTCGCTGATTTCGCCTGACAGGTCGAGTTGCAGCTGTTCAAAGCTGGCCTTGATGGCTTCCGGATCACGGCAGTTCTGGTAGATGTCTGCAATGCGTCTTTCGAAGTCGACACCGGAACCGATGGCCCCCAGCACCTCATCGCTGGCTCCGAAAACGCCCTCGAAGAGCTGGAACTTCTGAGCCAGCAGTTCGTAGACCCGCGCGTCTGCCTCGTTGCTGCGGTCGACGAAGTTCACCACCACCACGTCAAACTTTTGGCCGTAGCGGTGGCAGCGGCCGATGCGCTGTTCGATGCGCTGTGGATTCCACGGCAGGTCGTAGTTGATGACCAGTGAGCAGAACTGCAGGTTGATGCCTTCGGCACCAGCCTCGGTGGCAATCATCACCGTACCGCGCTCTTTGAAGTGCTCGACCAGTGCGGCTCGGGTGTCGGCGGTCTTGGAGCCAGTGATGCGCTCCGTTCCATCGTGGCGCTTGAGCCAGTCTTTGTAGACGGCTTGAGCGCGGGCATCACTGTTGGTGCCGTTGAACAACACGATGCCTTCTCCGTAGGCCGTGTCCACCAGCAGAGACAGGAGGTATTCCTGCGTCCGCTTTGACTCGGTGAAGATGATGGCCTTCTTGGCCGCCCCGAGGCGCTCTAGCTCGGAAAACGCCCGATCTAGCGCGGTCAACAGCGCTTTGCCTTTGGCGTTGTCGCGGATGTTGGTCGCCAGCGTCTTGAAGTGCCGAAGCTCGGCGATTTCTTGGACTACAGCATCGCGTTCGTTGGGCGTTGGCGGTGCGGCGTTCGGGTCTTGCCCGTTCCACTCTTCAGCAGTTTCGTCGAGCGACTCATAGTCTTCGTCAAGGACTTCTGCCAAATCAGGAACATCCGAGGATTCGTCGAGCTCTCCTTGCAGGCGTTTGGCCATCGTCGCCAGGGCCCCGGCAATGGCGTGGGTGGAGGACGCAAGCAGCTTCCATAGCACTAGGGAGATCAACTGGCGCTGGCCCTCCGGCAGTGCCTTGAGGTTGGGCCGCCGCAGGTAGTCGGCAACGAGGCTGGACAGTTCCCGTTCCTCGGAGGACGGGGTGAACTCCTCAACGATGGCTCTGCGCGCCGTGTACGGTACGTACTGTTGAACTTGGCGGCGCAGCGTTCGCTTGCATACCGGGCCCAGACGAGTTCGCAGTGCGGCGAACGCCTGCTCTCTGGGCTGGGAAGTGAACTGGGATCGAAAGCTGTCGATGTCGCCGAACACTCGGTCGTCGATCATGCTCACTAAGCCATACAGCTCCAGCAGCGAGTTTTGCAGCGGCGTGGCGGTCAGCAACACCTTGGAGTGGACGTGGGCCAACGCTTCTTTCAGCGTCTTGGCGATGACATTGCTGGTCTTGTAGACATTGCGCAGACGATGGGCTTCGTCGAGGACGACCAAGTCCCAAGCGATATCCTTGATGTCGTCTGCTTTCGACTTCGCAAACTGGTACGAGCAGATGACCGGCCCCGATGCCATCAGGAATGGGTTCTGGCGTTCCTGCTTGCGGATGGTGTTGTAGTTCTTGGCCTCGAGGATCAGGCATTGCAGGCTGAATTTGTCCTGCAGCTCCTGATGCCACTGCTTGCGCAAGTTGGCGGGCACGATGATCAGGATGCTGCGACGGCGCTCGGCCCAGCGTTGTGAGATCACGAGCCCGGCCTCAATGGTCTTTCCGAGCCCGACCTCGTCCGCCAGGATGACGCCGCGCGAGAGTGGATTGCTGCAGGCGAACAGTGCCGCCTCGACCTGATGGGGGTTGAGGTCAACCTGTGAGTCGACGAGGGTAGATGCCAGCGACTCGACCGTGTCGCCTGCCGCACGCCGTGTCAAAAGCCACGCGTAGTACTGGCTTTGATGCTGCGTCAAAAGCTGCT
This sequence comes from Paraburkholderia sp. SUR17, assembly GCF_029536165.1. Lineage (NCBI taxonomy): Bacteria > Pseudomonadati > Pseudomonadota > Betaproteobacteria > Burkholderiales > Burkholderiaceae > Paraburkholderia > Paraburkholderia sp. SUR17. Next base: position 139,439 of record NZ_CP120508.1, read on the forward strand.
GCGTAATCAACGGCGATCCTCCCCGTGTACCTGACCAGATGTGATTCGGTTGCAGACTTGGCGCACAGTCACTCTGCCTCCGGCTTCTTTTTGTTGATGCTCTCAGCGATCCAACTATCCAGCTCGGAGCGGCGAAACCGCCAAGTTCCTCCAAGCTTGAACGCCGGAATCTCACCCTTTTGGGCAAGGCGATAGACCGTCCGCTTCCCAGCCTTGAGGTACGCCGCGACATCTTCGAGCGTCAGGATTTCGCCATCTGTATCAGTCATGGGGTCGCCTTCAGCTTTTTGGCCTGCAATGGAATCGGGTTGCCAAGTTTGGCCGATTCTCCCACATTCACGCGCCATCGACTAAGGCCACTGGCCGGGCGGTGGCGGGTCACAGTAGAGGCAAGATCAAGAGGGAAGTGACGGCGTAGCGCCTAGCGGGATTGGTGCGCTTACTTGGGTGATCAGCCCGTCAAATTTTGGTTGTAAGAGGCGCTTTGTGGTGCGTGGCCAAATCTTCGAATCCGCGCCCTTAAGGCCAATGCGTTACTATCTGGCTCGGATTGCGGGCGCGGGTTCGGTCCCGTATTCCGCTCCACCAACAGACATTCCACGAAGTTCCGAAGTATTCCGCAAACCCCGCGTCCCGCAAGGCTCGCGGGGTTTTTGTTTCAGGCGACGAGCTTTACGACATCAATCGACGTCTGGGACGCATGGAGTCTTTAAAGACCGACTACGTCGCCGACCACCGCCTTCCAATCGGCATCACGAAAACAGCGCCCCAGCGGCCAGCGCACAAAGCCCTTACGCGCCCCCGACGCGCTTCCCCCCAGTCGACCCCCTCACCACCAATTCCCCCGGCAACACCAACGTCCGCGCCGACATCTCGGGTTCTGCCAGCCGCTGCGTCAACAGCTGCATCGCGTTCTTCCCAATCTCATACACCGGCTGCGCGATAACGGTGACACCAGGCGTCACGAGGTCGGTCCACGCATCGTTATCAAACCCCGCGAGCGCCACGTCGTCCGGCACGCGCGCCCCGTGCTCGCGCAGCGCCCGGTAAGCCCCCAGCAGCAACAGCCCGTTGCTCGCCACGATCGCATCCGGCCGCTCGTCTGACTCTGCCGCGAGCCACGCCGTCACCCGCGCGTGCGCCGCCTCGGGATGCGGGTCGACGAATTCCGCCGCAGCCAAAAGGCCATGCCGCTGCAGTGCCTCCACAAACGCCGCGTGCCGCTCGCGTCCCGTCGTACTCGCATTGCCGAACAGGCCCGCGCAGCGCTTATAGCCGCGCTCCACCAGGTGTTCGGCGAGGCGCGTCGCGGCGTCGCGGTTGTCGAGCGTCACGGCGTCGGTCACGCCCGCCGGGCCTGCGCGGTCGATCATCACTACCGGGAACGCGTACGCGCGCGCGTCGAACCGGCGTGCCGCCTCGTAGGTCGGGGAGTAGATCACGCCCGTCACGCGCTCGCTTTCCATGAGCCGCAGATACATGGCCTCCTTTTCCGGGTTCTCGTCGGTGTTGCAGAGAATCACGCGCATGCCCTGCGCGTACGCGGCGTCTTCTACCGCGCGGCTCACTTCGGTGAAAAACGGGTTGCGCACGTCGGAGACGATGAGGCCGATCGTCGCGGTGTCGCCCGAGCGCAGGCGCTGCGCGGCGGCGTTGGGCCGATAGTCGAGCTGCTCGATGACCTCGAGCACGCGCCGGCGCACGCTGTCGCGCACCGGGCCGTTGTTCGAAAGCACGCGCGAGACGGTCGTCACCGACACGCCCGCTGCCTCCGCCACATCCTTGATTCTTGGCGCCATGGAATGAAATCGATTTCTTGATGAATCGGCGTTTACCCTGGTCTCGCGGTATCCGTTCGCGCATCTTGCAGTGCCGCGCCCCGCTGGGACGGGCGACGCGCGCCTATTCTATCGGGCCTCCGCGCAACTTTCATCTTTGCCAGCGACTACGCGCCGTCTTGACGCGGAAAGTGGTATCGATTCCAATAGCGCACATTCCACGACCAACCAGGAGACGCGATGTCGCCGCTGCTTACTGCGGAACTCGTCCGGCTAGGTGCCGGGCCGGGTTCGAAACACGATGCGATCCGTGAGGCGGGCGCGCTGCTCGTCGCGGCGGGCGTCATCGAGCCGGGCTACGTCGATAGTCTGCAAGGGCGCGAGCAGGTATCGAACACGTACCTCGGCAGCGGCGTCGCAATTCCGCACGGCCTCCAGGAAGACCGCCATCTGATTCGCCGCACGGGCGTCGCGGTGCTCCAGGTGCCGGAGGGCGTCGAATGGCAGGGCGGCGAGCGTGCGCGGCTCATCGTCGCGATTGCGGCGCAGTCCGACGAGCACATTGCGCTGCTGCAACGCCTCACGCGTCTGATCGGCGACCCGGCGCAGCTCGAACGGCTGCTGACGGCGCGCGATCCGCAGATCGTCGTCGATGCGTTGAACGGCGTGTCGCTCACTGCAACGAGCGGCAGCGCAACGCCCGCAGCAACAACGCCAGCCGACTACGACCACCACCTCGACCTGATCCTCGACTACCCGCACGGTCTGCATGCCCGCCCCGCGAGCGCGTGGGTCGCCACAGCAAAGCGCTATCAGTCCGCGCTTCGTGTGCGCAACGGCAGTGTGGCCGCCGACCCGAAAAACCTCGTGAGCCTGCTGCAACTGGGTGCCACGGCGCAGGCGCGGCTGGTTCTCTCGGCGCAGGGCGGCGACGCCGCCGAAGCGCTCGCCGCGCTCAAGCGCACCATCGAGTCGCTGGCCGCGGAAGAGCACGAGCGCGCCGCGGCTGCACGCTCGCGTCGCGAGGCCGCGCAGCCGGCTTTGTTTACCCCCGAAGATCCGGCAACGGTGATCGAAGGCGTGGGCGCGGGTCCCGGCTTCGTCGCGGGTCCGGTGCGGGTAGTGCGCCACGCGCGGCTCGATATTGAAGATCGTCCAGGCGATGTGCTCGACGCCTCGCGTCGTCTCGAAAAAGCGCTGGCCGACACGGCCGCCGAACTCGATGCGCTCGCGCGCGAAACGACCACGCGGCTCGGCGCAGCCGAAGGCGAGATCTTCGCGGCCCAGCGCGAACTGCTGAACGACGCCGATCTGCTCGGCGATGCCGCACGCCTTACCATCGAGGGCCACGGCGTCGAGTGGTCGTGGCATCGCGCGGCCGACTCGCGCGCGGCGCAGCTCGCTGCGCTTCCCGACCCGCTGCTCGCGGCGCGCGCAACGGACTTGCGCGACGTCGCGCGTCGCGTGCTCAAGCACCTCGACGAAAACACGGCGAATCTGCACGCAGCAACGGACGTCGCAGCAACGCCCGCCATCCTCATCGCCGAAGACCTCACGCCCTCGGACACCGCGCAGCTCGACCCCGCCGTCACGCTCGGCTTTTGCACGGTGAGCGGCGGCCCGACCTCGCACACGGCGATCCTGGCCCGCACGCTCGGCGTGCCGGCGGCGGTGGCGTGCGGCGCGAAGCTGCTCGATATCGCCGACGGCGCACACGCTGTGCTCGACGGCAACGCGGGCCGGCTGTACGTCGGTGTGTCGGCGCGCGACGCCGAGCGTGCCCGGCAAACCGCGCTGCGTCTTGCCGAAGAGCGCGCCCGTACCGCGGCCAATCGCGCACTGCCGGCCACGACGCTCGACGGCCACGCCTTCGAGATCGGCGCCAACATTACGCGCCCGAGCCAGGTGGCCGACGCGCTCGCCCACGGCGCGGACGGCATCGGCCTGATGCGCACGGAGTTCCTGTTCCTCGAACGTCACGACGCGCCGAGCGAAGACGAGCAGTACGCGTGCTATCGCCAGATGGTGCAGGCAAGCGGCGGACGGCGGCTCATCATCCGCACGCTGGACATCGGGGGCGACAAGCAGGTGCCGTATCTGAACCTGCCGCACGAGACGAACCCGTTCCTCGGCGTGCGCGGTGTGCGTCTGTGTCTGCGCCGGCCCGATCTCTTCGTGCCGCAGTTGCGCGCGCTCTATCGCGCTGCGAAGGAAGGTCCGCTGTGGATCATGTTCCCGATGGTCTCCACGCTCGACGAGGCGCACGCCGCGATTGCGCTCGCCGAGACCGTGCGCGCCGAACTCGATGCGCCGAAGGTGCCGCTCGGCATCATGGTGGAGACTCCATCGGCCGCTGCGCTCGCGGACCACTTCGCGCAGGCCGTCGATTTCTTTTCGATCGGCACCAACGATCTCACGCAATACGTGCTCGCCATCGATCGTGAGCATCCCGAACTGGCGCGCAATGCCGAGAGCCTGCATCCCGCCGTGCTGCGCATGATCCGGCAGACGGTGGAGGGCGCGCGGCGCCATCGCAAGTGGGTGGGCGTGTGCGGCGGACTCGCGGGCGACCCGCTCGGCGCGGCGATTCTCGCGGGCCTCGGCGTGGACGAGCTCTCGATGAGCCCGCGCGACATCGCGGCCGTAAAGGCGCGTGTGCGCGGCGAGCGGCTCGATTCGATGCAGTCGCTTGCAGAGCGCGCGCTGGAATGCGGCGACGTCGACGCGGTGCGCGCGCTCGATGCGGCCGACGTGAGGGTCGCGGCATGAACACCGTCATCACCGTCACGCTGAATCCGGCGCTCGACCAGACCGTGCGCGTCGCGAACCTGACGCCGGGCGACGTGAACCGCGCGGAGTCGCTCGAATTCAACGCGGGCGGCAAGGGCGTGAACGTGGCAGGCTGCCTCGCGGACTACGGCGTGGCGACCATCGTCACGGGCCTGCTCGGTGCGGAAGACAGCGCCGCGTTCGACGCGCTCTTTGCCGCCAAGCGCATCGACGATCGCTTCGTGCGCGTGCCGGGCCGCACGCGCATCAACGTGAAGCTCGTGGATACCGCGCGCCACGAAACCACCGACATCAACCTCGCCACCACGCCGCCCGCGCCGGCCTGCGTCGACGCGCTCGAGAGGCGCATCGCCGAACTCGCGCGGCCGGGCCGGTGGTGCGTGCTCGCTGGGAGCCTGCCGCCTGGCGTCGATCCGTCGTTCTACCGTCGCATGACGCGCGTGCTGCACGACGCGGGCGTCCACGTGGCGCTCGACACGAGCGGCGCACCGCTCACCGAAGCGCTCGCCGCCACTAACGCGCGCGATCTGCCCGACCTCGTGAAGCCGAACCAGGCGGAACTCGAAGCGCTGCTGGGCCGCGCGCTCGATGACGACGAAGCCATCATTGCCGCCGCCTGCGAACTCGTGGCGCGCGGCATCCGTTACGTGGTGGTGTCGCTGGGTGGCCGCGGGGCGATTGGCGTGATGGCGAGCCAGCCGTCGGCTGGGCTGCCTGCTGTATCGCGTGTTGTGTCGCGTGTCGTGCCGCCGCAATCGGGCGCAACGGACGTGGCATCGCGCGCCGCGCCGCCCGTTTTCCAGATCTTCCGCGCGACACCGCCGCGTGTTCCTGTCGCGAGCACCGTGGGCGCGGGCGACGCGTTCGTCGCCGGACTTATCGCGAGCCTGATCGAAGCGCGCACCTGGGACGACGCCGGCCGCCAGGCCACGGCGTTCGCCGCCGCGAAGCTCGCGCGCGTGGGACCGCATCTGCCCGATCACGCGACGCTGGCCACGCTCGCCGCGCGCGTCGAAGTCAAAACATTCACGCTGTCCGCTGCGGACGGCGTCGTTCAGCCATGAGCCGCGAGGCCGGAGACACTGCAATGGAAAAAATCATCGGACTCGTGGCGGCGCCCGGACAGAGCGCTGCACCCACGTTCGCCGCGCAGGCGCTGAGCCGCGCGGCTGAGGCTCGCGGCGTGACGCTCGCCGTCGAAACGCGCAGCGCGCTCGGCGTGCAGACGCCGCTGTCCGCGGAAACGATTCGTGCCGCGAGCGGCGTGCTGATCGCAGCAGACGACCACGCCGCCGTGGACGAAACGCCGTTCGCCGGCAAGACCATCGAACGCGTGACAATCGACGAAGCGATTCGCGACGCGCAAGCGGTGATCGCGCGCGCGGCTGCCGGTGCATCGCGGGCAGCGTCGTCGCTTGCGCCGCGTCAGGCAGACGCCGCCGCAAAACCGGTCGCTGAATCCACTGGCGCGCGGCCTTTGAAAATCGTCGCCATCACCTCGTGTCCCACGGGCATCGCTCACACCTTCATGGCCGCCGAGGGCCTCGCGCAAGGCGCGAAGGTGCTGGGCCACACCATCCACGTCGAGACGCAGGGCTCGGTCGGCGCGCAGAACAAGCTCACCGACGCGCAGATTGCCGAAGCCGATCTTGTCGTGATCGCCGCCGACACCCAGGTCGACAAGAGCCGCTTCAAGGGCAAGCGGCTCTATGAAACCGGCACGAAGGGCGCCATCGGCAAGGGCGCGGCGCTGATCGAAAGCGCGATCGCGCAGGCGGGAGTCGAAGGCGGCGGCACGGCGGACCATTCCCCAGCCAGCGGCGCGGCGCTCGCCGATCAGGTCGCAGCGGCCAAGCAGGCGCGTTCGGCGAAGGCGTCCGGTCCCTATCGGCACCTCATGACGGGCGTTTCGTACATGCTGCCGTTCGTCGTGGCGGGCGGGCTGCTGATCGCGCTGTCGTTCGCACTGGGCGGCATCTACGCGTTCGACGACGCGCACAAAGGCACGCTCGCGTGGTCGCTGTTCCAGATCGGCGCGAAGTCGGCCTTCGCGCTCATCGTGCCCGTGCTCTCGGGCTACATCGCGTACTCCATCGCGGACCGCCCGGGCGTGGCGCCCGGCATGGTGGGCGGCATGCTGGCGGCCAGCCTCAGCGCGGGGTTCCTCGGCGGCATCGTGTCGGGCTTTCTGGCGGGCTACACGGCGCTGCTCATCAACCGGCACCTGAAGCTGCACCGCAACCTGGAAGGGCTCAAGCCGGTGCTCATCATTCCGTTGTTTTCCACGCTGATCGTCGGCCTGCTGATGATCTACGTGGTGGGCTCGCCGGTGGCCGCCGCGCTGCACGCACTGGAAGGCTGGCTGCGTTCCATGCAGGCCGGCAGCGCCGTGGTGCTCGGCCTGATTCTGGGCGGCATGATGGCCGTGGACATGGGCGGTCCCGTGAACAAGGCAGCCTACGCGTTCAGCGCCGGACTGATCGCGAGCCACGTCTACACGCCGATGGCCGCGACGATGGCAGCCGGCATGACGCCGCCGCTCGGCATTGCGCTCGCCACGTGGCTGTTCCGCGGCCGCTTCGGCGAGGAAGAGCGCGAAGCGGGCAAGGCGGCGGCCGTGCTCGGCATCGCGTTCATCACAGAAGGCGCAATTCCGTTCGCGGCGCGCGACCCGATGCGCGTGATTCCTTCGTGCATCGCGGGCTCCGCCGTGGCGGGCGCGATTTCGATGGCGGCCGGCGTCGAACTGAAGGTGCCGCACGGCGGTGTGTTCGTGCTGCCCATTCCGAACGCCGTCACGCACCTCGGCGTCTACGCGCTGGCCATCGTCGCGGGCACGCTCGTGACGGCGCTCGCGGTGGGCCTGTTGAAGCGTGCGCCGCAGAACGGGAGCAAGCCGCAAGCCGCGGCTGCCTGAGCCCCAGGGTCTGGTTTTTCGCCAAGGCGCCGTGACGGGCGCCTGAGTCTTCATCCGGTTGTATCCTCTTGGCTCAGCAAACGGCGCCGCCCCGAAGGCGCCGCGCAACCGGATCGTCACCCCATGAAATTCCCCCTGCCGCCTCAAGGGCAGCCGAATCGCGTCTACCCTCGCGGCGCGCCGCCGGGCCTCTATGGGCCCGTTTCGGTGCTGGCCGGCGCCGCTGTCGTTTCCGGTCTCTATCTGGGCCGGGCCGTGCTCATTCCGATCACGCTCTCGGTGCTGCTCAGCTTCCTGCTCGCGCCGCTCGTCAACATGCTGCGGCGTGTGCGGCTGGGGCAGTTCGCGTCGATTCTCGTCGCCGTGTTCTTCGCGCTCGCGGCGCTGCTCGGCGTGGGCACGCTGATCGGCGCTCAGGTGGTTCAGCTCGCGGCAGATCTGCCGCAGTACCAGGTTGCCATCGAACGCAAGATTGAAACCGTGCAGGAGAAAACGGTGCGCCGCGCGGACGTGCTCGCGAGCAAGGCCGCGTCCACGCTGCAACGCCTCGCGCCGTCGCGGCCCAGCCCGCCGCAGGGCTTCGGCAACCGCGTGGCGAGGACAGCGTCGGGCAACCCGATTCCGGTCGAGGTCCACGAGCCGGTGCCCACGCCCATGCAGCTCGTGCGGCGCGCGTTTTCGCCCGTGGTGGCGCCGCTGGAAACCACGTTCATCGTGCTCGTGGTCACGATCTTCATCCTGCTGCAGCGTGAGGACCTGCGCGACCGCCTCATCAGCCTGTTCGGTTCGCGCGATCTGCATCGCACCACCACCGCCATCGACGACGCCGCGCGCCGCCTGAGCCGCTATTTCGTCACGCAATTGGGGCTCAACCTCAGCGTGGGCGCGGTGCTTACCATCGGCCTCGCGGCCATCGGCGTGCCGGGTGCGCTGCTGTTCGGCGTGATTGCCGCGTTCCTGCGCTTCGTGCCGTACATCGGCATCTGGATTGCCGCGGCGCTCGCCACGTGCCTCGCCGCCGCCATCCAGCCGCAATGGACGATGGCGGTCTGGACGCTGATCCTCTTCATCGTCGTGGATGTCGTTGCGGGCCAGGTAGCCGAGCCGCTGCTCTACAGCCGCGGCTCCGGTCTCTCGCCGCTCGCGGTGGTGGTGGCTGCGATCTTCTGGAGCTGGCTCTGGGGACCCATTGGCCTCGTGCTCTCCACGCCGCTCACGCTGTGCATCGTCACGCTGGGCCGCTACACGCACCGCCTCAATTTCCTCACCGTGCTGCTGGGCGACCAGCCCGCGCTCACGCCGGCGCAGAGCTTCTATCAACGGCTGCTCGCCGACGAAGCACACGACGCCATCGTGCAGGCCGGGCGGCTGCTGCACGAGATGTCCGTGGTGGACTATTACGACCAGGTGGCGCTGGAAGGTCTGCAACTCGCGCGCAACGATGCGCTGCGCGGCGTGCTCACGTCTGAGCAATTGGCGCGCGTGAACGAAACGCTGATCGACATCGTGGAGAACCTCGAAACGGTGGAGGGCGCGCCGGACCCGCTCACCTCGGGGCAGAACGGCCGTGCGCCGGTGGCGGAGGGGCGCGAGCGAGAACCGGCCGCGGCGGCAAGCCAGACGGGCCAGGCCGACCACGCCGACGCCAATGCAGACGCCGATGCAGACGCCAACACCACACAACTTGCAGAAGGCGTCTCGGTGCTCTGCATCTCCGGACGCGGCGCCTTCGACGAGGTGGCCGCCGCCATCACGATGCAACTGCTCGCGCGGCTCAAGATTCCTTGCACGGCGGCGCGCTACGAGCAGTTCCGCTATCCGCGCGCGGACGCGCCGGAGATCAAGGTCGCGCCGGTGGTCTGCATCGTGTCGCTCGATGCCGCCGACTGGCCGCCGTACCTGCGCAACCTGCTGCGGCGCCTGCGTAGCCAGCAGGCGCCTGCGGCCATCGTGGTGGGCTTCGGCAAACAGCCGGACGACGCCGCGGGCGTCGAGACGACCGAGTCCACCGACGCGCTGCACGAGGCAACGACGTTCCGTGCGCTCGTGGAGCAATGCCGGGCGGCGGCTCTCGCGGCGAGTGCGTCCGCACCGGAGCGGGTCTGGACCGGCGACAGGGCGCGCTAGCCGGGCGGCGGCAGATCCGCCCGGCAGAGCACGTGCCCGGGCGGGCCGAAGCGGGTTGCAGCATGTTGAAGCGTGCCCCGGCGCGCCCAAACGTGCAGACAACCCCGGAGACCTTCCTCAGTTCACCAGATTGAATTCGCCGGCAAGCGGGTAGGCTCTCTCTGGGCGTGCTCGCGGCGTGCGCCTGCTCGACATCCGGCCGCGCCGAACCCTGTCTCGCTCCGTACGTACCTTGCGCCGTCCCTCATGCTGAAACGTCTGATCCGCCTGTTGCGCCATCCCGCCTCCGTCGTCTGGGTGAGTCTCGTGCTCGCCACGACGATCAGCGCGGTCGCGGTCTGGGCGGCCGTCGAGATGCAGCACGACGCAATGCGCCGCGCAAACGAGACGGCGCAGAACGTCTCGCTGCTGATCGAGCGCGACACCGCGCGCAACCTCGAACTCTACGACCTGTCGCTGAAGGCCGTTATCGACGGCCTTCACGCGCCCGGCGTGATGAAGCTCGCGCCGCGGATGCGTCAGCTCGTGCTGTTCGACAGCTCTGCGATGGCGCAGGACATGGGCTCGCTGTTCGTGATCGACGTGCACGGCAACGTGGTGGCAGATTCGCGCGCCGTGCCGCCGCGCCGCGTGAACGTTGCGGATCGCGACTATTTCAAGGTGCACCGCGATTCGCCGAACGTGGGGCTCTACGTGAGCCGGCCGTTCAAGCCGCGGCTCACCGCAGGCGACATGAGCATCGCGTTGAGCCGCCGCCTCTCGAATCCGGACGGCAGCTTTGCGGGCATCGTGGTGGGCACGATGCGGCTCTCCTATTTCCGGCGGCTTTTCGAAGGCACGAACCTGGGCGAGCGCGGTTCCATCACGCTCATGCTCACGGACGGCACCGTGCTCATGCGCCGTCCGCTGCGGGCCTGGATGGTGGGCGTCAACCTGTCCGGCTCGGACAACTTCAACGCTTTCCAGGCCGCGCCGGAAGGCCGGTTCTTTGCGCCATCGGCGGTGGACGGCGTGGAGCGCTGGTACGTCTATCGCCGCATCAACGGCTTTCCGCTGATTCTGAGCGTGGGGCAGTCAACGGCGGACATCGACGCCGAATGGCGGCGGCGCGCATGGATCATCGGCTTCTTGACCGTCTTGCTCGACGTGGCGATCGTGGCGCTTGCCGTGCTGTTCTCGCAGCAACTGCGCCGGCGCATCGCGATGGAAGACCGGCTGCGCGTGCTGGTTCGCACCGACGGGCTCACCGGCATCAACAACCGCCGTGCCTTTGACGAGCGCGCGAACAGCGAGTGGCGGCGCGCGAAACGCAGCGGCCGGCCGCTTTCGGCGCTGATCTTCGACATCGATTACTTCAAGACCTACAACGACCGCTACGGTCACGCGGCGGGCGACGACGCGCTCACTGCGGTGGCCGGCTGTCTTGCGTCGTACGCGCGGCGTCCCGGCGACTGCGCGGCGCGCTATGGCGGCGAGGAATTCGCGGTGCTGCTCGCGGAGACGCACGAACGCGACGCCATGCGGCTCGCGCAGCAGATTCGCGCAGCCGTCGAGGCGCTCAAGCTGCGCCACGCCAGCAACCCGCTTGGCGTGCTGACGGTGAGCATCGGCGTGGCAGGCACCGACGAGCACGCGTTCGGCACCCTGCCCGAACTCCTGGAAGCGGCCGACGCGGCGTTGTATCGAGCCAAGGCGGAAGGGCGCAACTGCGTGCGCTCGCCCGAGGCGCTGGAAGGGCAGGCTGAAGGCGCATCTGAAAGGGGGCCCCGGGTCGCGGTGGCAAACGCAAGAGAGACGGCAAGCGCGGTGAGGAAGGACCAGCGCGACCCGCACGTGGAGTCGCTGTCTTAGCCGCGGATTCTCACGCCGTTTCACGTCGTATCGCGCACTCGTCGCCGCACATCAAAATTTAACCCGGGTGATATTGCGGAGTTAATTTATACCCGGATATAATTTGTCGCTGATGACTACCCCTCAAGGAGCTTCGGCATGAGCAGCACGGCGAGTTGTACGGCGTTCGAAGGCACCCGGCGCATTGCGGGCGGCGCGCCCCGACAGGTTGCGGCGGCGGTCCGGCAATGGCTCGACAGCACGGGGGCGGACGCGGCGCACGCCGACAGTCGCTCGCCGCTGCTGATCTTCGACGACAGTTCCGGGCGACAGGTGGAGTTCGACCTGCGTGGCACAGTGGCGGAGGTCGAAGCACGGTTCGACGCGCAGAGCGCGGCGTCCGGCCGTGCGGCGCGGGCAGACGAAGCTCCGCCCAGCGCAGGCACGGCCCGATCCGCCCGATCCGCCCAATCCGACACCCCGCAAGCCGATACCTCACCCGCCAGCACCACCCCGCGTGGCCGTGGCCGGCCAAAGCTCGGCGTGATCGCTCGCGAGGTCACGCTGTTGCCGCGTCATTGGGAATGGCTCAATGGCCAGCCGGGCGGCGCGTCGGTGGCGCTGCGCCGCCTCGTGGAGGCCGCCCGCGCTGCGAACGGCAACAAAGACCGCGTCCGCGCCGCGCAGGAGGCGGCCTGGCGCTTCATGACCGCGCTGGCCGGCGACCTGGCGGGCTACGAGGAGGCCACCCGCGCGCTCTACGCGAGCGACGCCGCCCGCTTCAACGCCCTCCTGGCCGACTGGCCCACCGACGTGCGCGACTACGCCGCAACGCTCGCCGCCCCGGCGTTCGAGTGATTGCCTTGCCAGCACTATTCCCTCTTCGTACACTCGCGCGTAATTTGCCTCGGGCGCGCCCACGCGGGGCGGCCTACACGGGGCGGCCCACGCGGGGCGCCTCACGTTTGCGCGGCGCACGTCGTGAAGCGAAACCGCGGCAAGAGCAAGACCCTCCACGTCCAACCATAACGCCCCAAGAGGAGAACCATCGCGATGTCCGATTCCTACTTCCCGCGCTGGCGCACCCAGCCCGGCGCCGCGCACCGTGTGGTCGCGACCGACGAACGGCTGCCCTGGCCGCAGATGCTCGCCATGGGCGTGCAGCACGTGGTCGCCATGTTCGGCGCCACGGTGCTCGCGCCGCTGCTGATGGGCTTCGATCCGAACCTCTGCATCTTCATGTCGGGCATCGGCACGCTGATTTTCTTCGTGATCGTCGGCGGCCGAGTGCCGAGCTATCTCGGGTCGAGCTTCGCGTTCATCGGTCTCGTGATTGCGGTAACGGGCTATAGCGGCCACGGACCGAACCCGAACATTCCGCTCGCGCTAGGCGGCATCGTGGCGTGCGGCGTGGTGTACGCGGTGATCGGGCTCATCGTTTCCGTGGTGGGCACGAAATGGATCGAGACGCTGATGCCGCCCGTGGTGACGGGCGCGATCGTCGCCGTGATCGGGCTCAACCTCGCGCCCATTGCGGTGAAGGGCGTGAGCGGTTCGTCGTTCGATTCGTGGATGGCCCTTGTCACCGTGCTCTGCGTGGGCGGCGTGGCCGTGTTTGCGCGCGGCATGCTGCAGCGGCTGCTGATTCTGGTGGGGCTGATCATCGCTTACGTGATCTATGCCGTCGTCACGAACGGCTTGGGCATGGGCAAGCCGATCGACTTCGCCGTGGTGGCCAACGCCGCCTGGTTCGGCATGCCGCACTTCGCGGCGCCCGTGTTCGATGCGCACGCCATCACGCTGCTGGCGCCCATCGCCGTGATCCTGGTGGCCGAGAACCTGGGCCACATCAAGGCCGTGAGCGCGATGACGGGGCAGAACCTGGACCGCTACATCGGCCGCGCGTTCATCGGCGACGGACTGGCTACCGTGGTGTCGGGCTTCGCGGGCGGCACGGGCGTGACCACCTACGCCGAAAACATCGGCGTGATGGCGGTGACGAAGATCTACTCGACGCTCGTGTTCGTGGTGGCCGCCGTGATCGCGCTCGTGCTCGGCTTCTCGCCGAAGTTCGGCGCCGTGATCCAGACCATTCCGGGCCCGGTGCTGGGCGGCGTTTCGATCGTGGTGTTCGGGCTGATCGCGGTGACGGGCGCGCGCATCTGGGTGGTCAACAAGGTGGACTTCTCGGACAACCGCAATCTGATCGTCGCGGCCGTAACGCTCGTGCTGGGCGCGGGGGACTTCTCTTTGAAGCTCGGCAACTTCGGCCTGGGCGGCATTGGCACCGCGACGTTCGGCGCCATCATTCTCTACGCGCTGCTACGCAGGAAGCCCGCGCAGCAGGCGGCGGTTTAAGGCGTTGGACCTAAGGTTCTCTGGGTTTAAGGCGCTGAATAAAACCGTTCTTTCCGGATTCGTGCGGCACGGGCGCCGCACGAATCTCTTCAATGAGCCTTCATCTCGCAACGGGCACGTCCGCCGTTCTCACTCGTGCCCGCGTCCCCGCGAAGTCAGCGCCGTCTCGGACCAGTCGACTTCGCGCATCAGCTTGTTCAGCGTCTCGTCGTTGATCTTCTGTTCGTTGCGCTGCGCGAGCAGCGCCGCACGTTCGGCGCGCATCGCGGCAAGTCGCATCTGCAATTCCAGCGCCTCCGCGCGCCGCGCTTCGGCGCGCTTGCCTACGTCGTCGTCGCCGAGTGTCGCAAGGCGCCGTCGATAAATATCCATCACGCGGGCGGCGACATCGGTGGCGGAGGCGGCCTCAGCTTCGTCCAGATCGGCGCAGACCTTTTCGTGCTGCTGGTCCACCGCGCGAATCGCGGCCTGCGCGGCGAGCGTGCGCGCTGCGCGTTCTTCAGCGGCGTGCGGGTCGCGGCCGCGCAACGTCACGCCGCGCAACAGCAGCGGCAACGCCACCACGGCGACGATCAGCGACACGAGAATCACGCCCGATGCGATGAAGATCGCCGTATCGCGCCCCGGCAAGGGCTGCCCGCTGGATAGCGCGACGGGCAGCGAAAGCGCGCCTGCTAGCGTAATCGCGCCGCGCACGCCGGCAAAAGTGGTGATCGCCACGGTGCGCAGCCCCGGCACGGCGTTCGTCACGCCGTGCTTCGCCGCGCCGCGGCTCGCGAACCAGCGCAGCAGCCAGACCCACACGAAACGGATCGCGTAGAGCGCGGCGAGCACCGCGGCCACGTAGCCGATCAATTGCCAGAACTGCGCGCGGCCCGCGTGATGCGCGTCCACGAGCGCCTTGCCGATGATGAGCGGGAACTCGAGCCCGAGCAGCGTGAACACCATGCCGTTGAACACGAATTCGAGCATCGTCCACGTGCTCGCGCCGCGCACGCGCGCCGAGACGGGGCCGCGGTGGGCGAAGTCCGTGGAATTCATCGTCATGCCGGCCGACACGGCGGCGAGCACGCCGGACCATCCGAAGTGCTCCGCGAGCAGATAGGAGGCGAACGGCACGAGCATGGTCATGATGACGCCGGGCGCGGGGTCGCCGTCCGCGGACAGCGCGAAGAAGCGCGCAAACGCGAACGCGAAGACCCAGCCGATGGCGATGCCCACGGCAAGCCCGCCCGCCGCGATCACGAGAAAGCTCAGCGACGCCTCGTGCAGCGAGAACACGCCCGTGAGCGCGGCCGCTACCGCAAACTTCAGCGCGACGAGGCCCGACGCGTCGTTCATCAACGCCTCGCCTTCCAGAATGTGCATGAGCTGCGCGGGAATGCGGCCCTTGCCGGCGATGGCCGAGAGCGCGACCGCGTCCGTTGGCGAGAGCACGGCGGCGAGTGCGAACGCGACCGGCAGCGAAATGGCCGGCACCAGTGCGTGAATGAAATACCCGACCGCGAGCACCGTGGCGAACACGAGCCCGAGCGCGAGCATGAGAATCGCGCGCCGTTGCATGAAGAATTCGCGCTTCGGAATGCGCCAGCCGTCGCCGAAGAGCAGCGGCGGCACGAACAGCAGCATGAAGATCTCGGGGTCGAAGGTGACGTCCACATGCAGCCGGGGCCATGCGAGTACGGCGCCGAGAGCGATCTGCACGAGCGGCAGGGGAAGCTTGAGAGGCAACACGCGGACGAGGACGCCGGAGAGCGCGACCGCGAGCAGAAGAATCAGGACGACAAAGACGGTTTCCATCGTTTGTGTGCGCGAGGACACCGAAGTGCCGTTGTTCTTGTGCGCAGCATGAGTCAACGAGGCTGAAGTGTAGCCTGGGGCCGTGGCGCCTCGCCCCGTGGGCGGACGCGTCAGCGCGCCACGCCTCGCGTGCAGCAAATAACGCTTGAAATGCCGCTCGAAACGAAACATGGAGCGCGCCTGCCGATGCACCAGCCGCGTGCACGCGTGCCCGCTCGCGACGCACACGCCGTGCCCCCGGTGCAGCCGCCTATGCGGCGTTCATCGGAACGCGGGCCGCAGTGCGCATGGACCTTGCTTTACTCGTACCTGACGACGTACACCGCGAGACCGCACGCCATCGTCGGCGCGAAAGCCGCGCCCGCACCGGCGACGAGGCTCGCACGAGAGGAACGCATGACCATCGAGCAACAGGAACGAACCTTCGCCGTGCCGCACGGCTTCGAGCTGAGCATGGCATCCGGCATGCAGCGCTATGCCGCGCAGCACGGCGACTGGACGTTGACGAGCGTATTTCAACCCGTATTCAGCCTCTCGCACATGCGGGCGGTGGGCTACGAAGGCTTGCTGCGCGCCCACGACGGCCTCGACCGGCCCGTGGCGCCCGTGGACGTATTCGGGGCCGCCGCGCGCCTGGGCGAGGTGTTGCAGGTGGACCGGCTCGCTCAGGCGCTGCATCTGGAGAACTTCAGGCTGCTCGGCGCGCAGCGCGAGTGGCTGTTCCTCAACGTGCATCCGGGCACGCTCACGGAGCCGTATCACGCGGCGGCGCTGCTCGCCAACCTGCGCCGGCTCGACATTCCGCCGCGCCGCATCGTGCTCGAAGTGCTCGAGCAAAGCACGGACGACATCGAACGCCTCGCCGAGTCCGTGCAGGAGTTTCGCGAGCGCGGCTTTTTGATCGCGCTCGACGACTTCGGCGCCGGTCATTCGAACCTGGAACGCGTGTGGCAGTTGAACCCGGACCTCGTGAAGATCGACCGCATCATGCTGCTGCATGCGTCGCTGCGGCGAGACATGGCGGCTATCCTGCATGGGCTTGTCTCGCTGCTGCACGAAGCGGGCAAGCTCGTGCTGATCGAAGGTGTGGAGACGGAGCACGAGGCGCAACTGGCGCTCGCCTGCGAGGCCGACTTCGTGCAGGGCTTCTTCTTCGCGCGGCCGCATCCGGGGCTTGCCGACGCATCGCTCGCGGCCACGGTGATCGGCGACGTGACGGAGCGCTACCGCCTGCAGACCGAAGCGCGCGAGCGGCGCACGGCAAGCCGGCTCGCGCCGTACCTGCGTGCGTTCGAACGGGCAGCGGAGCGGCTGGGCGCGGGCGAGCCGCTGGAAGAAGTGTGCTGGAACTTTCTCGCACTCGACGACGCGGCGCGCTGCTTCCTGCTCGACTCGCACGGACGCCAGGCCGGCAGCAACGTGGTGTTGCGCGTGGACCGCGCGCAGCACGAAACGCGTTTCTTGCCGCTCTCCGACGCGCAGGGCGCCAACTGGCTGCGCCGCCCTTATTTTCGCGCGGCGATCAGCGAGCCGGGCCGCGTGCACGTGACGAAGCCGTACCTCTCGATCAACGAGGCCATTCCGTGCGTGACGCTTTCCGTCGCCGTGCAGGTGGGTGAACGTCTGGGCGTGCTGTGCGGCGACATCGACTGGAAAGACGATACGCTCTAGCCGCAGCCCGCAGCCCGCAGCCCGCAGCCCGCAGCCCGCAGCCCGCAGCCCGCAGCCCGCAGCCCGCAGCGCCGCGATTGACGTTGGCGCTTTAGGTCACTTCGCCACCACGACCGGAATGCCGCGCAGCGTGCCCGCGCCCTTCGCCTGATCGAGTGCCTGTTTTACGTGCGCGCCTGTTGCCGGTTCGATGCCGAGGCGTGCCGCCAGTTCGCGTTCGCTGCGCTTCACGCCCGCGAGGTTGGCGAGCTTCACGTGCCCGTAGCCGCGCACGCGTGCGTGCAGGGCCGCGAGTTTTGCGATGTCCTCTGAACTGACGTTGGCGTTGCTCGCGGCCAGCTTCGCGAGCGCGCGCTGCATCGTGGCTTCGTAATCGTCGGCGAGTTCGCGTTCCATGCGGCGCTCCAGCGTGCGGCCGAACGGATCGAGCGCGGTGCCGCGCAACCGGCGACCCTTCGCGAGCAGCCCGAGCACCGGCCACAGCCACGCGCCGAACTGCATCTTGCGCGGTGCGGTTTCATGGCCGGCTTGCTTTCCATGAGTGAGAACCGGCGGCGCCAGGTTGAACTTCACGCGAAAGTCGCGGCCCGCCACGCCTTCGAACTGCGCTTCCAACGCTTCTCGAAACGCCGCCTGCGTGTGCAGGCGCGCGACCTCGTATTCGTCCTTCACCGCGAGCAGCCGGTAGAACGTGGTGGACACCGCGCGGCTCACGGCCTG
This sequence comes from Paraburkholderia sp. SUR17, assembly GCF_029536165.1. Lineage (NCBI taxonomy): Bacteria > Pseudomonadati > Pseudomonadota > Betaproteobacteria > Burkholderiales > Burkholderiaceae > Paraburkholderia > Paraburkholderia sp. SUR17. The sequence continues at coordinate 157,430 of NZ_CP120508.1, forward strand.
ATCCGGCGTGCGGTCCGCTGCGCGTGCAGCATCCACGAGCGCGCGATAACGCTGAACGTACCGCGTGCCGCCGTAGGCTGCGAGGCGCGCTTCGCGGTCCGCCACGATTTCGTCGAGCGTTTCCACGCGCGACTCCGCCTTCACGGCGTGACGCGCCTGCCAGAGCGCTTCGAGCGCAGCCGGGTCCACAGCGGCGAGACGGCCAATCGAGAACGCCAATTGGTTCGCCTGCACGGCGACGTTGTTGAGTTCGATGGCCCGCATGAGCGCCGCGAACGAGACCGGCACGAGCCCCAACTGCCAGGCGAAGCCCAGCATCAGAATGTTGGCGCCGATGGTGTCGCCGAGAAAGCGGCTTGCGAGTGCCTGCGCGTCGCAAGCGTCGAGCCGGCCGTTGCCTGCCGCGTGACGCATCTTCGCGAGCAGCGCGTCGGCGTGCAGGTTCGCGTCCGGGTTTTGCACGAACGACGCGTTCGGAATGGCGTGCGTGTTGACGACGATGCGCGTGCGGTCGTGGCGCACCGTCTGTAGCGCGTCGGCGCTTGCGCCCACCACCATGTCGCAGGCGAGCAGCACGTCGGCCTGCTGCGTGTCGATCCGCACCTGGTTCAGCCACTCGTCGCGCGCGGCGAAGCGCACGAACGAGAGCACCGAGCCGCCTTTCTGCGCAAAGCCCATGAAGTCGAGCACGGAGGCACTCTTGCCCTCCAGATGCGCAGCCATGCTGATGAGCGCGCCCACCGTCACCACGCCCGTGCCGCCCACACCGGTTACGAGGATGTCGTAGGGCGCGGCGTCGAGCTTCGTTGCGGGTAGCGGCAGCGCGTTCACGCGGGCGGCGAGCGCGTCCACGTCGAACGCGACGCCCGCTGCCTTCTTCAGCTTGCCGCCTTCGATCGTCACGAAGCTCGGGCAAAAGCCGTTCACGCAGGAATAGTCTTTGTTGCACGACGACTGGTCGATGCGGCGCTTGCGGCCCAGCACCGTTTCCACCGGCTCCACGGAAAGGCAGTTCGACTGCACGCCGCAATCGCCGCAGCCTTCGCAGACTTCTTCGTTGATGAAAAGGCGGCGGTCGGGATCGGGGAATTCGCCCTTCTTGCGGCGGCGCCGTTTTTCCGCGGCGCAGGTCTGGTCGTAGATCAGCACCGTCACGCCGCTCGTGTCGCGCAATTCGCGCTGCACGGCGTCCATTTCACGACGATGGTGGAACGTCGTGCCCTTCGGAAAGAGGCCGTGATGGCCGTCGTACTTCTCGGGCTCGTCGCTCACCACGACGAAGCGCGACACGCCTTCGGCTTCCACCTGGCGCGCGATCTGCGGCACGGAGATGCTGCCGTCCACGGGCTGGCCGCCTGTCATGGCCACGGCGTCGTTGTAGAGAATCTTGTAGGTGATGTTCGCCTTCGCCGCCACGGCCTGGCGAATCGCGAGAATGCCCGAATGGAAGTAGGTGCCGTCGCCCAGGTTCTGAAACACGTGGCGCGTGTTCGTGAACATGGAATGCGAGGCCCAGTCCACGCCTTCGCCGCCCATCTGGATCAAGCCCGTGGTGTCGCGGTCCATCCACGAGGCCATGAAATGGCAGCCGATGCCGGCCTGCGCCACCGATCCCTCGGGCACCTTCGTCGACGTGTTGTGCGGGCAGCCCGAGCAGAAGTACGGTGTGCGCTTCACGCCGTCGGCTTCGTTGGAGAGAATCTGCGGCGCGACGAGATCCACTACGCGGTCGCGCCGGTCCAGCGCGGGTTTGTGCCGCGCGAGCCAGTCCGCGAACACGGGCAGGATGCGCGAGGGACGCAGCTCGCCCAGCGCCGAAAGCAGCGGCGCGCCATCGGCAGCGTGCTTGCCGAGCACGTGCGGCCGGGCGCCGGCGTCGCGGTTGTAGAGATAGTCCTTGATCTGCTGCTCGACCACGGGGCCTTTTTCTTCGATCACCAGCACGTCGGTCAGACCCGACACGAACGCGTCGATGCGCGAGAGTTCGAGCGGGAACGAAAGGCCCACCTTGTAGATGCGCACGCCAGCGGCGTCGAGGTCACTCACCGTGAGGTCGAGCCGGCGCAGCGCTTCCATGAGATCGAGATGCGCCTTGCCGCACGTCACGATGCCCACGTTCGCCTGCGGGCTGGGCGCGATCCAGCGGTCGATGCTGTTCGTGCGCGCGAAGTGGCGCACGGCGTCGAGCTTCGCCGCCAGCCGCGCTTCGATGGCGAGGCTCGGCAGGTCGGGCCAGCGGTTGTGCAGGCCGCCTGCGGGAGGCTCGAAGCCATCGGGCGCGGGCCAGTGCGTGTGTAGCGCGTCGAGGTCCACCGTGGAGCCCGATTCGACCGTCTCCGAGATCGCCTTGAAGCCCACCCACGCGCCCGAGAAGCGCGAGAGCGCCCAGCCGTACAGGCCGAATTCGAGCATGTCCGCGATGTTCGAGGGATTCACGACGGGCATGTGCCACGCCATCATCGCGAAGTCGCTCTGATGCGGCATGGACGACGACACGCAGCCGTGGTCGTCGCCCGCCACCACGAGCACGCCGCCGTGCGGCGACGAACCGTAGGCGTTGCCGTGCTTGAGCGCGTCGCCCGCGCGGTCCACGCCCGGGCCCTTGCCGTACCACATGGCGAACACGCCGTCGACGTTGCGCTCGGGGTCGCCTTCCACGCGCTGCGTGCCGAGCACGGCGGTGCCGCCCAGTTCCTCGTTGATGGCGGGCAAAAAGCGCACGCCTGCGCCGTCCAGCAGCTTCTTCGCCTTCCACAGCTGCTGGTCCACCATGCCGAGCGGCGAGCCGCGATAGCCGCTGATGAAGCCCGCAGTGTTCAGGCCTGCGGCGCGGTCCAGCGCCGCCTGCATGAGCGCGAGCCGCACGAGCGCCTGCGTGCCGGTGAGAAAGATGCGGCCGCGCGTGGCGGCGAGGTTGTCGGTCAGGCGGTAGTCGGCAAGCGGCGTGGGCGGCTCGGGCGGCTCGGGCGAGTTCGGCGGCAGGCTCTCGTCGGGCAGACGGGCGGTCATGAAGCGTCTCCTTGTTATGCGAGTCGCGCGCTGTGACCAATGGCCGCACCGCGCGAGAAGAGACCTTATTTTTTCGCGCCGATTGAGGAATGTTTTTTCTATCTCGGCGGGCTGTGCGCGCAATGTCGCAACGAGTCGGACGATTGCGCCGCGATTTGAGAGGGATTTGCCGCAGGGCGGTGGTGATGCTGTCAGGTGCTGCGCCGGGTGCTGCCGGCGGTGCTGCGGTCGGTGACCCATTTGGTGGCCGGTTCGGTGACCCGTTCGGCGCTGCTGCCGTTACCGTTGATCAAGCCTGGTCGGCAGGCGCCAGTTCGTGCGCCCCGAGCGGCACGACGTCGTGGAATCGCGAGTAGTCGATATGGCTTACGCCATCCACTTCCGTTATCAGGTCCACATAGCGATGGTCCCAGCGAATATCGCGGGCTTCCCACGAATGACGCGCCTGCATGGTCTGGGAGGTGGACTCGTCCGAGCCCTCGATCATGATGAGCAGCGATGCGCTCTGGCGCACGAGCGATTCGGCGGTTTCGCCGTAGAGCGGGCTCGTTTCGTCGATCACGTGCATCAGGTTCCAGCCCAGCAGGAAGATGGGATGCTGGTCGCGGACCAGCTTGAGATCGTGGATGCGCCGCAGCGTATAGCCCTCGGGCATGGTTTCGCGGCGCATGAGCCGCAGCTTCGCGCTGGCTTCGGCGATCACGTTCTGGCGTGCGTTGGCGGCGCGCACCATGAGCGTGGTGCGGCCTTCCAGCTGCCGCACGATGGCGTAGCGCGTGAACATGATCTTCGCGCGCGGCCGCGAAAAGCGCGCGAACACGAGCCCCGTGGCGAGCGCGATGCCCGACATGCCACAGAAGATTTCCAGCGTGGCGACGACGTGCGCGTAGACCGTCGCCGGATGCATGTCGCCGTAGCCCACGGTGGCGAGTGTTTCCACGCTGAAGAAAAACGCACCGGCGAACCCGGCAGGATTCTGGTTCGCAATGCCCGCACCGTTCAACTCATAGAGCACGGCGAAACCGGTGTTGAGCAGCAGGAAGAGCGCCGCGAGCGCGCCGAAGAACATCGGCCAACTGACGGTGAGCGCGCTGTGATAGAGGTCCTGCCAGAAGGGCAGCGGCATGCCGTGCGCAATGATCACGCGCGAGCCGAACGCCACGCGCCGGCCGTCGCGCCAGCGCTTCGCGGGGCGCGTGCTGGCGGCGTGGGCGTCCTCTTCACCGGGCGTGACGGGGCAGGGCTCGTTGTCCGCTTCGCTGCGGATTTTGCTGCGGCCGTTGTTGCTGCCGTTGCCACTGCGGTCGCTGTTGCCGCTATGGTTGCCGCTCTCGTCGGGACGGGCCTCGCCGCACGTGTCGTCTGCCATTGCGTTCGCTGAGGGATGAAAACGCGGATGAGCGTAGCACGGCGGCGGCCCGTGCTACCCGGATCGTGTGCCGGCGGCGTGGTCGCGCCGGGCCTCCGGTCCGGCGGCCCGGCCTCGATGAAACGTCATCGCGTCAAGGAAACACGCGCGGTTTCGGAATGCCGGCGCCGTGCTCGATGTCGGCCACCGCCTGGCGATGCGCGAATTCGACCGCCTCGCCCGCGTCGGCATAGCCGTTGTCGCCGCCCACCGTGGTCCACGGCTGCACGGCCTTGTCCTGATGGCGGATTTCGTACTCCGCGTCCCAGCGCGCGCCTTGCAGTTCGATGGGACGGACGTGGATGGCGTAGACGCCATAGAGAAAGAGCTGATCGGCCATGATCGCCTCCAGCGGTTGAATGCCTGCCTGGGTCGCCTGGGTAGGCCCCGGGTTCGGCACCTGAGTCGGCACCTGGGTCGGTACGCGAGTGGGTACCTGAGTCGGCACCCGGGTTGGACACCTGAATCAGGCACCCGACCCGGGCCCACGAGCGGCCCTACAGTTCGAGCTCGCCGAGAATGCGATGCGCGAGCGCCTTGGCTTCTTCCAGCGCCTCGTTGGCCGTGGCGGAAGTTGTCTCGACTTCGTAGAGCACGTTTTCCGGTTCCTCGCCGTCGTCGCGCGCGAGCGAGACCACGCCCTGGTAGTGCCCGCTGTTCGCGGGACGGACGGTGGCCGTGGCCGTGTAGATCCCTTTGGTGTAGGTGACGTCTTCCATGATGCGGCTCCGGCTGGAAGGAACTTTTATCCTAGCACGCCGATTCGAGGCTTACCGCCAGCGTGCACGCGTGGCGACGCCTCGCAGGCGGCGTGCCTGGCATCCTTCCTGAGCGCTGCCGTCGGGCCGCAGCGCCGGTTTCAGCGCTCCAGCAGCGACACCACTTCATCGAGCGACGGCGAATGCGCGCCCTTGTGCCGGCACGCGGCCGCGCCCGCCGCGAGGGCGAACGCGAGGTGCTCGGGCCACGAACGTTGCGGAGCTGTCATGAGGCTGAACAGCAGGCCGCCGATAGAAGCATCGCCCGCGCCTACCGTATCCGCCACTTCGACGCGCGGCGGGTTGGCTTCGAACGTCGTGCCGGCTGCTGTGCCTTCGGTGCCTTGCGCGCCGGGCACGAACAGCGTCGCCTTCTCCGCTCCACGCGTGACAAGCAGCGTGGCCGCGGGGTTCATCTCGCGCAGCGTCGCGATGGCGGCGGCTTCGTCGTCGGTCTTGAAGAGCAGCCGCAGGTCTTCGTCCGACACCTTGATGAGGTCCGCGAGCGCGGCCATTCTGCGCAGCGTCGGCTCGTAGCCGTGCTCCATCAGGTTGCGGTAGTTCGGGTCGAAGCTGATCTTCACGCCGCGTGCGTGCAGTTGTGCCGCGAGCGTGGCGAGCGTTTCGCCGAGCGGCTGGCGCACAAGGCTGATGCAGCCGAAGTGCGCCCACTTCACCTGCGCCATCCAGCCCTCGGGCAGACGCGCGGGGTCGAAGGCGAGGTCAGCGCTGTTCTCGCCCATGAAGAAGTACGCGGGCGGATGCGTGCGATGCACGATGGCGAGCAGCGGCGGGCGCTCCACGCGCTGCATGAAACGCATGTCGAGACCCGCGACGACGCTCGCGTTCCAGAGTTCGTCAGAGAAGCAGTCGGTGCCGAGCGAGCCCGCGCACGCCGTGGGCAGGCCGAGCCGCGCGACGGCGCGCGCCACGTTCCAGCCCGCGCCGCCGGGACGCGAGAGCCAGTGCGATTCGTGGTCTTCGCCGGTGCGCACGAGGTCGGTGAGGATGTCGCCCGCGGATACGAAGACGGGCAGGCCCGCTGCGGTGCCTTGCGGCGCGTGGGTGGGTGCCGGAGTGTTCATCGTGCTGATCCTGTGCGACGGGGCGCCGGGTGCGCCGCGCGCGTGCGGGCCGCTGCGCGGCTGGCGCCGTTCTTGTTTGCGCGCGGGGTTTCGTCTTTCTTCGCTTTGCTGCGGGCCGCGTTTTCCGAAGCGACGTGGGTACCTGGTTTCGAGCCGACTTTCGAGGTGCTGCCCGAAGTCCGTTGCGGCTTGGCGCGCAGTGCGGAGGCGCTCTTGCCGTTATGTTTGCCGTTGCGCTTTCCGTTACCTGCGGCTGCGCCTTTGCCCGTGGCGGCAGCGGCCCTGCCGTTGGCCTCGTTCGCGCCGCCTGCCGCGTCCGCCGCCATGGCTGTGCCGTCCATCAGCGCGTTCAGCACCTCGTAGCACGCGCCCATCGTGTGATAGTCGGTCTTGCCGGCCGGGCTCTTCTCGTCGCTGTATTTGCGGTTGTCGCAGGTGAGGATGCGGTACCACGCGCCATAGCGATGGTCGACGAAGTGCGTCCAGCTATAGCGCCAGATCTCGTCGTACCAGTCCCAGAAGCGTTCGTTGCCCGTGCGCTTCGCGAGCAGCGCGGCGGCCGCGAAGGTCTCCGCCTGCACCCAGAAATACTTGTCGTGATCGCAGACCGTGCCGTCCGGGCCGAAGCCGTAATAGAGGCCGCCGTGGTTGTCGTCCCAGGCGTGCGCCATGGCGGCGTCGAAGAGTTCGATGGCACGCGGCGCGAGCCACGGCAGCGGACGGTGCCGCTCGAGAATCAGCAGCAGCTTCGCCCACTCGGTTTGGTGCCCTGGCTGAAAGCCCCAGGGGCGGAAGATGTTCGAACTGTCTTCCTCGTTGTAATGCCAGTCCACGGACCAGTCCGCGTGAAAGTGCTCCCACACGAGCCCGTGCGAGAGCTTGGCCTGACGCAGCGTGATGTTCGACGCCACGCGTTCGGCGCGGTCCAGATAGACGAGGTGGCCGGTGGCTTCGTACGCGGTGAGCAGCGCCTCGGTGGTGTGCATGTTCGCGTTCTGGCCGCGGTAGCTCGACACGCGCCAGTCGGCCGTGGCTTCGTCGGCGTAGAGGCCGGCCGCGCCGTCCCAGAAGCGGCGCTCCATGAGCTCGAAGGTGGCGCCGATCATCGGCCGCGCTTCTTCGATACCCGCCATCGCCGCGTGCGCGCACGCGAGCAGCACGAAGGCGAGGCCATAACAGTGGCGTGTGCCGTCCAGCGTGCGCCGCCGGCCGTCGCGCCACTCGATCTCCCAGTCGTAGCCTTCGTGCTGCGCGTCCCAGTGGGCCTCGCGCAGAAAGCGCAGGCCGTGGCGCGCGTAGTCGAGGTAGAGCGGGTCGCCGAACTGGCGGTACGCCATCGCGTAGTTGAAGACGAAACGGCAACTGCTCACGAGGTGCCGCGAGCTCGCGTTGTAGACCGAGCCGTCGTCGCGGAAATAGTGGAAGAAGCCGCCGCTTTCGTCGAACACGTTCGGCGCGTAGAAGCGCAGCGTGTCTTCGACGTGCGAGAGCAGGAAGCGGCGGTCGCGAAAGCTTTCGACGGGCGGCACGCCGGCCGGCGTGGTTGCGGCTGCCGTGGCCGCCGCTGCGGGGGCGAGCGGAGCGTGCGGCGCGCGAGCGGCGGCGGCCCGCTTCGTGGCGCCCGTGCCGGGCGATCGTGGTTGCGTCATGGCTGTCTCCCCAAGGTGCTGGCGCGGGTTATCAGTTGAACGGGCAGGCGGATTTCGGTCTCGCCGGGGGTGTCTTCGAGCAGCAGTGCCACGCCGCGGCGCCCGAGCGCTTCCTTGTCTACGGCCACTGTGGTGAGCGGCGGACTGGCGTGCGCGGCGCCCGGAATGTCGTCGAAGCCGACGATGGCGATGTCCTCAGGCACCCGCAGTCCGTTGGCGAGGCACACGCGCATGGCGGCGAGCGCGGCTGCGTCGTTGTAGGCGAACACGGCGTCGGGCCGCGCGGACGCCGGTGCGTCGAGCAGCCGACGCATGGCGAGCGCGGCGCCGGCGTCGGGGTCGAGCCCGGCGTCGATGTTCACTTCAAGCGACGGATCGAACAGCAGCCCCGCCTCGAAGAACGCGCGCCGGTAGCCGAGCGCGCGCTGCGCGATGCTGAAGTGCGCGAGCGACCCGCCGATGAACGCAATGCGCTTGTGGCCCTGCTGGAACAGATGGCGCATGGCGAGCCCGGCGCCCGCGGCGTTGTCGAGATTCACCGAGCGCAGCCCGGGCGCCCAGAGATCGATCAACACGAGCGGGCGTTGCATGGCGGTGAGGGTGGCGAGCGTTTCGGGCTCGACGAAACCGGCTACCGCGATGGCGTCCGGCGCATGCAGACGGAGTTGCTGCACGACGTCTTCGGTGGGGCCGGCGGTGAGCAGCGACGGCACGATGCCGCGTTCGCGGCACGCGTCTTCCACGCCGTGCAGCACGTGCGAGAAGAACGGGCTCGCAGCGAAGTTGTTGTGCTGACGATGCAGCAGAAAGGTGAGCCGGCGAATGCGTGGACGCAACTGCGCGGCGTCGTAGCCGAGACTGCGCGCGACCTCGATCACGCGGGTACGCGTGGCGTCGGAGAGGCCGGGCTGGTTCTTCAGCGCTCGCGAAACGGTGCCGATCGACACGCTGGCCGCGCGAGCGACATCGCGGATGGTTGTCCCCATGGGTTCGTGGCGGCAGCGCGAGAGGCTTGACCGCGGGCGTTTTGAGTTCGGACGATTGTATAGTAAAAGCCCGCCTGAGAAGCCTTGTTTAGCCGTGTGAGATACGCGTAAATACCCGTATAAAAAGGGATGAAAGCTGTTTATTTTTGTTTAGTAAAAATCGCTAAACAGGGGGCGGCGCGGGCGAAAGGGGAAGGCACCGACGGTTCAGCGACGAGCAGCCCGACCGGGCTGACCGGGCTGGTCAGGTGGGGCGTGATGAGGCTGGAGGAGGGCGTTTAGGCGGAGAAGCGTTTAGGCATGAAGGCGTGCCAGGCTGGGCGGGATCGGCTTGCATGGGCAAGACCCTCCGCTGCTCGGGTCACCGCGGCATGACGACCTTCAGCCTGAAGAGCCCGCTCAGCCGCGCGCCGCAGCGTCGGCGTATCCGGCCGGCTCACATGGCGGCCAAGCGGGCAGGCGAGCTTGACGATTTACGGGTGGCGGGCGCCGACACCAGGAGCGTTGCGCGAACCGCCCGCCTCCTTCACCGCGCCGTCGAATCGGCGCAAGAAGCCCGCGCGGTGCTGCGCGATGCGGCGTGCGAACTCCCCGTCTCCGCCTTGCCCCGTCCGCCGCCTTCGGCAGCATGCGGCGTCTCGGGACGTCCGCGCAGCTGTGCCGCGCTCTCGCTCGCATCCACCAGCACGAAGCCCGAGGACTCGTGCTTCGCCCGGCGTTTCGCGAGCGCGGCCACCGACGCGATCTCGTCGCTGCTGTACTTCGCGCCGCCGCCCGACTCGATGCGCACGCCGCCAATCGCCATCGTGACGAAGCCGAAGAAGGTCGGGTTGCCGCGCCGGTCCTCGCCGTGGATGCCGCCCGCCAGGCGGTCGGCCGGCGCGTAGAAGCGTTGCGCGCCTTCGTTGAAGAGGCGGATGGCGCGCATTGCGCGGTCGTGCCAGTCGTCGCTCTGGAACAGGATCAGGAAATCGTCGCCGCCCACGTGGCCGAGGAAGTCGCGCGTCGGGTCGCACACGTCCGCCAGCACGGCGGCGGCGAACTTCAGCACCTCGTCGCCTTGCCAGTAGCCGTACTGGTCGTTGAACGGCTTGAAGTGGTTCAGATCGACGTAGCACGCGTAGAAGCCCGCGTCGTGGCTCAACAGCCGCTCGATGTGCGAACTGATGGGAATGTTGCCGGGCAGGAAGGTGAGCGGATTCGCGTAGCGCGCCGCTTCGATGCGCACCTCCGTGACCGCGCGCACGAGGTTCTCGCCGGTGCCGAGGCCCGCGTAGCGGCCGTTGTCGGTGATCACGAAGCCGTCTGCCAGGTAGCGCTGGTCGTCGCTTGCGAGGAGCTTGGCCATCTGCTCGACCGTCATCGACTTTTCGATCACCACCGGCGACGCGTTCGCAAACTGCAGGCACGGCTTCTTGCCGAACAGCTCGCGGTGATACGGCAGCGCGTAGCGGTCCATGAAGGCGCGGCGGTTGATGAGCGCGATGGGCACGTCGTGTTCCACCACGGCCACGGCGTGCAGGTCGGGCAGGCGGTTGAAGAGTTCGAGCACGTCGTTGTTGGTGGCCTGGCGCGGCACCGCGGGCGCCTGCACCAGCATCCGCGCCGAGGCCATGCTGCCCGAGGGCGACGCCGGCGCGTTGCGCGTGGTCTCGGGAAACACCGCGATATGCCCGGCGCCGATCGCATTGCGCGCCTCTTCGGCCACCGCCAGCGCCGGTCGCGTGGCCGGGCGGCCGAAGAAATAGCCCTGGCCGCAGCCAATGCCCATGTCGCGCAGCACGATCAGATCCGCTTCGTTTTCGATGCCTTCGGCCACGAGGCGCGCCCCGCTCGCGTTCGCGAAGTGCTGCATGGCGCGCACGGCTTCGAACTTGAGCGGATCGCTCGCAATTTCGTGGATGAAGAAGCGGTCGATCTTCACCACGTCCGGCTGCAGGCGCACCCACAGGTTCATGCTCGCGTTCGCGGTGCCGTAGTCGTCCAGCGCGAACTGCGCGCCCATGGCGCGCAGCGACGCCACCACGGGCAGGAAGTCGCTCAGGTCGGCAATCGCGCTCTGTTCCGTGAGTTCGATCACGACGCGGTTCGTATCGAGCCCTCGCTGACGCAGCAGCGCAAAGGCCGGCTCGCCGGTTTCCATCAACTGACGGATGGCGCCCGCGCTGAAGTTGAGGAACAGCTTGCCTTCGCAGGCGAACTGCGCGAAGGCCTCGATGCAGGTGAGGGCGGCGGCCTGCTCGAGCGCCATCGTGCGGCCCTCGGCGGCGGCCTGCGCGAAGAGCCGGAACGGCGATTCCAGCGGCGTGCCGGCCGGCCCGCGAATCAAACCTTCATAGCCGACGATGGAGCCGCCGTCGAAGTCGATGATCGGCTGGAACACGGCGGACAGCTCGCGCCGCGCGATCAGGTCTTCGATGCACGGTGCAACGGGTTGCGATGGCGCGCGAGGTGACATGGACGGACAGCCGGGGCTAGCGATGGTCGCCTTAACGGCTGCCTGAGGCGGGAATTGAATGAATTTTTAGTGACGTACTGCACCGGGGTGGTGCCGGGTAGCGGCGCCGCCTTTATGCGCAACGCATTGCGGGTCTGCCATTTTTTTTGCGGCGGGGCCGTGTGGTTCCGGTGGTGGCTCGCATGACGCGGTGCCTGGCCATCCGGCCAGGCAGACGCGCGGCGGCATTTTGCGTGGAATAGCGGGAAGCCGTGCAGGGCGGCCGGCGGTCACCCACAGCCAAGGGGGCCCGCCCGGGACTTACCCCGGAATCACGTCAAGGAACGCCATGAATGCCTTATTTGCTGCTGGAAGTCGCTTCGCGACGGCCCATCGTCGCGGGATCGCGCGCAGGCCGGGGAACGGCACGCGATTCGTCGCCCGCTTGGGTTTCCATCCGGCGCGCGCCCCAGCGCTGCGCAAGCGCCGCGCACACCATCAGCTGGATCTGGTGGAACAACATGAGCGGCAGCACCACCGCCCCCACGGCGTTGGAGGCGAAGATCACCTTCGCCATTGGTACCCCAGCCGCGAGGCTCTTCTTCGACCCGCAAAAGATGATCGTGATCTGGTCCGGTCGCGAGAAGCCAAGCCGCTTGCTCGTGAACATCGTGATGGCGAGTGCAAGGGCGAGCAGCACCGCGTTCACCACCACGAGGCCGGCCAGCGCGCCCACCGAAAGGTGGTGCCAAAGGCCTTCGTTCACTGCCTCGCTGAAGGCGCCGTACACCACGAGCAGGATCGAGCCTTGATCGACGAACTTGAGCACGCCGCGGTTGCGCTCGATCCAGTCGCCAATCACAGGCCGCAGCACTTGCCCGGCCAGAAACGGCACCAGCAGTTGCAGCACGATGTTGCCCACCGTGTGCCACGCCGAAGTACCGCCCGCCGCCTGGTTGGTGACGAGCAGGCTCACCAGCGCCGGGGTGACGAAGATGCCGATCAGGCTGGAAGCCGAGGCGCTGCACACGGCGGCCGGCACGTTGCCTTTGGCAATCGACGTGAACGCAATGGAAGACTGGACGGTGGACGGCAGCGTGCAGAGAAACAGGACGCCGGCATACAGCGCAGGCGTGACAAGTGGCGAAAGGAGCGGCTTAAGCGCGATGCCGAGGAGCGGGAACAGGACGAAAGTGCTCGCGAGTACGAGCAGATGCAGGCGCCAGTGCGTGGCACCCGCCACGATCGCTTCGCGCGATAGCTTGGCGCCGTGCAGGAAAAACAGCAGCCCCACGGCAATGTTGGTGAGCCAGTTGAACGGCACCGAGGCTTCGCCGTGCACGGGCAGAAGGCTTGCAAGAATCACGGTGCCGACGAGGCACAGCGTGAAGTTGTCGGGGAGGAATTTTGGACGGGCCATCGGAAATCTCGGAGCGCGAGAGCGTAGGAACGGCTGCCGCGGGCGCGCATTGCGGCAATGCAATATCGAAATGGAAGTATCTATTGTCGGTGCGTTTCGATTAAAAAAGCAAATTCATTTGCCGAATTCATTAATGAAGTTATTGCATGGAACGTGCCCGTGTCGGAGTCATAGGAGGGCGTAAAACGTGACGTGTTTTTGCAACTGTGGGCGGCACTTTGGCGTAAGTCCAGGATCCGCGAGAGGGCGTCAAATCACGCGCAAAAAGGGCGCGGAAGACGCAAAAACCGTGCAGTAACACGTGGTTACAACCCTGCCCGGGGCATAACACTTTTTGGCTCGACACCTCTTACGCTCGACCCATAAATTACTGCTCAAAGGTCGCGAGGCGCGCCCGGCGGAAACAGTTACTCACCGTGCATAGCGCCTCGAACAGGTCCGACGCACCCGGTACGCGGCCGCGGGAAGGATGGTCGGGCAGGGCAGGCAACACATGTACGCAGGGCTGGCAAGAACGGGACGATGGATGGCAGGCGCGCTGCTCGCCGCCGCAGTCGCGTTCGCGCACGCCAGGCCCGAAGGCGGCGGCCCGCCGCACGGTTCGCACGGGTTCCAAGGCGGCGGCTTCAGTGCCCGCATTGCCGCCGCACCCCACGGCGGCGGTCGCGAAGGTCGCCAGGGTCACGCGGCGCGGGCGCACGCCGGCCGCTATGGCAATCCGGGCGGCACGCCGTTGCGCGTCGCCGCCGGGCCCGATGTCTACCGGCCGGGCAATGGCGGCAACGCCCCGTACCCCGGCGCCATCACGCCGATCAGCACCGAAGCTCGACCCGTGCCTCACCCGCCCGCCAATTCCCCCGTGCGCGCGGGCTCCATCCGCGAAGACGTCGCTCGTTACAACGAGGAGCGCAGCACGTACCGGCCGCTTCCTCGCCAGGCAGAAGAAGGGCTGCGTCAGCCGATGCCCTCGCCGTATCGCAACTAGCGAACTTTCGTCGTTAGCTGCCGTTCCCCCTGCCGTTCTCTCCGCGCTTGTCCAGGTCGCGGGACCTGACGCTTCCTTACCACACTTTTTTGAAAATTCCCTGCGCCGGAATGTCTGGCGCAATCCAATCCCTGACAATTCGGCGCCGGATGTGGTGCGGCCGTATCCGTCGCCAGTGAGCATGTGCTGCCCTGCGCCGCGCCTTGCCTGGCAAGGATTCTCGCGGCCGCCCATACATCGCGCATTGCCGCGTAGTCACAACCGTCAACGGTCTAGCAGCAAGGGACACACCAAAGCTAATCAAGCACGTATACCGGCAATAAGCCCCGATATTTTTGTCCACAAAAATGGTCCGCAAAGATGGTCCCGCCCGCATCTGGCCCGACGCCTCCAACGGACCCACAACAAACGGCTTGCGCGAGCAACACGCCGCCCAGCCGTACAGCCTTTCGGCCTTTCAGGCCCTTTGACAAAGACAGGAGATTCTATGAAGACAACCGTCAGCCGTGCGCTGAACACTACGCTCAAGACGAGCGCCGTCGCCGCGTTGCTGGCCTGCGCATCGTCGGCATTCGCGCAATCGAGCGTGCAGCTTTACGGCCAGGTCGACGAATGGGTCGGCGCCACGAAATTTCCCGGCAGTCAGCGCGCCTGGAATGTGTCCGGCGGCGGCATGTCGACGTCCTACTGGGGCCTGAAGGGTGCTGAGGACCTGGGTGGCGGTTACAAGGCGATCTTCACGCTGGAAAGCTTCTTCCGCGCGCAGAACGGCCAGTACGGCCGCTTCCAGGGCGACACGTTCTTCGCCCGTAACTCGTACGTCGGCATCGAGTCGCCTTACGGCACCGTCACGGCGGGCCGTCTCACGACGCACCTGTTCGTCTCGACGATTCTGTTCAACCCGTTCATCGATTCGTACACCTTCTCGCCGATGGTGTATCACGTGTTCCTCGGCCTCGGCACGTTCCCCACCTACACGACGGACCAGGGCGTAATAGGCGACTCCGGCTGGAACAACGCCGTGCAGTACGCAACGCCGGACTTCAACGGTCTTTCGGGCGCCGCCATGTACGCGCTCGGCAACAGCGCCGACCACAACGGTTCGAAGAAGTGGAGCGGCCAGGTGCTTTACTTCCACGGTCCGTTCGCTGCGACCGCGGTCTATCAGTACGTGAATTTCAACGACAGCCCCACCGACCTGAACAGCCTCGTCACCGGCCTGAAGAGCCAGAGCGTGGCGCAGCTCGGCCTGTCGTACGACCTCAAATACGTGAAGCTGTTCGGCCAGTACATGTACACGAAGAACGACCAGAACGTCGGCAGCTGGCACGTGAATACGGCGCAGGGCGGCGTGAGCGCGCCGCTCGGCACGGGCACGGCCATGGCGTCG
This sequence comes from Paraburkholderia sp. SUR17, assembly GCF_029536165.1. Taxonomy (NCBI): domain Bacteria; kingdom Pseudomonadati; phylum Pseudomonadota; class Betaproteobacteria; order Burkholderiales; family Burkholderiaceae; genus Paraburkholderia; species Paraburkholderia sp. SUR17. The sequence continues at coordinate 172,557 of NZ_CP120508.1, forward strand.
TACGCGTACTCGCGCGACGGCGGCGGCCTCGACCAGACGCGCCAGACGTGGGCCGTAGGCTACGACTATCCGCTGTCGAAGCGCACCGACGTGTACGCGGCCTACATGTACGACCACATCAGCAACCAGTCGTCGGGGGATACCTTCGGCGTCGGCATGCGCGCGAAGTTCTGACCACGGCGGCAGGCGGGGGCGACGCGTCGGCCGGGCCGGGCGGCAGGACAACCCGGCGGGTCGACGCAGCGCCTGCCGCTCTATGCGCTGCGCGACGGTTTCGCGCTCGCGCAGCCAACTCCCACGTCCGCTACTACGAAGTTCGCCCCCAATTCGCGCTACCCATTCGCGCGGCCCATCGCGGTTCGCGTGCATGGGGGCTTCTTCTTTCACCACGCTGCTCCTGCACGTTGCGCCTTTCCGTCGAGGTCGGCGCTCCTCGCGCGTCGGCCTACGCCGCTCAACATGAGCGCCCCGCCTTACCCTTTGCTCACTTCCATTTGATAAAACGCGCACAATGGCACCGATTGATTCTTCCGGTGAGTGATTGCGATGGATACCCTCGTCAGCATGAAAGTGTTCCGCCACGTCGTGGAGACGGGCAGCTTCGTCGGCGCGGCCGCGCGGGCCGAGATGTCGCCGGCGATGGCGAGCAAGCACGTCATGCATCTGGAGCAGCAGCTTGGCGCGCGGCTCCTGAACCGCACCACGCGGCGCGTTGCGCCCACCGAAGCGGGACGCGAGTATTACGAGCGGCTCTCGCAAGCGCTCGGTGAAATCGAGGAGGCCGCGCAGGCGGTCAGCGCCGCGAGCGTGGTGCCGCAAGGACGACTGCGCGTAACGTGTCTCTCGGCGTTCGGCCTGCGCCACATCATGAGCGCGGCCGCCGACTACGCCGCGCAGTACCCGAAGGTCACCGTCGATATCCAGTTGTCGGACCGCGTCGTCGAGCTGATCGACGAAGGTTTCGACGTGGCCGTGCGGGCATCGCCATCCGGCCTGAAGTCGTCTTCGCTGATCGCGCGGCAGATTGCGACCGCACACATCCTGCTCTGTGCGTCGCCCGACTATCTGGCGCGGCACGGCACGCCGAAGACGCTCGACGACCTCACGCGCCACAACTTCATCCACTACGCGGACGTGTCGGCGCAGGAACTCACGCTCTCGTCCATGGCGGGCGGCTCGCGCGTGCGGCTTGCGGGCAACATGGTGGTCAATCATCTGGAAGCGCAGCGCGTGGTGACGCTGCACGGTGCGGGCGTCGCGCTGCTGGGCACCGAGGTGATCGGCGACGACATCGCCGCCGGCCGTCTCGTGCCGATTCTGGTCGATGTGGCGCCGCCGCGCGAGCTGCCCATCCACGTGGTGTATGCGAGCCGCCGCTACCTGTCGGCGAAGGTGCGCTCCTTCGTCGATTTCATGGCCCAGCGCTTCGCCGGGCAAGGGCTGTGGCCGACGCTCGAACAGATTCGCGCCGCCGCGGCGAGTTGAGAAGGGGCGGCGAAAGCGCATCCGTTTTCGCGAAGGCAGCGGCAAAGCAGCCCGGCAAAGGGGCGACCGGCAAAGGGGCGACCGGCAAAGGGGGGGCGGCAAAGGGGGGGCGGCAAAGGAGCCCGGCAGAGGGGCCGGCAACGGGGCCGCCGGAAGCGGGAAAGCCAGCCGGAAAAGCCGGATCGCAACGCCAAGGCTGACCATGTCGTTTGTCTATACTGGGCAGACAACCCGAACCCGTAGAACGACCCGGGGGAGACATGACCGACCTTTCCACGCCGCAGCGCGCCGGCGGCCACAAGCCGCTGCGCTCGCCGCTTCCGGTTCGCCGTTTGCGCTTCGTGACGGCCGCCGCGCTGTTCGACGGCCACGACGCGTCCATCAACATCATGCGCCGCATCCTTCAGGCGAGCGGCGTCGAGGTCATTCACCTCGGCCATAACCGTTCGGTGGACGAAGTCGCTACCGCCGCGCTCGAAGAAGACGCCGACGCCGTGGCCGTGTCGAGCTACCAGGGCGGGCACGTCGAATACTTTCGCTATCTCGTCGACCTGCTGCGTGAACGCGGCGGCGAACGCATCAAGGTGTTCGGCGGCGGGGGCGGCGTGATCGTGCCTGAGGAAATCGCGGCGCTGGAGCGCTACGGCGTGGCGCGCATCTACTCGCCGCAGGACGGCCAGCGGCTGGGCCTGCAAGGCATGATCGACGACATGATTGCGCGCTGCAGTGAGGCCGCGATGTCGCGCGATGATCCTGCTGCGGACTCACGCGACGATGCCGCGAGCCCGCACGGCGACGCGCAGAGCCTACGGGCCGACACCCTCGCTTTACCGGCCGACCCCACGCCGGTTTTCCGTCAACTCGCCGTGCTCATTTCCGCGCTCGAAACCGGCCAGGCCGGCGTGCCGCTGCGTGCCGAACTGGCTGCGCGCGCGGCCGCGCGGCGCGTGCCCGTGCTCGGCGTGACGGGCACGGGCGGCGCGGGCAAATCGTCGCTCACGGACGAAATCGTGCGGCGCTTCCGCCTCGACTTCGACGACGCACTCACCATCGCCGTGCTCGCCGTGGACCCGTCGCGCCGCAAGTCCGGCGGCGCGCTGCTGGGCGACCGCATCCGTATGAACGCGATCGGCAACTGGGGGCGCGGCGCGCGCGTGTTCATGCGCTCGCTCGCCACGCGCGAAGCGTCGAGCGAAATTTCGGATGCGTTGCCCGACGCCATCGCTGCCTGCAAGGCCGCGGGTTTCGATCTGGTCGTCGTGGAGACCTCCGGCATTGGCCAGGGCGACGCGGCCATCGTGCCGCTCGCCGATCAGTCGCTCTACGTCATGACGCCCGAATTCGGCGCGGCGAGCCAGCTTGAAAAGATCGACATGCTCGACTTCGCCGACGTGGTCGCCATCAACAAGTTCGACCGCCGCGGCGCGGCCGACGCATTGCGCGACGTCGCCAAGCAGGTGCAGCGCAACCGCGGCTTCACGGCGGCGCCCGATGCGATGCCGGTGTTCGGCACAGTGGCGTCGCGTTTCAACGACGACGGCGTGACGGCGCTCTATCAGCACATCGCGCGCGCACTGCGTGAACACGGACTGCGCGAGGGCGGCGGCACGCTGCCGGCGCTCGACGGCCAGCGTCATTCGAGCGGCCTGCACGCCATCGTGCCGCCCGCGCGCGTGCGGTATCTGAGCGAAATTGCCGAGACGGTGCGCGCGTATCGGCAGCGCGTCGTCGCGCAGTCGCAACTGGCGCGTGAACGCTGGCAGCTGACGGAGACGCGCCGCATGTTGGCGTCGTGCGTAAGCGACGAGGCCAACGTCACGAAGGCGCCCGATACAAAAGCGGCCGCCACGCCAGGCGAACGAATCGATGCGCTTATCGCCGAACGCGAAGCACAACTCGGCGAGCGCGAAAAGGCGCTGCTCGACGCGTGGCCGCAAACCGTGGCGGCGTACTCGGGCGAAGAACACGTCGTGAAAGTACGCGACCGCGAGATCCGCACGGCGCTCACCGTCACGACGCTCTCCGGCACGACGATGCGCAAGATTTCGCTGCCGAAATTCGCGGACCCTGGCGAGACGCTGCGTTGGTTGATGCTCGAAAACCTGCCCGGCCATTTTCCATTCACGGGCGGCGTGTTTGCGTTCAAGCGCGAAAACGAAGACCCCACGCGCATGTTCGCGGGCGAGGGCGACCCGATGCGCACGAACCGCCGCTTCAAGCTGCTCGCCGAGGGCATGCCCGCGAAGCGCCTGTCCACCGCGTTCGACTCGGTCACGCTCTACGGCGAAGAGCCCGACGAGCGGCCCGACATCTACGGCAAGATCGGCAACTCGGGCGTCTCGGTGGCGACGCTCGACGACATGAACGCGCTCTACGACGGCTTCGACCTGTGCGCGCCGGACACATCGGTTTCGATGACCATCAACGGACCCGCGCCCGCCATTCTCGCGATGTTTTTCAACGTGGCCATCGACCAGCAGATCGAACGGCTGCGTGCGCGCACAGCAACCGAAGGCCGCGAACCGACGGCCGAAGAAATCGACGCAGCACGCCGGCACGCGTTGCACAACGTGCGCGGCACCGTGCAAGCCGACATCCTCAAGGAAGACCAGGGGCAGAACACCTGCATCTTCTCGACGGAATTCAGCCTCAAGGTGATGGGCGACATCCAGGCCTGGTTCGTCGATCAAGGCGTGCGCAACTTCTATTCGGTCTCGATCTCCGGGTATCACATCGCTGAGGCCGGCGCGAACCCCATCTCGCAACTCGCCTACACGCTGGCAAACGGCTTCACGTACGTGGAGGCGTATCTCGCGCGCGGCATGCACATCGATGCATTCGCGCCGAATCTGTCGTTCTTCTTCTCGAACGGCATGGACCCCGAGTACACCGTGCTCGGCCGCGTGGCACGCCGCATCTGGGCGCTCGCGATGCGTGAGCGTTACGGCGCGAACGAGCGCAGCCAGAAGCTCAAGTATCACGTGCAGACCTCGGGGCGCAGCCTGCACGCGCAGGAAATCGACTTCAACGATATCCGCACCACGTTGCAGGCGCTCATCGCGATCTACGACAACTGCAATTCGCTGCACACGAACGCGTTCGACGAAGCCATCACCACGCCCACGGAAGAATCCGTGCGGCGCGCGCTCGCCATCCAGCTCATCATCAATCGCGAATGGGGGCTCGCGAAGAGCCAGAACCCGAACCAGGGCAGCTTCGTGATCGAGGAACTGACGGACCTCGTGGAGGCCGCGGTGCTCGCGGAGTTCGACCGCCTCACCGAGCGCGGCGGCGTGCTGGGCGCCATGGAGACCGGTTATCAGCGCGGACGCATTCAGGACGAGTCGCTGCTTTACGAGCATCGCAAGCACGACGGGTCGTATCCGATCGTGGGCGTGAACACGTTCGTGAATCCGCATGCGCACGAGGCGCCGGCCACGCTCACGCTCGCACGGTCGACGGAAGACGAGAAGCGCAGCCAGCTCGTGCGGCTGCGCAGCTTCCAGGCACGTCATCGCGACGACGCACCGCCCGCGCTGGCGCGCCTCAAGCAGGCCGTCATGGACGACGCGAACGTATTCGAGGTACTGATGGACGCGGTGCGCGTCTGCTCGCTCGGGCAGATCACGCACGCGCTATTCGAGGTGGGCGGGCAGTATCGGCGGAATATGTGAGGGCGCGAACGACTGTGCGAACGCGCCCGGTTATGAGCGGGCGACGCTGACGGGCAGCGTCAGTGCCAACGCAACCTCAGCGCGCAATGCCCAGCCGCGCCTTCGTCTCGTCGTATTCCTTCTTGAGTCGTGCGACGAGTTCGGCCACCGTGGGAACGTCGTCCATCAGGCCCACGCCCTGGCCTGCGCCCCAGATGTCTTTCCACGCCTTCGCCTTGTCGCTGCCGAAGTTCATGCGCGACTTGTCCGACTCGGGCAGCGCGTCCGGATCGAGCCCGGCGTTCACGATGCTTTCGCGGATGTAGTTGCCGTGCACGCCGGTGAAGAGGTTCGTGTAGATGATGTCCGCGGCGTTCGCCTTGATGATGGCGCGCTTGTAGTCGTCCACCGCGTGCGCTTCCTGCGTCGCGATGAAGCGCGTGCCCATGTAGGCGAGATCCGCACCCATCGCCTGCGCCGCGAGAATCGACCCGCCGTTCGCGATGGCGCCCGAAAGCACGATGGGCCCGTCGAACACGCGGCGCACTTCACCGACGAGAGCGAACGGCGACATCGTGCCCGCATGCCCGCCGGCACCCGCGGCAACCAGAATGAGACCGTCCACGCCGGCTTCGAGCGCTTTGCTCGCGTGCCGCATGTTGATCACGTCGTGCAGCACGATGCCGCCGTAGCTGTGCACGGCGTCCACGATTTCCTTGGCCGGCGCCCGCAGGCTCGTAATGAAGATGGGCACCTTGTGCTCCACGCACACGCGAATGTCCTGTTCGAGCCGCACATTCGACTGATGCACGATCTGATTCACGGCAACGGGACCGATCACGGCGTCCGGGTGCGCAGCCTTGTGCGCCGCGAGCTGCTGCTGGATCTGCGTGAGCCATTCGTCGAGCAATTCCGCGGGCCGCGCATTGAGCGCGGGAAACGAACCGACGATGCCAGCCTTGCATTGCGCGAGCACGAGTTCGGGATAGCTGACGATGAACATCGGCGAAGCGACGACAGGCAGCGCAAGGTTTTGCAGGACGGCGGGCAAGGCCATGGCGAGAGTCTCCTGAGTGACGGCCGCGTGAGAGTGGCAAGCGGCTCGGCGATATGAGTGTAGCGGTGAAGCAGAGCGGTGCAGAGTGCACCGCGCGTCCCATCATGTGGGTCGTTTTAGAGAACGATCGTTCGATTATAGGCGATGCATCTGCCTTGCACGACGGGCCTCGTACTGGAAGGAGTGTTCGGGTTCTACGGATTGCGTGCGCCATCCCACCTCGAAGGTACCCATCCGCGTTCTACAATTCGCGAACCAGACCAACAACGACAAGAGACGACTATGTCCTTCGAGGCGTTCACACCCTTTCACGTGACGACTGCGACAAGCGGTGTCGATATTTTCGGGGTGAAGGGCGGGGCAGGTCCGCCCTTGCTGCTGCTTCACGGCCATCCGCAAACGCACATGATCTGGCATCGGTGCGTAGCAGCGCTGGCGCGGCACTTCACGGTGATTGCCACCGATCTGCGCGGCTATGGCGCGTCGGCCAAGCCCGCGAGCGACGAGCGGCACACGCCGTACTCGAAACGCGCGATGGCCGCCGACCAGGTCGAGGTGATGCGTCACTTCGGCTTCGAGCGTTTTCTCGTCTGCGCCCACGACCGCGGCGCACGGGTGGCGCACCGCATGGCGCTCGATCATCCCGGCGCCGTGGAGCGGCTGATGCTACTCGACATCGCGCCCACGCTCGCCATGTACGAGGCCACCGACCGCACCTTCGCCACGCTCTACTTCCACTGGTTCTTCCTGATCCAGCCCGAGCCGTTGCCGGAGACGCTCATCGGCGCGAATCCCGATGTCTACGTGGAGCGCGTGATGGGTGGCCGCCATGCGGGTCTCGCGCCGTTCGCGCCGCAGGCGCTCGACGCGTACCGCAGCGCGCTGCGCCAGCCCGGCGCCGTGCATGCGATGTGCGAGGACTACCGCGCCTCCGCGACCATCGACCTGGAACACGATCGCGCCGACATCGAACGCGGCAACAAGGTGGCGTGTCCGCTGCGCGTGCTGTGGGGCGAGAAGGGCGTGGTGGGCCGCTGCTTCGATCCACTCGAAGAATGGCGCAAGGTGGCCCGCGACGTGAGCGGCCGCGCGCTGCCATGCGGTCACTACATTCCAGAAGAGGCGGCGGAGCCGCTGGTCGACGAGATGCTTTCCTTCTTCGAGGCGCTGGACCGCTGACGCGTCCTTGGGGGCCCGGGGGCCAGGCATTAGCGTGAACAGGCCCTGGCGCTCACCTACGACACGCGCGTTGCTGAATCACGGCAACGGCGGCAGCCGCCTTGCCACGGGCGTGGACTTCACGATGGCCGTGCTCGTTTCGGCGCGCTCGGTCACCTTCGCGAGAATCTCGTCGAGCTGATCGATGGAGTGCAAATAGAGCCGCGCGATGAAGCAGTCGTCGCCGGTGACCTTGTCGCATTCCACGAACTCGGGAATTCGCCGGATCACTTCTTCCACCAGGTGCAGCTGTCCCGGCAGCGGCTTCACGCGCACGATGGCCTGCAAGGTGTAGCCCAGCGCGCGCGGATTGAGGCTCACCGTGAAGCCTTCGATCACGCCCTGCGCTTCGAGCCGCCGCAGACGTTCGGTGGTGCTCGGCGCTGAAAGTCCGATGCGGCGCGCGAGTTCGCTCACGGGCTGACGCGCGTCCTCAGCGAGGGCGGCGATGAGTGTGCGATCCGTTTCGTCCAGCGTGACGGGCGCCGGACGTGCGGCAGGCGATGCAAGGCGTTTATTCATGATGGCCTTCGATTCATAGGCGAACGGGCATTCAAGCCTCAATTTCAGCATATCTCTCGCGAGCCCGAATCTCTACACTGAATCGCAACTTCGTGTTGTCGACAAAGGAGAGTGACTGGCATGGCTTCAAGCGAAATCCGCCGCGGCGCCGCCGAGATGACCGTTGCGATGCTGATGTCGGGATCGATCGGCTGGCTCGTGGTGTCGTCGCAGCAATCCGCGCTCAACGTCGTGTTTCTACGCTGCGTGTTCGGCAGCGCCACACTCGCATTGATTTGCGCCGCGCTGGGGCTGTTGAAACGCGCGCTGCTGTCATGGCGGGTCGTCGGGCTCGCGGTGCTTGGCGCCATCGCCATCGTGCTCAACTGGGTGCTGCTGTTCGCCGCGTATTCGCGTGCGTCGATCTCGATGGCCACGGCCGTCTACAACACGCAGCCGTTCATGCTCGTGGCGCTGGGCGCGGTCGTGTTTCGTGAACGCATTACCACGTCCACAGTAGTGTGGCTGCTAGTGGCGTTCGTGGGTCTCATCTTCGTCGTGAAGGTGGAACCCGCTGTGCTCGCCGTGCCGGGGCAATACCTGCAAGGCGTTGCGCTCGCGGTGGGCGCAGCGTTCCTCTATGCGGTGTCGTCGATCATCACGAAGCACTTGAAGGGCACGCCGCCGCATCTCATCGCACTCGTGCAACTCGCGTTCGGCGCGGTGGCGCTGGCGCCGCTCGCGCGCTTCGACGCGATGCCGGTGACGGCAGTGCATTGGGCCCAACTCGTCACGCTCGGTGTGGTGAACACCGGCGTGATGTACGTGCTGCTCTACGGCGCCATCCAGAAGCTGCCCACGGCGATGACGGGTGCGTTGTCGTTTATCTATCCCGTGGTCGCCATCGTGGTGGACCGCGTGGCGTTCGGGCAGCGCCTCGCATGGATTCAACTGGTAGGCGCCGTGCTGATTCTGCTCGCGGCGGCGGGTGTGAATCTGGGCTGGCGCGTGGTGCCGCAGCGGCGCGGGCGTCGGCGTGAAGCGGAGTCTGCCGCCTGCAATGCGTCTGTAGGCCGCCGTTAAGCCTGCGTCAAAATTCTGTAGGGAAATCACCGATGCGGGGCCCAAGGGGCGCCGGTATGATGCGTGGGACGCTGATCACGTCGAAAATTGCGCCGTTCGCTGTCCGCTGAAAGTGTTCACTTTAGGGCCTGCGAGCGGCTTTCTTTTTGATGCGGCGGCTGGATGGTTTCGATGGCCGCCCTCACCGTTCCCGCTTTTTCTCGCTTCACTCCCCCCTTCCGGCCTGCCTGATTGCGCGCGTTGAGGCTTCATACCGACGCGTGCGGTGCCGTGATGCGTTCGCCCTCCACCACCAGCGCACCGCTTTTCGCGAGATCTTCGAGCACGTTGCGCATGAGCACGGGCCACGCGTTGCGCGGTGCGAGCATGGCGGCCGCTGCGCCGATGATCTGCGCGTCGTCGAGCATCTCGAGCAGTGCCGCAAACGTCGTTTCCCGCAGTTCGAGCAGCTTGAACACGGTCAGCACTTTCAGTGCATTTTTTGCGTTGCGCGTGGGATCGGCCCGCAGCCACGCCAGACGCGAAAATGCGCGGCCCAGCGCCTCGTGTACGTTCGCGAACGGTGCGCCGTGTCCCGGCACCACCACGGCAACGTCCAGCTTCGCGATGGCTTCGAGCACGGCCTGCTGCTCGGCAAAGCCTTCGTCGCTTTCGCCGCGCTCATGGGTTTCACCACCCAGCGCCGGAAAAATCACGCCGAAGCCGTTCTCCCATAGCGCGTCTGCGCTGATCAGTACGCGTTCGCTCGCGCAGTAAAGCATGACCGAATGCGGATCGTGACCCGGCGCGCCGAGCACCTCCCACCGCAGGCCGCCCAGCACGAGCGCTGTACCGGGCGCGAAGGTGCCCGTGAAAGCGAAGCGCTCGCAGGTCTGCGCGGTGCCGCGGAAGGTCAGACGGTGTTCGTCCCAGGCCCTGACTGCTTCGGCTTCGGCGGTGGGAATCAGCGTGTCGCAGGTCCATTCGGCTTGCAGCCGCGCGTTGCCGCCGCAATGGTCCGAATGCAGATGCGTGTTCACGATGAGATCGAGCGGACGTGCGCCCAGCGCGTGTCGCACGAGTTCGACGGTCTGTGCCGCATGCGTCGCGTAACCCGTATCGACGATGGCGGTGCGCGCGTCGTCCACGAACAGCACATTGTTGGACGAGAGCCAGCCGCGTTCGAAGACGCGCATGGAAGCGGGCAGGCGCGGCGTGATGGTGTTCAAGAGCGACTCACGCAGCGGTGGCGATAGAAGCCGATGTCGCCGGCTTCGGCATCACGAGAATCGTCGCCTTGCCCACGACGACCGTTTCGCCGCGCTGGTTCGCGACGCTGCCTTCCAGTTGCACGAGGTCGCCGTTGAGGCTGGGCTTCCACCAGGCGTCGCGCACGCGCCACGTCATGACGAGCGTGTCGCCTGCATGCGCGGCGCGCTTGAGCTTGACGTCGAACTCCAGGCCGAGCGGCTGTGCGTACTGCGAGAAGTGCGTCGCGAGCAGCGCCATGAAGTGCGCCGTGGGCTGCGTGCCCGATGCGATGAGCCCGCCGAAGCGGCTTTGCGCGGCGTACGCGTCGTCGTGATGCAACGGGTTGCGGTCGTCCACGAGCGTGGCGAACGACTTGATCGACTCCGCGCTGAGCGCGAGCGTGCACGTGCACGTTTCGCCAATGGTCACGACACGCGGCGGCGCGTTCATGGCGAGCCGACGAGTTGTGCGTGGCGCCGTTCGATGGTGTCCCACACGGCGCGTTTCGCGGCATCGTCGAGCGACGACCAGCCGGCGATTTCGTCGATGGTGCGCAGGCACCCTTCGCACCATCCGGTGGCCGCGCTCATCTTGCAGACGTTGATGCACGGCGACGGCACGGGCGTGCGGTCCTGCGCACGCAGCGGCAGCGTGTGGTCTTGCGATGCGCTCATCAGGACGCGTCGCGCAGCGCGACGTCCACGACGGGCGCGCCGGTCAACGCGATCAGTTCGTCGGGTGAGAGGTTGAACACCGCGTGCGGATGCCCCGCGGCGGCCCACAGGCTTGCGAGTTCGAGCAGGTCCGCGTCGATCAGTGTGACGGGCGGCACGGCGTGCCCGATCGGACAGACGCCGCCAATCGCGTAGCCCGTTTTCTCGCGCACGAACTTCGCGTCCGCACGCCCCACGGCGCCCACGTGCGCCGCCACCTTCTTTTCGTCCACGCGATTCGCACCGCTCGCGATGACGAGCACCGGCGCGTCGTCTTCCACGCGGCGAAACAGGATCGACTTCGCGATCTGTGCGACCGAGCAGCCGAGTCCCGCCGCCGCTTCCGCCGACGTCTTGCCGGTCTCGGGCAGCATGACCACGGGCTTCGCGTGACCGCGCTCGCGCAGCAGCAGCGCGACGCGCCGCGCGGAGTCGGGCAGGGTGGCGAGGTTGTCCTGGTTCTCTTGCGTATCGGGTGCGATGTTTTCCGTCATGTCGGTGTTTCCGTTCGTGTTCATGTGCAGCGGTCTTCGGGCGAGCTTCGCGGTTACACGCAACGGGCCGCAGCGTCGCGCGCTTTCGCGAGCAGCGCCTTGCCGGCACGCGAAACGTTCGCGCGGCCAATGGCCGTCGAGATGAAATCGCCCGCGACCACCACCTGATCGAGGTCGATGCCGGTGCGAATGCCGAGGCCATTCATGAGGTACAGCACGTCTTCGGTCGCGACGTTGCCCGTGGCGCCCTTCGCATACGGGCAGCCGCCCAGACCCGCCACGGACGCGTGAAAGATCTCGATGCCTTCCAGCAGCGCCGCGTAGATGTTGGCGAGCGCCTGGCCATACGTATCGTGAAAGTGGCCCGACAGACGTTCGCGCGCAAACACCTTCGTCACGGCCTCATAGACCTCGCGCGTGCGCTTCGGCGTGCCGACGCCGATGGTGTCCGCGATGTCGATCTCGTCGCAGCCCAATGCCGCGAAGCGCTCCACCACGTCCACCACGGAGGCCACCGGCACCTCGCCCTGATACGGGCAACCGAGCGCGCACGACACGCTGCCGCGCAGCCGCATGCCGTGCGCCTTGGCGGCGTGCGCAACCGGCGCGAAGCGCTCGATGCTCTCGGCAATGCTGCAGTTGATGTTCTTCTGCGAGAACGCTTCGCTCGCGGCGCCGAAGATGACGATCTCGTCGGCGTTCGCGACCTGTGCGCCTTCGAAGCCGCGCATGTTCGGCGTGAGTACCGAATAGATCGCGCCCGCGCGGCGCTCGATGCCGGCCATCACTTCCGCGCCGTCGGCCATCTGCGGCACCCATTTCGGCGAGACGAACGACGCGGCCTCGATGTTCGGAAAGCCCGCCGCCGAAAGCCGGTTGATGAGTTCGATCTTGATCGCGGTGGGCACGAAGTCCTTCTCGTTCTGCAAGCCGTCGCGCGGCCCCACCTCAACAATCTTCACTGCTGCTGGCAATGCCATGTGTGTCTCCTGCGGTTGTTCTGCTGCCGGTGTGGTGTCTCTGGCGGCCGGCCTCAATAGCCGCGCTCGCGCTCCACGATGCCGCTGATCGGCTCCCCGCGCGCGAGCGACGCGATCTTGTGCGCCACCTGTTCGATGCTTTCGTCGCGCAGCGTCTGCGCCGCGCTGTGCGGCGTGATGGTGATGCGCGGCTCGCGCCAGAACGGATGGTCGGCGGGCAACGGCTCTTCGCGAAATACGTCGAGCGTGGCCGCCGCGATCTGGCCGTGCGCGAGCGCATCGATCAGATCGTGTTCAACCAGATGTCCGCCGCGCGCCACGTTCACGAGATACGCGCCGCGCGCGAGCTTCGAAAACGTGCGCGCGTTCATGACGTCGGCCGTATCGGGCGTGTGCGGCAAGAGATTGACGAGTACCTTCACGCCATCGAGAAACGCGTCGAACGCCGCGCCATGCAGTTCGCCCGACGAGCACGCAATACCCTCGATCCGTTTCGCGTTGCGGCTGAAGCCGCGCACCGGCAGGCCGAGCGCGGCCAGCGCCTGCGCCACCTGGGTGCCCAGCACGCCGAGTCCCATCACGCCCACCGTGAACGTGGCGCGCGGATGCGGTTCCAGCACCTTCCAGCGGCGCGCCTGCTGAAGCTGTTCGTACTCGTCGAAGCGGCGCAGGTAGCGCAGCACGGCATGCGCGATGTACTCGACCATCTGCTGGCCCATGCCCGTGTCTTCCAGCCGCACGAGCAGCGCCTCGCGCGGCAGCGTGCCGGGGAATTCGCGTTCGAGCCCGAGTATCGCGTCCACGCCCGCGCCCAGGTTGAAGATGGCGCGCAAGTCGTGGCGCCCTGCGAAAAGCTCGCGCGGCGGACGCCACACCACGGCATAGTCGGCGCTCGCCTGGTCGCCGGGTTGCCACTCGCGCAACTCCGCTTGCGGCAGCGCCTGTTGCAGACCGCGCAGCCAGGCGTCGTTGTCTGAGGTGTTGTGGTTCGAGTGCGGCTGATAGAACAGGATCTTCATCGAATGCGCGTGGGCTTTTAGACGGCTCAGGAAGGCTCAGGAAGGCACGAGCGGGCGGGCAGAACGCCTGCATGTAAGCGGCGGCGGCCATGCGGAAGCGTCCATTCTACTTTTTCGATCGACGTTGCGCCCGCGCGCAGCAAGACGTTCACGCCGAAGCGGCGCGATGGAAAAAACAAAGCAAAAAAAATTGGTTCGGCGCGGCGACGGTGCAGGCCACAATCCGTTCACAGATTCCGGAAGCGAGGAAAAATCATGCTTTCGTGCAGCAAATCGGTGTGGCCGCCGCGACTCGTGACGGTGCCGGGCCTTCATGGCAGCGAGGGTGCGCACTGGCAGACCTGGCTCGAGCGTCAGTTTCCGCGCGCGTTGCGCGTGGAGCAGGCGGACTGGGATGCGCCCAATCTCGCAGCGTGGGGCGAGGCGCTACGCGCGCTGCTGGCACGTGAGCGCGGGCCGTTCGTGCTGGCCGCGCACAGCTTCGGCTGCCTCGCGACCGCTCACGCATTGCTGCAGGGCAGTTGCGCCGCGGATGTGGCGGGCGTGCTGCTCGTCGCGCCCGCGAGTCCGGAGAAATTTCGTTTTGCGGGCGCCTTCGAGCCGCGGCGGCTGCCGGTGCCGTCCATCCTGATCGGCAGCGAGACGGATCCGTGGATGCCCGCCGCCGGTGCCCTCGCGCTTGCGCAACACCTGGGCAGCGCATTCGTGAACCTGGGCGACGCGGGGCACATCAACACGGCCGCGGGCTTCGGGCCGTGGCCGCGTGCAAAGCACTTCGTCGATACGCTGGTTCACTGCGCGGCCCCGCGCCGATTTCGCGAAGGGGCCGGTGAAAACACGGCTGAAAGCGCGGGTGAAGACCCGGTGACGGAGGATGCGCACGCGTTCGTGTAGCGGCGCCGCTGTCCTCAAAGCATCAACGTATGCGTTCGATCAGCCGTGGCGGCAACCTTCGTGCGCATGCGCGTGCTTGTACTCGTCCGTGGGCAGCGCGTTCGCCGTCTCCGCACGAATGCCGAGCCGCGCGAGCAGCTTGCGGTCCGCTTCGGCCTGCGGGTTGCCGGTGGTGAGCAACTGATCGCCGTAGAAAATCGAGTTCGCGCCCGCGAGGAAGCACAGCGCTTGCAACGCGTCGTCCATCTTCTCGCGGCCCGCGGAGAGGCGAACCATCGCGCGCGGCATCGTGATGCGCGCCACGGCAATGGTGCGCACGAACTCGAACGGGTCTAGTGCTTCCGTGCCCGTGAGTGGCGTGCCGTCCACCTGCACGAGATTGTTGATGGGCACCGATTCCGGATACGGGTCCATGTTCGCGAGCTGCGCGATGAGCCCCGCGCGTTCACGCCGCGATTCGCCCATGCCCACGATGCCGCCGCAGCACACGTTGATGCCCGCGTCGCGCACGCGTTCAAGCGTGGCGAGCCGGTCTTCGTAGGTGCGTGTGGAGATGATTTGCCCGTAGAACTCCGGCGAGGTGTCGAGGTTGTGGTTGTAGTAGTCGAGCCCCGCGTCGCGCAGCGACTGCGCCTGATGCGCTTCGAGCATGCCGAGCGTCACGCACGTTTCAAGCCCCATCGCCTTCACGCCGCGAATCATGTCTTTGATCGGCTCCAGATGCCGGTCTTTCGGATTGCGCCACGCGGCGCCCATGCAGAAACGCGTCGCGCCGTTTTCCTTCGCCACGCGCGCGGCGGCCAGCACGGCGTCCACTTCCATCAACTTCTCGGCCTTGACGCCCGTTTCGTAGTGCGCCGACTGCGGGCAGTACGCGCAGTCTTCTTCGCAGCCGCCCGTCTTGATGGAGAGCAGCGTAGAGAGTTGCACGGCATTCGCGTCGAAGTGCTCGCGATGCACTTGCTGCGCGCGGAACAGCAGGTCGTTGAACGGCAGATCGTAGAGCGCGACCACGTCGGCGACTTTCCAGCGGGCGCTGGTGGCGTTCGTCGTGGTGGCCTGCACGGTGGCCGTTGTTTGCACGGTTGAGGTTTCGATGGAAGTGGAGGGCATGTCGTGAGTCCTTCGTGTCCAGGTTTGTCTTGAGCGTGTTCTATTGCGTGTTGAGCGGCGAGCGACGCGATATGTCGAGCGCGTGCAGCGTTTGCAGCAGCGATGCCGTGTCGAGGCAATCCGCCGCGGCATCGGCCGACGGATTCGCGAGATGCGGTACCACGCCGACGAGCGGTGCCTCGTACTCGCGGCCCAGCCGTTCGCGCAGCGCGTCGATGTTTTCGTCGGCGAACGTCATGGCGGGATCGACGCGATTGGCCACCCAGCCCGCGAGACGCAACCCGCGGGCGGCGATAGCCTCCGCAGTGAGCAGCGCGTGACTGATGCAGCCCAGCCGCATGCCCACCACGAGCAGCACGGGCAAGCCGAGCATGCGGGCGAGGTCGGCGGTGTCGCAGGTGTCCGTGAGCGGCACGCGAAAGCCGCCCACGCCTTCCACCACCACGACGTCGGCGCGCTGCATGGCCTCGGCATGGCAGGCCACGATGCGCGCCGGGTCCAGCGTCACATGTTCGAGCGCAGCGGCAATGTGCGGCGCGGCCGGTTCTTTCAGCAGATACGGCGTGCGAATGTCGGGCGGCAACAGCACGCTCGCGGCGGCGTCGAGTTGATCGGCGTCTTCGTTGTGCCAGACGCCGTCACGCTCGAATGCGCCGGCCGCGATGGGCTTCATCGCCGCGGCGCGCAGACCCGCGCGCGAGAAGCCGCGCAGCAAAGCAGCAGAAACCAGCGTCTTGCCAATTTCCGTATCCGTGCCGGTTACAAAAAGCGAGCGCGGTTGCGTGATGTTCGAAAACGTCGCGCTCATGATGCGGTCTCCGCCTTGCTGAGGCGAAGCAGCGCGGCCTCGAGCCGGTCCAGGTCGTCATGCGAATGGCCTGCCGAAAGCGAGATGCGCAAACGCGACGTGCCGGCCGGCACGGTGGGCGGCCGGATGGCGGGCACCCAGAGCCCTTCGCGGTCGAGCGCCGCGGCCATGTCGAGCGTGGCGTCGTTCGCGCCGATGATGAGCGGCTGAACGGCGGTGTGCGAATCCACAGGCAGCCAGCAGGTCGCTTTGAGCAGCGCACGCGTGCGTTCGATCAGTGCGTGCAGATGCGCGCGCCGTTCGTCGCCTTCGTCGCCCGCGATGATCTTGAGGCTGGCCGACACCGCGTGCGCCACGGCAGGCGCGGACGCCGTCGTGAAGATGTAGGGCCGCGCGCGTTGCACGAGCCATTCGATCACCGTTGTGTGCGCGGCGACGAACGCGCCGGACACGCCGGCCGCCTTGCCAAGCGTGCCCACGGAAACGAGATGCGGCGAGCGCAACGCGGCCTGTGCGATGGCACCGCGTCCTTGCGGGCCGAGCACGCCGAAGCCGTGGGCGTCGTCCACGACGAGCCATGCGCCGTGACGCTCAGCCAGCGCGAGCAGCGGCGCGAGCGGCGCTACGTCGCCGTCCATGCTGAACACGGAGTCGGTGACGATGAGCTTCGTTTGGGCATCCGAAGCGTCGAGCATCGCGCTCAGCGCTTCGACGTCGGCGTGCGGATAGATCTGCACGTCGGCACGCGAAAGCCGTGCGCCGTCGATGAGCGACGCGTGATTCAGTGCGTCCGAAAAGAGCGTCGTGCCGCGGCCCGCGAGCGCGGTGAGCACGGCGAGGTTCGCCATGTAGCCGGTGCTGAAGTAGAGCGCGCGCGGTGCGTCGACGAAGCCGCCCGCGAATGCCGCCAGGTCGTCTTCGAGTTGCGCATGCGCACGCGAATGGCCGCCCAGCAGATGCGAGCCGCCGCTGCCCGCGCCGTAGCGCTGCGCGCCTTCAGCGATGGCGGCCACGAGTTGCGGATGCGCTGCGAGCCCGAGGTAATCGTTGCTCGCGAAGCCGATCATGTCGCGGCCCTCCACGATCATGTGCGCGGCGCACGGCGAGTCGATGGTGCGGCGGCGGCGCGTGAGGCCGCGTGCGGCGAGGTCGGCGAGAGCCTGTTCGAGCGAGTCGAGCAACTGCATCAGTGCGCCTCCTTCAGCGTGGCGTCGAAAGTATCGAGCGTGCGTTCGGCGAGCAGCGCCTGTTCGTTTGCGTCGAGCACGTAGGGCGGCATCAGGTACACCGTCGTGCCGATGGGGCGCAGCAGCAGTTCGCGCTGCAACGCGTGCTGGAAGAAGCGGCGCGAGAAGGTCTTCGCCTGTTGGGCATCGTCGATGACGGCATCGAACGCGAAGAGCGTGCCGCACTGACGGAAGTGGCGCACGCGCACATGCGCGGCCAGCGGCGCGAGCGCCTCGCGCAGATGCGCCGACTTGCGCGCGTTCGTGGCGAGCACGTCGTCGCTTGCGAAGAGATCCAACGTGGCGAGCGCCGCGCGGCACGCGAGCGGATTGCCCGTGTACGAATGTGAGTGCAGGAAGCCGCGCGCGGTGTCGTCGTCGTAGAACGCGGCGTAGATGTCGTCGCGCGACAGCACGAGCGAGAGCGGCAGATACCCGCCGCTGATGCCCTTCGAAAGACACAGGAAGTCCGGCCAGATGCCCGCCTGCTCGCAGGCGAAGAAGGTGCCGGTGCGTCCGCATCCAACGGCGATTTCGTCGGCGATCAGGTGAACGCCGTACTGGTCGCACAGCGCGCGCAGGCCGGCGAGATACGAGACGTCGTGCATCGCCATGCCGGCCGCGCACTGCACGAGCGGTTCGACGATCAACGCCGCGATCTGCGCGCTCTTCGCTTCGAACAGTGCGCGCACGTCCGCAAGGGCGCGGCGCGCGACATCCGCAGCGCTTTCGCCGTCGCGCGCAAGACGCGCATCGGGCGACGCCACCACGTGCGCGTGGCGAATGAGCGGATCGTAGGCGTCCTTGAACAGCGGCACGTCCGTCACGCCGAGTGCGCCGATGGTTTCGCCGTGATAGCCGTCCGCCACGCAGACGAACTCGCGCTTGTTGCTGAAGCCGCGATTGCACCAGGCATGGAAGCTCATCTTCAACGCGATCTCGACGGCGGATGCGCCGTCCGACGCGAAAAACGCGTGACCCAGCGTGTGCTGCGTGAGGGCGGCGAGGCGCTCGGCCAGCTCCACGGCGGGCTCGTGCGTGCAGCCCGCGAGCATGACGTGTTCGAGCGTATCGAGCTGCGCCTTCAGGGCCGCGTTGATGCGCGGGTTCGCGTGGCCGAACAGGTTGACCCACCAGGAGCTGATGGCGTCGAGATAGCGGTGGCCGTCGCGGTCGTAGAGCCACGCGCCCTTCGCGTGCGAGACGGCGACGAGCGGCAGTCGCTCGTGATGCTTCATCTGCGTACACGGGTGCCACACGGCGCGCAGGCTGCGGGCCACCCAGTCTTCGGTTGCCAGGTTGTTCAAGACTCGCTACTCCGGCGCATGGACGCAGCGGACGGTGCGCGAAGCGCGGCACGCTGCGTCGTCATGCGAATGTTTCGGGACTTCGGATCGGATCGCGCGGCGCTTGTGCGTTCGCGTCGCGCGAAGGCTGCCGGCAATGTGCGGTGCGGCGCGCATGGGTTGGGCGCGAAGTGCATCGAAGGCACGTTTCGCAGCGTCGCCATGCGGCTCGCCAGGACGGCAGCGGCGTCGAGATTAGCGCGTAACGAGCCGCAATGCACTACCGCGAAAATAGGCCCGGAAGCCTTGCTGGGCGGGCGTTCGAGGCAGTTCGGAGCAGCACGGAACGGTTCGGGACAGAAGGCTCGAAATCGCCGTAGATGACGACGGCAAAGTGAGCTACCCCTTGTGCAAAAAATCGTGCGGAGCGGGGAGGAAATGCGGGTTTTCGGTGGGACGTCCAGGGCTTTTCGCGAAATGCGACGCGCGGAGCGCGCTACGCGGGCAACGAGCCGCAACGACCGGAAGCGCGTGGGGAAGTGCGGCGAGTGGATAGTGGAGGTCGGAAGCGGCGGGGCGCTGGGAACGCAGCAAGTGCAGATCGCGCAGCACGGCACGGGAGACGCAATGCAATCAGCGAAGAAGGCTCGTGCGAGCCGACGGCCGGCGCCGCCGTGAGAGAGAACCGTGAGAGAAGGCCCGCGAGAGAAAGGCCGGCCGAAGGATCAGCGGCTCGCGATGGCCGGCGTTTCGCCCGCAGTGACCGCCGTATCGCGCGCCGTGACGCTGCGATCGTCACGCTGGCCGGCATCGTCGGTGTCCGCGGATGCTTGCGCCGTGGCATGGCCGTCGTCCTTCCACACCACCGAGTCGTTGACCGCGTAGAGGCGGCACGCGCCCGCGCCTTCCTTCTGGCAGTTCGCGATTGCCACGGCCATCGGGTTGTCGCCGCCTTCGGCCCACGACCAGGCGCCGTTCTCGGAGACCGCAAACGCGCGGCTCGGATACTGCTTGAGGAAGTTGCGATACCCCGCGCGACCTGCTTCGTCAAGGAACGGCACGGCGTTCACGGCGTCGAGGGCGGCGAAGTCAGTCGGCTTGGGCTGCGCCGGATCGGACACGCGATATTCCACCGCGGTGGGCATGCCGATGCGCCGCAGGAACGTATCGACGGCCGGCCACCAGACATGCACGCCGTCGCGGTCGCCTACGAGGCGATGGGCGTCGTTCTTGTAGGAGCCGAAATCGATGAGCCGGGCTTCGACGTCCGGTCCCGTCGCGCCGCCCGTCTGCGCCTGCGTGTACGCGCTGTACATGCGCGTGACGAGCGTGGCGGGCCACACCGAATCGTTGTCGCCGTAGAGCCACAGCGAAGGCACCTGGGTCTTCGCGCCGTACGCGCCGAACGCGTGCGTGAGGTTGTCCTGCCAGCCGGTGCAGGCGTCCTGACGCAGGCCGCCCGAGAAGTTGATGAGGCCGCGCACGCCGGCTTTCGCTTCGGTGCCGTAGGCGATGGTGGCGAGCCCGCCGTGCGAAGTGCCCGCCACGACGATGTGCTGGGCATCCACGTACGGCTGCTTCGTCATGTAGTCGATGGTCGCGGCCACGTCGGCAGCCTGGCCGAGGCCATTGCGTTCCACGTCGCAGCCGTCCTGCTCGTAGGTGCCGCCCGAGCCCGCAAAGCCGCGGCGATTCGGCGCTACCACCACGTAGCCGCGGCGCACGAATTCGCGCGCGAGCGACATCGGCTCGCTGCGAGCCTGGCCGCGCGGGTCGCCGGGAATCTTGCCGTGGTTGAAGACGATCATCGGGAACGGGCCGGGACCGTCGGGACGATAGATCGTGGTTTCGAGTGTCACGCTGCCCGTTGCGTCGGCCGGAATGCGGATGATCTGCTCGTTGAGGCGCGCGCCGACGCGCGGCTCGCTGCCGTAGTCGAAACTGAGGCTGGGCACGCGGGCGCTGGCGAGCGGGCCGGGCGCGAGGAGGGTGGCAGCAGACGTGGCAGCGGAGTTGGCGGAGTTCGCGACAGAGACGGGCGCGTCAAACGTGCCCGCGTGCACGTTCGATACCGTGCCCACGGCGCAGACCGCTGCCCATCCGGCGAGAATCTTTTTGAAATCCATCCGCTGCATTCAGCTACCCGAACCCGCTTTTAAGCTCTGCTTTTAAGCCCTTGAGGCCGCCCACCGTCCGTTTTGCGGACACAGCGAGATTCCCGCGCATGTGCGCTTTCGCACACACGGCAGCCGAACCCGCCAAGGGGAGAAAAACGGCCGGGCATTTCTTCATGGATCTTCCCGAAACCACGCCGAAATGCCGCTCAACAGGCACACGCCCAGACCTTCATTCGCCACCGGCCGCCGACGCGCTCGCTGGAGCGCCGACCGGGGCAAGCCAACAGAACCAAAACGTCAGCTTTACGAATGAAATCCGATAGTTGGGAGTCGCTTGAACCGACCCCACAACCCCGCGGAACCTGGAAATGATCCTCGCACGACAAATTACCTTTGTGCAATTCGGGGGTAACCCGCGCACGCGTGGCGACAAGGCTTGCGGAAAATGGGGCTGCGGCGCAGAACCGCGCCGGGCCGTGTTTTACTGGCCGGGCGCTCGAAATCGGTAAGAGACTCGGGAAAAAATGCGTGAGGGGCGGTAATAAGCGCCGTATGCAAAGTGCGACAGGGGAGGGGATGCGACGTCGGTGCCCGATTGATTGGTGTTGCACCTGGTGCTATATTTCGACTCCGCCATTCTCGATCGCCTTCATGCCGGATTTCGCCGCACGCATCTTCAAGACTCTATGGTTCGGCAAGGCGGCGAGAGCGGCACGAATCAGCAACCGGGAACTTTACGACGCGGCTCGCGAACTAGCGAAAGGTCTGGGCGCGGATCTGGGCGGAAACGTCTGGAAAAAGCGTCTCGACAAGAACAGACATCGCAGCATCGTGGTCAGCCGGGTGGGAGCGTGCTGGATCTTTGTCTATCTCTTCGCGAAAAAAGATCGGGAGAACATTACCGACCTGGAGCTGCGGGCGTTCAGGAAACTCGCGAAGGATTACAGCAGGCTGAAGCCGGCGGAAATCGACCGGCTCGTGCACGACGGGGAACTACAGGAGATTTGCCATGGCGAGCAAACGGTTCAAAAGCGACGCCCTTGAAGCCGTCCATAGCGCAGCGTCGGGCCTCCACCGTTCGAAGGTCATCGACAAGACCACGATGCGCGAATACGACGACCTTTGCATCGAGGCGCCGCCACAGTTCGCAGCGAAAGACATCGTGAACATTCGCAAGGCCGCCAAGGTGAGCCAGCCCGTTTTTGCGCTGTATCTCAACACCAGCGCATCGACGGTTCAGAAGTGGGAGACCGGCCAGAAGCGACCCAGCGGCATGGCGGCGCGCCTACTTCAGGTGGTCAAGAAACACGGGATCGACGTGCTGGCCTGAGGCGCGCAGTTGCCTCACGCAGTTGCCTTAATTAGCCTGCACCGCCGCCCTCCACACCTCACCCCTCCCGTACGTCTCCGTCCACATACCGCCACCGTCCATCGGCGCCGCGCAGGAAGCGGCTCGTCTCGTGCAGCCGGTGGGCGCGGCCGCCCACTTTGTAGCGAGCGACGAATTCGACCTCGGCATGGGTTTCGTCGATGGGCGTATGGCGCTTGATGGCAAGGCCCAGCCAGCGCGGGGCGTCCGGCGCGTTCGGGTCGACGTCGAGGTCGGCGGGGCAGGTCTCTTGCGCCCATGTGTCGCGCAGATACGCCGACTCGCCCAGCACGTACGCCGTGTACCGCGAGCGCATGAGTTCCAGCGCGCGGGGCGCCGCGGTGGCGCCGTCGATGAAGCGCCCGCAGCAGTCCGCGTAACGCGGCGGCCGGGCGCCGCTTTTCTGGTCGGGCGCGGCGCCGCCGCAGGGGCAGTCCGTCGGACGGGCGCTGGCGTGGGGTGCTGAAGTCATCGGATGAGGCGTGGCAGGAGGGAATCGCGAGTCAAGCGAGGCCGCGTGCGATCAGGATCTTCTGGATGTCGCTCGTGCCCTCGTAAATCTGGCACACGCGCACGTCGCGGTAGATGCGCTCCACCGGAAAATCGCTGAGGTAGCCGTAGCCGCCGTGAATCTGCAAGGCCGCCGAGCAGATGCGCTCCGCGGCTTCGGAGGCGAACAGCTTCGCCATCGCCGCTTCCGTGAGACAGGGCTGGCCGGCGTCCTTCAACGCCGCGGCGTGCCAGACGAGCTGCCGGGCCGCTTCGAGCTGCGTGGCCATGTCCGAGAGCCGGAACTGCACGGCCTGGTGCGCGAAAAGCGGCTCGCCGAAGCTCTCGCGCTCCTTCGCGTAAGCGAGCGCCGCTTCGAACGCCGCGCGGGCCATGCCCACACTCTGCGCCGCGATGCCGATGCGTCCGCCTTCCAGCCCCGAAAGCGCGATGCGATAGCCCTCGCCTTCGGCGCCGATCAGGTTCGCCGCCGGTACGCGGCAGTCGTCGAAGACGATCTGCGCCGTGTCCGACGAATGCTGGCCCAGCTTGTCTTCGAGCCGCGCCACGACGTAGCCGGGCGTGTCGGTGGGCACGATGAACGCGCTGATGCCGCGCTTGCCGGCGGATTTGTCGGTGACCGCCATCACGATCGCAACCTGGCCGTTCTTGCCGCTCGTGATGAACTGCTTCACCCCGTTCAGCACGTAGCTGTCGCCGTCACGCGTAGCGGTGGTGCGCAGCGCGGAGGCGTCCGAGCCCGCCTGCGGCTCGGTCAGGCAGAACGCGCCCAGCATGTCGCCGCGCGCGAGCGGCGTGAGCCAGTCGCGCTTCTGGTCGTCGTTGCCGTAAGCGAGCAGGATGCTGCACACGGGGCAGTTGTTGACCGAAATGGCCGTGGAGGTGCCGCCGTCGCCGGCCGCGATTTCCTCGAGCATTACGGCGAGCGCCAATGCGTCGAGGCCGGCGCCGCCGTACGCGGGCGGCACCATCACGCCGTAGGCGCCCAGTTGCGCCAGCTGGCGATGCACCTGCGCGGGAAAGACGCGCTCGCGGTCCCACGCGGCCGCGTGTGGCGCCACTTCCTCGCGCACGAAGGCGCGCACCGCGTCGCGGACCATCAGGTGATCCTCGTCGAGCAGCATGTCGGGGTGTCTCCGTTTTTGGTGAAGTTTTTGCGATGGGTCCTGTGCGCGCTACCAGTCCAGTTCCGTGCCGTCGTACTGGAAGAAGCGTCCGTTGAAGACGTCGCGCTCTACGGCGGCTTCGGCCAGCACTTCGCGCAGGCCGTTCACGCTGTGCTGCACGTCGATGGCGGCCTCGGTGCCGCCCATGTCCGTGCGCACCCAGCCCGGATGCAGCGCCACGCACGTCGCACGGCGCGTCTGCAGCGACGCCACCTTGAGCGCGTCGTTCACGGCGGCCTTGCTCGCGCGATAGAGCCAGCCCGTCGTGCCGCCCGCGCCCGCAATGCTGCCCATGCGGCTCGAGAGCACCGCGAGCACGCCGTGCGCCTCTTCGACGAGCGGCAGCAGAATCGGCATCAACTGCATGGGGCCGCGGACGTTGGTGGCCATCACGTAGTCGAAGTCTTCCGCCGTGAAGGTCTCGACGCCTTCGGTGCGCGGCCCGTACACGCCGGAGACGATCAACGCGACGTCGAGCCGTTCGCCGTCGAGCTTCCAGCCGAGCGCCGCGATCTGCTCGGGCTCTGTGATGTCGAGCGGGAAGGTCTGCGCGCCCATCTCGCCGAGTTCGGCGAGGGACGCTTCGTCGCGCGCCGTGGCCAGCACGCGCCAGCCAGACTTGCGGTACTGCCGCACTAACTCGCGGCCAATGCCGCGCGATGCGCCAACCACGAGCGCTGTCCTCATGCTGTCACCTCCGTGTCTGCGTACGGGTTCGTTTGCGCTCACACGAGTTCGATGCCCATGGCCGTGGCCTCGCCACCGCCGATGCACAGGCTTGCCACCCCGCGCTTCAACCCATGCTGACGCAGCGCGCCGATCAGCGTGACGACGATGCGCGCACCCGATGCGCCGATAGGGTGCCCCAGCGCACACGCGCCGCCGTTGATGTTCACCTTGTCGTGCGGCAGCCCGTGCTCCTTCATGGCGGCCATCGTGACCACGGCGAAGGCCTCGTTGATCTCGTAGAGATCGACGTCGCCCGCGCGCCAGCCGTTCTTCTCGAATAGACGCCGGATGGCGCCCACCGGCGCCGTGGTGAACTTCGCGGGTTCCTGCGCGAAGGTCGTGTGGCCCACCACGCGCGCGAGCGGCGAGAGACCGAGGCGCGCGGCCGTCGACGCCCGCATCATGACGAGCGCGGCTGCACCGTCCGAAATGGACGACGAGTTCGCCGCCGTCACCGTGCCGGTCTTGCTGAACGCGGGCTTGAGGCTCGCAATCTTCTCGATGTTGGCCTTGAACGGCTGTTCGTCGCGTTCCACCCGCACTTCGCCCTTGCGGCTTTCCACCGTGACCGGCGCGATCTCCCACGCGAAGGAGCCGTCTTCGTTCGCACGCTTTGCGCGCTTCAACGATTCGATGGCGAACGCGTCCTGCTGCTCGCGCGAAAAGTCGAACGACGCCGCGCATTCCTCGGCGAACGTGCCCATCAGGCGGCCTTTCTCGTATGCGTCTTCAAGGCCGTCGTAGAACATGTGATCGATCACCTGGCCGTGGCCCATGCGCATGCCGGCGCGCGCCTTCGGCAGCAGGTACGGCGCGTTGGTCATGCTCTCCATGCCGCCTGCCACGATCACCTGCGCCGATTCGGCGAGCAGCATGTCGTGCGCGAACATGGCCGCGCGCATGCCCGAGCCGCACATCTTGTTGACCGTCGTGCAGCCCGCCGACAGCGGCAGTCCGGCGCCTAGCGACGCCTGGCGCGCCGGCGCCTGGCCCTGGCCGGCCGGCAGCACGCAGCCCATGATCACTTCATCGACGTGCTCCGGCTTGAGGCCGGCGCGCTCAACGGCTGCCGCAATCGCCGCGGACCCGAGCTGCGGCGCGGTGAGCGCGGCGAACTCGCCCTGGAACGCCGCCATCGGCGTGCGCGCGGCCGCCACGATGACGATTGGATCGCGTGTTGTCCCGTTCATTTCACTCATGTTTGAGCTCCTTGATAACGCCTTGTACGACGGCGGGTACGTCGCCGAGCTTCGCGGCATCGGCGGCCACCACGTCGTTGTCGGTTTCGTGGGCGTGGCTGGTCGTGGCGCCGCTCACGCAGCGCTGATACGTGTCTTCGAGCTGATCGGCCGACGAGATGGTCATGCCAAGGTTGCGCACGCGGCCGTCATGCACGCCGTAGGCCCAACCGTGAACGGTGAGCGACTGGCCGCGCGCCCACGCGTCGTTGACGATGGTGGTGCGGCAGACGTTGAGCACCTGCTCGATGGTGTTGAGTTCCACGAGCCGCCGGTGGCGCGCTTCGCCGATGGGCCATTCTTCGAGCAGGGCCGCGTGCTTGGCGCGCACGTCCTGCACGTGATGCAGCCAGTTGTCCGCGAGGCCCACGCGCCGGCCGTGCAGCGCCGCGCCCACGCCCGAGCAGCCGTAGTGGCCCACCACCATGATGTGCTTGACCTTCAGCAGGTCGACGGCGAACTGGATCACCGAAAGACAGTTGAGGTCCGAGTGCACCACCACGTTGGCGATGTTGCGGTGGACGAACACCTCGCCCGGCGGCAGGCCGATGATCTGGTTGGCGGGCACCCGCGAATCGGAACAGCCGATCCACAGATACTCGGGCGCCTGCTGGTCGGCGAGGCGCGAGA
Organism: Paraburkholderia sp. SUR17; assembly: GCF_029536165.1. NCBI lineage: Bacteria > Pseudomonadati > Pseudomonadota > Betaproteobacteria > Burkholderiales > Burkholderiaceae > Paraburkholderia > Paraburkholderia sp. SUR17. The sequence goes on from NZ_CP120508.1 coordinate 199,076, forward strand.
AGTATTGCGGGTCGGCAGCGAGCTTCGAGGCAACCCACTTCCGGTTGTTGTCGAACAGGTGTGAGAGCGGATGGTCTGGAGAAGTCGTGCTCATGATGACTCGATTGGTGTTTCGGGGCCGCGGGGGCGGCCCTCCGGTTGAGGCTGAAAGAAGGTGGCGTAGAGCGCGCGCATGGCGGTCATGCCACCTTCACGGCGGCTTCGTCGGCTGTGTTGGCCGTGGCCGCTGCGGGCTGCGTGGGCAGGTTCGATGCCTGACCCACGTGGCCCCCGGCGCCGACGAAGCGCTCGGGATAACGTACGCAGAAGCGGATGCTCTGGTCGTACGGGAAAAAATCGGGCAACTCGCCCTTCAGCAGATGATCCTTGTGCCTTTGCCAGAGTTCGGGCGTGAAGAAGTCGGCGTGGTGCGCGAGGAAGTATTGCCGCACGCGCGTGTCGCCCAGCAGGAACGTGCCGTAGGTTTCCGGGAAGATGTCGTGCGGGCCGACGGCGTACCACGGCTCGCCGGAGAGTTCGTCTTCCTCGTTGCGCGGCGCGGGCACGGCGCGCACGTTGCAGTCGGTGAGGTACTCGATCTCGTCGTAGTCGTAGAACACCACGCGGCCGTGGCGCGTCACGCCGAAGTTCTTGTAGAGCATGTCGCCCGGGAAAATGTTCGCCTGCATCAGCTCTTTCACCGCATCGCCGTATTCCTTCACCGCGTGTTCCACCTGCTCGTCGGTGCCGTTTTGCAGGTAGATATTGAGCGGCACCATGCGGCGCTCGATGTAGACGTGGCGGATCACGAGGTTGTCGCCCTCGTACTCGATCATCGAGGGCGCGTAGGTTTCCAGTTCCTTGATGAGCGCGTCGTCGAGGCGCGACACCGGCAGCGCGACGCTCGAATATTCGAGCGTGTCGGCCATGCGGCCCAGCCGGTCGTGACGCTTCACCAACTGGTACTTCGCGACGATCTGCTCGCGCGTGGTCTCTTTGGGCGGCGGGAACGCGTCCTTGATGAGCTTGAACACGTAAGGGAACGACGGCAGCGTGAACACCAGCATCACGAGGCCCTTGATGCCGGGCGCGACGATGAACTGGTCGCTCGAATGCGAGAGGTGATGCAGCAGGTCGCGGTAGAACAGGTTCTTGCCCTGCTTCTGCAGACCCACCGACGTATAGATTTCCGCCTTCGGCTTGCCCGGCATGATGGTGCGCAGGAACTCGACGTAGGCCGAGGGCACTTCCATGTCCACGAGGAAGTACGAGTGCGAGAAGCTGAAGATGATGAGCAGCTGCTCGCGCTTGAGCAGCACGGTATCGAGCGTGAGCACGCCGGGCTTCGCGTGGCGGATGGGCACGGCGAACGGCAGCATGACTTCGCCGTTGATGATGCGCCCGATGATGTAGGCCGCCTTGTTGCGGAAGAACAGCGACGAGAGCACGTGAATCTGGAAGTTCGCGGCTTCTTCGAATTCGCCGAACGCGTCGTGAATGGCCTGCATCAGGCAACCGACGTCGCGCGTGAGGTCTTCGAACGGCGGCTCCAGCTGGAAGTTTGTGACGACGCGCTCGAGCGTGGCGGCGAGCCCGTCCTTGCCGGGATAGTAGGCGCGGTAGGTGGGCTTCGCGGCGGGCTCGTCGTTCTCGATGTACTCCGTCGAGATGGCGGGCCGCACGAAAATGAAGTCGTTGTTGAAATACGAGCGGTGCAGGATCTTGCAGCAGACCGAATTGAAGAACGTCTCGGCGCACTCGGGCTGCTGGTGGCGCGTGAGCAGGCCGATGTAGTGGAGCTTGATCTGCTGCCAGACTTCGTCGTCGATGTTCTCGGCGTCGTATTCGTCTTCGAGCAACTCGACGCATTCTTCCACGCGCTCGTCATACGACGTAATGCGCTCGCGCGCGAGACGCTGCAGGCCATGCCAGTCGCCGGCTTCGAACAGTTCTTTTGCACGGATGGCTGCGTCGCGGAAGATCCGGTAATGCCGATCGAAGCCTTCGAGCATGGTTTGCGCGAGGTCGAAACCGATCTGCGACGACAGCAGTTTGGGAAAGTGATTCATGTCGACCGTGCATGTTCCATGTCGTGAGGACACACGGGATTGTATCGTCCGTGAGTGTCCGGGCTATTCGCGGCCTTTTGTTTTGGCCGCTTTTGCGCGCTTCGTTCTGCGCGCACCTGGCCGGCCGTGGCGGCTTCTTTCGGCCATCGCGCGCCATCTTGATGGCATCGTGCGCGAACGGTGCGGCACGCGCCAGTGCTGACTACCCTGTAACCGAGCGCTCGCGGCGGCGTGGGCTGGGGCCTGTGCCGAGGTGCGCCGCCCGCCCGTCTGCTTGCCGCTGTTTCCTCGTCTCGCTCCCTGGTGGCGGGCCTTGGGTGCCTGTTGGTTTGCTGCTATCTCCTGTCGGTGCCTTGCGCTCGCAGGCGCGCGGTTTTCCAGTTCGGGTTCGTTCCTGGGTCAGCGGGTTCAGCGGGTCTCGCCCGAGGACGTAGCGGCTTCCGTGCCGCGTTCGCCTTTGTGCCGGTTGCTTTCCAGCAGCGTCCGCGCCTGCGCTTCGTACTGCGCGAGGTCTTCGAGCGTCGCGTTCAGGTCTTCGCGTTGCCGTTCGAGCACCTCGCGGTGGCGCACCACCGTGGCGAGAAACGCCTGGAGCTGGGGAAGGGTGTCGGTCGGCGATTCGTACAGGTCGAGCAGATCGCGAATTTCCGAGAGCGTGAAACCAAGTCGCTTGCCGCGCAGCGTCAGCTTGAGGCGCGTGCGATCGCGTCCCGAATAGACGCGCCGCAGGCCGCTCGCCCCCTCGCGACTGGGCGAGAGCAGGCCCTGATCCTCGTAGAACCGGATGGCGCGGGGTGTGACGTCGAATTCGCGGGCAAGCTCGGTGATCGTGTACTGGGTGGTCATGGCTCGGAAGTCGTCGGACCGGCGCGGCACGTTGGGCGGCTGGGTAGCACTGGGTAGCCGCCGGGTAGCCGCCGGCACGTGGGTCCAAATGAACGATAGAATCGACGTTTACGTTATCGTCAACTTGAGACTTGCGCAACCTGGCGCGAGGTTGCCGAACGAGCCGGCAACCAGGCCGGTAAGCAAGCCGGCGACCAGGCCGGCAACCAGGCCGATCGACGCAGCCAGGCAGGAAAAAGGAGAAGAGACCCGCGATGAATGCACTCGAACACCAGCTCAACTATCCCTTTGCGGACACGCTGCCCGAGCCCGGCAGTGTGTTCGAAGTCGCGCCGGGCGTGTTCTGGCTGCGCATGCCGCTGCCGTTCGCGCTCGATCACATCAATCTTTGGCTGTTGCGCGATGAAATCGACGGACAGCGTGGCTGGACGGTGATCGACTGCGGCATCGCGTCGGACACGATCAAGGCGCACTGGGAAAGCGTGTTCGATAGCGTGCTGGAGGGTTTGCCGGTGTTGCGCGTGCTCGTCACGCACTGCCACCCGGACCATCTCGGGCTCGCACACTGGCTGTGCAACGGCGGCGAGCGCGAGCGCTGGAACGTGCGGCTGTGGATCACCTTGGGCGAATACATGCTGGGCCGCGTGATGGGCGCAGGGGACGGCTCGAATGCGGGCGGCGAGGGCGCCGCGCGGCACTTCGCGCGCCATGGCCTCGCCGACGAGGCATCGCTGGAAAAACTGCGCAGCCGTCGCAGCTACTACTCGAGCCTCGTGCCGGCTATTCCGAGCCAATATCGGCGGCTGCGCGAGGCCGACGAAGTGCGCATTGGCGGACGTAGCTGGCGCGTGGTGACGGGCTTCGGCCATTCGCCCGAGCATTGCGCGCTGCATTGTGAAGAGGCGGGCGTGCTGATTTCCGGCGACATGGTGCTGCCGCGCATTTCCACCAACGTTTCGGTGTTCGACATCGAGCCCGAAGGCAACCCGCTCGCGCTGTATCTCGAGTCGCTGGGCCGTTACGAGCCCATGCCGGCGGACACGCTCGTGCTGCCCTCGCACGGCAAGCCGTTCCGCGGACTGCACACGCGTATTGGCCAATTGCGGGCGCACCACGACGCGCGGCTTGCCGAAGTGCGCGAGGCCTGTGAAAAGGCGCCGTGCAGCGCGGCCGACATCGTGCCGCTGATGTTCAAGCGCGAGCTGGACATTCACCAGATGACCTTCGCGATGGGCGAAGCGCTCGCGCACTTGCATCTGCTGTGGCTGGCGGGCGAACTCAAGCGCGAGCAGGGCGACGACGGGGTGATCCGCTTCGCGGCTTGAAGTCAGCCTGGATTCCGCTTGGGTCCAGCTTGGGTCCAGCTTGTATCGGGCTTGAGGCTGACGCTGGCCCGGGCCGGGCGGCTCCATCCCGACCCAGCCCTGGCAGCTCCGTCCCGACGCTGCCAGGGCCGTGTGAGCGTTACTGCACCACCACGTTCCCGAAGTTCTGCCGCCCGAACGGGCTGACCTGATAGCCGCTGACGTTCGCCCGCGTAATCGCCGCAGCCGTGGGATAGCCGAGCGGAATCCACAACGCCTCGTCGTGGATGATCTTTTGCGCGGCCTCGTAGGCCTTGGTCCGCTTGCCGAGGTCCGCTGTCGTCTTGCCTTCGGCGATCAGCTTGTCGAGCTGCGGGTCGCAGTAACGCGCGAAGTTGATGCCCGACTTCACGGCATTGCAGCTGAAGAGCGGCGACAGATAGTTGTCGGGGTCGCCGTTGTCGCCGGCCCAGCCCATGAAGAGGGTGTCGTGCTGCCCCTGCTTCGCTTCCTTGATCAACTCGCCCCATTCGATCACCTTCACGTCCGCTTTCACGCCGATCTTCGCGAAGTCGGCCTGCAACAGTTCCGCGCCGGCTTTCGGATTCGGGTTCAGCACGCTACCGGTTGGCCGGACCCAGATCGTGGTCGAGAAACCGTTCGGCAGACCGGCCTCCGCGAGCAGCTGTTTGGCCTTGGCGATGTCGTGCGGATACGGCTGGATGCCCTTGTCGTAGCTCCACGTGTTGGGCGGCCACGGGTTCGCGGCGGGTATCGCGGTGTTGTCGAAGACGACTTTGAGATAAGTGGCGCGATCGAAGGCGAGGTTCAGCGCCTGGCGAACCTTCTGGTTGTCGAGCGGCTTCTTCTCGGTGTTCAGCGCGACGAAGGCGGTCATGAAGGCGGGCGTCTGCACGACCTTCAGTGACTTTTCGTTCTTCGCGTCGGCAACGTCCTGAGGCTTCGGGGAGAGTGCGATCTGGCATTCGCCGGCCTTGACCTTCTGCGCGCGCACCGCGGCGTCAGGCGTGATGGCGTAAATCAGGCGGTCGATCTTCGGCTTCGGCCCCCAGTACGTGGGGTTCACCTCATAGCGGATCAGCGCGTCTTTCGTGTAGCTCTTCAGCACGAACGGCCCGGTGCCGATCGGCTTCGCGTTGAGGTCCGTCTGCTTGCCGGCCTTGAGCAGCTGGTCGGCATACTCGGCCGAATAGATCGACGCGAAGCCCATTGTCAGGATGGGCAGGAACGTGGCGTTCGGTTCGTTGAGTTCGAACTTCACCGTGCTGTCGTCCACCTTGGATACCGACTTGATCAGCTTCGTGAGGCCCATCGACTGTGCGTGCGGAAAGCCGCTCGGGCCCGTCACCTTGTGCCACGGGTTGCTGTCGTCGAGCATGCGGGTGAACGTGAAGACGACGTCGTCGGCATTGAGCGGACGGTTGGGCTTGAAGTAGTCCGTGGTCTGGAACTGCACGTTCGGGCGCAGATGGAACGTGTAGGTGAGACCGTCGTCGCTGACTTCCCACTTGTCGGCGAGCGCCGGCACGACCTTCTTCGCGGCCTCGTCGTATGAGACGAGCGGGTTGAAGATCACGTCGGCCGAGGCGTTCGTCGTAACGAGCGAGTTGAACTGGACGACGTCGAAACCGTCCGGGCTCGACTCCGTGCACACCGTGAGCGGTTTGGCCAGTGCCAGCGCTGGCAGAGCCACGAGCAGGGGCAGCAAGGCGGCGGGCAGTCTGAGGCGCATAGGTTCTCCCATAACAGTCGTGGTCAGGCAGTTCGTCTGGTTCATGGTGCAAGCGAAGCATCGCACGTTCGGGCCGGCCATGCCTGCGCGGGCAGCCTGCGATGCAGCGCCTGGCTGGCGCAGCAGCCTGTCTGCGGATTCAAGCGATTCCAGCCCGGCAAGCTTATCGAAGGGATATTGCGGCGACAACCCGTCCAATCGGCATATGGTTATGCGCGGCGGTCGGGCGCAAGCTACGAACTGCGCGAGGGTTTGCGGCAAGCAAAGCCCAGCGGCGCGCGGGTCCACTGAACGTGAGGAAGCGAGCTTGTGTCAGGCCGAGGCGAAGTTCATCAGATACTCGATGCCCGCGATTGCCCGCGAGCCGTACCACGAGACGAATTCGCCATCGATCAACCCAACACGCTTGCCGGCGAGCCTTGGGTCGCGGCGCAAGGCATCTGCGTGGGCCAGGGTGAAGCGGTAGGGCTCGCTCGACAGCAGCACGCGGTCTACGTCTGCGAGCCAGGGCGCGTCGAAATCGAAGGTCGGATAGCGTGCGGCACCAGCGGCGCCGCCATACCTCACGGGCTGTGTCTGCCAGTTCACGAGCCCGAGCATGGCGGCGATGTAGGTGTCGCGCGCCACGGTCATCCACGGCTCGCGCCAGATGGCGTAGAGCACGTGCTGTTCCGGCCATGCGTGTGCCGCCACTGCATCGAGCCGCGCCTGCAGCGCCACGCAGAGCGTTTCGGCTTCTCGCTCGCGATCGAAGATGGCGCCAAGCAACCGGTACAGCGTGAGATTGTCGTGCGGCGCGAGCGGATGCGTGACGACGACGTGCGGCACGAAGCGGCGCAGTTCATCCACGGTGTGCGTTTCGTTTTCGTCGATGTTGACGATGACGTGCGTGGGCCGCAACGCGCGAACGGCGTCGATCTTGACGGCTTTCGTGCCGCCGACCTTCGGCACGCGGTGCACGCGCTCGCGCGGGTGAATGCAGAAGCCCGTGCGTCCGACGATCTGTGCGTCGAGCGAAAGCGCAAACAGCAGTTCGGTGATGCTGGGAACGAGGCAGACGATGCGGGCACCGGGGCCGGCGCGGCTGTGTTCGGCACCGGCTGCGTCAACCGTCGCACCGTTGACGCCGGCCTGCATGCTAGCCGCGAGCGCTGACACAGGAGGGCCGGCCGTTGCTGGCGAGCCCATGCGCCTATTCGCCCGCGTCGCCCGCGCGTGGTTTGCGCGGCGCCTTTTCGAAGACGCGATCGTAGATCGCGCGCGGCAGCCCGTGCAGCAGCGCGGCCGCCACGCGCATCTGCCACGGGAACACGGCGAAGCGCGTCTTGCGGGCGACGGCGTCCGCGACCTTCGCCGCGAAACGGTCCACGTCCATGAGGAACGGCATGCGATAGGGGTTGCGCGCCGTCATCGGCGTGCGGATGTAGCCGGGCGCAATGGTGACGACGGCCACGCCATGCGGGCGCATCTCCACGCGCAGCGCTTCGAGGTATTTGAGCGCTGCCGCCTTGGACGCGCTGTAGGCCCCCGAGCCAGGCAAGCCGCGTACGCCGGCCACGCTGGCAATGCCGACGAGCGTGCCGTGCCTCGCGGCCACCATGGCGGCCGCGAATGGCTCGAAGGTGGCGACCATGCCGTAGTAGTTGACGTCCATGACGTCGCGGAACGTCTTGAGGTCGCCGTGGCCGGTGATCGCGCCGCGGCTCACGCCTGCGTTGGCGATGACCACGTCGGGACAGCCGTAGTCGGCCATGAACCGCTGCGCGGCGCTGGCGAGCGCAGCCTCGTCGCGCACGTCGACGGCGTAAATGGCGATGGGGTGGGACGGGTGCGCCTGGCGGAAGCTGGCGAGTGCGTCGCCGCGGCGGGCGACGAGGCCGAGAGTCGCGCCGCGCCGCGCATATTCGGCGGCAAGCGCGAGGCCAATACCGCTCGAAGCGCCGGTGATGAAAACCTTGAGAGGTGAGCTCATGCCGGCGCTTCGGCGCTTACATCTTCTTGGCGCGAATCTGGCCGATCAGGTAGTCCAGCACCTGGAGCGTGCCGGGCAGGCTGTTCGTCATCGCGGGGCCGGTCTCGTACTTGCCTTGCACGGCAAGCGTCGGCACGCCGTCGATGTTGTAGTCCGCGATCATCTTCTTGTCGCGTTGCAGAGCGCTTTGCGTGGAGAACGAGTTGTAGGCGTCCATGAACTTCTTCGGATCCACGCCGTTCTTCGCGAGGAACTTCGCCTGGTCTTCGGGCTTGAGCAGGTAGTCGCGGTTCACGTGGATCTCGTTGAAGACCTTCGGCGTGAGCTGCGGCTCGACGCCCAGCGCGTCCAACGCGTGATAGAGCTTCGAGTGCGGCAGGAAGTCGTCGCGGAACGCCACCGGCACACGCTTGAACACCACGTCCGGGCCCTGCTTCTTGACCCACGCTTCCAGATACGGCTCGAACTCGTTGCAGTGCGGGCAGCCGTACCAGAAGAATTCGGTGACCTCGATCTTGCCGGCCGGTACGTCCACCGGCTGCGGCGTCTTCAGGACGCTGTAGTCCGTGCCGGCCACCGGCGCGGCGGGACTTGCCTGCGCGCCGACGGCGACGATCGAAAGAGAAAGAAACAGTGCGCTAAAGAGTTTTTTCATTTCCTTGTGACCCACGTTGGCATGTGTTGGCACGCGTTAGTGCTCAGGGGGCGCTCAGGGTGCGTTCGCTGCGCGCCGCCCGTGCAGTACTCAGACCGGTGCCGACCGCGCCGGGTTCAGCGGTCGGCGCATCGAAAGCGTTACTGTTTCGTGAAACGGATGACGGCCGTGTCGATTCCCGCGTCGGACAACCGCTGGCGCGTGGTGTTCATGTCGTCGAACTTCGAAAACGGCCCGATGCGCACCCGGTAATACGTGATGCCGCCCGCGTCGCGCTGCGTGACCTTCGATTCGAAACCCTGGAACGCGAGGCGCGCGCGCTGCTGCTCGGCGTCGGCGGCAGTCTTGTAGGCGCCCACCTGGAGGAAATAGCCGGTGTTCGCGTCCCCTGCGGCGGGCGCGGCGCCCTGCTGGGCGGGCGAGGCCGGAGCGGGCTTCGGCGTTACCGCGGGAGCCTTGGGCGGCGGATTGTTCGCCAGCTGTGCGGTGTTGCCGGCCGGTTTCTGTGCGGGCTGGGCGGCGTTGTTGTCGGTGGCGGGCTTCGGCGGCACGGCGACGCCGTTGTTGGCGGCAGCCGGCGCGCTGGACGGCGGCACTTCGACGATCTGCGGTTCCTCCAGCATGCCGGACTGCGACTGGCTCGTGCTCTGGCCCGGCGCCGTGTTGGGCGGCGCGGGTTGTGCGGCCTGCGGCACCGGCTGGCCGGGGGTCTTGCCCTGCAGCGAGCGGTTCGGATCGTACTGCTGTGCGCCGCTTGCGCCCGTATCGGAAGCCGCCGGCGGCGCCACCTTCGCGACGAACGGCGAGGGCGCGCGCGTGATGTAGAGCGCCACCACCACCGCGATCGCGAGGCCGACAATCAGGCCCAGCACGATACCGAGAAACGTTCCCCCGGTCTGTTTCGACTGACTTGTAGTGCGGCGTGGTTTGGCCATCGTTTGAATCACCTGCGAACAAAAGAATCCTGGGAGGGCCGCCGTTCGTCGCGGCGGCCACGTGTTGCCACTTGTGTGACGTCGGGAACTTACATGCGCTCGGGTGCCGATACGCCGATCATGGCGAGGCCGTTGGCAAGCACCTGGCGTGTGGCCGCGAGCAGGGCGATGCGCGCATCGCGCTCCTTCGCGTCGTCGACGAGAACGCGTTCGGCATTGTAGAACGAGTGAAACTCCGCGGCGAGTTCGCGCAGGTAGAAGGCCACCGCGTGCGGCGCGAGTTCGTCGGCGGCGTGCGTGAGCATGTCGGGATACTCGGCGAGTTTGGCCACGAGCGCGAGCGCGCGTTCGCTCGCGAGCGGCGTGAGGTCGATATTCGGCAGCGCCGACTCGTCGCCGTTATGGCGCGACTTCCACTCGTTCAATACCGACGAGATCCGCGCGTGCGCGTACTGCACGTAATAGACCGGGTTCTCGTCGTTCTGCTTCAGCGCGAGGTCGATGTCGAACACGAATTCCGTGTCGGCCTTGCGCGAGATCAGGAAGAAGCGCACGGCGTCGCGGCCGCGGCGGATGGTGGCCTCGTCGAGCAGATCGGGCGCCGTTTCCGAGCCCGGTGTCGCGCCGCCCGACCATTCGATCAGATCGCGCACGGTCACGTAGCTGCCCGCGCGCTTCGAAATCTTCACTTCCTGACCGTCGCGCATGACGGTGACCATCTTGTGCAGCACGTAGTCGGGGTAGCCCTTCGGAATGCCGACGCCGAGCCCCTGCAGGCCCGCGCGCACGCGCGCGATGGTGCCGTGATGGTCCGAGCCCTGAATGTTGATGACCTTCGTGAAGCCGCGCTCCCACTTGGTCACGTGATAGGCGACGTCGGGCACGAAGTAGGTGTAGGTGCCGTCGGACTTGCGCATCACGCGGTCCTTGTCGTCGCCGTAGTCGGTGGTGCGCAGCCACAGCGCGCCGTCCTGCTCGTAGGTCTCGCCGGTCTTGATCAGCGCCTCGACGGTCTTTTCCACGCGACCTTCGGTGTAGAGCGACGACTCCAGGTAGTACTGGTCGAACTTCACGCCGAACGCCTGGAGGTCCATGTCCTGCTCGTGGCGCAGATAGGCCACGGCGAAGCGGCGGATCGCGTCGAGGTCTTCGACGTCGCCTGTGCCCTTAACCGGCTCGCCGTCCTTGGCCGAGACGGTTTCGCCCGCCATGAAGTCGCGCGCGATCTCTGCGATGTACTCACCGTTGTAGGCCGCTTCGGGCCAGCCCGCGTCGCCGGGCTTCAAGCCGCGGGCACGCGCCTGCGTGGAGACGGCGAGATTCTGGATCTGCACGCCGGCATCGTTGTAGTAGAACTCGCGATGCACGGCGTAGCCCTGCGAGGCCAGCACGTTCGAAATGGCGTCGCCGAGCGCGGCCTGGCGACCGTGTCCCACGTGCAGCGGACCCGTGGGGTTCGCCGACACGAACTCGACCAGCACGCGCTTGCCGGCTTCGCGCTGCGCGCGGCCGTAGGCGTCGCGTTCGGTGAACACCGCGCCGATCACGGCGCGCTTCGCATCCGCGGTGAGACGCAGGTTGATGAAGCCAGGGCCTGCCACTTCGGCGTGTTCGACAAGACCCTTCGCGGCGGCGCTTGCCACGATGGCATCGACGATCTGCTGGGCAAGTTGTCGCGGATTCGCGCGCAGCGGCTTGGCCAGTTGCATGGCGACATTGCAGGCCACGTCGCCGTGGGCAGCCACCTTCGGGCGTTCAAGGGCGATGGCGGGTGCGACGAACGCGGCGTCTGCCGCGCCTTGGATGGCGTCGGCCACTTTCTTGACCGCGTCGGCGAACAGCGTTTCGAGAGTCTGTTTTTGTGCGGGCAGCATGCTTGTTGCAGGTCCTATGCGGGTAATCGGCTGCGGCCGGCGTTGCGTGGCCGGGCCGTCACGAATGGGTGGAAAGCGGGCGCTGCGGCGCTCGCGCGGGACGCGGACAACTGCGCGCCGTTGTCTGAGCGGCTGGCTGTCGAGGCAACTGCCTGAGCGATCGCCCAAGCGGTTGCATGAGCCCTGCGAGCGAAGGCGCTTCAGGCCGACTCGCCGTGCAGCATGCAGACCTGCGTGCCGACGAGGGTGAGCCGTATGCCGCCTATGCTCCGGGCGTCCGGCAACGCTTGCGTGCTGCACGGCGGCCGTTCGGTTTTCCGTTCAGAGGGATTTTAGCAGGTGCTAATATGTCCAATACGACGCCCGCGACGAGCCGCAGAGGGGCATCTCGCCGTTGCATGATACCGGCCGATGCCGCTTGCGCGGGCCGCACGAGGTTCAACAAAATGAGAAGGGGAGCAGTCATGCTGATTACTTTCAAATGCCATGCGTCGCCGGATGTCACGATGCTGGAAAATCTGGCGCAGTACCTGCTCGGCATTATCGGCAAACGGCTCGACAAGCAAGGCGTGATCACGCACGATCAGCTCGAACCGGCCATCACGAAGCTTGAAGCGGCAATCGCCACGGACAAGCGCGAGCGTGCCGAGCACGACGGACATTTCCACGAGGGCGAAGACGGTCACGAGCCGCACGAGATTCCCATTGGGCTTGCACAGCGTGCGTATCCGTTCCTCGACATGCTGCGAGCCGCGCACAAGGAGCAATCCGATATCGTGTGGGGCATCTGACGCAGCCCACGTGAAAAGAGCCCGCTCCATCGAGCGGGCTCTTTTGCAATGTGACGCTATGACGCTAGCGTTACGTTGTGCGGCTTCAGGCTTGCGCGGGCTCAACCGTTACTGGCTGGCGGCAGGCGCAGCCGGCTCCGCGGTTGCGGCAGCCGAAGCGCCATGCTTCATCTTTTTCTTCTTCGGCTTCTTCACGTGTTTCTGGCGCGGCGGCGAATAGCTGCTCACCGCGCTCGCTTCGCCCGGCGTCGCCTGCTGGGCGAAGGCCGGCAGGCTCCCGCCTGCAAGCGCAAGCGCAGTCAACATCAGCGTCAGCTTCTTCATACGATTTTTCTCCGTTGACGGTTGCATGGATGGCCGACGCGTTGGCGGTCCGTTGTGTCCTGAGCGCGCGGCGAAGATGTACTGCGCAACCAGTCTACAAAGCCGAAATTTTTGCGACCGCAAATATTCAGGCTTTCGTGAGCGATATGCGGAGCCCGCGCGCTTCACGTCAACAGACCTACAGCAGCGGCGCCAGCGCGCGGCTTGCGTCTTGCTTCGAAAGCGACATGCGCCGGGCGTAGTCCTCGAGCTGGTCTTCGCCGATCTTGCCCACTGAGAAATACGTGCTGTCCGGATGCGCGATGTAGAAGCCCGACACGCTGGCCGCAGGCAGCATCGCGAGCGACTCGGTCACGCTCATGCCCACTTCTTCCGCCTGAAGGAATGCGAACATGTCGCGCTTCACGAGGTGGTCCGGGCATGCCGGGTAGCCGGGCGCCGGGCGGATGCCGCGGTACTTTTCGGCGACCAGGTCGTCATTCGCAAGCGACTCGTCCGCGGCGTAGCCCCACAAGTCGCGCCGCACGCGGGCGTGCATCGCTTCGGCGAAGGCTTCGGCGAAGCGGTCCGCGAGCGCCTTCAGCATGATGGCGCTGTAGTCGTCGTGATCGGCGACGAACTGCGCTTCCTTCTTGTCGACACCGATGCCGGCTGTCACGGCAAAGAGTCCGATGTAGTCGGCCACGCCGGAGTCTTTGGGCGCGATGAAGTCCGCGAGCGACCGGTTCGGGCGCTGCACGCCGTCTACCACGGGCCGCACGCTCTGCTGGCGCAGGTTGCGCCACGTGAGGGCAACTTCGGAGCGCGACTCGTCGGTGTAGATCTCGATGTCGTCGTCGTTCACGGTGTTCGCCGGCAGCAGTGCGATTACGCCGTTCGCCGTGAGCCAGCGGCCCTGGATCAGCCGCGCGAGCATCGACTTCGCGTCCGAGAACACCTTGCGTGCCGACTCGCCCACGATCTCGTCATTCAGGATGTCCGGATAGCGGCCCGCGAGATCCCAGGTCTGGAAGAACGGCCCCCAGTCGATGTACTCGGCCAGTTCGTTGAGGTCGTAGTTGCGGAACACGCGCCGGCCGAGGAACTTCGGCTTCACCGGCTGGTAATGCGCCCAGTCGATCTTCGTCTTGTTCGCGCGCGCCTCGGCGAGCGTGACGAGCGGCTGCGCCTTCTTGTTCGCGTGCTGGGTGCGGATGCGTTCGTAGTCAGCCTTCAGATCGTCGAGGTACTTCGCGGCGCCTTCGTCCGAAAGCAGGTTCGACGCGACCGACACCGAGCGCGACGCGTCCGGCACGTACACCACGGGCCCTTCGTAGTTGGGCGCGATCTTCACGGCGGTATGCACGCGCGAAGTCGTGGCACCGCCGATCAGCAACGGAATCTTCTTCACGCGGAAATAGTCGTCGCGCTGCATTTCCGAAGCGACGTAGGCCATTTCCTCGAGGCTCGGCGTGATGAGCCCCGAGAGTCCGACGATGTCCGCACCTTCCACCTTCGCCTTCGCGAGGATCTCGTTGCAGGGCACCATCACGCCCATGTTGACCACTTCGAAGTTGTTGCACTGGAGCACGACGGAGACGATGTTCTTGCCGATGTCGTGCACGTCGCCCTTCACCGTGGCGATCACGATCTTGCCTTTCGCGCGCACATCGCCGCCCGCTTCGGCAAGCTTCTTCTTTTCTTCCTCGATGAACGGGATCAGGTGCGCCACCGCCTGCTTCATCACGCGCGCCGACTTCACCACCTGCGGCAGGAACATCTTGCCCTGCCCGAAGAGGTCGCCCACGATGTTCATGCCGTCCATGAGCGGGCCTTCGATCACGTTGATCGGCCGCCCGCCCGCCTCGGCGATCTTCACGCGCGCTTCCTCGGTGTCTTCCACGATGAAATTCGTGATGCCGAGCACGAGCGCGTGCGCGAGGCGCTTCTCGACCGGCTGGTTGCGCCACTCGAGGTTCTCTTCCTTCTTCGCGGCGCCGGCCTTGAAGCGGTCGGCGATTTCGAGCAGACGGTCGGTCGCATCGGGCCGGCGGTTCAGCACGACGTCTTCCACGCGCTCGCGCAACTCGGTGTCGAGGTCTTCGTACACACCGAGCTGGCCCGCGTTGACGATGCCCATGTCCATGCCGGCCTTGATGGCGTAGTAGAGGAACACGGTGTGAATGGCTTCGCGCACGGGGTCGTTGCCGCGGAACGAGAACGACACGTTCGACACGCCGCCGCTCACCTTCGCGTACGGCAGGTTCTGCTTGATCCAGCGCGTGGCTTCGATGAAATCCACGGCGTAGTTGTTGTGCTCTTCAATGCCCGTGGCGATGGCGAAGATGTTCGGGTCGAAGATGATGTCTTCGGGCGGAAAGCCCACTTCGTTCACGAGCACTTCGTACGAGCGGCGGCAGATCTGCGTCTTGCGCTCGAACGTGTCGGCCTGGCCTTTTTCGTCGAAGGCCATCACCACGGCCGCTGCGCCGTAGCGGCGAATCAGCTTCGCGTGATGGCGGAACGCCTCCTCGCCTTCCTTCAGCGAGATCGAATTCACGATGGCCTTGCCCTGCACGCATTGCAAACCCGCTTCGATCACGTCCCACTTCGACGAGTCGATCATGATCGGCACCCGCGCGATGTCGGGCTCCGACGCGATGAGGTTCAGAAAGCGCACCATGGCCGCTTTCGAATCGAGCATCGCTTCGTCCATGTTGATGTCGATGACCTGCGCGCCGTTTTCGACCTGCTGGCGCGCCACCGCGAGCGCTTCATCGAACTGGCCGTTCAGGATCATGCGGGCGAAGGCTTTGGAGCCCGTCACGTTGGTGCGCTCGCCCACGTTGATGAAGAGCGTGCCGGACGTGACGTTGAACGGCTCGAGGCCGGAGAGGCGCAGGGTGTGATCGGTCATGGCGTGAAGGTGTCTCGTGGGTGGCGTCTTGTCAGGTAACGCGTAGGGGTCACGCCGCGTCGCGATATTGGCCCGGCCAGCGGCGCGGCTTCACGTCGGCGAGCGCCTTGGCGATGGCGGCGATGTGCTCGGGCGTCGTGCCGCAGCAGCCGCCCGCGATGTTGACGAGGCCCGCCTGCGCGAATTCCTTGAGGAGCCCCGACGTGTCGGCCGGCGTTTCGTCGAAGCCCGTATCGCTCATCGGATTGGGCAGGCCCGCGTTCGGGTAGCACGACACGTAGGTGTCGCAGAGCTTCGAGAGTTCGGCGATATACGGACGCATCAGCGCCGCGCCCAGCGCGCAGTTCAGGCCGAACGTGAGCGGCCGCGCGTGACGCAGCGAGTTCCAGAAGGCTTCCACCGTCTGGCCGGAGAGGATGCGGCCCGAGGCGTCTGTGACGGTGCCCGAGATCATGATGGGCAGGCGCTCGCCGGTGTCGTCGAACAGCTGGTCGAGTGCGAAGAGCGCGGCTTTGGCGTTCAGCGTGTCGAAGATCGTTTCCACGAGGAACAGATCGACGCCGCCGTCCAGCAGCGCCTGCGCCTGCTCGTAGTACGCGGTGCGCAGTTCTTCGAAGGTGACGTTGCGCGCGCCGGGGTCGTTGACGTCGGGCGAGATGCTCGCTGTCTTCGGCGTCGGTCCGATTGCGCCCGCGACGAAGCGTGGCTTGTCGGGCGTCGAGTACTTGTCGCAGGCCGCACGCGCCAGTTTTGCCGACGCGAGGTTCATTTCGGCTGCGAGGTTTTCCATGCCGTAATCGGCCTGGGCGACCTTCGTTGCGCCAAACGTATTGGTTTCGATGATGTCCGCGCCCGCGGCCAGATACTGCTCGTGAATCTCGCTGATGATGGCCGGCTGCGTGATCGACAGCAGTTCGTTGTTGCCCTTGATGTCGCGCGGATAGTCTTTGAAGCGTTCGCCGCGATAGGCTGCTTCGTCGAGCTTGTAGCGCTGGATCATGGTGCCCATCGCGCCATCGAGAATCAGGATGCGCGACGCGAGCAGGGCGGGCAGGGCCGCGCCGCGCGTGTACGGTGCGTCCTGGCGGGCCACGGCGGCAGGGCGGGTTGCGGCGTTCGTGGCTGCATTCGAAGCGGCAGAAGCGGGCTGGTTCATGGCGGACTCGGAGTCGGAATCGGGCGTTCGAAGGCGCATTTTCGCGCGGACATTGCGCGCGAACTTCGGGAAACTAGAGATTGTAGCGGCAGCCGCGGCGGCTTGCCGCACAGCGGCGGCCAAGGCCCGGCAAGCGCTGGAAAAAGGAAACCCCCATCCGCGCACAGGCGGATGGGGGTTTCCGGGGCGGTCGCACGCCGTGCCGGCGCGTGCGATGCCTTGTCAGTGGAGGATGACGGGCTGCAGCATCAGGCTGTCGAACTGGCCGAGGAATTCGTCGACTTCGTCCAGCGACGGTTCGCCTTCAATCAGCTTCTGCACGTGCTCGCGAAACTGTGCCGCCATTTCGCCGTCGATGAAGATTTCGCGCCGCGCGTTCTTGTCGACGATCTCATAGCCGCCTGCCTTCATGGCGAGGTGACCGTCCTGCGGCGGAAACTCGACGACGCAATAGTTAGGGCTGTTGTAGATCATTTGCATGGCGACACTCCTCTTTCTGTGCTCCTGGCGTTTTTGCCTCACCCCGTAAGTGGAGCGCCCGCTGTGCAATTCAAGGGGAGGCCCAGACTGCCGCGTAAAAATTTCCACTTCTGAATCTTAGACCCTTGTCTCAAGAAACGTTTCCAGCAAGGCTGCAAATCGGTGGGATTGCTCGATGGGCGCGAGATGGGCCGCTTCCAGCACCTCGAAACGGGCGCCCGGGATCGCGCCTGCCATGGCTTGCGTTGCCGCAGGCGGCGTGCCCGGGTCATAGCGGCCCGCCACAGCGAGCGTCGGGATGCGGATGTCGCCCAGTCGCGCGTGCACGTCGAAGTCGCGCAACGCTTCGCAGGCGAAGGCGTAGCTTTGCGCAGACGTTTGCGTCATGACCTCGCGTATCTGCTCGACGACTTCCGGGTGCGCCCGCCGGAAGTCCGCCGTGAGCCACCGTTCGAGCGTCGCGGGCACGAGCCCCGCGACGCCTTCCCGGCGCACCGTGGCGGCGCGTTCGTCCCACAGCGCGCGGTTTTCGGGCGGCGTGCGGCTTAGCGTGTCCGCAAGCGTCAGTGTTTCGACCTTCGACGGGTAATCGAGCGCGAAGTGCTGAGCCGTCATGCCGCCCAGCGAGAGGCCGACCAGGTGCGTGGACGGGGCGCCGAGCGCATCGAGCAGCGCGGCCAGGTCGGCGGCGAGATCCGCGACGCTGAAGGGCTCGTCTGGCACCGCCGATGCGCCGTGCCCGCGCAGGTCGTAGCGCAGCACGGTGTAGTCGTCGCGAAAATAGCCGGCGAGTTGATCCCACACCGAGAGGTCGCCGCCCAGTTGATGCACGAACGTGAGCCATGGGCCGCCGCCTTCGTTGTCCAGCACGTAGCGCGTTTCTATGCCGTTGATCGTCACTTGCATGCTTTGCTCCGTCACGTATGAACGATGAAAGGAACCGCCTGTGAACGCCATTATCGTGGCGACGCGTGAAGCGTGCTGGGCCGCTCCGATGCTCCGCCCGCCGGGCTTCAGTGTGGTGCGAGGGGTTCTGGCGCGAGAAGGTTCCTCGCGCGTTCGAGGGATTGCTCGGTCTGGCACACGACTCGCGGCGCGGGTTGCGTTGAGCGGGCGAGGAGGCGGGTGGCAGTGCGCGTTGAGGATGCTCGTTGCGCGAGCGTGTCGCTCAGGGTTTTGCGCTGCTATTCGTGGTGGCTGGCGATATGGGCGACGGCGGAGCGGTCGGCGCAGGCTGCGTGGCTTGCGCGGGGTCGGGCGGCAACGCGTTCTGTGCCGCTGCCGGCTGCCCAGCGTCGGGCTGGGACTGGCTGGAGGTTGCGCCGGGCGACGTGCCCTCGTCGTCCGGTTGTGCCGACGCTCCTGCCGGTGTATCGGCCGCGCTGCCTGCCCCGCCCGTTGGTGCTGCATCCACGGACGGCGCCTTCGCGTTGCCATGCCACACCAACTCGATCTCGCTGCCGTTCGGCTCGGTCTGCATGAGCCGCGCGGGCAGCCAGCCCAGCGACGGCGCAAGCCACACGTCGATTCGCCGCCGATCCCCCTCATGGCGCGGCAGGCGCATGAAGTGCCGCGCGGTCACGAAGCCCTGCGCCGTGCGAATGGTCTCGTCTCCGATTGTTTCGATAGGCCAGGTTTCGCCGCTGTCGTTGTCGGCGACGTAGAACTCGCGGGTGACACCGGGCTTGTAGGCGTCGGGGTCACCGCGCACGAGGCTTGCCAGCTGCATCACCATGCTGAAGCGGTCCTGCGCGCCGTCCGGCAACGCCAGCGAGTTGGGCGTGCGCGTAAAGACGATCTGCTTCTGCTCGCGGTTGAAGACGGTGACGTCTTCGGGCCGGCGGCCGCGCTGCTCGATGTATTGGTCCGGCGCGAGTCCGAACGCGTCCACGTGGCCGTGGCTCGTCCAGCGAAACGTGCCGACGAACGGCAGCGGCACGGCAATCACCATTTCGTAGTGTTGGCCGTCGCTCGTCCAGTGCAGGGTGCCGGTCTGGTTGCGCACGCCGTTGTAGAAGGTGTCGTACTGAAGGTCGCCCGAGGGCGGAACAGAGAACTTCACGCCGCTCGATGCCGCCGCGCCGTTGGCTGCCGCACTGGATGCGGCGCCCGCGTTTATGCCCGCGCCTGCCGCGGACGCGGATGCCACAGCGGGAGACGATGCGGCTCCGGGCGCTGTGGCTGTTTCTGGCGCCTTCTCCGCGGCCGGGGCCGTTCGCCGCGCCGGCTGTGCACTCTGTGAGCGGACGGCGGTAAGCACATGCTCGCTTCGTCGACGCTGCGTTGCCTGGGCCTTCGCCGGCGCGGCGGGTGTCGCTCCCTTCGCTGGGGAGCCGGCCGGAGCCTGCTCCACGCGCTCGGGCTTGAGCAGTTGCACCTGCACCGGTACGCGCTGCGTTTCCGGCGCAATGAACGTATCGCGGTTACGTTCCACCCATTGCGCGGCGATCCAGTGCAGCGCGCTCACAACGGCAAGCGCCGCCAGCCAGCGCCACGGACGACGCGCGCGGGCGCGGGCGGTGGCAGTGAGAGAGGCGGAGCCTTGAGCGACGGATGGGGACGACATCGAAACGGTCTGTGGCTGCGGGTGCGAAAACGTAAAAGTGGCGAACTTGCTGCAGGTGGACGGTGTGGCAATGAGCGAGCCGCGGCGCAACGTACCGGCGCGATGGGCGGCTGCGCTCGCGGATACGGTTTGGTCTGGCTTGCCGATCCACGAGGGAATTCCCGGGGTAGTGATCCCGTCCGGCGGAAAACCGTTCGACCGCGACGCCGCGAGCCGTGTTCCCCCGGACGATGCCGCCGCATGTGAGCCGAATCCTGTACCGCGGCCGCTACAGCTGGCTATTCGTCACATCAGGCTCTCGTGCCGCTCACGCTACGCTCTCGCCGTCGGACTATATCCGAGCTCGTATGAAATCTTCTGTGCGCACTCGCGCAGCGCCGTGTACACCGCACCGTTCCAGCCGATGTCGAACGACCCTTCGTGGCCTAGCGCGATCAGCCCGAGCGCGAGGTCGCCAGCCGAGTCGAACACGGGCGTGCAGAACGCGTGGATGGTCGGCAGCAGCATGCCTTCCACTCGCGCGCCTTCATGTGCGCGTACTTCGGCGAGCACCCGTTCGACGTCTTCTGGCGTGCGCGGCGCGCCGGCATGCGACGAATGCCGCGCGTCGGCCAGTTCGCGCGCGATCATCGCCTCGGTCTTGCTGCGCGGCAGATACGCGGCGAACAGCAGACCGGTGGCGGAGCTGAGCAACGGCATCACGTCGCCGAGCTTGAGCGCCGCTTTGGCCGGATGGGTCGACTCCATCCAGTGCACGACGGTCGGCCCCTGGTTGCCCCACACTGCGATGCCCACCGTGATGTCCAGCGCGTCCCGCAGTTCGGCGAGGGCGAGTCGCGCAAGCTTCACGCCGTCCACGCGCGCGAGCCTCGCGAGTCCCAGTTGCAGCGCGAAGCCGCCCAGCTCGTAGCGTCCGGAGAGCGGGTCCTGCGCTACCACGCCCAGACGCTGAAAGCTCACGAGGTAGCGATGCGCCTTGGCCGGGCTCATACCCGCGCGCTGCGCGAGGTCGCGCAGCATCATGGCGCGCGGTTCGCGCGTGAGCACGTCGAGCAGGCGGAAGCCGACTTCGATGGACTGAATGCCGGAGCGCAGCTTTTCTTCGCCGGGCTCGGCGCTCTCTTCGCCGGCGAGGTCCGCTGCGTCCAGTTCGTGGGCCGACTCGTCGCGGGCAGTGTCGTCAGGAGATACGGCAGACATGCGAAGCTTGCCGGAGCGGGCAGGTGATGTCATCTAGCTTGATGGAATAGGCCGCGAGGCCAGGTGGGGCGGACCGGTTCACCATCGTAGAATACATTCCTTCTATCGTCATCCCAATTGCCCGCCTATGAAACTCGCCACGCTGAAGGACGGCACCCGCGACGGCCAGCTGATCGTCGTCTCTCGCGACCTGCAAACCGCCGCGATTGCCGACGCGATTGCGCCCACGCTGCAGCGCGCGCTCGACGACTGGGCCTTCTACGCGCCGCAGCTGCGTGACCTGTACGACCAGCTCAACCATGGTCGCGCGCGCCATTCCTTCGCGTTCAACGCGAAAGACTGCATGGCGCCGCTGCCGCGCGCCTTCCAGTGGGCAGACGGTTCGGCCTACGTGAATCACGTCGAACTCGTACGCCGTGCGCGCGGCGCCGAAATGCCCCCGGAGTTCTGGACCGATCCGCTAATGTACCAGGGCGGCAGCGACGATTTCATTGGCCCGACCGACGATATCGTGTGCGCGTCCGAGGCCTATGGCATCGACTTCGAAGCCGAGGTCGCGGTGATCACGTCCGACGTGCCGATGGGCGCGACGCCCGAGCAGGCGCTCAAGGGCGTGCGGCTCGTTACGCTTGCCAACGACGTGTCGCTGCGCAACCTGATTCCCGCCGAACTCGCGAAGGGCTTCGGCTTTTTCCAGAGCAAGCCTGCCACGGCGTTTGCGCCTCTCGCCGTCACGCCTGACGAACTGGGCGAGCACTGGCGCGAGGGGCGCCTGCATCGGCCGATGATCGTCCACTGGAACGGCCGCAAGGTGGGGCAGCCCGACGCCGGCACCGACATGGTGTTTCATTTCGGGCAACTGATCGCACACGCGGCGAAGACGCGCAACGTGCGCGCCGGGTCCATCGTCGGCTCGGGCACGGTATCGAACAAGGACGCGAAGCGCGGCTACTGCTGCATCGCCGAGAAGCGGTGCCTGGAAACCATCGAGCACGGCGCGCCCAGCACCGAATTCATGAAGTTCGGCGACAGCGTGAAGATCGAAATGTTCGACGAAGCGGGCAAGTCGATTTTCGGCGCGATCGATCAGGCCGTGGCGCCGCTCGAAGGCGCGGCCTGAGCGTTGCCGGCGCGAGGCGCGCCGCGGTTTCGGCATAGTTGTGTGCCGTGTGGATGCTCACGGTGCCACACACGAATAGAACCAGCGAGGAGACAGCCATGAACGATCCGTTCTATGCCAACTATCACGCGCTGCAGGTGAGGCGCCACGCGCATGGCATCGTCGAAGTCGTGATGAGCGGCGCGGGAGCGAACCGCAGCGCGCTCGCCACTGCAGACGCGCAGATGCACCGCGAACTCGCCGACATCTGGCGCGACATCGACCGCGATCCCGATGCGCGCGTTGCGCTGATTCGCGGCGAAGGCAAGGGCTTTTCGGCGGGCGGCGACCTGCAACTCGTGGAAGACATGGCCACGCATTTCGACGTGCGGGCGCGGGTCTGGCGCGAGGCCCGTGACCTCGTCTACAACGTGATTAATTGCAGCAAGCCCGTCGTGTCGGCCATGCATGGGCCGGCAGTCGGTGCCGGTCTGGTGGCCGGATTGCTCGCCGATATTTCGATTGCGTCGAAGACGGCACGCATCATCGACGGACACACCCGGCTCGGCGTGGCGGCAGGCGACCATGCGGCCATCGTCTGGCCGCTTTTGTGCGGTATGGCGAAGGCGAAGTACTACCTGCTGCTCTGCGAACCGGTGAGCGGCGAGGAAGCGGAGCGCATCGGGCTCGTGTCGCTCGCCGTGGACGAGAACGACCTTGTGCCGAAGGCTTTCGAGGTGGCAAGGCGCCTTGCGGATGGGTCACAGACCGCCATCCGCTGGACGAAGTACGCGCTCAATAACTGGCTGCGCTCAGCGGGGCCGGCATTCGATACGTCGCTCGCGCTCGAGTTCATGGGCTTCTCCGGGCCCGACGTGCGCGAAGGCGTTCAGTCGCTGCGCGAGCGGCGTTCGCCAGATTTCCCGGGCGGCGATCCGTTCTGACCGAGCCTCGCGTGATGGTGTTCTGACGTTGCACGCGGGTCGCTCACGGCAGTGCTCAGGGCTAACCCAGTTCGTTGCGGCGCGAGGCGGCGCTGTATGATCGGAGCAATATCGACACGCCGCGCGCTATATGAGGTCCGCCGCGTTCAACCCCCACGTGAGGAGACACGCATGACCGACCAACCAGGTTCCATCCCGCCCTTCCCGGGTTTCCCCGGCTTTCCTCCGGCGGAGATGCTCGACCGGATGTGGGACATGATGCGTCTCACGCCCTTCGGCAGCGCTTTCCCCGGCATGCAGCCCGGTGCCGCGCAAGGGTTGGGACCCTCGCTCTCGATGATGTCCGACATGCTTGCGCCGCTCACGAGCGTCGAAGAACTCGACAAGCGCATTACCGACATGCGCGCCGTCGAGCAGTGGCTGAAGCTGAACCTCAACATGCTGCAATCGGCCATCCAGGCGCTCGAAGTGCAGCGCGCGACACTCGCTACGTTGCGTGCGTTCGGCGCATTTGCGCAGTCGCAGATGACCGAGCCCGCCAGTCCCAAGCCCACGGACGAGGGACCGCGCGGCCGCGCCGCAGCAGGCGACGCACCGCCGCGCGAAGCGGGCGTCGCGTCCGAAGACGCAGAAAGCGCTGAAGGGTCGGGAGACGCCCAGCAAGCCGCGCCGCCTACATTCGACCCCACTGCCTGGTGGAATCTGCTGCAGTCCCAGTTCAACCAGCTCGCGCAGTTCGCCGTGGCGCAACCGGCTGGAGCGGGCACGGCGAGCGGGAGCGACGGCGGCCCCGGTAGCGCTGCGGCTGGCGCCGAGCCGGGGGCGAAGCACACAGCCACGAAACGGCCGTCGCAGACGAAGGGTTCGACCGCTGCCGGCGCAGGGCGCACAGCGAAGAAGTCGTCGTCGAACAAGCCGGAATGACGTTTGCCGATGTTCGCCGTGCGGCGGGCGGGGCGTCATCCGCCATGCCGCGTGGGTCGAGCAACACGTTGCGCGGCGCCCGGACGGGCGCGCCGTTTGCTCACGCGTGGTCATCGACGTTTACTTGATGCGTTATTGAGATACGTCAAGGTTTATCTGCGTATATGTGCGGAAATGCAGCGCCCGGCTCATAGTAGTGCGCGTTTTTCGGGCCGGAAGGGCTGGGAGGGGCCGGCGTGCTATCATGCCGAACGCTTTGCGGCCCGCTGGCGCAAGCCGGAACGGCTGTTCCGGTGGCCGGCGCAAGGGCCGGTCCGGGTGGCAGCGTCCGCCCGGCAACGCGGTGCACTGGCACCGCTCGCGGCACGGATTGAAGGAACGGGCCCGTCCCTACCCACGGCCGTCATGCCGCACAACATTCCGGTAATCGCACGCACACGGAGAACCGCGGGCACTTCGTCGCCCGACGGAGATTCTGGGTGCCCGATTACCGCGTAAAATTAAATGCTTCGCTCGACAGCGCAGAGGTGCGCGGGCGCGGCACGAAGTCAAAAGTCGTCAAGCGCTGAACAGGGGCGGGACTATGAACACGATGCTTTATCCGGAACTTTACAAATCGCTCGAATCGGTCCGATGGGACATGGAGAAGGACATTCCGTGGGACAAGTTCGACGCATCGCTCCTCACCGACGAGCAGGCCCGTACGATCAAGATGAATGCGATCACCGAGTGGTCTGCATTGCCGGCAACGGAGATGTTCCTGCGCGATAACCATCACGACAGCGATTTCTCGGCCTTCATGAGTGTGTGGTTCTTCGAGGAGCAGAAGCATTCGCTGGTGCTGATGGAATACCTGCGTCGCTTCAAGCCGGAACTCGTGCCGACCGAGGAAGAACTGCACGCGGTGCGCTTCGAGTTCGACCCGGCGCCGCCGCTCGAAACCCTGATGCTGCACTTCTGCGGCGAAATTCGCCTCAATCACTGGTATCGGCGCGCTGCCGAATGGCACACCGAGCCGGTCATCAAGCACATCTACGAAACCATCTCGCGCGACGAAGCCCGCCACGGCGGCGCCTATCTGCGTTACATGAAGAAGGCGCTCACCAACTGCGGCGATGTGGCGCGCGCCGCGTTCGCGAAGATCGGCGTGCTGATGGCTTCGGCGCGTCGCACCGAGAAGCCGCTGCACCCCACGAACCTGCACGTCAATCAGTCGCTGTTCCCGCGCGACACGGTGCAGTCGCGCCTGCCTGACCCGGAATGGCTCGAGCGCTGGCTCGACGAGCAGATTCGCTTCGACGATGGTTGGGAGAAGAAGGTTGTCGAACGTATCCTGCACAACCTCTCGATTCTCTTCGAGCGCACGTTCAACACGGCGCAGGAACTGAACCGCTATCGCAAGGAAGTGACGGTGCGGCTGCAGGCTTCGGGCCAGGATCCGTCCGCGCACCACCAGCAGCCGGCCTGACGCGCCGGCCTGACGCGATTACGCAACGCTGGCTGCCCCATGACCGCTGCCTTCGAACGCAAGATCGTCACGCGTGAGGCGCTCGCAGAGCGCCGCGCGTCGCTGCCCGGCCCCGTCGTGTTCACGAACGGGGTCTTCGATATCCTCCATCGCGGTCACGTCACCTATCTTGCCGACGCGAAGGCGCTGGGCGCGTGCCTGATTGTCGGCGTGAACAGCGATGCCTCGGTGCGCATGCTGGGCAAGGGCGACGACCGCCCCATCAACGCCGAAGACGACCGCATGGCGCTGCTTGCGGCGCTCGAAAGCGTGGACTGGGTGGTTCGCTTCGACGAGCGCACGCCGGTTTCGCTCATCGAAGCGTTGCGTCCCGATGTGCTCGTGAAGGGCGGCGATTACGACATGGACGTGTTGCCCGAATCGGCGCTCGTTCGTGGCTGGGGCGGGCGGGCGCTCGCCATTCCTTTCGAGCATGATCGCTCGACCACGAAGCTCCTGAAGAAGGTGCGCAGCCTCGGCTGATGAGACGACGAAGCCGCCGTAGAAACGGCGGCTTGAGTCTTGCGTCGCTCGGTTGCCGGTGCGCGCCAACGAACCGCGCGCGACTACTGCGTCAACTCCGAACTCTTTACCGCGGGCATCGGCACCGGGCCGCCGACAATCGTCGCGTCCGCCGATTCCGCCGGCGATATGGGCCGCACCTTCAGCCAGTCGGGATGGACCTCACGGTTCAGATGACCGGGCTCGCGTGGACCGGAGGCCGGCGTCGGCCCGAATGCCCCGCTGATCGCCGCAAACGCGAGCAGGTTCGCGAGCAAAAGAATGGCGATGAGCCATCGCAGCATCGTCGTTTCTCCTTAAAGACGGCTTCGTTCCTTATTCGCCGATTTCCTGGCAATTTCCCGGCAACGTCCCACCGAGCACAAGCAGGACCTCAGCCAAATCCGGGGCAACTTTGAAGCACCCAGGCCTGGCACACCACCCACCTGTCAGCCTCGCCCCATCAGCCGCACTCGGCGGCAATTAACGCGAGCCCGGCCAGCACCAGCGTGTCGTGGCGAGTATGCGGCACCTTGAGCGCCGCTGTCACTTCGTCGGCCGCTCCGCCGCCCAGCACGAGCCGCACCGGCACCTGCCATTCGTCGCGCAGTTCGGTCCACATCCGCTCGATCAGTGCGGCCTGTGCGAGCGCGCAGCCTGCGCTGATGGAACGGTGAGTGTCCGTGGCGAAGAACGGTTCGGGCCGCGCCGTCGATGTCAGCAGGTCGCGCGCTTCGCCGGCTTCGATGGTGGGCAGGTGCGCGGTCCGCTCGCCGAGCGAGCGCATCATCAGCGACCACCCCGGCGCAATCAATCCGCCCACAAACGTGCCGTCTGCACGGAGCGCTTCGAGTGTGGTGGCCGTGCCGAACGTCGCGATCAGCAGATGCTCGCCGGGAAAGGCGGCGTGTGCGCCGATCAGCCCGGCCCAGCGGTCGCTGCCCAGCGCGCCGGGCGCAGCGTAGCGGTTCGTCACGCCGCACTGGTGCGCGGTCGCGCGAATCGTCGTGCGCGGCAAGCCCGGCCATCGTGCGTCGAGCCATGTGTCGATGCGTTCGGCCACCGCATCGCCCGCAACGTTTGAAATCCAGGCGCTCGCCGGTGGCGGCAGGCCTGCCCAGTCAGGCTCGTCGGACGACGAACCCGCATACGCGTGTGCACCGCCGACGTCGGCCATTGCCCACTTGAGCCGGCTGTTGCCGGCGTCGATGAGCAGGAACGGCGCGCCGCTCATGCGCCGCCCTCCGTGAGCCGCAGCGAGACGTCTCCGGTCGCGATGGCGCGTCGTCCGGTGGGCGTATCGAGCAGCAGTTGTCCGCGTTCGTCCACGCCCGTCGCCACGCCGCGTGCCACTTCCACGCCTTGTTCGATCAGCATGACTTCGCGGCCCGCGTAGGCATGACACGCGTTCCAGCGCGGCTGGAACGGGGCGAATCCGCTTGCGGCAAAGCGTTGCAACGCCGGTTCGAGCGCGTTGAGTTCGGCGGCGAGCGTATCCGTGAGATTGGCGTTCGGCAGCGCCCGCGCAAGCGCCGTCGGCGCAGTGCCGCGCACCTGGGCCGGTGCGCCGGCGTTCAGTTCGCCCACCTTTGCCGCGAGTTCGTCCGCGCCCTTCACGTTGGTGCCGATGCCGATCACGACCGCGCTCGCGTCTTCCGTGCTCCACGCGGTTTCAATCAGGATGCCTGCGAGTTTGTCGCCTTCGAGCAGCACGTCGTTGGGCCACTTCAGCGCGATCTGCCCGGGACCGGCAACCGGCAGGGAACGCAGCCCGTCTACGAGCGCCACCCCAATGGCGAGGCTCAAGCCCGCGAGCCCTTCGAGCGGTCGCGGCATTACGCACGCAATGGAAAACAGCAGTGCGTTGCCCGGCTCGGCGTACCAGGGCCGGCCACGGCGGCCGCGGCCGGCTGTCTGCAAATAAGCGACGCGCACGATGGGCCGCGCGAGCGCGCCCGCGTCGCGTGGCAGCGCCTTCAGGCGGGCCATGAGGTCGGCGTTGGTGGAGCCGGTTTCCTCGACGATTTCGAGCGGCCAGTCGAGCGCGGCGGGCCCGAACAGCGTGACGGCGCGATCGCGGTCGATGCGCCAGTCGTCGGACGAACCGGCTGCGGAGAGAGAAGGGGGAACGTTCATGGCCCGTATTGTAGCGACGGCATGGGCTGTACATGTCGCAGCCGCCAAACGGGGAGCGTTCGTTACAATGCTGCTGTCTTCATTCCGGCGGATCCAGCGACCCTTGAATTACGACACGCCACCCGGCCTCGAGATCGCGGCCGGCACCCAGGGCAAGATCGTCCGGCTGTCCGGGCAATGGACG
This sequence comes from Paraburkholderia sp. SUR17, assembly GCF_029536165.1. Classification (NCBI taxonomy): domain Bacteria; kingdom Pseudomonadati; phylum Pseudomonadota; class Betaproteobacteria; order Burkholderiales; family Burkholderiaceae; genus Paraburkholderia; species Paraburkholderia sp. SUR17. Next base: position 227,171 of record NZ_CP120508.1, read on the forward strand.
GCGCTCGCGCTCGCGCGCGACCGGGCCCGCGGCGGGGTGACCATGCGGCTGCGCAAGCTGGCCGCGGAGCCGGTGGATCACTGGGATCTGTCGCACATCGAACACATGGACCACGTGGGCGGTCAGGCGCTCTGGCATATCTGGGGCCGCCGCTTTCCGCACGAACTGGTGGCGCTCACCGATACGCAGCGCGAAATATTCGACCGCATCGTGCTGCTCGACGCCGCCCGCGAGCCGCCGGAACCGGTGGTGCGGCTAGATCCGTTCACGCGCCTCGGCTTCGCCATCTTCACGTTCCTCGAGCATCTCTATGGCGGCCTCGTGATGCTGGGCCGCGTGGTGCTCGATCTGTTCTCGATTGCACGCAATCCGAGGATCACGCCGTGGACCGAGATATCAGCGAACGTTTACAACGCCGGCACGAGGGCGTTGCCCATCACCGCGCTCGTGGCGTTCCTGATCGGCATCGTGCTGTCGTACCTCTCGGCGCAGCAACTGCGCATCTTCGGTGCGAACCAGTACATCGTGAACATTCTCGGGCTCTCGGTGATTCGCGAGCTGGGTCCTGTGCTTTCCGCGATTCTCGTGGCGGGCCGGTCGGGTTCCGCGATCACGGCGCAGATCGGCGTGATGCGCGTGACCGAGGAACTGGACGCCATGCGCGTGATGGGCATTCCGCACGGGCTGCGCCTGATCCTGCCGCGCGTGGTGGCGCTCGGTATCGCGATGCCGCTGCTCGTCATGTGGACGAACATCATCGCGCTCTTCGGTGGGGCGCTTGCCGCGAAGCTCGTGCTCGGCATCGACCTTTCGTATTTCGCGCGTTCGCTGCCCGGCGTGGTGCCCATTGCGAACCTCTGGATCGGCCTTGGCAAAGGCGTGGCGTTCGGCATGCTGATCGCGCTCGTGGGCTGCCACTTCGGCTTCAGGATCAAGGCGAATTCGCAGAGCCTGGGCGAAGGCACGACGACGTCCGTTGTGAGTTCGATCACGATCGTGATTCTTGCTGACGCCGTGTTCGCGATCATGTTCCAGAACGTGGGGCTGGGATGAGTACGCCGCTCAAGGAAGCCGTGCGCGGCCGACCGCTGCCTGCCATCGCCGAAACGGTGATCGAGGTGCGCGACCTCACCAAGCGGTATGGGCGCAACATCGTTCACCAGCATCTGGATTTCGACGTGCGCCGCGGCGAGATCGTGGCGGTGGTGGGCGGCTCCGGGTCGGGCAAGACCACGCTCGTGCGGCAGATTCTCGGGCTCGAGCGGCAGTCGTCCGGCACCATCAAGGTATTCGGCGAAGATACGTCGACGCTCGACGAGAATACCGCCCTCATGATGCGCAGCCGGATGGGCATGCTGTTCCAGCACGGCGCGCTGTTTTCGTCGCTCAACGTGTTCGACAACGTCGCGCAGCCGCTGCGCGAGCTCGGCAAGATCCCGGACGAACTGCTGCGCGACATCGTGATGCTCAAGCTCGAAATGGTGGGGCTGCCGTGCAAGCACGCATCGAAGATGCCGGCGGCGCTTTCGGGCGGCATGGTCAAGCGCGTGGGGATCGCGCGCGCCATCGCGCTCGAACCCGAAATGCTGTTTCTCGACGAACCCACCGCGGGGCTCGATCCTCAGGCCTCCGACGAATTCGTGGAACTGATCAGCACGCTGCATCGGGCGCTCGGCCTCACCGTCGTGATGGTGACGCACGACCTGGACACCATGGTCGCGCTGTCCACGCGCGTGGCCGTGCTGGCGGACCGCAAGGTGCTGGTGGCGGCGCCGGTGGAAGAGGCGGCAGGCGTCGATCATCCGTTTATCCGCGAGTATTTTCTGGGCCTGCGCGGACGCCGCGCACTACAGGCGCTGCCGCCCGACCGGCGCGCGAAGCTGCCGCCAGCCGCGCTCGAGCCGGCGCCGGCCGAAATTCACCTATGAGCGCGGGAGGACGGCAGGCGGCTCAGCGCCCGAATGCCGCCATTTCCGGTGTGAACGAGGGAACCTGACGATGGAAAACAAATCCCACGCCTTCTGGGCCGGGCTCTTCACGGTGGCGCTGCTGCTCGCAATCGGCGCGGCGGCGTTCTTCTTCAACGTCGATCGAACCGTGCGCGTGCCGTACGACCTCATCGCGCGTACCAACGTGACGGGGCTCTACACCGACGCGGCCGTGCGCTATCGCGGCCTCGACGTGGGCAAGGTGCAGTCCATCCACTTCGACCGACAGCATCCGGGGCAGATCGTGATCCGCATTCTCGTCGACAAGAACGCGCCCATTACGCAGTCCACCTTCGGCAGCCTCGGGCTGCAGGGCGTAACGGGCATCGCCTTCGTGCAGCTCGACGATACCGGCGCGAAACCGGCACCGCTCGAATCGTCGCCGAAGCAGATCGCGCAGATTCCCATGCATCCGGGGCTGTTCGACCAGTTGCAGCAACGCGGCGACGTGCTCATGCGTCAGCTCGAACGTGTCGCAACCGACGTGGACAACATGCTCTCCGAAGAGACCCGCCGGCAACTGATGGCCACTGCCGCGAGCCTGCAGCACGCGGCGGACGGCGTCACGACGCTCACGCAGCAGATGGCGCCCGCCGCAGGCAAGCTCTCGGGCACGTTGACTACGCTCGACACGACGCTGGCCTCCACGAACCAGCTGATTTCGAGCATCAACCGTCCCGACGGGCCGTTCGAGACGAACCTCAACAAGGTGGGCACGGCGGCGCAGCAGGCGGGTGACGCGCTGACGTCCGTGGATGCTTCGCTGCAGGAGCTCTCGTCGCGCGTGGGGTACGACACGCTGCCGCGCGTGAACTCGCTCGCCGACGACGTGCGCTCGGCCGTGCGTTCGGTGGATAGCGCCGCGGAGACGTTCAACGCGAACCCGCGCAGCGTGCTGTTCGGCGGCGCGCCGCATGCGGCGCCTGGCCCTGGCGAAGCGGGTTTCGCGTGGCCGGCGGCGCACGCGAACCGCTGAGGTGCCACGGAAGGCGCGACCGATGGCGTCACGGCGCGCAAGCACAACAATCGAAGGGAAAGAACATGCCAGATGCAATTGAACGGGTCGCCACGGGGCGGCAGCAGCCAGGCGGCCTGAAGCGGCTGGCGAGCCTGAAGGGCGGTCTCGCCGCAGGCACCGCAGCCATGCTTTGCCTGCTGCTTGCCGCGTGCGCCGGCAATTCCGCCGTGCTCTCGGACATCCGCTACGACTTCGGTCCCGCGCCCGCGGCGCCGGCATCGGGCACGCTGCCCGCGGTGAAGGTGCTCGACGTGGGCGCGCCCTCGACCATCGACAACGACAGCCTGCTTTATCGCTTGAGCTACGCGAACGCCCAGCGCACGGGCGCCTACGCCGACACGCACTGGACCATGTCGCCCGCGCGGCTTCTCACGCAACGGCTGCGCAACACGCTCTCGTCGCACGGCACGGTGCTGACGGGCGGCGACGGTGTGCGTGCGCCCGTGCTCAAGGTGGAGCTCGAGCAGTTCGAGCAGGTTTTCGACAGCCAGACCGAGAGTTCAGGCGTGGTCACCGCGCGGGCCACGCTCTTTCAGGCGGGCAAGGTGTTGAGTCAGCGCACCTTCATCGCCCGCGCACCGGCCAGTTCGCCGGACGCATCGGGCGGTGCCCGCGCACTCGCGGCGGCAAGCGACGACCTCGTCGCGCAGATCGGCGCGTGGCTTGGCGTGCAGGCATTGCTCGCAAACCAGTGAGCGCGCGCGGCGCGGCCGAGGCCGGTGGGGCGTCCGGTCGGTCGCTATAATCGGCCGGTCGTGGTTCAGTCGTCAGCCGGGCAAGCCCCTTCGTTTGCAACAGCCTTCGCGCCGTGCCGCTAAGCCCAAGCCTCTGGGCAAGGCTCGCGCCGTGCGGCCGACGACGAACACCAGCCGCCTTCTCCGCGAATTTTTCCGCCATCTTTCCACGATAAGCCATGGATTCCTTCTACCAGTACCACGTCTTCTTTTGCCTGAATCAGCGCGAGCCCGGTGCGGACCGACCGAGCTGCGGCAACTGCAACGCGCAGGCCATGCAGGAGCACGCGAAAAAGCGCGTGAAGCAACTGGGGCTCGCCGGACCCGGCAAGGTGCGCATCAACAAGGCCGGCTGCCTTGATCGCTGCGAGGAAGGGCCCACCGTTGTCATCTATCCGGAAGGCACCTGGTATACGTACGTCGACGAAAGCGACATCGACGAGATCGTCGAATCGCATCTTCAGCACGGCAAGGTGGTCGAGCGCCTCAAGATATGAACGTCCACACGCAGAAGTATCTGGTCGACGGGCCCGTCGGCAAGATCGAAGTCGCGCTCGATCTGCCCGACCAAACCCGCGAGAACGGCGCCGCGCCACGTGGCATGGCGCTCGTCGCGCATCCGCACCCGCTTTTCGGCGGCACGATGGACAACAAGGTCGCGCAGACGCTTGCGCGTACGCTCGTGCAACTCGGCTACGTCACGTATCGCTCGAATTTTCGCGGCGTGGGGCAGACTGCGGGTGAGCACGACAACGGCATCGGCGAACAGGACGATCTGCTCGCGGTACTCGACCACATGCGCGCGCAGCCAGGCGATGCCGATCTGCCGCTCGTGCTGGCCGGTTTCTCGTTCGGCACGTTCGTGCTTTCGCATGTTGCGAAGCGCGTGACGGAGGCGGGCGGCGCGATCGAGCGGATGGTGTTCGTGGGCACGGCGGCAAGCCGCTGGGAAGTGGCGCCTGTGCCGGAAAACACGCTCGTCATTCACGGCGAACTCGACGACACGGTGCCGATTCTGTCCGTCTTCGAATGGGCGCGGCCGCAGGAGCTACCCATCGTCGTCATTCCGGGCGCAGAGCATTTTCTGCATCGCAAGCTGCATGTTCTCAAGCGCATCATCGTGGACGCGTGGCGATAGGGCAGCACCGCGAGGCGCGTTACGCGTCTCGCGTGTAATCGTCGCGTAACCTCCATCGCGGGTATCGTGCACGCGACGCATTTTGCGAAAACCTTCATACAGGTACGCGTAAAACACGAAATCCTCACCCGCTCGGCGCGGTGCCGCACGAAGCGGCGCGTATAATGAGCGCTCTTTTTTGGGCGCTGCGCCGTGCGTTTTGCGGGTCGGGCGTCGCTTGCGGACATGCTGCACGCCGCGCGAACCGTTCGCGCCACGGCGAGTCCAACGAGCGCCGCGAAGCCGACCTCATCCGCCTTGTCTCGCTGCTCCGTGTGCATCCGGTCGTATCCGTTTGCATCACGTGAAGCCAGCAGAGCGTGCCGCACAGCGTCCGCCCTCCGGCTCATCCCAAATGCGTGCCGTATCGCGCGAAGCCCGTGCGATACGGCACGCACAGCCCAAATCAAAGCTGAAACGATCCTATGCGTCTCGTCACTTCCGGTACTTCCCCTCTGGTTGCTTCCCCGTCTTTCGCTCACCGTTCCGTTGCCCGCGCAGTTGCGCTCGGCGTGCTGCTGCCGGCAACGCTCGTTGCGGCAGCGGCTGCCTTTGCACAGGTGCCGCCGCCCGCGGTGAACGCGCGTTCGTGGGTGCTCATCGATGCCACCGCGAACCAGGTGCTCGCGTCGGGCAATCCCGACGAGCGCGTGGAGCCGGCTTCGCTCACGAAGCTGATGACGGCCTATCTCGTCTTCGAAGCATTGCAGACGAAGAAGATCACGATGGAGCAGACCGTCATGCCGAGCGAGGCCGTGCGCCGCGTTCGCAACGACGAGTCGCGCATGTTCATCGAGGCGAACAAGCCGGTGACGGTGCACGACCTTGTCTACGGCATGATCGTGCAGTCGGGCAACGACGCCGCCATCGCGCTCGCGGAACTCGTGGGCGGCAGCGAGTCGCAGTTCGTCAACATGATGAACACCGAGGCGCAGCGCCTCGGCATGACCCACACGCACTTCGCCGACGTGAACGGCATGCCCGATCCGCAGCACTACACGACGGCAGGCGACCTCGCCGTGCTCTCCACGCGCCTGATCCGCGACTTCCCCGACTACTACAGCATCTTTTCGGTGAAGGAGTTCACGTACAACAAGATCAAGCAGCCGAACCGCAACCGGCTGCTGTGGATCGACCCGACCGTGGACGGCCTCAAGACCGGCCACACGCAGGCGGCGGGCTACTGCCTGATCGCCACGGCGAAGCGTCCGCTGCCCGGCGTCAGCGATGCGTCGCGCCGTCTCGTCACGGTGATGATGGGCGAGCAGAAGGAGCACGACCGCGTGCAGGACAGCCTGAAGATGCTGAACTACGGCTACACCGCATATGACACGGTGCGCCTGTACAAGGCGAATCAGGCCGTCGCCACGCCGCGCGTCTACAAGGGCGCGGCCGACACCGTGCAGGTGGGCGTGAAGACCGATCAGTACATCACGGTGCCGAAGGGCGCGGCCGACAAGGCGAAGCCGCAGATCGAGATTGCAAGCCCGCTGATCGCGCCGATCGCGGACGGCCAGAAGGTTGGCACCGCGAAGCTCGTCGCGGACGGCAAGACGCTCACCGAATTCCCGGTGGTCGCGCTGAAGGCGGTGCCGCAGGCGGGCGTCGTCGGCCGCGTATGGGATTCGCTGATGCTGATGTTCAACAAGAAGTAAGCGCAATGGCGCGGGTTCCCCTTCGGCGGCGGCGTCTGCGAAGTGGCGCCGGTCTGTGCGGGTATGCGGCGCTCTCTGCCGCATGCCCGTCCGCGAGGCAAGGCGCACAACACGCACAAGGCGCACAATGAGCCCTTCGCCGCGGCGCTCGAGGAGTAACGCATGAGTCCGATGAACGAATCGCTATTCGAATTTCCCTGCGATTTTCCGATCAAGGTGATGGGCAAGTCACACCCGGAATTCGCCGAAACCATTGTTGCCGTGATCCGCAAGTTCGACAGCGGGTTCGACGCGTCGCGCGTGGAAGTGCGTCCGTCGAGCGGCGGCAACTACACGGGCCTCACCGTGACGGTGCGCGCGGTGAGCCGCGAGCACCTGGACGACATCTACCTTGCCCTCACCGGGCACCCGATGGTGAAGGTCGTCCTGTAAGTCAAATTCCTTCGATTCCGCTACCTCTCGTCTGCGGGCAGGGCCTCACGCGCGCGCTGTGAGCTTTCCTCGCATGCGCGCTGGAACAGCAGCTTGAAGCTCGCCACCTCTTCGAAAATCCAGTTCCGGAATGCCTGCACACGCTCGGTTTGCAACATGTGCGGCGGGCAGATGAAGTAGTAGCTCCAGGGGCTGGGGCCATCGATCTCGAACAGTCGCACGAGTCGCCCCGCCGCGATCTCATGCATCGCGAGCGAGCGGCGCACGAGCGCGATGCCCTGGCCGTCCATGGCGGCCTGCAGCAGGTTCGACGAATCCTGGTACAGCACGCCGCGTTTGGGCTCGGGCACGTCGTCGAGCCCGGCGGCGTCGAACCATGGGCGCCAGAGTTCGTCGTCGGAGCGCAGCAGCGCGAGCTTAGTCATCTCCCGCGGGTTCCTGGGTAGCTTGCCGCCGTTGAACTGCGGCGAGCATGCCGGAAAGAAGATCTCCTCCAGCAGCAGTTCAGCGTGCAGGCCGGGGTAGCGGCCGTAGCCGAAGCGGATCGCGGCGTCCACGTCGTCGCGGGCAAAGTCGGTGAGCGCGTTCGTGGAAAGCAGTTCCAGATCCCATTTCGGGTGCGCCTCGATGAAGCGGCCGATGCGCGGCGTCACCCAGCGCGCGGCAAACGAGGTCAGCATCGAGACAACCAACCGGCGCTCGCGGTCGCCTGCGCGAATCTCGCGCGTGGCATCGAGCAGGGCGGCCAGCGCGGCGCGCACCTGGGTCGCGTAGCGGCGGCCCGTATCGGTGAGCCGCACGCGCTTGCCGTCGCGGGCGAACAGCGTGACGCCGAGGTCGGCTTCCAGCGCGCGAATCTGGTGGCTCACGGCGCCGTGCGTGACGAACAACTCGTCGGCGGCGCGGGAGAAGCTCTCGTGCCGCGCCGCGGCCTCGAATGCCTTGATCGCGTTCAATGCAGGTAACTCGCGCAGGTCCATCGCAATTTTTCTCACATACCGGTGAAAAATGGTCGTTTTGCCCAATCCCTTGCGGCATCTACGATTCTAGCCATCAAGACGATTTTTGGCGGAGCGGATCATGCGAGAAATTTCCTCAAACATCACGTTCGAAATCCACGCCGGCGAGACGGTGCCCATGAAGGTCGCCAACAGCACTCGGCTAACCGTGCACGGCGGTCCGGTCTGGGTCACGCGCAGCGACGACGTGGAGGATTACTGGCTCGAACCGGGCCATACACTGCGGCTGCGGCGCGGCGAACGGCTGTGGCTCAGCGTGGAAGGGGCGCCGGCCGCACGCGTGGCGTTTGCCATTCCGGCGCGGCCGTCGGAGCGGCTCATCGACTGGGCGGCCCGTGCCGCGCAACGGCTCGGCGTGCGCGTGGGCGACGGCTGGCGCACGGTGTGAGCGCCGCCGGGCGATGTCCGGCGGCGGGGGCGGGATTTCGGTAAACTGCGCACATCATGTGTGCCACGCCGGTTTCCCTGTCCCCTTTTCCCTCAGACGATTGCGCGCCCGCTGCGGAAGCGGCCACGGCGCCTTGCGCTTCGGACGCGATTCCCCTCGTGCTGCGTTGGCGTGGCACGGAAGCCTACCAGGCGAGCTTCGATGCGATGCGCGCTTTCACCGAAGCGCGCACGCCCGGCACGCCCGACGAAATCTGGCTCGTCGAACATCCGCCCGTCTTTACCCTCGGCCAGGCCGGTAACCCGAGCCATCTGCTCGTTGCCGACAGCGGCATTCCCCTTGTGAAGATCGACCGCGGCGGGCAGATCACTTACCACGGCCCCGGCCAGGTCGTCGCCTATTTGCTGCTCGACCTGCGCCGCCGCAAGCTCATGGTGCGCGACCTCGTCACGCGTATCGAGCAGGCCGTGATCGATACACTCGCGTCGTATAATCTCGCGGGCGAACGCAAGGCCGGCGCGCCCGGCATCTACGTTGCGCCCGGCCCCGCAGCCGGCGTTCATGTCGGCGCCAAGATCGGGGCACTCGGGCTGAAAATCCGCAACGGCTGCAGCTATCACGGCGTGAGCCTCAATGTGAACATGGATCTGCGGCCGTTTCTCGCCATCAATCCCTGTGGCTATGCAGGGCTCGAGACGGTTGACATGGCGACGCTCGGCGTCGCCGCGAGCTGGAACGACGTGGCGGCCACGCTCGCCCGAAGTCTCACTGCAAACCTCGACGGCACGCGCGCGGCCGTCGCCCAACCGCAGGCCGGTGCCGCCACCGCCTGACTGGATCGAACGAATGACTGACGCTACCGCGAACCTCGCTGGCACGCCGGCTCCCGACGCTGCCGCTCCCGCGCCCTACGACGCCACTGCGAAACAGAAGGCGCAGGCGAAGACCGCGCGCATTCCGATCAAGGTCGTGCCGATCGAAAAGCTGAAGAAGCCGGAGTGGATCCGCGTGAAAGCGGCCACCGGTAGTTCGCGCTTCTACGAGATCAAGCAGATTCTGCGCGAGCACAACCTGCACACCGTGTGCGAGGAAGCGAGCTGTCCGAACATTGGCGAGTGCTTCGGCAAGGGCACGGCGACGTTCATGATCATGGGCGACAAGTGCACGCGCCGCTGCCCGTTCTGCGACGTGGGCCACGGCCGTCCCGATCCGCTCGATCCCGAGGAACCGGCGAATCTGGCACGCACGATCGCGGCGCTCAAGCTCAAATACGTGGTGATTACGAGCGTGGACCGCGACGACCTGCGGGACGGCGGCGCTGGCCATTTCGTGGAGTGCATCCGTGAAGTGCGCGCGCAGTCGCCCGAAACGCGCATCGAGATTCTCACGCCGGACTTCCGTGGCCGCCTCGACCGGGCGCTCTCCATCCTCAATGCCGCGCCGCCCGACGTAATGAATCACAACCTCGAAACGGTGCCGCGTCTCTACAAGGAAGCGCGTCCGGGCTCGGACTACGCGCATTCGCTCAAGCTGCTGAAGGACTTCAAGGCGCTGCATCCCGACGTCGCGACGAAGTCGGGCTTGATGGTTGGGCTGGGCGAGACCGAAGAGGAAATCCTTCAGGTGATGCGCGACCTGCGCGCACACGACGTCGACATGCTGACGATCGGCCAGTATCTGCAGCCTTCGGAGCACCACCTGCCGGTGCGGGCATACGTGCATCCCGACACGTTCAAGATGTATGAAGAAGAGGCCTACAAGATGGGTTTCACGCATGCCGCCGTGGGCGCGATGGTGCGCTCGAGCTATCACGCAGATCTGCAGGCGCACGGCGCGGGCGTGGTTTGATTCATCGCCGCGGTGTCTGCTCTGTGGGGTCCGAAGCTTGGCTTGAGGGCGTACGCGGAGGCGCTACCCGGTCCTGCACGGGGTTTTGACAATAGTTGACTTTGGGCGCCCGTCTGCGCGCTTAAGATTGATCTGTGGGTGCCGTAACTGACCGTTTTCGGTGCCCACAGGCCTGCAAGGGTCTCCGACTTCTCTTTCGTATGCCTTCCCGCCACCGGGAAGGCATTTTTTTGGCCGCTTGTTTTTCCGCGCGGCCAAGTCGCTGTTCTTCCCCTTGTTTCCCCTGTTGTGCGCCCGGCATGCGTGCAGCCGTGTGCTCACGCGCCGCGACGTCCGGAAAGTCGGACGGCTCGCGTCCCGGTTTCCGGAAACCCGGACGAACGACGGCAGGGGTGCAGAAAAATCTCAAATAAATCAAGTTGATAAGGGCGTTACGCAACTGGCATCGCCCTTGCAATGAAGACGCGCGGCCGCAACGGCCTCATTACTAAAGCAAGGAGACAATCGATGCTCAAAACCCCTTCCCGGTACTTCTGAACCCGTCGTCTTGTCGCGGCTTGCCCGCTGCATCCCGACGAGGTTTTCATGCGCCCGTACGCGACGCGGCGGCCGGCCACCGGCTCCCATGTGCAGCAACACCAGCAGGAACCATCGTGAAGAAACCCATTTATAAAGTGCTCTACGTCCAGGTGATCGCCGCGATCGTCATCGGCATCGTTCTCGGACATTACTCGCCGGCGCTCGCCATCGACATGAAGCCGCTCGGCGACGCGTTCATCAAACTCATCAAGATGGTGATCGGGCCGATCATCTTCTGTACCGTCGTGACCGGTATTGCCGGCATGCAGGACATGAAGAAGGTTGGCCGCGTGGGCGGCAAGGCGCTGCTGTACTTCGAGATCGTTTCGACGTTCGCGCTTCTCATCGGCCTCATCGCCACGCACGTGCTCAAGCCGGGCGTCGGCTTCAACGTGGATCCGGCGACGCTGGACGGCAAGGCAGTCGCCTCCTTCGCGGCAAAGGCCCATGGCCAGAGCACGGTCGACTTCCTGATGCACATCATTCCCGACACGTTCTTCTCGGCGTTCGCCCAAGGTGAAATCCTGCAGATCCTGCTGATCGCGCTGCTGTTCGGCAGCGTGCTGGCGACGCTCGGCGAGCGCGGCCGTGTGGTGACGGACTTCATCGAAGGCATTTCGAACATCCTGTTCGGCGTGGTGCGCATCGTCACGAAGCTCGCGCCCATCGGCGCGTTCGGCGCGATGGCTTTCACTATCGGCAAGTACGGCCTGGGTTCGCTGCTGCCGCTCCTGAAGCTGATCGGTACCTTCTATCTGACGGCCGCAGTCTTCGTGATCGTGGTGCTCGGCATCATCGCGCGCGCAGTCGGCTTCAACATCTTCCGCTTCGTCAGCTACATCAAGGAAGAACTGTTGATCGTGCTGGGCACGAGCTCGTCGGAAGCCGCGCTGCCGCAGCTGATGCAGAAACTCGAAAAGCTCGGCTGCTCGCGCTCCGTGGTGGGTCTCGTCGTGCCGACCGGCTACTCGTTCAACCTGGATGGCACCAACATCTACATGACGATGGCCGTGCTCTTCATCGCGCAGGCCACCAACACGGATCTCACGCTCACGCAACAGCTCACGCTGCTCGCCGTGACGATGCTCACTTCCAAGGGCGCAAGCGGTGTGACGGGCGCCGGCTTCATCACGCTCGCCGCGACGCTCGCCGTGGTGCCCACCATTCCGCTTTCGGGCATGGTGCTGATTCTCGGCATCGACCGCTTCATGAGCGAATGCCGCGCGCTGACGAACATCATCGGCAACGGCGTGGCGACGGTGGTGGTGTCGGCGTGGGAAAAAGAGCTGGACCGCTCGAAACTGCGTGCCGGCCTCTCGGGCGAAGTGGCCGTCAGCGAGACCGCCGGAGCCTGATGCGATGCATGACGCGGCGCCGTGCCGGATGGCCGCGGCGCCCGCGCAGCACGCCTCGGGCGGCGTGTCCGGATATGCCACAATGGGCGGGTATCACCCTCTGGAATCCGCTGCCGTGACGCGCCGCCTGCTGATCCTCTTCGCGCTTCTCGCCGGGCTCGCCGCAGCGTGCGCGCTCACGTGGACGGTTGCGTGGCAGCACGGCATCGACAACCTGCGGCGCAACGCTGCCGTGCGCGGCGATCGCCTTACCAGCGCGCTCAAGAGCACGCTGGAGCGCTACGAATCGCTGCCGTATCTGGTGGCCGGCCATCCCGCCGTGCAGGAGGCGCTCGTCACGCCGAACCCCGGACCCGCGCTCGTCGCGCGCGCGAACCGCTACCTCGAAGATGTGAACCGCCACGCGCGGGCCACCACCACCTACATCATTCGCGCGGATGGTCTCTGCGTGGCCGCCAGCAACTGGCAGCAGCCGGACAGCTTCGCCGGCGTGGAATATCGCTTCCGGCCGTATTTCATCGATGCAATCAAAGGCGGCGTGGGTCGCTTCTTCGGCATCGGTACGATCTCGCATGATCCGGGGTACTACATTTCGCAGCCGGTGCTGCGCTATGGCCGTATCGTGGGCGTCGCGGTCGTCAAGCTGAATCTCGAATGGTTTCCGGGCACGGATGTGTCCGAGCCACTCTTCGTCACCGACGACCACGGCGTGATCTTCCTGTCGTCGGTTCCGACGTGGAAATACCATACCGTGCGGCCGCTCTCCGGCGCCGTGGCCGATTCGATCTATCAGACCCGCCAGTACGCACAGCAGGACATCACGCCGCTGCCGGTCACCGTGCAGCAGGTGCTCGAAGGCGATGCGCGCATCGTGCGCGTAGGTGGCGGACGCGGCGCCGTCCGCTACCTCGCCACGCGTCGGGCCGTGGGCGAGCCGGACTGGCATCTGGTCACGATGTCGCCGGTCGATGCCGTCGACGCCGACGCCCGCAATGCCACCGTCGTGACCGGCTTCGGCTATGTGTCGCTGTGTCTGCTCGCGTTCTATTGGCGCATGCGCCGCGCGCGCGTGCGCGAGGTGATGCGCAGCCGCGCGCTGCTGCAAAAGGCGTATGCGGAGCTCAATGAACGCGTGGCAGAGCGCACCGTCGACCTCTCGCAGGCCAACGAACAGCTCAAGAAAGAAGTCTCGGAGCGCACGCGCGCCGAGCAGGAATTGCGTGCCGCTCACGACGAACTCGTGCAGGCCAGCAAGCTCGCCGCGCTTGGCCAGATGGCCGCCGGCATCACGCACGAACTCAACCAGCCGCTCGCGGCGCTGCGCACTTTCTCGGACAACACGCGCCTGCTGCTCGAACGCGGTGATTACGGTTCGGCTCGCGAGAATCTGTTCGCGATCGCGTCGCTCACCGAACGCATGGGCAAGATCACGAATCAGCTGAAGCTGTTCGTCGGGCGGGCGCGGCCGCGCAGCGCGCGGGCGCCGGTGGCGAGGGCGCTGCGCAATGCGTTGTCCGTTTTGCAGAAACGGCTCGAACAGGTGGAGCTGGACGTGAGGCTGATCGAGGCCCCCGAGGTCGACGCTGAGGCTGGCGCGGGCGCGGGCACCGCCGCGCCGGTTCGCCGCCCGTTCGACCTCAATGCCGAAGGCGCCGACGAAAGCGTTTCGCTCGTTGCTCAATGCGACGACCTGCGCCTCGAGCAGGTGCTGATCAATCTGATTGGCAACGCGCTGGACGCGGTGGCGGGCATGCCGCACCCGCGCATCGAGGTATGCATCGACGCAAGCCAGCCCGAGACGGTCGCGCTCTCCGTGCGCGACAACGGCCCGGGCATTCCGGAAGACGTGCTGCCGCGCCTCTTCGAGCCGTTCTTCACGACCAAGGAGATGGGGCAAGGGCTGGGACTCGGCCTTGCGATTTCTTCGTCGATTGCTCGCGACTCCGGCGGCTCGCTCACTGCACAAAACGCGACAGACGGCCCCGGCGGCGCGCTCTTCGTGCTCACGCTGCCGCGCGCCGCCGTGCCGAAGCCCGCGCTCACGGCGAGCTCATGAATCAGGATAGCGAACGAATCATGGTGAAAGAAGGTTTGCAGGTGCTCTATATCGAGGACGACGAGCTCGTGCGCCGCGCTGGCATGCAAAGCCTGCAACTGGCAGGCTTCGACGTGGTCGGCTATGCGTCCGCGGAAGAGGCGATGGGCGCGATCAGCGCGGATTTTTCCGGCGCGATCGTGAGCGACATCCGGCTACCCGGAGCAAGCGGGCTCGACCTGCTCGCCCATTGCCACGAGCGCGCGCCCGACGTGCCCGTGATTCTCGTCACCGGTCACGGCGACATTTCAATGGCCGTGCAGGCGATGCGCGACGGCGCGTACGACTTCATCGAAAAGCCGTTTCCTTCGGAACGGTTGACCGAGACGGTGCGCCGCGCGCTGGAGCGGCGCAACCTGATGCTCGAAAACCTGGCGCTGCGCCGCGAACTGGCGGGGCAGAACGCCGTGGCGCCGCGCATCATCGGTCGCAGTCCGGCCATGGAGCAAGTGCGCCGGCTCATTGCCAACGTCGCGCCGACGGACGCATCCGTGCTCATCAACGGCGACACGGGCGCGGGCAAGGAACTCGTCGCGCGCAGCCTGCACGAGATGTCGCCGCGCAAGGACAAGCCCTTCATCGCCGTGAATTGCGGTGCGCTGCCCGAGCCGATGTTCGAATCGGAGATGTTCGGCTACGAGCCCGGCGCCTTCACGGGCGCTGCCAAACGGCGCATCGGCAAGCTCGAGCACGCATCGGGCGGCACGCTGTTTCTCGACGAGATCGAGAGCATGCCACTTTCGCTTCAAGTGAAACTCTTGCGCGTGTTGCAGGACGGCGTGCTGGAGCGGCTCGGCTCGAACCAGTCGATTCGCGTGAATCTGCGCGTGGTGGCAGCGGCCAAGGGCGACATGCTGGAGCTGGTGGCCGCCGGCACCTTCCGCCGCGACCTGCTGTACCGCCTCAACGTGGTGACGATTTCGCTGCCGCCCCTTGCGGAACGTCGCGAAGATATCGTGCCGCTCTTCGAGCACTTCCTGCTGGAAGCCGCCGTGCGCTACGAGCGGCCCGCGCCCATTCTGACCGAGCGCCAGCGTCTCGCGCTGATGCAGCGCGACTGGCCGGGCAACGTGCGCGAAGTGCGCAACGCTGCGGAGCGCTACGTGCTGGGCGTAAGCGAGGATTCTTTCGCCGCGTCAGGCGGCGAGGCCGACGCGCTGTCGCTCAAGGAGCGAGTAGAGCAGTTCGAGCGCGCGGTGATTGCCGATGCGCTCGCGCAGTGCGGCGGCGCGGTAGCGGCTGCGGCGGACCGCTTGCAACTCGGCAAGGCAACGCTCTACGAGAAGATCAAGCGATACGGGCTGGCGGCTCGTGCGGAAACCGAGCGCGGCGGGTGACGGAAAACGAAAACGCCGGCCTAGGGGCCGGCGTTTTCGTTAAAGCATTTTGTTCGTCTTTGATTGCGGAGTGGCAGCGTTCTGTCGCAAGCCGCCGCATGCAGACGCGTCGGCGTCTCAGGTGCTCAGCGCTTTTTGCAGCAGCTGGTCGAGTTCCGCGAACTGCGGTTCACCGACATAGCGCTTCAGGATCTTGCCGTTGCGGTCGATTACGAACGTGGTCGGTGTGAGTTGCACGTTACCGAACTGCCTGGCGGCGGAGCCGTCGTCGAGCGCTACCTTGAACGGCAGCTTGCGCGTTTCGGCGTAGTTGGCGACGTACATCGGCGCGTCGTAGTTCATCGCCACGGCAACGAATTCCAGTCCCTGGCTCTTGAAGCGGTTGTACGTCTGGACCATCTGCGGCATTTCGTGCATGCACGTCGTGCAGCTCGTCGCCCAGAAATTCACGAGATAGACCTTGCCCTTCAGTTCGGACGTGGAGACCTTCTGGCCGGACAGCAGCGTAAAGGTTGCGTCGGGTGCGTGCTGCTGGCCGTTGAAGGCGAAATAGCCCGCAACGGCAATAGCGCCCGCGACAACCGCCGCCGCGATGTACCGCACCGGGCTGGAGCGACGAGTGGAAACAGATGATTGATTCATGGATGGAACCTCGGTTCGCCGCGACCCGGCGCTCAACGCGATTAACCTGCTTATTCTAGCGGCAATCGGCGACTGCGGCAGAATGCCGAGCGGCGACGGATAATGCCATTCCGGTTTCCCGTACCTTTTATGCGTCTCATGTTCCGTACCGTATTTCTCTTTGCTTTCCGGCTGTTTTCATCCCGCTTCCCTCTGTCGCAAACGAAATTGTGTCCGACCGGCGCGAAACACGGCGCGTTGCCGACTGGCCGCAACTTCCGCCTGGCAGCGCGCGCCACACTGGAACAGTTCCTGCGGCTGGCGTGTGGCGGGCTGGCTGCGACCGCGCTGCTGGCGTGCACGCCCACCTACGACTGGCGCACGGTGACGAACAACGACAGCGGCTACACGGTGGACTTGCCGGCCCGGCCGGGTACCGATGACCGTCGCGTAGACATCGACGGTACGCCCATGCAGATGCACATGCAGACCGCCGAGGCCGATCACGTGGTCTTCGCGGTCGGCACCCTCACTTTGCCGAGCGGCGACCCGCAGCTACAGCAGAAGGTGCTCGACTTCCTGCGCGACGGGATGGCCCGCAACGTGGGCGCGCAGCCGAGCGGCCGGGCGGTGCAGATTCCGCTTGCAGCAGGCGGCGCCGTGCTGGGCTTCGAAATGACCTTGAGCGGGAAAGCCGGGCCGAAGCAGGAGCCGCGAATGATTCATGTACGGCTGGTGGCCAAGGGAACGCACGTGTACCAGGCGGCGGTGATCGCCAGCAAGGAGCCGGCGCCGGAACAGATCGATCAGTTTTTCGGGTCGTTCAAGCTGTACTGATCACTAAACGCGGCGCCGAAGTCCGTATGAAGATGCCGTAGACCAATATGTTAAATGAAGGCTCCTTGGCAGCTTTGTACGCTAATGCACGGATTTCACGAGGATTTTTCCGTGTTCCAGACTGGATGTGGATAACTCTGTTGAGAACTCGGCCGAAATTCGCTGAAAGGCCCGTCCCGTGGGCTTTCTGTCAGTTTGCAAGCAAATCGGGGCGTGGACGAAAATCCAATAGAATCAATGAGTTTCGTCGCGCCGTTCGATGAATTGCCGGAAATCTTGTTCCGCGGCGGCCATTAGTCGTATTTGTGCATAAGTCAAGTCTTGACACGCGCTTTTTGCCTTCATACGGATAGCGCGGTGCGCCGGTACTGGATGGCTTCGGCGACGTGCGCGGCAGTAAGCCGATTGGCACCGGCCAGATCGCCAATCGTGCGCGCGACCTTCAACACGCGGTAGTACGCCCGCGCCGACCAGCCAAAGCGCTCGCCCGCTTCCCGCAACAGCGCTTCGCCGTCTGCATCCGTTTCGCACACCTCGTCTACCTCCCGCCCCGCCAGTTCGCGATTGGTCTTCCCCTGTCGAGCCAACTGGCGCTCGCGTGCAGCGCGGACGCGCACGGCAATCGCGCCGCTCGGCTCGCCTGGCGCGGCGGCGCGGCCAGCAAGTTCGGCCGCGCTGAGGGCGGGAATCTCGATCTGGATGTCGATGCGGTCCAGAAGCGGCCCCGAGAGCTTGCGCATGTAGCGCGCGGCGCCGTCCGGCGTGCAGCGGCACCGGCCGCCCGGATCGCCGCGCCAGCCGCAGGGACAAGGATTCATGGCCGCCACGAGCTGACAGGCGGCGGGGAAATCTGCCTGCAGCGCGGCGCGCGAGATCGTGATGCGGCCGGCTTCGAGCGGCTCGCGCAGTGTCTCCAGCACGTGACGATCGAATTCGGGCAGTTCATCGAGGAAGAGCACGCCGAGGTGCGCGAGCGTAATTTCGCCGGGCTGCGGTGGATTGCGTCCTCCCACGAGCGCTGCCGCGCTCGACGAGTGATGTGGTGCGCGAAACGGGCGCTGCCGCCATTGCTGCGGCGAGAAGCCGACCATGCTCGACGACATCAGGGCGGCCGAACTGAGCGCTTCTTCGTCCGTCATGGGCGGCAGGAGTCCCGGCAAGCGTGCGGCCAGCATCGATTTGCCGGCCCCCGGCGGCCCGATCATCAACATATGGTGGCCGCCCGCAGCGGCCACTTCGAGCGCGCGTCGCGCGCCGCGCTGGCCGATCACGTCGGCCATGTCGGGTACGGCGCGGCAAGGCGTATCGGGCAGCACCGGCGTATCGACGGGGGAAAGGCGGGCGTCGGCCGCTCCAGCCAGGTGTGCGCAGAGCGACGGCAGGTCCGCGGCTCCGAATACCGCGACGCCCGGTACGAGGGCGGCCTCGGCCGCGTTTGCCGCGGGCAGGTAGAGTTCGGGCGTCCGGCCCTCGGCATTGGCGCCGCCGCGCGCGGTGCCGCATGCCATCGCGAACGCGCCGCGCGTGGGCCTCAGCGCGCCGGTAAGCGAGAGTTCCCCGGCGAATTCGCGCCCGGCCAGCGATTCCGCAGGAATCTGGCCGCTCGCAGCCAGAATGCCGAGCGCGACGGGCAAATCGAAGCGCCCCGATTCCTTGGGCAGGTCGGCGGGAGCCAGGTTGACGGTGATCCGGCGGACCGGAAAGTCGAAACCGCAGTTTTGAAGCGCGGCGCGAACACGCTCGCGGCTTTCGCGGACTTCGAGGTCGGGCAGGCCGACCATGGAGAACGAGGGTAATCCGTTGGCGAGGTGAACCTCGACCGTGACTTCGGGCGCGCGGCCAGCAGCCGGCGCGCGGCTGCGCACCACGGCAAGCGACATGTTTTCCTCCCGGTGAAGCAGCCCGGCGGCGGACGCCCGGGCTACCTCGAAACGCTGATGACTCTACGGCTCGCTTGCCGTGGCTCGGGTCTCGACTCGCGAGACCTTACGAGGACTGTGCCGTAGCGAGCTTCTGCTCGAGTTCGGCGACGCGCCGCTCCAGTTCTTCGAGCCGCGAGCGCGTGCGCACGAGCACCTGAGTCTGCGTATCGAATTCCTCGCGCGTGACGAGGTCGAGCTTCGAGAAGCCCTGCGAGAGCATTGCCTTGACGTTGCGCTCCATGTCCTTCGCGGGCGAGTTCTTCAGCAACTCCCCAATACGGGCCTGCAGATCGTTGAAGACGTCGTTCGGCTGTTTCATTTCAAACCCCTTTCTGCACAGAGACTGTGCAAGTTTCGTTGTGACTGTGCTGAGCGGCGCGCAATGAACAATTTTGGTGCGTGAAACACGAGCCACCTCACATTCATGGGCGCCTTTGGTGCGGGCGCTGCCCGGCCAACCGTGCGGACACTCTAGCAACGATCGCGTCGTGGCGCCACCCAGCGCGGCCCACGTTAGCCGTCAGGCCAGGGGCCTTGTTGCGGCGGGCGCAGAGGTGCGTTGGCCATGCGGCTATGCAAATTGGCATGGGAGTTGCTGTTACTGCCCCGCGCACCGAAAGCCGGCTCGCCGGCGGTGCATCGACGCGGTTGGGGAGTACCGCATGTCGACGGACAGGGCACGAAAAACGGGTTACGCAAAGGGTTACGCAACTTCAGCGAGGATTTCAATGAAACTCATTACCGCAATCATCAAGCCGTTCAAGCTCGATGAGGCGCGCGAAGCCTTGTCGGCCATCGGCGTCTCCGGGATCACGGTCACGGAAGTGAAGGGCTTCGGACGGCAGAAGGGGCACACGGAGCTTTATCGCGGCGCCGAATACGTCGTGGACTTTCTGCCCAAGGTGAAGATCGAGGCGGCAGTTTCCGACGACATCGTCGACCAGGCGATCGAGGCGCTGGAGCGTGCCGCGCGTACGGGCAAGATCGGCGACGGCAAGATCTTCGTCACGCCGATCGAACAAGTGATCCGGATCCGCACCGGCGAAACGGGCGCGGACGCCCTGTAAGAATACAGAGACAAGAGGAAACGAAGATGCGCAAAGTATTGATGTCATTGTTCATGGCCGGCTCGCTGCTGGCGGGCGGTATCGGCGCTGCACTGGCCGATGACGCGTCCGCGCCGGCGGCCGCTTCCGCTGCTGCATCGGAGCCGGCCGCAAGTGCCGCGCCCGACGCATCGGCGGCGGCTCCGGCGTCGGCACCTGCTGCAGACGCATCCGCAGCACCGGCGGCCAGCGCCGCCGCAGCACCCGACGCGTCGGCCGCTTCGGCCGCCGCTGCGGCTCCGGCCGCGCCCACCGCGCCGTTCTCGGTCGATTCGTCGAAGATCAATTCCGGCGACACCGCGTGGATGCTGACCTCCACCGCGCTCGTGCTGTTCATGACGATTCCGGGTCTCGCGCTCTTCTACGGCGGCATGGTCCGCAAGAAGAACGTGCTCGCGACGATCATGCAGAGCTTCGCGATCACCTGCCTCATCACGGTGATCTGGACGGTGATCGGCTACAGCCTCGCGTTCACGCCAGGCAACTCGTTCATCGGCGGCTTCTCGCGCGTCTTCCTCGCCGGCATGAACTACATCAAGGGCGACAAGGCGACGACGCTCACGGTGAGCCACCTCGCGACCACCATCCCGGAGACGGTCTACTTCGTCTACCAGATGACGTTCGCGATCATCACCCCGGCGCTCATCACCGGCGCGTTCGCGGACCGCATGAAGTTCTCGGCGATGCTCGTGTTCATGGCGCTGTGGTCGATCCTCGTCTACTCGCCGATCGCGCACATGGTCTGGGAACCGACCGGCTGGCTCGCATCGGCAGGCATTCTGGACTTCGCAGGCGGCACGGTGGTGCACATCAACGCCGGTATCGCCGGTCTCGTGTGTGCGCTCGTGCTGGGCAAGCGCGTGGGCTATGGCCGTGACGTGATGGCTCCGCACAACCTCACGCTGACGCTGATGGGCGCCGCGATGCTGTGGGTGGGCTGGTTCGGCTTCAACGCGGGTTCGGCAGTGGCGGCGGATGGCCGTGCCGGTTTCGCAATGCTCACGACGCAAGTGGCGACGGCATTCGCCGCGCTGGGCTGGATGTTTGCCGAGTGGATCGCCAAGGGCAAGCCCTCGGCGCTGGGTATCGCGTCGGGCGCCGTGGCGGGTCTGGTGGCCGTTACGCCGGCCTCGGGCTTCGTGGGTGTGGGCGGTGCGATCGTGATCGGCATCGCGGCTGGCGTGATCTGCTTCTGGTCGGCCACGTGGCTCAAGGGCAAGTTCGGCTATGACGACTCGCTCGACTGCTTCGGCGTGCACGGCGTGGGCGGTATCGTCGGCGCAATCCTGACCGGCGTGTTCGCGGTCAAGGACATCGGCGGCGCCGACGGCAGCGTGGTTCTGCAGCTGAAGGGCGTGCTCACCACCGTGATCTACAGCGGCGTGCTGAGCTTCATCCTGCTGAAGGTGATCGACATGGTGATCGGCCTGCGCGTCACGGAAGAAGAAGAGCGCGAAGGTCTGGACGTGGTGCTGCACGGCGAGCACGTCGAATAAAGGGATTCGGGGCGGCCGCCCGGCCGCCCTCACGGAGTAACAAGCGCAGCGACTTTGGCCCGCCTTATGGCGGGCTTTTTTCTGCCTGCCGCTTTCGTTCTTCTTTCCCGGACGCCGGCAAAACGGCGCCCGCGCGCCAGCCTCCTTTCCCCTCCCGCCTATCAGGGCTATAGCCACAATGCATGCGCCCCCCGCTTGCCAACGGAGAAAGCGGCCCCAAATGCACAAGGCATTTGCTCTACAATCTTTTTTCTCCCGTCAGCGAGTGATCAATGGTTCCGCATCTAGTTACGGCGTTAAACGGCCCGCTGCTCGATCTCGAGCGGAAGATCCTCGACGCCACGCCGGCGATCGAACGCTGGTTCCGGCTCGAATGGCAGGAGCACACGCCGCCGTTCTACTGTTCGGTCGATCTACGCAACGCGGGCTTCAAGCTCGCGCCGGTCGACACCAACCTCTTTCCGGGCGCCTTCAACTGCCTGCCGCAGGAAGTGCTGCCGCTCGCCGTGCAGGCCGCCATGGCGGCCATCGAAAAGATCTGTCCGGACGCGAAAAACCTGCTCGTGATTCCGGAGCGCCACACGCGCAACGCGTTTTATCTGGAGAATGTGGCGCGGCTCGCCACCATCATGCGCCAGGCGGGACTCAACGTCCGCTTCGGCACGCTCGACGAAACCATTGCCGGCCCCGTCACGATCACGCTGTCTGACGGCCAGAAGATCGTGCTGGAGCCGCTCGAGCGCACGCCGCGGCGGCTGGGGCTGAAGAACTTCGATCCGTGCTCGATCCTGCTCAACAACGATCTCTCCGGCGGCATTCCGCCCGTGCTCGAAAACCTGCATGAGCAGTATCTGCTGCCGCCGCTGCACGCCGCGTGGGCGGTGCGCCGCAAGTCGACCCACTTCTCGTGCTACGACGACGTGGCCAAGAAGTTCGCGAAGATGGTCGAGATCGATCCGTGGATGATCAACCCGTACTTCGCGCACGTCACGGGCGTGGATTTCGAACTCCGCACGGGCGAAGAAGCGCTGGCCGATGCGATCGACGGCGTGCTCAAGAAGATCGCGCGCAAGTACCGCGAGTACGGCATCTCCGAGCGCCCTTACGTGGTGATCAAGTCCGACGCGGGCACCTACGGCATGGGCGTGATGACGGTTCACGACGCCTCGGAAGTCGCGGCGCTTTCCAAGCGCGAGCGCACCAAGATGGCGGCGACGAAGGAAGGGCTGGAAGTGCACGACGTGATCGTGCAGGAAGGCGTCTACACCTTCGAGCACGTAGGCGACGAGGTGGCCGAGCCGGTGGTCTACATGATCGACCGGTATGTGGTGGGCGGTTTCTACCGTGCGCACGGCAGCCGTGAGCGCGACCAGAACCTCAACGCGCCGGGTATGCACTTCGTGCCGCTCGGTTTCGAACACACCGCGCTGCCCGACGCCCATGCGAAGCCGGGCGCGGCGCCGCCGAACCGCTTCTACATGTACGGCGTGGTGGCGCGGCTGGGGCTGCTTGCCGCGTCGGTGGAACTCGAGAAGACCGACCCGGAAGCCATTCAGGTGTAGCGCGAGGCGCGTCGCCGCGTTTGGGCGGCACGGCCGACGGCGCTCCTCACGGTCAACGCAAGTGAGGCGCCGCGCCACCGCGCGGCGGCCGCACGCTGGCGAGGTGCGCAGCGCGGCTGTCTGGCGCGGTACCGGGCGCCGCAGCGCCCATCAAAACATCAGGGAATTCATGGACATCCTTTTTATCGCCGACCCGCTGGACCGCTTCAAGATCTACAAGGATTCGACCTACGCGATGATGGCCGAGGCGGCGCGCCGTGGCCACACGCTCTACGCGTGCGAACCGAAGCACCTGGGCTGGGCGATGGGCGCTGTCGAGGCGACGGTGCGACGCTTTCAGATCATCGGCGACGGCGAGGACTTGCATCGTCATCCGTGGTACGCCGCTGAGGCGCCCACGGCGCGCGAACTCACCGGCTTCGACGCCATTCTGATGCGCAAAGACCCGCCGTTCGACATGGAGTACGTCACGTCGACGTGGCTGCTCGAAATCGCCGAGCGGGCCGGTGCGCGTGTGTTCAACCGGCCGCAGGCGATTCGCGATCACTCGGAGAAACTGGCGATCGGCGAATTTCCGCAGTTCGTGGCGCCTACACTGGTGACGCGCGACGCGGACCGGTTGCGCGCGTTCCACGCCGAGCACGGCGACGTGATCCTGAAGCCGCTCGACGGCATGGGCGGTATGGGTGTGTTTCGCGTGAAGCCGGATGGCATGAACCTGGGCTCCATTATCGAAATGCTGAGCCACGATGGCGCGCGTTCGGTGATGGCGCAGAAGTTCATCCCCGAAATCAAGGACGGCGACAAGCGCATTCTGCTGATCGGCGGCGAGCCCGTGCCGTATTCGCTCGCGCGCATCCCGCAAGGCAACGAGGTGCGCGGCAATCTCGCCGCGGGCGGGCTGGGCCGCGCGCAGCCGCTTACGGCGCGCGACCGCGAGATCGCCGGGACGCTGGCCCCGGTGCTTGCCGCGCGCGGGCTGTTGCTCGTGGGACTGGATGCCATCGGCGACTGGCTCACCGAGGTGAACGTGACGAGTCCTACGTGCTTCCGCGAAATCATGGAGCAGACGGGTTTCGATGTGGCCGCTATGTTCATCGACGCGCTGGAGCGTGCGGTCGCCTGAGCGCGGCCGCCCTGCGCGATACGGCGCAGGGCGGATGCGATGCAGGTGCGAGCCAAGGGCCAAGGCGGGCAGATGTTTGTTCAAAGAGCGAAAATGACCCTGCTACAATGCGCGCTCGCGCGGCGGGACAGTGGAAAAAACGCTGTCTATACAAGGGCTTTCAAACAGCCGACCGCGTGGTCCGACCCTTGCATCTCATGCGGATGCGAAGCTGAAAGGTCGGAGGTTTCGGTCCGGGCCGCGCTCCAGGGCCGTTATTTGCAGCAAGGCTGATATGGCAGGCATTCTGATCATCGCGCATGCTCCGTTCGCTACCGCGCTTCGCGAGTGTGTTGCTCACATTTACGGCGGGTTGCCCGCACGCATCGGTGTCATCGATGTGTTGCCGGACAGCGACCCCGCGCAGGTGGTGGCGCAGGCCAACGCCGAGATCGACCGTCTCAGGGAAGAAAACGGCGCCCTTGTGCTGACCGACATGTTCGGCGCCACGCCGTCCAACATCGCGGCACGGCTTGCCACGCTCCCGCAGGTGCGGGTGCTGGCCGGCGTCAATCTGCCGATGCTCGTGCGCGCCGTCTGCTATCGAGCCACGCCGCTCGATACGCTCGTCGACAAGGCGCTCGCCGGTGCTACCAAAGGGGTTCAAGAGATCGTTCCTGGCGCGCCTGCGGTATCTGCTGCCGCAGCGGCTTCGGACTGTCTGACCGAAGCGGCCGTCACGCCCTGTGCGGCGCTGCCGAATAACGAGACTGTGAAGCCGGCTGGAGCGTAACGAAGCATAGACGAGCGCCTGACTTCACTACCTGTCTGTCCTACCAACCTGCGTTTCGGACCCACCCATGCTGCAACAAGAAACCACCATCGTGAACAAGCTCGGCCTGCATGCTCGCGCCTCGGCCAAACTGACGCAACTTGCCGGCAACTTCCAGGCGGAGATCTGGATGAGTCGCAACGGCCGGCGCATCAACGCGAAGAGCATCATGGGGGTGATGATGCTGGCGGCGGGCATTGGTAGCCAGGTGCTGATCGAAACCGAAGGTCCGGACGAGCAGGACGCGATGGACGCACTGCTGAAACTGATCGCCGATAAATTCGGCGAAGGCCAGTAAGCGCGCGACGCAATCCCGATGCGTGAAAACGCCGCGGCTTGCCGCGGCGTTTTTTGTTTGGCATGCCGAATAGCGGCTTGCGTACGGCATCGCGGCGGGTGGCGACCATGCTGCGCCGCACACCATCGATACGCGTTACGGAATTTATAATCGCTGTCGGGGTCCGAGGCATTGCAGCGGTTTGCCGCGGCATCACACAACTAGAGGAGGTGCGCGTGTCGTTCACGCTGCATGGAATTCCCGTGTCACGCGGTATCGCCATCGGGCGGGCCTATCTCATCGCCCCGGCTGCACTCGACGTCGACCACTATCTGATCGAGCCTTCCCAGATCGAAGGGGAGGTCGAGCGCTTTCGTACGGCGCAGGGCACAGTCCACGAGGAACTGGAGGCGCTGCGCGCCGACCTGGCTGCGGACGCGCCCAGCGAAATGGGCGCCTTCCTCAACGTTCATACGATGATCCTGAACGACGCGATGCTCGTGCAGGAGACCATCGACCTCATCCGCACGCGTCGCTACAACGTGGAGTGGGCGCTGACTGAGCAGCTGGAACGTCTGTCGCGCCATTTCGACGACATCGAAGACGAGTACCTGCGCGAGCGCAAGGCCGACATCGAGCAGGTCGTGGAGCGCGTCTTGAAGGCGCTGGCCGGTGGTTCACAGTCGGCGCTGGGTGGGGTGCACGGTAGCTGCGACGAGATGATCGTCGTGGCGCACGACATCGCGCCTGCGGACATGCTGCAGTTCAAGACGCAAACGTTCCAGGGCTTCGTCACCGACCTGGGCGGACGCACCTCGCATACGGCAATCGTTGCACGCAGCCTTGGAATTCCCGCCGCGGTGGGCGTGCAGCAGGCGAGCACGTTGATCCGCCAGGACGACCTCATCATCGTGGACGGCGATCACGGCATCGTGATCGTCGACCCGGCGCCCATCGTGCTGGAGGAGTACACGTACCGGCAGAGCGAAAAGGCACTCGAGCGCAAGAAGCTGCAGCGGCTCAAGTTTTCGCCCACGCAAACGCTGTGCGGCACGAAGATCGAGCTGTGCGCGAACATCGAATTGCCCGAAGACGCGCGTGCGGCGCTCGAAGCCGGCGCAACGGGCGTGGGGCTCTTTCGCACCGAGTTCCTGTTCATGAATCACAAGGAACAACTGCCCGAGGAAGAAGAGCAGTTCGCGGCGTACCGCCACGCGGTCGAACTCATGAACGGCTTGCCGGTGACGATTCGCACCATCGACGTGGGCGCCGACAAACCGCTCGACGCGGCCGCCGAAAGCTACGAAACCGCGCCGAATCCTGCACTGGGATTGCGCGCCATTCGCTGGAGCCTCTCCGAGCCGCAGATGTTCCTGACGCAGTTGCGCGCGATTCTGCGTGCGTCGGCATTCGGCTCGGTGAAAATTCTGATTCCGATGCTCGCGCACGCGCAGGAGATCGACCAGACGCTCGACCTGATCCGCGAAGCGAAGCGCCAACTCGACGATGCCGGCCTCGCCTACGATCCGAACGTGCGCGTGGGCGCAATGATCGAGATTCCCGCGGCTGCGATCGCGTTGCCGCTGTTCCTGAAGCGCCTCGATTTCCTCTCGATCGGCACCAACGACCTGATTCAGTACACGCTCGCCATCGACCGCGCGGACAACTCTGTCGCGCATCTCTACGATCCGCTGCATCCCGCGGTATTGCATCTGATCGCGTTCACGCTGCGCGAGGCGAAGCGGGCGGGCGTACCCGTTTCGGTGTGCGGAGAGATGGCCGGGGACCCGGCGTTGACGCGTCTGTTGCTGGGCATGGGGCTCACCGAGTTCTCGATGCATCCGAGCCAGCTGTTGGTCGTGAAGCAGGAAATTCTGCGCTCGCACCTGAAGACGCTCGAAAAGCCGGTGGCCGACGTGCTCGCCGCGTTCGAGCCGGAAGAAGTGCAGGCCGCGCTCAAGCGCGTGGCGCAAGCCTGATCGAAGGGCTACTCATGCGGCCGGCACGTGCACGCCGGCTGCGCTTCACTCGCGATGCGCTTTGCCGCATACCGGGCAATCCGGCTGGCGCGCAATGCGCATCGTGTTCCATTCCATGTGCAGCGAGTCGAGCATCATGAGCCGCCCGACGAGCGGCGTGCCGATCTTCGCGATTACGCGCAGCGCCTCGGCTGCCTGCATGGTGCCGATGATGCCGACGGTGGGTGCGAACACGCCCATCGTCGAACACGCGACTTCCTCGAACGGCTGGTCTTCCGGAAACACGCAGGCGTAGCAGGGCGAAGCCGGATCGCGGAAATCGAACGTACTGATCTGGCCGTCGAAGCGCAACGCCGCGCCGGAGACGAGCGGCACGCCGTGGGCGACACACGCGCGGTTGATCGCGTGACGCGTGGCGAAGTTGTCGGTGCAGTCGAGCACGACGGTGGCGGTCGGCACGGTGGCATCGAGCCATGCCGCGTCCACGCGTGCCGCGACCATGTCCACCTTCACCTCCGGATTGATGCGCGCGAGCGTCTCGCGCCCCGACTCCACCTTCTTGCGGCCAATCGATGTGGTGGCGTGGAGAATCTGCCGCTGGAGATTGGTGAGGTCGACGGTGTCGTCGTCCACGAGCGTAAGGCGGCCGACGCCGGATGCCGCGAGGTACATCGCAGCGGGCGAACCCAGACCGCCGGCGCCCACCACAATGGCGTGCGCGTCGAGAAAGCGCTGCTGCGCTTCGATACCGAGTTCGTCGACGAGGATATGGCGGGAATAGCGAAGGAGCTGATCGTCGTTCATGGCAGGCGCGGGTTGAGGCGTCGCGTGGGTGCGGAGGATGCCGGTCGGGCGGACGGTCCGTGTGTTGTCGCTATTCTAGCCGCGCAAACAACTGAGCCTTCGCAGCGCGTGCTGCGAAGGCTCAGTTAGAAAGCGACTTGAAGCGGCTACGGCCTTACTTCGGGCTGCGACCTTACTTTGCGGCCGGTGCGGAGGTCGCACCCGGCGCCGACGCACCCGGCGCGGCGGAGGCGCCCGGCGTGACCGGCAGCGCAGGCTTGACCGAAACGGGCGCCGAAGCGGACTGCGGCGGCTTGTTTTGCGCGAGGCGCCGCTCCATCGGCGACTTCGATTCGACAACGGGCTTGCCTTCCAGCTTGTTCAAAGCCTGCTGGAGCATGAAGTCGTCAGCGGAACCGAACTCGACCGGCTTGCGCTCGCGATCCTTCTCGCGTTGTTCCGGCGTCTTCTTGTCGTTCTGTTCTTCGAGCATGCGCAGTTCGTCCATGCGCATCTGCTCGCGCTGCTCCTGTTCCTTCTTCTCGTTCGGGTCCTGCGTGTTCGCGAGGTGATTCGAGTAATCGACTTCACGCGTCACGAGTGCGTCGTCCGGATCGCCGTCGGCGTACTGGTCGACCGGGATGTCAGGACGGATGCCCTTGTTCTGGATCGAGCGGCCGCTCGGCGTGTAGTAGTACGCGGTGGTCAGGCGCAGGGCCGTGTCCGCCGTCATAGGACGCACCGTCTGCACCGAGCCCTTGCCGAACGTGGTCTTGCCGACAAGCAGCGCACGATGCTGGTCTTGCAGCGCACCCGCCACGATTTCGGACGCCGACGCGGAGTACGCGTTGGTCAGCACGATCATCGGTACCGTCTTGAAGATGGACGGCAGATTCTTGAGCGGGTCGCCGTCGAAGGACGGCAGCCGATAGTTGTCGTACGTGTCGCGGTAGATCTGCTTTGAATCCGGAATCTGGCCGTTGGTGGAGACCACCACCGAATCCGGCGGCAGGAACGCGCCCGCCACGCCTACTGCGCTCTGCAGCAGGCCGCCGCCGTTGTTGCGCAGGTCGAGGATGAGGCCCTTCAGATTCGGTTGCTGACGCGCGATGTCCTGGAGCCGTGCCGCGAGATCGGGCGTGGTGCGTTCCTGGAAGCTCGTGATGCGGATGTACGCGTAGCCCGGCGCCAGAATCTTCATCTTCACGCTCTGGACCTTGATGATCGCGCGCGTAACGGTGAGCGGGAAGGTGCGGTCGTCGGTCTTGCGGAAGATGGTGAGCGTGACCTTTGTGCCCGGCTCGCCGCGCATCTGCTTGACGGCGTTGTCGAGTGTCATGCCGCGCACCGGCTTGTCGTTGATGCGCGTGATCAGGTCGCCCGGACGAATGCCGGCGCGAAACGCGGGCGTGTCTTCGATCGGCGAGATCACCTTGATGAGACCGTCTTCCTGCGAAATTTCGATGCCGAGACCGGCGAAGCGACCCTTGGTCTGCTCCTGGAGTTCGGCGTAGTCCGTCTTGTCCAGATACGACGAGTGCGGGTCGAGGCTCGACACCATGCCCTTGATGGCGGCGGTGAGCAGCTTCTTGTCGTCGACCGGCTCGACGTATTCATGCTTGATCTGCCCGAAGACTTCGGCGAAGAGCCGCAGCTGGTCGAGCGGCAACGGCGCGCTCGCGGGTTGCTCGGCCGACACGGAGAACTGCAGGGTTGCAAAAACGCCGGTGGCAAGGCCCGCGGCGATCAGGCCGATGTTTTTCAGGTTCTTTCGCATAGAGTCTGTTGCGGTCAGAAGCGCGTGGCAACGTCAAAGGGGAGAGCGACGGACAAGTATAACTGCACACCGCTACGCACTGTGCAGATGGCGGCGCGACGCCAATGGGACTTCGACAGGGGCCAGGCGGGCAGGTTCAAGACGCGCCGGAGTGGACGGTGTGCGCGGGCGGTGCAGTGCAACATCAGGGCAGAGGCCGACGCCACGCAGTAGCGAGACATCGGCGGGCGGCGATCGTATGCTCTTCGATCGCCGCCGGAAACTGGCTTGCGTCAGCCTTTCTTGCCCTGATTCGCGACCGCGGCTTGCGCCTTCGCGATGGCTTCGGCGTCGCCGAGGTAATAGTGCTGGATCGGCTTCAGGTTCTCGTCGAGTTCGTACACGAGCGGCACGCCGTTCGGAATGTTGAGGCCGACGATGTCGGTGTCCGAAATATTGTCGAGATACTTCACGAGCGCGCGGATCGAGTTGCCATGCGCCGCGATCAGTACCTTGCGGTCCGAGCGCACGGCCGGCGCGATCGATTCGTTCCACATGGGCAGCACGCGTGCCACCGTGTCCTTCAGGCATTCGGTGAGCGGCAACTGCTCGCGCGGGACCTTCGCGTAGCGCGGGTCGTTGTAGGACGTGCGGTCGTCGGACGCGTCCAGCGCGGGCGGCGGCGTGTCGTAGCTGCGGCGCCAGACGAGCACCTGCTCGTCGCCGTACTTCGCCGCGGTTTCGGCCTTGTTGAGGCCGGACAGCGCGCCGTAGTGGCGTTCGTTGAGGCGCCACGAATGCACCACCGGGATGTACATCAGGTCCATCTGATCCTGCACGTGCCACAGCGTGCGGATGGCGCGCTTCAACACGGAGGTGTAGGCGATGTCGAACGTATAGCCGGCTTCCTTCAGAAGCAGGCCGGCCTGCTGCGCTTCGCGGG
This sequence comes from Paraburkholderia sp. SUR17, assembly GCF_029536165.1. Classification (NCBI taxonomy): domain Bacteria; kingdom Pseudomonadati; phylum Pseudomonadota; class Betaproteobacteria; order Burkholderiales; family Burkholderiaceae; genus Paraburkholderia; species Paraburkholderia sp. SUR17. The sequence goes on from NZ_CP120508.1 coordinate 258,015, forward strand.
CGCCCTGTTCGGTGAGGTCGACGTCGACCCAGCCGGTGAAGCGGTTTTCCTTGTTCCACGTCGATTCGCCGTGGCGGATGAGAACGAGTTTGTACATGGAGTGTGTGCCGGTCGGTAGTAAGGAAGCGGTAAATGTGCGCCACGCGAGTTGCGGTGCGGGGCGGACCGCAAGCGCGTCGGTCGAAGGCCCTGCCGGAGCGGCGCAGGTTGCGTCGCCCTCGCGTCAAACGGTTATTTTATAATGAGCGGATTGCCCGTTTCCGGATTCCCTTTCTCGTGACGTTCTTCTCCAATTACATCAACCTTGTACTCATTGCGATCGTCCTCATTTCCGGAGGGTTGCTCCTGTGGCCTTCGATCAGGCGGGGCGGGCGCGGCGGAGTCTCCGCCGCCGAGGCAACCCAGCTGATCAACCGGCGCAACGCGATCGTGGTGGACGTGCGGGCAGCCGACGAATTCGCCAAAGGCCATCTGCCTTCAGCGCGTCATGTCGAACTTGCCGAGCTGCAGGCAAAGGTCGCCCAGATCGCGAAGAACAAGAGCACCCCGGTGCTGCTCGTCTGTCAGACGGGGCAGCGGGCGAACAACGCGGCGCGTATCGTGCGCGACGCGGGTTACGCCGAGGTCCATGTGCTGGAGGGCGGCATCAACGCCTGGCAGCAGGCCGGCATGCCGGTCGTCAAACAAGGAGTCGCGAAGTGAACAAGGTTCTCATGTACAGCACGCAGGTGTGTCCGTATTGCCAGATGGCCGAACGTCTTTTAAAGTCGCGCGGCGTCGAGCATATCGAAAAGGTGCTGATCGACAAGGATCCGTCCCGTCGCGAGGAAATGATGACGCGCACCGGGCGCCGCACGGTCCCCCAGGTGTTCATCGGGGAAACGCATGTCGGCGGTTACGACGACCTTTCCGCGCTGGATCGCGCTGGCGGCCTGACGCCGCTGCTCGAAGCGGCCTGAGCCGAAGCGGGGCGCAAGGCAGCGCACGGCGCCTCGTGCGCCTCCGCACGCCCCGGCCGCTCGTGTCGAGCGCATGCGCCCGCCATATTTGCCGACTTGAGCGCCACAACCACACGCACGGCGGGCTAAAGCCCGCCGCCATCCGTTAATCAGGGAGCCCGCATTACCATGTCCGACGAGAACAACCAGCCGTTTTTCAACATCCAGCGCATCTACCTGAAGGACCTGTCGCTCGAGCAGCCGAATTCGCCCGCGATCTTCCTCGAACAGGAGATGCCCTCGGTCGAGGTCGAAGTCGACGTGAACGCCGCGCGTCTCGCAGACGCCGTGTTCGAAGTCGCGGTGACCGGCACGGTGACGGCCAAGGTCAACGACAAGGTTGCCTTCCTGATCGAAGCGAAGCAGGCGGGCATTTTCGACATCCGCAACATTCCGGCTGAGCAGATCGATCCGCTCGTCGGCATTGCGTGCCCCACGATCATCTTCCCGTACCTGCGCTCCAACATCGCCGACGCGATCACGCGCGCGGGCTTCCCGCCCATCCATCTGGCCGAGATCAACTTCCAGGCGCTCTATGAGCAGCGCCTCGCGCAGATCTCGCAAGGGGACGGCGGCGCGCAGCAAAGCAACGCCACGCATTAACCCACCTTGACGGTGCCGGGTATGAAGGTTGCCGTTCTCGGCGCCGGCGCATGGGGCACCGCGGTCGCCGCCCATCTGGCCGCGCGGCATGACACGGTGCTCTGGGCGCGCGACAGCGCGCTCGTTGCCGAACTCTCCACGACGCATGAAAACGCCCGCTATCTGGCGGGCGTGGCCTTGCCGCAGAGCCTGCGTTACGACGCAGATCTGGCGGCGGTGCTCGACCACGCGCGCGACGACGCCTCGCTCGTCGTGCTTGCGGCGCCTGTCGCCGGGCTGCGCGGCCTGCTTCGCTCGATGCGCGACGGCGGCAAGGTGCCCGCGCATTTCGTGTGGCTGTGCAAGGGCTTCGAGTCCGATACGCAGCTCATGCCGCATCAGGTGGTGGGCCAGGAGTTGCCCGATCATGCGAGCAACGGGGTGCTTTCGGGACCGAGCTTCGCGCGCGAAGTGGTGGAGGGTTTGCCGGTCGCGCTGACGGTGGCGAGCGCGTCGGTGGTGTGCCGCGAGCGTACGGTCGCAGCGTTTCATCATCGCGCCATGCGCATCTACACGGGCGACGACGTGGTGGGCGTGGAAGTAGGCGGCGCAGTGAAGAACGTGCTCGCGATTGCGACAGGCATTTCCGATGGCCTCGGGCTCGGGCTCAACGCGCGCGCGGCGCTCATTACGCGAGGTCTTGCAGAAATGTCACGGCTTGGCGTGACGCTGGGCGGCCGGGCCGAAACGTTCACCGGTCTCACCGGACTCGGCGACCTGATTCTCACCGCAACGGGCGATCTCTCGCGCAATCGAACGGTGGGCATGCAGTTGGCCTCGGGCCGCACGCTCGACGACATTCTTGCCGCGCTCGGCCACGTCGCCGAAGGCGTGCGTTGTGCGAAGGCGGTGCTTGCGCTCGCGCAGGCGCATGGCATCGAAATGCCCATCACGCAGGCCGTTTGCGCGGTGCTGTTCGAAGGCGTCGCGCCGCGCGATGCCGTGAGCGCCCTGCTCAGGCGCGACTCCAAGGCCGAGTAGGCTCGACTCCTCTTTCGTTCAACGTCCTGCAATCGTGACGGGGTGCATTTCGCGCTCCGCTCACGCGCCCCTCACTCTCCTCCTTCGAATCCCGCTTGCCGCCACGCTTCGAACACGACCACGGCGACCGTGTTCGAGAGGTTCAGGCTGCGATTGCCGGGCCGCATCGGCAGCCTCACGCGTTGCTCCGCGGGGAAATGAGCGAGCACGGCATCGGGCAGGCCACGCGTCTCCGCTCCGAATACGAACCAGTCGCCTGGCTGAAACTGGTGCGAGTGAAACCGCCCTGAGCCGCGCGTCGTGAACGCGAACATGCGGGACGGGTCGGGCGACTCTGCTGCAATGAAGGCTTCCCAGTTCGCGTGCACGCGCATCTGGGCGTACTCGTGATAGTCGAGCCCCGCGCGACGCATCTTCGCGTCGTCGAGCGGAAAGCCGAGCGGTTCGATGAGATGCAGTGTCGCGCCTGTGTTCGCGCAAAGGCGGATCACGTTGCCGGTATTCGGGGGGATTTCAGGTTCGACGAGAACGACGTTGAACATATCGGAATGAATTGAAGACGGACAGCTAGTTTTTCGGCGTGCGCAGCGCGACGAAGTTCGTGACGCGGCGTGCGCCGGCGTCCTTGAGTATGCGTGCAAGCGCTTCGAGCGTTGCGCCGGAGGTCATCACGTCGTCGACGATGCCGACGTGCAACCCTGCTACGGGACTCGCAAGCGCAAACGCATGTCGCAAGTTGTGGCGGCGCGCTTCGAGGTCGAGTTGCGACTGCGGCGCTGTATGGGCGACGCGATTGACGAGCCGCGCATCGCTGCGTACACCGAGCGCTTTGGCAAGCGGCCTTGCCATCTCCCAGGCCTGGTTGTAGCCACGCGTGGCAAGTCGTTTGCGCGACAGCGGTACGGCGGCGATCACGTCGGGAAGCTGGGCGGCGTCCACTGCGTCGCTTGCTGTCCGGGCCAGCCGTCGCGCGAATTCGCCGGCCAGCGCAAGGCGAGCGTTGAACTTGAGGCCGCGCGCGAGCGTATCGAGTGGTGGACGGTAGTCGGCGAGGGCAAAGGTCGCCTCGAAGGGCGGCGGCGAGGCCGTGCAGTCGACGCAGCGGTAGGGCGTCGCGCCCGCCCGCCGTGGCCGGCGCACCGTTCTCGCGGTGGGCAGCGGTATCGCGCATGCCGCGCAGCGCAGGCGCGACTCGTTCCAGTAAGCCTCGTCGCAGCCCGCACAAAACACCTGCTGCGACATATTGCCGCATAACGCGCACAGATTCGGCAATGCGAACTGCGTAACGCGCGGCAACCATCGCCGGGCTTCCAGGTCCGCGGTCGTCCATAACCGATTCGCAAACCGGGCGACGCGGTTCTTCATGATCGGCACGAGGGGAGCAAAAGACGGGGCAGGCATGTCAAGGCCGCGCCGCGCGGGCGGCTACGCTGAATCGAGGGGAGCGACCGAGTATACTTTGCGCTCTTCTCCAATACGACCGCCATGTCCCCGTCTCCCGCAAAATCCAGCCGTCCGGCCTATGACGCCCGGCTGCTGCGGCGGATCTTCGACCGCCGCGCCGCGACCTTCAGCGACGTCGCGTTCCTCCCGCGGGAAATCGCCCAGCGTATGCACGAGCGGCTCGACTACATCAAGGCGAGTCCGGCCAGCGTGCTGGATGCGGGCTGCGGCACGGGCGACGACCTTCCGGCACTTCGCGAGCGTTTTCCCGAGGCGCCGGTATTCGGCACCGACCTTTCGCACGGCATGCTGCTGCGCGCCCTGCGCCACGAGACCGCCGACACGAGCTGGCGGCGCTTTCTGCCGGCCGTGCTCGGCAAGACGCTGGGCACGCGGGGCCCGCGCTTCGCGCAGGCCGACTTCGGCGCGCTCCCTTTTGCATCGGGCGCGTTCGACTTCGTCTGGTCGAATCTGGCGCTGCACTGGCATTCGCGTCCCGACCTCGTTTTCCCTGAGTGGCAGCGCGTCCTCAAGGTGAATGGCTTGCTCATGTTCAGCACGCTCGGCCCCGATACGCTCAAGGAACTGCGCGGCGCGTGGGCCGAAGTGGACGCGGCGCACGGCATTGCCACGCGCGCGCATGTGATCGACTTCGTCGACATGCACGATCTGGGCGACATGCTCGTGGAAAGCGGCTTCGAGATTCCCGTGATGGACCAGGAGACCTTGACCATCACCTACCGTTCGCCCGAGTCGCTCTTGAAGGACGTGCGCCGCTGGGGCGCCTACCCGTTTGGCCGCGATGCCGCGGCGTCGCGCATTTCGCGGCGCCTCATGAAGGCGCTGTATGCGGCGCTCGAAGCGCGCCGGCGCGAGGACGGCACGATCCCGCTCACCTTCGAGGTGATCTACGGACACGCGTGGAAAGCGGTGCCCCGGACCACGCCCGAAGGGCATGGCATCGTGCGCATCGAGGACATCGGACGCGGGCCGACGAGGAACCGGTAACGCGGTAAAGCGCCGGTTCGTTATGGCGGGAATCAGTGTTGCAGAGCGCGCCATGAACCTGCGACAAAAGGGCGCAGAGGCTTGTCGCATCTGGCTCCGAGGCCCGTGGCGCCTTGCTTGTGGCCGCCAGGGATCGCGCCTATAATGCGTCAGTTTGTCGCTCAGGGTCCCCACTTCTGAAGCGGCAGACCCAACGCTGAAGAGTGCCGAAGGCTCACATGGAAGAGCCGTTTAGCGGCAGCGGCGTGAGCAGGAGGCGACGATGCAGGTGTGCGATCTGCTGGCGAATCCGGAGACGGTTCTCAAGGACTGGACGATCAGGCGCAACTGCTCGGTGTCGCCTCGGCAGTTCGTGGGTTTCTATGTATCGCTCGCGCTCGTGTCTTCGGCGATCGCCATCATGCTGCTCGTGAAGGGCGTCTGGCTGGTATTGCCGTTCACCGGTCTCGAGCTGCTGGTTGTCGGTGTCGCGTTCGTCGTGTACGCGCGCCATGCAGTCGATTACGAACGCATCAGGCTGTATCCGCACCGGCTGGTGGTCGAGCAGGTCAGCGCCGACGAGCTCACGCAGTTCGAGTTCAATCCCCGCTGGGTGCGAGTCGAAACAGGCGCCACGCCGCGCGAACCGGTCAAGCTGGTATCGCGGGGGCAGACGGTCGCAGTCGGCGTGCATCTTGCGCAATATCGGCGCGCGCAGTTTGCCGAAGAACTGCGCAGGGGGCTTGCCGGTTGCGGCTAGCAGCCGGTTGCGAAGCGCCGCCGCGCGAGGCAAGGGGATGCGTGGCGATGGCCTTGCGGCGGGGCGAGGGTTTGAATGGAAATTTTGGGTAAGGAAGCTATGAAAACAATCAAGCGAGCCCTCATGGGCGTGCTGGCGTGTAGCGGACTCTTGTTCGCCGGCGCCGCCCTGGCAGTTGGTGATAGTCCCGGCGGCCCCGCCGTCAACGAGATCAATCTCCAGCCGCCTGTGACACGGATCGCAGAGGAGCTCTACAGCCTCCACACGATGATGTTGATCCTGTGTACCGCGATCTTCATCGCCGTGTTCGGCGTGATGTTCTATTCGGTCTTCGCGCACCGCAAGTCGAAAGGACACAAGGCCGCCAATTTCCACGAAAGCACCACCGTCGAAATCATCTGGACGATCGTGCCGTTCATCATCGTCGTGCTGATGGCGCTGCCCGCCACCCGCACCGTCGTCGCGATGAAAGACACCACCAACGCCGACCTCACCGTGAAGGTCACCGGCTACCAGTGGAAGTGGGGCTACGACTACATCAAGGGTCCGGGCGAGGGCATCAGCTTCCTGTCCACGCTGACCACTCCGCGTGCCGAAGTGAACGGCCAGACGCCGATTAACGACACCTACCTGCAGGAAGTCGACAATCCACTCGTCGTGCCCGTCAACAAGAAGATCCGCATCATCACCACCGCCAACGACGTCGTGCACTCGTGGTACGTGCCCGCATTCGGCGTGAAGCAGGATGCGATTCCGGGCTTCGTGCGCGACACATGGTTCAAGGCCGAGAAGGTGGGCACCTATCGCGGCTTCTGTACCGAACTGTGCGGCAAGGAACACGCGTTCATGCCGGTCGTCGTCGAGGTCCTTTCGGATGACGACTACGCGAAGTGGGTCGACGTGCAGAAGAAGAAAATGTCCGCCTCTGCCGACGATCCCAACAAGACCTACACCATGGCCGAACTCATGGAGCGCGGCGCGAAGGTCTACGCGGCGAACTGCGCGGTGTGCCACCAGCCGACCGGCAAGGGCGCGGGCGCATTCCCGGCGCTCGACGGCAGCAAGATCGCCAACGGTCCGCTCGCCCAGCACGTGAGCCTCGTGCTGAAGGGCAAGAACGCGATGCCCTCGTGGGCGCCGACGCTGAATGACGTCGAGATCGCTTCGGTCATCACCTATGAACGCAACTCGTGGGGCAACCACACGGGCGACGTGCTGCAACCGCGCCAGGTCGCGGACGCGCGCAACGGCAAGCTGCCCGAAGGCGGCGACCATCTGACGGGCGCGGCAGCAAGCGACGCGCAACCGGCATCGGCCGCGTCGGAAGGCACAGCGGCACCGCAAGCCAGCCTGCCCGCAAGCGTCTACTTCGAAACCGGCAAGAGCGATCTGCCGGCCGACGCGAAGGTGGCCATCCAGGCCGCGGCCGATTACGCGAAGGCGCACCCGGATGCGAAGTTCACGCTGTCGGGCTACACCGACGCAAGCGGCTCCGCGGATTCGAACGCCGAACTCGCCAAGACGCGCGCCCAGGCCGTGCGCGATGCGCTGAAGGCGGCCGGCATCGCCGAAGACCACATCATCTTGAAGAAGCCGGAGACCATCACCGGCGGCAGCAACGCGAAAGAAGCCCGGCGTGTCGAAATCAGCCCGGCGGCCTGACGTGCCACTCGGACCGCAGCAGTATTCGTTTTAGGAGATTGTCATGTCTAGCATCGGACACGATGTAGTCGGAGGCCACGAGCACGTGCACGGCGACCATGCGCACGAGACGCCGCACGGCTGGCGCCGCTGGCTCTTCGCGACCAACCACAAGGACATCGGGACGCTGTACCTGATCTTCTCGTTCGTCATGTTCCTCTCGGGGGGCGTGATGGCGCTGATGATCCGTGCCGAACTGTTCGAACCGGGCCTGCAGATCATGCGGCCGGAGTTCTTCAACCAGCTGACCACCATGCACGGCCTCATCATGGTGTTCGGCGCGATCATGCCGGCGTTCGTCGGCTTCGCGAACTGGATGATTCCGCTGCAGATCGGCGCATCGGACATGGCCTTCGCGCGCATGAACAACTTCAGCTTCTGGCTGCTGCCTGTGGCAGCGGTGCTGCTGGTGGGTTCGTTCTTCGCGCCGGGTGGCGCAACGGCTGCGGGCTGGACGCTCTACGCGCCGCTCTCCACGCAGATGGGCCCGGGCATGGACTTCGCCATCTTCGCGATCCACATCATGGGCGCGTCGTCGATCATGGGCGGCATCAACATCATCGTGACGATCCTGAACCTGCGCGCGCCGGGCATGACGCTCATGAAGATGCCGATGTTCGCGTGGACGTGGCTCATCACCGCCTACCTGCTGATCGCCGTGATGCCGGTGCTCGCCGGCGCGATCACGATGGTGCTGTTCGACCGCCACTTCGGCACGTCGTTCTTCAACGCAGCCGGCGGCGGCGACCCGGTGATGTACCAGCACATCTTCTGGTTCTTCGGGCACCCCGAGGTGTACATCATGATTCTGCCGGCGTTCGGGATCGTGTCGCAGGTGATCCCGGCGTTCTCGCGCAAGCCGCTGTTCGGCTATAGCTCGATGGTCTATGCAACGGCATCCATCGCGATCCTGTCGTTCATGGTCTGGGCGCACCACATGTTCGCAACGGGCATGCCGGTCACCGGCCAGCTGTTCTTCATGTACGCGACGATGCTGATCGCGGTGCCGACCGGTGTGAAGGTGTTCAACTGGGTTGCCACGATGTGGCGCGGTTCGCTCACGTTCGAAACCCCGATGCTGTTCGCGATCGGCTTCCTGTTCGTGTTCACGATGGGCGGCTTTACGGGCCTGATGCTTTCCATGGCGCCGCTCGACATCCAGTACCACGGTACCTACTTCGTGGTGGCGCACTTCCACTACGTGCTGGTAGCGGGGTCGCTCTTCGCGCTCTTTGCGGGGTGGTACTACTGGTCGCCGAAGTGGACCGGCTGGATGTACAACGAGACCCGCGGCAAGATCCACTTCTGGGCGTCGATGATCTTCTTCAACGTCACGTTCTTCCCGATGCACTTCGTGGGCCTCGCCGGCATGCCGCGCCGCTATGCGGACTACCCGGCGCAGTTCACGGACTGGAACCAGGTCGCGACGATCGGCGCATTCGGCTTCGGCCTCGCGCAGGTGTACTTCCTGTTTGCGGTCGTGCTGCCCGCGTATCGCGGCGGCGGTGAGCTGGAAAAGGCGGCGGACAAGCCGTGGGATGGCGCAACGGGCCTCGAGTGGACGGTCCCGAGCCCGGCACCGTTCCATACGTTCGAAAATCCGCCGACGGTCGAATAGTCGAATAACCCGCCCGACTGCGGCGACAAAGGCAGCAACGTTCCCTGATCTCACGCCCCTGGTAGGTGACGAGATCAGGGAGCGTGAAGTCTCCCAAATTCACGCATGACCCGGAATCCAGAAAAAAGACGTACGCCCGAGCAGATTCGCGCAGCCAACCTGCGACTCGGCATGATCCTGCTTGCTATCGTCGCCGTCTTTTTTGTGGGTGCCGTCATCAAGCAGTGGCTGTTTAGCTGACGCCGGCCTGATGGTTTGTTGAGGAAGTTCGATGTCGACGCAGCCGCGCCCTGAAGCAGATTCACCGGCCGAATCCCGGGCGGATCGCTCGTTCAACCGTTCGATGCTGGTCAAGCTCGTCGTGGTGGCGTGCCTGATGTTCGGCTTCGGTTTTGCGCTCGTGCCGATGTATCGCGCGATCTGCCAGATCACCGGCATCAACAACCTCGTGCAGCGCGATGCGACGGCGCGCGAGGCGAAGAATACGCAGGTCGACATGAGCCGCACGGTGTCGATCGAGTTCGATGCGAACGCGCGCGGCCCGCTTGGCTTCAAGCCGGAGCAGCACAGTCTCGACGTGCATCCGGGCGAAGTCACGACGGTAATGTACGAGGTGTCGAACGAGCAGGCGCGCATCGTGAAGGCCCAGGCCATTCCGAGCTACGCGCCCAAGGTTGCGACGGAGTACTTCCGGAAGATCGAATGCTTTTGCTTTACCCAGCAGACGCTGCAGGCCAACGAAACGAAACGGATGCCGGTGGTATTCGTGGTTGACCCGAAGTTGCCGAAAGATGTGAAGACCATCACGCTGTCGTACACGTTCTTCGAGCTGAACACGCCTGCGCCGGCAACGGACGCGGCAACGCAGCAGACCGGTGCGGCGGCCGCGGGTGCGGTTCGCAACCCGGCTTGACGAACATAATGGTAGAGCAAGGGGAGCGAGCAGCCATGAACGCCGACGGCGGCAAAGGCAGAGACAACAACGGCGGCCAGAAGAGCTCGCTGGGCCAGGTGATCAAGGCTGTGGCATGGTCGTTCCTGGGCGTGCGCAAGCGCCGCGACCTCGAGGCCGATGCGGCGCAGCTGAACCCGCTGCACCTGATCATCGCGGGCATGATCGGCGCGGCGATCTTCATCGGGGTGCTGATCCTGGTGGTGCACCTCGTGGTGGGCTGACGCGACTATCGCGCATCCGCCAACAGGGCAGCGGCAGGAAGGTGGGCGCAGCAAGGAAGCAAGCCGATGCGGCGGCCACGCCGCGCCGGAGAAGATACAGCCGGAGATTCCGGAACAACTGGACTGAAGTGGAGAATCAAGAATGAGCGGTCAAAACGAGAGCCCGTACTATTTCGTACCGCATCCGTCGCGGCATCCGATCAGCGCGTCCATCGGGCTGCTCGTGATGCTTTCGTCGCTCGCGGCATGGGTGAATGGCGAGTCGTGGGCGCCTATCACGGCGGCGGCGGGCCTGCTGTGGCTGCTCTTCACGCTGTGGCACTGGTTCGGCGACGCCATTGCCGAGTCCGAAGGCGGGATGTACGGCAAGCGCGTCGACAGCTCGTACCGCTGGAGCATGAGCTGGTTCATCTTTTCCGAAGTCATGTTCTTCGGCGCGTTCTTCGGTGCGCTCTTCTACGCGCGCGAAATCGCAATGCACCAGCTGGCGAGCCTCGACTACAAGCTGATCTGGCCGGACTTCTCGGCAGTGTGGCCGAACAACGGTCCGGCTTCGCTCGTGTCCGCCTACAAGTCGATGACGCCGTGGCCGGTGCCCACCATCAACACGGCGCTGCTGCTCTCGTCGGGCGCGACGCTGACGGTCTCGCACCACGCGCTGCGCGACAACCACCGCACGAAGGCGATTGCGTGGCTTGCCGCAACGCTCACGCTCGGTATCTGCTTCCTGTTTCTGCAGGGCTTCGAATACTTCCACGCGTACAACGAACTGAACCTCACGCTGTCGTCGGGCGTGTACGGCTCCACGTTCTTCCTGCTCACCGGCTTCCACGGCTTCCACGTGTTCCTGGGCGGCACGATGCTGGCGGTGGTGATGATCCGCCTGATCCGCGGCCACTTCACGGCGGACCACCACTTCGCGTTCGAAGGCGCGGCGTGGTACTGGCACTTCGTCGACGTGGTCTGGCTGGGTCTCTACGTGGTCGTCTACTGGCTGTAAGGCGGGCCGGCCAGTACGCGCGAAACGACACGCTGCGGACCAGAGCTCGAACGAGCCATCCAACGCCGCCTTCGACGCAGGTCAAGGCGGCGTTGTGTTTCCAGCGTGAGGGAACGCGATTGCGCGCTTCAGCGGCCGTAAGGAATGCCGGTGGACTGGATCCAGCCCATCCAGTGTGCGAACAGGATGAACAGGAACAGTGAGATCGACAGTCCCACGCGCGCGGCGAGCGACCAGACCATCCGCTTCGTGCGGCCCCGGTCGTGCATCATGAAATACAGCGCCGAGATCATGCTGGCAATGATGAGTGCGAAGGCGATGGGAACGAGAATGTGCATGGAACCTGCTGAAATCCGGCGAGATAGAGGAAATAGCGTAATTATCGCACCCCGACCGGTGTTGCGTCCGTGCCGCGGGTTGGGCAAGGGCAGCCCGCGATGAAGATTCGCTGGTTCCCCGCGCTGCTGATCCTGATCGTGGTCGCCGTGACCGTGCGGCTCGGATTCTGGCAGCGCGACCGCGCGCATCAGAAGGAGGCGCTCGAAGCGCGCATCACGCAGTTCGAGAACGCCCCGGCTCAAACCATTGGTTCTCAGCCTGTGGCGTTGAAGGACATCGAGTTCCATCGCGTGCGGGCCACGGGCACCTTTGAGCCGGAGCGGGCAGTCTATCTCGACAACCGGCCGTATAACGATCAGCCGGGCTTCTACGTCGTCATGCCGCTCAAGCTCGCAGATGGCCGGTATGTGCTCGTGAACCGCGGCTGGCTGCCGCGCAACATGCAGGATCGCACGGCGATCGCGCCCTACCAGACGCCCAAGGGCGAAGTGCAGGTGCAAGGCATCGCGCGAGCCGACGCGTCGCGTGCGTTCGAGCTTGGCCAGGGCGGGTCGGCGGCTCATCAGCCGATTCGCCAGAATCTCGACGTCGCTTCGTATGCGACCGAAACAGGCCTGCCGCTGCAGCCCTTCGTCATTCAGCAGACGAACGATACGCACGACGGCCTCGTGCGCGACTGGCCCGTGCCCACGATGGGCGTGGAGCGCAACTATGGCTACATGTTCCAGTGGTGGGGCATGGCCGCTGCGGCGCTCGGGTTCGGTCTATATGCCGCGCGACGCGCCGCGAAGAAGCCGCGCGCGTCCGAAACGTCCGAGGCTTAACGCGCAGGGCGCGCTGCCCCCATCCCTATCGCACGCCGCCGGGCCATGCCCCGACGCGTACGACTGAAAGAAAGAGGTTCTTGTCGTGTCGATGCAAACTACTTCTTCCCGCGGACCGGATCGGCCGACAGCGGGCACCCCGCAGTCGAATCGCCCAGGCGCCGGAAGCGCCCCGACGGGCGGCGGCCGCGGATCGTGGGAGCGCGGCCGCTGGGTCGTCCTGCTGATTGCGCTCGTGTGCGCGGCACCCGTGATTGCGTCGTATCTCACGTATTACGTCTTCAAGCCGAAGGGCGGCACGTCGAGCTACGGCACGCTGATCGAACCGCAGCGCCCGATTCCCGAGTCGCTCGTCGTGACGGGCGAAGACGGCAAGCCCATGAAGCTCGCCTCGCTGCGCGGCCGCTGGTTGCTGATTTCCGTGGACCGTAGCGCCTGCGACAAAGCCTGCGTCACGAAGCTCTACTTCATGCGCCAGGTGCGCGCGACGCAGGCCGGCGAACGTGAGCGCATCGTCAACGTGTGGCTGCGCACCGATACGCAGCAGGTGCCCGCGGCGGTGCTGGGCGCGTACGACGACACCGAAATGCTGATTGCCGATCCGTCCGCGGTCTCGGCGTGGTTGCCGGTGGACGCCGGCACCACGGTGACCGACCACATCTACATGGTCGACCCGAACGGCAACCTGATGATGCGTTTCCCGAAGGATCCCGACCCGAGCAAGATCAAAGGAGACGTCACCAAACTGCTCAAGTGGTCGAGTATCGGTTGATACTGGCGGGTTTGCGTGCAATGGCCCGCAACGGCGTACACGCGGCTGGCGTGTGAATGGAAAGAGAGAAGAGATGTTCGTACTGCAATTGGGGCTGATTGGCTTGTGCATCGCGCTGCTGCCGCTCTCATGGGTCTGGGTGAAAGCAGACGACAGCCGGTTCCGCAAGCTCGTCTGGGTCACCACGTTCCTGACGCTGGATCTCGTCATGTTCGGCGGCTTCACGCGCCTGACTGATTCCGGCCTCGGCTGTCCCGACTGGCCCGGCTGCTACGGCACTTCTTCGCCGTTCATCGCGCACGCGGCCATCGCGGCGGCGCATCAAGCCATGCCCACCGGCCCCGTGAGCATGACCAAGGCGTGGATTGAGATGATCCACCGCTATTTCGCCATGGCGATCGGCGTGCTCATCATTGCCCAGACCGTGATTGCGTGGGCGGCGCGTATCCGCCGCAGGCCGCTGCACGTGTCGCCGTGGTGGCCCACGGCGCTGTTGTTGCTGATCGTGGTGCAAGGCGCCTTCGGCGCATGGACCGTCACGATGAAGCTGCAGCCCATCATCGTCACGACGCATTTGCTGCTTGGCCTTGCGTTGCTTGGCACGTTGGGCTGGCTCGCAGCACGCATCACGCCGTTGCCCGCCCACGAGCCGGAGGCGGCGCGCTGGCGTATCGCCGCGCTGGCCGGCCTCGCGCTGCTTGTCGTCCAGATTGCGCTGGGCGGCTGGGTGAGCACGAATTATGCGGTACTTGCCTGCACCGACTTCCCGACCTGCAACGGCGCATGGATTCCACCCATGGATTTCACCCACGGCTTTCACCTGTGGCGTGCCTTGGGCATGACCGGCGACGGCGAGGCGATCACCCAGGACGCGCTCGTCGCGATCCACTGGACGCATCGCACCTTTGCGCTGGTGGTCGTCGCTTATCTGGTGTGGTTGGCGTTGAAATTGCGCCGTTTCGAGTCGCTAGTGCGGCCCGCCAACGGCGTGTTGCTCGTGGTGGTGATCCAGTTTGTCACCGGACTGTCGAACATCGTCCTGCAATGGCCGCTGCCGGTCGCGGTGGCCCATAACGGAGGCGCGGCGATCCTGCTGCTGCTGCTCGTCATGCTAAACTTTCGGATCGCTTCAAGCCGTCCCGGCCGCACGGTCGAACTCGCGCGCGACGCCGCGCCAGCGTGATTCCCTCTATGGACAGCACAACTCTCTCCCAGACGCCCGGTAACCGCATTTCGCAGTACATCGCGCTCACGAAGCCGCGGGTCACGCAGCTTGCGGTGTTTTGCGCCGTGATCGGCATGTTCCTCGCCACGCCGGGCATGGTGCCGTGGACCGTGCTGATCGGGGGCACGATCGGCATCTGGCTCACGGCAGGGGCCGCTTTCGCCATCAATTGCCTGATGGAGCAGAAGGTCGACGCGATGATGCGCCGTACCGCCTGGCGCCCGTCGGCGCGCGGCGAGATCACCACGGTGCAGATCCTGCTCTTTTCGGCCGTACTGGGCGGCCTCGGCATGTGGACGCTCTACACGTTCACCAATGCGCTCACCATGTGGCTCACGTTCGCCACGTTCGTGGGCTATGCCGTCATCTATACGTTGCTGCTCAAGCCCGCTACGCCGCAGAACATCGTGATCGGCGGCGCCTCGGGCGCCATGCCGCCCGCGCTCGGCTGGGCCGCGGTCACGGGCGCGGTGCCGGGCGACGCCTGGATTCTCGTGCTCATCATCTTCGTGTGGACGCCGCCGCATTTCTGGTCGCTCGCGCTCTACCGCCGCACGGACTACGAAAAGGCCGGCCTGCCGATGCTGCCCAACACGCACGGCGAGCAGTACACGCGGCTGCACATCTTCCTCTACACCGTGATTCTCTTCGCGGTCACGTTGATGCCGTTTATCTCCGGCATGAGCGGCGCCGTGTATCTGGCCGCCGCGGTGCTGCTGGGCGCGGTGTTTCTCGGCTACGCATGGAAGATCTATCGCGAGTATTCGGATGCGCTCGCACGTAAGACCTTCCGTTACTCCATCGTTTATCTCTCGCTGCTGTTCGTCGCGCTGCTGGTCGATCACTACGTGCGCACGCTCATTGGCGCATAAGACCATGCAGAACTCTCCGCTCGCACGCGCGTCGCGCGTGGCGCTGGCCGCGCTCGTTGCGTGCGCCCTGGGTAGCGCGGCGCTTCTTTCGGGCTGCGGCAAGCAGCAGCCGGCATTCCAGAATCTCGATCTGACCGGCAACAAGCAGTTCGGCTCGGATTTCGCGCTGCCCGACACCAGCGGCAAAACGCGCACGCTCGCGGACTACAAGGGCAAAGCCGTGGTGCTGTTCTTCGGCTATACGCACTGCCCCGACGTGTGCCCCACCACGATGGCGGAGCTTTCCCAGGCACTCCAGCAAATGGGCCCCGAGGACGCGAAGCGCGTACAGGTGCTGTTCGTGACGGTGGACCCGGAACGCGACACCGCGGCGCTGCTGTCGCAATACGTGCAGGCGTTCAATCCGACGTTCGTCGCGCTGCGTCCAGCCAACGACGCGCAGCTGCAAAAGATCACCAAAGACTTCCGCGTGTACTACGCGAAGGTGCCGGGCAAGACGCCCGACAGCTACACCATGGACCACACCGCCGCGAGCTACGTGTTCGATCCCGACGGCAAGCTGCGCCTTTTCGCCCGCGACGGGCAGGGCGCCCAGCCGTGGGTGCACGATCTCAAGCTCCTGCTCGATTGAACTGACGCAGCGTTATTGAAGCGGCTTCGTTAAGCCAGCTTGGACGACGCCCGCGCCGACCTCAGGCCGGAATCGGAAAATTGAGGCCCGGCGCGAGGCGCGTGGCCTTGAACTCCGTAACGTCGTAAGTCGCCAGATCCTGCTGCGCGAACGGGTCGGTAGCCAGAATGGCGTCGAGCTTCTCGCGCTCGATACGCACCGCCAGAATGACGCCGCCCTTGCGCGGTACCGTAGGCCCCGCTGCAATGAACACGCCCGCGTCGAACTGCTTCGCGAGAAACGCCCGATGGGCTTCGAGCGCGTCGTCGATGCGTTCGAGCGGCGCCGTGTAGGTGAGCGAGATGACGTACATGAGTGCCTCGTCTTTGTGTGTGTGAAGTCTTCGTGAAGCGCGTGGGCGCGCGTGAGGGCTCATTATCGCAGCCGTGTTCGATGCCTGCTTCCGGGTGAGCGCACGCGGGTCTGGCGAGACGGGCACGGCGCCTCGCCCGTTCACTGGCTCGGGACCTTCCTTACACTTTCTCTCAAGTTGACTCTTTTGGGTGCCGTTATACCTGCGGCAATCGTTTGCGTTTGCCCGCAGGCGCATCGCGCAAGAAAACACCTACAAGAAGAGACCAACGCTATGAGCAGGATGAGTCTGAACCGCAAGCTGTGGTTGTCGCTCGCATTCGTTTGGCTGGGGCTGCTGGGGGTGGGCCTCTGGAGTGCGGTGGAAACCCGTGGAACGATGCTCGCCGAGCGCAAGGCTGGCATGGCGAATCTCGTGGACGCGGCGCAAGGCGTCGTGAACGGCTATTACGCGCTCGCTCAGTCGGGCAAGATGAGCGAAGCCGACGCCCAGCGCGAGGCGCTCGCGCGGCTCGCCACCATGCGCTACGGCGACGCCGGCTACGTTTTCGTGATGGATTCGAAGCCCGTCGTGCTCATGCACCCCACGCTGCCGCAGATGGTCGGCAAAGCGGCGGGCGACTTCAAGGACCCGGACGGCAAGCTCGTCTACGTCTCGATCGTGGATGCGGCCAAAGCGACGGGCCGTGGCTTCACCGAGTATCGCGGGCGCCTGCCGCACAGCGAAACCGCGCTGCCGAAAATCGGCTACGTCGTGCGTTTCGCGCCGTGGGACTGGAACATTTCGACCGCCGTGTTCGTGCGCGACATCGACACCACTTACTACGAGACGCTGCTCACGCATCTGGGCGCGATTGTCGTGATCGGCGTGGCGATCTCGCTCGCCATGCTGGTGGTGATCCGCAGTGTCCGAAAGAGCCTGGGCGGCGAGCCCGAAGACGCGTTGCGTCTCGCCAGGCACATTGCGCGCGGCGACCTCTCGCAGTCTGTCCAGGTTCGCAACGACGACTCCAGCAGCATGATGGCCGCGATGCGCGACATGCAGGACCGGCTGCAACGCACCATCGGCGAAATCCGGTACTCCGCCGAATCGATTGCGGCCGCGACCGAACAGATTGCGGCTGGCAACGGCGACCTCTCGCAGCGCACCGAGCAGCAGGCCGCGTCGCTAGAGGAAACCGCCGCGAGCATGGAGCAGCTCACCGCCACGGTGAAGCAGAACGCCGACAACGCGCGCCAGGCGAGCGGGCTCGCGAACAACGCCTCCGAAATCGCGACGAAGGGCCACGACGTGGTGAGCCGCGTGATCGGGACGATGGGCGAGATTAACGACAGCTCGCGCCAGATTGCCGACATCATTGGCGTGATCGAAGGCATCGCGTTTCAGACCAACATCCTCGCGCTCAACGCGGCGGTGGAAGCGGCGCGCGCGGGCGAGCAGGGACGCGGCTTTGCCGTCGTGGCCGGCGAGGTGCGCAGCCTCGCGCAGCGCTCGGCAACTGCGGCGAAGGAGATCAAGCAGTTGATCGACGCGTCGGTGGAGCGCGTGAACAACGGGTCGTCGCTCGTCGAACAGGCGGGCGCGACGATGGGCGAGATTCTCCAGGCCGTGCGTCGCGTGACGGACATCATGGGCGAGATCGCGGCTGCCTCCGAGGAACAGAGCAGCGGCATCAGCCAGGTGGGCCGCGCCGTGACGCAGATGGACGAGGTCACGCAGCAAAATGCCGCGCTCGTGGAAGAGGCGACGGCCGCCGCGGCGTCGTTGCAGGATCAGGCGGCAAGGCTGCGCGAGGCGGTGAGCGCGTTCCGCGTGGACGGCGCCGCCGCGGCGAGCGGGCTGGTATCGAGCGTGGACGTTGCGCCGACGCGAAACAGCGCCAAAGCCGTGAACGCGAAGGCAGCCACGCCGGCTCGTGCTGCGTCGCCTGCGGTGAAGAGCGCGGCGGCTGGCGGTTCTGCCTCAGGCGGCAAGGCTGTTGCGACGTCTTCCGCTGCTTCGGCCGCTTCGAACGTTGCGACGGCTGGCGCGGCATCGGGCCGCAGCGAGCATGGGCAGCCCGAAAAGGCGCGGACGGCCGCCTCGGCCGGTGCCGCTGAATCCGCTTCCGCTACGAAACCGCCCGTCGCCGAGACCGCCGCGGTTAAGCCTGCCGCTACGCCGGCGGCCGCCGCCGCAACCGTCACTCCCCGCGCTACGTCGAGAGCCGCCGCGGTCCCCGCAGACGACGACTGGACGACGTTCTGACCGAAGCTTCGCTCGTCCGTCGCGCCACGGTGTCTGGCGCGACGGCGCCGGGCGTGCCTTGCGTTTTGCCTTGGCCACACGGCACTGCACCGCGCGGCGCATACCAGTATTCGATTCCGTTATTTCTCAATGCTCCCGGCATATGAGACCATTTATGTCGCCGCCGGTATGGCATCAGGCCTGCCGGCGCGACAGAACCCGGAATCACGTCAGTCGAACTTTCCCATGCAGCGCAGAAATCTCCTCAAGCTCTTTTCCGCCGCCGTCGCGGCAACCGCGTTCGCCGCCAGCTTCGGCGCACGCGCCGACGAAAGCGTCATCAAGGTCGGTACCATCAGCGGGCCCGATGCGCAGATCTGGTCGGTCGTCCAGAAAGTCGCGAAGCGCGAAGGCCTCAACGTCAAGGTCATTGAGTTCAACGACTACGTTCAGCCGAACGCCGCGCTCGACGCGGGCGACCTCGACGCCAACAGCTTCCAGCACCAGCCGTATCTCGACAGCCAGGTCAAGCAGCGCGGCTACAAGATCGTGAGCGCGGGGCTGACCTACATCTCGCCGCTCGGCGTCTACTCGAAGAAGCTGAAGTCGCTGAAAGACCTGCCGCAGGGCGCGAAGGTCGCGGTGCCCAACGACCCGTCCAACGAGAACCGTGCGCTGCTATTGCTGCAGGCGCAGGGCGTGATCAAGCTGCGCGCCGGCGCAGGCGCGAGCGGCAGCAACGCGACGCCGCTCGACATCGCGGAAAATCCGAAGAAGGTGAAGCTCGTCGAGCTCGATGCCGCGCAGCTGCCGCGCTCGCTCGCCGACGTCGATGCCGCGGCGATCAACACGAACTACGCCCTTGCCGCAGGCCTGCAGCCGACGAAAGACGCGATCGCGCTCGAAGACGTGCACAGCCCGTACGCGAACCTGATCGCCGTGCGCACGCAGGACAAGGACAAGCCGTGGGTGAAGAAGCTGGTGGCGGCTTACCAGTCCGAAGACGTGCGCCAGTTCATCAAGACGCAGTTCAAGGGATCGGTTGTGCCCTCGTTCTAAGGCGGCGCTGCCAGCTTTTGCAATCGACAACGCCACGGCTTGCCGTGGCGTTTTGTTTTGCCCGGCTGCTTTGGCGCGAACGTGCGAGCGCCGGACAACGCTCACGCATCTCGGGCACACCGCTTCGCCCCGACGCTGCTAGCATGTCGCGCGACGCCGCCTGAAGCGACGTGCCCCAGGCGTCGCACCGAACGTGACCGCATCCCGACCGACATGGACGACCGCATGCCCTCCGTTTCCCGCCCTGCCGTGCCCACGCGCCCGTCCGTATTCGAGATCTTCGCGATCTTCCTTCGGCTCGGGCTCACGTGTTTCGGCGGACCGATCGCCCATCTCGGCTTCTTTCGCGAGGAATTCGTGCGCCGCCGCGCGTGGCTCACCGACGCCGCGTTCGCCGATATCGTCGCGCTCTGCCAGTTCATGCCGGGCCCGTCGAGCAGCCAGGTGGGCATTGCGCTCGGGCTGCGCCAGGGCGGCATAGCGGGCGCGATTGCCGCATGGACGGGCTTCACGCTGCCGTCCGCGGCGCTGCTCTGTGCGTTTGGTCTTCTCGTCGGGCGGCACGGAGCGACGGCGCAATCCGGCTGGCTGCACGGGCTGAGCCTCGTCGCCGTCGCCGTGGTGGCGCAGGCGCTGTGGGGCATGCTGCGCACGCTCGCGCCCGACCGTCCGCGTGTGGCGATTGCCGTCGTATCCACGGTCGTCATGCTGGCGTTCACGACACCGCTCGCGCAACTTGCGGTGCTCGCATTCGGAGCGCTGGCGGGCTGGTTGCTGCGTGGCCGCTTGCCGGACGTGAGCGAGCACAGCGAACCGATTGGTGCCGGCGGGCGTGTGCACGCCGTGCTGATGATCGGACTCTTCGTCCTGCTGCTGCTCGGGCTGCCCGCTCTGGCCACGGTCTCCGGCAACTATCCGCTGCATCTGTTCGCGAGTTTCTTCCGCGTGGGCTCGCTCGTGTTCGGCGGCGGTCACGTCGTGTTGCCGTTGCTCGAACAGGTGGTGGTGCCGCCGCATTGGGTCACGCCGGAAGCGTTCATTGCCGGCTACGGCGCCGCGCAGGCCGTGCCCGGTCCGCTCTTCACGTTCGCGGCGTTTCTTGGTGCGGTATCGAATCAGCAGCCCGCAGGCGTGGTGGGCGCGGCCATTGCGGTTGTCGCTATTTTTCTGCCGTCGTTTCTGCTGGTGATCGGCGTGATGCCTCTGTGGGAGCGGCTGCGGGGCCTCGCCGCGTGCCGCTACGCGCTGATGGGCGTGAATGCCGCCGTGGTGGGGCTGCTGGCCGCGGCGTTCTATTCGCCGCTCTGCGTGAACGCGCTGCGCCACCCGGCGGACATCGCCTTCGCCCTCGTGGCGCTCGCGCTGCTGATGGCGGCGCGCTTGCCACCCTGGCTCGTGGTGGCGTTCTCCGCGCTCGCAGGGTATCTGATTTTCTAAAGGACGACTGAGCGCAGCGAACACCAGCGCTCAGTTCACGTCGCCTCACGACAGCGTGAGCTCCCACCGTTCAACGATAAGCGGATGCCCGAAGCGGTGCGCGTCCTTGCTGGTCGCGCAGTGGAAGCCCATGCGCGCCGCGAGCCGCCGCGCGTCGGCCATCACCATCGCGAGCGAGAGCGAGAGCGCGCCGTAGCGCGCGTCCTTTGCGAAGCGCACGCATTCCTCCAGCAGTTGTGCGCCGATGCCAAGGCACCGCATGTCGGGCTCCACATAGAACATGCGCACGCTCGCAATTTCCTGCGAGCGCGCGGCGATGAGCGCCGA
Organism: Paraburkholderia sp. SUR17; assembly: GCF_029536165.1. Taxonomy (NCBI): domain Bacteria; kingdom Pseudomonadati; phylum Pseudomonadota; class Betaproteobacteria; order Burkholderiales; family Burkholderiaceae; genus Paraburkholderia; species Paraburkholderia sp. SUR17. The sequence continues at coordinate 279,385 of NZ_CP120508.1, forward strand.
CCCCACCGTCATGCCGTCTTGCTCGGCGATCCAGCATGCCTCGCGCTGCGCGTCGTGCGTCTGCGTGAAGGTGGCAACGGTGCGCGCGAGCAGTGCCTCGAAGCGGGCGTCCCAGCCATGGGCGGCGGCCGCGAGTTGCGCCTGACGGTGCACCAGCCAGCTCGCCTCGCCTGCCTTCGGGGCGCGCAGCTTCACGAGGCCCCGCCGCGGACGGTCATCGAGCAGCCGTTCGATCAGCTTCATCGCGCCGATCAACTGCTGCTGCGACCCTTGCGGCAGCCGAGCCAGCACCGCGCGAACTTCGGCGACAGCGGCTTTCTCCAGCGGTTCGTATTCGGCGCGGCCCTGTTCCGTGAGCGAGAGCAGCGACTGGCGCGCATCGAATTCTGAGGGCCGGCGCGTCAGCAGATTGCGCCGCTCGAAGCTCGTGAGGATGCGGCTCAGGTAGCCGGTGTCGAGACCCAGATTTCGGGCGAGTGCCGCCGCCGTGTTCGCGCGGCCGCGCGACAGCTCGTTGAGAATGCGCACCTCCGTCAGCGAGAAGGCGCTCTTTTGCAGATGCTCGTGAAGGGCGCCGATGTGGCGCGTGTAAAAACGATTGAAGTGGCGGACGGCCTCCGCGCGCCTCAACGCATCAGATTCAGTCAACTCCGGCTCCCCGTGTTCTTCGTCTTTGCCTGCGATGCACCACTATAGGGGCCGCCTGTCGATATGGGAACGGGTTGTGTGCGCCGCATGCAAGGTTGCGGGCCACGAAGTGGTATCAAAGCGGTATGCATGAAGCGCGACACGGGGCGCCGCCAGGGTAAATCCCGATGCCGCAGAAACGCGCCGCAAGCCTTGGGAGAAGCGCGCAAACGGCCGCCAGGTAAGGCTTGAGTACAGATCGACACGCCTGGAACCAGTTCGTTGACTGGTATTATTGTGGTTATATAATGGGCTCGGCTTGAAGAACCCTCCCAACCGTTCCTTCCCCGCCCGAGCCTTCAATGGAAACCCGCTGGTCCGCGCTGATGCCCGATGCGCGCAACGTCACACCGTTGTACCTGCAGCTGGCGCGCAATCTGGCGACGGCGATCCAATGCGGCGTCTGGTCTGCGGGCGAGGCGCTGCCTTCGGAACGTACGCTCTGCGATGCAATCGGCGTGTCGCGCATCACCGCGCGCAAGGCTATTGCGCTGCTCGTGGAGCAAGGTCTGATTCGCCGCGCGCGCGGTGCCGGCAGTTTCATCACGCCGCGTGTGGAAGATCCGCTTTCGCGCCTCACCGGCTTCACCAAGAAGATGCAGCAGCGCGGCTTCACGCCCGATTCCATCTGGCTCGAGCGCGACGTTCGCGCCGCCACGCGCGACGAGATCGTGCATCTCGGGCTGTCGCCTGGCGCGTCGGTGGCGAACCTGCGACGCCTGCGTCGCGCGGACGGCATCGTAATGGCCGTCGAGCACTCGGCGTTGCCGGTTTCGATCGTGCCCGACCCGCATGCAATCGGCGTATCGCTCTACAGCCACCTCGAGGAGCGCGGCGTGCCGGTGGTCCGCGCGCTGCAGCACTTTCGCGCGGTGAACGCCACGAGCGAAATCGCCGCGTTAATGGAGATCGAGCCGCGCGCGGCCCTGCTGGTCATTCAGCGCGTGGGTTTCAGCGCGGACCAGCGGGCCATCGAACTCACGGACACCTATTGCCGGGACGGTTACTACGATTTCGTGGCCGAACTGCTCCAGTAACGGGAACACGAACGGCGCCACGCGAATCAGTCATGAACGTCTCTCTCGTATCACCTGAGGTATCACCCAAGGCCTCGGCCGAAGCATCACCAGGAACACACATGCTGACCGGAAACATACTGACCCCCGACGGCTGGATTCACGGCACGCTCGAAACGGCAAACGGCCGCATCACGTCGCTTGCCGGCGAGCGCGTCGACCCGGCGACCAACGACGCGCCCTACATCCTGCCCGGCTTCATCGACCTGCACGTGCACGGCGGCGGTGGCGCCGACGTCATGGAAGCCGGCAACGCGATCGAAACCATTGCGCGCACCCACGCGAAATACGGAACGACGAGCCTGCTCGCCACCACGATGACGGCCCCGCGCGAGGAACTGATGAACGTCGTGGCCGGGCTCGGCGACGTGGCGCGCAGCCGTACGCCGGGCGGCGCGCGCGTGCTCGGCGTGCACCTGGAAGGGCCGTACATCAATCCCGGCAAGCTGGGCGCGCAGCCGGACGCCGCGGTGTCCGCTGTGCTCGACGAAGTGCTCAAGTACCTTTCCATCGCGCCCATTCGCGTGGTGACGGTGGCGCCCGAAATCGCAGGCCACATCGAGATCATTTCGGAGATGGCAGCGCGCGGCGTGCGCGTGCAACTCGGTCACTCGCTCGCGACTTACGACGATGCCGTGACCGCGCTCAAGCACGGCGCACGCGGGTTCACGCATCTCTTCAACGCGATGTCGCCGATGCATCACCGCAACCCGGGTCTCGTGGGCGCAGCACTTGCGCACGCCGAATACGCCGAGATCATTCCCGACCTGCTGCACGTGCACCCCGGCGCGATTCGCGCCGCACTGCGCGCGATTCCCCGCCTCTACGTGGTGACGGACAGCACCTCGGCCACCGGCATGCCCGACGGCGAGTACCGCCTCGGCAGCCAGCACGTCACGAAGTGCCTTGGCGGCGTGCGCCTTGCCGACGGCACGCTCGCCGGCAGCACGCTCACCATGGACGTCGCGCTGCGCAATCTCGTTTCGCTCGGCCTGCCGATTGCGGACGTATCAAACCGCATGTCGCGCTACGCCGCCGACTACCTCGGCATCGAAGACCGCGGCCGTCTCGCACGCGGCGCGTGGGCCGACATCGTCGTATTCGACCGCGCGTTGACGCTGACCGCGACCTATGTCGAAGGAGAATCGATTGTCGAATATGCTTAAAGAGGCCCTCGCGTCCGCGGACGCGGTGGCCGCTCAACTCGCCGACACCTCGCGCATCGAGGCATTGGCAGCGAGGCTCGAAGAGAAGCCGCGCCACGTCGCGCTCACCGTGGCGCGCGGCAGCTCGGACCACGCGGCGAGCTATTTCGCGAGCCTCACGATGAGCCGCATCGGCGTGCCGGTGGCGTCGCTGCCCATGTCGATCGCCACGCTTCAGCAAGCGCCGCTGCGTGTGCGCGATGCCTTCGCGCTCGCGTTCTCGCAGTCGGGCAAGAGCCCCGATCTGGTGGGCACCATGGCCGCGTTGCGCGCCGCGGGCGCGTTGACCGTGGCGGCCGTGAACGTATCCGATTCACCGTTGGCCGAGGCCTGCGAATACGAGTTGCCGCTGCTCGCGGGGCCTGAACTCAGCGTGGCCGCGACGAAGAGCTATATCGCGATGCTTTCGCTTTCGGCCCAGCTTGTCGCGCACTGGCAGCGCGACGCAGCGCTGGTGGCCGCGCTGCGCTCGCTACCCGACGTGCTCGCGCGCGCGGGCACGCTCGACTGGTCGAAGGCCGTGGACGAACTGCGCGATGTCTCGCAGATGATCGTGATCGGTCGCGGCACGGGGCTTGCCATCGCGCAGGAAGCGGCGCTTAAGCTCAAGGAAACGTCGGGCATTCAGGCCGAGGCGTTTTCGAGCGCCGAAGTGCGGCACGGTCCGATGGAGATTATCGACCGCGACTATCCGCTGCTCGTGTTCGCGCCGCGCGGCCCCGAGCAGACCGGGCTCGTGCAGCTCGCACGCGACATGCGTTCGCGCGGCGCGCGCGTGCTGCTCGCGGCGCCCGCCGATGCGGCCGACGCTGCCGACGTGACCTTGCCGCTCGAACCGGCCGCCGATGCCGCGCTGGACCCGATCCCCGCCATTCTTTCCTTCTATGTGATGGCCGCCGGCCTTGCCGCCGCGCGCGGGCGCAATCCCGATACGCCGCGCCATCTGCATAAAGTCACCGAAACACATTAAGCGAGAGTCCTGATGGAACGTGTCGTGGAGTCGCATCTGATGAATCCTGCCCAGGGTCAGTTTGTCCTTCTGGCGCCGCTGACCGGCCCGGTCGTGGCGCTGGCCGATGTTCCCGACCCCGTGTTCGCCGAAGGCATGTTCGGCGACGGCATCGGCATCGACCCGCTCGAAGGGCGGCTCGTCGCGCCGTGCGACGGCGTCGTGGCGCACCTCGCGCGCACGGGCCATGCGCTCACCATTCGCACCACGCAGGGCGCGGAAGTGCTGCTGCACATCGGCATCGATACGGTCGCGCTGAACGGCGAGGGTTTCACGCCGAAGGTCGCGGAAGGCGCGAGCGTGCGTGCGGGCGACGTGCTCATCGAGTTCGATCAGGACTTCATTGCTCGCATGGCGCCGAGTCTCGTTTCCGTGGTGGCCATCGCGAATTCGGATGCCTTCGAAGTGGTGGATCGCGCGCGACGCGGCGTGGTGAAGGCTGGCACGAGTGAACTGCTCGTGCTGCGTGCGCGTGGAGCGGGCGAGGGCGCTGCGAGTGCGCAAGCGTCGGCGAGTGCCGCGACGCAAACTCAGGCCGCATCGCACACCGAAGCAACGGCCTGCGCGAGCGAGGCGCGCCGCACCGTGACGCTCGCCCACGCGGGCGGCCTGCACGCGCGGCCCGCGGCCCGCGTGCGCGAAGCCGTGCGCGGTCTGGAGGCGCGCGTGGAAGTGCACTTCGGCGCACGCAAGGCGCCGATCGAAAGCGTGGTCGGGTTGCTGGCGCTCGGTGCAGGCGAGGGCGCCACGGTGGAACTCGTCGCGACGGGTCGCGATGCGGCGAAGGCGGTAGACGCCGTGGCGAACGAACTGCTGCGCGAGGCGCACGGCGAGGTCGAAGAGACGCGTGCGCGCGATGCCTCGCCCGCGCCGCACGAAGTGCCGCGCGAGCCTGCGTCGGCACTGCCTGCCAACACGCTTGCGGGCGTGTGCGCGTCGCCCGGTGTCGCGCTCGGCAAGCTCGTGCGCTGGGACAACGTCGAAGTCGAACCCGTCGAGCAGGCGGCCGGCACGCCCGCCTCTGAAAGCCGGTTGCTGGACAAGGCGCTCGCAGCCGTGGATGCCGAACTCGACACCACCGTGCGCGAAGCCTCGCAGCGCGGCGCAGTAGGCGAAGCCGGCATCTTCGCGGTGCATCGCGTGTTGCTGGAAGACCCCACGCTGCTCGACGCCGCGCGTGATCTCATCAGCCTCGGCAAGAGCGCGGGTTTCGCATGGCGCGCAGCCATTCGCGCGCAGATCGCCGTGCTCGCCGACGTGAAGGATTCGCTGCTCGCCGAGCGCGCCGCGGATCTGCGCGATATCGAAAAGCGCGTGCTGCGCGCGCTGGGCGGCTCCAGTGGCGCCAATCGCACGCTGAGCACGCTGCCCGACGAGGCCGTGCTCGCCGCCGACGAGTTCACGCCGTCGGACCTCTCGTCGCTCGATCGCAGCCGCGTCACGGCGCTCGTGATGGCGCGCGGCGGCGCGACCTCGCACGCGGCCATCATCGCGCGGCAGACCGGCATTCCGGCGCTCGTCGCCGTGGGCAGCGCGCTGCATGCGATCGCCGAAGGCACGCAGGTCGTCGTGGACGCAAGCGCGGGGCGCCTCGAATATGCGCCGGGCGAACAGGAGATCGAACGTGCGCGGCGCGAGCGCGACCGGCTGGACGAACTGCGCGAAACGAACCGGCGCATGTCGGGTGAGGCGGCAGCCACACGTGACGGCCGCGCAATCGAAGTGGCCGCGAACATCGCCACGCTCGACGACGCGAAGACCGCTGTCGAAAACGGTGCCGACGCGGTGGGCCTGCTGCGTACGGAACTGCTCTTCATTCATCGTCCGGCGGCGCCTACGGTGGACGAGCATCGGCAAAGCTATCAGGCCATTACGGACGCGCTCGCGGGCCGCACCGCGATCATCCGCACGCTCGACGTGGGCGCCGACAAGGAAGTGGATTACCTGACGCTGCCGCCCGAACCGAACCCGGCGCTCGGCCTGCGCGGCATTCGCCTCGCCCAGGTGCGCCCGGACCTGCTCGACGATCAACTGCGCGGCCTGCTCGCCGTGCGGCCCGCGGGCGCCGTGCGCATCCTGCTGCCGATGGTGACGGACGCGGGCGAACTGGTGCGGCTGCGCGCGCGTATCGACGAACTTGCGCGCGAGCAGGGCCGCACCGATCGCATCGAAGTGGGCGTGATGATCGAGGTGCCCTCGGCGGCGTTGCTCGCCGACCAACTGGCGCGCCATGCCGACTTCCTCTCGATCGGCACCAACGATCTCACGCAATACACGCTCGCCATGGACCGTTGCCGGCCCGATCTCGCGGCACAAGCCGACGGGCTGCATCCGGCGGTGCTGCGTCTCGTCGGCATCGCGGTTCAGGGCGCGGAAAAGCACGGCAAGTGGGTGGGCGTGTGCGGCGCGCTGGCGGGCGACCCGCTCGCCGTGCCGCTGCTCGTGGGCCTTGGCGTTACGGAGCTTTCGGTCGATCCCGTCAGTGTGCCGGCCATCAAGGCGCGCGTGCGCAACCTCGATTACCCGTTGTGCCGCCAGCGCGCCCAGGATGCGCTGGCGCTCGACTCGGCACAGGCCGTGCGGGCCATGAGCCGCGAAGCCTGGCCGCTGGACTGAACTCGTCGCGAGCACGGCGAGCAGTTCGCGGCACGGATTTGCACCACGTAACACACGATGTAACGCATCAGCATCAACCAGGGCATCAAACCCACTTCAACTTCACGCGATTTCACACGAGACAAGAGACCAGGAGGTGACTCAATGGATGGCAATCCGTTTCTGAAAGTGCAGCGGCTCGGGCGAGCGCTGATGCTGCCCATCGCGGTGCTGCCGGTAGCCGGCATTCTGCTGCGGCTCGGCCAGCCCGATGTCTTCAACATCAAGATGATCGCGGACGCGGGCGGCGCGATCTTCGACAACCTGCCGCTGCTGTTCGCCATTGGCGTGGCGGTCGGCTTCGCGAAGGACAACAACGGCGTCGCGGCACTCGCGGGCGCAATCGGCTATCTGGTCGAGATCGCCGTGATGAAGGACATCAACGACAAGCTCAACATGGGTGTGCTGTCGGGCATCATCGCGGGCCTCGTGGCGGGGCTGCTCTACAACCGCTACAAGGACATCAAGCTGCCCGACTACCTCGCGTTCTTCGGCGGCAAGCGATTCGTGCCGATCATCACGGGTCTCGTGTGCGTGGGGCTCGGCATTGTGTTCGGCTACGCGTGGCAGCCGGTGCAGGCGGCTATCGATCTGGCCGGCCACTGGCTCACCACGGCGGGCGCCGTCGGCACGTTCGTGTTCGGCGTGCTGAACCGGCTGCTGCTCGTCACGGGCCTGCATCACATCCTCAATTCGCTCGCGTGGTTCGTGTTCGGCACGTTCACGCCGCCCGGCGGCGGCGCGGCCGTCACCGGCGACCTGCACCGCTTCTTTGCGGGCGACCCGAGCGCGGGCGGCTTCATGTCGGGCTTCTTCCCGATCATGATGTTCGGCTTGCCGGCAGCGTGCCTTGCGATGCTGCACGAAGCGCCGAAGGAACGCCGCGCGGCGGTGGGCGGCCTGCTGTTTTCGATGGCGCTCACGTCGTTCCTCACGGGCGTGACCGAGCCCATCGAGTTCAGCTTCATGTTCCTTGCGCCGGTGCTGTACGCGATCCACGCGGTGCTGACCGGGCTCTCGCTCGCTATCTGCTCGCTGCTGGGCATCAAGCTGGGCTTCACGTTCTCGGCGGGCGCCATCGACTACGTGCTGAACTACGGGCTCTCCACGAAGGGCTGGGAAGCCATTCCGCTCGGGCTCGTGTACGGCGCGCTCTACTACGGGCTGTTCCGCTTCTTCATCCGCAAGTTCAACATGGCTACGCCGGGCCGCGAGCCCGCTGCCGAACAGGCGCAGGTGGATTCGTTCGTTGCAGGCGGCTTCGTTGCGCCTGCGGCGGGCGCGGCGGTGTCGCGTGCGTCGCGCTATATCGCGGCGCTGGGCGGCGCGGCCAACCTGAAAGTGGTGGATGCCTGCACGACGCGCCTGCGTCTTTCCGTGGCGGACCCGGCGAAGGTGTCCGAAGCTGACTTGAAGACGATCGGCGCGCGCGGCGTGCTCAAGCGCGGCGGCGACAGCGTGCAGGTGATCATCGGCCCGGAGGCCGACATCATTGCGGACGAGATGCGCGCGGAGATGGCGTCGGCGGGCGCGGGTGGCGTGGCGAGTGTGGCGAGTGCGCAGAAGGCGGTTGCGGCCAATGCATCGGGCCCTGCGTCGTCGGATGCGGAAGCCGGCCCGCTCGATCCCGATCCTGCGCGCTGGCTCGCGGTGTTCGGTGGCGCGACCAACGTCGTTTCGCTCGAAGCCGTTGCGACGACCCGTTTGCGTGTGGTCGTGCGCGATCCTTCGGCGGTCGACCGCCAGCGGCTGGCGGCGCTCGACGTGGCCTGGGTGTCCGCGGACACCTTCCATATCGTCGCGGGCTTCGCGGCGCAACGCTACGCGCAGTCGTTGTCGGCGCGGCTCTTGCCCGCAAGCGGCGGGGCGGCGGCGCAGCCGGCCTGACGGGTTGCACGTGAGTTGCCGCATGTGAGACGTCGCGAAGCAATCGCATAAGCGGCACGCACCTGCATCGCGACGCCCCAAAAGCAAACAGCACCCTCGGGTGCTGTTTGTCTTTGTGAAGCGACGGCGCGCTTACTTGCCGTTCGCGGCGCGGCGCTCCTTCTGTTGCGTGTCGTAGAGCACGCCGCCCGCTGCCGCGAACAGCACGATCATGATCGTGCCGATCAGCCACGAGAAGTACCACGCGCCGTAAGCGCCCACCACGACGCCAATCACGATGGCGATCACGACGAGCACGGCGAGGATCAGAAAGTGGAACAGGGTTTTCATCGCGAAGTCCTCAATATGCGTGCGGATCGGTTTCGATTTGGTCCGCCTTGACCTTGCCGCGCATCACGTGGAACGCCCAGCTCGTGTAGCCGAGCACGATCGGCACGAACACCACGGTCCAGCCGGTCATCCAGGTGAGTGTCGTTTGGCTCGAGACCGAGTTCCAGACAGTGAGACTTTGGTTAGGCATGCTGGACGACGGCATCAGGAACGGGAAGAGCGCCGTGCCGGCCGTGCCGATCACGCCGATCCATGCAATCGCGCCGAGCCACCACGCGAGCGTCGAGCGGCCCGCGCGCAGCGAGAGCAGGCCGAGAATCAGGCCCACATAGCCGAGTGCCGGCACGATCCACAGAATCGGGTAGCTCTTGAAGTTGCTGAGCCAGGCTCCTGCGGCCAGTTCGACCACCTGTTGTTGCAATGGCGTTTGCGCGAGCGCCGGGCTGACCGAATGCACGAGACGGTAGCCCTGCATCTGCGAGACCCACACGCCGCACACCGAGAACACCACGACCGCGAGAATCACGGCGACGGTCGCCACGCTCTTCGCGCGCTGCTGGACCGCGCCTTCGGCACGACCCACGAGCATGGCTGCGCCCATGTACAGCGACATCGCCAGCGAGAGCACGCCGCACAGCACCGCGAACGGGTTGAAGAGCGTAATGAAGCTGCCCGTGTAGTACGAGGTGAGGTCCCAGTTGAAGTGGAACGGCACGCCCACGAACATGTTGCCCACGCCCGCGCCGTACACGATCATCGGCACGACGCCGCTTGCCACCAGCGCCCAGTCCCATGCGCCGCGCCACGTGGGCGAGTCGATCTTGCTGCGGTACTCGAAGCCGATGGGACGCATGATCATGGTCCACAGCAGGAGCAGCATCACGATGTAGAGGCCGGAGAACGCGGTGGCGTAGATAAGCGGGAACGCCGCGAAGATCGCGCCGCCGCCCAGGATGAACCACACCTGGTTGCCGTCCCAGTGCGGGGCGATCGTGTTGATCGCGACGCGCCGTTCAACGTCGGTGCGGCCGACGAAGCGCAGTTGCGCGCCCACGCCCATGTCCATGCCGACCATCGTCGCAAGCCCGATGAGCAGCACGCCGAGCAGCAGCCACCAGAGCACTTTGAGGATTAGATAGAGTTCCATGGTCTTGTTCCTTGCGGATCACCGCGCGGTGTCGTTGGCGAATGCCGGGGTGAGGATGGTGGGCGTGGCGCCCGGTTCAGCATGGTCTTCGTCCGGACCCTTGCGGATGAACTTCACCATCAGGTAGGCCTCGACGGCGATGAAGATCGAGTAGAGCAGCACGAAGCCGATCAGCGAGAACGTCATGTAGCCCACGCTATGGCTCGATGCGGACATCCAGGTGGGGAGCAGGCCGAACACCGTCCACGGCTGACGACCGATTTCCGCCGTGAGCCAGCCCATTTCGCAGGCGAGGAACGGCACCGGGATCATCCACGGCGCGAGCTTCAGGAACCACTGTTGACGGCCCACGTCGCCGCGCAGCGAGAGGATGACGGCGATCACGAAGTAGGCCAGCATCAAGAGGCCCAGCGCCACCATCAGGCGGAACACCCAGAACATCCAGAACACGTTCGGCACGACGGACTGCGATGCCTTGGCGATGTCGGCGTCCGTGGCGTTGGCGGTGTCTTGACCTGCTGCGTAGCGCTTCACGAGGAAGCCGTAGCCGAGGTCGGCCTTGTGCGCGTTGAACTGCGCGAGCGCGGCGGGATCGGCCGGATTGCTGCTCAGCACCTTCAGCGCGTTGACGGCGGGAATGCCGTTCTTGATGCGCTTGGCGGCGTCCGCGACGATCTGGTCCACACCTGGAACCGGCGTGTCCATGGTGTGCGTCATGAGCGGCGTGAGCACGTACGGCACCTGCAATGCCCACGTGTTCTTGCGTGCTTCGTTGTCAGGCCATGCCGCGATGTTGAACGGCGCCGGCGCCGGTTCGGTCTGCCACATGGCTTCCATCGAGGCGAGCTTCGAAGGCTGCGCCTGCGCGGCCACGAAGCCGAGCGCGTCGCCCAGCGTCAGCACACCCGCAACCGACAGCACGCCGAAGATGCTCGCCATCTGGAACGAGCGCTTGGCGAGTTCAACGTGACGCTTGCGCGCGAGGTAATACGCGCTCACGGCGGTCACGAAGATCGCGGCGGTCACGTAGCCCGCCACGCTGGTGTGGACGAACTTCGTTTGCGCGTCGTTGCTGAAGATCAGGGCACCGAAGTTGGTGAGCTCCATGCGCATCGTGACCGGATTGAACGTGGCACCCACGGGGTTCTGCATGAAGCCGTTGGCCACCAGAATCCAGAGCGCGGAGAAGTTCGAACCGAACGCCACGAGATACGTGACCATCAGGTGCTTGCCTTTGGATAGCTGCTTCCAGCCGAACACCATGAGGCCGATGAACGTGGACTCCATGAAGAACGCCATCAGGCCTTCGATGGCGAGCGGCGCACCGAAGATGTCGCCGACGAAGCCCGAGTAGAACGACCAGTTCGTGCCGAACTCGAACTCCATCGTGAGACCCGTCGCAACGCCGAGCGCGAAGTTGATGAGGAACAGCTTTCCCCAGAATTCCGTCATCTGCCGGTAGATGGGTTTGCCGGTGATCACGTAGACGGTTTCCATGGCCGCCAACATGAACGACATCCCCAACGTCAGCGGGACGAACAGAAAGTGGTAAAGCGCGGTGGCGGCGAACTGGATTCGCGATAGCTCAACCACGGTATCGTTGATCATTTGACACTCCAGTCAAGGCGATTTGAAGCGGTTGCGGGGTGGGCTGCTGTGTGAGAGCGCCTCAACGTGAAGCGCTGCCGCGTGTGGCTGCTGTCGCGTGTGGCATAAGGTCGCGAACGTGCCATGCCTACCCTCTGGTCTTGTTTCTATGACGAGCAGAGTCATCTTTGTGCGACTTCCCGCCGGCCGTGCGTGTGGGTCGGATCGCTTGGCCGCGCCTGCTGTAGCAGGCGGTCGCGCGGTCCGATGCCGTGTCCACCTCAGCAATTTCCCTAACGCTGGTGTGGACATATCGATGGTAAGAAGTTCGCGATGCCGGGTTTTTGTCGCAGGTCAAAACAGCCGTCTCATGCGGCGCGCATGTCAGACGTCTTGCCCGGCTGGCTGAACGCTGTCGTTGCGCAGGAGCGTGGAGAAGGCGCCGTCGCGTGCGAGCAGGGTTTGCGCGGCGCCCTGTTCGACGATGCGCCCTTCGTCCAGCACGATCACCTCGTCCACCAGCCCGGCGAGCGCAGACAGCCGGTGCGTGATGAGCAGCACCGTGCGGCCTTCCATGAGCTGCATGATCGAGCGCAGCAAATCGGCTTCGGTAGCCGTGTCGAGGCCTTCCGTGGGTTCGTCGAGAATCAGGATGGGCGCGTCGCGCAGCAGGCCGCGCGCGACCGCAAGGCGCCGCGCCTGGCCGCCGGACAAGCGGGTGCCCGCCTCGCCGATCTCGGTGTCGAGCCCCTGCGGCAAGCTCTGGATGAAGTCGTGCAACTGGGCCGCCCGACAGGCTGCTTCCAGCGCGGCTTCGTCGGCGTCGGGCCGGGCGAGCAGCAGGTTTTCGCGGATCGTCGCGTTGAAGAGATAGGTGTCCTGCGCGACGACGGCGATGCGTGCGCGCAGATCCGTGGCAGCGGCCTCGCGCAGTCCGACGCCGCCCAACGTAATGCTGCCTTGCTGGTAGTCCCAGAAGCGCAACAGCAGGTTCGCGATGCTGGTCTTGCCCGCGCCGCTTCCGCCCACGATGGCGAGCCGCCGTCCCGCGGGCAGATCGAACGACACGTCGTGGAGCACGGCGTGAGCCGCGTCGGGATAGCGCATGCCGACGTGGCTGAATCGCAGGTCGTTGCTCGCGGCGAGCGGCGTGGCGGTTTCGGGGTCGTGCACGGCGGGTTGCGCGTCGGCGAGCGCGAAAATGCGCCGCGCGGCGGCGAGGCTTTCGCCAAGCATCTGCATGGCGAGCGGCAGCGGAACCACCGCCTCGAAACTGGCGAGCACGAAGAGCGCGAGCATCGCGAGGTCCGCGGGCGGCAGCGTGCCTGCGCTCACGCGCGGAATGGCGATCAAGAGCGCGCCCCACATCGCAAGCGACGCCGCTGCGGAGAGGGCCGCCTGCGCAATGGCCTTGATGTCGTTGAGCTTCACCTGCGTATCGAGCAGGGCGCCGGAGAGCTGCTCGATACGTTGTGCGTGACCTTCTGCCGCACCGTACACGCGTAGCTCGGCGAGTCCCTGGAGGTCGTCGACGATGGCGTCCTGCAACTGCGCGCGTTGGGCGATGCCTGTCGCGGCCGGGCCGCTCGCACGCCGATAGACCAGCGCCGGCAGCACGACGCCCGCGAGGGCGAGGAAGACGAGTGTGACGAACGCCACTGCCACGTCGAATGCCGCCATCGTCGCGACGATCAAAAGGGCGCCGAGCGCGCCTGTTGCCATCGGCAGGATCACGCGCAGGTAGACGTGGTTCAGGCTTTCGATGTCGGCGTGGATGCGCGTGAGCAGATCGGCGCCGCGCGTGTGTTGCAGACACGCCGGCGCGAGCGGTTCGATGCGCTCGTAGAACCAGACGCGCAGCTTCGCGAGCAGACGGAAGGTGGCTTCGTGCGTGACGAGCCGTTCGATGTAGCGGCCACCCGTGCGCACGATGGCGCAGGCGCGAATGAGGGCGGCGGGCGTGAAGTAGTCGAAGACGATGTGATTGATGCCGGCGAGCGCCATCGAAGCGATGAACCAGCCGGAAATCGCCATGAGCGCGACGTTGCCGATCAGCGTGACGAACGACACGGCGATGCCGGCCGCCATCCATTTCCAGTACGGACGGAAAAGCGTGACGAGGCGCGCGAGATCGGCGCGGGCGGTGTTGCTCGCATTGTCGACGTCGCTGCTGTTGGTGCTGTTGGTGCTGTTTGTGACGTGCATGCGCGGGGCCATCGTATTGGGTGTTTTCGTCGTCATGGCTTCACCCCGCGGCAGGATGCGGCGTTGCGGTCGATGTACGGCCAGTACTGTCAACGCCGGCGCCGATCAACTCGCGGTACAGCCCGTCCTCGCCGATCAACGCCTCGTGCGTCCCGCTTTGCGCGACCTTGCCGCCGTCCAGCACCACGATGCGATCCGCAAGACGCGCGGTGGCCGGACGGTGCGCCACGAGCAGCACCGTGCGGCCGTGCGCGAGTCTGCGCAGGGCTTCGTGAATGTGCGCCTGCGTTGCGGAATCCAGATGGGCCGTGGGTTCGTCGAGCAGCAGTACGGGCGCGTCCTTGAGGAAGGCGCGTGCCAGCGCGAGGCGCTGGATCTGCCCGCCGGAAAGGCCGGCGCCGCGTTCGCCGAGCGGCGTGTCGTAGCCGTTCGGGAGCGCCATGATGAAGTCGTCGGCGCCTGCCTGTTGCGCGGCGGCGCGCACGGCGTCGAACGATGCAGCGGGATTCGCGATCTGGATGTTGTCGCGCACGCTGCCGAGGAACACGTGCGCGCGTTGCGGCACCCACGCGACCTGTGCGAGCCAGCTTGCCGGATCGACCTCGGCGAGCGACTGTCCGTTGATGCGGATGCTGCCTTGCTGGTTCGCCACGAAGCCGAGCAGCAGGTTCAGCACCGTGCTCTTGCCAGCTCCGCTCGGGCCGACGAGCGCGGTGATGCGTCCGGGTTCGAGCGCGAAGCTCACGCGGTCGAGCGCCGGCTGGTTCGCGTCATAGGCGAAGGAGACCGCGTCGAATGCGATGCCGTACTGCTGCGCGGCGGCGAGCGGCGTGCGCTCAGCCTGAGCGTGCGGCTGCGGCGTATCGAGAATGGCCGCGATGTGCTCGACGGCGCCGATCGCTTCCATGCGCGCGTGATAGTGCGTGCCGAGCGTACGCAGCGGCAGATAGAACTCGGGCGCGAGCAGCAGAACGAGGAACGCCGGCTGGAAATGCACCTTGCCGTACAGCAGGTTGAAACCGATCAGCACGGCCACCATCGCGATGCTCACCGTCGAGAGAAATTCCAGCACAACCGCGGAGAGGAACGCGATGCGCAGAACCTGCATCGTGCTCTGCCGATACGTTTCCGAGAGGCGGGCCACCACTTGTGCCTCGCGCCGGCTCGCGTTGAAGAGCTTGAGCGTGGTGAGGCCCTGAAGCGTGTCGAGAAACCGTGCGGCGAGGCGCGTCAGCTGATGCCATTGGCGCTGGTTCATTTCGACCGAACGCTTGCCCACCAGAATCATGAACACGGGAATCAGCGGCGCGGTGAGCGTGAGAACGAGCCCGGAGACCCAGTCGATGGGAAACACGACCACGAGAATCGCGATGGGCAGCATCGACGTGAGCGCGCGATTGGGCAGCCAGCGGGCGTAATAGCCCTCGAGCGCGTCGATACCGGTGACCGCGCGGCTTGCGAGCGCGCCCGTGGCTTCGCCCTTGAGCCACGCCGGGCCGAGCGCGTGAATCTTGCGCACGAGTTCGGCGCGCAGTTCGCCGCGTACCTTGGCGGCGGCGCGCAAGGCGAGGCGCTCCGAAGCCAGCGTGAACGCGAAGCGTGCCGCGAACACGGGCAACATGGCGGCGAGCGCGATCCACACGTCGGCGAGCGCGGCGCCTCGGACCACGACAGCGTTGACCGTCCATGCAAGCAGCGCGGACGACACGATCACGAGCAAACCGGCGGCAAGGCCGGCGGCCACGGCGAGACGAAGGCCGCCGCGCGCGGAGCCGGTGCGGCGCGCGAGCCAGGCATCGAGAGTCTTGTTCAGGTGCGGTGAGGCGGGCGTCATAGAGAAGCGGGAAGAGCGCGCCGGGCGGCGAAGGGTGCGCGGTCCGGCATGCGGTGGGTTGATGGTGCTTTTTTTAACCCGAACCCCGTTCTGAAGCGTGATTTAGGTCAAGCGGCCTTCAGTTCGCGCTTGCAAGGCGTCGGCGCGGAGGCGGACGCAGATTCTATCGTCGCCGGATCGCCATTTCCGGGTTGTGATGATTTGTCGCAGAAAGGCGGGAGGCCGGCGCGAAGGCGCAAAAAAGCCCGCTGCCTGTTCGGGGCAGCGGGCTTGGAGAGGGAGCGATGGAAGGGCGGCAACCGCAGATGGCCGCGGCCGCCGTCACGTCCAGTTACGCGTATTCGGCCAGCGCCGTGCGCATCTTCTTCATCGCGCTCGCTTCGATCTGACGGATGCGCTCGGCCGACACGCCGAACTCGTCGGCAAGCTCGTGCAGCGTGGAGCCGCCCGAGCCGTCGTCGGCCACGTTGAGCCAGCGCGCTTCGATGATGCGGCGGCTGCGTGCATCGAGCGCTTCGAGCGCGCTCGCAATGCCGTCCGTCTGCAGGCGGTCGTGCTGCTTCGCGGCGATGACCGCGGTCGGCTCGCTATGCGAATCCGCCAGCCAGGCGATAGGCGCGTACGATTCCTCGCCGTCTTCCACCTGGCCTTCCAGCGCGACGTCGCCACCGGAGAGGCGCGTTTCCATCTCGACCACTTCCTCGCGCTTCACGTTCAGTTCCTGCGCGAGGCCTTCGATCTCTTCCGGCGTGAACGCCTGCACGCCCTGCTTGTGGCTGCGCAGGTTGAAGAACAGCTTGCGCTGCGCCTTGGTGGTGGCGACCTTCACCATCCGCCAGTTGCGCAGGATGTACTCGTGAATCTCGGCCTTGATCCAGTGGATCGCGTACGAGACGAGCCGCACGTTCTGCTCCGGATCGAACCGCTTGACCGCCTTCATTAGGCCGATGTTGCCTTCCTGGATCAGGTCGGCATGCGGCAGGCCGTAGCCGAGGTAATTACGTGCGATGGACACCACGAGGCGCAGGTGCGACAGCACCAGCTTGCGTGCGGCGTCGAGGTTGTTGTGCTGACGGTAGTCGGTGGCAAACTGACGCTCTTCTTGGGGCGTCAGCATGGGAATCCGGTTCACCGCCTGAATGTAGGCGTCGATGTTGCCCAGCTGGCCGGGCAGAAGCGTGAACTGCGCGAGCGCCAGCGAACCTGCCGGAGCGGCCTTGGCCGACGACGGGCTCAGAGTACTCGGAAGGGTCATTGCGTTGCTCACGGATGGGAACTCCTCTGGGGTTCTTGCAAAGTCAGACTTCGACTGTACGGTGCATGTTAGCACTCTGGTTTACCGAGTGCTAATTCTTGGATAGATTCCAGGGCCGGAGGTTCCCGGAATGCTATCGAAATTCGTCTTTTAATAGCGTGACGCCCCGCGGGCAGAATTGTCAGGCCGCGCGTAGAATTCTCGCGGAAGCCAGCAGCGCCGCAAAAAGCGGTCGATTTTTCCGGAATTTGAAGGAGTTATTTGCTGCGAAGAGCGATGAGGGACAGGTTCGGTTTTTGCTAATCTGCTGGCCTATGTTGGGACGATCGCTCGTCGATCAAGATCAAAATCCGACTAACAGGGTGTTCGATGATCAGAGAAAACTGGGCGTGGCGCGGCCGGGTCGCACAGGCAGCGCTGGCGGCGGCGCTGGTGGGTCTGTCCGGCAGCGCGGCGGCGGACCAATTCGGTATCCAGGTGACGGGCGCGGTGGCCGATCACCATGTCCGCAAGCTGGATCTGGGGTTTGTCTGGGATCCGAACATCACGTGGTGGGAAATCGGCGGCTGGCACTTCACGGTGCTGGGCGAGGCTCACGCGGCGTGGTGGCATACCGACGAAGGCAACGTGCACAACAACATCGGCGAGTTCGGTGTGGGGCCGGTGCTCCGGTTCGTGAAGAGTTCGGGCTGGGTGCGGCCGTTCGTGGAAGCCGGCGTCGGCGTGCGGCTGCTCACCAGTCCCACGATCTCGACCTCCTATACGCTTTCCACGGCCTTCCAGTTCGCCGACATGGTGGGCGTAGGGGCGCAGTTCGGCAACCATCAGCAGTACCAGGCCGGCTATCGCTTCCAGCATGTATCGAACGCCGGTATCAAAGAGCCCAATCCTGGTATAAATTTCAGCCAGCTATACCTGCAGTACAACTTCTGAATCGTGGCTGCTCTCGCGGCGGCCGGCCGATGCATAAGGGGCGCAAGCGATGGCGGCAAAAGTGATCGAGGCGATTCGCGCGCTGGAGCGCGACCGCTTTCGCGCGATGGTGGACGGCGACGGACCGTTGCTCAGCGCGCTGCTTTCGGACAACGTGATCTACGTTCACACGAACGGCAAGCGCGAAACGAAGCAGCAGTTCATCGACGCAATCACGGCCGGCCGCCGCCGCTATCGCCAGATCGAAATCCAGTCGCAGGACGTGCTGCCGGTGGGTCGCGAGACCTGCGTTGTCAGCGGCCGCGCGCTTATCGAAATGGAAGCGAACAACGGCGCGCTGCTGTTTCCCATCGCGTACACGGCGATCCAGGTGCAGGAGGATGGCCACTGGCGTCTCGTTGCCTGGCAGGCGACGCGCTGCGCGATCGAATGACGGCGCCGTTGCGGCGCCGCTTCTTCTTTTCCTCTCTCAAGCCGCGGCGCGCCGGTCGACGTCCGGCCACGCGGCACGGTTGACGGCGCTTACCACGGCGTCGGCCACGGCGGTCGCGGCATCCTCGGCAACGCCTACGCCGTGGCGTACCGCCTGTGCACCCACGCGGCAGCCCACGAACACGGCTGTCCGGCCGTCGGCGGTGCGTGCCGTTTCGTGAGACGTGATTTCTACGGCTTCGCCCGATGCGCCGGCCATCGCCCGAACAATGGCCAGGGCGTGAGCTTCGAGCGCGTTCGCGTCGTGCGGCGCCGCTGAGCCCGCGGCTGACGCAGCCATCGGCGCAATGGGCGCAAGCGGCACCGCGAGATCGCGCTCGTTCCAGCGCAGCTTGTCGGCGCTGATGCGGCGCGCCGGGCCCTGCGTCTCGAAGTATTCGCGCGTGAAGAGCGCACAGATCGACTCACCGGACATCTCCGCGCCCGACGAATCCGTGGCCGCCTGCACCGCGTGGCTGAACTCGATCTGCACGCGGCGCGGCGGCGTGAAGCCCATGCCGCGCTCCAGCAGCCAGGTGGCGCCGCCCTTGCCCGACTGGCTGTTCACGCGGATCACCGCGTCGTAGCTGCGGCCCAGGTCGGCGGGATCGATGGGCAGGTACGGCACTTCCCACACGGCGTCCGGACGCTGCTGCACGAAGCCCTTGCGGATGGCGTCCTGATGCGAGCCGGAAAACGCCGTGAACACGAGATCGCCGGCATACGGATGGCGCGGATGCACCGGAATCTGGTTGCAGCGCTCCACGACGCGGCGCACCGCGTCGATGTCCGAGAAATCGAGGCCCGGGTCAATGCCTTGCGTGTAGAGGTTCATGGCCAGCGTGACGAGATCGACGTTGCCCGTGCGCTCGCCGTTGCCGAAGAGGCACCCTTCGATGCGATCCGCGCCCGCCATCAGCGCGAGTTCCGCGGCCGCCACCGCCGTGCCGCGATCGTTGTGGGGATGCACGGAGAGCACGATGCTGTCGCGGTAGGCGAGGTTGCGGTCCATCCACTCGATCTGGTCCGCGAACACGTTGGGCGTGGCCGCTTCCACGGTGGCGGGCAGGTTCACGATCATCTTGTGATCGCGCGTGGGGCGCCACGTTTGCGCCACCGCGTCGCACACCTCGCGCGCGAAGGTGAGCTCGGTCATGCTGAAGGTTTCGGGCGAGTACTGGTAGATCCAGTGGGTCTGCGGCCGGGCGTCGGCGTGGGCGCGGATCCGCTTCGTGCCCTCCACGGCGAGCGCCTTCACTTCGTCTTTCGACTGGTCGAACACGATCTTGCGGAACGACGGACAAATCGCGTTGTACAGATGCACGATGGCACGCGGCACGCCTTCGAGCGCCTCGAACGTCCGCGCGATCAGGTCGTCGCGCGACTGCACGAGCACTTCGATCGTGACGTCTTCGGGAATGCGCTTTTCGACGATCAGCTTGCGCACGAAGTCGAAATCGGTCTGCGATGCCGAGGGAAAGCCGACCTCGATCTCCTTGAAGCCGATGGCGACCAGCATTTCGAAGAATTCGAGCTTCTGGGCAATGCTCATCGGCTCGATCAGCGACTGGTTGCCGTCGCGCAGATCGGTGCTCATCCAGATGGGTGCGCGTTCGATGGTGCGCGTGGGCCACTTGCGGCCGTTCAAACGGATGGCGGGGAAGGGGCGGTATTTCTCGGCGGGTTGACGCAACATGGCGAGCCTCATTCGTCGTGTCGTTGCGAGAGGCGGTGGGCATCGGGCGGCTGGCGGGCTGCTGCCGCTGCACGGAGCGCCTGAGGCGCGACGTGCATTTGACCCTCGCGATTCGGCCGCACGATAAGCGGACGAATACTGACGACTTACAGGTTGTAAAGAGAACTGCGGTTTGGGGTGAAACGGAAACTACGGAAACTGCCGGGAGGACCGCGCGTTGAAGAGGGCGCGCGGCGCTACGCCTTGCTTACGCTAGACGTAGCGATAGGGGCCGCGGTAGGCGGCCGAAGGTAATTCGGAGGGTGTTCGGGAAGGAACGCATTGTTCGAATGTATGCGAGAGCAGCGCGCGGTGTCAACCACCCCGCCGCTTCGCGATGCCGGCGATGACCTCGACCTGCCGCAGAATCGCAGGCGGCACGGGCGCCTCGCCGCGCATCACGGCCTCGATCCACGCTGCTGTCGTGGCGGCGTCACGGGCTTCGGGCAACTCGGCTTGCGGCGCTTCGGGCGACGACCGCTCCGCTTCGACCAGCGTTTCGCAGACGCCGTCGTGCAGCCAATCCACCTGAACCTGGCGGCGCGTGTCGGCCACGGCTTCGCCTTCGGTGCCGCGCGCGAGCAGCGCACCGCCCGCCGCCACGTCGGGATGCGAGTTGAAGAGGGCCGTCAGGCTCTCGCGATAGGGCGGGTGCGTGTAGTTGACGAGCCGCAGCCCCGGAGGCGCGAACGGCTGAAGAATTTTCACGAGTGTGTGCGTCGAGTTGCGCACGCCCATGCGGCGTCGCAGGGCGAGCAAGCGCGCGAGCTTTGGCGCGAGCACTTCGATCGGCGTGAACGCAAGGCGACGCGAGGCCAGTTGCGCTTCGGCTTCGTCGTGCGAGCGCGCCGCTTCAACGCCGAGCGCCGCGAAGATTTCCGCACTGGTGACTCGACCCGGATCGGTGCTCACGCCGTGCACGAGCACGGGCACGTCTTCGCGCGCGAGCAGCAAGGCCAGCAGCGGCACCAGGTTGGGCTGGCGCCGCGCACCGTTGTAGCTGGGGATGGAAACCGCCGATACGGTCGAAGCCGCGTCGCCGTGGGCGTCCGTGGCCACGCGGAGCGGCTCAAACGATGCATGAGCGGCCGCGAGCATGGCGGCGAGTTCGTCGGCGGTTTCGCCTTTCAGGCGGTAGGCGAGCAAAACGGCGCCGAGTTCGAGGTCCGACACCCGGCCGTCGAGCATCGCGGCGTAGAGCGCGTGCGTGTCCTCGGACGAAAGGGCGCGCGCGCCGTGCGGTCCGCGGCCGATCTCCTTGATGAGGTGGGCACACGGAAACGGATCGGCAAGATTGGCTGGCTCGTTCATGGCAAAAGCGGTGCGGGCCGGTGCTGGAGGGCCGGCGTGTCCTGGGCGGATTGAAACGGAATGGCGTTCAGTATCGCATGAGGCTGTGGCCGGCGATCGTTCCCGGCTGGCGCTCGTGCCTGTACAGGCGGTGCGCGGCGAAGGTTCCGCGGCGTTGCCGGAGCGATCCGCGAGGCACCCTGCATTCCGGCGTCCGCAGGCGGCACACGCTAAACTCATCGTTTTCTCGCCGCGCACGCGGCTTTCCAACAGGACGGAGAACGGCATGACATACGTGTTTGCTCCGGCGCCGGTCGTAGCGGTGCCGGTTGCGGGTTCCAGCGAGCTGTTCGCGGTGCGCCGCATCTATTGCGTGGGCCGCAATTACGAGGCGCACGCCCGCGAGATGGGCCACGATCCGAACCGCGAGCCGCCGTTTTTTTTCGGCAAGCCGGCTGACGCCGTGGTGTACGTTGCCCCCGGCGAAACCGGTGAGTTTCCGTATCCGTCGCTCTCGAAGAACGTGCACTTCGAGATGGAAATGGTGGCGGCCATCGGCAAAGGCGGCAAGGACATCCCGGTCGATCGCGCGCTCGATCACGTGTATGGCTACGCGCTCGGACTCGACATGACCCGCCGCGATCTGCAAGCCGAAGCGAAGAAGCTGGGCCGTCCGTGGGACACCGCGAAGGGCTTCGATTACTCCGCTCCCGTGGGCCCCATCCATCCGGCGTCGAAGATCGGCCATCTGGGCAAAGGCGCAATCTGGCTCACCGTGAACGGTGAAGAGAAGCAGCGCTCCGACATCTCGCAGCTGATCTGGCCGGTGGCCGACACCATCGCGTATCTGTCCACGCTGTTCGAGCTTCAGCCGGGTGACCTGATTTTCACGGGCACGCCTGACGGCGTCGGCGCCATCGTGCCGGGCGACGTGATGAAGGGCGGCGTGGACGGGCTCGGCGAATTCACGGTGCGCGTGGTCTGAGCTGGAAGCGGGGAGGAGACACAACACATGCAGCTTTACAGCTATTTCCGAAGCTCGGCGTCTTACCGCGTGCGGATCGCGTTGAACCTGAAAGGCCTGCCGTACGACTACGTGCCGATTCATCTGCTGCGCGGCGGCGGCGAGCAGTTTTCGTCCGCGTATCGCAAGCTCAATCACGATGCGATCGTGCCCACGCTCGTGGACGACGGCCACGCGCTTCAGCAGTCGCTCGCCATCATCGAGTATCTCGAAGAGACGCATCCCACGCCGCCGCTGCTGCCCGCAACCGCCGTGGACCGCGCGCACGTGCGCTCCATTGCGCTGCAGATCGCGTGCGAGATTCATCCGCTCAACAACCTGCGCGTGCTCAAGTACCTGAAGCACACGGTGGGCGTGACCGACGACGTGAAGGACGCGTGGTACCGGCACTGGGTGGAAGCGGGTTTCGAGACGCTCGAAGCCCGGCTCGCCGGCGATGCGCGCACGGGTAAGCTGTGTTTCGGCGATACGCCCACGCTTGCGGACATCTGCCTCATCCCGCAGGTCTTCAACGCGCAGCGTTTCAAGGTGGACACCGCGCGCTTTCCGACGATCCAGCGCATCTACGACCACGCCACGCAGCTCGACGCGTTCGAGCGGGCGGCGCCGGGGCAGCAGCCGGATTCGGAGTAATGGAGGGTCCTGCGGCGGGCGCGTTGGTTGCGTCGCGCAGCGCGGCAATGAAAAAAGGGGCGTCCGCTCATGTCGGGACGCCCCTTTTTGTCGCTATATGCCGGACGACGAGAAGCGCTACGCGCCCAGTAGCGCGTCGGCAAATTCCTCGGCGCTGAACGGCTGCAGGTCTTCCACCTTTTCGCCCACGCCGATGAAGTACACCGGCACCGGCCGCTGCCGCGCGATGGCAGCGAGGATGCCGCCCTTCGCCGTGCCGTCGAGTTTCGTGACGATGAGGCCGGTGAGGCCGAGCGCGTCGTCGAATGCTTTCACCTGGGCGAGCGCGTTCTGACCCGTGTTCGCGTCGATCACGAGCAGCACTTCGTGCGGCGCGCCGTCGAGCGCCTTGCCGATCACGCGCTTCACCTTGCGCAACTCTTCCATCAGATGGAGCTGGGTGGGCAGGCGGCCGGCCGTGTCGGCCATCAGCACGTCGATCTTGCGCGCGCGCGCGGCGCCCACCGCGTCGAAGATCACGGCGGCAGGGTCGCCGCTTTCCTGCGCGACCACCGTCACGTTGTTGCGCTCGCCCCAGATGGCGAGTTGCTCGCGCGCGGCGGCGCGGAACGTGTCGCCGGCCGCGAGCAGCACTGACTGATCGAAGTGCTGCAGATGCTTGGCGAGCTTGCCGATGCTCGTGGTTTTGCCCGCACCGTTCACACCCGCGATCATCATGACGAGCGGCTGCGCGCGGCCGAGCACGAGCGATTTCTCGAGCGGCTTCAGCAGATCCACGAGCAGGCCGCGCAATGCGGTTTTCACCTGCTGTGCGTCGGTGAGCCTGCCCGTGCGGACTTTCTCGCGCAGCGATTCGAGCAGGAACTCCGTGGCTTCCACCCCTGCATCGGACATCAGCAGCGCGGTCTCCAGTTCTTCATACAGCGCTTCGTCGATCTTGGTGGCGACGAAGATGCCCGCAATGTTCGAGCTGGTTTTGGAGAGGCCGCTTCTAAGCCGCGAGAGCCACGACTTCTTCGCTTCGGGTTCCGGTGCGGGCGGCGGAACGATTTCGACTGTTTCGACGGATTCGTCGTCGGCCTGGCTGCTTTGGGCAGCGCTGGCGGTGGCCTGTTGTGCGGCGGCTTGGGTCGGGGCGGGCGCAGGCATCGCGACCGGCGGTGCTGCTACGGTCGGCGGCGTGACGGCTGGTGGTGCGGGCGTGGGCGCCGGCGCCGGGATGTCGACGGCGGGCCGCTGTTGAGGCGGCGCAGCTTCAGGCTGGCGCGCGGACGGAACCGGTGCCGGTGCCGCGGCTGGCGTGACGCGAGCGGCTGTCTCCTGCGGCGGTCTGGTTTCCGCGACGTCGGCGGGCTGTTGCGCGGGTTCGCTTTGAACCTCGGCCGAGATATCAGCTTGCGCGTCGACGGGCGTGCCTTCGGCGGCTTTCGATCCTCTGAATCGCTTGAAAAAACTGAACATGATCTGGCGTGTCTGGTGCGGGGCCGACGCCCTGTGCCCGACCCTCGGGCGGCAACGGTGGCGTGGCAAGTGGGGGATGCGCGAATGCGGAACGTGCAAACGCGCCATTTTATCAGGCGGCATCCCGGCTCGTCGTGGCACGGTGGTCGCGTGCCGGGCTGCGTTCGCCGGGAAGGCCTGTGGTAACGTGGGCGCTCCGGCACCTTATCGCTTACCACTCCGCTTATTACCCCGCTTACTACCCGTATGTCCCGTTCTTCTCCTTCGCGCGCCCATGGTGCCCACGCTGCCGCGCCGGTGCGAGGCAAATCGGCTCACACCGTGCGCATCATCGGCGGTGACTGGAAGCGCACGCCGCTTCCGGTGCTCGACCTCGATGGCTTGCGGCCTACGCCCGACCGCGTCCGCGAAACGCTTTTCAACTGGCTTGGCCAGCGGCTCGACGGCGAGCGGTGTCTCGACCTTTTCGCGGGCAGCGGCGCACTCGGATTCGAGGCGGCGTCGCGCGGCGCCGAGCGCGTGCTCATGGTGGAGCGCAACGCGCGCGCGGCCGCGCAACTGCGCGCGAACCAGGCGCGGCTCGATGCGCGAGCGATCGAAGTCGTGGAGGCGGACGCCCTGCGTCTTGCCGCCGGCCTGACGCCGGCATCGTTCGACGTGGTGTTTCTCGATCCGCCGTTCGGCGACGCCGCGACGCTCGACCGTGCGCTGGAGGTCGCCGCGCCGCTCGTCGCTGCCGACGGGTTCCTCTATGTCGAGGCCGGGGCGCCGCTCGATCCGGCGCAAACCCCTGCACTGGCGGGCTGGACGGTGGCTCGCCACGGCAAGGCAGGGGCGGTCCACTATCATTTGCTGCAGCGCGAAAATGAGGAATAATGCGCGTTCCATAACAAGCGCCGGACGGCTCGCCGTCACGTGCGCGGTCGCGGGCATGGCCGTCGCCGCTGGCGCGGCGCCCTCATTTGTCTGTTGAGAGGAGAAACAACATGGTAGTCGCCGTGTACCCGGGTACGTTCGATCCGCTCACGCGCGGTCACGAGGACCTCGTGCGGCGGGCGTCGAGCATCTTCGACACGCTGGTGGTGGGCGTGGCGGACAGCCGCAACAAGAAGCCGTTCTTCTCGCTCGACGAACGCCTCGACATTGCCCGCGAGGTGCTGGGCCACTATCCGAACGTGCAGGTCATGAGTTTCAGAGGGTTGCTCAAGGACTTCGTCCGCAGCAACAACGCGCGTGTGATCGTGCGCGGCCTGCGCGCCGTGTCGGACTTCGAATACGAGTTTCAGATGGCCGGCATGAACCGCTACATGCTGCCGGACGTCGAGACAATGTTCATGACGCCGTCCGACCAATATCAGTTCATCTCGGGCACCATTGTTCGCGAGATTGCCCAACTGGGCGGCGATGTCAGCAAGTTCGTGTTCCCTTCTGTCGAGAAATGGTTGCAGGACAAGGTCTCGGCGCTGGGCGGCCCCGTCATTCCGAAGAACCCCTGAGCAATTTGACGAAGCGGCGTAAACTGGCGGCTGTGTTCAACGCAACGAAACACGGCCTCTCTTTGCCCCGCCCCCGTTTTCGGCTCGCAGCGTCCGCGACATCAACCGAAAACGACCGGCGCCAGTTGGAAGAGGCCGGCAGGAAGTGAGAAAAGCATGGCCCTGATGATTACCGACGAGTGCATCAATTGCGACGTTTGCGAGCCCGAGTGCCCGAACGACGCCATTTCGATGGGCCCGGAAATCTACGTGATCGACCCGAACAAATGCACCGAATGCGTCGGCCATTTCGATGAGCCGCAATGCCAGCAGGTGTGTCCGGTCGAATGCATTCCGCGCGATCCCCAGCATGTGGAGACGCGCGATCAACTGATGGAAAAGTATCGTGGCCTGATGGCCGCGAAGAATGCCTAGCCTCTAGCGTTAGCCCGGCGAGGGCGGCGGTCTTACCGGCCGAGCAACTCGCCCAGCGCTCTGACGAGCGTGTCGCACTCCGCGTCGGTGCCAATCGAAATCCGCAGATACTGGTCGATGCGCGGCGCCTTGAAGTGCCGCACGAAGATTTCGCGCTCGCGCAACGTCGCCGCAAGCATCGCGGCGTCGTGGTCCTTGTGGCGCGCGAACACGAAGTTCGCGGCTGACGGCACGACGTCGAAGCCGAGTGTTTCCAGCTTCGCTGTCAGGCGTTCGCGGCTGGCGATCACGCGGGCGCAATTCGTTTCGAACCACGCGGTGTCTTCATACGACGCGGTTGCTGCCACCTGCGCCAGCCGGTCGAGCGGATACGAATTGAAGCTGTCCTTCACGCGGTTCAGCGCCTCGATGAGCGCAGTATCTCCGAACGCAAAACCCACCCGCATGCCCGCCAGCGAACGCGCCTTGGAGACCGTCTGCACAACGAGCAGATGAGGATAGCGGTCGATCAGATTCACCGCCGACTGCGCGCCGAAGTCCACATACGCTTCGTCGATCACCACCACCGATTCCGTATTGCGCGCCACGAGCGCTTCGATCTGATCGAGCGGCAACGCGCGGCCCGTGGGTGCGTTCGGATTCGGAAACAGCACGCCGCCGTTGGGCGCGGTGTAGTCGTCGATACGGATTGCGAAGCTTTCGTCGAGCGCGACCGTGCGGTAGGCCACGTCGTAGAGCCGCGCGTAGGTCGGATAGAAGCTGTACGTGACGTCAGGGAAAAGCACGGGATGCGCGTGCTTCAGCAGCGCCTGGAACACGTGCGCGAGCACTTCATCGGAGCCGTTGCCGACGAACACCTGGTCTGCCCGGATGCCGTGATGCGCGGCCACGGTTTCGCGCAGCCGGCGGGCGCTCGGGTCCGGGTAGCGACGCAGTGCTTCGCCCGTGTCGCCCAGTTCGCGACGAATGGCCTCGACCACGCGAGGCGAAGGCGGGTACGGATTCTCGTTGGTATTGAGCTTGACCGGATGCGCGAGCACCGGCTGTTCGCCGGGCACGTAGGGCACCAGTCGATGGACGATGTCGCTCCAGTAGCGGCTCAAAACAGTCTCCCGTTCGCGTTCAGACGCGATGCAGTTGCATCATCGCGCGCTCGAGTTCGCCCTTGACCACGAGCGGCATCACGGCGAGCGAGCGTTCGATGGACGCATCGATCACGTCCTGCTCTTCCTTGCGCGGCGGCTTCAGCACGAAATTGGCGACGTCCGGCTTCGCACCCGCTCGCGCGCTCTCGGGAATGAGGTCGCGCGGATGCCCGATGCCGATGCGCAGCCGCCAGTAGTGCTGCGTCGACAGGTGGGCGGAGATGTCCTTCAGCCCGTTGTGGCCGCCGCTACCGCCGCCCAGCTTGAGCTTGACCGTGCCCGGCGGCAGATCGAGTTCGTCGTGCGCGACGAGAATCTGGTCGGGCAAGATCTTGAAGAAATGCGCGAGCGCGACCACCGACTGCCCGGAGCGGTTCATGTAGGTCTGCGGCTCGAGCAGATGCACTTCCTCGCCGTAAAGGCGAGCCTTCGCGTAGTGGCCGTGAAAGCGCCGCTCGTCGCGCAGCGACGTGCCTGCTTCGCGCGCGAGCTGGTCCACGAGCCAGAAGCCTGCATTGTGGCGCGTCGCGGTATATTCGGCACCCGGATTCCCGAGCCCGACGATCAGCCTGATCATGATGAGGTTCTCGCAGCCGCGCCGCTCGCGGGCGAGGCACGCAACGATCGAAAAAAAACCCGCCGGGGCGAACCGCGGCGGGTCACGTCGTCCGTTCCATTGAAACGGATCGAGAGGATAGCTTCGCTATCCCTCAGCTCAGGCAGCGGGCTTCTCGCCTTCGCCTTCACCTTCCGCGGCAGCATCGGATGCTGCGCCAGCCGGGATTGTCGCCGAAACGATAACCGGGTTTTCAGCGTCGAGGTGAGCCGTGAGCGCAACGCCGTTGGGCAGAGGAATGTCCTTCGCGTGCAGCGACTGACCTGCTTCGATCTTCGCCAGATCGACTTCGATGAACTCAGGCAGTGCGGCCGGCAGGCATTCCACTTCAATTTCGTTGAACACGTGCGAGATAACCGCGCCCGACAGCTTCACGGCCGGGTTGGTTTCCTGGTTCATGTAGTGCAGCGGCACCTTCGTGTGGAGCTTGCGGCTTGCGTCAACGCGCTGGAAGTCCACGTGCAGCACGAGCTGACGGAACGGATGGTATTGCACGTCGCGCAGCAGCACTTGCTGCGACTTGCCGGCCACTTCCAGGTCGAGGATCGACGAGTGGAAGGCTTCCTTCTTCAGGGCGTGCCACAGCGCGTTGTGATCGAGTTCGATCAGTTGCGGCTCGGCGCTGGCACCGTAAACGATGCCCGGCGTCTTGCCGGTATTGCGCAGGCGGCGGCTCGCACCCGTACCTTGCAGGTTGCGCTCGAAAGCGACTACTTTCATCTTGCTTCTCCAATGTACTGCCCGCGACCAGGCAGTAAAAACGGGGCCTTCGCACACTGGCTCGGGCCCCAACATAATGGCGCGAACCTTCGTTCGCTCGCGCCTTGATGCGAACAAACGCGGTATCCGGAGACACCGCGCTTACCGCAAAACCTTTAACTTTCGGCGAACAGCGACATCACCGAGTCGCCGCGGCGGATACGCGAGAACGTCTCCGCGAGCAGACCCGCGCACGAAAGCGAACGGATCTTCGAGCAGGCACGGGCTTCTGCGCCAAGCGGAATGGTGTCCGTCACAACGAGTTCGTCGAGCGACGAGCCGGCAATGCGCTCGCCTGCGCCGCCCGAAAGCACCGGGTGCGTGGCGTAGGCGAACACCTGCTTCGCGCCGCGGTCCTTGAGTACCTGTGCTGCCTTGCAAAGCGTGCCGGCCGTGTCGACCATGTCGTCCATGATCACGCAGGTACGGCCTTCCACTTCACCGATGATGTTCATCACCTCGGCGACGTTCGCTTTCGGACGACGCTTGTCGATGATGGCCAGATCGCAGTTGAGCTGCTTCGCGAGGGCCCGGGCACGCACCACGCCGCCGACGTCAGGCGAAACGACCAGCAGGTTCTCGTAGTTCTGCTTGCGCAGATCGCCGAGCAGCACGGGCGTGGCGTAGATGTTGTCGACCGGAATGTCGAAGAAGCCCTGAATCTGGTCGGCGTGCAGATCCATCGTGATGATCCGCTCGACGCCGGCAATTTCCAGCATGTTCGCCACGACCTTCGCTGAGATCGCGACGCGCGCCGAGCGCGGACGGCGGTCTTGCCGGGCATAGCCGAAGTAGGGGATGGCTGCGGTGATCCGGCCTGCGGATGCGCGCTTGAGCGCATCGACCATGATCATCAGTTCCATCAGATTGTCGTTCGTCGGCGCGCAGGTGGACTGCAAAACGAAGACGTCTTTGCCGCGTACGTTTTCCTGGATTTCAACCTGGATTTCGCCGTCGGAGAAACGGCTCACCATTGCTTTACCGAGGGGAATTCCAAGAATCTTGACGACATCCTGAGCAAGCGCAGGATTGGCGTTGCCAGTAAAAACCATCAGGCCGTCATGGCTGCTGCTCATCATGCACCTGCTTCAGGCTGGGCGGAGGAATGCGAGAATTTTTGGCAGGGGAGGAAGGACTCGAACCCTCGAATGCCGGAATCAAAATCCGGTGCCTTAACCAACTTGGCGACTCCCCTACGCTAACTTTGAGCTCCACCGGGCCGGTAGGACTGCCCGATGATGCAAAACCTATGCCGCGAAAGCGAAGAGTGGATGGGTATCGAGGCTTTCCGTTACTACGCTCAACCAACCTGCCGGCATTTTGGCTTGCGCCGCTTCTGCTTCGGCCCGGCTGGCAAACGCTGCGAAAACGCTTGCGCCTGATCCGGTCATCCGCGCGGGTGCGATGTTGTCGAACCATCCCAGCACCTGCGCAACTTCCGCGTATTTCCTCGCGACAACCGGCTGCATGTCATTTTGGCCGAAGCTTTCTGGCCATCCTGCGCTGCAACCTTGCTGTGCAAGAAAGTCCGTCATTGTGATGACTTTCGTGTCTCTTGTCAACGCCTCGTCTGAAAAAATTGCGGCGGTCGGGACATGTGCCCGCGGCGTGACAACGAGAAAAAAACGCCGCGGCAATTGTACAGCCTGAAGCGCTTCGCCAACACCCTCTGCGAAGGCATTTTTGCCGAAGACGAAGAAGGGCACGTCGGCGCCCAGCTTCAGTGCAAGCGACTGCAGTTCCTCGCGAGGCAAATCAAGCTTCCAGAGGCGATTGAGCGCGAGCAGCGTGGTCGCCGCGTCCGAGCTGCCACCGCCCAGACCCGCTCCCATCGGCAGTCGCTTTTCGATCTCGATCTCGACGCCTTTGCGCGTGCCCGTGTGCTGCTTGAGCAGTGTCGCGGCACGTACGGTGAGGTCCTGTTCGGGCGGTACGCCGCGCACTTCAGTCTTGCGCGTGATCTCGCCGTCTTCACGAGCGGTGAAGTGCAGCGTGTCGCCCCATGCGAGTAGCTGGAAAACGGTCTGCAGCGAGTGGTAGCCGTCGGGCCGGCGTCCCGTGATGTGCAGGAAAAGGTTCAGTTTGGCGGGCGCGAGGCAGCCGCGCAGCGAGTCGGGTGTTTCAGTCATGAGGAAAGCGCAGGGCGCTGCTTACTGGTCGAGCACGAGCTTGATGTCGAGCGGCGGTTCCGCGCGGCTCAGGTTGACGCGCTTCACGCCGGTGGCGGGCGCGTCGGCATACGAGAGGTAATCGATGGTCCAGCCGTCCTGGCGGATCTGCTTGAGCCGCGAATCCTGCCCGGCGTCCTTTTCGGTCTGCGCATGCGATGTGGGCGCAATGGACGGCTGCAGCCAATAACGCAGCCCTTCCACAGGCAGCGCGAAGCCGAGCGCGTTTTGCATCAGCGTCGATACGTTGTCTGCCGTGAGCGGTTGCCGGTTGGGCAACTCGAGCGTGGCGGCCGCGGGCGAAGACGTCACGATGGCAAGCGTCTGCCCGAACGGATTGAGCAACTGGAGCGTGACGGTGTCGCCGTTTTCGCGCCAGTCGAAGTTGCCGTACGCATTGCGCGGCTGCCCGTTCTGATCGACGTACTGCACGGCGAAGCGCCCGTGGTACGCGCGGCTCGTTTGCGCGGTGACAGACGTCGAGGCGTTCGAGGTCGATTCAGCGGGATGCGGCACGCTCGCGCACCCGGCAAGCGCCAGGGCGAGCACGGCGGCGAGCCCGAGGGCGCCGCGCCGTGCAGCCTTATAGCCGCCGGATGCATGAGGAAAGCGAGAAGCGAAACGATTGGCGTGACGGGATGAATACATCAGAGATCGTTCACCTGAAAGCGCTTGAGCGTTTTCACGAGCGTGTCGTTATCGGGTTCAAGCTTGAGTGCGTCGCGCCAGGCGGCGCGCGCTTCGTCCTGGGCACCGCTCTTCCAGAGCACTTCGCCGAGGTGCGCACCGATTTCGGCATTCGGCTGCAGCGTATAGGCCTTGCGCAGCAGCTTGATGGCGTCCGACGTCTCGCCGAGCCGGTATTTCACCCAGCCCACGCTGTCCATGATGAACGCGTCGTTCGGCGCGAGCGACGACGCTTTTTCGATCAGCTTGTCCGCTTCCTGAAGGCGCTGGTTACGATCGGCCAGCGAGTAGCCGAGCGCGTTGTACGCCTGCGGATTGTTGGGCTGGGTGCGGATCAATTTGCGCAGCTGCGTTTCCATGACGTCGTAGTGCGCGTTCTTTTCCGCGGCCATCGCGTAGTCGTAGGTCAGATCCGGATCGTCCGGAAACTGCTCCACGGCCTTGGCGAGTCGGGCTTCGGCTTCGGGATAGCGCTTGGCATCGAAGAGGATCGCGGCGTCCGTGCGCGCGATGAGCGCCTGGTCGCGCGGGTCCGCGGCCTGAATGCCGGCGAGGAGCTTGCGCGCATCGTCGGGCTTGCCCTGTTTTTCGAGCAGCTGCGCGCGCGTGACCTGCGCCGGAATGTACTGCTGGCTGTCGGGCTGAATGCGGTCCAGCCACTTCGCGGCGTCCGTCTCGTTCTTTTGCTCGAGCGCGAGCTGCGCGAGGTAAATGTAGGCCTGGCCCGGGTCACCGCCAGGCGTCTTTTCGGCCTGCTGCGCGTACTGCGTCAGATACGCCTGCGCTTCCGGGAATTTCTTCTGCTGGATGCTGATGAGCGCGAGTGCCATCAGCGGCGTGAGGTCGCCGCTGTTGTCCTTGCGCATGGTCTCGAACTGCTTGCTCGCGTCGTCGAGGCGGTCCGCAGCGAGATACGTCTGCGCAAGCGCGAGCCTTCCGTCGTGCGACTTCGGATTCTGCTGAACATACTTCTCGAGCGACGCGATTGCTTCGTTGCGCTCGTCCGGACCCATCTGCGCAAGCATCAACGCGGCGGGCAGGTAGTCCGGCCGCATCGAGAGCGCGGTTTCGAGCGACTTGCGCGCGCCGGGCACGTCGTCGGCGAGCAATTGCTGCCGGCCGATGGCAAGTTGCGCCTCGGGCCGCTTCATGTCGTTCTTGAGCAGGTCCTTGAGCGTGTTCAGGCCGCCCACACGGTTGGGGCCACGTGAGAGCAGCAGTTGCAGCGAGAGGATCGCGCTGCCGCGATTCTCTTCCGATACGCGCGCAAGCTCGCGCGCGAGCAGGGGCTCAGCGTCCTCGGGGCGGCCCGAGAGCACGAGCAGCGACGCATCGAGTTGCGCCGCGCGATCCGACGCGGGCGCGTACTGCTGCCAGAGCTGCGCGGCGGCGAGGGCGTCCGAGGGGCTTTGCGCCGCGATGGCGATTTCGGTTGCGCGTTGCGCCATGCGCGGGTCGTGCGTGTCGCGTGCGAGGGCGAGGTACGTCTGGTACGCCGGCGCGGGCTGGTCGCGCTGCAATGCGATTTCAGCGGCCAGAACCTGGAATACGATCTGGCTCGTCAGCGGAACGTCAGGCAGAGACTTCTGTTCCTCGGCAGTGGGTGCGCCGAGCATATCGGGCATTGCCGAGGTGTCGCCCGTGTCCGGGGAAGGGTCCTGCGCGAACGCGGGGGCGGCGGCGAGCGTCCACGCCGCAACCACCGCGGCGCCGAGCAAGCGGCGGACCGAAATGGCAGACGGCAGGTGGAGCTGAGGCAGGGCGTGGGCCCGGCGCTTCGCAAACAGCTTCACGAAAGACAGTTCCATGGAAATCCGTTGAATGTTTCGGACGATTGTAACGCGCTCGCTACAATAAGCGCACAATCGGCCACGCAGCCAGCAAACCACTTAGACATGCCAGAACTGCCGGAAGTTGAGGTTACCCGTCGGGGAATCGAGCCTTATGTCGCGGGCCGTCGCGTAGCGCGCGTCGACGTTCGCACTGCCGCCCTGCGCTGGCCCGTTCCAGCCGGACTCGGCCGCCTTTTGCGTGGGCGTACGGTCCACAAGGTCGAGCGGCGCGGCAAGTATCTGCTGTTCGAGATCGACGAAGGCTGGTTCATCGTACACCTGGGCATGACGGGCACGCTTCGAGTGCTGCGCAACCTGCCGCACCTGCCCGCGGCGGGCAAGCACGATCACATCGACTGGATCTTCGACGACTTCATTCTGCGGTTTCGCGATCCGCGGCGCTTCGGCGCCGTACTGTGGCATCCGCGCGAAGCGGGCGACGTGCTCGGTCATCCGCTGCTCGCGAGCCTTGGCATCGAGCCGTTTACGCCGGCGTTTTCGGGCGCGCTGCTGCACCGGAAAACGCGCGGCCGCAAGGTCTCGGTCAAGCAGGCGCTGCTAGCCGGCGACATCGTGGTGGGCGTGGGCAACATCTACGCATCGGAGAGCCTCTTTCGCGCGGGCATTCGGCCTACCACGCCGGCAGGCCGCGTG
Source organism: Paraburkholderia sp. SUR17 (assembly GCF_029536165.1). Classification (NCBI taxonomy): domain Bacteria; kingdom Pseudomonadati; phylum Pseudomonadota; class Betaproteobacteria; order Burkholderiales; family Burkholderiaceae; genus Paraburkholderia; species Paraburkholderia sp. SUR17. The sequence continues at coordinate 313,580 of NZ_CP120508.1, forward strand.
TCGCTCGCCCGTTATGAACTGCTTGCGGACGCTATCAGAGCGACGCTCGCCGCCGCCATCGAGAAGGGCGGGAGCACGCTGCGCGATTTCGTGGGCAGCGACGGCGAGAGCGGTTATTTCCAGCTGGACTATTTCGTCTATGATCGCGCTGGCCAACCGTGCCGCGTGTGCGGCACGCCGATCCGGCAGATCGTTCAGGGCCAGCGCTCCACGTACTATTGCCCGGTCTGTCAGCGCTGAGACCCGGCTTCGCTTCTCCTTGCTTCCTCTCTTTTCATGCTCGCTCCCACCGTTCTTTCCTCGTCCGCGCAGCACACGTATGCCGCATTTTCAGCGCGGCTCATCGCGTGGCAGCGACAGCACGGCCGTCACGACCTGCCGTGGCAGAACACGCGCGACGCCTATCGCATCTGGCTTTCAGAGATCATGCTGCAGCAGACGCAGGTCTCCACGGTGATTCCGTATTACGCGCGTTTTCTGGAGCGATTCCCGGACGTGGCGGCGCTCGCCGCCGCACCGCTCGACGACGTGATGGCACTGTGGGCTGGGCTCGGCTATTACTCGCGCGCTCGCAACCTGCATCGATGCGCCCAGGTAGTGGTGGATGAGCACGGCGGGGTGTTTCCCGGTACGGTGGACGCGCTCGCGGAACTGCCGGGCATTGGCCGTTCGACGGCCGCCGCCATCGCGTCGTTCGCATTCGGCGCGCGGGCCACGATTCTCGACGGCAACGTGAAGCGCGTGCTCGCGCGCGTGTTCGGCGTGGAGGGATTTCCTGGCGACAAGCGCGTGGAAACGGCGATGTGGTCGCTCGCCGAGTCGCTGGTGCCGGGTGCCGAGGCCAGCGACGCCGACGTCACCGCCTACACCCAGGGGCTCATGGATCTGGGCGCCACGCTCTGCGTGCGCGGCAAGCCCGAATGCGCGCGTTGCCCGTTTGCCGACGATTGCGTTGCGAACACAACGGGCCGCCAGCGTGAACTTCCGGCGGCCCGGCCCAAGAAGACCGTGCCGACGCGCCGTACGTGGATGCTCGTGCTGCTCGATGGGGATGCCGTGATGCTGGAGCGGCGTCCGCCGTCAGGCATTTGGGGTGGCCTGTGGAGCCTGCCCGAGGCGGCAGACGAAGTCGCACTTGCGGATCGCGCGCGCACGTTCGGTGCGCGGGGCGCCGCTTCTGCGCTTGCGTCGCTTACGCACACGTTCACGCACTTCAGGCTCGATATCGAACCGCGTGTGGTCGAAATGGATCGCATCGCGAATGCGCAGCCTATGGCCGGCGCTGCAGAGACAGCCTGGGTCTTGCTCAGCGACATCGATTCGTATGGGGTGCCTGCGCCCGTGCGCAAGCTGCTCGACGGATTGCGCGGCTCGTTGCTATAGCGGGTTCGCGGTTGCAGCGAGCGCCGCGCCGCCTACAGCAGTTGATGCTGCTGCATGTAGTGATGCACGACGTCGATGCGCGCACCGGCGTCCTGCAATTCCATGAGCTTTTGCCGCGCCCGCAGCGCGATGGGTAACACTTCGGCGAGCCGGTTCGACACCCACGTGGGATCGTCGAAGCGGAACGGTTCGGCGAACGGCACGCTGTCCGGATCGCGCTCGCGAATCGTTTCGATGATGCGTTCCAGTACCTCCGCGCACGCGCCGAATTTCGCGAGCCGGTCGGTGCCTTCCAGCGGCGCGTCGTCGCCGATCGGCTCGGCCATGCCGACCAGAAGGCCGCTTGCTTCCACCCGATGCGTCAGCAGCCGGAAGCGCCGCGTGCCGCGTGCGCGTACCAACAGCATGCCGAACGTTTCGACGTCGCATTGTTCGATCTCGGCGAGGCAGCCGGTTGCTTCGGGGACCGAAGGTTCGTCCGGCTGAGCTACTTCGCCACCGCTCTTCAGCAGGCACACGCCGAACGGCGTGTTCTCGCGCAGGCAGTTGCGCGCCATGTCCAGGTAACGCGCCTCGAAGATCTTCAGCGGCAGCAGGCCGTCGGGGAAGAGCACCGTGTGCAGTGGGAACAGCGGCAGATCGGCGAGTACGGCATTGGTAGAGGACATGGCGCAACGCTTTCGGTTAAGGCCGCGCGGCGCGGCCAGTTAGGCACGACCGGTCGGGCGCAGCTGTTCAGGCACGGCCGGTGAGGCACGGCCTGTCTGGCCCGGCCGTTCAGGCAACGAGCTTCGACGATTCGCCTATATCCAGTGGCGCATCGCGGTGCCGCACGATAACGTTTGCTTCTTTCGCAAGACGCGCGGCGAGCGTCTCTGCGATGAATACCGAGCGGTGTTGACCGCCCGTGCAGCCAATTGCGACGGTGAGATAGCTGCGATTGTCTTCGCTGAAACGAGGAAGCCACTTCACGAGAAACGCGTGGATGTCGTCGATCATTTCGCGCACGACGGGCAGCGCGTTGAGGTAGTCGATCACGGGCCGGTCCAGCCCCGTCAGCGGACGCAGCTCATGGTCGTAATAGGGATTCGGCAGGGTGCGCACGTCGAACACGAAGTCGGCGTCTAGCGGCACGCCGCGTTTGAACCCGAACGACTCGAAGGTGAGCGCAAGACTGCTGCGTTCCTGCTCGACGAAGCGCTTCACCCAGGCGCGCAGCGCATTCGCGCGCAGATTGCTCGTGTCGATCTGATGGCCGAATTCGGCAAGCCCCGCGACCAGCTCCCGTTCGTGCTCGATCGCTTCTTCGAGCGACGTGAGCAGCCCGACGTCGGCGTCATGCAGTGTGGAGCCCGACAACGGGTGGCGGCGGCGCGTTTCCGAGAAACGCTGGATCAGCGACTGCGTGCTGGCGTTCAGGAACAGCACGCGAACGTCGTGCTGGCGCGAGAGATCGCGGATCATCGCGGGCATTTCGTCGAGCGAAGCGCTCGAACGGGCGTCGATGGCTACCGCCAGCTGCTCCTGGCCGTCGCTGGCCAGATAGGCGGCGAGCTGCGGGAGAAAACGCGGTGGCAGATTATCGACGCAGTAATACCCCGCGTCTTCGAGCGCGTTCAACGCAACAGACTTGCCGGAGCCGGAGATGCCGGTGATCAGGATAATGCGCATGGGATCGGGGAAACGGTTCGTTTCATCATAGCATCTGCCCCGCGCGCCTGCCCGGCTGGCGCGGCGCTACATCAGCTTGCCGGGGAACTGGCTGTCCGGATCCTGCATGGCGAGGCGCTGGCGGTCCATGAAGTCGCGCAGCGTATCGATGCCGCGCAGTTGCAGGATCGTGTTGCGCACGGCGGCTTCTACGAGCACCGCGAGGTTGCGGCCGGCCGCAACCTGAATCGTGACCTTGCTGATGGGCAGGCCGAGCACGTCGACCGTCTGGCTTTCCAGCGGCAGGCGCTGGAATTCGCCGTCGGGGCGGCGCACCAGCTGGACGATCAGCTTCAGCTTCATTTTGCGGCGCACCGCCGTTTCGCCGAAGATCGTCTTGATGTCGAGCAGGCCAAGGCCGCGCACTTCGAGCAGATTCTGCAGCAGGGGCGGGCAGCGGCCCTCCACGAAGTCGGGGCCGAGCCGCACGAAGTCGACGGCGTCGTCGGCCACGAGGCCGTGGCCGCGGCTGATCAGCTCCAGACCCAGTTCGCTCTTGCCGAGACCCGAGTCGCCCGTGAGCAGCACGCCCATGCCGAGGATGTCGAGGAATACGCCGTGCAGCGTGGCGCGCGGCGCGAGGATGCGCGACATGTAGAGGCGCAGACTGTCGATCACCGCGGCCGCCGACATCGGCGTGGTGAAGAGCGGCGTGGACGAGCGGGTACAGCGCAACACGAGTTCCGGCGGGGCGGCCACGCCGCCTGCCACGACGAGGAACGGCGGCTCGAGGGCGATCAGCTCGGCCATGTGCCGCGAGCGGTCTTCGTCGGTCTGGCGCTGGTAGTAATTGACCTCTGCCTCGCCCAGCACCTGGATGCGGTTCGGGTGGATCAGGTTCAGGTGGCCCACGAGGTCGGCGCTCGACGTCGCATTCACCACCGTTTCGGCCGAGAAGCCGCGTTCCCAGCCTTCATGCCCCGTCAGCCAGCTGAGCTTCAGCGTGGCGGCGTTGTCGTCGAAGATGCTTTGGGCGTTGATGCTGGAGGTGTCCATGAATCCAAGACTCCAAGGTGGGCCGCTCGTCCGGCGTTCCGGAGCGAGGCTGCCCGGTGGGCGCATCGGATGGGGCGTACCTCAGCCGTGTTGCGCGGAGTGCGGCGTCGGGGGGAGAGCGGTCTTTCGCCGGGCGGGCCGGCCGCGATACGTCAAGGTTGCCACTGGGTGAGCAGGCGATGCAATGCTTCGCGGTCTTCTTCGGTGTGCAGGCGCTCGCGCGTTTCCCGGTCCGAGAGCAACTGGGCGATTTCCGAGAGGATTTCGAGGTGTTGCTGCGTGGCCTGCTCGGGTACGAGCAGGAAGATCAGCAGCGAAACAGGCTGGCCGTCTGGCGCCTCGAACGGAATGGGCGCCGCGAGACGCACGAAGGCGGCGAGCGGCTGCTTGAGGCCCTTGATGCGTCCGTGCGGGATGGCCACACCTTCGCCGAGGCCAGTGGACCCGAGGCGTTCCCGCGCAAACAGATTGTCGGTCACCGTACTGCGGGCGATGCCGTTCTGGTTTTCGAAGATCAGGCCCGCTTGCTCGAACACGCGTTTCTTGCTGGTGACGGAGAGTCCGACGACGACGTTCTCGAGTGGAAGAATTTTGGCTAAACGATTCATGTTGGCAGGCGAAAACGTGGCCTGGATGCTGCTTGCCGCGGCGGGTGACGGATATTCCATGTCTGACAGGATGCTCACGGCGAAGTGCGACGAAACCCCTTTTTTAACGGGACTCCGGCGGAAATGCCCCGAAAGTGACCGAAACATTATAGAACAAGCATACATCGGCATGGTGCGATGCGCCATGCATTCACCCAGGCGTCGAAACCTGGCGTTCGTCGCGGTTATCCCATTTGCCGTCATGCCCAGCCCATGAAAAAACCGCCCGGTTTCGGGCGGTTTTTTCATGGGCTGCCAGCCGGACTGTCCGTGGCCGCGCGGGCCGTGCCACCTTCGTCTTATTGCGGTGGGACTTCGACGGGCGGCGTGGTGGCTTGATGCTTGATGGCCTCGTGCTGATGCCCCTGTACGCGATCTTTGTGGCGCACAACCTGCCGGTCCAACTTGTCGACCATCACATCGATGGCAGCATACAGATCGCCGTTTGCGCTTTCGATGAAGATGTCTTTGCCCTTCAGATGAAGACTGATTTCAACCTTCTGTCTCTTGTCCTTTTCCCTGTGATTGTCGACCGAGAGGACCACATTGCCATCGATTACCTGATCGAAATGTCTTAGCACCCTATCCAGTTTGGTGATCACGTATTCTCGCAACGCTGGCGTTACTTCGAGATGGTGTCCACTGATCTTCAGATTCATCGTGCTTCTCCAGGCTGATGGCCGCCGTGCGCGTTCGAATGCGGCGATACCGGTCGACTGCTGTCCGATTTATGCCGTCTCCCCGAGACTGACTACGGACGGGCCGCATCGGCCGGCCATCCCCGCCAACAGCGACGCGGCCGGAAAACGCCCGTCGCGATAAGCAACGGGCTAAAGAGACTTGCGCAGGTTGACCGCTGGAATCTTGAGCGCCTCGCGATACTTCGCCACCGTGCGGCGCGCCACCACGAAGCCCTGTTCCGCCAGCAGTTCGGCTATGCGGCTGTCTGAAAGAGGGGATTTCGGGTTCTCTGCTCCTATCAGTTGCTTGATGAGCGCGCGTATGGCCGTGGATGAGGCCGCGCCTCCCGTATCCGTCGAAACATGCGATCCGAAGAAGTACTTAAATTCAAGCGTCCCAAACGGGGTGAGCATGTACTTGCCGGTTGTCACACGCGAGACAGTTGACTCGTGTAAGCCCAGCGTATCAGCTATTTCCCGCAAAACCAAGGGGCGCATCGCAATTTCGCCGTGCACAAAAAAGTTCTTCTGACGCTCCACAATGGCCTGCGCAACACGCAGGATTGTTTCGAAGCGCTGCTGAATATTTTTGATCAACCAGCGGGCTTCCTGCAGTTGCTGACGCAACGAGCCGCTGCCTGGATCGCCGCGGTTGTTGCGCAGGATGTTCGCGTACAGATGATTGATGCGCAGCTTCGGCACGACCTCGGGATTCAGTTCGGCGTGCCATCCTTGTGCGGTCTTCTTCACGATCACGTCGGGCACGACGTAGTCGGCTTCGGCCTTGCCGTAGGCCGCACCCGGGAACGGTTCGAGCGAGCGGATCAGCGCATGGGCATCGCGCAGTTCGTCGTCGCTTGCCTTCAGATGTTTGCGCAGACGAGTGAAATCTCGTGCGGCAAGCAACTCCAGATGGTGCGCGACGATTTCGAGCGCGAGTGTGCGAGTAGGCGACGGATCGAGCCGAAGCAACTGCAGCTTCAGGCATTCCGATGCCGAACGCGCGCCGACGCCAGGCGGGTCGAAGCTTTGCAGCAATGCGAGTGCCGCATTCAACTCGTCGGCGTCCACCTCGAGCTCGACTGGCAAGTCGGCCAGTATTTCTTCACACGTTGCCGTGAGGTAGCCTTCGTCGTCGAGCGATTCGATGAGGAACGTGATGAGCGCGCGGTCACGCGGGCTTGCCTGCGTGACGCGCAACTGTGCTGTCAGGTAGTCGCGCAGCGACGTGGTGGATTCGTGGATCTGCAGCGGCGGAAGGTCGTCGTCGTCGGACGCGTTGCCGGAGCGGCCATAGTCGTCGAGGTTCCACTGCGACGCATCGCCGTTGGCATCGGAGCCGAGGCCGTTGTATTCGTCGACGCTGGCGGGCTCGCCGCTTTCCGAACTCTCTGTTGAGGAAGACGACGAGGGTGCGGCGGACATCGGCTCGGGCGCCGAAGGCGTGGGCGTTTGCGCGATGACGGAACCGTCTGCCGCCACCCGCAACGGGCTGGCGATCCAGTCGTCTTCGTTTTCGAGCAGGGGGTTCTGCGCGATCGCCGTCGCGACTTCCTGTTGCAATTCGAGCGTAGACAGCTGCAGCAGCCGGATGGACTGTTGCAGTTGGGGGGTCAGCGCAAGATGCTGCGACAGGCGAAGTTGGAGGCTGGCTTTCATGGCAATTTGAGATTCATTGTAAAGAGTTTGCCACGACCGCGATACCCGGCGACATACGCGAAAACGCGTGCCCAGATCTGGTGCGGCTGCGAGCGCGGCGCGAGGCCGGCGAGCGTAAGAATTGCTGCGCGATGGGGCGCGGCTCATTAAACGCTGAGGGAGCGGGCCGGGTGGCGGCCCCGCGCAGAGGACGCCGGCAGATGGCGTGTCGCCGTGCGCCGGGTGCGTCTTGATGAAGCAGGCGGCGGAGCGAGCGCAGCGTAAGCGCTTGCTCTGCCACTCTCCTGTGCCTACATGCGGAAGTGTTCGCCCAGATAGACGCGGCGCACGCTTTCGTTCTCGATGATGTCGCCCGGTGCGCCTGCCGCCAGCACGCTTCCGTCGCTGATGATGTACGCGTGATCGCAGATACCTAGCGTTTCGCGAACGTTATGGTCGGTGATCAGCACACCGATGTTGCGCTGCTTCAGGAACTTCACGATCTTCTGAATTTCGAGAACGGCGATCGGGTCCACGCCCGCGAACGGTTCGTCGAGCAGAATGAAAGCCGGGTCCGTGGCGAGCGCGCGCGCAATTTCCACGCGTCGCCGTTCGCCGCCCGAGAGCGACAGCGCCGGGTTCTCGCGCAGATGCGCGATCTGCAACTCGTCGAGCAGCGCTTCCGTGCGCTCCGTGATCGCTTCCTTCGAGAGCCGCTTGCCGGCGCCGTCATGCTGAAGCTCGAGCACCGCGCGAATGTTCTGCTCGACGGTGAGCTTGCGGAATACCGAAGCTTCCTGCGGCAGATACGACAGCCCGAGCGATGCGCGCTTGTGGATGGGCAACAGGCTGATGGACTGGCCGTTCAGGTCGATCTCGCCGGCATCGAGCGGCACGAGTCCCACGATCATGTAGAACGACGTGGTCTTGCCCGCGCCGTTCGGCCCAAGCAGCCCGACCACTTCGCCGCTCTTCACGTCGAGCGACACGTCTTTCACGACTGTGCGCGACCCGTAGCGCTTCTTGAGGTTGCGTACGACGAGGGAACTGCTGGTGCCGGCCGGCTGGCGGTTATGAAGAGGGCTCGCGTTCACTGCGGTGTTCCCTTCAATTGCGTGGACGGCACGAGCGTGGCTGAGGCGCCCGTGAGCGGCGCGGCGCCGCCGTTGCGCGGCGACAGCATGGCGCGCACGCGCCCTGTCGGGTTGCCGGGGCCGGCTACGTCCTTGCCGGACTTCGCGGTATAGAAATCGTTCTGGCCGTCGTAGGTGATCACGCTGCCGTGCACCTGATCCATCACCGTGGAAAGCCCTTGCAGGCGACGCACGGTTGCGCGCGTGGTGAGCGTGGTGAGGTCCTGCTTGCCGTCGTAGTCGATGCGCTCGGCGTCGCCGTCGATGTATTCGTCCACGCCGTCGCGCTTCTGGCGGAAGTAGGCGAGATTGTTGCCCGTCGACGTACCCGTGGCGTACTGGTAGCCCTGCGGATCCTGGTGCACCTCCACGCGGTCGGCCTTGATGACGATCGTGCCTTTCGTGGCCACCACGTGCCCCGTGAAGATGGTGACCTGCTTGAGGTCGTCGTACGTCATGTTGTCCGATTCGATGTTGAGCGGCTTGTCCTTGTCGGCGCGCTCGGCGTGCGCCGCGGGCGCTACGCCGGCGAGTGCGAGCACGAACGTCAATGCCGCCAGAGCGGCAAAGCGGGTGCGGCGGACGCCGCCGGCCGCGCGCGGGCCGGCTTCGAAACAGGGGAACGAGTGGTTCATGCAGTCGTGCCTGGAATGGATGACCCGGGCTGTCAGGAGGAGCCGCCGGAGTCGGCCGGAGCGATCGAGCCGCGGACATTGCCGAACAGCTGGATCACCCGGGTGACATTGTTGTAGTTCATGCCGTTGGTGGCCGTCATGACCGACTGGCCGCGCTGAAGTTTAACCGGCTTTTCAGTCAGGATCACATCGTCGTTGACCAGCACGCGGAAATGCTCGGAATCGGCCTGCATCGGCGGGTCGCCGGCGCCCGGCGCGCGTACGATGCGCGCGTGGTCGTACATGTCGACCACCGACGCGTCGCTGTTCACCGTGCCGCGCTCCGCCGTGGCCGTGACGATCGGCTTACCCGGCTGGAACGCGCGCACCGCCGGATTCGTGAGGTCGCTGTTCTCGTCGTCCTCGTAGTGGAGAAGATGCGTGGCCGTGAGCCGGTACTGCGTGGCGCCGGACTGATCGAGTTCGGATACCGAGAAGTTGTCAGCGAAGTAATCCGGCGTGTGCGTCTTCGGGCGTTGTACGCTTTCGTTCGGCCGCGGCAGCGTCGCCTGCAGCAGCCACCACGTGATGCCGGCAAGCGCGGCCATGGCGACAACGGGAATCAGCGAGGTCCAGCGAAACGGCGCGTTCATTCGTGTGCCGCTCCGCAGGCGGCGCCCAGCATCGCTTCATAGCGATGCTGGGCGCGCAGCAGCGCGTCGCACACCTCGCGCACGGCGCCGTGGCCACCGCGCGCTTCGCTGACCCAGTGCGCGCGTGCGATCACTTCGGGGTGCGCGTTCGCGGGCGCTGCGACGAAGCCGCAGCGGAGCATCACCGCGAGGTCGGGCCAGTCGTCGCCCATGTAGCCGCAGTCTTCGGGCGGGATGCCCGTTTCCTCGCGCAGCTTCGCGAACGCGGTGAGCTTGTCTTCGACGCCTTGATGCACGTGCGTGATCTTGAGTTCCTCGGCGCGGGCCGCCACGATGCCCGAGCGCCGCCCCGTGATGATGGCCGTTTCGACGCCGGCCCGCTGCAGCAGCTTGAGGCCGTGGCCGTCCATCGAGTTGAACGACTTCATGGTGTCGCCGTTCGCGGTGAACATCAGGCTGCCGTCGGTGAGCACGCCGTCCACGTCGAAGATCATCAGCCGCACACGGCTCGCGCGTTCGGTGGCAGTAAGGGCGGAGACGGCCATCAGATCACCTTCTTCGAGAACAGATCGTGCATGTTGAGTGCGCCGATGAGCTTGCCGGCGTCATCGACCACGAGCATCTGATTGATCCGGTGACGCTCCATCAGTTCCACGGCTTCCACGGCGAGGCGGTCGGCGGCGATCGTGCGCGGGTTGTGCGTCATGACCGACCCGATCGGCAGATCGCGGAAGTCGCCCACGCGTTCCAGCACGCGCCGCAGGTCGCCGTCCGTGAAGATGCCGAGCACGCGGTCGGCGTCGTCCACGATGGCCGTCATGCCCATGCGCTTGGCCGTGAGCTGGAACAGCGCGTCGCGCACGGTGGCGCTTTGCGGCACCTTCGGAATCTGGTCGCCCGTGCGCATCACGTCGCGCACGTAGGTGAGCAGCCGCCGGCCAAGCGCGCCGCCCGGATGCGAGCGGGCAAAGTCGTCGGCGCCGAAGCCGCGGGCGTCGAGCACGGCGACCGCGAGCGCGTCGCCCAGTGCAAGCGCCGCCGTGGTGCTCGCCGTGGGCGCGAGATTGAGCGGACAGGCTTCCTTCGATACCCCGGAATTCAGATGCACGTCGGCGAGCTTCGCGAGACTCGAACCCGGGCGGCCCGTTATGGCGATGAGCTTCGCGCCCAGCCGCTTGATGAGCGGCAAGATCGCGATCAACTCTTCGGATTCTCCTGAGTTGGACATCGCAATAAAGACATCGTCGGCGGTTACCATGCCGAGGTCGCCGTGGCTGGCCTCGGCGGGATGCACGAAGAAAGCCGGCGTGCCGGTGGAGGCGAGCGTTGCCGCGAGTTTGCGGGCGATATGGCCTGACTTGCCGATTCCCGAAACGACCACGCGGCCACGGCAGCTGAGGATGAAATCGACCGCACCGACGAAGCCTTCGTCGAGCTGGTCGCGAAGCGAGCGCACGGCGTCAGCTTCGATGTCGAGCACGTCGCGAGCGAGCGCGAGTGCCCGATCGCCATTGATTTTCGCTATCATTCGCGGAGTATAGCAAAGGCGTTTGTTCGCCGCGCCGCGCGCCGACCGCGCGGCCGCTGCCTTCGCCGGCCGCTCGACCTTGTTGCGCCTGGGTCCCGCCGCAAGGCGTCCATGCCGCCGCGCAACGGTTCCGCTGACGAACGAGGACGCTTTTCACGATGATCTCCCCGCTGGAAATGACGCTGTTTCTGCTGCTGGCTTCAGTGGCGGGCGTCGTTCTCTTCCGCTATCTGAACCTGCCACCCATGCTCGGCTACCTCTCGGTCGGCATCGTGGTTGGGCCGCACGCGTTCGGCATCGTTCCCGATTCGCACGGCGCGCAGAACCTCGCCGAATTCGGTGTGGTGTTCCTGATGTTTTCGATCGGCCTCGAGTTTTCGCTCGCGAAGCTGCGCTCCATGCGGCGCGCCGTATTCGGGCTGGGCCTGCTGCAGGTGCTCGCGACTATTGCGATTGCCGTGGTGGTGGGTCTCGCGCTCGAACGCTGGGTACACATCACGTGGGAAGGGTGCGTCGCGCTGGGCGGCGCCATTGCGATGTCGTCCACGGCGATCGTGAGCAAGATGCTTGCGGAGCGGCTGGAACTCGAGTCCGCGCACGGCCGCAACATCATGGGCGTGCTGCTGTTCCAGGACCTCGCCGTGGTGCCGCTTCTCATCGTCATCGCGGCGTTCGGCGGCGGTTCGGCTTCGCTGATGGAGTCGCTCGGGCTTGCCGCGGTGAAGATCGTGGTGGCGCTCGCGCTGCTCCTGATCGTGGGTCAGCGCTTCATGACGCGCTGGTTCAACGTGGTCGCGCGGCGGCGCTCGCAGGAGCTGTTCGTGCTGAACCTGCTGCTCGTCACGCTTGGCGCCGCGTTCATCACCGACAAGTTCGGCCTCTCGCTCGCGCTCGGCGCCTTCATTGCCGGCATGCTGATTTCCGAGACGCCGTACCGGCATCAGGTGGAAGAAGACATCAAGCCGTTTCGCGACGTGCTGCTCGGGCTCTTCTTCGTGACCACGGGCATGCTGCTGGACCCGCGCGTGATCTGGGACCATCCGCTGCTGGTGTCCGGCTTCCTGATCGTGCCGATGCTGCTGAAGGCGGTCATCATCACGGGGCTCGCGCGCCTTTTCGGCGCGCTGCCCGGCGTGGCGATGCGCACGGGGCTCGGCCTCGCGCAGGCCGGCGAATTCGGCTTCGTGCTGCTCAATCTGATACTCGACAAGCACCTCGTTGACCCCACGCTGCTCCAGGCCATTCTCGCCGCAATGCTGCTCTCGATGCTCGCCGCACCGTTCGTCATCCAGAACGCCGACCGCATCGTGCTCAGGCTTTCGTCGACGGAATGGATGCAGCAGTCGTTGCAGATGACGCGCATCGCCACGCAAAGCCTCAAGCAGAGCGGGCACGTCATCATCTGCGGCTATGGGCGTTCGGGGCAGAACCTTGCGCGCATGCTCGAGCACGAGGGGCTGTCGTACGTTGCGCTCGACCTCGATCCTGACCGCGTCACGGCGGCTGCGGCCGCGGGCGAGTCGGTGGTGTTCGGCGACGCGGCGCGCCGCGAATCGCTGGTCGCCGCGGGCGTGCATCGCGCCGCGGCCATCGCGATCACCTATGCGAACACGCCTTCGGCGCTGCGCGTGCTGCACAACATCCACGAACTCGAACCGACGCTGCCCGTCATCGTGCGCACCGTCGACGACTCCGACCTCGAAAAGCTGCTTGCCTCGGGCGCGACCGAGGTGATTCCCGAGATCGTCGAAGGCAGCCTGATGCTCGCCTCGCACACGCTCGTGGTGATGGGCGTGCCGATGCGGCGCGTGGTGCGGCGGGTCGAGGAAATGCGCGACCAGCGCTACAGTCTGCTGCGCGGCTACTTTCACGGCGCCGACGACGCGGACGTGGACGACGGTCACGAGCAGGTGCGGCTACAATCGGTGCCGATCGACGCGAAGGCGGACGCCGTGGGCCGCACGCTCGCGGAGCTGGGCCTCGCGGACATCGGTGTCGAAGTGACGGCGATCCGCAGGCACGGCATTCGCGGCGTGGAACCCGACCCGTCGACGAAGCTGCGCGCAGGCGACATCGTCGTGCTGCGCGGCTTGCCCGAGCAGCTGGCCGAGGCGGAAGAGCGCCTTTCGCGGCGAAGCCGCGCCGCCGCCGCGTGACGGCACGCGCGCAGTTTCGGAAAGCATTGCGAGCCGCCGCTTCCAGCCGCACGACACGCCGCCAGGGCGCTTTCGGCACCCCGACCACTCACCATTGAATCGATTCACCGGGAGACATCATGTCCCACGCGCCCGCGAACGCGCCGCTCGACGCAGCCCAGTTCGTCAAAGACCAGATCCGCACAGTGCCCGACTGGCCCCAGCCCGGCGTGCAGTTTCGCGACATTACGCCGCTCCTGCAGAGCGCGAAGGCGCTGCGCGTGCTGATCGACCTGTTCGTACAGCGCTATATCGACGCGCGGCTCGACTACGTTGCCGGGCTGGACGCGCGCGGCTTCATCATCGGGCCAATTCTCGCGTACGAACTGAACCTGGGCTTCATCCCCATCCGCAAGGTGGGCAAGCTGCCGTACCGCACGGTGTCGGAGTCGTATCAGCTCGAATACGGCGCGGCGACCGTGGAGATTCACGAGGACGCGTGCAGCGCGGGCGACCGCATCGTGATCGTCGACGACCTGATTGCGACCGGCGGCACGATGATGGCCGGCAAGAAGCTGCTGGAGCGGCTGGGCGCCGTGGTGGTGGAGGGCGCGGCGATCATCGATCTGCCTGATCTGGGCGGCTCGCAGCTGTTGCGCGCAGCCGGCCTGCCGCTCTACACCGTGACCGAATTCGGCGGCCACTGAGTTACCCGGCCGGGCTCGATCGGGTTCCCGATTGAGCCTCGCCTGGTTCGCTGACGCGGGCGGTTCTGTTGCCCGCAGCTCCTCGCCACCGCAAGCGCTGCCGCCATCCACCCGACGCTACGATCATGCCCAACTTCCTGCTCTTTCTCGCCACCTCGATCGCCATCACGCTGGCGCCCGGCCCCGACAACCTCCAGGTGCTGGCGCGCGGCATCTCGCAGGGCCGTGCGGCCGGGCTCGTCGCTGCTCTCGGTTTTGCGGCGGGCGTGACGTTCCACACCACGCTTGCGGCGCTGGGCGTCGCGGCGGTGCTGCGCTCGTCGCCGGTGGCGTTTCAGGTCATCAAGCTCGCGGGCGCCGCGTATCTGGTCTGGATCGGCATCAAGGCGCTGCGCAGCCAGGGGCTCGCCACCGCGCACGAAAGGCCGCGCCAGCCGCTCGCCACGATCTTCCGGCAGAGCGTGCTCGGCAACATGCTGAATCCGAAAGTGACGCTCTTCTTCGTGGTGTTCCTGCCGCAGTTCGTTGACCCGCATGGGGCGCAAAGCGTCACGCTGCAGATGCTCGAACTCGGCGCGCTCTTCATGTTGCAGACCGTCGTCGTGTTCTCGGTGTTCGGCGTCTGCGCGGGCCTGATCGGCACGTGGCTCAAACGCCGGCCGCGCGTGGGCGTGTGGCTCGACCGCATCGCGGGCGCCACGTTCATTGCGATCGGCATTCGTGTCGCGTTGCGCGACTGAGACGGAGTCTGCCCATGAGCTTGCCGTGTATCGTCGCTGCGCGTCGTTTCGATCCCGTCGCGCATCTGCCTTTCCATATCGGCGACGAACGCGTGGGCTGGGTGCGTCGCACCGATGCGCCGTTGCTCGCGCGCTGGCCCGACGTGTTCGACATCGACGCAGCGCGCATCGCCTTGTCGGCGGCGTTTTCCACGGTTGATCTACGCAGCGCGGCGCTGGGTGCCGTGATCGGCGCACTCGCGGCGGAGGGGCGCATTCCGGGCTGGCGCGACGAAACCTACGCGATCCGCAATGCCTTCGATGCCGCGCCGCTCGCCTATATCGAGCGCGCCGCCTCGCGCTTCTTCGGCACGATGACTTACGCGGTGCACCTGAACGGCGTCGTAGAATACGCGGCCAGCGCGCCGCAGCTCTGGATCGCCCGGCGCAGCGAAACCAAGGCGACCGATCCGGGCATGCTCGACAACGTCGTGGCGGGCGGTATCGGCTGGGGCTTCGGCATCGAGGCCACCATCGTGAAGGAGTGCTGGGAAGAGGCGGGCATTGGCGAGGACATCGCCGCGCAAGCCGCGCCGGGGCGCACGGTGCACGTGCTGCAGTCGCTGCCGGAGGGCACGCAGGCCGAGCAGATTTTCGTCTACGACCTCGCGCTGCCCGCGGATTTCGCGCCGCTCAATCAGGATGGCGAAGTGGACGAGCATCGGCTCGCGCGCATCGACGAAGTGGCCCGCTGGATCGAAGAAGGCGCCATGACGGTGGACGCCAGTCTCGCGACGCTCGATTGCCTCTTGCGCCGCCGCTGGATCGATGGTGAGGCGTGCGAGGGCATCGAAGGTCTCTTCGCGCCGCCGGCGCTCTGAGCGTTCGCGTCGCCCGCTGCGGCGCATGCGCCGCACAATCAGTCAGTTCAAAGCAACAGGAAAGGGAGTCACCGCGGTTATGTCGACCGAACACAGCTTCATTCTCAAATTGTCGTGCGCCGACAGGCCCGGCATCGTTCACGCGGTGTCCGGCTTCCTGTTCGAGCGCGGCGCCAACATTCTCGACTCCGCGCAATTCGGCGACAGCCGCACCGGCGATTTCTTCATGCGCGTGCACTTCCAGCAGGTGGGCGGCGACCCCGGCGTCGAAGCGCTGCGCGCCGCGTTCGATACGCTCGCCGCGCAGTTCGGCATGCGCTGGGAGGTGCACGACGCCTCCGTGAAGCCGCGCGTGATCATCATGGTGTCGAAGATCGGCCACTGCCTGAACGACCTGCTGTTCCGCTACCGCACGGGGCAACTGCCCATCGAGATTCCCGCCATCATCTCGAACCACAGGGACTTCTATCAGCTCGCCGCGAGCTACAACATTCCGTTCCATCACTTCCCGCTGACGTCGTCGGCGGACGAGGCGAAGTCCGCGCAGGAAGCGCGCGTGCTGGAAGTGATCGACGAGCATCAGGCCGATCTCGTCGTGCTCGCGCGCTACATGCAGATCTTGTCGCCGCAGTTGTGCGGGCGCCTCGCGGGTCGCGCGATCAACATCCATCACTCGTTCCTGCCGAGCTTCAAGGGCGCGAAGCCCTACTACCAGGCGTTCGACCGCGGCGTGAAGTTGATCGGCGCCACGGCGCACTACGTGACGACGGACCTCGACGAAGGCCCGATCATCGAACAGGAAGTGGAGCGCGTGGACCACAGCATGACGCCGGAACAGCTCACGGCGATTGGCCGCGACGTGGAGTGCGTGACGCTCGCGCGCGCGGTGAAGTGGCACATCGAGCATCGTATTCTGCTGAACGGCAGCAGGACCGTGGTCTTTCGCTGATTTGACTGGACGGGGAGGCTGGACGGAGAAGCGGCGGCGGTGCGGGCTATCTAGCCGCCCCGCCGTTCCCCGATGCGGCCTAGACGAGCCGCAGATAGATGAGTTCGCGCTTGATATACGCGTAGAACACGGGCGCCGCAATGACGCCCGGAATGCCGAACGCGGCTTCCATCACCAGCATCGCGACCAGCAGCTCCCACGCGCGCGCCTCGATCTGGCCGCCCACGATGCGGGCGTTCAGGAAGTACTCGAGCTTGTGGATCAGGATCAGGAACGCCAGCGACATGACGGCCGCCGGCAGGCTCACCGTGAGCGCGATGGCTACGATCACCGTGTTCGAGATCAGATTGCCGATTACCGGCAGCAGGCCCACCACGAACGTGAAGACGACCAGCGTTTTCGAAAGCGGCAGCGGCGCGTGGACGACCGGCAGGATCAGCAGCAGGTAGATGCCGGTGAACGTGGCGTTGATGGCCGAAATCTTCACCTGCGCGAACACGATGCGGCGGAATGCGTCGGCAAAGCGCGCCACGCGTGTGACGAAGGCCTTCGAGAGCGGCAGCCGCTGCGTATGCCGCTGTGCACCCACCGCGATGATCGCGCCGATGATCATGCCGATCACCACGTGCCCGAAAATGCGCGCCGCGCTCTTGCCGCCCTGCTGCAGCGTGCTGGCGTGGGCCTGCATGAGCGCGGCGGCCTTCGTTTTCATCTGGTCGGTATCGACGGGTAGATAGGCCGCAATGGCTTCCGGTATCCGGCCGCGCGCCTGATCGATGAATTGCATCATCTGGTCGAGCACTTTCTGCACGCTCGGCACGTCGCTTTCGAAGTGTTCGATGATGCCGATCGTGATGCCCGTGAGCGCGCCCACGATCACCGTGGCAACCAGCACCACCGAGGCCCAGCGCGCCCGCTGGCTCGACATCCGGCGTTCGATGAGCGGCGCTATCGTATGCACGAGTTGATAGACGAGCATGCCGGCGAGCAGGGCGCCCAGCAGCTTCAGGTGAAGCACCGCCCACATCGCGAACAGCGCGACGATGTAGCTGCCGATTTCCACGGCCGACAGCTTCGGCAGGCTCATGTCGCTCGTCAGTCTGACCGGGCGCGGGCGCAGGTCCTGCACTTGTCCTTCTTCGGACACCTCGTTGCGCTTGGCCATCGTTCCTTCAATCTCCAACCTCGGGTTTTCCCGCTGGGGGATTTCCCATTCATTTCGCGGCTGCAACCGCGGCCGGGCGCTTGAGCAGCGGCGCCAGATACCTGCCCGTGAAGCTTGCCTTCGACTTCGCTACCTGCTCCGGTGTGCCCTGAGCAATGATCTGGCCGCCGCCGGCGCCGCCTTCCGGACCCAGATCGATGACCCAGTCGGCGGTTTTGATGACATCGAGATTATGCTCGATGATAACGACCGTATTGCCCTGGTCGCGTAGTCGGTGAATCACCTGGAGCAGCAGGGCGATGTCGTGGAAGTGCAGACCCGTGGTCGGTTCGTCGAGGATATAGAGGGTGCGACCGGTGTCGCGCTTGCTCAGTTCCAGCGAGAGCTTGACGCGCTGCGCCTCGCCGCCGGAAAGCGTGGTGGCCGACTGACCCAGCCGGATGTAGCCGAGGCCCACGTCGAGCAGCGTTTTCAGCTTGCGCGCTACCACCGGCACGGCCTTGAAGAACTCGTGCGCGTGCTCCACGGTCATGTCCAGCACTTCGCTGATGTTCTTGCCCTTATAGAGCACTTCGAGCGTTTCGCGGTTGTAGCGCTTGCCGTGGCAGACGTCGCAGGGCACGTAGACGTCGGGCAGGAAGTGCATTTCCACCTTCAGCACGCCGTCGCCCTGGCAGGCCTCGCAGCGGCCGCCCTTCACGTTGAACGAGAAGCGGCCGGGGTCGTAGCCGCGCTCCTTGGCGGAGGGCACGCCCGCGAACAGCTCGCGGATCGGCGTGAAGAGGCCGGTGTACGTGGCCGGATTCGAGCGCGGGGTGCGGCCGATCGGCGACTGGTCGACATTGATGACCTTGTCGAAGTGCTCGAGGCCCTCGATCGCCTCGTAGGGCGCCGGTTCCGTCGACGAGCCGTACAGGTGCTGCGCCACGGCCTGATACAGCGTGTCGTTGATGAGCGTGGACTTGCCCGAGCCGGACACGCCCGTCACGCAGGTGAGCAGGCCCACCGGCAGATCGAGCGTGACGTGCTTCAGATTGTTGCCGTAAGCCTCGATGATGCGCAGGTGGCGCTCGTCCGGGTCGCGCCGTTCGTCGGGGTACTCGATGCGGCGCGTGCCGGCCAGGTACTGGCCCGTGAGCGAGGCCGCGTCCGCCTCGACCTGCTGCGGCGTGCCCTGCGTGATGATCATGCCGCCGTGCTCGCCCGCGCCCGGGCCCATGTCCACGACGTAATCCGCCATGCGGATCATGTCTTCGTCGTGCTCCACGACGATCACGGAGTTGCCGAGGTCGCGCAGGTGCTTGAGCGTGGAGATGAGCCGGTCGTTGTCGCGCTGGTGCAGGCCGATGGAGGGCTCGTCGAGCACGTACATCACGCCCGTGAGGCCCGAGCCGATCTGCGAGGCGAGCCGGATACGCTGCGCCTCGCCGCCCGAGAGCGTTTCAGCGCTGCGTTCGAGCGAGAGGTAGTCGAGCCCGACGTTGTTGAGGAACATGAGCCGCGCGACGATTTCCTTGATGACCTTGTCGGCAATCTCGCGCTTCGCGCCTTCGAGGCGCAGCGTCTGGAAGTAGCCGAGCGAGTCGCGCAGCGGCCAGCCGCTCACTTCGTAGATGGCGCGGGCGTCTTCGCCGGCGCCGATGCGCACGAAGCGCGCTTCGCGGCGCAGCCGCGTGCCTTCGCAGGCAGGGCACGCCTGGTTGTTCTGATACTTCGCCAGTTCCTCGCGCACGGCGACCGAATCCGTCTCGCGGTAGCGCCGCTCCAGGTTCGGAATGATCCCTTCGAACACGTGCTCGCGTACCGACGTGCGGCCGCGTTCGTTGATGTACGAGAACGGAATGGCCTGCTTGCCCGAGCCGTACAGCAGGATCTTGCGGATCTCTTCAGGCAGGTCTTCGAACGGCGTGTCGATTTCGAACTCGTAGAACGCCGCCAGGCTCTGCAGCATCTGGAAGTAGAACTGGTTGCGCCGGTCCCAACCCTTCACGGCACCCGCGGCGAGCGAGAGCGACGGATGCGCCACCACGCGCTTCGGGTCGAAGAACGTGATCTGGCCCAGGCCGTCGCATTCCGGGCAGGCGCCCATGGGGTTGTTGAACGAGAAAAGGCGCGGCTCCAGTTCCTGGAGCGAGTACGAGCAGATCGGGCAGGCGAACTTCGAGCTGAAGAGGTGCTCGCGATCCGTATCCATTTCCAGCGCGATGGCCCGGCCGTCCGCGAGGCGCAGGGCCGTTTCGAACGATTCGGCGAGGCGCTGCTTCATGTCGGGACGCACCTTGAGGCGGTCCACCACCACGTCGATGCTGTGCCGGTCGTTCTTCTTGAGCTTGGGCAGCGAATCCACATCGTAGATTTTCGCTTCGCCCTCGTTGGCGGTGCCGCCGCCCGAGCGCACGCGGAACCGCACGAAGCCCTGCGCCTGCATCTCGTCGAAGAGTTCGGTGTGTTCGCCCTTGCGGTTGGCCACCACGGGCGCAAGGATCATGAGCCGGGTTTCTTCCGGCAGCGCGAGGGCGGCGTCCACCATCTGCGAGACGCTTTGCGCCTCGAGCGGAATTTCGTGGTCCGGGCAGTACGGCGTGCCGACGCGCGCGTAGAGCAGCCGCAGGTAGTCGTGGATTTCGGTGACCGTGCCCACCGTGGAGCGGGGATTGTGCGAGGTCGCCTT
Source organism: Paraburkholderia sp. SUR17 (assembly GCF_029536165.1). Classification (NCBI taxonomy): domain Bacteria; kingdom Pseudomonadati; phylum Pseudomonadota; class Betaproteobacteria; order Burkholderiales; family Burkholderiaceae; genus Paraburkholderia; species Paraburkholderia sp. SUR17. The sequence continues at coordinate 333,789 of NZ_CP120508.1, forward strand.
CTGCTCGATCGAAATGGCGGGGGAAAGCCCCTCGATCAGATCGACGTCCGGCTTCTCCATCAGTTGCAGGAACTGGCGCGCGTAGGCCGACAGACTCTCGACGTAGCGGCGCTGGCCTTCGGCGTAGAGCGTGTCGAACGCGAGCGACGACTTGCCCGAGCCCGAAAGCCCCGTGATCACGACGAGCTTGTGGCGCGGCAGATCGAGATTGACGTTTTTCAGGTTGTGGGTACGGGCCCCACGGATACGGATTTGTTCCATGAACCTGCGGGAGAAGGGAAGGCTAAACCTGCTACTATAGCGACTTTTCCAGACCGCCGTTACGGCTTGCTGACAGCCTGCAGGCGCGCCGTTGCGCTCTCCCGATGTCCAATCCGTCTGCCACTTCCTCACGCATGAGCGCGCCCGAATTGCGGGCCACCGTGTCGCTTGCAGCCATCTTCGCGCTGCGCATGCTCGGGCTTTTCATGATCATGCCGGTGTTTTCGATCTACGCGAAAACGATCCCCGGCGGCGACAACGTGCTGCTCGTCGGCATCGCGCTGGGCGCGTATGGCGCGACGCAATCCCTGCTCTATATCTTCTACGGCTGGGTCTCCGACCGCGTGGGCCGCAAGCCCGTGATCGCGACCGGCCTCGCCATCTTCGCGATAGGCAGCTTCGTGGCCGCGTTCGGGCACGACATTGCGTGGGTGATCGTCGGGCGCGTGATCCAGGGAATGGGTGCCATATCGTCGGCCGTGATCGCGTTCATCGCCGACCTCACCGCCGAGGAGCACCGCACCAAGGCCATGGCGATGGTGGGCGGCAGCATCGGCGTGTCGTTCGCGGTGGCCATCGTTGGCGCGCCTATCGTGTTTCACTGGGTGGGCATGAGCGGGCTTTTCTCGCTGGTGGGCGTGTTCTCGATACTCGCCATCGGCGTGGTGCTCTGGGTCGTGCCGGATGCTCCCAAGCCTGTGCACGTGCGCGCGCCGTTCGCAGAAGTGCTGCACAACGTGGAGCTGCTGCGGCTGAACTTCGGCGTGCTGGTGCTGCACGCCACCCAGACCGCGCTCTTTCTCGTCGTGCCGCGCATCCTGGAAGCGGGCGGCCTGCCCGTGGCGTCGCACTGGAAGGTCTACTTGCCCGTGATGGGCCTCGCGTTCGTGATGATGGTGCCGGCCATTATTGCCGCCGAGAAGCGCGGGAAGATGAAGGTGGTGCTGCTTTCCGCTATCGCCCTTATCCTGATCGGACAGCTGTTACTCGGCGCTGCGCCGCATACCATTCTGGCTGTGGCCGCGATTCTGTTCGTGTACTTCCTCGGTTTCAACATTCTCGAGGCGTCGCAACCGTCGCTGGTCTCGAAACTGGCGCCCGGCAACCGCAAGGGTGCCGCGGCCGGGGTCTACAACACCACGCAGTCCATCGGCCTCGCGCTAGGCGGCATGCTGGGCGGCTGGCTGCTGAAGTCGAGCGGCCAGAACAGCGTGTTTTACGCATGTTCGGGCCTCGTATTGTGCTGGCTTATAATCGCCGCCAATATGAAGGCGCCGCCGCGCAGGGCGTGACTGGCCGGCGCCACAATCCATATTGAGCACACAGGGCGGCGATCGCGCGCAGCGCGGTGGCAGGTTCGCCTGAAGCGGGCCTGTCGCGGCGCCGCTTCGCACGGGACCGTCCGCGCGCAACACCCTCGCACAGCGCCGCCTGCAACGGAATCAACAGGAGAAACACATGGCATCCGTGAACAAGGTCATTCTCGTCGGTAACCTCGGCGCCGATCCCGAAGTACGCTACCTGCCGAGTGGCGACGCGGTGGCGAACATCCGGCTTGCCACGACGGACCGCTATAAGGACCGCGCAAGCGGCGAAATGAAGGAAGCCACGGAATGGCATCGCGTGGCGTTCTTCGGGCGACTTGCTGAAATCGTGTCGGAGTACCTGAAGAAGGGCTCCTCCGTGTACATCGAGGGCCGCATCCGCACGCGCAAGTGGCAGGCGCAGGACGGCACCGACCGCTATTCGACCGAAATCGTCGCTGACCAGATGCAAATGCTGGGCGGCCGCGGCGGCGCCTCGATGGGTGGCGACGACGGCGGCTACCGCGAACCGGCCGAACGCAGCGGCGGCGGTGGTGGTGGCCGTGCGGCTGGCGGCGGCGCGTCGCGTGGCGGCAGCCAGGGCGGCGGTGCGGGTCGGTCGAACGCGCCGGCCGGCGGCGGGTTTGACGAGATGGATGACGATATTCCGTTCTAAAGCCGACCAACAGCACGCGTGGCTAAAAGCCCGCTCTTCATCGAAGAGCGGGCTTTTTTCTTGCCCCGTCGGACGAGCCCCGACAAGAAACCGTCCTACGCCAGTTCGATCCTCACTCGCCGGTTCCGGCGCCCCTTGTTCTCGATCTTGACCACGCGCACGGGCCGCGACTGCCCCGTGTTGGATAGATGTGTCCCGCCGCAAGCCTGGCGGTCGAGATCGCCGATCTCGACGATCCGCACGCTGCCGTCCGGCGTGGGCGGCGGTGCCACGGACAGGCTTCGGATGAGCCCCGGCGTCGCTCGCGCCTCGGCTGCGCTCACGTAGTAAATGCGCACATCGAGCGCCGCGCGGATCACGTCGTTGACCGGCGCTTCCAGCGCTCGCAGCAGATCGTTGTCGGCTTCTGGCAGGTCGAAATCCATTCGTGCGGTGCCGTCGGCGTTGATCTGGGCGCCGGTCACGAGTGCGCCCGCGAAGCGCTGGTAGACGAGCGCGTTGAGGACATGCGTCGCCGTGTGAAGCTGCGCGACGGTGGAGCGTCGATCGGCGTCGATCGAGACGTGCACGGAGCGCTCGCGTGGCAATTCGACCGGCGCGTCGAGAAGATGCCAAAAGGCGTCGCCTTCCACCGACACGCCGGAAATGCGCACCTCGCCATCCGCGTGGACCAGGGTGGCCGCGTCGCACACCTGTCCGCCGCCGCCGGGATGCAAGGCGGACCGTGCGAGCAGCACCGCCCCTGGGCGCGTATCGACGATCGTGGTTTCGAATTCGAGCAGATCGGGCTGCTCGTGGCAGAGATAGTGCGGCACCGTGGCTCCTCCCCGGAAATGGACGGCTGGATGGCCAGTCTATTCACGCTCGCGTGCCAGCGTCTTGGCCAAAATGTTGCCGCTTGCCGGGATCGTGCGAGATCGGAAATTGACATTCCGTCATAAATCGCCAAAATGTCATGCATGAGCCGACCGCCAGCCCGACCACCTACCCGCACCCGCACATCCGCCCCAGCCAGGCGCTCCATCGCGCCCGACACCGAACGCGAAAACGCGCTGCTCCTGCGCGAAGGCGCGAAGATCGTCGAAGCGCTGGGCCGCACGCTTGCTCCGCTTGTCGAGGTGGTGCTGCACGACCTCACGTGTCCCGAGCATTCGGTGGTGGCGATCGCGAACAATCTCTCCGGCCGTCAGGCCGGCGACGCCGTGACGGAACTCGGTCTGGCTCGCATCACGAACCCCGGGTTTCCCGAAGTCGTCCAGAACTACGCGAACCGCTTTCCGGATGGCCGGCCGGCCAAGAGCACGTCGATCGGGCTCAAGAACAGCGCGGGCGACTATGTGGCGGCCATCTGCCTCAACATGGACATCTCGCTGATCGGCGCCGTGACGGCCGGCCTCGGCCAGTTGATGCAGACCGACAGCGCGGCTGCGCCGGTTGGTGAATCGCTGGCGCCGCGGCGCGTGGAAGATGTGCGTGCGGCGCTCGAGCGTTTTGCCGCTGCGCGCAACACGACGCCCATGGGCATGACGCTCGCCCAGCGCCGTGACGCCCTGCGCGAGCTTGCCGGCAGCGGCCTGCTGAACCTGCGTCACGCCTTTGCCGAAGTCGCGCAGACGCTCGGCGTGGCGCGCTCCACCGTCTACACCTATTTGCCTACGGAACAACGCACGGAACAACGCACGGAACAACGACCATGACCGCGATGCCCATTTCCTTCGACGACGTTGCCGCCGCCCACGAACGCCTGCGCGGCGTGGCGCATCACACGCCGGTGCTCACGTCGTCCACGGCGAACGCGCTGAGCGGCGCGCAGCTGTACTTCAAGTGCGAAAACTTCCAGCGCATGGGCGCGTTCAAGTTCCGCGGCGCCTACAACTCGATCGCGCAGTTCACGCCCGAGCAGAAGGCGGGCGGCGTCATCACGTTTTCGTCGGGCAATCACGCGCAGGCCATCGCGCTCTCGGCAAAGCTGCTGGGCGTGAAGGCGGTGATCGTGATGCCCGAGGACGCCCCCGCCGTGAAGGTGGCGGCCACGCGCGGCTACGGCGGCGAGGTGGTGTTCTACAACCGCTATACCGAAGACCGCGAGGCGCTGGGTCGACGGCTCGCGGCCGAGCGCGGCCTCACGCTGATCCCGCCGTACGACCATCCGCATGTCATGGCGGGGCAGGGCACGGCGGCCAAGGAACTGATCGAGGAGGTGGGCGAACTGGACCTGCTGCTGGTGTGCCTGGGCGGCGGCGGGTTGCTGTCGGGCTGTGCCGTGGCGGCGCGTGCGCTGAGCCCGCGCTGCACGATCGTCGGCGTGGAGCCCGAAGCCGGCAACGACGGGCAACGCAGTCTGCGCAGCGGCGAGATCGTTCACATCGATACGCCGAAGACGATCGCCGACGGTGCCCAGACCCAGCATCTCGGCCAGTACACGTTCGCGGTGATCCGGCAACTCGTGGACGACATCGCGACGGTGAGCGACGCCGAACTTGTCGAAACGATGAAGTTCTTCGCGAGCCGCATGAAGATCGTGGTGGAGCCGACCGGTTGTCTTGCGGCGGCCGCGGCGCTGCAAGGCAACGTGGACGTGAAGGGCAAGCGGGTTGGCGTGATCGTGTCGGGCGGCAACGTCGATCTGATGCGCTTTGCCGAACTGGTGAGTGCGGCGCAGAGCTGAATGGCGCGGCGCCGGTTGTTGCGGTGGCTGCTGCAGTGGACCTCGGTGTTCCGCCACGGGCCATCGCGTCCTGCGGCTGTCAGCCTCTTGGCCTGGAAGTACCGCGCTCGCCTCTACACCACGCTTGCGCCAACTCCGCGCCACCCCTACGCCAGCAATTCCCTGAGCACGGTGCGCGCGTTCGCCACCAGCTCGCTCTCGCCGGGGCGAGCCGGCAGCAGATGAAACTCCACCGCAGGAAGCGTCGGTAGGCTCACGCGCTTCCCGCATGCCACGAGCCCCGCGCCGACCGACGACTCGTTCAGGCACGAGATGCCCAGCCCGGCCTTCATCGCGAGCTGCAGTCCCGCCACGCCCGACGCCGAATGCGAGATCAGGTACGGCACCTTGCGATCCTCAAGCAGCTTCACGACGTAGCGCTGCAACTGACACGTGGCGGGCAGCAGCACGAGCCGGTACGGCGACTCCATGCGCCGGGTGTCCATATCGGCCGATGCCGCCCACACCAGCTTCTCGCGCCGCACCACGGTGCTGCCCGTTGCGACTTTCCCCAGTTTCGACGCTCCGCCTGTGCCGCGTGCCGCCGCATGTCCCGCGGGCGCCACGATGCGCAGCGAGAGACCGATGTCGAAGGTGTTGTCGCCGACGCTGCTGTCGATCACGGCGCTCGGCAGCACGGTGACGTGCAGCTTTAGTCGCGGATGCTGCTCCGAAAAGCGTCTCAGCACGAGCGCGATTTCGTGCGGCCGGTAGTAGTCGGTGATCGCGATGCGAAGCTCGCCGTCCAGCGCGCGGCCTTGCATGTCGTCGAAGGCGGCCTCGGAGAGCGCGAGGATCCGCTCTGCGTGAGCAAGCAGCTTCACGCCGGCGGGCGTCGCGGTCACGCCCTGCTTGCTGCGCACGAAGAGCGGCTGGCCGACGCGGTCTTCGAGCTTCTTCAGCTGTTCGCTCACCGACGACTGGGAGAGGAAGATTCGCTCGGCCGCCGCCGAAACGCTGCCCGCTTCGGCGACCGCAACGAGCGTGCGCAATTGGGCGAAGTCAAAACCACGCAGATTCATGATTCGGTCTGGCCGATGGAAGTAATCTAATTTTCCCGCTTTTCCGATAGATCGTCCATTCGTACGATGCCTCCATTCGATTTCGCTGAATCACCGGAGGCAGGCATGAACGGAAACTTCGCGCGCGGCGCGGTACGCGGGCGCAATCATCGCTGGAAGGTCTTGGGCGTGGGCTTTGCCGCCAACGCGAGCTTCGCGGCGGCGTTCTCGGGCATTCCGACGACGGCCGTGCTGCTGCGCGGCGCGTATGGCATCGGCAATGGCGGGCTGGGGCTCGTGCTGGGCATGCTGGGCCTCGGCATCGCACTGAGCGAGTTGCCGTGGGGGCTGCTCACGGACCGTTGGGGCGATCGTCGCGTGCTGTTGCTCGGACTGGGCGGCACCGCTGCGGCGCTTGTCGGCATGGCGCTGTTCGTCGTACCGCATGCGGGCCATGTGCCGTCGCTTGTGAGCCTCGCTGCGGGGCTACTGTTCGTCGGATTGCTGGGCGGCAGCGTGAACGGATCGAGCGGCCGCGCCGTCATGGCCTGGTTCAAGGAGGGCGAGCGCGGCCTTGCCATGAGCATCCGGCAGACCGCTGTGCCCGCCGGCGGCGGCCTGGGTGCGTTGATGCTGCCCGCGCTGGCCACGGCGCATGGGTTCTCGGCGGTCTATGGCGTGCTTGCCGTGTTGTGCGCGGCAACGGCGGGCTTTGCGTGGCGCTGGTTGTACGAGCCGGAGCTGGCGACGGGCGGGGCTGGATTGAAGCGCGCCGACGAGAAAGCCGCAGCCGTTCAATCGACAAACTCGGCAAGCGGCCACGTATCGAAGACGTACCGTCAACCTCATCACGCTCGGGTTCGCGCCCGCGCCGCCACGAGCCCGCTGCGCGATCCCGCTATCTGGCGCGTGACGCTCGGCATCGCGGCGCTTTGCGTGCCGCAGCTCGCCGTCGTGACCTTCGCCGCGGTCTTTCTGCACGACTTCAGTCATGCGGGCGTCGTGACCATCAGCGCGACGATGGCTGCCGTGCAGACCGGCGCCGCGATCATGCGCGTATGGAGTGGGCGCTGGGCCGATCGTCACGGCAACCGTCGCGGCTATATGCGTGCGTGCAGCCTGCTAACCGCAGCGTTCTTTGCATTGCTCGCGGCGATGACGCTCGCTGTGCCGCATGCCGATTCCGCGGCGGCCATGTGGTTTGCCGTTGCGATCGTGGCGGGCGGCGTCTGCGCATCCGCGTGGCATGGCGTGGCTTATACGGAACTCGCGACGCTCGCCGGCACGCAACGAGCCGGCACTGCGCTGGCGATGGGGAACACGGGCGCATTCACGACGTTGTTCCTCACGCCGCTTGCCATTCCGCTGCTGCTCGCGGTGGGTTCGTGGACCGCCGTCTGGGCTGCGGCAAGCCTGTGTGCGCTGCTCGCCTTGCCGGTATTTCCGCGGCCGTATCGCGCGAAGATGGGCGCGGTGGGCGCGGCGAATTGATCGCACGAATTCGCCGGTTTCTGTTCGCCGAGAAGGGCGTGCAGGCGAAAAAAAACGCGGCCGAAGCCGCGTTCAAGCTTGGAGACCCTTCAATGAAGAGTCACTTCTCGCAGGAAGAAGCGTAGTCGGTCGAGCGACGAAAATCGAGAACAAATCCGACAAGGCACTGTTCAAAAATATCGGAAGAATCGCGGCGGCAGGGGCCCGGAGCGGGGCGGGCAGCACGGCGGCGCACCGTGTTTTGCACTAGCATGTGGCAGGCGTCGCGAGGGCGCCGTTCCAATGTGACCGGGTGGTGAGTCGCATCGGACAGAATTGCCGAATCGGAGAACAACATGAAAGTGCTTCGCACATTGAAGGTCGCTGTCGCGTTTTGCGCCTTGATCTCGGGCGCTGCTTTTGCCGATACCGTCGCGTTGAGGGCCGACCTCGAACCGTCCAGTGAAGTGCCGCCGCGCGTGAGCCACGGGCACGGCATGCTGGACGCGACGTTCGATACGTCCACGAAAAAGCTGCAATGGACGGCGACTTACGAAGGGCTCTCCAGCCCCGTCACGGCTGCGCACTTCCACGGTCCCGCGCCCGTGGGGCAGAACGCGAAGGTGCAGGTGCCGGTGGAGAAGCAGGCGCTCGCGAGCCCGATCAAGGGCGCTGCCACGTTGACCGAACAACAGGTGACGGACTTGATGGCGGGGCAGTGGTACTTCAACGTCCATACGGCGCAGAACCCCAGCGGCGAGATTCGCGGCCAGGTGCGGCTGACCAACTGAGTGAGCGCGGGGCAGTTGCCGCCTCGCGCAGGGATCGGCGGTTGCCAACAGGCGTCGGTAGGTGCCAATAAGCGCCAATGAGCGCTGATCAGCACCACTCGGCGGGCAACACGTCTAGAGCGTTCAATCGACTCGCCTCGATTTTGCCCCGCGTACCATGGGCGGTTTCTTGTCCATGGAGCCCGTACCGATGAGCTGGCAAAGTGCACTCGCGTGCTGGGTGTTGCGCAGGCAGTTTCGCCCCGAGACGCTCAAACCGTCGATCAACGTGCAGCTTGCCCGTGCGCGCACCGCAAAGCGCGCGTGGTCGCCGCGCGTGCCGCCCGGCTGGCATCTGCGCGAACAGTACGGCGCGGCGCACGCGCCGCTCATGGGTGAATGGCTCGAGCGTCGCGCGAACGCAGTTTCGGCCAACACGTCAGGCGTCGGCGCCGCAACCTCTCACGCGGGGACGCGCACGATTCTCTACCTGCACGGCGGCGGCTATTACTTCTGCTCGCCGCAGACGCACCGCGCCATTGTGTTCGGCCTCGCCACCCGTGCCGACGCGCGCGCTTTCTCGCTCGACTATCGCCTCGCGCCCGAGCATCCGTTCCCCGCCGCACTCGACGACGCGCTCGCCGCGTATCGCCAGTTGATCGCGGACGGCACGCCGCCGCAGTCCATCGTGGTGGCCGGAGACTCGGCGGGCGGCGGCCTTGCGCTTGCCACGCTGGTGGCGCTGCGCGATGCGGGCGACGCCTTGCCCGCGGGCGGCATCCTGTTTTCTCCGTGGACCGATCTGGCCGCAACGGGCGCGACGCTGCGCTCGAACGACGGCGTCGACCCGATGTTCGCCGGCGCCGCGCTTGCGCGCGCGGCGAAGATCTACCTGGGCGAGACCGAGCCGACGCACCCCTACGCGTCGCCGCTCTACGCGGACCTGCACGGCTTGCCGCCGCTCTTCATGCAGGCCGGCAGCACGGAAGTGCTGCTGGACGACACGCGGCGCGTGGCCGACAAGGCGCGAGCGGCCGGCGTGGAGGTCGAGCTGCACATCTGGCCGAAGATGCCGCACGTGTGGCCCATCTTCGCGCCATTTCTGCCGGAGTCGCGCCTCGCGCTGGACGACGCGGCCCGCTTCGTGCGCCGCGTTACGCGCGCGCAGGCCGCTCAGGCGAGCGAGATGTCGATGGTCTGATACGCCGCCTTCACCGCCTCTTCGCCGTATTTGCGCTCCAGCCGGCGCACGGTGAAGTGGCCGTGCGCGACCTGCTGGAAGTGATCGATGAACACGGTGTTGACCATCGCGCCCAGCACGGCGCCGATCGCCGGGATCGATTTGGCCGCCACCTGCTCGCTCACCTGCACCGAAAAACGTGCCGCGATGGCGTTGACGAGGCGCACGAGCGCCGCCGAGCCATGCGTCGTGATGCCCTTCGACGCGATCTCAGACGACGCCTTCGACACCGCCTGCGCGAGCGCGCCGCGCATGATGAAGTAGCCGAGATCGGCTTCGTCGTCGGTGCTCGAGTGGCTGCCCATGCCGAGCACCGCGAGGCATTGCAGCTGGGTGTCGGTGGAATTCAGGTCTTCGCCTTCGCTGCGCGCCACGTCGCAGATCGAGCGGAACATCAGCGTCGTGGTGACCGGTAACTCGACCGGCAGCGCGAGCAGCCCGAACGCACCGCCCGCCGCGCCGGTGGTCGCCACGGCGAACTTGTGAAGCAGGTTGCCGGGCTTTTCGGGCGCGGCGGGCGGCAAAGCCGCTGCGCCTGTAGCGCCGGAGCCGACGTGGCTCGTGGCTCGCCCCGCGCCATGTCCTGACTTGCGCAGCGTCTTCAACGCAATCTGCAGACATTTACGCAGCGCTGACTGCGTCGCTTCCGCCACCTTCTCGTTGGCGACGGCCGGCAGCCGCAACATGACCTTCTCTAAAGGCGCGCCGACAATCGCCGCCAGCTTCATGGTGAGCGGCGGGCTTTCAAGCTCGTGTTTGGCGCGCGCCAGCGCGGCCATGTCGTCGGCGCAAAGCGCTTGCGCCGACGTGGTGGGAACCCACTCCATACCCCTCCTGAGAGACCTGACGTCCCAATAACGCCTCGATGCCAGCCCCGCAAGGCGCGCGGGGCACAGCCTGATTAGAACCCCCAGGCGTGATATGATTTCATTTCTTTGACGAGTCAACCATTGCGCTATCAAAAATGGCCGTCCACACCACAACCCACCATTCGAGTGGGCAGGTCTTGCCGTTCCGGGAGTCGCTGCTCGCGATGCTCGGCATCTCCTTCGTCACCATGCTCGTTGCGCTCGACCAGACCGTGGTCGGCACCGCGCTGCCCACCATCGTCGCCGAACTCAAGGGCTTCGACCTGTACGCGTGGGTGGCGACGTCGTATCTGCTCGCCTCGGTGATCACCGTGCCGATCTTCGGGCGCCTCGGCGACTATTACGGGCGCAAGCCATTCCTCATTGCGTCGATCGTCGTGTTCACCGGCGCCTCCGTGTTGTGCGGGATGGCGAACAGCATGCTGTTTCTCGTGCTCGCGCGCGGGCTGCAAGGCATTGGTGGCGGCATGCTGGTGGGCACCGCGTTCGCCTGCATTCCTGACCTTTTCCCCGATTCCGTCGTGCGCCTGCGCTGGCAGGTGATGATGAGTTCGGCGTTCGGTATCGCGAACGCGATCGGGCCTTCGCTGGGCGGGTTCCTCACGCAGTACGCGGGATGGCGCTCGGTGTTCTACGTGAATCTGCCGGTAGGGTTGCTCTCGCTCTTTTTCGTGTGGCGCTACCTGCCGCACATGCGGCACGTCGCGCACGAAGGGCGCATGCGGCTCGACTGGCCGGGCGCGGTGCTTATCGCCGTGGCGCTCGGTTCGCTTCAGCTATTTGTCGAACTCCTGCCGAAGCACGGCGTGAGCGCTGCAGCCGTCGCGCTGCTCGCCGTGAGCGTCGTGGCCGCGTGGGCGCTTTGGCAATGGGAAAAGCGCTTCCCGCAAGCCATTCTTCCGGTCGACATGTTCCGCAACCGGAGCCTGAACGCGCTCTTCACGCTTTCCGTGCTGGGCGGCTTCTCGATGTTCTCGCTGCTGTTCTACGCGCCGCTGCTGTTCCAGGGCGGTTTCGGGATGTCGCCGAAGGAAGCAGGTCTCGTGATTACGCCGCTCGTGGTGTTCATCACGATCGGCAGCATTGCGAACGGGCGCATCGTGTCGCGCATCCCGAATCCGAACCTCATGCTCTATGTCGGCTTCGGCATGCTCGCGGTGTCGTGCCTCGCGGTGGTGATCGCCACGCGCGCCATGCCGCACGCGCTTCTGATGTCGTTCATGATTTTCGGCGGTCTGGGGCTTGGTTTCGTGATGCCGAATCTCACGGTCTTCGCCCAGCAGACCGCGGGCCGCGAGCACCTCGGCATTGCTACGGCGCTGCTGCAGTCGCTGCGCATGATCGGCGGGATGGTGGGCACGGCGATCACAGGCACGTTCGTTACGCACATGTACGCGAGCGGCGTGCGCAGCGCGCTGGAAAACGATCACGCGATGCAGTGGTTCGGCGATCTGGGCGACCCGCAGATTCTCATCAACCATGAGGCGCAGGCCACGCTCACCACGCAGCTGGCGCAGGCGGGCCACAACGGCGGCGTGCTGCTCGAAACGGCGCGCGAAGCGCTGGTGGCCGCCATCCACCTGGGTCTGGCGTTGGCGGCGGCCGTGGCGGTGATATCCGTCTGGCAGAGCCGGCGGGTGCCACCGGTTAAACTACGGCGTCAGATCGAGCCGGCGGTTCCCGCCGAATGAGCGGGTTCATCGAGCAGTGCGTCGAGCCGGCCGGCTGACGTTTCGTTTTCAGGCATTACGGCATACATCATGGAAGAACAGGACCGCGTCGCCATCGTTCAGCAGTTTGGCCGCACCTATCGGGCGTTCATGTCGGCGTTCGAGGCGCAAGTTGGCCACCCGATGCCGCGTTGGCGGATTCTGCTCGCGCTCTACGACCAGGCCGGCGAGTCGTCGCAGAAGCGACTCGTGGAGCGGCTGCGCGTCGATCCGGGCGCACTCACGCGGCAACTCAAGCTGCTGGAAGGAATGGGCTGGATTGCCCGCAGTTCCGACGAACGCGACAACCGCATCACGAACGTGAAGCTCACCCAGGCGGGCCGGGACGCGATGGAAGAAAGCCTGCCGCGTCGCAATGCCTTCCTGCACGACACGATGGCGGCGATGCCGGAGGACGCGCTGAAGGCCCTTTCCGGAGCCCTCGGTTTGCTGGAGGCGCGCATTGCCGAAGTGGCGGCCGCCGCGCCGGCTGCTCCAGTGCAGGACGCGGCTTAGCGTGGCCTCACGCGGCGCGCCACGCCGCGTTTTCATCGCGTCCTCGCGCCACTCAGAAGAACGTCTCGACCACCTCGGTCACGCGATACGACGGATCCACGATCAGCACCTCGCGCCACTTGTCGAAGGTGAGACAGGGATGCGAGATGTCGAAGGCGATCATGTCGCCCACTTTCAGGTCCGCGCCCGGCGGAATGCGCAGATACGCGTGCTGGTCCATCATGCCGAAGATCTCCCAGCCTTCGTTCGGCGCGATGTCGCGCGGCGTGCCGTGGTCGCTGCCGTCGCGGCTTGGGCGGAAGTGGCGCGCGGGCTCGGGGTAGCCGGCGTCGAACGCGGCGTCGCGCTTGCCGAAGCCGACGATGGCGCGGTCCGGCTCGGGAATCGACTGCACATAGGCCCAGAGTTGCAGCGCAGGCAGCAGGCCTTGGCCCATTTTCCGCGCTACCGGATTGCGCGCGAAGATGTCGCTCTGCGCCTTCTTGTAGATGCCGACGTCGTGGGTCAGATAGCAACCGGGACGCAGCACCACCTCGATGCGGCCGCCCGCGGCGGCTTTTGAAAACTCTTCGGCCACCACGTCGTACCACGCCGAGCCCGCGCCGGTGAGAATGGCCGGCGCACGCGCGAAGCGGCCCGCGTCGGCCAGTTGCGTGGCGAGGCTCACGGCCTCGCGCAGAAACGCGCGCACTTCGTTCTCTTCCTTCAGCACGCCTTCATAGACTTCCACGCCCGCGAGCCGCAACGAATCGGGATAGCGTTCGACGGCGGCCAACACCGCGTCGCGCTGCGCGGCATCGCGCACGCCCGTGCGTCCGCCCGGCACACCCAGTTCCAGTAGCACGTTGAGCTGCTTGCGCACCGAGCCGAAGAACTGGCCCAGTTGCTCGACGCCATCCACCGAATCGACGAGGCAGAAGAATTCGAACTCCGGGTCGCTGAGCAGTTCGGCGACCATCATCATGTTGCGCCGGCCCACGAGCTGGTTGGCCATCAGCACGCGCGACACGCCGCCGTGCCACGCGGCACGCGTCTGGTGTGCCGTGGCGAGCGTGATGCCCCACGCGCCGGCGTCGATCTGGCGGCGAAAAAGCTGCGGCGCCATCGTGGTCTTGCCGTGCGGCGCGAGTTTCGCGCCGTATTCGGCGACGAAGTCCTGCATCCACTTCAGGTTGTGCTCGATGCGGTCCGCGTAGAGCACGGCGGCGGGCAGGCTCACGTCTTCGTCGAGCAGGTTCCATTCGAGACGGCCCGCATCCGTCAACTGGATGCTCGAGCCCGGTACGTTGCCGAGGCCCTTGCTGTTGGGATCGATCGTGCGCCCCTGATAGTTTGTAACTTTCATCTCGCCTTGCTCCATCGCGTTGTTATGCGGAACCCAAGTTGACTTCGCCATGGTACAGAAAGTACGATGCCGACGTAAATGTTATTTAGTACCAGAAGCGGTGCGGTGCCACCTACCCGCTACCCGGCATCCGGTACTGGATGCCGTACCGTACCCGAGGCATGTGACCTGCGCTGCCGTCCTGTATCCCGTTCCCGCCTTCTCCATGAATTCAGCCACAGAACCGCAGACCTTCGACATCGTCGCGCGCATTGCCGAATGCGCGCCCGATCTGCGCTCGGCGGAACGCAAGGTGGCGGCGCGTATTCTCGACGACCTGACGGGCGCCTCGCGCGCGAGCATCGGCGCGCTGGCCCACGACGCGAAGGTGAGCGTGGCCACCGTCACGCGTTTCGCCAAAACGGTGGGCTGCCGCGACGTGCGCGAACTCAAGCTGCGGCTCGCCCAGGCGGCGGCCGTCGGGCAGCGCTTCCTGCATGCCGAGGCGCCTGCGGATGCCGCGGGGTCGATCGCCACGCGCGTGTTCGACGAATTGCAGACCGCGCTTGCGCACAACCATCAACTGCTGCGCCAGGCGCCCGTGGCGCAGGCCGCCGCGGCGCTGCGCGAAGCGCGCATGATCTACGTGTTCGGCATGGGCGGCGGCTCGACGGCGCTGGCCGACGAAGCGCGCTTTCGGCTCGTGCGCCTCGGCCGCCCCGTCGCGACCTACCAGGACGCGCTGCTGCAACGCATGGTGGCGAGCACGCTCTCGCGCGACTGCGTCGTGGTGGCACTCTCGACCACGGGCCGCGTGCCCGAAATGGTCGAGAACTGCCGCATCGCGCGCAGCTACGGCGCCGCGGTGGTGGCCGTCACGGCGCCGGCCTCGCCGCTCGCGAAGCTGGCCGACTGGGTGATTCCCATCGTCGCGTTCGAAACCGATTTCATCTACAAGCCATCGTCGTCGCGCTACGCGATGATGATGGCGCTCGACGTGCTCGTCACCGAACTCGCCGTGAGCCAGGGCGACGAGAGCCGCGAACTGCTGCGCCGCATGAAGCACGCGCTCGACGCGCACCGCGGCGGCGGCGACAGGCAACCGCTAGGAGATTGACCCATGCACTCGCATCCTGAAGCCGCAGATACGCTGATTGTCGGGGCCCAGTTGTACGACGGCACGGGCGCGCCGCCCGTGGAGCGCGACGTGGCTATCCGCAACGGCCGCATCGCGGCGGTCGGCAATCTGTCGAACTGGCTGGCCGAAGAGGTCGTGGAGGCGAACGGGCGCGCGCTCGCGCCGGGCTTCATCGACGTCCATACGCACGACGACACGCACGTGATCCGCGCGCCGCAGATGCTGCCGAAGCTGAGCCAGGGCGTGACGACGGTGATCGTCGGCAATTGCGGGATCAGCGCGTCGCCCGTGGCGCTCAGGGGCGCGCCGCCCGATCCGATGAACCTGCTCGGCGAGCGCGACGCGTTCCAGTACCCGACCTTCGCCGCGTACGTCGACGCCGTGAATGCCGCGCGGCCTGCCGTGAACGTGGCGGCGCTCGTCGGGCACACGGCGCTGCGCAACAACCACATGGACCGGCTGGACCGCACGGCCACGGCCGCCGAAATCGACGGCATGCGCGCGCAGCTCGAAGAAGCGCTCGCGCACGGCGCGCTGGGCTTGAGTACCGGGCTTGCGTACGGCTCGGCGTTCGCGGCATCGACGGAGGAAGTGTTGGCCCTCGCCGAGCCGCTTGCCGCGGCGGGCGCGGTCTACACCACGCATATGCGCACGGAGTTCGACGGCATCCTGGACGCCATGGACGAAGCGTTCCGCGTGGGGCGCCATGCCCAGGTGCCGGTGGTGATCTCGCACCTCAAGTGCGCGGGACCGTCGAACTGGGGCCGCAGTACCGAAGTGCTCGAACGGCTGGAAGGCGCGCGGCGCCTGCAACCCGTGGGTTGCGACTGCTATCCGTACAACCGCAGTTCGTCGACGCTCGATCTCAAGCAGGTGACGGGCGACATCGACATCACGATCACGTGGTCCGAGCCGCATCCCGAAATGGCGGGCAAGCGCATCAAGGAGATTGCCGCGGAGTGGGGCGTGAGCCAGCCGGATGCCGCGAAGCGCCTGCAACCCGCGGGCGCGGTGTACCACAACATGTCCGAGGACGACGTGCGGCGCATCCTCGCGCATCCGGCCAGCATGGTGGGCTCGGACGGCTTGCCGAATGACCCGCTGCCGCATCCGCGGCTGTGGGGTGCCTTTCCGCGCGTGCTGGGCCACTATGCGCGCGACATGGCGCTCATGCCGCTCGAAGAGGCCGTGCGCAAGATGACGTCGCTCTCGGCGCGCCGCTTTGGCCTGGCGCAGCGCGGCGAGGTGCACGTGGGCTATCACGCCGATCTCGTACTGTTCGACCCGGCGCGCGTGCGCGACGCCGCGACGTTCGAACGGCCCGAGCAACCTGCGGACGGCATCGACGCCGTGTGGGTCAACGGCGTGCTGTCGTACCGCGAGGGTCAGCCGTCCGGCGAGCGGGCCGGGCATTTCGTGGCGCGCGGTGCGGTGCCGGCGCAGGCTGCTGCATCGGCGGGAGCGGCGCAGCGCGCGTTCTGAATTCAGCGTTCAAGTCCCGCGTGTGTCGGCCGATGCGCTGGCGTGCCGGGACGGCATTCCTCTCGCGCGTTGCGCTCTGCGGCGCGCGCCAACAAACGACCAGGAGCAGAAACGATGAAGCGTTATGGTGTGGAAGGCGGCAAGGGCACGGGCGGTCAGCACATGCCGTTTGCGCGCGCGGTGGAGGCGGACGGTTGGCTCTTCGTCTCCGGCCAGACGCCGATGGAAAACGGCGAGGTCATCAACGGCGGCATCGTCGAGCAGTCGCACAAGGCGATCCAGAACATGGTCGCCATCCTGAAGGAAGCCCGCTACGGCACCGAGCACGTCGTGCGCTGCGGCGTGTGGCTGGATGACCCGCGCGACTTCGCGTCGTTCAACAAGGTGTTTCGCGAGTACTTCGGCGAGAATCCGCCGGCACGGGCCTGCGTCGTCTCGAGCATGGTGGTGGACTGCAAGGTCGAGATCGACTGCGTGGCCTACAAGGCGCCGGACGGGAAATAACGCGGCCTTACTGCCGGGCGAGCCGCGCGTTGTCCGGCATCGGCAGGTTGTAGTTGGTGCGGAACGGGTTGATGTCGAGCCCGCCGCGCCGCGTATAGCGCGCGTAGACCGCAAGCTTCACCGGCTGGCATTCGCGCAGGATGTCCACGAAGATGCGCTCCACGCATTGCTCGTGGAACCCCGTGTGGTTGCGGTACGAAATGATGTAGCGCAGCAGCCCGGCCTGGTCGATCTGCGGGCCGACGTAGTGGATCTGCACGCTGCCCCAGTCCGGCTGGCCCGTCACGGGGCAATTCGACTTCAGCAGGTTCGACACCAGCGTTTCTTCCACCGGCGCCTCGCCTAGTGCCGCGCGCAGCAGCGACGGGTCTGGATGGT
Source organism: Paraburkholderia sp. SUR17 (assembly GCF_029536165.1). Classification (NCBI taxonomy): domain Bacteria; kingdom Pseudomonadati; phylum Pseudomonadota; class Betaproteobacteria; order Burkholderiales; family Burkholderiaceae; genus Paraburkholderia; species Paraburkholderia sp. SUR17. The sequence continues at coordinate 351,138 of NZ_CP120508.1, forward strand.
AGACGTCGGCGTCGAGGTCGAGCCGGTCGAGCGAAAGCCCTTCGAACTCTTCGAACTGAAGCTTGGCGAATGCCGCAGGCGGGTCCAGCCGCACCGACACCGAGGCCCCGCACGCCGCCGCCACGTCGCGCTTGATGGTGTCGCGCACGGCCTCGATGGATTCGAATGGCGTCTGCGCGAACGACCCGAGGTAGAGCTTGAACGACTTCGATTCGACGATGTTCGGCGAGTCGGCCGGAATGAAGAACGTGGCCACGGCGATCTGCGGCTTGCCGCGCGGGGTGAGCCACGAAAGCTCGTAGGCGTTCCAGATGTCGGTGCCGAAGAACGGCAACTGCGCGCCAATGCCGATGGCTTCACGCGCCGCGGCGCGCGCAATCGGGAAAAGCAGCGTGGGATCGTACTGTTCGGTGTACGTGGCAGGTTTGCCGAGCGGTGACTGTTCGGGTGTCATGATGCGTTCACGATGCCACTCGCGACGTGCCCCGTCGCCGTGACGGCGCGGGCCGATTCGCAGTGGCGGATCTGGTCGTCGAAGAAAAAGTCCGGTTCGAATTCGCGCAGGAAGGCGCCCTTGTCGAGGCCGCCCAGGAACATCGCTTCGTCGATTTCGATGTTCCAGGCCATCAGCGTGCGAATGGCGCGCTCGTGCGCCGGGGCCGACCGCGCCGTGACGAGCGCGGTGCGGATGCGCATGGGCGAGGCTTCGTCCGCGAGTTTCTGCAGACGGTGCAGCGCTTCCAGCAGCGGCTTGAGCGGCCCAACGGCTAGCGGCAGCTCGCGATTGTCGCGCTCGTGGCTCACGAACGCGCGCAGCCCGTCGCGCTGGAAAATCTGCTCCGCTTCGTCGGAAAAGAGCACCGCATCGCCGTCGAACGCAATACGAATTTCGTCCGGATACCGGCTTGCCATTGTCGCCGATTCGGGCAGCACGCGTGCGGCGGGGAAACCGGCGGCGAGCGCGTCTCGCACGTCGTCGTGATTGGCCGACAAAAAGAGCGACGCGTTGAGCGGCTTCAGATAACCGAACGGCGGGCGGCCGCGCGTGAACACGCCGCGTTCGATGGCGAGCCCGTGTTCGCGGCACGAGCTGAACGCGCGCAGCCCGCTGATGGGGTCGCTGCGCGAGAGAATCGCCACTTCCACCCGATGCGCGCCGGTGTTCAGCGCGAGCAGCTTGCGGATCAGCGCGAACGCCACGCCGGGTCGCGCCGGCACCGTGAGGCGCTCGCGCTGGAGCGCCTCGTAGGCTTGCAGGTCGCCGGTCTCGAAAACGCGGTTTTCTTCCTCGAAGTCGAACAGCGCCCGCGACGAGATGGCGACGACCAGTTTGTCCGCGAGCGAGAGCGTCATGCGTGTGCGGTCCTGTTCCTGTTTTGCCAGCGGCGGCCGCAGCCGTTACGACAGGAACAGCCGGTAGACCGGGTTCGCCGTTTCTTCCCAGTTCGGATAGCCGAGCGTGGCAAGGAAGCGGCCGAACTCGGCGTCTTCCGCCTTCGGCACCTGGATGCCGACGAGGATCGAGCTGTAGTCCGCGCCCTGGTTGCGGTAGTGGAACAGGCTGATGTTCCAGTTCGGCGCCATCGAAGAAAGGAACTTCATGAGCGCGCCCGGCCGCTCCGGAAACTCGAAGCGAAAGAGCCGTTCGTCGTGCGCGAGCGGCGAGCGGCCGCCCACCATGTAGCGCACGTGCTGCTTGGAGAGCTCGTCGCCGGTGAGGTCGACCGTGGCGAAGCCGTGCGCCTCGAAGTTGGCGGCGATCTGCGCGGATTCGCCGCGGTTCTTGATCTGCACCCCGACGAAGATGTGCGCGGACTGCGCGTCGGCAATGCGGTAGTTGAATTCCGTCACGCTGCGCGTGCCCACCAGTGCGCAGAACCGCTTGAAGCTGCCGCGCTCTTCGGGAATGGTGACGGCGAACACGGCTTCGCGCGACTCGCCCACCTCGGCGCGCTCGGCCACGAAGCGCATGCGGTCGAAGTTCATGTTGGCGCCGGAGGTGATCGCGATTAGCGTCTCGCCTTCGATGCCTTCGCGTTCCGCGTACTGCTTCGCGCCTGCCACGGCGAGCGACCCGGCGGGTTCAAGCAGGCTGCGGGTGTCCTGAAACACGTCCTTGATCGCGGCGCACAGGGCGTCCGTATCCACGGTGATGACTTCGTCCAGCGTCTCGCGGCACACGCGGAACGTCTCTTCGCCCACGAGCTTCACCGCCGTGCCGTCCGAGAACAGACCCACCTCGTTGAGCGCCACGCGCTCGCCGGCCTTGATGGATTTGGCCATGGCGCACGAGTCCTCGGTCTGCACGCCGATGACCTTGATCTCCGGGCGCACCGCTTTCACGTACGACGCCACGCCGGACGCGAGGCCGCCGCCGCCGATCGGCACGAAGATCGCGTGGATGGGACCCTGGTGCTGGCTCAACATTTCCATCGCGATCGTGCCCTGGCCGGCGATGACGTCGGGGTCGTCGAACGGGTGCACGAAGGCGAGCTGGCGCTCCTCCTGAATCTTCAGGGCATGCGCGTAGGCGTCGCTATACGATTCGCCGGCCTGCACCACCTCCACCGTCGGGCCGCCGTGGGCGCGCACCGCGTCCACCTTCACCTGGGGCGTGGTGACCGGCACCACGATGACCGCCTTCACGCCGAGCCGCGCGGCCGAGTAGGCGACGCCCTGCGCGTGGTTGCCCGCCGACGCCGTGATGACGCCGCGCGCCCGCACGTCGGCGGGCAGATTGATCATCTTGTTGTAGGCGCCGCGCAGCTTGAACGAGAACACCGGCTGGTTGTCTTCGCGCTTCAGGTAAATGGCGTTGCGCATCCGTGCCGAGAGGTTCGGCGCATGTTCGAGTTCGGTCTCGCGGGCCACGTCGTAGACGCGTGCGGTGAGGATCTTCTTGAGATAGTCGTGGGGAGCCATGCTGGGGACGCGCGCCGCGTTCGGTGAGGAAGGGAAAGGACCAATGATAGCGCCATTGAGCACCGCTCAGGCCGCCGCCAGACGCCCCGCAAAGCCCCTGGCGGGGCAGGGTGGCGGTCGGCGCCGGCCTGGATCATGGGTTAGAATCGCGTTTTGGAACAAGGACCGAAAGATGCGCTGGCAGCCTCGGATCGCCCATTTGATGCCCGCGCGGCGCGAGACCCGCCCCGCGGCGCAGCGGCACGCCCGCCACGCACGATCGTGTAGCGGAATCTGAGCCAGCGAAGTCCCCGGCCAGTGCGGCAGCGTTCATCGCTCCAGCATGGCCGGCGCGGGCTTCACATCACGGTCGTCCGTAAATAGCAGACTATTTCGGACACGCTTCCCCAGAATGCGCCCCACGCGCACTGCCAGCCGGCGCTTACTGCACAGGTCCGCCGCGCTAGCCCACCGAGTCGTCCTAACATGAACGCACCTCAAGTTTTCGATCCCAACGGGGCCGCCGCGACGGTGGCCGCCGACGCCGAGCCGCGCCTGCGCGAAATTCCCTATAACTACACGTCGTTCTCCGACCGCGAAATCGTCATCCGGCTACTCGGGGAAGACGCGTGGACGGCGCTCTCGGAACTGCGCGAAGAGCGCCGCACGGGCCGCTCGGCGCGCATGCTCTACGAGGTGCTGGGCGACATCTGGGTGGTAAGGCGCAATCCGTATCTTCAGGACGATCTGCTCGACAACCCGAAGCGGCGCGACCTGCTGATCGGGGCGCTCAATCACCGGCTCGCGGAAATCGAAAAGCGCCGCCGCGCCGATCTGCAGGAGCACAGCGACGAGGCGGGCATCGACCGCGCCGCGCGCGTCGAAACGCTGGTGGGCGCTACGCGCCGCGCCATTGACGACTTCGCCGCCGAATTCGCCCGGATGGCCGAACTGCGGCGGCGCGCGACGAAGGTGCTGGGCCGCCGCACGCAGAAGGACAACATCCGCTTCGACGGCCTCGCGCGCGTTTCGCACGTGACGGACGCCACCGACTGGCGCGTCGAGTATCCGTTCGTCGTGCTCACGCCCGACACCGAAGCGGAGATCGCCGGCCTCGTGAAGGCCTGCTTCGAACTCGGTCTCACCGTGATTCCGCGCGGAGGCGGCACGGGCTACACGGGCGGTGCGGTGCCGCTCACGCCGTTCTCGGCCGTCATCAATACCGAAAAGCTGGAGCAGCTGGGCGCCGTCGAACTGACGGAACTGCCGGGCGTGGCCCGCAAGGTGCCCACCATCTATTCCGGCGCGGGCGTGGTCACGCGCCGTGTGACCGAGGCCGCCGAGCAGGCCGGCTATGTGTTCGCGGTGGACCCCACCTCGCTCGACGCGTCGTGCATCGGCGGCAACATTGCGATGAACGCGGGCGGCAAGAAGGCCGTGCTGTGGGGCACCGCGCTCGACAACCTGGCCTGGTGGCGCATGGTGGACCCGGAGGGCAACTGGCTCGAAGTCACGCGCCTCGAGCACAACCTCGGCAAGATCCACGACATCCCTGTGGCGCGCTTCGAGCTGAAGTGGTTCGACGGCGAACACGCGCCGGGCGAAAAGCTGCTGCGCACGGAGACGCTCGACATCGAGGGGCGGCGTTTCCGCAAGGAAGGGCTCGGCAAGGACGTTACCGACAAGTTTCTCGCCGGCCTGCCCGGCATCCAGAAGGAAGGCTGCGACGGGCTCATCACGTCCGGGCGCTGGGTGCTGCACAAGATGCCCGCGCACACGCGCACCGTCTGCCTCGAATTCTTCGGCCAGGCGCGCGAGGCGATTCCGAGCATCGTCGAAATCAAGGACTACCTGTTCGAGACGTCGAAGCAGGGCGGCGCGATTCTGGCCGGTCTGGAACACCTCGACGAGCGCTATCTGCGCGCCGTCGGTTACGCGACCAAGTCGAAGCGCAACGCGTTTCCGAAGATGGTGCTGATCGGCGACATCGTGGGCGACGACGCCGACGCGGTGGCCGCCGCCACCTCGGAAGTGGTGCGCATGGCCAACGGCAAGAGCGGTGAAGGCTTCGTCGCCGTGAGCGCCGAGGCGCGCAAGCGCTTCTGGCTGGACCGCAGCCGCACGGCCGCCATCGCGAAGCACACCAACGCGTTCAAGATCAACGAAGACGTCGTGATTCCGCTCGACCGCATGGGCGAGTACACGGACGGCATCGAGCGCATCAACATCGAGCTGTCGATCAAGAACAAGCTGCAACTGCTGGGCGCGCTGGAAGCGTTCTTCAAGGCGGGCAAGTTGCCGCTCGGCAAGAGCGACGACGCCAACGAGATTCCGAGCGCCGAGCTGCTGGAAGACCGCGTGCAGCAGGCGCTCGACCTGCTGCGGCACGTGCGCGCGCGCTGGGAATTCCTGCGCGATCACCTCGATATGCCGCTTGCCGAGGCGCAGCACCATCTGGTGCAACTGGGCTACGAGGCGCTGGCCGAAAAGTTCGCCGACCGCGTCGATGTGCAGGCCGACGCGAACGTCTTCCACGTCACCCAGGACCGGACGATCCGCGTGTCGTGGAAGCAGGAAATTCGCGCGGAACTGCGCCAGATCTTCAACGGCGGCGCGTTCAAGCCGATCCTCGACGAGGCTCAGGCCATCCACAAGCGGGTGCTGCGCGGCCGCGTGTTCGTCGCGCTGCACATGCACGCGGGCGACGGTAACGTCCACACGAACATCCCGGTCAATTCCGACAACTACGAGATGCTCCAGGACGCGCACGCCGCCGTGGCGCGCATCATGAAGCTCGCGCGTTCGCTGGATGGCGTGATTTCGGGCGAGCACGGCATCGGCATCACCAAGCTGGAATTCCTCACCGAAGACGAGATCGCCGAATTCCGCGCGTACAAGCAGCGCGTCGATCCGCAAGGCCGCTTCAACGCGGGCAAGCTGCTCGACGGCGCGGACCTGCGCAACGCCTACACGCCGAGCTTCGGACTCATGGGCTACGAGTCGCTCATCATGCAGCAGTCCGACATCGGCGCGATCTCCGCTTCGATCAAGGACTGTCTGCGCTGCGGCAAGTGCAAGCCGGTGTGCGCCACCCACGTGCCGCGCGCGAACCTGCTGTACAGCCCGCGCAACAAGATTCTCGCGACGTCGCTGCTGGTGGAGGCGTTCCTGTATGAGGAGCAGACGCGCCGCGGCGTGTCGATCAAGCATTGGGACGAGTTCAACGACGTGGCCGACCACTGCACGGTCTGCCACAAGTGCGTCACGCCCTGCCCGGTGAAGATCGACTTCGGCGATGTCTCCATGAACATGCGCAACCTGCTGCGCAAGATGGGCAAGAAGAAGTTCAACGCCGGCAGCGCGGCGGGCATGTTCTTCCTGAACGCCACCAACCCGCAGACCATCAACCTCGCGCGTACCGCGATGATGGGCTTCGGCTACAAGGCGCAGCGCCTCGGCAACGACCTGCTCAAGAAGGTCGTGAAGAAGCAGACGGCGCATCCGCCCGCCACCACGGGCAAGCCGCCCGTGGTGGAGCAGGTGATCCACTTCGTCAACAAGAAGATGCCGGGCAACTTGCCGAAGAAGACGGCGCGCGCGCTGCTCGACATCGAAGACAACAAGATCGTGCCGATCATCCGCAACCCGAAGACGACCACGGTCGATTCGGAAGCGGTGTTCTACTTCCCGGGCTGCGGCTCCGAGCGGCTGTTCTCGCAGGTGGGACTCGCCACCCAGGCCATGCTGTGGGAAGCGGGCGTGCAGACGGTGCTGCCGCCGGGCTACCTGTGCTGCGGTTACCCGCAGCGCGGCGCGGGCCAGTACGACAAGGCCGAGAAGATCGTCACCGACAACCGCGTGCTGTTCCACCGCGTGGCGAATACGCTCAACTATCTCGACATCAAGACCGTGGTGGTGTCGTGTGGCACCTGCTACGACCAGCTCGCGGGCTATGAATTCGAGAAGATCTTCCCGGGCTGCCGGATCATCGACATTCACGAGTTTCTGCTCGAAAAGGGCATCAAGCTCGACGGCGTGACGGGCACGCGCTACATGTACCACGACCCCTGCCACACGCCGATCAAGACGATCGACCCGGTGAAGCTCGTCAACGAACTCATGGGTTCGGAGAAGGACGGCTACCGCATCGAGAAGAACGACCGGTGCTGCGGCGAGTCGGGCACGCTGGCCGTCACGCGCCCGGACATTTCGACGCAGGTGCGCTTTCGCAAGGAAGAGGAAATCCGCAAGGGCGCGGCGAAGCTGCGCGGCATTCCGCTCGTGGCGCAAGCGGGCGCCAACGCGATCAACCCGGCCAACGCCGCGGCGGGGGCGGCCGGTGCCGCAGCGGGTTCGGTGCTCAAGGCCGGCGACGGTCCACAGCCGGCCGCGCCGCAAGCCAACAACGGCGCAGCGGACGTGAAGATCCTCACGAGCTGCCCGTCGTGTCTGCAAGGTCTCTCGCGCTACAACGAGGACGCCGGCATCGAGGCGGATTACATCGTCGTCGAAATTGCCCGCCATGTGCTGGGCGAAAACTGGATGGCGGATTATGTCGCGCGTGCGAACAATGGCGGAATCGAGCGCGTGCTGGTCTAATGGCACCGTTGCGGCATCCTGCCGATCTGCCTGAGGACAACGATGGATTGCGTATTCTGCCGTGAGGACGGCGGCGAGGTGCTTTGGCAGGACGACACCTTGCGTGTCGTCCTCGCCGACGAACTGGATTATCCCGGCTTTTGCCGGGTGATCTGGAACGCGCACGTTGCTGAGTTCTCCGATCTGGACGGCGGCGCGCGGGAACGGATCATGCACGCGGTGTACGCGGTCGAGCGCGCGCTGCGCCGCGTGATGCAGCCCGTCAAGGTGAATCTCGCGAGCCTCGGCAACCAGGTGCCGCATGTGCACTGGCACGTCATTCCGCGCTATTCGAACGACGCCCATTTCCCCATGCCGGTGTGGGCGCCGCGCCAGCGCACCGTGTCCGAAAAACTTCTCGCCGCGCGGCGCGCCCAAGCCACGTTGCTGCGCGACGCCGTGCGTAACGAAATCGAGCAGGCGCTCGCCTGAGGTCAATCATGAGTGGACTGAAACCCGATACGCCGGTGCCCACCGGCGTCGTCGTGCACGCGGTATCGCGCGTGCTGGAACTCCAATACGCCGATGGACGCAGCTACCGCGTGCCGTTCGAACTGATGCGCGTGTATTCGCCGTCGGCGGAAGTGCGCGGCCACGGGCCCGGCCAGGAGACGCTCCAGACGGGCAAGCGCGAAGTCACGATCACGGCGCTCGAAGGTGTGGGCAACTACGCGTTGCAGCCGACCTTCTCGGACGGTCACTCCACGGGCATCTATTCGTGGGACCTGCTCTATGACCTGGCCACGCGCCAGGACGAGCTGTGGGCCGAGTACTTCGCAAAACTGAAAGCAGCAGGCGTGGAGCGTGACGCGCCCATGCCCGCGCCGGCAGCCGCGCACGGCCACTGTCATTAATACCGATCCGGCCGCGCCCTGATACGATGGCGCCTGCCGCGTATGGCGCGGCGCAACAATTCCGAACCCGCGACAAAGGACCAGCGCGATGAGCAAAACCCACTTCGGCTATCAGACCGTCGACGAACAGGAAAAAGCGAAGAAGGTGGCGGGCGTGTTCCACTCGGTCGCCTCGAACTACGACCTGATGAACGACCTGATGTCGGGCGGGCTGCATCGCGCCTGGAAGGCCTTCACGATCGCCCAAGCGAAGGTGCGGCCGGGCGCCAGGGTGCTGGACATCGCGGGCGGCACGGGCGACCTCTCGAAGGCATTCGCGAAACAGGCCGGCCCGACGGGCGAGGTCTGGCACACCGACATCAATGAATCGATGCTGCGCGTGGGCCGCGACCGGCTGCTCGACAAGGGCGTCATCACGCCGGCACTGCTGTGCGACGCTGAGAAAATTCCCTTTCCGGACAACTACTTCGACGTGGTAACTGTCGCGTTCGGGCTGCGCAACATGACCCACAAGGACGCGGCGCTTGCCGAAATGCGCCGCGTGCTGAAACCGGGCGGCCGCGTGCTCGTGCTGGAGTTCTCGAAGGTATGGGAGCCGCTGCGCAAGTTCTACGACGTCTATTCGTTCAAGGTGCTGCCCTGGCTGGGCGACCGCTTCGCGAAAGACGCCGACAGCTACCGCTATCTCGCGGAATCGATCCGCATGCATCCGGACCAGGAAACTTTGAAGACGATGATGGAACAAGTCGGCCTTGAAGCCGTCAAATATTACAATTTGTCAGCTGGCGTGGTAGCCTTGCATGTCGCGACAAAGTATTAGCGTTCTCAACTCGTTGTCTTAAAAGGAATTTCAGTCATGTCTGATGCGCGCTCGAAGTCTTTCAAAGGTCTTTCTCCTTCGTGGGCGGCGCGGATCGGACGGTTCGCGGTAGTCGGTCTGGTGGTCGTGGCGACGTTCGCATCGCTCGATGCCGAAGCTCGGCGCATGGGTGGCGGTCGCACCATTGGCCGGCAGTCGTCTACCGTGACGCAGCGCCAGACTACGCCGCCGGCGCAGCAACCGGGGCAACCCTTGCAGCAGTCGGGCCAGACCGCTCAGGCGCAACGGGCGCCCGCACCCACTCCCACGCCGGCCGCGGCGCCTTCGCGTTCGCGCTGGCTCGGCCCGCTCGCAGGGCTCGCCGCGGGTCTCGGCATTGCCGCGCTGCTGTCTCACTTTGGCCTGGGTGAAGCGTTCGCCGGCATGATGGCGAACATCATCGTGATCGCGCTCATCGCCATGATCGCGATCTGGCTGATCCGCAAGTTCATGGGCCGTCGCCGCGACGCGAACCAGCCCGCTTACGGCGCAGCGGGTGCCGGTCGTGCGGACGCTTATGCGGACGCCTATCGCGCCGGCGATTTCAACTCGGCGCGTGATGCAGCGGAGCCGCGATTCTCGGGCATGTCGTCGCTGCCTGCGGCTGCGAGCCCGGCCGCGGCGGCTGCAACGGCGTTCGAGCCGGCCTCTCGGGTCGCTGTGCCGGCCGGTTTCGACACCGAGGCGTTCCTGCGCAATGCAAAGGTCAACTTCGTGCGCCTCCAGGCCGCCTGGGACGCCGGCAACATGGACGACATTCGCGAATTCACCACGCCGGAAATGTTCGCCGAAGTGAAGATCGATCTCGAGTCGCGCGGCGCGCAGGCGAACCAGACGGACGTGGTGCAACTCAACGCAGAACTGCTCGGCGTTGAAGACCGTGGCGGCGAGTATCTGGCCAGCGTGCAGTTCTCGGGTCTCATTCGCGAGACGGCGGGCGCGCCTGCCGAGCCGTTCCTCGAGGTATGGAACCTCTCGAAGTCGGCGCGTCGCGACGAAGGGTGGCTCCTCGCCGGCATCCAGCAGCTGACCCACTGACCGCACTGACGCACGTCGTATCGTCCGTCTGGCCGACCCCCGGTACGGCCCGGTTCGGACGTGACGGACGTTACAATAGGAACCCGCGCGTGGCCTTCGCCCGCGCGGGTTTTTATTCCTCCACGTGCCGATGACCCTCGCCGCCAAGCCCTTTGCCGCTGCCGTCAATCACCTGCTCGCCCGCGAAACGTGGGCGCTCGAGCGTCTCGCTCCCTACGCCGGCAAGACAGCCCGGCTTGCCTGCCCGCCCGTCGTTCTCACCCTGCTCGTGAAGCCGGACGGCTACCTGGCGGCCGTGGACGAGAGCGACGCACATGCGTTCGACGTCACTGTTTCCGTGCCCGCTGATGCCGTGCCTGCGTTCCTGCAGGGCGGTCAGGCGGCCGTCATGAAGCACGTGAAGATCGAGGGCGACGCCGAATTCGCCACAACCATCGCGAAGCTGGCCGAACATCTGCGCTGGGAGCCGGAAGAAGATCTGGCGCAACTCATTGGCGACGGCCCGGCGTGGCGCGTCTCGTCGTTCGTGCGCTCGGCTGGCGAACACGCGCGCCGGGCCGGGCGGAATCTGCTCGACTCGGTGGCCGAGTACCTGCTCGATGAAGACCCGCAACTGGTGCGCCGCGAAGCCCTTCAGGATTTCAGTGAGGAACTGGCCCGCGCGCGCGACACGCTTGCGCGCGTCGAGAAGCGCGTGGAGCGTCTGGAGCAGAAAATCGCTGGCGAGCGCTCGCGCACGACAGCTACATCGCGCCCGGCGCACTAGGTGATCGGGCCCGACATGCGTGTTCTGCGAGTTCTAAAGATCTTTTTCACCGTCATCCGTTTCGGACTCGACGAGATGATGCTCTCGCGCATCAACGACCGCCGCGTGCGGCTGTTGCTGCGTATCACCACTATCGGCCGGCGTTTCGACCAGCCGCCAGGGGTGCGGCTGCGGCTCGCGCTGGAAAGCCTGGGGCCGATCTTCGTCAAGTTCGGCCAGGTGCTGTCCACGCGTCGCGACTTGTTGCCTCTCGACATTGCCGATGAGCTGGCGCGCCTCCAGGACCAGGTGCCGCCGTTCGATTCGGATGTCGCCATTGGCCTCATCGAGAAGTCGCTGGGCGCGCCGGTAGGCGTGCTGTTCGACGACTTCGAGCGCGTGCCGGTGGCCAGCGCCTCGATTGCCCAGGTGCACTTCGCGAAGCTCAAGACCGGCGACCACGCGGGCAAGCCCGTGGCCATCAAGGTGCTGCGTCCCAACATGCGGCCCGTTATCGATTCCGACCTGGCGCTGCTGCGCGACCTCGCCGTGTGGGCCGAGCGGCTGTGGGCGGACGGCAAGCGGCTCAAGCCGCGCGAAGTGGTGGCCGAGTTCGACAAGTACCTGCACGACGAACTCGACCTCATGCGCGAGGCGGCCAACGGCAGCCAGTTGCGGCGCAATTTCGCGGGGCTCGACCTCCTGCTCGTGCCGGAGATGTACTGGGAGTTCTGCACGCCCACCGTGCTCGTCATGGAGCGCATGGTCGGGGTGCCCATCAGCCAGGTGGAGACGTTGCGCGCAGCCGGCGTGGACATTCCCAAGCTCGCCCGCGAAGGCGTGGAGATCTTCTTCACGCAGGTGTTTCGCGACGGCTTCTTCCACGCGGACATGCACCCCGGCAACATCCAGGTGAGTCTTGACCCCGCGCACTTCGGCCGCTACATCGCGCTCGACTTCGGGATCATTGGCGCGCTTTCGGACTTCGACAAGAACTACCTCGCGCAAAACTTCCTCGCCTTCTTCAAGCGCGATTACCACCGCGTCGCGACGCTGCACCTGGAGTCGGGCTGGGTGCCGCCCAATACGCGCGTGGAAGAACTGGAAAGCGCCATTCGCGCCGTTTGCGAGCCGTACTTCGACCGGGCGCTGAAAGACATTTCACTCGGCCAGGTGCTGATGCGTCTCTTCTCGACCTCGCGCCGCTTCAACGTTGAAATCCAGCCCCAACTGGTACTGCTGCAAAAGACCATGCTCAACGTGGAAGGTCTGGGCCGCTCGCTCGATCCCGACCTCGACTTGTGGAAGACCGCGAAGCCGTACCTCGAACGCTGGATGAACGAGCAGATCGGCTTGCGGGGCTGGTACGAACGACTGAGAATCGAAGCGCCGCAGTGGAGCAAGACGCTGCCGCAGTTGCCGCGCCTGATTCATCACGTGCTGGCGCAGCGCCACGACAATCCCCATGCAGGCACGAGCGACGAAGCGATGCGGTTGATCCTGCTGGAGCAGAAGCGGACCAACCGGCTGCTTCAAGGGCTGCTCATGTTCGGCCTCGCCGTGGGCGCCGGTGCCGTGGCCGCCCGCTTGTGGCTCGCGCTCGCGTACGGCGGCTGAACGGGCGGCGCGGCTGCTCCAGATCCGACAGCACCGAGGGAACCAACACGCCATGACCGATCCGACCCATCTGGCTGTGCCATCCGATGAACCGGGCAGTGCAGGAAAGACCGCCGCGCCAGCAGTTGCGCCGTCGGCCCCCGAATTCGAATCCCGCGATCCGCGCAACCCCGCGTTCTGGAACGAGCGCTTCGAGCAGGGATTTACTCCTTGGGACCAGGCTGGCGTGCCGCCCGCGTTCGAAACCTTCGCCGCGCGGCATCCGGGCGAGGCGATCGTGATCCCCGGCTGCGGCAGTGCCTGGGAAGCGTTGTGGCTCGCTCAACGTGGCCGCCAGGTGCGCGCCATCGATTTCTCACCGGCCGCCGTGGCCACGGCGCGCGCGCAGTTGGGCCCGCAGTACGCCCATGTCGTGGAGGAAGCGGACTTCTTCGCCTGGCAGCCGCCGTTCACGCCGGGTTGGGTCTACGAACGCGCCTTTTTGTGCGCCCTGCCGCGGGATTTTTGGGCGCGTTACGCTGCGCGCATGGCCGACATCCTGCCGGAAGGCGGCTTGCTCGCGGGTTTCTTCTTCATTGGGGCTACACCTAAAGGGCCGCCGTTCGGCATCGACCGCGCCGAGCTCGAGGCTCTGCTCGAACCCAATTTCATGCTCGTGGAAGACGAGCCAGTGTCCGGCTCGATACCGGTCTTTGCCGGCCGCGAGCGCTGGATGTCCTGGCAACGCCGCGCCGGCCGCTCTTGATCCGCGCGGTCTTCGCCCCCATCTGAGGGGCCGGTGGCCGCGCAACGCGCCGGCCGGTGAAATCGCCGGGCCGGCAGGCGTTTGCGGCTATAATTCAAGGCTTTGCAAGCGTTTATCAGATTTTCATCAGGGAACAGGATCATGCCGATCTACGCTTATCGTTGCGAATCGTGCGGCTTCCAGAAGGACGTGCTGCAAAAGATGAGCGATTCGCCTTTGACGCAGTGCCCCGAGTGCCAGAAGGACACCTTCCGCAAGCAGGTCACGGCGGCAGGCTTCCAGCTGAAAGGCTCCGGCTGGTACGTCACCGATTTTCGCGGCGGCAACAGTGGCGCCAGTGGCGCGAGCACGGGTGCGAAGAAGGAAACCGCGGCGGGGTCGTCGGAAACCGCTTCGGCCGGCAGCGACAGCGCGAGCGGCAGCAAGTCGGCGAGCGGTTCGGAAGGCACATCGGGCGCCGCACCGGCGACGACGTCCACCGCGGCCAGCACGACGGGCAGTCCCTGATACCCGAGCCGTCCCGTTCTGACCGAGGGGCGGCGCCCTCGCCGCGGCGCTTCGCCACGGCTCTCCGGCGGTACACATGACGACCAAGAAAGCGACGCTCAAATCGGTTTTCCTGACTGGCCTGCTCGTGCTGGTGCCTCTGGCCATCACGCTGTGGGTGCTCAATCTGATCATCGGCACGATGGATCAGACGTTGCTGCTGTTGCCGACAGCGTGGCAGCCCGAGCGCCTGTTCGGGTTCCATCTGCCGGGGCTCGGTGCGCTGCTTACGCTCGCGTTCGTCTTCGTTGTCGGCCTGCTGACCCAGAACCTCGTCGGGCAGAAGCTCGTGGAGGCGTGGAACGCCGTGGTGCGCCGCATTCCGGTGGTCGGTCCCATCTATACGAGCGTCAAGCAGGTGTCCGACACGCTGCTTTCCAGCAGTGGCAACGCGTTCCGCAAGGCGCTCCTGATCGAATACCCGCGTAAAGGTTCGTATACGATTGCGTTCTTGACCGGCATTCCCGGCGGCGACGTCGTGAATCACCTGAAGGAAGAATGCGTGAGCGTGTACGTGCCCACCACGCCTAATCCGACGTCGGGCTTTTTTCTCATGATCCCGCGCAGCGAGGTCGTCGAACTCGACATGACGGTCGACGCCGCGCTCAAGTACATCGTTTCGATGGGCGTCGTCGCGCCGTCGGCGCCGCATGTGGCGCCCGCGCCGCAGCGGCGCACCGTCGAGCCTCCGCTGTAACACCGGCTGGCGCCCGCCGTTGTGGGACGCAGCCGTTCAATTCCTGAATAACGAAAGACGAACATCATGTCGATGAGATCTGAATACTGCGGTCTGGTGACCGAACACCTGCTGGGCCAAACCGTGTCGCTGTGCGGCTGGGTGAGCCGGCGCCGCGACCACGGCGGCGTTATCTTCATCGACCTGCGCGACCGGGAAGGCCTCGTTCAGGTTGTCTGCGACCCGGACCGCGCCGAGATGTTCAAGACGGCCGAAGGCGTGCGCAACGAGTTCTGCGTGCAGGTGAAGGGCGTGGTGCGCAACCGTCCGGAAGGCACCACGAACGCGAACCTCACGAGCGGCAAGATCGAAGTGCTGTGCCACGAGCTGACCGTGCTGAACCCGTCGGTCACGCCGCCGTTCCAGCTCGACGACGACAACCTCTCGGAAACCACGCGCCTCACGCACCGCGTGCTCGACCTGCGCCGTCCGCAGATGCAGCACAACCTGCGCCTGCGCTACCGCGTGGCGATGGAAGTGCGCAAGTACCTCGACGCGAAGGGCTTCATCGACATCGAAACGCCGATGCTCACCAAGAGCACCCCGGAAGGTGCGCGCGACTACCTCGTGCCGTCGCGCGTGAACGCAGGCCAGTTCTTCGCGCTGCCGCAGTCGCCGCAGCTCTTCAAGCAGCTTCTGATGGTGGCGAACTTCGACCGCTACTACCAGATCGTGAAGTGCTTCCGCGACGAAGATCTGCGTGCCGACCGTCAGCCCGAGTTCACGCAGATCGACTGCGAAACGTCGTTCCTCGGCGAGCAGGAGATTCGCGACCTGTTCGAAGAGATGGCGCGCCACGTGTTCAAGGAAACGATCGGCGTCGAACTGGACGCGAAGTTCCCGGTGATGCAGTACTCGGAAGCCATGAGCCGCTTCGGCTCGGACAAGCCCGACCTGCGCGTGAAGCTCGAGTTCACGGAACTCACGGACGCCATGAAGGACGTCGACTTCAAGGTGTTCAGCACGCCGGCCAATACCAAGGACGGGCGCGTTGCGGCGCTGCGCGTGCCGAAGGGCGGTGAGCTTTCGCGTGGCGATATCGACAGCTACACGGAATTCGTGCGCATCTATGGCGCGAAGGGCCTGGCGTGGATCAAGGTCAACGAGGCTGCGAAGGGCCGCGACGGCCTGCAAAGCCCGATCGTGAAGAACCTGCATGATGCGGCCATCGCGGCGATCATCGAGCGCACCGGTGCTCAGGACGGCGACATCATCTTCTTTGCTGCGGACCGCGCGAAGGTGGTGAACGATAGCCTCGGCGCACTGCGCCTGAAGATCGGCCATTCGGAGTTCGGCAAGGCGAACGGTCTCGTCGAGGCCGGCTGGAAGCCGCTGTGGGTGATCGACTTCCCGATGTTCGAGTACGACGAGGAAGAGAACCGCTTCGTCGCTGCGCACCATCCGTTCACAAGCCCGAAGGACGAGCACATCGAGTATCTGGAAACGGATCCGGCCCGCTGCCTCGCGAAGGCCTACGACATGGTGCTGAACGGTTGGGAAATCGGCGGCGGTTCGGTGCGTATCCACCGCGAGGAAGTGCAGAGCAAGGTGTTCCGCGCGCTCAAGATCGGTCCGGAGGAAGCGCGCGCCAAGTTCGGCTTCCTGCTCGACGCGCTCCAGTATGGCGCGCCCCCGCACGGTGGCATTGCGTTCGGCCTCGACCGTATCGTCACGATGATGGCCGGCGCCGATTCGATCCGCGACGTGATCGCGTTCCCGAAGACGCAACGTGCGCAGTGCCTGCTCACCCAGGCGCCGAGCGAAGTGGACGAGCGTCAGTTGCGCGAACTCCACATCCGCCTGCGCACGCCGGAACAGAAGGCGCAGTAAGCCGCTGGCGTGGCCGCACGCAAGCGGCACACCGTTTCCGCACAGCACAGAAAAGGCGCGTCACGCGCCTTTTCTGCTTTTTGCGCTACATTCGTACTGGCCGGCTGCCAGGCGCCGCAAGCATCGAATGCATGGCGCCGATAGACAGCCGGCTTTCCCCGATTGCACCGCCGACATGCCCGCGCGCGGTTCGCGCTGCGCCTCGCCACCATGCCGAAGAAGATTCCGGAATCCGTTCTCGTCGTCATTCACACGCCGCAGCTCGACGTGCTCATCATCGAGCGCGCCGACCGTCCGGGCTTCTGGCAGTCCGTCACGGGTTCGAAAGACCGGCTCGACGAGCCGCTCACCGAAACCGCCGTGCGCGAGGTCGCCGAGGAAACGGGCATCGTCGTAGGATCGGCGGACGTGCCGTATACGTCGCTGTTCGACTGGCAGCATCAGATCGAGTACGAGATCTACCCCGTGTGGCGGCACCGCTATGAAGAAGGCGTGACGCGCAACGTCGAGCACTGGTTCAGCCTTGAAGTGCCGCAGCGGCTCGAAGTCACGCTCGCACCGCGTGAACACACCGCATTCCTCTGGTTGCCGTGGCAGGAAGCCGCGAGCCGTTGCTTCTCGTCATCGAACCGGGACGCCATTCTCCAGTTGCCCGCGCGACTCGATGCGCGCCGCCAGGCGCCCGCCCGATGACGGCGACGCGCGAATCGGCGGTGCCCGCGCGCCTGCCGCGGCTCGAACGGCTGGGCCGCACGTTGCTTGGCCGCCGCTACTGGTCGCGCTATCGCTTCACGGCGGGCAATACCGTGAAGCTCTTTTGCTCCGGGGACGAATACTTCGACGCGCTCGTTCAGCGTATCGACGCCGCCACGCGCGACGTCATGCTGGAAACCTACATCTTCTGCGACGACATGGCGGGCAGAGCCGTCTCGGACGCCCTGCTGCGCGCCGTGGGCCGCGGCGTGCGGGTGCGCGTCATTACCGACGGCATCGGCACCGGCCGGCTGCCGTTCTTCGATACGTGGGTGGCCGCGGGCATCGAGCATCGCATCTTCAATCCGCATCTATTCGGCCGCTTCGGCTTTGCGCGCACGCACCGCAAGCTCGCGGTGGTGGACGGCACGTTCGCCTGGTGCGGCGGCATCAATATCGTCGACGACTTCGACAACAATGGCACCCGTCTGCCGCACGCGCGCTGGGACTTCGCCGTCGAGTTGCGGGGCCCCGTGGTGGCGGACGTGCGCGAGGCGTTCGAACTGCAATGGCAGCGCATCGTGCTCGGCCACCGGCCACCCGTTCGGGCCGACGACGAGGGCGCGGCGATAGGCCCCGCATCGCACAGGCGATCCTCCTTTCTGCGCAACGCGTTCAGTGGCCGTTTCCGCGCGAGGCGCGTTTGTCCGAGAGGCGAGCCCTGCGTGGCCTTCGTCGCACGCGACAACGTCGTGAACCGGCGGGCCATCGAAAAGGCCTACCTCGCCGCGATCGGCCAGGCGCGCAAGGAAGTGCTGCTCGCGAATCCCTACTTCATGCCGGGGCGGCGCCTGCGACGGGCGTTGATCCACGCGGCGCAGCGCGGCGTGGAGGTGCGGCTCCTGATCGGCCGAAAGGAGTTCGCCGCGCTCGACTACGCGGTGCCGTTCCTGTACCACTCGCTGTTGAAGGCGGGCGTGCGCATTGCCGAGTATGAAAAGACGATGCTGCACGGAAAGGTGGCCGTGGTGGATTCGAACTGGGCCACGGTGGGTTCCTCGAACCTCGACGCGCTGAGCCTCGTGCTCAACAACGAGGCCAATGTGATGCTGGTGCTGCATCCGGAGATCGATGCATTACGCCATGCCATCCTCACCGCCTTCAACGAGTCGCGCCTGATCGACGAGGCCCGCTACGAAGCGCGGCCGGCCGCCGAGCGGCTGCTCAACTGGCTGGCCTACACGGCCTATCGGGCCACCATGAAGCTCCTGACGGTGGGCGGCTACGACTAGGCCGCGTTCAGACCAAACCCGTTTCCGCGCACTCATCCGACCCTGCACGCTGCCACACGCGACCCAGCACGCGCAATCGAGGAAATATCGGCTTCTGCTCGCCACCCCATGCGGCGCAGAATTAGAGTGCCTGTTAGACCCCGGTTTCTAATAAAGTCCTTGTTCAGCGGGCGGTCGTACCCAACAATAGTACGGCCGTTCGATTTTATTTCGGTCACATCGTAACGGTATAAAGCTATGCGAAAAGGCGAACAGACGCGAGCCGCAATTCTCGATGCAGCACTCGACCTGGCCAGCCGGGATGGACTCGAAGGTCTGACCATCGGTTTGCTGGCCGAGCGTATGCAGATGAGCAAGAGCGGGGTGTTCGCGCATTTCGGGTCGCGCGAAGACTTGCAGGTGGAAGTGGTGCGTGAGTATCACCGCCGTTTCGAGGAGGAAGTGTTCTTCCCGAGCCTGCGCGAACCACGCGGTCTGCCGCGTTTGCGCGCCATGCTGTCGCGCTGGATGGAGAAGCGCATTCAGGAAGTCACCACTGGATGCATCTACATCAGCGGTGCGGTCGAGTACGACGACCGTGCGGACAGCGCTGTGCGCGAGCAGTTGGTGGCCAGCGTCACGATGTGGCGCGCCGCGCTCATGCGGGCCATTTCGCAGGCAATGGAAGAAGGGCATCTGCGCGCCGATACCGATCCGCAGTTGATGCTCTTCGAGTTGTACAGCTTCACGCTCGGCCTGCATCACGACGCACGCTTCCTGCATCTACCCGATGCCGTGCGCCTGACGTGGGCCGCGCTGGAAAAGCTGATCGTTTCGTATCAGAGCGAAAGCCGCTAGCGGGACACGGCGCGGTCGGCACCGCGCCGCAAGCAGCGGCGAGCTTGTCAGTCCTCATCCTTGGAGAAGAAGTCATGGGACAGTACGCCCCGCCGCTGCGCGATATGCAATTCGTGCTGCATGAACTGCTGAACGTCGAAGCCGAAGTGAAGCAAATGCCGAAGCACGCGGACCTCGACGCCGACACCGTCAACCAGGTGCTCGAAGAGGCCGGCAAGTTCTGCTCCGAAGTGCTGTTCCCGCTGAACCAGGTCGGCGACCGCGAAGGCTGCACCTACGCCGGCGACGGCGTGGTGACCACGCCCACAGGGTTCAAGGAGGCGTACCAGCAGTACGTCGAGGCCGGGTGGCCCGCACTCGGTTGCGATCCCGAATTCGGCGGCCAGGGCCTGCCCGCGTTCGTGAACAACGCACTCTACGAAATGCTGAACTCGTCCAACCAGGCGTGGACGATGTACCCCGGTCTCTCGCACGGCGCCTACGAATGCCTGCATGCGCATGGCACGCCGGAGCAGCAGAAGACCTATCTGCCGAAGATCGTCTCCGGCGTCTGGACCGGCACCATGTGCCTCACTGAACCGCACTGCGGCACCGACCTCGGCATCCTGCGCACGAAGGCGGAGCCGAACGGCGACGGCTCGTATGCCATCACCGGCACCAAGATCTTCATCTCCGCGGGCGAACACGACCTCGCCGAGAACATCATTCACCTCGTGCTGGCCCGTCTGCCCGATGCGCCGGCCGGCACGAAGGGCATCTCGCTTTTCATCGTGCCGAAGTTCATTCCCGATGCAGCGGGCGAACCCGGCGAGCGTAACGGCGTGAAATGCGGCTCCATCGAACACAAGATGGGCATTCACGGCAACGCCACGGCGGTGATCAATCTCGACAACGCGAAGGGCTGGCTCGTCGGCGAGCCGAACAAGGGCCTCAACGCGATGTTCGTGATGATGAACGCGGCGCGTCTTGGCGTCGGCATGCAAGGCCTCGGCCTCACCGAGGTCGCGTACCAGAACGCGCTGGTCTACGCGAAAGAGCGTCTGCAGATGCGCTCGCTTACCGGCCCGAAGGCGCCGGACAAGCCTGCCGATCCCATCATCGTGCACCCCGACGTCCGCCGCATCCTGCTCACGCAAAAGGCCTACCTGGAAGCGGGCCGCGCGTTCTCGTACTGGACCGCGCTGCAGATCGACCGCGAGCTGTCGCACAGCGACGAGTCCGTGCGCAAGGAAGCCGCCGACCTCGTCGCGCTGCTCACGCCGATCATCAAGGCGTTCCTCACCGACAACGCATTCGAGTGCACCAACCACGCGCTGCAGGTGTACGGCGGCCACGGCTTCATCGCCGAATGGGGCATGGAGCAATACGTGCGCGACGCCCGCATCAACATGATCTACGAAGGCACCAACGCCGTTCAGTCGCTCGACCTGCTCGGTCGCAAGGTGCTGGGCGACATGGGCGCCAAGCTGAAGAAGTTCGGCAAGCTCGTGAGCGACTTCGTGGAAGAGGAAGGCGTGAAGCCCGAGATGCAGGAGTTCGTGAACCCGCTCGCCGACATCGGCGACAAGGTGCAGAAGCTCACCATGGAAATCGGCATGAAGGCGATGCAGAACCCCGACGAAGTGGGCGCCGCCGCCGTGCCGTATCTGCGCACCGTGGGCCACCTGGTGTTCTCGTACTTCTGGGCGCGCATGGCGCGCATCGCGCTGGACAAGGAAGCGTCCGGCGACCCGTTCTACAAGTCCAAGCTGGCTACCGCACGCTTCTACTTCGCGAAGCTGCTGCCTGAAACGGCGACCACGATCCGCCAGGCGCGCGCGGGTGCGAAGCCGCTGATGGATATCGACGAAGCGCTGTTCTAAGCGCTCGCTGGCCTGCCTCGCGTGTCCGACGGCGTGATCGCCGCGCCGCACGCGAGGCCGCCACGGTCCCGACATACCCCCGCACATTCCATTCAATTCGCTCGACATTGCACATTCCGCTGGAGGAACAACGTGAGCAATCTGATCATTCGCAAGGTGGCCGTGCTCGGCGCCGGCGTGATGGGCGCGCAGATCGCCGCGCACCTGATCAACGCCCGGGTGCCCGTGCTGCTGTTCGACCTGCCCGCCAAGGAAGGTCCGAAGAACGCGATCGCGCTGAAGGCGATCGAGAACCTCAAAAAGCTGTCGCCCGCGCCGTTCGGCGTGAAGGATGACGCGCAGTACATCGAGCCCGCCAACTACGAGGACGACCTCGCGAAGCTGGCCGGGTGCGACGTCGTGATCGAGGCCATCGCCGAGCGCATGGACTGGAAGCACGACCTCTACAAGAAGGTGGCGCCGCACATCGGCGCGAACGCGATCTTCGCGTCCAATACGTCGGGCCTCTCGATCACGGCGCTTTCCGACGGTTTTTCGGACGAGTTGAAGGCGCGCTTCTGTGGTGTGCATTTCTTCAATCCGCCGCGCTACATGCATCTCGTGGAGTTGATCCCCACGGCGCACACGCGGCCCGAGATTCTCGACCAGCTCGAAACGTTCCTCACGAGCGCCGTGGGCAAGGGCGTGGTGCGGGCGAAAGACACGCCCAACTTCATCGCGAACCGCGTCGGCATCTTCTCGATTCTCGCGGTGGTGGCGGAAGCCCAGAAGTTCGGCCTGCGCTTCGACGAAGTGGACGACCTGACCGGCAGCCGGCTGGGCCGCGCGAAGTCGGCCACGTTCCGCACCGCAGACGTGGTGGGCCTCGACACCATGGCCCACGTCATCAAGACGATGCAGGACAACCTCGCAGACGACCCGTTCTATCCCGTCTACGAGACGCCCGCGGTGCTCGCCGCGCTCGTGCAGAAGGGCGCGCTCGGGCAGAAGAGCGGCGCGGGCTTCTATCGCAAGGAAGGCAAGGCGATCAAGGTGCTCGACGCCAAAACGGGCGAGTACGTGGAAGCCGGCGCGAAAGCCGACGAACTGGTGGGCCGCATCCTCAAGCGCCCGCCGGCCGAACGCCTGAAGCTGCTGCGTGAATCCACGCATCCGCAGGCGCAGTTCCTGTGGTCGATTTTCCGCGACGTGTTCCACTACATCGCCGTGCATCTCGAATCCATTGCGGACAACGCGCGCGACGTCGATCTCGCTATCCGCTGGGGCTTCGGATGGAACGAAGGTCCGTTCGAAGGCTGGCAGACGGCGGGCTGGAAGCAGGTGGCCGAATGGGTGCAGGACGACATCACCGCGGGCAAGGCGCTCGCGAACGTGCCGCTGCCTGCGTGGGTGTTCGAAGGAGCAGTCGCCGAGAAGGGCGGCGTGCATACGGCCGAAGGCTCGTGGTCGCCCGCGGCGAAGCGCTTCGTGCCGCGCTCGTCGCTCTCCGTCTACGAACGCCAGGTATTCCGCGCGCCGCTGCAAGGCGAGACGGGCGCGGACCCGAAGACCTTCGGCAAGACGCTCTTCGAGACCGACCACGTGCGTGCCTGGGTGGACGACCGCGCGGGCGAAGACGACGTCGTGATCGTTTCGTTCAAGAGCAAGATGAACACCATCGGCCCGGGCGTAATCGACGGGCTCACGCAGGCTATCGAACTCGCGGAGCAGTCGTATCGCGCGGTGGTGGTGTGGCAGCCCACCTCGCTCAAGCTCGGCGCGCCGGGCGGCCCGTTCTCGGCGGGTGCGAACCTCGAAGAAGCGATGCCGGCGTTCATGATGGGCGGCGCGAAAGGCATCGAGCCGTTCGTCAAAAAATTCCAGCAAGGCATGCTGCGCGTGAAGTACGCGAACGTGCCCGTGGTGTCCGCCGTGTCGGGCATCGCGCTCGGCGGTGGCTGCGAGCTGCTGCTGCATAGCGCGAAGCGCGTGGCGCACATCGAGAGCTACGTCGGCCTCGTCGAGGTGGGCGTGGGTCTCGTGCCCGCAGGCGGCGGCTTGAAGGAAGCGGCGCTGCGCGCGGCGCAAGCCGCAGACGCCGTGGGCGCGAACCCGAGCGATCTGCTGCGCTTCGTGCAGAAGTCGTTCGAAAACGCGGCGATGGCGAAGGTCTCGGCTTCCGCGCTCGAAGCGCGTGCGATGGGCTACCTGAAGCCTTCGGACACCATCGTCTTCAACGTGTTCGAGCTGCTCGACACGGCGAAGAAGGAAGCGCGTGCGCTCGCCGCCGCAGGCTATCGTGCGCCGCTGCGTGCGACGCAGGTGCCGGTGGCCGGCCGCTCGGTGATTGCGACCATCAAGGCGTCGCTCGTCAACATGCGCGACGGCCGCTTCATCAGCGATCACGATTTCCTGATTGCGAGCCGTATTGCCGAAGCGGTGTGCGGCGGCGACGTCGAAGCCGGCAGCCTCGTCGACGAAGAATGGCTGCTCGCGCTGGAGCGTCGCGCGTTCGTCGACCTGCTCGGCACGCAGAAGACGCAGGAACGAATCATGGGCATGTTGCAGACCGGCAAGCCGGTGCGCAACTGAAGCGGCGAGTCATTCGGATCGGAGTCTCACATGAGCAAACAGTTACAGGATGCATATATCGTCGCCGCGAGCCGCACGCCCATTGGCAAGGCGCCGCGCGGGGTGTTCCGGAACACGCGGCCTGACGAGCTGCTGGTGCACGCGATCAGGTCCGCGGTGGCGCAGGTGCCGGGGCTCGACACGAAGGTGATCGAAGACGCGATCGTCGGTTGCGCCATTCCCGAAGCGGAGCAGGGCCTCAACGTGGCGCGCATGGGCGCGCTGCTCGCGGGCTTGCCGAACACGGTGGGCGGCGTCACGGTGAACCGCTTCTGCGCCTCGGGCGTGACGGCACTCGCCATGGCGGCAGACCGCATTCGTGTGGGCGAAGCGGACGCCATGATCGCGGGTGGCTGCGAGTCGATGAGCATGGTGCCGATGATGGGCAACAAGCCGTCGATGTCGCCGCACATCTTCGACGCCAACGAGAACATCGGTATCGCCTACGGCATGGGCCTCACGGCCGAGCGCGTGGCCGAGCGCTGGAAGGTGAGCCGCGAAGCGCAGGACGCGTTCTCGCTCGAATCGCATCGCCGGGCGATTGCTGCGCAACAGGCGGGCGAGTTCAAGGACGAGATCGCGCCGTACACCGTGACCGAACGCGTGCCGGATCTCACGAGCGGCGAAGTGAAGGTGAAGACGCGCGAAGTTGCGCTCGACGAAGGTCCGCGCGCGGACACGTCGCTGGAAGGCCTCGCGAAACTGCGCACCGTGTTCGCCAACAAGGGATCGGTGACGGCGGGCAACAGCTCGCAGACCTCGGACGGTGCGGGCGCGCTGATCGTGGTGTCGGAGAAGATCCTCAAGCAGTTCAACCTCACGCCGCTCGCGCGCTTCGTGAGCTTTGCGGTGCGCGGCGTGCCGCCGGAGATCATGGGCATCGGGCCGAAGGAAGCCATTCCGGCGGCGCTGAAGGCCGCGGGTCTCACGCAGGACGACATCGACTGGATCGAGCTGAACGAGGCGTTCGCCGCGCAGTCGCTCGCCGTGATCCAGGACCTGGGCCTCGATCCCGCGAAGGTGAACCCGATGGGCGGCGCGATTGCGCTGGGCCATCCGCTCGGCGCCACGGGCGCGATTCGTGCGGCGACGGTCGTGCATGCGCTGCGCCGTCGCAACCTGCGCTACGGCATGGTGACGATGTGCGTGGGCACCGGCATGGGCGCGGCCGGCATCATCGAGCGCCTGTAAGGTGCAGGCCGCTTCTTCGCATGCTCGCTTGCCCGGGCAGCGAGGAGACACCGTAAAGGCATGAACGGTTCGCAGGTCGCGAGGCTTGCGAACCGTTTTCGTTCAACGGAGGAGATCCGCGAATGACCCCCGACATCCTGACCAGCCAGACCGACGACGGCGTGCTCGCCATCACCTTCAACCGGCCGGCGCGCAAGAACGCGATTACGGCCGCGATGTACCAGGCGATGGCCGACGCGCTCGTTGCCGCACAGCACGACAAGGCCGTGCGCGCCGTGCTGTTTCGCGGCAGCGAGGGCACGTTCTGCGCCGGCAACGACCTCGAAGACTTCATGAAGGCGCCGCCTGCGGGCGAGGACGCGCCGGTGTTCCAGTTCCTGCGCGCCATCAGCACAGCAGAGAAACCCGTGGTCGCGGCGGTGGCGGGCGCGGCCGTGGGCATCGGCACGACGCTGCTGCTGCATTGCGACCTCGTCTACGCCGCCGACACGGCGAAGTTTTCGCTGCCGTTCGCGCAACTCGGGCTGTGCCCGGAGGCGGCATCGTCGCTGCTATTGCCGCGCATAGCGGGCTATCCGCTCGCGGCCGAAAAGCTGCTGCTAGGCGATGCGTTCGACGCCCACGAGGCGCTGCGCATGGGCTTCGTGAATCGTGTGCTGCCTGCCGGGGAGGTGGAGGCGTTTGCGCTCGCTCAGGCGAGCAAGCTGGCGGCGCTGCCGGCGTCGTCGCTGCGTGTGACCAAG
Organism: Paraburkholderia sp. SUR17; assembly: GCF_029536165.1. Taxonomy (NCBI): domain Bacteria; kingdom Pseudomonadati; phylum Pseudomonadota; class Betaproteobacteria; order Burkholderiales; family Burkholderiaceae; genus Paraburkholderia; species Paraburkholderia sp. SUR17. The sequence goes on from NZ_CP120508.1 coordinate 376,875, forward strand.
GCGCTGATGAAGGGCGCGGCGCAGCACGAGGTCCATACGCGCATGACGGAAGAGGCCGTGCACTTCGGCAAGATGCTGCTCGCGCCTGAAGCGCGGGAGGCGTTCAAGGCGTTTTTTGAGAAGCGGAAGCCGGATTTCAGGCAGTTCGATTGAGCGCGGGCGACGAGGCAAAAGGACGGCGCGTTATGCGCCGTTTTTTGTCCACACACCTTGCGTACACAACGCAGGTAACGCGTAGTAGCCCGCTCTCACGCCGTCCCATACTCCACATACCCGGACTCCCGGCAAAAACTCACGAGCCGCAAGCCCGCTTTCTTCGCGATGGCAATGGCCAGCGACGACGGCGCCGAAATAGTCGCCACCAGCGGCACGCCCACGCGCGCGGCCTTGCGCACGAGTTCGTAGCTGGCGCGGCTGGAGAGAAACACGAAACCGTCCGTGGTGTCGGCGCGTTCCAGCACGAGCTGGCCGATCAGCTTGTCGAGCGCATTGTGACGGCCCACGTCTTCGAAAGCGTGCAGAATCTCGCCCCGCGCGTTGCACCACGCCGCCGCGTGCAGTCCCCCTGTGAGCTTCGTGAGCGCCTGGTGCGCGGGCAGGTCGTGCGCGGCGCGGGCGAGCGCGTCGGGCGCGAGCCGCGCGAGAAATCCTGTATCCGGCACGCGCTCCGGTTGCAGATCGAGCAGATCGATGCTTTCGATGCCGCACACGCCGCAGCCCGTGCGGCCCGCAAGCGCGCGGCGCTTTTCCTTCAATCCCGCGAACGCCTGCTGCACGATCGTGAGTTGCACTTCGGCGTAAGGCAACTCGCCGTCTTCGCGAAATGCGACCTCGATGTCCTGAATGTCGGCGTTGCGGTCCACGATGCCTTCCGAAATGGCGAAGCCGACCGCGAAGGCCTCCAGGTCGCGCGGCGTGCACATCATCACCGCATGCGAGATGCCGTTGAACACGAGCGCTACGGGCCATTCCTGGCCGACGTGATCGACGAGCGTTTCGGCGCCGCCGCCGCGGTGGCGCGTGACGGGCAATTCGATGGCGCCGGGCTGGCCGGCGGTCTCCAGTGGGTTCAAGCGTGGACTCCTTGGCGCGCGGCCCGGACAAAACGCCCAGCCGGACGTGGGCTCGTGGGTCGCGCAGAAGGTTCTAAAATACCCCAAGCCGGCGCCCCGCGTGGCCGGCATCCGACAGAACCTGGCTGACAGAACCTGGGATATACCGCCATGGGACTCCACGAAGCGCCGCTGCTTTTCCAGTTCGAGGTCGCCTCTTCCGAGGACCTCACTTACATTCCGATGTCGGTCCGCTTCAACCTGGACCGCTTCGGCCTGCGTATCTCGCTCGCTCAATGGCAGATGCTGCCGTACGAGGACCGCAAGCTGCTCGCGCGCTTCCCGGTGGAGGAAGACGCACAGATCGAGCCGAATTTCGACCATGCGCTCTTCGAGATGCTGCGCACGCACGCCAACGTGGAGCCGGAATGGTTCACGCCCGACACCGCGCCGGCCTGGCGTGAAGCCGGCGCGGTGCCCGACGGCGTGCTGCACCAGGCGTCGCTCGCGAGCCTCCCCGCGCCAACCAGCGAGCAATGGGCGCAGCTGGCCCCATTCAAGCGCTACGTTCTTGCCAAGCTCTCGCGCAAGCCGGAAGGCAATCACGATTTCCTGCCCGCCATGCGCGAATTTGGTTTGGCCAAACCGGCCTGAACGGAATTTTTTTCTTTTCCCTCAAACTGTTCCGGACGCTGCCGTTATCCATAGGTTGAGGCGCATCGCGCGCCTGCCCGTCGCAGATATGTGGTGAATAAAGCCCCGCAGGCACCCCGACCGCAGGACGAACGACGCCCGGAACCCATGAACTCTTTCTTCTCGAAGCGGCTGCTGATCAACGTGGCGGTCGTGGCCGCCGCTGTCGGCGCGAACGCGTTCGTCGCATACACGCAGATACGCGGGCAGCGCGAGGCCGACGCCCGCACCTTGCGGGCCACGCACATCCGTCAGGATCTGGACACCTTTCGCGACACGCTCAACGACGAGCTGATGGCGCTCGGCCGCTACGAGACCGCGGGCGAGGGCGAAAGCGAGCCCGCGATGCGCGAGCGCACGGCAACGCTCGACCAGACCGTGGCGCGGCTGCGCACCGCCTTCGCCGACACGCCGGACATGGCGGCCGACTTCGACAACCTCGCCCTCGACGCTGATGCCTTCCAGCGTGATCTGCGCGTAGCGCTGGCGCGCACGGCGCGCCCCGGGCCGGCCGGCAGCGAAGACGCGCGTACGTGGGTGGCGCCGGTGTACATGCGGCTCGACGTGCAGATGGGCCGCTTCGAATCGCAGTTCTCGGCACTGCAGCAGAAGCAGCGCATCGCGCTCGAAAAGGTGATCGACGATTCCATCGCCGAAAACCGCCGGGCCGTGGTGCTGCTCGTCATTTCGATGCTCGCGGGCGGCACGCTGCTCATCTATACCTTCGGCGTGCGCGAGAACGCGGCGCGCGAAAAGCTGCGCATCGCGCGGGCACTGCGCAGCAGCGACGAACGCTTTCACGGCCTGTTCGAAGCGCATCCTGTGCCCATGTACATCTTCGACCGCGACACGCTGCGCTTTCTCGCCGTCAATCTGGCCGCGATCCAGCAGTACGGCTACAGCGAAACCGAGTTCCTCGCGATGTCGGTGCGCGCCATTCACACGCCCGAGGACGCGACGCGGCTCGAATCGCATCTCACGCGCAGCGACCCGTCTTCGCACGGCGGCCGCACCATGGCCGGCATCTGGCATCACGTGCGGCGCGACGGCTCGCACGTGAGCGCGGACATCTCGTACCACACGCTCACGTTCATGGGCCGCCACGCGGTGTTCGTGCTCGCCGACGACGTGACCGAGCAGATCGCTGCCGAAGCCGAAGCCCAGCGCTCCAACCAGATGCTGGAGACGGTGATCGACAGCATTCCGCAGCGCATTTTCTGGAAGGACCGCGAGTTCCGCTACCTGGGCTGCAACATGGCGTTCGCGCGCGACGCAGGGCTTGCGTACCCGGAACAGGTGATCGGCAAGACCGACTACGACCTGCCCTGGCGCCAGTTCGCCGACGCCGTGCGCGCGCACGACCGCGAGGTGATCGAGTCCGGCGTGCCCAAGCTCAACTTCGAAGTGGACCTCGTGATCGACGGCGTGCATCGCACCACCGTCACGAGCAAGCTGCCGTTCACGGCGGGCGACGGCAACGTGCTGGGCGTGCTCGGCTCCTACACCGACATCACGGAGCGCAAGCGCGCCGACCTCGCGCTGCGCCTGCAAAGCCGCGCGCTCGACGCGAGCGTGAACGCGATCATCATCACGGGCCCGGGGCCGGGCGGCCATCTGATCGAGTACGCGAACCCGGCCTTCGCGCGCATCACGGGCTACGATCCCGCCGAAGTGGTGGGACAGGACTGCCGGCTGCTGCAGCGCGACGACCGCGACCAGGAAGGGCTGCACGCCATCCGCCAGGCGCTCGCCGCCAACCGCGAGGTGAGCGCCGTGCTGCGTAACTATCGCAAGGACGGCGCGCTGTTCTGGAATCAGCTGTTCATTGCGCCGGTGCCCGACGCGGACGGGCGCACCACGCACCACGTCGGCATCGTGAACGACGTGACCGAGCTGATGCGCTACCAGGAACAGCTCGAATACCAGGCGAACTACGACGGCCTCACGCGGTTGCCCAACCGTAACCTGCTGCGCGACCGGCTTCAGCAGGCGCTCGTCGCGGCGCAGCGGCGCGACCGTGGGCTCGCTGTCGTGTTCATCGACCTCGATGGCTTCAAGAACGTGAACGACAGCCTCGGCCACAGCATCGGCGACCGGCTGCTCTCCGTCGTGGCCGAACGCCTGGCGCGCTGTGCGCGGGCAAGCGACACGGTGGCGCGCCACGGCGGCGACGAATTCGTGATCGTGATGACGGACACGGTGGACGAGCAGTCGCTGATCGCCTGGATGGAGCGCGCGCGGGCCGCGATTTCGGAGCCGGTCTGGCTGGACGGCAACGAGCTTTACGTGGGCTGCAGCATGGGCGCGAGCCTCTTCCCGCAAGACGGCGACGACGCCGAAACGCTGATGAAGAAGGCCGACCTCGCGATGTACCGCGCGAAGGACATGGGGCGCAACACCTTCCAGTTCTTCCAGCCGGAGATGAACGCGAGCGCGACCGCGCGGCTTTCGCTGGAGCGGCGCCTGCGGCGGGCGCTGCGCGACAACGAATTCCTGCTGCACTACCAGCCGCAGATCGACATCGACACCGGCCGCATCGTGGGCATGGAAGCGCTCGTGCGCTGGCAGGACCCCGAAGCGGGGCTCGTCTCGCCGTCGGCGTTCATTCCGGTTGCCGAGGAAAGCGGGCTCATCGGGCCGCTTTCCGAATGGGTGCTGCGCGAGGCGTGCCGCCAGAACAAGGCGTGGCAGGCGGCGGGGCTGCCGCCGGCGCGCGTGTCGGTGAATCTCTCGGCGCGCGTGTTCCAGCAGCGCAACATCACGCGGCTTGTCATGCAGGTGCTCGAAGAGACCGGGCTCGATCCGCAGTACCTGGAACTCGAACTCACCGAAAGCACCATCATGCGCAACGCCGAGGAAGCGGTGATCATGCTCAACGATCTGCACGCGCTCGGCATTGGCCTCGCCATCGACGACTTCGGCACCGGCTATTCGAGCTTGAGCTACCTCAAGCGCTTCCCAGTGGACCGCCTCAAGATCGACCGCTCGTTCGTGTCCGACATCGGCATTTCGGGCGACGACGAGACGATCACGTCCGCGATCATCGCGCTCGCGCACTCGCTGGAACTGCAGGTGATTGCGGAAGGTGTGGAGACGTCGGCGCAGCTCGACTTCCTGAAGGAACGAGCCTGCGACGAGATGCAGGGGTTCTTCTTTGCCCGCCCGATGCCGCGCGACGCTATCGCGAATCTGCTGCAGGGCGGGATGGAGTGCGCCGAGGCTTAGCGCGCAGGCCCCGGCGGCGCGTTTCTCCGGCGCGTGCTCAGTCCAGCGCGGGCAGGGCGCGCGGGCGGCGGTCGGAGTCGGTGGCGACGTAGGTGAGCGTGGCTTCGGTCACCTTCACGACATCTTGCGTGAGGCTCATGCGCTGCGCGTAAACCTCCACCGACACGGTGACCGACGTATTGCCCGTCTTCACGATGTCCGCGTAGAAGCTCAGCAGGTCGCCCACGAATACCGGCTGCTTGAAGATGAACGAGTTGACCGCGATGGTGGCGACCCGTCCGTTCGCGCGGCGGCTGGCCGGAATCGAGCCGGCAATGTCCACCTGCGCCATGATCCAGCCGCCGAACACGTCGCCGTGGACGTTCGCGTCCGAAGGCTGCGGCACCACGCGTAGTGCGGGCGGCTTCTGCGGAAGGTGGATGGACTCGGTCATGTGTTTATCCATGGAAAGGGCGCGTGTGGACGGATTCGTGTGTATGGAGGGAGGCGCGGCGGCCTGAAGCGGCGGCCGCGGCCTTCTGCGACAATACGGAAGATCAGAAATTGTACGGGAAAGTGCGCAGCGGCGAGGCGCGCAGAACCCGCCCGTCACGAACCCCACTCCAGAATCCATGCGTCGCCTTCCTCCTTCCGGCGAGCCTTCGCCGCTCGCAACCGGCCCGCGTAACGACTGGCAGACCATCGTTTCGCTGCTGCCCTACCTCGCGACCTACAAGTGGCGCGTGATCTTCGCGCTGACCTGCCTGATCGGCGCGAAGGTGGCGAACCTGGGCGTGCCGGTCGTGATGAAACGCATCGTCGACAGTCTTGCCTCCGTGCAGCAGCTCACGGCGCTCGGGCGCGCGGAGCATGCGCCGTCCATCGTGCTGGCGGGCGGCATCGGGCTGCTCGTGATCGCCTATGCGGTGGTGCGCCTCTCTACCTCGCTCTTCACCGAACTGCGCGAAATCCTGTTCTCGAAGGTCACCGAAAGCGCCGTGCGGCAACTCGCGCTCAAGGTGTTCCGGCATCTGCATGCGCTCTCGCTGCGCTTTCACCTGGACCGGCAGACGGGCGGCATGTCGCGCGATATCGAGCGCGGCACGCGCGGCATCACGCAACTCATTTCGTACTCCCTCTACAGCATCCTGCCGACGCTCGTCGAAGTCGGGCTCGTGCTGGGCTTTTTCGTGGTGCGCTACGAGGCCTACTACGCGATCGTCACGCTCGTGGCGCTCGTCGCGTACATCGTGTTCACGGTGAAGGTCACGGAATGGCGCACGCACTTCCGGCGCACGATGAACGAACTCGACTCGCGCGCGAACTCGCGTGCCATCGATTCGCTGCTGAACTACGAAACCGTGAAGTACTTCGGCAACGAGGAATGGGAAGCGCAACGCTACGACGAAAACCTCAAGCGCTATCGCGCGGCGGCCATCAAGTCGCAGAACTCGCTTTCGGCGCTGAACTTCGGGCAGCAGGCGATTATCGGCACCGGGCTCGTGTTCATTCTCTGGCGCGCGACGCAAGGCGTGATGGCGGGCCGCCTCACGCTGGGCGACCTCGTGCTCATCAACACGTTCATGTTGCAGCTCTACATCCCGCTCAATTTTCTGGGCGTGGTGTATCGCGAACTCAAGCAGAGCCTGACCGACATGGACCGCATGTTCTCGCTGATGGGCGTGATGCGCGAAGTGCCCGACGTGCCGAATGCGCCGCCGCTTGCAGTGCGCGGCGGCGAGGTGCGCTTCGATCACGTGAACTTTGCGTACGAGCCGTCGCGCCCCATCCTGCACGACGTGAGCTTCACGATTGCTGCGGGCACGACGACGGCGGTGGTGGGGCACAGCGGCTCGGGCAAATCGACGCTCGCACGGCTGCTGTTCCGCTTCTACGATCTGGACCGCGCAACCGGCGGCGCGATTGCCATCGACGGCCAGGACATCCGCGATGTGGCGCAGGACACGCTGCGCGCCGCGATCGGCATCGTGCCGCAGGACACGGTGCTCTTCAACGACACGATCTACTACAACATCGCGTACGGCAGACCCTCGGCGTCGCGCGACGACGTGATCGCGGCGGCGCGTGCGGCCCACATCCACGAGTTCATCGAAGGTCTGCCGAAGGGCTACGAGACCTCGGTGGGCGAGCGCGGGCTCAAGCTCTCGGGCGGCGAAAAGCAGCGCGTGGCGATTGCGCGCACGCTGCTCAAGAACCCGCCGATTCTCGTGTTCGACGAAGCCACTTCGGCGCTCGATTCGCGCTCGGAACGCGCGATCCAGCACGAGCTGGATCAGATCGCGCGCAATCGCACGACGCTGATCATCGCGCACCGGCTTTCTACGGTCGTGCACGCGCAGCAGATCATCGTGATGGACCACGGGCGCATCGTCGAGCAGGGCACGCACGCGGAGTTGCTGCGCGCGGGCGGCCTGTTTGCGCAGATGTGGGCGCTTCAGCAACAGCGCGCCGAGCAGGAAGCGCGGGATGGGGACGGCGCCGCTGAGGGTATCGAAACGCCGGATGCGTCCGCGTTGCCGCAGGCGGAGACTACTGGGCGCGCTTGAGTCGCGCGTCCAGATCGGCCAGTTGCGCGGGCGTGCCCACGTTTTCCCACACGCCTTCGTAAAGCTCGCCCGTCACGAGCCCGCGCGCAATCGATTCGCGGTAGTACGGTTTGAGCGCACAGCGCGTGCCACGCGGCAGTGCGTGGAACATGCGCGTGTCGTATAGGCCGATATTGCCGAACGTGTAGCGCGGCGCGCCTTCGAGCGAGAGCGTGCCGCAGACGTGATCGTCCAGCGCGAAATCGCCGGACGGATGAAACGGCGGGTTCGGCACCATGACGAGATGCATGCCGGGCGCGGGCTGCGCGGCGAGCCGTTCGGCGTGCCGCGCGAGGTGCGCGTAGTCGAAGTCGCTGTAGACGTCGCCGCTCACGGCCAGAAAGATTTCAGGCGTGCCGGCGTCTTCGAGCAGCGGCAGCGCCTGCGCGATGCCCCCCGCGGTTTCCAATGCCTCGCGCTCGGCCGAATAGCGCAGCGCGACACCCCAACGCGAGCCGTCACCGAGCCGCGCTTCGATCTGCGCACCCAGCCACGCATGATTGACGACGATGGTCGTAAAGCCGGCCTGCGCGAGCCTTTCGATCTGCCATTCGATCAGCGCCTTGCCGCCTGCGGGCAAGAGCGGCTTCGGGCAGGTGTCGGTGAGCGGGCGCATGCGTTCGCCGCGGCCGGCGGCGAAGATCATCGCCTTGCGGTTGAAGAGCGGTTGCGTCATGGGTAAGGGCGATCGGTCAGAACGTGTAGCCGACTTCGGCGCCGCGTCCTTCGAGCGAATCGAGCAGCTTCGCGAACGGCGCGAGCGGCGCGTAGCGCTGCGTCACCTTGCGCGCGTAGTTCACGAAGCGCGGCAGGTCGGCCAGGTAATGCGGCTTGCCGTCGCGATAGTTGATGCGGCAGAAAAGGCCCAGCACCTTGATGTGGCGCTGCAGGCCCATCCATTCGAGCTGGCGGTAGAACTCGCCGAAGTCCGCGTCGACGGGCAGGCCCGCCTTCTTCGCGCGCTCCCAGTACCAGGCGAAGCAGTCGAGTTCGAAGGCCTCGTCCCACGACAGGAATGCGTCACGCAGCAGCGAGACGACGTCGTAGGTGATCGGCCCGTACACCGCGTCCTGGAAGTCGAGCACGCCGGGGTTCGGCGTGGCGATCATCAGATTGCGCGGCATGAAGTCCCGCAGCATGAACACCTGAGGCTGCGAACACGCGCTCGCCACAAGCAGCGCGAAGGTGCGGTCCAGCACGCCGCGCGTCGCCTCGTCCACGGCGTGGCCCAAATGGCGGCCGATGTACCACTCGGGCATCAACTCCATCTCGCGGCGCAGGAACGCTTCGTCGAACGGCGGCAGTACGTCGGGACGCGAGGCGAGTTGCCAGCGGATCAGCGTGTCGAGCGCGTCGCGCATCAGTTCGCGCGGCGCGGGGCGGCTGGCTTCTGTCGGGGACGCCGTGCCATCGGGCGCCGCGCCCTTAAGTGCATTCAGATACGAATCGGTGCCCAGGTCGGTGACGAGCATGAAGCCCGCGTCGAAGTCCACTTCCAGCACGGTCGGTACGTGCACGCCGGCATCGGCCAGCAGGTGCGCCACCTGGGCGAACTCGCGGCATTTTTCGGGCGGCGGGGCGTCCACGGCAATCGCGGTTCCGCCAGGCTGGGTGCCGGCGGCAAGCCGGAAGTAGCGGCGAAAGCTGGCATCGGATGAAGCCGGCGCGAGGGTGGCCAGATCGAGCCCGTGGCGCGAGGCGAGGCCGCCAAGCCAGGCGGTGAGGAGATCGAGTCGAGGATCGGGGGCGCTGGAATGGCGGAGGGCGGCGGCGTCGAGCGTCATGAAAACCGGGCGAAAACGGGAGGGGACAACGTATTGCCATATAATACCCCACGACTTTTTTGACGCGACTCGCGCCAAAGCCCCGAACAAACGGTTCGCCCGCCCGCTTCATACCTTCATCGCCGTGCGATTGAGCGATTGCCCGATGAATTGTTAATGGTTGTGCACTCCAACTGTCACGGTTCGACGGTTCGATTGCGCGAGGCGGTTGATCGTGATCCGAAGGGCGCGCGGCCGGGCCGATCCGCCAAAACCTTACATGCCGCCCAGACAGTTTTTCCAGACGATCTCCTCCAGTGACGACTGCGTGCCGGGCAAAAGGCGGCTCATCGCGGCGCTCGTGGCCGTGCCGGGTTTCGTGCCCGTGTTCGCGCACGCCCAGCTCGCCGGGGACGCCGCGCAGCCGCAGCCGCTCGACGGCCCGTGGAGCCTGCGTCTCGCGCCCCAGCTCGAAGAGCATCCGGTGGCATCCGGCCAGCGTCCGGCCACCTTCGTGCTGGGCGACAGCACGACGGGCACGGCCAATCAGGACATCGCCGCGAAGGGTTCGGCCGAAGTGCGTCACAACACGGCCATCGTCAAGGCCGACGCGCTCCACTACGACGAAGATACCGACATGGCCGACGCTTACGGCCACGTCCGCATCACCCAGAACGGCAACACGTTCGTCGGCCCCGAGGCGCACCTCAAGGTGGAGTCGAGCGAAGGCTTCATGACCGCGCCGAAGTACCACTTCACGTTGACGGGCGGCTCGGGCAGCGCGGAACGCGTGGAGCTGATCGACAACGAGCGATCGGTGTTCACGAAGGGTACGTACACGGCGTGCCGCTGCGAGTCGGACCCGGCCTGGTACATCAAGGGCACCGAATTCGACTTCGATACCGGCGCCGACGAAGGCGTAGCCCACAACGGCGTGCTGTTCTTCCAGGGCGTGCCCATCTTTGCGAGCCCGTGGCTGTCGTTCCCGCTTTCCGGCGACCGGCGCAGCGGCCTGTTGCCGCCCACGTTCTCACTCAGCTCGAACAACGGTTTCGAGCTTTCGGTGCCGTACTACTTCAACATCGCGCCGAACCGCGATGCCACGATCACCCCGCGCATCATCTCGAAGCGCGGCGTGCTCACGCAGGTCAACTATCGTTATCTGTCGCCCAACTATACCGGCCAGATCACGGGCGAGTTCCTGCCGAACGACGCGATCACGAAGACCAACCGCTACGCGCTGTACATCCAGCACAACCAGAACTTCGGCGGCGGGTTTGGCGGGTACGTGTACTACAACAAGGTCTCGGACAACACGTATCCGGAAGACCTGTCGTCCACGTCCACGCAGTTCATCAACGGGCTGCAGACCACGTATCAGCAGGAAGCGGGGCTCACGTACAACAACGGGCCGTGGTCGGTGCTCGCGCGCTGGCAGCACTGGCAGACGCTCGCGCCTTCGGCGCCGCCGTACGGCCGCGAGCCCGAGCTCAACGTGAAGTACGCGAAGTACAACGTGGGCGGCTTCGACTTCGGTGCGGAAGCCGACTACTCGCGCTTTCGCATCACGACGCAGGATGCGACCCAGGGCGACCGTATCGTCTTCAACCCGTACGTGTCGTACTCGGTCGTGGGGCCTGGGTACTTCGTCACGCCGAAGGTGCAGTGGCACTTTGCGTCGTACAACCTGAGCAATATCGGTACGGGTTCGCCCGTGGGACAGCCGAAGGACTTCACCGAGCAGGTGCCTACGTTCAGCTTCGACAGTGGGCTGATCTTCGACCGCTCGGTGCGCGTGTTCGGCGAGGATTACATCCAGACGCTGGAGCCGCGGCTCTATTACGTCTACACGCCGTACCACAACCAGAATTTCGCGCCGCTCTTCGACACCGCCGAATCGGACTTCGGGCTCGCGGAAATCTTTACGCCGAACACGTTCGTCGGCAACGACCGCATCGCCGACGCGAACCGCATTACCGCTGCGCTCACCACGCGCTTCCTCAACCCGGCCACGGGCGACGAGCGCGCGCGCTTCGTGATCGCGCAGCAGTACTACTTCCGCGACCAGCGCGTCACGTTGCTGCCGGGGCAGACCACGTCGGAAGCCACGACGCATTCGGACCTGATTCTCGGCGCGGCGCTCAAGCTGGGGGCCGGTTTCGCTTCGGAAACGGCGTTCCAATATAATGCCGACAACAATCAGCTGACGAAGGCGAGCGTGGGTTTCGGCTTCAGTCCGGGCACCTCGCGTGTCGTGAACGTCGCCTATCGCTACACGCGCCAGAACACGACGCTCACCAACGAGCCGATCAACCAGATTCTGATTTCGGGGCAATGGCCGCTCTCGCACCGTGTGTACGGTGTGGCCCGCTTCAATTACGACCTGGGCGGGCACCGGATCGTGGACGGCCTCGTCGGCATGCAGTACGACGCGGACTGCTGGGTACTCGGCGTGGGTATCCAGCGCTACGCGAACGGCGTGAACACCACGGGCAGCCAGACCACCGGCACGCGCTTTCTGGCGCAGCTCACGCTCAAGGGGCTGTCGAACGTCGACAACGGCCTCGTTGCAGCGTTCCGCGCGGGCGTGGCCGGTTACACGCCGCTGCCGCCGGCTCCGCCGCCCGATTCACGTTTCACCAACTACGAATGACACATGACTGCGGCGCAGCAGGCACGACAATGCGTGGGCAATGCGTCATCGAACGCGAGTAGACGGGCGAAGCGGCCCGCCATCTTTGGAGTATCTGTGGGAATCATGAAAAAGCTTCGCCTCGCAGCATGGGCTGCAACTTTCGCCGCTGCGGCGTATTTCCTGCCGGCCGCGCCGGCGAGTGCCCAGGCACTGAGCGCCGCGAGCAGCGGCCAGGTGGCCGATACGATTGCGGCAGTGGTCAACGACGGGGTCATCACGCAGCGCGAGCTCGACGAACGGGCGGGTCTCGTCGCGCGGCGTCTCACGCAGCAGGGCGCGCCCGTGCCGCCCACGGACCAGCTGCGCCTCCAGGTGCTCAACCAGATGGTGCTCGAACGCATCCAGCTGCAGAAGGCAAAGGAAGACGGCATCGTGATCGACGACGTCACCGTGCAGCGCACGCTCGCACGCCTCGCCCAGGCCAACAACATGGATCTCGCGACCTACCGCGCGCGGATCGAGGCCGAAGGCGTGAACTGGAGCACGTTCACGAACGACGCCCGCACCGAACTCACGCTCTCGAAGCTGCGCGAGAAGGAAGTGGACAGCAAGATCACCGTTTCGGACGGCGAAGTCGCGAACTACATCGCGAGCCAGCGCGGGCCGAACGCCGGTCTCACGAGCGATCTGCGCTTCGAGCACATCCTGCTCAAGGCACCGCAGAACGCGCCGCAAACCGAGATCGAAGCCGCGCAGCAGAAGGCACAGGCGCTGCTGCAACAGGCGCTGGGCGGCGCCAGTTTCGAAAAGCTCGCGAAGTCCGATTCGCAGGCAAGCGATGCCGGCAAGGGCGGCGACATGGGCTTTCAGCCCACCTCGAAGCTGCCGGCCGAATTCGTGACGGCGGCTTCCACGCTGCGTCCGGGCCAGGTGAATCCGTCGGTGATCCGCACGGGTGACGGTTTCGAAATCGTGCGCCTGATGGAGCGCCGCTCGGGCCAGGGCGCGCCTTCGGCGGACGCCTCGCATCTCACGCAGACCCACGTGCGCCACATCCTGCTGCGCGTGGGCGACGGCATGTCGGAACCGCAGGCGCGCCAGAAGCTGCTCGATATTCGCCGTGAAGTGCTGGCGGGCGGCGATTTCGCCAAGTTCGCGCGCACCTACTCGCAAGACGGCTCTTCTTCGCAGGGCGGCGATCTGGGCTGGATCAGCCCGGGCGAGACGGTGCCTGAATTCGAGCGCGCCATGAATTCGCTGCAGGATGGCCAGGTGAGCGAGCCGGTGCGCACGGAGTACGGCTACCACCTGATCCAGGTGCTGGGCCGCCGTGAAGCGCAGGGCTCGGTTGCGCAGCAGATCGACCTCGCGCGCCAGGCCATCGGCCAGCGCAAGGCGGAGCAGGCCTACGCCGACTGGCTGCGCCAGTTGCGCGACAGCGCCTACGTGGACTACAAGGTCGGCACGCCGTCCCTACAATAGACGGTCACTTCCGTCGTCCACTCCACGCCATGACCGCCGCCTCCACTTCCTCGCCTACAGCCGGCGCTGCGCAAGCGCCGCTGCAAATCGCCATCACGACCGGCGAGCCTGCCGGCGTCGGCCCCGAGCTGACGGCGGCGGCACTCGCGGGCGCGGCGGCGCACTGGCCGGACGCACAGTTCGTGGTGATCGGCGACGCGCAGTTGCTGGCGCAGCGCGCGAGAGCCGTGGGCGTGGACTGGGCGTCGCTCGTGGCGAGCGGGCGGGTTCGCGTGCAGCACGTGCCGCTCGTGGCGCCGTCCGAGGCGGGCAAGCTCGATGCCGCCAACGGCCGCTACGTGCTGACGCTGCTCGATACCGCGATCGACGGCGCGATGGCCGGCACGTTCGACGCCATCGTCACGGCGCCGCTGCAAAAAAGCACGATCAACGACGCCGGTGTGCCATTCACCGGCCACACCGAATATCTCGCCGAGCGCACTCACACGCCGCGCGTGGTCATGATGCTCGCGGGCACGGGCCAGCGGCCGCTGCGCGTGGCGCTCGCCACCACGCATCTGCCGCTCAAGGACGTCTCCGCCGCGCTCACCGTCGAAGGTCTGGTCGAGACGCTGCGTATCGTCAACAGCGACTTGCGCCGTCATTTCGGCGTGCCGCTGCCGCGCATTCTCGTGACGGGACTCAACCCGCACGCGGGCGAGAACGGCTACCTAGGGCGCGAGGAAATCGATGTGATCTCCCCGGCGCTGAATGCCGCGTGCGCCGAGGGTATCGACGCCCGCGGTCCGTACCCTGCCGACACGCTGTTCCAGCCGCGTTACCTGAAGGACGCCGACTGCGTGCTCGCCATGTTCCACGACCAGGGCTTGCCGGTGCTCAAGTACGCGACCTTCGGCGAGGGCATCAACGTCACGCTCGGCTTGCCGATCGTGCGGACCTCCGTCGATCACGGCACCGCACTCGATCTGGCCAGCACGGGCCGCGCGGACGCGGGCAGCATGATCGCCGCGGTGGACGCCGCCGTTTCCATGGCGCGGCACCGTCGCGCGGCCTGATATCTGATACGTAACGGGTAACGGCGCTTCGCTTTCACTCTTTTCCGGTTTCTCCATCGATGTCCACCAGCCGACAGCACCAGGGCCATTTCGCGCGCAAGCGTTTCGGGCAGAACTTTCTGGTCGACATGGGCGTGATTGACGCCATCGTCCGATTGATTCGCCCGCAACGCGGCGAGCGCATGGTGGAAATTGGGCCGGGGCTGGGCGCGCTCACGGAGCCGCTCGTCGAGTGCGTGGCCACGCCGGAGCAGCCGCTGCATGCGGTCGAACTGGACCGCGATCTGATCGACCGCCTGAAAAAGAAGTTCGGCGAGCGGCTCGCGCTGCATGCGGGCGACGCGCTCGAATTCGACTTCGGCTCGCTTGCCGCGCCGGGCGACAAGCCGACGCTGCGCATCGTCGGCAACCTGCCGTACAACATTTCGAGTCCGCTGCTGTTTCACCTCACCACGTTCGCGCATTGCGTGATCGACCAGCACTTCATGCTGCAGAACGAGGTGGTGGAGCGGATGGTCGCGCAGCCCGGCAGCAAGGCGTTTAGCCGGCTCAGCGTGATGCTGCAGTACCGCTACGCGATCGAAAAGATGCTGGACGTGCCGCCCGAGTCTTTCCAGCCGCCGCCGAAGGTGGATTCCGCGATCGTGCGCATGATTCCGTACGCGCCGCACGAACTGCCGGACGTCGATGAACGCGTGCTGGGCGAAGTGGTGACCGCCGCGTTCTCGCAGCGGCGCAAGATGCTGCGCAACACGCTGGGCGCATTCCGCGACCGCGTGGATTTCGACGCGCTGGGGTTCGATCTTGCGCGTCGCGCCGAAGACGTGCCGGTGGAGGAATACGTGCGCGTTGCGCAGGCAGTGAGCGGCGCGGCTAGGACGCCTCGCGGCGAGCCGGCGCGTTGACCAGCGCGATGCCCGCGAGCACCATGGCCGCGGCTACGAGAAAGCGTGAACTGAACGATTCGCCGAGCAGCAGCACGCCGAAGGTCACGCCGAAAAGCGGCGTGAGAAACGAGAAGACGGAAAGCCGCGACGCCATATAGCGCGTGAGCAGCCAGAACCAGAGCAGATAGCTCACGAAGGCCACGATCACCGCCTGATACGCGAGGCTCGCGAGCGTGAGCGGCGTGATCGATGCGATGGCCTCGAAGCGCGCCTGGCCGACGCCGGCCGCCAGTCCGAGCAACACCACTGCCGATACCGCGAGCTGATAGAAGAGCGTCTTGCTCGCGCTCGTATGCGCGAGCTTCGTTGCACGAACCACCACTGTCGTAGCGGCCCAGGCGATGCCGGCGAGCACGCCGAGCGCGTCCCCGGCCACGCCGGCCAGCATCGAATGCGTGCTGTCCGCGGCGCCGGCGGGCGCGTGGCGCGCGAAGCCGTCGGCGAAGGCGAGAGCCATGCCTGCGAATGCCACACCGATGCCCGTCCACTGCGTGCGGCGCAGCTTTTCACCCCCCACGAACCAATGCAGTCCGAGCGCCGTGAAGCACGGCGCCGTGTACAGAAACACGGCCATGCGCGAGGCGCTGGTGAGCGAGAGACCGACGAAGATGCAGACGAACTCCGTGGCAAACAGCACGCCCGCGAGCAGGCCTGCGCCGAGCGTGCCGTCGTCGCGAAAGAGCGGTGTGCCGCGCATGCGGGCCCAGCCCCACACGAGCAGCGTGGCGATGGCCGAGCGCAGCCCCGCCTGGAAAAGAGGCGGGAGCACCACATTCGTGCTCTTGATGGCGACCTGCTGAAAGCCCCAGATCGCGCACAGCACGATCATCAGTATCGTGGCGAAGCCGTCCAGCGGACGGCGGGCCGGCAGCGCGGCGGTGCTCATGCGTGATCGTTCCGGCAAGGAAAAGGAGCCTCACGATAGCAAAAAGGCCACGCTTGCAGGGACCATGACCCCACGCGTCGCATGTGCTTGCTGCGGTGCACCGCGTGGTTTCCGCGTACGGTCGCTGCTGCCTGTGCCCCTCGACCAGACGCCGCTTATCGATGCGCCATCGCCTGCGTGATGTCGAACAGTTCGCCGCGCAGCGCCTTGGCCCGCTCGCGTCCGAAATGTTGCTCGAACTCCGTCTGTGCCGCGCGCCACGCCACGCACGCTTTCTCGAATACGCGCGCGCCTTTCGCGGTGAGGGTGTAGACCAGCGCACGCGCGTCTTCGTCGGAAGGCTCCGCGGCCGCGAGGCCGTCGCGTTGCAGCGGCTTCAGCGCGCGCACGAGGGTCGTGCGGTCCATCACCATGGCCTCGGCGAGGGCGAGCATGGTGGAGCCCGGCTTGCGCGAGAGGCGCGCGAGAATCGCGAACTGCGCGGCCGAGAGCCCCGAGGGCGCCAGATGCCGCTCGTAGATCTGCGTGACGTAGCGCGAGGCCTGGCGCAGCGCGAAGCAGTTGCAGGCGTCGTAGGACGGAGCTTTGCTCATGATGCGGCTCCCGCCTGCGGTTGCGCCGCGCGGCGCACTTCGTAGGCTTTCAGATGGCTGTAAGCGAGCCGCAGTACGGAGAGCGCCGCGTCGTCTCGCTGGCGGTCGTCGCCGCGACGGATCAGGTCGCCGAGCACGTGGTCTGCTTCGATGCGCGAGCCAGCCTGAAGATCGCGCAGCATCGAGGCCGTGAGCGGCGAGCCGGCCGCAAACAGGATCGCGCGCATCCGCGCGTTGAATTCGGGCCGCACCGCGTAGCCGTTGTGGGCCGCAACGGCTGAGCACTCGGCAAGCAGATTCGCGATGGCACGCTCGCCGTCCGGCGTCGCCAGAATTTCGCCGACCGAGGCCCGGAAGAGGCACGTAATGCCAGCGAGCGTCGCGAGAAACACCCACTTTTCCCACAGCTCCTGGACGATGTTCGCGCTTGCGGTGACGTCGAAACCGGCGTTGCCCATCGCTTCGGCTACGGCCTGCGCGCGTTCGGATACGCCGCCCGCCAGCTCGCCGAACACGATGGCCTGCATGTCGTTGAGGTGCACGATTTCGCGTTCGGCGTTCAATGTGGCCGCGATCAGGCACAGGCCGCCCATCACCTTGGAGGCGCCGAAGCGGCGTTGCAGTTCGTCGACGTGCTGCATGCCGTTCAGGAGCGGCAGGATCACGGTGGAGGGGCCTACCGCGGCCTGGAACGAGTCGATGGCGTCTGCCAGATCGTAGGCTTTGCAGCTGAGCAGGATCAGGTCGAACGGCTCGCGCAGATCGCCCTTCACCACCGCCTTCACGTCGCGCAGCGTGAGATCGCCGTAGCGGCTGCGCACGACGAGGCCCGCGCGGCGCAGTTCTTCGGCGCGCTGCGGCCGCACGAGGAACGTGACGTCGCGCCCGGCATGCGCCATACGCGCCCCAAAATATCCGCCGACACCGCCGGCGCCCACGACCAGAATTCGCATGCTTCGAGTCTCCTTGCAGGTTGCTTGCGGAAATCCGCGTCGCCATGCATCAGGCACGATGCCAAAGCCGCACGGCGTATGAGTTGTGCATATGCATGCACATGCGTCCGTATGGTAGTGCAGCCTGCTCAGATCTGCTGCGCGGTGCTCGTGCGACTGCGCTTGCGGGGAGGCGTCAATGCCGGCGAGGCGGCAGGCGCAGGCGGCGCGGTGAAGAACGTGGTGGCGAAGTCCACGAAGGCTCGCACCTTCGCCGCCATGAGCCGGCGGTCGCGCCACGCAAGCTGTAGCTCGATCTCGCTGTCCACGAGTTCGAACTCGGGCAGGATTCGCACCAGCCGGCCGCTCGTGAGTTCGCGCTCGATCATCGAGCGCGGCAGTATGCCCAATCCCGCGCCGCCCAAAACCAGTTCCTTGTTGAACGCCGCACTGTTCGTCGAGATGTCGTATCGCAGCGGCACGACGATCTCGTGTTTCGCGTGGCTGTCATCAGCGGATGCATCTCTCGCATGAGACGCGCAGCTGCGAAAGCGCAGCTTCGGCTCGCGAATCGACGTGAGCATGGTGACGAAGTCGAGCGTCGCGAGGTCTTCGGGTGTCTTCGGCGCTTCGCGGCCTTTCATGTACTCGGCGGAAGCCGCGACCACGAGCGGAATGCGATTGATGACGCGCGTAATGGTCTGGTCGCTCGTCAGCATGTAGGGCAGCACGATGCCAAGGTCGTAGCCTTCCTCCACCAGATCCACGGGGCGCTCGGCCAGGGTGAGTTCGACCTGCACGTTCGGACAGGCCACGCGAAACCCGTTGATGAGCGCAGGCAATAGCTGCACGGCCGCGGTAGCGTGCGCGACGAGCCGCAGCACGCCCGAGGGGTCGCGGCTGTGCTGGCCTGCGTCGGCTTCCAGCGCATCGAGCTCGTTGATCACGCGCGAGCAGCCGGTGTAGAAATGTTCGGCTGCTTCGGTGAGGGCGATGTGCCGCGTGGTGCGGTGAAAGAGGCGCACGCCGAGCCGCTCTTCGAGGTCCGATATCGACCGCGAGACCGCCGGCGTCGACAGTCCCATTGCTTGCGCTGCGCGCGTGAAGCTTCTCGCGTCCACGACGGCGCAGAAGATTCGCAACGACTCAAGGTGATCCATACCGCCTCCTGATGCTTGCCCGCCGCACGGGATTGAATCATCGCAGAACCGCAGATTTCGCGCGCAAGACGCGGCAAGTGGCCGTAAGAACGCGTAATGCGCCGGGAGCCGCAGCGCGGCGCAAACTGGCGCATTCACGCGTGGAGCGCCGGCGGCAGGCCGTGCGCATTTTTGGTAACCTGCGCGTTTTCACGAAGGCAAAACGGAGTACGCGATGCGCTTGCTGCACACGATGATCCGGGTCGGCAATCTCGACCGCTCGATCAAGTTCTACACAGAGCTGCTCGGCATGAAACTGCTGCGCCGCGAAGATTATCCCGAAGGCAAATTCACGCTCGCGTTCGTCGGCTACACCGATGAACGCGACGGCACCGTCATCGAATTAACCCACAACTGGGACACCGGGTCGTACGATCTGGGCGGCGGCTTTGGCCACCTCGCCGTTGAAGTGGAAGACGCCTACGCCGCGTGCGAGAAGATCAAGGCGCAGGGTGGCACGGTGGTGCGCGAAGCGGGTCCGATGAAGCACGGCACGACCGTGATCGCGTTCGTCACGGACCCGGACGGCTACAAGATCGAGTTCATCCAGAAAAAGAAGTAACTCACATCACCGGCAGCAGCTCGGGCGGGTGCTGGCGCAGCGCCTCCCGCGCTTCGCGGAACTCGGGAAAGATCGACTCCACGGTCTGCCAGAAGCGCGGGCTGTGGTTCATCTCGCGCAGATGCGAGAGTTCGTGCGCGACGACGTAGTCGATGACCGAGAGCGGGAAGTGGATGAGCCGCCAGTTGAGGCGGATGCGTCCGTCGCTCGAGCAACTGCCCCAGCGCGTTGCCGCCGAAGAAAGCGCATACGCGCGGTACGTCACGCCCAGCTTGTCCGCATAGACTTCGAGCCGCTCGCCGAAGAGCCGCTTCGCCTCGTTCTGCAGCCAGCCCTGCACGCGGTCTTTGATCTGCTGCGGGTCCGCGTGCAGCGGCAGCGGCAGTGCGAGCGCTCTCGCCGCTTCATCGAATGCGAGCGTGCCGTGCGGCGCCGCGAGCGTCACGCTGACAGGCTTGCCGAGATAGGGCACCTCGGCGCCGTCTTTCCATTCCACCTGGGGCAGCGCACGCTGTTCCGTGCGGGTCTGCCATTCCGAGAGCTTCGCGAAAATCCAGCGTTCCTTGCCTGCGATAGCCGCTTCGATGTCCGCGAGTGTCACCCAGCGCGGCGCCGTGATGGTGAGCCCCGTGCCGTCGATCGTGAAGCCGATGGAGCGGCGCGAGGAGCGCTTGAGCCGGTAGTGCAGCGTCTTCGCCCCGAGCGTGAGCGCGCGCAGCTTCGTGCCGTCCGGCGCGCGCGGCGGTGTAGCCGGTGCTGGCGTCAACGGATCAAGGGCAGAGGCAGGCGACATTGGCGCGAGCGGCTTGACCGACGTGAGCGGCGCAAGCGACTGCGGCGTGAGCGGCACCTGAACCGGCTCGGGAAAGAGCGGCAGGTCGAGTTGCCGGCTGTCGAGCGCCGCGGCGTGCCGCGGCCTGGGAGGCTTGTGCATCGAATTCTGCTTGGGCGAAACGCTCGCGATTTGCGCGTCATGCGCGCCTCGCGGCGAGGCGCGAAGGCACAGGGGTGGCGCGTCAGATCCGGGCAGTGGTGGCGGGCGAAGCGTCCGTCACGTTGTACGCGGCAGGATCGATGCGGCGCATCTCGGCTTCGATCCATGCTTCCACGCGCGTATTCACTTCGTCGGCCGTTAGCCCTGCAGTATCAATGGGTTGGCCGATCGACACCGTGACTATACCCGGATATTTATAAAACGAGTTGCGAGGCCACACGCGCCCCGCGTTGTGCGCGATGGGCACCACGGGCGCGCCGGTCGCAATCGCAAAGCGCGCGCCGCCGGTCTTGTACTTGCCCTGCTTGCCCACCGGCGTGCGCGTGCCTTCGGGGAACATGATCACCCACGCGCCTTCGCTCATCCGCTGCTTGCCCTGGCGCGTGACGGAATCGAACGCGTGCTTGCCTTCCTTGCGATCGATGTGAACCATCTTCAGCATGCCCAGCGCCCAGCCGAAGAACGGCACGTAGAGCAGTTCGCGCTTGAACACGTAGCAGAGCGGCCGCGGCATCACGGCGGGAAACGCAACCGTCTCCCATGCGGACTGGTGCTTTGAAAGCAGCACCGCCGGGCCGTCCGGCAGGTTTTCCATGCCCTGCACGCGATAGCGGATGCCGTTGAGCCAACGCGTGACGAAGATCGTCGTACGGCACCAGCCCACGGCCATCCAGTAGCGCCGGTCGGCGCGCATGAACGGGAAGGCGATGAAGCAGGCGGTCGCGTACGGCACCGTGAACACGGCGAAGTACACGAGCAGCAACAGGGAACGGACAAAAAGCATGGGTGTGATCCTGCAAACAGGCGTCCAGCTTCCACTGGCAAACCGCAAGCGGCTAGCGCGGCGCTGACGGTGTTACTCGTGTCGGCTCGAAAGAAAGTCGAGCGCGAAGGCGCGCAGGTCGTCATGGACCTTCGTGCCTTCGGGCAGCCCCCCACTGGCGAGCGTCTTCGTACCCTTGCCGGTGCGCACGAGATGCAGCTGAAAGCCGAGTACGGCGCCGGCCTGCAAGTCGCGCAGCGCGTCGCCGACCACCGGCGTGTCTTCCGGGCTGATCTCGAAGCGCTCGGCAATCATCTTCAGCATGCCCGGCTTTGGCTTGCGGCATTCGCACTGGTCTTCGGCCGTGTGTGGACAGAAGAACACGGCGTCGATACGGCCGCCCACCGCGGCGGCCATGCGGTGCATCTTGAGATGCATCGCGTTGAGCGCCGCCATGTCGAAGAGGCCGCGGCCGATGCCCGACTGGTTCGACGCCACCGCCACGCGATAGCCCGCCTGGTTCAGGCGCGCGATCGCTTCGAGGCTGCCCGGAATGGCGACCCATTCGTCGGGCGACTTGATGAAGGCGTCCGAGTCGAGGTTGATCACGCCGTCGCGGTCGAGAATGACGAGCTTTCTGCTGGCACTGGTTGGCATGGCAGGCTCAGGCGGCGAGCCGCGAAATGTCTGCCACGCAGTTCATCTGCTGATGCAGCGCGCCGAGCAGCGCGAGGCGATTCGCGCGCAGCGCCGCGTCTTCGGCGTTCACCATGACGTCGTTGAAGAACGTGTCCACCGGCTCGCGCAGCGCGGCAAGCGCGGTGAGCGCGCCCGTGTACTGCCGCTCGGCCAGCTGCGACTGCACGCGCGGGGCCACCTGTTCGAGCTGCGCGTGCAACGCCTTTTCCGCAGCTTCCACGAGGAGCGCGGTTTGCACGCCACCGGTTGCGCCGCTTTCGGACTTCTTCAAGATGTTCGAGATGCGCTTGTTCGCCGCTGCAAGCGATGCCGCTTCGGCCAGTGCCGCGAATTCGCGCACCGCATCGAGGCGCGCGACGACGTCGTCGAGCCGCGTGGGGTTGAGCGCCAGCACGGCGTCGATTTCGCTCGCCGCGTAGCCGCGCTCGCGCAGCAGGCCGCGCAGGCGGTCCATGAAGAACGCGTAGAGGGCGTCCGTCGAATCGGCTACGTTCGGTACCGCGGCGAACTGCGCGTAAGCGGCGCGCAGCAGCGCGACGATATCGAGCGGCAACTGCTTTTCCACGAGAATGCGCAGCACGCCGAGCGCGTGACGGCGCAGCGCGAACGGGTCTTTCTCGCCCGTGGGCTGAAGCCCGATGCCCCAGATGCCCACGAGCGTTTCGAGCTTGTCCGCGAGCGCGACCACGGTGCCCGTGGTGGTGGCGGGCAGCGCGTCGCCGGAGAAGCGCGGCTGATAGTGCTCGCTGCACGCAAGCGCCACTTCTTCCGGCTCGCCGTCGTGGCGCGCGTAGTACGTACCCATCGTGCCTTGCAGCTCGGGGAACTCGCCCACCATGTCGGTGAGCAGGTCCGCCTTGGCGAGCCGCGCGCCGAGCGTGGCGAGCGCGATGTCGGCGCCCATCATCTGCGCGATCGTGCCGGCAAGGCCTTCCAGCCGCTCCACGCGCTGCAGCTGCGAGCCGAGCTTGTTGTGATACACGACGTTCGCGAGCAGCGGGACGCGGTCCGAAAGGCGCTTCTTCTTGTCGTGCTCGAAGAAGAACTTGGCGTCGGCCAGGCGCGGACGCACCACGCGTTCGTTGCCTTCCACGATGTCGCCCGGCGTCTTCGTTTCGATGTTCGAGACGATGAGAAAGCGCGAGCGCAGCTTGCCTGCGGCGTCGGTGAGCGCGAAGTATTTCTGGTTCGTCTGCATGGTGAGGATCAGGCATTCCTGCGGCACCTGCAGGAATTCGTCCTCGAAGCGGCAGGCGTAGACCACCGGCCATTCGACGAGCGCTGTCACTTCGTCGAGCAGCGCTTCGGGCATCACCACCTGGTCGCCGTTGGCCAGCGCGAGCAGGTGCGTGCGAATCGTTTCCTTGCGGTCGGCGAAGCTCGCCACGACGTGACCCTTGTGCAGCAGCGTTTGCGCGTAGGCGTCCGCATTCGGAATGGCGACGAGCCCTTCCGAGAGGAAGCGGTGGCCGCGCGTGGTGTCGCCTGCGTCCACACCGAATGCGCTGACGGGCACGACGTCCGCGCCATGCAGCACCGTGAGCCGATGCACGGGCCGCACGAACTGGATGTTGCTGCCGTCCGGGCGCTGGTACGTCATGACCTTCGGGATGGGCAGCTTCGAGATGGCGAGCGCCTCGTCCAGCACGGCTTGCAGCCCTTCGGCGAGCGTCGCGCCCGGGGCCGAGTAGTTGAGGAAGAACGCTTCGTTCTTGCCGTCCGTGGCGCGTTCGAGTTCCGCGACGGGGAAGTCGGGAAAGCCGAGCGCCGCGAGCTTCTTCGCGAGCGGCGCGGTGGGCTGGCCGTTCGCATCGAGCGCGACGGAGACGGGCAGCACTTTCTCGCGCACGCGCTTTTCGGGCGCGACGCTGCGCACGTTCTTCACGACGACGGCGAGGCGCCGCGGCGTGGCATAGCGTTCGAACGACAGTTCGCCTTCGATCAGGTCACGCGCGGCGAGGCGCTGCGCAATGCCTTCGGCGAACGCGTCGCCAAGGCGCGCGAGGGCTTTCGGCGGCAGCTCTTCGGTCAGCAGTTCGACGAGCAGGGTGGCTTGGTGAGCGTGTGTCATGGAGTTCTTGGTCCCGTCATTCCTCGTCGAACTTGCGTTCGACTTTCAGCGGCGGCGCCCAGGCGGGCATTGCGGCGTCTTGTGCATCGGTCGTGAGGCCGGGCACGCCGTGCACGGGATTGCCGAGCATCGGGAAGCCGAGCCGCTCGCGCGAGTCGTAATACGCCTGCGCCACGAGCCGCGAGAGCGCACGAATGCGGCCGATGTAAGCAGCACGCTCCGTGACCGAAATGGCGCCGCGCGCATCGAGCAGGTTGAACGTGTGGCCGGCCTTGAGCACGAGTTCGTAGGCGGGCAGCGGGAGCGCGTTGTCCATCATCCGCTTCGCTTCCGCTTCGTAGCTGTTGAAGAACGTGAAGAGCAGATCGACGTTCGCGTGCTCGAAGTTGTACTTCGACTGTTCGACCTCGTTCTGGTGATAGACGTCGCCGTAGGTGAGGCGGCGCACCTCGGGGCCGTTCGGGCCCGGCTCTTCCCACTCGGTCCACACGAGGTCGTAGACGTTCTCGACCTTCTGCAGATACATGGCGAGGCGCTCCAGGCCGTAGGTGATTTCGCCCAGCACCGGCTTGCAGTCGATGCCGCCCACCTGCTGGAAGTACGTGAATTGCGTCACTTCCATGCCGTTGAGCCAGACCTCCCAGCCGAGGCCCCAGGCGCCGAGCGTGGGGTTTTCCCAGTCGTCTTCCACGAAGCGCACGTCGTTCTGCTTCAGGTCGAAGCCGAGCGCTTCGAGCGAGCCGAGATAGAGATCGAGGATGTTTTCCGGCGCCGGCTTCAGCACCGCCTGGTACTGGTAGTAGTGCTGCAGGCGGTTCGGGTTTTCGCCGTAACGGCCGTCTTTCGGACGGCGCGACGGCTGCACGTAGGCGGCGCGCCAGGGCTCGGGACCGATTGCGCGCAGGAAGGTATGGACGTGCGAGGTGCCCGCGCCGACTTCCATGTCGATGGGCTGGAGCAGCGCGCAGCCCTGCTTGTCCCAGTAGGACTGCAGCGTCAGGATGATTTGCTGAAACGTGAGCATGAAGTGCCTTTCGGGCAGATGGCGCCCCGCGGCCCGGCGCCGTGCGGACCCTCCGCAGCGCGAGCCGGCTGGTATGCGGCCGGGGGCTAAAACGTTGAATTTTACCGGATTGGCGGTGGGTTGAGACTTCCAGCGGGGTAGGCCGCCTGGCTGATTCGCCCGGGCGACTCACGAGGGCAAACGCCCTCGTGTCCGATTCGCGACATCGTGCCGCCGTCGTGCCGCCGTCGCCCCTTACTTTTTCCTCGACGTCCGCCGCCCCGGCCCAAACGCAAACCCGAACGCGAGCAACAGCAGCGACACCGCGAGCACCGTGTTGTTGCCGCTCGTCACGTAGGGCGTGAAGCCCGAGGTGCCTTGCACGTCGACGTCGAGCGTGCCTTCGGTGAAGGTGGGCAGGCGGGCGATCACGCGGCCGCGGGCGTCGATGGCGGCGGTCGCGCCCGTGTTGGTGGCGCGCAGCATCGGCCGCCCGGTTTCGAGCGAGCGCATGCGCGCGATCTGCAGATGCTGGTCGAGCGCGATGGTGTTGCCGAACCACGCCAGATTGGTCGTGTTGACGAGCACGCCCGCGGGCGTCGCGCTGTCGCGAATGCTGCGCGCAATCTCTTCGCCGAAGATGTCTTCGTAGCAGATGTCGACGGCCACGGGCTGGTTGTGCACGACGAACGGCTGCTGCACCGGCGTGCCGCGCGCGAAGTCGCCCAGCGGAATGTTCATGAGGTTCACGAACCAGCGGAAGCCCCAGGGCACGAACTCGCCGAACGGCACGAGGTGATGCTTGTCGTAGCGGTACAGCTCGCGCGAGCCCGGCGTGATGCCGTAGAGGCTGTTCGTGTAGTCGACGATGCGTCCATCAGGCGTGACCGTACCGCCGATCGCCCCGAACAGGATCGCCGTGCCCGTGGAGTCCGCGAACTGGCGGACCGCCGCGGCGAAGCGGTCGGGCACCTGCTGCACGAGCACGGGAATGGCGGTTTCGGGCGTCACGACGAGGTCGGCCGGTTTCGCGGTGATCATCTGCTGGTATTCGTTGATGGCCTGCAGTACGCCCGCTTCTTCGAATTTCATGTCCTGCTTGACGTTGCCTTGCAGGAGCCGTACGTGCAGCGGTGCGTTGGCGGGCACGGTCCACCTGACAAACGGGAGCGCCATGCCGGCGGCGACGAGCGCGATCGCGATGCCGCCCGACACGGCCACGCCAGCAGCGGGCTTTGCTGTGTCAAGCGACGCAGGCGCGCCGCTCACGCCATTCGTCTTGCCGCTTGCGGACGAACGGCCCGACTGCGCGGCGCGCGTGACGGCCTGCACGATCAGCGCGGCCACGAGCGCCAGCATCCAGCCCACGCCGTACACGCCGACCACCGGCGCGAATCCGGCGAGCGGTCCGTCCACCTGCGCGTAGCCGCTCGCGAGCCACGGAAAGCCCGTGAACACCGTGCCGCGCAGCCACTCACCGAGCGCCCAGGCGCTGGCGAAGGCGAACGCGCCGTGCCATGTCGGCGAAAACGGCCGGTCGCCCGCTTTGCCGTTGTTCGCGTGGCCGGCGCAAAACGACCAGATACCGGCCGCGAGCGCGGGATAGAAGCCGAGGTACAGCGAGAACAGCACGAGCGCCGCGCCTGCAAGTGGCGCCGGCATGCCGCCGTAGAAATGCATGCTGACGTAGAGCCACCACACGCCGGTCACGAGGTTGCCGAAGCCGAAGGCCCAGCCGGTGAGGGCGGCGCTCTTCCAGCCCGTGGTGCGCGTGAGCCAGAAATAGAAGAACGCGAAGATCGCGATTTCGAGCCAGCCGCCGTGCGGCGTGGGCGCGAACGAAAGCGTGTTGGCGGCTCCGGCTGCGAGGGCGGCGAGGTAATGCCAGCGCGGCAGCGCGCGACCGCCTGCCGATTCGGCGGCATCAGGGGCGGTCGGCGCCGCGCCGGAACGCAGCCGCGAGGAAATGGGGTCGGCCATGGTCGAATTCAGTGAGTGCCAGTGTGGCTCGTGTAAGTGCTCGGGGCGCGGCCGATGGCCGGCGAGCGATTGTTGCATAAGGTTGTGACGCGATGCGGCTTGGCGAGGTTCGCGCCACGCCGCATGTCGGCGGGGGCGGGACGCGGGATGTGCCGCGAGTCGCGCCGCGTCTATCCGGGGTATCGGCGAGGTGTGTGGCGTTGGAGCGAAGCGCTGCGTTATCTGGCGGGTTTGGCCGGGTTGCGGCCGGATGTCTGCCGAATGTCTGCCGAGTCAGCCTGCCCGGTGGTCCGGAGGGAACACCGTGGCCCCGCCAGGGCGCCGGCTTCAGGTTCCCGGCGGTTGCAGCGCCGCCTCGCGCTGGCCGGCCATCGCGTCGCGACGTACCAGCAGCATGTGGAGTTGCCGTGCGTCGGCGCGCAGCACTTCGAAGATCAGATCGTCGATACGCACTTTTTCGCCGCGATGCGGCACGTGCCCGAAGTGATGCGTGACGAGCCCGCCGATGGTGTCCACTTCCTCGTCGGGGAAATGCGTGCCGAAGACCTCGTTGAACTGGCCGATTTCGGTGAGCGCGCGCACGCGAAAACGCCCGTCGGGCGATTCGATGATGTTGCCGCTTTCCTCGTCGAAGTCGTATTCGTCTTCAATATCGCCCACGATCTGTTCGAGCACGTCTTCGATCGTGATGAGGCCGGCCACGCCGCCGTACTCGTCCACGACGATGGCGATGTGGTTGCGGTTCATGCGGAAGTCGCGCAGCAGCACGTTGAGGCGCTTCGACTCCGGAATGAACACGGCGGGGCGCAGCATGCCGCGCACGTCGAACTCTTCTTCGGCGTAGTAGCGCAGCAGGTCTTTCGCGAGCAGCACGCCGATCACGTTGTCGCGATTGCCTTCGTAGACCGGATAGCGCGAGTGCGCCTTTTCCAGCACGTATGGAATGAATTCGTCGGGATTGTCCGCGATGTTGATCGCGTCCATCTGCGCGCGCGGAACCATGATGTCGCGGGCGCACAGTTCGGAGACCTGGAACACGCCTTCGATCATCGAGAGCGAATCCGCGTCGATGAGGTTGCGTTCGTGCGCGTCCTGGAGAATCTCGAGAAGCTCGCCGCGGGAATCGGGCTCGGGCGAGATGAAGTCGGTCAGTCGCTCGAGCAGCGAGCGCTTTTCGTGAGGTTTGCCGGTTTGTCGTCGACTGGGATAAGAGTCGTTCATGGTGGTGCGCCCCGCCATGCCGGGCGCGCTGTTGCGGAGGGTTAAGGATACACCACGCGTGTGGCGCGACCGTGTAGCCAGGCGGCCAGCGCGTTGGCCAGGGGCGCTGCCGGCGTGGCCGCCGTGGTTGGGCACGGCGCCTTGCCGAGTGGCCATGAACCGTCTGGCCGATGCCGCTGCGCGCGGGCAACGTCGTTCAATGCTATCGCAGAAACCCGCGCGGCTGCGGGTGGACAAATTTCGGCGCGAGCGCGAAGCGAGCGTGGCCCCTTCGCCCCCCTCGCCCCCCTCGCCCCCCTCGCACTTGCCGGCCGTGGCTGCTGGGGTGACTCAGGCACCGCATCAAGGCGCCGACGCCGCAGCGTCCGCCGCGCAGCGCCGCAGCAACGCTTCCAGCGCGCGGTCCGGCATGCCGATTTCGCGCAGCGCGATGACCGTGCGCCGCACGTAGTCGAGCGTCGATCCGTAGCGGCCGCAGGCGCATCCCAGCACGGTGCGAACCGTCTCGTCGGACAATTTGCCGGTGTAGCTGGGCACGTCGCGCCGCATCACGAAGGCCAGCGCTTCCACGAAGCGCCCGTCGGCCAGCTTGCACGGCAGCCAGGCCGGACGATACGAGCCCATCGGCATTTCGCGCCGCCACAGTGCTTCGAGATGCGGCATCACGCCCGTGGCGGCCAGGCGAAACGCCATGCCCTGGCACGAGCCGCCGCGGTCGAGCGCGAGCACGAGGCCCGGCTGCTCGGGCGTGCCGCGGTTCACCCGCGACCACAGATAAAGCCCGCGATGGTAGCCATGCACGCGCGAGCGCACGCTTTCCACGGTGGGCAGCCCCGGGTTCCAGATCAGTGATCCATAGCCGAACAGCCACAGGTCGCTTTGGCCGTCCCATTGCTGCAAGGTGCAGTCGAGCGAGGCGCGGAGTTCGTCGTCCGTGAGCAGGCGCGAGGCGCCGAGCGACGGCGGATAGTCAGGACACGGAGCCGCCCCGGCGGCAAGTGGTGTTGAGAGATAGCGGGGGCTCACTTGAGGGCGGCGGGTTCAGTCGGCGCGGTACGGATCGGGGAAACCGAGGGAGTTCATGATATCGGTTTCAATGCCTTCCATCTCTTCGGCCTCGTCGTCGGTTTCGTGGTCGTAGCCCTGGGCGTGGAGCGCGCCGTGCACCAGCAGATGCGCGTAGTGAGCGGCGAGCGGCTTGCCCTGCTCGGCGGCTTCACGCTCGACCACCGGGCAGCACAGGATGAGGTCGCCCGTCACCGGGTCTTCTTCGCTTTGCGCGTAGGCGAAGGTGAGCACGTTGGTCGCGTAGTCCTTGCCGCGGTAGGTGCGGTTCAAGGTGCGGCCTTCCTCGGCGTCGACGAAGCGCACGGTGAGTTCCGCGTCCGCGAACAGGGCCGCCTTGACCCAGTTCGCGACCGTGGCGCGCGGCAGCATCGCCTTGTGTTGCGGGAACGCCTTCGCGGCCGGAAATTGCAGCGTCAGTTTCAGTTTGGGCGCGCGCGTCATGCTTCTTCTTGTTTCGCGTGCTCGTCGTAGGCCTCGACAATGCGCGCGACGAGCGGATGGCGCACCACGTCCGCGCTCGTAAAGCGCGTGAGCGCGATGCCGCGCACGTTCGCGAGCACCTGCTGCGCTTCCACGAGGCCGCTCTTCTGCGCGCGGGGCAGGTCGATCTGCGTCGTGTCGCCCGTCACCACGGCCTTCGATCCGAAGCCGATGCGCGTGAGGAACATCTTCATCTGCTCGGGCGTGGTGTTCTGCGCCTCGTCGAGGATGATGAACGCGTGGTTCAGCGTACGGCCGCGCATGTAGGCGAGCGGCGCAATTTCGATCATCTGGCGCTCGAACATCTTGGCGGTCTTGTCGAAGCCGAGCAGGTCGTAGAGTGCGTCGTAGAGTGGACGCAGGTACGGGTCCACTTTCTGCGCGAGGTCGCCGGGCAGAAAGCCGAGCCGCTCGCCCGCCTCGACGGCCGGGCGCGTCAGTACGATGCGCTTGACCTGGTCGCGTTCGAGCGCGTCCACGGCGCAGGCCACGGCCAGATAGGTCTTGCCCGTGCCGGCCGGACCCACGCCGAACGTCACGTCGTGCGACACGATCTGCTTGAGGTATTCGCGCTGGGCCGGCGTGCGGCCGCGCAGGTCGGCGCGGCGCGTGTAGAGCTTCGGCCCCGGTTCTTCGGCCTCGCCGTCGGCGTGTGCGGGTTCGTCGAACGGATGGTCGGGGTCGCCGCGAAAACGCGGGTCCAGCTCCTCGTTGCCGTTCGTGCTCGTGCCCGTGGTGGCCGGGTGCCGGGCTTCGACGAGCGCCAGCTGGATGTCGTCGACGGATAGCGGCTCGCGCGCGCGATTGTAGAAGTTTTCGAGGGCAGCCATGGCGACTTTCGCGCCGCGCCCGCGAATTGCGATGCGGTGGCCGCGCCTTGACAGCGTTACGTCGAGCGCCTGTTCGATCTGGCGCAGGTTTTCGTCGAGCGGCCCGCAGAGATTGGCGAGCCGGGCGTTGTCGTCGCGCGGGGCGGTGAATTCCAGTTGCTGGGTGGTCTTCAAGGTGTCTGGCTACTCCTGCCGGTTAGCGGCCGTGGATTCGGGCGGTGGCGGGCGCGCGCCGCGGTTCGGGGCACGCGCCCGCCAGGCGCTGCAGGTTCAATGCGCCGCGGCCGGTTTGCCGCCATGCGCTTTGTCGTGGGCTTTCTCGTGAGTTTCGTCGTGGGCTTCGTCTTGCGTCAGCACCAACTCCCCACGCAGCGAATGTGGGTACGCGTGGCCGATTTTCACGTCGATCATCTGGCCGATCAGCCGCGCGTGCGACGCGACGGGCGCCGGGAAGTTGACCACGCGATTGTTCTCGGTGCGGCCCGCGAGTTCGGTCGGGTCTTTGCGCGACGGTCCTTCCACGAGAATGCGCTCCACGTTGCCGACCATCGACGCGCTGATGCACGCCACGTTTTCCTCGATGGTGGCCTGCAGGTGCTGCAGGCGCTTCAGCTTGACCTCGCGCGGCGTGTCGTCGTGCAGGTTCGCCGCGGGGGTGCCCGGCCGCGGGCTGTAGATGAACGAGAAGCTCGTGTCATAGCTCATCTCGTCGACGAGCGCCATGGTCTTCTCGAAGTCCGCTTCGGTTTCGCCGGGAAAGCCGACGATGATGTCCGTAGAGAGCGACAGATCGGGCCGGATGGCACGCAGGCGGCGGATTACCGACTTGTATTCGAGCACCGTGTAGCCGCGCTTCATCGCCATCAGGATGCGGTCGGAGCCGTGCTGCACGGGCAGGTGCAGGTGGCTCACGAGCTTGGGCACCTTCGCGTAGGTGTCGATCAGGCGCTGCGTGAATTCCTTCGGATGCGACGTCGTATAGCGGATGCGTTCGATGCCCGGCACGTCGGCCACGTATTCGATCAGCGTGGCGAAGTCCGCGACTTCGTGTGAGCCGGCGCTCAGCGCTCCTCCGAATTTTCCACGATAAGCGTTCACGTTCTGGCCGAGCAGCGTGACCTCGCGCACGCCCTGGTCGGCGAGGCCGGCGATTTCGGTCAGCACGTCGTCGAGCGGGCGCGACACTTCCTCGCCGCGCGTGTACGGCACCACGCAATAGCTGCAGTACTTGCTGCAGCCTTCCATGATGGAGACGAACGCGCTGGGACCTTCGACGCGCGCGGGCGGCAGGTGGTCGAACTTCTCGATTTCGGGGAACGTGATGTCCACCTGCGCACGACCGCTTGCGCGACGGGCGTCGATCATCTGCGGCAGGCGGTGCAGCGTCTGCGGGCCGAACACGAGATCGACGTAAGGCGCACGCGCGACGATCGCCGCGCCTTCCTGGCTCGCGACGCAACCGCCCACGCCGATCAGCAGGCTGGGGTTCGCTTCCTTGAGTTCGCGCACGCGGCCGAGATCGGAGAAGACTTTTTCCTGCGCTTTTTCGCGCACCGAACAGGTGTTGAAGAGAATGACGTCCGCGTCTTCGGGGGAGTCGGTCTTGACGAGGCCTTCAGCGGCGCCGAGCACGTCGACCATCTTGTCGGAGTCGTACTCGTTCATCTGGCAGCCAAAGGTCTTTACATAAACTTTCTTGGTCATCGGGTTTCGCCGTTCGCAGTGGTTGACCTGGGGGCGTTGTTCAAAAAGGTGGAGAGCCTCGCGCCGGGCTTGTTCGAATGATGATTGCCGGAGTGCGGGCGAGGCCGGGAAGAGCAAGGAAGGGCCGCGCCGCGGCGGCTGGGGCGCGCGGTGGAATTGCATATTATAGCCCGCCGCCGTTTCCGCTTTGCGACGCGCGAGCCGCTTGGGCAGGGCGTTGGGGCGGTGCGCGAGGCGCTGCATGCCGCAGTCTCGACAGGACCGGCGCGAGCCTGCCATTCGCCCCGATTTACCCTCCGCCTCCTCCCGTCCGGTGCCGGCGAAGTCTGCTGCCTCCTCGATCCCTATTCTTCGGTTTTGTTTGAAAATGTTTTCGATTCCGGGCCGATTATCAAATTGACGCGGTGCAGCCACAATGCGCGCCTTGTCGGGTCGTTGCGCGCACGGCGCGTCGGCTTTTTGCACCGGATCAGGAGATTTCCATGCCCATTCCCTTACTGGCGCTCGCCATCAGCGCGTTTGCCATCGGCACCACCGAGTTCGTCATCATGGGGCTGTTGCCCGACGTGGCGCGCGATCTCTCGGTCTCGATTCCGTCGGCCGGTCTGCTCGTCACGGGCTACGCGCTGGGCGTGGCCGTGGGTGCGCCGCTGCTCGCCGTCGTGACGAGCCGCATGCCGCGCAAACTCGCGCTGCAACTGCTCATGGGCGTGTTCGTCGCGGGCAATGTGCTCTGCGCGGTCGCGTCGGACTATTCGCTGCTGATGGTGGCGCGCGTCGTGGCGTCGTTTGCGCACGGCTCGTTCTTCGGCATCGGCTCCGTGGTGGCCGCCTCGCTCGTGGCGCAGGAAAAGCGCGCGAGCGCTATCGCGTTGATGTTCACCGGTCTTACGCTCGCGAACGTGCTGGGCGTGCCGTTCGGCACCTTCATTGGCCAGGAGTTCGGCTGGCGCATGGTGTTCTGGATCGTGAGCGTGCTGGGCGTGCTCTCGCTCGTGGGCATTACGGCGCTCGTGCCGAACCGGCATGACGCCGGTCCCGCGGGACTCGGCCACGAGGTGCGCGTGCTGCGCGAGCCGCAGGTGTGGCTTGCGCTCGCCATGACGATTCTCGGCTTTGGCGGCGTGTTCGTCGTGTTCACGTACATCACGCCCATTCTCGAAAACGTCGCGGGTTTCTCGCCGCGCGCCGTGACGTTGATTCTCGTGCTGTTCGGCGCGGGGCTCACGCTCGGCAACACGGTGGGCGGCAAGCTCGCGGACCGCGCGCTGATGCCCTCGCTCATGGGCATTCTCGCAATGCTCGCCGTGGTGATGGCGGTGTTCACGAAGACGAGCCATTCGCAGATTGCGGCCGCCGTCACCGTGTTCGTCTGGGGCGTGGCCGCGTTCGCAACGGTGCCGCCGCTGCAGATGCGCGTGGTGGAAAAAGCCTCCGCCGCACCGAACCTCGCATCGACGCTGAACATCGGCGCGTTCAATGTCGGCAACGCGGGCGGCGCGTGGCTGGGCGGCCTCGCCATCTCGCACGGCCTCGGCTACGACGCGCTGCCGTGGGTGGCCGCGACAGTCTCTGTCGCGGCACTGTTCGTCACGTGGATCGCGGCGCGTCTGGATGCGCAGCGATCCGGCGTTCGCGGGCAAGCGGCCGGTCGTGCGGCGCGTGTAACGGTGCGCGAAGACGCGTGCTGAACGCGAGGCGCAACGGGCGCGCCGCAACGAACGAGCGCTTATGACGAGCGATTCGAAGCTTTCCCGAAACCGCCGTCCGCGATAGTGATAACGGTGTGAAGATAACTTCGTTGGCGCGGGCACAAGCCGATGCGACGATAGCCTCCATTCGAGTTTCAGCGGCCCGATCCGTGCGCGATCCATGCGCGATCCGGATGCGCGGCAGAACGAAGGAAAGGAGGCGATCATGCATTCCCCGCTTGCGCTTGTCCGCGATGCCGCCGACGAGACCCCCGACGCCCACGCAGGGCAGTTCGATCTGCTGGAACATCTCGTCGGAGTGAATCTTGCGCGGCTGCGTGCCGAGCGCCAGCTTTCGCTCGACGCACTCGCTCGCGCGTCCGGCGTTTCGCGGGCGATGCTCGCGCAGATCGAATCGGCGCGCAGCGTGCCGTCCATCAAGGTGCTGAGCAAGATTGCCGCGGCGCTGAAGGTCTCGGTCGCGGCGTTCCTGCGCCGCCACGCGGTGAACGGTTTCGAACACCTGCCGGCCAGTCGCGCGCGGCGCGTGGTGAGCGCGGACGGCGGCTATGCCGAACGCGCGCTCTATCCCGAAGGCGAGCCCGTTGCCGCCGAGTTCCACGAGCTGCGCATCGCGCCGCTGCATACCGAGTACGGCACGCGCCGCACGCCGGGCACGCTGGTGAATCTGGTGGTGAGCGTGGGGACGCTCGAACTCAGCGTGCACGACCAGCGCCAGTTGCTCGCAACCGGCGACGCCATCGTGTTCGATGCGGACCAGCCGCACAGCCTGCGCAATCCCGGCGACACGGAGGCGCGTGCGTTTCGCGTCACCGTGAACGCGGAGACGCCGCCGCGCTGGAACGCTTCGCCCGATGCGGCACGGCACGAGGGATGAGCGGTGCCGTGCGCGGCATCGCGGCGCAGGTCCGCTGCGCCATCGTCGCGGTTGTTGTATGCTTTGCCCGCCGGATTTTCCGGCAATCAGTGCGTCTTCAGGGCGGGGTGAAATTCCCCACCGGCGGTAGGTCGGCCTGCCTTCACGGCAAAGCCGGCAAGCCCGCGAGCGCCCGCTAGTCAGTACGAACGCCTGCGGCCTGTGTGCCGCGGCATGGCGGGGTCAGCAGATCTGGTGCGATGCCAGAGCCGACGGTCATAGTCCGGATGGAAGAAGATGTGCAGATGGTCACTCTGCCCGCCGTTGCCGGCGCGCGTCTGCGCGCGTGCGGCATGGCGTTCCGTGTCGTTGCGGGGCGCTGTGGTTGGCCGCTTGCGGCTTGCCTGTGCGGGTGCTTGTCTGTTTGCAATGCCCTGAAACGTTTTTCGCCCAACTTTTTGCGAGGAGCGTTTCACATGTCCCACTCTCCGTTGTCTTTCGGGGACTCCACCCGCCTTCAAGGCCAGATCGATGCGGCGCGTCCGCTCGACGCCTCGGCCGATCTTCCGTTGCTGGCCACCGAACCCATCCCGCCACGCATTGCCGCCGCGTTGCAGGCCATGCGCGATGGCCGCCCCGTCGTGCTTCAGGACGACGACGACCGCGAGAACGAAGCGGATCTCGTCGTGGCCGCCGAGCGGCTCAGCGTCGAAACCATGGCGCTCCTGATCCGCGAATGCAGCGGCATCGTGTGTCTGTGCCTGCCGGACGAGAAGGTTCGCGCGCTCGAATTGCCGCCCATGGTGGCGCACAACGAGAGCCGCCACGGCACGGCATTCACGGTTTCCATCGAGGCGCGCGAAGGCGTGACCACGGGCGTGTCGGCGGCGGACCGGCTCACGACCATCCGCACTGCCATTGCGGATCACGCGAAGCCGGCCGACATCGCTCGCCCCGGCCACGTGTTTCCGCTGCGTGCGGCGCCTGGCGGGGTGCTGGCGCGACGCGGCCATACCGAAGGCACGGTCGATCTGGCCGTGTTGGCTGGCCTCAAGCCGGCGGGTGTGCTCTGCGAGTTGATGAACGCCGACGGCACGATGGCGCGCGGCGCCGAGGTGGAGCGTTTTGCCGCTCAGCATCGTCTGCCGATGCTGACGATTGCGGAACTCGTCCAGTTTCGCGAGGCGCTTGCGGCCGCGCGCGAGTGTTGTACGGATGAGGCGTAAGGCCGGGTAGTGTGAGTTGGCGGCGCGGCGTCCGGCCTACGGACGCCGCGCGCCGGCCTTGCTTGGCCGGCCACGCCGGCGCACCTCGCAGTCACCCTCAGGACTGCACGTCCCCGAACTCGCCGCGCACGCCGCTTTCGATCAGTGCGGGCAGCGCGTCCATGTGTTCGATGATCCGCGTGAGGCCCATTTCACGCAGCACGTCCGCGTAGCCGTGCGGAATGTGGCTTGCGCCCACGAACGCGATGGTCTTCATGCCCGCGGCACGCGCAGCGTTGAGCCCCGCGATGCTGTCTTCCACGACGATACAGCGCGCCGGCTCCACGCCGAGCTGCTGCGCCGCGTACAGGTAGATATCGGGGAAGGGCTTGGGCCGCGGCACCTGCTCGGCGCTGAACACGCGCGGCCCGAAGATATTGGCGAGCCCCGCGCGCCGCACCGACGCGCTCACGCGGGCAAGCCGGCTGTTCGACACCACGGCGGCGGGCAGCGGCACGCGCTGCAAGGCCTCGCGCACGCCGTTGATGGGACTCAGCGATTCCGCGAGCGCGCGCTCCACGTTATGTTCGATCGTCTCGAGAAAGTCGGGCGGCAGCTGAAGGTTGAACTCGCTCGCGACGTTCGACAGAAAGCGCGAGGTCTGCTGGCCGAACGCCGTTTTCACGACGGGACCGAAGTCGATGCCGGGGAAGGTGGCGGTGAGGGTCTCGGCGAGCACGCGGTCGGCAATGACTTCGCTGTCGACGAGCACGCCGTCGCAGTCGCAGATGAGATGGTCGATCATGCAGGAAACCGGATGAAGCGCGTCCGGCGGTGGCGCGCGCGGGAATGGGAAGGCGCCATGATACGTCCTTCGGACTGCGTGTCTTCATCGCGACGTCCACACATGGCCCGCATGCGGCCTCGCGCTGCAAGCCAATGCTCAGCCATCCTGAAATGTCGGGAATGTTGGGAGACGAGTGGCCGTCCTGCCGTCACGGGCGGCGCGCGTCTCGCCGCAAACGCCGCCCTTGGCCCTCAGCGATGTGCGCCCGTTAATGCGCGTGCAGGTAGATCCACGCAGCCATCGAACCGCCTGCGAGCGGCCCCACCACGGGAATCCACGCGTAGTGCCAGTCGCTGTCGCGCTTGCCGGGAATAGGTAGCAGTGCGTGCACGAGCCGCGGCGACAGGTCGCGCGCCGGGCTCATCGCGTAGCCGGTCGGGCCGCCCAGCGAGATGCCGATGCCAAGCACGAGCAGACCCACCGGCAGCGCATCGAGCGCGCCGAGCCCCACCTGCGGCGAGGCGAGATACAGCACGCCCAGAATCAGCACGAAGGTACAGATCATTTCGGTGAGGAAGTTGTGCGGCACGCTGCGAATGGCGGGTGCCGTGCAGAACACGCCGAGCTTCACGTCGGGGTCGGCTTCCTTCGCGAAGTGTTGCCGGTAGGCGAGCCACACGAGCAGCGCGCCGGCCATGCCGCCCAGCATCTGCGCCGCCACGTAGCCGGGCACCTTGCTCCAGGCGAACTTGCCCGCGAGCGCGAGCGCCACGGTGACGACGGGATTCAGATGCGCGCCGCTGAACGACGCCGTGATGTACACGGCCACGAACACCGCCATCGCCCAACCCATCACGATGACGATGAGGTCCGCGCCCTTGCCCTTGGTGCGCGCGAGCAGCACGTTGGCGACGGCGCCGTCGCCTAGCAGCACGAGCATGGCCGTGCCCACGAACTCCGCAATATAGGGTGACATTCTTGTTCTCCTGAGCCATTGGGGAGACGGTCCGCCGTTGCGACGGACCGCTGTTTCACCGGGCTGCCGCGAGCCGGTCGTGCTCGCGATGCAGCCAGCGCGCAGCGGGAAGCTGCGTCAGACGAGGGGGATCAGGGCGCGTCGGCCCAGGCCTTCGCGGCGCGCACGGCGCGCTGCCAGCCGTCGAGGCACTGCTTGACGTCGCGCGGCTCCATGGCGGGCGAGAAGCGGCGATCGAGCTGCCATTGCTGCTGCAACTCGCCCACGTCCTTCCAGTAGCCCACGGCGAGGCCTGCCAGATAGGCGGCGCCGAGCGCCGTGGTTTCGCTCACTTGCGGACGGACCGCATCCACGCCGAGCATGTCGGCCTGGAACTGCATCAGCAGATTGTTGGCGCAGGCGCCACCGTCCACGCGCAACTCGCCGATGCGGATGCCCGAGTCGGCTTCCATGGCCTTCAGCACGTCGACGGACTGATACGCGATGGAGTCGAGCGCCGCGCGCGCGATATGCGCCGACGTGGTGCCGCGCGTGATGCCGAAGAGCGTGCCGCGCGCGCGGGCATTCCAGTGCGGCGCGCCGAGTCCGGCGAATGCGGGCACGAGATAGACGCCGTCGCAATGCGGCACGCTGCGCGCGAGGCTTTCGATTTCAGCGGCGCTCTTGATGATGCCGAGCCCATCGCGCAGCCATTGCACCACGGCGCCCGCGATGAAGATGCTGCCTTCCAGCGCGTAGTTGATCTGGTCGCCGATCTGCCAGGCGATGGTCGTGACGAGGTTGTTCTTCGACTCGATCGGCTTGCTGCCCGTGTTCATGACGAGGAAGCAGCCTGTGCCGTAGGTGTTCTTCACCATGCCCGATTCCGTGCACATCTGGCCGAAGAGCGCGGCGTGCTGGTCGCCGGCAATGCCGCCAATCGGAATCTTCGAGGCGAACACGGTGGTCACGGTCGGACCGTACACCTCGGACGACGGACGCACCTCGGGCAACATGCTGCGCGGAATGTCGAGCGCTTCGAGCAGTTCGTCGTCCCACTTCAACGTATGGATGTTGAAGAGCATGGTGCGCGACGCGTTGGTGACGTCGGTGATGTGCAGGTTGTGCTTCGTGAAGTTCCACACGAGCCAGCTATCCACGGTGCCGAACGCGAGACGCCCTTGCCTGGCCTTTTCGCGCGCGCCTTCCACGTTGTCCAGAATCCAGCGGATTTTCGTGGCGGAGAAGTAGGCGTCGATAGGCAAACCGGTCTTCGCGCGCACCTTCTCTTCGAGCCCCTGCGCTTTCAGCTGGTCGCAGAAGTCGGCGGTGCGGCGGTCTTGCCAGACGATGGCGTTGTAGATGGGGTGACCCGTCTCGCGGTCCCACACGATGGTGGTCTCACGCTGGTTCGTGATGCCGATGCCGGCAATCGACGTGCCGTTCAGGCCGGCGCGCGTCACCGCTTCGGCCGCGACACCGGCCTGGGTCGACCAGATTTCCTGGGGATCGTGCTCCACCCAGCCGGGCTTCGGGTAGATCTGCTGGAATTCCTTTTGCGCCGTGGAAACGATGTTTCCCTGACGGTCGAACAGAATGGCGCGCGAGCTGGTTGTGCCCTGGTCGAGTGCGAGGATGTACCGGTCCGTCATGTGTCTCTTCTCCATGCGTTTTCGTGAATCGCGAGCGGGGACTCGCGACGGGAAAAGCCTGTTGTTCTGCGTACCGCTCGGCGGCGGTCCGATTACTGAATGACTGCATTACTGGCCGGTCGACTGCGCGCGCCGGCCTCAAGCCTTAGACCTCACGCCGCCCGTGCCGCCGGCTCTTGCGCGAACCATGCGTCGATGTCGGCCGTGACTGCGGCGAGCGTGCCCGGCTCCACGTGCAGGCCCAGCTTCGAGCGGCGCCACAGCACGTCCTGCGCGCTGCGCGCCCATTCGACGTCGCGCAGATAGCGCAGTTCGGCTTCGTAGAGCCCCGGCGCGAAGGCGCGGCCCAGCTCGGCAAGCGAGTGCGCATGGCCGACCACGTTCGTCGCGCGCGTGCCGTAGGCGCGCGCGTAGCGCCGCGCGAGATCGGCGGGCAGCCATGCGTGCTCGCGCTGAAAGCGTGCGAGGAAACCTTCGAAGTTCGCGCGTTCGATGTCGCCGCCCGGCAGCGGCGCACCCGCGGTCCAGGTCGGCGCTTGCTGGCCAAGTGCACCCGCGAGCGTATCGACGGCCTCTTCGGCCAGCTTGCGAAACGTCGTGATCTTGCCGCCGAACACCGAGAGCAAGGGCGCCGTGCCTTCGGGCGCGTCGAGTTCGAGCTTGTAGTCGCGCGTGACGGCCGACGGGTTGTCGGCGTTTTCGTCTTCCAGCAGCGGACGCACGCCCGAGTAGGTCCAGCAGACATCCGCCGGCGCAATGTGGCGCTTGAAATAGCGGTTGATCGAGTCGCAGAGGTACTGCACTTCGTTCGCGTCGATGGTCACGCGTGCCGGGTCGTCGCGATATTCGATGTCGGTCGTGCCGATCAGCGTGAACTCGCGCTCGTACGGAATCGCGAAAATGATCCGCTTGTCCGGGTTCTGGAAGATGTAGGCGTGGTCGTGATCGAAAAGGCGCCGCGTGACGATGTGGCTGCCTTTCACGAGCCGCACGCTGTGCTGCGCGCCGCGGCCCAGCGCGCCGTGCAGCAGTTCGGCCACCCACGGGCCGGCGGCATTGGCGATGGCGCCGGCGCGCACGTCGAAGGAGGTGCCGTCGGTACGTTGCAGTTTCGCGTGCCACTCGTTGCCCGCGCGCACGGCGCTTACGAGCTTCGTGCGCGTCATGACGCGTGCGCCGTGTTCGCTCGCGTCGAGCGCGTTGAGCACGACGAGGCGGGCGTCGTCTACCCAGCCGTCCGAATACACGAAGCCGCGCCGGATCGAGTCGACGAGCGGCGCGCCCGCAGGATGCCGGCGCATGTCGATGCCGCGCGAGCCGGGCAGCAGTTCGCGCCTTGCGAGGTGATCGTAGAGGAAGAGACCGGCGCGGATCAGCCAGGCCGGGCGCAGATCCGGCATGTGCGGCATGACGAAGCGCAGGGGCCACATGATGTGCGGCGCCGCGCGCAGCAGCGTTTCGCGCTCCTGCAGCGCTTTGCGCACGAGTCCGAACTCGCGGTACTCCAGATAGCGCAGGCCGCCGTGGATCAGCTTCGTGCTGGCCGACGAGGTGTGCGCGGCGAGGTCGTCCTGTTCGCAGAGCAGTACCGAAAAGCCGCGGCCCGCGGCGTCGCGCGCGATGCCCGCGCCGTTGATGCCGCCGCCTACGACGAGCAGATCGAACCTTGATCCTTGCGTCACCTGCTGTGTCTCCGCGTGAGGGCCGGCGCTGCAATCGGACGATCGCCGGCGGGCCGGATGCCTGTTAGATGGGGATGAAACGAAAAGCTATCGAACCGATAGTTTTCGTTTTCGAACTTTAGTGAACAAATTCGAAAATGTAAAGTTCGAATCTGATGAATCCTGCCCTGCCGGTGGCACGCCGGGGCGCGAGCGGCGATACTCGGTGCCGTAGCCGCGCCTCGCCGTGTGGGAGGCCGCGAACCACGAGCAAAGGAGGATTGAGGTGAAGACGATCTGGGCAATGGCGGGAATGGTGGGCGCCGCGGCGCTGCTGAGCGGGTGCATCAGCCCCTCGGCGGACGTGGCGGGCGGGTGGGGCGCGCCGTCGCTCGCGTCATTGCAGGAGATGTGCGGCGCGCCGTCCACCGATTACGGCAACGACGCGCAACCGGTCTACTCGACGCTGCTGGACGCTTATGTGGCGAGCCGGCACCGCCGCATCTCGAAGGACGAATACTGCGCGTTCCAGACGCTCATCGCGCAGCGCTACGCGACGCTGGCCGCGAGCGGCGATCCGAAGCTGCGCAACCAATGGGTGATGTTCTTCAACGATCAGCGGGCCAACGCGCTCAGCTGGCGCGCGGCCGTGGACCCGACGCTGCGGGCGGGGTGAGCCGAAGGATAGATGAGGGCCTGGACGCAAAAAAAGTCACGCGACCTCGAAGCGCGCGGGCCGCGTGACTGTCATTGCAGGCGCACGTGCGCACTGACTGTCGTGCGCCTGCGTCGGGGAAGGCCGTGCAGCAAACCGGCATCTGGGCAGGAAGCCACTGCACGGATTCGAAAAGGGACTACCGGCTCGCAGGTCACCCGCCGGCCACACGCAGGGCGACCGGCAAGGCGGTGCGGGCGAAGCCCGCGCCAGCCAGCAGATCAGGAAAGACGCTTGATGGCGCGTAGCGCGGTATCGCCCGTTTCCGTGAGACGCCACCGCTGGTTGCCTGAAGCGAGCTTTTCGAGCTGAACGAGTTGTCGCTCGAGCAGCGCGTCCAGTTCTTCGCGCTCCATGTCGAGCTGGTTCGGAGCGTCCTTCACGAGCAGTAGCGTGGCGAATTCATGCGGGCTCAGCATCGTCGTCCTCTCCAGTGGGCCGGACCCGGCAGTCTCGCCGCGGCAACAGCCGGGGGCGAGGTGAACGGATACGGCGGAAGGCTTCGGCAGTGCCGCTGTCCGGCGTGAGAGCCGGGCGGGTGGGCCAATGCGCAACGCGCATGGCCGCATGGCGGCGGGGAACTGGAGTGTAGTCAACCGCACACTGTTGTACAAACCGTGCCCTGAAAATTTTCCCTTTGACAACTCGGCCATCGACAAGCGGTTTGGTCGCGCGGGCAAATCCTTGATTTCACTCGAAGTATTGCGTGCGGTGCAGCAAGCGCTCAAGTGAGCCGGCGCGCTGCGCAGTGGCTCACGTCGGCATTGGCGCATTTTGCCTGGGTGACGTGCTCACCTCGGTGCTCACTTCGGTGCTCACTTCGCCACGTACACCTGGGTGCCGGTCTGCGTGAGCGTCTCGGTCATGTCGGCGGGCGGGGCTTCGTCGGTGAAAAGGGCGTGGACCTGGCTCAGGTGGCCCTGGCGCACGAGCGCCGGGCGGCCGAACTTCGAATGGTCGGTCACGAGGAAGACCGTGCGCGCATGCGACATGATGGCTTCGGCCACGCGCACCTCGCGCGTGTCGAAGTCGCGCAGCGTGCCGTCGGTCTCGATTCCCGAGGTGCCGATGATCGCGAAGTCCACCTTGAACTGGCGGATGAAGTCGATGGCTAGCTCCCCCACGATCCCCTTGTCCCACGGGCGCACGATACCGCCTGTGATCAGCACCTCGCAGTCCGGGTAGCCGCTCATCATGCTGGCCACGTTGAGGTTGTTCGTGATGACGCGCAGGCCGCGATGACGGTTCAGCGCGCGCGCCACTTCCTCGGTCGTGGTGCCCAGGTTGATGAAGAGCGACGCCTGGTCGGGAATGTGCGTGGCGGCGAGCGCGGCGATGCGGCGTTTTTCCTCGTGGAACATGCGCTGGCGCGCGGTGTAGGAGACGTTCTCCGAACTCGTGGGCAGGGTGGCGCCGCCGTGGTATCGCCGCAGGAGGTTCAGGTCGGCGAGCCAGTTGACGTCGCGCCGGATGGTTTGCGGCGTGACGTCGAAATGCGCCGCCAGGTCGTCCACGGTGACGAAGCCGTCGCGCTGCACCCATTCGAGCAGTTCCTGTTGGCGTGCGTTCAGGGTGAGGCGGGGGTCTCGTGTCATGGTGTCTGTGCCGGTGGCGCGTACAGGCGCATCTCGTTGTTGTGCGGGTCGGCGTATTTTAAGACTTCCCCGCCTTGCGTCGGATTCAGATGCAACCCGCATTTATTCATGCCATAAATGAATTTGCGCTTTGAACGGCTTCACGCTGCAATGTTCGGTTTCGCTGCTCCGCCTTCCGCCACCTGGTCACACTGGAAACAACATGACACGCTTTAACTGGCACAACCCCTATCCCACGCCCCGTCTGCCTGTGTTCGCCCGCAACATCGTGTCCACCTCGCATCCGCTGGCCGCGCAGGCCGGACTGCGCATGCTGTGGAAAGGCGGCAATGCGGTGGACGCGGCGATTGCCGCCGCAGCCGCCATTACCGTGGTCGAGCCCGTTTCTTGCGGCCTGGGCGGCGATGCCTTTGCGCTGGTCTGGGATGGCGCCAGGCTGCATGGCCTCAATGCGTCGGGTGTGGCGCCGGCCGCGTGGAACGTCGATTACTTCCGGCGCCGCTACGGCGAGGAAAACGGCCTTGCGATGCAACCCAAGCGCGGCTGGGACGCCGTGACGGTGCCCGGCGTGATTGCCGGCTGGGAGGCGTTGCACGCGAAGTTCGGCTCCCTGCCGTTCGCGGACCTCATGGAGCCCGCCATCGAGATTGCCGAGCGCGGCCATGCGGTGGCGAGCATCGTCGCCTACAAATGGGCGGCCGCAGTGCCGGAGCTCAAAGATCAGCCCGGTTTTGCCGCCGCGTTCATGCCGCACGGCCGCGCGCCCGAGGTGAGCGAACTCGTGCGTTTTCCCGGCCACGCGAAGACCTTGCGCATGCTGGCGGCGCAAGGCCCGCGCGCCTACTACGAGGGCGAGATCGCCGAACGGATCGCCGCGTTCGCGCGCGAGGGCGGCGGCGCGCTGACGCTGGACGACCTGCGCAACTACCGCGCCGACTGGGTCGAGCCCATTTCCAAAGACTATCGCGGTTACACCGTGCACGAAATTCCGCCGAACGGCCAGGGCATCGCGGCGTTGATCGCGCTCGGCATCCTCGCCCAGTTCGACTTGAGCGCG
This sequence comes from Paraburkholderia sp. SUR17, assembly GCF_029536165.1. Lineage (NCBI taxonomy): Bacteria > Pseudomonadati > Pseudomonadota > Betaproteobacteria > Burkholderiales > Burkholderiaceae > Paraburkholderia > Paraburkholderia sp. SUR17. Next base: position 421,492 of record NZ_CP120508.1, read on the forward strand.
ATCCAGGTGGACAGCGTCGAGTCGCAGCATCTGCAGATCGAAGCCATGAAGCTCGCGTTCGCCGACGTGTACCGCTACGTGGCGGACCCGCGTTCCATGGAGGTCACGCCGCAGCAGATGCTCGACGACGCGTATCTCGCCGGGCGTGCGAAGCTGATCGACCCGAAGCGCGCGACGCAGTTCGACTTCGGCATGCCGAAGGCGGGCGGCACGATCTACCTCAGCGCCGCCGACGAGCGCGGCATGATGGTGAGCTTCATCCAGTCGAACTACATGGGCTTCGGGTCGGGCATCGTGGTGCCGGACATGGGCATCTCGATGCAGAACCGCGGCTGTGGATTCTCGATGGACCCGAAGTCGCCGAACGTCGTGGAAGGTGGCAAGCGGCCGTTCCACACCATCATCCCGGCGTTCCTCACGCAGCGCGTGGAAGGCCGTGAGGAAGCGGTGATGAGCTTCGGCGTGATGGGCGGCGACATGCAGCCGCAGGGGCACCTGCAGTCCATCGTGCGGATGCTCGACTACGGCCAGCAGCCGCAGGCTGCGTGCGACGCGCCGCGCTGGAAGGTGAACCGCGACTTCACGCTCGACGTCGAAGCCACGCTCGACCCCGCCTGCGCCCGCGCGCTCGAAGCACGTGGCCATACGATCAAGTCCGTCGACGACCCGTACATGGATTTCGGCTCCGGCCAGTACATCTGGCGTCTCGACCGCAACGAGCCGGAGCGCGGCTACGTCGCCGCGAGCGACAGCCGCCGCGACGGCCTCGCCGCCGGGTTCTGAGTTCGGGAGCGGGCCCGAGGCCGAAAGCCAGGGCCGGGCCCGCTCTCCACAGAGAAACCTTCTCCATTACAACGGAATATTTCAAACAGCTTCTTGCCGGAACTGCCGTGCGTAGGTACGGTCTGTGCTCTTTAACTGCAGATTCGCGAAACAACAGCTAAGATGCAGCATGAAAGGGTATGACGTTTCAATGACGTTTCACCGGCGGAAGCGGACCACCGTGCGAACCAACCCGGTGGCGTTTGTGCTCTTCTGCCGGTGTCGCCTTGGGAGCACGAAACAATGCGCACTGACATTGAACCTCGCCATGTAATGACCTGGCGTATCGAAGACATCGACCTCTCCCGTATAGACCGACAGCGTGCCGCTGCCAACGAAGACCTGCTGCTGCTGTTGTGTGCGGCCTCGTTCATCGAGAGCGGCACCGACCTCTACACGCGCAACCTGAGTTTGTTCTTCGACGACGACCCGGAAGTCTCGGCGTGGCTCAACAACGAATGGGAGCACGAAGAGCTCCAGCACGGCCGCGCGCTGAAGACCTACATCGCGCACGTGTGGCCGGAGTTCGACTGGGACACCGCGTTCCACAACTTCTTCGACGAATACTCGAAGACCTGCAGCGTCGAGGAATTCGAGAAGACGCGGGCGCTGGAAATGGTGGCGCGCTGCGTCGTGGAAACGGGCACCGCCACGCTGTATCGCGCGATCAACGAGTGTTCGGACGAGCCCGTGCTCAAAGAGATCACGGACAACATCCGCACCGACGAAGTGCGCCACTACAAGCACTTTTTCAAGTACTTCAAGAAGTACAACAAGATCGAGGGTAACGGCCGGCTTGCCGTGCTCGGCGCGCTGTTGCGCCGGGTCATGGAGATCAAGAACGAGGACTCGGAGATCGCGCTGCGCCACGTCTTTGCGATTCGCTATCCCGAGCGCGTGCACGACTCCGCCTATAACCGCGAGCGTTCGGCGCGCGTGAACGCGCTCGTGCGGCGCAATCTGTCTGCGGACATGTGCGTGAAGATGCTGCTCAAGCCGCTGGAGCTGCCCGCGAAAATCCAGCCCGGCGTGCATTACCCGCTCGCCAAGATCACGCAGCACGTGTTCTTCCGATGAGGGCTGCTTGCCTCGGGCGGGGCGTTTATCGGCAGGCGAGGCAACGCGGCACGGCATCATGAGCGACCCGACTACGCGCAACAACGCGCTGCAACAGCAGACCTTCGATGTCTGGCCGGATGCGCTGCGTGCGCTCTTCGACGGTACGTTGCTCGCCGGCAAGGTCGGGTTCACGGCATCGCTCGTGACCCTCGGCGAGGGCGGACGTCCGCGCACGGCGTTGCTGGGTATCGGAGAACTCTACGCGCCGGGGCCGCGCACGCTTTGCCTCGCATTGTGGCCGCAGTCGCGGGCAGCGCAAGCGCTGGCCGTGCGAGGCACTGCCGCGCTCACGTTCGTGTACGAGGGCGCCTTCTATCAGGCGCAGCTCGATGTCGAGCCCATGCAACGCGCAAGCGAAGCCGCACTGCCACTGGCCTGTTTCAAGGGCACGCTTGCCGCGGGCGAAGTGCAGCGCGTGAACTATGCGCGGCTCACGAGCGGGATTCGTTTCGAACTCGAAGAAGGGATGCGGGAAGCGGCGTTGCGCCGCTGGGAAGAACAGATCGCGCTGCTCAGGCGCGCATCGGAACGATAGAGCGCTGGACGCATGACATGGCGTCCAGCGCGTTCAGCAACGCGCCGCGGTCGGCGCGTGCGTCACGACATCACACCGTAGACGATCAACGATTGCCCGAGGCGTTGCCGCGTGCCTTGCCGCCGAGCAACGCGCCGGGGTTGCCTTGCGGCTTGCGCGAACCGCGCGCGGCGCCGCCGTCTTGATCGCGGCGGGGTGCGTCCTTGCGAGCGTTGCCGGCGCCGTATCCGTTCGATCCGCCATGCCCTTGCTTGACGGGCTTGGCGGTATGCGGTTCCTGCGTGCGCGCGTGGCCGCTGCTGTTCCCGTTGGCGCGTGCGTCGCTCTGTCCATTCGCGCCCTGGCCGCTTCGGCCCGTGCCGCCCTGTGCGTTGCCGCGCGGATGCGCGGCGCCCTTTTGCGCGGGCTTGGCAGCGGGCGCGGCTCCGCGCGGCGCTTCTCGTGCAGCTTCCCGCTTCGGCGCGCGCGGTGCGCCGCCTTGCGGCCGCGCTTGTCCGTCGCGCGGCTGGGAACGTCCGCCGCCCTGGCCGCGGCGCAGGATAGGTTCCGGCTTCGCGTCCGGATCCGGCTCGAAGCCGGGAATCACTTCCTGCGGCACCGGGCGCTTGATGAGCCGCTCGATGTCCTTCAGCAACTGCAACTCGTCCACGCAGACGAGCGACACCGCCTCGCCCGTCGCGCCCGCGCGCCCCGTGCGGCCGATACGGTGGACGTAATCTTCCGGCACGTTGGGCAGGTCGAAGTTGACGACGTGCGGCAACTGATCGATGTCGATGCCGCGTGCCGCGATGTCTGTCGCGACCAGCACCTGGAGCGTGCCGTCCTTGAACTCGGCCAGCGCCCGCGTGCGCGCGGACTGACTCTTGTTGCCGTGAATGGCCAGCGCGGTGATGCCGTCCTTCGTGAGCTGTTCCGCGAGGCGGTTCGCGCCGTGCTTCGTGCGCGTGAACACGAGCACCTGGAACCAGTTGTGTTGGCGGATCAGGTGCGTGAGCAGTTCGCGCTTGCGATCGCGGTCCACGGGGTGCACCTTCTGCGCGACCGTTTCCGCGGTCGTATTGCGACGCGCGACTTCGATCAGCGCGGGCGAGTCGAGCAGATTGTCGGCGAGCGCCTTGATCTCGTCGGAGAAGGTGGCCGAGAACAGCAGGTTCTGGCGCTTCGCGGGCAGCTTCGCGAGCACGCGCTTGATGTCGTGGATGAAGCCCATGTCGAGCATGCGGTCGGCCTCGTCGAGCACGAGGATCTCGAGATGCGAGACGTCGATCGTCTTCTGCTGCATGTGATCGAGCAGGCGGCCCGGCGTGGCCACGACGATATCGACGCCACGCCTGAGCGCATCGATCTGCGGATTGATGCCGACGCCGCCGAACATCACCGTCGACTTCAGCTTCAGATACTTGCCGTAGGCGCGCACGCTCTCTTCGACCTGAGCCGCGAGTTCGCGCGTCGGCGTGAGGATCAGCGCGCGCACGACGCGTTTGCCGCCGGGCGCGGGCGGCATGGTGGAAAGGCGCTGCAGGATGGGCAGCGTAAAGCCGGCCGTCTTGCCGGTGCCGGTCTGTGCGCCGGCGAGCAGGTCGCCGCCGCCGAGTACGGCCGGAATGGCCTGGGTCTGGATCGGAGTGGGCGACGTATAGCCGAGTTCGTGTACGGCGCGGACGAGCGGTTCGGACAAGCCGAGAGAATCGAAAGACATAAACACCTGTTTGCAATGCAGTGACGCGAAGGGCGACGCGCGCAGCGTCTCGCATGACAGCCGCGCGTCGCCGCGGCACAGCTCGTTCAGCCCTGAATACGGTCTGAACGAGGCTGTGGCGGCGTGCGCGGTGGCATGCCTTGTCGTGCGCGGCGATGCGTAAAAGCACCCGCCCTTCGCGGTAAAAACCGGGCGGCACGCCAGTGCGCGTGCCGAAGAAGTCGACGGCCTATCGAGACACGTCGGCTGGCTTTAAGTTGCATCGCGCTGCCGCTGACACTGCGGCGGCCGCGCGAGGGTTGGGCCGTGGCGCCTTACGCGACGTAGCGCGCGACGCTCACGAACTGGCAGAGGCTGCCGGCGAGGACGAACAGATGCCAGATTCCGTGTCCGTGCCGGATGCGCTCGTCGTTGATGAAGAAGTAGATCCCAAGGCTGTATATCACACCGCCGGCCACGAGCCATGCGGTCCCGCCGGCCGGCAGGGCATGCACGAGCGGCTTGACTGCGACGAGCGCAAGCCATCCCATCGCCACATACAGCACCATCGATACGGCCCGCGTGCGCCGTCCGAGCGTCAGCTCCTGCACGATGCCGAGCGCGGCGAGCCCCCAGCTTACGCCGAACAGCGACCAGCCCCACGGCCCGCGCAGCGTGACGAGCGTGAATGGCGTGTAGCTGCCCGCGATCAGCAGGTAGATGGCCGAGTGATCGCACTTTTGCAGTACCGCCTTGAGCTTCGGTCCGCGCGCCACGTGGTACAGCGTGGAAATGGTGTAGAGCGCGACGAGCATCGCGCCGTACACGCTGAAGCTGACGATCTTGTACGCGTCGCCGTCCACTGCGCCCATCGTGACGAGCGTTGCCAGTCCGGCGGCGGAGAGTACGGCGCCGACGAGGTGCGTAATGCTGTTGAAACGCTCGCCGGTGTGCATGCTGGTTCCTTCTTCCTTTCTGTGATGGCTGCAGACCTTACGCGCCAATGGTTCCGGTGCGGCGGACCGCTGTTCCACGGTCCGTAATGCATCAAACAAGCCCCACAAAAAACAGGGGGCGCCGCCTGCGATATCCGCCGGCCGCGCCCCCGGGTACTGCGATTGGCGTCAGCGCGTCGCTCAGTCGAGCGGCGCCGAACGCAGATCGGCAACCTGCTGCGGCGACACCGGCGCGCCCTTGTTACCCCAGGACATGCGGATGTAGGTAACCACCGCGGCTACTTCCTGATTCGACAGCGCCTGCGCGAACGGCGGCATCCCATACGGCTTCGGATTGACCGACGTGCTCGGCGGATAGCCGCCGTTGAGCACCATGCGGATCGGGTTGACCGCCGACTGCATCTGGATCGACTGGTTGTTCGCGAGCGGCGGGAACGCAGGCGGTTTGCCAAGACCGTTCTCCGCGTGGCACTTCGCACACTGGTCGTTGTAGATCTTCTTGCCTTGCTCCAACAGTTCGCTGCCGTACGCTTGCGACGTTTCCAGCTGGAGCGGTTCCGGCGCTTCGCTCTTCTGCGGGATCGTCTTCAGGTACGTGGACATGGCGTGAATGTCGTCGTCCGAGAGGTACTGCAAGCTGTTGTGCACGACTTCGGCCATCGGACCGAACACGGCGCCGCGCTGCGACACGCCGGTCTTCAGCAGGTCGGCGACGTCCTTGATGTCCCAGGCGCCGAGGCCGCCTTCACTCGACGTGAGCGAAGGCGCATACCAGTTCTGCAGCGGAATCAGGCCGCCTGCGAACGCCGCCGAGTTCACCGGACCGCCCATCATGTTGATGGAGGTGTGGCACATGCCGCAGTGGCCGAGGCCTTCGACCAGATACGCGCCGCGGTTCCATTCCACCGAGCGGGTCGGGTCCGGCTTGTATTCGCCTTCGCGGAAGAAGAGCGTGCGCCAGCCGATCAGCAGGTTACGGTTGTTGAACGGGAACTTGAGCTCATGCGGACGGCTCGGCACGGAAACCGGCGGCACCGAACGCAGGTAAGCGTAGATGGCGTCCGAATCCGCGCGCGAAACCTTCGTGTAGCTCGTGAACGGGAACGCCGGATAGAGCAGGCTGCCGTCCTTCGAGCGGCCCGTGTGCATGGCGCGGTAGAAGTCGTCAGAACTCCACTTGCCGATACCGTACTGGTCGTCGGGCGTGATGTTGGGCGTGTAGAGCGTGCCGAACGGCGTGGCCATTGGCAGGCCGCCTGCGAACTGCTTGCCGCCGCGCACCGTGTGGCAGGCGATACAGTCGCCCGCGCGGGCCAGGTACTCGCCCTTCTTGATGAGCTCGGCCTGATCGGCCGGCGTGGCGGCAACGGCGACGCCGTTGTGCAGATTGTCGCCGCCGGACCACAGCACCGGGACGAGTGCCGCGGCCGCCACGGCGACCACAGCGGAAAGTGCGAACAGGGACTTGCGTTTCATTTGGTTGTCTCTCCCGGCGCCTTATTGCGGTTCGCTGCCGCACGCGAGCGGCGTCTTCATCGAGCGGGCCGGAGCCGGAACGGGGTTTTGCGGAGCCGGCTGCGTGGAGAGCCACGCGGCCACGGCGTTCACGTCTTCATCCGAAAGGCGCGTTGCAATGGTGTGCATGCAGTCCGGCGCCACGGCATGACGCGAGCCCGAGCGCCATGCGCCCAGCTGCGCGCTGATGTAGTCGGAGTGCAGGCCGACGAGACCCGGAATGGCGGGCTCCATGCCGGTCAGCGCCTTGCCGTGGCATGCCGCGCAGGCCGGAATCTGCTTGCCGGCGTCGCCGTTCAGCACGATCTGGCGGCCGCGTTCGAGCGTCGAGGCGGGCACAGTCGGCTTTGCAGGCGTCGGGTACGGCGGACGCTGCTGGGAGAAGTACGTCGCGATCTCGTGGAGGTAGTCGTCCGAGAGATACGTGACGAGGTAATTCATGGGCGGATACTTCCGGCGGCCTTCGCGGAAGTTCTGCAGCTGGTTGTACAGATACTGGGCCGGCTTGCCCGCGAGGCGCGGGAAGTAGTCGTTGTCGGTACCCTGGCCATGCGAGCCGTGGCACGCCGTGCAGCCTTGCACGCGAGCTTCCATCGTATCGGGGGCTTTGGGCTGGGTCGTCTGCGCATTCGCAGCACTGTAGACGCCTGCCGTGCCGGCCAGCAGAAGGGCGACGAGCGGGCGGAAAATGCGTCTTGAAGACACGCGTAACTCCATCAAGGGCGGGAACCTGACCGAGCTTCGATTGGCTCGGAATGAAGGCTGCGCGCGCCAGATGAAAGACGGCGGCGCTGCGGCGACGCAGCATTCTATCATCGATGGGTGAAGGTGACTATTTGCCACAGGCAACGGAGTTCCAGAGGGTGCGGCTGTGCGACAGTTTGACGCAGCGCCCACCGCAAGCGGGTTTGAGCGGTCTGCATGTTCGGCATCCGGGGCCGCTTGCGTGACGCGATAGCCGCAGCAGTCGTGCCTGCCACAACGGCGCCGATCATCGCTAACATCTTGGGCCGCAGTCTCGTCTGCGGTCGTTTGCTCACCTTGCCGTTGTTTCCCGCTCCAGCCCATTACCTCATGACGCCTTTCGACTCCCTTTTGCCGCCGCGCACGACGTTGCGTGCCACGCTTTTCTCCCGTCAGCGTTTTGCAACGGCGGAGCGTGACCAATGACGATGGACTGGCTCTGGTTCGGGCAGGTCACGATGGCTGCCCTTGTCGACGTGGCATTCGCCTTTGCCGTGGGTTCGGCCCTGCTCGGCGCGTGGCTCGATAAAGACGGCCGGGCCGTGGCGGCGCCTGCGCATATTGCCTCGATGCGTGCACAACGCTCCGCGGTGGCGGCCGCCGTCGCGCTGCTTCTCGCGCAACTGGCATGGCTGCTGTACGAAGCCGCAGCCGTGACCGGCGCGACGTTGACGGATGCCCTGGCCGCCGTGCCGACGCTGCTCGCGCAGACGCACGTGGGTCACGCGTGGGCGTTCGCGTTCGCGGCGTCCCTCGTGCTGCTCGTTACGACGCTTGTGCCGCATGCGGGCCGTTTGCGCGACGCGCTGTTGTGGCTGGCCGTGATCGCCGTCGCGGCGGGCCGGGCCGCGTCTGGCCATGCCGCCGATGACGGCCTTGCGTCGGCCGCGCTCGGTATCCAGACGCTCCATGTGCTCACGACCGGCGTCTGGGGCGGCCTCGTGATGTCGGCCGGATTCGCGGTGTTGCCCGCGCTCGGCGCGTCGACGGCGCGCGGCGTGTTGATTCGCATCGCCAGCCAGTTGTCGTCCACGTCGTTCGTTGCCGTGCTGTTCGTGATCGCGACGGGCGTGTTCCGTGCAGTGCGCGGGACGGGCGGATCGCTTGCGCCGCTCACGGGCAGCACGTGGGGTCATCTGCTCGTCTTCAAGCTCACGCTCGTTGCGCTGGCCGTGGTGCTGGGCGGGCTCAACCGCTTCCAGGCGCTGCCGCGCCTGCGCCGCACGGCATCGACCATGGACGCCCATACGTTCGCCAACGTGCTGTATCTCGAAGCGCTGGCCATCACGGGCGCGTTCATCGCAGCGGCCGCGCTCGCGCACAGCATGCCCGGCGCAATGGCGATGGGTTGAGAGAGAAAAGCCTCAGCGCGTGTGCGCAGATCAGGAGGCGAGCGACCGATGCGCGGCCACGAGCATGGCTTCGGGAAACATCTCCTGGCACAGCTCGCCCGCGTCGTCGAACCACTGGCAGATCGCCCAACGGCCCGCGTCGAAGAGCACGGGCCCGGCCCACATGACGGTCATCGTGCGTCCCGCCGACTTGAGCGCGACGACATCGCCGGCACGATACGCCGACTGCGCCGCCGCAGCAGTGGGTTTCGCAGCCACGGCAGGCGCGGTCCGCTCGATACACGGCGACCGCGTAGCCCAGGCGGCGCGCCGGTTGCGATGCGAGGCCCTCATTCGAAGCCGAGCCGATGACCGAGAATCGGCGCGCAGAAAAGCGCCACGGCGCAGCCTGCCGCCTTGCCTTCGAGTTCCGCGAGCGCCACGCGCGACCCGTACATCTGCGTGAGCAGATCGAACAGTTGCGGCAGGCAGTACAGCACCGCCGCCGCGACGAAGCACTTGCCGACCAGACCGATCTGCCAGCCGCGCTCGAACGCGACGGCCGCGCCGATCACGCGCAGCACGCCGAACGCGAACAGCGCGCCGACTGCCGCCTGTTCGCGGATCAGATAGTCCGGAAGGAACTCGCCCATGTGCACTCCCTGTTTTTGCTGTCGTTTGCACGCAGGTCAGCAAGGAGTGGGCCAGAGGTGCGCCGCGCGTCACGGGCGCAGTCGCAAAGCCTTATGGGGCAAGCAAAGCCGGTGAGCGCTCCGGCTAACACGCGTGTGTGAGCCGGCGAACACGGGCCTGAAAAAACGCGGGATACGTTACGTAACCGAAACGTGTCCCGCGCGATGTCACGTAACGGGCGAGCCCCGCCATCGCGCTCGCCCGCGCAGCGTCACCACTCGGCGACGCTGCCGTCGGAATGGCGCCACACGGGATTGCGCCAGCGGTGGCCCACCTTCGCCATCTCGCGGACCTTCTCCTCGTTCACGTCGATGCCGAGGCCCGGGCCCTGCGGAATCGAAACGAAGCCGTCTTCGTAGCGGAACACTTCGGGATTGCGGATGTAGTCGAGCAGGTCGTTGCCCTGGTTGTAGTGAATGCCGAGGCTCTGTTCCTGGATGAACGCGTTGTAGCTCACCGCGTCGATCTGCAGGCACGTCGCGAGCGCGATGGGGCCGAGCGGGCAATGCAGCGCGAGCGCGACGTCGTAGGCTTCCGCCATCGACGCGATCTTGCGGCACTCGGTGATGCCGCCCGCGTGCGACGCGTCGGGCTGAATGATGTCGACGTAGCCGCCCGCCAGAATGTGCTTGAAGTCCCAGCGCGAGTAGAGCCGCTCGCCGAGCGCAATGGGCGTGTTGGTCTGGTTGACGATGTCGCGCAACGCTTCCACGTTCTCCGAGAGCACCGGCTCTTCGATGAAGAGCAGACGATACGGGTCCAGCTCTTTCGCGAGCACTTTGGCCATGGGCTTGTGCACGCGACCATGGAAGTCGACGCCGATACCCACATGCGGGCCCACGGCTTCGCGCACGGCCGCCACGTTGGCGATCACGCCTTCCACCTTCTCGAAGGTGTCGATGATCTGCAGCTCTTCGGAGCCGTTCATCTTCACCGCCTTGAAGCCGCGCTCCACCACGGCGCGCGCGTTGTTCGCGACGTCGTGCGGACGGTCGCCGCCAATCCACGAATAGACCTTGATACGGTCGCGCACCTGGCCGCCCAGCAGCGCATGCACGGGCACGCCGTGGTGCTTGCCTTTGATGTCCCACAGCGCCTGGTCGATGCCCGCAATCGCGCTCATCGAAATCGGACCGCCCCGGTAGAAGCCGGCGCGGTACATGACCTGCCAGTGGTCTTCGATCAGCAGCGGGTCTTTGCCGACGAGATAGTCCGCGAGTTCGTGGACGGCCGCTTCCACGGTATGGGCGCGCCCTTCGACAACGGGCTCGCCCCAGCCGACGATGCCTTCGTCCGTTTCGATCTTGAGGAAGAGCCAGCGCGGCGGGACGATGAACGTTTCGAGGCGGGTGATCTTCATGGCGATGTCTCCTTGCGAATGCCGTGACTGCGCGGCGGCCGTTGGCGTGAGGAAGGCAGCGGCGCCGCGTCGAGTGGCGATATCCTAGCGCAAAACTTAAAACAGTACTATTAATAGTATTATTCGACCGCGCGATACTGGGCCGGGCTGCGTCTTGCGGGCGCGCATGCTCCACGAGCCGCGGATGTCCGATAATCGCGGTCGTTTTCACCCGGCTGCGGGTGCAAGACCGGCCGCCGGCAAACGGCGACCTAGCCAGGACCGGCGCTGCGAGCCGGCCGTACAAGTACAAGCACAACGGAGAACAGCCATTCAGAACGATCTGCACGGCCGCGTGGCATACGAACTCGCCACGGCCATTCTGCGCGGCGACTATGCGCCGGGATCGGTCCTTCCGCGTGAGGCGGAACTCATGGAGACCTTTGGCGTGAGCCGCACGGTGTTGCGCGAGGCGCTGCGCACGCTGACCTCGAAGGGATTGGTGGAGTCGCGGCCGCGGGTGGGCACGCGGGTGCGTCCGCGCGACGCGTGGAATCTGCTCGATGCCGACCTGCTCAACTGGTACGCGCGCGTGGCGCCGCCGCTCAAGTTCGCGATGAAGCTGCAGGAGATGCGCGAAATGATCGAGCCTTACGCCGCCGCGCTCGCCGCCGCCGCGCACGACGAAGCCAAGCTCGCCGCGATTGCCGACGCGCACGCCGCGATGGCGGCCGCCCGCAACGAGGACGAATGGGTGCGTGCGGACCTGCAATTCCATCTGAGCGTGCTGGACGCGTGCTGCAACGAGCTGCTCATTCCGCTGGGCGCGTTGATCGAGCGCACGCTGGAGGCGCAGTTGCGTGTGAACGCCAAGCGCGCCGACGTGTTCAACGCCGCGTTGCCCGACCACACCGCCGTGCTCGAAGCCATTCAGGCCCGCGACACGGTGCGCGCGCGAGAAACCATGACGGCGTTGCTCTCCACCACGCGTGCTCGCATGGAGGAGTAAGCCGCGAGGCTGCGCCTATTGCACCGCTTGCGGATGTCTGCGCAAACCGCCGCGCGCAATCGCAAGCGTGAGCACGGCCGACAGGCCGAGGCTCGCCGCGACGACATAGAGGCCCGCGGCGTAGCCGCCCGTCACGGACTTGAGCCAGCCGATGGCGAACGGCCCGACGAAGCCGCCCAGGTTGCCGATCGAATTGATCATCGCGATGCCTGCCGCCGCGCCCGCTCCCGAGAGGAACGAGGCCGGCATGGCCCACAGCGGCGCTTTCGCAGCGCTGATGCCCACGTTCACGACGACGAGCGCCAGCACGACCTGGGCCGCCGTCTGTGCGACGCCGCAGAATGCGAGCCCCGCGGCGGCGGCCACGCATGGGATGACGACGTGCCACGTGCGTTCACGTGCCCGGTCCGAATGGCGTGCCCACGCAATCATGCCCACCACCGCGAGCACGCTGGGTATCGCGTTGAGCATGCCCGTGCCGAACGCGCTGAAGCCGAACTGGCGGATGATGAGCGGCGCCCACAACCCGAGCGTATAAAGCCCCGCGGACGTGCCGAAGTAGATCAGCGCCATGACCAGCACGCGCGGATCGCGCAGCGCCCGCAGCGCGCCTTCGGTGTGGCCCGCCTGCGACTCGCGTTCGCGGTGCTCGTCACGCAGCGTGGCGACGAGCCAGGCCTTCTCCTCGGGTGCGAGCCACGTGGCCTTTTCCGGCGAATCCGTGAGCGCGCGCAGCACCACGAAGCCGAGCACGATGGCAGGCAGCGCTTCGATCAGAAAGAGCCATTGCCAGTTGCTGAGGCCAAGCATCGGCGGCAACTCCATCAACGCGCCGGAAACGGGCGAGCCGATCGCCGTGGAGAGCGGCGCCGCGGCCATGAACGCGGCGGCGGCCAGCGCCCGCTGGCGAGCGGGAAACCACTGGCTCAGATAAAGAATGATGCCGGGGAAGAAACCGGCTTCGGCCACACCGAGCAGAAAACGCAGCGCATAGAACGAGTGCGGCCCGCTCACGAACGCCGACGCCCCGGATACGAGCCCCCATGTGACCATCACGCGCGCGATCCACACTCGCGCGCCGACCTTGTTGAGGATGAGGTTCGACGGCACCTCGAAGAGGAAATAGCCCAGAAAGAAGATGCCGCCGCCCAGACCGAACATGGCCGGCGTGAGCCCGATGGCCTTGTTCATCGAGATCGCGGCAAAGCCCACGTTCACGCGGTCCAGAAAGCTCACGAAGTAAAGGAGCATCACGAACGGCAGGATGCGCCACGTCAGCTTGCGCACGACGCGGGCGGGCAGGTCGGAAGTCATGGTCGTCTCCGGTGGAGGCCGCCTGCCGTGCGCAGCATGGCGCACGACGGCAGCTCTTCGTATGGTGGGTATTGCTGAGTGTTGCTCTCGACCTGAGCGGTCAGCGCAATTCGGAGCAACTCAGAGCAATTCAGTGCAAAAAGCGGCAATGCGCTTAGGCAGCCTGCTGGATAAGCGCTGCGTGTTGCGCGATGTACGCGCAGACGGCGTCCGTCACCTGTGCCGTGGTCGCGTTGCCGCCCAGGTCGCGCGTATGGAGCGCGGGGCTGGCGGTGACGTGCTCGATGGCCGACATCAGCACGCGGGCCGCAGCGGTTTCGCCGAGGTGTTCGAGCAGCATGACCGCCGACCAGAACGTGCCGATCGGATTGGCGAGCCCCTTGCCCATGATGTCGAATGCTGAGCCATGAATGGGCTCGAACATCGACGGGTAGCGGCGTTCGGGATCGAGGTTCGCCGTGGGCGCGATGCCGAGGCTGCCGGCCAGCGCGGCAGCCAGGTCGCTCAGGATGTCCGCATGCAGGTTGGTCGCGACGATGGTGTCGAGCGACGCGGGGCGGTTCACCATGCGCGCGGTGGCGGCATCCACGAGTTCCTTGTCCCAGCTGACATCGGGAAATTCCTTCGAGATCTGCACCGCGATCTCGTCCCACATCACCATGGCGTGGCGCTGCGCGTTGCTCTTCGTGATCACCGTGAGATGTCTGCGCGGACGCGATTGCGCGAGACGAAACGCGAAACGCAGAATCCGTTCGACGCCCGCGCGCGTCATCATCGAGACGTCGGTTGCCACCTCGATGGGGTGCCCCTGATGTGCGCGGCCGCCCACGCCCGAATACTCGCCTTCCGAGTTTTCGCGCACGATCACCCAGTCGAGGTCGGCGGGCGTGCAGCGTTTCAGCGGCGCGTCGATGCCGGGCAGGATGCGTGTGGGGCGCACGTTCGCGTACTGGTCGAAGCCCTGGCAGATCTTGAGGCGCAAGCCCCACAGCGTGATGTGGTCGGCAATGTGCGGATCGCCGGCTGAACCGAACAGAATCGCGTCCTTGTGGCGCAGTGCGTCGAGCCCGTCGGCCGGCATCATGACGCCGTGTTCGCGATAGTAGTCGCCGCCCCAGTCGAAGTTCTCGAACTCGAATGCGAACGCGTCGGAACGTTGCGCGAGGGCTTCGAGCACGCGCTGGCCCGCCGGGACCACCTCCTTGCCGATGCCGTCGCCGGGAATGGTGGCAATGCGCCAGGTTTTCATGTCCGTGTGTCTCCATCAACGCTGTAGAAGTGGCGGCTATCGTCGCGCAGAAAGCCCCGCTGGGAACGGTGCTAGACTGAAACCGCTTTTAACCTCAGGTTAAGGATCGGTGCTCTTCGCTATCGTTCTTCACGCCGTCCACTTCGCTCCATGGCCATCATCCAGCCCGACGATTTCGGTTTCTTTTCGACGCTCGCCGGCAGCGGCAGCCTCACCGCCGCCGCGCGCGAACTCGGTCTTTCTACTGCAGCGGTGAGCAAACATCTCGCACAGATGGAAGCGCGCGCAGGCGTCGCGCTCGTGAATCGCACCACGCGCCGTATGAGTCTCACACCCGAAGGCGAGCTGTATCTCGCGCGGGCGCGCCAGATTCTCAGCGAGATGGACGAGCTTGCCGAACTGCTCGGCGGCTCGCGCGCGGTGCCGAAGGGCCTCTTGCGCGTGAACGCGACGCTTGGCTTCGGCCGCAGTCACGTGGCGCCCGCGATCTCGCGATTCGTCGAGCGCTATCCCGAGGTGGAGGCGCAGTTGCAGCTTTCCGTCGACCCGCCACCGCTCAGCGACGACGCGTTCGACGTCTGCGTCCGTTTCGGCGAGCCGCCCGACGCGCGCGTGATTGCGCGACGCGTGGCGCCGAACCGGCGGCTGTTGTGCGCGTCGCCGGCGTATCTGCGGCGGCACGCGGCGCCGAAGAGTCCGCGCGAACTCGCGCAGCACAACTGCATCGGCATTCGTCAGGGCGGGGACGGCTATGGCGTGTGGCGACTCACGAGCGGCCGCGGTGCCGCTCAGAAAACAGAGACGGTGAGGGTGCGCGGCAATCTCACGACGAACGACGGCGAGATCGCGGTGAAGTGGGCGCTCGACGGCCACGGCATCCTGATGCGCGCGGAGTGGGACATCGCGCCGTACCTGCGTGACGGGACGCTCGTGCAGGTGCTACCCGAGTACCGCACGCCGGGCGCCGACATCTATGCGGTCTACGCGCCGCATCATCAACTGTCGGCGCGCGTGCGGGCATTCGTGGATTTTCTCGCCGCGGAACTGACGCGGCCGGTGGGCAAGGGGAGGAAGCGGCGGGCAGCGTGAGGCGACGACGCTGGTTCAGTCGCGCCGCGTGCGCGGCGCACTAGCGTAGTCGTCGCGCCAGCCGCGCCAAATGTCGCGAAGCTGGCGTGATCGACAGAAAAGAGATCTACGCACAAGCCGGCTGGTGCGAGCCGGTATGACGGTCCAGCGAGGGCGGGGCGATGTCGTTGCTTGCATCGAGCAATTGCGCCGCCGCAGCTGCCGACGTTCCGCGTGCCGACGAACCATCGCAGTACTGCGGCAACGAGATGAACACGCTCACGCGGCGCAGGATCTGCCAGAAGACCCGTTCGAACGCACGCGAGCGTTCGGCTTCTGACATGCCATCGGCGAGCGGGTCCGGGAAACTCCATTCGCAGAACTCGGGCTGACCGGGAAAGACAGGCGCATGGTATTCGGCGACGCGGCTGTCCAGCGCGATGACGATATCCATGCGAGGCGCCCACTGTCCCGTGAACTCGTGCCAGCTCTTCGGATTGAGCCGGCCCAGTTCCGATATGCCGGGGCGCAGCTGGGCAAGCGCCAGGGGGTGCACCCTCGCTGCCGGATCGGCTCCGGCGCTGAACGGTGCGAAACGATCGCCCGCCAGTTCCCGCAACAAGGCTTCCGCCATGATGCTGCGTGCCGAATTCTCCTTGCAGAGAAACAGCACCTTGTATTTTTCGGTCACAGCACTACCCCGTAACATGCATTTTTCGTTGTGTGCGCCACATTGTGCAGTCGGACTCTTGCACATGGGTGACGAAATTGTGACATGGCAATATCGTCGCCGGTGAGACGCACGCGCCGCGCGGAGCCTGGTGTTTTGCCTGGCTTTTCCTGGAGCCGGGCCTGGACCGGCGGCGAAAAGGTCGCAAAGGATACAGGAAGCCGGCGCGCTTGTTGAGAGGTATGGGTGCGCGGTGCAAACGGTGCTTGAGCGCGAGCATGGTGTGCAAGGTTCGGTCGTCGTGCGACGCAGCCGAACACTGAGTACACCGTATGAGGTGCGTTGCGAAGCCAGGTATTCGAGCCGGTTGTTGTTACCGGGCGCTTAGGCGAAATCGCGGCAGATCTCGGTAAAGGTTGCGATACCATACGAAGGTTCCACGGGGAGGGCAGTCAATGGACTGCGGTTGCCTCGCGGACGCCTTTCTTCTGCTTTTTCCCGGCGCCCCACTCGCATAGAGCCATGTTCAGCCCTGTCGCATTTATCGGCATTGCGATTATGTCCTGCGTGATGAGCGTGGCGGTGCTGGGCTCACTGCTGCAGGCACGCATTCCGGGGCTTGGCCGCTGGTGCGCCGCGTATGTGGTGCTCGCCATCGCGCTCGCGCTGCTGCTCGTGCAGCGCGATGCACCGCCCGCCATCGTCACGGCCACTGTTGGTGTGATGCTCGTTTTTGCGGCGCTGCTCGTTGTGCAGGGCTTCCGTCAGTTCTTCTTTCTTCGACCATCGTTTTTCCCTGAGTATCTGCTCGCGGGCGCAGTGGTGTCGGGCTTCGTCTACTGGACGTTTGCCGCGGTCGATCTCGACGCCCGCGTGTCGTTGCTCTCTGCGTTTCTGGGCTACGTGCGCATCGCGGTGGGCTGGATGGCCTACCGGTTCCGCCCGCCCGGCCGGCCGAGGTACAGCTATCTCTTCGTGGCGGTCTCTGCCCTGGCAGGTGCGGTAATTCACGTCGGACGGGGTCTTGCCTATGGCTTCGGCTTCGCGCACCAGACCACGTTCCTTGAAGCCACGCCGCTCAATACCGCGTTTCTCGGCATGGGCATCCTCACGCTGCCGTGCCTCTCGATCGGCATGGTGATGCTCGCGCACGACAGAATGGCCGAGCGCATGGAGCGTATGGCCACCATCGACGAGCTCACCGGCACGCTTGTACGCCGCGCGTTCCTGGCCCGGGGCAAGACGTTGCTGGACGCAACGCGCGCGTCGGGCAAGCGGCTTTCCATTGCGATCCTCGATATCGACAACTTCAAGACGATCAACGACCGCTACGGCCACGCGGCCGGCGACAGAACCCTGGCGTGTTTTGCCGCAGCGATCTCGAAGGGCATTCGCCGTACCGATCTCTTCGGGCGACTGGGCGGCGAAGAATTCGGCGTGCTCTTCGCTGACGCCAGCAAGGCGGAAGCAGCGAAGCTTGCCGACCAGTTGAGGGCATCGATTGCGGTGCTGATGCCACAGCAAGACGGCCGCGCGAAGTGCACGTTCAGCGCAGGCGTTGCCGAGTTCGGCGACGGCGATACCTTTGCGGATGCGATGGCGCGCGCCGATGCCGCGCTCTATGCGGCGAAGGACTATGGCCGCAATTGCGTGATGGCCGCGCCCGTGGCAAATGGTGAAGTGGGAGGGGCGTGCGAGGTGGTGGGCGCTGAAGGCGACGTGCTGGTTCAGCGGTTGGGTCCGCACGCGAAGGCGGTGTAGGGGCGGTGGGGTTTGGCCTTCACTGACGCACTCGCTGCCTGTCAAGGCAAAACTTCCGTCCGAAGCCTTGACGGAAGAAGGCGGATTTCCGGTGCATCAAAAGCGGTGCTCGATGGCGGGCGAAGGCGCGCGGCCTCCAACCCGTGGCGTTTTTTGTCGGTGAGCGCGCGCCCGGGGCGTGTGTCAAAGTGGGTTCGGGAGCGCGTTGGCGGGTGTGAGGGGCGGGGTGTCGAGCAAGGTGGCCTTCGCGGCGAACAAGCCGTTTTCGTCGGTCTCGAAGCGGCGGAGCCAGGCGACGGTCGACGCCTTGGTGTTGTAGACCGGCGCGTCGCCGTTCACAGTGCCGCGTTGCAAGCTGTCCATTTCGCTCACACGGATCGACCGCAATGCTGCGTCGAGAATCACGTAGGCGGGCGGATTGAAAGGCGGCTTGCCCTCTTCGTCCGATATACCGCTTTCGGGCAGGACGCCGGCCCGGATGACAACGCCTTGGCCGTAGTCGCCGATCGCGAACCAATTTGGCGGCAGATGAGCGCGCAGCCCGCCTAGGCCGCCCGCCGCTTCGAGCATCGGCTTGCTGATCGCTGTAAGCCAATCGATCGTTTTCAGTTGTTCTTTGAGCATGCGGACAGACAGGTCGGCGGGAAAGCCAACATCTTGGCCGGGCATTGTCTGGCTAGCCCAATACTCGGTGGCTTCGTTTTCTTCGCGTCCGGTCGGCGAGAGATTGACCGCGACGCCGGCATGGCCCCATGGCGCCTTGAGGCGCGCGACCGCGTCGAAGAACAGCTTCGCGAACGCGTCGGGGCGCTCCTGGACAGCGAAAACGGGCCACGAGAACCACAAGGCGTTGAAGCCGCGGTTGCCGAGCTTCTCTTGCCATCGGCGCTGGCCGCCGACATGGAATTCCCACAGGCTCGCGTCGGTTGGGCGCTCGCCGCTCATGAAATCGAAGTCAAACCGATCTTCGGGGCCAAGCCCGGCTGCGGCCGCGCGCAACGATTTCGCCTTTGACATGGGCTGCGCGGGTTTGCCGTTGCTCCACATGTAAGTCAGCTTTTCGTCGCCCATCGATGCCGCGAACTCGTCGAACGTCTGCGCGAGCGCTTCGCGGACGGCCGGATCGGCGGCTTGCTCAAAGTAGACGCAGGCGCGGATGACAAAAGCCGCGCCGATTCCGTCGTGCGGATATCGAGGTTCCAGAAGGGCGTTCGCCACCAGCGCTTTGGACTGGTTGGCCTTGGCCCATTTCAGAAAGTCTTGCGTTATGGCAGTCATGGGGCGAATGGGGATGAGCCTGGCGACACAGGCTATCAGGGAACCGGAAGCGGGGGAACGGGCGGCGGCAGGCCGAAGCCTGGCGTCGGCGGCCTCGCGGTGAAAATCGATTTCAGCGAGCGTCCAAGCTCGGAGAGCGCGTCCGACACCGCGGATTTGACGGGATTCTCGCCCTCGTCGTCGTTGGAGCAGTCGCAGTTCTGCGGCCCGAGGACGACGACCTTGTCCGACGATCCCGCAATCACCCCATAGTCTTCGGTTTGCCCGAGGTCCGGTGACTGCGGAGGAAATTTGACCTCCACGATGTTCTTGATGTTGTCTTGTGTCGGCGGCAGCGAGCCGTCCTTCACGATCACCACGTCCGGCCGGCGCACAGCCCCCGAGCCAGCGGGATACTCCTCTTGCCCGCCAGGCCAGTATTTCGCGATCCATCCCGGAAGATATGGATGGGCCTCCAGCGGGTTGGCCGAGCGCATGATCGGCGCGGGCGGGACCTTTGACATGTCGTAATTGACCTCCGCCTTATACGGGCTTTGCCAGTCCATGCTTCGGTCGACATCGCGAAGATTGCGGGACACGCACTGCTGTTTGAGGCTCTGGCCGGAGGCCCCTTCATCCGGCTCGCGCGAGCAAACGCAAACCGCCTTGCACACGACCTTTTTGTCCGCCGGGTCAAGGCCGGCGCCGCGCAACTGGACGCTTGTCGTCTGGCCACGGCCCGACGCGGTCGAGCCGGACCCGGACCCGGTTCCGTAGGCGTTGCCGCTCATTCGCCGCGCGCTCCGCCGGGGACTTGCGTGGAAGGCGACGAAAACTGCAGCGAAGCCGGCTCTGCGCCCTCATGCCACTGCGTGTAGCCGCTCGAGTCGGTCTGGCCGGAAAGCACCGTTCCGTCGGACGCGCGCAGCGTGTAGGGGTGGTTGGGGATCGGCTGGCCGGTCGACTCGTCGAGGACCTGGAAGCGGCCTCGGTATGGTCCTGGCGCGTCGCTCGCCGTTTGATGGTTCGCGATCGGCCCGGCCTGTCCGCGCGGCCCGGAGGTCGGCTGCGCCGTCGCGCTCGATTGCGACGCGATCAATGTGGCGCCGCAAGCCGTTTTGTCGCCCTGAAACGCGGGATGTTTTCCACCCATGTTCATGCCCCGAGGCAGAATCTGCACGATTGGGTAGATGCCGCCGCATTTCGGGCAGGAGACCATGTCGCCAAGCCGCGCGATTGGAATGCCGTCGACTTTATGTTCGGGCGAGCAGTTGAGAACCTTGCCGCCGTGATCGGTGGTGTCACCTTCGCGAATAAAAGCGCTCATGGGATTTTCCGAATCAGAAACGTCGCCACTTTACCTCAATTGTCTGTTGAAATATCGGGGCTCGCCCTGAGCGAAGGAAATGGCGCGAATGGTGGCGTCGATTTATCGATTCATGGCGGCGGCGCGGCGGGCGGCTCGGATTTTCTATGCCTGCCGGGTGGGTTTTTAGCCAGTTCAGGTGCCGCCGCGCGCGTTCTCGCGATGGTTTGCACGATGCGGTGTTAAGGCACTCAGGGTGGAACGGGATTTTTTCGATGGTGACTGCGAAACCAAGCGCGCTAAGGGTTGTGATCGCGTTCTTTAAGGTCACTCTTGAAAAAACGGCAATTGGTGCTTTCGAAAAGGCAGGTGCTCAGCTGGGTACAGGCTGGCTTCGACTGGAACGTTTCCTCAACGTCGCGGGGAAGTATGGTGGCGCCGTGGTTGGGCTCGTATCTGCTGCGATTGGCATCTATCATGCCGTTCAGGATTTCAAGGAAGGTAATGTTACGATGCTTGTCCTCGACGCCACATCGGCGGTTGTTGGTCTTGCTCTCGCCTACTCTGTCATCTTCCTTTCGGCATCCGCCGCGGCCGTCGTGGCTTTGCCGCTTCTGCTTACCGCTGCCCTCATCGGTATCCTCATTAACTACTTCAAAGGAAAGGAAGTGGATGAGTGATTTGAGCGATGCTTTTTCGGGTTGAAAGAGGACAAGGACCGGTTTCCGACGCTGGCCGAAGACCAAAAGGCATTTGCAGCAAGCGTTACTGACGGTGCTACGTTTTGCTTCACGTTCCCCCTTCATTCAATATGCCCATGAACCAATCTGTGGATTCGCCCCGGCTGCGGGCGGTGAGGTCAGTAATTGAAGCTGACAGCATCGCCGAGGTCGTCGAAAGCCGATACGCGGTGGGCAGATTGATAGTTGCCTGTTTTTGCGTCGCGGGTTCAACGACGTCTACGAACTCCAGCTTGCAGATGGCGAGCGAAGAATCGCGAGGCTTGCAGCACTAAGGGCTCGCGGTGAAGGTAATGCGGACTTCGAGCTATCGTTGCTCGAACATCTGAAGGCAGAGGGGGTTGCAGTTGCCGCCGCGCACAGGACACGGGATGGTGCCCTGTCGACAGACGTGCCCGCGCCTGAAGGCGTTCGTACACTCGCAGTCTTTGACTATCTTGACGGCAAGCATCTTGGCGATGAGCTAGATGACGTCCGGCTGACCGGTACCGAACTGGCGCGCATCCACGACGGGGCCAAGACGTATGCCGGTCCTGAAAGTCGCTATGTGCTTGACATCGCTCATCTACTGCTTCGACCGCTATCCCGCATAAAGGCACTCAGGCATCTGGACGACGAGGTAAAGGGAAAACTAACCGAGATAGCGACAGCGCTAGAGGACAGGTTCTCCACCACCGAAGCGTCGCTATCGCGCGTCATATGCCATGGGGACTGTCACGGCGGCAATACTATGATTCGCATTGGCGGCGATGGCAGCCGACGTGCGGCGTTCTTCGACTTCGATGACAGCGGGCCCGGTTATCTCGCCTACGACCTTTCGGTCTTCCTCTGGGGCAATCTGCTGGCCACGCATCGCGAAGAGCCCGACGAAAAATCACGTGCAAGGTGGCTAGCCTTCATTGACGGCTACAGGTCAATAGCACCTATACCGGAAGCAGACTACCGTGCGATAGCGATGTTTGTCCCTGTGCGAATGATGTGGCTGTTAGCGGAGTACGCCGGTAATGTTGGCGCAGCCGGTATCCATAACCTGCCGAACAGATGGTTCCGCGACATCGCCACCTTGATGGAGAAGTGGCAGGCTGTCGCTACGCCGGAGTGATGCATCTCGGTGAAGCCCGGTATCCAACAGCCATAAGCGCGCGTCGGCCAGTGGCCGCTTCTTTCGCCATACAGCTCGCCAGGACGGGCTACGAGCGCGGCGAGGACATCCTGGCCACTGATTATTGGACGAAATCAATTGCGCCGCGAACACTATATGCATCACGCATGAACCAGCGCTTTGCTGAATGTCTCTCAGAAAAAATTGCTGCCAGTTGTGAGCTAAAAGTAGAAAGTTCTTGAAAACATCTCCATGATGCACTACTCGTGCTTACATCGGCTGGGCAGATGTTGGCCGAGGCTGTGTGAAAACTCCTGCCGAACGCACCGCCTGACAAACTCGGCTCGCCAGATCGCCGCATACGGGCTTCGAAGCGGTTCGGGAGGGGTAAAGCGACACCCGAAAACCGAGCGCTTTCGCGTTTTCACACAGCCTCGGCCGCTCGGAGCCGTAAGTCATGGTGCGTCGGACCGAATGAGAGCCGAGATAACCCGGTATATCAAGACGTCTGCGATGACGTGCAGACCGGGAACAAGTGTGCACGCACTCAGGCATTTGAGCGAGGCCTGCGTGCCGACATAGACGTCCATGCGGCTCGTTCCTGTGGCCACATGGACGTCACATAACCGTCCTAAAAATACTCGAAAACTACGCCGGCAGAACGCTCACGGAATTGTTTGTCATTCCGTGAGAGTGTCCATTCGCCGAGTCTATAGGGGCGCAACATCCGAATCGATGGACCACACTTAGATGAGGAAGGAGACCACCATGCAGCTATCCACAGGACTTAATTTCCGTAGCTTATCCGTTAAGGATTTGCTCCACGCACGCGACCTATATCACTGGCATTTATCGAACAAGGCCAATGTCGTGGGCACAGCTGTCGGGTTATATCTGATTAGGAAGACAGACCCGGATGGGACCCAGGGTGGTAAACATGTGGAATACGAGTCGAATATCCGCACGTTCGAAAATTCGGAGGTCCTCCCGTATTCGTGGCCTGCGATTATTGTTCTCGTCAGAGATTGGGTCGAGGCAACCAGTTTTGGCCATAGTGGCGTAGACCCTAATCATATGATTCCCAGCGCCTTGTACTTGCCCGACGGACGTGCGGTGCCGGTGTGCGTAGTTGCGGTCGAGACCGCCGAGTCGATTCAAGCGGCACCCGCGGACGTGCGGTGGCCGGCTAGCTATGTTGGCGGTGGTTGCCCGCTCATTGCTCGCGTGCAGGGCGCCGAACACGTCGCAAGCGTCGGGTGCCTGGTTTCAGATGGCCATACGATGTATGCCCTGACAAACCGGCACGTTTGTGGCGAAGCGGGTACACCAATTATGGCGAGCTTGCGCGGCGACGTGAGCGAGATTGGCACAAGCTCCGGTCGTCAGCTCACGCGGATGGCCTTTGAGGACGTCTTCCCGGACTTTACTGGCACGCGCAGCTATCTCACGCTGGACATCGGACTCGTTGAAGTGGCCAACGTCAATGACTGGAAGAGCCAGCCGTTTGGTCTCACGGGGGCAGTGGGTGAGACGGCGGACCTCAACGAGCTGACGATGAGCCTGGAACTCATCGACCAGCCGGTGACTGCATTCGGAGCATCGTCGGGCCTCCTGGAAGGAAAAATCAAGGCGCTGTTTTATCGACACAAGTCGGTCTCCGGCTACGACTACATCTCACAGTTCTTGATTGCGCCGGAGCGCAAGCGCCAAACCGCACCGGGAGACTCGGGAACTGTCTGGTACCTGACCACTGGGAACGGGAGCAGCCGCGTGCTCCATCCCCTTGCGGTCGAGTGGGGAGGCCAGACGGTTCTCGGCTCAGGCGGCAAGCGTCTGAATTACGCACTCGCCACTGGCTTGAGCACGGTGTGCAGGCTTCTCGACGTTGATTTGGTTCGAACACACAATACAGGCGCTAATGAATACTGGGGACAAACTGGACATTACAATATTGCCACCGCTGCCACCAAAGCAGTACACAATGCCGACCTGAAGAAGTTTCTGGAAGCAAACCTCGAGCGAATCAGCTTCGCTCCGGATGCGCTAACGCCCGCCCAAATCCGCGTTAAGCTTGCCAACGGAGATTTCGTCGAACTGGCGGACGTGCCGGATCTCGTCTGGAAGAAAACACCGGACGACACACTCGGCGGGCGCGACTACGCACGCAACGCCGGTCCCGAGCATCCGAATCACTACGCCGACATTGACGACCCTGGTAGCAACGGCACGACCCTTCGTGACCTCACACTAGCGTCGGTCGACAACATGAGCGTTGAGGTCTGGCGCGACTGGTACAGGCAGAACGGAAAGACTGACCCACGCCATCAAGGCTTGCTACCGTTTCGAGTCTGGCAAATTTTCGATGAGATGGTGCGTTGCCTCAAGTCCCGCCAAGACAGCCGCTTCCTGTGTGCGGCGGGCGTGCTGGCGCATTACGTGGGTGACGCCTGTCAGCCTTTGCATGGTTCTTACCGCTCCGACGGATACCAGAATGCCGAGGGAGCAACCAGGGCGAAGTGGCCCGGCAAAGGAGTGCACTCGACCTATGAGAACAAGATGGTTGACCGGCATTCTGACGAGCTTCTCGCGAACATTGGTCCTGCGGCGGCTTCGTTCCACGGTACGATTTACAGCATTAGGGCCGGCCGTGATGCTGCGTTCGCTACGGTGGAGTTGATGGCGGGAGTTGCAGCGGTGCTTCCCCCAACAGAACTCTGCGATGAGTATATTCACCTGGGCGGAGGCACTTCGGTACACGTGGTGGACGGGCTTTGGGAAAAGTTTGGCAACCAGACGTCCACCGTGATGGGCATAGGCGCGAGGTACCTGGCCGCCATCTGGGATGCAGCGTTTGAGCTTGCTGGCGAAGCTCTGCCGGATAGTGGACGGCAGATTCCGGAAAAGGCGTTGGCGAAAATTTACCAGAACAAGGAGTTTGTGCCTTCGCTTACCCTCGACAAAATTGGGCAGGTACTGGAGCCACAGGAGGGGCAGCAAGCCGCCTGAGAGGCTGATACAAAAGCACAGAGACCGGCAGCCTGCGCGATGTATATCGCGCAGGCTTTAGTCGGCGTTCAACTCGGCGACACGCCTCAGGCATTCGTCGAAAAGGTCTTTATTCTTGCGCCTGAGCTTGCGCAGGTCCACCAGGACCGCTTCGAACCGGGTCGTCTCGGTACCGTGCTTTATGTCGTCAATGCGCGCCTTGATTTCAAGGAACTCATTGATAGCGTCGTCCCGCTTGACGTCGGTCTGCCTTATCAGCGAATTCAGCGCATCAGAGATACGGCCAAGCTGCTTACCGTAGCTCTCCTTGCTAACAATTGCTCGCTCTGCCGCAGGATTGCTCGAATTCGTCTGATTGACTACCAGACCCGCAAACGTCCAAGACAGTATCGACTGCTGAAGGTGCTCCGGCGCGGCGAAAAGCGACTCCGCAAACTGCGATGGCCACAGCATGGTCGACCACGGCCAAGGTACGGCTCGACTATCTGGTGACATGTTTTCCCCTCCATACCTATGAAGCATGCCGGAAGTATCGCGACGGTGGTGGACAGACGAAATGCGAAGCGCAGGAGCATCGCGCCCACCCGCTGCAATAATGGCTTGCAGAAAAGCTGTAAGCGCGAATTTAACCCCACCTAGAATCGAAAGCTGAACGAGCGCAGGCTTGCGTCCGCAACTACAACTTGCGGACGCAACCGATGACACAGAACGAAGTTGATTTCCTTCCGCTGCGGGTGACGGGCGTGACGGCGACGGGCAAGCGCAAGTTTGACGCCGAGGGTAAGCGCAAGCTGATTGACGCCTGCCGGCAACCGGGCGCGTCAATTGCCGGACTGGCGTTGAAGGCTGGGGTGAACGCGAACCAGCTGCATAAGTGGATTCAATTGCGCGAACGCACGAATGCCGCTGCTGCGACGGCGAGCGTCGAGCCGTTGCCGTCCGCATTCGTGCCGGTCGTCACGGTCGACGAAGTGGCGCCGATGCGCACGAACCCCGAGCCGGCGAACGTACGGCGAACGTCTCACAGGTACGACTCGGCGAAGGCAATGACGCCGGCGCGACTATCAGCGCAGTTGCCCAACGGCGTGACGCTGCAGCTCGAATGCGCCGCACACGATGGCGCGCTCGTGAAGGCGATGATCGAAGCGTTGGGGACGCGCTGATGTTCCGCTTCGACGCGGACCTGCAGATCTACCTGCACCGCGAGCCCATCGACTTCCGTGCCGGCATCAACAGCCTCGTCACGCTGGTCGAGCAGTCGATGCAGCTCGATCCGCTTGCGCGAGCCGTCTTCGCGTTCCACAACCGCAAACGCGATCGCGTGAAACTTCTGCTGTATGACCGGGCCGGATTCTGGCTCCTATTGAAACGCCTCGAGGCCGACCGTTTCGTTTGGCCCCGCCGTCAGCAAGCCGTGATCGAACTGACGGCCGAGCAGCTTCACCTGCTGCTCGACGGCGTCGATATCGACGCCGTGCGCCGCCACCCAGCGCGGCAGTACTGCCACGCGAGCTGAAGCAGGGTATCGCCGCCGTTGCCGGTAAACAACGGCGGCTTTAGCTGTTACAAATTCGCGTAAACCTATTTGGCTCGGCGATCCGCTATCGTTGAGCGCATGTCTCCTCCCGATCTCCCCCGACTTCCGCGCACCGCCAAGGCCTATATCCACAAGCTGGAGGAACGGGTGGCGGCCGATGCGCAGGTCATTGCCGAGCGTGACGCCAGGATCGACGAATTGACCCGGCGCCTGGATGCGCTCGAAGAGCAATATCGTCTCGCGTTGGCCCGACAGTACGCGCCCAAGAGCGAGAAGCGCCGCGACCGCGTGTTCAACGAGGCCGAGGAAGCAGCCCAAGCCGAGCCGGCCGACGAGGACGACGGCGATGTGTCGGCGCTGCCCGATACCGGGTTGCCGGAACCCGGTCAGCCGGAACCGCGCAAGCGTGGCCGCAAGCCGCTGCCCGCGGATCTGCCGCGCGAGCGAATCGAGTACGACCTGCCCGAGGAGCAGAAGATCTGTCCGTGCTGCAGCAAGGCCATGCATCGGATGGGCGAGGAAATCAGCGAACAGTTGCACATGGAGGTCAAGGTCTCTGTGCTGCAGCACGCGCGTTTCAAGTACGCGTGTCGGCACTGCGAGCGTCATGGCACGCACACGCCGATCGTGGTCGCGCCGATGCCGGCGCAGCCTTTGCCGGGCAGTCACGCCAGTGCCTCGATGATCGCCGCCGTCACGGCCGGCAAGTATGTCGACGGCACACCGCTGTACCGGATGGAAGACGTGCTCGCGCGCTCGAACATCGCGGTCGGCCGCGGCACGCTGGCGAACTGGATCATCCGCCCCGCCGAGCTTCACTACACGCGCCTGTTCGAGGCGCTCAAGAAGATTCTGCTAAGCCAGTGGCTGATTCACGGCGACGAGACCACCGTCCAGGTCCTGAAGGAAAGCGGCCGAAACGCGCAGTCCACCTCGTATATGTGGGTCTACCGAAGCGCCGAGGATAGCGAGCAGCCGGTGGTGCTGTTCGAGTACCAGCCGGGGCGTGGCCAGCAGTACCCGAAGGAATTCCTCGGAGACTACGCGGGCACGCTGATGACGGACGGCTGGCCTGCGTGGCGAACGGTTAAATCGGCCACGCACCTCGGATGCCTTGCGCATGGACGCCGGATGTTCACGGACGCGCTCAAAGGACAGAAGAACAAACCGAGCCCGCGCATCACGAAGGCGCTCGAATTCTTCCAGGCGCTGTATCAAGTCGAGACGCTCGCCAAGCAGACGTTGCCCGAAGGCGAGACGCTGGCCGATTACCGGTACCGCCTGCGCCAGCAGCACAGCGTGCCGTTGCTCAATGCCTTTAAGACCTGGCTCGACGAGCTCGCGCCGAAGGTTCTGCCAAAGAGCCTGCTGGGCGAGGCGATCGGCTACTGTCTCAGGCAATGGCGGTATCTGAGCCGTTATGTCGAGGACGGCCGGTCCCCAATCGATAACAACGTCATCGAGCGCGACATCAGGCCCTTTGTGACCGGACGAAAGTCGTGGCTCTTCAGCGATACGGTCGACGGCGCAAAAGCGAGCGCGATGGTCTATAGCCTGATGCTCACGTGTCGAGCCTGCGGCGTCGATCCTCACGCCTATCTGCTGCACGTGCTGACGCAATTGCCGCAGCGTGCGCCGGACGCCGATATTAGCGACCTGCTACCGTTCAACTTCGCTCGACAGCAAGCCGTTACCGGGTAACTCCGGTCCCTATCGCGCCGGGCCGAAGTATTGGTCCCACTGTTCCGAATCGGGATCGAGTCGGCGCACGATCGCGTCGTCGGCCCGTGCGATCAACCGCTCCAGCATCTGGCGCTTCGTTACCGAGTAACGGCGAGCTAACCGCGTCAGAGCAAGATTCGCTTCCGTGCTCACCCACATATCCAGACGCCGATCACCGTTGCCGTCCTTGCCTGCCGTCTCGCGCCTTGCCCGATAAGCCGCTTGCCGCTGCGCCGTCGTTTGCGTCATCTCGCATCTCCTTCGTTACCCGGTAACTATCGATCTGAAATATGTTACCCGGTAACACGTCACCTAACGACGTGTGGCGGATTTAGCGCTTACGAAAAGCTTAGTGTCCGTTCGGTGGCGTACGTGTGCGACTAGGCAGCACAGCCGCCAACGCATATAGCATTGATGCCGACTCCTCGGTCAGCGTAGCTCCAAAGAGTCCGGCCCCATCCAGCAAACTGTTTAGCTGTTGGACGTCTTCTTCATCAAGCTAGCCGGTTGAGTCCTTGAGCCTGACACTCCACATCAACGCCGCGATGCGAGCTTCGATGTAGTTACGCTGCTGGGAGTACAACCGGTCCTCTGCTGCCAGTACGTCTGAATTAAGGCGAACGCCATTCCGGTACGCCTTGACGTTGAATGCCACCGAGGCTTGCGCCGCGTGCACAGCTTGCTCAAGTGCGGCGACACGGGTGCGGCCACCCTCATACCCCAGGAAGGCTTGCTGGGCGTGTTGCGCAGCGCTCTGTCTGGCAACTTCAAGGTCTTCCTCAGCCTTGTCTTCCAGCGCAAGATTCTCCCGCGTCTGGCTTTGACTCGACAATCCATCGAACAACGGGATGGCAATCCGAATCCCGATTTGCGCGGCGGAGGCGGCAGGGCCGCCCGTGATGAAGTTATCCTGTCCGTTGATGTAGCTGGCATTGCCCCGGCTAAACGACGCGATGGCCGTTACGGAAGGCATTGTTGCCTACCGGGTCTTTAACGTATGCGTATGAGCACGTGCAATCTGACGCTGCTGGATTCTTGGGTCAAAGCCATTGACTCTTGCTGATGCGCCCATACCGACGCCTGCAAAGGATAGACTTCTGGCAGCGCCTTACCCGGTGCCAGACGCGCCAGCTCACCCGTCGACCTTCCCACGATGCTCTCAAGCTGCACGACACGCTCCTGCAAGGTGTTGGCCATGTCGACTTCGTCGGCCTGTGCTGCTGCAACGCTAGCCTGAGCATCCTGGACATCGACAATCGCTCCGTTGCCGAGCCGGTAGGGGTGTTTCACGGTGTGCTCTCCACGTTGACGTAACAGTGGCGTGTAGCACCCGCTGCCGAAAAACCGCCCGCACCTAAAACGTTCTACTGCTTTAGATGCGTAATGCGCCAATTTGGGCGCATTTCCGGCGTTTCGACGCAAAAAGCCGCTGAACCTTGCGGAACAGCGGCTTTTTTTTGAAGCTGGTGGCGAATCAGGGATTCGAACCCCGGACCTGCGGATTATGATTCCGTCGCTCTAACCGACTGAGCTAATTCGCCGAAAGAAGGCGGATTATGAAGGTGCCGGTCGTGGCTGTCAACCCCCCTGCCGGCATCCTCTTCGCCCTTCAGTGCTTTGACCGAACTTCTACGCCAACGAGAGGGCGCCCAAGAACACCCAAAACCCTTGGTGCTTCACAGTCGAACCCCCGTTCGCTGTGCCCTCAATCCTGGGCGTAGATGTCCGAGTCTTTGGTCTCCTTCACGAACAGCATGCCGATCACGAACGTCGCGAGTGCGATCACGACCGGATACCACAACCCCGAATAGATATCGCCCTTGGCGGCCACAATCGCGAAGGCCGTAGCAGGCAGGAAGCCGCCGAACCAGCCGTTGCCGATGTGATACGGCAGCGACATGGACGTATAGCGAATCCGCGTCGGGAACATTTCCACCAGCATCGCGGCGATCGGGCCGTACACCATCGTCACGTAAATGACGAGAATCGTCAGGATCACCACCGACATGGGCCAGTTGATCTGCGACGGGTCGGCCTTCGGCGGATAGCCGGCGGCCTTCAGCGTAGAGCCGAGCGACTTGTCGAACGCGGTGCCTTTTTCCTTTGCGTCGGTCGCCTTGCCGTCATACGCCTCGACCACGGTATCGCCCACCTTGATCTGCGCCATCGTGCCGGCCGGCGCTGCCACGTTGGTGTAGTTCAAACCGGCCTTCGAGAGCGCGCCCTTCGCGATATCGCAAGACGACGTGAACTTCGCCGTTCCCACCGGGTTGAACTGGAACGAGCATTCGTCCGGGTTCGCGACCACGACGATCGGCGACTTCTGGGTCGCGGCGTCGAGCGCCGGGTTGGCGTAGTGCGTGAGCGCCTTGAAGAGCGGGAAATACGTGAGCGCCGCGATCAGGCAGCCGGCCATGATGATCGGCTTGCGGCCGATGCGGTCCGACAGCGAGCCGAAGAACAGGAAGAACGGCGTGCCGATCAGGAGTGCGATCGCAATCAGGATGTTGGCGCTTGCGCCGTCCACCTTCAGCGTCTGTGTCAGGAAGAAGAGCGCATAGAACTGTCCGGTGTACCAGACCACGGCCTGGCCGGCGGTCAGGCCGATCAGCGCGAGGATCACGAGCTTGAGGTTTTTCCACTGGCCAAACGCTTCGGTCAGCGGGGCCTTCGACGTCTTGCCCTCCGCCTTGATGCGCGCGAACACGGGCGACTCGTTCAGTTGCAGCCGGATCCACACCGAAACGGCGAGCAGGAGGATCGACGCGATGAACGGAATGCGCCATGCCCATGCGCCGAACTGCTCTTCGCCCACGAACGTGCGCACGCCGAGAATCACGAGCAGCGACAGGAACAGGCCCAGCGTCGCAGTGGTCTGGATCCACGCGGTGTAGAAGCCGCGTCGGCCGGCCGGCGCGTGCTCTGCCACGTAGGTTGCCGCGCCGCCGTACTCGCCGCCGAGCGCGAGACCTTGCGCAAGCCGCATCACGATGAAGATGACGGGCGAAGCGATGCCTATGGACGCATAACCCGGCAGGAAGCCGACCACGAACGTCGACAGACCCATGATGACGATGGTGACGAGGAACGTGTACTTGCGACCGACCAGGTCACCCAGGCGTCCGAAGACGATGGCGCCGAACGGTCGGACGGCGAAACCCGCGGCAAAGCCGAGCAGCGTGAAGATGAAGCCGGCTGTCGGATTGACGCCGGAGAAGAAACTCTTGCTGATGAAAGCCGCCAGTGATCCGGCGAGATAAAAGTCGTACCACTCGAAAACCGTGCCCAGCGACGAGGCGAAAATCACCCGTTTTTCGGCGCCTGTCATGGGTGCGTGCGATAGCTGTCCGCCTACGGTTGCCATAAGTCGTCTCCGTTTTGATATTCGTGAGGCGCGCCCGGACAGACGCACCTGCGGCTCATTATTGGAACGGAAACTTACTGGTTACTGACGCGCAACGGGGGCTTTGGCGGGGTTTTGCGTCGGGTGCAATTACGTCTTTGTCGGATAAATTCACGGAAAATGGCTTCAACGGACGTTTATGCCGTTAATTCTGCTGTGCCATTTCCGGTTGCAAACCTTGTCCGTAAGGGTAAGTCCTTGGGGTATTCGCAAGTGCCGCTGAGGGTTCCCTGAGCGTGCGTTGAGCAAGCTTCAGGACGCATTCGTCTGCATCGCTTCCCGCATGCGCAGCGTAATGCGCACGAGCGTGCCCGCCATGCGCGGCGTTTCCTGGTACACGTTGTCTTCGATCGTGAGCGTGCCGCCGTGCATCGTCGCGATTTCCTTGACGATGGCAAGGCCCAGCCCGCTGCCGTCGCCCTCGCGGCCGAGAATCCGGTAAAAGCGCTCCGTTACCCGCTCGCGTTCGGCGAGGGGGATGCCAGGCCCCGTGTCCTCGACCTCGAGGTGCACGACGCCCGCCGCCGCATCCGGGCGTACCCGCACGGTGATGCGGCCACCGGCGGGTGTATAGCGCATCGCGTTGTCGATCAGGTTCGACAGCATCTCGCGCAGCATCACCGGGTGTCCTTCCACCTCGATCTTCGGGTCCGCGCTGTCGGGCCCTTCGTAGCCCAGGTCCATCTGCTTCACGAGCGCCGCCTGCACCCAGTCGCGCACGGCGTTGCGTGCCACCTCACCTACGTCCACCGCCGTGAAGATCTGTCCGGACAAGCGGTTCTCGGCGCGCGCGAGCGCCAGCAGCTGCGTGACGAGCCGCGCCGCGTGCTCGGAACTCGTCGCGATCTGCTGGAGCGAGCGATGAACTTCCGCGGGCGCTTCCTGGCGCAACGCGAGTTCGGCTTGGGTGCGCAGGCCGGCAAGCGGGGTTTTCATCTGATGCGCGGCGTCGGCGATGAAGCGCTTTTGCAGCTCCATGTTCTGTTCGAGACGCGTAAGCAGGTCGTTGAACGACGTGACGAGCGGCTCGATTTCGGGTGGCGCGCGGCGCGCCTCGAGCGGCGAAAGGTCGTCCGGTCGGCGCGCGCGGATATTCGACTGCAGCGCATGCAACGGCGCGAGCCCGCGCGAGAGGCCGAACCAGACAAGCACGATGGCGAGCGGCAGAATCACGAACTGCGGGAGGATCACGCCCTTGATGATGTCGTTGGCCAGCTGGCGGCGCTTGTCGAGTGTTTCGGCGACCTGCACGAGCACCGACTGTGCACCGGGCGTCTGCGGAAATTCGACGGTCGTGTAGGCCACGCGGATATCGTTGCCGCGCAGCATGTCGTCGCGAAATTCGACGATGCCGGGCTGCGGGCGATCGTCTTCGTGCGGCAGCGGCATGTCGCGCTCGCCTGCCACCAGTTCGCCGCGCGTGCCGAGCACCTGGAAGAACACGCTGTCGATGTTGTCTGCGCGCAGGAAGTCACGCGTGGACTCGGGTAGCGTGAGTTCGGCGACGCCGTTGACGGGA
Source organism: Paraburkholderia sp. SUR17 (assembly GCF_029536165.1). Classification (NCBI taxonomy): domain Bacteria; kingdom Pseudomonadati; phylum Pseudomonadota; class Betaproteobacteria; order Burkholderiales; family Burkholderiaceae; genus Paraburkholderia; species Paraburkholderia sp. SUR17. The sequence continues at coordinate 454,887 of NZ_CP120508.1, forward strand.
TGGATCTGCCGCGCGAGCACATAGGCATCGGTTTCCAGCGCGCGGTCGAACGGCCCGTTGGCAATGGACTTTGCCACGAGGTAGGTGACGGCGATGCTCATCGGCCACAGCAGCAGAAGCGGCGCCAGCATCCAGTCGAGAATCTCGCCGAAGAGCGAGCGCGGACGCGCCTGCGCGGCGCTCTCGGTTTCGTCGGGCGGCGCGAAAGGGTTCTCGTAGCGCGCGTCGCGCGTGTCGTCATCGAGCGGTACGGGAGCGGACGTCGAAGGCGGGGGCGAACCGGCGGCGCGCCGGACATCGAGAGGCGCGGCCATGCTGTCCTTACTTATATGGATGGGTTGCCGGCATTGCGGGCTTGCTTGTGGGCGTGACGGCGGCGGACGAGCCGGTGGCGGCCGATGCCGGGGATGGGGCGGCGGATGCAGCGAGTCCGCTTGCCGCTGAGGTTTCTCCGGCTTCAACGCTCGCTGCCGAGCCCTCTACCGGCTTCGACGACGCCGATGGGTCGTTCGCGGCAGGCGCGCCGAGCGCAGCCGCCGAAGCCGCGGCCGATGCCGCCGACGCCGGTACGGGCGCCTGAGCCGCTTTTTCGAGGCAGTAGCCGAGCCCGCGCACCGTCGCGATGCGCACGCCGCCCGGCTCCAGCTTCTTGCGCAGCCGGTGCACGTAGACCTCGATTGCGTTGTTGCTGACCTCCTCGCCCCACTCGCACAGGTGATCGACGAGCTGTTCCTTCGATACCAGCCGGCCAATCCGCTGCAGCAGCACTTCGAGCACGCCGAGTTCGCGCGCGGACAAATCGAGCACCTGGTCGTTGATGCACGCAATGCGGCCGACCTGATCGAACGACAGCGCGCCATGACGCACGACCGTCGGTCCGCCGCCGGCGCCGCGGCGCGTCAGCGCGCGCACACGCGCTTCGAGTTCGTTGAGGGCGAACGGCTTGGCCATGTAGTCGTCGGCGCCGAGGTCGAGCCCTTTGACGCGTTCGTCCACGCTGTCCGCGGCCGTGAGGATCAGCACGGGCAGATTCGAGTTGCGGGCGCGCAGGCGGCGCAGCACCTCGAGCCCGGGCATGCGCGGCAGGCCGAGATCGAGTATCAGGAGGTCGAAAGACTGCATCGACAGCGCGGTATCCGCCTCCACGCCGTTCTTGACGTGGTCGACCGCATAGGCCGATTGGCGGAGTGATCGGACAAGACCGTCCGCGAGTATGCTGTCGTCTTCGGCAATGAGAATTCGCATGATGCGCCCAGCGTTGCTTGGGCCGGCGCCGTGTTGTCGCGCGGCGCTCAGCGCGGTCTCCAAAAGTGTCGTGGCGGCGGCGAGTGTGGGCTCCGGTACGAAGCCCGAACTCAGGAATCCGGCTTGCCGGGCTTGCCAAAACTACTGTTTTTTTATACAGTGTCTGAGATTCATGTGCAATCGCAGCGGCGCGTGTACCAACGTGTCCTGCAGCGGCCTGCACATCTGCCTCAGACGCCGTTCATCATAGCAAAGGACGATTCATGGAAGAAAGCAAGAAAGGCTCGGCTGGACTGACTGCTGAAAAGAGCAAGGCGCTTGCTGCTGCGCTCGCGCAGATCGAAAAGCAGTTCGGCAAAGGGTCGATCATGCGGCTCGGCGACGGCGAGGTAGTGGAAAACATCCAGGTGGTGTCTACCGGCTCGCTCGGCCTCGACATCGCATTGGGTGTCGGTGGCTTGCCGCGCGGTCGGGTGGTCGAAATCTACGGTCCTGAGTCGTCGGGCAAGACCACGCTCACGCTGCAGGTGATCGCCGAAATGCAGAAGCTGGGCGGCACGGCGGCGTTCATCGACGCGGAACACGCGCTCGACGTTCAGTACGCAAGCAAGCTTGGCGTCAACGTGCCGGAACTGCTGATCTCGCAGCCCGACACCGGCGAACAGGCGCTGGAAATAGCTGATGCGCTGGTGCGCTCGGGTTCGATCGACATGATCGTGATCGACTCGGTCGCGGCACTTGTGCCGAAGGCCGAAATCGAAGGCGAAATGGGCGACTCGCTGCCCGGTTTGCAAGCGCGTCTGATGTCGCAGGCGCTGCGCAAGCTCACCGGCACGATCAAACGTACGAACTGCCTCGTGATCTTCATCAACCAGATTCGCATGAAGATCGGCGTGATGTTCGGCAATCCGGAAACCACCACGGGCGGCAACGCGCTGAAGTTCTACTCGTCGGTGCGTCTGGACATTCGCCGTATCGGCTCGATCAAGAAGAACGATGAGGTGATCGGTAACGAAACGCGCGTGAAGGTCGTCAAGAACAAGGTGTCGCCGCCGTTCCGCGAAGCGGTGTTCGACATCCTGTACGGTGAAGGCATTTCACGCCAGGGCGAGATCATCGATCTTGGCGTGCAGGCCAAGATCGTCGACAAGGCAGGTGCGTGGTACAGCTATAACGGCGAACGCATTGGCCAGGGCAAGGACAACGCGCGTGAATTCTTGCGCGAAAATCCGGACATCGCCCGGGAAATCGAAAACCGTATTCGCGAATCCCTCGGCGTGGTTGCGATGCCGGCTGATGCGGGGCTGTCGGACGACGTCGAAGTCGCAGGCGAAGAGGAGTGATCGTCACGTGATGCGCAAGGGTCCGTCCGCGCCGGTGCCGCCTGCGCGGCTTGATCCACATGCTGCGGACCCTGCGCATCCAGGCGACGACACCACCGATGGGCCGGCGTTCAGCCGGTCCTCGGAACGCGCACGGTCCACGACCGCGCGCCCAAATTCATCGGCTGGCACCCAGCAGCGCCCCGGCCGTTCGCCCAAGGCGCGTGCGCTGGCTTACCTCTCTCGCCGCGAGTACAGCCGTTCAGAACTTTCTCGCAAGCTGATGCCGTTCGTCGAGGACGTCGGCGAACTGGATGCGCTGCTGGCATCGCTCGAGCGGGAAGGCTGGCTTTCGGATTCGCGCTTCGCCGAGAGTCTCGTTCATCGGCGGGCATCCCGGCTTGGCACCGGCCGTATTGTTGGCGAACTGAAACGGCACGCTGTGGGCGACACGCTTATCGAGCAGGTCAGCGCCCAACTTCGCGAAACTGAACTGGCGCGCGCTCAATCCGTATGGCGCCGAAAGTACGGCCAGCTTCCCGAAACGCCCGCCGAGCGGGCGCGTCAGGCGCGCTTCCTGGCCGCGCGTGGCTTTTCTCACGCCACCATCGCGAAAATCCTGAAGGGCATGGAAGACGACTGGCCCGAACCTTGATCCAGCCCTTCACGGAGGCCTCGCTGAGCCTTTTAGTCCGCGCCTGAATCTGGCACTCGGCTTCCGGTCTCGCGCACCTCAACGCCTGCAGGAGTGATGCGATACCTCCACGGGGTTTCCCCAAGTGGGAAATACCCGCTATGCTAAAATCGTGAGGTTTCTCAACACAGCCTCGCCTTTCCGCATGCCGCTTCCCCTGCCTGTCTCCCGCAAGTTGCGCCATACGCGTGCGATTCGGGCAGAAGCCTACGAGCGCGAAGACGGTTTATGGGATATCGAGGCATGCCTGACCGACCAGAAGCCGCGCGATGTGGCCCTTGCGTCGGGTGTCCGTCGCAACGGTCTGCCAATTCATGAACTCTGGCTTCGCATCACGATCGATCGGGAGCTCAATGTCGTCGACGCCGTCGCGTCGTCCGACTGGGTGCCCTATCCTGGTCAATGCGAAGCCGCCAATCCCGCTTATCGCGCCCTCATCGGGCTCAATCTGCTCCGTAATTTTCGTCGCGATGCTGCCCAACTGCTGGCCGGCACGGCGGGTTGCACGCACCTCACGGAGCTATGTGCCGTGCTGCCCACCGCCGCCATTCAGGCGTTCGCCGGCGACGTGTGGCATACGGGCGATAGCGCGCCGGAGCAGGGAAGCGAAAAGCGCGAGTCCGCTCGCAGCACGGACAACGGCAGGCGCACCGCAGACAACCCGCCTTTCCAGCTCGGTCGCTGCCACGCGCTGCGATTCGACGGCGAGGCGGTTCGACAGTTCTATCCGCGCTGGTACGGGCATGCGCCGCGCGACGCGGCGCGCGCGGCGGATTCCATTGAAACCGGCAGGCAGACGGACCGCGGCGGCGACGCCGACGGCGCGTCCGGCCTGAACAAGAAAAGCGGAAACGAAGTTCAATCCAACTCTCAGACTGAAGGGAATCACGCATGAAGATTCACGAGTACCAGGGTAAGGAAATCCTGCGGAAATTCGGAGTCGCGGTACCGCGCGGCAAGCCGGTCTTCTCGGTGGACGACGCCGTCAAGGCTGCTGAAGAGCTGGGTGGCCCGGTGTGGGTCGTCAAGGCGCAGATCCACGCGGGCGGTCGCGGCAAGGGCGGTGGCGTGAAGGTCGCGAAGTCGCTGGATCAGGTGCGTGAGTACGCGAACCAGATTCTCGGCATGCAGCTCGTGACGCACCAGACCGGTCCGGAAGGCCAGAAGGTGAACCGCCTGCTGATCGAAGAAGGCGCGGACATCAAGAAGGAACTGTACGTCGGTATCGTGATCGATCGCGTGTCGCAGAAGGTCGTCGTGATGGCCTCGAGCGAAGGCGGCATGGATATCGAAGAAGTGGCCGCCAAGACGCCGGAAGCCATCCACAAGGTCGCGGTGGAGCCGTCCACGGGCCTGACCGACGCCGAAGCCGACGGCCTCGCAAAGCAGATCGGCATTCCCGACGCTTCGATTCCCCAGGCACGCGCCATCCTTCAGGGCCTCTACAAGGGCTTCTGGGAGACGGACGCATCGCTCGCCGAAATCAACCCGCTGATCCTGACCGGCGACGGCAAGGTCATCGCGCTCGACGCCAAGTTCAACTTCGACTCGAACGCGCTCTTCCGTCATCCGGAGATCGTGGCGTACCGCGATCTGGACGAAGAAGACCCGGCTGAAGTGGAAGCGTCGAAGTTCGACCTCGCCTACATTTCGCTCGACGGCAACATCGGCTGTCTCGTGAACGGCGCAGGCCTTGCGATGGCCACGATGGACACCATCAAGCTGTTCGGCGGCGAGCCCGCGAACTTCCTCGACGTCGGCGGCGGCGCCACGACGGAGAAGGTCACGGAAGCCTTCAAGCTGATGCTGAAGAACCCGGGCCTGAAGGCCATTCTGGTCAACATCTTCGGCGGCATCATGCGTTGCGACGTGATCGCCGAAGGCGTGATCGCTGCGTCCAAGGCCGTGCATCTGCAAGTGCCGCTCGTCGTGCGCATGAAAGGCACGAACGAGGACCTCGGCAAGAAGATGCTGGCCGATTCCGGCCTGCCGATCATCTCGGCAGACAGCATGGAAGAGGCTGCGCAGAAGGTCGTCGCGGCAGCCGAAGGCAAGTAAAGGGCGCTTCACCGAACACGCATGGCGGCGCGACGCGCGTGAGCCGGCCAGCCCGCTGCAAGGCGCAGGCAGGCCGGACTGGGCGCATGGCGCGACGCCAAACGAACAGAGGTCAATACATGTCGATTCTGATCAACAAGGACACCAAGGTCATCACGCAGGGCATTACCGGCAAGACCGGTCAATTCCATACCCGTGCGTGCCGCGAATACGCAAACGGCCGTGAGGCGTTTGTTGCAGGCGTGAACCCCAAAAAGGCCGGCGAAGACTTCGAAGGCATTCCCATCTACGCGAGCGTCAAGGAAGCGAAGGCCGAAACGGGCGCGACCGTCTCGGTCATCTACGTGCCGCCCGCAGGCGCTGCCGCTGCGATCTGGGAAGCCGTCGAGGCCGACCTCGATCTCGCGATCTGCATCACGGAAGGCATTCCCGTGCGCGACATGATCGAAGTGAAGGACCGCATGCGCCGCGAGAACCGCAAGACGCTGTTGCTCGGACCGAACTGCCCGGGCACCATCACGCCGGACGAGCTGAAGATCGGCATCATGCCGGGTCACATCCACCGCAAGGGCCGCATCGGCGTGGTGTCGCGCTCGGGCACGCTGACGTACGAAGCGGTTGGCCAACTGACGGCGCTCGGCCTTGGCCAGTCGTCGGCAGTCGGTATCGGCGGCGACCCGATCAACGGTCTCAAGCACATCGACGTCATGAAGATGTTCAACGACGATCCGGACACGGACGCCGTCATCATGATCGGTGAGATCGGTGGTCCGGACGAAGCAAACGCCGCTTACTGGATCAAGGACAACATGAAGAAGCCGGTGGTGGGCTTCATCGCGGGCGTGACGGCGCCTCCGGGCAAGCGCATGGGCCACGCCGGCGCGCTGATCTCCGGCGGTGCGGATACCGCCGAAGCGAAGCTCGAGATCATGGAAGCCTGCGGCATCAAGGTCACGAAGAACCCGTCGGAAATGGGCCGCCTGCTGAAGTCGGTGCTGTAACCAGTAACGCGCCGGCCGCGCAACAGCGCGCCGCCGCGTTTTTCTGATACGCTTACGGAACCCTTTCGTGGCGTAACAAGACAGAGCGAGGGAGCGAAGATTGCTTCCTCGCTTTTTTTGTTGGCTGCGCGTTCGCCTCCTTCCACTCTTATTGCCTGTCCATGCTCGAGTTTTTCACGACACTCCATTGGCCCGCAGTCTTTCAGATCGTCATCATCGACATCCTGCTAGGCGGCGACAACGCAGTCGTCATTGCACTCGCCTGCCGCGATCTGCCGGCCAGCCAGCGCATGCGCGGCGTCATCTGGGGCACCGCTGGCGCCATCGTGCTGCGGGTGGCGCTCATCGCGTTTGCGGTCGTGCTGCTCGACGTTCCGCTGCTGAAGTTCGCGGGCGGCCTGCTGCTGCTGTGGATCGGCGTGCGCCTCGTCGCGCCTTCGCAGGAGGGCCACTCCAACGTCAAGCCGGCCGACAAGCTGATCTCGGCCATCAAAACCATCATCGTCGCCGACGCGGTGATGAGCCTCGACAACGTGATCGCCATTGCCGGCGCAGCCGAGCAGGCCGACCCGCAGCACCGCATCGCGCTCGTGATCTTTGGGCTCATCGTGAGCATTCCGCTCATCGTGTGGGGTAGCCAGCTCGTGCTGAAGCTGCTGGACCGCTTCCCGATCGTGGTGACGCTCGGCGCGGCGCTGCTCGGCTGGATCGCGGGGGGACTCATCATCAACGACCCTGCCGGCGACCGCTGGCCGATACTGGACACGCCTGTCGCGGAATACGGCGCTTCTATCGGCTGCGCAGTCTTTGTCGTAGTACTCGGATACGTGCTGAAGCGCCGCAACGAGCGACGAGCGACAGCGGGTTCCTCCGGCACGCATTGAGCCCGCCGCGGCTGAGCGAGGCGTGCCGCGTAAGCCGACCTCGCGGCATGGCCATCCGGCCGACTGCCGCGGCATGAGGTGGCTGGATACGATCAACGCCTGTCTCCATACGGAGGCAGGCGTTTTTCGTTCCAGGAGTTCGCCCGATGACCGTTCCCGTTTCCCTCTGCGTGCCGCCGCTCGCGCACGCCTCGATGCAGATCCCGCTGTCACATCAAGGCCGCTGCTGCCACCTTGTGTCGAGCCGGTCCACACGAGCCGTTCGTCACGCACGCGCCTTCGTCAACGCCGGATTCACGCTGATCGAACTGATGATCGTGCTTGCGATCGTCGGCGTGATCGCCGCGTATGCGATTCCCGCCTACCAGGACTATCTCGCGCGCAGTCGGGTAGGCGAGGGCTTGTCGCTGGCAGCGTCGGCGCGCCTCGCGGTGGCGGAGAACGCCGCGAGCGGCAACGCGTTCGGCGCGGGCTTCGCCTCGCCGCCCGCCACACGCAATGTTGAATCCATTCGCGTGGATGAGAACACGGGCCAAATCGCGATCACCTTCACCCCACGCGTGGCCGCTGCGGGCGCCAACACGCTGGTGCTCGTGCCCTCGGTGCCTGACAACGCCGACGCTCCCACCGCCCGCGTCGCGCTCGTTCAAGGCACAGCCCAGGCAGGCGCCATCACGTGGGAATGTTTCGCGGGCGGCAAGGCGGCGTCCTCGCTACCGGCACCGGGCTCGGGGCCTATGCCTGTCGATGCCGCCACGCTTGCAGGCAACCTTGCACCACCGGAGTGCCGTGCCTGAGGAAGGGACAGCAAACGCGCGAAGGGGGGCATGGTGCTGAAATGGTCGCCGTATTCGCACCACGGCAACCGCACAGCCCGGGAAAAGTTTTGTATAGTGCGCCGGTTGCTGATGCCGCCGGTTACTCATGCCCTCTTCCTTTGCGCGTTTTCTTTCTCTCGTTCTGCTTGCTGCCGCGTTGATTCTTCCGTACGCGGTCGTCAACCATACGTACCCCATCCCGACTTTCTATGCCGAATTCACCGCGCTGGCGCTCTACCTGCTGACCGCGGGGGCCATGGTGCTGCTCGTCGGCACGTCGCGGCCGCGTATCGCATTTGCCTCACCGGCCGTCGCGCTTGTGCCGCTGTTGTTCGGTGCGTTGCTCATTGCGCAGTCGTTCGTACTTCCAGTGCAGCAGCCCTCGATGAACTGGCTGGGCGGCGGCTTCCTGCTCGCGGCATTCGTAGCCGCACACACGGGCTACGGCTTTGCGCGCGCGAACATGGCGGACACGGCGTTGCGCTGGGGCGCATACGCGTTGCTGCTCGGCGGCCTGTTTGCCGTGTTCTGCCAGGTCATGCAGCTGTTTCATCTGGAAGCGAAGGTCTCGCCCTTTGTCGTGGCCTACAACATCACGGTGGATCGTCGTCCGTTCGGCAACATGGCGCAGGCCAACCACCTCGCGACCTACATCGCGTTCGCGATGGCCGCCGCGCTCTATCTGGTGCAGACGCGGCGCCTGCCCGTCCTGCTCTGGGGACTCCTTTCGGTGATCTATGCCACTGGACTCGCATTGACGGTTTCCCGCGGTCCGTGGCTGCAAATGGGCGTGATCGTGGTGGCCGGGTTCTGGATGGCGTTTGCCGAGGCGAAGCGCAACCTGGCCTTTCGGCGCAGCAGCTGGCAGTGGCTGATTCCGGTCGTGCTCGCCGTGCTGTTCGTCGTCGTCAACGCAGCGGTGCGCTGGGCCAACGTGCATTACCACCTCGAACTCGGGGAGTCGGCGGCCGACCGGTTCCGCGACGCCGGACAGATCGCGCCACGCCTCGCGCTCTGGAAATACGGCTGGACGATGTTCAAGATGCACCCGCTCTTCGGCGTGGGTTGGGGCGAGTTCCCAGGCTATCAGTACCAGTTGGTCAAGACGCTCGGCGGCGTGGAGATCGCGAACAACTCGCACGACATCTTCATCGACCTGCTGGCGAAGACCGGCGTGGCCGGCTTCGTGGTGGCCGTGGTCGGGCTTGTCGCGTGGCTCGTGCGGGTGCTGCGCGCGCCGCATACCGCGGGACGGGTCTTCGGCGTCGCGCTGATCGGTGTGCTGGTGATGCACGCGCTTGTGGAGTACCCGCAGCAGTACATGTTCTTCCTGCTGCCCGCGATGTTCGTCTTCGGGTTGCTCGAAACGAAGCCGTTGCGGCTTGTTCCGGAAAGGGCGTCGTTTGGTCTCTACACGGTGATCGTGTTCGGCGGACTGGCTGCGCTTTATCCGGTCTATCGCGACTACACCCGCGCCGAGGTGCTGTACTACGGCTCGCGTCCCGCCGAGCAGTATCGTGCGGATCCGTCGTTCCTGTTCGGCGCGTGGGGTGAGTACGGTCTCGCGACGCTTCTGCCCGTCGACGCCAACGACTTGCCGCACAAGCTCGCCATGCACCGCCGGGCGATCGCGCTATTGCCCGGCGAAACGGTATTGCGCCGCTATGCCGTGCTGCAGGCCCTGAACGGCGATACGGCGGCGGCCTTCGATACGGTCGGGCGTCTGAAGATCTTCGCGCAGGAACTGCACGACTGGCCGTCGCAACTGGCGTCGCTGTACGACCTGTGCGACGAGCAGCCGTCGCTTGCGGGTTTCAAGGCGGAGCTGGTCAAGAAGTACGGCACGCCGCCTCCGGGCGCGAACCAGCAGGACGACGAAGGGGACGACTAATACGCCGCGCCGGCCACGACGGCGGCTTCAGGGCCGCCGCCGCGGCCGGCGGGTTTGCGCCTGAGGCTGCATAAGCGTGTGCCTCGGGCTACGGTTAAGCCGCCACCCAATCCCCCGACTTCCCCCCATGCTTCTCCATCACCTTCACATCGGTGATGGTCATTCCGCGATCGACGGCTTTGCACATGTCGTAGACGGTCAGCAGACCGACCTGCACGGCCGTGAGCGCCTCCATTTCCACGCCGGTGCGCCCGAACGTCTCGACCTGCGCCGTGCAATGCACGCCGGGTAGCGTTTCGTCGAGTGCGAAGTCCACCGCCACGCGCGTGAGCGCGAGCGGGTGGCACAGCGGGATCAGGTCCGCGGTGCGCTTCGCGCCCTGGATCGCCGCGATACGGGCCACGCCGATCACGTCGCCCTTTTTCGCGCCGCCGTCGCGGATCAGCGCGAACGTCTCGGGCAGCATGCGGATCGAGCCGCGCGCCACGGCGATGCGTTTGGTTTCCGCCTTGGCGCCCACGTCCACCATATGCGCTTTGCCGGAGTCGTCGAAATGGGTGAGTTCGGACATCGTCTGGCTCCTTGAAAGGGCGCCTATCATAGCAGCGCCCGGCGTTTCCGACGGTGTGCCACGGTGCCATCGGGGCATGGTCCAGCGGCTACCAGCGGCTACAATAGCCGTGCTTTCCGAACACCTTCAAGCCGGCCTCTGCGAGCGGACAAGCTCGCGAAAAGCGCACTGGGGTTTCATGCCGCATCGTCGTGCGTGGTGAGGCGCCCGGCCGGTTTCATCGAACACTGCCAATGCGTCCAGACAGGCTCCTTGCTGTATGGTTGTGCGCTGCCCTCGCGGTGCCGCCGGGCATGTTCGCGCAAGCCCAGCCCGTCGTTGCACCTCGCGCGGCGGTGCAGTCGACCAGCGGTGGCATCGGGTCCGGCACCGCGACAGCAGGAGCCGGCGCGTCCGCCACCACCAGCGCCGCTGCAACTACCACCGACGCCCCCGACGCCGCAGCGACCGCCCGCGCCCCAGCGCCCATCGGCACCAACGCCACCACGCGCCCAGTCGCACCAGGCAACCTCACTTTCGGCAAGACTCTTCCTCGCGAAGCGGCTGTCTCCAGCGAAGCGCCGCTCGAAAGCGCGTTGTCCGCCAGCTACGCCGAACCGCTCCTGCCGCCCGACATCGCCCAGGGCGTATTCGGCACCTACGGTGGCGCGCAGGCGCGGCTGTCCGGCCGGCCGGGCGCCAACGCCAGTCTGCGCGCGCCGACCTGGTACCAGCAACTGCCGGACCTCGGCGACGGCTCCGGGGGCTCGCTTTCTCCCGAGGCCGAACGAAAGCTCGGCGAGCGCGTCATGCGCGAGATTCGGCGCGACCCCGACTACGTCGACGACTGGCTCGTCACCGATTACCTGAACGCCATTGCGACGAAGCTCGCCTCGGCCGCAAGCGACCAGTTCATCGGCGGCTACCGGCCGGACTTCGAAGTCTTCGCCGTGCGCGACGGCCAGATCAACGCGTTTTCCATGCCCGGCGGCTTTATCGGCGTGAACACCGGGCTCATTGCGTCGACGCAGACGGAGTCCGAACTGGCGTCCGTGATCGGGCACGAGATGGGCCACGTGCTGCAGCGGCACATCGCCCGCATGCTCGCCGCCAACGAGCGCAGCGGCTACGCGGCGCTCGCGGCGACCCTGTTCGGCGTGCTTGCGGGTGTGCTCGCGCGCAGCGGCGATCTGGGCAGTGCAATCGTGCTGGGCGGCCAGGCGTATGCGGTCGACAATCAGCTGCGCTTTTCGCGTTCCGCGGAGCGCGAAGCGGACCGCGTCGGTTTTCGCCTGCTCACGGGCGCCGGCTACGATCCCTACGGCATGGTGACCTTCTTCGAGCGGCTCGATCGCTCGGCGATGGGCGATACGGGCGTGCCGGCTTACGCCCGCACGCATCCGCTCACCGTGGAGCGCATCGCCGACATGGAGGACCGCGCACGCCGGTCGCCGTATCGGCAGCCGCGGCAGTCGGCGGAGTACGGGTTCGTGAGGGCGCGCGTGCGCGTCATGCAGGACCGCTCGCGCAGCGACTACGCCGACGCGATCGCGCGTTTGCGCTCCGAGATCGAAGACCGCACGGCCATCAACGTGGCGTCGAACTGGTACGGCATGGCCTACGCGCAACTGCAACTGGAGCAGTACGATGCCGCCGCCGCGTCGCTTGCGAATGCGCGCAAGGCATTCACGACGTTCGAAGTGCATGAGGGCGACAGCACGCGCAGCTCGCCGAGCCTCGACGTGCTCGCCGTCGAAATTGCGAGCCATGCCGGCCATAACGATGAAGCGTTGAAGCTCGCGGCCGCCGCGCAACGCGCCTGGCCGGCGTCGCATGCAGCCGTAGACGCGCGGCTCAAGGCGCTGCTCGCGGCGCACCGTTTCGCCGACGCCCAGGAACTTGCGGCAAACGAAACGAAAGCGGAGCCGCAGCAGTCCGCGTGGTGGTTCTACCTGGCGCAGGCGAGCGTGGGAACGGGCGATGCGCTCACGCAGCATCGCGCGCTCGCCGAGAAGTTCGCGCTGGAAGGCGCCTGGCCTTCGGCCATCCGCCAGTTGAAGGAGGCACGCGATCTGAAGTCGGTGGGGTACTACGATCTCGCGACCATCGACGCCCGCTTGCACGACTTCGAGCAGCGCTACAAGGAAGAGCGCGAGGACGAGAAGAAGAACGGTTGACGCGCGCGGGCGAATTGGCGGCTTCGCGACTCCAGCGATTCACCGGGCCGGCCCGAGCCGCCAAACCTGCTACGGCCGCGCGGCCCGGTTCGCGAGGCTGACGCGCACGACCGTTATCCCGGCCACTGTCCGCGCGGCCTCCTGCTAACTCCGCTCCCGCTTTTCAGCATCCGCCGGACTCGCAACGAACCCGAACCGCGCAGCCACCTCGTCGCGGCGGATCGGACGCAGCGTGAGCGCCTGGTCGGCACGCCAGTGGAACGTGCCGCTCGCGCCGTCATCGGCCAAGGTGGCGTGCGTGGAGAACAGCTCCAGATCGTGATCGTGGAGCACGGCCACCTTCGGCGGCTGGGATGCATCCGAAAACAGCACGCCGCCCGTGTCGTCGATGAACGCCGTTGCGGGCTCGAAGGCCGAGCCCGTCTGATCGGCGAGCATGAGCTTGCCGTCCGCGCCGCAGTGAAGCCGCACCACCCACGGCGTATAGCCGAGTTCGACGTAGACGCGCTGCGGCCCGTTCTGGAAGAACCACTGGCCCTTCTCGTCGCACGCGTAGTTGCGGTTGATGAAGCCCAGCAGCGCCGTGTGGCGGATCGGGTCGCCGGCCGCGCCCTGGGCCTGGGCGGCCTCGTCGCGCATGCGCCATTGGCCGCGCGCGTCGAGCAGCAGCCACCCCGTGCAATGCGGGACATTGGGCCAGCGCGCGAGCGCCTGCTTGACGATGTCATCCATGATCGACAAACGATTCGAGATAGCTCAGCACGTGCGTCGCGAGCCAGCCGTAGCGGCCCGGAAACGGGCCGGTCATGAAGCCGACGTGGCCGCCGTGCAAGGGCTGTTCGAGCCGGACCGACGCGGCCACGTCGTTCTGCGCGGGCAACGCGGTGCCGGGCAGGAACGGGTCGTTGCGTGCGTTGAGCACGAGCGTCGGCACTTTGATCTCGCCGAGCAAGGGACGTACCGTGGCGCGCGTCCAGTAGTCGTCGGCGTTGCGAAAGCCGTGTAGCGGCGCGGTGACCACGTCGTCGAACTCGTACATGTTGCGCGCGCTGAGCATGGCGTAGCCGTCGAAGAGCCCCGGATACTGCGTGAGTTTTTGCTGCGCCTTCACCTTGAGCGTTTTCAGGAAGCTGCGCGTATAGATCATGCCGAAGCCTTCGGCCAGCATCTTGCCGCCGGCATGTACGTCCAGCGGCGCGGAGATCGCGGCGGCAGCGGTCACGATGGATGCGTCTTCGCGCCGTTGACCGAGCCAGTGCAGCAGCACGTTGCCGCCCAGCGAGACGCCCGCGGCCACGAGCGGCCCGCGATGCTGCCGACGCAGACGCCGCAGCACCCAGTCGACCTCGCTCGAATCGGCGAGGTGATAGAAGCGCGGCATCAGGTTCAGCGGCCCGCTGCAGCTACGGAAGTGGGGCACCACAGCACGCCAGCCGCGCTCGCGTGCGGCGGCCGCCATGGCACGCGCGTAATGCGAGGCGGAGCTGCCCTCCAGACCGTGGAACAGCACGAGGAGCGGGGCGTCCGCCGCAATGGGCGCGGCACTCCCGTGGTCGAGCCAGTCGAGTTCGATGAAGTCGCCGTCTGGCGTGTCCCAGCGCTCGCGCCGGTACGTGACGACGGGCAGCCGCGCGAACAACGCGGGAACGATGGTTTGAGCATGGCCGCCCGGCAGCCAGAAAGGCGCGCGATAGCCGCTTGCGGCGGTGTCTTGCGCGAGAGACGGCTCGATCCCGTCGGCGCGTAACGTCGGGTTGGATGAATTCGTGGGAGCGGAAGCGGGATCGCGCATGGTGCTCATGGTGCTGGCGGCGGCGCCGTGGGCGAACGCGAGCGTCGCCGCTCAGTGACGCCTCGGGGCGCTCAGTGCAACGCGCCCTGGCCGTGGCGCATTTTTGCGGCGAACTGGCTCGCGGCGTCGTCGGGCATGCGGCTCGCGTGGATGTGCGCCATGCGCCATTCGCCGCGCTCGTGAACCATCACGTAGGTCGTGAAGACCATTTGCGGCGTGGCGACCGGATCGGCTGGCCGGTGGGCTTCCGCAATTGCGTAGACCACGGTGCCGAGGCTGTCGTAGACGCGCACGTCGAGCGGTTCGATGGAAACTGGCTGGGCTCCCAGCTGCGCCGCGAGGCCCGTGCGGATGGCGTCGAGCCCGTGCAGATGCGAGCCGTCCGCGCAGATGTAGCTCACGAACTCTTCATCGATCCACATGCCCATCAGGCTGTCGATGTTGACTTCCGCGACGGCCTGGTACCAGGCGTTGAGGGTATCGGCAGCAGCTTCGAAGATGTGGGCAAAACGTGGCATGGCTCGTCGTTCGTATGCGCAGAGGGCGCGTGGGTTGCGGGCGGCGGTCAGCGGGCCAGCCGCGAGCATGCCAGCGCTGCGAGACGCGAACATGACGCTGGCACGACGGCCGGTAATTGCCTCGGGACACGGCCGCGCCGCGGCCCGGTCCCCATTGCGGCTGCTCGCCGCTAGCGTTGCGCGAGCAGCATGCCGCGCAGGTCGCTGAACACCTGTTCGGCGCTGAGCTGACGCAGGCAGTTCAGGTGGCCGAGCGGACATTCGCGCTGAAAACAGGGGCTACATTCGAGATGGAGCCATTGTACCTTCGCGAGCTCCGAGAGGGGCGGGGTGTGGCGCGGATCGGTAGACCCGTACACCGCGACGAGCGGGCGGCGCAGCGCCGCGGCCACGTGCATCAGGCCCGAGTCGTTGGTCACCACGGCGCTCGCGCGCGAAATCAGCGCGCACGCCTCGCCGAGCGCGGTCTGGCCGCACAGGTTGCGCACGTTCGGCGCCTCGTCGGCAATGGCCTGAGCGAGCGGGGCGTCTTTCGGCGAGCCGAGCGCGACGATCTGCGTGTACGGAAATGAGCGGGCGATGATCTGCGCGAGCGCCGCGAAGTGCTCGGGCGGCCAGCGTTTGGCGGGGCCGTATTCGGCGCCGGGGCAGAACACGACGAGCGGCACGCGCGTGTCCAGATTGAAGCGAGCCGAGACGCGCGAGGCCTCGTTCAGGTCCGATTCGAGCCGCGGCATGGGCAGGTCGTCGGGTATCTTCGCGCCGGGCGCGTAGGCGAGCGCGGCGTAGTGGGCGGCCATGGGCGGACGCTCGTCCTTGCGCGGATTCGCGTGGCGCACGTTGAGCAGCCCGTAGCGGCTCTCGCCCGTGTAGCCGATGCGCAGCGGAACGTGCGCGAGCCACGGCACGAGCGCCGACTTGAACGAGTTGGGCAGGACGTAAGCGGCGTCGTAGCCCACATCGCGCAGGTCGCTCGCCAGTTGCCAGCGGCGCAGCATCTGCAGCTTGCCGTGGGCGAGGTCGGTGGCGTAGACGTCGCGAATCTCGGGCATGCGTTCGAGCACGGGCGCAACCCAGGTGGGCGCGACGGCATCGATCTGGAGGCGCGGATGCAGTTTCACGAGCCGCGAGAGAAGCGGCTGCGCCATGAGTGCGTCGCCAATCCAGTTCGGTGCGATAACGAGCGCGCGGCGCATCAGTAGAAGTATCCGGAAATGAGCAAACGCGCCGCACTGGAGGGTGCGGCGCGTGGGTAGTGGGAAGGACGCGGGTGCGGGCCGTGGGCAGTACGAGTCCCGTACGACCCTCGCGCGAAGCCCGCGGTGTAGCAGCGCGGGCCGTGCGTCCGGCGGGGCGCCTCAGCGCGCCCGGCGAGTAGTGGCCCCAGAGCAAGCGCCCGGTGGAGCCCTCGCGGGCGCTCAGTGGCCCCTCGGTGGCCCCTCAATGGCCCTTCACGACCTCGCCGTCACGCAGCTTGTAGCGCGTGCCGCAGTAGGGGCAGCGCGCCTCGCCGTGGGTCACGTCGATGAAGACGCGCGGATGCGTGCTCCAGCGCGGCATCGACGGATTCGGGCAGTACGCCGGAAGATCTTTTGCCGACAGTTCGACCAGCGGCATTTCCTTGATTTCACTCATGGGGACGTTTCTCGTTGTTGCTGTAGCCAGGTCACAGCCGGCGGCGCGTTGCAGGCGCGCGGCGCCGCTGTGAACCTGCGTCAGATTTTCGTGAGCCAGTCTGCGTATTGGGCGTTCTTGCCCGAGACGACGTCGAAGAACATCGACTGGAGCTTTTCCGTGATCGGTCCGCGCGAGCCGCTGCCGATCGTGCGGTTGTCGAGTTCACGGATCGGCGTGACTTCGGCGGCCGTGCCCGTGAAGAAGGCTTCGTCGGCGATGTACACCTCGTCGCGCGTGATGCGCTTCTCGATGACCTCGATGCCGGCGTCTTTCGCGAAGCGGATCACCGTGTCGCGCGTGATGCCGTCGAGGCACGACGAAAGGTCCGGCGTGTAGAGCTTGCCGTTGTTCACGAGGAAGAAGTTTTCGCCCGAGCCTTCGGAGACGTAGCCGTCCACGTCGAGCAGCAGCGCTTCGTCATAGCCGTCGGCGGTGGCTTCCTGGTTGGCGAGAATCGAGTTCACGTACCAGCCCGACGCCTTCGCGCGAACCATCGAGATGTTCACGTGATGGCGCGTGAACGACGACGTCTTCACGCGGATACCCTTCCTGATGCCGTCTTCGCCGAGGTAGGCACCCCACGGCCAGGCCGCGATGGCGACGTGGATGGTGTTGCCCTTGGCCGAGACGCCGAGCTTTTCCGAGCCGACCCAGATGATGGGGCGCAGGTAGCACGATTCCAGCTTGTTCTCGCGCACCACTTCGCATTGCGCGGCCGCGAGCGTCTCGTGGTCGAACGGCACGTCCATCTGGAAAATCTTCGCCGAGTTCAGCAGGCGCTTCGTGTGCTCTTTCAGGCGGAAGATCGCGGTGCTGCCGTCGGCCGTCTTGTAGGCGCGCACGCCCTCGAATACGCCCATGCCGTAGTGCAGGGTGTGGGTGAGCACGTGGATGGTGGCGTCGCGCCATTCGATCAGCTTGCCATCCATCCAGATCTTGCCGTCGCGGTCGGCCATTGACATACGATTCTCCAGGCGGTGCGGTTACGGATGTGTCCTGCGGGAAAGCCGCCTTGCGCGGAAGGCACGGCGGGCGCACCTCAAGCGGCCCCGTGCGAACGGGCGAGGCGCGGCGCGACAGCGTGACACGTGAATCCGGCGAGCGGCGAAGACCGCCATTTTAGCGTCTTTTGCCCAAAGAACGGGCATTTCGCCCGCTGCCGACGCTATAATTCTGCGTCCACATAAGACAAATTCCGACGCGCGGACGGGCGCTGCAAGACACGGCGCCCTCAGAACGGCTGCCGCGCGTGCACCTTGCGCTGCCTCGCGCGGCGCTTGCTCCGCTCCCGCTTCCTCATGTCCTGCGCCCGTTTCACCGAAGTCGATCGCCGTGCCTTCAAGGAAGGCTTGCGCGCCTATTCGCCCACGCTGATGGCGATCTTCTCGTGGGGCCTCGTCACGGGCATCGCGATGAGCAAGTCGGTCATGACGATTCCACAGGCGCTCGGCATGTCGCTGCTCGTCTATGCGGGCTCGTCGCAGCTGGCCGTGCTGCCGCTGCTCGCCGCGAAGCTGCCCATCTGGACCGTGCTGCTCACGGCCGCCATGGTCAATACGCGATTCGTGATCTTCAGCGCCGGCCTTGCGCCGCATTTCTCGTATTTGCCGCTGTGGCGGCGTCTGTTGATCGGCTATTTCAACGGCGACGTGATTTTCCTGCTGTTCCAGAAAAAGAGCTTCCAGCACGGCTACGTGCCGGGCAAGGAGGCGTACTTCTGGGGCATGGCCGGCGCGAGCTGGCTGTCGTGGCAGGTGTCGTCGGTGGCGGGCATTCTGCTCGCGAGCCTCATCCCGGATAACTGGGGCCTTGCGCTCGCCGGCACGCTCGCGCTCATTCCGATCATGGTGTCGGCCATTGCCACGCGCTCCACGCTCGTTGCCGTGACGATCGCGGGCGTCGTCGCGCTGATCGCGTTCGACCTGCCGTACCGGCTCGCCCTGCCGCTCGCCGTGCTGGCGGCGCTCGCAGCGGGCGCCGCGGCGGACATGCTGATCGAGCGCGCGGACCTGCGCCGCATCCACGACGGCACCGGAGGTTCGTCATGAGCGCAACGCAGATGTGGCTCGTCATCGCGGGCATGACGGTTGTCACGGCGATTACGCGCGCGCTGTTCCTGCTGGGCGGCGAGCGCACGGTGCTGCCCGAGCGTGCGCAGCGCGCGCTGCGCTATGCGCCGGCTGCGGCGCTGGCCGCCGTGGTGCTGCCCGACGTGCTGGAAACGTCGGAGGGACTCTCGTTCGCGCTTTCCAACCACGAGTTTTACGCCACGGTTGCAGGTCTTGCCTGGTTCTTGTGGCGCCGCAGCATGCTCGGCACGATCGTGACCGGCATGCTGGCATTCACTGCGCTGCGTCTCCTGTTCTGATTGGGTCGGAAGATGTGCTGCATTGCGTCATGCGGGGCGATCCCAAATAGGGGGCATGCGGCGCAGCCGGTCTCAGAACGACATGGCTATCGGCTAAAATGCCCTTCTTGCGGACCGATGCAGCGAGACGCCGGTGCGGCGGCTCGTGGCTGCGCGAGGGCACCTGAAATCGTGCGCCCCATGCAAGGCGCGCCGGGTTGCCCGGAACTGCGCGAGGCCGTCCGAAGTCGTCCGAAGCCGTGAATGGCCCGACCGCCGGGCTGCACGTCGTCCGCCACCGCCTTCCCACCATCAACGCACTGTCAATCATGAACCAGGTACTGCGTCTCTCCGATCTGATCTCCGAAGGCAAGCTGTCCGGCAAGCGCGTGTTCATCCGTGCCGATCTCAACGTGCCGCAAGACGATGCGGGCAACATCACCGAAGACACGCGCATCCGCGCCTCGGTGCCCGCCATCCGCGCCGCGCTTGACGCCGGTGCGGCCGTGATGGTCACGTCGCACCTCGGCCGTCCCACGGAAGGCGAGTTCAAGCCCGAAGATTCGCTCGCGCCCGTGGCGAAGCGACTTGCCGAACTGCTGGGCCGCGACGTGCCGCTCGTCGCGAACTGGGTGGAGAACGGCGTGAACGTGACCCGGGGCAACGTGGTGCTGCTCGAGAACTGCCGCGTGAACAAGGGCGAAAAGAAGAATTCGGACGAGCTCGCCCAGAAGATGGCGAAGCTCTGTGACATCTACGTCAACGATGCCTTCGGCACCGCGCACCGCGCCGAGGCCACCACGCACGGCATCGCGAAATACGCGCCGGTGGCGTGCGCCGGCCCGCTGCTTGCGGCGGAACTGGACGCTCTCGGCAAGGCGCTCGGCGCGCCGAAGCGCCCGCTCGTCGCTATCGTGGCGGGCTCGAAGGTTTCCACCAAGCTCACCATCCTGAAGTCGCTCGCCGAAAAGGTGGATCAGCTGATCGTGGGCGGCGGCATTGCCAACACATTCATGCTCGCGGCCGGTCTGAAGATCGGCAAGTCGCTGGCCGAAGCCGATCTGGTCGAAGAAGCGAAGGCGATCATCGAGGCAGCGAAGGCGCGCGGCGCGTCGGTGCCCATTCCTGTGGACGTCGTGACGGCGAAGGAATTCGCGGCCACGGCGAAGGCCGAGATCAAGGCCGTGGCGGACGTTGCCGACGACGACATGATTCTCGACATCGGACCGGAAACGGCGAAAACGCTCGCTGCGCAGCTGGAGAAGGCCGGCACGATCGTCTGGAACGGCCCGGTCGGCGTGTTCGAGTTCGACCAGTTCGGCAACGGCACGAAGACGCTCGCGCAAGCCATCGCCAATTCGCCGGCGTTCTCCATTGCGGGCGGCGGCGATACGCTCGCGGCCATCGCCAAGTACGGCATCCACGACAAGGTCAGCTACATCTCCACGGGCGGCGGCGCGTTCCTCGAGTTCCTCGAAGGCAAGAAGCTGCCCGCCGTCGAAGTGCTCGAATCGCGCGCGGCGGCCTGAGATGGCCTCACGCGCCCGTGCAGCGAAGCCGGCTTCGGCCGGCACACGCGCGTCACGCCCGGCAACCGCTCACGGGCGCACCGCTTCAGCTTCATCCACGAACGCCTCTACCGATCAAACCGCCCGCGCGGCGGCCGCCTCCAGCGGCGCCGCGCAGACGCTCGCAGAACCCGTAACGCCAGCCACCACGGCAACGCCAGCAACAAGCGCAACACCACCACACAAAGCGACGCCGGCCCGAACCGGCGCGCAACCCATGGCGGTGCCCGCAACGGCACTGCCTGCACGCCCGACTCTCAGCGCACTTCCTAGTGATCTCACCCAGACGAGGAGTTTCATGCATCGCGCCACCAAGATTGTCGCCACCATCGGACCGGCTTCCAGCACGCCGGAGATCCTGCTGCAAATGATGCAGGCAGGGCTCGACGTGGTGCGCCTTAACTTCTCGCACGGCACGGCCGACGACCATCGCCAGCGCGCCGAATTCGTGCGCGAGTGTGCGCGCCAGGCCGGTCGCGAAGTCGCCATCATGGCCGACCTGCAAGGGCCGAAGATTCGCGTGGGCAAGTTCGAGAAGGGCAAGACCACGCTGGTGCCAGGCAGCGCGTTCGTGCTCGACGCAGACTGCGAGCTTGGCAACGACGAGCGCGTCGGCCTCGACTACAAGGACCTGACGCGCGACCTCAAGCCCGGCGACGTGCTGCTGCTGAACGACGGCCTGATCGTGCTCGACGTGGTGCGCGTGATCGGCAGCGAGATTCACACGACGGTGCGCGTGGGTGGCGACCTGTCGAACAACAAGGGCATCAACCGCCAGGGCGGCGGGCTGTCGGCGCCCGCGCTCACGGCGAAAGACATGGAAGACATTCGCACGGCGATGTCGCTCGGCGCGGACTTCATCGCGGTGTCGTTCCCGAAGAACGCCACGGACATGGAGATGGCCCGTCAACTCGCGAACATCGCGGGCGCGCCGTACGGGCTCAAGCCGAAGATGATCGCGAAGATCGAGCGCGCCGAGGCGATCCCGGCGCTGCAAGGCATCCTGGACGCCTCGGACGGCATCATGGTGGCGCGCGGCGACCTCGCAGTCGAAGTGGGCAACGCCGCGGTGCCCGCGCTGCAAAAGCGCATGATCCGCATGGCGCGCGAGTCGAACAAGCTCGTCATCACGGCCACGCAGATGATGGAGTCGATGATCCACGCGCCGGTGCCCACGCGCGCGGAAGTGTCGGACGTGGCGAACGCCGTGCTCGACGGCACGGACGCCGTGATGCTCTCGGCCGAATCCGCGGCGGGCAAGTATCCGGTGCAGACCATCGAAACGATGGCCGCCATTTGCGTCGAGGCCGAGAAGTCCGAGCACGTGGAACTCGACAAGGACTTCCTCGACCGCACGTTCACCCGCATCGACCAGTCCATCGCGATGGGCGCGCTCTTCACTGCTTACCACCTGGGCGCGAAGGCGATCGTCGCGCTCACGGAATCGGGGTCCACGGCGCTGTGGTTGTCGCGTCACTGGACCCATGTGCCGATCTTCGGTCTCACGTCGCGCGTGGGCAGCGAGCGCGCAATGGCGCTGTACCGCAACGTCACGCCGCTGCACCTCGAAACCAGCCACGACCGCGATGTCGCGTTGCAGCAGGCGCTCGAAGTCGTCGTGGCGAAGGGTTTCGCTTCGCGCGGCGACATGGTCGTGCTCACGGTCGGCGAGCCGATGGGCCAGGCGGGCGGCACGAACACGCTGAAGATCGTGCGGGTGGGTGCGCCGTACTAAGTTCGTAGCGGAGCCGGGGTACGAGCGGACAAGAGGCGGCGCGCGAGAGGCCGTGCCAACCGCTCGTCGCCCGGCTTCGTCGCGCAGCCGGCGCTGCGGCTGTCGCCCGAAGCGATAGCCTGCGCACATTCCGGACCCGCGAGAGTGCCCAGGCAGGCGGAACGCCGATTGCTTCGCGATAAAATCGCCCTTATTCGGATGAGCGGCAGCGTGTAACACGGCGCCGCGGCGGTTGAGAAACCCGCCCAGACCGGCCGCGACAGACGGCCGGCAGCACGACAGATTCGTTTCAAATCAAAGGAGTAACACCATGCCTCTCGTATCAATGCGTCAGTTGCTGGACCACGCCGCCGAAAACGGCTACGGCCTGCCGGCATTCAACGTCAACAATCTGGAGCAGGTGCAGGCGATCATGGCGGCGGCGGACCAGGTGGGCGCGCCGGTCATCATGCAGGCGTCCGCCGGTGCCCGTAAGTACGCGGGCGAAGCGTTCCTGCGTCACCTGATCGAAGCGGCCGTGGAGGCGTATCCGCACATTCCGGTGGTGATGCACCAGGATCACGGCCAGTCGCCCGCGGTGTGCCTCACGGCCATCCGCAGCGGCTTCACGAGCGTCATGATGGACGGCTCGCTGCAGGCCGACGGCAAGACGGTGGCCACGTACGAGTACAACGTCGACGTGTCGCGCAAGGTGGTGGAGATGGCGCACTCGATCGGCGTGACGGTGGAAGCGGAGCTGGGTGTGCTGGGCTCGCTCGAAACCATGAAGGGTGACAAGGAAGACGGCCACGGCGCCGAAGGCACGATGACGCGCGAGCAGCTGCTCACCGACGTCGAGCAGGCCGCCGACTTCGTGAAGCTCACGCAGTGCGACGCGCTCGCCATCGCGATCGGCACCTCGCACGGCGCCTACAAGTTCTCGAAGAAGCCGACGGGCGACATCCTCTCGATCCAGCGCATCAAGGAAATTCACGCGCGCATTCCGAACACGCACCTCGTGATGCACGGTTCGTCGTCGGTGCCGCAGGAACTGCTCGCCGAGATCCGCGAATTCGGCGGCGACATGAAGGAAACCTACGGCGTGCCGGTGGAAGAGATTCAGGAAGGCATCAAGCACGGCGTGCGCAAGGTCAACATCGACACCGACCTGCGCCTCGCGATCACCGGCGCGATTCGCCGCTATTTCGCCGAAAACCCGTCGAAGTTCGACCCGCGCGACTACCTGAAGCCGGCGCGCGAAGCCGCGAAGAAGGTGTGCGTGGACCGTTATCTGGCCTTCGGCTGCGAAGGTCAGGCCGCGAAGATCAAGCCCGTTTCGCTCGAAAAGATGGCGCAGAAGTATGTTGCCGGCGAACTGGCGCAGGTCGTCCGGTAAAATACGGCGTTTGGCGGCGCCCTGATTCAGGGCGTCCAGCTTCCCGGCTGGGCGTTCCAACGGTTCGCCGCCTGGCGTGGGCTGGCCGCAGGGCCCGCAGTCACGCGCAGTTGTTACCCGTGCCGCCGTTCCCGCCTGACCGTGGGAACGGCGTCTGGCTTTTGAACAGCCTCGGTTTTTCCCCGTTTCCGCCAGCTCCCGGGCGCCACTTTTTGCAAATCACGACGATGTCTACCCCGATGTCTACTCTCTACGAATCCACGCTCCGCTCGCTGCCGCTGCTTGGCCGCGGCAAGGTCCGCGACAACTACGCGGTGGGCAACGACAAGTTGCTGATCGTCACGACCGACCGCCTCTCGGCGTTCGACGTGATCATGGGCGAGCCGATTCCGGGCAAGGGCCGCGTGCTGAACCAGATGGCCAACTTCTGGTTCGCGAAGCTCGCGCACGTCGTGCCGAACCACCTCACGGACGTCGCGCCGGAAAGCGTCGTCGCCGCGGACGAAGCCGGGCAGGTGCGCGGCCGCGCGGTGGTCGTGAAGCGCCTCGAACCGATCCTCGTGGAAGCCGTGGTGCGCGGCTACCTGGCCGGCAGCGGCTGGAAGGACTATCAGGCCACCGGTTCGGTGTGCGGCGTGCAGTTGCCGCCGGGCCTGCGTAACGCCGAGAAACTGCCCGAGCCCATCTTCACGCCCGCGGCCAAGGCCGAAATGGGCCACCACGACGAGAACATCACGTTCGACGAGATGGAACGCCGCATCGGCACCGAGCTTTCGGCCACCATCCGCGACATCTCGATCAAGTTGTACCAGGAAGCCGCCGACTACGCGGCCACGCGCGGCATCATCATCGCGGACACGAAGTTCGAGTTCGGCCTCGACAACCACGGCAAGCTCTACCTGATGGACGAGGCGCTCACCGCCGACTCCTCGCGCTTCTGGCCGGCCGACCAGTACCAGGTGGGCACGAACCCGCCCTCGTTCGACAAGCAGTTCGTGCGCGACTGGCTCGAAACGCAGAACTGGAAGAAAGAACCGCCCGCGCCGAAGCTGCCCGACGACGTGATCGAAAAGACGTCGCAGAAGTACCAGGAGGCGCTGGAGCGGCTGACTGGCCAGAAGCTCGCGTGAGCCGCCGCGAAGCGCCAGAGGAAGCCAGCACGATGAGCGAAGTCCAGCCAGCCCAGACGACCCACCCGCACGCCCACCAGCATGCCGCGCCCATCGTCGGCGTGCTGATGGGATCGAGTTCCGACTGGGAAGTCATGAAGCATGCCGTTGCGATCCTGCAGGAGTTCGGCGTGCCGTACGAAGCGAAGGTGGTGTCCGCCCACCGCATGCCCGACGAAATGTTCGCCTATGCCGAGAGCGCGCGTTCGCGCGGCCTTGCCGCGATCATCGCGGGCGCGGGCGGCGCGGCGCACCTGCCGGGCATGCTCGCCGCGAAGACCACGGTGCCGGTGCTCGGCGTGCCGGTGGCGAGCAAGTACCTGAAGGGCGTCGATTCGCTCCACTCGATCGTGCAGATGCCCAAGGGCGTGCCGGTTGCAACCTTCGCCATCGGCGAGGCGGGCGCGGCCAATGCGGCGCTCTTTGCGGTGTCGATTCTGAGCGTCACTTCTGCCGAGTACGCGGACAAACTCGCGGCCTTCCGCGTGAAGCAGAACCAGGCTGCGCACGCGATGGTATTGCCCGCGCTCTGATTTCCCGCCGGCCGCGCACGCGCACGAGCGTCGCGCCGCCGGCCGTGACCGACCACTGAGATGAATCCAGACAACGCACCCGTTTCCCCCATCCTGCCCGGCGCGTGGCTCGGCATGGTGGGCGGCGGCCAACTTGGCCGCATGTTCTGCTTTGCCGCCCAGGCAATGGGGTACCGCGTCGCGGTGCTCGATCCCGACGAAAGCAGCCCGGCGGGCTCCGTCGCGGACCGCCATCTGCGCGCCGCCTACGACGACGAAGCCGCGCTCACCGAACTGGCGCGCCTGTGCGCGGCGGTCTCCACCGAGTTCGAGAACGTGCCTTCCGCAAGCCTCGACTTCCTCGCTCGCACCACGTTCGTGAGCCCGGCGGGCCGGTGTGTCGCTGTGGCGCAGGACCGTATCGCCGAAAAGCGTTTTATCGCGGCGGCCGGCGTGCCGGTGGCGCCGCACGTCGTGATCGAGTCGTCGGAGGCGCTTGCCGCCATCGACGATGCCGCGCTCGAAGCCGTGCTGCCCGGCATTCTGAAGACGGCGCGGCTTGGCTACGACGGCAAGGGCCAGGTGAGCGTGGCGAGCGCCCACGACGTGCGCGAAGCGCATGCGTCGCTGGGCGGCGTGGCGTGCGTGCTGGAGAAGCGGCTGCCGCTGAAGTTCGAAGTGTCCGCACTGATCGCGCGCGGCGCAAGCGGCGCCACCGCCGTCTATCCGCTCGCCCAGAATACGCACCGGCACGGCGTGCTCTCGTACACCATCGTGCCCGCGCCCGACGCGAACCCGCAGCTCGTGGAACAGGCGCAGCAGGCGGCGCTCGATATCGCCGCAAAGCTCGGCTACGTCGGCGTGCTGTGCGTCGAGTTCTTCGTGCTCGAAGACGGCTCGCTCGTGGCCAACGAAATGGCGCCGCGTCCGCACAACTCCGGTCACTACACGGTGGATGCCTGCGCGACGAGCCAGTTCGAGCAGCAGGTGCGTGCCATGACCGGCATGCCGCTCGGCGATACACGCCAGCACTCGCCCGCTGTGATGCTCAACATTCTCGGCGACGTGTGGTTTCCCGATGCGGGCAAGACCGGCAAGGGCCCCGGCGCGCCCGTCACGCCGCCCTGGCACGAGGTGGCCGCGATGCCTGCCGCGCGCCTGCATCTGTACGGCAAGGAAGAGGCGCGGCCGGGCCGCAAGATGGGGCACGTGAACTTCACTGCGGCCACGCTCGACGAAGCGCGCACCGCGGCGCGCGATTGCGCTCGCCTGCTGCACATCGCCACGAGCTGAGGCACCTCATCGCCATGCCGGACCGAGACAAGCCTGTCGCCACTTCTACCGCTGTGCCCGCCGCTGCACCGACCGTCAGCCGCGAGGCGATCGAACACGCTGCGGCGTTGCTCGATGCAGGCGAACTCGTCGCGTTTCCCACGGAGACGGTGTACGGCCTCGGCGCGGACGCGCAGAACCCCGAGGCCGTGGCGCGCATTTACGCAGCGAAGGGACGGCCGGCCAATCATCCGGTGATCGTGCATCTGCCGCCGGGCGGCGACCCCGCGTTCTGGGTGGAGTCGTTGCCTGCAGAGGCGCAGAAGTTGATCGATGCCTTCTGGCCCGGCCCGCTTACGCTGATCCTCAAGCGCGCCGCGCACATTCCGGCCGCCGTGAGCGGCGGCCAGGATTCGGTGGGACTGCGTTGTCCGTCGCATCCGGTTGCCCAGGCACTGCTCACGGCCTTTTCGGCGCGCAGGCACGGGCACGGCGGCGTCGCGGCGCCCTCTGCCAACCGCTTCGGCCACGTGAGTCCCACCACCGCGCAGCACGTGCGCGAAGAATTCGGCGACAGCGTCTACGTGCTGGACGGCGGTCCGTCGGACGTGGGTATCGAATCGACCATCCTCGATCTCTCACGCGGCTTTCCGGCGCTGCTGCGCCCCGGGCGCGTCACGCCGCAGGAGATTGCCGACGTGCTGGGCGAAGCGCCGCGTCTGCCCGACGGTTCCGATGCCACGGCGCCGCGCGCCTCGGGCACGCTGAAGGCGCACTACGCGCCACGCACGCCGCTCGTGTTGCTGCCGTTTGAAGCCCTGGAAGCGCTGCTTGCAAAGCGACCCGCCGACGAATGTATCGCGCTGGTGGCCCGCGCTTCGCGAGCAGGCGCGTGGGCGACGGCAGAAGGCGTGCATTTCGTGGCGGCGCCCGAAGACCCGCACGTCTATGCGCGCGAACTCTACGGCTTGCTGCGGGCGCTGGATCGCGCCAACGTTGCGCGCATCCTCGTCGAGAAACTGCCCGACACCATCGCGTGGATCGCCGTGAACGACCGGCTCGGGCGCGCTGCGGCGGCGTTTGAAGCGCGCGAATAAGCGCAACGGACGCGAATAGGCGCAACAGGCGCTACACGGATAACGCGCATCGCAGCCCGCGATTCAAGCCACGACGCAACCCATCCTGAGAGACTCAACGAAACGCCCATCAAAAAAAGGCCCGGCCATCTGAATGGCCGGGCCTTTTTGCTGCTCGCGAGAAGCGCTTCTTATCTGTCGACTTATTTGCCGAGCCCGGATGCCGCGATCTGCTTCTCCACCTGCTGTGCGAAGAGCGCGTGCAGGTGCGTGGTCGGGTGGACCGTGTCCGCGTACATGTACGTCTGGTCTGCGCCGGCGACCGTGTAGGTCTGCGGCGAGCAGAACAGCGACGAAGCAAACGCCTGCGGATTGGTCACGCCGTACTTCGCGGCATTGGTCGCCATCGCGGTGAGGTTACAGGCCGTGCCCGTGTTCGACACCGTGAAGCCGTTGGCCTGAAAGTTGGCCTGAATGCCGTCCTGCCACTGGTCGGCCTGCACGAAGATCACCTTGCTCATCAGGCCCGTCGCCTGCAGCGTGCCCGCGAGCGTCTGGTTGTACGCGGTCACGAGGCCGGCGAAGACTTGCTGGGTCGCCGCGCCGCCCGAGAGACCCTGCGGCGTTTGCGCGATGTCCGGCACGTTCGAGACCACGACGTGCGTGGCGCCCGCGGCGAGCACCGGCGCCACGACGTTCTGCACGAATTGCGTGGCCGCCAGCCCGACTGCGGTCACGGCTTGCTGGACCGCGGTGGACTGGCTCTGGCCAGCGGCTACGGCGGCTTGGACGACGCCGGCCTGGTAGAAGATGTCGTTCGCGCCGCCGTTCAGCAGTACGAGCTGCCCCGAATTGAAGCTCGTGTGCGCGGAGAGGTACTCCTGAACCTGCGTGACGATCGGCACGGTGGTGGCCTGTGCGTAGTCGGGCTGGCCCGCGGGTGCATGGCCGATGCCGTTCGGGTCCGTCACGCGCGAGCCGCCCTGCGCGTAGCCGAGGCCGGTGGATGCCTGAAGCGGCTGGCCGAAGCCGCCCAGGTAGGCCGGCGTGAGCGTGCCGCCGTAGTATTCGGCGACCTTCTGCGTCCAGATTTCGCCGGGGTTCGTCGTGAAGCGGCCGCCGCCGAAGTCGAGCGCGATCACGGGCGAATACGTACCGACGTCCGAGAGGCTATCGCCGAACGATACGACCTGAAGCGTGACGCCGCCCGCCGGTCCGGACGACGACGAATTGCTGCTGCCGCCTCCGCCGCCGCAGGCTGCAAGCAGTGCGAACGCGGCACTGGCGATGGCAGCTTTCGCGAAGCGTGTACGGCTGGCCCGTTTTTGCGGCTGGATTGTCTTGTGGTTCATGTTGACTACATCTCCTCGTATGTTGGCTTTGCGCCAGTGGTGCACGCAGCGTCCCGCCAGGATGAATCCGCGACGACGGGCGCCCGCTTACAGAAACCTCGCTTGCTCAAGGATTGCTCCTTGATTGTTCCCGGATACCTCGTTCACGCGTTGCGCACGGTGCCGGCTTTCGTGTCCGAACCCGCTGCGCTGCTCACGATGCCTGTCGTGGCATTTGTTTGTTCTTGCGCGGCATCGCGCGCCGCATGCCATTGTGCCGCCCAGGCGGGCGGCGCGAACAGGGCCTTGAGGCGATTGCGCCACCCTTTCATGCGCGCCGCATCGACGAGCATCGACGCCCATTCATGGAACGTCGCCTTGAGCGGGTTGTACGTGTGCAGCGGTTCGACGATGCCGTAGACCGGCGGCTCGGCCGGATCTTCGGCTACGTAGCTGCCGAACAGGCGGTCCCAGATCACGAGTACGCCGGCGTAGTTACGGTCGATGTAGCGGTCGTTGCGCGCGTGATGTACACGATGGATCGACGGCGTATTGAAGACGTATTCGAGCCAGCCCAGCTTGCCGATGGCCTGCGTGTGCACGAAGAACTGGAAGGCGAGATTGATGAGCACGATCGCGACGATCTGCGACGGAGGAAAGCCGAGTACCGCGAGCGGAATCCAGAAGACCCACATGCCCGCGACCGGGTACATCAGGCTCTGACGGAAAGCTGTGGAGAGGTTGAGCCGTTCGGACGAGTGATGCACGACGTGCGCGGCCCACAGCCATCGCACGCGATGGCTCGCGCGGTGGAACGCGTAGTAGAGCAGATCCTGAGCCACGAAAAGCAGCACGAACGAGGCCCAGCCCGGCTGTAGCGTGAACAGCCTGAAATGCGCGTAGAAGAACGCGTAGACGGGAATGACGAAGAGCCACGCCACCTTGTCGGCTGCCTGGTGCATGAGCGCGAGCGCAGCGTTGCAGAGTGTGTCGCGCCAGCTGTAGATGCCGCTGCCGGGCTGCGCGCGCGACAGATGCCAGGCTTCCCAGCCGATGCAGCCCACGAAGACGGGCGCCATGGCAAGCAGAAGCAATTCGGCATCGAACCGCATGAGAATGTCTCCCTCCTGGTCTCGGGCATGCGCGGCGGTGGCGCATGCCGGGTCTCGTATTCGTTTGGTGTTTTAAACGCCGCGGCAGGTGCAGCAGAAAGTGCAGTGAAAAGACCTCCGCTGCCGCGTGCTGCCCGACAGGGTACACGCTCCCACGCCCCCGGCGCGAGGCTTTGCTAGAGGGATTCTTCCACGTGCGCCCGGGCCTGGAGAGGGCCCGTTACCGGCGTGAGCGGGCGCTAATGCGCGCCGCGCCGCGGGACGGTTCGAGCCGGTGCCTTGCGGCGCTTCGCGTGTTCGGTCACGTTGACTGTTGTGGCCTGCGGCATGCCCTGGTAGACCCATTCGAGCAGCGCGTCGTGAGCGGCGCGGGCCGCTTCGGAGTGCGGATCGTTGATCAGGCTGACCACGACGTAGGTCTCGCCGTCCGCGGCGGCTACGTAGCCCGCAATCGCCCGCACGTCGCGCAGCGTGCCGGTTTTGATATGCGCGTTGCCGCCCACGGGCAGGTCCGTGAGACGGTGGCGCATGGTGCCGTCCACGCCTGCCACCGGCAGCGATTCGACGAACGGTTGCGCAACCGGGCTCGCATTGGCCGCTTGCAGCAGATTGGCCATCGAGAGCGCGCTGATGTGCTCGTCGCGCGACAGCCCCGAGCCGTTCTGCATTGCGAGGTCCGGCATGTCGAGGCCGCTGCGCCGCAGGAAGGCCGCGATGGCACGCGCGGATTTCTCCGGCGTGGCGGGCGGCTTGTTCGTCACCGCGCCGATCGTCAGAAACAGGTTGCGCGCCATCACGTTGTTGCTGAACTTGTTGATGTCGCGAACGATGTCCGCGAGCACGGGGCCTTCGTGCGTGGCGACGAGCCGCGCACCCGCGGGCACGGCGCCTTCACGGATGGCGCCCGTGCCGCCGTCGGGCCTTGTGAACGTGCCGCCTGTCTGTCGCCACAAGGCGAGGAAACCGCCAGCGAAAAAGGCCGAATGGTCCAGCACCGCGACGTTGATCGTGCGCGCGCCGCAGCGCAACGGATAGTCGCCCGCGAAAGTGGCGGCCACGGTGCCGTTGGTCTCGGGCTCCACGGACGGCGCGAGCGCCGACGCGGCGCCCGTGCAGGGTCCGCGCGTGGCACGCAGACGGTCGTCGATCTGAAGTTGCGCGAGCGCGGGCAGCACGTCGACGGCTACGGAGCCGTCCGGCGACGGCGTGAGCGTGAACGAGAGCGACTTGAACGCGTAGAGCAGCGGATCGGGGCCCACGTTGTAGGGCGCGGTGGCGTCGTCGTCGAAGGGCGGCAGGTCGCGCGTGGAAGGATCGAAGAAGCGTTTGTCGAGCACAAGCGCGCCGTCGATGCCGTTGATGCCGGCCTTGTGGATCTTCTGCACGAGGTCGATCAATTCTTCCGGCACGAGCTTCGGGTCGCCGGTGCCCTGGATGTAGAGGCTGCCGTGCAGCACGCCGTTCACGTCCGTTTCGCCGTCCGCGTAGGCGCTCGTGCGCCAGCGGTAGTCGGGGCCGAGAATCGAGAGGCCCGACCACGTCGTGACGAGCTTCATCGTGGAGGCGGGCATCATCGGTTCGGCCGCGTTGAGCGCCACGACGGGCGTGCGGCTGCCCACCTTTTCGATCACGACGCTGATGGACGAGAGCGGCACGCGGGCGCGCTCGAGTCCGACCATGACCGAGGGCGGCAGCACCGTCGAGACGTTGACCGACGGATGCCGCGCCTTTGCGGGACGCGCGTCGGCGGGCGTTGCGGCGAGGAACCCGGCGCCCGTCGCACACGCGGCGAACAGCGTCGTGACAGCCACCGTGCGGGCTGCGTGCGCGTTGCGTGTGGCTCGCGAATGCTTCGGTGCGGTACTCGTCTGCTCGCGTGATGGCGAGTGAGGGCGGAGCAGATGGCGCACGGACAGGACGACGAGCGAGGCAAGGCGGACGAGCGGCATGGAAGGCGAAATCGGGCAGTCGGCGAACCGCCAGGCTGGCCGGCGCGGTGGCGCGTGCGGCAGGCAGGCGAGCGGTCCGGTGATTCGGACGAAGCGCTCATTGTAGAGACATGCCGCGGCGCTGCGTCAAAAGCCCGGCGCCTTCTTGCGGCCTTCCGTTGCCGCAACCGTCAGGCGCGGGCGCTAGAATGCGGGACTATTCGTCGAGACCTGCCGCGCGCCGCGTGCCGGCTCGACGCCACCGTTTCTTCTCGATCACCATGCGCATATTGCTAGTGGAAGACGACCGCATGATCGCCGAGGGCGTGCGCAAGGCGTTGCGCGGCGAGGGCTTCGCGGTCGATTGGGTGCAGGACGGCGAGGCCGCGCTTTCAGCCGCGTCCGGCGAGCCTTACGATCTCCTGCTGCTCGATCTGGGCCTGCCGAAGCGCGACGGGCTCGACGTGCTGCGCACTCTGCGCGCGCGGGGCCACGCGTTGCCGGTGCTGATCGTCACGGCGCGCGACGCGGTGGCCGATCGCGTGAAGGGCCTCGACGCCGGCGCGGACGACTATCTGATCAAGCCCTTCGATCTCGACGAACTGGGTGCGCGGATGCGCGCGCTGATCCGGCGGCAGTCCGGGCGGTCCGAGTCGGTCATCCGGCATGGCGGGCTCACGCTCGATCCGGCCGCACACCAGGTGACGCTCGACGGCGCGCCCGTCGCGCTTTCCGCTCGCGAGTTCGCGCTGCTCGAGGCGCTGCTCGCGCGCCCTGGCGCCGTGCTCTCGAAGAGCCAGCTCGAAGAGAAGATGTACGGCTGGGGCGAAGAGATCGGCAGCAACACCGTCGAGGTGTACATCCACGCCTTGCGCAAGAAGCTTGGCGCCGACCTGATCCGCAACGTGCGCGGCCTCGGCTACATGATCGCGAAGGACTGACCGGCGCGCACGTCCGCGCATTTCTCCACGTACACCGGAAACCACGGAAACCTCAGGTCGATGCATTCGATTCGCCGTCAATTGCTGTTCTGGCTGCTCGCGCTCGTCGTGGCCGGGGTGGGCGCCGCGGGCTGGCTGATTTATCGCCAGGCGCTCGCCGAAGCCAACGAGCTGTTCGATTACCAGCTGCAGGAAATTGCGGCCGCGCTGCCGTCCGAGCCGTTCTCGCAGGTTCTCGGTTCGCGCGATACCGGCGACGAGGGCATCGTGCTGCAGATCTGGAACCGCAACGGCGTGCTCATGTACTACTCGCATCCGCGCGCGCCGCTTGCGCCGCGTGCCGAGCTCGGTTTTTCCACCGAGCGCACGGACCGCGGCGACTGGCGCGTGTATGGCGCGATCGTCGGCGATAACGTGGTGCAGCTTGCGCAGCCCATCTCGGTGCGCAACCGGCTCGCCGCGAACGTGGCGCTGCGTACGCTGTGGCCGCTTATCGTGCTGCTGCCGTTTCTGGGCCTCGCGGTGTGGACGGTGGTGGGGCGCGGCCTGGCGCCGCTCGCACGCGTGACGCGCGCCCTCGATACGCGTCATCCGGAAGCGCTCGACCCGTTGCCCGAAGGGCGCTTGCCGCACGAAGTGCAACCGCTCGTGCGCGCGCTCAACGCCTTGCTCGAACGGCTCGCCCAGGCGCTGGATACGCAACGCGCTTTCGTGGCCGACGCAGCCCACGAACTGCGCACGCCGCTTGCCGCCGTGCAGATCCAGGCGCAACTGGTTGCGCGCGCAAAGGACGACGAAACCCGCCGCGAGTCGCTGGCGGATCTGCAGGCAGGCGTGATGCGTGCCACCCGGCTCGCGGAACAACTGCTCGCGTTAGCCCGCTCCGAGCCGGACAATCGCGCGTCGGCGCACAACACAGTCGATCTGCACGGTCTGCTCGACGACTGCGTGGCGGCTTACGCGCCGCTTGCGCAGCAACGCGGCGTGGACCTCGGCATCGAAGACAGTGTGCCCGCCACCATCAACGGCAATGCGGAAGCGCTGCGGGTCATGTTCAACAACCTGCTCGACAACGCGACGAAGTACACGCCGGCCGGCGGCCGCGTGGACGTGAGCCTGCGTCTCGCAGAGGGCCATCCTCTCGTGTGTATTGCCGATAGCGGGCCCGGCATTCCCGCGGAGGAACGGCCCCGCGTGTTCGACCGCTTCTATCGCGTCGGCGCCGGCGAGTCGCGCGCGCGCACCGACATATCGGGCAGCGGCCTGGGTCTTGCCATCGTGCGGCGCATTGCGAGCCAGCACGATGCTGAGATCATGCTCGGCGACTCGCCCGCGGGTGGCCTGCTCGTGACCGTGCGGTTCTGACGGGCGACGGGCCATCGGCAGGCCGGCGCGGTCACCGCGCGACGCACCTACGGCACGGGCCGCCAAAGCCGTCTGCGCCAGTCTGCAAGCGGCTCCCAGCCCGCGAATGCTTTAAGACTCCTTTAAGCGACACCCCTTACGCTTCGAGGCATCAAAAAGCATTCCTCTCGACAGGAGCCCTGCAATGAAAGCCAAGATTCTTACCCGCAGTGCCGTTGCCGTGGCAGTCGCCGTCGCGTTGTCGGCGGGTTACGTCGCGGGCCAGCGCAACGTGACGCCGCCTCAGGTCATCACGCCCGCACAAGCCGCCGCGCTGATGCCGGCCGAAGCCGCCGCGAAAACCGGCATTCCCGATTTCTCCGGCCTCGTGGAAACCTACGGGCCGGCGGTGGTGAACATCAGCGCCAAGCACGTCGTGCGGCATACCGCGCAGCGCGGCGGCAACATGCAGTTGCCCATCGACCCGAGCGACCCGTTCTACCAGTTCTTCCGCCACTTCTACGGCAACATGCCCGGCATGCAGGGCGACGATGGCGGCGACGGCGGCGACCAGGCCGACGTGCCCAGCACGAGCCTCGGTTCGGGCTTCATCATCAGCAACGACGGCTACATCCTCACCAACGCGCACGTGGTGGACGGCGCGAACGTCGTGACGGTCAAGCTCACCGACAAGCGCGAGTTCCGCGCGAAAGTGATCGGTGCGGACAAGCAGTCCGACGTGGCGGTGCTCAAGATCGATGCGAAGGGCTTGCCCACCGTGAAGATCGGCGATCCGCGTCAGAGCAAGGTGGGGCAGTGGGTGGTGGCCATCGGCTCGCCCTACGGCTTCGACAACACGGTGACCTCGGGCATCATCAGCGCGAAGTCGCGCTCGCTGCCCAACGAGAACTACACGCCGTTCATCCAGACCGACGTGCCGGTGAACCCGGGTAACTCCGGTGGGCCGCTGTTCAATCTGCAGGGCGAAGTAATCGGCATCAACTCGATGATCTATTCGCAGACGGGCGGCTTCCAGGGCCTTTCGTTCGCTATCCCGATCAATGAGGCGATAAAGGTCAAGGACGACCTCGTGAAGACGGGCCACGTGAGCCGCGGCCGGCTCGGCGTGTCGGTGCAGTCGATGAACCAGACGCTCGCCAACTCGTTCGGCATGCAAAAGCCGCAGGGCGCGCTGGTGAGCTCGGTGGACCCGGGCGGCCCGGCTGCGAAGGCCGGCTTGCAGCCTGGCGACGTGATTCTTTCGGTGAACGGCACGCCGGTGACCGATTCGGCCGACCTGCCCTCGCAGATCGCGGGCATCAAGCCGGGTACGAAGGCCGACATCCAGGTGTGGCGCGACAAGGGCACCAAAAACCTCAGCGTGACCATCGGCACGCTGAACGACACGAAGGTGGCGTCGAACGATTCCACGCCGCAGATGCAGGGCCGCCTCGGCGTCGCCGTGCGTCCGCTTACGCCGCAGGAGAAGAGCGGCACATCGCTCACGCACGGCCTGCTCGTGCAGCAGGCGGGCGGTGCGGCGGCGAGCGCCGGCATCCAGCCGGGCGACGTGATTCTCGCCGTGAACGGCCGGCCCGTGACCTCGGTGGAGCAGTTGAAGCAGATGGTGGCCCAGGCCGGCAGCAGCATCGCGCTGCTGATCCAGCGCGACGACGCACAGATCTTCGTGCCGGTCGATCTGAGCTGAGGCTGCAAGCCTCAGCGGCCAGGCGGCGGACGGGGCAATCCGCAGTCCGTTCGCCCGGTTGCACCGCGTTACATCTTCCCGTGACGCTTTGGGAACCCGGCCGACGAACCGCCGGTCGGTCCAACGTAAGGTTTTGACAGGAGGCGGGCATGCCATGTGCGGCTATGTCCGGCTGAAGCCAACAACCACGTCAGGAGCGTAAAAGATGAATACCCAACGCAAACTACGATCCTTCGCCGCGGTGGCCGCCGTAGCCGGGCTGGCCACCATTGCGTCGGGCGGCTTCGCCACCTCTGCCTGGTCCCAGGCCAGCGACGTGACGGGTGGCAGCACCACCGACAACACGAGCGCGGGCAACGCCAACGGCGGTGGTCTGCCGCAAGTCCAGCAGCAGGGCGACGTGTCGTTCGTCTCGGGCGGCGTGGGTCTGGACGAATCGAAGGCGCTTGAGCGCGCGCAGAGCGAGTGGCCGCTCGCCTTGCGCTTCACCGGCCCCACAGCGGACTATCTCGCGGATGTGCGCGTGCGCATCGTCGATTCGCACGGCGGCGACGCACTCTCCACCACTTCGCGCGGCCCGTTCATGCTGGTGCGGCTGCGTCCCGGCCGTTACACCGTGCACGCAAGCTACAAGGGCGAGGAAAAGGTGAGCGCCGTGACGATACCGGCCAAGGGCACGGCCCGCGCCGGCTTCCACTGGAACACGCAGTAGGTGCGCTGGTTCGTGCGGCTGCGCGCATGAACGCCGCGCAGCCGATTTAACTTTCGTCGATAATGAAGCCACGAATTTGCAGCGTGGCTTTTTCGTTTGGTGTGCCGCAGCATGCGTGCGTTGGCGCAGTGTCTTGCATGCCGCGCGGACGCCCCGGCAAAGGCGCCCGTCGGTGCGGCGCTGCAACATGCCGACGCCTGCGACGCGGCGGCGACTGTTGACGAACAGGGGATCGAATATGGCTGTGGAACCGGCTGCCGATCATCGCATCGATATTGCGGCCAATTCTCATCGCGTGCGAGTCATCCATCAGGGCATCACCGTGGCCGACACGCATCAGGGGCTCACGCTTTCCGAGAGCGGGCTGCCCGACGTCTTTTATTTCCCGCGCGCCGACGTCAACATGGCGCGGCTCGAGCGTTCCGATCACACATCGCACTGTCCGTACAAGGGCAACGCCTCGTACTTCCATCTGCGTACCGAAGACGGCTTGATCGAAAACGCCGCGTGGAGCTACGAGCAACCGTTCGAGAAGGTGAAGGACATTACGGGCTATCTGGCGTTTTACGCTTCGCGCGTCGATCGCATCGACCAGACATCGTGATCGGCGAGGCCGCGCGCTGAAGGGGGAGAAAAGGGGGAGGCCGCCATGGAACTGAACGACGCGTTACGGATTCCACTCGCCCCGTCCGCCGTATGGGACGCGCTGCAGGATATCGCCCTGCTGCGCGCAAGCATGGAGAACTGCGAGTCGTTCCGCCAGCTCGGGCCCGGCGAATACGAACTCACGCTGACCGTGCCGCTCGGGCCGCTGCGCGCGCGCTACGAAGTCCGCGTGCATGTGGTGCCGAAGGAAGGGCAGGAGCCCTATGCGCCTGAACGTACGTTGAGCTTCAAGGCGCGTGCCGACGGCGTCGGCTCGCTGCGCGGGCAGATCGACGTCTCGCTGCGTGCGGACGACCATCCCGCGGGGCCGGCGGGTCTCTCGAAGGGTGCGAGCACGCGCGTCGATTACTCGGTGTGGGCGACGCTCGCGGGACCGCTTGCGCAGTTGCCGCCGCGGCAACTCGAAAATGCGCTGCACGATCTCGCCGACGACTTCTTCACCGAGTTCTGCGCAGTCGTTCAAGCCAAGCACGGCCAGGGGCCGAACCGCGCGCGCGGCACGACGGCGCGGCGTCAGCATGTGTTCCTTCGACCCATCAGTCTCGCGGGTGTCGCCCGCCGCGCGCATCTCGCCCAACACGGCGGCACGTTGAGCGGACGCGCCGCGAGCACGCTGCGCCACGAAAGTGCGCCGCATGCGGTGCCGACCTGGGCCTGGGCCGCCATGATTTTCTTCGTCGCGCTGCTGTTGTACGTGGCGCGCTGGTTCGCGCAAGGGTGAACGCGCCGAGGACTCGGGCGCTTTGAACTTGAGCCGTCGCGTGCGCTCTGGCATGCTGCCCGCCGCACACCTATCCCGTTACGCAAGGAGCGTTTCCATGTCGCTGCCGCCCCGTCGCGCGCTCATCGTTATCGACGTACAGAACGAGTACGTCGATGGCAACCTGCTGATCGAGTATCCCAACATCAACCACTCGCTTGCGAACATCGGCCGCGCCATCGACGCCGCCCGTTCGGCGCGCGTGCCCGTGATCGTCGTGCAGAACTTTGCGCCTGCCGGTGCGCCGATCTTCGCTCGCGGCAGCCGCGGCGCGGAACTGCACGAGGTGGTGGCGTCGCGCGCGCATGACCACTACGTCGAGAAGTCGCTGCCAAGCGCATTTGCCGGCACGGACCTCGCCGACTGGCTGGCCGCCCGCGAGATCGACACGCTCACCGTCGTCGGGTACATGACGCACAACTGCGATGCGTCCACCGTCTACCATGCTGTCCACGCGGGCCTGACGGTGGAATTTCTCGCCGATGCAACGGGGTCATTGCCGTACGAGAACGGGGCGGGTTTCGCTTCGGCGGAGGAGATTCATCGCGTGTTCTGCGTGGTGTTCCAGTCGCGCTTTGCGGCGGTGGCGAACACCGACGAGTGGATCGCGGCGGTGGAGGCCGGCGCGCCGCTCGAGCGCGGCACCATCTACGCCTCGAACCAGAAAGCGCGGGCCGGGCGCGAAGCCGCCTGAGCGGCGCGTTGGCTGCAGCGGCTGCCGGGCGCGCGCCCGGCGAGCCGTCGGCGTTCAGGCTACCGGCCGGTCCGTGGATGGTGCGGGCGCAACCCGCAACGCAGGGCTGTAGCGGATCGCGTCGAGCATGGCATCGACGGTGCGCTCGGCGCCTTGGGCCATGTCGAACAGATCGGGCGACATCAGCATGTCGCGCAGCGCGCCGCCAATCACCGAATGAAGCAGCCGTGCCGCGCGCGCGGCATCGAGATCCGCGGGCAGCTGCCCCTTGGACATGGCATTGAGCAAACCGCCTTCGATGTTGACGAGCGCTTCTCGTATGTTGGTCTGGTGACGTTCCACGACCGGACCCATTTCTTCCACGAACTCGCACTTCAGAAACAGGATGTCGAACACGCGCCGACGATGTTCGTCGGTGGCCGTGCCGTGCAGGCATAGCACGCACAGGTCGCGTATGCGGCCGAGCGGATCGGGTTCGCTGGGGTCGCGCGACGCGGCCTTCAGTTCGTCGAACGGCAGCAGCACGCGATCGAACATGGCGGTGAACAGGTCGCCCTTGTTGGCGAAGTGCCAGTAGATGGCACCGCGCGTGACGCCGGCGGCGTGAGCGATGTCGGCGAGCGAAGTGCGCGACACGCCCTTC
Source organism: Paraburkholderia sp. SUR17 (assembly GCF_029536165.1). Lineage (NCBI taxonomy): Bacteria > Pseudomonadati > Pseudomonadota > Betaproteobacteria > Burkholderiales > Burkholderiaceae > Paraburkholderia > Paraburkholderia sp. SUR17. The sequence goes on from NZ_CP120508.1 coordinate 494,407, forward strand.
TCGAAGAAGACGCGCTCCGCGGCGTCGAGGATGCCGTTGCGTGTTTCCAGCGCTTCCTCTTTCGTACGTCGAACCATAATCGTCTGACCTGCTCTGATTGCGTTGCTGCGGGGGCTGCTTGAACGATCGTCGCAACAATTGGATTGTTGCGACACAAGAAAGCGAAACAATCGGGCGGAAATTTTGTGCTCGCCACCCATCCACGCTTTTACATTCGTTCATGAATGTATCTATAATAGCACCCCATCGGCCGGTTGCCGAGGCAGGGATGACCCGGTAATCGGTTAATATCCGTCACTGTTGCTTACGGAAGTATTCGCGCCGGCCGGTTCCGGCGGCGCATGGGTGTCTCCCTTTCAGTCGGGGAGCTCCACCCGATATCCCTGCGTGATCGCCTTCAGGCGTCCGGTCACTGTGTCGTCTCACACGCTTGTGTGCGTGCCCGTCTCCCGCACGAGACGGACGCACTTTTTGTGTTCCCAGTCATAGACAGAGGTTGCTCCATGCGCGTCGAACGGGTTCCATTCCGCTTAATCAGTGTCGCGACCGCTGCCGTGGTGTTGGCAGCATGCGGACAAAAACAATCGGCACCGCCGCAACAAACTCCCGAGGTCGGCGTGGTGACGGTCCAGCCGACCGCCGTGCCGGTCACCACGGAATTGCCGGGCCGCACGAGCGCCTACCTCGTCGCGCAGGTGCGCGCGCGGGTGGACGGCATCGTGCTGCGCCGGGAATTCACCGAAGGCAGCATCGTGAAGGCCGGCCAGCGCCTGTACAAGATCGATCCGGCGCCTTACATCGCTTCGCTCAATAGCGCGAAGGCGACGCTCGCGAAGGCGCAGGCGAACCTCGCCACGCAGAACGCGTTGGTGGCGCGCTACAAGGTGCTCGTCGCGGCGAACGCCGTGAGCAAGCAGAACTACGACGACGCCGTGGCCGCGCAAGGGCAGGCCGCCGCGGACGTCGCTTCGGGCAAGGCCGCGGTCGAAACGGCCCAGATCAATCTGGGCTATACGGATGTGACCTCGCCCATCACGGGCCAGGTCGGCATCTCGCAGGTCACGCCGGGCGCTTACGTGCAGGCGAGCGCGGCCACGCTGATGTCCACCGTGCAGCAGATCGATCCCGTCTACGTCGATCTCACGCAGTCGAGCCTCGAAGGGCTCGAGCTGCGCCGGCAGATTCAGGAAGGCAAGATCAAGACCGCCGGTCCGCATGCCGCCAAGGTCACGCTGCTGCTGGAAGACGGCCGCGCCTATTCGCAGCCCGGCAAGCTCCAGTTCTCGGACGTCACCGTCGACCAGACCACCGGTTCGGTCACGGTTCGCGCCATCTTCCCGAACCCCGACCGCGTGCTGCTGCCCGGCATGTTCGTGCGCGCGCGCATCGAAGAGGGCATGAACGAAAACGCCTTCCTCGTGCCGCAGGTGGGCGTGACGCACAACGCGTCGGGCCAGGCCACGACACTCGTGGTGGGCGCCGACAACAAGGTGGCGATCCGCACCATCGTGACGGGCGGCACGCAAGGCACGAACTGGATCGTCGAGAGCGGGCTGAACCCGGGTGATCGTGTGATCGTCCAGGGCACCGAGAAGGTTCGTCCGGGCGCCGAGGTGAAGGCCGTGCCGGCGCAGTTGCCGGCCGCGCCGGCCTCTGGGGCGCAAGCGGGCGGGGCGCCAGGTGTGCCAGGCGCACCGGGTGCAACGGGTGCCGCCGCGGGCTCGGGCGCTGCCGCCGGTTCCGCCGCGCAGCCAGGTGCCGCTGCTTCCGCGGCGTCTGCTGCGTCGGGCGCGTAATAACAGGGAGCCTGCTTCATGGCAAAGTTCTTTATCGATCGCCCGATCTTCGCGTGGGTGATCGCCATCATCTTGATGCTCGCCGGCATCGCGTCGATCTTCACCTTGCCGGTGGCGCAATATCCGACCATTGCGCCGCCCGCGGTCCAGATCAGCGCGAGCTATCCGGGCGCCTCGGCGGACACGGTGCAAAACACCGTCACGCAGGTGATCGAGCAGCAGATGAGCGGTCTCGACCACCTGCTGTATCTGTCCTCCACGTCCGACGACTCCGGCACGGCCACCATCACGCTCACGTTCGCCGCGGGTACCAACCCCGACATCGCGCAGGTGCAGGTGCAGAACAAGCTGCAGCTCGCCACGCCGCTTCTGCCGCAGGTCGTGCAGCAGCTCGGCACGAAGGTGACGAAGTCGAGCAGCAGCTTCCTGCTCGTGCTCGCCTTCAACTCCGAAAACGGCAGCATGAGCCGCTACGATCTGGCGAACTACGTCGCGTCGAACGTCCAGGACCCGATCAGCCGGATCGACGGCGTGGGCACGGTGACGCTGTTCGGCTCGCAGTACGCCATGCGCATCTGGCTCGACCCGAACAAGCTGACGAACTACAGCCTGACGCCCGTCGATGTGTCGAACGCCATTTCGGCGCAGAACGTGCAGGTGTCCGCCGGTCAGCTAGGCGGCACACCGGCCGTGCCGGGCCAGGCGCTGCAGGCCACCATCACTGAGGCCACGTTGCTGCGCACGCCCGAGCAGTTCGGCAACATCCTGCTGAAGGTGAATCAGGACGGCTCCCAGGTGCGGCTGAAGGACGTGGCGCGCATCGAGCTGGGCGGCGAAACCTACAACTTCGACACGAAGTACAACGGTCAGCCTACGGCCGGCTTCGGTATCCAGCTCGCCACGGGCGCGAACGCGCTGCAGACGGCCAAGCTCGTGCGCCAGAAGGTCGACGAGCTGTCGAAGTACTTCCCGCCGGGCCTCGTCGTGAAGTATCCGTACGACACGACGCCGTTCGTGCGGCTTTCGATCGAGGAAGTGGTGAAGACGCTGCTGGAAGGTATCGTCCTCGTGTTCCTCGTGATGTACCTGTTCCTGCAGAACCTGCGCGCCACGCTCATTCCGACCATCGCGGTGCCGGTCGTGCTCCTGGGCACGTTCGCGATCATGGCGCTGGTGGGTTTCTCCATCAACACGCTGTCGATGTTCGGCCTCGTGCTCGCCATCGGTCTGCTGGTGGACGATGCGATCGTGGTGGTGGAGAACGTGGAGCGCGTGATGGCCGAAGAAGGGCTCTCACCGCGTGAAGCAACGCGCAAGGCAATGGACCAGATCACCGGCGCGCTGGTGGGCGTGGCGCTCGTGCTTTCGGCCGTGTTCGTGCCGGTGGCATTCTCGGGCGGCTCGGTGGGCGCCATCTACCGGCAGTTCTCGCTCACGATCGTGGCGGCCATGGTGCTCTCCGTGCTGGTCGCGCTGATCCTGACCCCGGCGCTCTGCGCAACGATCCTCAAGCCGATTCCGAAGGGCCACCACGAAGAGAAGAAGGGCTTCTTCGGCTGGTTCAACCGCACCTTCGACAAGAGCCGCGAGAAGTACCACACGGGCGTGCACCACGTGATCAAGCGCTCGGGCTGCTGGCTCGTGATCTATCTGGTGGTGATCGTGGCGGTGGGGCTACTGTTCGTGCGCCTGCCCAAGTCGTTCCTGCCCGACGAGGATCAGGGCTCGATGTTCGTGCTCGTGCAGACGCCGTCCGGCTCGACACAGGAAACCACGGCGCGCACGCTGGCGAACATCTCGAACTACCTGCTCACGGACGAGAAGAGCATCGTCGAAGCCGTGTTTACGGTGAACGGCTTCAGCTTCGCGGGCCGTGGCCAGAACTCGGGCCTCGTGTTCGTGCGGATGAAGGACTACTCCGAGCGGCAGCACGCCGACCAGAAGGTGCAGGCGCTCGTGGGCCGCATGTTCGCGCGCTATGCGGGTTACAAGGATGCGATGGTGATTCCGGTGAATCCGCCGTCCATTCCGGAACTCGGTACGGCCTCGGGCTTCGACTTCGAACTGCAGGATCGCGGCGGCCTCGGGCACACGGCGCTCATGGCGGCTCGCAACCAGCTGCTCGGTATGGCCGCGAAGGACCCGAACCTCGCGCTCGTGCGTCCGAACGGCCTGAACGACACGCCACAGTTCAAGGTGGACATCGACCGTGAAAAGGCGCTGGCGCTGGGCGTATCGGCATCCACAGTCGACCAGACGTTCTCGATTGCGTGGGCGTCGCAGTACGTGAACAACTTCCTCGATACGGACAACCGGATCAAGAAGGTCTACGTGCAAAGCGATGCGCCGTTCCGCATGACGCCGGGTGACCTGAACATCTGGTACGTGCGCAATGGCTCGGGCGGGATGGTGCCGTTCAGCTCCTTCGCCACCGGCCACTGGACCTACGGCTCGCCGAAGCTCGAACGCTATAACGGCATTTCGTCGGTCGAAATCCAGGGCGCGGCGGGGCCGGGCAAGAGTACCGGCCAGGCCATGCAGGCCATGCAGCAGATCGCGGCGAAGCTGCCCGCGGGTATCGGCTACGAGTGGACCGGCTTGTCGTTCCAGGAAATCCAGTCCGGCTCGCAAGCGCCTATCCTTTACGGTATCTCGATCCTCGTGGTGTTCCTGTGTCTCGCGGCGCTCTATGAGAGCTGGTCGATTCCGTTCGCGGTGATCATGGTGGTGCCGCTCGGCGTGCTCGGTGCGCTGCTCGCGGTGACATTGCGCGGCCTCGAGAACGACGTGTTCTTCCAGGTGGGTCTGCTCACCACCGTGGGTCTGTCGGCCAAGAACGCGATTCTGATCGTGGAGTTCGCACGCGAGCTGCAGCAGGGTGAAGGCATGGGACCGATCGAGGCGGCGCTGGAAGCCGCGCGGCTGCGGCTGCGTCCTATCCTGATGACGTCGCTTGCGTTCATTCTCGGCGTGCTGCCGCTTGCCATCAGTAACGGCGCGGGTTCGGCGAGCCAGCACGCAATTGGTACCGGCGTGATCGGCGGGATGCTGACGGCGACGTTCCTCGCCATCTTCATGATCCCGATGTTCTTCGTGGTGATCCGCGCGCGGTTCGCCGGCGAGAAGGAAGATCCGGACGAGGCGCTCGCCCATTACGACGAGCATCACCCGCACGGCCCGCAAGGCGGTAGCGGCAACGATGGCAACGGTTCGGGCAAGGAAGGACACTGAGATGCATAAACACGCTTTGATTGCAGCGGCGGTCGCCTTGCTTGCCGCCGGCTGCACGATGGCGCCGAGGTACGAGCGGCCAGCGGCGCCCGTGGCGTCGTCGTTCCCGACCGGCGGCGTCTACGAGACCCAGCCGGGCATGAGCGGCACGTCGACGAACGGGCGCAGCGCGAGCGGCGCTACGGCCACGGACATCGGCTGGCGCGACTTCTTCGTCGATCCGCGTCTGCAGCGGCTCGTGGAAATCGCGCTCAAGAACAACCGGGACCTGCGGGTCTCGGTGCTCAACATCGACGCCGCACGGGCGCAGTATCAGATCACGCGCGCAGACCTGTTCCCCGCCATCAACGGCGTGGCAACCGACTCGCGCACCCGTGTGCCCAGTGCGTTGCAGACCGGTCCCTCGAATCCGTACAGCGTCTATAACGTCGGGTTGTCGGCGTCGTGGGAAATCGACTTCTGGGGGCGCATCCGCAGCCTGAAGGACCAGGCGCTTGCGCAATACCTGTCCACGGCGCAGGCGCGCAAGGCAGCGGAAATTTCGCTCGTGTCGCAGGTGGCGGACCAGTACCTCACCATGCTCGCCGACGACGACCTGCTTCAGGTGACCCAGTCCACGCTCAAGACGGCGCAGGACTCGTACAACCTGACGAAGGTGCAGTTCGAAAACGGCACGGGTACGGAACTCGATCTGCGTCAGGCCGAGAGCGTGCTCGAGACGGCGAAGGCCAATCTGCAGGCTCAGGAGCGTGCTCGTGCGCAGGCGGAGAACGCGCTTGTTCTGCTGATCGGGGAGCCGTTGCCAGGCGATCTGCCGCAAGGCTTGCCGCTTGGCGCGCAGAACCTGCTGACCGACATTCCGGCCGGTTTGCCGTCGGACCTGCTCACGCGGCGTCCCGACATCATGGAAGCGGAGGAAACGCTGCTCGCCGCGAACGCGAACATCGGCGCGGCGCGGGCCGCGTTCTTTCCGAAGATCTCGCTCACGAGCACGTTCGGTACCGAGAGCCTGACGCTGGGCGGACTCTTCAAGGCGGGCACTGCGGCCTGGACGTTCGTGCCGCAGGTCACGCTGCCGATCTTCCAGGGCGGTGCGAACGTGGCGAACCTGAACCTCGCGAACGTGCAGAAGCGCATCGAGATTGCGAACTACGAGAAGGCGATCCAGTCGGCGTTCCGCGAAGTGGCCGACGGGCTCGCTGCGCGCGGCACCTACGATCAGCAGATCGCCGCACTCGAGCGCAACACGTTTGCCAACCAGCGTCGGCTGGATCTGTCCGATCTGCGTTACCGCAACGGCGTGGACAGCTACCTGACGGTGCTGACGGCGCAAACGGACCTGTACTCGTCGCAGCAATCGCTGATCTCGGCACGGCTTGCACGGTGGACGAACCTCGTGGATCTGTATCGTGCGCTGGGCGGCGGCTGGATCGAACGGGCAGGAGAGACGCCGCGTCCGGCAGACGCACCGGTCGACTACGGCGCGGCGAGCGCGCCCGTGGCGGCTTCGTCCGCGTCGGCGGGATGAGGTGCCGCGCCACGTGCGGCGATCGGGATACGTGACGTAGTGCGTCGTGCGAGAGCGGGAAATCCGCGGTCGCGCATGACGGGTTGAAGACCTCGCAGGTTGAGGTGGATAGACAAAGAGACAAAAGCCCTCGTTGGTCAAAATGACTGGCGAGGGCTTTTTCTTTTGGACCGATGTGACCACTAACTATAGACCTTGCTCCGGACCCTCGGCCGGATGGCTAAACATGATTGGCAGTCCATCATTTTGGTGTCTGCTGGGGCTAGCATCTCCTTCAATCGGATCGATTTGCGGGGCTCGTAACGAGTCGTAAGCCGTCGCGCAAAACGTCCGGTTTGATCATAGTTGTCAGTTGACAACGAGTAATGATCACTGGAGAATTGAGGCCGTTGATGGTTCGTGGAACACACTCGAAAAAGGACGTAGAAGAGGCGCTGGCCTACGCGGAAGAACAGGGCTGGCGTGTGCAAAGTGGCGGCAAGGGGCATGCGTGGGGCAGGTTGTACTGTCCGTATAACGACGCTGAATGCCGTTGCGGCGAATTTTGCATCACGAGTATCTGGAGCACGCCGAAGAATCCGGGCAATCATGCGAAGCACTTGCGGCGGGTCGTCGACAATTGCACGACGCACCGTCAAAAGCGTGAGGCGAAGGAAGCGGACACGTGCGGCACAAAGCAGGAGTAAAGATGGAATACGTTTTCACGCTGAAGTATCGGCTGGCTGCGCAAGATTTCGATTACGACGAGATCGTCGAGCGGCTTGGCGAAGCAGGCTGCGACGACGCAACGGTTGGCATCGGGCAACCGGGTCGCATCGCGTTGCTGTTTACGCGCGAAGCGAAGAGCGCGCGCGAGGCGTTGGTGAGCGCGCTGGAAGACGTGAAGCGCGCCATTCCCACAGCGCGTCTCATCGAGGCGGCACCCGACTTCGTCGGGCTCACCGACGTTGCGGAAGTGGCGGGCGTATCTCGTCAGAACATGCGCAAGCTCATGGTCGGTCACGCACACAATTTTCCGATGCCGGTTCACGAAGGCAGCGCCTCGGTGTGGCATCTCGCGGACGTGCTGGGCTGGCTGTATAACCGCGGCGGCTACGACATCAAGCCCGAGGTGCTGGAAGTGGCGGAGCTGGCCAAGCAGATCAATCTGGCGAGAGACGCACGCGATCTCAAGCCGCAGATGAACCGGGCGTTGGCGCAGCTCGTGGGGTAGCGGTACGCAGACGATCAATGCACGTCGGCGGCGCGTCTGTCGAAGTCGTGTCCCGAGCGTCGAATTTCGCACTGCGCTGCTTTTTCACTTTTCACGCCGTTGAACACGAGATTGAGCAGCACCGCGGAAAGCGACGCGAGCAGAATGCCGCTGTGCAAGATGGGCGAGAGCGCAGGCGGCAGCTTCGAGAAGAAGTGGGGCGACACGACCGGCACGAGCCCGAGGCCCACGCTCACGGCCACGATGAAGAGATTGTGGTGGTTCTTCACGAAGTCGACCTTCGCGAGCACCTTGATGCCGTTAGCCGCCACCATGCCGAACATTACGATGCCGGCGCCGCCCAGCACGAACGCCGGCACGGAAGCCACAACCTGCGCCATCTTCGGGAACAGCCCGAGCAGCACCAGAATCACGCCGCCGGTCGCGCAGACGAAGCGACTCTTCACGCCGGTTACACCAATCAGCCCGACGTTTTGCGAGAACGATGTGTGCGGGAACGAGTTGAAGATGCCGCCTATCAGCGTGCCGAGTCCATCCACGCGCAGTCCTCGCACCAGCGTTGCCTGATCGACGGGACGGTCCACCATGTCGCCGACCGCGAGGAACATGCCGGTCGACTCGATGAACGTGACGAACATCACCGTCACCATCGTCGCGATAGAGAGCGGATCGAAGTGCGGCAACCCGAAGTGGAACGGCATGACGAAGCCGACCCACGGCGCGCTCGTCACGCCGCCCATGTTCACGCGCCCCAGCAGTGCGGCGATCACGAAGCCGGCCACCATGCCAAGCAGCACCGAGATGTTGGCCACAAAGCCTTTGCCGAACCGGTTGATCAGCAGAATCAGCATCAGCACTACGAGCGACAGACCGAGATAGACCGGGTTGCCATAGTCCGGATTACCGACGCCGCCCGCGGCCCAGTTGATGCCCACTTCCATCAGCGAAAGCCCGATCACGGCAATCACGGTGCCCACCACCACGGGCGGGAAGAGCCGCAGCAGCTTGCCGATCATGGGCGCAAGCAGAATGCCGATCACGCCCGCCGCGATGGTCGAGCCGAAGATGTCGAGAATGCCCAGCGATGGATTCGTGCCGATCGCGATCATGGGGCCCACGGCCGCGAACGTACAGCCCATGATGACAGGCAGGCGAATGCCGAAGATCCACACACCGAGCGTCTGGATCAAGGTGGCGATACCGCACGAGAACAGGTCGGCGCTGATGAGAAACGCGACCTGGTCTTTCGGCAACTTGAGCGCGCTGCCAACAATGAGCGGCACAGCAACGGCGCCCGCATACATGACAAGCACATGCTGAATGCCGAGCGTGAGCAACTGGCCGGCCGGCAGTCGCTCGTCGCAGGGATGGACGGTGTTCGGGGGCATCGCGGCTGTCTCCACATCTCGTTGGGAATGACCTCCACGGTATGCCGGACGAAAAGGCCCAACAAGACTGCTCGTTTCTATTCCCCGCCTCCGGGTGACGATATGGCACCGCGCGGCGGGCGAGCGCGAGAGATCTGCGCGGCACCGTAAGCGGCCCACGGGTGCCGCCATGACGTCCCAGCTAGGTCCAAGGCGCCGGCACGCCGTACGATCCGCGCCCACGCGCGTGCAGTGACCGTTATGATCTCTATTCCGCGCGCCATATGGGTGGTCCCGGACGGTCCCGCACGGTCGTCGGTCCGTCGATCTTCTGCACGCAAGTGGCCGCCGTGCCTCGCGCTCCGGCTTGCGAATCTCGTCACGCGGCCCTTGCCGGGTGGTTATCATCGTCGTCACTTTTCTTCACGGAGCGTTCATGAGCCTGCCCGTTGCGCGCTTTCTCGGCATCGATCTGGGCACCGGCTCGCTGAAGCTCGCGATCATCGATGCCGAAGGTCGCGAGCGTGCCGCGTCCAGCGTAGCCTATGGCATCGAGACGCCGCACCCGGGCTGGGCCGAGATCTCCGTGGACACGTGGTGGCGCGCGTTGTGCGAGGCCGCCGGCAAGCTGCCCGCCGACGAGCGTGCTGCCGTGTGCGCCATCGGTTTCTCGGGGCAGATGCACGGCGTAGTGCTGACCGATGACGAGGGCCGCGTCGTGCGTCCCGCCATGCTCTGGCCCGACACGCGCGCGCTCGCCCTGCTCGATGCATGGCCCGATCCGCAGCCGAACCCTGTCGCCCCTGGCATGGCGGGGCCGCTGCTGCGCTGGATCGCGCTCAACGATCCGCATGCATTGCGTGCCGCGCGCTGGGCGCTGCAACCGAAAGACTGGCTGCGCGTCGCGCTGGGCGGCGTGATAGCGGCCGACCCTTCGGACGCTTGCGCCACCGCGCTCGCCGACGCCGGCGGCACATGGAACCTCGACCTGCTCGACACGCTCGGATTGCCGCGTCGATGGTTCGCGGCGTTGTCGCCGTCGTATGCCGCGGGCGGCACGCTCGCCGACGAAGCCGCACGCCAGCTCGGGCTGACGCCTGGCATCGCACTCGCCATCGGCGCGGCCGACACCCCGTGCGCCGCGCTCGGCAGCGGACTCGCGAACGACGGCGATGCGTTGCTTACCACGGGCACGGGCGGCCAGATCGTGGTGCTGTCGACACGTGAGCCCGCGAAGGTGCGCGGCCTGCATGCCTACCGTGCCGCGACGGACCACTGGTACCGGATGGCCGCGATGCAAAACGTGGGCGTGGCGCTGGAAGCTGTGCGCGGCTGGCTCGCGTACGAGTGGCAGGACGCCTATCGCGACGCCTTCGCGGCAGACGCCGCGCGAGGCCTCACCTTCTTGCCCTATCTGACCGGCGAACGTTCGCCGTGGCTCGACCCCGCGGCACGCGGCGGCTGGCTTGGCCTCGCGCTCGGACATACGCGTGGCACGATGATGCGCGCGGCCTTCGAAGGCGTTGCATTTGCGCTGCGAGCGGGCCTCGACGCGATTCGCGCGAGCGGCGCCGAGGTGCCGTCGCTCAGGCTCGCGGGCGGCGGATCGGTGGATGCGCGTTGGCGTCAATTGCTCGCCGACGCATTGCAGGCCGAACTCCATGCCGTGGACAGTCCGAACGCCGCCGCGCGTGGCGCGGCAATGCTGGGAGGCGTTGCGTGTGGCCATTGGTCCGCAGCCGACCTGCCGGCACTTGCGCCGGCGGCAACACGGGTGGCCACACCCAGCGGCGGCGCCGGGCTGGAAGAACGCTATGCCCGCTTCGTCGATCTGTACGGCCGGCTGAAAGGCTGGTTCGATGGCGCAGGGCCGTCGTCATGAACCCGCAGCAACAAACACAGCCTGGCGCGTAAGGTCACACGCGCGCCAGGCACTCACGAATTCAACGACTCAAAGGAGCGAAACACAATGAAGACGAAAGCAGCCGTTGCATGGAAGGCGGGCGCCCCGCTGACGATCGAAGAAGTCGACCTCGAAGGCCCGCGCGCGGGCGAGGTACTGATCGAGGTGAAGGCCACCGGCATCTGCCACACCGACTACTACACGCTCTCGGGCGCCGACCCCGAAGGGCTCTTCCCCGCGATTCTCGGTCACGAAGGCGCGGGCATCGTCGTGGACGTGGGGCCTGGCGTCGGCACGCTGAAGAAGGGCGACCACGTGATTCCGCTCTACACGCCGGAATGCCGTCAGTGCAAGTTTTGCCTCTCGCGCAAGACGAACCTGTGCCAGGCCATTCGCGCCACGCAGGGCAAGGGCTTGATGCCCGACGCGACCTCGCGCTTCTCGCTCGGCGGCAAGCCGCTCTTTCACTACATGGGTACCTCGACGTTCTCGAACTACATCGTCGTGCCCGAGATCGCGGTGGCGAAGATCCGCGAAGACGCACCGTTCGACAAGGTCTGCTACATCGGCTGCGGCGTGACCACGGGCGTGGGCGCGGTGGTCTATTCGGCGAAGGTCGAGGCGGGCGCGAACGTCGTCGTGTTCGGGCTGGGCGGCATTGGCCTCAACGTGATCCAGGGCGCGAAGATGGTGGGCGCGGACAAGATCATCGGTGTCGACATCAACCCGAAGCGCGTGGAACTCGCGAAGAAGTTCGGTATGACGCACTTCGTGAATCCGAACGAGGTGGAGAACGTGGTCGATCACATCGTGCAACTCACCGACGGCGGCGCCGACTACTCGTTCGAGTGCGTGGGCAACGTGAAGCTGATGCGTGAGGCGCTGGAATGCACGCACAAGGGCTGGGGGCAGTCGTTCATCATCGGCGTGGCGGCGGCGGGCGAGGAAATCAGCACGCGTCCGTTCCAGCTCGTGACGGGCCGCCAGTGGAAGGGCTCGGCGTTCGGCGGCGCGCGCGGCCGCACGGACGTGCCGAAGATCGTCGACTGGTACATGGAAGGCAAGCTCAACATCGACGACCTCATCACGCACACGCTGCCGCTCGAGAAGATCAACGAAGGCTTCGATCTGATGAAGCGGGGCGAGTCGATCCGTTCAGTGGTGCTGTACTGACAGGAGCACGCGATGCTGGAACTCGTTGAAACGCACGGCTGCCACGGCGGCGTGCAGCGCATCTACCGTCACGCGTCCGCGACCATCGGGCTGCCGATGCGCTTCTCGGTCTACCTGCCGCCGCAGGCGTTGCAGGCGGGCGCGCCGCGCGTGCCCGCGCTGTTCTATCTGGCCGGGCTCACCTGCACGGAAGAAACTTTTCCGATCAAGGCCGGCGCGCAGCGCTTCGCGGCGCAGCACGGCATCGCGCTGATCGCGCCGGACACGAGTCCGCGCGGCGCCGGTGTGCCGGGCGAGACCGATTCGTGGGACTTCGGCGTGGGCGCGGGCTTCTACGTGGATGCCACGCGCGAGCCGTGGGCGAAGCACTATCGCATGTACTCGTACGTGCGCGACGAGTTGCGGCAGACCGTGCTGGCCGAATTGCCCGTGGACGGCGAGCGGCTCGGCATCTTCGGTCATTCCATGGGCGGGCACGGTGCGCTGATGCTGGCGCTGCGCAATCCGGAGATCTATCGGTCGGTATCGGCGTTTGCGCCCATTGCTGCGCCCATGCGCTGCCCGTGGGGCGAGAAGGCGTTCGGCGGCTACCTGGGCGACGACCGCGAGGCGTGGCGCGACTACGACGCGAGCGAACTCGTAACGAAGCTGGGCGCGCGGTTTAGCGAGGGCATTCTGGTCGATCAGGGGCTCGACGATCAGTTCCTTGCGAACCAGCTCAATCCCGACGTGTTCGAGGCCGCGTGCAAGCAGGCGGGGCAGCCGCTCACGCTGCGCCGGCATGCCGGCTATGACCACGGGTACTTCTTCATCTCGACGTTCATCGAAGACCATCTGGCGCATCACGCCAAGGCGCTCTGTCGTTGAAGGCTGCCGAAGGTCGCTGAGAGCCGAAGGCGCGCGCGGCTCTCACGCCGCGCGCGGCTGCATATGACGGCGTCTGACTTCTAGCGCCTGCGCAACAGGCTCGCACCGTAGACCGCCGCCGCAAGCGCGGTGATCCAGAAGCTCGTGGGCCAGTCGGTATAGAAGGCGAGCGTCACGCCCAGCCACGCCTGGGCGAGCGCGAACAGCGCGGCGAGCGCAAGCCCGGTGGAAAGCCGCGTCGTGAGGTTTTGCGCCGCGGCAGCCGGGCCCACCATCAGCGTGAACACGAGCAGCACGCCCACGATCTGCGTGCACGCGGCCACGGCGAGCGCCGTCACGGCGAGAAACAGCGTCGAGACGAGTCGCAGCGATACGCCCTTCGCCTCCGCAAGCTCAGGCTGGAGCGAGGCAAACAGCAAGGGCCGCGCGATGGCCGCCAGCGCGGCAAGACTCACCACGGCGAGCGCCGCCAGCACGACGAGCGTCGGTCCGCTCACGCCCAGCACGTTGCCGAACAGCAGCGCCGTCACTTGCGTTGCGTACTGCGTGAAGAAGTGCAGGAACAGCAGCCCGAAGCCCAGTGCGAGTGAGAGCGTGACGCCGATCGCGACGTCGCGGCCGGCCAGCCGTTCGCCCAGTGCGCCCATGCACATGCCCGCCGCGAACGTGAAGCCCACCATGCCCCAGAGCGGCGAGATGCCGAGCAGCACCGCACCCGTCGCACCAGTGAAGCCGACGTGCGAGAGCGCGTGCCCCGCGAACGTCTGGCCCCGCAGCACGAGGAAGTAGCCGACCACGCCCGCCAGCACCGCGACAATCCCCGACGCCGCGAAGGCGTTCACCATGAAGTCGTATTCAAACATCGTGCGTGTGATCGTGTGGATGGCTGCCGTGACCATGATCGTGCCCGTGATCGTGGCGGTGGCTTTCGTGGCCCGGCGCATGTTCGTGCTCGTCTTCGTGGCCGTGGTCGTGTTTTTCGATTTCGACGTCGCCGGACATCACGAAGATGCGGCCCTTCACGCGCATTACGTCGATGGGCGAACCGTAGAGCCGCGTGAGCACGGGCGCGGTGATGACTTCATCGACGGTGCCGAGCGCCGCCACGCTGTTGCCGAGATACAGCACGCGGTCGAGCGCATTCAGTAGCGGGTTGAGTTCATGCGCCGAAAACAGCACCGCGATGCCGAGTTCGCGCTGCACCTCGCGTACGAGTTCGACGACGCTGCGCTGGTGATGTGGATCGAGGCTGATGAGCGGCTCGTCGAGCAGCAGCAGTTGCGGTTTGCCGAGCAGGCATTGCGCGAGCAGCAGGCGCTGCCGCTCGCCACCGGATAGCTCGAAGAGCGGACGCTTCGCAAGCGAGCGGGCGCCCACGAGTTCGAGCACGCGGTCGACGTCGGCGCGCGTGGCGGCATCCGCATGAGGCAGGCCCCAGCGGTGACCGTCCGCGGCCATTGCGACGAATTCGCGGCCGCGAATTCGCCGGCCGGCAAGCGCGCTGCGCGTCTGCGGCATATAGCCGATCGACGCGTTACCGCGCATCACCGGCTCGCCCAGTACGCGAATCGTGCCTTGCGCCGCGGGCACGAGACCGAGCACGGCGCGCATCAACGTGGTCTTGCCGGCGCCGTTCGACCCCAGCACGCCAATGAACTCGCCCTGGTTCACGGTGAAGCTCGTGTCGCGCAGAATGACGCGCCCACCCAGTTCGATGGTGACGCGATCGAGTTCGAGCACGGGCGCAATGGCCGGATCGCGAGCGCTTTCGGATGGCGCGCGGCCAGTCACGTTCATGTATGGGTTCCCTTTGCTACTGCCTGGTGCTGCTTTGCTGCATTGGCTGCCGGCTGTTGACCGTTGCGGGCTACCGCGAGCTACTTTGCCGCGGCGCCCGAGGCCAGTGCCTTGTCGAGCCCGTCCAGCTGCGCCAGCATCCACTGCTGGAACGTCATGCCGGCCGGCTCCGTTTCGGTGACGCTCACGCTCGGCACGTGTGAATCCTGCGCGAGTTTCAGCATGCGTTTCGTGAGCGCCTCGGTGGCCTGACTGTTATAGATCAGCACCCGGACCTGCCGCTCGCGCAGATCGCGTTCGAAGGCGGCGATGTCCGAGGGGCTCGCTTCCGTGTCGTTCATCGTGGCGAGCTGGAAGCGCTGGTTGCGCATCGCAAGCCCGATCGCATCGGACATATAGCCGAACACCGGCTCCGTGGCCGTCACCGGCTGGCCCGCGTAGCGCGCGTGCATGGCCGCGACCTTGTCGTTGATGCCCTTCAGCGACCCGAGAAACGTTGCAAGGTTGGCATCGTACACGTTCTTGTGCGAGGGGTCTGCGGCCGAGAGCGCCGAGCCGATGGCGCGCGCCACGGCCGGCATCGTCGCCGGGTCGTACCAGAGGTGCGGATTGTCGCCGGCCTTCTTGCCGACGAGATCGGCGGCCACGATCGTCGCCCGCTTGCTGTTCTTCGACACGGCGAGGAGCTTCGTCATCCACGGGTCGTAGTCGGCGCCGTTGTAGACCACGATGCTGGCCTGCTGGAGCGCGCGCGCCGTCTTCGGGCTGGCCTCGAAGAGGTGCGGATCCTGGTCCGGATTCGAGAGGATGCTGGTCACGTCCACGTAGCGGCCACCGATCTGCCGCACCACGTCGCCGTAGAAGTTTTCCGCTGCCACGACGGGCACTTTGCTTTCCTGCGCGAGCGCCGCATGGCTCATGGCAAGGGCCGCGGCGCTGGCCGCGAGGAGGGCGGGCAGGCGCATGCTGCGACGCAGCAGATTCCACAGCGAGTGGGCTGTCTTCATGGTTATTCCCGGGCTTCGAGGTTGAGGAAGGATTGCGTTCGCTACGGCGTTCGCGCCGCGCCGTGGCGTTGCATTCGCCGTTTTCCGGCATGGGCTCGTGACGGCGCGCGACACGAAATCGGGATGATATAACGTATCAATATCTTTCGGCACCTCTGCCGTACAGCCATGTCGCGGACCTTGCGCGCTGCACCATCGAAATGTCGCGTCGCGCCTTGACATGATCCGACTCGTATCCGATCATTCGACCACAAACAGAGCAATTGTTCGCGTGATGGGCGTTCGCTCGCTGCGTGGACGGCAGAACGATCAGGAGACAGCGAGTGGCAGCGCGATTGCAGGACAAGGTTGCGATTCTGACCGGCGCGGCAAGCGGCATTGGCGAAGCGGTGGCCCGGCGCTATCTGGAAGAAGGTGCGCGTTGCGCACTCGTGGACCTGAAGCCGGCCGAAGGCATCGCGCCCCAGCTTGCCCGCGAGTACGGCGACCGCTTGCTCCCCCTTCATGCAGACGTCACGCGGCGCGAAGATATTGAGCGCATCGTTGCCGCCACCGTGGCGCGCTTCGGCCGCATCGACGTGCTCTTCAACAACGCGGCGCTCTTCGACATGCGGCCGCTGCTCGACGAATCCTGGGACATCTTCGACAAGCTCTTCGCCGTCAACGTGAAGGGCCTGTTCTTCCTCATGCAGGCCGTGGCGCGCCAGATGGTGAGCCAGGGCGACGGCGGCAAGATCATCAATATGTCGTCGCAGGCCGGGCGCCGCGGCGAGGCGCTGGTCTCGCACTACTGCGCGACCAAGGCCGCTGTCATCAGCTACACGCAGTCCGCGGCGCTTGCGCTTGCGCCGCACAGAATCAACGTGAACGGCATTGCGCCGGGCGTGGTCGACACCCCGATGTGGGATCAGGTCGATGCGCTCTTCGCCCGCTACGAGAACCGTCCCGTGGGCGAGAAGAAGCGGCTCGTGGGCGAAGCCGTGCCGCTTGGCCGCATGGGGCTGCCCGGCGACCTCACGGGCGCGGCGCTGTTTCTCGCTTCCGCCGACGCCGACTACATCACCGCCCAGACGCTGAATGTCGACGGCGGCAACTGGATGAGTTGAGTCCGAAGTCGAGGCCGAAGTCAGGTCCGAAGTTGAATCCAGATCGCGCCGCGCGCGGCCGCGGTGTCTGTTGTTCCGTCCATCAAGAAGGGCCTTGCGACGGCCCGCCATAACGCAGTCCATACAGGAGACAAGTCATGAAACGAGCCTTGAGAACCGCGCTTCGGGCGTTCGCCGTCGGCGCCGTCGGATGCGCCGCGGCCGCGAGCGCCTCTGCCGCGACGGTGACGATCGCCATGTTGAACAACCCCGACATGATCGAGCTGAAGAAGCTCTCGCCCGCGTTCGAAAAGGCGAATCCGGACATCAAGCTCAACTGGGTGATTCTCGAAGAGAACGTGCTGCGCCAGCGCGCCACCACGGACATCACGACCAACAGCGGCCAGTTCGACGTGATGATGATCGGCACCTACGAAACGCCGCAGTGGGGCAAACGCGGCTGGCTTTCGCCGATGTCGAACCTGCCCGCCGACTACGACCTCAACGACGTCGTGAAGACCGCGCGCGACGGTCTCTCGTACAACGGCACGCTCTACGCGCTGCCGTTCTACGTCGAAAGCTCCATGACGTTCTATCGCAAGGACCTGTTCGCGGCCAAGGGCCTCAAGATGCCCGACCAGCCCACCTACGACCAGATCGCCCAGTTCGCCGACAAGCTCACGGACAAGGCGAGCGGCACCTACGGCATCTGCCTGCGCGGCAAGGCCGGCTGGGGCGAGAACATGGCCTACGTCACGACGCTCGTGAACACCTTCGGCGGCCGCTGGTTCGACGAGAAGTGGAACGCGCAGCTCACTTCGCCCGAATGGAAGAAGGCGGTGAACTTCTACGTCGACCTGCTGAAGAAGGACGGCCCCCCGGGAGCCAGCTCGAACGGCTTCAACGAAAACCTCACGCTGATGTCGTCGGGCAAGTGCGCCATGTGGATCGATGCGACCGTGGCGGCCGGCATGCTCTACAACAAGCAGCAGTCGCAGGTGGCCGACAAGATCGGCTTTGCCGCGGCGCCGGTCGAAGTCACGCCGAAGGGCTCGCACTGGCTGTGGTCGTGGGCGCTCGCCATCCCGAAGTCCTCGAAGCAGCAGGACGCGGCGAAGAAGTTCATCACGTGGGCCACGTCGAAGGGCTACATCGAGATGGTGGCCAAAGACGAGGGCTGGGCGTCGGTGCCGCCGGGTACGCGTGAATCCACCTATCAGCGCGCGGAGTACAAGCAGGCGGCGCCGTTCTCCGAGTTCGTGCTGAAGGCGATCCAGACCGCCGACCCGAATTCGCCGACCGCACAAAAGGTGCCGTACACGGGCGTGCAATTCGTTGGCATCCCTGAGTTCCAGTCGTTCGGTACCGTGGTGGGTCAAAGCATTGCCGGTGCGCTGGCAGGCCAGATGTCGGTCGACCAGGCACTCCAGGCCGGCAACGCCACGGCGGATCGCGCCGTGCGCCAGGCCGGCTATCTGAAGTAACTTGAAGTGACTTGAAGTAACCCGCAGCAAGCGTTCCGGCAGCGGCGCAATCGTACTTGGCATGTTGCGTCGCAGCCGGAACCCGTAGCACCCGAGCGGGCCGCAGCACTTCCGGGTCCGTTCCAACCGAAGGGTGGTCACGATCATGCGTCATCTCCATCTCCCCCTCATGCACGTCCACCGCGAAACCACCGTAGAGGCGAGCGAAGTCGGCAAGCGCCGGCCGTCGCGCTGGCTGATGACGCCGTCCGTCGCAGTCCTGCTGCTCTGGATGGCCATTCCGCTCGCGATGACCATCTGGTATTCGTTCTCGCGCTACAACCTGCTGAACCCTGATGTGAAGGGCTTCGCGGGCCTCGACAACTACCGTTTTCTCGCCACCGACCCGTCGTTCCTGCCCTCCATCGCCCACACGCTCGAACTGATCGGCGCGGTGCTGGTGATTACCGTGGTGGGCGGCGTGCTGATGGCGGTGCTGTTCGACCGCAAGTTCTACGGCCAGGGCGTGGCGCGGCTGCTCGCCATCGCGCCGTTCTTCGTGATGCCCACGGTGAGCGCGCTGATCTGGAAGAACATGATCCTGCACCCGGTCTACGGACTCGTGGCCGCGGGCATGCGCGCGCTGGGCCTCACGCCCATCGACTGGTTTGCCCAGTACCCGCTCACGGCCGTCATCATGATCGTGGCGTGGCAGTGGCTGCCGTTCGCGTTCCTGATCCTCTTCACGGCCATCCAGTCGCTCGACCAGGAACAGAAGGAAGCGGCGCGCATCGACGGCGCCGGGGCTTTCTCAATGTTCTTCTACATCACGCTGCCGCACCTGAAGCGCGCCATCGCCGTGGTGGTCATGATGGAGACCATCTTCCTGCTCTCGATCTTCGCGGAGATCTACACGACGACAGGCGGCGGTCCTGGCAACGCCACGACCAACCTCTCGTATCTGATCTATTCGATGGGCCTGCAGCAGTTCGACGTCGGCATTGCGTCGGCGGGCGGCATTCTCGCCGTGGTGCTCGCGAACATCGTGTCGTTCTTCCTCGTGCGCATGCTCGCGAGGAACCTGAAAGGGGAGTACGAAAAATGAGCCAGCTTGCCGCTTCTTCCACGCCTTCCGCTGCGGTGGCGCGCGCGCCCGGCGCTTCGCCGCTCGCCATGATCCGCCGCAGCATTCCGGGCATTCTCGCGTGGCTAATCGCGCTGCTGCTGTTCTTCCCGATCTTCTGGATGGCCATTACGGCGTTCAAGACCGAACAGCAGGCGTACGCGTCGACGCTTTTCTTCATGCCGACGCTGGAGAGCTTCCGCGAGGTCTTCGCACGCAGCGACTACTTCGCGTTCGCCTGGAATTCGGTGCTGATCTCCGTGGGCGTCACCGTGATCTGCCTGCTGTTCGCGGTGCCCGCGGCTTACGCGATGGCGTTCTTCCCCGACCACCGCACGCAGAAGATCCTGCTGTGGATGCTCTCGACGAAGATGATGCCGTCCGTCGGCGTGCTCGTGCCCATCTACGTGCTCTGGAAAAACAGCGGCCTGCTGGATACGGTGTGGGGCCTCGTGATCGTCTACTCGCTCATCAATCTGCCCATTGCGGTGTGGATGGCCTTCACGTACTTCAACGAGATACCGCGCGACATCCTGGAAGCGGGCCGCATCGACGGCGCCGCGACCTGGCAGGAAATCGTCTATCTGCTGATGCCGATGGCGTTGCCGGGGCTCGCCTCGACGGCGCTCTTGCTCGTGATCCTCTCGTGGAACGAGGCGTTCTGGAGCATCAATCTGTCGAGTTCCCACGCGGCGCCGTTGACCGTATTCATCGCGTCGTATTCGAGCCCTGAAGGGTTGTTCTGGGCGAAGCTTTCGGCCGCTTCGCTGCTCGCGGTGGCGCCCATTCTGATCGTCGGCTGGCTTTCGCAGAAGCAGCTGGTGCGCGGCCTCACGTTCGGGGCGGTCAAATGACGGCAGCGGTAACGACGGCAGCGCGCGATGCCACTGCGCTCGCGCTGATCTGCGACTGCGACGGCGTGCTGATCGACAGCGAAGCCGTGGCGGCGCGCGTGCTGGTGCGCGAACTCGAAGCGCGCTGGCCCGACGCCGCAGTGGAGCCGGTCGTCATGCCGCTGCTCGGCCTGCGCATCGAGCGTGTGCTGCAAGGCGCGGCGGGCCAGCTTGGCAGGACGTTGGGCGATGACGAAGTGGCGGCCATCCGCAGCACCGTGGAAGCCGCCGCCGTGGATGCGCCCACCGTGCAAGGCGTGGCGGCCGCGCTCGAGCAGATTCCGTTCACCAAGGCCTGCGCGAGCAACAGCTACCGCGCCTACGTGCGCACCGTGCTGGCGCGCACGGGGCTCGCCACGTTTTTCGGCGAGCGGCTCTTTTGCGCGGACGCCGTCGCGCAGCCCAAGCCCGCGCCCGACGTTTATCTGGCTGCGGCGCAAGGGCTGGGTCTCGCGCCGCACGCGTGCCTCGTGGTGGAAGACAGCGTGACGGGCGTGACGGCCGCGAGCGCGGCCGGCATGACGGTGCTGGGTTTCATCGGCGGCACGCATGTGGGCAGGCACCAGGCGAGCGCGCTGCAGTCCGCCGGCGCGCATTACGTATTCGACGACATGCGCGAGCTGCCCGCGCTTGCCGCGCAGTGGCAGCAGCGTGCGGCAGTGGGCTCGTATTGAGTCTCGCGAGACAGCGCCTCAGTGCGAGACGACGGAAAGTGCAACGGGCAGTACAAGCAGTACCCGCAACACCCGCAAAATTCGGAGACACATCATGGCAAGCGTGACCCTGCGTAACGTGAACAAGCGCTACGACGACAACGAAGTGCTGCGCAACGTGAACCTCGACATCGCCGACGGCGAGTTCGTCGTGTTCGTCGGCCCGAGCGGATGCGGGAAATCCACGCTGATGCGCATGATCGCGGGGCTCGAAGAAATCAGCGGGGGCGACCTCATGATCGACGGCTCGCGCATGAACGAAGTGCCGCCCGCCAAGCGCGGCATCGCGATGGTGTTCCAGTCGTACGCGCTCTATCCGCACATGACGCTCTACGACAACATGGCCTTCGGCCTCAAGCTCGCGGGCGCGAAGAAGCCCGAGATCGATGCGGCCGTGAAGAACGCCGCGAAGATCCTGCACATCGACCATCTGCTCGACCGCAAGCCGAAGCAGCTGTCGGGCGGCCAGCGTCAACGCGTCGCCATTGGCCGCGCGATCACGCGCAAGCCGAAGGTCTTCCTGTTCGACGAGCCGCTCTCGAACCTGGACGCCGCGCTGCGCGTGAAGATGCGCCTCGAGTTCGCGCGTCTGCACGACGAGCTGAAGACCACGATGATCTACGTGACGCACGATCAGGTGGAAGCCATGACGCTCGCCGACAAGATCGTCGTGCTCTCCGCGGGCAACGTCGAACAGGTGGGCTCGCCGAACCTGCTCTATCACGCGCCGGCCAATCGCTTCGTGGCGGGCTTCATCGGCTCGCCGAAGATGAATTTCCTCGACGGCGTGGTGCGGTCCGTATCGCGCGATGGCGTACTCGTGGCCTACGCGACGGGCGAGACGCAGAAGGTTGCCGTAGAGCCGGGCGCGGCGCGCGAGGGCGACAAGGTGTCCGTGGGCATTCGGCCCGAGCACCTGCACGTGGGCGCGGGCGAGTACGGCGTGAGCGCCCGCACGATGACGGTGGAGTCGCTCGGCGACGCGGCTTATCTGTACGCGGAGTCGTCGGTGGCGCCGGAAGGGCTGATTGCACGCATTCCGCCGCTCGAAAAGCACGAGCACGGTGAGACGCTGATGCTGGGCGCTGCCCCCGAGCATTGCCATCTGTTCGATGCAAACGGGCAGGCGTTCGCGCGCAAGATCGTGGAGGTGCTGGCGGCTTGATATCGGCTTGATATCGGCTTGACATCGGCTTGACATCGGCTTGACATCGGCTTGATACCGGATTGAAGCCGGCGCGATGGAGAGGGCCGTTCAAGAGCGATTAAAGAGCCGTTCAAGAGCCATTCAAGAGCCATTCAAGAGCCATTCAAGAGCCATTCAAGAGCCATTAAAGGCTCTCTTCCAGCGCCGCCTGTGCCGAAAGCTCGTCGGTGACGAGCCCCGAGAGCCAGCCGCCCTTGAGCGCCGCGAGCACCGCCTGGCGCTTGCGCTCGCCGCCCGCAAAGCCGATGGTGGGGCGGAGAGGCGGCGAATCCAGCCGGATGCTCGTCACGCGCCGTCCCGTGGGCGATTCCACGCGACGGCCGGAAGCGTCGATCGGCAAGCCCAGCATTTCTGCAACCGCGCCCAGTTGCGTCAACTCGCGCACTTCGGCTGAAGTAATGAAGCCGTCTTCGTGCAGCGGACAGTTCGGCCCGATGTTGCCGATGCCCACGAACGCCACGTCCGCTTCACCCGAGAGCCCTTCCACGATCCGATAGAGCCGGTGATTGCACCATTGCGCGCGTTCGGCCTCGTTGTCGGCAATGAGCGGCGCCGGCAGCAGAAAGTGCTTGCCGCCCGTCTTCTCCGAAATATGCAGCGCGACGTCGTAGCGGTTCGACGAGCCGTCTTGCGCAATCGCGCCCACCATCGAAACGAGCCGGTGCTGCGGACGGTCGAGCTGCGCGATCTGATCGACGGCGGCCTTCAGCGTGCGGCCGCTGCTCACGGCGATCACCATCGGCTTTTCTTCGGTGAGGTAGCGCTCCATGACCTGGGCGCCGGCCACGGCGAGCTTCCGGTCGATCTCTTCGGGGCTGTCGTCGTCTACGGGCACCACCTCGCACACGGCGAGGCCGTAGCGCTTCGAGAGACGGTCGGCAAGCGCGAGGCAATCGGCGAGCCGATGATCCACGCGCACCCGGATCAGGTTCTTTTCGACCGCGAACGCCACGAGCCGCTGCGCGACGGGCCGCGAGACCTGCAACTTCTCGGCAATTTCGTTCTGCGTGTTGCCCGCCACGTAGTAGAGCCACGCGGCGCGAGTAGCGAGGTCGAGTTTTTCGGATGACTTGGGCACGATGATTCGTCTCGAAAGACCTGGGCGGCGCCTGCTGGCTTTACCGGATGCGGGACTATACCAGCGGCGGGAAGGGCGTCTTCGGTGCTTCGGAAGCACTCGCGTCACGTTGCGCGTGGCAAGTGCGTGACGCGACGCGAGGCTAGGCGAGCCGCTCTCGTGACGGATCGAAGAGCGGACGCACATGCCGGTACAACGCGCGAAAACTGTCGAGCCGCGCGCGCAAGGCGACATGGCGCTCGCGATTCGGCGTGAATTCCGCTAGCACGGGCGGCTTCGTCAGCACCACGTGCGGGTCGCCGCCGGCCGCGAGCCAGCCGAGGCGCGCCGCGCCCAGTGCCGCACCCGTTTCGCCGCCGCCGTGCTGGCGCGTGGGCGTGTCGAACGCATCGGCGAGCAGTTGCGCCCAGTAGCGGCTGCGCGCGCCGCCGCCCAGCATCGAAAGCGGACCCGTTTCGGTGCCCGCGGCACGCAGCGCGTCGAGACCGTCGGTGAGCGCGAGCGTCACGCCTTCCAGCACGGCGTAGCCGAGCAGCGCGCGGTCCGTTGCGTGCGTCATGCCGAAGAACACGCCCTGCGCATACGGGTCGTTGTGCGGCGTGCGCTCGCCCGAGAGATAGGGCAAAAAGAGCGGCGCGGTGGCGAGCGCGTCGGGTGAAAGCTGCTCGACTTCGGCGAGCAGCGTGGGTTCGTCGGTGGAGGTGAGCTTGCAGACCCAGCGCAGGCAGCTTGCGGCGGAAAGCACCACGCTCATCTGATGCCAGCGGTCGGGAATCGCGTGACAGAACGCGTGCACGGCCGACGCGGGATTGGGCCGGAAACGGTCGCCCACCACGCACAGCACGCCCGAGGTGCCGAGTGAAACGAAGCCGTCGCCCGGTTGCGTGGCGCCGATGCCGATGGCGCTCGTCGCGTTGTCGCCGCCGCCCGCCGCGACGATCACTTCCGGCGAGAGGCCCAGTTCGCGCGCGACGTTGGGCAGCAACGTGCCCGAAGGCGCGCTGCCTTCGGCAAGACGCGGCATCTGCGAGCGGCGCATGTCGCAGGCCGCGAGCAGCGCGTCAGACCAGTCGCGCTTGGCGACGTCGAGCCAGAGCGTGCCGGCGGCGTCGGACGGATCGGACACCTTGCCGCCTGTCAGCTTGAGACGCAGATAGTCTTTCGGCAGCAGCACGCAGGCCGTTTCGCGAAAGACGTGCGGCTCGTGGCGCGCCACCCATAGCAGCTTTGGCGCGGTGAAGCCGGGCATGGCGAGATTGCCCGCGATGTCGTGCAGCTTCGGCGTGCGCGCGGTGAGTTCCGCGCATTCGTCCACGCTGCGCATGTCGTTCCAGAGAATCGCGGGACGCAGCACGCGGTCGTGCGCATCAAGCAGCACGGCGCCGTGCATCTGTCCCGAAAGGCCGATGCCGCGCACCTGCGCATACGCCTGCGGATGCCGCTCGCGCAGCGTGCGCAGCGCGCTGAGCGTGCCGGCCCACCAGTCCGCGGGATTCTGTTCGGACCAGCGCGGACGCGGGCGCGAGACCGAAAACGGCGTGCCCGCCGTACCGACCACGCGGCCGTCGGCGGCGAGCAGCAGGACTTTCACTTCGGACGTGCCGAGGTCGATGCCGAGGTACATGAGCGCTCAAACTTCGTCGTTAGGAGATGCGCTACTTTAGCCGCATGCCGTGCGTGTCGCCATGCGCATTCACCCCATTCGGCCCTATGCGCGGCCGTCAGCGTTTCGTTTGGCGAGCCACGCGTCGACGCGGGCAAGCGCCACACGCAGCGCACCTTCAAGCGCTGCCGTGCCCGCCATGCGGCCCCATAGCAGACGGTCGGCGGCGAACGCGGCGAGCGGGTCGGCTGCGGCGAATACGGCACGCACCGCGCGTTCGTCCATCACGCCGTCCTGATACGTGTACGGCAATTCGCCACGCTGCCAGCGCTCGAGGAAGCGGAAGAACAGCGCAGGCAATACCGCGGTTGCGGTGGGCTGCATGCCTGCGTCGATGCGTTGCGCGAGCGTGGGTGCAATGAAGCCGGGAATCTTCGAGAAGCCGTCTGCGGCCACGCGCTGGTTCGTGTCCTGAATGAACGGATTGCCGAAGCGTTCGAGCACCACGTCGCGATAGCGCGCGAGGTCGATCGGGCTGGGCGTGAGACACGGGATCACGTCTTCGGTCACGTAGTCGTGCGCGAACTGGCGGATATCGACATCGGCGGTGCCTTCGTGGATGTAGGCGAGGCCCACGAGCGTGCCCGCCCACGCAATGCAGCTATGGCTCGCGTTGAGAATGCGGATCTTCGCTTCCTCGTAAGGCATGACCGACTCGACCAGCTCCGCGCCCGCGCGCTCCCACGCGGGCCGCCCCGCGATGAAATGATCTTCGATCACCCACTGGATGAACGCCTCGCCCATCACGGGGCACGCGTCGTCCACGCCGGTTGCCGCGAGCACGCGCTCGCGCACGTCGGGCGTGGGGCGTGGCGTGATGCGGTCCACCATCGATTCGGGGCACGCCGTGTGGCTGTCGAACCACTGACGCAGCGCGGTCGCGCCGCGGCGGTCGAGAAACTCCGTCATGCCCGCGCGAAAGCGCTTGCCGTTGCTGCGCAGGTTGTCGCAGCTTTGCAGCGTGACGGGGCCCGCGTTGCGGCGCATGCGCTCTTCGAGGATGACGGCGAGCGCGCCGTAGATCGTGGTGCTTCCACCGGCGAGGTCTGCCGCGAGATCGGGGTTCGCCGTGTCGAGCCGGTCGTGTTCGTCGAGGTAGTAGCCGCCTTCCGTCACCGTGAACGAGATGATCTTGCAGGCGGGGTCCGCGCCCGCTTCGACGAGCGGCGCGAGGTCCGCGGCCCAGGGCAGCACGCGGCGAATCGAGCGGATCGTCTCGTACGCGCGCTCGCCCTGCGGCGTCACGGTTTCCAGCGTGTAGACGCCGGACTGCGCGGCGAGCGCGTCGAGCACGGCGTTCATGTCGCCGCGAATGTTGCCGACGGTGAGCGACCAGTCGGGCTCGTCGGGCTGGTTAGGCGTGCGCGACTCGTTCACGCGATGCAGATACCAGGCCTGATGCGCGCGATGAAACGACCCTGCACCGATGTGCAGGATCACGTTCGCACCGCTGCGTTCGGTGTTCATGAGCGTCTCCTGAAGGGCATGCGCACGTGATGACGCACGACCGGCGTGCGTCTGTGCGTTCTATGGCGAATTGAGCGTGAGGTTCGCGAGCGGGCAAGTTGCGCGCAATCAGAACAATTGCTCTACGTTTGAACGAATGATCGTATTCGCCGATACGAAAGTCAAGGCGCGGCCGGCCAGTTTCGGTGGCGCAGCGCGGCGCAGAAGCGTCTGCGAGGCTTGGCTGGACGGAGAGGAAACCGACGAAGGCGAGATGCACACGCAGCACTCCGGCGCTTTGCGCAGGCTGTTGCATTGCACCAAATTTGACCTGAAACGCGTCGGGACTAACCCGAATGCAAAAAAGTATCGGTCCGGGGTCTCATTTCGAGTGGCCCCGCGCGCGCCCGGCGACTACCTTTTCGCCTAACAGAAAGCCACCGCGCTCGATGCGCTGGCCGCTCGACGAGAGACATCAGGAGGAACGCGTGCAACCCGATCTGGAGGTAGTCGACGTACGCCGGGACGAATCGTTCAAGGTGTGGTCGCATGGCTATCCGTACCGCACGGTACGTTGGCACTTTCATCCCGAATTCGAGATCCATCTGATCGTCGCGACCACGGGCAAGATGTTCGTGGGCGACTATATCGGCGGCTTCACGCCCGGCAATCTCGTGCTGATGGGGCCGAACCTGCCGCACAACTGGGTGAGCGACGTGCCCGAAGGCGAGACCATCGCGCAACGCAATCTCGTCGTGCAGTTTGGCCAGGCGTTCGTCTCGCACTGCGCCGAGAGCTTTCCCGAGTGGCGTCAGCTTCAGCCGCTGCTCGACGACTCGCGCCGCGGCGTGCAGTTCGGGCCTGCTACGAGCGCTGCGATCCAGCCGCTTTTCGCCGAATTGCTCGAAGCGCGCGGACTGCGCCGCATCGTGCTGTTCCTCTCGATGATGCAGATTCTCTTCGACGCCACAGACCGCCAGTTGCTCGCGAGCCCCGCGTACCAGATCGACCCCGCGAGCTTCGCGTCCACGCGCATCAACCACGTGCTCTCGTACATCGGCAAGAACCTCGCCACCGACTTGCGCGAAGGCGAACTCGCGCGCCTCGCGGGCCAGAGCCCGAGTGCGTTTTCGCGTTACTTCCGCCGTCACACGGGGCTGCCGTTCGTGCAGTACGTGAACCGCATGCGCATCAACCTCGCGTGCGAGTTGCTGATGGACCCCGAACTGAGCGTCACGGACATCTGCTTCAAGACCGGCTTCAACAACCTCTCGAACTTCAACCGCCAATTCCTCGCCGCCAAGGGCATGGCGCCTTCCATGTTCCGCCGCTACCAGCAGATGAACGACGCAAGCCGCGCCGCATCCGAAGAAGCTGCCGCGCGCGGCACGGGCATCGCCGGGGCGCCTGACATCGTGCCGGCTCCGCAGGCCAGCACGCGCCCGCCGGGCTCGCTGGGCCTGCGCGCGCCGGGTGCCTTGCCAGGCGCCGCTCCACCGGGCTGAGCGCCCGCCCGCGCTTTCCTTTCTTCACCGCAGTTGCACCACCTCGCGCTGCCGCCGGCCGCGCGACGGGATGACTCACACTCAAAAACGGAGACGACCATGACGCATCTTTCTTCCACTGCATCGCCCGCGTGCCCTTCCTTGCATCGGTTGCATCGGCTGCGCTCGCTGCGTCCGCTTGCTGCATGCGCCGCGCTCGCGCTCGGCCTCATGGCGGGCGCCGTGCCCGCTGCGAACGCCGCGCCGCTCAAGATCGGCATGACGTTCCAGGAACTCAACAACCCGTACTTCGTGACGATGCAAAAAGCGCTCAACGACGCGGCCGCCACCATCGGCGCGCAGGTCGTGGTGACGGACGCGCATCACGACGTGAGCAAGCAGGTGAGCGACGTGGAAGACATGCTGCAGAAGAAGATCGACATCCTGCTCGTGAACCCGACGGATTCCACGGGCATTCAGTCCGCCGTCACGTCGGCGAAGAAGGCGGGCGTCGTGGTGGTGGCTGTGGACGCCAACGCGAACGGCCCCGTCGATTCGTTCGTCGGCTCGCGCAATTTCGACGCGGGCGCCATGTCGTGCGAGTACCTCGCAAAAGCGATTGGCGGCAGCGGCGAAGTGGCGATTCTCGACGGCATTCCCGTGGTGCCCATTCTCGAACGCGTGCGCGGCTGCAAGTCGGCGCTCGCGAAGTTCCCGAACGTGAAGGTGGTGGACACGCAGAACGGCAAGCAGGAGCGCGCCACGGCGCTCTCCGTCACGGAGAACATGATCCAGGCGCATTCGAACCTGAAGGGCATCTTCAGCGTGAACGACGGCGGGTCGATGGGCGCGCTCTCGGCCATCGAATCCTCGGGCAAGGACATCAAGCTCACGAGCGTGGACGGCGCGCCCGAAGCCATCGCCGCCATCCAGAAGCCGAACTCGAAATTCATCGAAACCTCCGCGCAGTTTCCGCGTGACCAGATCCGCATTGCCATCGGCATTGCGCTCGCGAAGAAGTGGGGCGCCAATGTGCCGAAGACGATTCCGGTCGACGTGAAGCTCGTCGACAAGGACAACGCGAAGGGCTTTAGCTGGTAAGCGTGAACGCTTGCGGCGCGCTGCGTGAACCCGCGCGCCGCAGGCAAAGCGAGAGGTGAAGAGGCAATGGAACCGATATTGCAGCTCGACGGCATCACGAAGCGCTTTCCCGGCGTGACGGCGCTGCAGGACATTCACCTGCGCGTTGCGCCCGGCGAAATTCACGCGCTGCTCGGCGAAAACGGCGCGGGCAAATCGACGCTCATGAAGATTCTGTGCGGCATCTATCAACCGGATGCGGGCAGCATCGTGATCGACGGCGAGGCGCGCCACTTCGCGAACTATCACGACGCCGTGGCGGCGGGCGTAGGCATCGTGTTTCAGGAGTTCAGCCTGATTCCGTACCTGAACCCCGTGGAGAACATGTTTCTGGGACGCGAGTTGCGTAACCGCTTCGGCATGATGGAGCGCGCCCGCATGCGCCGCGCGGCGGCGGAGATCTTCGCGCGGCTCGACGTCGATATCGATCTCACGGTGCCGGTGCGCGAGCTTTCGGTGGCGCAGCAACAGTTCGTGGAAATCGGCAAGGCGCTCTCGCTCGATGCGCGCATCCTGATTCTCGACGAGCCCACGGCGACGCTCACGCCCGCCGAGGCCGGGCATCTCTTCACGATCATGCGCGAGCTGCGGCAGCAGGGCGTGGCGATGATCTTCATCTCGCACCACCTCGACGAGATCTTCGAGGTATGCGACCGCATCACGGTGCTGCGCGACGGGCAATACGTGGGCACGACGGAAGTGCACGACACCGACGTGGGCCGGCTCGTGGAGATGATGGTGGGGCGGCGCATCGAAAACAGCTTTCCGCCGAAGCCCGTCACGCCGCCGCATGCGCGCCGCGCGAAGCCGGTGCTCGAAGTGGAGGCGCTGCAACTGCATCGCGACGGACCGGTCAACCGCTTCACGCTGCACGAAGGCGAGATTCTGGGTTTCGCGGGACTCGTGGGATCGGGCCGAACGGAAACGGCGCTCGCCGTGATCGGCGCCGAGCCCGCGCACGTGAGGGAAGTGCGTGTACGCGGCGAGGCCGCGCACTTCACCGACCCGGCCGATGCGCTCGCCGCGGGCATCGGCGTCCTGCCCGAAAGCCGCAAGACCGAAGGGCTCATCACGGACTTCTCGATTCGCCACAACATCTCTATCAACAACCTCGGCAAGTACCGCAGCCTGCGCTTCTTCGTGGACCGGCGCGGCGAGGCGCGCACCACCGCGGACGTGGTGAAGCGCGTAGGCGTGAAGGCGCCTTCCATCGACACGCGCGTGGAAACGCTTTCGGGCGGCAACCAGCAGAAGGTGGTGATTGCGCGCTGGCTCAACCACCACGCCGACATCCTGATCTTCGACGAACCCACGCGCGGCATCGACGTGGGCGCGAAGGCCGAGATCTATCAGCTGATGCGCGAACTCACGGCGCGCGGCTATTCGATCGTGATGATTTCGTCGGAGCTGCCCGAGATCGTGGGCATGTGCGACCGCGTCGCCGTATTCCGGCAAGGCCGCATCGAAGCGACGCTCGAAGGCGACGACATCGATCCGAACATCGTGATGACTTATGCGACCTCTGGCGCATCCGGAGTGCAACATGAATCTGCGTAACGAACCTTCTTCTTCAGCATCGGCATCCGGCACAGGTGCATCGACCTTGTCGGTGCGCCGCGAACCAGAGCCGCTTTCGTTGCATCGCATCTGGCACGCGCTGCGTCGCTCCACGCTGTTCTATCCGTTCGTCGGACTCGTCGTGGTCTGCGTCGCGATGATGTTCGCGAGCAGCAGCTTTCTCTCCGCGTCGAACCTCGAAAACGTGCTGCGGCAGGTCTCCATCAACGCGATCATCGCGGTGGGCATGACCTGCGTGATTCTGACGGGCGGCATCGACCTCTCGGTGGGCTCCGTGATGGCGCTCTCCGGCACGCTGGCCGCAGGGCTCATGGTGGCCGGCATGAACGCGGTGGCGGCGCTCGTGGTGGGCATTGCCGTGGGGCTCGGGTTCGGCGTGGCCAACGGCTTCTTCGTCGCCTTCGCGGGCATGCCGCCCATCATCGTGACGCTGGCCACCATGGGCGTGGCGCGCGGTCTCGCGCTCATCTACACGGGCGGCTATCCCATCGACGGCCTGCCCGACTGGGTCGGCTTCTTCGGCAGCGGCAAGGTGTTCGGCATCCAGGCGCCGGTGCTCATCATGCTCGTGGTCTATCTGCTCGCGTGGCTGCTGCTCGAACGCATGCCGTTTGGCCGCTACGTCTACGCGATTGGCGGGAACGAACAGGCCACGCGGCTTTCCGGCGTGCGCGTGGCGCGCGCGAAGCTCGTCGTGTACACGCTCTCGGGACTCACCTCGGCGCTCGCCGCCATCGTGCTCACCGCGCGCCTCATGAGCGGGCAGCCGAACGCGGGCGTGGGGTTCGAGCTGGACGCCATCGCGGCCGTCGTGATGGGCGGCACGTCCATTTCAGGCGGACGCGGATCGATTGTCGGCACGCTGATTGGCGCGCTGTTGCTCGGCGTGCTGAACAACGGTCTGAACATGGTCGGCGTGAATCCGTACGTGCAGAACGTCATCAAGGGCGGAATCATCCTGCTCGCCATCTACATCAGCCGCGAACGTCGCAAGTAAGGGCGCGGTGCTCTCTCAATCTCTTTCGTTTGAACGTGAACTGGACACAACAGGCAAACCCATGACGACTCAAGACAACGATCAGCAGATGACGGCCATCGTGTGCCACGCACCGAAGGACTATCGCGTGGAGCAGGTGCGCAGGCCGCGCGCGGGGACGCACGAACTCGTGATTCGCATTGCGGCGTGCGGCATCTGCGCGAGCGACTGCAAATGCCATTCGGGCGCAAAGATGTTCTGGGGCGGCCCGAGCCCCTGGGTGAAGGCACCCGTCATTCCGGGCCACGAGTTCTTCGGCTACGTGGAAGAAGTGGGCGAGGGCGCCGCCGAGCACTTCGGCGTGAAAGTGGGCGAACGCGTGATCGCCGAGCAGATCGTGCCGTGCGGCAAGTGCCGCTATTGCCGCTCGGGCCAGTACTGGATGTGCGAGGTGCACAACATCTTCGGCTTTCAGCGCGAAGTGGCCGACGGCGGCATGGCCGAATACATGCGCATTCCGCCCACGGCGATCGTGCATAAGATTCCCGACGGCATTTCGCTCGAAGACGCCGCGATCATCGAACCGCTCGCGTGCGCGATTCACACCGTCAATCGCGGCGACGTCCAGCTGGACGACGTGGTGGTGATCGCGGGCGCCGGGCCGCTCGGGCTCATGATGACGCAGGTGGCGCACCTCAAGACGCCGAAGAAACTCGTCGTGATCGACCTCGTGGAAGAGCGGCTCGCATTGGCCCGCGAATACGGCGCGGACGTCACGATCAATCCCACGCGCGAAGATGCGCTCGCCATCGTGCGCTCGCTCACCAACGACTACGGCTGCGACGTCTACATCGAAACCACGGGCGTGCCCGCGGGCGTGAACCAGGGCATGGACCTGATCCGCAAGCTGGGCCGCTTCGTCGAGTTCTCCGTATTCGGCAGCGACGCTACGGTGGACTGGTCGATCATCGGCGACCGCAAGGAACTCGACGTGCGCGGCGCGCACCTGGGGCCGTACTGCTACCCCATCGCCATCGACCTGCTCGCGCGCGGGCTCGTCACGTCGAAGGGGATTGTCACGCACGGCTTTTCGCTGGAAGAATGGGACGAGGCGATCAAGGTGGCGAACTCGCTCGATTCGATCAAGGTGCTCATGAAGCCACGCAAATAGCAGAACTACGGAGACAGCATGGAATACGTCATCGGCGTGGACATCGGCACGCAAAGCACCAAGGCGCTGCTCGTGGACCGCAACGGCGCGATCGTGGCGCAGCATGCCTCGGCCTACCAGCCCGATACGCCGAAGCCGCTCTGGGCCGAGCAATGGCCTTCGGTGTGGCTCAAGGCCGTGAGCGAGTGCATTGCACGTTGCGTGGCGACGGCGCGCGAAGCAGGCGTGGCGGCGGCGGACATCAAGGCGGTATGCGTGAGCAGCCTGTACGGTGGATCGGGCATTGCCGTGGACAACGAGATGCGCCCGCTCTACCCGTGCCTCATCTGGATGGACCGCCGCGCCACGGCCGAAGTGGAATGGGTACGCGAGCACGTGGACCTCGAACGGCTCTACGCAATTACGGGCAACGGCGTGGACAGCTACTACGGCTACACGAAGATCCTGTGGCTGCGCGAGCATCAGCCGGACGTGTGGGCGAACACGCGCTACTTCCTGCCGCCGAACGCGTACATCATCTATTTGCTCACGGGCGAGATTGCCGTGGACCACAGCTCGGCGGGCAACATCGGCGGGGTCTACGACATCGCGCGGCGCGACTGGTCC
The DNA here is from genome assembly GCF_029536165.1 of Paraburkholderia sp. SUR17. Taxonomy (NCBI): domain Bacteria; kingdom Pseudomonadati; phylum Pseudomonadota; class Betaproteobacteria; order Burkholderiales; family Burkholderiaceae; genus Paraburkholderia; species Paraburkholderia sp. SUR17. The sequence continues at coordinate 527,915 of NZ_CP120508.1, forward strand.
GACGAGGCGCTCGACATGCTCGGCATTCCGGCCACGATGATGCCCGAGCGTCTTGTGGAGTCGTCCGAGGTGGTGGGCGGGTTGCTCTCGCAATGGTGCGAGTCGCTCGGACTCGAAGCGGGTACGGCCGTGGTGGCGGGCGGCGTGGACGCGGCCGTGGCCACCTTCGCGGCCGGCGTGACGAAGCCGGGCCAGCACGTGGCGATGATCGGCACCAGCATGTGCTGGGGCTACATCAATCAGCAGGTGGACGCGCATCACGGGCTCGTGGCCATGCCGCACGTGTTCAACGCGCAGCGCGACCTCTACGTGTTTGGCGGCGCGATCACGGCGGGCGCGTCGGTCACCTGGTATCGCGAGCAGTTCTGCCACGCGGAGATCGAGGCTGCGCGCGCCACGTCGCACGGCGACGCGCATCGCCTGCTCGAAGAGGCCGCGTCCAGCGTGCCCGCAGGCTCGGACGGCGTGACGTTTCTGCCGTATCTGATGGGCGAGCGCAGCCCCGTGTGGGACGCGAAGGCGAGCGGCGCGTTCGTCGGGCTGAGCCTCTTTCATACGCGGGCACATCTGTACCGCGCGGTGCTCGAAGGCGTGTCGTTCGCGTTGCAGCACAACATCGAGGCGGGCCGCCAAGGCGCGCGCTCGCTCGACGACCGGCTCATCGTGGTAGGCGGCGCGGCACATTCGAACCTCTGGATGCAGATCATCGCGGACATCACGGGCTATCGCGTTTTCACCATCGAGCAGGACGTGGAGGCCGCGATGGGCGCCGCGCTGCTCGCGGCGGTGGGTGCGGGCGTGACCTCGCACGAAGCCGCGGAGCGCGGCTGGATCACGCTCGTGGAGCGCGCGCAGCCGGACGTCGCGCGCAAGGCGCTCTACGCCGAACGCTACGACGTCTACAAAGACCTCTACCCGGCGCTCAAGCCGATCATGCACAGACTGCAACCCACATGAACACGCAATTCGATTTCAGCGGACGCTCGATCCTCGTGACAGGCGCATCGAGCGGCATTGGACGCACAACCGTGGAGCGCCTGTGCGCCAGCGGCGCGAAGGTAGTCGCGGCGGCGCGCAACGTGGAGGCGCTCGCACAACTGGCCGGGCAAACGGGCTGCGAGCCGCTCGCGCTCGACGTGAGCGACGAAGCCGCGATAGCCGACGCCTTCGCCGCGCTCGGTCCGTTCGATGGCCTCGTGAACTGCGCGGGCGTGACGGGGCTTGCGCCCGCGCTCGACACCACCGCCGAAGGCTTCGATCGCCTGATGGCCGTGAACGCGCGCGGCGCGGCGCTGGTAGCGCGGCACGTGGCGCGCGGCATGATCGACGCGAAGCGCGCGGGCAGCATCGTCAACGTGTCGAGTCAGGCGTCGCTTGCCGCGCTCGATCAGCATCTGGCCTACTGCGCGTCGAAGGCGGCGCTCGATGCGATTACGCGCGTGTTGTGCCTCGAACTCGGGCCGTACGGCATTCGCGTGAACAGCGTCAATCCCACGGTGACGCTCACGCCAATGGCGGTCGAGGCCTGGAGCGAGCCGACGAAGCGCGCGGCGGCGCTCGAACGCATTCCGCTCAAGCGCTTCGCCGAGCCGCACGAAGTGGCCGCGCCCGTGATGTTTCTGTTGAGCGATGCTGCTTCGATGATTAGCGGCGTGGCGTTGCCCGTGGACGGCGGGTTTCTCGCGCAGTGAAACGTGTGCCCGGCGTGGGCCCGTTATGGGCTGCTCGTTATGAATTGCTTAATGCCTGCTCGATTGCGAGTACCGCGCGTTCCGTCGCATCGCTCGCGCAGCAGTCGATCACGATGCGTTCGGGCATGGAGCGCAGCCACGTAAGCTGGCGTTTGCAGAGTTGCCGCGTGGCGAAGATGCCTTTGTCGCGCATGGTCGCGTAATCGATGCTGCCGTCCAGATATTCCCAGGCCTGGCGGTAGCCCACGCAGCGCATCGAAGGCAGACCCGGATGCAGGTCGCCGCGCCCGCGCAGCGCTTTCACTTCGTCGATGAAGCCCGCGGCCAGCATCGCGTCGAAACGCGCTGCGATGCGCGCGTGCAGTACGGCGCGGTCTGAGGGTTCCAACGCGATGGGCACGAAGCGAAACGCGCGCGCGGGGTCGTCTTCGTTCGCTTGCGTGGGCGCTGAGAGCAGCACGGACATCGGCTGCCCGGTCAGCATGAAGACTTCGAGTGCGCGCTGGATGCGCTGCGAGTCGTTGGGCGCGAGGCGCGCGGCCGTGGCCGGGTCCACCGTGGCGAGCCGCGCGTGCAGCGCGGGCCAGCCTTCGCGTGCGGCGTCGGCGTCGAGCGCGGCGCGAATCGTGGGGTCCGCGGCGGGCAGGTCGTTGAGGCCGTGCGTGAGGGCGCGGTAGTAGAGCATCGTGCCGCCCACCAGCAGCGGTACGTGGCCGCGCGCAACGATCTCGGCAATGACGCGTAGCGCGTCGGCGCGAAAATCGGCGGCGGAGTAGGCGTCGGCGGGGTCGACGATATCGATCAGGTGATGCGCCACCGCTGCGCGCTCTTCGGAGGTGGGCTTCGCGGTGCCGATGTCCATGCCGCGATAGACCAGCGCCGAATCCACGCTGACGATTTCCACCGTGCGCCCGCTCGCCGCGGCGCGCGCCGCGAAGGCGAGTGCCGCCGCGGTCTTGCCGGAGGCGGTGGGGCCGAGCAGGCACGCCACCTGGGTGACGGCTTCAGGCTGCACGCTCATTGACCGCGCATGAAGAGGCGGTCGAGGTCGGCGAGCGTGAGCTGATACCACGTGGGCCGCCCGTGGTTGCACTGGTCGGCGCGTTCGGTGGCTTCCATCTGGCGCAGCAGCGCGTTCATCTCGTCGAGCGTGAGGCGCCGGTTCGCGCGCACGGCGTGATGGCACGCCAGCGTGCCGAGCAGTTCGTGCTGGCGTTCCGTAAGCACGCGCGAGCCGCCGTAAGCGTGCAGGTCGGCGAGCACGGCGCGCGCGAGCGCTTGCAGGTCCGCGTCTTTGAGCAGCGCGGGCACGGCGCGGATGGCCAGCGTGGTGGGCGAGAGCACAGCGATGTCGAAGCCGAGCGCATCCAGCGTGGCGCGCTCTTCTTCCGCAGTGCCGATTTCCACGGCGTCCGCGTGCACGGAAAGCGGAATCAGCAGCGGCTGCACGGCCACGGCGCGTTCGGCGAGCGCGTGCTTGAACTGCTCGTAGAGAATGCGCTCGTGCGCGGCGTGCATGTCGACGATCACGAGGCCGCGCGTATTCTGCGCGAGCACGTAGATGCCGTGGATCTGGCCCAGCGCGAAACCGAGCGGCTGTTCGTCCGAGGCGGAAAACGTCGCGGCGTTGCCTGCGTAGGTGCCGAATGCGCCGTAGGTGCCGGTGTCGTTTTCAGTGGGCGCGTCGCGTGCTTCGAGTACGGTGCTGCCCGCGTCGGTGCCGGCGCCCACGTCTTTGCGGCCGAACAGCGCGTCGTAGAGCGCGAGCGGCTGGGCGACCGGCAACGAGCCCTGCGTCATGCGGCTGTCGCGCAGCCAGGTCGTGCCGGAAGACTGTCCGCGTGCGGCGGCGCCTGTGCCGAATCCGTTGCCAGGCGTGCCACCGAAAGAAGCTGCCGGCGACCCCAACGGCGTGGAGCCGAACGATGCCGGTGCACCGAGCACGCCGAGGTCGGCCGCATGTCCGCCCGCCGTCGTTTCCGGCGACGCCCCCGCATGCCGCGCAAGCGCACGCTGCACGGCATGGAACACGAACTGGTGAATGGATCGCGAGTCGCGAAAGCGCACTTCGATCTTCGAGGGGTGCACGTTCACGTCCACCGCTTCGGGCGGCAGGTCGAGGAACAGCACGTACGACGGGTAACGGTCGCCGTGCAGCACGTCTTCGTAGGCGGAGCGCACGGCGTGCGTGAGCAGCTTGTCGCGCACGAAGCGGCCGTTCACGAAGAAATACTGCTGGTCCGCGCGGCCGCGGCTTGCCGTGGGCAGACCCGCGCAGCCGTACACCGCGAGCGGCCCGGCCGATTCGTCGAGCGGCAGATGCGCCGTGGCGAACGTCTCGCCGAGAATCTTCGCGACGCGCGCGGGCGGCTCGCTCGCGTTCCAGTGTTCGACGGCGCGGCCGTTGTGGAGCACCGAAATCGCCACGTCGGGCCGTGCGAGCGCCGCGCGCCGGATCATCTCCAGGCAGTGGCCCAGCTCCGTCTGCTCGCTCTTCAGGAATTTGCGGCGCGCGGGCGTGTTGAAGTACAGCTCGCGCACTTCGATGGTGGTGCCGCGCGTGCCGGCAGCGGGCGCGAGCACGCCGGTCTGCGCGTCGATGCGGATGGCGTGCGGCGCCTCGTCGGTGCGGCTCGTGATGTACATCTGCGCCACCGACGCAATGGACGCCAGCGCCTCGCCCCGAAACCCGAGCGTCGCAACGGCTTCGAGTTCGGCGAGCGAGCGGATCTTGCTCGTGGCGTGGCGCATCAACGCGAGCGGCAGTTCGGCTTCGGGAATGCCGCAGCCGTCGTCGGTAATGGAGATGCGTTTGACTCCACCTTCGTCGAGCAGGATGCGCAGCGTGGAGGCGCCTGCATCCAGCGCGTTTTCGACGAGTTCCTTGACGACCGACGCCGGCCGCTCCACCACTTCACCGGCGGCGATCTGGCTGATGAGCTGGTCGGGCAGCGGCTGGATGGCGCGCGGCAGCTGCGCGGGACGGGGCGCTGCGCTGGCTACGCGCGTGCTTTCGCCGTCTGTGGCCGCTGGGGTGGCCGCGCTGGCGGCGGAGTCGAGATTTTGGGACTGGGACATGCGGGCCATTATATAAGCGCAGCCTTGGGCGGACTTGTGCTGCGAGGGTGCGGGGCTGGGCGGCTCGGCGCCGTGCGGCTCGACTCGGTTCGGCTCGACTCGGTTCGGCTCGGCTCGACGCGGTGGGGCTCGGTTCAATGCGGCTCGACTTCGCCACCCTCACCCGGCACAGCTTCGCCCCCGCACACTTTTGCCCGGGCATGTCTTCCCATCGCACAGCCGCCCGGCCAGGCACGGCACGCAACGGCGGGACTCCGCCCGCCCGGCGTCTGGCGCGCAGCGAAGTCGCCTTCTTGCCACTCATTTGCGCCCCTTTTGCCCTCTTTCGCCCCCCAAGCGCGACTTCGCACATTGGTGGGGTGCCACGGCCTGGTATCATGGCGCCGTCAGCGCGCCGGCTCGCCATGCCCACCCTCGCCAGCAGCCAAGCCAGGGCCGACAATGCAGGGTTCAGGGCCCGATCATGCCGCGCGCCGCGCTTCACTCCTCCATCCGCTCAATAAGGGACGCCTTTGGATACGCTGCTGCAGTTCGTCAATCTTGTCTTGCACATCGACAAGTTCCTCGGAGTTTTCATCCAGCAATACGGCGCCTGGGTCTACGCGGTGCTGTTTCTGATCGTGTTCTGCGAAACGGGCCTCGTCGTGCTGCCGTTCCTGCCGGGCGACTCGCTGCTGTTCATCGGCGGGGCTTTCGCCGCTGCGCACGAGATGGATCTGGCTGCGCTGATCGTGCTTCTGCTCGTGGCGGCCGTGACGGGCAACACGGTGAACTATCTGGTGGGGCGTGCCATCGGCCCGAAGGTGTTCAGTACGCACATACCGGTGCTGGAACGCTTCCTGGACCGCGCCGCGCTGCAGAAGACCCACGACTTCTACGACCGCCACGGCGGCAAGACCATCGTGCTCGCGCGCTTCATTCCCGTGGTGCGCACGTTTGCGCCCTTCGTGGCGGGCGTGTCGGGCATGTCGATGAAGCGCTTCCAGCTGTTCAACTTCACGGGCGCGCTGTTCTGGGTGCTGCTGCTCGTGCTGCTCGGCTACTTCTTCGGCAACATTCCGTTCATTCGCCAGTACCTGAACGTGATCGTGCTGGTGGGCGTGGGCGCGGCGGTGGTGCCCGTCGCGCTCGGCGCGCTGTGGAAGCTCATGAGCCGCAATGCGTCGGCTGGCTCGGCGCGCAAGCCGGGCGGCGGACGTTAAAAAAGCGACCGTCAAGAGCGACCGCTAGAGCGCCGGCATTGAAAGCGACGATTGCCTGATTCCGGACCTGTCATGTTCATTTCGCCGCAACGCTCTCCCGCCGACCTCCAGCATCCCGAGCAGTTTTCCGCGCTCGAAGAACCGCCGCTGCCGCGGCCCCAGGGCGTGCGGCGCGACGTGCTCGCGGGTCTTTCCATCGCCGGGCTGCTGTTGCCCGAAGCGGTTGCCTACGCGGGTATCGCGAACCTGCCGCCGCAGGCGGGCCTCATCGCGCTGCTCGCGGGGCTCGTGATCTACGCGCTTGTCGGGACAAGCCGCTTTGCGATTGTCTCGGCGACGTCGTCTTCAGCGGCCGTGCTGGCTGCGACGGTGCTCTCCGAGCCTGCGTCCAACGCGGTTGCGCAGCTTTCGCTTGCCGCAGCGCTGGTGGCCACCACGGGCGTGCTCTTCATGCTGGCGGGCGCGGCGCGTCTGGGCGGCATGTCGGACTTCATTGCGCGGCCCGTGCTGCGCGGCTTCACGTTCGGCCTCGCGCTGACCATTCTCATCAAGGAACTGCCGAAGATCGCCGCGGTGCCCGTCAAGCACAGCGATGCCCCGCGCATCCTCGTCGAGTTCTTCCAGCAGGCCTCGCACTGGAACCTGTACAGCGTGGCCGTGGGCGCCGTGGCGCTCGCGATTCTGTTCGGCCTTGGGCGACGCACGCGGCTGCCGGCGTCGGTGGTCGTGATCGTGCTCAGCGTTGCCGCGAGCTATGGGCTCGACTGGCATCGCTACGGCATTGCGTCGGTGGGCGAGATCGATCTGCAGAACATTTCGTTCGGCCTGCCCGTGCTCGGGCGTTCGCAATGGATGCAATCGGCGGAACTCGGCTTCGCCCTGATGCTGATTCTCTATGCCGAGTCGTATGGCTCCATTCGCAACTTCGCGCTCAAGCACGGCGATACGGTGTCGGCCAATCGCGACCTCGTGGCGCTCGGCTGCGCCAACCTGGTGTCGGGGCTGCTGCATGGCATGCCCGTGGGCGCGGGCTATTCGGCCACCTCGGCCAACGAGGCGGCAGGCGCGCAAAGCCGGCTCGCGGGCGTGTGCGCCGCCGTGGTCGTGGGGATCATCGTGCTCGTGCTGCTGCCCGAACTCGCGCGCACGCCGGAGCCGGTGCTGGCCGCCATCGTGATCTTCGCGGTGAGCCATTCGCTGCATCCTTCGGTGTTCAAGCCGTATTGGACCTGGCATCGCGACCGGCTCGTGGTGATCGCGGCGCTGGCCGCGGTGCTCGTGCTCGGCGTGCTGCACGGGTTGCTGGCTGCGATCGGCGTGAGCCTGCTGCTTACGCTGCGCAATCTTTCCGAGCCCAACGTGAGCGTGCTGGGCCGGCTGCGCGGCACGCACGATTTCGTCGACATCTCGGCCCACCCCGACGCGCAACCCATACCGGGCCTGCTGATCGTGCGCCCCGAGGTGCCGCTCTTCTTCGCCAATACGGAACGCGTGCTGGGCCAGGTGCGCGCGCTGCTGCGCGAGGCGGGGACGGTGCAGACGGTGATGATGAGCCTGGAAGAAACGCCTGACGTCGATGGGTCCGCCATCGAGGCGCTGCGCATCTTCGCGGCGGAATGCCGCTCGCGCAATCTGAAGCTGGTACTGGTGCGGCTGAAGCCGAGAGCGCTGCGCGCGTTGCAGCGCGCAGCCGACGACGTGATGCCGGCCGACACGCTGCACGAACTGAGCGTGGACGAATGCGTGTCGTCGGTGAACGGAGCGCAGGCGCCGGCTGCTTCCACGTAGACGTGAGTTGCAAGATCCGGCGACCATCGCGTGCCGGCTGGCGCCGGCAACACCGTCTAGTCCTGCCATGCCCACGATGCCCGCATGAGACTACCGCGCGCCCGGCAGCGGCATGTCGGCGGGCGCGCCTTCGCAGAGGTGGTTGCAGAGCCACCGCGTAGCGGGGCCCGTCGCCGTATCGGTGCGATGGATCAGCGACACGTTGTAGTTCACCCCGCGCCGGTCCGCCAGTTCGACGCGCACGAGCCGCCCCGCATCGAGGTCCGCTTGCACGAGGTGGCGCGGCATCGACCCCCAGCCCAGCCCCGCCAGCAACAGACGATGCTTCGCGCCCAGGTCGCCCAGCTTCCAGGTGCGCGTGCCGTAGACGCCGAAGCTTTGGCCTTCGGTGAGGCGGCTGCGGTCGGTCAGCACGAGCTGGGTATGCTCGCGCGCTTCGGAAACGCGAATGGGCTGCGCGAGGCGCGCGAGCGGATGGTCGGGCGCCGCTACGTGCACCAGTTCCACAGACCAGATCGTTTCGGCTTCTATCACGTGCGGCCAGTTCTGGTTGGGCCCGCTGATACCCACGAGGCATTCGCCGTCCAGCACGAGCTTGAGCACGCCGCCGAGCGCCTCCATCGTGAGGTTCAGCGCGACAGTGGGAAACTCGCGCGCGAACGCCTGGAGCGCTTCGACAAGCCGCTCGGAGGGGAACATCACGTCCACCGCCAGCGACACTTCGCTCTCCAGCCCGCGTTGCAGGCCGGCCGCCTTGGCGCTCAGCTGGCCGGCGAGCAGGTCGAGGCGCCGGGCGTCGGCGAGAATCGCGCGGCCGGCGGCGGTGAGTTGCGGACGCCGCTTGCCGCGCTCGAAGAGCGCGACGCCCAGCTGCGTTTCGAGGCTCGCAATGGCGTAGCTCACGACCGACTGCGCGCGCCCGAGCCGCTCGGCCGCGGCGGAGAAACTGCCGGTCTCGCTGACGGCGATGAGCGTGCGCAGTTGATCGAGGCTCGGGCTGCGGTCTTGCGGTTGGGTAGGGCGGTTCACGCGATGTATCGAAAAATTGGATATGAATGATCTAGTTTAGCCGGTTGTTTGAATAGGAGGCGTTCGGTACAGTCCGCGAACCTGTTTTCATTGCGTGCCGATTGCCTTGTCCACTTCCCGTTCCCGTCCGCTTTCCGAAGCCACTTCGTCCGTCGCGCCCGCGAGCCGTTACAGCGCCGTGGCCATGCTGCTCCACTGGAGCGTGGCCGCGCTGATCGTCTGGGGCTTCGCGCTCGGCTGGATCATGACCGACATCCCGGGCATCACGCCCACCAAGCTGCGCTATTTCTCGTGGCACAAGTGGATCGGCGTCACGGTGCTCGTGCTCGCCCTCGCGCGCGTTGTCTGGCGTGCCACGCACCGTCCCCCCGCGCTGCCCGACGCGATGCACGGCTGGGAGAAGCTGGCCGCTCACGCGGGCCACGCCGCGCTCTACGTGCTGATGTTCGCGGTGCCGGTGAGCGGCTATCTCTATAGCTCGGCGGCCGGCATTCAGGTGGTTTATCTGGGCGTGCTGCCGCTGCCCACGCTGATCGGCCCCGACGACGCGCTCAAGGTCGTGCTGAAGACCGTGCATATCGCGCTCGATTACGCGCTGGCCGCCGTCGTCGTGGGGCATCTGCTTGCCGTGGTCAAACACGAACTGCTCGACAGGCAGCGCATCGTGGCTCGCATGCTGCCGTTCGGCGGGCGGGGCGGCGCATCGGGTCGTTGATCGCAACACCGCGATCCCTTCGCTTCACCGCTCATCGCTCACCACACAACATTCATCGCACTCACCCGATATGAACCGACGTCTCGTTTCGCTTTGCGCGCTCGCCGCATCCGCCGCCTTCGTGGCGGGCGCCGCCGCGCTTTCGCTTCCCGCGCTCGCCGCTACCGATGCCTCGAAGACCAGCGTCAGCGCCGTCTTCAAGCAGATGAACGTGCCCGTGGAAGGCAAGTTCAACCGCATCAACGCGGCGATCCGCTTCGACCCGGCGAACGCCGCCGCGGGCAGCGCGAAGATCGACATCGACGTGGCGAGCTTCGACCTCGGCTCGCCCGAATACAACAAGGAAGTGGCGGGCAAGGAATGGTTCGACGCCGCTGCCTGGCCCCACGCTACCTTCGTTTCCACGCAGATCAAGCCGGCGGCCAATGGCGCCTACAGCGTGGCCGGCAAGCTCACCATCAAGGGCAAGACCACCGACGTCGTGGTGCCCGTGCAATTCCGCAAGGACGGCGCGAACGAAGTGTTCGACGGCACGCTGCCCATCAAGCGCTTGGCCTACGGCATTGGCGACGGCGAATGGAAAGACACCTCCGTCGTGGCCGACGACGTGCAGATCAAGTTTCACATCGTCAGCGCGGGCAAGTGACGCGCTCGATCTTTTGTCTCAACCGTTTTCCGCAAACCAGGAAGTGAACACATGAAGACCCGCCTTTCGCTCATCGCCGCACTCGCCGCCGTTCTCTCCGCACCCGCGTTCGCGACCACCTACAACCTCGATCCGACCCACACGTACCCGAGCTTCGAAACCGACCACTTCGGCGGCGTTTCGGTGTGGCGCGGCAAGTTCACGAAGTCGAGCGGCACGGTGGTGCTGGACCGCGCAGCGAAGACCGGTACCGTGGACGTGACCATCGACGCATCGTCCATCGACACCGGCAACGGCGCGCTCGACAAGCACGTGCGCTCGGCCGAAATGCTCGACGTCGAGAAGTACCCGACGGCCGTCTACAAGGGCACGTCCATCCGCTTCGACGGCGACAAGCCCGTGGAAGTGATCGGCACCTTCACGCTGCATGGCGTGACCAAGCCGCTGAACCTGAAGATCGATTCGTTCAAGTGCTTCACGAACCCGATGCTCAAGCGCGAAGTGTGCGGTGCAGACGCTACCGCCCAGTTCGACCGTGCCGACTTCGGCGTGAACTACGGCCAGGCCTATGGCTTCAAGATGGCCACCACGCTGCAGATCCAGGTGGAAGGCGTGAAGGCTGACTGAGGCTGGTTGAGCTGGCTGAGCCTGACCGGAGGCGGCGTTAGCGCGGTTGCTTGCGCGCCGCATCGGTCAACAGACGCAATCAGACGCAGGCAGTGAAAAGCCCGTGTGCTCTTTCGAGGCACACGGGCTTTTTTCATTCCCTGCGGACTTTCTCGTCAACCTCGGCTGCCCTTACGCACCCCCTTGCGGCACCCCCTTACGCCCCACTGACCGCCTGCTGCTGCGCGTCCTGGAGCAGCACCGCGTCGCGCTTGTCGAGCAGATGCTGGCGCAGGATCGTGGCGAGCCGCTTGCCATCGCGTGATTCGAGCGCCTTGATCATCTCTTCGTGGTCGTGCACGGCGTGGTCCCACTTCGACGCCGAGAAGTTCGAGCGAAACCGCAGCGCCTGCAAACGCCGGTTGATCGAAAGCCACGTCTGTCTCAACGCCGAATTGCGCGCGGCCTCGTTGATGCGGTCGTGAATCTGCATGTTGCGGCTGTAGTAGCCGGGCAGGTCGTTCTGCGCGTGGCAGGCCAGCATTTCGTAGTGCAGCGCCTTGATCTGCGCGAGTTCCGCAGGCGTGATGCGCTCGCAGGCCAGTTCGCCCGAGAACGCTTCGAGCCCGCTCATCAGTTCGAACATCTCGCGAATCTCGGCGGCCGACATGCGCGACACCGACGCGCCGCGATTCGGCGAAATATCGATCAGCCCTTCCGCTGCCAGCACCTTCAGTGCCTCGCGCAGCGGCGTGCGCGAGATGCCCAGCATTTCGCAGAGTTCGCGTTCGTTGAGCTTCACGCCGGGCGCGAGTCGCCCCTCCACGATGAAGTTGCGCAAGTGCTCCACCACCGTGTCGTGCAGACGCAGCCGCTCGACGCGCGGCAAGGTGGGCGTGAAAGAGGCGTCGTCGGCGATATCTGTATTTCGCATGCAATTTCCCGTCATCGAATCGCGTCAGCCGGCGGCCTGGCCAGACGCGAGCGGTATTTTACCAACGCGGACCGGATGTTCGGATTCTAGTGCCAGACAAGGCGTGACGCGGCCTCTGCGAGGCTAAGGGTTTGTCCTGGCCGCTGTGATGCACATTGCGCCTTCCCAGAGACCTATTCGTGCTCTAAAGTATTTTGCATGCAAAATTCAAAAAGGACACGCAATGCTTGAACTGGACTTTCATCCCGCCGGCCGTCACTTCCTGCAGATTCCAGGGCCCAGCCCCGTGCCCGACCGGATTCTGCGCGCGATGAGCTATCCCACCATCGACCATCGCGGCCCCGAATTCGGCGCGCTGGGCCTGCGGGTGCTGTCCGGCATCAAGAAGGTGTTTCAGACCGCGCTGCCCGTCGTGATCTATCCGGCCTCGGGCACCGGCGCCTGGGAGGCCGCGCTGTGCAACACGCTGAGCCCCGGCGACACGGTGCTGATGTACGAGACCGGCCACTTCGCCACGCTCTGGAAGAAGATGGCCGAGAGCCTCGGTCTGAAGCCCGAGTTTCTCGGGCTGCCCGGCGTGGAAGGCTGGCGGCGCGGCGTGCAGGCGCCCATGATCGAAGCGCGGTTGCGCGAAGACACGCAGCACGCCATCAAGGCCGTGTGCGTGGTGCACAACGAGACCTCGACGGGCGTGACCTCGGACATCGCCGCGGTGCGCCGCGCCATCGACGCGGCGGGCCACCCCGCGCTGCTGATGGTCGACACGATCTCGGGCCTCGCCTCCGCCGACTATCGCCATGACGAATGGGGCGTGGACGTGACCGTGTCCGGTTCGCAGAAGGGCTTGATGCTGCCGCCCGGCATCAGCTTCAACGCGGTGTCGCAAAAGGCGCTGGAAGCGAGCCGCCACGCGAAGCTGCCGCGCGCGTTCTGGGGCTGGACCGAGATCATCGAGATGAATCGCACCGGCTACTGGCCCTACACGCCGAACACGAACCTGCTCTACGGCCTTGCCGAAGCGCTCGACATGATCTTCAGCGAAGGGCTCGACAACGTCTTCGCACGTCACCAGCGCCTCGCCGAAGCGTGCCGCCAGGCGGTGCGCGCGTGGGGCCTCGAAATTCAATGTGCCGACCCGGCTGTCTACTCGCCGGTGCTCACGGGCGTCGTGATGCCCGAGGGCGTAGATGCCGACGCCGTGCGCAAGCTGATCTACGAGCGCTTCGACATGTCGTTGGGCACGGGGCTCGGCAAGGTGAAGGGGCGCATGTTCCGCATCGGCCACCTGGGCGACTGCAACGACCTCACGCTGATGGCCACGCTCGCCGGCTGCGAGATGGGGCTGAAGCTGGGCGGCGTGAAGCTCGCGGGCAGCGGCGTGCAGGCGGCCATGGAATATCTCGGCACGCACGCGCCGGCGCGCGCACTGCGCGTAGCCGCGTGAGGGCCGCGCGATGAATCGTCCCGAAACCCTCGACTTCGCTGCGGCCGGCAGCAGCCCCGCCCGTACCGCCGCCCGCGCCCAGTGGCTTGCCGATGCGCGCGCCGATCACTCGCCCATCGTGCGCGTGCCCGACGAACTCGCGCCCGCCACCGCCGAGGACGCCTTCGACACCCAGCACGAGACGCTGCGCCGCCTGAAGTACGGCATCGGCGGCTGGAAGGTGGGCGCGAAGTCGCCGGACGCACCCGCGCAAGGCGCGCCGTTGCCCGATGCGTTGCTTTACGCGAGCCCCGCGCGTTTGCACTTCGACGCGCACGCGCCGTTCGCGCTCGAACTCGAGATCGCGTTTCGCCTTGGCCGCACGTTTGAAGCGAGCAGCACGCCCTATGCCGCGCAAGACGTGATGTCGTCCATCGAATCGATGTGCGCGACCATCGAAGTGGTGACGAGCCGCTTCGCCGCGTGGCCCGACGTGGACCGCCTGTGGCAGCTTGCCGATCTGCTCAATCACGGCGCGCTGATTGCGGGCGCGCCCGTGCCGTATCGCGACGACTTCCCGTTCGCCGCGCCGTCGCTGCGCTTCACCTATAACGGCGCGAGCGTGTTCGGTTCTGAGCCGGCGAACCCGGCGGGCGATCCGCGGCGGCTCTTGACCTGGGTCGTGAATCACAGCACCGGCCGCGGCATCGCACTCGCAGCGGGCGCGGTCATCACCACCGGCAGCTTCATCGGCATGTGGACCGCGCGCGAGCCGGGCGTGGCCGTGGGCGAGATCGAAGGGCTGCCGCCCGTGCAGGTGCAGTTCGACGGAGCCGCCCGATGACATCGGCGCCGCGCAGCGCAACGCTCGTGCGGCCGGTGCGGCTCATGCCGTCGCACCCTGGCGGCACGGCAGGCGGTGCGATGGCGCCCACGCCGCTCGCGGTCCAGTTGGGCAACGCGCTGCGCGGCGACGTGCTGTTCGACCGCGCCTCGCGCGGCCGCTATGCCACGGACGCCTCGATCTACCAGATCACGCCCGTCGGCGTAGCGGTGCCGCGCGACGAGGACGACCTGCTCACAGCATTGCAGATTGCCCGCGAGAACCATGTGCCCGTGCTCGCGCGCGGTGCAGGGACGAGCCAGTGCGGTCAGACCGTGGGCGAAGCGCTCGTGATCGATACGTCGAAATGGCTCAACCGCGTGAAGCACTTCGATGCTGAAGCGCTGACGGTGACGGTCGAGCCCGGCATGGTGCTCGATCATCTGAACGCGTGGTTGAAGCCTCACGGGCTCTGGTTTCCCGTGGACGTCTCCACGGGCGCGCAATGCACGCTAGGCGGCATGGCCGGCAACAACTCGTGCGGCTCGCGTTCCATCCAGTACGGCAACATGGTCCACAACGTGGCCGCCATCGATGCCGTGCTCGCCGACGGCACGCTCGCGCGCTTCGGCCCGCTTGCGCAGATGGAAGCGGCGGCCTCTCGCGTGCGCGCCATCGTGGACGGTCTGCGCAACATCGCTTCACGCGAGCGCGACGAGATCGTGGCGCGCGTGCCCAAGGTGCTGCGCCGCGTGTCGGGCTACAACCTCGACGTGTTCGACTGCCAGAACCCGATGCCCTACAGCGCGGACGGCGAACCGAATCTCGCGCACGTGCTGGTGGGCTCGGAAGGCACGCTCGCGTTCAGCCGCGAACTCACGCTGAAGCTCGCGCCGCTGCCCGCGCACAAGGTGCTCGGTGTCGTGAGCTTTCCCACCTTTTACCAGGCGATGGACCTCACCCAGCACATCGTGCGGCTCGGTCCCTCGGCGGTGGAGCTGGTCGATCGCACCATGATCGATCTCTCGCTCGGCAATCCGGCGTTCCGGCCTGTGATCGAAGCAGCGCTCGTGGGGCGTCCGCAAGCGGTGTTGCTGGTCGAATTCGCGGGCAGCGAGCAGGCGCCGTTGCTACGCCGGCTGGAAGATCTTGTCGCGCTGATGGGCGACCTCGGCCTGCCGGGCTCGGTCGTGCGCATGACGGACACGGGCCCGCAGAAAGCGCTCTGGGACGTCCGTAAGGCCGGGCTCAACATCATGATGAGCATGAAGGGCGACGGCAAACCGGTATCTTTCATCGAAGACTGCGCGGTGCCGCTCGACCATCTCGCCGAATACACGAGTCGCCTGACCGACGTGTTCCACCGGCACGGCACGGAAGGCACGTGGTACGCGCACGCGAGCGTGGGCACTCTGCACGTACGGCCCATTCTCGACATGCGCCGCGACGGCGCCGCGAAGATGCGCGCCATTGCCGAAGAAGCGGCCGCGCTTGTGCGCGAGTACAAGGGTGCCTATTCGGGCGAGCACGGTGACGGCCTGTGCCGCGGCGAATGGATCTCGTGGCAGTACGGACCGCAACTGACGCGCGCGTTCGGCGAAGTCAAAGCGCTGTTCGATCCCGACAACCTGTTCAGCCCGGACCGCATCGTCGCGCCGCCGAAGATGGACGACGCGCGTCACTTCCGCTTTGCACCGGGCTACGCAGAAACACCGTTCGAACCGAAGCTCGACTGGTCGGCGTGGAACGTGACGCGCGACCCCCTCACGGGCGCCGAAGGCACGCCGGGCAGTGGCGGCGACCGCACGCACGGACTCGCGAAGGCCGTGGAGATGTGCAACAACAACGGCCACTGCCGCAAGTTCGACGCGGGCACGATGTGCCCGAGCTATCGCGTGACGCGCGACGAGCAGCACGTCACGCGCGGTCGCGCGAATACGTTGCGGCTGGCGTTGAGCGGGCAGGTAGGGGAGGCCGGTCTAGCAAGCGCCGAGGTGCGCGAGGCGCTCGATCTCTGCGTCTCCTGCAAGGGCTGCAAGCGCGACTGCCCGACGGGCGTCGATATGGCGAAGGTGAAGATCGAAGCGCGCGCGGCCTGGTATGCGCGGCACCCCATGCGCTGGCGCGATCGGCTCGTCGCGTTTCTGCCGCGCTATGCGGCGCTCGCCGGCGGGTTTGCGCCGGTGACGGCGTTCGTCACGCGTTCGCCGGCGGCGCGCGCGCTGCTGGCACGCTTCGGCATTGCGCCCGAGCGCAGCCTGCCGCGTTTCACGAAGAGCTTCCTTGCGAGCGTGCGAGGCGAGCGTCGCGGGCAGGAGACCACTGCCGGCGCTGGCACGACAGCCACGCGCGAAGTCCTGCTCTTCGTCGATACCTTCAACAACCACATGGAGCCCGAGAACGCGCGCGCGGCGCGGCGCGTGCTCGAAGCGGCCGGCTACACCGTGCACGTCGATCCGTTCGCGGCCCAGGGTGCCGCGGCGCGCAGCGAGCGCCCGTTGTGCTGCGGCCGCACGTTCCTTGCCGCGGGACTCGTGGACGAAGCGAAGGTCGAAGCGCGCCGCACGCTGGATGCGCTGCGGCCGTTCGTCGAGCGCGGCGTGCCCATCGTCGGGCTGGAACCGTCGTGTCTTTTCACACTGCGTGACGAGTTCCTCGCGTATGGTTTCGGCGACGTGGCACAGCGGCTCGCGCAGTCCGCGCTGCTGTTCGAAGAATTTCTCGTGCGCGAGCGCGAGGCCGGCCGCATGCAGTTGCCGCTGAAGGCGCCTCACGGCATGAAGCGCGCGCTGCTGCACGGCCATTGCCACCAGAAGGCGTTCGGGGCGTTTGCGCCTTCGCGCACGGTGCTCGGCTGGATTCCCGGCATCGACGTGGCCGTAATCGAATCGTCGTGCTGCGGCATGGCCGGCAGCTTCGGTTACGAGGCCGAGCATTACGAGGTGTCGATGGCGATGGCCGAACTCTCGCTGCTGCCCGCTGTTCGCGCAGCGGAGCCGGGCACCGTGATCGTGGCGGACGGTACGAGCTGCCGCCACCAGATTGCCGATGGGGCCGGCGCGAAGGCGCGCCACGTGGCCCACATTCTCGAGGAGGCATTGATGTAGCAAAACGGGCAGTCATTCCAACCACACCTGACCACGCACGGCGCGCTACCTCGATGCAGCGCTACAGCGCCGCCGGCACCGGAGACAAGGAGACAGCGATGTTCCGTCGAGTCACGACGCGCGTTCTGCTGCTGTTGTGCGCGATGTACCTCATCACCTACGTTGACCGCGTCAACGTGAGCACGGCAGCGAGCCAGTTCGGCGCCGAGCTGGGTCTTACCCATACGCAGGTCGGTTTTGTCTTTTCCGCGTTCGCGTATCCGTATCTCGTGTTCCAGATCATCGGCGGGTGGCTGGGCGACCGCTTCGGGCCGCGCCGCACGCTCGCCGTGTGCGCCATCATCTGGGCCGGCGCCACCGTGCTGACGGGGCTCGCGGGCGGTTTCGTGTCGCTCGTGATCGCGCGGCTGCTGCTGGGCCTGGGCGAAGGCGCCACGTTCCCCACGGCCACGCGCGCCATGTCGAACTGGACCACCCCGGAGCGGCGCGGCTTCGCGCAAGGCATCACGCATGCGGCTTCGCGCATCGGCAACGCGGTGGCGCCGCCGCTCATCACGTGGCTCATGCTCACGACGTCGTGGCGCGGCTCGTTCGTGGTGACGGGCATCATCAGCTTCCTGTGGGCGCTCGTGTGGATCTGGTATTTCCGCGACGACCCGCGCGAGCATCCGCGCATCAGCCACGCCGAAAGCGACCGCCTGCCCGCCTACAGCGGCTTCAAGGAACGCAAGCCCGTGCCATGGCGCGCGCTGGTGGGTCGCATGGCGCCCGTCACCCTCGTGTACTTCTGCTACGGCTGGGTGCTGTGGCTCTTCCTCGGCTGGATTCCGCAGTACTTCCTGCACAACTATCACCTGCAATTGAGCAAGTCGGCGCTCTTCGCGTCGGGCGTGTTTTTCGCGGGCGTGCTGGGCGACTGGCTGGGCGGTGAAGTGACCGACAAGATTCTCAAGCGCACCGGTCGCCCGCGTCTTGCGCGCAGCGCGATGGTGGCCATCTGCATGTTCGCGACGCTGCTCTCGCTCATGCCCATCATGCTGGTGCCGAACATGTCGATCACGCTCGCGGCGGTGTGCCTGAGCCTCGGCTTTTTCTTCAACGAAATGACCATCGGACCGATGTGGGCCGTGCCGATGGACATCGCCCCGAAGCACGCCGGCACCGCGAGCGGCGTGATGAACACGGGCTCGGCGCTCGCCGCGATCATCAGCCCCGTGGTGGGCGGCTGGATGATCGACGTAACGGGCAACTGGAACCTGCCGTTCATCGCGTCGATGGCGTTGATGGCAGCGGGCATCGTGCTCTCCATCGCCATGCGGCCGGACCGCCGGCTCGAAGAGCAGGCCGACGAAGCGATCAAGCCGGCAGCCGGGCTCGTCTGATTGCCGGCAGCCTGGTGGCATAGCGGCATAGGGAGACGCCATGAACGAAGCAGGCATTGTGGTCCAGCGTGACGGTTTCATCGCGACCGTCACGATCAACCGGCCGCACAAGTTGAACGCGATGACGAAGACGCTGTGGCGCGAGCTGGGCGAAACCATCGACGCGTTGTCCGCCGAAGACAGCCTGCGCTGCATCGTGCTGCGCGGCGCGGGCGAGAAGGCGTTTTCGCCGGGCAACGACATCGGCGAATTCGCTACGGACCGCGCAAACGTGGAGCAGGCGCGCGAGTACGGCGCGCTGATGCATCGCACGCTCGACGCGTTCGAGCGCTGCCGCCATCCGCTCGTCGCGATGATTCACGGCATCTGCGTGGGCGGCGGGCTCGAGATTGCGTCGATGTGCGACCTGCGCATCTGCGGCGAGTCGAGCCGCTTCGGTGTGCCCATCAAGAACCTCGGGCTCGTGATGGCGCACGCCGAACTCGCGGGGCTCGTGAAGCTGGCGGGCCCGGCCGTGGCGCTCGAAATTCTGCTCGAAGGGCGCATTTTCGGCGCGCAGGAGGCCCTGCAAAAAGGACTCGTCACGCGCGTGGTTGCGGATACCGAAGTCACTGGCGAAGCCTGGGCGTGCGCCACGCGCATCGCCGAAGGCGCGCCGCTCGTCGCGCGCTGGCACAAGCAGTTCGTGCGGCGCGTGATGAACCCGGCGCCGCTCACTGCCGCCGAGCGCGACGAAGGCTTCGCGTGCTTCGGCACCGAAGACTTCCGCATCGGCTACCAGGCGTTTCTCGCGAAGACGAAGCCGGCATTCGAAGGCAAATGAGGCAAATGAGGCAAACGAGGTAGATGCCGCAAACGTGGCAAACGAGGGGACACGAGATGGCACAGAGAGCAGGCCCGCTGGCCGGCATGCGCGTGATCGAACTCGCGCACATCATGTCGGGCCCCGTGTGCGGCATGATGCTCGCCGACATGGGTGCGGACGTCATCAAGGTGGAGAAGGTGCCGGGCGGCGACGACTCGCGCCGCTTCGCGCCCATCATGGCGCACGGTGAGTCGGCGTCGTTCATGATCGTCAACCGCAACAAGCGCGGCATCGCGCTGAACCTGAAAACGGCGGGCGGGCGCGAGGTGCTGCAACGGCTGCTGGCGAGCGCGGACGTGGTGACCGAGAACTATCGCAAGGGCACCATGGAGAAGCTCGGCATGGGCTACGACGTGCTCAAGGCGATGAACCCCGGGCTCATCTACTGCGCGATCTCGGGCTACGGACGCAGCGGGCCGCTGGCCGACAAGGCCGGCTTCGACCTCATCGCGCAGGGCATGAGCGGCCTCATGAGCATGACGGGCGAGCCGGGGCAGGCGCCGATCAAGGCAGGCTCGCCCGTTACCGACATCAACGCGGGCATTCTCGCCGCGCTCGGCATCTGCGCCGCGTATGCCGAGAAGCAGCGCACGGGCCGCGGCCAGATGGTGGATACGTCGCTCTTCGAAGCAGGCCTGCAACAGATGTACTGGGCCTTCGCCAACTACTTCGCCGACGGCACCGTGCTGCCCAAGATGGGCTCGGCCAACCCCACCAGCGCGCCGTATCAGGCGTTTCGTACGCTGGATGGCTGGATCAACGTGGGCGCCGCGAACCAGAGCAATTACGAGCGTCTGGTGAACGTGCTCGGCATGCCGGAACTGGCAAGCGACGCGCGCTTCAGCACCAACGCGGCGCGCATGGCCAATCGCACGGCGCTCGTGGAGGTGCTGGGCGTGCGGCTCGCGCAGAAGACCACGGACGAATGGCTCGTCGTATTCGACGCTATCGGCTTGCCGTGCGGACCGGTGCTCGACGTGCCGCAGGTCGCCACGCATGAGCAGACGCTTGCGCGCGCAATGGTGGTGGAGTCCGACCATCCGCTCGCGGGGCGCACGCGTGGCATCGGTTTGCCGATCCACTTTTCGGTAGGGGACGAGGTGGATGGCGCCACGCCGGAACACGAGCCGATGCCGCGCTCGCGGCCCGCGCCGCTCTATGGCGAACATACGCGTGCAGTGCTGCGCGAATATGGATTCGATAACGAGCGTATCGATGCGCTCGTCGCCGAGGGCGCTGTGCTCGCGCACGATGCGCAGCGGGCGGCGGCTTGAATCGCGCTCGCGCTGTGCCCTCGAATCCGTAGCGGAAATTCGGCTATTGGGGGCCGAGGCCGCGCACGCAGGGTGCCGCCTCGCCGTGCTCGGGCGAGAGGAGGTGCTCTAGGTCTATCCCGCCGCCTGAGCGCGTTTCGCGCGCGCAGGCCGACTACCATGCAGACTCTCGCGCATCGTCCGGTGCGTGCTTTCCTTGTTACCGATCGAATCGGCCATTGCGATGAGTCTGCTGCTACGTCTTCTCACAACCTTGTTGTTCTCGGCACGTCGGGGCCCACTGAACGTGCTGGATACCTGCGTCACGCCGTTTCGCGTGTGGCTCAACGACCTCGATGTGCTGCGTCACATGACGAACAGCCGTTACTTCGCGATTCTGGACCTCGCGCGCGTGGACCTGATGATCCGCAGCGGGCTTTTCAAGCGGCTCAACGCACGCGGCTGGTATCCGGTGGTCACGCTCGAAACGCTGCGCTTTCATCGCTCGCTCGAACTGGGCGAACGCTACGAAGTGGCGACGCGTGTGATCGGCTGGGACGAGAAAAACATCTTCCTCGAACAAGGTTTCGTGCGCGACGGCGCACAGGTTGCGCTCGGCGTCGTGCGTGCGCGCTTTCTCAAGCGCAGCGGCGGGACCGTATCCACCGCGGAGCTGATGGAGCTGGCCGGTATCACGCAGCCGTCGCCACTCTTGCCGGAATGGGTCCGGCAATGGAGCGCGGCGGAGGGCGGGATGGCGGTGAACCAGGCGGCGGCGCGCGAAGACGAGGAGATTGACACAGCGTTCAAGGACGTCTGATCCCGATTTCCGATACCACGGGATGCCTGGCGCAACGTCTTCGCACGTCCGCCTTTACGACGGAAACGCGCGTTCCACCGCGCCTAGCGCACGGCGAATCAACTGATGCTCGACAGGACCGAGCGATTCCGTATGAAGCCGCTGCAACTCGCGCAAAACGATTGCCACTCTACGGGCGAGGTCTACGGATGTCGCGGGAAGCGGCCATACGTGCATGAGGTAAGCGAGCGGCACCACATGCCGGGTCTCGCACCAGCGGTCGAACAGCGCGGCGCAGCAGTCTTCGATTTCGGCGAGCACCATAGCGTCGTCGTGGGAAAGCTGTTCTGTTGCGGCCGGCAGCGCAACGCGTCTGTTGGGCTCGTGCAGGAATCGCGTTGTGCGCTTGAACGGATAGATTTCCGACATGACTGGAACCGAAAGGTGACGCAGAGTGGACGACGCGCTCGCCACCACGCGATGGCCGCCGATCGATGATCGTCGCGCAACGTGGCGTCTTGCCGGGACATTCATCGCGCATCGTAAATTTTTTCCGCTGGCGAGAGCGCGACCTGGCCGATTGAAACCATACCTCGGCGGTTTCTCGCCAACGTCGCCGTCACTCGACCCCGCGTCGTCGCGCAACGACTCGCTGCGTGACGCTATCCGCCAACATCGTGGCGCGATCGGCCAGCCCTATATGGCTAGTGAAGCGCGTGCTTATGATGTGCCGCAATCGATGCAGGAAGCTGCGCAATGGCGGGCACACAAACCGTGTTCGTTGTCGCCTTGAACCTGCGTATTCATTGAACGGCTCGGCAGCGGC
Organism: Paraburkholderia sp. SUR17; assembly: GCF_029536165.1. Classification (NCBI taxonomy): domain Bacteria; kingdom Pseudomonadati; phylum Pseudomonadota; class Betaproteobacteria; order Burkholderiales; family Burkholderiaceae; genus Paraburkholderia; species Paraburkholderia sp. SUR17. Next base: position 550,082 of record NZ_CP120508.1, read on the forward strand.
GAGCCATTGCGGGTACTGGCATGTTGAGTGCGTTGGTCAATCAGGCGTTGCGGCGCATTCGTCCAGGCAAGGCGCTCGCGCCCGATCTGGGCACGCTGGACGTGCTTCTCTTTCTCGCGGAGCAGTGCGCGAATCTGATGCGCGGCACGGCGCTTTCGTTACGGTCGCGCCGGCCTGTACCGTGCTTCGTCGGCCGACGCGTCAGATTGCGATTCGCACGCAAGGTCGAGATCGGGCGGTACGCGGTCATCGGCGACGGCGCCATTCTGAGCGGACTGGGGCGCGACGGATTGCGCATCGGTGCACGCGCGAATATCGGCGCTTATACGCGGCTTGTGGTGGGCACCGATCTGCAGCGGCCCGGCGCTCACATCGTGATTGGCGAAGGTTGCGGCATCGGCGAGTTTTCGAGTGTGGGCGGCTCGGGCGGCGTCACCATCGGTCGCAACACGATCATCGGGCAATACTTCAGCGCCCACCCGGAAAACCACAATTTCGCGGACCTGACGCGGCCCATTCGCGACCAGGGCACGACGCGCAAGCCGATCGCCATCGGCGAGGACTGCTGGTTCGGCGCACGCGTGACCGTGCTGGGCGGCGTCACGATCGGCCAGGGCTGCGTGGTTGCCGCGGGCGCGGTGGTGACGCGCGACGTGCCGCCCTACTCGATCGTGGCAGGCATTCCCGCGCGCGTGGTCGGCAGCAGGCAGGGAGCAGAAGCCCATGCATGCGCTTGATCTCATCGTCGTAGTGTATCGGCGCGATCCTGAGGCATCCGAAACACTCGCCACACTCAGCCGGATCGACTTCGCGAAGCTGGGCATCGACATCGAAGTCCATATCTGGGACAACGCGCGCGAGCAACCGGCGCCGCCCGATCCGGGCTTCCTGCCTTTTCCGTGGCGCTATTGGTCGTCGCCGGAAAACGAGTCACTCGCGAAGGTCTACAACATGCTGGTCCGGCAGTCGAATCGCCCGTACGTCGTCATCTTCGATCAGGATTCGAGCGTCGATGCCGCGTTCTTTCGCGAGCTGACGGCGAGCATCGACACGGGCAACGCCGAAGTCTTCACGCCGCGCATCCGGCACGGCGATACGACGATCAGCCCGGGTTGCCTCAAGTGGATCAAGGGGTCTGCGCTCGCGCGGGTACGAGACCGCGCGCTTTTGCCGGCGAACTTCACCGCGATGATGAGCGGCATGTGCATCAGCCGCGCGCTGCTCACGCGCCTCGGGCCGCGACCATTCGACGAGCGGCTGCGGCTCTACGGCGTGGATACGCGCTTTTGCCGCGACATTGCGCGCCTCGGCTCGCGCGCGTGGCTCACCGGCGCGCATCTCGAGCACGACTCCGCATTGCGCAGCACGACGAATCCCGACGCAGCGTTGCAGCGCCAGATCTGGCTCTGGCAATCGTGGGTTCACGTCTTCGACCGCAATCTGATGGAGAAACTCGCGATTCGCTGCTACGTGGTGTGGAAGGCGTGGCGCGTGTCGGCTGGCGCCCATGCGCGCGGCCGATTCTTCCAGGTCGTTGCGGAGGTGTTTCGTTGAAGAAGCCGCTAGCCATCGTCATGGTGCACCAGGGCGCGGAGCTGTACGGTTCCGACCGCAGCTTTCTTTCCGCACTGCGTGCACTGCGCGAGCAGCACCCCGACGCCTCCATCGACGTCGTGCTGCCCGAACCCGGGCCAATCGTCGATCACGTCGCGCGATACGCGAGCCGGATTCAGTACGACGAGAACGGTGTGTTGCGCAAGAAGAAGCTCAAGGCGCGACCGCTGGGTACGCTGGCGAACATGGCACGCGCGTGGCGACGCTATTGCCGCCTGTTCGAACGCTACGACGTTTGCTATGTGAACACCGTGGTGTGCGTCGCTGCGATTGCGGCCTTGCGTGGGCGGCGCGCCGGGTGCTACGTGCACGTGCGCGAAATACCTTCGCGCGTGGCGCTGCGCGTGTTCAGAGCGTTGTTGCGTTTCTCGCGCGCTGCGTTGATCTACAACTCGAACGCGACGGCAGCGGCGTTTCGTATGCCCGGCACGGTGATCCACAACGGCGTCGAAGTGGCGGGCGACATTGCCCCTGCGCCGGTGCGTGGTGCGCGGCCGCTGCGGCTTGCCATCATCGGACGCATCAATCCGTGGAAGGGGCAGCAATTCGTGCTGGATGCGCTGCGCACGTTGGGCCGTGCCTTGCCGCTCGAATTGCGCATCGTCGGCGACGTGTTTCCCGGATACGAGGCGGTGCTTGGGCAGTTGCGCGACACCGCGCATGCGTGCGCGCAGAGCGTCGAGATACACGGCTTCACGAATGACCCGGCCGAGCACTACGCATGGGCCGATTACGCGCTGGTGCCGTCGGTGTTGCCGGAGCCGTTCGGGCGCGTGGCCATAGAAAGCTTCGCAAGTGGCCGCCCCGTGATTGCGGCGGCCACGGGCGGCCTCACGGAGATCGTGACGCACGGCGTAACCGGCTTTCTGTTCGAACCTAACGACGCGCAGAACTTGCTGCACGTACTCAAGCATGCACTCGCACTTCCGGACGACGACTACGTGCGGCTCGCGAACGCGGCCCGAGCGTGCTACGTGAACGGATTCACGGTGGAGACCTATATGCGCGCCATTGCGCAGACAGTACAGGCGCCCCACGCCACGGCAGCAGATGCATCCATCCAGCACGACGCCGTCGCGCTTCAGCGCGAATCCCGCTGACGAAACGGCGCTCGCCATGAAAATCACCTTCGTTCTGCCGCGCCTCATGCCACGCCCCACAGGCGGCGGCAAGATCGTCTATCAATATGCCAACGCGCTCGCCGAAGCCGGGCACGAGGTCGAGGTTCTGCATCCGCGCACGCTGTTTCTGTGGCGCTTCCGGCACACGCCGGCCGCACGGCTGCGTTCGCTCGCGGCTGACTGCGCGAAGCTGATGGGCGTGGGCCGGGCCGTGGCCGGGCAGGGACACCGCGCCTGCGTGCCGTGGATGAAGATGCATCCCCGCGTAAGGATTAGCGTCGTGCCCGCGCTGTATCCGCGTTACGTACCGCAGGCGGACGTGATCGTGGCGACGCTATGGCGTACCGCCGAATACGTGGATCGTCTGCCGGCACGTAGCGGAGAGAAGTTCTATTTCATTCAGCATCACGAAACGTGGGCCGGCCCTGAGGCACGCGTCAACCGCACTTTGCGATCGCGCATGAAGAAGATCGTGATCTCAGGATGGCTGAAAGACCTTGTGCACGAGCTGTCCGGCGATACCGCCTGGCAGGTGCCCAATCCCGTCGACCACGCGGAGTTCTTCCTCACGTCTGCGCCTGCTCAGCGCGCCCGCACGGTGAGCATGCTGTATTCGCCGCACGCGTGGAAGGGTGCGGCAGAAGGCGTGGCTGCACTCGAACTGGCGAAGGCGTCGTTTCCCGATCTGCAAGCGGTGCTCTTCGGCACAGCCCCACGGCCGGACTTCCTGCCCGCGTGGATCGCGTATGTCCAGGATCCCGCGAGGCAGGTGCTGCGCGAGACCGTCTACAACGCGTCGTCCATCTATCTGTGCCCCAGCTGGAGCGAAGGCTGGGGGCTGCCGGCGCTGGAGGCCATGGCGTGCGGATGCGCCGTGGTCACCGCGGACAACGGCGGCACACGCGACTTCGTGATAGACGGGCAGAACGGTATCGTCGTGCCGCCGAAGTCGGCACAACCGCTCGCCGACGCGCTCGTTGCGCTGCTCGGCGACGATGCGCGGCGCACGGCCTACGCCGACCGTTCGGTGCGCCTTGCCCAACAGTTCACGCTGCAGGCCTCGGTGGAACGACTCGTCGATGCACTCTCGCAACGTTCGCCGGCGGTTGCGTCATGAGGGTGGGCGGGCAGGGGGGCGCGGGGCGGTTGCGCAAGACGTGGTCGACGTACGTTCCCTACGCGCTCGGAATAGGCAGCAACGCGGGGCTCAACATCGTGCTGCTCTCCCTGCTGACGCGCCGTCTTGAACCCACGCTTTATGGGGGCTACACGGTTGCAATCACGGTGATCGTGCTCGCGAGTTCCGTGGCGGGACAGTGGCTGCAGCAGGCCACGGGACGCTACCTCGCAGGCGCGAGCCGGCGCGCGGCCAGCTATGCGAAGGCGGCCGTGCTGCGCGGCGCCGGCGCGATTTTCCTGGGGCTTGCCGCGCTGTACGTGCTCGCGCGCGTAGCGCAGTGGTTCGATGTTCCGGACGGCGCGCTGTGGCCCCTCTGCGTCATCGCGATCGCCGCGCAAACGCTCTTCACGCTCGTCGGCACCGCATTGCAGTCGGAGCAGCGCGCGTGGCCCTACGCGATCCAGCAGGCGGGCGCGAGTGCGTTGAAGATCGTGTTTTCGCTACTCGTTTGTGGGATGGCGCCGAACGACGTCGGTGCGCTGCTGCTCGCCGTGGCCGCCGCGCAATGCCTGGGCGCCGCGTTCGGTGCGTTGCGGGCGGGCCTCTTCGCCCGCGACGTGCGTGACAAGCTGCTTTCGCGCCGCACGCGCATGGTCTTTCACAAGCTGCGCATCTACGGCGGCGCGATGACGCTGTGGTTCATCTTCATGAACCTCGCCATGTATTGCGACCGGCTGCTCGTTCGCGCACTCGCCGGGCCGGAAATGGCGGGCCTGTACGGCGCGGCGTCAACGCTCGTGGTGGGCTCGGTGAATCTCGTGATGGCGCCGATTCTTGCCGCCGCCTGGCCGCAGTTGATGGGCGCGTGGAACGCCAGGAACGGGCAGGCGGCAGCGCGCCAACTGGGAGACCTGCTCACGTGGCTGTTGTGCTCGGGCGCGGTTCTCGTTGCGCTCGTCGATGCTGTGGCCGTGCCGGCCACGCGCCTTTTTCTCGGCGACAAATTCGGCGCGGCGGCGACGCTTCTGCCGTTGCTGGTCGCTTCGTCGTTCTGCTTTTCGCTCGGGCCGTTCTTTCACAAGCCGCTCGAATTCAAGGAGCGCAAGGCGGTGATGTGCACGGTTGCGGCGCTCGCATTGCTGTTGAACGGCGTGCTGAGTCTCGTGCTGACGCCGCGCTTCGGTGGCATTGGCGCGGGGTGCGCGGCACTCGCAGCGGGCGCTTCGTATTGCGCGGTGAGCGGGTTCGTCGGGCGCAGCATCGTGCCGTGGCGCATCCGCTTCGACTTGCTGGCCGCACTCGCGAGCGTGGCGGTGCTTGCGGCTTGGGCCACGCACCAACTGGCATGGTTGTGGCGCGGTGCCGGCAAGTTCTGGGCATTGGTCGCGGCGAGTGGGATCTTTGCGGCGCTGTTTGTTTTTGCGGTGGCGGCTGTCTGGATTGCGAGCAGAGCGCGCCGCAGGTTCTATGGCAGTGCGCTCAAGAGCCGGTAATACGGTTCATGGTTCGTTCGGCTTGAGCACTGCCGCGTGTCTTGCGGCGATGGTCGCGGCGGTACGTGTGGAAAGCGCCCGCCGCGAATCCCCACTCACTCGACTTGCGTGCTCGCGTGCTCGGCGTTCAACGCCACAGCACGATCCGCTTTCGAACGTTCCGCGCGTACGCGGGCGTCGAGCGCTGCGGCCGGTTGTGCCGCAACCGCAGCGGCAGCCGTAACCGGAGAGACACGCGGCACGACCGCGACGTGCTGCCGGTCGGTTCGAGCATGACGGTCCAGTAGCGCCTCGTACTGCGCGAGCACGCTATCCCAGCGAAACGCGCTGCGAAAGCGCTGCGCACTCGCAAGGCCCATGGCGCTCGCCGTGGCCGGGTCGCCGATCAACGCGGAGATGTGCATGTCGCAATCGGCCTCCGTCGCGAAGAAGCGTGCGTCCGGGCCGGCTACCCAGCGATTGAAGACGTTGTCGTGCGCAATGACCGCGCAGCCGGCGCCCAGCGCCTCCACGAGCGAGGGGTTGGTGCCGCCCACACGATGACCGTGCAGATAGAAGTTGGCGTGGTAGCGCAGCGCGCGCACGACGTGCTGGTCATAGATGGCGCCGGGAAACATGACTTCGTCGCTGGCGGCGTCGAGTACCGCACGCTGATACGGATGTGTCGCATCGTACTTGCCCAGCACGACGAGGCGTGCGCCGCGCGGCCGGCGCGAAAACGCCGTGACGATCTCCAGCACCGAGTTCTCCGGTTCGGGCCGCGCGATGACGAGCCCGTAGCGAACGTCTTCGAGGTCGAACGCTCTCAGCGGTACCGCGCTCATGCTCTCGATGGGGTCCGCACCGTAGGGGATGGTCGTGATCTTGCGGCGCTTCACGCGCGTGGCCAGATGTTCGGCGATGGCGGGGTGGTCGGCGATCAGATGGTTGCCGGCCCAGCATCCCACGCGCTCGTTGAGCCACAGCCACAGGCGTTCGTGCAGCTTCCACTTTTCGCGCCGCCATTCGAGGCCGTCCATGTTGATGATGTTCGTGATGCCGCGCCATCTCAGGTACGTGCAGAACACGGCCGTGTTGTAGCCGAGCGTGAGCACGAGGCCGGGGTCGCGTCTCGCCACGTCGCGAATGGATTTCCAGTCGAACTCCATGGTGCCGACGGCACCGGCACGCGTCACCGGCACGATGATGCGGCGCACGCCTTGCCACGTGTCTTCGCTGATGTCTTTGTTGATCGCGCCTTCAGCCGCATCGCTCTGGCAATAGACCGTGACCTCCCAGCCGCGTTGTGTCAGGTAGAGCGCAAGGCGTTCCGCGAACGTCTCGAAGCCGCCGTGGCGCGCGGGAATGCCGCGCGTGCCGAGAATGAAAAGCTGTCTGACTGCCATGTCGTCGAACCCCGTCGTTATGCATGTGGCGATGCTGCGGTGAATGAGTTGCCTCGTGCCAAAGCGTATGCGAACAGAAATGGCAGATTCGGCCACCGTCTTCATCGATTCGGACAAACTGGGTGGATACCTCTTGCGGCAGTCGTGTGTCGCGCGAAGCCTTGATTGAAGGGCCGCTCGCGGGCCTGCGTGAAGAGCGGCGCGTTGCCGGATGATGTCGGAACCCGCCAACCATATGGCCGAATCCGATCAATCGGGAACCCTAACATAGCGATCCTCTGGCCTATGTTTTTCGTGCAGTGCGGCATCGCGGATCGGAACATTCGTGTGCAGCCTGACAGCAAAGACACTGGGTAACACGCCAGTGCGGCAATCCCACACCCCCGAGGGCACGACATGATCCTTGTGACCGGTGGCGCCGGCTTTATCGGAGCCAACTTCGTCATCGACTGGCTGGCGCGTCACGACGAGCCTGTCGTCAACGTCGACAAGCTGACGTATGCGGGCAATTACGAAACGCTGCGGCAAGTGAGCGACGATCCGCGCCACGTCTTCGTGCACGCCGACATCACCGACCGCGCGGCGCTCGACGCGCTGATGCAAACGCATTGTCCGCGTGCGGTGCTGCATTTCGCGGCCGAAAGCCACGTGGACCGCTCCATCCACCAGCCGGGCGACTTCGTTTCCACGAACGTGGTGGGCACCGCGACGCTGCTCGAAGCAGCGCGCGCGTATTGGGATGGCCTTTCGGGCACACAGCGTGAAGCCTTCCGGTTCCTGCACGTCTCGACCGACGAGGTCTACGGTTCGCTCGGCCCGCACGATCCCGCGTTCAGCGAAACCACGCCGTATGCGCCGAACAGTCCCTACGCGGCGTCGAAGGCCGGCTCCGACCATCTGGTGCGCGCCTGGCACCACACCTACGGCATGCCGACTCTCACGACGAATTGTTCGAACAACTACGGGCCGTACCAGTTTCCCGAGAAGCTCATTCCGCTGATGATCCAGCGTGCCTTGCGCGGCGAACCGTTGCCGGTGTACGGCGATGGCCTCAACGTGCGCGACTGGCTCTATGTGGGCGACCATTGCGACGCGATCCGCACCGTGCTCGCGCGCGGCACGCCGGGGCAGACGTACAACGTAGGAGGCTGCAACGAGCAGACGAACGTCGATGTCGTGCACCGCATCTGCGCGCTGCTGGACGCGGCGAAACCGCGTGCGGCTGGCAGCTATCGCGAGCAGATCGCCTATGTCACCGACCGCAAGGGTCACGACCGCCGCTACGCGGTGGATGCGACGAAGCTCGCACGCGAACTCGGCTGGCGGCCGCAGCAGACCTTCGCGAGCGGACTCGCGCGCACGGTGCAGTGGTACGTGGACAACGAAGCGTGGGTCGAGGCGGTGCTTTCGGGCGAATACCGGCGCGCGTACTTTTCCAATTCATTGGTGCAGGCATAAGCCATGATCTCGACACGTATCTCGACGCATATCTCGACACGTAAGGGCATCGTCCTCGCGGGCGGCTCCGGCACCCGGCTCTATCCGATTACGCAGGTCATCTCGAAACAGATGCTGCCCGTGTACGACAAGCCGATGATCTACTACTCGCTCTCCACGCTCATGATGGCGGGCATCAACGACATTCTGCTGATCTCCACGCCCGCCGACACGCCGCGCTTTTCCGCGATGCTCGGCGACGGGCATCAGTGGGGCGTGAGCATCCGTTACGCGGTGCAGCCGTCGCCGGACGGGCTCGCGCAGGCGTTCGTGATTGGGCGCGACTTCATCGACAACCGGCCCTCGGCCCTGATACTCGGCGACAACATTTTCTATGGCGCCGATCTTGGCACGCATCTGCGCGCCGCCGACAGGCGCGATGCCGGCGCCACGGTGTTCGGGTACCACGTTCACGACCCACAGCGTTATGGCGTGGTGGAATTCGATGCGGCAGGTCGGGTGCTCTCGATCGAGGAAAAGCCCGCCAAGCCGCGCTCGAACTACGCGGTCACGGGACTTTACTTCTACGACCGCGACGTATGCGATATCGCGGCAAGCATCGAACCGTCGGCGCGCGGCGAACTGGAGATCACCGACGTCAACCGCTGTTACCTCGCGCGCGGCGACCTGCGGCTCGAGACGTTGAGCCGCGGCTTTGCGTGGTTCGACACGGGCACGCATCAATCGCTGATCGAGGCCGGCATGTTCATCGCCACGGTGCAGCAGCGCCAGGCGCTGCTCGTGTCGAGCCCCGAGGAAATCGCGTTCCGGCAGGGCTGGATCGACGCGGAGCAACTGAATCGCCTCGCCGAACCGTTGCGCAAGACCGCTTACGGCCATTACCTCAGTTCGCTGCTGGGCGCTGTTGCCTCATGACCATCACCGTGCGGCCAACGGCCATTCCCGAGGTGAAGCTGCTGGAGCCTGCTGCATTCGGTGACGCGCGCGGGCTCTTCTTCGAGAGCTTCAATCTGCGCGAATTCGAGGACAAGGTGGCAGCTGGACTGCACTTCGTTCAGGACAACCACTCGGTTTCGTCGCGCAACGTGCTGCGTGGTCTGCACTACCAGGTGGTGCGTCCGCAGGGCAAGCTCGTGCGCGTCGTAGCGGGCGAAGTGTTCGACGTGGCAGTCGATTTGCGTCGCACGTCGCCCACCTTCGGACAATGGACAGGCGCGCGGCTTTCTGCCGAAAACCGCCTGCAACTGTGGATTCCGCCCGGATTCGCCCACGGCTTCGCGGTGCTTTCCGAGCGCGCGGAGTTTCTCTACAAGACCACGGACTTCTGGTACCCCGAGCACGAACGCACGCTGCTGTGGAACGACCCGGCGCTCGGCATCGACTGGGGCCTCGATGGCGAGCCGCTGGTGGCCGCGAAGGACGCGGCGGGCGCAACGCTCGCAAACGCAGAAGTCTATTGATCGGCGGCGGCAGGTCCGCACGCGTCAGACCGCGAATGGAAGGACATCCAATTGATTGAGCAAAGCATGGTGCGTCGTGTTTCGAACCGGATTTCCAGCGGCCGTCCGCATGTGGCGTTGAAGGCGGCGTGGGGGTGGTTGGCAGCGGCCGCACTGGGTGGCTGTGCGTTGGCGCCGGGGCCCTACATGGGCGTGGCGCCGCGCGAGGACACGACGGTGCAGGCCAACGGGCAGGCGGAGCCCGCCGAGATCGTGCAGAACGGCATCACGTTCCGGCTGCATGCGCTCGACGGCAGACTCATCGCGCAACTGGCTGCGCAGGCGGCAGCGCAGCCGCCCAAAGACGCTGCGCTGCCGCGCGTCGCGTCTTCTGTGTACCGCGTGCGCAGCGGCGACGTGCTGCGTGTGATCGTCTGGGATCATCCGGAACTCAACAATCCGGGCTTCTCGTCGGTGAACAACTCGATCGTGTCGGTAGGTGCAACGCAGAGCACCGCCTTGCCGGCCGCGACGACGGGCGGCAATCTCGATCCGAATGGCCGTGTCGTGCAGGCCGACGGCACGATCTACTACCCGTACATCGGTCAGGTGAAGGTGGCGGGCGAAACCATCGAGGCGATCCGCCGCAATCTGTTCACGCGGCTCGACAAGTCGGTTGCGAAGCCGCAGGTCGACGTGTCGATTGCGTCCTATCGCAGCCAGAAAATTTACGTGTCGGGCGCCGTGCGTGCGCCCGGCACCATCTCGCTCACGGATACGCCCGAGACCGTTTCGGATGCCATCTCGGGCGCGGGCGGCTACAGCGAGGGCGCCGATCTCTCCGGCGCCACGCTCAATCGCGGCGGCAAGGTCTATCCGCTTGACCTCTACGCGTTCTTCTACGGCGGCGACGTTTCGCAGAACGTGGTGCTGCAGGACGGCGACGTGATCAACGTGCCCGAGCGCCTGCTCAAGAAGGTGTTCGTGCTGGGCGAGGTCAACAAGCCTGTCTCGCAGATCATGCCGGTCGGGCCATTTTCGTTATCCGAAGCACTTTCCGACGCGGGCGGTCTCAACGGCACGTCGGCGAACGCCTCGCAGGTTTACGTGTTCCGGCAAGGGGCAGACCGCACCGTGGACGTGTTCCATCTCGACGCGAGTTCGCCGGGCATGCTCGTGCTGGGCGACCGCTTCGAGCTGCAACCGCGCGACGTGGTGTTTGTCGACGCCGCGCACGTGACGCGTTTTTACCGCGTCGTCGCGCAGGTGTTGCCGTTCGCGAGTTCGCTCTACCTCGGCGCCCAGGCCTTCAAATGACGCGGCGTCCGTTGAAGCTGCTGGTCGTCTGCCACGCGAACGTGTGCCGAAGCCCGATGGCCGAAAGCGTGTTTCGTCACGTGCTGGACGACGTGATGGAAGCGGAGGTCGAGTCGGCCGGACTCGCCGCGCTGAGCGGCGTGCCGATGCATCCGCTCGCATGCGAGGTGCTCGACGCACGCGGATACGGCCGGCGCGGCGACACCAACGCGATGCGGCTCGTGAAGCCGATGCTCGACTGGGCGGACCTGGTGCTCACGATGGAAAGCGGCCAGCGGCTCGAAATCATTCGCCGGTTTCCGCTCGCGGCGCTCAACGTGTGGACGCTCGGACACTGGATGGACCGCGAGATCGACGACCCGGTGGGCGGCGACCTGGCGCGCTTCGAGTCGGCGCTGAACCTCATCGAACTGTGTGCGAGGAGTTGGTTGCCCGCGCTCACCCAGCAACCTTCCCTTTGATCCGACCATGGACATGAAGTCAGAACCGACACTGCCCAACATGCTGGTGAACGGCGCGGCCCCCGGTCAAACCGACGACGACGTCAGCCTGTTGACGCTCTGGCACAACGTGCAGAGCCATCGGCGTCTGTTCTGCGGCGTGGCTGCGGGCGTCGTTGCGATCGCGCTGGCCTATCTGATCGTCGCCGCGCCGGTCTACAAGGCAGACGCCCTGATTCAGGTCGATGAGCAACAGGGCTCCGCGCTCGGCGCGCTCTCCGACGTGGCGAGTGCGCTGAGCCTTAACAAGCCGATCGACGGCGAACTCGACATCCTCTCTTCGCGCGCGGTGCTGGAGCCCGCAGTCGACGCCACCCAGGCGCGCACCACCATCTTCGTGGCGAACCGCGTGCCGCTGCTGGGGCGCCTGTATGGCCGCTACAAGACGCCGCCGAACGGGCTTGCCGAGGCGCCGCTGGGACTCACGGGTTTCGCGTGGGGCGGCGAGCGTCTTGCCGTGGCCGCATTCGATACGCCGCGCGTGCTCTACGGCGAGAAATTTCGCGTGCGCGTGCAGCCCGGCAACCGCTGGACACTCGAAGACCCGGACGGCGTGACGGTGGCAAACGGCGGGCTGCACGAGCGCGTGAAGTTCACGGTGCAGACCGACTTCGGTCCCGCGCCCGGCGTGATCGAGATTCGCGAGATGCGCGGGCGGCCCGGCACGTCGTTCAAGCTCGTGGAAGCGTCGTTGCAGGACACGATCGACGCCATGCGCAAACGCATGACGGTGCAAGAGACCACCAAGGGCTCTTCGATGATCCAGCTCTCGGTGAAGAACAGCGATCCTGCACTTGCCGCGGCATTCGCCAACGAAGTTGCGCACGCTTATGTGGCGCTCAACATCAAGCATCGCGCGGAGCAGTCGCGGCTGAGTCTCGAGTTCCTGAATCGCAAGCTGCCCGCATTTCGAGAGGAACTGGCGCAGTCTGAAGACCGGCTCAACGCCTTCCGCATTCGCACCAAGACCATCGACATCGAGCAGCAGACCGAGGCCTTGCTCACGCGCGCGGTGGACCTGACCAAGCAGAAGACGCTCATCGACCTGAACCTGCAGGCCACGCGCGAGCAGTTCCGCCCGGGCCATCCGGCAGTGCAGACACTGGAGGCGCAGGACTCGGCGCTGCAAAGCGCGCTGCACGACGTGGAGAAGCAGGTGCAGGCGCTGCCCTCCACGCAGCAGGACTATCTGCGCCTTGCGCGCAACGTCGCCGTGGATACGCAGCTCTACACCGCGCTTGTGGCCAACGCCCAGCAACTCGAAGTGGCGGAGGCCGGCACGACCGGCAACGTGTCGGTGATCGATTTCGCTGTGCGGCCCGATTCCGCAGCCTGGCCGCGCGTGCCGCTCGTGCTCGCGGGCGGCGTGCTGGGTGGCCTGTTCCTCGCGTTCGTCGTCACGCAGGCCATGGCCGCGCTGCACGATGCATTGCGCAGTCCGCTCGACGTCGAGCGTGTCGGCCAGGCGCCCATCTTCGCGGTCGTGCCGGTTAGTGCGACCGAGCAGCAAGTGGCGAAGCTGCGTCGTGGCGCGTCGGACGGTCCACGTCAGGAGACCGCGCTGCTGGCGAGCCAGAGTCCATCGGACCCGAGCGTCGAGGCGCTGCGTTCGCTGCGCGCGGCGCTCCGCTTTTCGATGGTGGGCAAGGCGGGTGGCTCGATCCTCTTCACCGGCCCGACCGAAGGCGTGGGCAAAACGTTCGTGGCGCTCAACTTCGCGTATGTGCTGGCGCTCAAGGGGCTGCGCGTACTGATCGTCGATGCGGACCTGCGGCGCGCCGGCGCACGCCGTTACTTCACGCTGGGGCACGCGTATGCGGGGCTCGCCAATGTGCTCTCGGGCGACGCGACACTCGATGGGGCGATCATTGCGACGGGCCTGCGCGGCCTCGACATGCTGCCGGCCGGCAGCGCGTTGCCGCCGAACCCGGGCGAACTGCTGGAACGTCCTGCGTTTGCCGCCATGCTCAAGGAAGCCGCCGCGCGCTACGACTACGTCGTCATCGATTCGCCGCCCGTGCTGCCGGTCAGCGACGCGATTACGCTCGCGCAGGTGTGCGACGCCACCTTCGTCGTCTCTCGCGCGGAAACGACGAACCGTCACCAGCTCGCGGAGACGATGACGCGGCTCAGCCAGTCTGGCGTGCGCGTGACGGGCCAGGTATTCAACGGCGTGCAAACGACGCGCTATGGCTACGGGTACGGATACGGCTATCGCTATCAGGCGCAAGCCTGAGGGCGCGGGGTTGTCCATGCGCTTCGATGGGCGACGTGTGGGCGTGCTTCGTCGCATGAACGTGACGCGGCAGGTTGGGTTCCGGACGGCCTGCACGTGGCGTGGTGCTTATGCGGGTCTTGTCAACGGGCCGGCCGCTTCGGTGCGGCGGGCCCTCTTTTGTTGGGACAGGTCATCATGAATTCGTCGGCGGGTCTTTGGCGGCGCGGCTTTTTGCCGATGGTCTGCGCCTCGGCGGCTGCCGTACTGCTCGGTGCGCCTGCCGCCGAGGCGCAGATGATCGGCGATGTGTTTCGCTCACCGCTTACGTCGTCGCTGCTGCAAACAAGCCAGCAGCGCGACCGGCGTCGTCTGCGCCGTTCGAGCGATCCGTACATCGCGTTGATCGAGCAGAGTTCGCCGGACGCTTATCTGCGCCGTGTCACGGCCTCCAGCGATCCTTATTCCGCAACGTCAACCGCGGCCCTGGCTGCCTTGGCGCCGGCACCGCGCGCCGGTATGCGTGCGGGCGTTGCCGGGGATCCGTTGGGGATAGGACCCGTGGCGGGAGCGGCGGGCGTGCCGGGCACAGTGATGTCTGCCGTGAGCGGGCTCAAGATTGGCGGGATGACGGCTGCTGCATTGGGTCAGGCGATGAGCGTGGTGCCTGGAGCGGGGATGCCTGGGATGGCAACTGGGATGGCAGGGATGGCGGCCGGCGTGTCCGCGGCCGGTTGCTCGACGTCGCTTGCGGCGATGAGTGTGGTGGGCGCAGCGGGTTGCAGGTAGGTCAGGCGCTGCGGTGTGCCGCGCTGCGATGAAGAAAGGCGGCGCCGTCAATGGCACCACCAACGGCACCACCAACGGCACCACCTCTGAGCCGCTTAAACAGCGGCGCTGGCCTTGTCCCGCCCGATCGTGTAGTAGCGCCAACCGTTTTCGCGCATCACTGCCGGCTCGTAGAGATTGCGTCCGTCGAACACCACGGGCTGTGCGAGCGAGGCTCGCATCTGCTCGAAATCCGGGCTGCGGAATTCCTTCCACTCGGTGAGGATTACGAGCGCATCGGCATGGAGCAGCGCGGTGTCGCGCTCCCGGCAGAAATGGACGTGCTCGAAGAGGTCCGGTCCCAGATCGTCCGCGAGCACGCGCCGCGCTTCTTCCAGCGCGACGGGATCGTAGACGTTGACCATCGCGCCCGATCGAACCAGGTCGGCAATCAGCACGCGGCTGGTCGCCGCGCGCATGTCGTCGGTGTTCGGCTTGAAGGCGAGACCCCAGATCGCGAAGCGTCGCCCCGCGAGTTTGTCGTCGTAGTGCCGGCGGATCTTGTCGAACAGCATGCTCTTTTGCCGCTCGTTCACGCGCTCAACCGACGTGAGCACGTCGAGTTGCATGTCGTACTCGGCTGCGGTGCGCACGAGCGCCTGCACGTCTTTGGGGAAGCACGAACCGCCGTAGCCGCAGCCTGCGTAGAGGAAGCTGTAGCCGATACGCGGGTCGGAGCCGATGCCGCGCCGCACCTGCTCGATGTCGGCGCCCACGCGGTCCGCGAGATTGGCGAGTTCGTTGATGAACGAGATGCGCGTGGCGAGCATGGCGTTCGCCGCGTACTTGGTGAATTCGGCGGAGCGCACGTCCATGTGCAGCGTGCGTTCGTGATTGCGGTTGAACGGCGCGTACAACTGGTCCACCAGGCTTTTCGCGCGCAGCCCGGGAACGTCCGACTCGTAGCCGATCACGATGCGGTCGGGCCGCATGAAGTCTTCCACCGCCGCGCCTTCCTTGAGGAATTCGGGATTGGAAATCACGGCGAATTCCGTGTGTTCGCCGCGCTGCGCGAGTTCTTCCGCGATGGCGTCGCGCACCTTGTCGGCGGTGCCGACCGGCACGGTCGATTTATCGATGACGACCTTGAACGACGTCATGTGCCGCCCGATGTTGCGCGCGGCTGCCAGCACGTACTGGAGATCGGCCGAGCCGTCTTCGTCCGGCGGCGTGCCCACGGCAATGAACTGGATATCGCCGTGCGCGACGGCGTGCGCGATGTCGGTCGAAAAGCGCAGACGCCCTGCGTCCCGGTTGCGCGCGATGATGTCGGCGAGACCCGGCTCGTAGATGGGCACGGCGCCGCGGTTCAAGAGGTCGATTTTCGAGGCATCGACATCGAGGCAGAGCACTTGATTGCCGAGTTCCGCGAGGCACGCCCCGGTGACGAGTCCAACGTATCCTGTTCCAACGATCGTGACTTTCATGGCTCTGGGTAAAAAGATTCAAGCGGATTCAAGCGATGTTTGCCGCGAGGTGCGGGGAACAGACCTCAGCACGGTTTCTCGACGGCAGGACTGCATGATTGACTCGCGCCAACGCCGTGGGGCGAAGCTGGCGTGAGATGACCAGATATTCTCCGTTTTGGACATCGGTGGCGCGGCTTGCCTGACGACCCGAACCGCACCTCGATGCAGTGAAGTTACCGGAGGGCATGATGCAATGCCCCGCGTTCGGGAAGGGCAGGGCGCACCACGCTATAGCCGCCGAACTGTGTGCCGAGCGTGCCGGCCAGCACGGCCACGAGGGCCGTCAACGGGCTGGCCAGCAGCCAGAAATGCGACTCCGTCACGCCGAACAGAAGGCCGCTCCAGAGCGCGACGCCGAAGAAGGCGCCGCAACGCGCGTCTTTACCCGACACACGACGAAAGCCGAGCATCGCGATCACGAAGATCGCGAGGCCCACGTAGCCTTCGCCATAGATCAGGTTGGTGTAGAGCCCGTCGATGCCCGCGCCGCGCGAGGCGTTGTCGGCAATCAGATTGCCTCCGGGCGGCAGAAGCCCCACGCCGAGGACCAGGTCCTTCGCAGACAGCAGCACCTCGACTGCAAACGATAGTCGGCCGCTGAAGTCCGCGTCGATTTTTTGGGCGCCTATCGACAGAAATGCGGCATACATTCCGGCGACGATGACGACGAACGCTGCGAACTTCAATGCGACTCTCAGTGCACGGACATTGCGCCCTGCGAAGTCGCTCAGATAGCGGAAGGCGATTACGTTGCACAGCGAGAGAAAGGTCGCGATGCCCATGATCGCCAGCGTGGTGCGCGAGCCGGTCATCACGAGCGTGGCAAGACTGAACAGGATGCAAAAGACGTCGAACCATTCGACTCGCCGCTTGATTCGCACCCCGAAGATGATGATGGTCAGAAGGTAGATGGTGAGCGGATACATCGCCGCGATATTCGGGTGCGCGAATGCCCAGCTGGCGCCTTTGTCCCAGCCGGCCATGTCGGTGCGATCGGGAATAAACGGGTGAGCGGCGATAGCGAGCGCAAGCACGAATACGTTCAGCCGCCTGAATTCGATGAGCCATGTCTGCACCGTGAAAATGCGCGGCGCGATGACGAGGCAGCACGTGTAGGTGATGAGAAAGTCGAAGAAGAAAAGCAGCGCGGTACCGAACTCCGAGGGTGCGCGGGACAATTCGAAGAGCTTCCATGCAAAGACCAGCGCAAACGGTACGGCGAGCCCGCGTGAAGGCAGCACGAACCGCCGCCTCAGCAGGTCCCGCAGCAAGATGCTGAAGAGCAGGACGGCCGCAAGCCCCCAAAAACCGACCCGCGAATTTCGCACGTGCAGGTCCGAATACTGATAGGCCGGCACGAGCAGCCAGGCATAGAACAGCAGTTTGTCCGCGGTGTGCACCCGTTCTCCGGTCGCGCTGACGCGGCGCAGTGCCTTGGTGGTCGTGTTCATATCGTGGCGAATGTTCCGAGGGCGGGTTCGCACAGGTGCGCGGCGACAGCGCCACCTTCACTTGCGCAATGCGTTCGCATTGTTCCCGAAGCGGACCCGGTGCAGAAAACCGTGGCGGATGGCGCCAGGGCTTTTTCTTTATCCGACCAACGGCATGCGTGGGCATGGGGGCACGGCATGTCGAACGGTCATCGCTCGACTGTTATCCGGTAGCTCGCTGCGAATGGCTGGTTGTCGCGATTGACGTCGAAGGTGACCATCGAACCGTTCTGGCGATACGGAACGGTGAAGAGCGGTTCTCCCCGCATGTCGCGCCCCGTGATCGAGACGCGGTGCGCGGCCATTCTCAGGCCGATCGTTGCGACCACGCGCTCCATCTGCACTGGCCCTGAGACGTCGTAAAGACTCGCGGAAGGTCCCGCCTTGTCCGTTGACGGGATGGTCTTCCAGGCACCGGTCATGGCGATCGGCTTCAACCGCTGCGGCACGCCGCCGATGGTGCCCATCGTTGCGCCAGGCAAGGTCAACAGAAGCTGTGTGGACGCCGAAAGCGCTTTGTCGTCCAGACTGGTGAGAAACGCGGTGGCAAAACCGCGGTTACCCGGCGTGAGCGTGACGTCCAGGACCGACGAGTTGACAGCGTGCCCAACCGGCAAAAATCCGGAGACGCCTGCCGCATAAGCGGAGCCAAAGGTGAAAATGCGGGCCTTGCCGTCGTAGCGGAAATATGACGAAGATTTCAGCGACGCGATCTCATGCACTCCGAACGGAGTGTCGTCCCTTATGGCGATCTGGCGTTCCATGGCGAGTGACGGATCGACGTCGAATCGTGTCGAGAGCCACTGCGCGAGATTGCCCGCAATGCCGTCTGCGGCCGCCGTGATGCGCGCGTCGCGCGAGAGCGTGATCTCTGTGCGGCCCATGGGCGTATTCGGGGCCACGCGGCGGAAATAGGACGCGCATTGCGCGAATTGGATGAGTTGCGTGAGGTTGCCGCGCAGGCTGAAGTCGGACGGTGTGCTGCGGTCCCACGCGCGATCGTGGGCGTAGTCGTAGAGAATCAATCCGTCCCAGTCTTGCGAGACGGCGAACTGCGTTACGAGCGGAAGAAGATCGGATGTCTGCTCGTTCGGCCACGGCTGGTTGAATTCGCTGACGGTGAAAGGTCGCCCCGCGACTCTCGCAAATGCGACATTCAGGAACATCGGGTCCAGCACGTCGCCGAGCCAGCCGTTCGAGATGCGCCAGTCGTGCCAATTCCACGGGCGGTGCGGAAAGTCGTAGTGGTCGATATAGAAATGCGCGTCGGTGAAGCTGGCGGCACGATTCACGTCGAAGTTCGCAAAGCCGCCGTGGTTCCAGCGTCCGGAATGGATGATCTGCGTGCCGGAGACGGGAACGTCGTTGCCGAGCACGGCTTTGACCGCGGCGACCATGCGGTCCGTATAGCGCTGATCGAGGTCGAGAAAGAATTGCGCCGCGGTTTTAGCGGCATCGTCGTCGTGCGTTGGGCGGCGCAGCGGGAGTGCCGCGCAGGCGAGGCCGCGCGCTTTGCAATACGCGTTCCATTGTTCGCCCAGTTCGTCACGAAAGCGGCCAGTGACGAGCTTCGCCAGGTTGTCTTCCTGCCAGGCGTCGATGAGCGTGGATTCGTTGTTGATTTCGACAAGCGCCAGGTTAGGGCTGTCGCGCAGGTGGAGCGCCGCCAGAAGATTTCGCGCATACGTCTCCTGCCATGCTGCCATCTCCGCATCGAAGACAGGCAGCGGCTTGCTCTGCGGTGGAATGGCGTCGCCTGGGTGCAGCGGCGCAAACGTGTGGTTCGCAAAAAGATTCAGGTCGACGTAGATGCCATGGTGTCCCAGCTGCCCGATGAATCGGGAGAGATCTTGCACGGCGCGGGCGTCGAGCTGCGGATGAGCGGCATCGATCAGTACGCCCTCGGGACCGTCCGGGGTGTGCCCCGCCGGCTGGTCGATGGCGTGAAGGCGGACGATGTTGACGCCCAGCGCGGATAAACGTTGCGCAAGGGCTTCGCCGTCTGCCTCGGAAGGAAAATTCGCGGAAAGCGCGAGCGATACGCCGAAGAACCTCACGCGCGTGCGCGAAGGATCTGCGGTGTAGAAGTGTCCGTCGCGAATCACGATGCGATCGCTTGCGCTCAGCGGCGTTGCCGCGGTGGCGGTCGCGGCCGGGAGGCCAGGATACGCGACGTCGGTGCTGACCGGTTCGAACCGTGACAGGCCCGCATTGCTGGACCGGCAATTGGAGGTGGCGATCAGCGCGCCGGCAATCAGGAGATATCGAACCGCGACAACGAGTTTCATGCGCAGAGTCGTGGAGAGGAGTCGTTCCAGCGGACTATACGGGGTGTCGTTGAGCGGTCGATACCGCGAATTTCGCCAAAGTCGGGTCCGATTTCGCCAGCGGGTTTGGGCGGTTGTTATCTTGGCGAAAGGGCGGTGGCGGACGCTGATGAACGACCTGGATTTCGCCCGGCGAGGTGCGCGCTGCGGAGCAAAGAAAAAGGGCTTAGCTGTAAAGCTAAGCCCTTGAATCTTTGGTAGGCCGTACTGGATTCGAACCAGTGACCAACGGATTAAAAGTCCGCTGCTCTACCAGCTGAGCTAACGACCCGAAAGAAGCGGGATTGTACCGGCGCCCCCCAGGCCTGTCAATCCGCCGCGCCGTCGGGAACGTTGCGCGGAGGTGCCTGTCGTCGTACGGAAAACACGTGCGGCAGAAGCGAATACGAAAAAGCCCGGAACACCTCGTGTTCCGGGCTCTTCGTCGAGAGGCGCGCGTAGCGTTGTGATGCGGTGCGCGTTGCTTTGCGTGGCAGCGGGGCTGCCTTGTTATTTGATTTGCGAAAGCCTGCTTTGTGCCGACTGCGCGACGCTGGAACTGCCGTATTGCGCGAGGATCTGTTCGAGCGTCTTGCGGGCCGCTGCTTTCTGGCCCTGCTCGAGCTGATTGTTCGCGATGGCGAGCAACGCTTCTGGCGCACGCGGACTCTGCGGGTAGTTCTTCACGACGCCGTCCCATGTGGACGTCGATCCCTTGTAGTCCTTGAGCGCATAGAGCGCATTGCCGAGCCAGTACTGCGCACTTGGCTGATAGGGGCTTTGCGGGTACTTCGCGATGAAACTGCGGAACGATGCTGCCGCGTTCTTGAAGTCGCCGTTGCGGAACTGCTGCGAGGCGGCGTTGAACGCATCCGTTTCGCCGGGCTGCACGATTCCCTGCACGCCATCGACGGTCTGCTGCTGCGGCTCGAACTTCTTGAGCCGTCCATCGAGGTCCGTGTAGTAGTCCTTCTGCTGCTTCTGCAGGATGGACAACTGATTCGCCAGGTCTTCGTTCTGCCCACGCAACGTCGCCACCTGCTGGTTGAGCTGGTCGAGACGGTTGGACTGGTCGAGGATCGTGCGTTGTGCCGCGGACAGCTGGCTGGTCAGGTTATCGGTCTTGGTGCGCAGGTCGAGAATGGCCTGACGCGCTTCGTTGTCGTCGAAGAGGCCAGCATGCGCCGGTGCCGCCGCAAAGGCGGCGCCGGCGACGGAGGCAGCTGCGGCGAACCGCAGCCAGGAGATACGGTGTGACATACGCCCCTTCATCCCATGCGTTCGTTACTGTTGGTACACGAGGTCGGCACGACGGTTCTGCGACCACGATGCTTCGTCGTGACCGAGCGCAACCGGCTTCTCCTTGCCGAGGCTCACAGCTTCCATCTGCGAATCGGGCACGCCGAGCAGCGACAGCGAGCGGCGCACGGCTTCGGCACGCTTCTGGCCGAGCGCGAGGTTGTACTCGCTCGTGCCGCGTTCGTCGGTGTTGCCCTGGATCAGAACGTGACGCTGCGGGTGCGTCTTCAGGTATTGCGCGTGCTGTTGCAGCAGCGGCTGGTACTCGTCCTTCACCGAATAGCTGTCGAAGTCGAAGTAGACGCTGCGCTTGGCGAGCGGGCTGTTCGGATTGTTCAGCTCATCCACCGTCACCGGTGCGACCGCGTTCGGGTTCGGCTGCGTGCCCGACACCGCACCCTGGTTCGCGTTGGGATTGACGGGGGGCGTGGACTTACAGGCGGCCAGTGCACCAATCATCAGTACGGCCAAACCCAAGCGGAACTTTTTCGACATCATTATTGCTCTCCTAAGTGTCATTGCATGAAAGGACCCCAGGACGGCTCGCGTACGCTGCCGCCCGGAACGGACAACACCTGGCGAACACGACCGTCGGTCGAGACTGCCGCCAGCACGCCACGGCCGTTCACCTGTGTGGCGTAAAGAATGTACTGACCGTTCGCCGCAAAGCTCGGCGATTCGTCGTGCACTGTGTCGGTCAGGCCTGTGGCCGTACCGGAATCGAGGTCCTGAACATACAGCTTGAATGCGCCGCCCACGCGTGAGATGTACGCGAGCTGTTTGCCGTCGGGGCTGACGCGAGGGCTGGTGTTGTAGTTGCCGGTGAAGGTTACGCGCTGTGCCGCGCCAGCGCTTTCACCCTGAGCCGGCATGCGGTAGATCTGCGGCTGGCCGCCGCGATCGCTCGTGAAATAGATCCACTTGCCGTCAGGCGAGAAGGTGGGTTCGGTGTCGATCGCGCTGCTTTGCGTGAGGCGGCGCAGGCCGGTGCCGTCGGCGTTGACGGCGAAGATCTGCGTGTTGCCGGTGCGCGAAAGGGCGACCGCGAGCGTGCGGCCGTCCGGCGACCATGCGGGCGCGCTGTTGTTGCCCTTCTGGTCGGACACGATGACGCGGCGGCCCGTGGGCAGGTCATGGATATAAACGATCGGCTTCTTCTTTTCGAAGGAGACGTATGCGACCTTGGTACCGTCCGGCGACCATGCCGGCGAGATGATGGGTTCCGGGCTGGAGAGCGCGATGTGCGCGTCCTGACCGTCGGAATCGGAAATCTGCAACTGATAGCGGCCGCCTGTCCTGATGACGTACGACAGTCGTGTGGCGAACACGCCCCGCGTGCCGAGCAGTTTGTCGTAGATGTAGTCGGCCACCTTGTGGGCGCTCATTCTGAGGCCGCTTTCGGGGCTAACGAGAACGAGGCCGCCAAGGCTTTGCTGCTTGACCGTGTCGTACAGCCGGAAGCGCACTTCGTACTGGCCGTTCGGCAGGCGGTTCACGCTGCCGGACACGAAAGCGTCTGCGCCCTTTGCCTTCCAGGCGCCCAGATCGACCGAATCGGTTTCCGAGACGGGCGCGCTGCCCGCGTCGATGTTGCTGAATTTGCCGCTGCGTTGCAGATCTTGCCGAATGATCGTGCTCACCTGCTGCGGCGCGCTCGCCTCATTGGCGAAGTTCGCCGTGGCGATCGGAAACTGCGTGGAGCCGACGCCCGTCACGAGGACATTGAGCTGCGCGTGAGCGGCGCCGCAGGCGGCAATGAGGCACGACGCGAAAAGGGTCCGCAGGCCAGGCTTCGTCATCAAACTCATGCTGTGTCGCTTCCCGAAAAGTCAATTCTCAACACTTTGTAACAGCAAAGAGACCGGCTGTAGCCAGAATCGTTCCCGCTTGTTGCCGTGCCGCAGGGCCGCAGGGCCATCAGCCGGCCGGTCGCAGGGTAATCGTAAAGCTTGGCGGCGTCTTGCCGTTCGTATCGAGCGGCATCGGGTCCGAGCGCTGGACGGCCCGCAACGCGGCATCGTCCCACTGCGCGTTCCCGCTGCTGCGCGTAATGGTCGCAGAGAGCAGCGTGCCCGTCGGCGCGCAGCGTACCGCAACCACAGTTTCGAGGCCCTGCGTTTCACCCGACCACACGACATTCGGACGCACACGCCGCTGCACCTTCTCGGCGTAGCCGGGCGACGCCGCAGTCCCGCCTGCGCCGCTGCCGGTGCCGCTTTTCGCGAGACCGTTGCCGCTTGCGCTGTCACCGCCGCCCGCCATGCCCTGCATTTGCGCAATGCGCGCGCGTCGTTCCTGATCGAGCTTCTTCGCCTGCGCTTCAGCCTGGGCCTTCGCCTGAGCCGCCTTTGCTGCGGCGGCCTGTTTCTGCGCCTCAGCTTGCGCCTGCTTTTGCTGTTCGATCTTCTGCTGCTCGAGTTGCTGCTGCTTTTTCTGTTCCGCGAGCTGCTGTTGCTTGAGCTTCTCGGCGGCCTGTTGTGCCTGCTGTTCCTGCTGCTGCTTGAGCTTTGCGGCCTTCTGCGCGGCCAGTTGCGCCGCCTGTTCAGCTGCGAGCTGCTGCTGGCGCCGTGCTTCGGCCTCTTGCTGTTGCTGTAGTTTCAGGCGCTGCTGTTCAGCAAGCTGCGCCGCACGCGCCGCCTCTTCCTGCTTGCGTTTCTTTTCCTGCAACGCGATGTCGGCTTCTTCGTCGCGCACCGGCGGGGCCGGCGCGGCGGGAGCCGGAGGCGGCGGCGCGGGTTGCGGCGTCGAGAGATTCGGAACCTCGGTCCAAAGCTCCGCCTCGGCGCCGGCGGGCGTGCTGTTTTGCCAGTGGATGCCGTGGTACAGGAAGAACCCCAGCAACACATGCATCAGCAAAGCGAGCAGGAACGCTCGACCCGTGCCGCGTTCGCGCGGGGGCCGGAGCGGATAGCTTGAAGTCCTGCGGATCATTGCGATTTGACGAGCAGTCCGACGCGTTTGACGCCGCGAGCCTTGAGGTCGGACATCACATTCATGACGGCTTCGTACTTGACGGTCTTGTCGGCGGCGATCACGACCGGCTGATCGGGATGCGACTGTTCGCGATCCACGATGAAGCTGTTCAGATCGGCGCGGGCCATGTTTTCCTGCTGCGTGGCGCCGCTGTCGTCCTTGTAGCGCACGCTCATGTTGCCGTCCGCGCGGATGTTGACGACCACGGGCGGCGTTTGCTGCTGCGGCGTGGCGCCGCCGACGGTGGGCAGGTTCACGATGGAGGGCGCGACGAGCGGCGCGGTCACCATGAAGATCACGAGCAGCACCAGCATCACGTCGATGTACGGCACGACGTTGATGTCGGACATCGCGCGGCGCTGGCGGCCGCCACGCATGCTGGAACGAACGGGGGTTGAACCGGCCATCGTGGACTCCTGATGCTTAGTGCGCCTGGCGCTGCAAAATGTTCGAGAACTCTTCGATGAAGGTCTCGAAACGGATTGCCAGCCGGTCGATGTCGTGCGCGTAGCGGTTGTAGGCCACCACAGCCGGAATGGCCGCGAAGAGGCCGATGGCGGTTGCCGTGAGGGCCTCCGCAATGCCCGGCGCGACGTTCGCGAGCGTGGCCTGCTGCACGTTGGCGAGACCGCGGAACGCGTTCATGATCCCCCACACCGTGCCGAAGAGACCGATGTACGGGCTTACCGAACCCACCGAAGCGAGGAACGCGAGATTGGCTTCGAGCGCGTCCATTTCGCGCTGGAATGCTGCGCGCATCGCGCGGCGAGCGCCGTCGAGAATTGCACCCGGATCGTTGAGCCGCTTCTCCTTGCCTTTCAGAAACTCGCGCATGCCGGACTCGAAAATGCGTTCGAGCGCCCCGATGGTGTGGCGGTTGTTCGCGGCGCTTTGATAGAGCGCCTGCAGGTCGCCGCCCGACCAGAAATCACGTTCGAAGCGTTCGGTCTGCGCGCGGGCGCGGCGAATCGCGAACCACTTGCGGAAGATGAACGTCCACGACATCAGCGACAGCAACAGGAGCAGCCCCATCACTGCTTGTGCCAGCAGGCTCGCATTGAGAACGAGAGAAATGATCGAGAGATCTTGTGTAGTGTTCATAGAGGTTCGTTTTGGCGTTCCCCAGAGGGGCGTCCGGGTGCAAGGCGTCCCAAAGCGTTTTGTCGGCTAACCGGAAGCGTCGCTGAAAGCCTTGTGCAGCATGGCTTCCGCATGGTTTGGCCGATGTGAGTTCACTGGCGTCGTAACAACGGTGCTCAGGCGCTAGCCGTTGACGAGCCGGCTATGCTTTTTGCTGGTCCGCGCCGCAGCGCGTCGAGTACACGCGGGGGAATAGCGGCCGGGCGAAGGGTCGCGCCGTCCACGCAACCCACACGGATGTTGCCCGTGGCGAGCAGCGCGCCGTCGCGCCACGCTTCCTGTGCGAAGTCGACCGAGGCGCGGCCGATTCGCTCGATACGGCTCAAGGTCGTGATGACGTCGTCCAGCCGGGCCGGCGCCCGGTAGTCGACGGCAGTGCTGCGTACGATGAAAAGCGCGCCGGCTTCTTCGGCGAGCCTGTGCTGGTCCACGCCGCATGCGCGCAGCCACTCGGTGCGGGCTCGCTCGAAAAACTTCAGGTAATTCGCGTAGAACACGATGCCGCCCGCGTCCGTGTCTTCGTAGTACACGCGGATCGGCCACATAAAACCGGTCCCTGTACCGGACTGGCTGGTCGACATATTCATGCCGCGCATTCTACCGGAACGAAGAGGCATGTTGCTTTTTCGCTGCAAACCGCCCGGAATGCCGCTTTTGCGTCTGCCGGAGCGGCCAGCACAGTGACATGCCTCCACGCTGCGCCTTCGTGCCTTATCCGCGGTGGATCGTGAGCCCGGCGAACGATTGAGCGACCGGCATCAACTCGATCGTGTTGATGTTCACGTGGGCCGGACGCGTTGCGATCCAGTAGATCGAATCCGCGATGTCTTCCGGCGTGAGCGGCTGCACGTCCTTGTAGACGGTCGCGGCCTTCTCGTCGTCGCCGCGAAAGCGCACGTTGGAGAACTCCGTGCCGCCGCACAGGCCCGGTTCGATGTCGGTGACGCGTACCGCCGTACCCGCAAGATCTGCGCGCAGATTCAGGCTGAACTGGCGCACGAAGGCTTTTGTGGCCCCGTACACGTTGCCGCCGGGATACGGCCAGGTCCCCGCCACGGAGCCGAGATTGAACACGTGGCCGCGGTTGCGCTCGACCATGCCGGGCAAGAAGGCGCGCGTCACGTGCACGAGGCCGGTGCAGTTGGTATCGATCATGGTTTGCCAGTCGTCGAGCAGGGCGCGCTGCGCCGGCTCGAGCCCCAGCGCGAGGCCGGCGTTGTTGACGAGTACGTCGACCGCGGCGAATTCAGCGGGCAGGGCAGCCGGAGCGGCTGCGACCGCTGCGCTGTCGCGCACGTCGAGCTCGAACGGCAGAACCTTGTCGCCCAACTCGGCGCACAGCGCGTCGAGGCGGTCTTTGCGGCGCGCGGCGGCTACCACGCGGTGACCACCCTTCACAAAGGCGCGGGCGATGGCGGCGCCGAATCCTGCGGACGCTCCGGTAACGAACACGATCATGGCTGCTCCTCGTCGATATAGGACGAATTAACGAAGGCCAAAGCCTACTTCCAATGCCGCGCTGCGGCAATAAAGGCCACGCCGGGCGTGGTGCGGCGGCGCTCACGGCCTGTGAAAGGCGCGCTGACACCCTCGGTTGCCTATTGCCGGCGCTTCCAATAAACTAACGCGCTCGACCCTGCGTGACTGGCGATAGAACCCTTCAGGGTTCAAGGTGGAACGACCCACCGTGAAGCGCAGGGAGCCGTTTTGCCGTTCGCCTGGGCAGCCGTGATCCGCGCGCCGATGTATGCGCTGCCGGTGGCTGTCCTGCCTCGTGTGTGGCACCTCTTCATCCGCCACGTCAAGGCTGGCTCCTCCGCCAGCAGCGCCGCGTACCCGCTACGCGTTTCGCGCGAAATCCGGTCAACCTGAACACACTTAACGGAACCCGTATGTTTGACAGAGCCGAAAGCACCATCGCCAACGTCGATCCCGAAGTCTGGGCGGCGATCGAACAGGAAAACCGCCGTCAGGAAGACCACATCGAACTGATCGCGTCGGAAAACTACACGAGCCCGGCGGTGATGGCCGCTCAAGGTTCGCAACTGACGAACAAGTACGCGGAAGGTTATCCCGGCAAGCGTTACTACGGCGGCTGCGAGTACGTGGACATCGTGGAGCAGCTCGCGATCGACCGCGTGAAGCAGCTCTTCGGCGCCGAAGCCGCGAACGTGCAGCCGAATTCGGGTTCCCAGGCCAATCAGGGTGTGTTCTTCGCCATGCTGAAGCCGGGCGACACGATCATGGGCATGAGCCTCGCACACGGTGGACACCTCACGCACGGCTCGCCCGTCAACATGTCGGGCAAGTGGTTCAACGTCGTGAGCTATGGTCTGAACGAAGCGGAAGACATCGACTACGACGCCGCCGAAAAACTCGCGAACGAACACAAGCCGAAGCTGATCGTGGCCGGCGCATCGGCGTTCGCGCTGCGTATCGACTTCGAACGTCTTGCGAAGATCGCAAAGAGCGTGGGCGCATGGCTCATGGTGGACATGGCGCACTATGCCGGCCTCGTTGCCGCGGGCGTCTATCCGAACCCGGTGCCGCACGCCGACTTCGTGACCACGACCACGCACAAGAGCCTGCGCGGCCCGCGCGGCGGCGTGATCCTGATGAAGGCGGAATACGAGAAGGCGATCAACTCGGCGATTTTCCCCGGCATCCAGGGCGGTCCGCTGATGCACGTGATTGCGGCGAAGGCCGTGGCGTTCAAGGAAGCGCTGTCGCCCTCGTTCAAGGCGTATCAGCAGCAGGTGGTGGAAAACGCGCGCGTGCTGGCCGAAACGCTCGTGAAGCGCGGTCTGCGCATCGTGTCGGGCCGCACCGAAAGCCACGTGATGCTGGTGGACCTGCGTCCCAAGCACATCACGGGCAAGGCGGCGGAGGCCGTGCTCGGCGCGGCACACATCACCGTCAACAAGAACGCGATTCCGAACGATCCGGAAAAGCCGTTCGTGACGAGCGGCATCCGCCTCGGTTCGCCCGCCATGACGACGCGCGGCTTTGGCGCGAAGGAAGCCGAGCAGGTAGGCAACCTGATTGCCGACGTGCTCGACAATCCGGAAGACGCGGCCACGATCGAGCGCGTGCGCGCCCAGGTGGCGGAGTTGACGAAGCGCTTCCCCGTCTACCGCTGATCGGTCATGCGCTGCCCCTTCTGCCGTCATGAAGACACGCAGGTCATCGATTCCCGCGTGTCCGAAGATGGCGCTGCCATTCGCCGGCGCCGTCGCTGCTCGGCCTGCGACAAACGTTTTACGACGTACGAGCGGGTCGAGCTGGCGATGCCGGCGGTGGTCAAGAAGGACGGCAGCCGCACTGAATTCGACCGGCGCAAGATTGTTGCCAGCATGAAGCTGGCGTTGCGCAAGCGTCCCGTCTCCGCGGACGCTATCGACGCCGCCGTGGCCCGTATCGAATATCAACTGCTCGGCAGTGGCGAACGCGAAGTGCGCAGCGAACGGCTTGGCGAACTGGTCATGAACGAGCTGCGCGAACTCGACAAGGTCGCGTTCGTGCGCTTCGCTTCGGTGTATCGGCGCTTCGAAGACGTGTCCGAATTCGAGGACGTGATCGAGGAGTTTCGCCGGATGGCTGGGCCGGCTGCGCCGGACAAGCCTGGTCGCAAGCGCTGACGGTTCTTCTTTCCTCATTCGCAGTTCCTCTCTCTTTTCTCTGGCGCCGGCCGACGCTACCGGCATGAGCACATATTGTTGTGCGTCGGTCGCCTGCTTGCCACCTGGCCGTTCGGCCGATTGTGGCGTGTGCCCGCCTGCCGCTAGATTCACTGCATCCTTTTTTGTGGGGACTGCGGATGAATCGGTACGCCACTCACTTTCTTCAGGCTCGTGCCTTCACGCTGACTGAAACGCTCGTCGTCGTGGCGTTGCTTGCCGTGCTTGCCGTTGCGGCGACCCCCGGCATCGTCGCCTGGCGGGCGCGCGATCAGGTAGACGCGCGTGCGCGGGTCTTGCTTGGCACGTTTGCTTACGCACGCAGCGAAGCGGTCCGGCGAGGCGCACGCGTCACGGTTTGCCGCGCGGACGCCGGCGGCAACTGTCTTGCCGCAGGGGCGGCTTGTCCCTCAGGCGCCGCCGACTGGTCGTGCGGTTGGGCCGTGACGGTGACGCAGGGTGGAGCCGTGTCGGCGCTTCGCATTCAGGTTGGCTTGCCGTCCGTGAGTGTGAGTGGCGCACTGACTGCGATTGCATTTACGCCACCGGCAGGGCAGGCGATCGGCAGCTTGCGCAACTTCGAACTTTCTCCTCGACCCACAACAGCTGCAACGAGCGGCAACCGTTGGCGGCGCTGCATTCGCATAGCGGCAGGCGGCCGCGCGCGGATGACCGAGGGCGCGTGCGGAGCATCGTCGTGAATTCGGCCCGAAGAGCACTCAACCGCGGGACGTCGCTGATCGAAGTCATGCTTGCCGTCGCGCTCACCGCTGTCTCGGCACTCGGGCTCATGGCGACGCAGCTATGGATTGCGCGGCATGGGCATGGCTCGGAACTACACGAGCGTGCGGCCCTGATCGCCGATGCGGTGGCGGAATCCATGCATTCGTCCGACGCATCGGATGCCATCAATAGGGCGGCCGTTGAGCAATGGAAGCGTCGCGGCGCAGACACCGTGCCCGGAGCGGCGGTATCTGTTCTGCCGAGCGGCAACGCGTCTGTTGCAATGGTTGTGTGGCCCGCTATCCGAAACGCGTCAGCCGCTGGCCAGATCATCGATCCGGCCACTGAGTGCGGCGACGCGCCAGCGCCGCCGGGCATGGCGTGCGTGGCCATCGCGTTTGCGCAATGAGGCCGCCCATGCACCGTATTGGCGACCACGCACGAGGCTCGGCCAAGGTCCACACAAAGGGTCGTCCGAAGGGCCACACGTTGCTCGAGCTAACGATCGCGATCGCGCTCGGTCTCGCCATCACGATGGGCGCCGTTGCGCTGTACCGGTCGCAACGAGCGGCGTTCACCGCAACCGCAGATCAGGAGCGAATGCGCGAAGCCGGCGTGGCGGCACTCGTGCTGATTGGCGATCAGATCCAGATGGCGGGCTTCGCGCCTGCCCCCACGCCTACGGGCCAGGTGGCCATGCCGCTATTCGGCTGTGCCGGTGCGCGCCCCGTCGGCCCCGACGACGCGCTCGCCTGCGAGGCGCTACCGGGGAGTACGAGCTCGGACGGTCTCGCTGTGCGCTACATCGGCGACGGGGTATCGACGTGGCCTTCGGCGACTGGGCAGCCGACCGACTGTCTGGGCCAGTCCGTGGCGGACTCCGAAGCCGGGCTCAACGCGGGTTCCGCCACGATCGTCAACCGCTACTACGCGAAGACAAGCGGTTCGACCAGCGAGCCGGAACTCTATTGCGAAGGGACCGGAAGACCAGGCGTTGCTCAGCCTCTCGTCGAGGGTGTGGAACGACTACGCGTTCGCTACTGGCTTGCCGGTGTGCAGGAGGCGGTCGAGGCTTCCGCCGTGGCGCGCGATCAGTGGAGCCGCGTGGTCGGCGTGGATGTGTGCGCACAGGTGCGTGGCAGCTCGACCAGACGCCGCGTGCGCTATGTGGACTGCGATGGCGTTCCGGTTGAGCTCTCGGACGGGCGGGCGCGAACCACCTTTTCGCGTTACGTGACGGTTCGCAACAATCAGGCGAAATCGCCATGACGAACCGCTCCCACATGCCATGCCTGCAGCGGCAAACGCAGTCTGCGAAGCCGCCGCTTTCCGCCCATACGGCAACGCGGGTCTGCCGCGCCGACGGGGCAAAGCGCGGCGCAGCATTGCCCGTCGTGTTGGTGGTGATATCGACCATGCTGGTTTCATCCGCGGCATGGCTCGAGATGTCATTGATGTCTTCGCGACAGGCGAGCGCGGTTGCGGATCATCTCCAGGCGTTTCACGCTGCGGACGCAGCGCTCACGGTTTGCGCGCGAAGACTCGTTTCAAGTCGTCGCGCGAATGGCGACGCAACGCTCGGAGCGAGCCTTGCGCAAAGCGACCCGCAAAACTGGAAGAGCGAGATGTGGTTCGAGTCCAATGCGTTCGCACCTGTCCCGCAGTGGCCGGGGTCGGTCACACCGCCGCAGTGTGCGGTTGAAGCTTGGTCCATTCCCTCGCGTCCGCAGGCCGAGGCATTCGCCGTCACGGCGAGGGGATATGGCGCAACGCGCGAGACCCAGGCGTGGCTTCAACTGCAACTCGTGATCGAGGATGGCCACGTGGAGCGGCGCTGGCGGCGTATTGCCGCGCGGCCGTTTTAACCGGAGGAGACGAGCGGGATGAGACCGAACGCAGTACGTGCCTTCACGCTGCTCGAACTTGCCATTGCGCTGGCGATTGCCGGGGTGCTCGCTGCATTCGCGATTCCTTCGTACCGAAGTCAGGTGGCAAGGGCACATCGGGCTGATGCGGCCGCAGCGCTGTATCGCGCTGCACAGTTCGTCGAAGCAGCGGCACCGGCCAGCATTCAGGAATTGCCCGCGGGCCTGGATCAGGCGCCGTCATCGGGTGCTGCAATCTACAAGCTTCGCCTGCTGGCCGCCGACAACACCAACGGAGGCTACGCGATCGAAGCGGAGCCGGCCGACGCAGGGCCGATGCACGGCGACGCGTGCGGCACCTTCGTGCTGGAAGCAACGGGCCGTCGGTCGAATCGTGGCGGGCCGGGAACAGGCACGACTGGCACGGATGATTGCTGGAGCGCCAGATGAGCCCACGATACGAACAGGTATGGGCCGAAACGGTGTTTCGCCCGCATCCTCTGCCGCCGATGAACGCGGGCAGGGAATGCGGCGAGCCTATGCCCGTGAGCAGCGTCGCCCAGGCAGACGCAGGGGCGACGCCAGGCTATTCCGCAAGGCCCACATCACCGTCTGCGGCGTCGGCCGAGTCTTCGGCTTCGCGCTTTTCCGCCTGGATCTGCCGCCAGATGCGGAATGCTTCCCACGCACCCAGCGCGACGGCGCCCCACTTGAGCGCCGGCTTTGCGCCCTTGGCGATGCCCGCACGGAGCGGCTTGGCGAGCAGCAGCGAAAGGAGTGAGCCGACAAGCGGATGGTCCCTCAGCAGCAGGCCAATGCCCGCGCCTTTTGCGCCGCCTTGCCCGAACATCGGCAAGAGGAATCGCAGCCAGCGGAAGTGCGTCACGGCGTGTTTCAGTTCGAACGTCGCCTCGGCGAGTTCCATGCGCTCCACGTCGGCACGCACGAGCAACAGTTCTTTGCGCAATGCCCGCAGTTGCGGCGCGGAGAGGTCCTTCGGCGGAGGACGTTTGGGACGAAAGGCGGTGTCCGGTCGGTTCTGGCTCATGGCGAGGGCGGAGGCAAAAAAGTTGAGGCGACGGATTCAGGAGCGGACCCGGCTACCGGTTCAGGCGGCTGGCGAGACGGCGGCCTCGCCAGCGCCGATGCAACGCGCGAACGCAACACATGGACGCAATGCAGTACGCAACACATGAAGGCCAGGGCGAGCGCACGCACCCGCCCTCAGTCTTTCCTGAACAACTCGCGGTCCTTTTCGAACTCGGCGAGGGTGGATTCGAACACGAGCGGCGCGTTGCGCAGTCCGTTGCGCGCCTTGAGCGCGCAGAACAGCGCGGCGAGTGCGTACACCGCCGTGATCGCGGCCAGCGCCTGCCAGCGCCAGGTGTCCCAGAACGCGATGGCCACCAGTGCCGTGAGCGCGATCAAGGCCATCGTGGCCAGCATCATTGCGGCGAGGCCGAGGAACAGCACGCCGAGCAGGCGATCTTTCTCCTCGGCCAGCTCGATGCTGATGAGCTCGAGCCGCGTATGCAGGATGGAAAATATGGAGCCGACTATGCGGCGCACCGGACCGTGACCCGCACGTTGCGATTGAGTATCTGTCGTCATGGCGAGAGTGCGTTGCGCGCGTCTGGGCGCGAGAAGATGCGGACCGGCGCGCAATCGGCCGGAACGAGAGCGCGGCGGCACACCGGAGCGAAACTCCGGCGGCCACGCCGTGCGTTACTTGCGGTTGATCAGCAGGCCGATCAGCACGCCGACGCCGGCGGCGATACCGATCGAAGACCACGGATGTTCGTGCACGTAGTCGTCGGTGGCGCGGGCTGCCTTCTTGCCTTTCTCGATGACCACGACCTGGACGTCGGCGGCCTTTTCCTTCGCCTGTTTCAGACGGGTGAGCGCGGTCTCGCGCAGTTCGGAGGCTCGCTCGCCGGTGGCGCTCGCGGCCTGCTTCAGCAGGTCTTCAGCGTCCGCGAGAACGGTTTTGATATCCGACATCAGTCTCTCCTTGTTGACTTCTGACATTGACAGCTCCCTTCGGGTCACGCTACGCATGAATCGTAGTCAAAGAAACGATCGGTGGCGAGCAAGCCGCACGGCACGTGCCGGGGGCGACGCAGGATCCGTTCCTGCCGCCACAGGCTGCCCGGTCCACCGTTGACCATTGATGATCCCATGACGGAGTGGATCTGTCCCGCAAAGTTTCCCTCATCGCGCCCGAAATTACAAAATCTCATAAAGTAGTGACGCGATGTTTGTTCGTGGTGCGGGTCTGCGCTCGTATGCTGTAAATTTATCAGTCCGCCCAGGGCGTTCCTGGACGGGCACGAACCCATCAAGGAGCCGCATCATGAGTCTACGTCTTGGCGACATCGCGCCCGATTTTGAACAGGATTCGACCATTGGCCGCATCAAGTTTCATGAGTGGCTGGGCGATAGCTGGGGCGTGCTGTTCTCGCATCCCGCCGATTTCACGCCGGTGTGCACGACGGAACTCGGCCTGACCGCGAAGCTCGCCAGCGAATTCGAGAAGCGCAACGTGAAGACGATCGCGCTCTCCGTCGACAACGTCCAGTCGCACAAGGACTGGATCAACGACATCAACGAAACCCAGGCCGCGAGCGTCGGCTTTCCGATTCTGGCCGACGGCGATCGCAAGGTCTCGCAGCTGTACGACATGATTCATCCGAACGCGAACGAAACGCTCACGGTGCGCTCGCTCTTCGTGATCGATCCGAAGAAGAAGGTGCGGCTCATCATCACCTATCCGGCCAGCACGGGTCGCAACTTTGACGAAGTGCTGCGCGTCATCGATTCGCTGCAACTCACCGACAACTATCAGGTTGCCACCCCCGGCAACTGGAAGCAGGGCGAAGACGTGGTGATCGTGCCGTCGCTGCAGGATCCGGAAGTCATCAAGCAGAAATTCCCGAAGGGCTACAAGGCGCTGCGTCCGTACCTGCGCCTGACGCCGCAGCCGAACAAGTAAGCGACAAGGCCGCGCGTCACAACGAAAAAGCCACGCCGGCGAACCGGCGTGGCTTTTTTCTATGCTGCTACTAACGACGCATCAGCAACGCGGTGGCCCACCACCACACCACACGAGCGAACCTCCCGCAAACACGCTCGCGCACGGGCCTTCAACTCAGAAAAATGCCTGAATCCCCGTCTGTGCGCGGCCGAGAATCAGCGCGTGAATGTCGTGCGTGCCCTCATAAGTATTCACGACTTCGAGGTTCACCAGATGCCGCGCCACGCCGAATTCGTCCGAGATGCCGTTGCCGCCCAGCATGTCGCGCGCGAGCCGCGCGATGTCGA
Organism: Paraburkholderia sp. SUR17; assembly: GCF_029536165.1. Taxonomy (NCBI): domain Bacteria; kingdom Pseudomonadati; phylum Pseudomonadota; class Betaproteobacteria; order Burkholderiales; family Burkholderiaceae; genus Paraburkholderia; species Paraburkholderia sp. SUR17. The sequence continues at coordinate 584,835 of NZ_CP120508.1, forward strand.
GCGCCTTGCCGCATGAATTGCGCTTCATGATCGAGGTGATCTCCACGGCCGCCGTGCCTTCGTCCTTCATGCGTCCGAGGCGCAGCACGCCTTGCAGGCCGAGCGTGATTTCGGTCTGCATGTCGGCAAGTTTCTTCTGCACCAGCTGATTGGCGGCGAGCGGACGACCGAACTGCTTGCGGTCCAGCACGTACTGCCGCGCCGTGTACCAGCACGATTCCGCCGCACCCAGCGCGCCCCACGCAATGCCATAGCGGGCCGAATTGAGGCAGGTGAACGGGCCGCGCAGGCCGCTCACGTTCGGCAGCATGTTCTCCTGCGGCACGAACACTTCGTCCATCACGATTTCGCCCGTGATCGACGCGCGCAGCCCCACCTTGCCGTGAATGGCCGGCGACGAAAGTCCCTTCCAGCCTTTCTCCAGAATGAAGCCGCGGATGGTGTCCTGGCCGTCTTCCTCGAGCTTCGCCCAGACCACGAACACGTCCGCGATCGGCGAATTGGTGATCCACATCTTCGCGCCCGAGAGCGAGAAGCCGCCGTCCACCTTCTTCGCGCGCGTGACCATGCTGCCCGGGTCGGAGCCGTGGTTGGGCTCGGTCAAACCGAAGCAGCCGATCCATTCGCCCGTGGCGAGCTTCGGCAGGTACTTCTCCTTTTGAGCGTCCGAACCGAATTCGAAGATCGGCACCATCACGAGCGACGATTGCACCGACATCATCGACCGGTAGCCCGAATCGATGCGCTCCACTTCGCGTGCGATCAGCCCGTAGCTCACGTAGTTGAGGCCGGGGCCGCCGTACTGCTCGGGAATGGTCGGGCCGAGCAGGCCCAGCTCGCCCATCTCGCGGAAGATGCCCGCGTCGGTGCGTTCGTGGCGGAAGGCTTCGAGCACGCGCGGCGCGAGCTTGTCCTGCGCGTAGGCTTGGGCGGCGTCGCGCACCATGCGCTCGTCCTCGGTGAGCTGCTGGTCGATGAGCAGCGGGTCGTCCCAGTGGAAGCGGGCGGTATCGGCCATGACGTCTCTCCTCGATCTGGCTGGAATCGTGCTTGACTGATGTTCCGCTATGCGGAACAATGTTTTGCAAATCAGCGCTCAGTGTACACGCGTTGTGCGGCCTATGCAGCTACCTGGCGTTGACCGGCCAGACCCCTGTTCCTGCATCCGCCGCATTCATCGCACCCAGCCACTCATCGCTCGCCGCCATGTCCAGCTCGTCCGACCTCACCGCACCCGATTCCTCCGCTCCCATCGACGAGCGCAAGTTCGTCGTCGCGCTTGCCCGCGGGCTCGATCTGCTGCGCGCGTTCCGTCCGGGCGAGACGCTGCTCGGCAATCGCGATTTCGTCGAACGCACGGGGCTGCCCAAGGCCACCGTCAACCGGCTCGCCTACACGCTGACCGTGCTCGGCTATCTGCGTTTCGACGAGGCGCTGGGCAAGTACGCGCTCGATGCCGGCGTGCTCTCGCTCGGCTTCGCGCTGCTCTCGGGCACGGACACGCTCGAACTCGCCCGGCCGCACATGCGCACCTTCGCACGCGAGGTGGGCGCGGCGGTTTCGCTGGGTTGCCGCGATGGCCTCGACATGATCTATCTCGACACGATTCGCAGCGAAACGGCGCTCACGCTCGGGCTCGCGCCGGGTTCGCGGCTCTCGATGCTCACGAGCTCCATGGGCCGCGCGTATCTCGCCGTGCAGCCGGAGGACGTGCGCGCGGCGTTGCTCGTGGAGTTGAAGAAGGCGGCCGGCAAAGGCGGCGCGGCGCAGGTCGCGGCCGCGCAGCACGAGATCGACGCGTTTGCGGGCGAGGGCTGCTGCTATTCGTTTCGCGACTGGCACGACGACGTCAACGCCGTCGCGGTGCCCTTGCGGGAGCCGCGCGACGGCCGGCTGCTCGTGCTGAGTTGCAGCGGACCGGCGTCGTCGATGGATGAGGCGGTGTTTCGCACACGCGTGGCGCCGAAACTCAAGGCGCTGGCGCGAAAACTCGGCGCGACGGGCTGATACGTCCGACACCTGCGGCACGTGCGTTACGTGTGATACGTGCGCCCGAAAGACGCCACGAAGAAGAAAACGGCTCGCCCTTTCAGACGGCCTTGTTGCTGTGCCGCGCGAAGAGCGGCCCCTGCACGAAGCGGACGTCGTACTGCTGGAGCAGATCGAACTGCGCCGCATCGCGCACGCCGCTGAAAATGAGCGGAATGCGCAGCTTTCCCGCGTAGCCCACCAGCGGCTTCACCATCGAATCGCGCAACGCCGCGGCTGCGTCCATCTTGATGAAGTCGAGCCGCGCCATGTCCGACACCGACAGAATCTGCCCAGCGTTCGGCAGATTGCCCGCCACCTTGAACCCGTAAAGCTGATAGCTCTTCGTGAGATAGCCGAGAAACGTCTTGTGCGCCACCGCCGCGGGCGGCAGCTCGATCACGACGCGCGCCGGATTCAGTCCGAACGAGACGAGCACCGTCGAGAAGTGTCGCCCGTGGTCGTACTTCACGCTCTTCAATAGCCGCTCGTGCACGCGCAGGAACAGCAGTCCGTGTTGCTGCGCCCCGAAGAAATTGATGGCATGCATCGCGCGCGCCATACGGTCGAGCGCAACAAGCTGCTGGTCGTCGGTCGCGTAGTCGAGCGGCTCGAATGGCTCGGGTCGCTCGCCGTCCGTGCGTTTCGTGATGGCCTGAAAGCCCAGTTCGTCGCCGAACCGGTCGGCGCTCTCCGGTTCGGACGAGAGCGACTGCGCGAGCCCATGCACGCTGATGTCGAAGATGGGCTCGTAGGCGCTGCCGATCTCCACGCCGCCGAAGTGCGCGACCGCATGCCCCTCGTGCGCGCCGGTACCCATGGCGAGGTGCTCGCCGAGGAATGGATGCTCCGCGGCACGGGCGACAAGTTCTGAGGTGGTGAGGGCAATCATCGTGGTGGGTGTGGGCTTGAAAGGCGCATGGTGAGGCGCATTCGGGCCGCGCAGCAGGGCCCTCGGTTGGGCCGCGGGACGGGCCGCTTTATGCGTCGATGGTAGCAGTCTGCGCTCGCGGCACATGGACTTATTGGTCATATCCATATCGGTGTCGCGGCCTTCCGGGTGCAGGCCAGGGTTTACGTTGATTTCACTAAACGTAATTCGTTTTACTATGCGTAAATTGCGCCGCTGCGACACATGGGCGCACCCGAGAGACTCCACAAAAGACCCCCACAAAAGCCCCCGAAGCGAGGAGACGCATCGATGACCCCCACCCCCGGCTTTTCCCCCGCGCCACGGCAATCGCAGGCTCCGGCCGCCACGCTCGACGTGGAGCGCGTGCTTGCCGAAGCGCATCGCCCCGGCTTCCAGGTCCTGTTGCTCGTGCTGTGCGGCCTGTGTCTCGTGATCGACGGTTTCGACGCGCAGGCCATGGGCTACGTGGCGCCCAGCGTGATTGGGGAATGGCATGTTTCGAAGACCGCCTTGGGCCCGGTTTTTAGCGCAAGCCTCTTCGGCATGCTGCTCGGCGCGCTCGGGCTGTCCGTGCTGGCCGACCGTATCGGACGGCGTCCGGTGCTCATCGGCGCCACGGCGTTCTTCGCCGCCGCGATGCTTGCCACGCCGTTCGTGACCACGATTGCCCAGCTCATGGTGCTGCGCTTCGTCACGGGCCTTGGCCTTGGCTGCATCATGCCGAACGCAATGGCGCTGGTCGGCGAGTTCTCCACGCCCGCGCATCGCGTGAAGCGGATGATGCTGGTCTCCTGCGGCTTCACTGTGGGCGCGGCACTGGGCGGCTTCGTGAGCGCCGCGCTGATTCCCGCCTACGGCTGGCGCGCGGTGTTCTGGGTGGGCGGTGTCGTGCCGTTGCTGCTTGCCATCGCGATGGTGGCAGTGCTGCCGGAGTCGCTGCAATTCCTTGTGCTCAAGGGCCATGTGGCGCGCGCCCGCCGCTGGCTCGCGAAGTTCGACCCGACGCTCGCCGTGTCCGAGGCAACCCGTCTCGTCGTGCGCGAGAAGGCCGATGCCGGCGCGCCCGTGGCCGAACTCTTTCGCGCCGGCCGCGCGCCCGTGACGCTGATCCTCTGGGGCATCAGCTTCATGAACCTGATCGATCTGTACTTCCTCTCGAACTGGCTGCCCACCGTGATGCGCGCAGCGGGCTATACGCCTTCCACGGCGGTGATCGTCGGCACCGTGCTGCAGACGGGCGGTGTGATCGGCACGCTGCTGCTCGGCTGGTTCATCGAGCGGTTCGGTTTCGTGCGCGTGCTGCTTGCGTGCTTCGCGGGTGCGGCCGTGTTCGTGGGCGCGATCGGCAGCGTGGCCCACATGCTGCCCTGGCTGCTCGTCGCCGTGTTCGCGGGCGGCTTCTGCGTGGTGGGCGGACAGCCTGCCGTCAACGCGCTCGCCGGCCACTTTTACCCCACCACGCTGCGCTCCACCGGCATCGGCTGGAGTCTCGGCATTGGCCGCGTGGGCTCGGTGATCGGGCCGCTCGTCGGTGGGCAGCTGATTGCGCTCAACTGGTCCAACGCGGCGCTGTTCCATGCCGCTGCGGTGCCCGTGCTGTGCTCGGCGCTGCTCGTGGTCGTGCTCGCCAGCCTGTCGCGGCCGGGCACGAGTGCCGCCGTGGACGCCGCGTGACTTTCGCTTGAACCCTCGGCTTGATCCCGCAGCCTGAACCCCCGGCCTGAACCCTCGGCCTGACCCCGATCCATATCGCCTGAATTTTCATTGTTCCAGGGAGAACCGTTCCCATGACCCAAGCTCAACCGCTTCGACACGAGATAGAACCGGGCTACCAGTCCGGCTTCGCCAACGAATTTGCCACCGAAGCGCTGCCCGGCGCCTTGCCTGCGGGCCGCAACTCGCCGCAGCGCGCGCCTTACGGGCTCTATGCCGAGCAGCTGTCGGGCACGGCGTTCACCGCGCCGCGCTCGCACAACCGCCGCACGTGGCTGTATCGCATCCGTCCCGCCGCGATGCATCAGCCGTTCACGGCGTTGCCGTCGGAGCGTCTTGTCGCCGACTTCGGCACGGTGCCGCCCACCTCGCCGAACCAGCTGCGCTGGGACCCGCTGCCCATGCCCACCGCGCCCACGGACTTCGTGGACAGCTGGGTCACCATGGCCGGCAACGGCTCGGCCAACGCGATGAGCGGCTGCGCGATTCATCTGTACGCCGCGAACCGCTCGATGAAAGACCGCTATTTCTACGACGCTGACGGCGAACTCCTGATCGTCCCGCAGCAAGGGCGCCTCGCCATCGCCACGGAAATGGGCCGGCTCGACATCGAGCCCTTCGAGATCGCCGTAATTCCGCGCGGCGTGCGTTTCGCGGTGAGCCTGCCCGATGGCGAGGCGCGCGGCTACATCTGCGAGAACTTCGGCGCGTTGCTGCGCCTGCCGGATCTCGGGCCGATCGGCTCGAACGGGCTCGCGAATCCGCGCGACTTCCTCACGCCGCAGGCGGCCTACGAAGACCGCGAAGGCGCCTTCGAACTCGTCGCGAAGATGGACGGCCGCCTGTGGCGCGCGGACATCGGACACTCGCCGCTCGACGTCGTTGCGTGGCACGGCAACTACGCGCCGTGCAAATACGATCTGCGCCGCTTCAACACGATCGGCTCGATCAGTTACGACCACCCGGACCCGTCGATCTTCCTCGTGCTCCAGTCGCAGAGCGACACGCCCGGCGTGGATGCAATCGACTTCGTGATCTTCCCGCCGCGCTGGCTCGCCGCGGAAGACACGTTCCGTCCGCCCTGGTTCCACCGCAACGTGGCGAGCGAGTTCATGGGCCTCGTGCACGGCGTCTACGACGCGAAGGCCGAAGGCTTCGTGCCGGGCGGCGCGAGCCTGCACAACTGCATGACGGGCCACGGGCCGGACGCCGAGACGTTCGAAAAAGCCTCGGCCATCGATACCTCGAAGCCCAACAAGGTGGCCGACACGATGGCCTTCATGTTCGAAACGCGCACGCTGATCCGCCCGACGCGTTTCGCGCTGGAGACCGCGCAGTTGCAGGCGCATTACTTCGAATGTTGGCAAGGCCTCAAGAAGCACTTCAATCCGGAGCAACGATGACCTACGCGACACCGTCCGCCGCCGCGGAAGCCCTCAAGGCGACGCTCGATCCTTCGCGAAAGAGCTGGATCGAAAGCGCCAACCATCCGTTGTGTGACTTCTCCATCCAGAACCTGCCGTTCGGCGTGTTCAGCGATGTACGCGACGTGTGCGACGCACGTAATAGCCGGCGCCGCGTGGGCGTGGCGATTGGCGACGCCATCGTCGATCTGGCCGCGCTCCACGACGCAGGTTTGCTCACGTTGCCAGGCTTGTCGGCCGATGCGGCGCGCGAGGTTCTGGCTGCCGCCACGCTGAACGCGTTCATGGCCGCGGGCCGCGACGTATGGCGCAGCGTGCGCATCCAGCTGAGCGACCTGCTCGCGCGCGATAACGACAATGCCGCGCTGCGCGACAACGCCGCTTTGCGCGAGCGCGTGCTGGTGCGCATGGCCGACGCCACGCTGCACCTGCCCGTCGACATTCCGGGCTATACGGACTTCTATTCGTCGAAGGAGCACGCCACCAACGTCGGGGCCATGTTTCGGGATCCGAAGAACGCGCTACTGCCGAACTGGCTCGAAATGCCGATCGGCTACAACGGGCGTGCGTCGTCGGTGGTGGTGAGCGGCACGCCGGTGCGCCGCCCCAACGGCCAGCTCAAGTTGCCCGAGCAAGAGCGCCCCGTATTCGGCGCGTGCCGCAAGCTCGACATCGAACTCGAAACGGGCTTCTTCATCGGCTGCGGCAGCGCGCTCGGCGAACCCATCGCATGCGAGACTGCCGAGGACCATATCTTCGGCATGGTGCTGCTCAACGACTGGAGCGCGCGCGACATTCAGCAGTGGGAATACGTGCCGCTCGGTCCGTTCAACTCGAAGGGCTTCGCGACGACGATCTCGCCGTGGGTCGTGACGCTCGACGCGCTCGAACCGTTTCGCGTCCAGCAGCCCGCTCAGGAGCCGGAGCCGCTCGCCTACCTGCGCCACAGCGGCCGCCACGCATTCAACATCGCGCTCGAAGTGCGGCTGCGTGCCGAGGGCGCGCGCGAGGCCACCACGATCTGCCGCACGAACTTCCGCCACATGTACTGGACGATGGCGCAGCAACTCGCGCATCACACCGTGGCCGGTTGCAACACGCGCGTGGGGGATCTGATGGGATCGGGCACGATCAGCGGGCCGACGGAGGATTCGTCCGGCAGCCTGCTGGAACTCACGTGGAACGGCCAGCGGCCCGTCGCGCTGAAGGAAGGCGGCACGCGCAGCTTCATCGAAGACGGCGACGAACTCACGCTGGCGGGCTGGTGCGAGGGCGAAGGGTATCGCGTCGGCTTCGGCACCTGCGTGGGGACGATCTTGCCGGCAGTGCCTGTGGGCCAGTAAGCGGCGGGGCGGGGTTTTGCCTCGCCTTGCAATCTATGCGTGGGGCTGCGCGGCTCGGCTCCGCGCTGGCATTGCCTCGAGCCAATCGAGGCTTCACCACAGCATCGCCTCGACCCAATCGAGGCCCCACCGCCGCCTCACCTCACTGCGCGACCTGCGCCCCGCCGCGCCGCTTCTCCAGCACCGCTGCGACGAGGAACGCCAGGGCGCCCGCGAACAGCACGCCGATGAGCGCGTCGTTGCCCACGCGCTTCATCAGCGCGCCCGCGATCAGCGGGCCGCCAAAGCTCGCCGCGCTCCACGTGGCACCCAGCAGCGCACTCGCGGACACCAGCGCGCCGCCGCGAAAGCGTTCGCCGCATGCGACCACGGCGAGCGTATAGACCGCGCCCGCCGCCGCGCCCAGCACGAACAGCAGCGGCCAGCGCAGCCACGACGCGCCCACGGTCCAGGGCAGCAGCGGCAGAAGCAACAGCACCACGAGCCCCGCGCCGAGATGCACGCGCTCGCGGCCCAGGCGGTCCGCGAGCCAGCCAATCGGAAATTGCAGCATCGTGTCGCCCGCGAGCGTGACGGAGGCGAACAGCACCGCCACGCCGCCCGGAATGCCGTGCGCCATCGCGAAGAGCGGCATCAGCGAAAGCGCGAGGGTGTCGAAGAGCGCGAAGAACGCTGTGGCGAGTACGAGCGCGGGCATGAGCGGCAGCACGTGACGCCAGGTGCCGTGCGGCTCGTGCCCGCCCGCTTGCCGCGGTGTGGTGCGGATGGTGGCCAGCATGGGCAGCGCGGTCACGAAGATCGCGCCGCACAGCACGAAGCGCCACGCCGTCAGATTCGCGATCTGGCTCACGAGCACCGGGCCCGCCATCTGGAACAGCGTGAACGTGGTGGCGTAGAGGGCGACCACGCGGGCACGCGTGGCGTCGTTGGCCAGCTCGTTGACCCACGCTTCGCCGATCGTGAAGAGCAGCATCAGCGCCGCGCCGCAGAGCGCGCGCAGCGCGGCCCAGACCCACAGGTCAGGCGTTGCCTGCATGAGCGCCGTGGCCGCGGCCACCACGAGCACGGCGCCAAAGATCACCTGCCGTCCGCCGAAGCGCTGCGTGATCCAGGCCGTGACGGGTACCACGAGCAGACCGCCGCCGGCCTGGGCCGCGGTGAGCAGACCGACGACGTCTGTGCCGTAGCCTGCGTCGGTGAGCGCGAGCGCGGTGAGCGGAAGCGTGGCGCCGGAGCCGAGCCCGACCACGGCTACGCTGAGAATGAGCGCGAAGAAATCGCGAGTGAGGATCGCCTTCATCGGGCGGCATGCTACTACGGGAACGGGCGCGAGGCCCGCGGCGGGTGCTCCCCTACGCGCAGGTAGTCGGCCCGGCAACCGGCACCCGTTGCGCGCGCCGCTCCAGCGTCGCCGAAACGAACGTGAGCGCAAGCGCCCCCACTGCCATCGAGACGCCCACCCACGGCAGCGAAGTGAGCGGCGCGCCGGCGCCGATGGCCGCGCCCCCCAGCCACGCGCCCGTCGCGTTGCCCAGGTTGAAGGCGCCCTGGTTGAGCGTGGAGGCGAGATTGGGGGCATGGCTCGCACGATCGACGATCAGCATCTGCAGCGGCGGCACGATGGCGAACGCGAGCACGCCCCACACGAACACGGTCGCCATGGCGCCGACGGCGGAATGCATCGTCACCGCGAACACCGTTTCGATCGCCGCGATCAATACGAGCACGGTGAGCAGCGACGGCATGAGCCGCCAGTCCGCAAGCCGGCCGCCCAGCGTGCTGCCCACCGTGAGCCCGAGGCCGAAGAGCAGCAGCACGAGCGTCACGGCGTGCGGCGTGAAGCCCGTCACGTCTTCGAGAATGGGCGTGATGTAGGTGAACACGGAGAAGAGACTCGCCGACGCCAGCACGCTGATGCCGAGCACCATCAGAACCTGCGGGTTCTTCAGCACTGTGAACTCGTGCACGAGGCTCGCCTTCTGCATTTCGATCTTCGCGGGCAGGCAGACGGCGAGCGCGATGGCCGCCGCCACGCCAATGCCCGTCACGGCCCAGAACGTGGCGCGCCAGCCGGCCAGTTGACCCAGCGCGGTGCCGAGCGGCACGCCCAGCACGTTGGCGAGTGTGAGTCCGGTGAACATGAGCGCGATGGCCTGCGCGCGGCGATTCGGCGCGACGAGCCCCGCCGCGACCACGGACCCGATGCCGAAGAACGCGCCATGGCAGAACGCCGTGACGATGCGCGCGCCCATCAGCACCGCGTACCCGGGCGCGATGGCGCACAGCAGATTGCCCACGATGAAGATGCCGATGAGCCGCATGAGCGCCTGCTTGCGCGGCATGTTGGCCACGACGATGGCGACGATGGGCGCGCCGATCGTCACGCCGAGCGCATAGGCCGACACGAGCATGCCCGCGGCCGGAATGGAGACGGCGAGGTCGCGCGCCACGTCGGGCAGGAGCCCCATGATGACGAACTCGGAGGTGCCAATGCCGAATGCGGCAACGGCAAGAGCAAGCAGGGGCAAGGGCATGATGGCGCGGCCGTGGGCGTGGGGTGCGTGGGAGTTGCGGGGAGGCGGGCGCTCGCGCGTTCTCGGGACAAGGAAGCGGGCGACGGCCAGGTGAAAATCAGTAGGGGATTTTACCTAAGCCGAAAACACGTTGAAGCGCACGTTGAAACGGCGGCTGAAGACTGTTGTTTTTCACCTAATCCATTCATCGGAAAGGGTTTTCGTGCGCCTTCCGGCATTCGTGTGGCGCTGTCCAGGGCAGGGACCTCGACAGCCGCAGCCCGATTACGAGCCTCTGTCGTCGAACTCCTTGCCGTGCCGTCCCGCGCCTGCCGAGAAGCGTGCCGCGCCGGCCGCGCCTTCGTCGATCAGCGCCTGGTAGCCGCCCGCGCCTTCGCGGCGCAGCGCTTCGGCCATGTCGTCGAGCGGGCTGTTTTCCAGCGCCGAGTGGCGGTCTGCGCGCAAGGCGCCTTGCGGCAGGGCGGCGAGTTCCGCCGCGAGTTGCTGGGCCGCTGCGAGCGCCTCGCCCTTCGGCACGACGCGATTCGCCAGCCCGAACGCGAGCGCTTCATCGGCATGGATGGGCCGGCCGGTCAGGATCAGATCGAGCGCGCGGGAGAGCCCGATGAGCCGCGGCAGCCGTATCGTTCCGCCATCGATCAGCGGAATGCCCACACGCCGGCAGAACACGCCGAGCACTGCGTCGGCCTCCACCACGCGCAAGTCGCACATGACCGCCAGTTCGAGCCCGCCCGCCACCGCGTAGCCGGTAATCGCGGCGATGACGGGCTTCGAGCGCGTCATGCGCGTGGGCCCCATCGGGCCGGGGCCGCTGCCGTCGGCATGAATCTCGTTGCGGCGCGCGTCGTCGGCGAGCGCCGTGAGGTCTGCGCCGGCGCAGAACGTGCCGCCTGCGCCGAATAGCACAGCCACGTGCCAGGCGGCATTTGCCTCGAAGCGGCGAAACGCGGCGGCGAGCGCCTCGGCGGTCGGACGGTCCACCGCGTTGCGGCGCGCGGGACGGTCCAGCACGATCGTGGCCACTGCACCGGTCGCTTCGATTCGCACGTATTCGCTGAAGGTTTCGCAGATCATGCCGTTCTCCATGTATGGACTGCGGTATGCGTCTTGCTTCTACGGTGCATCTTTGCTTGCGATGCGGCTCCCATGCACCTCGCATGGGCTTCGCGAAGGCGCGTGCGAGCTTGCGCAGGCATGCCTCGCATGTCACACGCGTTTCACCGGCCGCTCGTAGCTTAGGCGCTTTTTTGAGGCCGCGAAGCTGTGGCGGCCGTGGCCGCGTGTGCGGCGAGAATTGAAATCGCCCCTGGGGCGATCGTCGTTGGAATAGTTCTGATCTCTGGTTCTGGTCTTGTCATGCTCATGTCCGATTCGAGTGCTGTGCCGCGCGGCTTCACCGAGCCGCTCTGGACCATTCCTCTGGCCAATCACCGGCACTACGACTACGTGCGTCTGAAGCGCGTGTTCACGTCGGACGGTTCGCGCCACGAGGTGGTGATCGTCGACGTGCGCAAGCTGCTGCAGTGCGCGGACCGTGACGACACCGACTATGTGCTCAAGCCCGTGCACGAGTGGCACGTGGGTAAGGAGCGCGGCATCCGCGAATTCCTCGATCCGGACAACGAGCGCATTCCCGAGATGCCCTACGTGACCGTCTCGCGGCGCCGCTCGCCGGGCTTTCTCGGCTGGATCGGCGTGGAGCACGTGGGCGTGGTGGCGTTTCGCAACGGCCAGCACCGTGCGCGCTATCTCGCCGATGCCGGCGCCGAGTGGCTGCCCGTCGAGGTGCACGAGCGCGAGGCAAAGCTGCTGCGCGAGTATTGCGGCTTGCCCGAGCCCGCACCGGAACTCGTGCTGTACGGTCAGGCCGGCAGCTGAACGAGGTTGCGCGGCTCGCCGTCGCGCCATGCCGCGAGGTTGGCGAGCGTGGTGCGGGCGATTTCGTCCATGGCCTCGCGCGTGAAGAACGCCTGGTGCGCCGTGACGATCACGTTCGGAAACATCAGAAGGCGCGCGAGCACGTCGTCTTGCAGCGGGCGGTTCGAATGGTCTTCGAAGAAGAGGCCGCCTTCTTCCTCGTAGACGTCGAGCCCCAGGTGGCCCAACTGGCCGCTCTTCAACGCGCCGATCAGCGCGTTGCTTTCCACCAGTCCGCCGCGGCTCGTGTTAATGAGCATGGCGCCGCGCTTCATTTTCGCGATGGCGGCTTCGTCGATCAGATGGTGCGTGGAGGGCAGCAGCGGACAGTGCAGGCTCACCACATCCGCTTCGGCGAGCAGCGTGTCGAGCGGCACGTATCGCGCGCCGAGCGCGAGCAGGTCGGCGGCGGGCGTGCCGAGGTCATAGGCGAGCACGCGCATGCCGAAGCCCGCCATGATGCGGCCGAACACGCGACCGATCATGCCCGTGCCGATCACGCCCACCGTCTTGCCGTGCAGATCGAAGCCGAGTAGGCCATGCAGCGAGAAGTCGCCTTCTCGCGTGCGCGCCACGGCGCGCGGCAGCCTGCGGTTCAGCGCAAGAATCAGCCCCACCGCGTGTTCGGCCACGGCATAGGGCGAGTACGCGGGCACGCGCGCCACGGGCAGTTGCAGACGCGCGGCCGCCGCCAGATCCACATGATTGAAGCCCGCCGAGCGCAGCGCGATGAAGCGCGTGCCGCCTTCGTGCAGCCGTTCGAGCACGGCGGCGTCGAGTGTGTCGTTGACGAATGGGCACACCGCGTCGAAGCCGCGCGCGAGCACGGCAGTGTCCGCGTCGAGGTGCGACTCCTGGAAGTGAAGATCGAAGCCGAAGGCGGCGTTGGCCGCATTGGCCACGTTGAAGGTATCGATGTCGTACTGGCGGCTGCTGAAGAGGATCATGCGCATCGTGATGCTCCGGCTGGGTGAGATCGTCGCGCCGTGCCGGCGGGCAGGGCAGGCGCGATGGCGGGTCGGTGTCGGCGGTATGAAGCTGTCCGAGGCAGGCGCGCCAGCGCCTCGGACAGCGATGGCGAGCGTGCCAGCGTTGTCGCGCGAATGCAAACGCGCACGCCGCGACGCCGGACAGGGCGCGCACGCGGTTCTTGCGCGAACGGGCAGCGAACGGCCGAAAAACTTGCGCAATCCCGGCAATGGGAGAATCATCTTTTGCTCCGGTTGTTTGCCTCGCCCGCAGCGCTTTATCCCCTCATCGCCAACATCATGTCTACTTCGTCATCTGCTTCCGTACCGTGTCCCGACGTCGAATCACTCGACGCCATCCTTCCCGAAGAGCCGCTTCTGATGATGGGCGCCGGTCCCGTGCCGATTCCGGCCGCCGTCGCCAAGGCCAACGCCATCGTCATCAACCATCTGGGCGGCACGATGGCGAAGGTGGTGGACCAGGTGAAGACGATGGCGCGCTACGTTTTCCAGACGCGCTCCAAGTGGGTGCTGGGCGTGGCGGGCCCCGGCTCCGCCGCGATGGAAATGGCCATCTGCAACCTCGCCTGGAGCGGCACGCGCATGCTGGCCATCCAGAACGGTTTCTTCAGCGCACGGATGGCCGAGATGGGCCGCCGTGTCGGCGCGCAGGTCGCGACGCTCGAGGTGCCAGATCGCGAGATCGTGTCGCTCGACCAGGTGGAAGCGACGCTGCGCCGCGAACGGCCCGAGATCGTCACGATCGTGCAGGGCGAGACTTCGAACACGGTGTGGAACCGGCATCTCAAAGACGTCGCCGCGCTCGCGAAGGCGCAGGGCGCGCTGGTGATCGTCGACGCCGTCTGCACGCTGAGCACGATGCCGCTCGAGATGGACGCGTGGGGTATCGACGCCGTCATCACGGGCGGCCAGAAGGGCCTGTCGTCGATCCCGGGCGTCTCGCTGATCGCGTTCTCCGAGGCCGCCTGGCAGCGCATGAAGGGCCGCGACACGCCGAACACGCACTGGTGCCTCGACGCATCGCTCGCGGAAAACTTCTGGCACAACGCGGGCTATCACTACACGGCGCCGGTCTCGGGTGTGCTCGCGTTGCACGAGGCGCTGCGGCTGGTCTGTGCGGAGACGCTGGAGAAGCGCTTCGCGCGTCACCACAAATGTTCCGTGGCGCTGCAGGAAGGCGTGACCGCGTTGGGGCTCAACCTGTACACGCCCGCGGCGTGCCGGCTGAGTTCGGTGGTGGGCATCGAGGTGCCGCAGGGCCTGAGCCCCGGCGACATCTGCGCGTACATCTCACGCCAGCATCAGGTGGAGATTTCGGGCTCGTTCGGCCTGCCCATCGTGCGGATCGGCCAGATGGGCGAGCAGTGCCGCGAGCACAACCTGTTCAGGACGCTGCACGCGCTGGGCCGCACGATGATGGAACTGGGTGCGCCCGTGGATCTGCCCGCGGGCGTCGCGGCGCTGGAGAAGTCGCTGTCGGGAAGCGCGCGGACAGCGGCGCGCCAATAAACGCGCGTGCCTCAGGTGGCAACGTCAGGTGGCAACGTCGGGTGGCAGCGTCAGGTGGCAACGTCAGGTGGCAGCCGGCGCGTTCGGCACCTTGGCGTTGCGCGAGTTGAGCATCGCCGCCAGTGCCACGCCGCCGGCGGCTGCGAGCGCCGCGAACAGATACACCGTCGCATAGCCGAACTCGCCCGCCACGTAGCCCGCGAGCGGACCGGTCACGCCAAGCGAGAGATCGAGAAACACCGAGTACGCCGAGAGCGCGGCGCCGCGGCTCGCGGGCGGCACGAGCGCCACGGCTTCCACGCCGAGCGCCGGGAAAATCAGCGCGAAGCCGAAGCCGGTGAGCGCCGCGCCCACGAGCGCCACGTGCGGCACGGGCGCGAGCCACAGCAGCACAAGTCCTAAGCATTCGCACGAGAACGAGACGATGGCGACGCGAAAGCCGCCATAGGTCTTGATGGTGTTGGCGAACAGCAGCCGTGCGCCGATGAAGAGCGTGCCGAACACCGTGAGCGAGAGCGCCGCGTTCGGCCAGTGCTTCGCGGCGTAGAAGAGCGTGATGAAGGTCGCGATGGAGCCGAAGCCCGCCGACCCCAACGCGAGCCCCAGACCGTGCGGCAGCACGCGCGTGAAGACGCTGCGGTACGACATGCGCTCGCCGTGCACGATGGGCACGGTTGCCATCGGCCGGGCCAGCGCGTAGCCCAGCGCCGCCAGCGCGATCACGACGAGGCCGAGCGACCAGAACCCCACCGTGTGCGCAATGGCCACGCCGAGCGGCGCACCGAGCGCCAGCGCGCCGTAGGTGGCGATGCCGTTCCACGAAATCACGCGCGCGTTGTTGGTCGTGCCCACGCGCCCGATGCCCCACAGAATCGCGCCCGTGCCCACCAGGCTTTCGCCGAAGCCGAGCACGAGGCGGCTCAGCACGAGTAGCGTGAGGCTTACCGCGGGCCAGTGTCCCGCGAGCACGGCGAGCAACAGCAGCGCGCCGCTCGTGCCGCAGCCGATCAGCCCGATCGACACCGTCTTCTTCGGCCCCAGCGTGTCCGCCGAGCGGCCCGCAAGCGGCCGCGAGGCGAGCGTCGCGAAATACTGGACGCTGATGGCGGCCCCCGCGAGGATCGTGCTGAACCCGAGGTCGTCGTGCACGTAGCCGGGCAGCACCGCGAGCGGAATGCCGATGGTCAGGTAGCAGAGGAAGGTGAAAGAGACGACCGGAATGATCCGCAGGGTCGTGGCAAACTCGCTGCGAGGACGCGCTGAATCGGTGGACATGGGGAAAACGAGGGGTTGAAAACGGCGCAAAGGCGTGATTGTCACATGGAACCGGTTCTCCTGCAGGCGTGCCCTTTTTATTTTTCCCCCTGATCCCGGAACCTTTGCCGCGCCGGCGCCCGCCCATGAATCGCCTATCGGCGCACTTATCGGTGCCGCGATATGCCGCCCATGCTCCTGCCGCTATGGGTTGCCAATATTGACGGTGATAGCGTTCGAACCGTCCCCCGCAGCAGCGGCGCCTGCCTGCCCAGTCTGCCCGACCGGGTCTGCCTGACCGGGTCTGCCTGACCGGGTCTGCCTGACCGGGTCTGCCTGACCGGGTCTGCCTGACCGGGTCTGCCTGACCGGGTCTGCCTGACCGGGTCTGCCCGACCAGGTCTGCCCGACCGGGTCCATTCGACGAGCCACGAAATATGAGTCAGCCGATCCGCTTCTATCACCGCAACGCCATTCGTGAAGTCAGCGACGCGCCGGTCACCCGCACCGTTCTCCAGTACCTGCGCGAAGACGCGCGCTGCACCGGCACCAAGGAAGGCTGCGCCGAGGGCGACTGCGGCGCCTGCACGGTCGTAATCGGCGAGCCGGACGGCGCGGGCGGCGTGGCGTTCAAGGCGGTCAACGCCTGCATCCAGTTCCTGCCTACGCTCGACGGCAAGGCGCTCTTCACCGTGGAAGACCTGCGCCAGCCCGACGGCTCGCTGCACCCCGTGCAGCAGGCCATGGTGGATTGTCACGGCTCGCAGTGCGGCTTCTGCACGCCGGGCTTCGTCATGTCGATGTGGGCGCTTTACGAGAAGCACGGCCACGAGCAGGCGCCATGTGCCGCGCGAACCGCCGAGGCCACCGTGCCCACGCGCGACGAAATCGCCAATGCGCTCACGGGCAATCTCTGCCGCTGCACGGGCTACCGTCCCATCATCGAGGCGGCCGAACGCATGTTCGAAGCCGACCCGCCGAAGGCGCCCGTCGATGCAGCCGCGCTTGCGCGCACGCTTGCTTCCATCGCGCGCACGCAAACCTTCGAGTACGAACACGCGGGCCAGCGGTTCGACGCGCCGCGCACCGTCGACGCCCTCGCACAGATCAAGGCCGCACGGCCCGAGGCGCGGATTCTCGCCGGCAGCACGGACGTCGGCCTGTGGGTCACGAAGCAGATGCGCGAGCTGGGCGACGTGGTCTACGTGGGGCAGGTGGGCGAGATGCAGCGCATGGCGGTGTCCGAGGAATGGATCGAGATCGGCGCGGGCGCGACCCTTGAGCGCGCCTATGCCGAACTCGCAAAGCATTACCCCGAGCTCACGGAGATGTGGCTGCGTTTCGCGTCGCTGCCCATCCGCAACGCGGGCACGCTGGGCGGCAACGTGGCGAACGGCTCGCCCATCGGCGATTCGATGCCGGGGCTCATCGCCCTCGGCGCGCGCGTGGTATTGCGCGGCGGCAGCGTGACGCGCGAGCTGCCGCTCGAAGACCTGTACCTCGCGTATCAAAAGAAGGACATGGCCGCGCACGAATTCGTGGCCGCGCTCAAGGTGCCCACGCGTACGGGCGCGCGGCGCGATCTGCGGTTTCGCACCTACAAGCTCTCGAAGCGCTTCGACTCCGACATCTCCGCGGTGTGCGCCGCGTTCGCCTTCATCGCGGACGGCGACACGATTCGCGAGCCGCGCGTCGCGTTCGGCGGCATGGCGGCTACGCCGAAGCGCGCCGCGCGGGCGGAAGGGGTGCTCGCGGATGCCCAGTGGCACGAAGCCACCGCGCAGGCCGCGATGCTCGCGCTCGCCGAAGACTACGCGCCGCTCACCGACATGCGCGCGACGAGCGACTACCGGCTCGAAGCCGCGAAGAACACGCTGTACCGCTTCTGGCTCGAAACGCGGCCGCACGATCCGCTGCCGAAGTGCGCGCTGGACGTGCGCGCGGTCGTGGCGGAAGGCGCGGCCGAAGGGGTGGCCTGAAGCGTAGTGGGAAAACCACCGTTCAACCCGTCGCGTGCCCAACCCCACCCGCACCCAACAAACCGACAGCTATCCCGGGATACGGAGATTCACCGAATGAACCAGCAAGCCGAACCGTTCCTGAAGGAGCCCGCCGATCTCGCGGAATTCGCGCAGGTCCACGTCTCGCATCCGCACGAGTCCGCGCATCTGCACGTGAGCGGCCGCGCCACCTACACCGACGACATTCCGCTCGTGGCCGGCACGCTGCACGCGGCGCTCGGGCTTTCGGAAAAGGCGCACGCGAAGATCGTTTCGATGTCGCTCGACAAGGTGCGCGCGACGCCCGGCGTGGTGGCCGTGTTCACGGCCGAAGACATCCCCGGCGTGAACGACTGCGGCCCGATTGTCCACGACGATCCGGTGCTGGCCGACGGCGTCGTGCAGTACGCGGGCCAGCCCATGTTCATCGTGGTGGCCACGTCGCACGAAGCCGCGCGTCTTGCCGCGCGCCGCGCGGAAGTCGTTTACGAGGAACTGCCTGCCGTGCTCACCGCGCAGCAGGCGCGCGCGGCGCAGCAGTACGTCGTGCCGCCGATGAAGCTCGCGCGCGGCGACTCGGGCGCGAAGATCGCGCGCGCCGCGCATCACGTGGCGGGCGAGATGACGCTGGGCGGCCAGGAGCAGTTCTATCTGGAAGGGCAGATCGCCTACGCGGTGCCGAAAGACGACGACGGCATGCACGTGTGGTGCTCCACGCAGCATCCGAGCGAAATGCAGCACCTCGTGGCGCACCTGCTCGGCGTGCCGTCGCACAACGTGCTCGTGGAGTGCCGGCGCATGGGCGGCGGCTTCGGCGGCAAGGAATCGCAGTCGGGCCTGTTCGCGTGCTGCGCGGCGCTTGCCGCATGGAAGCTGCTGTGCCCCGTGAAGCTGCGCCCGGACCGCGACGACGACATGATGATCACGGGCAAGCGCCACGACTTCCACTACACCTACGAAGCGGGCTATGGCGACGACGGCCTGATCGAAGGCGTGGCCGTGGACATGACCTCGCGCTGCGGCTTTTCGGCGGACCTCTCCGGTCCCGTCATGACGCGCGCCGTCTGCCACTTCGACAACGCGTACTGGCTGCCAGACGTCTCCATCGCGGGCTTCTGCGGCAAGACCAACACGCAGTCGAATACGGCATTCCGCGGCTTCGGCGGACCGCAGGGCGCGTTCGCCATCGAATACATCATCGACGACGTGGCGCGCAATCTCGGCCTCGATCCGCTCGACGTGCGCCGCCGCAATCTCTACGGCAAGACGCACAACAACGTGACGCCGTACGGCCAGACCGTCGAAGACAACGTCATCCACGAATTGATCGACGAACTCGCGGCGTCGAGCGACTACCGTGCGCGCCGCGAGGCCGTGCGGGCGTTCAACGCGCGCAACGCGGTACTGAAGAAAGGCATTGCGCTCACGCCCGTGAAGTTCGGCATTGCGTTCAACGTCACGCATTTCAATCAGGCCGGCGCGCTCGTCCACATCTATACGGATGGATCGGTGCTCGTGAATCACGGCGGCACCGAGATGGGCCAGGGGCTCAACACGAAGGTCGCGCAGGTGGTGGCGCACGAACTCGGCGTGAGCTTCGCGCGCGTGCGCGTGACGGCGACCGATACCAGCAAGGTGGCGAACACGTCGGCGACAGCGGCGTCCACCGGTTCCGATCTGAACGGCAAGGCCGCGCAGGACGCCGCGCATCAGTTGCGCGCGCGGCTCGCGGCCTTTGCCGCGGAGCGCTACGGCGCGGGCAGCGTGAGCGCCGCCGACGTGCGCTTCGCCAACGACACCATCGTGGTGGGCGAGTCCGTGCTGCCCTTCGACGACGTGGTGGCGAAGGCGTACCTTGCGCGCGTGCAGCTGTGGTCGGATGGCTTCTACGCCACGCCGAAACTGCATTGGGACCAGGCGAAGCTCCAGGGGCGGCCGTTCTTCTACTACGCGTATGGCGCCGCGGTCTCCGAGGTGGTGATCGACACGCTCACGGGCGAAATGCGCGTGCTGCGCGCCGATGCGCTGCACGACGTGGGTGCGTCGCTGAATCCCGCCATCGACGTCGGCCAGGTGGAGGGCGCGTTCGTGCAAGGCATGGGCTGGCTCACCACCGAGGAACTCTGGTGGAAGCTCGACGGCAAGCTCATGACGCACGCGCCGTCCACCTACAAGATCCCCACCGTGAACGACATGCCCGCCGATTTCCGCGTGCAGCTCTTCAAGAACCGCAACGCCGAAGAAAGCATCCATCGGTCGAAGGCGGTGGGCGAGCCGCCGCTGCTGCTGCCGTTCTCGGTGTTCTTCGCGATTCGCGATGCGGTGGCCGCCGTGGACGACTACAAGACGAATCCGCCGCTCAACGCGCCGGCCACGGCAGAGGAAATTCTCAAGGCGGTGCGGGCCGTGCGCGGCGGTGCAGTGGCAAGCGTGGCGAGCGCGGCAAGCGAAAGCACCGCAGACGCGCCGCACGAAGCGGTGTAACGCGAGGCAGTACGAGGGAGCACAGCACCATGAGTCCGAGTCATCTTCCTTCGCCGCATGCCGGGAGCCCGAGCGTGGCAGCGAGCCCATCTTCGCCCACGCCGCCCATGCACATCGTGCTGTTCGGCGCGGGCCACGTGGGCCATGCGCTTGTCACGCTGCTCGGCCACTTGCCGTGCGTCGTGCAGTGGGTGGACGAGCGCGACGAGTGCTTTCCCGACGAGGTGCCGGGCAACGTTCAGGTGGAAGCCACGGATACGCCCGAGGTCATCGTCGATCGCGCGCCGGCGGGCGCGTACTTCATCGTGATGACGCACAACCACGCGGTCGACTTCACGCTGACCGAACGCATCATGAAACGCCGCGACGTTGCGTGGTTCGGGCTGATCGGTTCGAAGACCAAGCGCGTGAAGTTCGAGCGGCGCCTCGTCGCGCGCGGGCTGGACCCCGCGCGGCTCGCGGAGATCGTCTGTCCCATCGGCGTGCCGGGCATCGTGGACAAGGCGCCGGCTTCCATTGCGGTAGCCGTGTGCGCCCAGCTCATGCAGGTGCGTTGCGAGGCCGCTGCTAAACCCGTCCTTACACCCGCCTCTACGCCCGCCGCCGCACTGCCTGCCGCATATTACGCGGCGCAGTAAGCGAGTCCGACACTTCGGCCATCAGCGCGCGCAGCCATTCGAGATCGCTCGGCCGGTCCGGCTGCGGGTGCCACAGCTGATAGCACTTGATGCGCGCAAACGCGATGGGCGCATCGAGCACCGCGAGCGGCAGCAGGCTCGCGTAGTGCAGCGCGAAACGACGCGTCGTCGTGAAAATCAGATCCGACTGCAGAAGCGCCTGCGGCACAAGCCCGAAGTAGGGCAGAGTCGCCACCACGCGGCGTGCCGCGCCTGCCTTCGCGAGGCCCACGTCGATGACGCTCGCCTTCGCGCCCGTGTAATGCGTGGGCGCGAGATGGGCCGCGTTCAGATACGCCTCGCGCGTCAGCGGCGCACCGGCCAGCGGATGGTCGGCGCGCATCATGCACACCACCGTGTCCTGAAACAGGTCGCTGCGTGCGAAGCGCGCGTCGGGCTTCGGCCAGTTGCCGATCACGA
This sequence comes from Paraburkholderia sp. SUR17, assembly GCF_029536165.1. NCBI lineage: Bacteria > Pseudomonadati > Pseudomonadota > Betaproteobacteria > Burkholderiales > Burkholderiaceae > Paraburkholderia > Paraburkholderia sp. SUR17. The sequence continues at coordinate 606,040 of NZ_CP120508.1, forward strand.
GATCGAGTTCGCCGGCATCGAGCGCGGCTTCGTGGTCGAGCGTGGGGCTCAGCGAGTGGATTTCGAGCCGCGCGTACGGCGCCGCGTCGCGAAAGCGCGCGATCACCGTGGGCATGAAGAAGTCGTTGAGATAGTCGGGGGCCGCGATACGAAACGCGCGACGCGAGCGCGCCGGATCGAAGTCGCCATGCGGCGTGGCGACGAAGTCCACGTCGCGCAGCACGCGCTGCGCGTGCGGCAGCAGCGAGGCGCCGTATTCGGTGGGCACCATGCCGGCCTTGCCGCGCACCAGAATCGGGTCGCCGAGTATTTCGCGCAGTTTGCGCAGCGCCGAGCTGATGGCGGGCTGCGTCTGGTTCAGCCGCAGCGCGGCCTGTGTGACGCTGCGCTCGACCAGCAGCGTGCGCAGCACGCGCACGAGCCAGATATCGAGGGAAGCGGCGTTCGGGTCCATGTCGGTTCGGGCAAAGAGGCGCCGGCGGGGCGCGGCGGGCGCGACGTCCATAACCTTAGGCCCCATCGTGCACGGCCGCCATAGCGGACGCGGTATGGCGGGCATCACGGCTCATGGGCGTGCCACGCTCGCGCGCCGTTGCGATTGCCCGCTACTTGCGGATGCGGCCTTCCGGCAGTCCCGAGGGCAGATTGCTGATGCGCTTGACCTCGGCCGAATCGAGCCAGTTCGGCGTGCGGGCGCAGTAGAGCACCATGGGCAGCGCGTCTTCGCCCCAGAAAAGCTGCTTGTTGAGCCAGAACGTGGGCACGCCGAACACGCCCATCTGGATCGCGTCGGACGTATTGCGGCGCAGTTGCGCGCGCACTTCCTCGCGCTCGATCAGCGACGTGCCGTGCGAAATGCCCACGCGGTCGCAGAGCGCCTCGAAGCCTTCCTCGCTCGACGGGTCGCGTCCGTCGCGCCAGATGAAGCGGAAGATCTCACGCACGCAGGCGAGGTCGCCGCCCGCCGCGATGGCGAGCAACATCGGCTTGATCGAATCGAACGGGTGCGCCGCCGGCATGCGAAACGGAATGCCGAGCTGCTCCGCGCGAAAGAGCGCGTGGCGGTAGGTGAAGATGCGCTTGGCCGGGATCTCGTAGACGCTGGTCTGATTCCAGTGACGGTACAACTCGGAAAGCAGAACCGGCGTGAGGACGAAGTCGAAACCGGGCCACTTGTCGTGCTGCTCGAGCAGGAGATAGGAGAACGGCGAGACGAAGTCGTAGAACCATAAGGGCTGCCTCACGTCGACGCCGTTGATGTTGATGTCCTGGTTGTTCATTGTGTCTCTCCCGGTTTTCCGTATTCGATGCGGCCGCCGCTCGGCGCTTGCCCGTCGATTATCGTTTGGATGTTACGCAAAGGTCTGTGCAGGTGCACGGTGCGTGCGCGGGGTTCGCGGCTTCGCGGTGCTCATGCGCTGGCTTGCTCGGCGCCTTCATGTGCCGGCGTGCTTGTGCCCGTTGCGTTCCCCGGCTCGCTGCGCGTCGCTGCTGCCGCGGTCGCTTTCATCCGGTTCGTTGGCGTCGTCTGCTTCTGCTGTGTCGGCTGGTTGTGCTGTCGTGTCGGCGTCGGTGGCGTTGGCCGACGTGGCCGCTTCGTTCGCTTCCGCCGCTTCCCCTGCTTCTTCCGCTTCGTCGTTCGCCGCCAAGCCGCGCTCGTGCGCGAGCCGCGAGCGCACGAAGCCGATATGTTCGCGCAACACATAGAACTGGTCCGCATAGGCGAGCGGCATCTTCATTGCGTTGACCGATTCCTCGATGGCGTCGAGCCGGTCGAGCAGCTTGCGGCGCTCGTGCGTGGAGTTCTCGTTCAGGGCGCCGCGCTCGATGGCGATGAGCGCGCCGTACCACCGGTAGATGCGCGAGCGCACCCGCCACGCATAGAGCGACGGCACGAGCCGCAGCCCCGGAATCAGCACGACGATGATCGGCACCAGCAGCACGATGAGCCGGTCCGCGAGGCTCGCGAGCCAGAACGGCAGCGTGCGGTACAGGAAGCTCTTGCCCGACTTGTAGTAGCGCGCGGCGTCGTCGCTGACGGGGAAGTCCTGCGCGCGCGGGGCGGGGAACTCGCCCGCGCGCTGCATGATGGACGCCTTGCCGTGCACTTCCTTCGCCGCCTCGATAAGCAGGTCCGAGAGCGCGGGATGCAGCGAATCGCGTGCGACAAGCTCCACCGTAGGCGCGAGCAGATGGATGGTGGTCGCCGGCAGGTTTTTGCCGAGGTCGAACGCGCCTGCGGGAATGTCCACACGCGTCAGATACGGAAAGCGCCGCGTGTAGGCGTCGGCCTGGGCGAAGTCGAAGAACTGCACGCCGGGCGTGCGGTAAAGCCGGCCCATTACGGGCGGCTGGGCGGAATCGCCGGCAAGGAACGCGGCGTCGATCTTGCCCGCCACGAGCGCCTGCGCCGCCTCTTCACCGGAGAGGGGCAGGAGCTTTGTGGGTCCGTTGGGTTCGATGCCGTTTGCTTTCAGCAGCGCCAACGCGAGCTGGCGCGTGCCGCTGCCTTCGGCGCCAATCGCAATGCGTTCACCCTTGAACTGCGAGAGCCGCGCGACCGTGGGCCCGTGATAGAAGATGGCGAGCGGCACGTAGGCGACGCTGCCGAGCGAGTTGAGGCCTTCCAGGGCGCTGTTGCCGTTCGTGCCGCTGGTACTGCTCGCTCCGCTTGCACCGCTCACGTCACTCGCACTGCTGGCGCTGCTTGCACTGCTGGCGCTGCTCGCACCGTCGGGACCATTGGCGCTGCCGGCGTTGCCCGCAATGCCGTCCTGCACGAAGGCGACGTCGACGTGGCTCGCGGGATCGGTGAGGCGCTTGAGGTTGTCCGCGGACCCTTCGGAGACCAGCACATTGAGCTTGATGCCGTTGCGCGTGAGGATCGTCTTGTACTTCTGCGCCGCGGTCCAGAACGAACTGCCCGCGGGGCCGGCGCTGATGGTGAGGGTGTCGGGCGGGGCGGGCTGGATGAGCCGCACGGCGATCCAGATGGCGGCCGCGCTCACCAGCAGGATCGGTCCGAACGACACCGCCAGATCGCGCCATGAAATGGCAACGAAGCGGGCGACGAGGCGAGGACGTTTGCGGCCGGAGCGTAACTTCATGTAGGACGAGCGGGATACAGCAGACGTTTAACGGAGCTTGCGGACTTCACCGGATCGAGCTGCCGGCGCGTTCTGCCTCGCGGCGTCGGCGCCGCCACGCAGAACGCGCCGGCCGGACGGCGGGCGTGCATTGACGGCACGACGTACAGGCGCTGTATCCGCCATGCCGCGGCCACATACCGGGCCGATGGTACATGAGATTCGCGGCACGGCGTCGCTTGCGGCGGATGCTTGCGCCCTCAAAGGTGTTACCAAAGGTGAAAGTGCGCGGGGCAGGCCAGGAGCCTGCTCCGGCAGTGTGGCGAGGCTCGCGCCGGCAAGGGTCCGAAGTTCGCCGGAAGTTCGCCCGATGTTCGCCGCAAGCTCCCCGGAATGCCGCTCCCACGCGGCATCGCAACCGTTTGCGGTGCTTCGCTAAATCCTTTGCGCTTCGTGCGCGTCCAGGCTAAATTGTGGGTCGCCGTCACAACCAGAGGGCGCCACTCGCGCAGCCGGTCCACGCCACGAAGATCCGGCGCGCTGCAGCCCCGTGACGGCAAGGCTCGCGGTGCACAGCTTCACGCTGCCGCAGCCTTTGCCTTCCGTCTCTCGCACACCGTGTTCGAAGCCATAGCCGGCCGTCGCCCGCTGCGCCGCCTCGTCGCGCGCGTGGCGCACGGCCGCCGGAAGTCGTAACGAAGCCGCCTGCCCCGCGGCCGGTAGCCGCATCGCGGCTGCCAGACCGGCCAACGGGCACAAGCGGTCCTATCCGCGGTGAAAAAAGGAGAAATCATGAAATCGGTCAATTTGCTGAAGTCGCTGGGCGTTGCGCTGTGCATGACGATTGCGTGCAGCGCGTACGCGCAGTCGAGCGATGCGGCGGCTGCGGGCGGTGACGCGTCCATGTCGGCGCCGGCTGCCAAGAAGGCGACGAAGAAGGCGGACCGCAAGCTCGGCTATACGGTGCGCAAGGCGCTTTCGAAGTCGCAGGGCGTCGACGTGTCGAACATCACGGTGCGCTCGCGCGGCGGTGCCATCACGCTGACGGGCTCGGTGCCTGACGAAAGCCAGATTGCGAAGGCCGAAGAAGTCGCGAAGTCGGTGCCGGGCGTGACCTCGGTCACCAACAAGCTGACGAAGGTTCAGCAGTAAGCCTCGTTTCGGCCGGCCGGTCGTTCCGCCGCTGTCGTGCCAGATAGCGGGACGGCGGCGCGCAGCTTCTGCGTGTCGCTGGAGGGTCGGTCGTGTGCCGTGCAGCTTCGTCTGCCCGGCACGCCGGGCGTGTCGGCATGCATGCCGTCACGCCCCGGTTTGGTTTTGTCTTTCGGTTCTGCTTTTCAACTCCCTGTCTTGCCACCGGTGCATGTGCGTTGACGCGTGATGTGTGATGCGCGCAGGCATGCCGCGTGAATGAACGCGCGTGATAGATTGCCCCGGGCTTTTCCCCAAGATTCGCCTCGTCCTTGAAACCCACGGAGTGACAAGCGTGGCGGCATTCCAATGGATTCGCTAATCGCCGCCGCGGCGCACGCGCTTGCGGCAGGCGACCCGCTTCGCGCGCTCAACTGCGTCGCGCTGCGCAACGACGCCCCGGCGCTTGCACTGCGCGGCATTGCGATGGCGCAACTGGGCGACCTCGTGCGCGCGAGAGCGCTGGTGCGCAGCGCCGCGCGTGCCTTCGGGCCGCGCGAAGCCGTGGCGCGTGCGCGGTGCATCGTCGCCGAGGCCGAGATCGCGCTTGCTTCGCGCGACCTCGGCTGGCCGGCGAAGCCGCTCGACGCCGCACGCGCGACGCTCGACGCGCACGGCGACTATGCGAACGCCGCGCATGCCCGCTATCTGGAGGCGCGGCGTCTGCTGCTGACTGGCCGCCTCGACGATGCCGAACGCGTGCTCTGCGTACCCGACCCAGCCGGCATTCCGTCGCTGCCCCCGGCCGCGAGGGTGGCTCACGAACTCGTCGTGGCGGGGCTCGCGATGCGGCGTCTTCAGACGCAAGCCGCTCGCATGGCGCTTGCCCGCGCCACGCAGGCGGCGCGCGACGCCGGCATCCCGGCGTTGGTTGCCGAAGTGGAGTGTGCCGCGCGGGTGCTCGATACGCCGGCTGCGCGCCTCGTCGTGCGCGGCGAGCAGCGGCTCTTGATGCCCGACGAGGTCGAGGCGCTGCTCAAGTCGGATGCGCTCGTGATCGACGCCTGCCGTCACGCCGTGCGTGATCCGCATACGGTGGTGTCGCTCGCGAGGCGCCCGGTGCTCTTCATGCTGGCCCGCGCGCTGGCCGAAGCGTGGCCCGACGACGTGCCGCGCGACGCCCTCGTCGCGCGCGCGTTTCGTGCGAAGCGCGCGGACGAGTCGTACCGCGCCCGGCTGCGCGTGGAAATGGGACGGCTTCGCGCCGCGCTGCGAGCGCTTGCCGACATCACGGCGACCTCGCGCGGTTTTGCCCTCGTGCCGCGCGACGTGCGCGAAGCTGTTGTGCTCGCGCAGCCGTTCGACGAGCAGCACGCGGCGGTGCTCGCCTGCCTCGCCGACGGCGAAGCGTGGTCGAGTTCGGCCCTCGCGTTGGCGCTGGGCGCGAGCCAGCGCACGGTGCAGCGCGCGCTGGAAACGCTCGCGGCTGCCGGCAAGGTGCAATGGTTCGGCCACGGCCGCGCGCGCCGCTGGACGACCCCGCCCATGCCCGGATTCACGACGGTCTTGTTACTCCCCGCTCCGCTGCCCGGTGAGTAGGATGGCTTCACCCATCCACACCTGACCGGCCTGCAACGACGACAGTCCCTGAGCGACGCGGCGGTCAACGAACCGAGGAGACACCCTCATGAAACCCACGGCAGCGGTCATTCTTCGCGAATACGGTCCTTTCCCGGGCATCGAACGCATACACGGACTCACGTACGACGGCCAGCGCGTCTGGTTCGGCGCGGGCGAATCGCTGAACGCGTTCGATCCCGCGAGCGGCGAGATCGTCGAAACGTTCGACGTCAAAGCCCACGCGGGCACGGCCTTCGACGGCCGGCATCTGTTCCAGATTGCGGGCGACCGCATCCAGAAGGTGGACCGCGTGAGCGGCCGCGTGCTGGCCACCATTCCGGCGCCTGGCGGCGGACGCGACTCCGGGCTCGCCTGGGCCGAGGGCACGTTGTGGGTCGGGCAGTACCAGGAGCGCAAGATCCATCAGATCGATCCGCAGACCGGCGCGATTCTGCGCACGATCCAGTCCGACCGTTTCGTGACGGGCGTGACGTGGGTGGATGCCGAACTGTGGCACGGCACCTGGGAAGGCGAAGAGAGCGAACTGCGCCGCATCGACCCGGCCACGGGCGAGGTGCTGGAAAGCATCGCGATGCCGGCGGGCGTGAGCCTGTCGGGCATCGAATCGGACGGCGCGGGCCAGTTCTTCTGCGGCGGCGGATCGAGCGGGAAGGTGAGGGTCGTGCAGCGGCCGCGTCGGGATGCGGCGACCGCGGGCACGGGGGCGGCGGTAACGGCCGGGGTAACGTCGGGCACGACTTCGGAGTGATGCAGGATGGGATGTCGGGCGAACAGGTGCGTTGGTGAACAGTTGGCCGCGCTGCCGGCTCTTGACCGACGAGCGCCCAGGTAACCCGCGACCGGACAGACGCCGCGGTCCCCGCGCACAGCCTCGACACGTCCCACGTTCCACGTTCCACGTTTCTCGCGCCGCCGAACTTCGGTTCCGGCGGCGTTTCGGCGGGTATTGATCTGCATTGCTTCAAATCGGCGATGCTCCCTCTTTCTTGCGCTTCGCCGTACGCCGTGCGGCTCTTCGCGCAATGTCCTTGGCTGCCGCAAGGCCCGTGTCCATACTCGTAGACGCCGTTGCCGGCGTCGTCAGCACTTCTTTGCGTTCCCGGTCGCCTGACGTAGACAACGTCGTCTACGAATCGGGACGAACGCGCAAGGAACGCGCGTAAAACGCACACCGAAGCCACCCACAACGCACGACCGCGCGCCCGCGCTCGCGCGCGAGTCCGACGGTCACGCCCGTGGTCTCGCGTCTGCGCCGCGTGGCGCATGCCGTATGAATACCGCGGCTCCTCGTAGGCGCAGAACTTGCATTCCCGCGTCGGCCTGCTGGCATGGCGTTCCGGATAGAAGAGCATAGAAGACACAACAAACCTTCGAGCATGGAGACGACGATGACACGCACCTTGCCGTTCAGACCGACCTTTGCGCCGCGTTTCACCTACGCTGCATGGATGCTCGCCGCGCTCGCGGCGTGCCACGGCACGAGCAGCGGCGGCTCGGGTCCGCAGACCAACGCGCTGCCCGCCTTCGTGGCGGGCAGCGTGCGCATCACGAGCTACGACGGCAACACCGACGACCTGCTCACCGCCGGTCTCGGCAAGACGGGCATCGGCTCGTCTACGGCGCCCGCGTTCGCGAATCCGTCGAGCCCCACCGCCGCGGAGTTGCGGCGCCTCGCGATCTGGTCGAACTACCGGGCGCTCGTCGATATGTCGGCGAACGGCGGCTACGGACGCTTCTGGGGGCCCAACGTCGACCTGAACGGCAACGACACGCCCGGCGAAGGCAAGATCGCCGGCACCGAATACCTCGCCTACGCCGACGACGGCAGCGGCACGCAAAACGTGAGCCTTCTCGTGCAGGTGCCCGCGAGCTTCGACGCCAACCATCCGTGCATCGTGACGGCCACGTCGTCGGGCTCGCGCGGCGTGTATGGCGCGATCTCGGCGGCGGGCGAGTGGGGACTCAAGCGCGGCTGTGCCGTGGCCTACACCGACAAGGGCACGGGCAACGGCGCCCATGAACTCGCGACCGATACGGTCACGCTCATCGACGGCACCGTGGCGAGCGCAAGCGCCGCGGGGCGGCTGAGCCTCTTCACCGCGAACGTGCCGGCCGCGACGCTCGCCACCTTCAACCAGACGTTCCCGTACCGCTACGCCTTCAAGCACGCGCATTCGCAGCAGAACCCCGAACAGAGCTGGGGCAAGGACACGCTCGAAGCCGTGCAGTTCGCCTACTGGGCGCTCAACCAGCAGTTCGCGCCGGTGGTCGCCGGCTCGCAGCACGGCGTGCGCTACCAGCCGGGCAGCGTGACGACGATTGCGGCGTCCGTGAGCAATGGCGGGGGCGCGTCGATCGAGGCCGCCGAAGAAGACACGCAGGGCTGGATTACCGCGGTCGTGGTGGGCGAACCGCAGGTCAACGTGGCCATGAACGCGGGCACGCAGGTGCAGGAAGGCGGCGCGCCGATCAGTGCGGCGGGCAAGCCGCTTGCCGACTACATGACGCTCGCGAACCTGCTCGAGCCGTGCGCGGCGGCCGCGAGCCAGCTGGCCACGGCGCCGTATCTGAGCGGCTTGCCGCTTGCCACCACGCAGTCGATCCGCTCGGCGCGCTGCGCATCGCTTGCGGCGGGCGGCGTGATCAGCGGCGGCGATCTGCAAAGCCAGGCCGCGAGCGCACTCGCGCAACTGCACGCAGCGGGCTACGAGAGCGACTCCGATTTCCTGCAGGCGCCCATGTGGGACTCGCAGGCGGTGCCCGCGGTGGCCGTGACCTACGCGAACGCGTACAAGCGCGCGAGTGTCACCGACAACCTCTGCGCCTTCAGCTTCGGCGCCACGAGTTCGACGGGTGCGGCGGGCGTGGCGCCGGCCGTCTCGCCGATGTCCACCGTGTTCGGCCTCGGCAACGGCGTGCCGCCCACAGACGGCATCAACCTCGTCTACAACAACGGCAGTGCGGGCGCCGCGGACCACCGGCTCGCCACCTCGGACGCGAGCTATACCGGCGCGCTTTGTCTGCGGCAACTCTGGACCAACGGCAACGCGACGATGGCCGCGAGCGTGGCGGCGATCCGCGTGAACGGCGACCTGCACGGCAAGCCGGCCATCATCGTGCAGGGACGCAGCGACGCGCTCGTGCCCGTGAACCATGCCTCGCGCGCGTACCTCGCGCAGAACAGTTTCGCGGAAGGCAAACGCAGCCAGCTCTCGTTCTACGAAGTGACGAACGGCCAGCACTTCGACGCGTTCCTGCCCATCGCGGGCTTCGATACGCGCTTCATTCCCGTGCACTACTACAACCTGCAGGCGCTGAATCTCATGTGGAACCATCTGAAGAGCGGCGCGCCGCTGCCGCCGTCGCAGGTGGTGCGCACGGTGCCGCGCGGCGGTACGCCGGGCCAGGCGCCGGCGCTCACCACGGCCAATCTGCCGGCGATTGCGGCGGACCCGGGCGCGAACGCGATCAGCGTGAACGGCGGCGTGGTGAACGTGCCGCAGTAAGGCGGGGAGGGATAGCGCGAAGCGCCCGCGTCGCCGGGCTAGAGAGGGCTTGGCGAGGGTTCAGCGAAGGCTTGGCGAAGATTCAGCGAAGATCCAACTCGAGGGGCAACGCGGCTGCAACACGGTTCACCAAAAGCTCAGTGTGCGTGCTGACACACAACTTTCCCTGTCGCGGGTGTAGCGTGTGCAGGTGCGCGTTCGCGTCCGGAACGATGCAGGCAGGCGAGCAGCCCATGCTGAGCGTAGACCGCGCGCACACGAGAACGCGAGGCGAGCACGAGGTGAGCGAAATGAGACACCTGACCTACACCGACCTGCCCATCGGCGACCGGGCCGCTTTCGAGCTGGTGTGCGCGCGGCACGGCTTCGCGCCGGCGCACTTCGACGTGACGGGCGACGAAGATCCGTTCGACGCCGCGCATGGGTCGCTCGTGACCGTGCGCCGCGGCGGCTGGGCGCAGTCGTATCGAATGGACACCGGCGGGCAGTGGGTGCGCCAGTTCGAAACCGACCTGAACTGCCGGTTCTTCCGCTGAACAGCGGGCGCCAGAGCGCTCGCCGGACGAAAGCTGAACGTTGAGATCGCCTTGCCGAAACGGCAGGCGTTCGGGCTGACCCGAGGCTAATCGAGGCTGACGATCAGGCCAGCACCAGCCGCACGCCCACCAGCGTGAGCGTGGCCGCGAGCAGATTGCGCAGCAGCGCTTCGGGCGCACGCGAAGCGAGCAGGCTGCCAATCACGATGCCCGGCAGCGACCCCGTCAGCAGCGAGAGCAGCAGCGACCAGTTCACCGACCCCAGCAGCCAGTGCCCCGCGCCTGCAAGCAGCGTGAGCGGCACTGCGTGCGCGATATCCGACCCCACGATGCGCGAAACAGGCAGCGCGGGATAGAGCAGCAACAGCACCGTCACGCCGATCGCGCCCGCGCCTACCGACGTGAGCGTCACCAGCGCCCCCAGCACCGCGCCCGTCACGATGGTGAGCGTCATGGTGCGCGCCTGCGTCTGCTCCTTGCGATGCCGTGCCGCGAACGCGGCGAGCTGCGGGCGGAACACGAGCGCCGTCGCCGTGATGAGGAGCGCCGCGCCCAGCACCATCTGGATCAGCTGGCTGCCGTGCGGCGTATCCATGCCGTAGCGATGCAGCAGGAGCAGCGTGATCGTGGCCGCCGGCACGCTGCCTGCGGCGAGCCGCAGCGTCACGAGCCAGTCCACCGATCCCTTGAGCCCGTGCACGAGCGTGCCCGCCGTTTTCGTCGCCGATGCGTAGAGCAGGTCGGTGCCCACCGCCGCCGCCGGATGAATGCCGAACAGCAGCACGAGAATCGGCGTCATCAGCGACCCCCCGCCCACGCCTGTCAGGCCGACGAGAAAGCCGACGCACAGGCCGGAGAGCGAGTAGAGCAGGTCGATATGAGGTAATGACATCGCTGGGTGGACCTTTGCGGCTTCCTTGGGCGTTCCCGGTTGTGAGGCTTGCGCGAGGCTTCCCCCGGAGGGGACGAGCTGCCCGGGCCTTCATGGACAGCAGCCGGTGCGGGCGGCAAAATCCGATATTGTCGCAAAAACGGGCGCAGCTGCCTCCAAAGGCGCCTGGCACCGTATCGCGCCGCGCCCGTCTTTGCCGCTCCCGCCTCTCGCACCCATATAACAATCAATGAATCCCGGCATTCTCTACGCACTGCTCGCCTTCACGCTCTGGGGCCTCTTTCCGGTCTACTTCAAGACGCTGCATCAGATCGGCGCGCTCGAAATGCTCGCGCACCGCATGGCGTGGTCGCTGCTCTTTCTCGTGGCCGTGCTCACCGTGCGGCAGCAGTGGCGCTGGCTCGGGCCCGTGCTGCGCGACCGGCCGCTCGTCGCGCGCTTCGCGGCGAGTGCGGTGCTGCTTTCGGCGAACTGGGGTATCTATATCTGGGCCGTGAATGCCGACCATATCGTGGACGCGAGCCTTGGTTACTTCATCAATCCGCTCATCAACGTGCTGTTCGGCCTCGTGTTTCTCGGCGAGCGGCTGCGTCGCGGGCAGTGGCTCGCCGTGGCGATCGCGGGCGTGGGCGTGGTGTGGCTCACGTGGCAGAACGGGCATCCGCCGTGGATCAGCCTCGCGCTCGGTTTCACGTTCGCGGGCTATGGGCTCTTGCGCAAGACGGCGAAGCTCGGCGCGCTGGAAGGCCTGACGCTGGAGACCATCCTGCTCTTTCCGGTGGCGCTGCTGTATCTGCTGTGGCTTGCCTCGCGCGGCGCCAACGGCTTCGCCGCCGCGCCGTTCGGCGTGCAACTGCTGCTCGCGGCGGCCGGTCCCATCACGGCGATTCCGCTGCTGCTCTTCGCGGCGGGCGCGCGGCGCATTCCGTTTTCAATGCTCGGTCTCATCCAGTACGTGACGCCCACGCTGCAACTGCTGCTCGGCGTGCTGCTGTATGGCGAACCCTTCGGCCGCGTGCAACTGATCGGCTACGGTGCGATCTGGTTCGCACTCGCCGTCTATTCGCTCGAAGGGCTGTGGCAGGCCACGTGGCGGCGGCCGCAGCGCAGCACGCCCTAGAGTCTGTGCCCGATGTGAACCGGCCCTAGCCTGATTCTGTGTATTTCATGCCTGTTCCTGTGGATGCGAAGCTGCGCGCTGGCAATGCGCGTCGAAATGCGCAATCCTGATGCGCTTCATCGCATAACGACACAACTCGCGACACAACTCGCGAGATAACCCGCGACACAATCCGCGAGACAACGAGCGCGCCGCATGCGTTGCTCATACGGTCCACCCACAGGAGCCGTCATGATCCATCTCATCGTCAACGACCAACCTCGCACCTTCGAGGGCGACCCCGCGATGCCGCTGCTCTGGTATCTGCGTGACGAAGCCGGCCTCACCGGCACCAAATTCGGCTGCGGCATGGCGCTGTGCGGCGCATGCACGGTGCATCTGGACGGCGCGCCCATCCGCTCGTGCGTGACGCCCGTGAGCGCCGCCGACGGCCGCCACATCACCACCATCGAAGCCATTGGCGCCACGCCGGCCGGCAAGGCCGTTCAGGAGGCCTGGCAGAAGATCGACGTCGTGCAGTGCGGCTACTGCCAGTCCGGCCAGATCATGAGCGCGAGCGCGCTGCTTGCGCAGAACAAGCGACCGACCGACGCCGACATTGACGCCGCGATGAACGGCAACGTCTGCCGCTGCGCGACTTACGTGCGCATTCGCGCGGCGATCCACGAGGCGGCGGGCACGCTGGGCTGAACCGCGTGATCGAGCCTCGTGCTCGAACTCGATACGCCGCGAAGCGAACCGCTGAACGAGCACCCGAATGAACGAAGCAGCCCATCCGTAGGGGACGACGACGATGAAACGCGATAACCCCCGGCATCTGGCCGCGCGCGACGCGAGCCTTGCCACCATTTCCCATGCAACCGTAGACGCCGCCGATGCCGCGCCTGGCGTCGTGTTCAACGTGAGCCGCCGCGGCTTCATGAAGCAGGCGGGCGGCCTTGCGCTGGGCGTGTGTCTCGCGCCGCTCGCCGGTGCCGCAACTGCCGCAGGCGCCGCGACGCCGAAGGCCGCAGCCGCCGCATCCGCAACGGCAGTCAACGCGGCAGCCAACGCAGCCGCCAGCCACGCCGCCTTCGTGCCCAACGCCTTCATTCGCATCGATACGGACGGCACGGTGAGCGTCGTCTCGAAGCATCTCGAGATGGGGCAGGGCACCTTCACCGGTCTTGCCACGCTCGCCGCGGAAGAACTCGATGCCGACTGGAGCAAGGTGAAGGTGGTGGCCGCGCCCGCGGACCGTGAGCGCTACAGCAACCTCGCCTTCGGCAAGATGAAGTTCCAGGGCACGGGCGGCAGCACGGCAATGGCCGCGTCGTGGCAGCAGATGCGCAAGGCCGGCGCCACGGCGCGCGCCATGCTCGTGAGCGCCGCAGCCGAGCGCTGGAACGTGCCGGCTTCGAGCATCACTGTGCGCGAGGGTGTGGTCTCGCACGCCGCGTCGGGCCGCAGCGCCGGTTTCGGTGAACTGGCCGCCGCCGCGGCGAAGCTCACGCCGCCCGCCGACGTGCCGCTCAAAGATCCGTCGCAGTTCACGCTGATCGGCAAGACCGGCGTGCATCGCAAAGACTCGCCGGCCAAGGTGAACGGCACAGCCGTCTTCAGCCAGGACGTGAAGCTGCCCGGCATGCTGGTGGCGAGCGTGGCGCGTCCGCCGAAGTTCGGCGCCACGGTGAAGCACGTGGATGCGAGCAAGGCGCGCGCCATTCGCGGCGTGGTGGCGGTGGTGCAGTATCCGGGCACGGGCCACAGCGCGCCCGGCGTGGCGGTGCTCGCGGCGAACACCTGGATTGCGCGTCAGGGCCGCGACGCGCTGCGCGTCGAGTGGGACGAGAGCCACGCGTTCACGATGGGCACGCAACAGATGCTCGCGCACTATCGCGAACTCGCGGGCCAGCCCGCGGATGTCGCGGCCAAACGCGGCGACGTGGACCGCGCACTGCAGCCGGAGGGCGGCGCGAAGATCATCGAGGCCGACTATGTGTTTCCGTATCTGGCCCATGCGTCGATGGAGCCGATGAACTGCGCGATGCACGTCACGAAGAACCGCTGCGAGATCTGGAACGGCGAGCAATGGCAGACCATGGACCAGATCAACGTGGCGCGCGTGCTGGGCCTCGCGCCCGAGCAGGTGGTGATCAACCAGGTCTATGCGGGCGGCAGCTTCGGTCGGCGCGCAAACCCGACCTCGGACTACCTCTGCGAAACCGCGGCCATCGTGAAGGCCGCGCAGCAGCAGGGCGTGAAAGCGCCCATCAAGCTCGTGTGGATGCGCGAGGACGACATGCGCGCGGGCAGCTATCGCCCGTTCAACGTGCATCGTCTGCGCGCGGCCGTGAGCCGCAGCGGCGAACTGACGGGCTGGCATCACCGCATCGTGTGCCAGTCTTTCCTGAAGGGCTCCGGGCTTGAGGCGTTCATCCAGAACGGTATCGACGGCACGATCGTCGAAGGCGCGGCGGATCTGCCCTATGCCATTCCGAACCTGCGCGTGGAGCAGCGCATTCCCGAGGACGTCACGGTGCCCGTGCAGTGGTACCGCTCCGTGGGCCACACGCACACGGCTTTCGCAACCGAGACGCTGATCGACGAAGCCGCGCACGCGGCCGGGAAAGACCCGTATCAATTCCGCCGCGCGCTGCTGACGGAAAGCCCGCGCGAGCGGGGCGTGCTCGACGCGGTAGCGAAAGCGGCCAACTGGGACCAGCCGCTCGCGGCGGGAGCAGCGGGCGAGCGGCGCGGACGCGGCATCGCACTGCAAAAGGCGTTCAACACCTACGTCGCGCAGGTGGCCGAAGTCACGGTGAAGTCCGACGGCACCTTCAAGGTGAACCGCGTGGTGTGCGCCGTGGACTGCGGCGTCGCCATCAATCCAGACGTGGTGCGTGCGCAGATGGAAGGCGGCATCGGCTTCGGGCTCGCCATGACGCTCTACGGCGCGATCACGCTCAACGGCGGCGAGGTCGAGCAGTCGAACTTCCACAACTACCGAATGCTGCGCATCGACGAAATGCCCGTGGTGGAGGTGCATATCGTGCCGTCGGCGGAAGCGCCCACGGGCGTGGGCGAACCCGGCGTGCCGCCCGTCGCGCCCGCGGTGGCGAATGCGCTCGCGGCGGCCACCGGCGTTCGTATTCGCGAGTTGCCTGTGCGCACGCCGCTCGTGAAGACCTGAGCGCAACCGACCCGAGCCGGGAGGCGGGCGCCGGAAAAGGCTCGAACCAGGAAGGCTCGAACCAGGAAGGCGCGGGCAGCGCTGACGGGCGGATGGCATAATCGCGGCTGATCGATTCGCCGCACGGCGGATCGCTTCTCCGTGTGCCTTCTCTCGCCAGCATGCTCAATCGCCTCCAGCGGAAAACCGGCTGTCTGCTCGGATTGCTTGCAATCCTGATGCTGACGCTCGCGCCTGCTATCTCGCAGATGCGGGCCGCGGCCGGCCGCATGGAGTTCAGCAGCGAAGCGCACACACGGGCCTTCGATCTCGCGTTGTGCTCGGCGCAGGCGACGCCGGAGAGCGCGGCACTGCTGCCCGACTCGTCCACGCATTCCGCTTCGCACGGCCTCTTCGCCCATCTGCAGGCATGCGGGTACTGCGGCTTCTTTGCTCACACGCCGGCCCTGCCCACCGCGCAGGCCATGTTCGTGCTCACCGTGCGCGCCATCGCGCACCGCGTCGCCACCCGCTTCGAAAGTCTGCGCCGGGCGTTCGCGCTCACTGCCGCGCAGCCTCGCGCCCCTCCTCTCTTCTCGTGATCGACTGAATTCGTCGGCTTGTTTTTCGCCGTCGGGTTTCGTTCGCATTCTTTCGTTTTCGTTCGATATTGCCTCGTGCGGCTTGCCGCCGGTGCCTTGTCTCGCTGGGACGCGTGAGCTTCTGTCGGTCTGCCTTCGTGCGGGCACAGCGGCTCGCGACCCGATATGCGGTGCGGGCACGGCAGGCCCACGCGATGCCTTCGCCTGCGCGATGGCATCGCGCCTGGCGGCTCGCGCGGCGATATCGGTTCGCTTTCCGCTTTCCGTTCAATCGTTTCGACCTCAGGTTCATCATGAAAACCGCTTTCTTCGCCCGCGGCCTGGTTGCCGCCTTCGCACTCGTCCTCGCCCAGTTCGCCTACGCGCACGCACATCCGAAGCAGCAGACACCGGCTGCCGGCGCCACCGTCGCGGCGCCTCACGAAGTCGTGATCGTCTTCGACGACGCGCTCGAACCCGCCTTCAGTTCCATCGACGTCACCGACGCGCACGGCCAGAGCGTGGCCGCCGCCAAATCGGCGGTGGATGCGGCGAACCACAAGCGCATGACCGTCGCGCTGCGTGAGCTCGCGCCGGGTCAGTACAGCGTGGCGTGGATCGCTCTGGCGGCCGACGGCCATCGCACGCAGGGCCGCTACACGTTCACGGTGAAGTGACGGCGAAGTGACGCCGATGAACGCCATGCGCGTGCGTGTGCTTGCGGTCGCTCAGGCTTGCCGGAATGGCTAGCCTGCGCGGCTTGCTCGACACGATGTCGGCGGCTTGGGTGGCGCCTGTGTGGCCGCGCGCGTCGACGCTGCGCGTGTGGCAGCAGCGTGCAAGGCGAACCAAGTCGTCAGGCCGCTGCGATCAGCCGCCGCGTGCCCGGCGGCGCGCGCATCGCGCCCGGCTCACAGCCTGGGTCGGGCTGCTCGCCATGTGGCTGGCGATCGTCGCGCCCGTGGTCACGCAGCTGCTGCCGACGCAGCCGGTTGCGCCCGCGTCGGCGCCAGCCGACGTACGCGCGCAACTTCGCGCGGCGCTGTGCTCCGCGCACAACGCCGCGCTGCCGCTCGAGGCTCGCGCATCGCCTCTATACGAGCCCGCACGCGATTCCGTTCTCGGCCCCCATTCGCCTTCTCACGACGATCATCACGCGAAGGCGTGCGGCTACTGCAATCTGCTCGCGCACTCGCCGCCCATCGGCGGCGCGGTCTTTGTCGCCGTCGTGTCGCTCGTCGCTTCGCAGCGCGTCCTCGCACTTCGCGTGCGGCACGTGCTGCCCTTGCCGCGCTTCGCGCTTGCCACGCCGCGCGGCCCCCCGCAGACGGTTGCCTGAACGGCACTGAACACGCCGAACCCGATTCAGCGGCCTGCTTCGTCCTTCGACGCTTCCCTGCGCTCACGTTCACGCGCAACGCGCCGCGACGAACGCCGGCCACGTCATTCGACTTCGTTCTTCAAGGACAACCGTCATGCTCATCGCTTTCAACGGCCGTGTGCCGCGCCGTCGCGCGCTCGCCGTTTTCCTTCTCGTCGCACTCGCGTCCGTCGCCGGGCGCGCCGCTGCCCACATCACCACCGCGCCCAACGAAGGCGTGGCCGGCTCGTACTTCGAAACCTCGTTCAAGGTGCCGCACGGTTGCGACGGCGCTGCCACCGTCGCCATCCGCGTGACGATTCCGGAGGGCGTGACCTCCGTGAAGCCGCAGATGAAACCGGGCTGGACCGTGCGCATCGCGACGCGCCCCGTCGATCCGCCGCTCGTGGGCGAAAACGGCGCGGCCATCACGAGCACGGTGCAGTCCGTGGAGTGGCGCGGCGGCCCGCTGCCCGATGCCTTCTACGACCGCTTCGGCCTCGTCATGAAACTGCCCGCCACGCCGGGCCGCACGTTGTTCTTCCCTGTCGAGCAGACCTGCGAGCGCGGCAACCGCGCATGGACCGAGATTCCTGCAGAAGGCGCGGACCCGCATGCGCTGCGCAGCCCCGCGCCGTTCGTGCGCGTGACGGCGCCCGAACCCGCTGCGCACGTGCACGAGCACTGAGGCACTGGCAACCCAGGAACAACCGTACAAAGAGACCATCATGGGCTACACATTCCAACCTCGGCGCCTCTTGCCGGGCCTTGCGGCCATGCTCGCGAGCCACGCCTTCGCGCAAGCCGCGCAGCCTCTGGCCGCCACCACCGCTACGACCGCCACGACGGACGCGCCTGCCACAAACGTCTTGCCGGCTATCGTCGTGCGCGACAGCGCCTCGAAATCGCTCACTTCGTCCACCGTCGAAGAGCAACGCCGCACGCTCTTCGAAACGGCCGGCTCAGTCGGCTTCGTCGATAGCAGCACGTACGCGAACACCTACGCCTTCACGCTGCGCGACGTGCTGAAAGACGTGCCCGGCGTGTTCGTGCAGAACCGCTACGGGCAGGAGCTGAGGCTCTCCATTCGCGGCTCGGGCATCGCGCGTTCGTATCACACCCGCGGCCTCGAAATTCTTCAGGATGGCATACCGACCAATCTCGCGGACGGCAGCGGCGACTACTACCAGATCGATCCGCTCGCGCTGCAGTCGGTGGAGGTCTACAAGGGCGGCAACGGGCTTGCGTATGGCTCGTCCACGCTGGGCGGCGCCATCGACTTTCTCACGCCCACGGCCTACACCGCGCTTGCGCCGAACATCGTGCGGCTCGAAGGCGGCAGCTACGGCACGCTGCGCACGAGCGCCCAGTTCTCGCGCGTGATCGGGCCGCTCGATTTCCTCGCGACGTTTTCGGTGAATCATGCCGATGGTTTTCGCGCTCACGAGCGTGGGCAGTACGAGCAGTTCAATGCGAACGTGGGCTACCGCTTCAGCCCGCGCGTGGAGACGCGCTTCTATCTGGGCGCCTATGTCGTGGACCAGAAGCTGCCCGGCACGCTCTCGCTCACGGACGCATTGAACAATCCCACGAAGGCCGCCGCGAGCGCTATTTCCGGCGACCAGGCGCGCAACACGCGCACCGAACGCATTGCGAACCGCACGACGGTGAAGCTCGATGTGGGCCAGCTCGACTTCGACACGTGGGCCATCCACAAGAGCCTCTATCACCCCATCTTCCAGGTGATCGACCAGGACGGCTGGACCTACGGCTTTGCGCCGCGCTACACGGCCACGCTGGAGGTGGCCGGCATGCGCGACGACGTGATCGCGGGCGCGCGCGTGTTCGGCGGCAACACGCAGGCGAAGCAGTACGTGAACGTGAACGGCAATCGCGGCGCGCAGACGCTCGATTCCACGCAGCGCGCGTACAACTACGAGGCTTACGTCGAGAACCGGCTGTTCTTCCTGCCCACGCTTGCGCTCATGACGGGCGTGAAGTTCTTGCACGATGTGCGCCAGTACATCGACCACGGCGGGCTCGCGGCTGATCCCACCTACAAGTCCGCGAGCCAGAGCTATAGCGGCGCGAATCCGAAGCTGGGTCTGCTCTGGCAACCGCGGCGCGACATTCAGGCGTTCGTCGATATCACGCGCAGCCAGGACGTGCCCGACTTCACCGATCTCACGCAGACGTTCAGCCGCACCACGCAGTTCACGCCGCTCGTGGCGCAGCACGCGTGGACGCTCGAGATCGGTACGCGCGGCAGCAGTGGACGCGTGAGCTGGGACCTCACGGCGTATCGGTCGATGGTGCGCGATCAACTGCTGCAGTACACGACGAACCCCGACATTCCCGCGTCCACCTTCAACGCGAATCGCACCGTGCTGCAAGGCGTGGAGGCGGCGGCGTCCGTGGATCTGCTGCGCGATATCGTGCGGTCCGGCGCGGGCGATCGCATCACGCTCTCGGGACTGTGGAATTACAGCGACTTCCGTTTCAGGAACGACCCGCAGTACGGCTCGAACCGCATCGCGGGCGTGCCCGTGAACGTGCTGCGCGCATCGCTCGGCTACGCACGGCCCGATGGTTTTCACATGGCCGCCACGGTGGACTGGGTGCCCGCCGGCGCGTGGGCCGACGACGCGAACACGCTGCGCGTGCCGGGCTACACGCTCGTGGGCCTCAACGCGGGCTACGACTTTCGCAATGGCGTGTCCGTGTTCGTCGACGCACGCAACCTCACGAACAAGCGCTACGTGAGCGACATCAGCACGGTGGCCGACGCGCGCACGGCATCGAGCCTCGCGATCTTTTATCCCGGCGAAGGACGCAGTGTTTTCGCCGGCATGCGCTACGCGTTTTGACGCGTTTTTCCATGGGTTCCATCACTTCAATCGTGAACGAGGAGGGCAGGTATGAAGGCTTCAAAGAGGAAGAGCAGCGGCGCGGTGTTCGCGCGCAAGGTGGCGCTCGCAGGCTGTCTGGCAGGTGCGATGACAGTCGCAATGACAGGTGCAATCACAGGCGCACAGGCCGCGGGGCAGGTCGCCTCGCAGGTCGAGGTGAGCGGCTGCTGGATTCGCGCGATGCCGGCCTCGGTGCCGTCGTCGGGCTACTTCACGCTGAAGAACAGCGGCGACGCGGCCGCGTCTCTGACCGGCGTGGCCACGCCCGCGTTCGGCATGGCGATGCTGCACCGGACGGAATCGAACGGCAGCACGTCGACGATGGTGGCCATCGACTCCGCCGAGGTGCCCGCGCACGGCGAACTCGTGTTCGCGCCGAAGGGGTACCACGTGATGCTCGTACAGCCGGTGAAGCCGCCTGTGCCCGGCAGCCGCATCCCGATGACGTTCAACTTTGCCGACGGTTCGCACGCGAGCGCCACGTGTGACGTGAAGCCGGCTTCGTATGCAGGGCAGCCGGCGCGGTAGCCTTAGGCAGCTTCTGGAGCTTCTGTCGCTTCTGAGGAGCGGATGAAACGGGCGCTGCGCCGTGCGAAACGTGCGGCGTTCAGCGCCCTTCGTACGCCGCTTCCAGTGCGGCGATGTCGAGCTTCACCATCTTCAGCATCGCCTGCATGACGCGCTTCGACTTCCCGGCATCTTTGTCGCGCAGCATTCTGCCGAGCACGGTGGGCACGATCTGCCACGTCACGCCGAAGCGGTCGCTGATCCAGCCGCACTGCCGCGGCTCTCCACCGCCTTCGCCGAGCTTTGTCCATAGCGCGTCGACTTCGTCCTGCGTCTCGCAGTGCACGAAGAACGAGATGGCCGGCGAGAACGTGAACGCCGGCCCGCCGTTGAGCGCAATGAACGCCTGACCTTCCAGTTCGAACGACACGGACATCACCGATCCCGTTTCGCCCGGTCCCGCTTCGCCGTAGCGCTGTATTTCCGTGATGCGCGAATTCCTGAAGATCGAGGTGTAGAGATTCGCGGCCTCTTCGGCCTGACCGTTGAACCACAGGAACGGGGCGATCTTTTGCATGGTGGTTCTCTTCGTGAAGGGCCTGCGGGCAGGCGCGAGGGCGCCTTGCCGCGCGAGGCGCGTGGCTGGAGGGCGAAGCACGCGGCGCGGTGCCGTGTACCGGGTATCGGGTGTCGGTTACCGGTCAGGGGCCGGCGCGCGTGCGGCGATGCGTTTGCGTCGATTGACCGGCTGTCTTCAGCCGAACGCTTTCATCATCCCTTCGCGGATCTGGTCGGGCGTGAGGTCGCGCTTGTGCGTCGCAACGGACCATTGGTGTCCGAACGGATCTTCGAGCCGGCCGTAGCGGTCGCCCCAGAACATGTCGGCCGCGGGCATGGTCACTTTCGCGCCCGCGGCGGCGGCGCGGTCCATCACGGCGTCCGCGTCTTCCACGTACAGATGGATCGTGACGGGCGACCCCTTGAGCGAAACCGGGCTGTCAGAGCAGCCGGGCTGCGTATCCACCAGCATGACCGACGAGTCGCCGATGCGGATGCACGCGTGCGCGATCTTGCCGTTCGGCCCGTCGAGCCGGAACGCCTCTACGGCGCCGAACGCCTTCTTGTAGAACTCGATGGCCTCGGCGGCGCCCTCGCAGATGAGGTGCGGCGTGACGGTGTGCATGCCGGGCGGGATGGGATTCACAGCAGAACTGGACATGGTGGGCTCCTTGGGAATGTTCGCGCGGGCGAGCGGCATAGAGGACGTATCGGACGTATTGCACGTCTTGCAGCCGTCTCGTAGCGACGACGAACGGGCTGGCGCGGAATCGACAACTGCAGCGGGATTTTTTCGCGTCGCGGGTGGTTTGGCGGGCGGCAGCTTCGTATCGGCTTGCATGGCTTCGTGCCGGAGCGGCGGAGCGTTGGAGCGTTGGAGCGGCCGCGATGCTCGCGGCGCTGTTCGCACATACCGACGCCGCGCCGGCACATGGCGGTGTACATTGCGCTTCTCTTCCTGCGTGCGACATGGGCACCGTGCTTGCGGGGCGCCGCTGCCGGCACCATCCTCGCACCACGCGGCACCATTAAGCATTTCCAACATCAGGACAGCGACATTCGACGGAGCAGTTCACGCATGGACAACGAAGCGGCGGACCGGTTCGAGCGGGCCTTTGTCCCGCGTATCGTGGAACGGCTGGGGCATCTTGTGGGCGACGCGGTGACGATCGAGGTCATTCCTCGCGAGGGCCGCGGGCACCCCACGCGCGTGCGGCTCACGGGCCGTCCGGGGGAGCATCGGCATGTGTACGCGCATCCGCTCGACCTTTCGCTGACGTGGGACAGCGACGAGATTCTGCGTCTCATGGAGCCCGACGGCGAAGCCCGCTTCGACTGCTATCTGGATGCCATCCCGCGCAAGATGCATGCGTGGGAAGCCGCGCGCGAGGTCGATCTTTCGTCGCGCAGCCAGGGCGAACCGCACATTCTGATTGGCGGGCTCGACTTCGAGCCTTGACGCGCCGCGTGTGGTAGCGGTTCTGCGCGGCGACTCGCGCTGCGTTGGGGCGACCGCCGTTGCGCCGCAGTTGGCAGTCTCTTTCCGGTCCCTTTCCCGATTCTTTCCGCGCGTTACCGGCCGTCAAGCCCGCGCGCGAGCGGTCGATATAGCAACTGCCCGGCTCGTGATGGCGCCTGCGCCGGGCGCGCTGCGGCGTTCTGCGGGAGAGCGCATCAACGACGATGGGAGGACTCAGTCATGCAGGTTTCCGGTTCGGGCGGCGAGGCCGTCGATCCGGCGTTCTATCGCGCGGCGTCGGCGAAGCAGGGCGGTGGACAGCAGACGGATGCGGCGGCGCGTGTCAGCTCGGCTAACGCGGCGAACACGGGCGCATCCGGTGCCGATGCGCCCGCTTCCTCCGAAACCGGCGTGAAAGTGCGGCTGGGCGAACCGGCGCGGCGCACCGACGATTCGCCGTTGTACGGCGCGTCCGGGCGCCTCGCCAGCGAGACCCCGGCAGCCAGTACGCAAGACGCGAACGCACAGGTTGGCAGCCCACACGCAAGCGGCGAGGCAGGCAATGAAGCGGGCAATGCAGCGGGCAACGGAGCCGGCAACGAAGCCACAGCGGACCCGCAAAGCGGCGACGCACAGACCACCCGCGCGGCGTCCAACCACGACCTCCCGGCGAGCCAGTCCACCGATGCGTCCACCGATCCATCGACCGATGCATCCACGGGCAAGCCGGCCCAATCGTCATCGCCGATCAAGTCGTTCACCTACGGCACGCTGGGGCTCGAAAGCCCCGAGCAGCAATCCGAGCAGAAGGACAGCTACTACAGCGCGGGCCGGTGGCTGGCCGCGGCCGTCACCGTCGGCGGGATCATTTCGCTTCTTATCTGAGCGGGTTCGCGCCCGCATCAACAGGCGTTGAATCCGTCAGCCCGAAGCAGCCGGCTCGAATCAGCCAGCCGCGCCGGATAGACAGACGCTTATCGGCGCATTCGGGCCCGGCTCGGCCCGCCGCCTCATTCGGGCATCTTGCGAAACGCGATAGCGAAGCGGTTCCAGCCGTTGATGGCCGTGACGAGCAAGGTGAGGTCGGTCAGTTCTTCCTCCGTGAAGTGCGGCTTCACGGCCTCCCACACCGCGTCGGGCACGCGGTCGTGCGAGACGAGGGTGAGCGCTTCGGTCCATTCGAGCGCCGCGCGTTCGCGTTCGGTGAAGAACGGCGTCTCGCGCCACGCCACCACCGTGGCGAGCCGGCGTTCGGATTCGCCGCCTTTGCGCGCGTCCGTGGTGTGCATGTCTACGCAGAAGGCGCAGCCGTTGATCTGCGAAGCGCGCAGGCGCACGAGTTCGGCCAGCGGCTTTTCCAGCGACGAGCGCGCGATACGCTCTTCGAGTCCGAGCATGGCTTTGACGGCGTTGGGGCTGGCTTTGTAGAAGTCGAGACGAGCTTGCATGACGATTCTCCGTGAGGTGCGCATCGGGTTGAGGTTTGAGACTGCGGTTCGGCCTGACGGCGAGCCTCGATGTGGACTGCCGGCAGCGCGACAGAGCCAAGGTTAGGCGCCGGAGTGGCTTCGGTGAATATCCGATTTTTGGTATTTTCAGGTAACCACTTTGGACCATGCCGTCCGCGGCGCAGAGATTCGAAAACCTGCCGGGCGAACCGGAAATCGCTGCGTCGCCGCAAGGCCGCGCCGCCGCGTGTCTGCTTTTGTCATCTCATTGTGCGAGACTGCGCGCGGGATCTTTCCCGCCGTGCCACCTTTCGGCCATTTCGCCACCCGTTCCCGCTACAACAGGTCAACGCTATGAACACGCCTTCCTGCACCGACGTCACGTTGCCCATCCTCTCCGACAACGCCACCGTGTGGTTCTCCGCCTACGGCTTCGGCTGGGGCTACCAGGCGTTCGCGCTGCCGGTGGAGACGGTCTGCGGGCAACTGGGCGCGCGCAACGAAAGCGATCACCAGCTCAAGCTCGCCTTCGAATTGAACCGGCCGCGCATTCTGCGCGCCGTGCAGAGCCGTGCGACGGTGCCAGGCGCACGCATCACGCTTTCGCCCGCGGATCTTTGACGGCTGCTTTGGTGCGCTCACTGCGCGCTCGCCGATGACCGATCTCGACACGTCCTCGCAGCGGCGCGATGCGTCGCCGGTGCGGTGTTGGCGTCGGTCGCGCTGGCGCACGACGCTCGTGGCTGCAGTCGTGCTCATTGCCGCCCTCGTAGCGAGCGTCGCCGTGGCGGGCTGGCTCGTGCTGCGCGCGAGCTTGCCGCAGCTTGACGGCGCCTGGCAGGCCAATCGCACGGCAGTGCTCGCCGCGCCCGTCACCATCGAGCGTGACGCACTCGGCGTGCCCACCATCACAGGCCGTAACCGTGGCGACGTGGCTTACGCGACCGGCTTCGTGCAAGCGCAGGATCGCTTCTTCCAGATGGATCTGCTGCGTCGCGTGGCGGCCGGTGAAATGAGTGCGCTCGTGGGACCCGCCGCGCTCGATCTCGATCGGCGCAACCGGCTTCATCGGTTTCGCGAGCATGCACGCAGACTGGTGGAAGCGGCGCCGCCTTCCGAGCGCGAATTGATCGACCGCTACACCGCGGGCGTGAACGACGGTCTCTCGTCGCTGGCGTCGCGGCCGCCCGAATACTGGCTGCTCGGCACGCGGCCCGCGGCGTGGCGGCCCGAAGACACGGCGCTCGTCGTCTACGCGATGTACCTCGATCTGCAGGTGCAGGAGGCGCGCCGCATTCTCGCGCGCGCCGCGCTGCGCGAGCGCGTGCCGCCCGACCTGTTCGCGTTCCTGCTGCCCGAGGCGAGCCAGTGGGACGCGCCTTTCGATGCGGCGTCGGCGCCGGCTGCGGATTCTCTCGCAGCGCCCGCTGTGCCATCCACGCGGCCGGACGGGCTGCGGTCTGCGCAGACCGCGAAAGCGTTGCAGACCTCGAAGGCTTCGCAGGCATTGCAGACTTCGAAAGTCTCCCAGGCCTCGCAGGCACCGCAGACCTCGCAGTCTTCGCAGGCCTCGCAGGCGCTGCAGACCTCGACGACCATCTCGCCCTCCAACGCGCGAGCGTTGGCCTCGCTCGACGATCCGCTCGTGACGGAAAGCGGCGCGGTGGGTAGCAACGGCTGGGTGGTCGATGGTGCACACAGTGCGGCGAGCACACACGGCGGCGCGATTCTCGCGAGCGACATGCACCTTGGCCTTTCGCTGCCGAACATCTGGTACCGGGTGGCGCTGCAATGGCCGGCTGCAGAGGAGGCCAACGCCGCGAAGAGCAGCAAAGGCGCGCTGCACCGCGTCGTCGGCGTGAGCCTGCCGGGCGCGCCGCTCGTGATTGCGGGCAGCAACGGGCACGTCGCGTGGGGCTTCACGAACAGCTACGGACGTTTCATCGACCTCATCGATCTCGAACGCGATCCGGCCGACCCGCTGCGTTACCGCGTGCCCGGCGGCTGGTCGCGCGCGACGGTGGTCCACGAACGTATCGACGTGAAGGGCGGCGCGCCCGTCGATCTGCCGGTTATCGAAACGCGCTGGGGACCAGAGTGGGTAGTCGGCACGCACGCATACGCGCTGCGCTGGGTCGCGCACGACCGCGAAGCGGTCAACCTGCACCTGCAAGCACTCGAAGACGCGCAGAACGTGGCCGACGCGCTGCACGTCGCGCAAACCAGCGGCATTCCCACACAGAACATCATGGTGGCGGATGCGCACGGCAGCATCGGCTGGACGCTTGCGGGACCGCTGCCGCGGCATGAAGCGACGTCTTCGCCAGCGCAGGCAAGCGACTTGCCCTTCAAGTCGTCCACGTACACAGGCTGGCAGGGCTACCTGCCGCCCGAGGCGTATCCCGCGCGCATCGATCCGCCGCTCGGGCGGTTATGGACAGCCAACAATCGCGCGCTGCCGCTCGACGAACAGCGCCGCATTGGCGACGCGGGCGCGGACCCCGGCGCGCGTGCCGCGCAGATTCGCGACGACCTGCTCGCGCTGCCGCACGCCACGGAGCGCGACATGCTCGCCATCCAGACCGACGACCGCGCACGGTGGATCGAACGCTGGCGCCGCGTGGCGCTCGACGCACTGGATGCCGATGCGTTGAAGGACCATCCGCAGCGCGCCGCTTTTCGTCGCCAGCTCGAACGGTGGAACGGCCGCGCCGATGCCGACGCCGTCGGCTACCGGCTCGTGCGCGGGTTTTTCTTTTCGATGTACGAAGGCTGGTTCGGCAAGCTCGATGCGAGTCTGGCCGCGAGTCTGGCCGCGAGTCCCGCCGACAGACTGCCAGGCGCTGCGCCGCAATGGAGCTACCGCATGGCGAGTTCGCGCTACGCGCCCGTGATGGAGACGCTCGCCGCGAACCACGCCTGGGTGCCCGACGGCGAGACGAACTGGCGCGCGTTCGTGCTCGATCGCATCGACCATGCGATCGGCGAACTGCCGAAAGGCACGACGGTCGATCACGCCCGCTGGGGCGAGCGCAATCGCGCGTCCATCGAGCATCCGTTTGCGCGGCTCGTTCCCGCGTGGCTGCCGGGGATGCGCGGCGCGCTTGGCGCGCCACACGATCCGCTGCCCGGCGACATCAACATGCCGCGCGTGCAGGCGCCGTCGTTCGGGGCATCGGAGCGCATGATCGTCTCGCCGGGACGCGAGCAGGACGGCATCTTCAACATGCCGGGCGGGCAGTCGGGGCACCCGCTGTCGCCGTACTTTCTGGCGGGGCATGAGGCTTGGGTGCGGGGTGAGGCAGTGCCGTTCTTGCCGGGGGAGGCGGTGCATCGGTTGGTGTTGACGGGGCCGTGATCCGCGCTGAGAGCCAGGGCCGCGAGCCAGCTTGCGAGGCCGGGCTTTAAGCCCAGGCTATGACCCCCGGCTTGAGTTCAAGCCGTAATTCACGGCCGGCTCGCTCCCCTCAATACCCCCCCACCCAATGCCCCGGCACCCACTGCCAGTGGTTGCCTTCCCACCGGTAGTGTCCTTTGACCCAGTGATACGCCGGCCCCGGCGCAGCGGGCACCACTTCGACCATCGGCTCGGGCCGCGGTGGTCGCGCCGGTTCCACGATGCATGCGGAAAGCAGCGCCGCGCACGCTAACGCGACCGACATCGTCTGAAGACCGCCAAGGCCGAACGTTCCGAAGGTTCTTTTCATCATGAGCTCCCTTTGTTTGAGGTTGTGGTGAATCGAGTTACCGACACGGCACAGGCGCGACACAGACGCGGCATGAGCCGCCAAAAAAACGCCAAAGCAACGCCAAAGCAACGCGGCAGACGCATCACGCGCGAATCAACCCCGTCATCGGCCGCTGCGCGAGCGAACCCGCACCGCTCTGCGCGAACAACGTGCGCGCCGTGCGCTCGGGATCGAGCCGCAGACTCTCCGCCGCCGCGCCCGCAATCAGCGCATCGAGCGACGCGGTCGGTTTAAGGTCGCGTGCTTCGTAGAGATCGTTCGGACGCAGCCCGGGCCAGTCGGCCACCACGCGTCCGCCCGCCACGGCGCCGCCGATCAGCATCGCCACCGACGCCGTGCCGTGGTCCGTGCCCGCCGTGCCGTTGGTCGCGGCGGTGCGGCCGAACTCGGTGGCCACCACCACGGTGGTCTTCGCCCACTGCGCACCGAGCCCGTCGCGCAGCGCGGCGAGCATCGTGTCGAGCGCCTTCAGCTGATTGGCGAGGCGCGGGTTCTGCGCGCTGTGCGTGTCCCAGCCGCCGGTCTCGATCATCGCGATGCGCGGGCCGTCGTCGCGGCCCAGAAAACTCGCTGCGAGCTTGCCGAGGCTCGCCGGGTCCTGGCGGGCGCTCGCGTCGCCCGCGAGTCCGCGCGCGGTCATGGCTTCCTGCCATAGCGGATGAAGTTGCGCGTCGCGCTCGTAGAGCTGCGAGACGCGCGTGAGCAGATCGTCCGGCGCGGGCGGCAAGGCCGAAGGCGCGTAGGACGTCACGTCGGCCTTGCCGCGCAGCGCCGCGGGCACGGTGGGCGCAAACGCAATCGCGCTCGCGTGCCCGGTCGCCTGTGAAGGCGGCAGCAGGCCGACGAGCCGGTTG
This sequence comes from Paraburkholderia sp. SUR17, assembly GCF_029536165.1. Taxonomy (NCBI): domain Bacteria; kingdom Pseudomonadati; phylum Pseudomonadota; class Betaproteobacteria; order Burkholderiales; family Burkholderiaceae; genus Paraburkholderia; species Paraburkholderia sp. SUR17. The sequence goes on from NZ_CP120508.1 coordinate 634,528, forward strand.
AGCCAGCCGTCCTTCACCTGGTACGGCGTGCTGCCGCCCGTTTCCAGCACGTTCTGTCCGTCGAAGTGCGAGCGGTCGCGATAGGGCGAGGCCACGGCGTGCACGAACAGCGCTTCTTTGGCGGCGTACATCTGCGCGGTCTGCACGAGCGACGGATGCAGCGCGAACGTGCCGTCGAGCTTCGTGGCCGTGGACGCATCCACGGCGAGCGCGCCGCGCAGCGCGGCATACGCGGGGTCGGCGTAGGGCACGACGATGTGCAGGCCGTCGGCGGCCCCGCGCTGGATCACGAACACGAAGCGGCGGTCGGTTTCCACGCTCGCGAACGCGATGCGCGGCGCGACGAGGATCGCGCCCGCGCCCGCGGCGGCAAGGCGCATGAAGCGGCGGCGAGTGAGCATGGCGGTCATCTCCGTTGGAAGTCGGGTGAGACGAGCAGCAGCGCGATCGCCGTGGACGTGCTTTCCGCACGCGAGACGGCGAGCGCCGTGGGTTCGCTCAACGTGCCCGCGAAAAGCTGCTGGCCGAGCGTGCGCGGGTCAAGGTCGGGGCTCGCGTGCGCCGCGAACCGTTGCGCGGCTTCGACGCGGCGCACGAGCGCGTCGGGCGCGGCCCAGCTTGCCGCGATGTCGTCGTAGCCCGCTGGCGAGCCGGGCCGCCAGACAGGCTCGCCGAGTTGCGTGAGCAGCGGCGCGGCCTGGAAGGCGCCGAGGTCTTGCCAGCCGAGACCGCGCATGGCCGACACGGTCCACTCCCACGGCGACTTGAATTTCGCGGCATGGGGCGACCAGGCCTCGGGCGAGTCGATTAGCGCGCGGTAGACCGTGGGCAAGTCGCCGCCGCTTTGCGTGAACGCATTCGCGAGGCGATCGACGACGGCGGGCGGCGGGTTGTCGGCCACGAAGTGGCGCGCGAGTTTTCCCGCGATGTGCCGCGCGGTGGCGGGCGATGCGGCGAGGTCGTGCAGGATCGCGAGCGCCTGCTGTTCGCCGGATTCGTCGTAGCTGCGGCCCATCACGGTGCGCGTGCCCGGCTCGTGCAGCGCGGTGCGAAACACGAACGTGCCCGGCTGGGCGGGCGCCATGCGCGGGTTCTGGCGTACGCCCGCCACGCTCCAGCCCGTGAGTGCGCGGGCGAACTCGGTCACGTCCTGCTGCGTGTAGCCGCTGCGCACGCCGAGCGTGTGCAGTTCCATGATCTCGCGCGCCAGGTTCTCGTTGAGGCCGCGCTTGTGCGTGGGGTCGCGCGCGTCGGCGCGCAGCGCGGCGAGGCTGTCGGGGCCCACCGAGCGCGTCTGGTCGAGAAAGACCTGCATCGCGGGATGCCGCTCCACGGCGACCAGCATGTCTTCGAAGCGGCCTAGCACATGCGGGCGGATCGCTTCGGCCTCGAAAGCGCCGGCGAGCACGGCGACCGCGGGCTTTTCTGTCGACACCGCGAAGTGGTTGGCCCAGAAGTGCACGAGCCGTTCGACGAAGGGCGTGGGCGTGACGAGCGCGCTCGTCACGCGCGCGTTGACCGCGGCGCGGTAAGTGCTCACCACGTCGGCGCGCAGGGCCTTTTCGGCTTGCTGTCTGTCGGCGAGCGGGGCGGTGGCGGGTGGGTTCGTTGCGTCGGTGGCGTTGGTTCCGTTGCGAACAAGGCTTTGTGCTCGACCCGCCGCAGGTTGCATTGCCGTAGCGCCGGCACGCGAGCTCGATGCGCCGGCGACAGCCGCGGCCTTGCGCGCTGCGGCCACCTGCTCGCGCCGCTGTGCGAAGTCCGTCGCGAGCGCCACGGATGACGGCAGCCCCGACCACGCGGCCGGCATCGGCTGATAAGCGCTCAGCTGTTCGACGAGCCACGCCTTCGGCTCGCGCGGCGGCGCGTCGCCCGGGCGCGCGCCCAGGCCGAAGCGGTTGAGCGCGATGGCGGCGGCGTTCGTGGCCGTTGCGGCATTGAAGGCAGAGGACGTGACCATGCGGAGTCCCTCGTGCGATGACTGCGATGTCTCTTGAACGGCGCTCGCGGTGGGAATCCGTCGCTCGTCGGCGCGGTCGGCCCAAAAAAAGCGGATCGGGCGCAGCCGCCCGTGCCTGCCAACCAGGCCTAACCACACCAATCGGGCCTAACCGCACCCGATGGGCTCCAATCGGCCCCCAGCAAGCGTTTCTATAATGCAAGGCACGCGCGCTGAGCCACACGGCGCGGGGCGCTCTTCAACGCGAAAGCCAGGAGGAACCATGCTGCTCAGAGGCGGTTGCCATTGCGGACAGGTCCGCTACGAAGTGCACGGCGAGCCCTTCGATTCCACTGTCTGCCATTGCGCCGATTGCCGGCGCGTGGCGGCGGCGCCCGTCGTCGCCTGGTTCAGCGTGCCGCGCACGGCGTTCCGTTTCGTGAGCGGCGAGCCGAAGCGCTATGCGTCCAGCGAGCCGGTGCTGCGCACCTTCTGCCCCGAATGCGGCACGTCGCTCACCTACCAGCACCGCGACTTTCCCGATGAAATCGACGTCGCCACCTGCAGCCTCGATGCGCCTGCGCGGGTGCCGCCGATGCATCACACGTGGACGTCGGACAGCTTGCCGTGGGTCGTGGTGGCCGATGGCCTGCCGCGCTATCCGCAGGACGCCACAGACGGCTGAGCGAGGTCTGGCGCGAACATGCCGCGCGCCACCGGCTCCAGCCGCGCATCCAGCCGCACGTCCAGCCGCACACCCCGCCCCGTTTGACACTTTTGGTACGATGCACGCTTTTCCAGCCGCTCCCCTTCCCGCGTGAACCGCCGATTCGTTTCCCTTGTCCGCGAGCGCTGCGCTCGCTGGTTGGCCCACGCCAAGCCTGCCGTGGCGAAGACGAGGTCCATTGCGGCGCCGCTGGCCGCCCGCGCACTCGCCACGATGCGCTTTCTGGCCGGTGCCGCGTGGTTCCATCTGCGGCATCCCACGCGTCGCGGTGTCGCGCTCACGGTGGCCGCCGTGCCCGCGCTCTTCGCGCTCTACGTGCTCGTGCTGATTCCATTCACGCCGAGCATCAGCGACATCCGCAAGGCGCGCATGGACCAGCCCGCGCAGATTCTTTCCGCCGACGGCAAGCTGCTCGCCGAGTTCAAGCCCTCGAACCGCGAATGGGTACCGCTCGCGGAGATTTCGCCGCACATGGTGGATGCGCTCATTTCGACCGAGGACCATCGCTTCTACGAGCACCACGGGCTCGACTGGCGGCGTACGGCGTCCGCGGCGCTGCACACGTTTTCGGGCGACCGCCAGGGGGGCTCCACCATCACGCAGCAACTGGCGCGCAATCTCTACCCCGACCAGATCGGCCGCGCGCCCACGCTCACGCGCAAGCTCAAGGAAGCCATCACCGCGTTCAAGATTGAAGCGGTCTACAGCAAGAGCCAGATTCTCGAAACCTATCTGAACACGGTGCCGTTCCTCTACAACGCCTACGGCGTGGAGATGGCCGCGCGCACCTACTTCAACAAATCGGCGAGCGAACTGGACGTGCTCGACGCCGCCACGCTCACGGGCATGCTCAAGGGCAACAGCTACTACAACCCTGTGCTCAACCCCGAGCGCGCGCTGGAGCGGCGCAACACCGTGCTCGCGCAGATGGTGAAGTACGGCAAGCTGAGTCCCGCCGCGTTCCAGAGCCTGAAGCGCAAACCGCTGCGTGTCGACTTCGAGCGGCAGACCGAGCCGCCCGGCCCCGCGCCGCATTTCGCGCAGCAGTTGCGCAAGTGGCTGATCGCGTGGGCCGACCGCAACGACTACAACGTCTATTCGGACGGCCTCGTGGTGCGCACCACGATCGATTCGCGCCTGCAGGCCATGGCGACCCAGGCGCTCGCGCGGCAAGGCAACCAGTTGCAGGGCATCGCGAACGGCGCATGGAGCGGACGCGACGGCTGCTCGGCCGGCAGCGACCCGTTCCGCGCCTTCATGCGCGAGAGCCCCGACTATCGCGCCGCGCGCGACGCCGGGCAGTCCGACGAAGCGGCGCTCAAGCAACTCGCCGCGGACCGCTCGTTCATGCGCGGTCTGTGCAAGGACAAGACGCGTATCGAAGCGGCCTTTCTCGCCATCGACCCGCGCAACGGCCAGATCAAGGCGTGGGTGGGCAGCCGCGACTTTACCGACGAGCCCTTCGATCACGTGCAGCAGGCGCGCCGCCAGCCGGGTTCCACGTTCAAGCCGTTCGTCTACGGAGCCGCGTTCGAGCAGGGCGCAAAGCCGACCGATACGTTCATCGACCAGCCCGTCGAGATCCCGCTAGCAGGCGGCGAGGTCTGGCGTCCCGACGACGACGTGCCGCCAACCGGTCGTCCCATGACGCTGCGCGACGCGATCGCGTACTCGCGCAACCGCATCACCGCGCAGTTGATGCAGACGGTGGGACCGGAGCGCGTGGCGCGTCTCGCACGCGCCATGGGCGTGCGCGACAGCCGGCTCGAAACGGTGCCGTCGCTCGCGCTCGGCACGAGCCCGGTCACGCTCAAGGAGATGGTGTCGGCCTACGCGACCATCGCCGACGACGGTGCCTACCACGAGCCGCGCATGGTTACGCGCATCGAAGATCACGACGGCAACGTGCTGGCCGAATTCGAGCCGGCCTCGCCGGAGCAGGCGCTGCCCGAGGCCGCGGACAAGACGCTCATCGACGTGATGCGCGACGTGGTGAACCGCGGCACAGGCTCGGCGATTCGCACGCGCTTCGGCATTCGCGCCGACGTGGCGGGCAAGACCGGCACCACCCAGGGCAACACGGACGGCTGGTTCATCTTGATGCATCCGCAACTGGTGGCGGGTGCGTGGGTAGGCTTCGACGACGGACGCGTGACGCTGCGCAGCGACTACTGGGGGCAGGGCGCCCACAGCGCGTTGCCGATTGTCGGCGACTTCTTTTCGCGGGCGCTGTCCACCCGCATCGTGGATACGCGTGCGAAGTTCACGACCGAGGTGCAGCCGGGCTGGTTCGACGTATTCCGCGAGAAGCTGCGTGCGTGGATCGAGCATCTGTTCCCGTCGACGAAGAAGACGGAAGTGGTGGCGCCGGTGAAGCGGACGCCGCCACGGGCGGTGCCGGCGTCGGAGGTGTCCGGAGCGTCCGGGGCTTCTGGCGCGGTGGCAGCTTCGGCTGCCTCGGCTGCATCCGCTGCTTCGACATCGGCCGCGGCTTCGGCCGTTTCGGGTGTGCCGGCTTCGGGGGCTGTTGCGGCTTCCGGCGCCGTGGCTGCGTCGGGTGCGGGCGCACCGACGTTCCCGTTCGGCGTGCCGCCCATCATTCGAGCGCCGGGCGCGTTGCCGTCGGAGCAGCCGCCGTCGTCGCCGACGCCTACACCCGATGTGACGGAGCCTGGCGCCGGAGCGGGCGCGGGCACAGGCACGAGTTCAGGCACAAGCGGCGAAGCGGCGCAGGGGCAGAGTCAGTAGGGGCGCTGAGTCTCGCGAGCGCGCCTGCCCTGGCTTGGGGGCTGGCCAATACGCAGCGGTAGTCAGAAGCAAGAGGCCCAAAGGCTGAAAGGGCCGCTTCACTCGCTGGCCGCCTGCCCTTCCTGCGCCTTGCCTTGTTCGCTGCCTTGTTCACTCTCCTGCAGCTTTTTCTGCTGCTGCAGCGGTAGCCGCCATTGCCCACGGCGCTTGAGTCCTTCGGCGAACTTCGCGCGCTCGTCGGGCGTGAGCGTCGCGGCGAAGTCGGCCACGCCTTGCTCGATGTGGGTGCGCAGCGCAGTGTCCGCGGCGCGCGTGCGGGCGAGGGCGGCGTCGAGTGCCGGCCGATCCAGTTGCGGTGCCGCGAGCAGTTCCAGTACCTGATGCCGCGCTTCGCGGCCTTCGAGTGCGAAGTCGCGGCCTTCGCGCCGCGCACGCTTCAACGCATCGAGAAACTGCTGCTGACGCTCGGGCGACAGTTCGCTCGCGGCAAAGCGCAGCGCCGTCGGCGGTTGCACGCGTGCTGCCGCGTGGGTTTCGCCGCGCGTGCTGAACCATTGAATCGCGCCGCCGCCAATCGCGCCCAGCAGGAACGCGTTGAGCACGAGCGAGCCCACCAGCGCCAATTTCCAGGACCGCTCGCTCATTCGCCGCTCCAGTCCGCGGACGATCCGCCGAAACTCGTCGTCATGGAAGGCCCGCTCGCTTCGTGCATGGGCTCGCCTGTCACGAGGAAGAACGACACGGCGAACGCGCCGGCCAGCCCGCCCGCGAGCCCCATGCCCGCAATCGCGGCGCCCGACCACCAGAGCGGCGAGCGCTGCCAGAAGAAGCGCGGCCGCCCGCGTTTTCGATTGCCCGCAGCCGCAGCCGCAGGCGCGGAGGCGATCAAGCGTTCGTAAAGCGCGTGGTCCGGCGGCGCGACGAGGTGGCTTTCGAGCCACGTGTCGAGGCTCGACTGCTTCGCGAGCAGCGCATCCGCTTCGGCACGGTGTCTGTCGGCCCAGGCTTGCGCGTCGGCGCGTTCGCTGGCGGGCCAGCGGCGCGGCTCGGCGCCGTATGCCTCGACGATGGCCCGGAATCTCTCAGGTGTCATGGCATGTCCTCACGTTGTTTCGGGGCCGCTGCCGGCCAGTTGTGCGCGCAGGTTGCGCCGTGCGCGCGCCAGCAGGCTCTCCAGCGCATCGACCGAAATGCCCATCACGGCCGCTGCCTCGATGTTCGAGAGTTCCTGGTAGTAGTTGAGCACGAGCGCCTCGCGCTGGCGCGGCGGCAGCGCCGCCAGCGCGGCCTGCACGCGCGCGTCGCGCGCACGCGCTTCGAGCCGCGCGTCGGGCAGCGGAGCGGGGTCGGGCTCGTCCGGTATCTCGTCCACGGGATCCTCGCGATGGCCGCGCAGCCGGTCGTAGCAGAGGTTCATCGCGACGCGGTGCAGCCACGTGTCGAAGCGCGCCTCGCCTTCGCGCCAGCGCGGCGCCTGCTTCCAGATGCGCACGAACGCTTCCTGCGCGACGTCCTCGGCTTCTGTGCGGTCGCCCAGCATGCGGGTGGCGAGCGCAAGCAGCCGCGGCAGCTTGCGGGCCACGAGGGCGCGCACGGCCGCAGGCTCTTCCCGGCCGACCCGCGCAAGGAGGTCCGCGTCGGGATCGCGTTCAGGGTCACGCGTATCGAAGCGGCCCGTTGCGCTCAAGGGCCGCTCTTCGCTCGACGGTCGCTTTTCGCTCAAGGGGCGTTGTTCCGTGCGGTCCGGCGTTGAGCCCGTGAGGTCGCCGAAGCGTGTCTGCGGGCACGAATCGTTTTCACCTGGAGTGGCTCCCTGCGGATCGGATGGTCCGTTGGCGGTGCCGGCACGCGGCATGGCTTGCGTCTGCGCTGCGCGGGGCGCAAGCGGCGAACGTGCGGGCGTTTCGGTTTCGACCTGCATTGCTTCGGCAGCGGCGTATGCCCCGTTCGGTCGTCAATATACGACGACCGCGGGACGGTAATACGCGGGCCGCGCCGGCACGACCACACAGCCGGCGAGCGTGGCCGCGGCGAGCGTCAGGATCAGAAGTGTCTTCATGGCTTCACCGTTCGCGTTGGGCGGGTTCGCTTGAGCGGATAACTGCGTCCGTCGAAGGGCGAGAGACTTCAACGCGCCCAATGTCCTTCCACCCAGCGCCAGTTCGGCCCGCGCCGCACCCAGTGGCCGGGCACCCACCGATACCCCACGCGCACGGGCTGCCAGTGACCGGGCACCCAGACGTACTGGCCGTGCGCCCAGCGCCAGCGGCCCTGGTCCCAGACGTAGCCGACCCGCGGCGCCGGCATGACCTCCACGCGCGGAGGCGGCGGCGCGACCGGCGCGATGATGACGGCCTGCGCGAAGGCGGCCGGGGCGACCAGCAGGACGGCGGCCGCGGCGGCGAGGCGGACGTGGCCTGCCGAGCGTGCAGGAACGCGTGCAGGAAAACTTGCAGTGGAACGCGTGGTGGACCGTGCGGCAAAACGTGCAGCAAAACGTGTGGCGCAAAGCGCGCGAAGGGCGTCAAGGAACTTCATAAGAGGTTTCTCCCGTTCAAGACAGCGGATGGGTTCCGTTTCTGTTTGAACGGGCGCCGGGCGGGAATCCGTCGCGCGCGGGCGTTACGGCGAATTACGCGATGAATGACGCCAGGCGCGGCGGCGCCGTGGAGGCCCGCACGACGAGCTTCGGCGCCGAGGCAAGACACATGCGCGGCGCGGGCTGGTCGGTGCCGGCCTGGTCGGTTCCCGTTATCACCTCGCGCGGCGCGCCTTCGATCAACTCGCGCAGCAGTGTGACCGCCAGTTCCGCTGCTTCCACCGTGGGCACCGCGACGGTCGTCAAAGCGGGCCGCGATTCGCGCGCCGGCAGGATGTCCGTGATGCCCACCACCGAGAGGTCGCGCGGCACCTCGAGCCCGAGGTCCGCCGCGGCTTGCATGGCGCCCAGCGCGGGCAGGTCGTTGGTGGCGAAGATCGCCGTGATGGACGGGTCGCCTTCGAGCAGATCGCGCGTGGCCGTATAGCCGCCGTGGACCGTGTCCGCGGCCTGGCGCACGTGCGCCGCGGGTACTTCGATGCCGGCGGCGCGCGCGGCATCCACGAAGCCGTCGTAGCGCGCCGCATGAATGCCCGAGACCTTGCTGCCCACGATCACGCCGATGCGCCGGTGCCCCAGCTCGATCAGATGCGCGCCCGCCAGTTGCCCGGCCAGGCGGAAGTCCACCGCCACGCAGGGCAGCCCGGGCGGCTCGTTCGGCCGCTCCCACATGCAGAGCACGACGGGCGCGCCGCGCGCTTCGGTCAGGCGCAGGTCGGCGAAGTCGAGGTTCGCATTGGTGACGAGCACGCCTTCGGAGAGCGTGCCCGCGATCTGCTCCAGGTACGCGCGGCCCACGACCGGGTCTTCGTTGGTGTTGCAGATGATGAGGAAGTGGCCGCTCGCACGCGCCGCGCGCTCCACGGCGAGCGCGAACTCGGGATAGAACGGGTTCGCGATGCTCGACACCATCAGCGCGATGGTGGGCGCGCGGCCCTCGGCCAGCGCGCGCGCAGCGAGGTGCGGCCGGTAGCCGAGCGCCTCCACGGCTTCCAGTACGCGCCGGCGCGTTTCTTCGCCCACGCGGCCCCGGCTGCGCAGCACGTTGGAGACAGTGGCGGGCGTCACGCCTGCGTGGCGTGCGACTTCGCTGAGTGTGGGCATGGGGTTTCCATTATCTGGGACGCCTGTTCAATGTTTGCGTCATCGCGGTTTGGACGGCACTATTGCTCCACCCAAAAACGATATCGGAGACAACAGCCGGCCATTGATCGCACCCGCGGTCAATTTTTTTCGGGCGGTTGATTAAGCGCTTAATCTCCGACTTCGAGCGATTAAATCACGGAGTCGATGCAATGGCGAGCATTTCGTTGAGAGGCGTGCGCAAGGCCTATGACGGCGCGGCGCCCGTCATTCGCGATGTCGATCTGGACATTGGCGAAAACGAGTTCTGCGTGTTCCTCGGGCCGTCGGGCTGCGGCAAGTCCACGCTGCTGCGCGTGATCGCGGGCCTGGAAGACGCGACGGACGGCGAGGTGTGGATCGGCGGGCGTGTCGTCAACGACGTGCCCGCGGCCCAGCGCGGCGTGGCCATGGTGTTCCAGAGCTACGCGCTCTTTCCGCACATGACCGTGTTCGAGAACATGGCCTTCGGTCTCAAGATCGCGAAGACGCCGAAAGACGAGATTGCCCGCAAGGTCAACGAAGCCGCGCGCATTCTCCAGCTCGACGCCTTGCTGCAACGCCGTCCGAGGGAACTTTCGGGCGGCCAGCGTCAGCGCGTCGCCATTGGTCGCGCGATCGTGCGCGAGCCCGGCGTGTTCCTGTTCGACGAGCCGCTTTCCAACCTCGATGCCACGCTGCGCGGCCAGACGCGTATCGAGATCGCGCGTCTGCATCGGCAGTTCGCGAAGGCGAGCGTGGTGTACGTGACGCACGATCAGATCGAAGCCATGACGCTCGCCGACCGCATCGTGCTGCTGCACGCGGGCGCCGACGCCGAACGCTACGGCAGCATCGCGCAGAGCGGCGCGCCGCTCGAGCTGTATCACCGTCCCGCCAGCCGCTTCGTGGCGGGCTTCATCGGCTCGCCGCGCATGAACTTTCTGCCGGGCACTGTCGCCGGCATCGGCCCGCAAGGTGTCACCGTCGCGCTCGCGCAGACGGGCGAACGCGTGAGCGTCGCCGTGGAGGGCAGCGGTTTGCAGTCTGGCCAGCCGGTCACGTTCGGCGTGCGTCCCGAGCATCTCGAACTTGCGCTGGGCGAGTCCGCTGCGGGCAATGAAGCCGGCCACGACGCGCAAGGCGTCACGCTCACACGCGGCGTCGCGCTCGTGGAGCGCCTGGGCGAGCACAGCTACGTGCACCTCGATCAGCCAGGCGGCGACGTGCTGATCGCCAAGGTGCCGGGCGGCGCGCAGATCGACCGCGGTCATCGCGTCACGTTCCGAGCCAGTGCCGCCGCCTGCCACCTGTTCACCGAAGACGGCCGCGCCGTGCCGCTGCTCCAGACCGCCGAGCACGTGGCCTAGCCGCGCCTCACGGTCCCTGATCGTCCCTGATCGTCCCACAACGCACACACCTGCCAACCAGCACACAGAACACCCAGGAGACAAACGCAATGCGCCTTGGAGTCTGCTACTACCCGGAACACTGGCCCGAATCGATGTGGGAAGACGACGCCCGCCGCATGAAGGCGCTCGGCATCAGCCAGGTGCGAATCGCCGAGTTCGCCTGGAGCCGCATGGAGCCGAGCCCCGGCGAATACGACTGGGGCTGGCTCGACCGCGCCGTGGACGTGCTCGGCAACGCGGGTCTGCAGGTCGTGATGTGCACGCCCACGGCAACGCCGCCGAAGTGGCTCATCGACCGGCATCCCGACATCCTGCCCGTAGGCGCCGATGGTCGCGTGCGCGGCTTCGGTTCGCGTCGTCACTACGATTTCTCGTCGCCGTCGTACTACGAAGCGTCGCAGCGCATCTGCACGGCGGTGGCCGAGCGCTACGGCAAGCATCCCGCCGTGGCGTACTGGCAAACCGACAACGAGTTTGGTTGCCACCAGACCGTGGTCAGCTATTCGCCTGCTGCGGTGGCGCGTTTTCGCGAGTGGCTGCGCGCGCGCTACGGCACCGTCGACGCATTGAACCGCGCCTGGGGCACCGTGTTCTGGAGCATGGAGTACCGCAGCTTCGACGAGATCGACGCGCCCATCGGTACGGTCACCGAAGCGCATCCGTCGCACCGGCTGGACTATCGCCGTTTCGCGTCCGACGAAGTGGCGCGCTACAACCGCATGCAGGTGGAGATCATCCGTGCGCATTCGCCGGGGCGGCCCGTTGCGCACAACTTCATGCAGCTTTTTACGGAGTTCGATCACTACAAGGTGGCCGCGGACCTCGACGTCGCGACGTGGGACAGCTACCCGCTCGGCGCGCTCGAAGAACTGTGGTTCGCGCCGGAACTGAAGGCGCGCTGGTTGCGCACGGGGCATCCCGATTTCGCGTCGTTCAATCACGACGTGTATCGCGGCATGTCGAAGCTGCCGTTCTGGGTGATGGAGCAGCAGCCCGGTCCCGTGAACTGGGCGCAGTGGAACCCCGCGCCGCTGCCGGGCATGGTGCGCCTCTGGAGCTGGGAAGCCTTTGCGCACGGGGCGGGCTGCGTGTCGTACTTCCGCTGGCGCCAGGCGCCGTTCGCGCAGGAGCAGATGCACGCGGGCCTCAATACGCCCGACAACCGTCTCGACCTGGGCGGCAACGAAGCCACGCAGGTGGCCGCCGACATTCGCCGTGTGCTGGACGAGCATGCCGACGCCACGCACAACGTGCAGGCCGACGTCGCGCTCGTGTTCGACTACGAGGCGAAGTGGCTCTTCGAGGTCCAGCCGCAAGGCGCGGACTTCCACTACCCGCGCTTCGCGTTCGAGTACTACTCGGCGCTGCGCTCGCTGGGGCTCGACGTCGATATCGTGCCGGCTCACGCGCCGCTCGACGGCTACAAGCTCGTGGTGGTGCCGCCGCTGCCCGTCGTGCCCGACGACTTCGCCGATCGCCTCGCGCGCTCCGGCGCACAGGTGGTGCTCGGGCCGCGTACGGGATCGAAGACGCGCGATCTGCAGATTCCGTCGAACCTTCCGCCGGGTGCGCTCGCCGACTTGCTGGGTGCGCGCGTGTGGCGCGTGGAATCGCTGCGGCCGAACGTGGACGTGCCGGTGGTGTCGAGCCATGCCGCAGCCGGCGCGAAGCCGTTCGCGGGCGTAGGCCGCCATTGGCGCGATCTGATCGATACGGGCACGGACGCCGAACGCTACGTGTCCGGCGCCGAAGTGCGGGCCACCTTCGGCGACGGCCATCCCGCCTGGGTGCGCCGCGGCCGCGTGAACTACCTCGCAAGCCTGTTCGACGATGCCCTCACGGCGCACGTCTTCGCGCAGATCGCAGGCGAAAGCGGGCTCAACGTGACCGCGCTTGGCGAGAGCGTTCGCGTGAGCCGTCGCGGCGGGCTCACCTACGTGTTCAATTACGGCGAAGCGACGCACACCGTCGACGGCGTGGACGCCTCGGCCTTCGTGCTCGGCTCGCGTGACGTCGAACCGCAAGGCGTGGCGGCTTATCGCACGCCGGCCTGAGCACGCTCTTTTCGCCACCGGTCGAAACAATCGAACCAATCGCGCAGTACCAGTCGCAGGCAACCTAAAAACCAAGGAGACAGACATGACGGTGAAGGCACGCAGGTTCCGCATCGGGCTCGCAGCCGCCACACTCGCGGTGGCAACGGCCGCATCGTGGATCGCGAATTCGGCTCACGCGGGCACGCTCGCGGTGAACGTCGCGTTCAAGGGCGCAAGCCAGCGCGCGGTGTGGCAGTCGGTATTCGACGACTTTCACAAGGCGCATCCCGACATCGACGTGAAGGCGTCGTTCATCGACGAGGAAGCCTACAAGGTGCAACTGCCTGGCTGGCTCACCACCGTCGCGCCCGACATCGTGAACTGGCACGACGGCGAGCGCATGGCGTACTACGCGAAGCGCGGCCTGTTCGAAGACCTCACCGGCGACTGGGCGAAAAACGGCTGGAACGACATGTATGCGTCGACCAAAGAGGCGTCGTCGTATGCGGGCAAGCAGTACGCGGCGCCCACGGTGTACTACGCGTGGGGCATGTTCTATCGCAAGGACCTGTTCAAGAAGGCCGGCATCGACGCCGAGCCGAAAACGTGGGACCAGTTCCTCGACGCTTGCCGCAAGCTGAAGGCCGCGGGCATCACGCCAATTGCCGTGGCGGGCCGCGACGCCTGGACGCTCGCGGGCTGGTTCGACTATCTCGACCTGCGCCTGAACGGCAATGCGTTCCACCAGAAGCTGATGGCAGGCGAAGTGCCCTACACCGACGCCCGCGTGAAGAAGGTCTACACCACGTGGAAGCAACTGATCGACGATCACGACTTCATCGACAATTCGCTTTCCTACGATCTGGACTCGGCGCAGCCGTTCCTGTTCCAGGGCAAGGCCGCGATGATGCTGATGGGCACGTTCATCACGGGTGGCTTCCCCGCGAGCGTGAAAGAGGAGATGAGCTTCTTCCGCTTCCCGATCATCGACCCGAACGTGCCTACCGCCGAGGACGGCCCGGTGGAGTCGCTGCACATTCCGTCGAAGGCGAAGAACAAGGCCGACGCGCGCACGTTCCTCAAGTTCGTGGAAACGCCGGAGATCGGCGCGAAGATCGCAGCGGGGCTCGGCTCGCTTTCGGCCAACAGCAAGTCGCCTGAGCCGGAAGATCCCATCTCGCGCATCGGCTTCCAGATTCTGTCCACCACGCGCGGCGGCATCGCCCAGTTCTACGACCGCGACATGACCAAGGAAATGGCCGACGAAGGCATGAAGGGCATGCAGCAGTTCGTGGCGGATCCGACGAAGCTCGACGCTGTGCTCGCGCAGCTCGAAGCCACGCGCAAGCGGATTTATCACAAGTAAGCTCGAAGCGAGTGTGGGTGGTTGAAGGGCGGTCCGGCTTGTAGAGTCGGGCCGCGCAGGTTGGGCCACGTAGCGATGGCCACGCAGCCTCTTACCGGAAGCCACCCGCCTCGCGAGGAGAATCGCCGTGTCGCATTCCATCACACGTCAGAGCGTCCAGCCCGTGCCGGGCGGACCCGCGTCGGGTCTGCCGCCTTCGTCCGCCTCGCGTGGCGATACGGGCGGCAATACGGGCGGCAAGCCGTCGCGCCGGCCTTCGCCCACCGCACGCCGCCAGCGCCGCGCTGCGTTTCTGTTCCTCGCGCCGGCCTGCGCGATGGTGGCCGTCTACGTGATCTGGCCGATTCTTTCCACCATGACGCTCAGTTTCTACAACTGGGACGGCATGAGCGAGCGCACCTTCGTGGGCCTTGCGAACTACGTCGAACTGTTTCAGGCGCCCACCTTCTATACGGCGCTCAAGAACAACCTGATCTGGCTCGTGCTGTTCCTGCTCGCGCCGCCGGCGGGCCTTGCAGTGGCGCTCTATCTGAACCAGCGCGTGGCGGGCATCCGCTTCGTGAAGTCGCTGTTCTTCGCGCCGTTCGTGCTCTCGGGCGTGGTGGTGGGGCTCGTGTTCTCGTGGTTCTACGACCCCACCTTCGGCCTGCTCGCCATGATGCTGGGCCACGGCGTGCCCGTGCTCGGCGACGCGCACTACGCCACCTTCGGCATCGTGTTCGCCGCGCTCTGGCCGCAAACGGCGTACTGCATGATCCTGTACCTCACGGGGCTCACGTCGCTCAATGCGGAGCAACTGGAAGCGGCGCGTATGGAAGGCGCACGCGGATGGTCCATGCTCTGGCACGTCGTGCTGCCGCAACTGCGGCCCACCACGTTCATGGCGATCGTGGTCACGGTGATCGGCGCGCTGCGCAGCTTCGACCTGATTTCCGTGATGACGGGCGGCGGCCCGTTCGAAAGCTCCACCGTGCTCGCGTATTACATGTACGACCAGGCCATCAAGTACTACCGCCTCGGTTACTCGGCCTCGATTGCCGTCGTGCTGTTCGCGATCATGCTCGTCTACATCGTGTGGCATCTGCGCCGGATGCTGCGCGCGGAACACTAAGGAGGCCGCCATGTATCCGCTGCCCGTCGAAAAGTGGAAGCCCGTCAATCGCGGCCTCTACAAGCTCACGCTGCCCATTGCGCTCGTCATCTGGCTCTTGCCGATGATCGCGGTGCTCGTCACTTCCGTGCGTTCTTCCGAGGAACTCAGCGAAGGCAACTACTGGGGCTGGCCGAAGCACATCACGCTGCTCGACAACTATCGCGAGGCGCTGACCACCTCGCCGATGCTTCACTACTTCTGGAACAGCGTGCTGATCACCGTGCCCGCGGCGGTAGGCGCCATCGCACTGGCGGCAATGGCAGGCTTTGCGCTCGCCACCTATCGCTTTCGCGGCAACACGGCGCTCTTCGCGACATTCGTGGCTGGCAACTTCGTGCCGATCCAGGTGCTGATGATTCCCGTGCGCGACCTTTCGCTCGCGCTGGGCGTGTTCAACACCGTGCAGGGCTTGATCCTGTTTCACACGGCGTTTCAGACGGGCTTCTGCACGCTGTTTCTGCGCAACTTCATCAAGCAGTTGCCGTTCGAGCTGATCGAGGCGGCGCGCATCGAAGGCGCGGGCGAGTGGACGGTGTTCTTTCGCATCGTGCTGCCGTTGATCCGGCCGGCGCTCGCGGCGCTCGGCATCCTCGTCTTCACGTTCGTCTGGAACGACTACTTCTGGGCGCTCTGTCTCACGCAGGGCGACGACGCAGCGCCCATCACCGTCGGCGTTGCGGCGCTCAAGGGGCAATGGACGACGGCGTGGAACCTGGTGTCGGCGGGCTCGGTGCTCGCGGCGCTGCCTTCGGTCGCCATGTTCTTCGCCATGCAGAAGCACTTCGTGGCGGGGCTCACGTTTGGGGCGACGAAGGGGTAGGGGGCACCGGTTGTGCGCTGAAAAGCATCGCATAAGAGGCGTATAGGGGGTAGATGGAGCAGTTGTGCTACATTTATGAAGCACAACGGAGCCGCTTGATGGATTGCACCCTACAGATATTCCTCGACGACCGCTGGGTGGATTGCGCCCAGATCGAACTCGACGGCCGACTTTGCCAATGGAATTACCAGGTCATGTATGCCGTCGAGCATACGGATGCCTCGTTGTCTCTGGCCGAGCCGGTGGACATGGATATTCGCGCCGCCCGCACCATGCCCGCCTTCCTCTACGATCTGGTCCCGCAGGGCGCCGGTCGTCGGTTCCTGCTGGGCGAACTGGAACTCGCGGATGGCCCCGACGCAGATTTCCCGCTCATCTGCACGGGCGCGTTCAATCCGGTGGGCCGCATTCGGGTTGCCGAGGCGGTCCGCTACTTCGAGACGCACGTCGCGCGGCATCCGGCCTCGCGCGGCCTGCCGGGCCTCACCATGGACGACGTCATGGCCCGCAGCGCCGAATTCGCGGAACGGATGCGCCTGCACGGCATGTTGGGCACGGGCACCACGGGTGTGCAGGGCGCCGCGCCGAAATATCTGCTGACGCGCGACCGGGCGGGTCTGCTGCACGGCGATGCCGTACTGCCCGATGCCGATGCCACGCAGCACCTCATTGCGAAATTGCCGCGTGGCAAGACGGCCGCCGACGAAAAGGTCCTGCGCAACGAGGCGGCGTATATGCGGGTGGCCGCCGCACTCGGTATTCGAACGCACGCGGATTTGCCGACGCTGCATGGCGACGTGCTGCTGATTCCGCGCTTTGACCGGATCGCCCGCAACGGGAGCGTCGTGCGTCTTCATCAGGAAAGCGTCGCGTCCATTCTGGGGTTGTCCGGCTTTGATCGGCGCCCGAGTCTGTTCGAGGTTGTCGCCGGCATTCGCCGTGTCGTGACCGATCCCGCGGCCGAGACGCTCGAATTCCTCAAGCGCGACGTGCTGAATCTCGCCATGCGCAACACCGACAATCACGCACGCAATACGGCGGTACAACTCGTCGACGGTACGGTCAGGCTCACGCCGTTGTTCGACTTCGCACCGATGTACCTGGACCCCGAAGGCGTGGCCCGCACGCTGCGGTGGTATCACCCGGACACCCAGGTCGAACTGGGGGAATGGGGCGACGTTCTTGCCGCGCTGTCTCTACCTGACGATGAGCGCCGCGCACTCGCCCGCGCAATGAGCCGATTCGGCGCGCAGCTCGAGCGCCTCGCCGGCATCATGGAAAAGCACGGCGTCGATCACGACATCGTCGAATTCCTGACGCCGTCCATCGACGCGCAGGTCCGGCAACTCAAAGCGCTTCAACCGCCGGAGTCTCCCCATGCCGCGCCGTAACCCGCCGACCCGTGACGAGCAGAACGCGCTGCGTCGCGCGTTCTACGAAAGCATCGAGCGCGGCGATATGAGCATTGCCGAGACCATGAAAACGATGCGCGAGATGACGGGTCTCACGCAGGAAGAATTCGCCGCGCACCGGGGCGTGAGCCGTCGGGTGATTCAGGACATCGAGCGCGGCACCGGCAACCCGACCGTCGAATCGCTCAATAGCATTGCGAAGCTTTTCGGCCTGCAAGTCGGGTTCGTTCCGATCCGGCGAAAGGTCCCGGCCTCGTAGGGCCGCAGTCCACCGCACTCCACCGTTAAGAAAGCGGTAAGGAACCCTGCCGAACATGGGAGGCATCCACTGGGAGAACCCACGATGCCGACCTCCGGAAGTCCTCGCCCATCTCGCGTGATGCACGCGCTGCGTGTCCGCACGGGCATCGCAAACGCAACGGCAATAGCGGCCATCACCGCCATCGCCACGCTCGCCGCCGCCACACTGGCCCCGCAGGCGCATGCCGAGACCCCGGCACAAATCCTCAGTAGCTACGCCGCGCAAGCCGGCACGGCGCCGGTGCCCGCGCGCGGCCAGCAGTTCTTCACGAGCCGGCACGGGCACGAATGGGCCTGTGCCAGCTGCCACGGCGCCATGCCCACCGGCAACGGCCAGCATGCGGCCACCGGCAAGACTATCGCGCCGCTGGCACCGGCCTTCAATCCCGCGCGCTTCACCGATACCGCGAAAGTCGAGAAGTGGTTTCGCCGGAATTGCGGCGACGTCGTGGGCCGCGAATGCACCGCCGCCGAAAAGGCCGATGTGCTGAGCTGGTTGATATCGATCAAACCCTGACCGGCCGGCCAACCGTATACCGGTCCAATCGAGGAGACAGGCACATGGATTTTCCATTCCCGCTTGCAGCGCGTACTGCGCGTCCTGCCGTCGCTCGTGCGCTGGCCGCCGTCGCCATGACGGCGCTCGCCGGCTTTGCTTTCGCAGACGACGAACCCTACGCGAGCGCCGTGGCGCCCCTGCCCAAGTACCAGCAGGAATGCGCGGCATGCCATATCGCCTATCCGCCCGGCATGCTGCCCGCGCAGTCGTGGCAGCACATTCTCGGCAACCTCGAGCATCACTTCGGCACCAATGCGTCGCTCGACGCGGCCTCCGTCAAGCAGATCGAAGGCTGGCTCGTGGCGCATGCCGCGCAGGGCGGCACGGCGGCGAAGGCGCCGCCCGAGGACCGCATCACCCGCAGCCGCTGGTTCGCCGCCGCGCACGACGAAGTGTCGCCCTCGGTGTGGCGGCTTGCCGCGGTGAAGAGCCCGTCCAACTGCGCCGCGTGTCATCGGCGTGCAGATCAGGGGAATTTCGATGAACGATACATCCGCATCCCGTATGGAAAATGAGTCCATGTCGCCGGCCGACGGCACTTCTGCGAGCGGGCGTCCTGCCGGCACCGTCCGCATTCTGGTCTGGGACGCGCCCGTGCGCGTCTTCCACTGGCTGATGGTGGTCTCGTTCGCGCTCGCCTGGCTCACGGCGGAAAGCGAACGGTGGCGCCTCGTGCACGTCACGCTCGGCTACACGATGGTGGGCCTCGTCGCATTCCGGCTGATCTGGGGGCTCGCCGGCACGCGCTACGCGCGGTTTGCCTCGTTCGTGCGGGCGCCGGGCGCGGTGGTGCGGTATCTCGCGAGTCTGGTGAAGCGGCACCCGGAGCCGCATGTCGGGCACAACCCTGCGGGCGCTGTCGCGATCGTGGTCATGCTGCTGCTGACGCTCGCGATCGGCGCCACGGGCTGGGCCGCCTACAACGACGTGGGCGGCGAAGCCTTCGCGGAACTGCACGAGGGCGCGGCCAACGCGATGCTCGCGCTGGTGGCCATTCACGTGGCGGCGGTCCTCGTGAGCAGTGTCTTGCACCGCGAGAACCTGGTTCGTTCGATGGTGACGGGATACAAGTCCGGGCGCGTGCGCGACGGCATTCGCAGCGCGCGATGGGGCGTGGCTGCGCTCCTGATCGTCGCCGTGCTCGCGTGGTGGGGCTCGCAATGGCAGGCGGCGCCGCGGGCAGGCGCATCGTTGACGGCGCCTGCGGCGGGCGCCGCGCATCGGTCGGGCCAGGGAAACGATAGCGATCACGACAGCGATTGATTCGTGAGCATCCCGCGACTCACGAGAAACACGAGAAACACGAGAAACACGAGAAACACGAGAAACACGAAAGGGCCCTGTTGGACGTGCGAATCCTGCTGATAGAAGACGATCCCCTGCTGGGCGACGGCATTCGCGCCGGCTTGCGCCAGCAGGGTTTCCAGGTGGACTGGGTCCGCGACGGCGACGCGGCGCAGCGCGAGCTGCGCGCGCATCCGTATGCGGCGGCGGTGCTCGACCTCGGCCTGCCGCGCATGGATGGCCTGGAAGTGCTGCGTGTGGCGCGCGATGCGGGCGTGGAGCTGCCAATTCTTGTTCTGACCGCGCGCGATGCCGTGCCGGATCGCATCCGCGGACTCAATGCCGGCGCGGACGACTACGTGGTGAAGCCCGTCGATCTGCACGAACTGGCGGCCCGTCTGCATGCGCTCGTGCGCCGCGCGCACGGCCGGCCCGGCGAGCGGCTCGAAGCGCAGGACATCGTGCTGGAGCCCGCCTCGCGCACGGTGTATCGCGCGGGTGTGCCGGTGGCGCTCGCCACCCGCGAGTTCGACCTGCTGCACGTGCTCATGCTCAACGCGGGGCGCGTGCTTTCGCGCGAGCAGATCGAGCAGCATCTCTACAGCTGGGGCCAGGAAGTGGAGAGCAACGCCGTGGAGGTGCACGTGCATCGCTTGAGAAGCAAGCTGGGCAGCGACCTGATCCGCACCGTGCGCGGCGTGGGCTACGTGCTGCTGCGCGAACCCGCGGGGCCGGCATGACCCGGCCGCGCTCGCTCCAGGGCCAGCTGCTCCTGCTCGTTGCCGGCGTGCTGCTCGCCGTGTGGCTGGTGGCCGCTGCCTTCACCTGGCACGATGCGCGGCACGAGATCGACGAACTGCTCGACAGCCATCTCGCCCAGGCCGCGGCGTTGCTCGTCATGCAGGAGACCCGCGCCGTGGACGACGACGAAGACGCCATGGACGCGCCCACGCTGCATCCCTATGCGCCCAAGGTGGCGTTCCAGGTGTTCCACGAGGGGCGGCTCGGGCTGCGCTCCGCGAACGCGCCCACCGAGCCGATGATGAGCGCCGGCCGCTCGCATGCGGCGGGCTTTTCCACCGTGCGCATCGACGGCAAGACCTGGCGCGTGTTTGCCGCGCGCGGCGCGCAGCACGACGTCGAGGTCTACGTGGGCGAGCAGGTGGATTCGCGCCGGGCGATTCTGCTGGCCGTGATGCGCGGCGCCTTCTGGCCGATGGCGCTGGCGTTGCCCGTGCTGCTGCTCGCCACGTGGTGGGCTGTGCGGCGCGGCGCGAAGCCGCTGCGGGAGTTGGGCAGCACGCTCGCGCGGCGCGATCCGCGCGCGCTCGACGCCGTGCGCATGCAGCATGCGCCGCTCGAAATGGTGCCGCTGCTCGATGCGCTGAACCGCCTCTTCGATCGCATTCGCGTCGTGCTGGACGCCGAGCGGCGCTTCACCGCCGACGCCGCGCACGAACTGCGCACGCCCATCGCGGCGATCAAGGCGCAGGCCCAGGTGGCGATGGCCGAAGCCAACCTCGAGTTGCGCCGGCATGCACTGGGCCGCTTGCTGGAGGGCTGCGACCGCGCGGCTCACCTCGTCGATCAATTGCTGTTGCTCTCGCGCCTTGAAGCCGGCGCGCCGATGGATACCGCCGAGGTCGCGCTCCCCGCGCTCGCGCAGCAAGTGGTGGCCGACATTGCGCCGCAGGCGCTCGGCAAGCGCCAGCAACTCGAACTGGAGGCGAGCGATGCCTGCGCCGTCGAGGGCAACGAGGTGCTGCTCGCGTCGCTGATTCGTAATCTCGTGGACAACGCGGTGCGCTACAGCCCCGCGCTTGCGCACATTGCCGTGTGGGTGCGCAGGCGTGGCGAGCGCGTGGTGCTGGGTGTGGAAGACAGCGGCCCGGGGCTTGCCGACGAACAACTCGAGCGCCTGGGCGAGCGGTTCTTTCGCGGTGGCTTCTCGGAGGAAGAAGGCGCCGCGCCGAGCGGCAGCGGGCTCGGCTGGTCTATCGTGCGGCGTGTTGCCGCCGTGCACGGCGCGCAGGTCGAGGTGGGGCGCTCCGCGGCGCTGGGCGGGTTGCGCGTGACGGTGTCGTTGCCGCGCGCCCGTTCCGGAGATTCGGTACGCCGCTGACCGCTGTCGAGCGCCGTTGACATGTGTCAAGCCCGCAGCCGTCTTGCCGCGACAGCATGGAACCTGTGCGTCGCTCAGCGCCGGCACCTGCCATTGCAGCGTGCCGCTGTGGGCGACGAGGTCGCTACGAAGCAAGGGGCTTCGCGTCGCGACGCATCGATGGAGGCACCATGCAAAAGTTTCGATTCCTGATGATTCCCGCGGTCGCACTGTTCATGGCCGCGTCGGTTTCCGCCCATGCGGCCCAGTTGGACCGCAGCGTCACGAAGAACGGTATGACGATCCACTTCGGCATCGTGCCGGCCGAGCGCGCCCAGGCCGTGGAAGGCAGCGCCAGCGCGCCGACAGAGGCCGTTTCGGCGCCGGCGCGGGGCAGCTATCACCTCGTGGTCGCGTTGTACGACAAGGCCAGTGGCGCGCGCATCGACGATGCCGCGGTGACGGCGAAGGTGACGCGCCCAGGTCCGAAGTCTGGCCCCAAGGTGCAGGTCAAGGCGCTGCAGCCGTTGAAGGTCAACGACACGGTCACCTACGGCAACTACTTCGACATGCCGTGGCAAGGGCGCTATCGCATCGATCTGTCGATCAAGCGCAAGGACAGCATCGACGCGACGAAAGTGCGCGTGACCTACGATCAGCAGTTCTGACGGCGCCACGCGGGCCGGGCCACGCGGGCCGGGCCACGCAGGCCGGGCCACGCGGGCGTCGACGGTTGTTTCAACGACGCCCGCTTCAACGCTTTCCCTGCTTCAACGCTTCCGCTTCAACACGCGCTTCAACACCTGCTTCACCGCTCCGCCGCCACCACGGCGGATGCATCAGGCGCCGTCGCCCTGCGCGGATCGACGTGCGTCATCACGTTGAGCACGCGGTGGCGCGACAGCACGCGGCGCCGCGCTTCCACGGCAATGTCGTGCCCCGCTTCCACGGAGATCGCGCCCGCCACCTCGATGTGGACGTCCACCACGACCATGTCGCCCATCTTGCGCGTGCGCAGGTCATGAACGCCGATCACGCCGGGTGAACTCACGAGCGTCTCGCGAATGGCGTCCACCTCGTGGTCGTCGGCGGCACGGTCCATCAGATCGTGAAGTGCTTCCCAGCCGAACTGCCAGCCCATCTTGAGCACGAGCAGGCCCACGACGAGCGCCGCGATCGGGTCGAGTATCGGGTAGCCCGCCAGGTTGCCGATAATGCCCACGCCCACCACCAGCGACGACGCCGCATCAGAGCGCGCGTGCCACGCGTTGGCCACCAGCATGCTCGACTTCACGCGTTTGGCCACGGCCAGCATGTAGCGGAACAGCAGTTCCTTTGCCGCGAGTGCGCCACCGGCAACCCAGAGCGCGATGACATGCACGCGCTGCACGGACGCAGGATCTTCGAGCTTGTGCACCGCCGACCACAGCATGCCCACGCCCACCGCGGCGAGCAGCGCGCCCAGCGCCAGCGACGCGCCCGTTTCGAAGCGTTGGTGGCCGTACGGATGCGCTTCGTCCGCGCCCTTCTTGCTGTGATGGCTCGCGAAGAGCACCACGAAGTCGGCAATCAGATCGGATAGCGAATGAATGCCGTCCGCCACCAGACCCTGCGAGCCCGAAAGCAGACCGGCGAGCACCTGGCCCAGGGTCAAGGCGAGGTTGACCACCACGCTGACCCACGTGCTGCGCGACGCCGCGGCGGCGCGTTCGGCAGGCGTGTGTTCGTTGTTCTCGGTGTCGTCAAAGAGTTCTTCGGTCTTCATGTCGTTGCTTCGTTCGTCAAAGGAAAGGCTTCAGGCGGGGCGACAGGGCTGCGGACACAGCGAAGGCCGTGTGCCCTTCAACGCTGCGCATGGCGACTGCTTTTCACACCCTTGGGTTGTTTTGCCGGCCGCCGCCACGCGAGCCTGCGCTGCTCGACCAGCATTTTCCAGTCGAGTTTCGTGAGTGTATAGATGAGCCCGAGCAGCGCGAGTTGCGTCACGATGAAATAGCCGCTGAGGTAGCCGTCTTCCAGCTGCGCCTCGGGGTCGATGTACGAGGAAGCAAGGCGGCCCAGCTGCGCCCAGAGCGCGTAGCTCGCCACGCGCCCCGCGAAGAACGCCGCGCCGATAAAACGCAGCGGCAACCCCGAAAGCCCATAGGCAATGAAGAGATAGTTCGACGGAAAAGGGCTCAACGCGTAGACGAAGAACGCGCTCACGGTGGTCTTCTGATGCTTGGCGAGCCACGCGGTGACCACGTCGATGTTCTCGCGGTCGGCGTCGCGCATCAGTTTGCCGCGCACGAGCGAGCGTGCGAACGTGGCCAGAATCAACCGGCCGATGGTGGCGGCGCTCGCGGCGACCAGGGCGAACACGAACGGACTGCCGTCCGGCACATTGAAGCCGACCCACGACATCGCCATCCAGGTGGGCGGCGCGAATGCCGGCATGAGGTTGATGAGCAGTACCACGACGAACAGTGTGGACAGCGTCGCCACGATGGACCTCCCGGCCGATACGCTTGCAGCGGTTTGCAGCATTCCATTCTGCGGCGGCGGATGCCGCTGCGGTTGACGCACGTCAAGCCGGCAAAGAACGCGGCGCGACCGCTTTCATCCGACAAGGTTTGACGCGAGTCAACGGACCCGCGATACCGCTCCATACACTCGTGAACAGCACCCCGTATCCCGTCGCTGCCCATTCCCATACTTGTGCCATGCCACGCTGGCTGTCTTTCCTCGATCGAATGCCGTGGATCACGTTCGTTCCGCTGCTCGCCTCGGCCCTGAGTCTCACGGCAGGCCTCGGCTTCGCGGCATTCGGACGAACCGCCGTGGCGCATGCGCTCTGGACGCTCGGGGCTGTGCCGGTGCTGCTCGTGCTCGCGGTGTCCATCGTGCGCGCGCTGCGCCGGCACGAAGCCGGCGTCGACGTGCTGGCGCTGGTGGCCATCGGCTTTGCGCTCGCGCTGGGCGAATCGCTCACCGCGGCCGTGATCGCCTTGATGCTCGCAAGCGGCCGGGCACTCGAACACTATGCCCACGCACGCGCCCAGCGCGAAATGACGGCACTGCTCGCGCACGCGCCGCGCCACGCCAACCGGTTCGAAGCGGGCGAGTGGCGCCGCGTGGAACTGGACGACGTGCAGGCCGGCGACCGCCTGCTCGTGCGCACCGGCGAATTCGTGCCGGTGGACGGCAGCCTCACCGACCCCGCGGAACTCGACGAATCCACGCTCACGGGCGAGGCCGCCATCCAGCCGCGCCGGCCGGGCGAAGCGGTGCAAAGCGGCGTGTTGAACGTGGGTCCGGCGTTCGAGATGGTGGCGGCCGCGAGTGCGGGCGACAGCACGTTCGCCGGCATCGTGCGCATGGTGCAGTTCGCGCGCGAGGCGCGCAGTCCCGCCGAACGGCTCGCGGACCGCTACGCCGTGCTCTTCATGCTCG
Organism: Paraburkholderia sp. SUR17; assembly: GCF_029536165.1. Lineage (NCBI taxonomy): Bacteria > Pseudomonadati > Pseudomonadota > Betaproteobacteria > Burkholderiales > Burkholderiaceae > Paraburkholderia > Paraburkholderia sp. SUR17. Next base: position 659,517 of record NZ_CP120508.1, read on the forward strand.
CTGCGCTGTTCTTTGCCGGCGCGAGCTGGCTCGCCGTGGGCGACCTCACGCGCGTGCTCGCGGTGCTCGTGGTGGCCACGCCGTGCCCGCTGATTCTCGCGGTGCCCGTGGCCATCGTCTCGGGCATGTCGCGGTGCGCGAAGCGCGGCGTGCTCGTGAAAGGCGGCGGCGCGCTGGAGCGGCTTGCGCAGGCAGGCGCGCTCTTCTTCGACAAGACGGGCACGCTCACCGGCGGGCACGCGCGGCTCGTGGCCGTGGAAAGCGCGCCGGGCACCGCGCCCGACGCTGTGCTGCGGTTCGCGGCGTCGCTCGGCCAGGCGTCCGCGCACGTGATATCCGAGGCGGTGACGATGGCCGCGCGCGAGCGCCATCTCGCGCTCGCGGTGCCCTCGCACGTGGTGGAGCGTGCAGGGGCCGGCGTGACGGGCGAGGTGGACGGCCGCGCGGTGGCGATCGGGTCGTTCGCTCATGTGTCGGAGGTCGCCGCGCCCCAGCCGTGGTGTACGGCGTTCCTGCAGCGCGTGGCCTATGAGGGCGCGTCTGCCGTATTCGTGGCCGTGGACGGCGTGATGATCGGCGCCGTGCAACTGGCCGACCAGATCCGGCTGGAGACGCCGCGTGCGCTGCGTCTCTTGCGGCAGGAAGGTATTCGCCGGCTCGTCATGCTGACGGGCGACCGGCGCGACGTGGCCGAAACCGTGGGCGCCATGCTGGGCGTGACCGAGGTGATGCCCGAGCAGACACCCGCGGACAAGCTCGCCGCCATTCAGGCTGCACGTCGCGACGACACGGTGGTCATGGTGGGCGACGGCGTGAACGATGCCCCGGCGCTCGCTGCCGCCGACGTGGGCGTGGCGATGGGCGCGCGCGGCGCGGCGGCGTCGTCCGAGGCGGCCGACGTCGTGCTGCTGGTGGACCGGCTGGACCGCCTCGTCGACGCATTGCGCGTGGCACGCCGCACACGGCGTATCGCTATGGAAAGCGTGGTGGCAGGCATGACGCTCTCGTTCGCGGCGATGGCCGTGGCCGCGGCCGGCTACCTGCCGCCCCTGGCGGGCGCGCTGCTTCAGGAAGTCATCGACGTCGCCGTGATCCTCAATGCGCTGCGCGCCTTGCGCATACGCCCCGGCACCGCGCCGGGCAGTCTCCCGCGCGACGACGCGGATCGCCTGAAAGCCGACCATGCCGAACTGGGACCGGTGATGGAGCAGATCAGAGCGCTCGCGGACGAACTGCCGCGCATGCCGCCGCAGTCCGTTGCCGGTGCGCTCACGCGCATGAACGAATCGCTTGCGCAGCAGCTCGTGCCGCACGAGCAGCACGACGACATCGAGCTTTATCCCGGCCTCGCGCAACTCATGGGTGGCGACGACCCCATGGCCGCGATGAGCGGCACGCATCGCGAGATCTTTCGCCTTGCACGCATGCTCAGACAGATGACGGCGCACGTGCCGCCCGAAGGGCCGGACGCCGCGAGCCTGCGCGAATTCCAGCGTCTTCTCTACGCGCTCGACGCCATCGTGCGGCTGCATTGCGCTCAGGAAGACGAACTGTTTCATGCGCTGGCGGAAAACGGGTAATGGAGCAGGCGAAGCGGCCCGGTGGCCGCCTCGCGCACGCCAACGCGATGCCGCCGCCGATGCCGCGTTCGAACGCACGCGGGCTGCATGCCCGGCCTCGGGCGTGTGCGTCCGCGATGTGCGTGGGTGACGTGCCCGCGTTACTTGCTGCCGGCCCGCAGCTTTTCGGCGGCCGTCTTGTACGCGGTGTAGTGATCGCCTTCGTCGGCGGCAATCTGGCGGAACATGGCCGCCACCTTCTTGTCGCCGGCCGCGTCGGCCTGCTCCGCGTATTTGACGTACATCTTCGTGTTCTCGTAGTGCTCGCCGGCCATGCCGTCGGCCAGATTGGCTTCGTCGGACTTCGCGAGGTTCAGCGCTTCCGCTTCGCGTGCGAAGTGCTCGTTGGCCTCTACGTTCGCGCTTTCGTCGAAGAGCTTCGCGAGTTCCGGGTGGCCGCTCTTGCGGGCATGCTCGGCGTAGGCGAGGTACTTCAGGTGCGCGTAGGCCTCGCCGTGCATGGCGGCCTCGAGGTTCTGCTTCGTCTGGTCTTTCAGCTGGCCCTCGGCGAGCGCGGGCGCTGCGGCGAACGAAAGCGCCGCCAGCGCGGCCACGGGAACCAGTTGCGTGAAGAGTTTCATGATCAGCATTCCTTTTCGGGGACGTCGCCGACCGTGGCGACAGCGACCATGTTGTCGTGCGGCATTGACAATGTCCTGACGTCTGCCGCGCGTTGGAACAACCGTTTGCGCGGCACGGCGAGCATTGACGCAGGCCCGTCAGGACTCGGTCAGAAGGCGTCTCTAACCTTGGCAATGAGCGTGTCTTGCGCTCGTCATCTCAAGCAAGAGGAGTCGCAACATGAATTGCAAACGCATTGGACGCATCGCCGCTATCGCCGTGCTGGGCGCTATCGCGGGTCACGCCGTCGCCAGTCCTACCTGTACGCGTCAGCCCGAATCGCAGTGGCTGAGCGAAGCGGACATGCAGAAGAAGATCAGTCGGATGGGCTACAAGGACATCAAGGTGTTCAAGAAAACCGCTTCCGGTTGTTACGAGATCTACGGGCGCACCGGCGACGGCCGCAAGGCCGAGGTCTACTTCAATCCGGTGACGGGCGCGGTTGTTCAAAGCAACGTGGACTAGCCATGCTCCCCCCGCATCCTCGCGAAACGCTGATCGCGCCCGCCGCTACCGTACGTCACGCGAAGCCGCGTTCCGTCCGCGTGTGGGACCCCGTCGTGCGCGTTTTTCACTGGACGGTTGTAGCGGGCGTGCTCGCGAACTATCTGTTGCTCGAAGCCGGCAAGGCGCCGCACCGTTACGTGGGCTACGCGGTGGCGGGCGCGCTCCTCGTGCGCGTGGTCTGGGGCTTTGTCGGCAGCGCGCACGCGCGGTTCGCCGACTTCGTGGCGAGCCCGCGCGCCGCGCTGGCACACCTCGCGGGAGCCGCGGCGGGGCGTGATCGCCGCTACGTCGGTCACAACCCGGCGGGCGGTCTCATGATGCTCGCGCTGATGGCGCTGCTGGCCGCGGTCTGCATCACGGGCTGGATGCAGGGACTCGACGCGTTCTGGGGCGAGCAATGGCTGCAGACCACGCACGCGCTGCTCGTCGATGCCGTGCTCGCCATGGCGGCGCTGCACGTGATGGCGGCGCTGGTGGAGAGCCGGCGGCATCGCGAAAACCTTGTGCTCGCCATGGTGACCGGGCGCAAACGGCCCGCCTCGGGAACGGATGTGGATCATGCGGCTGCTGCTCGTCGAAGATAACGGCAGGCTTGCCTCGCTCATTGCCGATGGGCTTTCGAAGGAAGGCTTCGCGGTGGACGGGTGCGCGACGCTCGATCTCGCAAGGCGCGCCTTCGCGTCGAACACCTACGACCTCGTGCTGCTCGATCTCGGCCTGCCGGACGGCAACGGCGTGGAGTTCGTGCAGGCCATGCGCCGCGGCGGCCACACCGTTCCTGTGCTCATCATCACGGCCCGCAGCAGTCTGGACGACCGCGTGATCGGGCTCGACTCGGGCGGCGACGACTATCTCGTCAAGCCATTCGAGTTGCGCGAACTCGCGGCGCGGTGCCGCGCGCTGCTGCGCCGGCCGGGTTCGTGCCTCGGCACCACGCTTGCCGTGGCCAATCTCGAACTCGATACGGCGGGCCGGGAGGTGCGCGTCTCGGGCCGCGTCGTGCCGGTGCCGCCGCGCGAACTCGATCTGCTCGAACGATTGATGCGGCGGGTGGGGCATGTAGTGACCAAAGGGGCGCTCGAAGATTCGCTCTATGCACTCGAAGCCGAGGTCACGCCGAACGCGCTCGAAGCGGTGGTGTCGCGCCTGAGGCGCCGCCTCGCCGCCGCGGACGCACAGGTGGTGATGCATACCGCGCACGGCATCGGCTACATGTTGACCGCCGCGCAAGCTTCGGACGGGGACAGCGATGAGCCGCAGCCCCATAGCTGACGGGAGCGGCATGCGCGCGCCGCGGCGCCGTCGCCGCACGCTCTTCTTCACCATCTCCGTCCGGCTCGCCGTGGTGGGCTGCGCCTTCATGCTGGCCCAGCTGCTCGCCGTCGTGTGGATGTACGTGCGCAACCCCAATGAACTCGATCAGCTGCTCATCTCGGCCGAGGCGGCCCGCATTGCGCGGGAGATTGCCCCCGGCGGCGCGGGTGCCGGCATCGCGCTATCCGAGGATCTCGCGCGGCCGCTCGCGCCCGATACTCGCCGCGCCTTCGTGATTCACGAGAAGGGCGGCGCGATCATCGCCCGCCACGACGACGGCGATCTGCGCATCGACCAGGAGCCGCCCATGTCGTTTCTCGTCATCCGGACGCAGCGCGAGACGTGGGGCGACCGCTTTCTGCTGACGGGCACACGCCGCGTGTCCGTGGCCGACCGTCCTTACTGGATCACCGTGGCGATTGCCGGCCGTGGCTTCAAGCCCTTCGTTCCCGTGATCTTCGACGAGGTTCGCTTCCATGTCGTACTTCCGCTCGCACTGCTCTCAGGCTTGCTGCTGCTCTTCAACTTCAGCGTGGTGCGAAGCACGCTCAAGCCGCTCGACGAAACCATTGCCGCCGTGGACCGCATCGATCCGGCGCAGATTGCCGCGCGCATCGAGGCTTCCACGCCACTCTGGGAGGTGCAGGCGCTGGTCGGATCGGTGAACCGCATGCTCGACCGGCTTGAGCGGTCAGTGCAAACGCTGCGGGAATTTGCGGGTAACGCGGCGCACGAGTTGCGCACGCCGCTTGCCATCCTGATGCTCGGCATCGGCAATCTGCCGGACGGAGAGACGAAGACGAAGCTCACGCGGGACGCCCAGCGCATGAAGCGGCTCGTGGACCAGATGCTGGACATGGCGCAGGCGAGCACGATAGAAATTGCCGCAGACGACCGCGTCGATCTCAACGCGCTGGCACGCGACGTTTCCACCGATCTGCTGCCGCTTGCTGTGGCACGCGGGCGTTCCATCACCTTTGTCGATGCAGGCGGCGCCACCGTTCGCGGCCACGCGGAAGCCATTGGCCGGGCGCTGCGCAACGTGATCGAGAACGCGCTGGAGCACACGCCGAGAGGAACGGCGGTGGAGGTGGTGAGCGGTCCGGGCCGCTGTTGCTCGGTGCGCGACCACGGGCCTGGTATTCCCGCGGATCAGCGCGCGAGAATTTTTGATCGCTTCTATCGGCTCGACCGCAGCCGTAATGGCGGAGCGGGCCTTGGGCTCGCCATCGCGGCGACGATCATGGAAGCGCACGGCGGCAGGATCGAGGTGGACGACGCGCCCGGTGAGGGCGCGTTGATGCGCCTGCGGTTCTAGCGCCGGTTTGCGTGAGCCGCCATGCGGGCGATGTTCGACACGCTTCGCACGCCGCCGCAAAGCCCTCACGCCTCCTGCGAGTGAACCAGCAGAAGCGGCACGCTGGTGAGCTGCGCCACACGCTGCGCCACGCTGCCGAGCGCCCAGCGCGCCATGCCGCGCCGGCCGTGAGTGCCCATGACCACGAGTTCCGCGTGCCAGTGGTCGGCCGCGCGCACGATGGCGTGGGCGACATCGTCGCCGGCGAGTTCGGTCTTCAGAAGCGCCGTGGTGGCCGACGACGTGGCGCTGCTGAGAATGGGCTCCGCATTGGCCAGCACCGCCTTGCCTTCGTCGATGAACGCGTTTTCGAGCATGTCGATGGGCACGAGGTCGCTCAGGCGCACCGCGCGGTCCACCACGTACACGGCATGCACGTGAGCGTTGCGCGTGGTGAAGCGCATGCCGTAACGCAGCGCCTGCAATGCCACGTGGCTCGCATCGAGCGCAAAGAAGAGGCGTGTGGGCACCTGGCCGGGCTTCACTTCGAAGCGCTCCGGCACGACGAGAATCGGGCACCGCGCGAGTCGCGCAAGCGGCTCGGACACCGTTCCCTCCACCCAGCGCATCACGCCGTGATGCTGGCGCGCGCCCACCACGAGCAGATCCGCCTGCCAGGCGTTCGCTTCGGCCATCAGCGCATCGACCACGCTGCCGCCGTGCTGCGAGAGGTCGATAACCTCGGTTTCGATCGCGGCGTTGCTGGGCGCGAGCAGCGCTTTGGCGTGGCTCAGCGCGTCTGCCGCGTCGCGCCGCAACTCGGCGCGTGCCACGTCGAGCGTGCTGCCGACGAATCCGCCGGTCGGCACGAGCGTGCGCGGGTTCTCCGCCACGCTTACGAGGCGGACCTGGTTCTCGGGCCGCAGCAGGTTTTGCACGTAGGCAAGCGCCTGCTGGGAGGCGGCCGACGCGTCGACGGCGATGAGTACGCGGGTTGGCAGAGCGAAGGGCGTGTCGGTGGAGGTGGCGGCATTCACGGTGGGTGTCCTGCGGAAGGTTGAAGGGAGCGTGTAAGCGATTCTGTAATCCACCCGCCTGCCGTTTCTTGACCACGATCAAGCGCCCTTGGTAACGCGGCCGACCGTGGGGGCGGACATCTCCCGCTTACCTGCCCCTCATGCACGGCTCACATCCGCGCGGCTTGCGCGAGGTGTTCTCGTTGTCGGGTGGGGAGGGGCGCGTTGCCTGCACGGCGGCCGGGAAGGCGCGGTCGCGTACGCGAGCGTGTCGGCGTGCGACAGATACGTTGGGTACGAAGCGGAAGGGATGAGGCGCCTTCGTGCGAGGCCGCCTCGTGCCGCGCAGGCGACGTGAGCGGGAGTGGGGGAACAGAAGGGGATGTCGACTGGTCGGGCGTGTCGAATCAGGGCTCGGGACCCGCGGCCCTGATTCGTTGCGCTCTAGGGCCCCACGCGCAGCACGATGCCGGAGGAGATCTGCACCAGCAGGTAATCGCCACCCACGCCGATCCACGTGTAACCGCGCGGCGGCGGCCCGAGACGGTAGGCGCGCCAGTCGTCGATGACGTACTGGCGGTCGCGGTATTCGGGCGGCAGGCGATCGCCTTTGCGCCAGTGGCCCGGCGCGTAGGCGGACGCGCCCGGACCCTCGGGGCTGTGGCCCGGCGGCATGCGCTCGGGGCCATGCCCCCGGCCGTGACCCTGCTCGCCTTTGCCGTGATCGCCTCTTCCGTGGTCGTCGTGCGGCGGTTGCGCGCTGACGGCCGACGCAGCCAGCATGCCGGTGACGATCAGCGACCCGAGAAACACGCGCGATTTCTTCATGGCTTTCTCCTGTGCGGGGTGGTGATTGCCGGAGTGGCAGAGGCAGGCTAGCACCCGATGCGCCATTGCGCCATCGAACGAGTCAGTGCGGGGTCAGTGCGACCCGCCGCGCATGGACTGCCGCTATCGTCGACAAGCGGCTGCGCTCAAGGGCGCAGCAGATCGAGCCCGGCAAACACGATGACGCCGCTTAGTGCCATGAAGGGCACCGAGTGCCGGCCCAGATAGAGCGTGGCTGCCGCCAGCCAGCTCGCAACGAAAAACGCTCCGATTCGCTTCATGTCGTGTGCGCGCCGTGAAAGGCGCGTTCCCGATAGTGATTGAGGGTGCCGGCGATGCCGATTGTGCGAGGACTTCGCCGCCGTGTGTGGTCCGGCGTTTGCCGTGCTTGCCGGCTCACTCGCGAGGCGCCGTGTGCCGGGGGCTCCCGCGCTGCAGACCGCGTGATGGCGATCGCCCGCCGGAAAAATGCAAATTATAGGGTTTTCCCTTGGCCGACGACGGGCGTGCCGCCAGGCCAGGGACACGGAGCGGCTCATCGGCGTGCGTGGAAGTGTCTCGTGCAACGCCCCGTGTGCGGATTGATTGCGGTCAAGGCTGGCTTTCGTGGCGGCACGATACTTTTTAAAGGACGTCAGTCGGTTTGCTGCGGGCCGTCCGTCGTCCGCGAATTGCCACGAATTGCCGCGATTGCCGCGAGGAGAAACATCATGGTGCCGTCCGCCATGCATACGGCCGTGCAGGCCATCATCAGGGAACACCAGCAGCTCGCCGTGGTGGTCGGTGGCATGCAGCGTTTCATCGAGCTTGTCGATGCCCACGCGCAAACGCCCGACGCCATCGTGTTCCGCGCGATGCTTTACTACATTCGCGAATATCCCGAGCAGATCCATCACCCGAAGGAAGACTGCTATCTGTTCGCGCGGCTGCGCATGCGCACGGCGGATCTCGACGAGATCATCGAGGAACTGGAGCACCAGCACGCGCAAGGCGAAGCGAAGGTGCGCGAACTGGAGCGCGTGTTCACGCGCTACGAACTCGCGGACGAGGCGGCCTTCGCGGCACTGCGCGACAGCGTCTACGAATACGCGCGGTTCTTCGCGGAACACCGCCGCCTCGAAGAAGAACTGATCCTGCCGGCCGCGCTGCGTTTCCTGACCCGCGAAGACTGGATCGAGGTTGACGCCGCGTTCGGCGCCAATCGCGACCCATTCGAAGGCATGAAGACGGAGAGCGACCTCGACCACCTGTTCGAGATGGTGGTGAAGGCTATTCCCGATCTTGGCGGCTGAAGGGCTGCGTCTGCACGTATGGAGCCGCGGCGTGCGGCGTGCGTTTCTTCCGCCCGCCGCCCGTCTTTCACCAACGCATCAAGCCACCGATCAGAAGAACCCCAGCGGCTGCTCGCTGTAGCTCACCAGCAGGTTCTTGGTCTGCTGGTAGTGGTCGAGCATCATCTTGTGCGTCTCGCGGCCGATACCCGACTGCTTGTAGCCGCCGAATGCCGCATGCGCCGGATACGCGTGGTAGCAGTTCGTCCACACGCGGCCCGCCTGGATCGCGCGGCCGAAGCGGTACGCACGCGTGCCGTCGCGCGTCCACACGCCGGCGCCCAGGCCGTACAGCGTGTCGTTGGCAATCTCCAGCGCTTCTTCCTCGGTCTTGAACGTCGTGACGGACACCACCGGCCCGAAGATCTCTTCCTGGAAGATGCGCATGCGGTTGTGGCCGCGGAACACCGTGGGCTTCACGTAGTAGCCCTTCGAGAGTTCGCCCGCGAGCACGTTGCGCTCGCCGCCCGTGAGGCACTGCGCGCCTTCCTGACGGCCCAGGTCGATGTACGAGAGGATCTTTTCCAGCTGCTCCTGCGAGGCCTGCGCGCCGATCATCGTCTTCGGGTCCAGCGGGTGGCCCTGCTGCACGGCGGCCACGCGCTTGAGCGCACGTTCCATGAAGCGGTCGTAGATCTTCTCGTCGATCAGCACGCGCGACGGGCACGTGCAGACCTCGCCCTGGTTCAGCGCGAACATCGCGAAGCCTTCCAGTGCCTTGTCGAAGTAGCCGTCGTCGCGGTCCATCACGTCGGCGAAGAAGATGTTCGGGCTCTTGCCGCCCAGCTCGAGCGTCACCGGAATGATGTTCTCGCTCGCGTACTGCATGATCAGGCGGCCCGTGGTGGTCTCGCCCGTGAAGGCGACCTTCGCGATGCGCTTGCTGGTGGCAAGCGGCTTGCCCGCTTCCAGGCCAAAGCCGTTCACGACGTTGAGCGTGCCCTTGGGCAGGATGTCCTGGATGAGTTCCATGAGGACCAGGATGGAAGCGGGCGTCTGCTCGGCGGGCTTGAGCACGATGCAGTTGCCGGCGGCGAGCGCCGGGGCGATCTTCCAGGCGGCCATCAGGATCGGGAAGTTCCACGGAATGATCTGGCCGACCACGCCGAGGGGCTCGTGGAAGTGATAGGCGACGGTGTCGTGATCGACCTCGCACACGGAGCCTTCCTGGGCGCGGATGCAGCCGGCGAAGTAGCGGAAGTGGTCGATGGCGAGCGGGATGTCGGCGGCCAGGGTTTCGCGCAGGGGCTTGCCGTTGTCGATGGTTTCGGCCACGGCGAGGCGCTGCAGGTTGGCTTCCATGCGGTCGGCGATGCGGTTGAGCACGCTCGCGCGCTCGGCGGGCGAGGCTTTGCCCCAGGCGTCCTTGGCGCGGTGCGCGGCATCGAGCGCGAGTTCGACGTCTTCGGCGCGCGAGCGCGGAATCGAGGTGAACGGCTCGCCGGTGATGGGCGAGACGTTGTCGAAATACTCGCCGCCGACGGGCTTCACCCATTCGCCGCCGATGAAGTTGCCGTACTGCTTCTTGTAGGGGTATTCGGTGGTCAGGAACTGCATTTCCGCGTGGTTCATGATGTCTCTCCTCCATGGATGGGACGGCATCCGTGCCTGCACGTCCGGCAGGTTCCGCACTGAATCCGCACTGAAGCGCGGGAAAACACGGATGCGTTGATCTGATGTGCGCTTCGCGCTGGGCACCCGTTCAGCGAGAACCATGCCATTGCGAGTTTGCGTGGGCCACGTGGGGCGCGTGCAACGCGAGGCGCCGTTCAACACGCGATTGAGCACGCGATCCAACGCTTCATCCCGTTCGTTAGGAACGCCCCCGACTCAAGGGACTGTTCCCTCCGGCAACACACGCGGCGTGCGGCTGTACCAGACTGCAACACCTCGAACGCGCGACCTGCGTTCCGCATCGCCCAACGTTTCGCGCTTCATCCCCTGCCACGCAAGGCAAATCGCTAAAGAAGGCTTGAGGCAGATCAATGGCATGCGACTTGCAAAAAGCGGCGCGCTGCCATTGACGCTCACCGGACGATGGCGCCGCAACCGGGCATCGCCCTCGATAAATCGACAGGAGACAAGGATGAAAGCACGTTTAGCAACGGCTACGCGGCCCACGGCGCTCGCCCTGGGCGTCGCGCTGGCCGCGAGTCTCGGCCTGGCCGCCATTGCCGCCACGGCCGCGAATGCCGACGAGTATCCGGCCGTGACCTACGACCGCCTCGCGTCGGCGCAAGACGATCCCGGTTGGCTCACCTACTACCGCACCTATAACGGTCACGCGCATTCGCCGCTCAAGCAGATCGACACGTCCAACGTGAAGACGCTCAAGCAGGCGTGGACCTACAAGTTTCCCGCCGAACTGCAACAGGGCTTCGAAGCAACGCCCATCGTCAACGGCAACTATCTGTTCGTGACCACGCCGAAAGACAACGTCTACGCGTTCGACGCCACTACCGGCAAGCAGCTCTGGAAATACGAGCCGAAGCTGGGCGCCGAGTCGTTCAAGACGGCGTGCTGCGACGTCGTGAATCGCGGCGTGGCGCTCTACGGCAAGAACGTCTACGTCGCGATGCTGAGCGGCGAAGTGGCGGCGCTGGATGCGCAGACGGGCGCGCTCGTCTGGAAGAAGTCGATGTTCGAGCCGGGTCTCGGCTACGCGTTCTCGCTTGCGCCGCTCGCCATCGACGGCGCGCTCGTGGTGGGCAGCGCAGGCGGCGAGTACGGCGCGCGCGGCTTCATCGCGGCGCTGAGCCCCGACGACGGCAAGGTGCTCTGGAAGCGCTTCACGATACCCGGCGCGAGCGAGAAGAACGGCAACACGTGGCCCGACGGCATGCAGGAACACGGCGGCGCGCCGGCCTGGCTCACGGGCACGTACGACGCCGATTCGCGCACGCTCTACTGGGGCGTGGGCAATCCGGGGCCGTGGCTCGCGGATCTGCGTCCCGGCGACAACCTCTACTCCGACTCGCTGCTCGCGCTCGACCCGAAGACCGGCGACCTCAAGTGGCACTACCAGTACACGCGCCACGACACGTGGGACTACGACGGCGTGAACACGCCCGTGCTCGCGAAGATCAAGTACGAGGGCAAGGACTACGACGCGATCATCCACGCGGACCGCAACGGCTACTTCGATGCCATCGACCGCGGCACCGGCAAGCTGATCTACGCGAAGGCCTTCGTGAAGGCGACCTCGGTGACGGGCTACACGCCGGAGGGCGCGCCCGTGCAGGATCAGTCGAAGTACCCGAAGGTGGGCACGACGATCGAAACCTGTCCGAGCTTCCTGGGCGGCAAGAACTGGTGGTCGCTCTCGTACGACCCTGAGCGCCATCTCGCGATCGTGCCCGCGCTGCATGCGTGCATGACGCTCTCGGGCAAGTCGGTGAACTTCATGGAAGGGCTGCCGTATCTCGGCGAAGGCTTCGAGATCAAGCCTGAGCCGGGCAGCAAGGGCTTCGGCGAGTTGCAGGCCATCGACGTGAACACCGGCAAGAAGGTGTGGAGCCACTGGAGCAAGCTGCCGTGGAACGGCGGCGTGGCGACGACGGCGAGCGGCATCGCGTTCAGCGGCGCGCTGGACGGCCACCTCTACGCGTTCGACGAAGCCACGGGCAAGGTGCTGTGGCAGAGCCCGAAACTCGCGAGCGGCATCGTCTCGCAGCCTGCGGTGTTCGAGTCGGGCGGCAAGGAGTACGTCGCGGTGCTCGCGGGCTACGGCGGTGCCAACCCGATCTGGGGCGGCCCGATGGCCAAGGCCGCGGAGAAGGTACCGCGCGGCGGCACGCTCTACGTCTTCGCGCTCGGCGGCGCGTGATCTAACCCGGCGCAGTGCGACGCGGCGGCTTTGGTCCGCCGTGCGCGCGGCTGCGCCGGTGCTTACCGGAAAGTACTCTCATGAATACCCGACTTCATTGCCTGGCTTCGCTGGCTTTCACGAGTGCGCTGCTCGCAGGCACCGCACTTTCGTCCGCCGATGCCTTCGCCGGCGTGCGCGTCTGCACGTTTCCCGGCAGCCCCTCGGCGCCGCTCGATCGCGCCGTCGCACGCGAAGCCTTCAAGGCCGCACACATCGAGGCCACCGTGCTCGAAGGCGCATTCGGCGCAACCGACGACGACGGCGTCTCGCTCAAGGAACTCAACGCGGCGCTTGCGCGGCACTGCGACGTGATTGCGGGCTTCCCGCGCTCCACGGCGGCGGACGCTTCCGACAGCAAGCTCAAGTTCTCGCGCGGCTATCTGCGCTCGGGCTACGTGAGCGTGACCACCGACGCCGCGGCTGCGTCCGCGAACACCGCAAACGTGATTGCCGCCACCTATGCGAGCCCGGGGCAACTCATCGCGGTCCAGCAGAAGGGCGCGCGGCTCGTGCTCGAAAACACCTCGGAGTCCACCGTCGATGCGGTCGTGGCGGGTCACGCCGGGCGCGCCATCGTCTGGTATCCGGCGCTCGTGGCGTATCGGCTTGCGCATCCGCAGCAGCGGCTCGCCGTGGCGGGCACGTCGTCGCCGTACGCGGACTGGCATCTCGTGTTCGCGTTCGGCGCGAAGAGCGCCGCGTTGCAGCCGCGCGTGGATGCGGCGCTGGCGGCGATGTCCGCGGATGGGCGGCTTGCGGCCATGACGCAGCAATGGGCGCTGCCGAAGACGGCTGTGGCGGCAACCTCTGTTGGCGAGTTGGCCACGTCCCATACGCAGGCCGATGCGTTCGCCTACCGCGACGGTCCGGCACCGACGCATGGGCCGAACGCCTACGGCGCCGCGTTGCTGTCTGCGGGATTGTCGTCTTCCGCGCAGGGTGGCAGTTTCATCAAGGTGGATGCGAGCACGGCCAGTGCGCCTTCGTTCGTCAGCGCGCAGGTCGCGCACGGCAAGAAGCTTTATGCGGGGGCGTGCGCGAAGTGCCACGGCGCGAACCTCGAAGGCCTCAACGCGCCTGCGTTGAAGGGCCCCGCGTTTGCGCCCGCGTCGGGCTCGCATCTCACCATTGGCGGCGTGTTCACCTACATGTTCACCAACATGCCCGCCGACAACCCCGGCAAGCTGAAGCCCCAGGACTACGCGGACCTCATGGCGTACCTGCTGAACTCGAACGGCTACGCAGCCGGCGCGACGAAGCTCACTGCGGACGCCGCGAAGGCGTCGGCGACGCCGCTCAACGCGGGGTCGGCCGTCACGGTGGGGGCGTCGCAGTAATCAACGCAATTGCAGTAGAGAGGGGTCTCCGGCCCAACCGCAAGGTAGGTCCGTTGGCGGCCGCGCGGCAAGCTCCGTGTGTTTAGGGGGGAAGCCGCGCGGTCGCATTTTTTTGCGTGCTGCCTGCGCAAGACGCGCGACAACGAAAATGCCGCACGTTTGCCCCGGCAAAAACGTACGGCATTTCGTGCGGCATTTTTCTATCGGCCTGTGTTGAGTGCTTCGGTCCGGCCAGAACTGAACCGTACTCGGGGCCTCACCCCGCCTTAAATGAATTCTCGCGGCTGCGAAACACGAGCGGCTGCACCGCCGTGTCATGCGCCTGCGCGTGCTGCCGCGCGATCCTCACCGCCTGCTCCACCACGCCGTGATGCGCGGACTTCGAGCAGACCGGATCGGCGGCAGCGGCGTCTCCTGCGAGCTGATAGGCCTGGCAGCGGCAACCGCCGTGATCCGTGTGGCGCTCGTCGCAGTCGCGGCACGGTGCCTTCATCCAGTGCTCGCCGCGATACGCGTTGAACCCGGTGCTTTCGTACCAGATGTCTTTGATCGACGTATCGCGCACGTTCGGAAACGTGAGTCCTGGCAGCGACCGCGCGGCGTGACACGGCAGCGCCGTGCCGTCGGGCGATACGGCGAGAAACACCGATCCCCAGCCGTTCATGCACGCCTTGGGGCGCACCTCGAAGTAGTCGGGCACCACGAACAGGATGCGGCAGCGCTCGCCCACGCGCGCACGGTAAGCGTTGACCACGTCTTCCGCTTCGCGCAGCTGTTCGGCGGTGGGCATGAGTTGCGTGCGGTTCAGGAGCGCCCAGCCGTAGTACTGCGTGTTCGCGAGTTCGAGATACTCGGCGCCCATGTCGAGCGCCATCTCGATGATCTGCGCCACGTGCGGCAGGTTGTAGCGATGCAGCACGCAGTTGAGCACCATCGGGTAGCCGTGCGACTTGATGAGCCGCGCCACGCGCTGCTTGAGTTCGAACGTGCGCGTGCTGGTGAGGAAGTCGTTGAGTTCGCGCGTGGAGTCCTGAAACGAGAGCTGGATGTGATCGAGGCCCGCGTCCTTGAGCTTGCCGATGCGTGCTTCAGTCAGGCCGATGCCCGACGTGATGAGGTTCGTGTAGAAGCCGAGTCCGCGCGCGTAGCCCACCAGTTCTTCGAGGTCGTCGCGCAGCAGCGGCTCGCCGCCCGAGAAGCCGATCTGCGCGGCACCCAGCGCGCGTGCCTCGCGGATGACCTTGCGCCAGGTCTGCGTGTCGAGTTCGGCCTCGTGGCGCGCGAAGTCCACGGGGTTGTAGCAGAACGCGCAATGCAGCGGACAGCGCCACGTCAGTTCGGCGAGCAGCCAGAGCGGCGGCGCAGCGGCTTCGCGCGGCGCGGGCGCCGCCCCGCCATGAGCGTGATCGAACGTCACATGTGCTGGTGCTGAGGCTTGCATCTCGTCGTTCATGCGTTCAATCGACCCAGCCGCGTTGCCGTGCGTGCCAGAGGAAGCGATGCACGTCCGGCGCGAGGTCGGAGGCACTGAAGAGCTCTTCGAGTTCGCCGATGATGTCGTCGAGTTCGCGCGTGCCGTCGCAGCGCGCAAGAATGGCGCCGGCGCTCGGATTGAGCTTCACCATGCCTTCGGGGTAGAGCAGCACGTAGCCGTCCTGCGCGGGCTCCCATTGCAGCCGGAACATGCGGCGCAGACACGGCCGCGGGTTCACGCCGAGATCGGAATCGACGGTGTTCATACGGGGTACGCCTTTTCGATGGCATCGAGCATCGACCACAGAATGTCGAGCTTGAACTGGAGAATTTCCATGGCGCGTTGCTGGGCCCTCGGCGTCGTGAAATACGCGAGCGTGACGGCGAGCCCGTGTTGCACGTCGCGCTGCGCGAGCGGAATGCGGCTGCGGAAATACTGCAGACCGTCCTGCTCGATCCACGGGTAAAGCGTGGGCCAGCCCGCGAGCCGGTCGCGGTGAATCTGCGGCGCGAACATTTCCGTGAGCGACGAGCACACGGCCTCCTGCCAGGGCGCGCGACGCGCGAAATTCACGTAGGCGTCCACGGCGAAACGCACGCCGGGCAGCACGTGCTCGAGCGACCAAAGCTCATTGCGATCGATGCCCACGGCGTCGCCCAGCCGCGCCCACGCTTCGATGCCGCCTGCGTGCTCGCCGTAGCCGTCGTGGTCGTGCAGCCGCTCGATCCAGAGCCGGCGCGTTTCGCGGTCCGGACAGTTCGAGAGAATGGCTGCGTCCTTGAGCGGAATGTTGATCTGGTAGTAGAAGCGGTTCGCCACCCAGCCGCGGATCTGCTCGGGCGAGCACCCGCCGCTGTTCATCTTCACGTTGAACGGGTGGTAGATGTGATAGCGCGCACCGAGCGCGCGCAACTGCGCCTCGAATTCCTCTGCGGGCCACGGCGCATCGTGCGGCGTGGCGGTGGACGTCGACGCGGAGGCTGGCGAAAAAGCGGGCAAGGCTGCGTTCATGATCAAACCTCGAATTGCATGCCGTCGCGCGCCACTTCGATGCCGCGCGCACGGATCGCCGCGTACTCGGCCGAATGCGGGTCGAGTATGGGGTTGGTGTTGTTGATGTGGATGAGCACCTTGCGCGTGGCTCGCGGCAGTCCGTCGAGCAGTTGCACCATGCCCGGTTCGCCCTTGTAGCCGCACTGCGCGAGATGGCCCATGTCGATGGCGAGCTTGTCGGCGAGACCCAGGTCGATCATTTCGGTCTGCGACCAGAACGTGCCGTCCACGAGTACGAGCTGCGCCGAGTTCATCGCGGCCAGCACCGCCGGCGATGCACCGGCAAGACCCG
Source organism: Paraburkholderia sp. SUR17 (assembly GCF_029536165.1). NCBI lineage: Bacteria > Pseudomonadati > Pseudomonadota > Betaproteobacteria > Burkholderiales > Burkholderiaceae > Paraburkholderia > Paraburkholderia sp. SUR17. The sequence goes on from NZ_CP120508.1 coordinate 676,074, forward strand.
GTGCGTAGAACACGCGCGTGCCGCTGGCCACGTTCTCGATCACGAGTGCAATGTTGTCGCCGGGCACGCCGGACTCGCGTCGCGGCGAGTAGGGCGGCGCCTTGCTTTGCACGGCGATGGCCGTGAAGCGCAGCCCGCCCGCGTGGGCAATCTCGAACGGTTCGTCGAGCACGATGTCGTGACGGTCCACGCCGCAGTAGTGCGCGAGGAGCGGCACGAGCGGCAGGCCTGTGGAAAGGTCGTCGAAGACGGGCGGCGTCGCGTAGAGCGGCAGCGGCGTCGTGCGTTCGCGCAGCATCAGAAGGCCCGTGACGTGATCGATCTGTGCGTCGATCAGCATCACGGCCACGATGCCGGTGTCTCGCACCGACCGTGCAGGCTGCAACTCGGGATGCGAGCGCAACTGCGCGAGCAGGTCGGGCGAGGCGTTGATCAGAACCCAGTCCGTACCGTTGCCGCTCACGGCGATCGAAGACTGCGTGCGCGGCTGGATGTCGCCGGTATAGCTGCGGGCGTGAGTGCAATTGGCGCAGTTACAGTTCCACTGCGGCAGGCCGCCGCCCGCGCCCGAACCCAGAATCCTGATCTTCATGATGTTGCGTGGCGGGCGCCGTCAACGCATGCATGGCCCTTCGGCCTGCATGCGCGCGGCGCGTCGCGGTCCGTTTAGCGGTTGGCGATGTACATCGTGATTTCGAAGCCGAAACGCAGGTCGGTATAGGCGGGGGTGGTCCATTGCATGGCTGTCTCCTTGAGTTGGATGGGATGTAGACCGCAGCAATGCTGGCGGTCGGGGCTTTCATTGCAAGGTCCATGCCGGTGGTGAGTGCGCGTTGCCGCTGCAAAAGCGAGCGGCGAACGCGGGCCGCGATGCGCGTATCGAACGCGGCATCGGGGCAGGCGGGCGGGAATCTCGCTGAATTGGGACTGAACTCGGGGCTTTTGTCTGGCCTTTCGTGTTGCCTTCGCAGTGGAGCGCATCGAGGCGGGGCGTGGGCACGCTATCGGCTCGTCATCGAGCCGCAGTCCGCTGCGCGTGCTGTTCCGTTGTGCCACACCGGGTGTTCCAGAACGGAACAGCACGGAAGAGCAGCACGGTGAAACAGCACACAAGCGAGCGCCGCCACACGCGTTATGAATTCACGGCGTTGTCGTCTTCGCCTGCGCCTTCACCCTGGCCCTCGTTCGAAAGCGACGGCAGCTTGCGATAGATCGTGTTGCGCGAGACGCCGAGCGCGCGCGCCGCCGCCGACACGTTGCCGCCGTGCTGTGCGACCGCTGCCGCGATCGCTTGCGCTTCCACATCCTGCAGACGCGCGCCGCGCAGCGGCATGACCTGCGCGATGCCTTGGGGTTGTCCCTGGGATGATGCGACGCACGGGCGCGGGTTGCGCAGGTCGTCGAAGAAATCGTCGGGCAAATGCTCGCGGCGAATCTCGCCGTCTTCGTCCACCATCGCGGCGGCCGTGCGCAGCAGGTTCGCGAGCTGGCGGAAGTTGCCGGGCCACGTGCATTGCGTGAAGAGCGTCATGACCTCGTCGGCCACGGTGAGCGGGGCGTCGGTGGCCGCGCGCCCCGCCTGTTGCGACTCGTGGTGCAGCATCTTGAGCACCACGGCTTCGAGATCCGTGCGCTCGCGCAGCGGTGGCAGCTTCACGACGAGGCCGTTCAGGCGGTAGTAGAGGTCTTCGCGGAAGCGATTCTGCGCAATCATCTCGCGCAGGTCGCGGTGCGTGGCGCAGACCACGACGATGTCCACGGGAATCGACCGCGCCGAGCCGAGCGGGTTCACCTGGCGCTCCTGGAGCACGCGCAGCAGCCTCACCTGGAGCGGATACGGCATGTCGCCGATTTCATCGAGAAACAGCGTGCCGCCGTTAGCCTGCAACAGCTTGCCGACAGCGCCTTTGCGCCGCGCGCCGGTGAACGCGCCTTCTTCGTAGCCGAACAGTTCCGATTCGATCAGCGTTTCGGGAATCGACGCGCAGTTCACCGCGACGAACGGCCCCGCGTGACGCGGCGAGTCGTTGTGAATGGCGCGCGCGAGCAGTTCCTTGCCGGTGCCGGTTTCGCCGTTGATCAGAATCGGCACGTCTTTGCCGATCACCTTGCGCACCTTGCCGATGACCGCCGACACCTGTGGATCGCCGGTGTCGAGATAGGCGAGGCGCGAGAGCATGGTGGAGCGGGCATGGGCGGTCGCGGCGCCGGTGCCCGCCGCTGCGGCGTTTGCGGTTGCGGGGGCCGGTTGTGCCGTGCCGTCGTGCTCTGCCGCATCGGCCTGCAAGGCGCGCGCTGTGGAGGCGGGCAGCGCCGGCCGGCGGAAGTCCACTTTCGCGCAGACCGTGGCGCCGGTGTGCAGATTCAGCGCAATGTACTGGCCAGGGCTCGCGCGCAGCCGTTCGAGCAACTGCGCGCTCCCCACGCCAAAGAGCGATGAGAGCGTGTGCGCGCGCAGCGCCGAAAGCGGCAGCCCGAGCTGGAATTGCGCGCTGCGGTTTGCGGCGAGAAAGCGGCCGTCCGAAGTGAACGCGGCAATGCCCTCCATCAGCGTGCCGAGAAACTCGGGGCGCGCATGAAACGCGATCTGCAGCGTTTCGCGGAAGGTGTTCATGAACAGATGGTTCTCGATCATCTGCACCGACATCCGCGCGAGCGCCATGGTGTGCTGGTGATAGCTGCGGTGGTCGCCCGTCACGTCGAGCACGCCGATCAGGTCGCCGTAAGGGTCGACGATGGGCACGCTCGAACATGTGAGAAAGCGGTTGGCCGCGAGATAGTGCTGGTCGCCGTGCACGACCGTGGGCGAGCGTTCCGCGATGGCGGTGCCGATCGCGTTGGTGCCCTGGCGGTCTTCGGCCCAGTTCGCGCCGGGACGCAGCGCCACTTTCTCGGCGCGGCGCAGGAAGTCGTCGTCGCCGACGGAATGCAGGATCAAGCCTTGGGAGTCCGTCAGCACGATCATGCTTTGCGTGTTGACGATCTGCTCGTGCAGCGTTTCCATGACCGGCGTGGCGTGCGCGCACAGAATGCGGTTCTGCTCGAGCTTGAGGCGCAGTTCGGAGGCCGGAAGCACGTCGTAGTCCGGGCGCGTGGAGGCGCTGAGACCGTACATTTCCGAACGTTCGTGAGACTTCTGGATTTCCGGGGCGAGCCAGCTGGACTCGCGCGTCGCCGACGGGCCGGCGACGTGACGGACATCGTCACGCATTGTCTCCTCCTTGTTTTGCGCCGGTCGTTTTGCCGGCGCCTTGGGTGTTGCCGATAATGCAAATTCTGCGCCAGAGGATGGCGGCCCGCCGACGCGATGCGGCTTACAACACGCTGTCAGGGAAGGCGGCCGGGGAAAGCGACTCACGCTCTGATAGCAGCCGACGTTGCGCTTCGTTCGAGGTTCACGCTGTACTGTGCGGCGTGTCTGTTTGCCGGCGTTGACCTGCATCAAGCCGCGCAGGGCCGCCTGAGGGTTTGAAAATGGCGACGGATAGTGCCGGCGCGGCCGCTCTTGAGTGGCATAGGGTGACGCGTGAGGGAACCTGAGAGGCCCGCTCGCGGACTTATCGATACCGGTTTCGATCCGAAGGCCCGGCCCACGCGCTTTTCCCGCATCACCTTGCATTGCCCGTCGCTGCCGCCGCGAGGCACGAGCCGTGCTACCGCGATCGCCCCTGACTGTTTTCATCGAGGCTGCCCGTTACGTCACTCATGCGAAAAAAATCGTCTACGTCTGTCGCTTTCGTTCCGTTCGTGTTGCTGGTGTCGCTGTTCCTCGCCGCGGGTACGGCGCGCAACGCCTGTGCGGCCGCCGCGCCTGCGAGCGCTGCGTCGGCCAGTGCCGCGTCGGCTGACGCAGCCAGTGCGCCGCGATTGACGCCCGACCAGGCACGCGCCGCGCTCGACGTGCTCGAAAGCCCGGCACGGCGCGCCCAGGTCGAGAACACGTTGCGTGCCATCGCGGCAGCCGGTGCGCTTGCCGCGCCCGCCAGCGCGCCCGCCGCCGCGAGCGCGGCGACAGCGGCAAGTGGCACGGTGGCCTCCGCGGCATTGCAGTCGAATGGGCTCGCCGCGCAGCTTGCGCGGCAGGGGGCGCACTGGGCGGTGCACGTGGGGACGGCGCTGCGGCGATCCGTGGCGGCATTGCTCGATGTGTCGTCGTTGCGCGCATGGTGGGCCGACGCGCTGACGAATCCCGCGAAGCAGGCCGCGGCGCGCGACGTGGCGCTCGCGCTGCTTGCCACCTTGTTGCCGGCGTTTATCGTCGAGTGGGGCGCGCGCCGCGCACTGCGGCACGTGATTCGCACCGTCGCCGCACGCCGGCGCGATCAGGCGGACCAGGCCGAGCAGCGCGAGCGCGCAGCGGCGGCTGCGGCACGTAAAGCGGAGGACGCGAGGAGCGACGTGAGCCGCCCGGACTCCGTCGAGCCCACGCCACGCACAACGACCGGCGCCGCCAAGGAAGCGCGCGGCAAGCTGCACGCCGCGCAGCACTGGTCGCTGCTGCGGCATCTGCCGCGCGCTGCGCTACGCGCGCTGTTGCGGGCGTTGCCGCTCGTCGCGTTCGTCGCGGTGGCGAGCGGCGCCATGTCGCTCTTCACCACAGACGGTTCGCCCGCGGACAGCGTGATCGGCTCGCTCATCGATATCTACGTGATCTGCCGTGTGGTCGTAATCGTCGGCGAATTCTTCGCGCAGCCGGACGCGCCGGGTCTGCGGCTGCTGTTTTTCTCGGACCACTGGGCGGTGTGGCTGCAGCGCTGGATCGTGCGCATCGTCGTGATTGCGGGCGCCGGCGCGGCCGTAGCGGAGACCGCCGCGGCGCTCGGGCTCAACGAAGGCGCGCACGCGGCGTTGATGAAGGCGATCGCGCTCATCGCGCACGTCATGATCGCCGTGATGATTCTGCAAAGCCGCAAGCCCGTGGCCGCCTGGCTGCGCGAGCACAGCGCTCACCGCCAGTCGCTTTCGATCGCGGGCAATCTGCTTGCCGATGCGTGGGCCGGCATCGCGGTGTTCGTCGTGATGGCGCTGTGGTTCGTCTGGGCGCTCGACGTGCGCGACGGCTACAGCCTGCTGCTTCATACGGGCGGAATGTCGGTTGCCATCCTGATCGGTGCACGCGTGGCGTCCATCGTGTTGCACGGCGCGCTCGCGCGTCTGTTCCAGCAGAAGGAAGGGGCGCCCTCGTCGCTCGTGCAGCAGCGCGCGTATCGCTATTACCCGCTGTTGCGCGGCATCGTCTCGGCGTTCGTAGCCATCGTCACCGTGTTCCTGCTGTTGCTCGTATGGGGCGTGGACCTGCGCATGCTGTTCGCGAACGGCACCGTGGGGCACCGGCTCGCGTCGGCGCTGGCGACCATCGCCGTTGCGGCGGTCGTCGCGCTGGTTGCGTGGGAGGCCATCAACGTCGCCATCGAACGGCGACTCGACAACTGGACCACGAGCGGCGACTTCGTGCGTGCCGCGCGCTTGAGGACGCTCGTGCCGATGGTGCGCACGCTGCTTTTCATCGTGATCGCGCTCGTCGTGGTGCTGACGGGCCTCTCGGAACTCGGCGTGAACACGGGGCCGCTGCTGGCGGGCGCGAGCATCTTCGGCGTGGCGCTCGGCTTCGGTTCGCAAAAGCTCGTGCAGGACTTCATCACGGGCATCTTCCTGCTCATGGAGAACGCCATGCAGGTGGGCGACTGGGTGACGCTCGCGGGCGTATCGGGCACGGTGGAGTATCTGTCGATTCGCACGGTGCGGCTGCGCGCCGGCGACGGCTCGTTGCACACGGTGCCGTTCAGTTCGGTCACGACCATTAACAACACGAATCGCGGCATCGGCAACGCAGCGGTGAAGGTGAACATCGCTTACGGCGAAGACGTGGACCGCGCCGTCGAAGCGCTAACTGAGATTGGCGCCGCCTTGCGCGAAGACGACAGGTTCAAGGCGGGCATTCTCTCGGACTTCGCGTTCTGGGGTGTAGACGCGGTGGACGGCGCGGCAGTCACGCTTGCGGGCCAGGTGCAATGTACCGACAAGGCGCGCTGGGGCGTACAGCGCGAGTTCAACCGGCGCATCGCGGACGAGTTCCGGGCGCGCGGCATCCGCATCGCGAACCCGCAGCGTACGGTGTGGGTGAGCGGCGAACCGGCGAAGCAGGGTGGAGTCGCCGAGGTGAGCCAGCCGGGTCACGAGTCGCGCGACGCAGAAGCGGCGCAGGCGGACGTAGCGGCGCAAAAGCCGTTGGGCGCTGAACAACCGGCGGGCGATCCTGCGCCCACGGGCAACGCTCGACAGGGTGACGGGCAGGGCAGCGGCAAGGCGGGCCGCGAGCCGTCTTGAAGTGCGTCCGGAGGTGCGTTCCGGAATGCGTCTTCAGGCGGCGCCATCGCATGCATCTGCGCCGGTTGTTGCCGCGCACGGCAACGGTCGCGACCGTCCTTCTGCATGAAGCTGACATCACGCTGCCCCGGCATCGACGGTAGAATCAGCGCTCCCCTACGAGGCCCTCGAACGAGGGCCTTTCCACGCTCACGATGCGACGCCCGGCGTACCGCACGTTCCATTCGCCGACGCGTTGCCGACGGGTACGAACGGAGGTGCACGTGCGCGCGGCTCTCATTCCATCGATTCGTATTGCGTTTTTTTTGGCGTTTTTTTCCGCACTGCTGTGCGCATCGCTCACGGCCTCGGCAGCGGGCGACTCGCATGGCGAAGGTGCCGATTCCGTCACCATGCATCACCGCACGCCGGACCGCAGCGGACAGTACGTGGTGCCCGGTCTCACCTGGCAGCGCGCCGCGCATCTGCAACGCGATACCGGCTTCGACGGCAAGATCGAAGGCGCGGTCAACGCGCAGCCGCTTTACTGGCATTCGGCAGACACGGGCGCAGGAGCGCAGTCGAACGGGCTGCTGATCGTCGCCACCGAAACGAACGCGGTCTACGCGCTCGATGCCACCACGGGCCGCACCGTCTGGCGCACGGCGCTCGGTCCCGCGGTGCCGCGCAGCGCGATGCCATGCGGCAATATCGATCCCCTCGGCGTGACGGGCACGCCGGTGATCGATGCGGCGCGCGGCACGCTTTATCTCGACGCGATGGTGCTGCGCGAAGGGCAGCCGCGTCATTTCGTGTTCGGACTCTCGCTGCGCGACGGCGCCGTGCAAAAGGGCTGGCCGCTCGACATGGAAGCGGCGCTCAAGACGCGCGGCGTGGCTTTCACCTCGCGCACGCAGAACCAGCGCAGCGCGCTAGCGTTGATGGACGGACAACTCTTCGTGCCTTACGGCGGCAACTGGGGCGACTGCGGCGACTATCGCGGCATGGTGGTGAGCGTGCGGCTCGACCATCCGGGCGTAGCGAACGTGTGGGCCACGCGCGCGGCGAAAGGCGGCATCTGGGCGCCGGGCGGCATTGCGGCGGCGGACGGCCAACTGTTCGTCTCGACGGGCAACACCGAAGGCACGCGCACGTGGGGCGACGGCGAAGCCGTGATTCGCCTCAGGCCCGACCTACGCCATTCGGCCGATTCCCGCGACTTCTTCGCTCCGGCAGACTGGAAGCAACTGGACGACGCGGATCTCGACTTGAGCGGCGTGAACCCTGTCCCGATCGACTTGCACGGACGCAAGCTGATCGTCGCGCTGGGCAAGGACGGCAAGGCGTATCTGCTCGATCGCGAGAACCTGGGCGGTATAGGCGGCGCGCTGGACGTAGCGCGCGTGTCGTCCAGTTCGATGCGCACGGCGCCGGCTTCGTGGGCCACGGCCGATGGTGTCTTCATTGCGTTTCAGGGAGCGGGTTCGGCGTGTCCTTCGGGCGAAGCCGGCGCGGGGCTCACGGTGCTGCGAGTTGCTTCGGCATCGCGCGGCGGTATCGGTACAGCCTGGTGTGCGGCGCTGGACGGCGCCGGCAGCCCGATCACGACCACGAGCGACGGCAACGCGGACCGTATCGTCTGGGTCGTCGGCGCCGAGGGCGACGAGCGCGTGCACGGCTTTCGTGCGGACAATGGCGAGCCGGTGTTCACGGGCGGCAGTGCGCAGGAGCGCGTGCCGGGTGTGCGTCACTTCGCTACCATGCTGGCGGCGAACCAACGGCTTTATGTGGCCGGCGATGGGCGCGTGTACGCGTTCAAGGCAGGGCAGTGAGGCCCGGCCGGCTAAAGAAGGAACGGTACAGGTCGTTAATACACAGGTTTTGCGCGGCGCTTGCGGCAACCCGTTTGCGTTCCGTTTGCTTCTGGTTTGCGGGCCGAGGTCGGCTCGCCGCCGCGCCAGCCTTTTCTTCCGGAGTGTCCGCTTTGTCAGTATCCCTGCGCTTGTTGAACCGCCGCGTCGCTCTCTACTGCACGTTTGCCTTGTCGCTGTTTGCCGGCGCCTGTGGCGGGGGAGGTGGTGGTGGTGGCGGAGGCACCAGCACGTCGGCCACGAGCGCCCCCGCCAGCACCAGCACGGCGAGCACGCTTTCAGGCTCGACAAACGTCTCGATTGCTGCGGCTCGCAATCTACCGGCGAAGCCAGTCTGGGAGGTCTACTACGGGCAGGCATCGCAGGTCGACCTCGCGCGGCTTGCATCGAGCTTCAACGTGATCGTGATCGACGCCGATCCCAGCGGCACGACACCCAACTTCACTGCCGACCAGATCGCGACGCTGAAATCGCACGGCGCAAAGGTGCTGAGCTACCTGAATGTGGGCGCCTGCGAGACATGGCGCTCGTACTGGCAAACCGTGCCCGCGGGTTTCGTGTCGTGCAGCGCGAACCAGGCAGCGCAGCTCGGCAGGTACAGCGGTTTTTCCGAGTACTGGATGAACGTGGGCAACGCGGACTACCAGAACCTCATCGTGAACTACGTCGCGCCACGGCTTGCCGCGACGGGTGTCGACGGCTTCATGCTGGACAATTTCGAGATCGTCGGCCACGCGGCGAACGCCGCGCAGGGGCCGTGCGACAGCACGTGCAAGCAAGGTGGCCTCGACCTCGTTGCGCAGCTGCGCAACGCGTTCCCGAATGCGCCCATCCTGCTCAACGCGGCGCCGACCTCGGCGATCAGCGGGGCGAGCGGCGGTGTGTCGTTCCCTATGCTCGTCGACGGCGTCTTTTTCGAACAGGTCTTCCTGCCTTCCACCGACAGTTCCTTGCTCCAGGCGCTGCAAACCTGGAAGAGCACGGAAGTCGCGCTGCCGCGCAGCGCTTTTTTCACCGGCACGCTCGATTACGTGAACAGCTGTTCGGATACCACGAGTGCGCAAAACGGCTGGACTGCGAGCGTGAATGCGGGACTGAGCCCGTCGGTGTCGATCCAGGCGCTCAATCAGGTTTGCTGGTGGTCGTTCCTGCCGGCGCCGACCTAAGTCGGCCACCATGATCTGGGAGAATTAATTCGGAAAAATAAGTCATACAGCGCATGTTGCTGCGCAACTAAGATACGGGTTTTCCCTCGTCTGGCGACGCATCATGGCTTCCGAATCTTTCTTGATTGCCCGCCTGGGCGCCGGGCGCGGCCGCCTGCCGGCGTTCGCGGCATTAGCAACGGTCAGCGTGCTGACGGGCGTCGGCGCCGGCCTGGGCGGCATGTTGCTGGCGCTGCTGCTCCACGCTATCCAGCACCTCGCGTATGGCTACAGCCTGGATCGCCTTGTCGGCCATGAGAGTTTTCTGAGCGGCGTGACTGCCGCTTCGCCCGGACGGCGGTTCGTGGCGCTTCTGGCGTGTGGACTCGTTGCCGGAATCGGATGGTGGGCGCTCTACCGCTTCGGCCGTCCGCTCGTGAGCATCAAGCGGGCCGTCAAGGCGGACGGGCCGCGCATGCCGGGCGCGAGCACCGTTGTTCATGCGTTGCTGCAGATCGTTACCGTGGCGCTCGGCTCACCGCTGGGCCGCGAGGTGGCGCCGCGCGAGATCGGCGCAGTGTGGGGCAACTGGCTTGCGCGGCGTGCGGGGCTGAGCGCCGGCGAGACCCGCATCATGATTGCCTGCGGCGCGGGTGCGGGTCTTGCCGCGGTTTACAACGTGCCGCTGGGCGGCGCGCTGTTCGTGCTCGAAGTACTGCTGGGCACGTTCGAATGGAGGGCGCTGGTGCCCGCTGTCGTGACCTCGACGATTGCGGCTGCCACCGCCTGGCTCGGACTCGGCAACGAACATCAGTACACGCTGATCGGGCCGCTCGCGCTGACTATGCCGCTTGTCGTATGGTCGGCGATCTGCGGTCCGCTCTTTGGTTTTGCCGCGTGGGGATTCACCCGGCTCGCCGAACAGGCCCGCGCCCGCGCACCGAAGGACGCGCGATTACCGCTCTTTGCGCTCGTCAATTTCGCGTTGATCGGTGCGCTCGTCATCTGTTTCCCGCAGTTGGCCGGCAACGGCAAAGGCGCCGCGACGCTTTCGTTCGACAGCGCGCTCAGTATCGGACTGGCCGCGATCCTCCTCGTGCTGAAGGTCGCGATCGAGATGGGCAGCCTGCGCGCAGGCGCCGAAGGTGGACTGCTTACGCCAGGCCTGACGAACGGCGCGCTGCTCGCCGTCGTGCTCGGTGGCGCGTGGAACATGATGTGGCCGGGGACGTCGGCCGGCGCCTTTGCGATTGTGGGCGCAGCGGCGTTCCTCGCTGCATCGATGCAGATGCCCATGACCGCGCTGGTGCTCATGGTCGAGTTCACGCAGGTCGGCCACGACATGCTGATCCCGATGCTGCTCGGCATTGCGGGGTCTGTCGCAACGTTCAGGCTCGTCACGCAGGCGACTGTCCGTGCTGCTGTGAAGGGCGAGCCGCGGGGGGTACTTTCGGACCTCGTGACAGAAGTGCGGGATAGCAGCCTGCGACGCCACCAGAACCGCTCGGACGTGTACATCTAGAAGCGCGTCGATGTCGGCGAGCGAATGTCGGCGACACGCTTGCTTTCAGATCGCAACCTGTTGGTCGCGCGGCGCGATACCTATGGAGGACCGCCACGCCTTGCTATGCGAGCAAGGCGTGCGACTTCAGGGTTGCGCATACTGTGTGAAGTAAGACGCGATCGATGCGACCGCAGCGCGGACGTGCGGTTGCGCGCGCAAATCCCGATGGTAGACGAGATAACAAGGTTGCGAAGGCGCTGCGATCGTCGTCTGCACCGCGACAAGTCCTGCGGTTCGCGGGTCCGACGTGACAAAAGCCGCGAAGCCGGCTCCCCGATGGGCTGCCTCGGCGATCGCTTCCATGGAGCTTGAGCGGAATACGAACCGGGCAGCGCCGAGCGCCCGAAGCCACTGTTCGTGCGGCAGATCCCTCCATTGCACGTCGAGTCCGATAAAGGAATGCAGCGACGCGTCGTTCGTGTCCAGCCGTCCGGTCGGCAGATGACGCCTGACGTAATCGGCGGAACCGAACAATCCGAACCGCAACGTACCGAGTCGCTTCTCGACGAGCACGCTCGACGTTGAGCGGGCCAGACGAACCGCGATGTCCGCCTCACGCGCGGCCACGTCCGCCATCCGGTTCTCGCCCACTAATTCGAGGTCGACGCCGGGGTGTTGATGGCGGAAAGCGAGCAGTGCGCGGGCCAGTGCCGGTGCCATGCCGTCCGGCACGCTCACGCGAAGCGTTCCGGCGAGCATCGTCTGATCGCGTCTCAACGCATCGAGACCATGTTCGAGCCCTTCGGCCAATCGCACGAGTCGCAGCGCCTCGGCGTTCAGCTCGGCGCCGGACTGACTGCGATGGACCAGTTGGCGGCCGGTAGCTGTTTCAAGCGCGTCCAGACGACGCGCGATCGTCGATGTTGACAGGCCGATCGTTTTGCCGGCAGCTAACAGGCTTCCTGCCCGGTGGATGGCGAGAAGGACGCGCAGGTCGTCCCATGACAGAGTTTCCATAACTGGACACCAGCTTACCGCCAATTTCCGTATACGGAAACAGGACAGCTCCCTAAACTGGCCGCATGAAAACTATCCTCATTGGCGCGGGCCGGATCGGCAGTGTCGTTGCGTTTTGCCTGAGCAGAGCCGGGCATGACGTCACTGTCGTTGCGCGAGGCGCACGGCTGAACGCGCTGCAATGCGACGGCGCTATTGTCACCACTTCCGGCGAACGCACATCGGTTCATGTCGTCCCGGAGTTTGATCCACTGATTCCATGCGATCTGGCGATCGTGACCGTCCCCGAGCACCAGGTCGGACCGCTGTTGCCGCTGCTGTCGCAATGCCGCGCGAAGACCGTTCTGCTGATGTTCAACACATTCGAAGGATGCGCTCGCTATCGATCGGTGATCGGCCCCGATCGTTTCGCATTCGGCTTTCCGAACATGACGGCTGCTTTGGTCGAGCAGCGGGTGCGCTTTCGCGTGGACGGCCCGGGGATGACCACCACTCTGTCGAGGCCGGATCTGGTGACCCTGTTCCGACACGCGGGGATGCCGGCCGAGTACGAGCGCGACATGGATGGCTTCCTCCGCAGTCATGTCGCACTGGCGGTACCGTTGTTTATCGCGGCGTTGCTTATGTGGAAACGCGAGTCCCACCTGACGTGGAAGGAAGCGAGGCGACTCGACGAAGCATGGGCGGAGGGTTTCGATCTTGTCAGAAGTCTCGGTCATGCTCTGAAGCCCAGGATCGTCGCGATTCTGTCGCGTACGCCTTCGTTGTTACGCGTGCTTCTGTTGTGGGCGTTCAGCAGATCCCGTCTCGTCAAGGACACCGGTGAGTTCGGCCCGGTAGAAACGCGGTTCCTGATCGACGCGATGTTGACGGTGTCGCCCGAACGAACGCGCCACCTACGGGCACTTCGGCCTTGAATTGTATGGGCCGCCTTCGGCTCATGACCGGACCTCGACGCTTGGAACGCAGTCGTCCCTTATGGGCCGGGAGCGCGCGCTAACGACAGTCCGTTTTGGGGAGGCCGAAATCCACCGGCCGCTTTCCGGCGATAAGGTGAAGGAGGGGGACGACGTGACCCGACCCTGAGCGTTCGATTGGGCTCCTGATGTCATTCACCAAAACTGGCGGACCAGCAGGTCTAATTGGCTGGAACCTTACGTCATGCGCCTCGCGCAGGCCATCAGATGGTCGAGCTTACATATAGAACCTCACAATCTCCGAGCGGCGTGTAGACCGTGAGTTTCCGATCGGAGCCATCCAGTAGCGCGAAACTAACGTACTCAAAAGTCATCGAGCCTCTTTCCGGATGGTTGATGCGCTTGATATTCGACAAGGGATTGAGCACCTCGTGCCTGGGCCACCAGGCATTGAATTCGTCACTACGCTCGCGTAGCGTCGAAATCAGCCGCTCGAAATCGGGATCGCCGGCATAGCGTGCACTGTCGAGACGAAACATCGCGAGGGACGCCCGCGCCAATATCTCCCAGTCAACGAGCAGACGGCGGTGCCGCTCGTTCGCAAACACCATGAACATCAGATTGCGTTCGTCGGGCGCGATCTGTGCGTAGTCTCCGAATACCAGCGAAGCGGCCCGATTCCATCCGAGGATGTCCCAACGCCGCCCGGTTACATACGCGGGCTGTCCCGTCAGGCTATCGAGCATCCGCTGCACTGGTTCCTCCAGCTTCTCCGGATAGACAGACCTGACTTCGGGCGACGGCCGATCGCTCAATACGAACAGATGCTGCCGCTCCACGGCGTCGAGTCTCAAGGCATCTGCGATCGCCGCGAGTACTTCCTGCGAAGCACGCACGTCACGCCCTTGTTCGAGCCACGTGTACCACGTGGTGCCGACGTCTGCGAGCATCGCCACTTCCTCGCGACGCAAACCCGGCGTGCGGCGCCGAAAACCATCCGGCAAGCCGACCATGGCGGGGCTCAGGCTCTCGCGTCTCGAACGCAGAAATGCGCCTAGCTCGGCGCGGCGGCTTTCGGTGCTATGGACTCGGTCGCTCATCGTCATCGTGGTAGTGGCCAATACCGGTATCAATCCAGAACTGCTTGCCGGTTGGAAAAGCGCAGAGCATGCGCCGGAGATCAATTGTCGATCTTCGATGCCAGTCCACACGGATTCCCCGACCTGGCATCGTTATAAAACGGAGAGTTCAATCATGTCACAACATGTTTTTATCGTCGGCGGATCTTCCGGTATCGGGCTGGCTACGGCCAGGCGTCTTTTGTCCGAAGGCTACGCGGTTACGATTGCGGGACGAAATCAAGCCCGATTGGCCGACGCAAAGGGCGCACTCGACGATATCGTCAACACCGTTGAGTTCGATGCTTCCCATACGGTGGATCTCCCAAGAGCGTTCTCGCAGATCGGGACGATCGACCATCTGGTGCTCGCCCTTGGCAGCAGCAAAGGGGGCGGCGCGTTTCCTTCGGTGAGTCTCCACGATGTGCGCATGGGATTCGATGAGAAGGTCTTTCCTCATTTCGCGTGTGCGCAAGCGGCCCTCTCATCGATCACGAAGAACGGAAGCATTACGTTCATTTCTGCTGTGACGGCGCACACCGCCATGCCCGGTACCGCAGGTCTTGGCGCTGCGAATGCGGCAATTGCGGCAATGGTACCTATCCTGGCGGCGGAGCTAAGGCCGTTACGGATCAACGCGGTATCGCCCGGCGTAATCGACACGCCGTGGTGGGATTTCCTGCCGGCGCAGGACAAGGCATCCGTGTTCGCCGATTACGCCGCGAAAACGCCCGTGGGACGCGTTGGTCAGCCCGACGATATCGCCCGCGCCATCGCATTTCTAATTTCAGACACGTTTATGACGGGACAAACCATCGTGTGCGATGGCGGACTCGGTTTGCGTTCATAGTCGCGCTGGGATCAGCCGATCAATACTTCCGGCTTACGGAGTCGACCGTCTGATTCTGGCCGGGTTGCCGCCTGACGCGGTCGGCTGTAGCCGACCCACAAGCGACAATTGCGTTTCGAAGTGTGAGGTCTGCTGACCAACGCAAAGCGGTTGATCGGCTCCCGTTCGCCGGCCGTTGCCGGAAGGGCCCGCATGTCCGTGGAGCGTGCCAGGCACGTCAGAAAACGACAGATGGGCGGCTAGGGCCGATTTCGTTCAGGGCTGAAGCCCGGCCGGGCGACCGTGCGCACCGAGGTCGGCGCGGCGGGCGCGCGGGCGAGCGAGATGCCCAGCGCGGCGCCGGCGACGAGGAACAACGAAATCGAGAGCAGCGCGACGATGAACGCGTGCGCAATGGCGGCCGGATCCTGGCGCGTGCCGAGGACCGTATAGAAAATTCCGCCGATGATCGCGACGCTGAGCGAGGTGCTGACCTGCAGCGTCGAACTGGCGATGCCGGCGATCATGCCGGAAAGCGCCGGTGCGACGCGCCCCGTCACCATGCGCATCAGCGTGGGCAGCGCGAGCCCCTGTCCGAAACCGATGACGAACAGCGCGGCGGCGAGCGGCACGGACACGAGCGGCATCCCGATCGGCGTGGCATCGATCAACCACGCGAGGCCGACGAGCCCGACGACCTCCAGCCCCATGCCGAACGGATTGACGTAAGCGCCGATGAGACGTGCGCAGAACGGGGTAGACAACGGGCCGAGCAGGAACCCCACGCCGAACGGCAAGAACACGAGACCCGCGCTCAGCGCGTCGACGTGCAATGCATTCTGCAGATACACCGAAAACAGCAGGAAGAACGCGCCGATCGCGTACAGCAGCAGCGCGATCAGCAACGCCCGTCCCAGCCCCGGCGCGCGCAGCGCGGCCGGATCAAGCAGCGGTGCGCCGCCGCGGCTGCCCAGCCTGCGCTCGTAGCGCCAGAAGAATCCGGCGAGGGCCGGGACTGCGATCAGCGACACCCATGCCCATACGGGCCAGCCTGCTTCGCGCCCCTCGATCAGCGGCACAATCAGCGCGCCTAACGTCAGCATCGACAGCGCGGTGCCGCCGAGGTCGAGCTTTCGCGCATGCTGCGCACGCGTTTCCTTCAACAGCGGAACGCCGAACAGCACGACCAGAATCGCCAGCGGCAGGTTGACGAGGAAGATCGTGCGCCAACCCAGGTTCAACAGGTTCAGCGAAATCAGGATCCCGCCCAGCGCCTGCCCGACCACGGCGGCGAGGCCGAACACCGCGCCATACAAGCTGAGCGCGAGCGGCTTTTCCGCTTCCGGGAAGATCGCCTGGATCGAAGCGAGCGCCTGCGGCGCCATGATCGCGGCGGTCACGCCCTGCAACGCGCGACCGACGATGAGCGTCCACGGCGAGTTCGCGAGGCCGCACAGCATCGAGGCCGTCGCAAATCCGATCAACCCGAGAAAGAACATGCGGCCGCGGCCGAACAGATCGCCCAACCGCCCGCCGGTGATCAGCGTCACCGCGTACAGGCCGGCATATGACGAAATGACCAGTTGCTCGGCCGATGACGAGGCGCCTAGCTCCGCGCGGATCGACGGCAGCGCGACATTGATGATGAAGAAGTCCAGCGGCGGCAGGAACGCGCCGACGAGCAGGACCGAAAACATGCCCCAGCGACGCGGGTCGGGCGAGACGGAATCATTTCGTGACATGGATGGCTCTCCATACGGAACCAATCGGTTCCAAATTGAGTAAAAAAAATTCAGTCGAGGAGGCGCATCGTGCGGTCGACCAGCGCGAGCATGTCGCGCTCGGGCACGCCGGTTTTGCCCAGTACGCGCATGCCCTCGATCTGGCAGACGAGCAAACGCGCCAGCACCTGTTCGTCCTGCTCGGCGATCTCGCCACTCGCCTGGCCGCGGACGATCGCGCCCGCATAGATCTGCTGCAGGCGCCGGAACATGCGCCCCGTACGCTCCGCGACCTCCGCGTCGCGCGCGGCCAGTTCGGTGGTCATCGCGACCACAAGGCAGCCCCGCCGGCCCGCCTCGCCGACGGACAGGTGCGCATAGCGCAGCAGCGAGTCGCGAATCGCATTCTTCACGGGTCCGGGTTGCGACAGGAGGTCCGCGGTCGCCTTGAGCCCGTCGGCCATGTACAGGTCGAGCGCCGCCAACAGCAGCGCCTTCTTGTCGCCGAATGCCTTGTAGAGACTGCCGCGCGACAAGCCGGTGCCGGCCATCAGGTCGGGCAGGGACGCGCCTTCATATCCGCGGTCCCAGAAGACGTCCATCGCGTCGCGCGCGGCATCGCCAAGTTCGAATTCGCGTGGGCGGCCCACGCCAGCCGGATTTGCCATCGATCAGGTTCGCAAACGATGCGGTGCTTGAAAGTTGAATTCATTATATGGACTGATCGGTTCCAATGTCAATGCGCGTGTGTCGGCAGGGTGCGGCGATGGCCATCCCATCTCACATGTCTGAAGCACCAGGAACACACTGATTTTGCGAACTTCAGTCGGGTGGCGTTCGGCGTTGCGCCGGTATGGCGGCTAGTTGATCGGTCGATCCGGGCGGCAACTTACGGGGTCGAAATTGGACTCGGCGATGGCAAGGGATGTTCGTCGAGGTAGCGAACGGCAAGGCGAGCACATTTAATGTAGGACGACTTTAGCCCGGGAATGTTGGCGTTAGGATGAGAAGTTATGCCGCCAGTCGTGTTCTCGTGCAACATCGGCGGCAACCCGCGCCTCTGAAAATGGCCCGGTGTTTAGCGCCTCTAGAGGCCCGGTACGACCCGTTGCCGCCGTTCACTGTCTGCCACGATTGAGGTCTCCTTTCGGCGTGGAAGTGCCGTTCGCACAACCGTTGCCAGCAGCAACTTACTTCGAGCTGTGAAACCGGGTCGTCGTCGCTGGCGTCGACGATTCACGACCAGAATTGTTGAAGTGAGTCGCATCTGAGCCGCCTGCTACACTGCCTAACTCGCAAGTCGTCCCTGTAGTCCAATGATCGCAACCTGGGCTATGTAGTCCGTAGTTAGTATCTTGAGCGAAAACATTTCCATGACGCGGCGGCGACCCGAAAGTTCGCCTGCATGGCGTTCGGCGGCGCTTTCCAAACCTTACCATCCAGAGGGGACAATCTTTGAACCGCCTCGGTTTTGTGCTTATCGTGGCGTTACTGCGCACGCTTTCCGTCCTTCCTTACAAATTCGTCGCAAGGCTCGGGATGATTGTCGGCACTGCGCTGTATGCGGTTCCGAGCCGCCGCAAGCATATCGTCCTGGTGAACTTGCGTCTTTGCTTCCCCGAGAAGACCAGCAGCGAACACCAGAAACTCGCAAGAGGTCACTTCCGCCACGTTGTTCGCAGTTATCTCGAGCGAGGCATCCAGTGGTTTGGCAGCGCGCAGTCGATCCGGGATATCGTGCAGATCGAAAGCAAAATTGATCTCGACGACGACGCCGCTCCGCCCACCATCTTCATGGGGTTTCACTTCGTAGGCATTGAGGTTGGTTGCATGCTCTACTCGACGCGCCTCCCGGTTGCCTCGCTGTACACACGTATGTCAAGCGCGGCCCTATGTGCGCTGGCCAAGCGCCAACGCGGCCGATTCGGGGCAGAGATGATCGAACGCGCGACCAGCGCTAAAAAGATCGTGGGATTGTTGCGTTCCGGCAAACCCGTCATGCTCGCGGCGGACATGGACCAGGGCGTCGACAACTCTGTTTTCGTCCCTTTCTTCGGCGTTCCCGCCTGTACGCTAACAGCCATTTCGCGTCTCGCGAGACTGGGGCACGCGCGGGTTGTTCCGTTCGTGACCGAGGTACTCCCGAACTATCAAGGGTATAAGTTGACGATTTTCGAGCCGCTCGCGGACTTCCCATCGGGGAGCGATGTGGTCGACGCACGCCGCATGAATGCGTTTCTTGAGGAGCAGGTCGTTAAGTTTCCCGAACAGTATTACTGGGTGCACCGGCGCTTCAAGCACCGACCACCTGGTATGGCATCGGTATATTGAACGGTTCGGCAGGTCAAGGAGCCTGACCGAAGGGGCGGACCGAAGATTGCGTATGTTGCGGGCATCATAGCCGCGAGCTATTCGATCGCATTCCAGATCAATCTGCTGTCGTTGAACGCCGCAGTCTAAGCCGCTCTCGCCGGGGCGCAGGGCCGAGGTTCCGCGATACGCAGCGCATAAACGCGTGCCTTCATCCCCCTGATCGCGTCAGAACGCTAAAGGTTGGCGAGCAATGCGAGTTGATGCCCGGTCTCGCAACCTTTCACCAGTGAGTAAGAGCACAAACACTTCCGCTCGTCGGACGAGAACCCATACCCCCGGGAAAAGCTATCCCAACGCGCGTCGTCGATCGACATCGGCTTGCCGTGCGCGCGTGCGAACCAGTTCATCATGCGACTCGCCTGGCGGCTAATCAACGCGCGCTCCCTGTCCAGAACGTACGATTCGTGTCCGGCGCGAAGAACAAGATAGTGAGGAATCTGGTGCGTTTCGCCACTCCGTGGGCCGTCAGCGTTCAGTGAGCTTCATCAGTATGTCTGCATACCACGCGCAGTTCAGGCCAAGCGCCTCGTCATGCTCAGCGTCGCGCGCACCGATATCGAAGCGAGTCGAATGGACGCCGAGCAGCGTCCAGTGCAGTCCATCGTCGTGGATATTCAACTGTCCGCTGTCTGCCATGACAACAGGGGCTCCGCTGGTTCCTCGATGCGTTCGCGCATCGGTCAGAAATTGCCCTTTCCCCTGGAATCTCAAGCCGAACGAAGACGCCACAACAGCGTGCCGGACCACCGGCAGATGGTGAAGCGAATCATGAAAACCAAGCGGATACCCCACCACGAGAAGCGGGCTGCCAATCTCAACGGCCTTGTCCAGGTCCGGCAGGTGCGCAGGGGTGAAGGTCCGATAAGTCATCGTATCCGGCAACGCCGATTTCTGCAGCTCCACAGCAGCCACATCAATCGCACCACCTGCATCGCAGCCTTGTCGCCAGACGGCTCGCTGGTCGACATAAAGCGGTACTGAAAACCAGGTGGAAGCACCGAGGTTCGCCGGATCGATGTGCAGTTCGATTTCGATGCGGTCCGGGAAATGGGCGCTCGGCTCGTCAATGAGGACGTGCCGGCTCGTCACGAAGAATAGCCGCTTCTCGCGGGCAAAAAAGAAGCCGCTCGCGCTCGTCATCATCGCATCCTGCGAGAACGTATGCACGCGGGTAGCTGTTAGCAGTATCGAATCCATGAACCTTGCCACCCATTTGGCCGCATGTCGATGCAGCCCATTAAGCGTACGCGGCGGCGCTCGACGGTGGGCCGTCAGATTACTCCGGAATCGCAATATCGCCGTTGACGAGTTGCCAGCCGTAGACCTCGGCGAAGTTCTTCGCGCTCTGCGGATCCTCGCATAGGGGCATGTCTGGGCAACCGCGAAACGGATAGATCACCCGCTTGTCGGAAAGACGAATCACCTTCAAGGACGGAATAATGCCACCCATCGTCCGACGAAACGAAGCGGTGACCGCATAGTTCTCCACGCCAGGCTTATCTTGCTGGATTCGCGTCTTCTCGATTCCACGGTCTTGCGGCCCCCTCATAGATCGCGCACGGACTGCCCGTCGACCTGTCCATCAATCAAGCGCTCCGCATAGCCGTTGGATGCCCTTCGCGCCTCGCCCGCATCGCTAAACGGCGCACGATGTGGAATCCGAAATACGCGGCTGGCCGTCAGTGTGTCGTCGGTGCCTCGGCGGCATATCCTGACGGCAGCGTCAAAGCCGGCATCGTAGTCGAATGAGCCAACGGCTCCCCGGGGAATGCGGGAATAGACGAGGGGATAGATCTCCAACCCTCTGTAAGTTCTGACGTACTCGCTCATGATGAAGTCCAAAAGTGTGAGCCTGACGAGAAATAGCCGGGAACCGCCCAGCGTGTGGGAAATGGGCGATTGCTGCAAATGAAATGGTGGCGCACAGCGTGCCGCGGAGCTCGGGATGGTGCGACTATCGCAGCGACGCAGCTAGCGGAATCGGCGTCCGGAGAGGGAATATCGCTTCCTCTGGAACGAGGAGAGAGCTGACCAGCAGTAGACGGGAATCAAGTGCCCCCGTGGAACGCAAACTCCGAGGGACGATGGACATGACAGAAGCCTGGAACTGACGCAATCAGTGTACCACCCGGCCTGCTAGTAGGCCGCCCCTTTTATTGAGCGTCAGACCAGGCACCGGTGATCCGTGGCTTCGGATTAGCATCGTAGTCCGACGGACTTGCCGCTCGCGACCGCGAGCCGATGGTTATCGTACGAAATCAACTTCGATGACTAACCGATGTTAGCCCTGGCTCGCGAACGTCTGCCGCCAGAGGCACCCGCGCATTGGAATGCCCACGCGAAAGCGAAGGCAAATGACCCCTGATGGCCCGGCAGCGACCCGACGCCGTCCGGCCTAGGGCCCCTCACACGTCGGTTTGCTCAACCATCTCGAGTGCATCATCGACCTCAATTCCGAGGTATCGAACCGTGCTCTCTAGCTTCGTGTGTCCGAGCAGTAACTGCACTGCCCTCAGATTTTTCGTGCGACGGTAAATCAGCGAAGCCTTGGTCCGGCGCATCGTATGCGCTCCGTAAGCTGCAACATCCAGTCCGATCGCTCGTATCCAGCGATGGACCAGTCGAGCGTATTGTCGGGTCGACAGGTGCGGCGATTCGTGGATGCGACCCGGAAACAGATTGTCGCCCCCCGAAAGCGCTGCGGCTCGCATCCACGCCTCTACGCTCGTACGTGTCTGCTCGGTGATCTCGAACTGTACCGGCCGCTGGACTGTCGTCCGCGCTGCGACGCGCGAGCCCAGGCATATGTCCGAGACTCGCAACCGCGTGAAATCGCACCCTCGTAGCTTGCTGTCGACCGCAAGATTGAATAATGCCAGGTCTCGCGTCTTTCCGGCGAGCTGTAAGCGGATACGAATCGCCCAGATCTCTCTGAGCTTAAGCGGTGACTTCTGGCCCGTCAGTCTTCCCTCGTTCCACGGCACGCGCCGCGCGCTGCCCACACCAATGGCTTCCATGGCGATTCTCCTTTCGACGGAAAGAGAATCAGTCTGCGCCGATCAGCGGCGGACGGAAGTCCGACCCAAAACGGTCTGCCAATCGCAGAAAATCAAGCGGCTGGTGTACGAACGTAACCGGCCGTCTGTACCGGTTCCCCATGCAAAGGTTGGCCGAGACACCGGGCCGCAAACCAGATGTCCGCTAGAGCATGGCTGGCTGCCTGGCAGTTGCCAGTCAGTACTGCTTTTTCGGCGGCAACGACCGTTTGATCTGCTTGCGCAGGCGTGCCACTGCAGCAGCCTTTTGGCGTTTGCGTTCTGCGGTAGGTTTTTCATAGGCTGTCCGGGCGCGGAGTTCCGGAATCAAGCCGGTGCGCTCGATCGCACGACGGAAACGGCGTAATGCAACTTCCACGGGCTCGTCGGGTTTCAGAATTACGGTCGTCAATTTGTTCCCTGGTTGAAATCTGGCCGCCTGATGAACGGCGATATGGCTCGCGCACAGCGTCGCGGCACAGGTAAGAGCCACAGCCGACGGTTGCGTATCGCGTCTCCACGATAACGAAATGCCTCTCTCCGTTCATGCTTACGCCCGCCCGGGCGCCTCAGGCGCATTGCATGTTTCGGGCCGAGGCGTCGACTTTAACCGCGCGTGTCGACCCAGTTGCGTGCCCAGTGATTTGAGTGCCGCAACGCCAGCTCTTCGCTCCTGAAGTAATCGAGCGAATAAAACCAGTAGCGGCCTTCAGCCCGAGCACTATCGATGCGCTCGAGCAGCACGTTGGATGAAAAGCTACCGTCAGGCAAACGATGCGCCGAAGGTTGAACGGCATAACCATTGTATTGGTGAATCTGTTTTCTCTGCATTTTAGTTCTAGTAATACTGGAGTGCGCACGTACCGTGCGAACAGTGCACGGGTGCGCCGGTTCGAAGCCATTCGAGCCGAATTCAGATGCAATCGAAAAACGAAAAGTGGCTTTGAAGCCTGAGGAAAGATTGCGGTGCAACGAGGGGCGTAGGGCGTCTGGCGAACTGTGCAATAGACAGATGGCAGACAGGAGCGATGGCGCCAACTGAGGGCGATGAAGCTCCGAGGGTGCTGCTGCAACCCGGCATCCGTCGCGGGAGGCCGGGCCTTCAACTTTACATCGGCTTGATGTTAGCCGCTTGCAGCCCCTTCGGGCCTTGCTTCGTTTCGAAGCTCACCTTCTGATTTTCAGCCAGCGTCTTGAAGCCGTCGCCCCTGATTTCGGAGAAGTGCGCGAACAGGTCGTCGCCACCTTTGTCCGGGGTGATGAAGCCAAAGCCTTTGCTGTCGTTGAACCACTTAACGGTACCGGTATCCATGAGGAATCCTTGAAGAAAAATACGAAGATTTGCCCTATAAAGAGCGCGTGAAGCTTCAAGGAGAGAGAGGACAACGAATACCGCTGAGGAGCGAGCAATTGATGAACAGCAATCGAACTTCTTGAACTTCGAACGGCAGAGTACGCGCCGGACGGATCAGCGTCAATACTTATCTTGTAACTGTTTCACCCCGGCGGTTGCTCTGCGGACGAAGCGATGCAACCTAGTTGTGCCCGGCACCTGAGAGTGCCCCGTCTGGCCGCGGGGGCGGCCTGGCACAACCCGATGGTGACTCCGGGCGTGCGGCAATGGAATCGAACAAAGGGACTGCACAGCGCCCACCCAGATTCGGCTCAAATCAGCGGATTGACTGGCCGCTCCCAGAGGGCACAGCGCACACCGGAATGGCCGGGCTGCGCTCGCTTCCTGGCCGACTGTTGCCCGACACCGGGCATGACGATCGCCTACAGTGCGACGCTCGTGCAAATGGAATGGGCCAACCCGCTTTGGCCGTTTAGTTCCACTTCGATGGACCTCCGGCATTAACAAACTCAACGGCCATTGAGGAATGCGAACATACGGTGTTCACACCGGGTTGCAGATGGGGCAATGCGGCCGCCTCGTGTCATTTCGGCGTCTGACGAAGCTGCAATTGGCAACATCTCCGTGCAACGGTGGGCACCCACGCTCCCGTCAGTCAATGGGATCTCCGTCCACGATGGCCACTCCAAGAAGCACGTCAATTGCAGCTCGCCCGGCGGCTTCAGCGATGAGATACGCCCAGCGGCGTGTATAGGGGCCGTTGTGTAGCGAAATCTTGTCTCCGCTCCTACCTACGACGCGAAGGTTTTCTCCACCCTTGATCTGAAACGTGACGTCGTAAAGATCCACTGAGGACTGACTCAGTTCAACATGAATCTCAAATCCACGGTACGCGATCATCCGATACATCAGGCGCTCCGTTGGGGGTCAGAGGTCAGCCAGCAATCTGAGCTGGTGTTCGCTTTCGGCGCCACAAACAAGTGCGTACGCTCGCACTTCGGCCCGCTCGGCGGGCGAGATGGATTCCGAGCCGAAAAAGTCGTTCCATTCGTCGTTCGCAATCGAAGTGAGGGCGCCGCGAGTTCTTGCGAACGCATGCAGGAGACGGCTTGCTTCGCGGCGCAAAACACGGCGCTCAGCGTTCAGCACATACGGTTGGCAGCCCGTACGAAGCACGAGGTAATGCGGAATCACATCGAGGTCAATTTGCAAGGCCGATACCGGTCTGTAGAGCCCATGCGCTCGGTTCACCGCTTCGCTGTGCGGACCACCGCTCTCCACGGGAAAGATGCGAAGCGACGCTCTCCGACACGGGGCGCCTCTTATGAAGAAAACGACAGTCAAACAGGCGATCAAGGGAGAGCCCATCGCCGGCTTCCGCACGCCGGCACTGCCATCACATGTCGACGACCGAGGCTCCGTTCACCTTCCCGTCGATGATGTCCTTTCCCTGCTGCCGGGCGGCACGCCTTGCCACACCAAAATCGGAGAATGCTTGTGACTGGTCCAGCCGGAAAACGCGGCTCGCCGCAGAACCTGCGATCGCGGCCGGACGACATATCCGAACTGCGATGTCATACCCTTCGGCGAAACGGGAATGTCCGTCAAAACGATTGAACGTGCGGGGGAATACGAGAGGATGAAGTTCGTACCCCTTGTAGAGAAGAATCGGGTGTGTCGACATGTCAGTCACTCCACAGGGGAAAGCCCACTATACCCTGAAACAGGGAGCGCAGGACGGTGCAGATGTTTTCAGAATTGAATTGACCCGTGGTACCGGTGCGCGTATGGTGAATCATGAAGTCCGCAAAGCGGATCTTCGCCCACGCTGTCATCCATCTTCTTTCTGATGGCCCGATGAGGATCATCGACCTCCCCTCTCCACCACTGTATGTGGCGGACTCCATGAGAACTTCACGGCAACCAGGCTTGCTTGCCGCGCGATGAAACCGATGACGGATATTGACCTCATTGGACGAGCAACGGACGTCGTCCCGACGATGTGCTGAACACAACGTAAACGGTCAGCAATGCGCTTTTGATTTCAGGTGGTTCGGATAGAGCGATCTAACAACGGCACATCGAATGCTGGCCGGCGCAGCGCCCCCCGATGGAGGCGTGACGTTCACTTCCGGCGCAAAGCCACCCGAACCATTGTCTAGCCGAGTGGCACCCTTCCCGGCGGGAATGTCCGCATGGGCGATTTCGACTCGTTGATATGGTTCGTCGGGCGCTTCGGGCGTACCCCGGCCAGCCCCACACAACGATCAAAAACCGGCTGCGTGATGCGGCCAAAAAAGGAGTGATCTAATGAGCACCATTCGCCATTATCGAGGTCTCGATATTTCCCTGCTCGTGTATCCCCACCGCGCGACCCAGGCAGGATTTGGCCACAACTACGACGAAGGATTCGATGCGTCGATCCGTATCAGCGAACCTGATTCCGGACTGGCCATTGCCCGGAGCAGGCTGTTCCGCGTGCCCGGCAAGCGTCCTTTCGTGAATACCGGCGACGCAAGGCGTGCGTCCCTCGTCTACGCCGAAATGTTGATTGACGGTCGCGCGTCCGACCGGCCGATCTGGGACGCCGCCTGAACGGTCCGGCCACGTCAGGCCAGTTGCGAACTACAGTACGGCCATTCCCCGCTTGCCTCGGCGCCATCGCGATTCAACCCTCATAAAAGGACTGACCGACCGCCGATGCGCCCGCCGGGTACCGACCGCGGTCAAATCTGAACTCGCTTCCACCCGCAGGTCGCCTTGCATCTTGCTGGAGCAATTCCTCGTTCCGTCCTACGCCGAAGCATCACCCTCAAGGGGCAGCGAAGGCAATCCCGCGGCATATGCAATGGTGAAGCTGGTTTCACGTTCTGCTGACGCAACGGCTATCGTTGCGTGATGTGCCGTGATAATGCAGCGGCAGATGTGAAGACCAGGGTCAATGCCCGCAGTGCTCCGGCTCCGGTCAGGCTAATTCGCCCTTGTGAGGGGAGGGTAAACAGCTTGGGGAGCGCTTTCTCGGGGTCGGGTTTCCTTCGTTGCAGACGACAGTGGTCACGTGTTCCTCCCGGTCATCGGCTTCGACGCCCCCTATAGGCGCGCGCGTTGCTGCCTATTGCGCGTCACGGTTGATGCGTTCTCCTGAACGACGCGGCTGTGTCGCTCCAGGACACACGCTTGCCCATATCTGATTCCCGCATATGCCTACGTTCGTGACTTCTGCGCGATGGAGCCTGCGCAGATTGCCCGCCAATCCTGCGCCTCGCCAACGCCGGCTTCTCGTCGTGGACGATGAGCGTGCGGGCGGCGAGGCGACAGCGGCGTCGCTCGCGACGGCGGGATATGTACGCGCATTTCGCTGCTGATGGAGCAACCGCGCTACAGATGGCTGCGACGTGGAGGCCCGAGATCGCCGTGCTGGATGTCAACATGCCGGTCATGGATGGATACGAGCTTGCGCAACGTCTGACGCAGGATGCGCTGACCCAGCACACCCTTCTCGTCGCTTTCGCCGCTCTCGACGAACCGGTCGCCCGTTCCTCCGGCATTGCGTCGAGGTTTGACGTCTATTGCCAGAAAGGCGGTTGTCCCGGCGTTCTACTGACACTGCTCCGGTCATTAGCTCAATAGGGGCCGTGCATCCCGGCTACTGGTCGGAAGACGAAGCGGGGCCTTTATCCCCGCCGGACGGCCGATTACGGGGGCGGAGCCGACGGCTCAATGTTCACGTAAGGGCCTTGACGAGCGGCAGGAAATGGCCGGCTGGCGCTCGCCGACAGAGCGCGACGATCGCCGTGGATGCGGCAGAACGCGACGCTCATTTCAGCCGTGCAGGGCACGCAAGAGGCATGAGCCACCTCGCAGGCGACCTACCGATTTCTCGAAAGTAAACGCCCTGTTAGTCAAGGTCGTAAGTTCCTGGCCGCCCAAGCATGATGCATGCGTCGCGCGAGAAATCGCGGGCCCTCTAAGCCGGGCGGATAGCCGTGATTATCCTTAAATAAGGTCGCGTTACTCTCGATGGTGGGGAACAGGGTTCCAGGGAGCAACGCGTCGTGATCTTGTCGTCAACGACGGCGTGAGGAGGCGCGCTCGGCGCGACGCTCGGACGTTTCTGCGTCGTCACGGGCGCCGATCGAATTTGGAATTGGGCCCGCTGGCGACCGCTTCCAGCCTTCCGGACGTCATTTTTAGAACGTCTTGGTCTGCCGCCGGACACTTCCGAATTTTTCTGGCGGAGAGATTGGGGATTTCCCGGGGGTGTCCAGCTTGCACGCAGCGCAGATCGATTCAGTGCTTTGGAAGAGCGAAGCGCATCTTCTTGAAACGGCGGCCGCATGAGACGCGCGCGAGTCGACTTAAGGGTATGTTTTAAATGGGAAATTCGACGTTCTGCGCACGGCGTGCGGCGATGACCAGTTCCAGCTTAAGTGAACGAAGTTCCAAATTGAGTGCATCTCGACGCCACACCCGTCCCCCGTTCTTGAATTTGTCACCACCCGTCCATATAATTAGCACTCACCGCACGAGAGTGCTAACAACATCTCCGGCCTGGCTCTGCCAGGCCGGGTTTCTTGAGTGTCCTTCAAGTCTCGAAGAGAGGAGTTTGTATGAACCTTCGTCCTTTGCATGATCGCGTGATCGTCAAGCGTCTGGATCAGGAAACCAAGACCGCCTCGGGTATCGTGATTCCCGAAGCAGCTGCTGAAAAGCCGGATCAAGGCGAGATTCTGGCGATCGGCCCGGGCAAGCGCGATGACAAGGGCGCCCAGATCGCTCTCGACGTGAAGGTCGGCGATCGCGTCCTGTTCGGCAAGTACGCTGGCCAGACCGTCAAGGTGGACGGCCAGGAACTGCTCGTGATGCGCGAAGAAGACATCATGGCCGTGGTCAACAAGTAAGCCTGCACGGTCCATATTCACCAAAGAGATTCAAGGAGTTACAAGATGGCAGCTAAAGACGTCGTGTTCGGCGATTCCGCCCGTTCGAAGATGGTCGAAGGCGTGAACATTCTCGCCAATGCAGTGAAGGTCACGCTGGGTCCGAAGGGCCGCAACGTGGTGCTCGAGCGCAGCTTCGGCGGCCCGACGGTCACCAAGGACGGTGTGTCGGTCGCGAAGGAAATCGAGCTGAAGGACAAGCTGCAGAACATGGGCGCCCAGATGGTCAAGGAAGTGGCTTCCAAGACCAGCGACAACGCAGGTGACGGTACGACGACCGCTACCGTGCTGGCTCAGTCCATCGTTCGCGAAGGCATGAAGTACGTCGCATCGGGCATGAACCCGATGGACCTGAAGCGCGGCATCGACAAGGCCGTCGCGGCAGCTGTCGAAGAGCTGCGCAAGATCAGCAAGCCCTGCACGACCAGCAAGGAAATCGCTCAGGTCGGCGCGATCTCGGCTAACAGCGACACGTCGATCGGCGACCGCATCGCGGAAGCCATGGACAAGGTCGGCAAGGAAGGCGTGATCACGGTGGAAGACGGCAAGTCGCTCGCCGACGAGCTGGAAGTCGTGGAAGGTATGCAGTTCGACCGCGGCTACCTGTCGCCGTACTTCATCAACAACCCGGACAAGCAGGTCGCCGTCCTGGAAAGCCCGTTCGTGCTGCTGCACGACAAGAAGGTCTCGAACATCCGTGACCTGCTGCCGGTGCTGGAACAGGTTGCCAAGGCTGGCCGTCCGCTGCTGATCATCGCTGAAGACATCGAAGGCGAAGCGCTCGCAACGCTCGTGGTCAACAACATCCGCGGCATCCTGAAGACGGTGGCTGTCAAGGCTCCGGGCTTCGGCGACCGTCGCAAGGCGATGCTGGAAGACATCGCGATCCTGACCGGCGGTCAGGTGATCGCGGAAGAAACGGGTCTGTCGCTCGAGAAGGCAACGCTGGCCGAGCTGGGTCAGGCAAAGCGCATCGAAGTGGGCAAGGAAAACACGACGATCATCGACGGCGCTGGCGAAGCCCGCAACATCGAAGCGCGCGTCAAGCAGATCCGCACGCAGATCGAGGAAGCCACCTCGGACTACGACCGCGAGAAGCTGCAAGAGCGCGTCGCGAAGCTGGCTGGCGGCGTGGCCGTGATTAAGGTGGGTGCCGCGACCGAAGTCGAAATGAAGGAAAAGAAGGCACGTGTGGAAGACGCGCTGCACGCAACCCGCGCTGCCGTTGAAGAAGGCATCGTCCCCGGCGGCGGCGTTGCGCTGATCCGTGCACGTGCTGCGATCACCGCCCTGAAGGGTGTGAACCCCGACCAGGAAGCGGGCATCAAGATCGTGCTGCGCGCCATGGAAGAGCCGCTGCGTCAGATCGTCACGAACGGCGGCGAAGAAGCGAGCGTGGTGGTGGCAGCCGTGGCGCAAGGCCAGGGCAACTACGGCTACAACGCAGCGACCGGCGAGTACGGCGACCTGGTTGAAGCCGGCGTGGTCGATCCGACCAAGGTGACGCGCACCGCGCTGCAGAACGCCGCATCGGTTGCCGGCCTCCTGCTGACGACGGACGCAGCGGTTGCCGAACTGCCGAAGGAAGACGCTCCGATGGCCGGTGGCGGCATGCCCGGCGGCATGGGCGGCATGGGCATGGACATGTAATAACGGCGCAAGCCCGCATTACATGGAAGTGCCGGGGAGCCTCGGCTCCCCGCGGTCTCAAGACGAAACCCGCTTCGGCGGGTTTCGTCGTTTCTGACGCCTGCCAGCGTATCCGTTTGAGAAATATTCTGTAATGGTCATATTTTTGGAGCGGCGACGGAAAACGTCTGCGCAAACGTTAAAGTACGGATGTAATACAACCGTAGGGTCTGCCGTGAACACGAACGATGATGGCTTGACAGCAGCCGCACCCCGGCCGGTCGTCTGGATGACAGGTCTGCCAGGCGCCGGGAAGACGACGATTGCACAGGCGTTGTTCGAGACGCTGCAGAACCTCAACGCGAAGGCTATCGTGCTCGACGGCGATACACTGCGCGCAGGCATCTGCTCGGACCTCGGCTTTTCGGAAGCCGATCGCATCGAAAACATTCGCCGCATCGCGCATCTCGCGAAGCTCTTCCAGCGGGAAGGCTACGTCGTGATCGTGGCCACGATTTCGCCATTCGCCCAGCAGCGCGCGCTGGCGCGCTCCATCGTCGGTGACGGTTTCATCGAAACGTTCATCTCCGCACCGCCACAGCTTTGCGCCGAACGAGACCCGAAGGGGATGTACGCTCAGGCGCGCGAGGGCCGGATCCAGCAGTTCACCGGGGTGTCGTCGCCTTACGAGCCGCCGGTCGAGCCGGAACTCGTGATCGACACATCGGCGTGCCGTGTCGAAGGCGCCGTCGCCACAATCGTTCTTCGGCTGGGTAAGGGTGTGCGGGGTCGCCGCGAAGCAAAACGGGCCGCGTGCAACGCCTGATTTTCTCCTGCGGCGCGAAAGCGCCGACTGCGACTGCAGCAGTCAGTCAGCACTCGCTCAAAACCGCTCCGAACGCCGCAAAACCGCTCTCAATGATGATGCCTGGCTTCGCCTGACGAGCCCGAGCCGGCCGCGTCGCCGGCCTTGGGCGTTTCTTCGTCGTCGTTGCTGCGCGCCCAGAAGAAGCGATCGGGCAGATACGCACCCATCCCCGGCCGGAACGCACTGCGCGTGCTCTGATAGAGATACTCCTGAGCCTCGCGCACGGCTTCGGGCGGTTCCTGGCCGTTCGCAAGCAGCGCGGCGACGGCCGCGCCCAACGTGTCCGTGAGCCCCATGATGCGCTGCGGACCGCGGTCCCAGGTGTCCTGGCGCAACTGCCCGTCTTCGCTGAAGAGCGTATTGACGAGCCGGTGCGAGCCCGTTTCCATCGAGAGAATGTACTCGCAGCCTTGCGAGAGCAGATGCGAGATCGCCGCGTCGAGACTCGGTGCCTCTGCGTCGCCGTCCGGCTGTGCGAGCGCGAGCAGCGTGGCGCTGTCCGCGATCAGCAGCGTGGTCTGCGGCGCAAGCAGGTCGGCAATGGCCTCGCGCAGTTCGTCGGCGGCCAGCACGTGTTCGTCGTCGAGCGTGAAGTCAGGCGCGAGGATGAGCGGAACGTCGTCGTAGTCGGCAACCACTTCCGCGATCGCGCTCACCACTTCGGCACGAGCCGCCGCGCCCACCTTGAATGCGGCGATCGGCATGTCTTCGAGCAGCATCCTCGCCTGGGTTGCGACCGTGTCCGGATCGAGCCCGGTCACCTCGTCACAACTGGCCGAGTCGCGCACCGTGTAGCCGGTCAACACCGTGACGCCGTGGCAACCCATGCTGGCGAGTGTCATCAGGTCCGCCTGGACGCCGGAGCCGCCAGTGGGATCGGAAAGGCCGAAGGTGAGGACGATCGGAGGGGTGTCGCTGGACATGAACGTAGGAGGGAAATGATTGGGAGGGCGCAAGGTTCGCACGCCATGCGGGCGGGGCTTGCGAATGGCTCAATTATGCGTCCTGCGGCCGCATTGCGGCTGGGTTTTTGCCTCGTTGCACGAATGATCGGTGCCACCCGCGCTTGCGGACAACCGCGCCGGTCTCGCCCGGCACGGTGAAAAAAGGTACCATCATGGCTCCCGTTTTTCCGGTTATTTTTGGACTTTTCGACGCGGCATAAGAATGGAATATAGAAGCTGGATGTGCCTGATCTGCGGCTGGATCTACGACGAAGAAGCCGGATTGCCAGAAGAAGGTATTGCACCGGGCACGCGCTGGGAGGATGTCCCGATCAATTGGACCTGTCCCGAGTGCGGCGCGCGCAAGGAAGACTTCGAGATGGTTCAGATCTGATCCGGGCCACGCCTGCGGCCCGATATCGCGCGCGCCGTCGGCGTGACTCGTGGGCCTGGGCACCGGCACGCAACGCGTTTGCCGCATCGCAAAGGGAGTTCGTCATCGTACCTGCGCGAGCCGATCCGTACCGGGCCACGCATGCCCGATCTGCGACGTGCCGGCCACGGGCAGGGGCGCGTCTGCGTGCGCTTGCGTGTAGAGGCAGGCGCACGCCATCGTTTCGCTGCACTGCGTACGAATTCGTATCCGCGCGCGTTCCCGCCACCCTCTCATGACCTTCCAGCCGACCCTTCCCGCCACCTTCGACGCCTTGCCCAATCCGCGCGGTGGCGCGGTGCGTGCCGCTGAAACGGCGCTTGCCGACGCGCAGCGCGCCCTGGAGGCGGGAGGCGATTGCGCCGGGCCGCTCTTGCGCGCGGCGCATGCCTTGCGCGAAGCGGGCTGGCTGTCGGCTCACCGCTTCGTCGACACGCTGCTGCTCGTTTCGCCTCTGGCGCTGGCTGCGAACTCTGATGCCGCGAATCTCGACGAAGGCGGCGCGCACCGCGTCGCGTCGGCTGCGCTCGGTGATTTTCGTGCGGCGCTCGCGCGGCACAACCTGCGTGAACTGTCGTGTTCGCCGGCGCTCTACGGTCGTCTGCATGCGATGTGCCAGGTGCTCGCGCCGCATACGCCCGGTTTCACCATCTCGTTCGAGGACTACGCGCTTGTTGCCCGGCCCGTGCCGCCCGCGACGATGCGGCCGCAGCCGGCGCAACGCATTGCCCACATGCGGGCCCGTTACGAGGCTGCGCTGCTGCCCGCGTTAAAGACGCAGACGGCGGGCAGCCGTGCCGCGGCCGCGTGGGCGGATGCGGCGTTCAACGAGATGGACGCGTGCCTCGCCGAACTCGCCGGCCCCGATCCCTACGACTTCTGGCGTCTCGCCTCGGCGTGCGGGCGGGCCTTGCGTGCGAGCCGCCACGCGACGGGTGAAGCGGACGCACGACGTTTCTATGCGCGCTGCAACCTTGCGCTGGCCGACCAGGCGCGCGGCGTGCAGCTTGCCCCGCGCTCGCTGGTAAGGTCCACGCTCGCGCTGCTGTGGCGCGACTACGCGCTCTTCGGCGCTGCAGCTGAGGACGCCGACCACGTCGAACTGCTGCACGACTATGGCCTCACGGTGGACTGGCACGTGGCGGCAACCCAGGCGTCCGAAGCGCTGTGGGAAGAAGGGGCGTCCCAGCAGGCGGGTAGCGTGGCGGCACCGCGCGACGACAACAGGGAACTGGGGGTGCTCACCATCAGTGGCCAGGCGTATGAAGATTTTCTGCAGACGGCCGATGCGTCGATGACGGCGCTCAACGAGTACGCCCGCACCGCAAGCCGTCCGGAGAAGGCCGATCCCGGCGCGGCACTCCAGGCGGGCGATGCGGCGTACCGCGTCGGCGCGGCGGCCTGTGCGCTCGGGCTCGGTCACGTCGCGCTCATGGCCGATGCGCTAGGTCTCGCCTGGCGGCGCACGGCGTATGCGGGCGTGGCCACGCCGGCGGTGCGCTCGCATGTGGTGGTCGAAGCGCCGGACGTCCGCGCCCTCGAACAAGGCTGCGAAGCCTTGCGTGCGATGCTGCTCAAGACCGCTGCAGGCGTCGCGCCGCCGGACAGCAGCAGTGCGCTCGCTGCTCTCGCCCGTGCGATCGAGCAGGGCGGCGGCTGAACGCATGGAATGCGCGCATCGGCCATGCGGCAAGCATCCAGCACGCATGCGACGGGCACACGCGGCGAAAGCAGACGCTGAAACGGCCTTTGCAGCCCTGCGCGGCACAAGCCTCGCGAAGGGCTGCGCCTTGCACATTGAAAGCACACGCGCGTGATACAGTGAGCGTTAGATATTCCGTAGAAAAGGATCGTGCAGGCAGCGGAAAGTATCGCGGCCCCAGCCATCGCGTGAGGCCGCGCAAGGCCGCAGACTGCGGCCCGGCTGCCGCCATCCCGCATCGTCTTTGCTAAAATTCGAACCATGTCCAAGAGTAACGATCGCATCAATCTGACCAACCAGTTCCTGATTGCCATGCCCAACATGGCCGATCCCACGTTTTCAGGAACGGTGGTCTACCTTTGCGATCACAGCGAGCGCGGTGCGCTCGGCCTCGTCATCAATCGTCCCACCGACATCGACCTGCAAGCGCTCTTCTCGCGCATCGATCTCAAGCTCGAGATCGAGCCGCTGCTGCATGTGCCCGTCTACTTCGGCGGCCCCGTGCAGACCGAGCGTGGCTTCGTGCTGCACGAGCCGCTGGAGGGCAAGAGCTACACGTCGACCATGCTGGTGCCGGGCGGCGGGCTGGAGATGACCACGTCCAAAGACGTGCTCGAGGCGGTCGCAAACGGCAAAGGTCCCGAGCGTTTTCTGCTCACGCTGGGTCATGCAGGCTGGGGCGCCGGCCAGCTCGAAGAGGAAATCTCGAAGAACGGCTGGCTCACGGTCGAGGCGGATCCGAAGATCGTCTTCGATGTGCCCGCCGAAGAGCGCTTCGAAGCAGCACTCGCGCTGCTCGGCATTTCTTCGACGATGCTTTCGGGCGAGGCGGGTCACGCATGAGCGTGGCGAGCGGCCGTGAGGCAACGCTGCTGGCGTTCGACTACGGCGAGAAGCGCATCGGCGTCGCGCTCGGCAACTCGCTTACGCGCAGTGCCAGGCCGCTCACGGTGGTTCCCAACCGCAACCGCGATTACCGCTTCGAGGCCATCGGCAAGCTGATCGCCGAGTGGAAGCCGGACGTCCTCGTGGTTGGTTTGCCCTCGCATCCGGACGGCACGCCGCACGCCATGACACAGCAGGCGAAGCGCTTCGGCAATCAGCTCAACGGACGCTTCAATCTGCCTGTCGTGTGGGTGGACGAGCGATATACGTCGGTAGACGCCGAAGCGCAGATTCGCGAGCGCGGCGGCGACACCGGGCAGCTCGATGCCGAAGCGGCCTCCATCATTCTCCAGCAGTATCTGGACGAACTTTCCGATCATCCGCTATGAGTTCCATTGACGCCGAGGCGCTCTACCGCAGCGTCCTCGAACAGATTCGTGCCGCGTATGGCGATCAACTGGGCCGTGCCGACGGCGCCGTGCTGGCCGGCATCTACAGCGGCGGCGCGTGGCTTGCCGAGCGCCTCGCGCGCGACCTCGGCGTGGCCGAATGGGGCGTCGTGAACGTGGCACTGCATCGCGACGACTACGCCAAGAAGGGACTGCACACGCAGGCG
The DNA here is from genome assembly GCF_029536165.1 of Paraburkholderia sp. SUR17. Classification (NCBI taxonomy): domain Bacteria; kingdom Pseudomonadati; phylum Pseudomonadota; class Betaproteobacteria; order Burkholderiales; family Burkholderiaceae; genus Paraburkholderia; species Paraburkholderia sp. SUR17. Next base: position 711,281 of record NZ_CP120508.1, read on the forward strand.
AGCCCCACGTCGCTGCCGTTCGAAGTGGATGATCGCCGCATCGTGCTCGTCGACGACGTGCTGTACACCGGCCGCACCGTGCGCGCCGCCATCAATGAGTTGTACGACTACGGCCGGCCTGCGGCCATCGAACTCGCCGTGCTGGCCGATCGCGGTGGCCGCGAGCTGCCCGTGGCCGCACGTTTCGTGGGCGGTGTGGTGGACGTGCCCGCCGACGCCACGCTCGTGCTCGCACATGGCGACGACGGCCGCTTCACGTTCCACACCGAACCGCGGCAGGCTTGAAGGCAACATGCGCATGCCGCCGTCGGCGTTCGCGCGCTTCATGATGCTCCGCGTGACGCACATCATGAACCGGGCGATCTGACGCCGCCCAGCGTGTACGTTTGCGCGCCGCGCGGGCAGGCATCTCGAAATACCCGTTTGAATCAGGCACATCATCCATGAACACCTCCACCGCGGCACCCGGAAATCCTGCGGACCACAGCGGCACGGACGCTGCCGGCGACCGATTCCGCTACGGCTTCCTGAAGGGCAACCCGCAACTCACGAAGAACGGCGAACTCAAGCATCTGCTGACCATCGAAGGGCTGCCGCGCGCCATTGTCACGCACATTCTCGACACGGCCGCGCAGTTCGTGAGCGTGACCGACCGCGAGGTCAAGAAGGTGCCGCTGTTGCGCGGCAAGTCCGTGTTCAACCTGTTCTTCGAGAACTCCACGCGCACGCGCACCACGTTCGAGATCGCGGCCAAGCGTCTCTCGGCAGACGTCATCAACCTCAACATCAACGCGTCGTCCACGAGCAAGGGCGAGTCGCTGCTCGACACCATCAACAACCTTTCCGCGATGCACGCGGACATGTTCGTGGTGCGCCACGCGTCGAGCGGTGCGCCGTACCTGATCGCCGAGCACTGCGCGCCGCACGTGCACGTGATCAACGCCGGCGACGGCCGGCACGCGCACCCCACTCAGGGCCTGCTCGACATGTACACGATTCGCCACTACAAGCGCGACTTCACGCAGCTGCGCGTGGCGATCGTGGGCGACATCCTGCACTCGCGCGTGGCACGCTCGGACATCCACGCGCTCACCACGCTCGGCGTGCCGGAAGTGCGCGCCATCGGTCCGCGCACGCTGTTGCCGGGCAATCTGGAGCAGATGGGCGTGCGCGTGTTCCACAACCTCGACGAGGGGCTGAAGGACGTCGACGTCATCATCATGCTGCGGCTGCAGAACGAGCGCATGAGCGGGGCGCTGCTGCCTTCCGCGCAGGAGTACTTCAAGAGCTGGGGCCTCACGCCGGAGCGCCTTGCGCTGGCGCGGCCCGACGCCATCGTCATGCACCCCGGCCCGATGAACCGCGGCGTGGAAATCGATTCGCAGGTGGCCGACGGCCCGCAGTCGGTGATCCTCAACCAGGTGACGTTCGGCATCGCCGTGCGCATGGCGGTGATGGGCATCGTCGCGGGCAACAACGACTGAATTCCACACACGCATTTCGAGGCGACACCGCCACGATACAGCCAGGGCACGCATAACAAAGGCAGCGCATGAAGATTCATATTCAGGGCGGCACGGTCATCGATCCGGCAGCCGGCACCGAACAGCAGCAGGACGTATTCATCGCGGCGGGCAAGGTCGTCGCGCTCGGCAACGCGCCCGCCGACTTCCACGCGGCGAAGACCATCGACGCACGCGGCCTCGTGGTGGCCCCGGGTCTCGTCGATCTCTCGGCGCGTCTGCGCGAGCCCGGCTACGAGCACAAGGCCACGCTCGAATCGGAAATGGCCGCCGCGCTCGCAGGCGGCGTGACGAGCCTCGTGTGTCCGCCCGACACCGACCCGGTGCTCGACGAACCGGGCCTCGTGGAGATGCTCAAGTTCCGCGCGCGCAACCTCAACCAGGCGCACGTGTATCCGCTGGGTGCGCTCACGGTGGGCCTCAAGGGGCAGGTGATCACCGAGATGGTGGAACTCACCGAGTCCGGCTGCGTGGCGTTCTCGCAGGCCGACCAGCCTATCGTCGATACGCAGGTCATGTTGCGCGCGCTGCAGTACGCGAGTACGTACGGCTACACCGCGTGGCTGCGTCCGCTCGACGCGTATCTCGCGAAGGGTGGCGTGGCGGCCAGCGGCGCGGTGGCGTCGCGGCTCGGTCTCTCGGGCGTGCCGGTGTCCGCCGAGACCATCGCGCTGCACACCATTTTCGAACTCGTGCGCGTGACGGGCGCGCGCGTGCATCTGGCGCATATCTCGTCGGCGGCGGGCGTGAGCCTGATGCGCGCGGCCAAGGCCGAAGGGTTGCCCGTGACCTGCGACGTCACGATCAATCACGTGCATCTGATCGACATGGACATCGGCTACTTCGATTCGCAATTCCGGCTCGACCCGCCGCTGCGCCAGCAGCGCGATCGCGACGCGATTCGCGCGGGGCTGATCGACGGCACCATCGACGCGATCTGTTCCGACCACACGCCCGTGGACGACGACGAGAAGCTGCTGCCGTTCGCCGAAGCCACGCCCGGCTCGACAGGCCTCGAACTGTTGCTCTCGCTCACCGTGAAGTGGGCGAGCGAGGCCGGCGTGCCGCTCGCGAAGGCGCTCGATCGCATCACGGCTGGCGCCGCGGACGTGCTGAAACTGCCGGCCGGACGTATCGCCGTGGGCGACGTGGCCGACGTGTGCGTATTCGATCCCGACACGCACTGGCGCGTGGACCCGCGCACGCTCAAGAGCCAGGGACACAACTCGCCGTTCCTCGGCTACGAGCTGCCGGCGCGCGTGCGCGCGACGATCGTCTCGGGGCACGTGGCGTTCGAGCAGCAACGCTGACCCAGCAGAATCGATTCGACGGCACTGAACATGAAGATCGCGTTTCGCAAGATCAGGATTGTGCTTCACCTCCTGCACGGCATGTGGACCGTCGCGACACGCTTTTCGCGCGCCTCGGCCGAAACGCGCACGCAGCTGACGCGCGCCTGGTCGCTCAAGCTGCTGCGCCTCGCCGGCGTGCGGCTCGTCGTGCACAACGACGTCGCGCGGCTCGACGAAGGCGTGCTGGTGGTGAGCAACCACGTGTCGTGGATCGACATCTACGTGATCAACGCCTGGCGGCCTACGCCGTTCGTGTCCAAGGCGGAGATCCGCAACTGGCCGGTGGTGGGGTGGCTCGCGCACAAGCTCGACACGGTGTTCATCCACCGCGAGAAGCGCAGCGACGCGAAGCGCATCATGCACGAGCTGGCGTCGCGGCTCGACAGCGGCGCGCGCATGTGCGTATTTCCCGAAGGCACGACGTCGGACGGCCGCGGCGTGCTGCCGTTTCACTCGAACCTGTTCCAGGCGCCGGTGTCGGCGTCACGGCCGGTGCAGCCCGTCTGTCTGATGTATGAGGAGGCGAACGGACGGCAGTCCGTGGCGCCTGCTTACATTGACGACGTATCGCTTGGCCAGTCGCTCGATGCATTGCTGCGCGCGGGTCCGCTCACGGCGCACGTCTATATCGGCGAGGCGCTCGCGCCGGGCGCGGACCGGCGTGCGCTTGCGGCGGAAGCCGAGGCTTCCGTGAAGCGGGCGCTGGAGGCATTGCAGGGCGGGGCAAGGGGAGCGACGGAGCGGGAGCAAGCGACCGAGGCGCGCGACTCCGGGCAGGCTGCGCACGAGAGCGGGCCGGGTAGCGATACGCTGGCCGCGGGATGAGGCGGCGCGGGCCAATCGCGCCGCGTGCTGCAACTGATGAACAGGTATCTGGGAGTAGAGAAATTGGGCTTTCCTTCTGAGCAAACGGGCAGGCGCGTACTGATCACCGGGGCTCGCGGCTTCACCGGCGCGTATGTTCGCGACGAGTTGCAGCGTGCCGGGTATGAGGTGGTTGGCGCGGTCGGCCACACGCATACCGCCGAGGCGAACGAGCATGTGCTCGACATCACGTCGCTGGAGGCGTGCCGCCGCGTGATCGGCGAAGTGCGCCCCACGCACATCGTGCATCTGGCGGCGATCAGCTTTGTTGCACACGACGACGCGCTCGACATGTATCGCGTCAACGTGCTGGGCACGCTGAATCTCTTGCAGGCCTGTGTCGACGTGGGCGTGCAGCCCCAAAAGATTCTGGTGGCAAGCAGCGCGAACGTGTACGGAAACGCGGCGGGCGTGGTCGATGAGAACGTGATGCCGGCGCCCGTGAACCACTACGCTGCAAGCAAGCTGGCGATGGAGCATCTCGTGCGCACGTGGTTCGACCGGTTGCCGATCGTCATGACCCGGCCCTTCAACTACACGGGCCGCGGGCAGGAAAGCCGCTTCCTCGTGCCGAAGATCGTCTCGCACTTCGTGCAGCGCAAGCCCTTCATCGAACTGGGCAATCTCGACGTGGCGCGTGACTTCTCCGATGTGCGCGTGGTGGCCGCGACTTACCGTGCGCTGCTCGAATCCGAGGCGGCGTGCGGGCAGACGGTCAACGTCTGTAGCGAACACGCGCGTACGTTGCACGAGGTTATCGACATGGTGCGCGAAGCCTCGGGTCACGATCTCGAGGTGCGCGTCAATCCGGCGTTCGTGAGGGCGAACGAGGTGAAGGTGCTCGTCGGGTCCGCGGCCCGGTTGCGCAGCCTCGTGCCCGACGTGAAGCCCATCGACTTCGCCGAAACGATCAAGTGGATGGTCGGCCCGGCGTAAGGGTGGGGTGGCTGGAGTGGGGCCGGCGCGCGGTCACTCGAACTCGGCGCGGCACCCCGAGCATTCCACCTGCACGACCGTCCTTGCGCCGGGTTCGTTCGTGAGACGTACCGCGGACAACTGGTTGCCCCAGACGCACCCGGTGTCGAGGCCGATCAGATTGTCCCGCATGGTGAGGCCCAGGGCGGCCCAATGACCGAAGACGACGGTCGTGTTGGCCGTCTTGCGGCCGGGAACGTCGAACCAGGGCAGGCATCCGGGCGGCGCGGCATCGAGCGGACCACTCGAGGTGAAATCCATCGCGCCGTCCGCCGTGCAAAAGCGTAGACGGGTCAGCGCGGCGCAGGTGATGCGCAGGCGGTCTATCCCTTTCAGGTCGGACGACCACCGGCTCGGCTTGTTGCCGTAAAGGCCGGCGAGCGTTTCCTTCCAGTCTGGAGCGCGCAGCGCGCGCTGCAGGTCGTCGGCCAGTTCCAGTGTCAGGGCGACGTCCCATTGCGGCAGCACGCCCGCATGAACGAGCAACGTGCCGTTCTCGAAATGGGCGATGGGGCGATGGCGTATCCAGTGAAGCAGGTCCGCCGCGTCCGGCGCGGCGAGAATTTCAGCGATCGTGTCGCCCTTCTTGATGTTGCGGATGCCCGCCGATACCGACAGCAGATGCAGATCGTGATTGCCGAGCACGGTAGTCGCGCGATCGCCCAGTTCGATGACGTCACGCAGCGTGGCAAGCGATTCGCGGCCGCGGTTGATGATGTCGCCGGCGAACCAGAGGGGCGTGTCGGGCGAAGGGGCAACCTTCTCGAGCAATTGCCGGAACTGGCTGCGGCAGCCTTGCAGATCACCGAAGGCGATGGGGCTGGGCGGCGGGGTGAGGTGAGAAGTCATTGGCCAGGGGAATTGAGCGGAAACGCACAAATACGGTCCGAAAAGGCACGCAGAATGCAGTCTGAGCGAGCGCTGGAGCGGGCCGGCAGCGTGACATAATAGCTTCTCCAGCGCAGTACCGTGGTTTCGCTGCCGCCCTGTACCGTCGGACAGGCGAGGCAGTATCGATTCAGAGGAAATGGAATGATTCTGGTGACAGGCGGCGCGGGCTTCATTGGCGCCAATTTCGTGCTCGACTGGCTGCGCGATGGCAACGAGCCGGTCGTGAACGTCGACAAACTGACCTACGCGGGCAACGCCGAAACGCTTGCGCCGCTGTCGTCGGATGAACGGCACGTGTTCGTGCGCGAAGACATCTGCGACCGTGCGGCAATGGATGCGCTCTTTTCGACGTACAAGCCACGCGCCGTCGTTCACTTCGCTGCCGAAAGCCATGTGGACCGCTCCATTCACGGCCCGGGCGAATTCGTTCAGACCAACGTGGTGGGAACGTTCACGCTGCTCGAAGCGGCACGTGCCTACTGGGGCACCCTCAGCGACGGCGAAAGGGATTCGTTCCGTTTTCTGCACGTGTCCACGGACGAAGTATTCGGCTCCCTCGCTCCTGCCGATGCGGCGTTCAGCGAAGTCACTGCATACGCGCCCAATAGCCCGTACTCGGCGAGCAAGGCGGCCTCCGACCATTTCGTGCGGGCCTACCACCATACCTACGGCCTGCCGACGCTCACCACCAACTGTTCCAACAACTACGGTCCTTACCAGTTTCCCGAAAAGCTCATTCCGCTCACTATCATCAACGCGCTGGCGGGCAAACGCCTGCCGGTTTATGGCGACGGCTCCAACGTGCGCGACTGGCTTTATGTCGGCGACCATTGCGCAGCCATCCGTACCGTGCTTGCACGGGGAACGCCGGGCGAGACGTACAACATCGGCGGATGGAACGAGAAGAAGAACATCGAGGTCGTGCGCACGATCTGCGGTTTGCTCGACGAGTTGCGGCCGGCGGGCGAAGGCGCCCGATACGAATCGCAGATCGAGTTCGTCAAGGACCGACCCGGCCATGACCAGCGCTACGCCATCGATGCCACGAAGATCGAACGGGAACTCGGCTGGCGGCCGGCGGAAACGTTCGAGACCGGATTGAGGAAGACCGTTCAGTGGTACCTCGATCATGCCGCGTGGGTGCAGGGCGTGACGAGCGGCAGCTATCGTCACTGGATCGAACAGCACTACGCGCCGCAAAGCTGAGGGGGCGGTCATGTCACGTAAGGGCATTATCCTGGCCGGCGGTTCCGGCACGCGGCTCTACCCCATCACGCACGCGGTGTCGAAGCAGTTGCTGCCGGTGTACGACAAGCCGATGGTCTACTACCCGCTCTCCACGCTCATGCTGGCCGGCATTCGCGACGTGCTGGTCATCTCGACGCCGGCGGACACGCCTCGCTTCCAGTCGATGCTGGGCGACGGCAGCCAGTGGGGAATGAATCTTCAATATGCCGTGCAGCCGTCGCCCGATGGGCTCGCGCAGGCGTTCATCATCGGACGCGATTTCGTGGGCGGCGACCCCTCGGCGTTGATTCTGGGCGACAACATTTTTTACGGCCACGATCTGGCGCGGCAACTCGACGCGGCGAACACGCGGGACGTGGGTGCAACGGTCTTTGCCTACCATGTGACCGACCCGGAGCGCTACGGCGTCGTGGAGTTCGACGATCAGTTTCGTGCGTGCTCCATCGAAGAGAAACCTTCGCGCCCGCGCTCCAACTATGCGGTCACGGGGCTGTACTTCTACGACAACGACGTGTGCGATATCGCAGCGGACATCAAACCGTCCGCGCGCGGCGAGCTTGAAATCACCGACGTCAACTCCCGATACCTCGAAGCAGCCAGGCTGCACGTCGAAATCATGGGACGCGGTTACGCCTGGCTCGACACGGGAACACACGATTCGCTGATCGAAGCAGCCACGTTCATTGCCACACTCCAGAAACGGCAGGGCTTGATGGTGGCGTGCCCCGAAGAGATCGCCTTCAGAAACCGCTGGATCGACGCCGCGCAAGTGGAGCGCCTTGCTGCACCGCTTGCGAAGAATGGTTACGGCGCCTACCTGCTCAAGCTACTTTCGGAACCCATCGCATGAAAATAACCGTTACGCCTACCACGCTGCCTGAGGTGAAAATTATCGAACCGAAGGTCTTCGCGGACGCGCGCGGCTTTTTCTTCGAAAGCTTCAATGCGCAGGAGTTTGCCGAAGCCGTGGGCGAAGAAACCAGCTTCGTGCAGGACAACCATTCGAGGTCGGCGAAGAACGTTTTGCGCGGCCTGCACTACCAGGTCGAGCGACCGCAGGGCAAGCTCGTGCGCGTGATTGCGGGGGAAGTCTTCGACGTTGCGGTGGATATCCGCAAGAACTCGCCGAACTTCGGCAAGTGGGCCGGCGTTCGGCTGAGCGCCGACAACAAGCGGCAACTCTGGATTCCGGGCGGCTTCGCGCATGGGTTCGTCGTGCTGTCCGAGTCCGCGGAGTTCCTGTACAAGACGACCGACTACTGGTTCCCCGAGCATGAGCGGTGTCTGCTGTGGAACGATGCGGACGTAGGCGTGGCGTGGCCGCTCGAAGGCGAGCCGCTGCTGGCCGCGAAGGACGCCGCAGGCAAGCGGCTCGTTGAAGCGGAGGTGTACGCATGAAGATCTTGCTCGTCGGCAAGAATGGACAGGTGGGCTGGGAGTTGCGACGTGCCTTGCTCCCGCTCGGCGAGGTCGTGGCATTCGACCGTGAGCGGCTGGATATGAGCCGCCCCGAGACCATTAGCGGTGCGGTCGATCAGGTGTCCCCTGACGTGATCGTCAACGCGACTGCTTATACGGCGGTCGATCGGGCGGAAACGGAAGAGGGACTGGCTACGACCGTGAACGGTACTGCTGTCGGCGCACTCGCTGAGGCAGCGCGACGCCATCAGGCAGTACTACTGCATTATTCGACCGACTACGTGTTCGACGGTACGGCGACGGCGCCCTATGTCGAAGACGCCGTTCCCTCTCCGCAGAGTGCGTACGGCAGGAGCAAGCTTGCGGGGGAGCAGGCGATTGCCGAAGTGGGCGGTGACTGGATGGTGTTCCGCACCTCATGGGTCTATGGCGTGCGCGGCCGTAACTTCATGCGCACGATTGCGGGCGCGTCGCTGGAGCGCGACGCGCTGCGCGTGGTTGCCGATCAGCGTGGCACGCCTACCGCCGCGCGCACCATTGCCGACCTGACGGCTCACGCGCTTCGCGAGGCACTGTTGCGCCGACGCGACGGTGCTTTCCCCGGCGGCATGTACCACCTGACGGCGAGCGGCGAAACGACCTGGCACGCGTTTGCCGAGCGCATCGTCGATGCCATGCGGGCGGCTCGCGGTGATGCCGTGCGGACCCGTTCGATCGAACCCATTACCACCGAGCAGTTCGCTGCCCCCGCTCCCCGTCCTCGTTATTCCGTGCTCGACGGCACGCGATTCGATCACACCTTCGGCCTGTCCCGCCCCGACTGGAAGACAGCGTTCGAACTGGTCTTTGCCGACTACCTCGCCTGACGAAACGGCCGCCTCCCGTCTGAGGCGATTCGCCGCTACCGGCACTCCGCGTGCCGGTGTTTTCCTTGCAATTGGTAGCATTCTTGCGCACTTTGTCAGGCCGGTTCGCCCCTAGAATCGCGATATTCAGAGGGTTAGCCGTGCGATACAATGCGCGTTTGTCTTTCAAACGCGCGGCGTTCGCGCACAGGGGCAGATGATATCGGTACGTCGGCGAATCGTCGGACGTATGCCATTCGAATAAGCCGCGCCCCAGCCTGGAACGAAATGCAAGCAGTGAGGAATTCGTGAGTTTGATACCCATCATCCTGTGTGGCGGTGCAGGTTCCCGTCTCTGGCCGGTCTCCAGAGAGTCGCATCCTAAGCCCTTCATCCGCCTTTCGGATGGCCAGAGCCTTCTGCAAAAGGCTTTCCTGCGCGCAGCAGCCCTGCCGGGCGTTGAACAAATCCTGACAGTCACGAACAGAGACCTGTTTTTCAAGGCCGAGGACGAGTTCCGCGAGGTGAACAAGGACGGTATCGCCACGTCGTTCATCTGTGAACCGTTCGGCCGCAACACCGCTGCCGCTATCGCTGCGGCGGTGGAGCACGTGTCGCAGGTGCACGGTCCCGATGCGACGCTGCTGGTTCTCGCAGCAGATCACCTCATCGCCGATCAGGCCGCTTTTGCGACAGCCGTGGAGAAAGCGGTCGAGCTTGCCCAGAGCGGCAAAATTGTAACTTTTGGTGTCCGTCCCGAAACGCCCGAGACGGGATACGGCTATATCGAAGCGGAAGGCAACGACGTACTGCGCTTCATCGAGAAGCCGTCGCTGGAAAAAGCCCGCGAGTATTTGACGTCGCAACAGTTCCTCTGGAACTCGGGCATCTTCTGCTTCACTGCGCGGGCCATGCATCGGGAAATGCAACTGCATTGCCCCGATATCCTCGCTGCCGTATCCGAGTGTCTTGCCGACTCGCGTGTCTCGGAAGGCAAGGGCTGGACGCAGGTTCAACTCGAACCGAAGAGCTTTGGCGCCGTGCCGGAGAACTCCATCGACTACGCCGTGATGGAGAAGTGCCAGCAGGCGGCTGTCGTGCCTTGCAGCATCGGTTGGAGCGATATCGGCTCGTGGGCGGCACTGAGCGAACTCTGCAAGCCGGACGGGCACGGTAACCGCGTGGAAGGCGAGGCGTTGTTGCACGACGTCGACAACTGCTACCTGATGAGCCGTGACCGCGTGATCGGTGCGGTGGGCGTCGAAAACCTCATCGTCATCGATACGCCTGACGCGCTGCTGATCGTGAACCGGGAACGCGCGCAGGACGTCAAGTACATCTACTCCGAACTGAAGGCGCGTGGGCACGAAGCCCACAAGCTGCACCGAACGGTGCACCGGCCCTGGGGGACCTACACGGTCCTGGAAGAGGGCCCGCGTTTCAAGATCAAGCGAATCGAGGTCAAGCCGGGTGCCAGCCTCAGTCTGCAAATGCACCATCATCGCAGCGAGCATTGGATTGTCGTGAGCGGCATGGCGAAGGTCGTGAACGGTGACCAGGAACTCTTTGTCGGCACCAACGAGTCGACCTATATTCCGGCTGGGCACAAGCATCGCCTCGAGAACCCCGGGGTCGTCGGCCTTGTGATGATCGAGGTCCAAAGCGGTGAGTATCTGGGCGAAGACGACATCGTCCGGTTCGAGGATGTTTACGGACGTGCCTGATATGGATGTTGCAGCGGACGATCAAGTTGGCAGGAATCTCGGCAACCACGACGGGCATAACGACCTGCTCGTGGGGATGAAGTCGGTGCGTGTCTGGGGCACGCTCGGCTGGCACGACATCAGGCAGCGCTATCGTCGGTCGGTGATCGGACCTTTCTGGTTCACGCTCAGCACGGCGATCATGGTGGTCGTGCTGGGTGCGCTGTACTCGACGCTCTTGCATCAAGAGATCAAGAACTACCTGCCTTACCTCGCAGTCGGGCTGGTGGTGTGGCAGTACCTCTCGTCGGTGGCGAACGAAGGATGCAACGCGTTCATCGGGTCGGCGTACCTCATCAAGCAGATACGAATTCCCTTGACCGTCCATGTTTGCCGGATCGCGTGGCGCAATTTCGTGATCCTGCTGCACAGCTTCCCGGTCGTCGTGCTGCTGCTGATCGCGTTTGGGCGCTGGCCCAGCTGGGAGTTTCTGCTTTTGCCCGTCGGCCTTGGCTTGCTGTTCCTGCACGGCGTCTGGCTTGGCGTTTCGCTGGGCGTGCTGTGTGCGCGCTTCCGCGATATTCCTCCTATCGTGACCAACCTCATCCAGGTCGTGTTCTTCTTCACGCCGGTCATGTGGTCGCCGGAAATTCTCAAAGATCGCGGGTGGGTTGCGGAATACAACCCGCTGTATCACCTGATCGAAACCGTGCGTGCGCCCGTTACGGGCCGGCCGATTCATTGGGAGTCGTGGGCCTGGAGCATCGGTTTGCTGGTGGTTGGGTTCGCCTTTTCGCAATATCTGATGCGGCGGTGCCGCGATCGCGTTCCCTATTGGCTGTGACATCGTGAGTTCATTTATTGTCGCCGAGGAAATTTCGGTCGAATTTCCCATCTACGAGAATTCCCATCGCTCGCTGAAGAAGGCCGTGCTCAACCTGACGACCGGCGGCCGGATCGGCCAGGACGCGGGCCGCCACGCGGTCGTGCGGGCGCTGGACAATCTGACGTTCAGCTTCACGGACGGCGAGCGCATTGGTCTTGTCGGGCACAACGGTTCGGGCAAGACGACCTTGCTGCGCGCGCTTTCCGGTGTCTACGCGCCGGTGCGCGGAAAGCTCAGCACGCGCGGCAAGATCGCTTCGCTGCTGGATGTCTCAATGGGCCTCGACCCTGACGCGACCGGCTTCGAGAACATCTATCTGCGCGGTATCCTGGACGGTCTGCCGCCTGGGCGGATCAAAAGCAAGATCGACGAAATCGCCGAATTCAGCGAACTCGGCGAATACCTGAATCTGCCGGTGCGCACGTATTCGAGCGGCATGATGCTGCGGCTCGCGTTCGCCATCTCGACCAGCATCGAGGCCGACATCCTCATCATGGACGAGTGGCTGAGCGTCGGCGATGCCGACTTCAGCGTGAAGGCGGCGCAGCGCCTGGAAATGCTGGTGGGGAACGCTTCCATCGTCGTGGTGGCCACGCACGATCCTTCGCTCATCGAGCGCGTCTGTACCCGCAAGATCAGCCTGGAGCACGGGAAGATGGTGTCGGACGAGCCGGTCGTGCCGGCAGTCGCCCCGGCGACAGAAGCCACGCCTTCGGGCGGCGCCCGCCAGACCGCGTGAGCTTGCACCGCTGCGGACGAGCGTCCGGGCAGGTGGAACGGGCGGTTCCGAAATACTTCAACGGTTCTTCGTGGGCCTCAACGAGGCATGTACAACATGCGTGCTGATCACCCGATTGTTCGCTACGGCGAGTCGCTTTTTCTGTACCAGCCGTTCCGCTTGCTGAAGGGCATGATGGGCGCGTACGTTGCCTATCCGATTGCGGAGAGCCGGGAAAAGCGTAGCGTGCGGCCCAAGGTGGCTGAGCTTCGCGAATACTACCGGCTTCCATTCGAAGCCCGGCGCCGCATAGCGCTTGAGCGTCTGACCGCGATCCTTCAATTCTCGGCCGAACATGTGCCTTACTACCGCGATCTCTTTCGCGAGAAGCAGTTCGATCCCGTAAAGGCAGGGCAAGACCCACGTTATCTGGAAGATCTTCCGTATTTGACGAAGGACGTCATTCGCGAGCAGGGTGCGCGTCTCTTTTCGCGCCCGCTCGAGGAAACCCGCCATCACGCGTGCAAGACAGGCGGCTCGACGGGGTTGTCCTGCACCATCTTTTATGACCAGGAAGCCGCCGATTATTCTTCGGCCGTTACGTTTTACGCACGGCGTCGCGCGGGCAAGCGCGGCTATCGGTCCGAGCTCCATTTCGCGTGCCGCTTTCCCGATCAGGTGATTCCTGAGTGGCCGTCGCGCGAAGACTTCAAATGCTTTGCGATGAACCGCAGCAACATTTTCTTCGACCGCATCGATGACGAGGGGCTGGAGGAAATCTGGCGCACGTTGAAGCGGCGCAAACCCTTTCTTGCGCACGGGCATCCGTCGACCATGTATGCGTTGGCGTGCTATATCGAACGCAAGTACGGCCGCGCAAAGGCTTTCGAAGTCTTCGAGTCGAGTGGCGAATTGCTGGAGGACAGCGCGCGCGAAGTGATCGAACGGGCGCTTCGGTGTCGCGTGATCAATCGCTACGGGCTCGCGGAACTCGGTGTGATGGCGTACGAGCTCGACGGCCATGAAGGCGGTTTTCAGATTCTCGAATCCGAAGGCTGGCCCGAGAACCGTCCTGTCGATACGGTTTCTGACGGAGGCGCGAGCGAACTCGTTTTCACCGGCTTTCGCAACCGGCTGATGCCCCTGATCCGCTATGCGACGGGCGACCTCGCACACGTCGAAGATCGCGCCGACGGATTGTTCCTGACGGATGTTGTGGGGCGGATTCACGACGTTGTGCCGATCAATGGCGTGGCGCACGCGACGCACCATATCCAGGACATGCTGGACCATCGCGTGGGCGGCATTCAGGAATTCCAGATCGATCTGCGCACGCAACCTCCGACGTTGCGCATCGTGCTCGAGCCGTGGGCCAACGAGCAGGACACGACCGCGAAGCTGCGCAGCTACTGGCAAGACGCTTTCAGCATCGCCTATGTCGGCCACGACGACCTTGTGCGCGTGGGGCGCCGCGCAAAATTCCGCCATGTGGTGACGGCATGATCGGCGTTCTCTTTCCGGCTCCGTCGGCCGAGGCTGGTCGACTCGTGCTGGCTGCGCTGCGCCGCTCGGTCAGCAGTGCGCAGGCAAACTGGCTGTCGTACGCGGCTCTGCGCGAGCGTGCGCCTGCCGTCATCGTCGCCATCGACGTGCCGGACGCCTGGGGCGCCGCCCTCGTCGAGTGGGTCGCTTCTTCAGGCTCCAAACTGGTCGTGTTCGGTCGGCTGCCCGCGGCGCTCGCGCACTATCTTGGTTGTGAGGAGCGCGCATGGCCTGAGCCACTTGCGTCGGCCGCGCGCAGCGCGCCGGCAGCCAGTCGTGAAGCGGCCGAGAGCGACGCTTCGGTTCGATATACGGCGCTGTCGGCCACCCTTGGCGGTCGCGCATGGGTGCGTCCGTTCGAACGCTTCGACTTTACCGACGAGTGGAACAACCTGGGCTTCGGCGCGATTCGCGCGGATGGATCCATCTGGGGCGTTCGTCAGCCAATCGACGTCCCTGAAGAGGCCCGGCTGGCATCGGTTCACGTGGGCGCCGAGCGACAGTTTTCCTACGCAGGTCTGTGGGACAAGGCCACAGCCAGCGTACTCTGGTTCAATCGTCCCGTTGGCCCTTGCGACTCGTTCGAGTGGCGGTTGATCGAGAACTTCCTGTCGGCGCACCGCGCCGGCGAACTTCACTGTCAGCCTGTTCTGAGCGAGATTCCGTGGGGTTACGATGCCGCGATCACATCTCGCCTCGACTGCGATGAGGATGTCGAGTCGGCGCGTCCGTTGTGGCAGACGTACCGACGCCTGGGTGTCCCGTTCTCGCTCGCGGTTCACACGTCGAATCTCGCGGACACGGCTCATCACGCGATTCTTCGCGAGCTTGCTGCCGACCGCGACGCCGCGCTGCTTTCTCATACGGCCACGCACGCGCCCAACTGGGGGGGAAGTTACGAGGCTGCATGTGTAGAGGGCGGCGAATCGATGCGGCTGCTGCAGTCCGTGATCGGCAAGCCGGTTCGCTACGCCGTGTCGCCGTTCCACCAGAGCCCGCCTTACGCGCTCGAAGCGTTGTCCGACTGTGGCTACTCGGGCTGTGTGGGCGGAATCATCCGCAACGATCCGGAATTCCTACTGGCGCGAGGCGGCACGCTTGCCGGCATGCCGGAGGGCTTCATTGGACACAGCCAGCAGACGATGCTGCATGGCGATTGCATGCTGGCCTCGGGCGACCCCCTGGCCGTGTTCAAGCAGGCATTCGATCTTGCGTTCGAGACGAAGACGCTTTTCGGCTACCTCGACCACCCGTTCTCGGCGCGCTACCAGTACGGTTGGCCCAACGAACCCGTGCGCATCGACGCTCACGAAAAGCTGATCGCGTACATCGCAGGCCGCGCGAGCAAACCAGTCTTCCTCAATGAAGAGACGGCGCTGGATTTCCTGCTGGCCAAATCGTCGCTGCGCGTGATTGAAGAGGCCGGAACGTTCCGTGTGCAATTGCCCGGCGAGCCGGGCACTGCGTTGCGCTTCGCGGTCGAGTTCCGTGGTGAATCGTTCGAGGTTGATCCAGAGAGGCGGCTGCGATGAAAGTGATGGTCGTACTGGGTACGCGCCCGGAAGTCATCAAGCTGGCGCCGGTGATCGAGGCGTTGCGCCCGAGGGTAGAGACCATCGTGTGCGCGAGCGGTCAGCACAAGGAAATGCTGGCGCAGGCACTCGGCTTTTTCGGCATCGTGCCGGACATCAGTGTGGACACGATGAGTCCGGGGCAGTCGTTGAACATCCTGTCGGCGAAGCTGCTGACCGAGATGGACGGGGTACTCGAGCGGGTTCGCCCTGACTGGGTCGTCGTTCAGGGCGATACGACGACGGCCTTCTGTGCGGGACTGGCTGCGTTCCATCGCGGTATTGCGGTAGCCCACGTTGAAGCTGGACTGCGCACGCGCGATCTGGCGAATCCGTTTCCGGAAGAGGCGAACCGCAGCCTGCTCGCTCGCATCGTTACCCGCCATTTCGCGCCGACGGAACTCGCTCGCCAGAACCTGCTGCACGAAGGCATCGACGACGCGCGCATCGTTGTGACCGGCAATACCGTGGTGGATGCCATCATGCTGGCCCGGCAATCATGGGAGCAGGCGCCCGCGAGTCTCGCGTTGCCCAAGTGGGAGGGTGCGGAGCAGTCCCACATTCTGGTGACCTGTCATCGGCGTGAAAACTTCGGCGAGACGCTGCTGGGCATCTGCAAGGTGTTGCGCGACCTGTGTGGTCGGTATCGGCAATATCAGTGGGTGTTTCCGGTTCACCTGAATCCCGCCGTGCGCGAACCCGTGATGCGTGAGCTCGGCGCGATTCCCAATCTGGCTTTGATCGAGCCCGTGGACTATCCGTCGAGCCTTTACCTCATCAGCCGGAGCGCGCTCGTGGTCAGCGACTCGGGCGGCATTCAGGAAGAGGCGCCAACGTTCGGCGTGCCGGTGGTCGTGATGCGCGGCCACACCGAGCGGCGCGAAGGCGTGGATGCTGGATTTGCGACACTGGCCGGGCAAACGCCCGAAGGCATCGAGGCCGCGGCGGTGGCCTGGCTAGACAACCCGGAGCGTCGGCAAGCGCTGCGCAACCGGGCGAATCCGTACGGCGATGGCCATGCGTCCGAACGCATGGTTGCGAGCCTGCTGGGGCAGCCGGTTGAGGTGTTCGGTGGCTGAGTCTGAGCACCTCGGGTCGGCGGCCGGTGATTGCGTTCTCTTTTCCACCGCCGACTGGGACGAGCCGTACTGGACGAACAAGCAACACACCGCCCGCATCCTGGCGCGTCGCGGCTGGAGGGTGCTGTACGTCGAGAGTGTCGGTTTGCGCTCGCCGAAGCTTGCAAGCGGCAAAGACTGGGCGCGCATCTGGCGCCGGCTCTGGAGCGGCCTGAGGTCCAACTTTATTGCGCCGCCGCAACGCGAGCACAACGTGTGGGTGCTCTCGCCTCTGATGTTTCCCGCGAAGCACCATTGGCCTGTGGTGAGCCGCTTCAATCAGGCTTTGCTCAGATGGAGCGTGGCGCGATTTGCGCGCCGGCACCGTTTTTCGGACACGGTGGTGTGGACGTATCATCCGTTCATGCTGGAGGCGATCGAGACCCTCCCGCACGGACCGCTGATCTATCATTGCGTGGACGATCTGGCGGCAATTCCAGGGGTTGACGTCGAGGCGTTCCATCGCGCGCAGCAGCAACTACTGGGATTGAGCGAAGCGGTATTTACAACGGCCGCGGCACTGCGCGACCAATGCCTGCCGTTCAATCCGAACACACACTTTTTCGCGAACGTCGTCGATGCGCAGCACTTCGGACGCGCACTCGAACGCCGGGGACCATTGCCGCATGATCTTGCTGCGATCCCCGGGCCGCGACTGGTCTATCACGGCGTGTTGTCGGACTTCAAGGTGGATTTTCCCTTGATCGCGGCGGCGGCGCGCAGGCGGCCGGACTGGCAATGGATCTTTATCGGTGAGGAGCGGGAAGGCCAGCGCAGCGCCTGGGTGTCGCAGTTGAAGGAACTGCCCAACGTGCATTTCCTGGGCTACAGGGCTTATGAGCAACTGCCCGCGTATCTGGCCGGAATGGATGTCGGACTGTTGCCGACGCTGCTGAACGGCTATACGCGGTCGATGTTCCCGATGAAGTTCTTCGAGTACCTGGCTGCCGGTCTGCCGGTGGTGTCGACGCCTCTGGATTTCACCAAAGACCGCTTCGATGGGCTCGAAGTGGGGGAAACGCCCGAGGCGTTCGTGGCCGCCATCGAGCGCCAGCTGGCGCGCGGCAAGCTGACACCCCAGGAGTCCCGCGTGTACGTCGGCGATAATACCTGGGATGCCCGGACCGTTAAAATGCTGGATTGTGTGTGGCGAGGAGCAGCAAGCAGGAAGCCAGAGCAGCTTGCCTCGGAACATTAACTGGAGTATCGAATGAGCGATTCGCGCGTACTTATCACGACTTACCCTGCGGCATTTCTGCATCGCGGCGGTGGGGAGCTCGAGCTGGTCGATCTGCTGTCCAATCTTCGGCAGCTCGGCGTCCGGGCGGACCTCTACGGTCCGACCGCACAACCGCTGAACAAATACGACGTGGTGCTCCATTACTCGGTTGTCCCGACGGGCATGGAGTTCGTGCGCGAGGTCAAGGCGGCAGGCAAGAAGCTGGTCCTGATGCCGAGTCTGTGGTGGCTGAAAGAGCCGAGCCAGCAAGAGAAGAATTCCGTTGCCGAGTTCTTCAGGCTGGCCGACGTCGTCGTATTCAAGTCGAAGTCCGAGTTCGAGAACGTTGCCGCACACGTGCCGCTCGACGCGTCGAAAGTCGCATATTGCAGGTGGGGCGCCGATTCCTGCTTCGAAGAACTGATCAGCGGCGATCTCTTCAAGCAGACGTACAAGGTCGACGAGTACATGCTCTCGGTTGGCATTATCGAAGAGCGCAAGAACCAGCTCGCGGCTATCCACGCGTTGCGCGACTCGAAGATTCCGCTCGTGTTCGTCGGCGACTACCGCGACCGTGAATATTACGAAGCCTGCGTGAAGGCTGCGCCGTCGCACTTCAAGTTCCTGCCTTATCTGGCGCCGAAATCCGAGATTCTGCGTTCCGCACTGCGCGGGGCTCGTGTGTTCATCGAAGTGTCGCTCGAGCCTGCGGGATTCTCCGCATTCGAAGCCGCGCTTGCTCGTGTGCCCATGGTGCTGTCGGCCGGGCCGTGGACGCAGGAGCATTTCGGCACCGAGCTCGTGCATCAGGTCGATCCGGTCTCTACCGCGTCCATCCAGAAGGGCGTGCAAGCTGCGCTCAATACGCCCGTATCGCCGCAACTGCAGCGCAACGTCCACAACCAGTATCTGATGCCGCAATGCCTCGAACCGCTGGTTCGTGTACTGGGCGTGCGGTCCTGACTGGAGCAAGAGTGGGGCGGGCCCCGGAACCAACATTCATGCAGCACGGGCAGCCGTGCGCCAGAACCTTATGAGCGAACAAACAGTACGCAGCTTCAATTTCCATGCGGACAAGCGGCTGGAAAGCGAGGTGATCGTCCGGAAAGATTCCCTGCGCCATCTCGACGCGATGGGTGTCTTCGACCATATCCGCAAGGAATCCAAGCACTTGCTGGTGACGGACAAGAACGTTGAAAAGCTCTACCTGCGACGTGTGCTCGAAGGTATTGAGCGCTCCGGTCGTTCGGTACGCACGCTGGTCGTTCCGGCGAGTGAAAGCTCGAAGAGCTTCAAGGTGTATTCGCAACTCGTCGAAAAGGCGTTGGACTATGGCTTCGACAAGCACTCGGTGATATTCAGTCTCGGCGGCGGCGTGGTGAACAATCTGGCAGGTTTTCTTGCCTCCACCTTGTATCGCGGCATCGGACTTGTGCATTTCCCGACGAGCTTGCTGTCTCAGGTCGACGCGGCAATCGACTTCAAACAGGCGATCAACTTCGATCACGGGAAGAACCTGATCGGAAGCTACTACCCGGCCTCGAAGATCGTCGTCGATCCGCTGGTTCTGCGCACCCTCGACGTGCGCCTGATTCGCGATGGCCTGGCGGAGTCCATCAAACACGCGATTTGCCAGGACACGAAGTTCCTGTCGTTCATCACTTCGAACAGCGAACACCTGGTCGACCCGGATTTCCTTGCCGAGGTCGTGACGAAATCGATCGAACTCAAGCTCGAAGTCATGAGCGGTGATCTCGATTCGGACTACGACGAAACGCTGAAGCAATACGGCCACGCCATTGGCCACGCCGTCGAGCATCTGTCCGAGGGAGAGGTGTATCACGGCGAAGCCATCTCGATCGGCATGTGCGTGTCGGCCGAAGTGGCGTTGCTGCTGGGCTTGTCCGACGAAGAAACGGTCGAGATGCACTACGACGTATTCAGCCGCATTGGGCTCCCCACGACGGTGCCGGAAGCATTCTCGCTGTCGGACCTTTGGGAAAAGATTCGCTACGACAAGCACTTTCTGAGCGGCAAGGCGTACATGGGTCTTGTCCGCACTGCCGGTGTGATGGCGCCGACCAATAACGGCAATTTCGGTCACTACATCGAACAGGCTGTTGTGTTCGAGGCGATAGAGCGAAATAGAAAACAGGGGCAGCGCGACTCGTTGCGCGTTGGCTGAACGGGAAGTCCCGCGTCGATGGTTTTCTCAGCTTGAGCGTCGATGCAGGGAGCGATGCAGCCGGGGACCAGGCTACTGATGCTGTTGTTCGCCGCGAGCAACAGCATATGCACACAGTGGGAACAACGTATTCATCATGCGCCATCGTTTATTTTTTGATGTGACTGAGCTTGCCGGGTTCGACAAGGGGACCGGCATTCAACGAGTCACGCGCGCGTTATTGCAGGCACTGAGGCAGCGGCCGCCTGCCGACTGGAAAATTGTGCCTGTGCGCGGCGATGGCGTGACGGGTCGCTTCGTCACCGCAACGTCTCTCGCCGAACATCAGCTTGCGGAGGAACTCGTCACCACGGGCGAAATCTCCATCAAGCCGGCTGCGGGCGACATCTTCTTGAGCGTTGATCTTGCCTACAACATTACCCCGGCGTTGCGCTCGGAGTTGGTACGGTTTCGCTCACATGGTGTGGGAATCTATTTTGTTGTCTACGACCTGATCCCGTTGATGTATCCGGAGTGGTTCTACGGGACGAATGCGTGGTTCGAGGGGAACGACTACCTCGCCTTGTTCAACTACTGGTTCGAGTGCGTGAGTGAGGAGGGCGATGGCCTCATCTGTATCTCCGACTCGGTCCGCAACGACTTGAATACATGGCTGTCGCGCCATAAACCGAAGCGTGCCGAGTTGCCGAAGCTCGAATATTTTCATCTCGGCTCGGACATTTCGGAGAGTATTCCTTCAATGGGATTGCCGCCTGACGCCGAAGACGTCTTGGCGAAATTGAAAGCGTCCACGACCTTCCTCATGGTGGGTACGTTGGAGCCGAGAAAAGGACACGCGCTCGCATTAGACGCGATTGAGGGCCTGTGGGCCCAAGGCTCCGACACCAAGCTTGTCTTCGTTGGCCGTGCCGGCTGGAAGGTCGACGAACTGATTGAGCGGATCAAGACACATCCGAAGCTCGGGAAACAGTTGTTCTGGCTCGACGGCATCAGCGACGAATACTTGCGGCGCGTCTATGCATCGTCATCGGCTTTGCTCGCCTTGTCACTTGCCGAAGGCTTCGGCCTGCCATTGGTGGAGGCAGCCCACTATCGGGTGCCTCTGATCGTGCGAGACATTCCAGTATTTCGTGAAATCTGCGGGACGTCCGCGACCTATTTCGCCGGCACTTCCGTGAGCGATTTGCGAGCACTCCTCGCAACATGGCTGCGTGATCGCGAAGCCGGCACCTGCGTCTACCCTGACAACATGGAAGTGTTGTCGTGGGCGGATTCCGCAAGACAACTCATGGCGGCCGTCGGCAGAATGCGCGGCAATGAACTTTTCTGGAGCGGCGAAGCATGCGCAGACGCGTCCTTGTAACGGGAGCCGGGCGCGGCATTGGACTTTCCATTGCCGAAACCTTGGCAGGTAAGGGCTACGATCTCGATTTACTCGTGAGTTCGGCGCATTCCGCAGACATTCTCCGCGGCGCGAGTTTCGTCAAGGATGCCGGTGCCCGTGTACACGCCGTCGATCTGGCGGACCGCAGCGCAGTGACTTCGTTTACCGCCGGCTGGCAGGGTGACTTGTGGGGTGTCGTGAACAATGCCGGCATCTGCAAGACGTTCGGCATTCTCGATTCTGGCGATGATCCTTTGGACGACGTCTTGGGAACCAATCTGGTTGGCCCTTACATCTTGACCAAGGGGTTGGTCCGCCGCCTCTCCCGCCCGGGACGGATTGTGAACATCGCCTCGCAACTCGGGCAGGAGGGACGTGCCGGCTACTCGGCCTATTGCGCCTCCAAGTTCGGCGTAATCGGGATGACGAAGTGTTGGGCCAAAGAACTTGGCGCCGACGGCATTACGGTCAACGCGGTGTGTCCGGGCTGGGTGGGCACAGAGATGTCGTTCAAGGACGTGGCCCGGATGGCGGTAGAGCAGGGTGTAAGCCCCGAACAGTTTTACGCGGAAGTCTGCGAACCGCTCGAACTCAAGCGCTTTAACACGCCTGCCGAGGTGGCCAATCTCGTGGCTTTCCTGCTTTCGGATGAAGCGTCTGGAATCACCGGGCGTGACTGGCTCATGCAGACTGTCTGGAACCAGCAGTAGGCAAAAGTCCCGAGAATCTGCTCGCAGACTGGATAGCGTATGTGCCCGGCCTGACGTGCCGGCGAAGAATATCGTTTGCGGTCCTTGACGTCGACCTGCGGGTGTTACGTCGAACGAAGCGCGTCAACAAATCAGGCGAGCCCGGTAAATTAACTGAGTTCATATGAAAGTATTGTTCAACACCTACCCTATGGCGTTTCATACGCCTGGTGGTGGCGAAATTCAGCTTCAGCAGTACCACAAGCACCTCGTTGAACGTGGCGTGCAGGTTAGTCTTCTCGACCTTTGGAATCCGCGCTTCAAAGATCATGAAGTGGTTCACTACTTCTCCTGCATGAGTGGCTCGCTGCACTTCTGTTCGTTCGTCAAGAGCATCGGGTTGCCGCTGGTGGTTTCGCCAAATCTGTGGATCACGGAAGAGTCGAAGTCGAAGTACCCCTTCGACGAAATTCGCCTCATTTTTGTGCTGGCTGACCGCGTGGTCTGCAATTCGAACGCGGAATGCGATCTTCTCGCGAAGGTGTTCAATATTCCCCGCGAGAAGTTTTTTACTGTCTACAACGGCATCGACCAATATTTCCTGCAACCGGTGGATGGCCAGCTTTTCCGGGAGCAGTTCGGCATTACCGGCAAGTTCGTCTTGAACGTCGCGAATGTCGAGCCGCGCAAGAATCAGCTTGAGCTGGCTCGTGCGCTTAAGGCGCATCCTGATCTGCAACTGGTGCTGATAGGGCATGTGCGCGACCAGCAGTACGCGCAGTCCTGTTTCAAGGAAGGCGGCGATCAACTCCGCTATATCGGGCCGTTGAATCACGATTCGGACTTGTTGCGCTCCGCGTACGCAGCGTGTTCGGTGTTTGCATTGCCCAGCGTGCTCGAAACGCCTGGCCTGGCCGCACTGGAAGCCTTTGCTTGCGGAGCCCCGGTGGTCGTGACGTCCGAAGGGTGTACGAAAGAGTATTTCGGTGCAGGCGCAGCCTATGTCGATCATGCCGACACCGCAGGCATAGCGGCCGCAATCGCGCGCTGTGCGGATGCGCCGCGTAGTTTCCTTTCCACGATCGTCGCCAGCGCCAATTTCACGTGGGCACGTGTGGTCGAGCGCCTCGCGTCGCTTTATGACGACCCCGTTGGATTGCCGGACACGGACAGTCTGTTGAGCGGTTTTTTCGACATCGAGACCGACGGAAACTCCCACTTCGCGTGGACAAAAGAGAAGGCCAGCTTCGAATGCCGTCCAGGCGCAATGAGCGGGATCTGGCGGACCGAGGCCGGAGGCACCGTTGAAATTCGGATCGACGGTGAACTCGCGCATCGATACGTCGACGTCTCGGCAAACTGGACGTCGTTCCGCATCGTTGTTCCTCGCAAAGATGGCACTGCCCTCAGGAACGTCACCATCGAGTTGACGGAGACTTCAGGTCTGCCTCGGTCGAGCCCACGTGCCGTCGCTTTGCGTGACGTGCAGTTCATGGAGGCGTCGGCTCCCGGCTTCGAGGAGATGGCACTTCTCGATGGACTCTTGCGGGGCAGCAGCGGCTTTTATCCCATAGAAGCGGATCCTTACCGTTGCTTCGCCTGGACCGGGATCCGTGCCAGTTTCCGTTCGCGGCCAGGTCAACTGGACTTTGTCTGGCGATCGGTGCAAAGCGGTACAACCGTCGATGTACTCATCGACGGTAAGCCGATGTTGGCGCATACGCCGGTGGGCGAAGACTGGAGTCCCGCGAGTCTCGTCATCGAGCCCGTCAAAGGGAGTTCGACGTCAGAGGTGACGTTTGTCGTAAGCAGGCCGCAACACGCATCTACGACTGATTTGCCGTTCGGCGTAGCGGTGGGCGAAGTTCAATTCCAACCCAGGGTCGACCAGGGCCCGATTTCCGATGCGGGAGCGTCATGCGTATCGTGATCGATCTGCAAGCTGCTCAAAGCGAGAGCAGATTCAGAGGCATCGGAAGATATTCGCTGTCGCTTGCTTTGGCGATGGTGGCAGATGCTGAGTGCCGCGGGCATGAGGTCTACATCGTGCTCAACGGCAAGTTCCCGGAAACCATCGGGCCGCTGCGAACCGCATTCTCCGGGTTGTTGGGCCAGGAAAGGATCGTGATTTTTTCCGGTCTTCCCGAAACGGCCGGAGCGATTCCCGGAAGCGGCTGGCGCGCCCGCGCCTCGGAACTCGTGCGCGAAGAGTTTCTCGCAGCGTTGAAGCCAGATGTCGTCTACGTATCGAGCCTGTTCGAAGGTTGGGGCGATGAATCGATTGTGGCCATCAATTCTGGCTTGAGCCGACTGCCTACTGCCGTCACGTTGTATGACCTCATCCCGTATGCGATGAGTGATGCTTACCTGGTGGACCCCGGGTATCGATCGTTTTATCTACGGAAGTTAGAGTTCCTTAAAAGGGCCGACTGTCTGCTCGCGATATCGGAACATTCGCGCGTGGAAGCCATCGACCTGCTGCAGATTCCTGCCGAACGGATTGTCAATATTTCCGCGGCAATCGGTGAGCAGTTCGCGCCGGTTCAACTTCCCGCCGACGCGGCCCAGCAGTTGCTCGCCCAGTACAACATAAGCGGTCCGTTCGTTTTATACGTACCGGGAGGATTCGACCCGCGCAAAAACTTCGATCGGTTGATCGAAGCATTCGCGAGCCTGCCTTCCAGCGTGCGGGACGGTCTGCAGCTCGTTATAGGCAGCAAGGTGCCCCCAGGAATGGGCGAAGCACTCGACGCGAAGGCAGCCAGCCTTGGGCTTGAGCCCAATCAGCTTGTGCTGACAGGCTACCTGCCGGATGACGAGCTCACAGCCATTTATGGACTGTGCCGATTTTGCGTGTTTCCTTCGTTGCACGAAGGATTTGGTCTGCCGGCTCTCGAAGCGATGGCCTGTGGTGCGCCCGTTATGGCGTCGAACTCCACAAGTTTGCCGGAGGTTGTGGGATGTGAAGAGGCGCTGTTCGATCCTCTTTCCGTTGCAGACATCGCGTGCGCGATGCTCAGAGGCCTGACGGATGAAGAGTTTCTTGAGAGACTCAAACGCCATTGCGCCACACAGGTCAAGAAGTTCTCGTGGGAGCGTTCCGCACACCTTGCGCTGGATAGGCTCGAAGAGGCGTTTGTAGCTGCAAGCGCGCCGATGTCGCGTATCGGTGATGGAGATGTCGCCACCACGTACGAACGCGTCATGGCTGACATGACGCGGCAGGCGGCAGAAGCGCATCTCGATGCTTCAAACCGTGATCGCATTTCGCTTAAGGAGTGTCTGGAGTTGAACAAGCAGGTTATCAACGGCGTGTGCGGTGATCGGCAATTGCTGGTCGACATCTCGGAGCTGGTCGCCAGAGACGCAAAGTCGGGTATCCAGCGAGTGGTGCGAAGCATTCTTCTGCGACTGCTCGAGCATCCGCCCGCGGGCTATCGTGTCGAGGCGGTCTATACAAAAGACGGTCACGGGCTGCTCTACGCCAGATCCTTCGTCGCGCAGTTCCTTGGCCGGCCGGCCGAAGGAATTCAGGATGTGCCAATTACTTTCGGCAAGGACGATGTATTTATTGGACTGGACCTTACGGCGCATCTGTTTCCGGCGTTCAGTGAGACGCTTCGCCACATGTACGAGGCGGGCGTCCAGATTCACTACGTTGTCTACGACTTGACTCCGTTGATGAACACGCGGTGGCACACGCCGGGGATGACACAGGCTTTTACGCACTGGATAGACGGCCTTGCGAGCTACGCGCACAGCTTGGTGTGCATTTCCGAGGCCGTCGCGGCCGATGTGGGCCGTTGGTTCGTCGAGAAGCGGGCGGGATTGGGTCGTGTGCCGGATATTACCCATTTCCATCTGGGCGCCGATATCGGCAACAGCCAGCCGACGGTTGGTATGCCTGACGAGGCAAAGCAGGTACTCGATGCTCTCAAGGCTTGCCCGAGCTTTCTGATGGTCGGCACGGTCGAGCCGCGGAAGAGCTACGCTCAGGCAATCGATGCCTTCGAGCTTCTTTGGTCGAAAGGCGAAGAGGTCAACCTCGTGATTGTTGGCAAGGCGGGGTGGCACGTCGAGGAACTGGTTGAGCGTCTGCGTGACCATCCGCTTCGTGGCAAGCGGCTGTTCTGGCTGGAAGGCATTAGCGACGAGTATCTCGAACGCGTGTACGAGACCTGTTGCGCGCTGATTGCGGCTTCCGAATACGAAGGGTTCGGCCTGCCGCTCATCGAAGCGGCCCAACACAAATTGCCGATCGTCGCGCGCGACATTCCGGTATTTCGGGAAGTAGCAGGCGGTTACGCGTACTGGTTTAGTGGAGCGGATGGTGCTTCGTTAGCCCAGGCTCTTTCCGGATGGCTCGACCTTTATCGTAACGGCAAGGTGCCGGATTCCTCGGACATGCCGTGGCTGACGTGGGAACAGAGCACTCATCAGTTGCTGTGCCGTGTTGACGTACTAAACGACGATAAACCGTGATACGCACGCGCCGACGGGACCGGCCCGCATAGCCGGGCTCGTTGGCAACTACATCGAACAACTAGGTCAATTTCTTCGAGTATTTCTTATGAAAGCAATCATCACTGGTATTTCCGGGCAGGACGGTGCCTATCTCGCGCAACTTCTGCTGGAAAAAGGTTACACGGTCTACGGTACGTATCGCCGGACGAGTTCGGTCAATTTCTGGCGCATCGAGGAACTGGGCATCCAGAATCATCCGAACCTGCATCTGGTCGAGTACGACCTGACCGACCTGTCCACGAGCATCCGCCTTTTGCAGCAGACTGGCGCCACTGAGGTCTACAACCTCGCGGCCCAGAGCTTCGTTGGGGTGTCGTTCGACCAGCCGGTTACGACGGCGGAGATCACGGGTATCGGCCCGTTGAACCTGCTGGAGGCTATTCGTATCGTCAACCCGGCGATCCGGTTCTACCAGGCATCCACGTCGGAAATGTTCGGCAAGGTCCAGGCCATTCCGCAAGTCGAAGAAACGCCGTTCTATCCGCGCAGCCCGTACGGCGTGGCGAAGCTCTACGCACACTGGATCACGGTGAACTATCGCGAGTCGTATGGAATCTTCGGCTGCAGCGGCATTCTGTTCAATCACGAATCTCCGCTGCGTGGCCGCGAGTTCGTGACGCGCAAGATTACCGACTCCGTGGCCAAGATCAAACTGGGTAAGCTGGACGTCCTGGAGCTGGGCAATCTCGACGCAAAGCGGGATTGGGGTTTTGCGAAGGAGTACGTGGAAGGCATGTGGCGCATGCTGCAAGCGGATAAGCCGGACACCTACGTATTGGCGACGAACCGCACGGAAACCGTGCGCGACTTCGTGACGATGGCGTTCAAGGCCGCCGATATCCGGATTGTGTGGCAAGGCGCGGGCGAACAGGAGACCGGAGTGGATGCCGCCACGGGCAAGACGGTCGTGCGGATCAATCCGAAGTTCTACCGTCCCGCAGAGGTCGAATTGCTTGTGGGGAACCCCGCCAAGGCGGAGCGTGAACTCGGATGGAAGCCGCAGACGACGCTTGAGCAACTGTGCGAAATGATGGTGAAGGCCGACCTTCGTCGCAATGAAGTCGGCCATTCGTTCTGAAGTGGCGATTGCTCTGACGGGCGGCCACGCCGCTGCTTCTTTCGCCGAGGGACTCAAGGCGTGAAGGTGCTCCATGTCTACCGCACCTATTTCCCTGATCCGCCCGGTGGTTTGCAGGAAGCAATCAGGCAGATCAGCCTTGCCACGCGCGAGTGCGGTGCGGACCCGAAGATCTTCACGCTATCGCCCCATCCGGAGCCGCAGGAGGTAGCGTTTCCGGAGGGGAAAGTGGTCCGCTCGAAGTCCTGGGCCGCGCCGGCGTCATGCGACCTTGGAGGCTTCGATTCGTTGCGTGAGTACCGTCGCCTGGCGCATTGGGCGGATGTGCTGCATTTCCACTTTCCGTGGCCGTTCGGCGACGTTTTGCGCCTCTTGGACACAAGCGGAAAACCCGCGGTGATGACGTACCACTCGGACATCGTTCGCCAGCGCATGTTGGGTTATGTGTATGGTCCGTTGATGCGCCGGATGCTGGCTTCGATGTCTGCTGTCGTCGCGACCTCGCCTGCGTATGCGCAATCGAGTCGCGTACTGACCGAGGCGGTACGACCCGACCGTCTGCGCGTGATTCCCCTTGGCATCCGCGATTACGCAGACAGCGAACTGTCGAAGCGGTGCGGGCCGGACCTCCTTGCCCGATTGCCGTTGGGGACCAAGCCATATTTCCTGTCCCTTGGCGTGTTGCGTTACTACAAGGGACTCCATGTACTCGTAGAGGCAGCTTCGTCCATTCCCGCCAATCTGGTGATCGCGGGATCGGGCCCGGAAATGGAAAGGCTGAAAGAACTGGCTGAGCGGAGAGGTGCGAAGAATGTCATCTTTGCAGGCCAGGTGACGGACGAAGAGAAGATCGCGCTACTGAAGGGCTGCCGGGGGCTGGTGCTTCCTTCGCAACTGCGTTCGGAAGCGTTCGGGATGGTATTGGTCGAAGCCTCCATGTTCGGCAAGCCGATGGTCTGTTGTGAAATCGGTTCTGGCACGTCCTATGTCAATGAACAGGGGGTGACTGGAATCGTCGTTCGGCCAGAAGCGCCGCAGGAGTTGGCGCAGGCGGTAAACATCCTGCTTGAGGACGAAGGGCAGGCGCGGCGTATGGGGCTGGCTGCCCGGGCGCGGTACGAGAGGCTGTTTTCGGGACCTGCGCTGGGGAAAGCGTACGTGTCGCTGTACGAGGAAGTGCTGGGCCGCGCGTAGACCAGACGACGATTTACGCGTCTTGATTGTCAGGCTTCGACGATCTTGTAGAGCTCGGCGAAGCTTTCTTCCCAGGTCAGCTTCTCGAACCTCGCTGGAATCTGTTCCTCGTACTGCTTCAGGCGAGCCGGATTCGCGATCAGTGAGCGGATCACGTCAAAGGCCTGTTGGTGATCGTATGGATCGAACATCAATTCCGGAAAGGGGTTGATTTCCGGCAGACTCGAGGTGTTCGACGTGACGCACACCTTTCCATAGAAAAAGCTCTCGCTTGCTGGCAAACCCCATCCCTCGTAGAAAGAGGGAAACACTGTGAATTGGCAGTTCTGGATCAGCCCTGCAAGCTGTTCATTGGTCACGTCATGGCGAATTTGAACCAGATGCTTAACCATCGGGTCCGTCTGGAAGAGCGTGTAGACGTCGCCCGCGATCCACCCTTGGCGACCCACCAGGATTAGATCGGGGCAGCGGTCGCCCAATAGTTCCGAAAGTCTTCGCCAGACAAAATATAGAAGAAGGTGGTTCTTGCGGATCTCGATTGTGCCGACCGAGAGGACGTAGGGTCTTGTCTGCGGGGCCCCCACCACGGCATTGCCATTCTCCACGATGTCCGAGCCGAGGCGGAAAACACGGGCGTCCGCTTCCGGGCGGAGAATGGCTCTCACGTCTTTTGCTGTGCTGTTAGAGATGCATACATATCGGTCGCAGAATGACGGCAACGCGAGCATGAACTTGCGTGCGCGATCAGCGAATTGCGATTCGAAAAAGTGCGGAAACTTGACCGGTATCAGGTCGCAGAGCAGATACTCGAAAACGGCATCTGGAAAGCGTGCCCGAAGATCCCGGACCGCCGCCAAATAATGGGCATGGTCCCATCCTGCCTCGGAGAACAACACTCTGTCCTGGCCGACGAGTCTATCTGCAAGATTGTCGCCGCCCGGGAGCGCCGTGTCGGCGTAGGGGGCATTCCCCTCGGAGAGCGCGAGAAAGTATTCGATGCGGTTGGGGACGACAAACGTATTTTTCTGACGGTCGAAAAAGAAGTACCCGATGCCGTCGTTCTTCAAGCTTTGCCGAAAGACGTTCTGGGATACTCGTGGTATGCCGTGAGGTTTGGGGCCCCAGTGCTCGAGCAAGGAAAGCTCGAGCCAAACCCGGTGCTTCATTTTGCCCTCCGCCGTGAAAGGAGGGAGGATATAACAGATCCGGCTCCGCAAGCGCGAGGACGGGTATGGCGATATGAACCTGTACGGCCCGGAGACTCACCGGAATGACAAAACGTACTCACCTGGCTACGAACCCGGCCCGCGTTATGATCTGGTCCACGGAGAGGCCTGCTGGCACGGGTGCCACAGTTACTCCATTTCTCGTCAGTTTATAGAAGACTTGCCGTTTGTTGTCGCTGATCAGGTCGGGCGGTCCGCCGAGCAAGCGCGTCAATTCGGCTTCGATTGCGGCACCACCGTCTGCATAGCCTCGACGGTCTATATAGATTCCACTAAAACCGATCCGCCTCGCAACCTCGATCTGACGCTCGAGGGGTGCCTCGGCGAGCGCGCGGAAGAACAGGTCAGCGGCGCGTCCCTTCATGGCGCCGTAGCTCCACCCGAGCGATGCAGAATGCAGATACCCGCGCGCCTGATCGTAAGATTGCACCCCGCCTACGGAGAGGGCCTCCGGAAACCGGACATAAGGCAGTTGATAGATCGCACTACCCTTGGGGCTCTCCGTCTCTATTGCGCCGATAAATCTCGCATCGTTCAGATATTCGGCCCGGGTTGCGTCATTGCAAGCCTGGCAAGGCGGCGTTGTTTGATCCCAGATGGCGATAGCGCAAAGAATTGCGCCAATACCACCAATGGCCGGCCACGTTGCGCGCAGACGCGGCGCATATCGTTCAATGCCTAGCTGAGTGATAAGCATCGCCGCACAGATTGAAGTAAATGCAATGAATACGCTTACCCGGTTCCATGCCCGAATCATTGGGCTAATTAAAATACTGAAGAGCGCCGATCCGCCGCCAATTGTGCAAAACAGAACAAGAACGAAAGTAATGGCGGCAAGAAAATACAGCCGCTCGTCACGTCGCTGCGCTTTCCCAGGCGCAATCAGTGCGAGCAATAGTGCCAGAAAGCCGACGCTACCAATCGCCCCAAGCGAGGCTGTTTCATTTTCATTGACGAGCGGGAAGGTGGTCGTGTATTTCTGGGTCAATTCCGCAAGGGGCGCCATGCGATGTCCAACGCGCGGCAACAGCAACTGCGTAATCTTCAATCCATATAGTTCTGCTTCGGATGGATTCCTCTGGGCCACCTCGGTATTGATCTCATGTCTGGCCCGATCGGCTAGATTCGGCGCAACGTTCGCTACAATGCCGATTGTTACGATTGCGACCGCCAATATGCCGGGAAATATGGAGATGATCGACCGCACGCGCAGATATTTGCAGAGTGTTGCAGCCAGAAAGGCGAGAACACCGAAAAAGGAGTAGTAGACTCCGAAGCACGACAAGACCAGCAGGGTGGCTACGTGCCCAATTTGTCCGGACAGGCCGCGGGATTTGTCGGAAGAGAAGAGATTCCCAACGTATATTTTATAGGCGTACCAGATAAATAACGGCGCAGGGAAATACCATGTGTAAAACAGATGGGGCAGGCGTAAAAAATGGAACGGCAGCATAGTAAATATGAAGCCGGCCGAAAAGCTGAGTGCGCGTGACAGGTGAAACCGCCGCGCAACAAAATAGGCGCTCAGCGCATTTAGTGGAAACCCGATGAGATAGTAAATGTTGAGCGCGGTGGCTGCGCTTCCCGACAGGACACCAAACACCTTGAGCGCGGCGAGGCTTCCCGAGTCAGGGATGGGGTAGTCGTAAAGATAAGAGCCAAATGGTGCCCCCATCGCGCCGCTATGGAAGACCCAGAGATTTTCCATAAGGCGCTTGATCACGAGAAGCATCAGGAGCCCGTCGCCGTTGTAGATCAGCGGAACGCGGATATCAATATGGCGTCCCCCCATGAGCATCCAGCCGACCAGCAATGAGACTGCGCCCAGTGCACATGGTGCGCCCAACGACACCGCTTTGCTCTTTGCTGGTGAACGCGTGCTCGGTGATTCCCCGAAGGCGAAGTCTGTCACGAGATTTGGCCTCTTACTTATAGTGCTGTACGTATTGGATGATCCACTTCGGCGCTACTTGGCGAGCGACGCGGGGGAGTCGGCGGTGGAGTTGATCCGCTCTCTCTCTACCACCAACGGCCGCTTTTGCGCATACGTCAGAATCGCGCCAACGTACTCGCCCAGCAAGCCGATAAAAAACAGCTGAACAGACGAGAAGAAAAACAAACCGATGAGCATCGGTGCGCTGCCCATTGAAAAGCTGTTCCAGTACAGCAGTTTGAGCACCAGATAAATGAACGAAACGCAAAGGCTAACGCCCGAGAGGAAGAATCCGGCAATGGTCGCGAGGCGCAACGGCACCTTGGAATGCGACGTGATGCCGAGCATCGCAATATCGTACAGCGTGTAAAAGTTGTTCTTCGAAATGCCGCGCTTGCGTCTGGGTTGCACGTAAGGCAACTGGATTACATCAAAGCCGATCTCGCAGACCAGGCCGCGGAAGTACGGATAGGGATCGTCGATCTGGCGCAGGATCTCAATCACCTTGCGATCGTACAGACCGAAACCGGTGAAGTTCTGGATAAGCTTCACGTTCGCGATACGCGTAACGAGGCGGTAGTACATGCGGCGCAGCGCAAAGAACAGCGCCGACTCTTTCGCCTCCGGCTTTACGCCGATCACGATCGGTGCGCCGGCAAGCCAGTTCTTGACGAACTCACGCATCAACTCCGGCGGGTCCTGAAGATCGGCCACCAGCAGGATGACCGCGTCGCCCTTCGCTTGCAGCAAGCCATACATGGGCGAGCGGATATGCCCGAAATTTCGCGCATTCACGATGACGCTCACGTTCGGGTCCGCCGCCGCGATGCTGCGCAACTTGCTTACCGTCGTGTCGGTAGATGCGTTGTCGATGAAGAGATGATCGTAGGTGACTTCAGGGATGGTCGAGAAGATGCGGCGCGTTTCGCTATACACCGCCTCCACGTTTTCCTCTTCGTTGAAACAGGGAGTGACGACCGTGATGTGCTTCATGGCAAATTGAAAACGAACCGGCGATTGAGAATAAAGGCTAGCAGGCTGAGGGGAACCAGCGTGATGGCATTGGCGACGTAAACGTTGGCACCCAGACTCAAAAGCAGGCGCACGCCTCCCAGGTTGACGAGGTAGATGACACAGTAGACACCTACGAAGCGCCAGAAACGCGACCGCGGTGCGCCGTCAAATACGAGCCGTCCTATGCTCTGGAAGTTGAACAGCACGCCGCCAATGGTTGCTAGCCCGATCGCCACTGGGTACGTCAGACCTATAAACGTAAATACGGCGAAGAGCGAATAGCCGAAAACCGTGTTGAGACCGCCTACCACGAGAAAGCGGATCAGCTGATAAACGGTCTTCACGGCCGGCTCACGGTCTGACGCTGTGCTGGCGCCGGCGGGCGTTCCGTCTGCCATGTCGTTACCGCTCGTATTGGATGCTTGCATCGAGCGCGCGCCTGATCTGCTTTTCCACCGCCTCGGGCGCGAGGCCATGGCTTTCCATCAGGAAAGGATAGTTGCCGCACAGCGTGCTGAATTGATCCGGAATGCCGACGCGAACGAACGTTCCGAGGTACTGCCCCATGAGCGTTTCCGCAACTGCGCCGCCAAGGCCGCCGTAGATGGAGTGCTCTTCGAACGTGACGATTGCCTCACGTCCCTCGGCCAGCTTGCGCAGGGAGGCGGCAGGGAACGGCTTCAGGCATGGCACGGAAACCAAGTCGGCATTTCCTATCGCGGCTGCGGCCTGTTGAGCCAGCTTGACGCCCGACCCCGTGCCGACGAAGAGGTACGACGCACCGGTATTTGTCACCGGGATCAAATCGCCGCTCGCCCAGTCCGTCAAGGGGGCGCGATGGACATCGCCGAGATCGGCTTTGCCCATGCGGAGATAAGCGGGTCGTGAGTTCTCAAGGATGTGCTGCGCACAAGCGGTCAGCTCGAAGCGATCACATGGCGAGTAGATCGAAATCTGCGGTACGGCGCGCAGGGCAGCAATATCTTCCGTACTTTGGTGGCTCGTACCCAGTTGAGCGTAAACCACGCCGGCGCCGTCTCCGATGAAGGTGACGGGCAGATCCTCGTAGCACACGTCGATCTTGATCTGTTCGAGCACGCGAATGGGCACGAACGCGGCAAGGCCGTAGACGATCGGGCGGAAGCCCGCTTTCGCAAGCCCTGCTGCCACGCCAACCATGTTCTGCTCGGCAATGCCGCAATTCAGATATTGATCCGGGCAGGCTTTCCGGAATGGATCGAACAGCGCATAGCCATGGTCACCGGTGAGCAGAAGTACCTTGGGGTCTTTTTGCGCGGCAGCCACAAGGGCGTTCGAAAATGCGTCTCTCATGCCTTGCCTCCAAGTTCGGCAACGGCCGCCTCATACGTCTTGGGGTTGAGTCGCGTGTAGTGCCAGATGTTGTCGTGCTCCATGAACGACACGCCTTTCCCTTTCACGGTCTTCGCGATCAGTGCTTTGGGCCGCCCGTTCTTGCGGGTCTTCAGATCGCTGTATGCGCGGTCGATTGCTGACTCGTCGTGGCCGTCTATCGTGACCGCGTCGAAATCGAAGGCCGCAAATTTTGCAGCGATATCGCCGAGGCCCATGACTTCGTCAGTCGTTCCCATGGCCTGAAAACCGTTCGCGTCGACGATGACAATGAGGTTGTCGAGCTTGAACTGCGCAGCGAACAGGGCGGCTTCCCAGATGGTGCCCTCGTTCAGCTCACCGTCGCCCACCAGGGCATAGCAGATCTGGTCAGTGTTATTCCGTTTGGCGGCAAGCGCGAGCCCTACGCCAACAGACAAGCCATGGCCAAGGGAGCCGGCGGTGACTTCCACGCCGGGCACGTGCGCATCCGCGAGCCCTTTCAGCCGCGTGCCGTTGCCGAAATAACGGGCGATCTCGTCGTCCGGCAACCAGCCAATCTCGTGGAGGCAGGCGTATTGCGCCATGACGCCGTGGCCTTTGCTGAGCACCATGTAGTCGCGCGTTGCGGACCGCGGATTAGTCTCGTCGAAGCGCAGATGATTGCGGTAGAGCACCGCAAGCAGTTCCACAATTGAAAACGCGCAGCCGATATGAACCGTCGAACCTGCAAACGCCATATCAAGAACCGTCTTGCGGATTCGGGACGCGTCGAACTTTCTCATGCTGTGACCGCCACGCGGCTCCAGGTGATCGTCTTTGACAGAGCGCATTCTAAGGAAGTGAATTCGTCGACACCGAGAGCGGTGCGCGCCTTCGTCGTGTCAGGTATGTATCGCGGCGGTGGGCCGTCCTTCGCCTGGGCCCGCGGCATCGCCGCGAGTGGCGAACCGCACAGCCGTTCGACCGCGCGTGCGAGTTCGATAATCGAAATCTCGTGTTCGGAACCTACGTTGTACGCTTCGCCCCGTTCGCCGTGTTGCAGGATCCGCAATAGCCAGACACAGGCGTCCGCCATGTACAGATAGCTGCGCAGCGGTCGTCCGTCGCCATTGATGGCGATCTGCTGTCCTGCCAATGCGTCGCGAATGAAGTTGCCGGCTGCGAACGGACCGTCGAGCGGAATGGCGGGGCCCAAAAGCGCGTAGATGCGGGCAATCGAAACGTGCAGGTCGCCATGTTGACCGTACGCCGCCGCAAGCCATTCGGCGGCGCGTTTGCTCTGACCGTATGCCGTGTTGACGTCGAGAGGATCAGGCGCGCCGGAAAACGTCTCTGGCGTGCGAGCGAGCGTGGCGGGCTGTGTGCCATAGACGGCGCCGCTCGACGTCAACAGAAACCTGGAGGCACCGTTGGCCCGCGCAAGATCCAGCACACGCCGTGTGCCGATCACGCCCGTATCGAACACGCGCAACCGGTCGCCGGCCTTGGTGGTATCCGCGACGTCTGTTGCGGCATGAATGCACAGATCGATGGCGCCAACGTCGGCCTCAAAGTTCACGACGTCACCCGCGATGAGCGTCATGCCGGGGACATCGAAAAGATGCGGCGCCTGCGCGCGTGCCCGGTCCGGCTCGCGGCTTAGCGCAACAACCTCGATGCCGCAGCCTCTTAGCCGGTTCGCATGCTGTATGACCTCGAGCAACCATGACCCGATGAAGCCCGTTGCACCGGTCATGAAAAGCCGCGCGCGGTCGAATGCGGACCACACGTCGGCGGTACGCTCGACGATGAAGTCCAGATCTTCCTGTGGCAGCGGCTTTCGCATGTTTCGAGACTTTTAGAAGTTGACGCCCAGGAACGTTTCGATCTTTTCCACGATGAAGTCGAGCATTTCACGGCTAAGACCCGGATACACGCCAACCCAGAACGTCTGGTTCATGACGATATCCGTGTTCGTCAGCTCGCCGCTCACGCGGTATTCGCGGCCGATCATGTATGGCTGGCGCGTGAGATTGCCCGCGAACAGCAGACGTGTTCCGATCTTGTTCTGGTCGAGATAGGACAGCAGATCGACACGCCGGAAATCGGCTTCCGGTTTCAGCGTGATCGGGAAACCAAACCACGACGGCACGGAGTTGGGCGTAGCGTGCGGCAGGATCAGGAATTCCTTGCAGCTCTGCAGCTTGTCGTGAAGATAGGCGAAGTTGTCGCGTCGGGCCTGAATGAAGCCTTCAAGCCGGTCCATCTGTGCAAGGGCACACGCCGCCTGCATGTCGGTGATCTTGAGGTTGTAGCCCAGGTGCGAATACGTGTACTTGTGATCGTAACCTTCGGGCAGGTTGCCGAGCTTCCAGCAAAAGCGCTTGCCGCAGGTGTTGTCCTTGCCGGGGGCGCAATAGCAGTCACGGCCCCAGTCGCGGAACGATTCGGCGATCAGCTTGAGATCGGGATTGTTGGTGAATACCGCACCGCCTTCGCCCATCGTGATGTGATGCGCGGGGTAGAAGCTGAGCGTACCGATGTCGCCGAAGGTACCGACCAGCTTGCCGTCGTAAGTAGCCCCGAGAGCATCGCAGCAGTCTTCGATCAGCCACAGGTTGTGCTTCTTGCACAGCGCCGTGATGATTTCCAGGTTGTACGGATTGCCAAGCGTGTGCGCCAGCATGATCGCCTTCGTTTTCGGCGAAATGGCCGCTTCGATCTTGCTTGCGTCGATGTTGTACGTACCCAGTTCCACGTCCACGAAAACGGGCACCGCCCCGAACTGGAGAATCGGATTGACGGTAGTGGGGAAGCCTGCCGCGACGCCAATGACTTCATCGCCTTGACGGATGGCGCGATCGCCGAGTTTGGGCGATGTGAGTGTGGAGAAAGCGATCAGGTTGGCCGACGAACCGGAGTTCACCGTGATCAGATATTTGACGCCGAGAAATGCTGCGAGCTTCTTTTCGAATTCCTCATTGAAGCGCCCCGTGGTCAGCCACCCGTCGAGCGACGCTTCGACCATCAGTTCCATCTCTTTCGCGCCAATCACCTTGCCGGACGGCGGAACGACGGTTTGTCCCGGCTCGAACGCGCGCGGTTGGGTGGCGAGCTCGCCGTATTGCTTGACGAGCTGGATGATCTGTTCGCGGATCTGATCTTTGTTCATGGGGGATAGCTTCAAGAATGAGTGTATTCGTCGATTTGGGCGAGCGTGACGGCCTTCATGTCTTCGTGACGAGCGGCAGCCTTGTACCACGCGACGATGTTGTCCAGTGCGTGATCGAGATTCCATCTCGCCCGCCATCCGAGACGCGCGCGCGCTTTCGAACAATCGAGCTTCAGGTAGGTGGCTTCGTGCGGATGGTTACCGTCGTCCAGTTTCCATCGGGCACCTTCACCCCACTGGGAGGTGAGCCGCTCCACGATGGCTTGCACAGGCTGCGCATCGGAGTCGTTCGGGCCGAAGTTCCAGGCATCCGCGTATCGCGTACCTTCCGTGTAGAGCTTTTCAGCGAGGACGAGATAGCCG
This sequence comes from Paraburkholderia sp. SUR17, assembly GCF_029536165.1. Classification (NCBI taxonomy): domain Bacteria; kingdom Pseudomonadati; phylum Pseudomonadota; class Betaproteobacteria; order Burkholderiales; family Burkholderiaceae; genus Paraburkholderia; species Paraburkholderia sp. SUR17. The sequence goes on from NZ_CP120508.1 coordinate 749,249, forward strand.
CTGAGCGGTTCGAGCACGTGTTGCCACGGACGAATGGCGTGCGGGCTGCGGATATGGACCGTCTCCCCGTTTGCGATTGCCCGCATGATGTCCGGAATGAGCCGGTCGGCCGCCCAGTCGCCTCCGCCAATCACATTGCCCGCTCGCGCGCTGGCCACTGCGACGCCATGCTGCTGATAGGCGGCCGGATTGAAGAAGGCGTTTCGATAAGCGGCCGTAACCAGTTCGGCGCAACCCTTGCTGCTGCTGTACGGGTCGTAGCCGCCCATCGCCTCGTTTTCGCGATAACCCCATTCCCACTCGCGGTTTTCGTAGCATTTGTCCGTGGTGACGATCACGACGGATTTCACGCCCGGCACGAGTCGAATGGCGTCGAGCAAATAGACGGTCCCGAGCACATTCGTTTCATAGGTTTCCACCGGCGTGACGTACGATTCGCGCACGAGCGGTTGTGCCGCCATATGAATGACGATTTCGGGCTGAGCGGCCCTGATTGCGTTGAGCAATCGCTCGCGGTCGCGGATATCGGCGATGACCGACTCGATGCCATCGCCGGCTTGCGCAAGCGTGTAGAGGTTCGGCGTGGTTTCCGGTGCGAGCGCGTAGCCCGTGACCTCGGCTCCCAGGGCTCGCAGCCAGAGCGTGAGCCAGCTACCCTTGAAACCCGTATGGCCGGTCAGGAAGACCTTCTTGCCGAGCCAGAACGAAGCGTCCTTCATCACCAAACCTTCCACGGTGCCTTGCCGGATTGCCAGAGCTCTTCTAGAAGCGTCTTGTCGCGCAGCGTGTCCATAGGCTGCCAGAAGCCCTCGTGTTCATACGCCGAGAGTTGCCCCTGGGCGGCGAGTTGTTCGAGCGGTTCGCGTTCCCACACGCATTCGTCGTCAGGAATGAGATCGATAACCTTCGGCGAAAGCACGAAGAACCCGCCGTTGATCATGCCGCCGTCGCCTTTCGGCTTCTCCTTGAACGAGCTGACCTTGCGATCTTCGATATGCAGCGCGCCGAATCGGCCCGGCGGGTAGGTCGCGGTGAGCGTTGCCTGATTGCCGTGTGCCCTGTGGTACTCGACGAGAGAAGAAATGTTGATGTTGCTGAGACCGTCGCCATACGTAAAGCAGAAGGCCTCTTCGTCCTTCACGAAGTCTCTCACGCGCCGCAGCCGCCCACCCGTCATGGTGGATTCGCCCGTATCCACCAGCGTCACCTTCCACGGTTCGGCATATTGCTGATGAACCTGCATTTCGTTGGTCCGCATGTCGAACGTGACGTCGGACGTGTGCAGGAAATAGTTCGCGAAATATTCCTTGATTACGTAACCCTTGTAGCCGCAGCAGATGACAAAGTCATTGACGCCATATGCCGAGTAGATCTTCATGATGTGCCAGAGGATCGGCTTGCCGCCAATCTCGATCATCGGCTTGGGGCGATTGACGGTGTCTTCGGAAATTCGGGTCCCAAGTCCACCTGCGAGAATTACAGCTTTCATTGAAATCCTGTCTGGACGCAGTCGAAAATTCGGTGAGCAATGAGTGAACCGGAGGACGGTTTCGGGGCAAGTGCCCGCATTTGCCCGATGTGCCGCGAAGTCGCAGCCTGGGTCGTTCTGTTGGCTGCGCTGATGCCAGCGAATCGAATTACGGTAAAGATGTGACGAAATCTAACCGAATCTTACGATTTTAGCATGAGGGTCTCCGCGAACAATAGGGCGGCTTGACGCGCGCACTTGCGTGCCGACCGTTGCACCGCGACCCGATCTCAACTCCTCGGGTTCTTGCCACTCCACGTCGCAACACGTGGGCAACGGGCGTCCTTGTCCTTATCTCCTTATCCATAGACACTCTCGCGCACAGGTTCGCTCTCACGCTGTGTTGGTCTCATGGCGGCATGTCTACAATACGGCTGGTCGCGCTTCTGCCCAGCGCCCTGCTTTGAAGGAGTCTTGATGCCGGATTCGTTGCCACGGTCGCTATTGAAGTGCACGGCGCTGCTCGTGCCCCGGCAGGCACATAGGGAGAGGGCGCATCTTTTCGATCTTCGCTGCGAGGACTTGTTTTGTTCGTCGCCACGCTGGAGGGCAGCGTGGCCAGCAGTGCATAGGTTATTGACTTGCCGGTCTCGAACGCGCTCATGACCCAACACATCGCCATCACCGGAGCGAACGGTTTCGTCGGCAAAGCGCTGTCCCGTGTCTTGCTGGAGCGAGGAGACGTCGTGACGGGCATCGTGCGCCACCCGCAGTCCACATACAGTGGCGTTCGCGAGTGGGTCTTCGGCGCAGACGATTTCGACGGCATCGAAGATGCGTGGCCGTCGACGCTGCATTGCGATGTCGTGGTCCATCTCGCCGCGCGTGTGCACGTCATGAAAGAGGCAGTGTCCGAGCCGCTCGCGGCATACCGGGCGACCAACGTGACCGGCAGCTTGCGCGTCGCGCGGGCAGCGCGTCGTGCCGGTGTTCGCCGTTTGGTCTTCGTGAGCAGCATCAAGGCCGTAGCGGAAAGCAGCCAGGACCATCCGGTCACCGAAACGGACCGGCCCATGCCGACCGACCCATACGGTATTTCGAAGCTCGAGGCGGAGCGGGCGTTGCTTGAATTCGGCGCGCAATCGGGCATGGAGATCGTGATCGTGCGCCCGCCGCTGGTCTACGGCCCGGGTGTGCGAGCCAACTTTCTTCAATTGATGCGCGCCATAGCGAAGGGTGTTCCGTTGCCCTTGGGCGCCGTCACGGCGCGCCGCAGCATGGTGTTCGTCGACAACCTGGCGGACGCGCTTGTTCATTGCATCGTCGCGCCCGATGCCGCGGGGCAGACGTTCCATGTCACCGACGGTCAGGATCTGACTGTGGCCGAGCTCGTAGAAGCGCTCGCGAGGCAACTTCACGTACCCACCCGGCTGATCCCCGTTCCCGTGCCGCTTCTGCGTCTTGCGGGCCGGTTGACCGGACGCTCTGCTGCCATCGACCGGCTCGTGGGCGACTTGCGCGTGGATAGCGCACATATTCGCGAAGTGCTCGGCTGGTCGGCGCCATACACGGTCGAGCAAGGCCTGCTGGAGACCGCTTCCTGGTACGATTCAACGCGCTGACCTTACATGCAGATCGATTCTCTTTTCGCACCTCCAGTGCTACGCGCGCTCTTTGGGGCTTTGCTTGCGTTAGCGCTGTGCGCGGCCATTCTGTGGGCGTTGCTCAAGACCGGTCTTGCCTGGCGACTCGCGACCGATATTCCAAACGATCGTTCGTTGCACACGAAACCGACGCCACGCATCGGCGGTTGGGGCATCGTACCGGTCTCGGTCGTCGCGATGGCTGTCTTTGCGCCCACCTTGTGGTTGCCGGCGCTGCTGGCTGCGCTTCTTGCAGCGCTTTCGCAAATCGACGATCGCCGCGGCTTGCCGGCGCGAGTGCGCTTTGGCGGCCATGTCGCCGCCGTTATCGCGCTGGTAGCGTCCTATCCTGCGGATGCGCCTTGGTGGGTGTTGGCCGCTATCGCGTTTCTGCTCGTCTGGCTGGTCAACCTGTACAACTTCATGGACGGCGCGGACGGCCTGGCCGGTGGAATGGCCGTATTCGGCTTCGGTGGATATGCCGTGGGTGCATTGACGGCCGTGCATCCGGATCTCGAGCTGGCGATGGGGTCCATTCTCGTGGCTGGAGCGGCGGCGGGCTTCCTCTTGTTCAACTTCCACCCGGCACGAATTTTTCTGGGGGATGCCGGATCGATTCCGCTGGGTTTTCTCGCTGGAGCGTTGGGATACCTTGGCTGGCGCGGCGGCGTCTGGCCGCTCTGGTTTCCCGCGATGGCGTTTTCGCCCTTCATTGCCGACGCTTCCGTCACATTGCTCAAACGCATCGCCCGCGGAGAAAAATTCTGGCAAGCGCATCGCGAGCACTACTATCAAAGAATGGTGCAGGCGGGGTTCGGGCACGCGTCCACCGCAAAGATCTGGTACTTGTTCATGGGTGTCGGCATAATAATTGCTCTGTTCTCCCGAGGCTTTGCTCCTCTTTTCCAATGGCTTGCCGTTGCGGCGTGGGCGGGCGTGCTGGTTCTGGCCGGCGCGTGGGTTGATCGACGCTGGCGGCGTTTGCCGCTCTCCGGGCGAACGCGAGGTTCTGCATAGATGAAAAGATTCAAGGCTCGATGGCTTTCGCTCAGCGCATTTGCGTTTGACCTGTGCGCCGTGTCGGCGGCGTGGCTGCTCGCCTATGTCATTCGCTTCAACGGCCCCGTACCGGCTGAGTTCTGGAACAGCGGCTTGCACGCGCTGTTTTGGGTGCTCGTCATCTATGGCCTCATGTTTCGCGGCTACGGGCTCTACCGCGGCATGTGGGTGTTCGCGAGCCTTCCCGATCTCGTGCGTATTGCCAAGGCCGTATGCGTTGGCGCACTGGCTGTCGTGATTGCTTCTGCGCTGTTGCAGCCGAAGCCTGTCGTGCCCCGTTCGGTGCTGCTCGTGTCGCCTATGCTGCTGTTTCTGGCAATGGGTGGATCACGGGCGTTATATCGTGCTGCGAAGGAGTTTTATCGCTACGGCGGACTCGTCGGGCAGGGCAAACCGGTATTGGTGCTCGGCGCGGGAACAGCGGGCGCGAATCTCGTGCGGGAACTCAAACGATCCGGCGAATGGCGCCTTGTCGGCCTGCTGGACGATGACCCCGTCAAACAAGGGCGTGAGCTCTACGGCTACCGTGTGCTGGGGCCTATCGGCGATCTGCAGAAAATCAGTTCCGGTCTGAAAGTCGAACACGTGATCATTGCGGTGCCGTCGGCGTCGGTTGAAGCGCACCGGCGCATCGCGACACTGTGCGTTCGCGCCGGCGTGAAGGCGATGGTTTTGCCCGCGCTTACGCCGCTCACCCAAGGGCAGGCGTTTCTATCGAGAGTTCGGCAGATCGACCTGGAGGATCTGCTGGGGCGCGATCCGGTGATGATCGATACCGTGCACGTGCAAGCGCTTCTTCGAAACCGCGTCGTGATGGTGACGGGCGCTGGTGGATCGATCGGTTCCGAGCTGTGCAGGCAGATTCTGCGGTTCGGCCCCGCGCAGCTCGTTGCTTTCGACATTTCCGAGTTCGCCATTTACCGGCTCAACGAAGAGCTCCGCGACAGGTACCCCGAGGTTTCGCTCGTGCCCGTGATCGGCGATGCAAAAGACTCGCTGCTGCTCGACCAGGTCATGGCGCGCTACACACCCCACATCGTGTTCCATGCGGCCGCATACAAACACGTGCCGCTGATGGAGGAAGTCAACGCGTGGCAGGCCGTGCGCAACAATGTCCTCGGCACGTACCGCGTGGCGCGCGCAGCAATCCGTCATGAGGTGAGGCACTTCGTGTTGATCTCGACCGACAAGGCCGTGAATCCGACGAACGTGATGGGTGCGAGCAAACGGCTTGCCGAGATGGCGTGTCAGGCGTTGCAGCAGATGAGTTCGCGCACCCAGTTCGAGACGGTGCGTTTCGGAAACGTGCTGGGCAGCGCGGGCAGCGTGATCCCCAAGTTTCAGCAGCAGATCGCAAAGGGCGGCCCCGTGACCGTGACTCACCCTGAGATCACGCGCTTCTTCATGACGATTCCAGAAGCTTCGCAGCTCGTGCTGCAGGCGTCGAGCATGGGGCAGGGTGGCGAGATTTTCATTCTCGACATGGGTGAGCCCGTGAAGATCGTCGATCTCGCCCGCGATCTGATCCGCCTGTATGGGTTCACGGAAGAGCAGATCCGCATTGCGTTCACGGGGCTGCGGCCGGGCGAGAAGCTCTACGAAGAACTGCTCGCGGACGACGAAACGACTACGCGCACGCCGCATCCGAAGCTGCGTATCGCGAAGGCGCGCGAGGTGCCGGACAATCTGCTCGACGAACTACTGCCGTGGTTGATGCAGCATCGCGTACCCGCCGACGACGAAGTTCGTCGCGACCTGCGGCGCTGGGTGCACGAATATCAGCCCACGGCGATGCCGATGCTCGAAAGCGTCACGACTGTCGCACAGGTGCAAGGGTTGCGTTAGCCGCGCGAAGGGCGTCTGCCGCGACCATAGGTCGGTCTCTTTACCGCAACGGAGCACGGTCCGTCGCTGACCGGTGCCCTCCGAAGGCCGTCGTGCTCCTTTGAAGCGCTGGATTCGGCGCGTTTAATTGTCGTCCCTAGTTGCCGGCAGACACTTAGGGGACGAGACGAAATTCGAGCAAGCGGTTCTTCATCAATCGTTGCGCGACTGGGCAAGCTTGCGTAAGATCTAGTAATTTGTTTCGCCCCGGCTTTGTGTGTGGTTATTAAATCCCAGCATTCGACGGAGTGGTTTTGATGACGCCAGCTGTTACGCAATTACTTGATTCCCGCCCTTTGTCATTACCCAGCGGCACGTCTGAGCATGAGCTCTTTGAATGGCTGGCAACGGTGCGTATTGATGGGAATGCAGCCGAACTGCAGGGTTATTTGAAGAGCGACTTCAGGCGCTTTCTATATACGCTAGGCTTGTTTTGTCATATTGATGGGCGACAGCGACAAGCACTCGAGTTTGGGGGCGAGTCCCTATTTTATGACCATGCTGGGCAGGCAGTTTACAGAATTCGAGTGGACTTATTCGAATTATTTCGGTGTGCAGCAGGTTTGCGGAGTAAATTCTCAGAACGTGAATTATCGGGATTTTTCTCGAAATCATGAAATGACGATGGTATTGAACTACCATCATTTTAATTCGGAAGCTGATCGCTACCCGCTTCCCGATGAATCATTCGATCTCGTGCTTTATTGTGAGATATTGGAACACTTAACGAATGATCCTTGTCATGCCCTTAGAAGAATAAGGAATTTAATTAAGCCTGGTGGACATCTTGTCCTAACTACTCCCAATGTAGCTCGGGCCGAGAACGTTATGCGGTTGCTCGACGGAGCGAATCTCTACGACCCGTACAGCGGTTACGGTCCTTACGGTCGCCATAACCGTGAGTACACGTGCGAAGAATTGCGACGGTTGCTCAGCTATGTCGGGTTTGAGGTAGAGGACATCTTCACGTCCGATGTCCATCCGTATACCCAGACAGTCAAAAGCGACGGTAGCGATTTAAGCAGGCTGCTTGCCAGTCGGAGCCAGGACCTCGGGCAGTATATTTTTGTACGTGCGCGTAAGACAGGCGAAGAGGGCCAGAAACTCCCTCACTGGCTGTATCGTAGTGTTCCTGCCTCTCGGATCGCGCTTGATGATGCCGACAAGGTGGCTTCGTTGAGTGCTGGGATAAGTCCTGTTAACCCATTACGCTTCGAGTGGGATTCGCGAATCACGCGTTCCTTCGTTGTGTGCAACAAGGGGGACGTTGAGTGGGACTATCCTGATCTCAAGATGGGAGCAAAAATATATACGGCTCGCGGTGACGTTGTGCGAGAGTTTCGCGGGAAAAATGTCGGCGTAGTGGCACCGGGTGAGTCTGTTGAATTACTGATCGATATTGACCTGACCGATTTACCGCGCGAAACGCTGGAGCTGGTCTTCGATCTGGTGAACGAACACCAGTTTTGGTTCGAGAATATGGGATCGGCACCTGTACGCACGCTGCTTCGTGCGCCATGATCTCTGCTCGATCGACTTTCTTGAAGCGCACGCCGGGGTGAACTCGCGCCCATCTCCGTCCCGTCGGCGGAAACATACGTTCGGAGCGACCCGGTGCCCGGTGTCGCATCCCGGCAAGATTGACGATCGGCGGAAGAATGGTGCGCCCGCCATTCTCGCCGTTCCCCCTACTCCCCCTTCCTCACGACCAACCACCGCGGCGACTTGAACCTGACGATACTTACATAAAGCCACACGTAGGTCACCGCAAACACCACCACGAACGCAAACAGGTGAACGGTGTGCCGCCAGAACAGCGTGGCCGGAATCACGGCGATCAGGCAGAGCAGCCAGAGATAGGGTGAAGTCAGCGAGTTTCGCCGCGTCAACTCGCGCGCTGTGCGTGCACCCACGGCCCAGCGCATCAACCGCTTGTACACGAGCATGTGCAGGTGCACGCCATCGGGAATTCCGGGCGACATGCCGCGGATGAACTTCTTCCGGTAGATCGAGAAGCACGTCTCGAAGATTGGATACATGAAGAGCAGCACCGGATACCACGCCGACACATCGCGGTTGCGCATCACCAGCATGATCGCGAGTTCGCCCAGCATGAAGCCGATGAAGTAGGCGCCACCGTCGCCCAGAAAGATCAGCCCGGCCGGGAAGTTCCAGATGAAGAACCCCATTACCGCGCCCATCATGATCAGCGACGCGGAGAGCACGACCGGATCGTGCACCTGAAACGCCACATACGCGAGCGAGGCGAACATCATGAACGCCACCATGGACGCGAGTCCGTTGAAGCCGTCGATGATGTTGATCGCATTCGCGAGCGCCGCCACGGCGAGCACCGTCACGGCGCCTGAAATCACGGCGTAGGTGAGCAGGAAGTCGAGCGGCGGCACGCTGATGCGCGTCACCGCGATGCCAAGCGCGAAGTACGCGAGCGCCGCCGCAGCCATGGTGCAGACGAGCCTCGCGAACGGCGACACGCGTTTGGTCAGATCCTCCACGAGGCCCGATGCGAAGGCAGGTAGCCCGCAGGCGATCAGCCCGAGAATCCCGCCGGACACGGCCGGATAGCTCACGTGCAACTGCACTGCGGAGGCTACGAGCCCGATCAGGATTCCCGTGCCGCCAATGCGCGGCACGGGCCGCGCGTGGAATTTCTGGACGCCCGCCAGATCGCTGTCGGTGGAAAATTTCTCATGCAGATGCGCGTACCGCACGATCAGCAGCGTGATCAGAAACGAGACGATGAAGCCGAGCGCGAAACTAAGCATGAAAGCCAACCGGGGAGGGCAAAGACGGAATTATACAAACCCTGCTTGTGCGCCCTGAAAGGGAATGACGGACCGCCGCGCCCGTCCCGGAACAACGAACGTTTTCGGAGGTGCTCGCAGAGGCGCTCGCAGCCGGGCTCGGTATCATGCGCTATTCCCGCCCCTGTAAAGACGCGCGGTTCGCGGCGACGCGGCGCGCACGAACGTTTTTCGGAAGGTAACAGCATGCTCGTCAATTGCGTGGCCTATCAGGAGGGCCGAAGGCTCGGCACGATCGATATCGAGGACGTCAGCGAGTACGTCAAGAAGCCCGACTGTTTCGTCTGGGTGGCGCTCAAAGATGCCGAGCCCGAAGAACTCGACAAGATGAAGGAGGAGTTCAACCTGCACGACCTCGCGGTGGAAGACGTGCGGCACCAGCATCAGTCGGCGAAGATCGAGGAGTACGGCGAGTCATTGTTCGCAGTCTTGCACACCGTGGAGATGGACGATGACGGCGAACTCGTGATTGGCGAAGTCGATGTATTCGTGGGTCCGAACTACGTGCTTTCCGTGCGCAGCCGCACGCGTCACGGTTTTCAGGCGGTGCGCGAGCGCTGCGAGCGTGAGCCCGAGTTGCTCAAGCTTGGTTCGGGCTTTGTGCTGTATGCGCTGATCGACCATATCGTTGACGGCTATTTCCCGGTACTCGAAGCCATGGGCCTTCAGCTCGAGGAAATCGAAGACCGCATCTTCGAACGTCACGATCTGTCGGCCTCGCGCGGCATCATCGAAGACCTCTACTCGATGAAGCGCCGGCTCGTGGTGCTTCAGCATCACATCACGCCGCTGCTCGAAGCCGTGAGCAAGCTCACGGGTGGCCGTATTCCGCAGCTTTGCACCGGCATGCAGGCGTATTTCCGCGATGTGTACGACCACCTCGAACGCATCGTGCGCGCCATCGACGGCCGCCGTGAAATGACTGTCACGGCGATCCAGGTGAACCTCGGCATGATCTCGCTTGCCGAGAACGAGGTGACCAAGCGGCTCGGTTCCGTGGCCGCGCTCTTCGCCGTGCCCACGATGATCGCGGGCATCTACGGCATGAACTTCCAGAGCATTCCGGAGCTGCACTACAAGTACGGCTATCCCATCTGCCTCGCCGTCATGGCGGCCATCGACATCGTGTTGTGGCTGCGGTTTCGCAAGGCAGGGTGGTTATAACGCCGGGGCGGCGCCCTTGCCGCCGTCTCGTCTTGCGCCCGTGTGGGGAACGGAAATCTCCAGCAAGACGGCGTAACCCATGATTTAACGTTCTTCGGCAGCATACCGGTCCAGTGCAATTCGACTGGACCGATGCCATGACTTCCGGACCCGCTCGCCCGGAGAGTTCGCTCCCTGCCTGCCGTACTTTCGGCGCTGCCGTGCCCGCGCCCGCACATGTGCGGCCCGCCGCCGCATTCGTGATGTCGCCGGCACTGGGCGACACGCTGAACCTGCTCGTAGTCGCACACAACCTCGCGTGCGCCGGCTGGCGCGTGCAGGTCTACGGCGATCATGCGCACGCGCTGGCGCACTGGTTCCCCCGTCTTCCCATTTCGCCCGCGCTCGCGCCGGGCGCAGCCGTGCGGGCGCTCGCACCGTTTCAGGTCGTCGTGCAGATGCATCGCGACCGGCCGCTCGCCGATGCCGGCGCCTGGCACAAGGGTTTCATTCATCTGCATGAGGCCGAGTACGCGGACAACGACGATTGCATGGCGAAACGCTTTGCGGGCTTCGCCGCCGCGACGTTCGGGCTGCCGCGCGCCGTTGCGACCAACGGCATGCAGGCGCCGCCCGGACGCGTGTTTCGACGCCATGCGAGGCGCGTGGCGATTCACCCGGAGGCGAGCAGCGCCGACAAGCGCTGGCTACCCGCGCGGTTCATCGCACTGGCACGGCGCCTGGAAAGGGCGGGGTTCGAGCCCGTGTTCGTCATGCACGAACGCGAACGTGCGCGCTGGCCGCAGACCGGCGTGCTGATGCCGGCCTTGCGCTCGTTCGACACCACCACGGCGCTTGCCGACTGGCTCTACGAGTGCGGCTGGTTCATCGGCAACGACTCGGGCGTAGGGCATCTCGCGTCGTCGCTCGGCGTGCCCACGCTCTCCGTGTTCCGGCGTAAGCGTGTCGCGCACCGCTGGCGGCCAGGCTTCGCGCCCGGGGCGATCGTCTACCCGCCGTGGTGGCTGCCCACGGCGGCACTGAAGGAACGGTGGTGGCGCGAGTCCATTTCCGTCGCGCGTCTTTTCGCCGCTTTTTGCATGCTCCGCACGCACGCGGTGGCTATGAACCGCCGCGGTGCGCCGGAGGGCGCAGGGCAGGAGGTCGGCACATGAAAGCGGCGCTTGCGCGCGCGTCGTCGGTTGCCGTCGTGATGTCGCCTGCCATCGGCGACACGCTGTTGACGATGGTGCTGGTCAACAACCTGGTCCGCAACGGTCATCGGCCCGTGGTGTTCAGCTGGGTGGTGAGCGATCTTGCCGAGTGGTTCCCCGAGGTGGAGATACGACACAAGAGCGCATGCCGCGAGGCATTCGACCTCGTGATCGAACTGCACGCGACACCGTTCGGCGCATCGCTCGTGAGCACGGGCGGCCGGCATTGCGAGCTGGCACGTCTCGAGGCGTTTCGCACACGCCGGCACATGATCGACATGTTCCTCGCAGTGGCGCGCGACGGTTTTGGCCTTGCGCGCATTACGCGGGAAAACGGCATCGCGGTGCCTCATCACGTGCGATTTCGCGTGAACGAGCGGCGTGTGGCGATCCATCCCACCGGCAGTCACATCGAGAAGATCTGGCCGCAGCGCAAGTTCGTGGCGCTCGCGAAAAAGCTCGTGCAGCGCGGCTACGAGCCCACCTTTCTCGTTGCGCCGGCCGAACGCGAAGCATGGCAGCACGACCATGAGGCATCGCGCAGTCTGCGCTCGTTCGAGCGTCTTGCCGACGTGGCCGCGTGGATTGCCGAGTCGGGCTGGTTCATCGGCAACGATTCGGGGCTCGGGCATCTCGCTTCGGCGCTCGGTGTGCCGACGCTCACGCTCTTCATGCGCCGGGGCATCGCACGGACCTGGCAGCCGAAGTGGGGGCGTGGCGCCATCGTGCTGCCACGCAATCTCGTGGTGGGCGTGTTGAAGGAGCGCTACTGGACGTTCGCGTTGAGTGCGCGCCGCGTGCTGCATTCTTTCGAACAGCTCACGCGCGGCGATCCACACGGCTCGCGCAAAAACACCCTCGCCACACTCGCTGATCCCACATAGTGAGGTCGCGCGCCACTGCGGCCTCACCGCATCATGGATAGTCCCTATGCGCGGCCCTTTTCGCCGCGTCGTTATCCCGGACGGGAAGGTTTGCGTACCTTCGGAAACCGCAGACCGCCCACAGGAAGAAACAATGCTCCGGGGGACTTCATGCTGAACAACATCACCATTCGCGGTGGCCTGACGTTGGTCATCGGTGTCTTTGTCGCGTTTCTGCTGACCGTGATCGGCGTCGGCTTCGGTGCACTCAAGCTCGCGAACAACGGCATCGAAGATGCACAACGCAGCGCCGCTGCGCTGTCGAGCCTGCGCACGAGTTCGGAGAAGCTGCTGCGCGTGCGTCTTGCGCTCGGCAGCTACGAGACGCTCTTTAGCGTCGGCAAGCAGACCGACACGCTGTTGCCCGCTGCGCACAAGGTGCTCGAAGACTCGACGCGCGAGTTCCAGCGCTACGCTGCAGGTCCGTTTTCGAGCGACGAGGAACAGCGTCTCGCGCAGACCGTGGCCAAGGCGCGCGCGGCGCTCGTGAACGATGCGATCGAGCCGGAATTCAAGGCGCTCAACGATTACGACTTCACGACCTTCCGCAAGATCCAGGGCGAGACAGCCGATGGCTACTATGCGGCCTACGCGAAAGCCATCGACGCACTCGACCGCGTGCAGGCCGACAAGGGTCAGCACGAAGCGCAGGCTGCCGCCACGCGTTTTCACCTGCTGACGCTCTTGTTCGGCGCGATCGGCGCCGTGGGTGTCGCGATCGGGCTGATGGCGCGTGTCGGTCTTTCGTCGGCGGTTATCAAGCCGGTGAATCGCACCATCGACCACTTCCGCAGCATCGCCGCCGGCGACCTGACCGTGAGCGTGCATTCGAAATCGCGTAACGAGATGGGGCAGTTGCTGGCCGCGCTCGCGCAGATGCGCGACGGACTCGTGGACACCGTCTCGAAAGTGCGCGGCACCACGAGCGCGATCACGCACGGCGCGAACGAAATTTCAGCGGGCAACGCGGACCTCTCGCAGCGCACCGAGCAACAGGCCGCCGCGCTGCAGGAAACGGCCGCGAGCATGGAAGAGCTGTCCGCCACGGTAAAGCAGAACACCGACAACGCGCGCCAGGCGAGCCGCCTCGCGCAAACCGCGCTCGATACCGTGGTGCGCAGCGGCGACGTCGTCACGCGCGTCACCGAAACGATGGACGGCATCACCGACTCGTCGCGCAAGATGGCCGAGATCATCGGCATGATCGAAGGCATCGCATTCCAGACCAACATCCTGGCGCTCAATGCGGCCGTTGAAGCGGCTCGCGCGGGGGAGCAGGGCCGCGGCTTCGCGGTTGTCGCCGCCGAAGTGCGCAGCCTCGCGCAGCGCTCGGGCACGGCTGCCAAAGAGATCAAGGAACTGATCGGCGAATCCACGGCGAAGGTGGAGCAGGGCGCGACGCTCGTGGGCGACGCGCGCCGCACCATGCAGGACGCGATGGAATCCGTCACGCGCGTGACGAGCATCATGAGCGAGATCGAAGCGGCCGCGCTGGAGCAGAGCGACGGCATCGAGCAGATCAACAAGGCCATCGCGCAGATCGACGAGGTGACGCAGCACAACGCGGCGCTCGTGGAGGAAGCCGCGGCGGCCGCGAAGTCGCTCGAATCGCAGGCCGACGTGCTGCGCGATGCGGTGGCCGTGTTCCGTCTTGCCGAGGGCGAACGGCCGGTTCGTGCCGCTGCGTCCGTGCGGCCGGAACGCAGCGAGCGTGCACAACTCACGCACGTGCCTGCTGCTGCCGCTTAGGCTTCTCCGGCACTGGGACTGGGCGTCAGTGTGCAACCCGTGCAACTGCTGCGCAGCGGATCACCCGCCTAGATCTGCTCCCGCCCGAAAGCGGCCAGCTGTGCGAGGTCGAGCACGGTGATCTGGTTATAGGCAAGCTGCACGACGCCGATGCGCTCGAGCGTCTGCAGCGCCTGGTTGATGCGCTGGCGCGACACGCCGACGAGCAGCCCCAGCTCTTCCTGTGAAATCGCGAGCGTGGGACCGGTATCCGGATAGAGGTCCGGATTGAACAACTGCGCGAGAGCCTGCGCCACGCGCGCGTCCACGTCGAGCAGCCGGCTGTTCTGGATCGACGCGATGAATTCGCCCATGCGATTGTTCAACTGCCGGATCACGAAGCCGTTGAACGGCAGGCTCGTATTGAGCAGCGTGTGAAACGTGGCTGAGGGCACGAACATCACGAGCGAGCGCTGGATCGTCACCACGTCGTACTTGCGCAGCTCCTGCTTGATCACGCTGCCCTCCCCGAACCAGCCGCCCGACGGCACGCCCGAGAGCGTGCAGCTGCGCCCGTCCGGGTTGCAGATGGCGAGCTTCAAGAGCCCCGTGTGCACGCCGATCCAGTAGGCCGAGGGTTCGAGCCGGCGCGCGACCCATTCGCCCGCCTCGTGATACCGCGCCTCGCCCGTCTCCACCACCAGCGCCTGATGCTCCGGCGCGAGCGCCCGGAACCACGCACTGCGCGCAAAGAGCGCCGCGCGCTGCTCCAATGCGGTCAGCGGCTCAGCCGGGGCCGGATCGGGCGGGGGCGCAATCAACGCCTCTTTCATGGCGTCCGGGGCGGGCGTCGCCGGCTTGCAGGGCATGGCGGCGGAACGGTCAGACGAAAGCCGTTCTTGCGGCAGATCATGATCCGGGTGGTTCAAAACGGCACTCATGGAGGGGCGGTCCGTCAATCTGTGCGGGCGCGGCCGGAAGGGTCGCGCCCGATGGGCGAATCTGTCGTTTCGATGACAGACTCCAAAAAGGGCGGTGCGGTAGCCTCTACCGCGATAAGAAACCATAACGCCCGAAACTGACGGGAACCTGATGACATATCGGACATCCAGGACACATGGAGACGCTGCAATGACGCACATATTCGAGGAGGGACTCGGCCGGCGCGAGGCCAATTACGTCTCGCTCACGCCGATCGATTTCATTGCGCGCGCCGCCGAAGTCTACGGCGACCGCCCGGCCATCGTCTACGGCGAGACGCGCCGCAACTGGCGCGAGACCTACGAGCGCACGCGGCGCCTTGCCAGCGCGCTTGCCCGCGTGGGCGTGGGCCACGGCGATACGGTTGCCGTGCTCCTGCCGAATATTCCCGAGATGGTGGAGGCGCACTTCGGCGTGCCGATGGCGGGCGCCGTGCTCAATGCGCTGAACACGCGGCTCGACATCGCCTCCATGCTGTTCATGCTGCGTCATGGCGAAGCAAAGGTGCTGATCGTCGATACCGAATTCGGCGACTTCGCGCATCGCGTAGCGCTCGAACTGCCGCACGTGCGCATCGTGAGCGTAGCCGACGTGCAGCCCGCCGAGCCCGGCAAGTTCCCGAACGCGACGGACTACGAGGCCTTCCTCGCCCAGGGCGATCCCGACTTCGTCTGGACGCCGCCCGCCGACGAGTGGGAGGCCATCGCGCTCAACTACACGTCGGGCACCACCGGCGACCCGAAGGGCGTGGTGTACCACCATCGCGGCGCGTACATGAACGCGCTGTCCAACATCCTCGAATGGGATCTGCCCAAGCACTGCGTCTACCTCTGGACGCTGCCCATGTTCCATTGCAACGGCTGGTGCTTCCCGTGGACCGTGGCGGCGCGTGCGGGCGTCAACGTATGTCTGCGGCGCTTCGAAGCACGCTACGTGCTGGACCTGATTCGCCGCGAGGGCATCACGCACTACTGCGGCGCGCCCATCGTGCAGAGCGCCATCGCGAATGCGCCGGCCGAATGGCGCGAGGGCATCACGCAGAAAGTGCACGCCATGGTGGCGGGAGCCGCGCCGGCGCCGGCCGTGATCGCGAAGATGAAGGAAATCGGCTTCGACCTCACGCACGTCTACGGCCTGACCGAGGTGTACGGCCCGGCCGCCGTGTGCGCGAAGCAGGCGCACTGGGATGCGCTCGACGACGACGAACGCGCTCGCCTCAACGCGCGCCAGGGGGTGCGCTATCACCTGCAGGCCGGCGTGACCGTGCTCGATCCCGATACGCTCGAAGCCGTGCCCGCCGACGGCGAAACGCTTGGCGAGATCATGTTCCGCGGCAACATCTGCATGAAGGGCTACCTCAAGAACGAGCAGGCCACCGAGGAAGCCTTCCGTGGCGGCTGGTTCCACACGGGCGACCTCGGCGTGCTGATGCCGGACGGCTACGTGCGCATCAAAGACCGGCGCAAGGACATCATCATCTCGGGCGGCGAGAACATTTCGAGCATCGAGGTGGAAGACGCGCTGTACCGTCATCCCGCCGTTGCCGTGGCGGCCGTGGTCGCGATGCCCGACCCGAAGTGGGGCGAGGTGCCGTGCGCCTTCGTCGAGTTGAGGGAGGGAGCGAGCGTGACCGTCGAGGAGATCATCGCGCACTGCCGTCTGTTCCTCGCGGGCTACAAGCTGCCGAAGGTGGTGCGTTTTGGCGAGCTGCCGAAGACCTCGACCGGCAAGATCCAGAAGTTCCAGCTGCGCACGGCCGTGGGCTCGGACCGTGCCATCGACCTCGCGGGCGATCCGCCGCCGAAAGGCTGATCGGTTGATCGGCTGATCGCTCAGCGGCGCGCCCGCGCGGCAAGGGCGCTAAACAAGGACTCGAAACACTTCGTAAGCTCCTCGCAAAGACTGTCGCTGTTCGGCGGGCCTCGCCCGGCCCGCTGAACCGATCATTGATCGCAAGTCAACCGCACCGCCTCCGACTTGCGATGAAGATTTTCCGGTATGCCTGCCTTGGCGCGCTGCTGCTGTTCCACGTGAGCGCCCACGCAACAAGCTTCGACTGCAGCAAGGGCCGCTCGGTTACCGAGCGCATGATCTGCAGCAACGCCGACCTCTCCCAACTCGACGACGAACTCGGCAAGCTCTATTGGGCGATACGCCGTCACACCGCGGACCGCCGCGCCTTTCTCGCGGACAGCGACAGCAAGTGGCTTTGGCGCGAGCACAACTGCACGGACCGCGACTGTCTCGTCACCTGGTACCACGGGCGCATCGAGGAACTGCAGCGCAAGGCGGAAAGCCTGAGGGCGGCTCAGGTGCCTCAGATGCCGCCGGTGCCTCAAACGGAGTCCGCGAGTGCGACTACGCGCGCTGCGCCTGGGTTCGTGCCCCTGCCCGCGTCCGCGACGCGCCTTTCGGCGAGCAGGGCCGTGGAACCCGTCGAACCGCTTCAATGCACCGCGACCGACCCTGGCCTCATCGTTCATGCCGGCTGCAGCACGATTCTCGACCGCACCACCGGCTGGCGACGCGAGCGGCACGATGGCGGCACAGACTGGTTCTGCGGACTCGCGATGGCGGTGTCGTCGACGGTTTCGGATTGATGCGGGATTGCTGCGGCTGTTTTATTTCGGACGAAACTCGCACATTACTGTTTCGCGAATGCCGCGCGCGCCGCTGCATTTAATGCGATTGGCATGGGAATTGGCATTTTGGTAATTCAATTGGCATAAATTGAAAGGGCTCGGCGTATTGATAGCCGGTACGCTCAAATAAAAGTTTCTATAGATGGCCAGGAAAACGTTTTTGCCATTCCGGCAGGCTCACTATGTTATGCGCGGCCCGTATGAGGGCCGTGGCCAACATATAAAGGAGCTCAAGAATGGAAAACGTGATCACCCGGCGAGCGCTTCATCCGGCTTTCGGCGCGATCTTGCCGGCGTTCGTCGCCACGCGTGTCGAACGGTACTACAGGGAACGGGTCCAGCAAACCTGGGCGGGCGGACACATCATGCGCGGAAAGGTGCCGGGCCCGGACGCGCTGCATCTTTCGAGTAACGACTATCTTTCTGTTGCGCGACATCCGGAGATTCTTTCGGCCATGTACGAAAGCATCCGGGAGGAGGGCAACGGCCTCTTGATGTCGGCGGTTTTCGTGCACGGCGAGTCTCCGCTGCTGGAGTTCGAAAACCGGCTTGCGGCGTTCATGGGGGCGGAGTCCGGGGTGCTTTGCCAGTCGGGTTACGCTGCCAATACGGGATTGCTCCAATCCATTGCATCGCCGGAAACGACTGTGTATGCCGACATGATGGCGCACATGTCGCTGTGGGAAGGCATCCGCAGTGCCGGAGCGAATCCCGTCAGCTTCATGCATAACGATGCGGGCCATCTGGAGCGGCAGATCCTGCGCTACGGGCCGGGCATCGTGGTGGTGGACTCGGTGTACAGCACGAACGGCAGTGTTAGTCCGTTGCGCGATATCGCCAACATTTGCACCGCCCATGGATGCGTGCTCGTCGTGGACGAGTCGCATTCTCTCGGCACGCATGGACCGGGCGGTGCCGGGATGGTGGTGGAGCTGGGGCTCACCGATCGCGTGCACTTCCGTACGGCGAGCCTCGCCAAGGCGTTTGCGGGTCGGGCCGGTTTCGTCACGTGCTCGCGCGAGTTTCAGGAGTATTTCAAGTGCGAGTCGAATCCGGCGATTTTCAGCTCGACGCTGCTGCCCCATGAAATCAGGGGGCTTCTGGCCACACTCGACGTGATCTCGCGCGAAGACTGGCGACGCAGGAAGCTCATGTCGAACGCCCGATATCTGCGCGAAGCGCTGACTGCGCTCGGCTATAACCTGAACGGCAGCGAGAGCCAGATCATTGCGCTCGAAGCCGGTCCGGAGCCGCGCACGATGGTATTGCGCGACGCGCTGGAGGCGCACGGCGTTTTTGGGTCGGTCTTCTGCGCGCCCGCTACGGCAAAAAACCGCTCGCTGGTGAGGTTGTCCGTCAACGCCACGCTGACTCAGGAGCAGCTCGAGAAGATCGTGAGCGTGTGCGGAGCGATTCGCGAGCAGGTGCAACTGCACCTGTGGCCGTCAACGCGGCGTCGCGGCGACACAGGGCTTGCGGTACGTCGCCAGCGCGGTGAGCACGACGAGCACGATGAGCGCGCCGAAATGGCTGTCGCGGCATGAGCCGGGGTATTTCCCTGCAAGTGGCGCGGCGTGGTAGTTAGAGGCTCGAGCCCCATGCCGCCCGGATTTCCTCATCGAGCGATTCCAGGTAGTTGTCGTACGGAACGATCGAACTGAGGTTGAAGCCGGGTGGCTGCTTCACCACCGCATAGACGTAGGAGCGCTCGCCCTCGAATGCCGAGGCCGGATGCATGTAGCGCTGCCAGTTGCTGCATCGCGCCGGATAGTAGCCTTCCGTTTCCCAGAAGTAGGGAAGCGACCGCCGGCCATCGAGTTCCGCGATGAAATCCGCTGGCGCCTGCTGCTCGATGGCGATCTCGCGCACGCCTCGCAGCGTCTCGTCGGTATGCACGATCAGCAGATACGCCGCGCCTGCGCTGTCGAGCATCAGCAGGCCGTTGGGCTGATAGGAAAGGTAGTGCTCGACGATGTTCAGCCGGTGGAAGATTTCATCCACCTTCGCTGCGAACAGCGTGTCTTTCAGAAACGCGTATTCCGTGACGGCCAGCGTGTCGAGCACCGTGCCGCATGCCTTTTCGAAGTACGCGTTCTGCATGTCCTCGACCGCCTGGTTCAGCGTCGCAATGGCTTCGCTGTCCTGCTTGCGGATGAAGCGGTCGATCAACCCTTCGTTGAAGCTCTTCACCGCAAGGTGCTCGTTAGCCTTGCCCGTCAGAATGATTTTCCTGACGGCCGGATTCGCGATGCGCCGGCAAAATTCGAGGCCGTTCATCTCGGGCATGTCGTAGTCCACGACGACGACGGACGTACGGGCGAACCGTCGGCCGTTATGCACTTGCTGTCGAATGGCTTCGAGGCTCATGGCGATGACATGATGCGTGTCGTCTTCGTCGGTTCTGTCCCTGTAGGGCTCAAAAAACGGTTCGACGAAGCGCCCGCCTGCCTCGCTTGGGCTGGGCTTGTCGTTGAGCGATCGCAGCGCCTGAACCGGCGAATTGAACAGCCGGAAGGCGAGCTGCGAACCGAGCTGAAGGCTGAGATTCGAGAGAAACGCCGCGCTGTCGTCGACGAACCCCACGGTGGTGGGGAAGAAGAATGGCTTGATCGTATCGGCGGTCATGGCAGCGGGAATATCAGCACGAATTCGGTGTACTGGCCCTTCACGGAAGAGCATTCGATCGCCCCGCCGAAGGAGCGCATGACATCCCGGCAGAAAGCGAGGCCGATGCCGGTGCTGGGCGAAACGTCGGCTGGCGCGGTGTCCGGCGACGTAGCCTGTTCGCCTGCTCCCGACGAGGTGTAGAAGCGGGTGAACACGTGCGGCAATGCATCGGCGTCGATGCCGCGCCCGGTATCGCGGAAGATGAGCCGGTTGTCGCGGCTGGAGGGCAGCAGGCGAATGGTGATGTCGGCGTGGCTTACGCCGCTCATGTGGCGGAAGGCGTTCTTGAGCAGGTTGAAGAGCACGTGGACCATCAGCATTTCCGAGCCTTCGAACTCGAAGCCCGCCGTGAGATCGCAGTGCACGCGTTGCTGTTCGTCGTCACGGAACGGGTAGCGCGCGAGCGCGACGCGTACGCACTCTTCTATCGAGCAGCGCGAGAAAGGTTGCGTATAGCCGCCGGTAAATCGCGCGTTGGCGAGCAGCATGTCGATGATGCCGTTCGAATGCAGGGCTTCCTGCTCCACGCGTGCCAGCACGCCTTGCATCGAGAGAAGGTGGGCGATGCGGATTTTCGGCACGGGGAGCTGGCCACGCTGCGCGATGGCGTAACTGTCGAGCAGCGCGGGCAGGAAGCGTGTGAGGCCTGCTGCTCCGGCACGAATGGCGAGGAGTGGCGTGCGCAGTTCATGCGCGACGCTGCTCGCGGTCGCGAGCATGGCGCGCTCCTGCTCGATGCGCACACGTTCCAGATCGTAGTTGGCCAGCGCACCGATGCCGATGGCGAAAGAAAAGATGGCCAGATGCGCGAGATACCCGAGTTCCACCGGCTGGGTGGTCAGGCAATAGGCGACTACGGCAAGACTGATTCCGACCACGAAATGCAGGACCAGCATCAGCCAGTCCAGCAACAGCACCATGACGAAGACGGCAATCAGTGCGCTTTCGACCCACACTTCCGTGCCGCCGTTCTTCAGCAGCATGAACCCGAAGAAGAAAGGCAGCGCGTATAGGGCCGACGCATACCAGTACCACGGCAGGTACTTTTGCAGGGTCGCGGGCCAGCGGTCGTGGAAGATGATCGGCACGAAAAGCACTGAGCCGACCACACGCAACCACAGGTTCTCGTAGGGCTGCGGGAACAGATCGCGCCAGACGTAGTAGTAGAGCGGGAAGCCGATCACCGCGACAACGGCAAGCGGACGCATGCGGCGCTTCGCATACTGCATGTTGTTCAATGCAGGTGCGAATGCACGGTTCGTCCACTGCGATAGTTTCGATAAGTTCATGGGAACCGATGAATCTTGTCTCTGGCGTCGGAATGAACGATCCCTTCGGCGCGAACAGGCGAGCGGTTAGAAGGCGGGTATT
The DNA here is from genome assembly GCF_029536165.1 of Paraburkholderia sp. SUR17. NCBI lineage: Bacteria > Pseudomonadati > Pseudomonadota > Betaproteobacteria > Burkholderiales > Burkholderiaceae > Paraburkholderia > Paraburkholderia sp. SUR17. The sequence goes on from NZ_CP120508.1 coordinate 770,797, forward strand.
CCTGGCCCCATTGTTTGTTTGCGTCGGCATAACGGGGGCGAAGCATCGTCTCCTGCATGGCTTCCTGTTCCCCGAGACCCGCCTACTTTGTTACGACGGGCTAATTTACCATTGCAAAACCGTTCCGTGGCTCATTTCGTGACGCGTGATGCGACTGCTGGCATTGAAATTCTGTTGTCATAGAGTTCGGCGAACTGAAATTGATTCGCCGAACATTTTTTTAATGCGTTATGCATGGTGGCAAATATCGCGGATATTTGATGCAAACCGAATATATCTGTAATGACGCGATAGATACGAACCACCGGTATGCGGAAGTGATTGCTCATTCTGGTTCGCCCAGAACGAATAACCCTCTCCGACCCACCCAAAAATTAAAGACCCTCCGGCGCGACTTCGAACCTCTCCGAATGGATAGCTACCCCGCGCGTTTTGACCTGGCCTAATATGCGCGTCCCGTCTCCATGGCCCGGTTATGGACGCAACATCGTCTTCTTCCCGATCGCGCCGCAAGGATGTCCGGCGAAGCCCGCCTCGGCTTACCCGGGAGATGTTGCTGCCGCTGCCGGCAGCCACTGTGCGGGCGCTCTCGCTCGAATCCCATACGGCGCTTGCTGCCGTCATCGCCGGACACGCCACAGCGCCGGTGGTGAACCGCCTCTTCAAGACGCTCTATCTCACCTGGTTCCTTCAGCAAGGCATGGGTGAGTTGCCGGAGACGGAGGCGTTTCGCAGCGCGGAAGCCGCGCTCATGCTTTGTTCACGGTGCGTGCGCGAAGGCCGCGAATGGCGGCTCGCGGAGGCCGGTCGCGTTGCGCTGTGCCACATTCTCGCCCTCAACGACCATTTGCTCGCCTGCGCTCCCGCGCATTGCCATGCCGAGGCCACGCGACGGCTGCGCAAGCTGGCCACATCGCGGGCGTTGGGGGCGTCGTCGGACTTGCCCTGATGTTGGCGTGGTGCCCGCCCGCCACTGCTTGCTCCTGATCCCCAACGCCATGAACCAGCCGTCCCCGGCGCTATCCCTTCAGCGCCCCACCTTCATGCAGACGTGACGCCTGGCGCCTGTCGCAGAGCGTCTCGCTCTCCCGGTTACCGGCGCATATTGGGGTACGGTATGCTTGCGTAACGTCGGATGGCACGGCGGTGCCGATCGCACGCCTCCTGTGCACGCGGTATCCGGCCTCGCCGGGGCAGGCCATTCGACCGCATTGAAGACCGATTCGGTGGTGGAGTGTCATGGGAATGGCGGTTGGGATAGGGGAGCGGGCAAGCGTAGCGAGTCCGCAGAATGAGGCCGCGATTCTGGGCTCTGCATCGGGCCGTGCATTGGGCCGTGCATCAGGTCTTTTATTGGGCCGGGGCTGGGACGTCCTCTTGAGCCGCACATCGGGCCACGCCCGTATCCAGAGGGGCCTTCGAGCCGAAGCACCTGCGCCTCGGGCCCGGTGCACAGGGCATCCGATCATGTCGTGTGTAACGAGCGGCGTGCAGTCCTTCACGCCTCTGTGGTGAACCCATGCCCACGACCTTGGACCTGCGCGCACGATACGGCCGCTCGGCCGGACGCCGCTTCCTGTTCGAGTGGCTGGCCACGGGCATTTTCGGCGTGGCGGTGCTTGTCCTCGCGGCGCTGCTGCCCGTCACGGCGAGCCTCGATCACGTCGTCTACGACAGCTATCTCCGGCTGAACGCGCGAACGCCGTCGGCGGACATCGTGATGGTCGAGATCGACAACGCGAGCATCGCGCAGCTCGGCCGCTGGCCGTGGCCGCGCAGCGTCCATACACGTCTTGCCGAGACACTCGCGAAGGCGCATCCCGCCGCGGTGATCTACGACGTCCTGTTCACCGAGCCTTCGCCGGACGACCAGGCGCTTGCACGCGCCTTCGCCGAAGCGCCCACGTTCCTTCCCGTTCTGCTCTCGCCTGCCGACGAAACCGGCATGCGCGAGGCGCTGCGTCCTGTTGCCCCGCTGGCGGCCGCAGCCGCAGGGCTCGGGCATATCAACCTCGAGGTGGACAGCGACGGCATCGTGCGCAGCGTCGCGCTGTTCGAAGGCGATGCGCATTCGCGCTGGCCGCAGTTGATGGTGCCGGTCTGGCGCGCCATTCGCAGCGGGCGCCTGCCGTTGGCCGACGGCAGCGAGGCCGCGCAGCGTGCGCCCGACATCACGCGCGTGGGCGGCACCGGCAGCGAAGCGCGCTTTCTCGTGCCGTTCAGCCGCGCCGCGCAGCACTACCGCAAGGTGTCGTTCGCGCAGGTGCTGGCGGGCACCGTGCCGCCCGAGTGGTTTCGCGGGCGCATCGTGATCGTGGGCGCCACGGCGTCGGGCCTCTACGATCGTTTTGCCATACCGCTGTCGGGCGCGCTGGGTCCGCTGCCGGGCGCCTATATCCACGCCAACGTGCTTGATACGCTGCTGCGCGGCGACGCGATAGAACCCGTGTCGCGCCCCATCACCATCGCGGCCTCGCTTGTGCCGCTGGCGCTGTTGCTGGCCGGCTTTCTCGTGTTTTCGCCCGTACGTTCGCTGATCCTGACGGCCGTGCTCGCCGTGTGCGCGCTCGTATTCGGCGGGGCGTTGCTTTTCGGCGCGCATCGCTGGATGACGCCCGTGCCGGCCATCCTCGCGCTCGTCTCGCTGTATCCGGCCTGGAGCTGGCGGCGTCTCGAAATGACCATGGCGTACCTGCGCAAGGAACTGCAGCAGCTTGCCGACGAACCGAACCTGCTGCCTGAAGCGCCCCGGCGGCGGCGCGAGTTCAGCGGCGACGTGCTGGAGCGGTACATGGCGTTGATGGCGCAGGCGGCCCAGCGCGTGCAGGACATGAAGCGCTTCGTGTGGGACAGCCTCGACAGCGTGCCTGAACCGATCCTCGTGGCCGACCGCCTGGGCGCGGTGCTGATCGCGAATCAGGCGGCGCGCGCGCACTTCGCGCGGCTGGGCGAGGGGCCGCCGGAAGGCCGGCTCATGCGCGACGCGCTGGCGGATCTCGCGTTCGTGAAGACCATCGACGCGAGCCCGGAAGCCGATACCTTCGCGCGCGCCCATTGGCCTGCGCCGCTCGACCCCACGCGAGCCGAGTACGCGACGCTGATGGAAGAGGGCGTGGAGGTGCGCGACCGCGAAGAGCGCGACCACCTGCTGCGCTACGCGAAGTGCACCAACGCCGAAGGTGAGCAGACCGGCTGGATTGCGGGCCTCGTCGACGTAACGGCCCTGCACGAGGCCGAACGTCAGCGCGAAGACGCCTTGCGTCTGCTCTCGCACGACATGCGCTCGCCGCAGGCATCCATTCTTGCGCTCGTGGAGATCGAACGCGCGCGCAACGAGTCGCCGCACGTGCAGGGCTTGATGCAGCGCATCGAGCGCTACGCGCGCCGCGCGCTCGAACTTGCCGACGACTTCGTGCAGCTCGCGCGCGCCGAATCGCAACCTTATGACCTGCGTGCCGCGAGCCTCGGCGAACTCGTGATCGATGCGAGCGACGAAGTGTGGCCGCAGGCGCATGCGAAGCACATCCAGATCGACCACGCATTCGAGGACGACGGCGAGGCCTGGGTCTGCGCAGACCGTTCGCTCATCACGCGCGCGCTCGTGAATATCCTCAACAACGCGGTGAAGTACAGTCCCGGGAACACGCATATCACCTGCACCGTGGCGCTCGAACCGGCGACGAGTGCCGACCGTCGCGTGGTCTGCACGATCCGCGACCAGGGTTACGGCATTCCGCTTGCGGAGCAGGCGTATCTGTTCGAACGTTTCCGGCGCTTTCATGCCGATGACCGGCCCGAGGTGAACGGCACCGGTCTCGGCATGGCGTTCGTAAAGACCGTGGTGATGCGCCACGGGGGCGATGTCACGGTGCAAAGCGAGCCGGGCAAGGGCACCGCGTTTACCATTTCGCTTCCGCTCTTTCTCGAAGAAGCCGACGATGTCCTGCCGGACGACGCCGGGAACGAGCACGCACACGGCGAAAAGCCGGATGCTCATGCGGGTTAGCCGATCGGGTTAGCCGATACCCATCGAACAGGACGTGGAATGCCATTGCCCATGAAGACCTTCTTGCTCACCTGCGTCGTGCTGGCGGCCGCGAGCCTTGCCGGATGTGCGGGCGTGCGAACCGAAGTGCAGGCCACCGGTATGCATGAGGCGCCGCAGGGCGACCTGCGCTATCGGTTCATGCGCACGCCGGCGCAGCAAGCCGATGTCGGTCAATCGACATGGGAAAGCCAGTTGCGCGACGCACTCGCGCAGCACGGTTTCAGCGATGCGAACGAAGCAAACGAAGCAAATGATGCAAATGATACGGGCGGCGCGGCCGACGCAACGCGAGGGTCGCGTTACCTGATCTCCGTGGCGTATGAAACGCGGCCGGTGGGCATCGCGGTGCGCGGGCCCGAGTGCGCGGGCAACGCCGACAACTGCGACGCAAATGACGCGCCCCGGGAAGCTTCGCCGTTTGCTGGACGCTACCTGCACCGTCTGACGCTGCGCTTCATCGACGCGCGTTCCGGCGAGGAAATCTACAAGGTGACGGGCACGCGCCGCGACCGCGATGCGCATGCGTCGCCGGCGTTCGGATATCTCGTGAAAAGCGCGCTCGCCCGGTTCCCGTTCGACGGCGGCCGCTGGCAGATCGAGCTGCGCGAAGCGGACGACGGCAGGCAGGCCGACGTCGTCTCCGTGAAGCCGCTCTCGCCTTGATGCGGCGACGCGCGTACTACTGCAACCGTTTCAGCCGCTTTAGGGCGTGCTCCCCTCAAGCTTCAGACATCGCAGGTCATGACCGTACCCGACACTCCGTTTTTCCGCATCGCGCAGCGTCTTGAGCAGGGCGAATTGATCGAGGCCTCCTACGAAATCGACGCGTGGCTGGCCAATGCGCCCGGCGATCCGCACGCGCTTACCGCACGCGCCTGGCTGCTCCGCCTGCTCGGTCGACATGGCGAAGCCGCACCGCTCGTCGAACGCGCGCATGTGCAAGCGCCGGACTTCGCGCCGACGCTGCTGGAGCGGGCCCGTCTCGCGTGGCTGGGCGGCGACTCGCAGCAGGCTCATGCCTCGTATGAGGCCTGGTATAAGGCTTGGCACGTGGCCCGGCATGAGGACGCGGCACATCGCACGGCAGAGGACGCCTCCGCAGCGTTCGACGAATGGGTCGCGCTGTTGCACGCCACGGGCCAATACGGTCTCGCTGCCCAGGTTGCCGCGCGATGGTGCGACGCGTGCCCGGAACTCGCGCGGGCCTGGTTCCAGCAAGGGTTCTCGCATCAGATGAACAACGCGCTCCAGCCCGCGCTCGCGGCCTATCAGCGGGCGCAGGCGCTGGACTCCGACTACCCGACGCTGCTCAACAACATCGGCGCACTTCATGAATCGCTCGGCGAACACGATGTGGCGCTCAGATTCTGCAACGAAGCGATTCGCGTGGATGCCGCCGATTTCCGTGCCTGGACCAACGCATCGAACGCGTGGCTCGCGCTGCGGGAGCCGCATCGAGCATCGATTGCGGCGGCACGCGCCCGCACGCTCGCGCCCGACTATGCACCCGCGCTGCTCGCGCACAGCAACGCGCTGAAGGAGTTTCAGCAATGGGACGCGGCGCTGGAGCCGCTCGTCCATCTCGCGAAAATCGGCGTGGCGGACGCGAAGATCCAGTGGTCCATCGCCATGCTGCAACTGCTGCGCGGCGACTACGAGAACGGTCTCATCAATCACGAGGCGAGATGGCGAGGTTCGAGCGAAATGCAGGCGCTGCAGCCGCTTCCGCCTGAACAGCACTGGAATGGCGAGGACCTTGCGGGCAAGACACTGCTGGTGTGGGGCGAGCAGGGTTTCGGCGACGTGTTTCAGTTCGTGCGCTTCGTGCCGCTCATTGCTGAACGCGTGCGCGCGGCGGGCGGCACGCTCATCTACTGCTGCGTGGCACAACTTCTGCCGCTGCTGTCGCGCAGTCTCGCGCACCTGGGTTTGCAGATCGTGCCGCACGACGCCCCGCAACTTCCGTATTTCGATCGGCACCTGCCGCTCGCGAGCGCGCCGCTCGTGCTCGGCATCACGCTGGACAATCTGCCCGCGCCGCGTGCGTATCTGCAAGCCGATGCGGCTGGCGTTGCAGGTTGGCGTGAGCGGCTGGCGCGCACCGGCGGCCTGAAGGTGGGGCTCGTGTGGAGCGGCAGCCGCGGGCACAAGCGCAATCCGTTGCGCGCCGTGCCGCCCGCCGACTATGCGCACGCCTTTCGGGGGCTGTCGGGCGTCGAATTCGTGAGTCTCCAGGTGGACGGCCGGGACGAGCTGGCCACGATGGCCGCCGAAGGCCTGCCCGTGACGGACTACACCGCCGACCTGCGCTCGTTCGACGACACGGCCGCGCTCATATCGAGCCTCGATCTCGTCATTACCGTCTGCACGTCCGTGGCGCACCTCTCGGGCGCCCTCGGTGCGCCTACGTGGCTGCTGCTGGACGTGTGCCCGCATTGGGTCTGGATGCTGGAGCGCAGCGACAGCCCGTGGTATCCGTCTGTCACGATTTACCGGCAGCAGACGTATCGGGCGTGGGGACCGGTGGTGGAGCGCGTTGCGGCGGATCTGCGAAGGCGGATCGAGGGGTGAGCCGCCGCCTCTTTGCGGCGGCAAGCGTTTGAATGCACGTGTTTGAATGCACATGTTTGAATGCCCTACGCGCGCAGATCGCCGCGACGCTTTTCAGTTGTCCGGCGCACTGGATTTTCGATGCGTCCCTCAATCGCCATACGGGTGGAGCAGACGAATTGGCGTTTTCGGAAATCCGTAATTCTGTTGCAAAAAAATATCGGTGGAAGCCAGTCCGTTTCATACATCGAATTGGCGTGACGAGCGGCTTCATCGTGCCGAAAAATCAGTCAAGAAATTCCAATAGCTGAACGGACTCTCGCGATAGCGAGGCGCACCGCCCCGCCGCTGCCAAGCGATGAACCCTTCCTCGCAACCCCCGTCACGCGGTCATCTCCCTGTCATCCGGCCAATGCTGCCTGTTTCGCTCAGGCCGCAATCCCCGCCCTAATTGTTAAATAAGCAATACGCTTTCTTATTCTGGGGATTTGTGTGGACAAATAAATTCCCTTATGCGAAAGTTCGCCCGAGCACTTGACTTACCAACTGTTACAGCTTGAGCGACGCACATCGCCGCATTGGACAAAGCGTGGTGCTCGTGAAGTTTCCAAAAGAGAAACCGGTGATTGCCGCGGCGAGGGTTCTGCCGCGCGGACGCACCGATAGCGCAATCGACATCAGCGTGGTGAGGCACAGCAATCATGAGCGCCATGAGCGGAAGGGGCCGGCAAAGCGGCCCGAAAGAAGTAAAACGAGCACTTCAATCGCCGGTTTTACGCGCTCAATGCGTGGACGCCGCGCGACAAGACTGCGCCGGGCACCCAGGCCCAGGTCGCAAAGGCCCGCCGTAAGCGGCATCTGAGCGCAACACGTGCCGGCTGGGCCATCCGCTTCCAGCCGGCACGTTCCGATTCCTGCCCTTGAAACTTCCTCGCGTGCGAGGACGGGACTTCCTGCGCCTGCGATTTCCCCGCAGGTGCCGCGTCCCTCCTTGTGTTGTATTGGGCCTTGCCGCCCCGTGCTGACGAACGGATGACAGTCTATGCGTGTGTTGATAGTCGAAGATGATCCCGTGCATGCCAAGGCTGCAGCGCGGGTGGTGGCGCCTCTGGGGCACGAGATCGTCGAGGCGGGCGATGGCGAGGAAGCCGTTCGCCTGCTGAGATCGGCGCCCTTCGACCTCGTGATTCTGGATTGGCTGCTGCCCAGAATGAGCGGTTTCGAGCTGCTTTACTGGATTCGCCGCACGCTCGGCGCATCGCCCGCGGTGCTCTTTCTGACGAGCAAGGTGCTCGACGACGACGTGGTGTTCGCCATGGAAGCCGGCGCCGACGACTATCTCGTGAAGCCGTTTCGCGTGGCCGAGCTGGCCTCGCGCGTGAACGCGCTTCTCAGGCGCACGAGGCACGATAGCGACCCCGGCGGCCTTGTTTGCGCGGGCGACTACACGCTCAATCCACTCGAGCGCACGGTTTCGCTGCGCGGCGAGCGCATCGAGCTGACGCCCAAGGAGTTCGACCTCACGGCGCTCTTCTTTAACAACCTCGGCAAGCTGCTGTCGCGCAAGGTGGTCAGCATCAGCACCTGGGGGCGCGAACTCGATCCCGCTTCGCGCACGTTGGACACGCACATCTACCGCGTGCGGCAGAAGCTCGCGCTCGCACCCGGGAATGGCCTGCGGCTGAGTTCGGTGTACACGCACGGCTATCGTCTCGACGTGGTGCCGTCAGGCCGGATTCACGCGGCGCCCGGCTCGCATCGTCCGGTTGCGCAGCCGGTGTCGCCGGCTCCGCTCGTGCCTGCCGGATTCGCGTATGAGTGAAAGTGAAGGCGCGGCGCCTGGCGCGCCGCGCAGCGGCCAGCCGGCCCACCGTTTCGAGAGCGCACGCTGATGTACGCCGATGACGCTCCCCTGCCGGCCGGCATGGCGCGCGAATGGCTGGCGCTCGTCGTCTTCCTCGTGCTGCTCTCGTTGACGTTGACTGCCTCGGGCGTATTGCGCCGCGCCGATCTGCTGTTCTTCGACTTCGCGCAACCGCTGCTCCAGGAGCCGTCGCCCACCCGAATCGTGCTTGCGGCCATCGACGACGCGAGCGTGAAAGCGTTAGGCGGATGGCCGGTGAAACGCAAGGACTACGCAGCGCTCATCGACCGTCTGACGGCGGCGGGCGTTGCCGCCGTGGGACTCGACGTGGCGATGCCGAATCGCGGCAGGCTCCAGCCGTCCGGCGACGAACCGCTCGCGCAAGCCATGACGCGCAATGGCCGCGTGGTGTTGCCTCTGGTGGTTGCCGACGGGAGCGACGCGGCCGGGTTCGGCGGGTCCACTGCCGCGTCCGTTGCAACGCCTGTCGCCACGCCCGCCATCAGGCCCGTGATCAAACCCGCTGCGCCCATGGCCGGCGCGGCGTTCGCCATCGCACAAGCCAACGCCGCGCCGGACGCCGACGGCGTGGCCCGCAGCTTCTATCTGCAGGAGGGCGCGCCGCCTGAGGTGTACGAGCACATGAGCGTGTCGCTGCTGCGCGCGAGCGGCGTGCCGCTCACGCCATGCGGCAAGCGGCTGGGCCGCGAGGCGCAACGCTGGTCGGGCGCCTGCCGTCGCTACGTTCCGCTCGGGCCGGAGCCTTCTTACGCATCGTTTTCCTTCGTCGATCTGCTGGCTGGCCGCGTTGCGCCTGCTGTGCTGAAGGGCGCGGTTGTGCTCATCGGCCCCACCACGAGTACCGCCGATACCCATCTCGTCACGCCGGGCCGCACGCGGCGTCCGCTCTCGGGCGTCGAATTTCTCGCGGAGGCGACGCACGCGCTCGCGAGCGGCTCGCTCGTGCGCGATGCGCCCTGGGCCGGCCAGCTCCTTTTCAGTCTGTGCGTGTTGCCGTTGCTGTGCGCCGCGCAGTTCGCGCTGGGGCCGCGCGCCGGTCTGCTCGCGGCGTTAGCGCTCGCGCTTGCCGCCTGTCTCGCATCGCTCGTGCTGCTCAAGACCACGCACGTGTTCTTTTTCCCCAGCGCAGCGGTGACCGCGTGTCTGGTCGCCTGGCCGGCCAGCGCATGGCGCCGCCAGGAGGCGTTGTTGCGCTATCTGGGCGAGGCCGCTGCGAGTGCGATGGCCGAGCCGGGCCTGCCTGGCGAGCCCATCACCCGCACGCGCGCAATCGACCCGCTGCATCGGCGCGTACTCGCGATGAGCGCCGTGATCGCGCGGCTACGGCGCTCCGCGCGCTTCATCTCGGAGTGGATGAACAGCCTGCCCGAGGCCACGCTGGTGGTGGCGTCTTCGGGTGTGGTCATGCTCGCGAATCGCAAGGCCCTGGGGCTGTACTCGTCCGATGCCGATCTGGCCCATTCGCCGCCACGTCCCGCGGGCCGCCTGGCGACCGACGTACTGCGCGACATGACGGCGTCCGAGCACGCGGTGGAGTACGTCCGCGAGGCGCTGCGGCGGCTGGCCGAGAGCAGCAGCGTGGGCGTAGCGGGGGAAGGGCAGGCAAAAGCGGACGCAAGAACGAACGCAAAAGCGGACGCAAAAACGCAGAACGCCCCACCCGCACCGATGAACAGCGTGGAGATCGTCGACGGAAAACGGCGGTCGCTGCTCATCAAGTGCGCCGTCGTGCCCGCGCCGCACGCGAGCAACGCGGCGCTGATCTTCCACGTGGCCGACGTCACGTCCATGCGCACTGCCGAGCGCCAGCGCGATTCGGCCCTGCGCTTCCTCTCGCACGACATCCGTTCGCCGCAGACAGCGGTGCTCGCGTTGATCGAGCACCGCCGCCGCGCGCCGGCCGATCTGCCCGAGGCGCGGTTCATGGAGCTTGTGGCGCACTATGCGCAGTCGGCGCTGACGCTCGCCGACCAGTTCCTCTTTCTCGCCCGCGCCGAAGGCCGGCCGCCGGCGGCGAGCACCGTCGATCTGGCCTTGCTGCTGGGCGACGCCGTGGACGACCTCTGGCCTCAGGCGAGCGCGAAACACACGGCCGTGCGCCTCACCGCCGAGCCCGGCATGCTGGTAGTGGCCGATGCGCCGCTGCTGCGCCGCGCGTTCGCCAACCTGATCGACAACGCCATCAAATTCGGCCCGCCGGGCGCGACAGTCAGGGTGGCGGCCGGCGAGCGCGAAGGGCGCTGGGCCGTGACCATCGCGGACACCGGCCGAGGCATTCCCGCCGACCAGATACCGAACCTCTTCACGGAATTCTTCCGGCTTCCTTCCGATCACCCCGCGCCTGGACACGGGCTCGGGCTCGCCTTCGTCAAGCACGTCATCGACACGTTGGGCGGGCAGATTCACGTCGAGAGCGACGTGAGGCACGGCTCCGTGTTCACGCTTGTGCTGCCCAAAAAATCCGGCTTGCCTGAATAAAAGGCATCCGTCCGCTGCGGCAAATGCCCGCGCCGATATTCCCTGAAGAATCCCGAGTGGATTAAAGAAGCTTTGCGACAGGGCGGGATCGTGTCGCGATACAACTATTCGGCCGAGCATTTAACGAAATTTATATTTCTAGTTGGCAAACGAATTGCTGAAAAAGCAATCGGGTGGCATTAATTCCGTCGCGCAAAACTATGCCAAATGCGTCATTGGCAAGTCTGCTCAATGTCCGGAATAAGCCGGCCAGAAGCGCCTGTGGTCGTGCTAGTTCAACTTCGTCACATTCTGGTGACAATTGTTCAACATTGTCCGCTCTCTTTTCCGTCGGCCTATCCCTTACTCTATGTTTCACCGGGTTCTTGCCTGATTCCGGCAATCCAATTTCAACAAGGCGTGCTTAAACAAACGGCAATTCATTTGATTGCCGGTAATTCCGTTCGTCCCTGCCTGGTGTTATTGGTTGGCTGGAAATTATTCGAAGCAAGACCTCGTTCATCGATAAAGAAAGTTATTCATTCGGCTCGACAGACGTTCATCGCACATACGCATTTTCCGGCTGGCCCGCTCGTGCCGATCGGTGCCGACCGGTGCCGATCTGTGCCGGCGAGAAACTCGCTCGCATTCAGCCCGGCGTGATGCGTGTGTGAACGGAACATGAAGGGAACGCGCCGCTTACAGGCAGAAAATCTATGAATCGAACTTACCGCACTGTGTGGAACGCGGCGCTCGGCGCCTTCGTAGCCGCGTCCGAACTCGATCGGGCCCATGGCAAGGGCAAGTCGGGCGGCGCCGTGAATGTCTGCAACGAAAGCGCAAGCGGCAGCGCCGACGCGGCGCGTCACCACGGGCGAGTCGTGCCGCCGTTTGCCGCCGCGGCATTGGTGCTGCTGGGCAGCGGGCTCACTGCGCAGAGTGCGCACGCGCAATTCGCGCTCGACGGCGGCACCGCGAGCGGGTCCACCAGTGCCATCGCTATCGGTGTGGGGTCTTCGGCCACGCAGCAGAACGCCACGGCGTTGGGCAATCTGGCAGTGGCGACCGGCATTTCGGGCAGCGCGCTGGGACCTGGCGCGACGGCATCCGGAAACAATTCGACGGCCGTCGGCATCAACTCCACGGCAAGCTCTACTGGGACCGTGGCGATAGGTTTGAGCGCCGTTTCGTCGCAGGCCAGCGCCGTGGCGATCGGCAGCAACAGTGTTGCCGGCGGACTGAACAGTACCGCAGTAGGCTACCTGTCCAACGCGGCGGCTCAAGGTTCCGCGGCTTACGGTACGTCCGCTTCCGCTACGGGCGTTAGCTCCGCGGCGCTGGGGCCCGGCGCCAAGGCGTCGAATACCAGCAGCGCTGCGCTAGGCTCGTTCGCCAACGCTTCCGGCGCGGGCGCAGTCGCGGCCGGCGCGGCCGTCGCTTCCGGCGGCTCAACCTTTGCGGGCGGCGCCGGGGCAACAGCGTCGGGCGATCACGCCGCGGCCCTCGGCCCGTTAGCCACCGCGGCCGGCGGCACGTCGGTCGCCATCGGCAACCAGTCCATTACGACCGCAGCCGGCGCGGCCGGCGTGGCCGTAGGTTCGGGCACGATGGTGAGCGGCGCGTCGGGCGTGGCGGTCGGCGTGAACAGCGGCGCGTCGGGCACGGGGGCCATTGCCATTGGCGTGGGCGGTACGGCAGGCGTACCCGGCTCCGGCACGCAGGCCACCGGCAACTTCGCGATCTCGATGGGCCACAACACGATTGCGGGCGGCGCTTCCGCGCAGGCCTACGGCGACGGCGCGACGGCAAGCGGCGACAGTTCCGTGGCCGTGGGCGTCGGCGCGGTGACGTCCGGGCTCTCGAGCAGCGCCTTCGGCAATCTCGCCAAGGCGACCGGCACGTCCGCCGTCGCGCTGGGCGCGGGCGCCAATGCGACGGTGGACAACACCTCGGCGCTCGGTCTTAACGCCAGCGCCACGGCAACGTCGGCGACGGCGCTGGGCGCAGGCTCGCATGCCACGGCATTGAACGCGACGGGCCTCGGCATCAACGCGCTCGCCACCGCCACGCAGGCCACGGCGCTGGGCGGCTCCACCACGGCCAGCGCCAACAACGCCACCGCCGTGGGCTATACCGCGGTGGCTTCCGCGGCGGGCGCCACGGCCATGGGCATCGGCTCCCAGGCGCTCGCCACGATGACGGTCGCGTTCGGCGCCAACAACACGGTAGCCGCGGCGGCCGGCACCGGCGCGATTGCAGGCGGCCACAGCTCGCAGGTGACGAGCGGCACGGGCGCCGTCGCACTCGGCGAAGGGCAGACGGCGAGCGGCAACGGCGCGGTCGCCATCGGCGATCCGAATTCGGCCATTGGCAACGGCGCCATCGCGATGGGCGCGAACAACACGGCCAACGGCCAGGGCGCCATTGCGCTCGGCAACAGCAACGTGGCGACGGGGCAAGGTTCGGTCGCGCTCGGCAACGCATCGCAGGCCAACACGGCCGGTTCGGTCGCATTGGGCGATACAGCCGTGGTGCAGGCCGCTGCAACGCGCGGACTCGCGCTCGGTTCGGGCGCCACGACGAGCGTGGCCAACAGCGTCGCGCTGGGCGCCAGTTCCTCCACCACTACGGCCACGCCTACCTCGGGCGCGACCATCGGCGGCGTGAGCTACACGTTCGCCGGTGCATCGCCCGCGGGCGTGGTGAGCGTGGGTTCCCTGGGCGCCGAGCGGCAGATCCAGAACGTGGCCGCAGGCCAGTTGAGTCAGTCCAGCACAGACGCCGTGAACGGCTCGCAGCTCTACGCGACAAACCAGCAGGTCACGGCCAACACCACCGCCATCGACAACATCAACAACGGCGGCGGCATCAAGTACTTCCACGCCAATTCGACGCTGGCCGATTCCTCCGCCACGGGCACAGATGCGATTGCCGTGGGCGGCAACACGCAATCCACAGCGGCCAACGCCGTGGCCGTCGGCTCGAACGCCATTGCCAGCGTGGCGAACAGCGTGGCGCTGGGGGCGGGCTCCACCACCACGGCGGCTACGCCCACGCCCAACACGACCATCGGCGGCGTGAGCTATTCGTTCGCCGGCGGTGCGCCCGCGGGCGTGGTGAGCGTGGGCACGGCAGGCTCCACGCGGCAGATCCAGAACGTGTCGGCCGGCCAGTTGAGTCAAACCAGCACAGACGCCGTGAACGGCTCGCAGCTCTACGCCACGAACCAGCAGGTCACGGCCAACACCACCGCCATCGACAACATCAACAACGGCGCGGGCATCAAGTACTTCCACGCGACCTCGACGCTCGCGGACAGCCAGGCCACCGGCACCGACAGCGTCGCCATCGGCCCGGCCGCGGTCTCGGCCGGCACGTCGAGCCTCGCCGCGGGCAACGGGGCGTCGGCGCAGGGCGCGAACTCGCTCGCGCTCGGCACGCAGTCGAGCGTCACGATCGGCGACGGCGTGGCGATCGGTTCGGGCTCCGTATCGGATCGCGCGGTGGTCTCGGGCATCGGCTCCATTGCCAACGGCACGCATTCCATTCCCTACAACACCTCGGACCGCACGCTGCTCGGCGCCGTGTCGTTCGGCAATGCGTCGACGAACACGTATCGCCAGCTCACCAACGTCGCGGACGGCACGCAGTCGCAGGACGCCGTCACGGTGCGCCAGCTCGCGGGCGCGCTCTCGTCGTTTGCCGTGACGGGGCAGATGTACTTCCACGCGAACTCGACGGCAGCCGACTCGCTCGCCGTGGGCGCGGAATCCATCGCCGTAGGCCCGACCACCGTGGTGAACGGCGACAACGGCGTGGGCATGGGCAACGGCGCCATCGTGGATGCCACGGCGCCTGGCGGCGTGGCGATTGGCCAGGCGTCGAGCGCGGCGCAGGCCGATGCCATCGCGCTCGGCAGCGGCAGCCTCGCGGGTGGCGCGCAGTCCATCGCGCAGGGCGCCAATGCGAGTGCGGCGAATGTGGGCAGCATCGCGATCGGCTCGGGTGCGCGCAGCAGCGCCGTGGACGCCATCGCGTTCGGTTCGGGCGCGAGCGCCACCATGGCGAGCAGCATCGCGCTGGGCGCCGGTTCGCTCACCACGGTCGGCGCGCTCAGCAATTACGTGGCGTATGGCTTGAGCAGCCCGCAGTCGTCGGCGGGTGAAATCAACGTGGGCAACCGGCAGATCACAGGCCTGGCGCCTGGGCGTCTGGGCACCGACGCCGTCAACGTCTCGCAACTCGATGCCGTGGCCTCGCAACTCACGACGCTCATCAACCAGAGCACCTCGAACAGCGGCGGCAGCTACACGTCCACGCCGGGCACCGGCAACACCACGGGGCCTGCGTCGACGGGCTCGAACTCGTCCGCGGGCGGCTCCGGCGCGGTGGCGTCGGGCTCGAACAGCACGGCGGTGGGCAACGGGTCGCAGGCCACGGGCAACGGTTCGACGGTGGTGGGCACGGGCGCGACGTCGTCGGGCAGCGGGTCGGCGGCTATCGGTGCGGGCAGCGACGACGGCGGCCGCTCGAACGTGGTGGCCGTCGGCTCGACGAACTCGACGCGCCAGGTCATCAACGTCGCCGCGGGCACGGCCTCGACGGACGCCGTGAACGTCGGCCAGTTGAACGCGAGCGTGAGCAACGCGCTCTCGCAGGCGAACAGCTACACGGACAGCCAGGTGGCCGGTCTGCGCAACAGCCTCGACTCGTATCGCCGCGACGCCGACGGCGGCACGGCGACCGCGATGGCCGTGGCGGGCCTGCCGCAGCCGTCCGGCCCCGGCAAGAGCATGGTCTCGATTGCGGGCAGCGTGTACCGCGGCCAGTCGGGCCAGGCGCTCGGCGTCTCGACCATCTCGGAGAACAACCACTGGATCTACAAGGCGGCCGTCTCCACCAATACGCGCGGCACCTATGGCGCCGTAGTGGGCGCGGGCTACCAGTGGTAGGCGGGGAGGCGAGCCGATGCGAAACCTGGAACGGAATGACAGACGAACCAACAAGCGGATCAACAAGCGGATCAACAAGCGGACCAACAAGCGAACCATGAAATCTCAACAGGCTGTGCTGCTTTCGGTGTGCCTTGCGGCCGCCGTCGCCATAGAGGGCTGCGCGGTGCCTCACACGCCGCCACAGTTTCCGGATGCCGCGTCCGCGTCGCCTGCGGGCGGCACGTTAGTGAACGTGGCGAACCTGCGCAACGTGAGTACGGGGCTCAACAAGGACCAGCTCTACGAACTGATCGGGCCGCCGCAGTTTCACGAGTGGTTCGTGGGCAACCACGTGTGGAACTACCTGTTCGACTTTCGCCGCGGCGATCAGGTGGTGTCCTGCCAGTACCAGGTGCAATTCGACAAGAACATGCGCGTGAGCGGCACGTACTGGCGCGACCCGCAGTGCGCCGACTTCGTGCGCGAGGCGGCGGCGCCGACCCCGCCCGCGGCCGACGCAACGAAGCCCGCACCGCTCGATCAGTTCACGATCCAGGGCGAGGCGCTGTTTCCGTTCGGCAAGTCGAGTCTCGATTCGATGCTGCCGGGCGGGCGCGCCGAACTGGACGCGGCGCTGGCGAAGATCCACGCCGAGGACGGCGTAACGCACATCGACGTGGTGGGTCACACCGACCGCATCGGTTCCGAGGAGCGCAATCGTGCGCTCTCGCAGGCGAGAGCCGAAACCGTGAAGCGCTATTTCGTGGCGCACGGGCTCGACGCGCAACGCGTTCGGGCGGAGGGCGTCGGCTCGTCGCAGCCGGTCTCGCATTGCCCGCCTGGAGCGTCGCCTGCCGTGATTGCCTGTCTGCAGGCGGACCGGCGCGTGACGATTTCGGTGTACGGCCAGCGCTAGGCGGCGTTTGCACCGCGTTGCACCGCGGTACCCGGCCCGGGGTTGCTCGTGTGATTGCGTGGCTCCGGGCCATTTGTCGTCTGCCGTCCGCCATCTGCCATCGCACGGCATGCCGTGGCTTCATCACCGCACACTGAGACCGGACGAAGCGAGCGCACGGGCGGCTCTCGTGCGCTGCGCCAGCGGCTCGCATACGCGCTCTGGGCGCAGCGCACGAATTCGAACGTCCGTGACTCATGGCAGGAACGAGCACTGCTGAAAAAAACGCATGCGGCGAGGGCGCTGTGCGGGCACGAGGAGCCGGAAGAATTTCCCGCTTCGGCACCGGGTTGGGTGGCGTGCCCGTACGCGGCACGCCGCTTGCGTCGCTTCCCTTCATGTATCCGCCGATCGATCCATGAAGGAGGGACGAGGCCCATGACAGCACGCTCACCCGCAGACGAAGCTGACCCGGCCCGCCGTTCCCCCCGCGAAGGCGACGACGTATCCGTGCACCGCGACGGCCAGGTGAAAGAGAAACCCCACGGCAACATGGACGAAACCATGATTCCGCAGAAGCCCGAGCCCGGCAAAGGCCCCTACGCGCCGGCACGCGGACACCTCGACGATCCGAAGGCCGTCGAGCCGCCCGGCAAGGGCGACCTGTCCGCGTGAGAGACGTCTGCACGTTTCAACGCACGGAGCACAGCGCATGAGCGAGCAGAAAAAGCCGCCCGTGAAGGCACGCCGACGCCTGGGCGGCTGGCTGCCTTCGAGCGAAGACGCCGCGAAGGCGTTCAGGCTGGACCTTGCCAGGAAGGCACAGCAGCGCGCGAGTCGCCTGCAAGGCATGCCGCGCGCGAGCGTGGTGAAAGACCTCTCGGAGCTCGTCTCCGGCGACGCCGTGCTGCGCATGAACCTCACGCGCGCCATCGGCGAGGCGCGCGAGGCGGGCTACGAACTCGGCTATACGTCCATCGAGGAACTCACGAGCATCGTCGATTTCCTCATGACGTACGCGCCGCCGTTCGACCCCTCGCTGCCGGTGGCCACGCCCCTGAACGCGGTGCTCGAATGGCCGATGTGCATGCCCTCGGGCTACGCGGTGTTTCGCGACCCCGCATTCAACGAGCAGATGCGCCGCGTGCTCGACTACTGGTGCGGTTTCCTGAGCGGCCCGCATTCGCGCGCGCACCTGAACACGCACGCGCCGCACGGATGGTTCTGCGAAGCGGCGCGGCGCAAGATCGGCATGGACCAGTTCCTCTGCGACCCGGCGCGTCCGTATTGGGGTTTTGCCTCGTGGAACGCGTTCTTCACGCGCGAGTTTCGCGAGGGCGTGCGTCCCGTGGCGGGACACGGCGACCATCGGATCATCGTGAGCGCCTGCGAGGCATCGCCCTTCGACGTGCGCGAAAACGTGCAACTGCACGACTGCTTCTGGCTCAAGAACCAACCGTATTCGCTGCGCGAAATTCTGACGGAAAGCCAGCAAGATCTCGCGCACCGGTTCGTGGGCGGTGCGGTGTATCAGGGCTATCTCAGTGCGTTCAACTATCACCGCTGGCACGCGCCGGTGGCGGGGCGCATCGTGGCCGCGTACAACGTGGACGGCACCTACTACTCGAACCTGGAAGCCGAAGGCGTGGACCCGGGCGGACTCAACCATTCGCAGGGCTACACCACGGCGGTAGCGGCGCGCGCGGTGATCGTGATCGACTGCGACGAGCCAGCTATTGGCGAAGTGGCGTGCGTGTTCGTGGGGATGGCCGAAGTATCGTCGTGCCGTATCGTCGCGCTGCCGGGCCAGCATGTGGAGAAGGGCGAACAGATCGGCTACTTCCAGTACGGCGGCAGCACGTACTGCCTGATCTTCCGGCCCGGCGTGATCGAGCGCTTCGAACCGAAGCCGCCGTATCACGACGACGTGCCACCCATCAAGGTCAACGCGCATCTGGCTACTGCACGGCGGTGAGCAAGGCGAGCGAGATCCTGGCCGGGTGCTTCGGCACCGCGTTCGCAGGGGGCGTCGTTTCGCGTGTTTCAGCGTTCTCCGGTTTCGTTTTGCCGCAGTGATCGCTCCGATGACCACTACGGCGCGAGCGGGCAAGCGGGCGCGAGAGGGCGGATAGGGCGGAGAGGGCGGAGAAGGACGCGCGCAGCGTTTGCGTCGTTATCGTTCAGGACGCGTGGAGTTCGCGGGCTGCCCGGCTTGAACGATTCGAGCCGGCAGCATTGCCAGGCCGGCTAGCATCATCCGGGCTGCTGCTGCGCCCTGAACCGCCCGACCTCGGCGTACGCTTGCACGCCGTCGGGCGCGTGGCTTCTCTCGCTGCCGCGCGCATCGCGCGGGCATGACGCCGCAGCAATTGAGCGAACAGTGCCTCGTCGGCCTTGAGGCCGCGCCGCGTGCGAACCGCGGCGAGTCTATGAAGCTCGCCTTGCTCGAAGGCGTCCACCACGGCCGGATGGATGTAGCAGCGCCGGCACACGGCGGGCGTGTTGCGCAGCGTCTGCGCGACGTCCTTGATGGTCTGCACGAGATGCCGGTGCATGGCGCCTTTGCGCTGCCTGCTGCCGCTGTGTGCCGAATGTTCCGCAGTGCTTTTTGCCCTGCTGTTTGCCGCATTTTTCGCGGCTCTTTTCGGCGCGACCTTTTTCAGCGTAACGTCTTCCGCCTCTCGCTCGAGTTGTGCCTCGATGCGACGCAACGCGCCGAGCGCGAGCACGCTGCCGGCCCAGGTGCGGTAGTCCTTGGCCGTGAAATCGGCGCCGCTTGCCTCCCGCAGGTAGGTATTGATGTCGGTGGAACTTACGGGCCGCAGCGTGCCGTTTTCATCGACGAACTGGAACAGCTCGTGGCCCGGCAGTCCGAGGCATCGGCGCACGACGCTTGCCACACGCGGGTCGTCCACCTCGACGTCGTGTGCGACGCCGCTCTTGCCGCGAAAGCGAAAACGCAGCTTGCCCGCCGCGACGGCCGCGTGCTTCTTGCGCAGCGTGGTGAGGCCGTAGGAGCGGTTCTCCTTCGCGTATTCGGGGTTGCCCACGCGCACGAGCGTGATGTCGAGCAGCCGCACGACCGTGGACACTACCTTGTCCCATGACATGCCGCGCAGCCTCAGGTCGCGTGCCACACGACGGCGCACGCGCGGCAATGCCTCGCCGAACGCGGCCATGCGCTCGTACTTCGTGGCATCGCGCACTTCGCGCCAGGCGGGGTGATAGCGGTATTGCTTGCGCCCGCGCGCGTCGCGGCCCGTGGCCTGCAGATAGCCGCGCGGGTCGGCGCAGATCCAGACGTCGGTGTAGGCCGGTGGAATGGCGAGTGCGTCGATGCGCGCGATCTGGCTTGCATCGCGGATGCGGCTGCCCGCGGCGTCGAAGTACGCGAAGCGCTCGCCCATGCGCTTGCGCGTGATGCCGGGGCAGCGGTCGCTCACGTATTGCAGGTCGTGTGCATCGTGGTTGGACGCGACGGCGGCCATGTCTCTCGCCACGCCGTTGCCGCGTTCGATGGCGGCGCCTGCACGTTTGCGCAGCGCACGTGTGTTCCCAGCGTCTCGTTGTGAGGGTGATGGCATGTTGCCGTCCGCCTGTCGTTTTCACCTGCCGTGTCCACATCGTGCGGACTGTAGCCATCACAGCAACGGACATGCCAGTGGGTTGCTGCGGGTTGCGGGCGAGTTGCTTCGGGATGCTTCGGGGTGCTCCGGGTTGCTCGTGATCGGCTTCGGGTTCGCCTGGTGTGCTCGCGCCGTGCGTTCAGGAGCCCGTTGCGGCGCATTCGCAGCAAGGGGTGTGGCTCTGCGCGTCGCGCGCTGCATCGACGGCATGGGTCTCGGCACAGGTAAGCGTTACAACGCGGTCATGCCGCGCGGTCTGCCTCGGGCATGCCGACCTCTCGCCTTGCCCGCACACCGTTCGACACGCTGCGTGGCACACCCGTTGCGGAGCGTCGCAGGCAGGGGACGCGTGTGCAGGTGCAGTCCGTCTGCCCTGCGCGCGCCGTCCACGTCGCAAACGAAGTCGCGATCGAAGTTGCAATCGAAGTTGCAGTCGAAGTGCAGTCGAAGTTGAAATCGACCATCCACTCACAGGAGCTACAGATGACCCGCAAGACACTTCAGGATCTTTTCGTCCATTCGCTTTCCGACATCTACAGCGCGGAGAAACAGCTCACGCGCGCGCTCGGCAAGCTATCGCGGACCGCGAGCAACGAGGAACTCTCGAAGGCGTTTCAGACCCATCTGGAAGAAACGCAAGGGCAGATCGAGCGCATCGACAAGGTAGTGGAGTCGTGCGACATTCGTCTCAAGCGCATCAAATGCGTGGCGATGGAAGGGCTCGTGGAAGAAGGCGAGGAACTGATCGATGAAATCGAGAAGGGACCGGTGCTGGATGCGGGCCTCGTGGGCGCCGCGCAGAAAGTGGAGCACTACGAGATTGCGGCCTACGGCACGCTGTGCGCGCTTGGCAAGCAGCTTGGCTTCAACGACGCTGTGAAGCTGCTCCAGGAAACGCTGGAAGAAGAAAAGGCTACCGACCTCAAGCTCACGAAGTTCGCGGAAAAGGCCGGCAACGTGCAGGCGAAGGCGGCGTGATGGCTTGTGCGAGGTAGCGGGGCGCGGCGGGGGCGTGGGCGATAAGCGTCTGCAGCGTATGCGTGGCGCGCTTGCCGGTCATGCGCGCCATGCTCGACGGCGCAGCGTCCGGCTCCATCACGCTCACCTCGTGGGCTGGTTTGCCGACCGCGGTGGCAACCGTGTCGGCATCTGAATGGGCAACCCGGTCCGCAACCAGACCACGAACCAGGCAACCAGGCTTCCAGGGGGGCTGCCAACCCGGCTGCCAACCCGGCCGCGAACGACTTACTGTGCCGGCTTGTCGTCGCCCTTCACGGCGCGCTTGGTGGCCTCATACCCCTTGCGGCTCGTATCGGCGATGCCGTGGCCCACGGCCTTGGCGCCGCTCGCCACGCCGTGACCGACAACCTTCGCACCGCTTGCCACGCCGTGGCCCACCACCTTCGCGCCGCTCGCGATGTCGTGTCCCGCTTCCTTTGCGCCGTGCGCGATGGCGTGGCCGGTGTCCTTACCGGCGGTCTTCACGTCTTCCTTGAGCGCGTGCGCGTCTTCCGAGAGGTCCGCGTGAGCGAACGGGCTGATAGCGGCAAGGGCAACGGTAAGGGCGAGGAGCTTCGTTTTCTTCATGGCGTGGGTTCTCCCGTGACGGTTGAGTTGGAGTGGTTGAGGTGATTGGGGCGAATCTTCAAGGCCGGTGCGCGGGTTCGCCCGCGTCGGCGTCGAGTACCACGGCGGCGCGGCCGGTCATCAGCAGTTCGCCGCCGCAGTGCAGCGTGAAGCGGTAGAGCACGTTGTTGCTGTCGCCGCCCAGGCGCTCGGCTTCGATCTCGAGCGGGCCGCCGAGCGTATCGAGCCGCGCGACGTTGACTTCGAGGTCGCGCAGGCTCGCGAGAAAGCCGGCGCGCGGCGGCGGGTTCGCGTGCGGATCTGCCGAAGCGAGCGCCGCGCCGTGAACGGCCATGGCCTGGGCTGCGTATTCGACGCCGCAGATGGCCGCGAGCCGTCCGTCCGCGCGCAGCGGGTTGTGCGCATCGAGGTGGCTCGTTGCCGTGCAGCGGATCGAGACGTCGTCCCAGGCGGCCACGGCGTCCAGCAGGCACATCGAGCCGGCATGGGGAATGTGGGCCGCGATCCAGTCCTTCGCGAGCGGCGCGGTGAGCGTTGCGGCTGCCGCCGTCGAGGGCGCAGTACGCGAAGGTTCGGACACGAGCGGGAGCGCCGGAGCAGGCGAAGCGTTGAGCGTCATGAGCGGAATTGGCCGGTTGAATCCGGCCATGTGATGTCGACCCGGCAATTGAGGCCAGGCAGGTAGTCAAGCACGACGCTCGCGTTCTCGGCCGCGGCCAGTGCCGCGCAAAGCGGCAACGCGCGCGCGGCGGGATGGCTTGCGCGCAGCGCTTCGAGCGCGGCGTCGGCAAGCGGGGTGGCGGCGGCGTCAGTGAGTTCGGCTTCGATGCGCGCGAGCGTGCGCTCGCCCGGCTGGGCCGCGAACACGAGCGCTACGCCGAACGCGTCCGGTATGGGACGCACATCGCGCATGGGCAGCGGGTAGTCGGTGTCGAAGGCGATCAGCAGGTTCGGCGTGCCGTCCACCGCGGCCTGGGTCAGGCTTTCGAGCAGGCCCGCGCAGAAGCTGCCGTCGTAGGCGCACAGCACGTTCGACGGCGCCATGCTGCGCGTCGCGATGCTCCAGTAGCCGGCCGGCGCGTTGTGCACGGAGTTGTGAAAGCGCGTGGGCGAGAGTTGCCGGTCGTCGCCCGCCAGCGTTTCGCAGATCGCGTGGCAGTTCTGTCCGTCCCCGCCCGACGACGCGAACACGGTGGCGAGCGTGGACGCGTCGCGCCCGCTCGCGGCCACCGCCTCCAGACCCACGGCAAGCGCGAGCTTCACGCCGGCGCCGGTGCGCCGCCGCTCGGCGGGCGGCAGCGCGGCGGGCGCGGGCAGCACGGTGCGTTCGCGCGGCTCGCTTGCGTAGGCCACGCGGCCCGCGAGCGCCTCGCGCGCCTGCGCCCAGCCGCCCAGTGCCGGGCCAAGCAGCCCGATGCCTTCGATGTACGCGGTGAGCCGGCTCATGATGGCTGCCCTCCGCTATCGAGCCGGCCCGCATCGCGCAGCCGGCCCGCGTGGCCGAACAGCAAACTGCAGTTCGTGCCGCCGAAGCCGAACGAGTTGCTGAGCGCCGCGCGCAGCGAAGCCGCTCGGCCTTCCAGCAGATAGCCCGGCGAGAGCGCGGGGTCGGGCCGGGTCGTGTTGACGCCTGCGGGCAGCCATTGCGCGCGCAGCGACCACGCGGCGATCACCGCTTCGAGCGCGCCCGCCGCGCCCAGCGTGTGGCCCGTTGCGCCCTTCGTCGAGCTGCACGGCGTGCCGTCGAAGATCGCATTCACGGCGAGACTTTCAGCGGCGTCGTTGCTCGGCGTCGCGGTGCCGTGCAGGTTGATGTAGTCCACGCTGGCTGCCTCAATGCCGGCCTTGCCCGCCGTACGCAGGGCGTCCTCGATGGCCATGCGCGCACCGAGCCCTTCGGGATGCGGCGACGACATGTGATGCGCGTCGCTCGATTCGCCGATGCCGAGCAGCAGAATCGCGTCGTCGTTGAGTGCAGCGGCCTGCTGCGGCGCGCGCTCGATCAGCGCGAACGCGCCGGCCTCGCCGATCGAAATGCCGCTGCGCGCCACGTCGAACGGTTTGCACGGTTCGCGCGAGAGCAGTTCGAGCGAGTTGAAGCCGTAGAGCGTGGTGAGGCACAGCGAATCCACGCCGCCCACCACGGCGGCGTCGATGAGCCCGGCCTCGATCATGCGGCGCGCCGACCCGAACACCTTCGCGCCCGACGAGCACGCCGACGAAATCGTGGTGGCCGGCCCTTGCAGCCCAAAATACGTGCGCACGAACGCCGCCGCGGACCACGGATTGTGGGTCTGCGCGTAGCGAAAGCCCGTGGGCAGGGCGCCCGTCTCTCCATCGCGCTGCCGGTAGGCCAGTTCGGTCTCCAGGATGCCGGCCGTGCTGGTGCCGACGAACACGCCGATGCGCGCGGCGCCGTAGCGTGCGGCCGCTGCGCGTACGGCGGCGTCGAAACCGTCCGCGGTGAAGGCCATCTGCGCGAGCCGGTTGTTGCGGCAGTCGAAGTCGGCGAGGTCCGCGCGCACGGGCACGGCATCGACGCCTGCCACCTCGCCCACCCAGGTGTCGAGCGTCGCCCGTTCGAAGCGGCACGGCACGAGACCGCCGCGCCCTTGACGCAGGGCGTCGCCGAGGGCGTCGAGTCCGCGGCCGAGGCAGCTGGTGGCTGTGAAGTGCGAGACGAGAAGAGGAGTCACGGCTCGGGGGTTCCGTTGCTGGTCATGGGTGTCATGCAGGCGATGCAGGCGCGGGCCCGCGGGCTTGCCGGGTCGCGGGCGGCACAATGGTAGCAAAGGGGCTCTATGGCGCGCCTCGACGTTGCGCTGTTCATGGCCGCCCCGCCTGGGTAGTCTGGGTAGCCCATGCCGCCCGCAACGTCATGCAGCGCAGCTGCGCTGCCGCCGCGGCCTCCAGCACCTTCGGCAGCACGTCGAGCACGACCGGCCGGTTGTGCGCATCGCGCGCCGCGTGGCCGTCGTGCACGAGCAGGATGTCGCCGGGCGCGAGGCCGTTCAGCAAGCGGTGCACGACACGCGCGGCGTCGTTCGTGCGGGTGTCGAAGCCGCGCCGCGTCCAGCTTGCAAGGTGAAGGCCCAGCGCGCACAGCGCGGGTTCGAGGAACGGATTGCGCAGCCCCGCGGGCGCGCGGAAAAAGCGCGGCGACGTGCCGGTGATGCCGGCGAGCGTGGTTTGAGCGGCCTCGATCTCGCGCCGCATCGCGGCCGGCCCCAGCAGCGAGAAGCGGTGCAGATGCCGCTGGCTGTGATTCTCCACGGCGTGGCCGCGCGCGACGATCGCTTCCACGCACTTCGGGTAGCGGCGCGCCTCGTCGCCGATGCAGAAGAACGTGGCGCGGGCGCCGTGGCGGTCCAGCACGTCGAGCACGCGCGGCGTGACCTCGGGGTGCGGGCCGTCGTCGATGGTGAGCGCGATGCTGTTGCCGGCGCTGGCGGGCAGGCGCCTCCAGTTCGGCCCGAGTAGCGCGCTGCGCGGCCACAGGCCCGCGGCGGTCAGCGCAAGGTGCGACGCCATCACGCTGCCGAGTGCCCACGGCCACGTGGCAGGCGCCGCACCCACGGCGGTGGCCGCCACGGCATGCAGCCCGGCCGTGCCTGCAATGAAGGGCGACGGCCGCCAGCGTCGCGAGTGCGCCGCCAAGGCTGCCGGCATGGCGGGCGGCACGTTGGTCTTGAGCGTCATCGCGCTTCTCCCGCATGAACGACGTGGGCCGCGTGGGTGGCGTGGGCCGTGCCGGCCGGCGCGAGCATCGCCGAAAACACCAGCGCGAGCACCGCGCCCGGCCCCACCGTGAGGCCGAATGCCTGCAGCAGCGGCACATGGGCGAAGGCGAGCAGCCCGAAGCCGGCCACCGTCGAAAGATTCGCCACGAGCAGCGACACGAGCGTGATGGGCGCCATGCGCATGTCTTGCGCGGCACTTGCATCGGCGCTGCGCGCTGGCATGTTGAAGAACAGCGCGTAGTTGGAGCCCACCGCGACGATCAGCAGCATGCCGATCAGATGCAGGATAGTGAGCGCCACGCCCGCCAGCGCAAGCGCCGCGCTTACCACGAGCACGGCGGCCGCGAGCGGCGCGAGCGTGCGCACCACACGCAGTGGCGAACGCAGCGCGACGAGCAGCAGGACCACGATCGCGGCGAGGCCCGCGAGCGAGAGGCGCAGGTCCTCACCCACGTAGTTCACATAGAGGCGGTCGGCCTCGGACTTCAGGTCCACGAACAACGCGCCCGGCACGTTGGCGCGCGCAACTGCCGCGCTGACGCGGCCGGCATCGAGGCTCGGTTCGTCGGCACGCGCGGTCGGCGCGGCGCCTGCGGGTTGGGTCGTGGTTGGGGCCGCTGGCGCGCGCAGGGCGAGCATCGCGCGCCAGGCGTTGCCGCCTTTGTTGGCGTCGTTGCCTTGATGGCTCAGCAGCGCATCCACGGCGAGCGCCATCGACGTGCC
This sequence comes from Paraburkholderia sp. SUR17, assembly GCF_029536165.1. Taxonomy (NCBI): domain Bacteria; kingdom Pseudomonadati; phylum Pseudomonadota; class Betaproteobacteria; order Burkholderiales; family Burkholderiaceae; genus Paraburkholderia; species Paraburkholderia sp. SUR17. Next base: position 797,242 of record NZ_CP120508.1, read on the forward strand.
GCGCAAGTCGTCGCGGGTGAGCAGGCCGCCGTTGCGTGCGGCCTGCACGTCGGCGATGAACGGCGCGAACACCTGCGGCTTGACGTGCACCGGCTGGTCTTCAACGGCCGTGCGCATGCGCTCGGCGAGTACGTCCGCGGCCGGCAGGCTCGCCAGACGCGCGCGCTGCGTGGCCGCGCTCGGCAGATACCGCGCGGGGCTCTCGTAGCCCGCAATCACGCCTGCCGCTACGAGCGGCTGCAATTGCGCGCCTACCTTCTCCGCGCCTTCCAGCACGGCTTCCTCGCTGGCGCCCGCGATCACCACGAGGTAGCGGACGTCGGGCGCGCCCATGTCGGCGCGCAGGCTCGCATCGAGCGCCTGGCTTTGCGGCGACACAGGGCTCAACGCGGCCAGCTCGTGGCTCCAGAGATGCCCGCGGTGCGTGACCAGCACCGCGACGGCGGCCACCATCAGCACCGCCACGAGCCAGCGCAGCCGCGAGGCCGTTTGCGCGAGCCGCGCGAGCACGGCGCCGACACGCGACACGTCGCGTATGGCGTGATGCGGGCCGCGCAGATGCGGCAGCACGTAACGCGTGACGAGCGCAGCCGTGACGAGTCCCGCAATCGAATAGAGGCCCAGCTGCACGAGCCCCGGAAAACCCGAGAACAGCATCGACGCGAACCCGCACACCGAGGTCAGCACGCCGAGCCGCACCACGGGCCAGTAACGCGCGGTCCATTGGCGCAAGGCGTCTTCACGGCTCACGCGCGGGCCGGGTTCCGCATCCGGCCCCGCGCGCGACGACTGCACGAACAGATAGATCGAATAGTCCACGGCTTCGCCGATCAGCGTCGTGCCGAAGCCGAGCGTGAGCCCGTGCACCGTGTGGAACACGACGCTCACCGCCGCGATGCCCGCCGCCACGCCGCACAGCACGGGCAGCAGGCCAAGGGCGAGCGTGAGCGGCGAACGATAGAGCACGAGCAGCAGCGCCGCGATCAGCACGAGGCTCAGCACCGAAAGCCGCTCGACATCGTGGCGGATGTTGTCGCGCGTTTCGACGGAAAACACGCCGGTGCCGGTCATCACGAGGCGGCAGGGCGAGGCCTTACTGCCCTGCGTGGCCGCATCGAACGCATGCTGGACGGCGGCGATGGCGCGTGCTTGGGCGTCGGTGTCCGAGCCGGCGGCGCGCGTTTCTACGAGCAGCAGCGCGCGCTGGCCGTCGCGCGAGGCCCACACGCCGTCCTGCACGGCAGGCTGCTGGCCGCTTTCGAGCCGCTCGGCGAAAGCCGTGGTTTCGCCGGTCGGGTCGCGCGGCAACAGCGCCTTCGTGAGCAAACCCGCGGACGAACTGAGCAGATCGAGACTTTCTCCGAGCGCGCGATGCAGGCCGTCCGCCGAAAAGCGCTCGGGCGTCACCGTTGGACTCAGCAGGTAGCGATGCTCGAAGACGAAGCGCTGGTCGTTCGCCTCGTTCACGGGCTCGCCGTTGTTGACGGCCGCGAACTGCGGGTCGCTGCGCAGCGTCGCCGCCATGCGGCGCGAGAGCGCGTCGCGCGTGGCCGCGTCGCCGCCTTCGATGCCGATGAGGATCAGCCGCGACACGAGCCCCTCGCGCAACTGCTCGACGAGCACCTGTTGCCGCGCGTCGGGCGAGCGCGGCAGGAACGCGGAAAGGTCGGCGGTGAACTGGGCGCGGGCAATGGCGACGCCGCACGCGAGAAGAAACAGCAGCCACAGCAGCACGGCGAGCGGCGGCCGGCCGCGGCCAAGGCCAGGGCCAGGCGGCAGCGGTTGCGGCTTGCTTGCCTTGTGCGATGTGGCGGCAGTCATCAGGGCGCTCCGGCGTTTTGCAGCCGCATCAGCGAACGGTCGCCGTCGGCCTGCTGGATCGCCACGCTATGCAGCATGTCGCGCGTGCCGCGCAGCGTGATCTCGCTCACGTTCTTGCGCAGGCGCGAGTCGAGCGGCGTGAGCGTGAGCGTCCAGCCGTCGCCTTCGCCTGCGACCGCCACCTTGTAGACCTGCTCCAGCACGTAGCGGTTGCCCGCCAGCGTGGCGCGAATGCTTTCGATGAACGCGGCCAGCTCCGGGTATTGCGCGAGCGCGAGCGTATAGCGATGGTCGTTGCGCGCGACGGTGAGCTTGTCGCCGTCCACCACGAGGTCTTCGGGCTTCGGGCTCAGCGTGCGTTTTTCGAGGTGGTCGGGCGCGGTGAAACTGAGTTCGCCCGACGAGACCACCGGCTGGTCCGCGATGGCGAGGTACTTGGTTTCGGTGAAGGTGGCGTGGCCCGACTTCTTCTGCGCGAGCGTGGCCATCAGGCGGTCGAGCGTCCACGCGGACGGGGCCGACGACGTGGCTCGTGCGTCGGTGTGCATCGAGGCGTTCGCAGGGGGAACGGCCTGCGCGGTGACGGATGGCGCATCGGCACTTGCCGCTAACGCTTGCGCGTCGATGCACGTGCAGAGCCCGATCACGGCCGCGCTCACGAGAGCGAGGCATGCCCGGGCGGGCACCACGGCGGCACGAGAGCGGTTACGAAAAACCATCATGCTTTAGCTGTCCCTCATGGAGTTGCCGAGATCCGGATGGCGCGCGAGCGGCCCATGCGCGCACGGCGTCTCGCGTCGGCGTTGCGCGCCCGTCTGCCAGAAATCGAAGAAGTTGAACCAGTTGTAGGGCGCCGCGCGGCAGTAGCGCTCGATCAGCTCGACATAGCGCGCGAGCGCCGCCCGAACCTCTGCCTCGCGCGCGCCGCGCGGCGTGTGCGTGAAGTCCGCGAGCAGGTCGAAGTGGATGTCGTAGCGGTTGCCGCCGCGGTACAGGCCCGTCATGAAGATGACCGGGCGCCTCAGCATGGCGGCCATGCGCAATGGCCCGAGCGGGAACGCGGCAGGCGCGCCGAGAAAGTCGAACTGCCGCACGGCGTCGCCGCCGTCGCGCAGCAGCGTGCGGTCGGCGAGCATGCCGATCATGCTGCCCGTGTCGAGATACTCGCGCACCTTCAGCATCGAATCGATTTGCCCGAGCGGGATCACGTCCTGCTTCGCGGCAGGGTTCACGGTGGCGAGAATCGCGTTGATGTGCCGCGCGTTTTCCTCGTACATCGTGATGGCGACGCGCAGGCTGGGCCGCGAGCGGCCAATCGTGCGGCACACCTCGAAGCTGCCCAGGTGCGCGCCCATCAGGAAAGCGCCGCGGCCTTCGGCGAGCGCGGCGCCCACGAGCGTCTGGTCATGCAAATGCAGGTCGAACAGATCGAAGCGGCCGTTGAGCAGATAGATGCGGTCGTGGACCGTGGAAGCGAAGGTCCAGACGTGCCGCCACACGTCGCGCCAGCGTGCCGGGCGGCCCAGCACACGCGCGAGATAGGCGCGCGAGGCGTGGCGCACGTCGGCCGAGAACGCGAGGAAATACGCCGTGATGGGCACGAGCAGCGCGCGGCTTGCGCGCCGGCCCAGGTTCAACGACACCCAGGTCATGGCGCGCAGCAGCTTGAGGTTGCTGCGTTCTTCGCGTTGGGCCCAGTCGCTGCGATTCATGAGCCCTCCTGGCGAAGCGGCGGCGTAGGTGCGCTAGCCGCCAGCGCGCCGCTTGCCACCACGCGGCCGCTCGCCGACACGGTGAAGCGCACCGCGCCGCTGGCCGTGATGTCGTAACGCACGTCGAGCGGTTCGTCGGGCGACGCGGAACTGGGGAATTTGGCCGAACTCAGACGGTAGGTATCGAGCGGACGATTCAGCGCCGCGCCGATGGCCGTGAGCGCGCGCTCGAGCAGCACGACGCCCGGCACGATGGGCCGGCCCGGAAAGTGGCCGGGGAACGCGGGGTGATCGGCGGGAATCGTGAAGGTGAGCGGGGCGGCCGGCTCGTGCTTCGTCTGCTGATCCGGCCGCGTTTGGACGTGTGCTCGCGCGTCCTGCTTCATCCGGGCGAGCGCGCGTGCGTGCTCGTCATGCAGCGCCTTCAACACCGCCTGCGTCAGCTTGCCGTTCGCATCGCGCGGCAGCGCTTCGACGAACACGAGCGGGCGCGGCATGAAGGCGGTGTCGATACGTTCGCGCAGCGCGCGCTGCAAATCTGCCGCGGCGAGCCCCGGCGCCACGACGAACGCCATGAGCCGCGTGGCGAGATGCGGGTTCAGAGCGTGGGGCGTGCCGGCCGGCGCGAGCGTGGCGCGGCTTTCGTCGGGCATGACGAACACGCCGTCGGTCACGCCGGCAATCGCGTTGAGCTGATGATTCAGGTACGCGAGCGAGGTTCGCTTGCCCGCGATGTTGATGAGGTCGGCCTTGCGTCCGTGCAGCAGGAACCGTGTGTCGTCGAGCGGTTCGAGCGCGTCGCCCATCGCGACCGGTGGTTCGACGTGCGCGCCGTGCGCTTCGAACACCGTGCCGTCCTCGTTCGCCGCGTTTGTTTCCCGCGCACGCAGTTGAACGCCGGGCAGCAGGTGCCAGCTGGCCTCGTGCGCCGTACGCCGTGTGGCGATCTGGCCGGTCTCCGTGCTGCCGTAGATCTCGACGAGCGGCATGCCGAACGCGGCTTGCGCCGCACGCGCGAGTTCGGGCGCAAGCGGCGCCGTGGCCGACAGCGCGAGCGCGACGGGCGGCAGCGTGTGGCCCGCGAGCGTGAGCGCACGCAGATGCACGGGCGACGTGACAAGCACGCGCGGCGCGGGCACGGCGGCAAGTTCGCGAGCGATATCGGCGGGATAGAAGGGCCGCGCGTGGCTGAAGGCGAGGCCGTTCACGAGCGCGAGCAGCACCGTGGTCTCGAAGCCGTACATATGCTGCGCCGGCACGGTGCCGACGAGCGTGCAGGGCGGACCATCGAGCAGCCCCAGCCGCGCCGCCGACGCGCGCAGGCACGCGACCAGTGCGCCCCAGCGTTTGCCGTGCGGCACCGGCGTGCCTGTGGAACCCGAGGTGAACAGATACGCGACGGTTTGCGAGGCGTCGATCTGCGGCACGCTGAAGGTGGGGTTGGCGGTGGCGTCGTCCGAAGAAGGCGGTTCGGGAAAGCGGAACTGCGGCAGATCGACGGCGCAGTCGTCGCTGTCGTGCAGGCAGAAGGTGTCCGGCGCGAACGCGAGCAACTCGCGCACCGCGGCCGGCGTATGCGAGGGCGGCAGCACGCTGATCCTGCCCGCGACCATCGCCGCGCACAGACCCACGGCGAAGCGGTAGCGGTCGGTGCACTGGTTGAAGACGTGTCTGCCCGCGGGCAACACGGCGGCAAGCCGCTGCACGTCCGCGAGGAACGTGCGCACGGAACATGGCGCGCCGTCGCGCCACGCGATCGGCTGATCGGGCGACGTGTGGGACACGAGAGGAAGGCTCGACATGACTCTGCGGCTGCTCGGTAAGCTCGATAAGGGTGGCGACTCGATACGACGACTACAACGATTACGACCGCTACGAAAGCGCCGGCGGCGAGCGGCGCCACGCCACGGGTTGCAACGGCGTGTGCCGATACCGCCTGCTCGCGCCCGCCGCACTCATTGCGCGCGCTCCGGCATCGCGTGTGCTCTGGCATCGCTTGCCTCACGATACGCGCGCAGGCTCGCGAGCAGGCCCGCTTGCGGCTCGTGCGGCAGCACGATGCGCCGGCACGCGTATTCGACGACGAACATCGCACCGGCGAGCGGCAACGTCAGATAGTTGGCGAACGTGGACCACGTGAGCGGCGACGCCGTCGCGAACAGCAACGTGGACACGCTCGCCATCGCGATGAAGAAGAGCGTCCACGCCGCGGTGATGGTGCGCGTGTAGCGCGCGACCTCGGGCGAGAGCGGGCCTTGCATCATCGTTGCGAACTGCGTGCACAGCGGTATGCGCGTTTCAACGAGCGTGCGGCCGAACATGAATGCCATCGCCAGATTGAAGCTCGCATGCTCGAGCCAGGCGCCCCATTCGAAGTGGCGCGCGAGCGGTTCGCGCGCGGCCCAGAGCGTGGCGCAGACGGCCGCCCACAGCGCCAGCCACACGGTGCGCCGCGGCGAACGCAGCGCGGCGCCGAGCGTGGCGGCCAGCACGGGCGCGAGCACGAGTGCGAGCCCGAGGCCGCCCATGCCGGGCGTGGCCGCCGCGTAATGCGTGCCGATCTGGCAGGCCATCAACGCCGCGACGACGATGGCGCCGCTGCCGGCGCGAGCAAGACGGACGAGGGCGCTCACGTTCCGTCTCCGTTGGGGGCGGCACAGCGCGCGCGAAGGCGTCGCGTCGCGGTGGAGTGATACGCGCTCGAACGTTGGAACGCGAGAAGGGCCGAAAGGCCCGCAAGCGGCGAAAGGTTCGTCAAGGTGTGCTGCATATCCGGCGTCGTGCGCGGGCGAGGCGGCGCGCTCCTGTCTCGTTTCGTCACATGAATGACCGTGCGCGGTCAGGTCGTTTCTATCGGCGTGTCTGGTTCGCCATGGAGTTCGCGCATCCCGCGCACCCGGCCGATCTGGCTTGCGTAGTTGGCTTGCGTAGTTGGCTCGCGAATCTGGCTCGCGCATCTGGCTCGATATGGTGCCGGAAAGGCCCCCTGCCGGGCGTAACGGTTTGCAAGCGGTTTGCAGCCTTCCTGGCTCGTTTGTAACCGATTGTTGGGCGGCCTGCCGGGCCGCCGAGGCGCGCGCCATTCTAGCCTGGCGTCCACCCCGGCGGCCCACCCCGCGCGGGCCGTGGGTTTGCCCGCTCAGGCGGCGCCTTTCCGTCCCCTTTCCATTGCCTGCCGCGGTGCGGCGCCGTACGGTCTGTAACCCTTTCTTCTGTACGCCGCGCGAGCCGATCGTCTAGAATCGCCGGGCTAACAATCTCATATCAGGCGGCCAACAGACCGGTCCGGCAGGGGGATGGAGCGCACGCCGGAGCGCTGGGCTTAAGCCCCAGGCGCTGGGTATGGCGCTCCGTCGCGCTGTGCCCTCCGGCCGTGAACGTCCGCCGGCAACGACGATGAACCCACTCGAAGCAGAACTGGCCGCGCAGATCATCCGCGACCTGAATCTCGAAGACGTGCAGCCCGACAGCGTGACGGCGGACACGCCGCTCTATGGCGAAGGGCTCGGGCTCGACTCCATCGACATTCTCGAAATCGCGCTGATGATCTCGAAGAAATACGGCTTCGAGCTTCGCTCGGACAATCCCGACAATCAGAAGATCTTCGCCTCCATCGGCTCGCTCGCGGCCTACGTGGCGGCGAACCGGACGCGCTGAGCGGCGAGGCGTTGCAGGTCCCAGCGGGCTGTTTTCCATGTTCACGACTCAGGCATCGTCCACGCATCTCGTTCTGATTCCAAGCTACAACCCGGGCACGCGGGTGGACGACACCGTGCGCAGCGCACGTGAGAACTGGAACCCGGTGTGGGTCGTGGTGGACGGCAGCACCGACGGCAGCACCGCACGTCTTCAAGCCATGGCCGAGCGCGATCCGGGCCTGCGCGTGATCGTGCTGCCCGTCAATCGCGGCAAGGGGGCCGCCGTGCTCGCGGGGCTAGACGAAGCCGCCGCCCACGGCTTCACGCACGTGCTCACGATGGACTCCGACGGCCAGCATCCCGCGCATCTCATTCGTAGCTTCATGGCCGCGTCGCAGGCCGACCCCGGCGCGATGGTGCTCGGTCTGCCGCAATTCGGCCCGGACGCGCCGCGCGAGCGCGTGTACTGGCGGCGCCTCTCGAACCTCTGTGCCAATCTGGAAACGCTGTGGGCGGGCATCGGCGATTCGCTCTACGGCTTTCGCGTGTATCCCATCGCGCCGCTGCGCGCCATCATGCACGGCCACGGCTGGATGCGCCGCTTCGACTTCGATCCCGAAGTGGCGGTGCGCCTGTGCTGGGAGGGCGTGCGTCCGGTGCGCATCGCGTCGCCGGTGCGCTACTTCCAGCCGGGCGAGGGCGGTGTGTCGCACTTCAGCTATCTGCGCGACAACGTGCTCTTGACGTGGATGCACTTGCGCCTGCTGGCGCAGTGCGTGCCGCGGCTGCCGAAGCTGATCGCCATGCGCTGGCAGGAACGCTTTTCGACCGCGAAGCCGTGAGGCGCTGGGGCTTTGGCGCGCTTGCGCGTGACCGCACGCCACACGCGTCGTGTAAGGCCGTGTCGTGCAAGGCCAATAGCAAGGAGTCTGAACGATGATGATCGCGCTCTTCACCGACTTCGGTGCCGACGACATCTACGTGGGCCAGATGAAGGCTGCGCTAATGAGCCATGCGGGCTGCGACGTGCACCTCGTGGATGCGCTGCACAACGTGCCCGACTACGATGCACGCGCCGCCGCGCATTTGCTGGCCGCTTTGCACGGCGCGTATCCGGACGGAACGGTGTTTCTCGCGGTGGTGGACCCGGATGTGGGTAGCGCGCGGGAGCCGGTCGCTGTCATGACGCAGGTGGACGGCAAGACGCAATGGTTCGTCGGTCCCGACAACGGTCTGCTTTCCGTTATCGCTGCGCGTGCTTCACATGCGAAGACCTTTCGCATCGCGTGGCGTCCCGCTGCGCTCTCGGCCTCGTTCCATGGACGCGATCTCTTTGCGCCGGTGGCCGCGTGGCTCGCGAGCGGCGAGGCGCCTGTGGACAAGCTCGAAGAAACCAGCGCACTTCAGGTTCAGCTCGATGCAGGCGACCTGGCCGAGATCATTTACGTCGATCACTACGGCAACGCGTTGACCGGCATGCGCGCCGCGGCCGTTGCGGACGATGCGCATCTGCGCGTGGCGCAGACGGAAGTGACGCGAGCCCGCGTGTTTTCCGATGTGCCGGAAGGCCAGGCCTTCTGGTACGTGAACTCGATCGGGCTCGTGGAAATTGCCGTGAATCGCGGCAGTGCCGCGGCGCAGCTCGGGCTGCGGCCGGGGCACGTGGTCGAGGTGCTGGCCTGAGCCTGAACAGCGCTCGGTTCGCTGCTCTGTTTGCCGCTCAGTTCGGCACCCAGTTCAGCATTCAGGCCGCAAAGCCGCGCGGATTGCGTTCCTGCCAGCGCCAGTGGTCGGCGCACATGCGTTCGATGCCGAACTGCGCCTTCCAGCCCAGGATCCTTTCGGCCGCGGCCGGATTCGCGTAGCACTGCGCCACGTCGCCGGGGCGGCGCGCCACGATCTCATAGGGCACTGGCCGGCCCGACGCCTTCTCGAACGCCTTCACCACGTCCAGCACGCTGTAGCCCTGGCCCGTGCCCAGATTCACGACGAAGCTCGCATCGCGTGTGGTCAATGCATCGAGCGCCGCGAGGTGGCCGCGTGCGAGGTCCACCACGTGGATGTAGTCGCGCACGCCGGTGCCGTCGGGCGTGTCGTAGTCGCTGCCGAACACGCGCAGCCGTTCGAGCTTGCCCACGGCGACCTGCGCCACGTAAGGCATCAGGTTGTTCGGAATGCCCGCGGGGTCTTCGCCGATCAAGCCGCTCTCATGCGCGCCCACCGGATTGAAGTAGCGCAGCGTCGCGATGCGCCACGACGGGTCCGACACTTCGACGTCGCGCAGAATCTGCTCCGCAATCAGCTTCGACTGCCCGTAGGGATTCGTGGCCGAGAGCGGGAACGACTCGTCGATAGGCGAGCTTTCCGGCACACCGTACACCGTGGCCGACGAACTGAACACGAACTGCTTCACGTTGCGCTGGCGCATGACGTCGAGCAGCACGAGCAGGCTGTCGATGTTGTTGCGGTAGTACTCGATGGGCTTGGCCACCGATTCGCCCACGGCCTTCAGCGCCGCGAAGTGGATCGCGCCCGTCACGGGATGCGCGTCGAACACGCGCTGCAATGCCGCTTCGTCGCGCACGTCGGCTTCGTAGAACGCGACGGCCTTGCCCGTGATCTGCTCGACGCGCGCGAGCGACTCGCGGCTGCTGTTCACGAGGTTGTCCACCACGACCACGTCGTAGCCGCCTTGCAGCAGTTCGACACAGGTATGCGAACCGATGTACCCCGCACCGCCCGTCACGAGGATGGTGCCCTTCGCCTTCGTTGTTGCCATGCTCAGCTCCAGTTAGAGTGAAACGCCCGTGAGTTGACGCACCAGGTCTTTGTATCGTTCGACGACCACGCGTTCGTCGAATTCCGCCGCGACTTTCTGCCGGCCGCGTTCGCCCATCGCGCGGCGCGCGTCGATGTCGAGTTCGATCATCTGCGCGAGCCGCGTGGCGAGGCTCGCCGCGCTGCGCGCCTCGCACAGGAATCCGTTGACGCCTTCGGCCACCACTTCACGGCAGCCCGGCACGTCTGTCGCCACGATGGGCCTGCCCATCGCACCCGCTTCCATCAGCGTGCGCGGCACGCCTTCGCGATACGAAGGCAGCACCACGCAGTCGGCGGCGGCGATGAAGGGGCGCACGTCGTGCGCTTCGCCCAGGTATTCGATCACGCCTTCGCGCTGCCACGCCGCCACTTCGTCGTGCGTGATGGCGCTGGGGTTATCCACGCCCGCCGGCCCTAGCAGCTGGAAGCGCGCATGCGGATAGCGCGCCTTCAACTGCCGCGCGGCTTCCACGTACTCGCCCACGCCCTTGTCCCAGAGCAGCCGCCCGATCAGCACGAACACGAAGTCGTCGCGCGCGGCGAGCGGCGTGAACGCGAACTGGTCGAGGTCCACGCCTTCGCCGTGCAACAGCCGCGCGCGCTCGGGATGCACGAGCAGGTTGCGTTCAACGAACGCGGCCTTGTCGTCGCGGTTCAGGAACCACACCTCGCGCGGAAAGCGGAACGCGAAGCGGTAGAGCCTGCGCGCAATCTGCGCGGCGCGGCTCTCCTGGATGAAGACGTAGCCAAGCCCCGTCGTGACGGCCACCGACGGCACGCCCGCCAGCTTCGCCGCGATTGAACCATAGATATTTGGCTTGATCGTGTAATGGAACACGACGTTGGGCCGAATGGTCCGGTAATGGCGATACAGCGCCGCGAGCGTGCGCAGGTCGTGGAGCGGATTGGTGCCCTTCGAGGCCACCGGCAACTCGATGCAGCGGCAGCCCATGGCGGCGAGCGGCTCGAAGGTGCGGTCGCGCGGCGCGAGCACGACGACTTCGACGCCGGCCGCCACGAGCGTGCGGATCAGCCCTTGCCGGTACGTGTAGATGGCCCACGCCGTGTTGCAGACGAGCGCGATACGGAGCTTTGCCGCGGCTGCGTGCTCGTGGGTGCCCGCTGGGCGGCCCGACGTGCTGCCGGACGCATGCGTTGCCGTCGAAGAGTCAGAAGCAGGTTTCATGCAGAAGTGAATCCACGGACTGATGCACGAAAGAACGCACAAAATGCGCGGGAAAAAAAGCAGAAAAAAATCGTGGGGTGCAGATGGGCTGCAAAGGGGCCGCCAATGAACCGCCAATGGACCGCCAATGAATTGCCGGCAAGCCCCCAAGGCTGGCGAGGCGCCATGCCGGCTCAGCCGCCCGCGCGCGGAGCATACAGTACACGCTTCATCCGTTGCAGCAGCCCGTACGGTGTAACGAAGTGCAACAGGTTCTTTGCGAGGCCAAGCCAGTCGTACGGATTGGCGACGTTGAAGTAGCGCAGTTGCAGCTTGAGCGTGGAGACGATCTGCCGCCGCCGTTTCGTTGCGCTGATGCCGCCTTCGTTGATCTCGTAGAAGAGGCCCTGTTCGGGCAGGTTCGCGCAGTCGTAGCGGTCCATGAGCCGCAGGAACAGATCGAGGTCTTCGGCCGCGCGATAGGCCGCGCGATAGTTGCCCACGGCCTGCACCGCATCGATGCGCAGCATCATCGACGGATGCACGAAAGGCGAGCGCACGAAGCGCAGGCGACGAATCGCGGCCGGGTCGGCAGGCGGACTCAGCATGAAGAGCGGGTCGCCGTTGCGCGTCACCACCTGAGCCCACATGCCGAGCGCCGCGACGCCGGCGTGCGCTTCCATGTAGGCGCGTTGCTTCGCGAGCCGGCCCGGCACCGTGAGGTCGCCCGCGTCGATGCGGGCGGCGTAGCGAAAGCCGCGCGCGGCGAGCGCGTCGATGCCCGCCTTCAGCGCGCGCTCGATGCCGCCGTTCTGCGGCATACGCAGAATCTCCACGTTCAGGCTCGGCCGTTGCGGCGCGACGATGGGCGGCGTGCTGCCGTCGTCCACGATCAGCACGTGGATGAGCGAGTCTTCGGCGAAGGAGGCGAGCGTGCGTTCCACGTCGGCCTGGCCGTTGAAGGCGGGCATGAGCACGGCGACGTCGTCGAGCGCGCCCGGCACGGTGGAGTTCGCGCGTGCGTTCGTCATGGGCGCAGCCTGAAGCGAAGGTAGTAGAAGTTGACCGAAGCCGCCGCGAGATAGCCCGCGGCAAGCCCGAGCAGCGCGCCGTAAGCACCGAACCGCGCGATGGCGGCGAGGTTCACGGCGAACGCCACGGCGAGCGCGAGGAGCCACTTGGCGAGCAGCACGAATTTCGCCTGGTACTTGAGCACGACGAGATTGCCGATGGCCTCGATGCCGGCCGGCACCGAAAGCCACACGGCCCAGCGGAAGATCGACGTGGCCTCTTCATAGCCCGGCCCGAACACGTGCGAGATGATGAAGCCCGCGAGCAGATCCAGCACGAGCGCGCCAGAAAGCATCAGCAGGGCCGTGAGGCCGAACAGGCGCCACATGTTCCGGCGCAGCTGGCCGACGTCCTGCACGCGATAGACGAACGCGGGCGCGATGGTCTGCGCGAGCATCAGCGCGAGCGCGATCCAGTTTTCGTTCAACTGCTGCGCGGCGGAGTAACGGCCCAGATCCGCGAACGAAATGGCGCGTTCCAGCATGAGCCGGTCGAGCTTCAGGAACAGATACATGCAGATCAAGCCGAGCCAGAACACCGTGCCCGCCGTCGCGAAATGGCGAAAGAGCCCACGATCGAGGTGCCAGCCGAGCTGGCCGCCGTGGCGGTAGCGATAGTAGACGAGCAGCACCGCGCCGATCGCAGCGGATTCGAGCGCCCAGAGCCAGCCGAAGCGCGACGGTTCGGCGGCCATGCGCACCAGCAGCCAGACGAGGGCGGCTTTCGCGATGGCCGTCACCATGCTCGCGAGAAGCTGCGGACGGCTGAACGTCATGCTCTGCAGCCACGCGTTGATGACGCCGATGAACGGCTCGCGAAACAGCATCGTCACGGCGAGGCCCGCGAGCATGGCGCCAACGAGCGGGTCTGTCGCGCCGGCCGCGATGCCGGCCCACGTGAGCACGAGCGCAAGTGCGGAAACAGACAGACGCAGTGCGAACGCGCTGCCAATAACGGTACCGAGTTGCGCGGGCGGGCGAGCCACGATGGTGGGCACGAGAATTTCGGCGCCGCACACCCAGGTAAGGGGCGCGAGCACGAGCAGCAGCGTGTTGGCGTACTGCCACTTGCCGAATACGTCGGGCCCGAAATAGCGGGCCAGCACACCGCTGATGACGATCGCCACGGCGATCTGCGTGACGCGTTCAAGCCCGAGCCAGACGATGTTGGCGAATGCGCGCGCGACGTCGGGATTCGCGAAGCCTCTCACCTTCAGCATGACTTCATGCGCGTGACTTCATGCATAAGGCGCCGGCGGCCCGCTGGATCTGCGCGGCACGCATCGGACCGTGGGACCGGCCGGTCGTGCGGTGCAGCAACTTTATGGGACAAAGGCGTCTAAGCATTTAAAATGGCGGGAACCATGAGCCGGCTTATCGAAAAGCCGCCATTATAAGTTGGAACTGATCCGCCTCCGGGCAGGGCGCAACGGGAAGGCCAAGGGATTCACGCAGGGTTGAAGCCGTGTGCATTGCACGCGCAGTTCCGATTTTCCATCGCACAAGAGAGCTCATTCATGATTTCCCAATCCATCTTCAAGGCTTACGACATTCGCGGCGTAATCGGCAAGACGCTCGACGCCGACGCGGCCCGTTCCATCGGCCGCGCCTTCGGCAGCGAAGTGCGCGCCCAGGGCGGCGATGCGGTGGTGGTCGCGCGCGACGGCCGTCTGTCCGGTCCCGAACTCATTGCTGCGCTTTCCGACGGATTGCGCGCTGCGGGCGTGGATGTGGTGAACGTGGGCATGGTGCCCACGCCCGTGGGCTATTTCGCGGCGAGCGTGCCGCTGGCGCTCGCGGGCGGCGAACGGCGCGTGGACTCGTGCATCGTCGTGACGGGCAGCCACAATCCGCCCGACTACAACGGCTTCAAGATGGTCCTGCGCGGCGCGGCCATCTACGGCGAGCAGATCCAGGCGCTCTACCGGCGCATCGTGGACGGCCGCTTCGAGAGCGGCAGCGGCAGCTATGCGGACTACGACATCGCCGACGCCTACATCGATCGCATCGTGAGCGACGTGAAGCTCGCGCGCCCCATGAAGCTCGTGGTGGATACGGGCAACGGCGTGGCGGGCGGCCTTGCGCCGCGCCTCTTCAAGGCGCTGGGCTGCGAGCTGGTCGAACTCTTTACCGAGATCGACGGCAACTTCCCGAACCACCATCCGGACCCGGCACACCCCGAAAACCTGCAAGACGTGATTCGCGCGCTGAAGGAAACGGACGCCGAGATCGGCTTCGCGTTCGACGGCGACGGCGACCGTCTCGGCGTGGTCACGAAAGATGGCCAGATCATCTATCCGGACCGCCAGCTGATGCTGTTCGCGGAAGAAGTGCTCTCGCGCAACAAGGGCGCGCAGATCATCTACGACGTGAAGTGCACGCGCAATCTCGCGAAGTGGGTGCGCGCAAAGGGCGGCGAGCCGCTCATGTGGAAGACGGGCCACTCGCTCGTGAAGGCGAAGCTGCGCGAGACGGGCGCACCGCTCGCGGGCGAAATGAGCGGCCACGTGTTCTTCAAGGACCGCTGGTACGGCTTCGACGACGGCCTGTACACGGGCGCGCGTCTGCTCGAAATTCTGGCGCGCGTGGCGGACCCGAGCGCGCTGCTCAACGCGCTGCCGAACTCGCACTCCACGCCGGAACTGCAACTGAAGCTGGAAGAAGGCGAGAACTTCGAACTCATCGCGAAGCTGCAAAAGAACGCGAAGTTCACGGGCGCCGACGACGTGATCACCATCGACGGCCTGCGCGTCGAGTATCCCGACGGCTTCGGTCTGGCGCGTTCGTCGAACACCACGCCCGTGGTGGTGATGCGCTTCGAGGCCGACAGCGACGCGGCGCTCGCGCGCATTCAGGACGACTTCCGGCGCGTGATTCTCGCCGAGAAGCCCGACGCGAAGCTGCCGTTCTGACGCGCTTTCGCTCTCGCGATCTATCGCTTTAGCCTTGCGCGCCTCGCTGTTGTGGGCGGGGCGCGCAACGGTTCGCCGAACTGATCTTTAAGGCCGCCGCTAAAAGCCGCGCGGCGTGAAGAGGTCCGCGGCTCGCAAATGTCCTCTCGGCTCGAACGGAACCTTGAGCCACGCAAACACGCTCACGTCGTGCTAGCCCGGCGACGTGCTGTAACCCATCCCCGTGCCTGCAATGAGCCATGGCGAGAAGAGACCCGCCATCGGCCTTTTGGCCATTCCTTGCCATTGCTTGCACGCTGCCTCCCGTTGACCTCGATCAGAAGAAACCGGAAGAAGCGCCGCCCGGCCAAGGCCGCTTCTTGCGGTATTCCGGGGCGCCGGCGCCCTGGCGCGATAAAATTGCGGACCTTATCCGTTTGGCATGGGCGGCAAGAGCGCCGCCTTCAATTCCCTGGACCCCCTTGAGTGCGCAAAAGATATTGATCGTGCGCGTGTCGTCGCTGGGCGACGTCGTGCACAACATGCCGGCCGTAACCGACATCCTGCGTCGCCATCCCGGTGCGCAGGTCGACTGGCTCGTGGAAGAGAGCTTCGTCGATCTCGTTCAGCTCGTGAGCGGCGTGCGCCGTGCGATTCCGTTTTCGCTGCGCCGCTGGCGCAAGCGTCTGTTGTCCGCGGCGAACTGGCGCGAGATTGGCGCGTTTCGCCGCGCGCTGGCCGCTGAAAAGTACGACCTCGTGATCGACTGCCAGGGGCTCATCAAGACGGCCTGGGTGGCGAGCTGGGCGCGCGGTCCGCTGGTCGGTCTCGGCAATCGCACGGACGGCGCGGGCTACGAATGGCCGGTGCGCTTCTTCTACGACCAGCGCGTGCCCATCGAAGCGCGCACGCACGTCGTGGAGCGCACACGCCAGCTCGTGGCCGCGGCGCTGGGCGATCCGAAGCCCGAGCCCACCGACGAGATCGACTTCGGCCTCGACACGCGGCGCGCGGCGCTCGCCGTCGCCCAGCTTGGTCTGAACCTTCCCGTTCCTTACGTCGTGTTCGTGCATGCGACCTCGCGTGAGGACAAGCAATGGCCCGAGGCGTCGTGGATCGAGCTGGGCCAGGCGCTGGTGCGCCGCGGCGCGTCGCTCGTGCTGCCCTGGGGCAGCGAGGCCGAGCGGGCCACGAGCGAGCGGCTCGCGCAGACGTTCGGCGCCGCGGCCATCGTGCCGCCGAAGCTTTCGTTGCCCGCGGTGGTGGGCCTGATCGACGGCGCCGCCGCGACGGTGGGCGTGGACACCGGCCTCGTGCACATTGCCGCAGCGCTGAAGCGGCCAACGGTCGAGTTGTACAATTTCGCGACCGCCTGGCGCACGGGCGGCTACTGGTCGCCCAATGTCGTGAATCTCGGTACGGCAGGGCGACCGCCGACGCTGCAGGAAGTGAAGGCAGCGCTCGCCGGTTTCGGACTGCTGTAACTGCGCCGCACGCAACAACGTGCGGCCACACCACGGCAGCGCTACCCGGAGCCATCTCGAATGCCGGTCGCCGCCTTGCTTTGAAGGGCAACCATGAACGAATCCCAGATTATCGAAGTTGCGTCCGCGGACTGGAACGGACAGAACCTTTCGGTGCCGCGCGAAACGCTGCTCGAAGGCGTGGAGCAGGGCAAGGTGCTGTACTTCCCGAACCTGCGTTTCGCCATCGAAAACGGCGAGCGCGCGCTGCTCGACCCCTCGATCGCCGACCCCAAGCGCAAGAACATCAGCCTCGAGCCGAACGGCGGCGCGCTGCACGGCGTGCTGGGCGATACGGTCACGCAGTCGGCGGTGCGCGCGCTCGTGGCGCGCTATCAGTCGAATGCGCGCAAGCTCGTGGACGGCCTCTTTCCCGAATACGGCGGCAAGCTGCGCGTGGCGCCTACGAGCCTGCGCCTGCATCAGGTGGAAACGCGCCAGACCTCATGGCGCAAGGACGACAGCCGCCTGCACGTGGACGCGTTCCCGTCGCGGCCGAATTACGGCGAGCGCATTCTGCGCGTCTTCACGAACGTGAACCCGAACGGCGTGCCGCGCGTGTGGCGCGTGGGCGAGCCCTTCGAAGACATGGCGAAGCGCTTCTTGCCCACGATCCGGCCGCAATGGCCGGGCTCGGCGTGGCTCCTGAACCTGCTGCACATCACGAAGTCGCCGCGCAGCGAGTACGACCACCTGATGCTGAATCTGCACGACAGCATGAAGGCCGACCTCGACTACCAGAAGACAAGCCCGCAGGAGACCATGCCGTTCCCGCCGGGCTGCGTGTGGATCTGCTTCTCGGACCAGGCCTCGCACGCGGTGATGTCCGGCCAGTTCATGCTCGAGCAGACGTTCTTCCTGCCCGTGAAGGCGATGGTGCAGCCGGAATGGGCGCCGCTTGGCATTCTCGAACGCCTGAAGGGCAGGGCGCTGGTTTGAGCGCGACCTCTTTGGCGCAGCCGCGTCGGTGGCGTTTCGGCGCCGCACTCGCCGCCTGCGCGGCGAGCGCGGTGTGCGCCTTTACCGCAAGCGGCACGCGCGTGCGTGTGCTAGCCGTCTTCTTCGCCGGGCGCACGATGCATGCCTCGATGCCCGCGGAGGCGCAGTGCTGAGGGCCATCTATCGCGCGGCCTGGTGGCTCATCGCGCCCATCGCGGTGCTGCGTCTGCTGGTGCGCTCGCGTCGCGAGCGCGGCTACCGCGAACACATTGCCGAACGTTTCGGCTACGGCGCGGGCCGCGTGCCCGAGGACGACGCGCCGCTCATCTGGGTGCATGCCGTTTCCGTGGGCGAGACGCGCGCCGCGCAACCACTGGTGGAAGCGCTCATGCATGCGCGCCCCGACGCGCGCATTCTGCTCACGCACATGACGCCGAGCGGCCGCGCCACCGGCGAGCGCATCTTCGACGGCCGCGTGCTGCGCTGCTATCTGCCCTACGACATGCCGCACGCGGTGCGGCGTTTTCTGCGCGCATGGCGTCCTTCGCTCGGACTCGTCATGGAGACCGAAGTGTGGCCTACGCTGATCGACGAATGCCGCCGCGCCGACGTGCCGCTCGTGCTCACGAATGCGCGGATGTCGGAGCGTTCGTACCGGCGCGCCGCGAAGTTCGGCCGCGCCACGCGCGAGGTATTCGGCGGTTTTTCGCGCGTGCTCGCGCAAAGCCCGTCGGATGCCGAGCGGCTCTCCTCGCTTGGCGCGCGCAACATGGCCGTGCTCGGCAATCTGAAGTTCGACATGGCGACGCCGCCCGAGCTTGCGGCGCGTGGTCACGCATGGCGCAAGGCGATCGGGCCGCGGCCGGTGTGGGTGGCGGCGAGTACGCGCGAAGGCGAGGAAGAACTCGTGCTGCAGGCGTTCGCGGCGCTCGCGGCACTTGGTATCGACGACGCCGTGCTGATTCTCGTGCCGCGTCATCCGCAACGTTTCGACGAGGTCGCGGCGCTCGTGGAGCGCAAGGGCCTGCGTGCGGTGCGCCGCTCGGCCTGGGCGCCGGCCGCGGCAGCCGCGGCGGCGAGCACGGACGTGCCGCCGTTACCGGCGGACGTCAGCGTCGTGCTGGGCGATTCGATGGGCGAGATGGGCGCGTACTACGCGGCGGCGGATATCGCGTTCATCGGCGGGAGCTTGTTGCCGTTCGGCGGGCAGAACCTGATCGAGGCTTGCGCGATCGGCGTGCCGGTGCTGATCGGCCCGCACGTCTTCAACTTTTCGCAGGCCACGGCCGATGCCGTGGCGACCGGCGCGGCATTGCAGGTAGCGGACCCGGAAGACCTCGCGAGGGCGCTGCGCGAGCTGTTCAAGGACCGCCCGCGCCGCACGGCGATGGGCGCTGCGGCCTCGGCCTTCGCGGCACGTCATCGCGGGGCGACGGCGCGCACGGTCGAGGTGTTGACGACGTTGTTGCCGGAGGTATCGGGAGAGACTGCTCACCCCATGCCGTGAGGCGTTTGCCCAGGCGCGTGCGCGAGTGCCGCAGCCGCTATCGCACGTGCGCTTCGCCCTCACCCCACCAGCAACCCTTTCTTCTCGATGAACCGGATCACCTCGTCGAGCCCCGTCAGCGCTTTCAGGTTGCACATCACGAACGGCCGCTCGCCGCGCATCTTCTTCGCGTCCGACGCCATCACGTCGAGGTTCGCGCCCACCAGCGGCGCGAGGTCGGTCTTGTTGATGACGAGCAGGTCCGACTTCGTGATGCCGGGGCCGCCCTTGCGCGGAATTTTTTCGCCGCCCGCCACGTCGATCACGTAGATCGTGAGGTCGGACAGCTCGGGGCTGAAGGTGGCCGCGAGGTTGTCGCCGCCAGACTCGATGAACACGATGTCGGCATCGGGAAAGCGCGCGAGCATGCGGTCCACGGCTTCCAGATTGATCGACGCGTCTTCGCGGATCGCCGTATGCGGGCAGCCGCCCGTTTCCACGCCCATGATGCGTTCGGCCGGCAACGCGCCCGCCACCGTGAGCAGGCGCTGGTCTTCCTTCGTGTAGATGTCGTTGGTGATGGCGACGAGGTCGTAGCGTTCGCGCATCGCCTTGCAGAGCATTTCGAGCAGCGTGGTCTTGCCGGAGCCGACCGGGCCGCCCACGCCGACGCGCAGCGGCGGCAGCTTCTTCGTGCGGCGTGCGGCGCCGCTCGATGCGGGTTGCACGGGGTGCGGTGAGGAGTGGTGAGGTGCGTTCATGGTGGTGAGTGCGAGTCTGGCGTGAAAAGCGGACTTGAGAAGCAGACGTGAGAAGCGAGATAGCAACGCAGGCTTGTGATGCGGACGCTCACGAGCGGAACAGCCGCGAATACTGCGATTCGTGTCGCGCCGAGAGCACGCCGAGTTGCGGCGCGAAGGTGTTGATTTCGTCGGCGGCGGTGGCGAGCGCTCGCGCGACGGCGGCTTCGATCGGTTCGCGCAGGGCGACGATGATGCGTTGCCCTGCGAGTTGACCGAGCGGCACGGCCTTGAGTGCCGCGGCGGCCTGGTTCTCGACCCAACTGAACGCGTAGGCGGCGAGCGCGGCGTTGGCGGATGCCTCGTGTGCCACGGCCGCAAACGCGAACGCCGTGGGCTGGGCGATGGGCGCGAGTGCCGCGAGCGTGGCACGTCGTTTTGCATCGCCCCATTCGAGCGACGCACACAGCTGCCGCAGCGACCAGCCCATCTGCTCGGTCTCGCGACGCAGTTCCGCGGACTCGCGGCTCGCAAGGAACTCGCTGTTCGCATCGGCGAGCGCCGCGGCGTCGTGGTCGCGCCAGCGCTGCATCTGATGCGCGACGAACGGCAGTTCGCCAGGCGCCAGCACGTTCGCGAGGCCCGCGGCGATCCAGTTACCGGCGCTGTCGCCGTCCGTGACGAGCCCGGCTTCGATGGCCGCTTCGAGTCCCTGCGAGTAGCTGAACGCGCCGATCGGCAACGCCGGCGACGCGAGATGCAGCAGAGCCGTGAGTTCAGCGATGCGCATGGTGGTGGTGCGGGTCGTGGCATGCATCGCCGCAGTCCGCGTGGTCGTGGTCGGCGTGACCGTGACTGTGGCCCTGTGCATGGCTGTGATCGTGACCGCACGCGTGGCCATGCTTGTGCGCATGACTATGGTCGTGACCGCAGTCGTGGTCGTGGCTGTGCGAGTGGTCGTGCGAGTGACCGTGGCCAGAGCCGTGCGCATGGTCATGAGCGTGCGCATCATCATGGCCATGCGAATGCTCATGCCCATGATGCTCGCCAAACACCTGCTGTGCGAGCGCGTAGTCCTCGGCGAACGACGCATCGTGCCCATGCCGATGGCCGCCGCCATACGCGCCCGCTTCGGGCTGGAACGGCAGCGTGGCGCGCTCCACGGCGGCGCCCAGGCGCCGCAGCATGTCTTCGAGCACAGGGTCCGCTTCGAGCTTCAGATAATCCGCGCCCACTTCTACGGGCGTATGCCGGTTGCCGAGGTGATACGCGGCGCGCGTGAGCGTCAGCGTGTCCGCGGCGCGCACGAGCAGCACGGCTTCCGCGGCGGCCACGATGCGCACGAGTGCGCCGTCGTCGGCCACCAGCACGTCGCCGTCGGCGAGTACCGTGCCGCGCGGCAGCACGAGCGCCACCTCTTCGCCGTTGTCGAGCGTTGCGGCGAGGCGGCTTTTGCAGCGCGCGTCGTAGGGCAGCGTGAGCGTGGGCGCGCGCTTGACGAGTACGGGCGCGAGCTTCAGATGCGGGGCAAGGCGTTTGTCGAGGGTGCGCATGTCAGAACAGGAAATAGCGTTGCGCCATGGGCAGCACTTTGGCGGGCTCGCAGGTGAGCAACTGGCCGTCGGCAATCACCTCGTAGGTTTCCGGGTCCACGCTGATCGACGGTTGCCACGCGTTGTGGATCATCTGCGCCTTCGTGACGTTGCGGCAGTTCTTCACGGGCACGATGCGCTTGTGCAGCCCGTAGCGCTCGCCGATGCCTGCGTCGGCCGCCAGCTGCGAGACGAACGTGAGCGACGTGCGCGCGAGCGCACCGCCGCGCGTCGCGAACATCTCCCGATAGTGGACCGGCTGCGGCGTGGGAATCGAGGCGTTCGGGTCGCCCATCTGCGCGACCGCGATCATGCCGCCCTTGAGGATCAGCGCCGGCTTGATGCCGAAGAACGCGGGCTCCCAGAACACGAGGTCGGCCCACTTGCCGGGCTCGATGGAGCCCACCTCGTGCGCAATGCCGTGCGTGAGCGCCGGGTTGATCGTGTACTTCGCGACATAGCGCTTCGCGCGGAAGTTGTCGTTGCGGCCGCTGTCTTCGGGCAGCGCGCCGCGCTGCGCCTTCATCTTGTGCGCCGTCTGCCACGTGCGGATGATGACCTCGCCCACGCGGCCCATCGCCTGCGAGTCCGACGAGAGCATGGACAGTGCGCCCAGGTCGTGCAGGATGTCTTCGGCCGCGATGGTCTCGCGGCGAATGCGCGATTCGGCGAACGCGATGTCTTCGGCAATCGACGGGTCCAGGTGGTGGCACACCATCAGCATGTCGAGGTGTTCGTCGAGCGTGTTGATGGTGTAGGGGCGCGTCGGGTTCGTGGACGAGGGCAGCACGTTCGCTTCGCCGCACACCTTGATGATGTCGGGCGCGTGGCCGCCGCCCGCGCCTTCGGTGTGATACGTGTGGATCGTGCGGCCCTTGAACGCGGCGATGGTGGCTTCCACGAAGCCTGCTTCGTTTAGTGTGTCGGTGTGAATGGCGACCTGGGTATCGGTGTCGTCGGCCACGGAAAGGCAGTTGTCGATGGCCGCGGGCGTGGAGCCCCAGTCCTCGTGCAGCTTGAGACCGATGGCGCCCGCCGCGATCTGCTCCGTCGCGGGCGCGGGCTGGCTCACGTTGCCCTTGCCGAGAAAGCCCAGGTTGATGGGCCAGCCGTCCGCGGCCTGCAGCATGCGCTCCATGTGCCAGGGGCCGGGCGTGCAGGTGGTCGCGTTGGTGCCCGTGGCGGGGCCCGTGCCGCCACCGATCATCGTCGTCACGCCGCTTGCGAGCGCCTCGTCGATCTGCTGCGGGCTGATGAAGTGGATGTGCGTGTCGATGCCGCCCGCGGTCACGATCATGCCTTCGCCCGCAATCACCTCCGTCGCCGCGCCGATCGGAATGGTCACGCCGGGCTGGATGTCCGGATTGCCTGCCTTGCCGATAGCGAAGACGCGGCCGTTCTTGATGCCGATGTCGGCCTTCACGATGCCCCAGTGATCGAGAATCACGGCGTTCGTGACGACGGTGTCCACGACGTCGGCCGCGACGCGCTGCGACTGGCCCATGCCGTCGCGAATCACCTTGCCGCCGCCGAACTTCACCTCGTCGCCGTAGACGGTGTAGTCG
This sequence comes from Paraburkholderia sp. SUR17, assembly GCF_029536165.1. Classification (NCBI taxonomy): domain Bacteria; kingdom Pseudomonadati; phylum Pseudomonadota; class Betaproteobacteria; order Burkholderiales; family Burkholderiaceae; genus Paraburkholderia; species Paraburkholderia sp. SUR17. The sequence continues at coordinate 820,204 of NZ_CP120508.1, forward strand.
CGCTCGATCTCGATGAGGAGGTCGGTGTCGGCGAGCCTCACGCGGTCGCCCGTGGTGGGGCCGAACATTTCCGCGTAGGCGCGGCGGTCAATGCGTAGTGTCATGGTGGGTCCGCAAGAATCGGTGATGCCGGATGACGTTGCCAATGAAGTGGCGGGTGATGAAGCCGACGCATACGGAGGGCGCGCGGGGTTGCAGCGAAGTCTGGCCGTGAAGCCTGGCCATCAAGCCTGCATGCCGCGCAGGCCGCCTGTGCGCTTACAGCGGTCCCATCACCTTGCCGTTGAAGCCGTAAACGGTGCGATCGCCCGCCAGCGCGACGAGTTCGACGGTGCGCTCCTGGCCCGGCTCGAAGCGCACGGCCGTGCCCGCCGCGATGTTGAGGCGAAATCCGCGCGCCGCTTCGCGATCGAACGAAAGCGCCGCGTTCACTTCGTAGAAGTGGTAGTGCGAACCGATCTGCACGGGCCGGTCGCCCGTGTTCGAAACCGTGACGGTGACCGTCTCGCGGCCCGCGTTCAGTTCGATCTGGCCGTCTTCGACAATGAGTTCGCCGGGAATCATGGTGCGTGCCTCAAGAGGAGAATTCGGGAAAGCCTGCGCCCGGCAGACGTCAGGGGATGGGATGGTGCACGGTGACGAGCTTCGTGCCGTCGGGGAACGTGGCTTCCACCTGGATGTCGGGGATCATCTCGGGCACCCCTTCCATCACGTCGTCGCGCGTGAGCAGCGTGGTGCCGTAGTGCATGACTTCGGCCACGGTCTTGCCGTCGCGCGCGGCTTCCATCAGCGCCGCGCTGATGAACGCGACCGCTTCGGGATAGTTCAGTTTCAATCCGCGCGCGCGGCGCCGCTCGGCGAGCAGCGCGGCGGTGAAGATCAGCAGTTTGTCCTTTTCGCGGGGAGTGAGCTTCATCGGCTTGTGTGTGGTGGTTTCGCGGCGAGGTGAGCCTTACGAAGGGCTCACGGGCCGCCCGTGGCGGCCCGCGCCAGTATCTCACGCAGGTGCGGCGCTGAACATATCGACGCGGGGAGGCGGGACCAACCCAGGACGAACCCGGGACGAACCCGCGCGGGCCCATGCGGCATCAGAGGTCGGTCGGCAGGGGCGCACCGAACCACTTCTTCGACATCGCGTTCAACTGGCCGTCCTGCTTGGCCTGTTGCAGTGCGCCGTTGACCTTCGCGAGCAGACGCGGCTCGTTCTTGTTGAGGCCCACGAAGCACGGCGAGTTCTTGATGACGAACTTCGGCTCCGGGCGGCGCGGCGGGTTCTTCGCGAGAATCGACGCGGCCACGATGTTGCCCGCTGCGATCAGTTGCACCTGGCCCGAGAGGAACGCGGCGATGGTCGCGTTGTTGTCCTCGAAGCGCTTGATGGTGGCGTTCGGCGCCATCTGCGAAAGGGCGATCTCTTCGAGCGCGCCGCGCGTAGCGCCCACGGTCTTGCCGGTGAGGTCGGCGGGACCCGTCACCTTGATGTCGGCCGGGCCGAACACGCCCTGGTAGTACGGCGCGTAGGCCGCGGAAAAGTCGATCACCTTCTCGCGGTCCGGTGTCTTGCCAAGCGACGAGATGACGAGATCCACCTTGCCCGTCTGCAGATACGGAATGCGGTTCGCGCTGTTCACGGGCACGAGTTGCAGCTTCACGTTCATGGCTTTGGCGAGCAGCGCGGCCGTGTCGATGTCGTAGCCCTGCGGTTGCATGTCGGGCCCGACCGAGCCGAACGGCGGGTAGTCCTCGGGCACGGCGACTTTCAGCACGCCGGCCTTGGCGATGCTGTCGAGCGCATCGGCGTGAGCGGCTTGCGGCACGAGCGCGATCAGCGTGGTGAGCGGTGCGGCCAGCGCGGCGGCGAGCGCGGCGCGACGCACGGGACGAAACGCGCGGGCTGCGTGACGAGTGGCAGGAGCGATGGAAAGAGACGTAGCAAGAGAGGTGGAAAGCGCGGCGGCAAAGCGGGTGGCGAAGCGGGTGGCAAGACGGGCAGCGAGGTGATTCATGAGCGGGAGGTCTCCAGCGGGGCAACGTGTGGTTTCTTTTCGCCGCGTGCCGTGGTGGGCGACCGGTTCAGCACAGGCACGCGAACGTGATGCGATGGCGCGGACCACCCAGGCAGCGGGCGCGGCGAGGCACGATCAAGAGCAAGGGATATGCCAAACGTGTTGCGGCGGTGCCTGCGCAGATCGATACGCAGCTTTGTGCACCGCTATGGCGCGCGTTGGGCGATGCGATGTTCGAACGTGGTGCGTAGGCGGTGCCATGAACGCGGGCCGCACGGCGAACCCATGCGCCAGCGAGTGCGGCGCGGAATGCGGCGTTATGTGCGACGTCGAGTGCTACGTCGAGTGCGGCCGACTGGTACTGACAACGAGTGTGCCCGTGAACGCGACCGTAAAACACGGCCATCGAACACGGCTATCGAACGCGGCCCGAACGGACGCTACGTCGTCCAGAGCCGCAGCGGCCGGGCGTCCACGCCGTGCACGACGGGCCGCAGTTGCATCCAGCAGTCGATCAGCGCGTGCTGAAGCGTTTCCATCGATCGCGCCACCGCCCGCACCACCAGCACGCCAGGACAGATGCACGATGCGCCGGCGCGCAACGCGTCGTCGAAGGGAAGCCGGGCGGTCAGCGACTCCGCGAGCGCGTCGTCGCATGCGGGGCCCGCAGCCCACAGCGTTCCGTAAGCCGGGTAGCCGGCGAGGCCCTGCGGCGCATCGCGCAGCGCGTCATCCGCAGTGAGCCGGGCGCGCTCGAACCACAGAAGCGGGTCTTGCGCCGGTTGAGCGGACGGTGCTGCCGCGGCACTGCGCGCCACGATGCGCGAAACGGCCTGCAACGAGCCCTGCGACCAGCGCTCGCCCGCAGCCTGGCGGCCCAACTGCGTGGCGTCCCAGCCGATGGCGGTGGCGCCGCTCGCGAGCGTCAGCGTGAAGTCGAGTTCCGCGTGCGCGTGGTCGAACACAAGGTTGTTCTGCGGCAGCCAGTCGAGCTTCGCATGCGCGCCCACGTCGATTGCGATGCGCTGGCGCGCGCGGCGTCCGTTCGACTTGTACCACTTGGTCGCGCCCGGCGTGGTCAGCACGGCGTGTGTGCCGGCGTCGAGCGTGATGCCGATGTCGAGCGTGTCGCCGCCCGCAATGCCCGCCGGCGGATGCACGATCACGGCGTGGCAGATCGCATCACCTTCGGGATAAAGCGGACGCTGCACGCGCAGCGGGCCTTCATGCAACCGATGCGTGAGCGCCGTGCGCGCACCCTGCCGCGCGAAGCCGAGTTCGAGGCGCGCCTGCCATTCGCGGCGACTCGCGGCGGATGGCTGCGCAAGCGCGATGTGATCTTCGTGAAGCGACATGCGTGGAATGCTTGGATGCGTGGAGGTGCGTAGGTTGCGTGCCCGATTGTGCGCCGGGATGCGATGTGCTGCGATGCGCAGTTCGGTTCGATGCACCGCTCGTGGCCGGCGGCCGATCACGTCCCGTCGTGACACCGCGAGCCGCGGCTGGCGCAACGGTGGCCGAGCATAGCACGCAGCCGCTCCGGCTTTGCTCGCATCGGCGCGTGTCCGTCGCAGGCAAAGCGCGATGCGGACCCAGACCCAGACCCAGACCCAGACCCGGCTTCAGACTGGATTCGGAGTCCGCCCGCAGGCCTAAACCGCGATCATCGCCCGCACCCCGTCCGCATCCATGTTCGCGCCTTCGCCGCCCGCCACGATCTCGCCGCGGCTCATCACCCAGTAGTGGTCCGCAATGGCCTTCGCGAAGTCGTAGTACTGCTCGACGAGCAGCACCGTCATGCGCATCTCTTCCACGAGGTGGCGCAGCGTGCGTCCGATGTCCTGGATGATCGATGGCTGAATGCCCTCGGTGGGCTCGTCGAGAATCAGCAGTTGCGGCTCGCTCATCAGCGCGCGGCCAATCGCGAGTTGCTGCTGCTGGCCGCCCGACAGGTCGCCGCCGCGGCGCGCGCGCATGTCCTTCAGCACGGGAAAGAGTTCGTAGATGCTGTCCGGAATCTTTTTCGGCGCCTTCTTGCTGGCCGCGCCGATCAGCAGATTTTCCTCGACGGTGAGCCGTGGAAAGATGTCGCGCCCTTGTGGCACGTAGGCGATGCCCTGCGCCACGCGCGCATGCGGCGGCAGCTTCGTGATGGCTTGCTCGCGCCATTCGATGGTGCCGCTGCGAGGCTGCACCACGCCCATCAGGCAGCGCAGCAGCGTGGTCTTGCCCACGCCGTTGCGGCCCAGCAGCACCGTGAGCTTGCCTTCAGGCACGGTGAGGTTCACGTCGCGCAGGATGTGGCTGCCGCCGTAATACTGGTTGAGGGTCTGGACTTTCAGCATGGGCTCGATGGTGACTCGATGGTTGCTTGACGGTGGCTTGATCGTCTCTGTGCGGACCGTGCGGGTGGAGGTGAACGAGATCGGCGAAGGTCGGTGCCTCTAGCGCCCCAGGTACGACTCGATCACGGTTTCGTCGCGCTTCACTTCATCGAGCGTGCCCTGCGCGAGCACGCGGCCTTCGGCCATCACCGTCACACGGCCTTTGTCGCCGGCAAGTGCGGCGACGAACTCCATGTCGTGCTCGACCACCATCATCGAGCAACTGCCGCGCAGGCGGTTCAGCAGCGCCGCGAGTTCCATGGTTTCGTCGTCGGTCATGCCGGCCGCGGGTTCGTCGAGCAGCAGCAGCGCGGGCTGTTGCATCAGCAGCATGCCGATTTCGAGCCGCTGTTTCTGGCCGTGCGAAAGCTCGCCCGCGAGCCGCATGGCCTCGTTTTCGAGCCGGATCACTTCGAGCGTCTCTTCGATGCGCGCCTGCGCCGCGCGATCGAGCCGCGCGCGCAGCGACGCCCACCAGCGCTTGTCCGTCTTCATCGCGAGCTCGAGGTTTTCCCACACGGGGTGCTGCTCGAACACCGTGGGCTTCTGGAACTTGCGGCCGATGCCCGAACGCGCGATGGCGGGTTCGTTCAGGCGCGTGAGGTCGATGGTCTGGCCGAGGAACACCTTGCCCGCGTCGGGGCGCGTCTTGCCCGTGATGACGTCCATCATCGTGGTCTTGCCCGCGCCGTTCGGGCCAATCACGCAGCGCAGCTCGCCCGCGTCGATGGAAAGCGAGAGCGCGTTGAGCGCGCGAAAGCCGTCGAAGCTCACCGTCACGTCTTCGAGATAGAGAATGGTGCCGTGCGAGACGTCGATTTCGCCGGGCGTGACGGCGTGGCCCAAGCCAGCCTCGCCCGAGAGCGTGAGCACGTCGTGTTCGTCCGGGTGGGTGAGGTCGGGCGTCATGGCGTTCTCGTTCATTTGCGCACCCTCCGTGCGGCCATGTCGATGAGCCCCATGATGCCGTTGGGCAGCAAGAGCGGCACCAGCACGAAGATCGCGCCGAGGAAGAACAGCCAGTACTCCGCGAACCACGCCGTGAAGACGGTCTTCGCGCCGTTCACGGCGAAGGCGCCGATGATCGGCCCGATCAGCGTGCCGCGTCCGCCCACCGCGACCCAGATCGCCATTTCGATGGAATTGCCCGGCGACATCTCGCTCGGGTTGATGATGCCCACCTGCGGCACGTAAAGCGCGCCGGCAATGCCGCACAGCACGGCCGAGAAGGTCCACACGAAGAGCTTGTAGCCGAGCGGGTTGTAGCCGAGAAACATGAGGCGCGTTTCGCCGTCGCGCACGGCGGTCACCACGCGCCCGAGCTTCGAGGTGACGATGGCGCGCGCCGCGATGAACGCGAGCACGAGCGCGGCGAACGTCATCAGGAAGAGCGCGGTGCGCGTGCCCGCATGCGTGATCGGGAAACCGGCGATGCGCTTGAAGTCCGTGAAGCCGTTGTTGCCGCCGAAGCCCGTTTCGTTGCGATAGAAGAGCAGCATCGCGGCGAAGGTCATGGCCTGCGTGATGATGGAGAGATACACGCCCTTCACGCGCGAGCGGAACGTGAAGAAGCCGAACACCCAGGCCACCACGGCGGGCACGAGCACCACGAGCAGCAGCGCATACGCGAGATGCTGCGTGCCCTGCCAGTACCAGGGCAGCGCGTGCCAGTCGAGAAACACCATGAAGTCGGGCAGGTCGCTGCCGTACTTGCCGTCGTGGCCGATGGCGCGCATCAGGTACATGCCGATGGCGTAGCCGCCCAGCGCGAAGAAGAGCCCGTGGCCGAGGCTCAGAATGCCGCAGTAGCCCCAGACCAGATCGAGCGCGAGCGCCGCGATGGCATAGCACATCAACTTGCCCACGAGCGTCATCGCGTAGGCGGAGAGGTGCAGCGCGCTCGTTTCGGGAATGACGAGCGCGCTCACGGGCACGCCGATACCCACGGCGAGAATCAGCGCGATGAGCGCAAGCCACGCGCCGCGCGAGAGCAGCGCGGGCCGCGGCGGAAGACCGAGCGCGAAACCTTGCTGAAGGGCGCGCTGGGCGCCTGCCGTGGCCGTTGCGAGACCGGTGCCGGCGGTGCCGGAAGTGGCCCCCGAAGTGGCCCCCGAAGCGGCATTCGAAGAAGAGGCGAGCGTCATGTCACGCCTCCGCGCTGCGGCCCTTGAGGGCAAAGAGCCCCTGCGGACGCTTCTGGATGAAGAGCACGATCAGCACGAGTACGGCGATCTTCGCGAGCACCGCGCCCCAGAACGGCTCGATCGTTTTGCTCACGAGGCCGAGCCCGAAGCCGCCGATCACCGTGCCCGCCAGCTGGCCCACGCCGCCCAGCACCACGGCCATGAACGAATCGATGATGTAGCTTTGCCCGAGATCCGGCCCCACGTTGCCGATCTGCGAGAGCGCGCAGCCGCCCAGTCCCGCAATGCCTGCGCCGAACGCGAACGCATACGAATCCACGCGCGCCGTTTTCACACCGACGCATGCTGCCATGCGGCGGTTCTGCGTCACGGCGCGCACGAAAAGCCCTAGCCGCGTCTTCGTGAGCACGGCCCAGGCGATGGCCACCACGATCAGCGAGAACGCGAGAATCGCGAGGCGGTTGTAAGGCAGGATCAGGTTCTGCATGACCGTGACGCCGCCGCTCATCCATGAAGGATTGGCGACCTGCACGTTCTGCGCGCCGAACAGCGTGCGCGTGGCCTGAATGAGGATCAGGCTGACGCCGAAGGTGGTGAGCAGCGTTTCCAGCGGACGGCCGTACAGATGCCGCAGCACGAGCCGCTCGAGCACGAGCCCGACCACCGCGGCCGAGACGAACGCGGCCGGCACGGCCGCAAGCGGATACCAGTCGAACGCGGCGGCCGCGTGGTTCTGGAAGAAGCTCTGCACGACGTAAGTGGTGTACGCGCCGATCATCAGAAACTCGCCGTGCGCCATGTTGATGACGCCGATCAGCCCGTACGTGATCGCAAGGCCGAGCGCCGCGAGCAGCAGCACGCTGCCGAGCGAAAGCCCCGCGAACACGGTGCCCGCGATCTCGCTGCGGCGCTGGATGGCGTCGAGTGCATCGATGCCCTGTTGCGCGGCGGCGCGCACCTTCGCGTCGCTTTCCACGAAGCTGCCGTCGGGCTTTTTCGCGACGAGCGGGCGCAGCAGTTCGTACATGTCGAGGTCGTGCCGTGCCGCGACGAGCTGCACGGCGTCGAGGCGCTTCGCCGGGTCGCTGTCGTGCAGGGCGGTCATGGCCCAGAGCGTATCGAGGCGTTTCTTGAGCGCAGGGTCGGTTTCCTTCGCGCGGGCCGCGTCGATCATCGGCTTCATCGCGGGGTCGGGATTTTGCAACAGCGCGGCAATCGCGGCGCGGCGCGTTTCGAGGTCGGGCGAGGCCAGTTGCAGCCCCGATACGGCGCCCGCCACCTTCGAGCGCAGCAGGTTGTTCAGCGTGATGGGCTGGGCGTCGCTGGCTTCTACGGCTTTGCCCGTCACCGCGTCGTGCAACGTGTCGCCTTCCTGGACCAGCACCTCACCTGAATCCGTGGCGAGCACGCTGTCTTCGGCAAGCGCTTTGAGCAGCGCGAGCGAGGGCGCGTCGTGCGCCGCGATCAGTTTGTCGATGGCGGCGGACTTCGCGTCGAAGTCGTCGGCTGCAAGCGGTGCGACGTCTTCGTTCGTCAGCGCAAACGCGCGCACGGGCACGAGCGCCGACGCCGCGGCGAACAGCAGGCACAGCGCGAGCGCCGTGCCGCTGCCCTTGCGCGCCACGCGCACGACGTTCGCCGCGCGGCCCACGTGCGCGACATGTGCGACACGTGCCACATGTGCCGCACGCGCCACGTATTGCGCAAGCGAAGACGCCGCGCGCATCGCGATTGCAATGGCTGTCATTGCAGCGTCAGGCCACGCGCCGGCGGCGCAGGAACTCGGGAATCGAGCTCACCACGTCCGGCTTGCCCTGATTGCCGGCGATGTACGGGCTCCACGGCTGCGCGCGAATCGCGGTCTTCGTTTTCCAGACCACGTTGAACTGGCCGTCCGCACGAACCTCGCCGATCATCACGGGCTTATGCAGATGGTGGTTGCCGTCCATTTCCAGCACGAAGCCAGACGGTGCGTTGAACTTCTGCCCGATCATCGCCACGCGCACCTTGTCGACGTCGGTGCTCTTCGCTTTCTCCACGGCCTGCTTCCACATGTGGATGCCGACGAAGGTGGCTTCCATCGGGTCGTTTGTCACGCGCTTCGTGCCGCCCGGCAGGTTCTGCGACTTCACCCACTCGGCCCACTGCGCCTTGAACTTCGTGTTGACCGGGTTCTTCACCGACATGAAGTAGTTCCACGCCGCGAGGTTGCCCACGAGCGGTTTGGTGTCGATGCCGCGCAGTTCCTCTTCGCCCACCGAGAACGCGACCACGGGCACGTCCGTCGCCTTCAGCCCCTGGTTGCCGAGCTCCTTGTAGAACGGCACGTTCGAGTCGCCGTTCACCGTCGAGATCACGCAGGTCTTGCCGCCCTGCGCGAAGGTCTTGATGTTCGCGACGATGGTCTGATAGTCGCTGTGGCCGAACGGCGTGTAGACCTCCTGAATATCGGCGTCCTGCACGCCCTTCGAGTGCAGGAACGCGCGCAGGATCTTGTTGGTGGTGCGCGGGTAGACGTAGTCGGTGCCGAGCAGGAAGAAGCGCTTCGCGCCGCCGCCTTCGGCGCTCATCAGGTACTCGGTGGCGGGGATGGCCTGCTGGTTCGGCGCCGCGCCCGTATAGAACACGTTGCGCGACATCTCTTCGCCCTCGTACTGCACGGGGTAGAAGAGCAGGCCGTTGAGTTCCTCGAACACGGGCAGCACGGATTTGCGCGACACCGAAGTCCAGCAGCCGAACACCACGGCCACCTTGTCCTGCGTGATCAGTTGACGGGCCTTTTCGGCGAAGAGCGGCCAGTTCGATGCCGGGTCCACCACGACGGGTTCGAGCTTGCGGCCCATCACGCCGCCGGACGCATTGATCTCGGCGATCGTCATGAGCGCGGTGTCTTTGAGCGAGGTCTCCGAGATCGCCATCGTGCCGGACAGCGAATGCAGAATGCCCACCTTGATCGGGCCGCTGCCCGTGTCCGCCTTCGCGAACGGTACGCGTGCCGCCAGCGCGAGTGCGCTCGACATGGTGCCCAGCTTCAACAGACTGCGTCGCTTCATGTGGTTCCCCTTGCCAATGGATGGGTGTGAATTCGGAGGTCGGCCCTCGGAGGCGAAACGCAGGCCATGACGGCGCCGGCGGTTTCGCGCGTTGGTTATCTGCGTTATCTGCTTGTCTGGCGGGAGGGGTTACTGCAAGGCATATGCCAACGCGGTGCTGTCAGCACGAGATCCGCATGAACGCACGTAGCGGCGCGGTTGGATCGCAATGCGCGCAGCGCACGGGCGAGCGATGCTGGTGCATGCGCGGGCATCGAGGAGCGCGATGCATCGTCGCGGTGCGCGATGTGGCGAAAGGGCGGGAAGGCGAGGTGGTCGGCGCGTCGAAGCGGATCGCGAAGGGCGCTATGCGTGCCCGACGATGGAATGCCGAAGCGCAGCGTGCGTGCACTGCAAGCGCTTGCAGTGCACGCACGCTGCGCCGTTGTGCACCCGCTTCGGGCGAGGGCCTATGACCGCGAGAGACCGCGCGTGCGTTCGAGGGATTCGTGCGCGGCTATGAGCGCGGCGTGCTTGCCACGTTCTCGCTGTCGCGCATCGTGAAGCGGGCGTGGATCGGCGAGACCTGCGGCACGATGGCCGGGTCCATCAGGAAAACGAAGCAGGAAGGAAAGAAGGCGGAGAGGGTTATCGCCGCCCGTGGCGGGCGGCGGCAGAGAGCAGTGCCTGAAGGGCGCCCAGTCTCAGTAAGTGGGCACCGAAGGGTCCACCTGGCGCGACCAGGCGTCGATGCCGCCTTGCAGGTTGAAGACTTTCGTGAAGCCGCGCGACTCGAGGAACATCGCGACCTGGGCGCTGCGTGCGCCGTGGTGGCACACGCAGACGATCTGCGCTTCGTCGTCCAGTTCCTCGCTGCGCGCGGGAATCTCGCGCATCGGGATCGACACGGCGCCGGCGATCTGCGCCGTCTGGATTTCCCACGGCTCGCGCACGTCGAGCAGCACGGGCGCGGGGCGGGCGGAGTCGGCCAGCCATTCGGCGAGCGCGGGGGCGGTCAGGTTTTGCATGATGGCGTGTCGTCCGTTGTCGGCAGTCCGTTGTCGTCGGTTTGCAGGTGGGCAAACCGGCTCAGAACTTGAATCGCGGCGGCTGGACGGCGTTGTGCAGCGGCTCGATGTACGTTTCGAACACGTCGGCAATGCGGTACTGCTTCTCGTCGACGCGTGTGATGATCTGTGCCTTCATCACCGGCGCCACGCCGACGAATGCCGCGAGCCGGCCGCCGATCTTCAGTTGCTCCAGCATTTCCTGCGGCAGCACGGGCAGGCCGCCCGACACGCAGATCACGTCGTAGGGCGCCGCTGCCGGCCAGCCGCGCGCGCCGTCGCCTGTGGCGACTTCCGCGTTCAGCACACCGTTCGCGGCCAGGTTCGTACGCGCGAGTTCGGCCAGTTCCGGCTTGATGTCCACCGTCAGCACGTGCTGGGCGCGATGCGCGAGCAGCGCCGCCATGTAGCCCGAGCCCGCGCCGATTTCCAGCACGCTTTCGTGCTTCTTCACCGCCAGTTCCTGCAGCACGCGCGCTTCCACGCGCGGGGCCAGCATGTGCTCGCCGCCGGGCAGGGGAATTTCGAGATCCGCGAAGGCGATGTTCACGTAAGCCGCGGGGACGAAGTTTTCACGCTTGACGACGGAGAGCAGGTTCAGCACGTCCTGGTCCAGCACATCCCAGGGGCGAATCTGCTGCTCGATCATGTTGAAACGCGCTTGTTCGATGTTCATGATGGTTCGGCGATGAGGTTCGGGTACAGCCAGGGAAAAAGTGTTGGACCACGCGCGCGTGGCCCATTTTTAAACTTGCGGAACGGCGGGATTGTACCAAACCGCGCTTTCTTCCCGGGCTGAAGCGGGCGCCGTGGGTCGGTGTTTGTCCCTATGCGAAAGGGCTTGCGCTCGGGCGCACGGGCGACCAAAAATGTAATCGATTACATTTTCCGCGACGTTTTCACGCAGCATCAGTCGCCCCCCGTGCCACGCCCTTGCCCATGTCAGGACGACTCCAACCAGACGCCGCCCCAGCCGCGACTGAACCGAACGAACCGAAAGGCACGCCCGAGCCCGCGCTTTCGATTGCCGGGGTGGCCGAGCGCGCAGGGGTGTCGGTGGCCACGGTCTCGCGCGTGCTCAACGGTCACGCGAATGTGCGGGCCGCCACCCGCGAGCGCGTGATGGCCGCGGTGGAAAGCTGCGGCTATCGCGTCAACGAACTCGCGCGCAATCTGCGAACCGCCGAGAGCCGGCTGCTGCTCACCATGGTCCCCGACTTCGGCAATCCGTTTTACGCGGAGATTGTGCGGGGCATCGACAGCGTGGCGCGTCAGCATGGCTACTTCATGCTGCTGTGTGACACCGGCGCGGACCCGGGCCGCGAGCGCAGCTACTTCGACCTGTTGCGCCGCCGACGCGCCGACGGCGCCATCTGCCTCGATCCGGCCACGGTCCAGCAGGCGCTCGCGGACGAATCGGTCTCGCTGCCCTGGGTGGCGTGCTGCGAGTTCGATGCCCGCGTGGGCGTGCCCTACGTCGGCATCGACAACTACCGCGCCGCGGGCGACGCCGTGCGGCATCTGCTGTCGCGCGGCCACACGAAGATCGCGCTCATCAATTCCGACGAGCACTACCTGTATGCGCAGCAGCGCGAGCGCGGCTATCTGGATGCGCTCGCCGACGCCGGACTCACGCCGCGCGACGCCTGGCGCGTGAACCTGAACTGCCTCGATTACGAAGCGGGCGCCCGCGCCGCCGCGGCGCTCGCGCAACTGGACGATCCGCCTACGGCGATCTTCGCGGTCTCGGACACGCTCGCCATCGGCGTGCTCAACGGACTGCGCAGCGTGGGCCGGCGCGTGCCCGCCGACATCGCCGTGGTCGGCTTCGACGACATCACGCTGGCCGCGCAGGTGGACCCGCCGCTCACCACCATCGCGCAGCCTATGCGTGAGCTGGGCGAAACGGCGGCTCGGCTGCTGCTCAAACGGCTTGCCGAGCCGCAGGCGAGCGTGCCCGGCGTGCTGCTGCCGCATCGGCTCGTGGTGCGGCAAAGCGCTTGAGGGCACGTAGCGGCATGTAGTGGAATGTAGCGGGATGTAGCGGGATGTAGCGGGATGTAGCGGCACATAGAGGTGCCTGGGGGCACATAAGCGGCAGAGAGCGGCTGAAGCCGCGACTGACGGAGACCCGACGACATGAGCGTCGCAGTGCGATTCGACGATGTCCGCAAAGACTTCGGCCCTGTGCGTGTGCTGCACGGCGTGAGCTTCGAGCTTGCGCCCGCGCGCATTCACGGCCTGCTGGGCGAAAACGGCGCGGGCAAGTCGACGCTCATGAAGATTCTCGCGGGCTACGAGACGGCGACCTCGGGCGACATCCAGGTGGATGGCGCACCGTGTCGCTTCGCCGGCTCGCGCGACGCCGAAGCCGCGGGCATCGTCTTGATCCATCAGGAGTTCAATCTCGCCGAGCATCTCTCGATTGCGCAGAACATGTATCTGGGCCACGAGAAGCGGCAGCGCGGCATGGGCGGCTGGCTGCTCGACGACGCAGCCATGCGCGCCGAGGCGCGTCACTACCTCGCGCAGGTGGGCCTCGAGCGCGACCCCGACACGAAAGTGCGCGACCTGATCGTCGCCGAAAAGCAGCTGGTGGAAATTGCCAAGGCGCTGTCGCGGCGGGCGCGCCTGCTCATCATGGACGAGCCCACGGCCACGCTCACGCCCGCCGAAACCGAGCGCCTCTTCGCGTTGATGGCGAAGCTCAAGGCGGAGGGCGTCACGCTCGTCTACATCTCGCACAAGCTGGACGAAGTGCAGCGCGTGACCGACGACGTCACCGTGATGCGCGACGGCCGCTTCGTCGCACGCGCGGCCACGGCTGAACTATCGCGGCAACAGATGGCGAACCTCATGGTGGGCCGCGACGTATCCGACATGTTCCCGGCGCGCGCGCCCGTTGCCGACAACGCGCCCGTGGCGCTGAAGGTGGAAGGCCTCGTCGTGCCCGGCTGGGTGGGCGCCCAGGGCGGGCTTGCCTTCGAAGTGCGCGCAGGCGAAGTGCTCGGCTTTGCGGGACTGGTGGGCGCAGGACGCACCGAGGCCTTCGAAGCGATCGTCGGTTTGCGGGCGCGCACGGCCGGCACGATCGAAATGGCGGGCCGGCGCGTGACGCTGAAGAACCCGCGCGACGCCATGCGCCACGGCCTCACGTACCTGAGCGAGGACCGCAAGGGCAAGGGTCTGCACGTGGACCTGAACCTGCAGGACAACCTCACGCTGATGACGCTGGAGCGCTACGCGCATCCGCTGCTCGACCTGAAGGCTGGTCGCGATGCGCTCGAAAAGGCCGTGCGCGATTTCGGCATCCGCACCGGCGATCTGGCGAGCCGCGCCCGCATGCTCTCGGGCGGTAATCAGCAGAAGCTCGCGCTTGCCAAGTTCCTGCAACCGGACCCGCGCGTAATCGTGCTCGACGAGCCCACGCGCGGCGTCGACGTGGGCGCAAAGCGCGACATCTATTTCCTGATTCACCGGCTCGCCGCCGAAGGCCGCGCCGTGATCGTGATCTCGTCCGAACTGATCGAGCTGATTGGGCTCTGCCATCGCGTGGCCGTGATGCGCGCGGGGCAGCTCGTCGCCACGCTCGGCATTGGACACCTGACCGAAGAGGAGCTGATCGCCCATGCAACCGGTACACACTGAAGCGCCGGATTCGCGCCGGGCGCGGCTTTCGTGGCGGCTCGCGCGGCGGGCCACGGGGCTTGGGCCCATCGTGGGGCTCGTCGCGCTCTGCGTGCTCGGCACGCTGCTCAACCGCGACTTCGCCACCGTCGACAACCTCATGAACGTGCTCACGCGCACGTCGTTCATCGGCATCATCGCGGTGGGCATGACGTTCGTGATCATCTCGGGCGGCATCGATCTTTCGGTGGGGTCGATGGCCGCGCTCATCGCGGGCGTCATGATCTGGGTAATGAACGCGCTTGCCACGGGCGCTGCGGGTGCCGTGGCGCACGGGCTGCCGCCGCTCGTCATCGTGCTGGCGGGCATCGTGCTCGCGCTCGTGCTGGGCGCCGCGTTCGGCTGCGCGCACGGCCTGCTCATTACGAAGGGGCGCATCGAACCGTTCATCGTGACGCTCGGCACGCTCGGCATCTTTCGCGCGGTGCTCACGTGGCTTGCGGACGGCGGTGCGCTCACGCTCGACAACACGCTCTCCGATCTGTACGGCCCCGTCTATTACGCAAGCCTCTTCGGCGTGCCGGTGCCGGTCTGGGTGTTTCTCGCCATGGCCGCGGGCGGCGCGTTGATTCTCAACCGCACCGCGTTCGGCAGACATGTGCAGGCCATCGGCTCCAACGAACAGGTGGCGCGCTATGCGGCCATTCGCGTGGATACCGTGAAGATCGTGACGTATGCGCTGCTCGGCGTATGCGTGGGCGTGGCGACGGTGCTCTACGTGCCGCGCCTCGGCTCCGCCACGCCCACCACGGGGCTGCTGTGGGAACTCGAAGCAATTGCCTCCGTGGTGGTGGGCGGCACCGCGCTCAAAGGCGGCGAAGGCCGCGTGCTGGGCACCGTGATCGGCGCGGTGCTGCTCTCGGTGATCGCGAACATTCTCAATCTCACCAGCATCATCAGCGTGTATCTGAACGCGGCGGTGCAGGGCGTGGTGATCATCGTCGTTGCATTCCTGCAGCGCGGGCGGCGGTGAACGTGTGTGCCCAGGCAGCACTCATTCGGTAGCACCTTCAGGGGCACCTTCCAGCAGCACGATTCGGCAGCATCTTCAGCAGCACCTTCAGCAGCACCTTCAGCAGCACGATTCGGCAGTCTGATTCAGGAGGCAGCACAGGCAACAGTCGATCGACAACAACGGGCATACGCAGGCCCGCACAATCAGGAGACACGACCATGAAGCAGGTTATTCGAGCAATGCGAGGCCTCACCGCCGGCGTGCTGGCAGTGACGGTGGCGGCGGCGCTGGGCACGAGCAGCGCGCACGCCGACGAGAAGGTGACGCTGGGCGTCGCCATTCCCACAGCGGACCACGGCTTTACCGGCGGCATCGTGTGGTGGGCGAACAAGGCAAAGGCGGACCTCGAGAAGGCGCATCCCGATCTCAAGATCATCGTGAAGACGGCAGCCAACGCGCCCGAGCAGGCCAATCAGTTGCAGGATCTCGTCACGGTCAACCATATCAACGCGCTCGTGATCTTCCCGTATGAGTCGGCGTCGCTCACGCAGCCTGTGGCTCAGGTGAAGAAGAAGGGCGTCTACGTCACGGTGGTGGATCGCGGACTCACGGACACCAGCGCGCAAGACGCCTACGTGGCCGGCGACAACACCGCGTTCGGCCGCATTCCCGCCGAGTATCTGGCGAAGGCGCTTAACGGCAAGGGCGACATCGTCGCGCTGCGCGGCATTCCCACCACGCTCGACAACGAACGCTGGACCGCCTTCACGTCGGTGCTGAAGAACTATCCGGGCATTCGCATCCTGGATGCGAAGTACGCGAACTGGAACCGCGACGACGCGTTCAAGGTGACGCAGGACTACCTCACGCGCTTCAAGCACATCGACGCCATCTGGGCCGCGGACGACGACATGGCCGTGGGCGTGCTGAAGGCCATCGATCAGGCGAAGCGCACCGACGTCAAGATCGTGTTCGGCGGCGCGGGATCGAAGGGCATGGTGAAGAACGTGATGGACGGCGCACCGCTCATCAAGGCCGACGTCTCGTATTCGCCCAAGTTCATCTACGACGCGATCAAGCTCACGGCCGAGGCACGCCTGCAGGGCGAGCGGCTGCAAGCCACCACGATCATTCCTTCGGTGCTCATCACGAAGGAGAACGCGCACGACTTTTACTTCCCCGACTCGCCGTTCTGAGGCACAGGGCCGCCGCGCGAAGCGGTTCGCGCGGCCCGCGCTTTGGTCTTTATCCCGTTTCAGGCGATATACAGCCGACGTACAGCCGACATACAGGCGACGTACAGGCGAAATACGACGGAGCACCAAGGAGTTCGCACGATGAAAACCATCAAGGGTCCGGCGATCTTTCTCGCGCAGTTCACCGGCGACGAGGCGCCCTTCGACAGTCTCGCGAATCTGGCCGCGTGGGCCGCGGGGCTCGGCTTCAAGGGCATCCAGGTGCCGGCCGATCCGCGGCTTGTGGACCTTGCGCGCGCGGCGTCGAGCGATGCCTATTGCGACGAACTGCGGCAGACGGCCGACGATGCCGCCGTGGTCATCACGGAACTCACGACGCATCTGCAAGGCCAGCTCGTGGCCGTGCATCCTGCCTACGACGCGCTGTTCGACGGCTTCGCCGCGCCCGAAGTGCGCGGCAATCGCGAGGCGCGCACCGCGTGGGCCATCGACCAGCTCAAGCTCGCGGCGCGCGCCTCGCAGCGCCTGGGTCTTGCCACCCACGTCACGTTTTCGGGCGCGCTCGCGTGGCCCTACGTGTACCCGTGGCCGCAGCGCCCCGCGGGACTCGTGGAAGCAGCCTTCGACGAACTCGCACGCCGCTGGCGCCCCATTCTGGACGCGTTCGACGCGGCCGGCGTGGACGTCTGCTACGAACTGCATCCGGGCGAGGACCTGCACGACGGCGTGACCTTCGAGCGCTTTCTCGCCGCCGTGGACGGCCATGCGCGCGCGAACATCCTCTACGACCCGAGCCACTTCCTGCTGCAACAGCTCGACTACCTCGCGTTCATCGACCTCTATCACGAGCGCATCAAGGCCTTTCACGTGAAGGACGCGGAGTTTCGCCCAACCGGGCGCCAGGGCGTGTACGGCGGCTACAGCGGCTGGCTGGAGCGCGCGGGGCGCTTTCGCTCGCTCGGCGACGGCCAGATCGATTTCGGCGCGATCTTCTCGAAGATGGCGCAGTACGACTACGCGGGCTGGGCGGTGCTCGAATGGGAATGCGCGCTCAAGCACCCGCAGGACGGCGCACGCGAGGGCGCCGAGTTCATCCGGCGGCACATCATCCGCGTGGCCGAACACGCCTTCGACGACTTCGCGGGCAGCGGCGTGGACGCCGCACGCCTGCGGCACGTGCTCGGACTCTGAGTGCTTTGAACGCTCGGCGGACTCGGGCTCAGGCTCACGCTCACGCTCAGGCAGCAGGCAGCAGGCAGCAGGCAGCAGGCAGGCGCGGCGCCGCAATCACTTACAGGGAACCAGGCGATGACACGAAAACTCAGGCTCGGCATGGTGGGCGGCGGGCAGGGCGCGTTCATCGGCGCGGTGCACCGTATCGCGGCGCGCCTCGACGGCCGCTTCGATCTCGTGGCGGGCGCGCTGTCGTCGGACCCGGCGCGTGCGCGGGCGAGCGCCGCCGAAGTGGGACTCGCGCGCTGCTACACCGACTGGCGCGAGATGGCGCATCAGGAAGCCGTGCGCGAAGACGGCATCGACGCCGTCGCCATCGTTACGCCGAACCACCTGCACGCGCCCGTGGCCACGGCGTTTCTGGAAGCCGGCATTCACGTGGTCTGCGACAAGCCGCTCGCGGTGTCGCGCGCCGAGGGCGAGGCGCTTGCAACACTGGCGCGCGACACCGGACGGCTCTTTGCGCTCACGCACACGTATTCGGGCTATCCGCTTGTGCGGCACGCGCGGCACATGGTGGAGGCGGGCGAACTGGGCGAGATCCGCATCGTGCAGACCGAGTATGCGCAGGACTGGCTCGCGGAACCCGTCGAGCAGGGTGGCGAGAATCGCCAGGCGGCGTGGCGCACCGACCCGGCGCTCGCCGGGCCGGCGGGGTGCCTCGGCGACATCGGCACACACGCGTACCACCTTGCGGCGTTCGTGAGCGGGATGACGCCGGAGTCGGTCTCGGCGGAGGTGCATACGTTCGTGCCGGGGCGCCGCATCGACGATCACGTGCAGGCCATGCTGCGTTATGCGAGCGGCGCGCGCGGCATGCTGTGGGCGAGTCAGGTGGCAAGCGGCGCGGAAAACGCCTTGCGGCTGCGTGTGTACGGCACGAAGGCGAGCCTCGCGTTCGACCAGGAGCATCCGAACGAACTGTGGTTCACGCCGCACAACGGCGAGGCGCAGCGCCTCACGCGCGGCCGCGTGCACGGTGCGGCCGCAGCGCACGCCACGCGTGTGCCGCCGGGGCATCCCGAGGGGTATCTGGAAGCGTTCGCGCAGCTCTATCTGGATACGGCCCTGCAGATCGAGGCGCTCGACGCAGGCCGCCCCGTGCCGCCCGAAAGCCGGCTGCTCGTCACCGTGGAGGACGGCGTGGCCGGACTGCGTTTCATCGACGCCGTGCTGGCCAGCAGCGCGGCGAATAGCGCGTGGGTGAAGCTGGCTACTTCCGGCTCTTCCTGATCTGCTCTTCGAACGCGAGGTCCAGCTTGCTGGCCTTGCGGACCTTTTGCTGCGGCCCGTAGGCGTCGACGAACGCCACGAAGGCGTCGAGCGCGAGCGGGTCACAGAGCGGCTGCCCGGCGCCCGCGGTGCGATCCACCAGATAGAACAGCCCGCCCGGCATGCCCACGGCGGCGTACTGCGGATTCCCGCTGCGCGTCTTGAGACGCTCGACGGCGTTGACTGCGCGGGTGGTGCGTGCCATAGGAATCGACTCTCCTGAAAATTGAGCGGGCGGGCGGCGGATGCTTTCGAGGGTCCGCGCTTACTGGCTCAGGTACACGAACTTGCCGCCGCGGACGATGCCCATCACGCTTGCGCGCTGATCGAGCCCCACGTGGTCCTTCGCGCTCGTATTCACCACGCCGTTGGGCACCACGAGTTCGTGTGCGTGCTCCAGTTCGTTGCGCAGCGCCACGCGGAATTCGGTGGTGCCGGGTTGGGCCGTTTTCAGTGCGCGCGCCACGGCATCTTCGAGGCGCGGGTAGACGCCCGCCGCGTCGCCCGCGAACTGCGTTACGGTGCCCGGGCCGTACTTCGCCTCGTAGGCGTTCACGAACGCAAGCGCCGCCTTCTTCGCCGGATGATCCGCAGGCAGCGTGCGCGCCACCACCACGGGCTGTGTGGGGAACAGCGTGCCTTCCACGTCCTTGCCGCCCAGCTTGATGAACTCCGGCGTGGCGATGCCGTGCGTCTGATAGATCGGTCCCTTGAAGCCGCGTTCGACAAGCGTGCGCTGCGGCAGCACGGTCGGCGTACCCGCGCCGGCGATCAGCACGGCGTCGGGCTTGGCCGCCATCAGCTTGAGCACCTGGCCCGTCACGCTGGCGTCCGTGCGGTTGTAGCGTTCCGTTGCCACCACCTGGATGTGGCGCAGCTCCGCGAACTTCGTGAACTCGCTGAGCCAGCTGTCGCCGTAGCTGTCCGCGAAGCCGATGAAGCCCACCGTCTTCACGTTGTGGTTGGCCATGTAGCGCGTCATCACGTCAGCCATGGCGCGGTCGGTCTGCGCCATCTTGTAGGCCCACACGCGCTTGCCTTCCTGCGGCTCCACGACGGAGGCCGAGCCGATCAGCGTGATCATCGGCGTCTGGCTTTCGGCGACGGGGTCGAGCGCCGCAAGCGCGGCCGGCGTGATGTTGGGGCCCACGATCACGTCGACGTGGTCTTCGTTGATGAGCTTGCGGATGTTGCGCACGGCCGCGCCGGGGTCCGAGCCGTCGTCGAGCACGATGTACTGCGCGTTCTGGCCGGCGATGGTCTTCGGCCACATCAGCATGGCGTTCTTGCTCGTGATGCCGATGGCAGCGGCCGGGCCGGTGCTCGAGAGGTCGATGCCGACCTTGATGTCGGCGCGTGCGGCCGGCGCGGCCAATGCGAACGACGCGACACAGGAAACGGCGGCCGCACGGGCCAGCGCGCGCAGGGGCTTGAACGACGTCATGAAGATCTCCAGGCAGGTTTTGGAAGTTATCGATGCGGCGGGTCCAGGCTTTTTAGTGCGATGGCGCCGCTTTTTTTTGCGTTGTCGTTGAATCTGTCTTGCGATGTCCGGGCGAGTTTACGGGAACGCGCTGCGCAGCCGGAAGCTCATAGTTCATACGTTTCGTGCTCGCCCTTGAGCGCCTGCTCCACGAGCCGGCGGTTCAGGCTGGGCGAGAGCAGTTCCACGAGCGTGTAGACGTAGCTGCGCAGGTACGCGCCCTGTTTGAGCGCCACGCGCGTTACGTTGCCGCCGAACAGGTGCCCCACGGGCATGGCGCGCAACTGGCGGTCGCGCTCGGGGTTGAAGGCGATGTCGGCCATGATGCCCACGCCGAGCCCCAGTTCGACGTAGGTCTTGATGACGTCGGCGTCGATGGCTTCGAGCACGATGTCCGGCGACAGCCCGCGCAGCTGGAACGCCTGGTCGATGCGCGAGCGGCCCGCGAAGGCATTGTCGTAGGTGATGAGCGGAAATTGGGCCAGATCGTCGAGTGAAAGCGACTTGCGGGCGAGCAGCGGGTGGTCGGGCGGCATGACGGCTACGTGATGCCACTGGAAGCAT
The DNA here is from genome assembly GCF_029536165.1 of Paraburkholderia sp. SUR17. Taxonomy (NCBI): domain Bacteria; kingdom Pseudomonadati; phylum Pseudomonadota; class Betaproteobacteria; order Burkholderiales; family Burkholderiaceae; genus Paraburkholderia; species Paraburkholderia sp. SUR17. Next base: position 841,227 of record NZ_CP120508.1, read on the forward strand.
GGCAGCGACACCAGATCCTTGTAGCCGGCGATGGCTTCCGTCGCGATGGCGAGGTCGGCCTGGTCGCGCAGTACCAGTTCGGCCACCTGGGTGGGGCTGCCTTGCAAAATTGAAAGGTGGACCTTCGGAAAGCGCCGCTTGAACTCGGCGATAGCGGCCGGCAGCGAGTAGCGCGCCTGGGTGTGGGTGGCGGCGATGATCAGGTTGCCCTGATCCTGGGCGGCGTAGTCCTTGCCGACGCGTTTCAGGGTCTCCACTTCCTGCAGGATCCGCTCGACCGAGGCGAGTATGATGCGGCCCGGCTCCGTGAGGGAGCGCACCCGCTTGCCGTGGCGCGTGAAGATTTCCACGCCCAGCTCGTCCTCCAGCTCGATGATCGCCTTCGAGACGCCCGGCTGGCTTGTATACAGCGCCTTGGCGGCTTCGGTGAGGTTGAAGTTCTGGCGGACCGCCTCGCGGACGAAGCGGAACTGGTGCAGGTTCATTTATAACCTCTCCGCATATCAAAAGAATTTTTAAGTCGTTTGGAATCTAAGGGCAGTTTATTACGATCTATCAAACTTTTCCAATATGGATATCTGTTTTTGTCATTTGCAAATGAGCCGGCGCCGTGGGCCGGCTCGCAGCGGTGGCAGGCACCATCATCCGGGCGCGGCGTAACCGGAACGTCGCGTTGAGTGCAACTGAGGCAACTGAGCAACCCTGGGGTCCCCGAATGTACCAATACGATCAGTACGACCAGACCATCGTCGACGAGCGCGTCGCGCAGTACCGCGACCAGGTTCGCCGCCGGCTGTCGGGCGAATTGAGCGAAGAAGAGTTCCGCCCGCTGCGGCTGCAGAACGGCCTGTACATGCAGCGCCACGCGTACATGCACCGCATCGCCATTCCCTACGGCAACCTGCGCAGCGACCAGCTGCGCATGCTGGCACGCATCGCGCGCGAGCACGACCGCGGCTACGGCCACTTCTCGACGCGCACCAACATCCAGTACAACTGGATCAAGCTCGAAGAGACGCCGGACCTGCTCGCCAAGCTCGCCTCGGTGCAGATGCACGGCATCCAGACCTCGGGCAACTGCATCCGCAACATCACGGCCGACCAGTTCGCCGGCGTGGCGCCCGACGAGATCGTCGACCCGCGTCCGTGGGCCGAAGTGCTGCGCCAGTGGTCCACGTTCCACCCCGAATTTGCCTGGCTGCCGCGCAAGTTCAAGATTGCCGTGTGCGGCTCGAAGGAAGACCGCATCGCCGTGCAGATCCACGACCTGGGCGTCTATCTGAAGAAGAACGAGGCGGGCGAAGTGGTGGCCAGCATTCTGGCGGGCGGCGGTCTGGGCCGCACGCCGATCGTCGGCGCCATCATCAGGGAAGACCTGCCCTGGCAGCATCTGCTCACGTACTGCGAAGCCGTGTTGCGCGTCTACAACCGCTACGGCCGCCGCGACAACATGTACAAGGCGCGCATCAAGATTCTCGTGAAGGCGCTCTCGCCCGCGAAGTTCGCGCAGCAGGTGGAAGAGGAGTGGCAGCACCTGAAGGACGGCCCGTCCACGCTCACGCGCGAAGAAGTGGAGCGCGTCGCGCAGTATTTCGCGCCGCCCGCCTACGAAAAGCTCGCGGACACGGACGCGTCCTACGAAAAGCATCTGCTCGAAAATCGCGCCTTCGCGCGCTGGGTGGAGCGCAACGTGCGCCCGCACCGCGTGCCGGGCTACGCGGCTGTCACGCTGTCGCTCAAGCGCACCGGCACGCCGCCGGGCGACGCCACGGACACGCAGATGGAAGCCGTGGCCGACTGGGCCGACCGCTACGCGTTCGGCCAGGTCCGCGTCTCGCACGAGCAGAACCTGATTCTCGCGGACGTGAAGAAGCACGACCTGTTCGAGCTGTGGACCCTCGCGAAAGACCAGGGCTTCGCCACGCCGAACATCGGTCTGCTGACCGACATCATCGCGTGCCCGGGCGGCGACTTCTGCTCGCTCGCGAACGCGAAGTCGATTCCGATCGCGCAGGCCATCCAGGAGCGCTTCGACGACCTCGACTACGTGCACGACCTCGGCGACCTGTCGCTCAACATCTCGGGGTGCATGAATTCGTGCGGCCACCATCACGTCGGCAACATCGGCGTGCTGGGCGTCGACAAGGACGGCGCCGAGTGGTACCAGGTGTCGCTCGGCGGCGAACAGGGCATGGGCGCGCAAGGCTCGCGCCTTGGCCGCGTGATCGGCCCGTCGTTCTCGGCCGGCGAAATGCCGGACGTGGTGTCGAGCATCGTCGATACGTTCGTCGACAACCGCATCGACGGCGAGCGCTTCATCGACACCTACAACCGCATCGGCATCGCGCCGTTCAAGGAGCGCGTCTACGCGTCGCGCCAGCCGGCCCACGCGTAAAGCGCAGCACCGAAACGAGGATAGACAGTAAATGGCCTGGATCATCAGAAACCGCGCGGTAGCCGAAGACAACTGGACGGTGGTGCGCCCCGCCGAAGACGGCTCGCTGCCCGCCGTGGACGCGCTGCCCGCCGGCAAGGTGCTCGTGCCGCTCGCGCTGTGGAAGAACGAGCGCGCCGCGCTGAGCGCCGCGCGTCCCGCAGCCGAACTCGGCGTGTGGCTCGCGCCCGATAGCGAACCGGCAGACATCGCCGGCGACTTCGAACACGTGTCGCTCATTGGCATCGACTTTCCGGTGTTTCGCGACGGCCGCGGCTATTCGATCGCGCGGCTTCTGCGCGAGCGCTACGGCTACAAGGGCGAACTGCGCGCCATCGGCGACGTGCTGCGCGACCAGCTCAACTACCTCTCGCGCTGCGGCTTCGATTCGTTCGCGGTGCGCGCCGACAAGGACATCCACGACGCGCTGAACGCGTTCAAGGAGTTCACGGTGCAGTACCAGTCCGCGGTCGACACCCCGCTGCCGCTATTCCGTCGCCGCGAGGCCGGTGCCGCGGCCGTGGCGGCCAAGGTGGGCGCATGAGCACCACAACTAACGCCACTAATGTCACGAACGCCGCTGGCGCCGCGCCGCAAGCCGTGACACCCGAACTGGCCGCGAAGATCGCGCGACTCGACGCGCTGCTCGATTCCATCGCCGCGCGCCACGAGCGCGTCAAGTTCGCGAGCAGCCTCGCGGCCGAAGACATGCTGCTCACGCACGCCATCCTCTCGCGCGGCGTGTCGATCGGCATCTTCTCGCTCAACACGGGGCGCCTGCATGCGGAAACGCTGGGCATGATCGATCGCGTGCGCGAGCGCTACGGCTACGAGATCGAGCAGTTCCATCCGCAACAGGCAGCCGTCGACGAATACGCGGCCGCGCACGGACTCAACGCCTTCTACGAGAGCGTGGAACTGCGCAAGCGCTGCTGCGAGATTCGCAAGGTGGAGCCGCTCAACCGCGCGCTGGCGGACGTTTCCGCCTGGGTGACGGGCCAGCGCCGCGAACAGTCGGTGACGCGCGCGGAACTGCACGAGGAAGAGCACGACGGCGCGCGTAATATTGCGAAGTACAACCCGCTCGCGGACTGGACCGAAGCTGACGTCTGGGCTTATCTGCGTGCCTTCGACGTGCCGGTGAACCCGCTGCACGCACGCGGCTATCCGAGCATCGGCTGCGAGCCGTGCACGCGCGCCGTGCGCCCCGGCGAAGACAGCCGCGCGGGACGCTGGTGGTGGGAGTCGCGCGACACGAAGGAATGCGGCCTGCACATCACCATTCCGATTGCGGCGGCGAGCGAGAACGCTTCTGCCTGAAGCCGGACCGACGAAAAGATTGAAGACCCTGTGCTGCGGGCCAACCGCCCGCGGCGCGAACGAACGAAGGACCCGAACATGAGCACGACGCTCGATTCCGCTGTTGCCGCACCGATTCCGAATACGGCGAACCGCATGGACCATCTCGACTGGCTCGAAGCCGAGTCGATCCACATCCTGCGCGAGCTGGTTGCCGAGTGCAGCAAGCCGGCGCTGCTGTTCTCGGGCGGCAAGGACTCGGTCGTGGTGCTGCACCTCGCGTTGAAGGCGTTCGGCCTCGGCGCGAACCGCCAGACCTCGCTGCCGTTCCCGCTCGTGCACATCGACACGGGCCACAACTACGACGAAGTGATCGACTTCCGCGACCGCCGCGCGAAGGAAATCGGCGCGCAACTCGTGGTGGGCCACGTCGAAGATTCGATTCGCCGCGGCACGGTGCGTCTGCGCCGCGAAACGGATTCGCGCAACGCGGCGCAGGCCGTCACGCTGCTCGAGACCATTGAAGCGCACGGCTTCACGGCGATGATCGGCGGCGCGCGCCGCGACGAAGAGAAGGCCCGCGCGAAGGAGCGCATCTTCTCGTTTCGCGACGAATTCGGCCAGTGGGACCCGAAGGCGCAGCGCCCGGAACTGTGGAGCCTCTACAACGCGCGCCTGCATGCCGGCGAACACCTGCGCGTGTTCCCCATCTCGAACTGGACCGAACTCGACGTGTGGCAATACATCGCGCGCGAAGGGCTCGAACTGCCGTCCATCTACTACGCGCACCAGCGCGAGATCGTGCGCCGCAACGGCCTGCTCGTGCCTGTCACGCCGCTCACGCCGATGCGCGAGGGCGAAACGAGCGAGACGGCGCTCGTGCGTTTTCGCACCGTGGGCGACATCAGCTGCACGTGCCCCGTGGAAAGCGATGCCGACAACGTCGAGAAGATCATTGCCGAGACGGCGGTGACCGAGATCACCGAACGGGGCGCGACGCGGATGGACGACCAGACCTCCGAAGCCGCGATGGAACAGCGCAAGAAGCAAGGTTATTTCTGAAGCACACGAGGACGAAGCAATGAGCACCGCAATTCACCAGCCTGAAGACCTCGGCGTGCTGCGTTTCATCACGGCAGGCAGCGTCGACGACGGCAAGAGCACGCTGATCGGCCGTCTGCTGTACGACAGCAAGGCCGTGCTGTCGGACCAGCTTTCCGCGCTTTCGCGCGCGAAGAACAAGCGCACTGTGGGCGACGAGATCGACCTCTCGCTGTTGACCGACGGCCTCGAAGCCGAGCGCGAGCAGGGCATCACGATCGACGTCGCGTACCGCTACTTCGCCACCGCCAAGCGCAAGTTCATCATCGCGGACACGCCGGGCCACGAGCAGTACACGCGCAACATGGTGACGGGTGCGTCCACGGCGCACGCGGCCATCATCCTGATCGACGCCACGCGCGTCACGTTCGAAAACGGCGACGCGCAACTGCTGCCGCAAACGAAGCGCCACAGCGCCATCGTGAAGCTGCTCGGTCTGCAGCACGTGATCGTCGCGATCAACAAGATGGACCTCGTGGACTTCAGCGAAGCGCGCTTCAACGAAATCCGCGACGCCTACGTGGCGCTCGCGCGCCAACTGGGTCTTGTCGACGTGCGCTTCGTGCCGGTCTCGGCGCTCAAGGGCGACAACATCGTAACCGCGAGCGAACGCATGCCGTGGTACGCGGGCGAGCCGCTGCTCGACGTGCTGGAAGCGCTGCCGGTGGAACAGGCTACGGGCGATGCCCTGCGTTTCCCGGTGCAGTGGGTGGCGCGTCAGGACGGCAGCAGCGCCGACGACTTCCGTGGCTACATGGGCCGCGTGGAAGCCGGCGAGGTGAAGGTGGGCGATACGATCGTCGTGCTGCCGGCCGGCCGCGAGGCCACTGTGGCCGAGATCATCGCGCCGGTGCCTGGCGGCACGGCGGCGGTGGAGCGCGCGTTCGCGGGCCAGACCGTCACGATTCGGCTTGGCGAAGACGTGGACGTCTCGCGCGGCGACACCTTCGTGCTGCGCACCGATGCGCCCACGCCGGCGAAGAAGCTCGAAGCGGACCTCTGCTGGTTCGACGAAGAGCCGCTCTCGCCGCAGCGCAAGTACCTGCTCAAGCAGACCACGAGCACCGTGTTCGCGCGCATCGGCGCCGTGAAGCAGGTGCTGGACGTGCATACGCTCTCGCACGCCACCGACCGCGCCGATCTCGCGATGAACGACATCGGCCGCGTGGCGCTCACGCTGCAAAAGCCGATCGTCTGCGATACCTACGACGCGCATCCGGGCACGGGCGCATTTGTGCTGATCGACGAAGCGACGCATCACACCGTGGCCGCTGGCATGATCCGTGCGTTTTCTGCCTGAGTGAAAATGACGGGGCGCGCGGCGGTCTGGACGACGCGCGGCGCGCCACCGAACACGGTCAGACGGAGCTGAAGGAAAACATGGGTAAGGTGTACTTGATTGGTGCAGGGCCGGGTGCGGCAGATCTCATTACGGTGCGCGGGGCGCGGCTTCTGGGCACGGCGGACGTGGTGCTGCACGACGCGCTCGTCGAGCCGGCCATGCTCGACTACGCACCGCAGGCGCACAAGATCGCGGTGGGCAAGCGCTGCGGCCAGCGCTCCACGGCCCAGCACTTCATCAACAAGCAGATTGTCGACGCGGCACGCGAGCACGCCGTGGTGGTGCGTCTCAAGGGCGGCGACCCCATGCTGTTCGGCCGCGCCGACGAGGAAATGCGCGCGCTGGACGCGGCCGGCATCGAGTACGAGATCGTGCCGGGCATTACCGCGGCGCTGGCATCGGCGGCGGCGTTGCGGCGTCCGCTGACGCTGCGTGGCGTGGCGCGCAGCGTGGCGCTCGCCACGCACAGCCGTGCGCCGGATACGGAGGCGATCCGCGAGCAGGTCAACGCGGATTCGCTCGTCTTCTATATGGGCCGCGACAGCGGGCCGGACATCGCGCGTGAGCTGATCGATGCGGGCCGCGCAGCCGATACGCCCGTGGCCATCGTGGAAGCGTGCAGCACGGCACGCGAGCGCACCCTCACGCTCACGCTCGAGCGGCTTGCCGCGGGCGAAGCGCAGGCATGGCTCGATCCGCTGCAACCCAGTCTGCTGATGATCGGCGAAGCGTTCGCCGAGCGTGCGGCGTTGTTGCCATCGGTGGAAAAAGAAGGGGACGACGACGGCAGCGAAGGCGGCAGCAAGGGCCGCATGCGCTTTGCGGCGTGATGCTCAGTCGGCGCCGTCTGTGGGCGCGTTCGTGACCGCGAGGCAATAGCGCACGATCGCGTCCAGCACGGCGTCGTCTTCACCCACCGCGCCCACGCTGCGAATCACCACGCCCGGGTGCGCCGCCCGGCACTGCTCGATGATGGCAGGCAGATCCCGCCTCACATGGCCGCCCTGGCCGAAAAACACCGGCACGACCGTTACTTCGCTGCATCCCGCGGCCACCTGTGCCGCCACGGCGGCGGGCAGGTCCGGCGACATCAATTCCAGAAACGCGAGACTCACCGGCCCCGCCGCGCTGTGCGCAGCGGCGAGCCGCGCCGCGAGCCGCTCGAACGGCTCGGCCCAGCGGGCATCGCGTGCCCCGTGGCCGAATAGAACGATGCCGTGTGCGCTCATGGCAGGGACTCCCGAGGAAAGCTAAGGCGTTCGTCGTACCGCCGCGGTACAGCGGCGGCGGGATGACGATGCGACGTCAGTGCCGATCCACCCACTTCAGCCCGAACAGACCGAGGGCGAGATAGATCAGCCCCGGTGTGGCGGCCGTGATCGGTGCGGGCCACGTGTTCAGCGTACCGATGTGCGAGAACAGCGTATTGAAGAGCTGGAAGCTCATGCCGAGCATGATGCCGCCGAACACCTTCATGCCCACCACGCCCGCGCGCGTGTGCAGATACGCGAACGGCATGGAAAGCACCAGCATCACGAATACCGCGAACGGGTAGAGCAGCTTTTTCCACAGCGCGATTTCGTAGCGCTGCGTGTCCTGATGGTTCTCGGTCAGATGCTGGATGTAGCGGAACAGGTTGAACATCGACATGCGGTCTGGCGCGACGAGCAGCACCGAGAGAATCTGCGGCGTGAGCTCCGAGCGCAGCGAGTATTCGGGCAGCGTGATCTGCTGCGCGCGATATACCGGGTTGAGCGCGTCCTTGCTCTGGCCGCTGGGCGACGCGACGTCCACGAGTTGCGTGTCGGTCACGTCGGTCAGTTTCCAGTGGCCGGGCGGCTGGTACACGCCGCTCTTCGCGATCCGCACGTTCGAGAGCCGGAACTTCGAGTCGAATTCGTAGATGCGTACGTTGCTGATAGTGGCGTCGGGCTTGAGTTCGCCCACGTTCACGAAGCGCGTGACCTGCTCGCCGTCGGCGCGCGCCGAAAGCGTGTCTTTGACCCACACGCCCGACTCGAAGTTGGTCGACACCGCGGAGCCCAGCGCTTCGAGCCGCACGCGTTCGGACAGTTGGTCGGTGTAAGGGCCCACCACTTCGCCGATCAGATACGTGATGAGCACGATCGGAATGCCGATCTTCAACAGCGAGCGCAGCGCCTGACCGGTTGCGAGACCCGAGACGCGGAAGATCGTGTATTCCGAATTCGCGGCCATCTGCGCGAACACGTAGATCGAGCTGATCAGCGCCGCCACCGGAATGATCTCGTAGAAGCGCGACGGCGTTTGCAGCGCAACGCGCAGCACCGCGTAGCCGAACTTGTAGTTGCCGTGTCCGACCGAGTTCAGTTCGTTGATGAGGTCGAAAAAGAAGAACAGACCCGAAAACGCGAACAGGATGAAGACAAACGTCAGGTAGACCTGGCGCGCGAAATACCGCTCGTAGATGCGCATGGATCAGGCTCCCTGCGCGCGGCTCGCGCGGCTGAACATGGCACGCGAGATCAACGGGCGATTGCGCACCCGCAGCCAGAAGATGAACACCACGAGCGCGGCGACCACGACGTGCAGCGCGACAAGGCCGACGCCGAACGAGACCTTGCCCTGCTCGATCCACGATTGCACGACGTTGAGCAGATTCGAGTAGGTCAGGTAAATGAGCACGGCCATCACGAGATTGATGGTGCGGCCGCGGCGCGGATTCTGGTAGGCGAGCGGAATGGCGAGCAGCATCAGGTTGATGGCGATGAGCGGCAGGCCCGCGCGCCACGCGATTTCCGCGAGGTTGTCGCGCGTGGGCTTGCGCAGCAGATCGAGCGTCGAGGTACCCGTGGTGGTGGGCGTCGAGACCACGGGCTGGCTCTGGATCTTCACGCCGTAGCGCTCGAACTCCATGATGCGAAAGTCCGGGTGCCCCGGTTCGCCGTCGTAGCGGCGGCCGTTGTCGAGCACGACGAAGCGGTCGCCGTTCTTCTGCGTTTCCGTGTGGCCGTACTTCGACACGATCACGTTGACCTTGCCGTTCTCCGTGCTCGTCACGAACACGTTTTCCACCTTGCTCTGGTCCGGCGTCATCTTCTCGATGAAGAACACGCGGTGCGTGGTGGCCGATTCGCGGAACTGGCCCGGCGCGAGCAGCGAAACTTCGTCGCGCTGCTGAAAGCGCTGGCGGATCAGCTTGCTCTGCTGGTTCGACCAGGGCCAGCCCACGAACGCGAAGAACACGATGAGGATGATGATGGGCGTGGCGAAGGTGCCCACCGGTTTGATGAGGCGCGTGAGACTCACGCCCGAGGCGAGCCACACCACCATCTCGGAGTCTTTGTACCAGCGCGTGAGCACGAACAGGATCGACACGAACAGCGTCACGACGAGCATGACGGCGAGATAGCCGATCACGGTGAGCCCGATCAGCACCAGCACGTCGCGCGGGTCGATTTCGCCCGATGCCGCGAAGCCGACGATGCGGATCATCATCGTCGTGAGCATGATCGTGAGCAGCACCATGAACACGGCGCCAGCCGTGTACGCAAGTTCGCGCTGGAGGGAGCGTTCGAAGATCATTCTTGATGAGAAGAGCGGGAGGTTCTGGCACGAGGCCGCGCGTCGTGCGCTAGACCTTGGCAGCCGCCGCGGGAAAAATAGCGGATAATTGCGGCTTTCATCCTAAGCCCAGATTTTATCCGAGGACAAGCGCGATGGACTTTAGCATAAAAGCCTGTGATTGGAGCAAAGGGGCCCAGAGCGGGTTCCTGACCGGAAAATCGGACTGCGTCGTGATCGGCGTGTTCGAGTCGCAAAGTCTTTCGGGCGCCGCGCTCGCCATCGACGAAGCGACCAAGGGGCTCATCACGCGCATCGTCAAGGCCGGCGACATGGAAGGCAAGGCGGGCAGCACGCTGTTCCTGCACGAAGTGCAGGGCATCGGCGCCTCCCGCGTGTTGCTGGTCGGCCTTGGCAAACAGGATGCGTTCACGCAGAAGGCTTACGGCGAAGCGGTCAAGGCGGCGTGGCGCGCCATCCTCGGTACGAAGATCGTGCAGGTCACGTTCACGCTGCCGCAATTGCCCGTCAAGGAGCGTTCGTCGGACTGGGCCGTGCGTGCCGCGCTCCTCGCGCTGCGCAGCGAAACGTACCGCTTCACGCAGATGAAGAGCAAGCCGGACACGACGCCGCGCGCACTCAAGCGCATCGTGTTCTCGGTGGACGCCGCCGACGAGAAAGCGGCGAAGGTGGCTGCGAAGCAAGGCGTTGCGCTCGCCAACGGCATGGACCTCACGCGCGACCTCGGCAACCTGCCGGGCAACGTCTGTACGCCGACCTATCTCGGCAACGTCGCGAAGAAGCTCGCGAAGGACTGGAAGCTCAAGGTCGAGGTGCTCGGCCAGAAGCAGATCGAAGCCCTCAAGATGGGCTCGTTCCTCTCGGTTACGCGAGGCTCGGTCGAGCCGCCGCAGTTCATCGTGCTCCAGTATCAGGGCGCGGGCGCGAAAGAGGCGCCGGTGGTGCTGGTGGGCAAGGGCATCACGTTCGACACGGGCGGCATCTCGCTCAAGCCGGGCGAGGCCATGGACGAGATGAAGTACGACATGTGCGGCGCGGGCTCGGTGCTCGGCACGATGCGCGCGGTTGCCGAAATGGGCCTGAAGCTGAACGTGGTCGCGCTCGTTCCGACCTGCGAGAACATGCCTGCCGGCAACGCGACGAAGCCGGGCGATATCGTGACGAGCATGTCGGGCACGACGATCGAAGTGCTCAATACCGACGCCGAAGGCCGTCTCATTCTGTGCGACGCGCTCACCTACGCGGAGCGCTTCAAGCCCGCCGCCGTGGTGGACGTCGCCACGCTCACGGGCGCCTGCATCATCGCGCTCGGCCATCACAACGCGGGCCTCTTCTCGAAGGACGATGCGCTCGCGGGCGAACTGCTCGACGCGTCGCGCGAAGCCGACGATCCGGCCTGGCGCATGCCGCTCGACGACGAATACCAGGACCAGCTGAAGTCGAACTTCGCGGACGTCGCCAACATCGGCGGCCGTCCCGCGGGCAGCGTGACGGCGGCGTGCTTCCTGTCGCGCTTCACGCAGGCGTACTCGTGGGCGCACCTCGACATCGCCGGCGTGGCCTGGAAGAGCGGCGCCGCCAAGGGCGCGACGGGTCGCCCCGTGCCGCTGCTCACGCAGTTCCTGATCGACCGCGCGGCGCAGTGATCGGCGTGGTATTGCACGCGGCGTGTGGCGCGCTCTGCCGCCCAGCCGCCGCGTGCGAGCGAGGAATGCGATGACGCGAATCGACTTTCATACGAACGTGGGCGATGCGCTGCTGTATGCGTGCCGGCTGCTGCGCAAGGTGTATCAGGCCGGCCACTCGACGGTCGTGCTGGCCGACCCGACGCGGCTGCGTGCTCTCGACGGGCAGCTCTGGACCTTCGCGCCGCTCGAGTTCGTACCGCATTGCATGGCGCAGAGCGCGCTGGCCGCCGAAACGCCGGTCGTGCTCGCCTCGGACCTGGAAGGCGCGCCGCACCATCAGGTGCTGGTGAACCTGGGGGCCGACGTGCCGCCGCAGTTCGCACGCTTCGAGCGGCTGCTCGAAGTAGTGGGCAACGCGCCCGAGGATCTGACCGCGGGGCGCGAGCGATATCGCTTCTACCGCGATCGCGGCTATGCGCTGAACAACTATCGGCAGGAAGGCTGAGCGCGGCACGTGCATGCCGGGCTTTGCGCGCCGGCATGCATCGTGCGCGGCTTTGTTTGCCGCCAGCTACAGCGAAGGAGGGTGATCGTGTCCAACCATGACGACACTTCGATTCCGATGCTCGACGACGTTGTCGTGCCGGGCAAGCCGGACCACGCACGGGCCACGCCGCCGTCGCATCCCCGGCCCGAAGGGCTCACACCTGCCGCAGTCGTGGACGAACCGCTAGAGCCATCGGCGATGAGCGGCTTCACCACGCATCCCAACGACGCCGTCGAGCCGCGCTTCATGGAACCGTCGCTCGGCGACGTTCCGGTCCTGAGTGAGCGGTTAGACGAACCCGTAGCCGGACCCCCAAGCGCGCAGCCCGACGAAAGCACGGAACATGCGCTGGTCGAGCGGCTGCGGGGGCGCTGCATGGACTATCTGACCGGCGAGGGGCGCGGCCTCATCGAGGCGCGCTGCCGCGAGGCGATGCAGGAGCACGCGAACTGGCTCGTGGGCACGGTGGTGCGTGAAGTCGCGCTGGCGCTCGAAACCGAGATCACAGGCTGGGTGAAAGAAGCGGTGGAGGAGGTGCGCGAGGAACGCGCGCAGCAACCGGCCCCAGCCGATCCGCCCGTTCGGCACTGAGGCGGATTGATCGGCCAGCTTATGGGCCGACTCAGCGGCTTTGACTCAGCAGCTCTGATTCAACGGCTGACTCATCGGCTGACTCATCGGCTGACTCAGCGGCTGCAGGGCCCGCTCACGGGCACCCCGCGCTTACTTCAAGGAAAGGATCCAGTTGGCGAGCGTCACGGCCTGGTCCGGCGTGAGCTGCGTGTTTGCCGGCATCGGCACGCGGCCCCATACGCCGCTGCTGCCGTCGGTGATCTTGTGGGCGAGGTAGGTGGCCGCGTCGCTGCGCGACGCGTATTTCAAGGCGATATCGTGGAGCGCGGGCCCCATGAAAGGCCGCGTCATGGCGTGGCAACTCGTGCAGTTCTGCTGCTGCGCAAGTGCAAGACCCTGCGACGCGACCTGTTCCCCGAACACCGCGCCCGGCGCCACGAACAGGCCCGCCAGCGCAGCGGCCAGTGCGGCTACTGCATGCGACTCTCGTTTCATTATGGTCTCCGCCGGGACGATCGCCCGACTGTGGTGGTCGCATTATAAGAGCAAAGGGGCGCCCGGTTTCCCCGGGCGCCCCTTCGTGTATTGCCTGTGCTGTGCCTGCCGCAGTCGTGGCGGCGGGCCGGCGTTCCGGGGCCGCTCGCTGGTGCTGTGCGAGCGAGGCCCCGGTGCCAGGCCTGCGTTAGCCCGTCACCGCGCCCTTGTTGGCCGGACGCGCGAGCGCTGCGTACTTCGCGAGCACGCCACGCGTATAGCGCGGCGCCGGCTGCGTCCAGGCCGCGCGGCGGCGCGCCAGTTCGGCGTCGTCGATGTTCAGTTGCAGCAGCAGCTGGTGCGCGTCGATGGTGATCGAATCGCCTTCCTGGACGAGCGCGATCGTGCCGCCCACGAAGGCTTCCGGCGCGACGTGACCCACCACTATGCCCCAGGTGCCGCCCGAGAAACGGCCGTCCGTGATGAGACCCACGGATTCGCCCAGCCCCTTGCCGATGATGGCCGAGGTCGGCGCGAGCATTTCGGGCATGCCCGGACCGCCTTGCGGGCCGAGGTAGCGCAGCACGACCACGTCGCCCGCCTTGATCTTGTCGTCGAGAATCGCCTGCAGCGCGCTTTGCTCGTCGTCGAACACGCGTGCCGGGCCCGTGATGACCGGATTCTTCAGGCCCGTGATCTTGGCCACGGCGCCGTCTTCCGCGAGGTTGCCCTTCAGGATGGCGAGGTGACCTTCCTTGTAGAGCGCCTTGTCGATCGGGTAGATCACCTTCTGGTCCGCGCGCGGCACGGAGGGCACGTCCTTCAGTTCTTCGGCGAGCGTCTTGCCCGTGATGGTGATGCAGTCGCCATGCAGGAGACCCGCGTCGAGCAGGATCTTCATGACCTGCGGAATGCCGCCGGCCTGGTGCAGGTCGGTGGCCACGTATTGGCCCGACGGCTTCAGGTCGCAGATCACGGGCACGCGGCGGCGGATGCGCTCGAAGTCGTCGATGGTCCATTCCACTTCGGCCGCATGCGAGATCGCGAGGTAGTGCAGCACGGCGTTGGTCGAGCCGCCCGTGGCCATGATCACCGAGACCGCGTTTTCGATCGATTGCTTCGTGATGATGTCGCGCGGCTTCAGATCGCGCCTCACGGCTTCAACGAGCACGCGCGCCGATTCGGCGGCGGAGTCGACCTTTTCCTGGTCCGGGTTCGCCATCGTCGACGAATAGAGCAGCGACATGCCGAGTGCTTCGAACGACGAACTCATCGTGTTGGCCGTGTACATGCCGCCGCACGAGCCGGTGGTGGGGCATGCGTTGCGCTCCACGCCTTCGAAGTCCTCTTCGGACATGCGGCCCGCCGTGAATTCGCCGACGGCCTCGAAGGCCGACACGATGGTCAGGTCCTTGCCCTTCCAGTGGCCGGGGCGAATCGTGCCGCCGTACACGTAGATGCCCGGCACGTTCATGCGGGCGAGCGCCATCATGCCGCCCGGCATGTTCTTGTCGCAGCCGCCGATCACGACTACGCCGTCCATCCACTGGCCCTGCACGCAGGTCTCGATGCAGTCCGAGATCACTTCGCGTGACACGAGCGAGTACTTCATGCCTTCGGTGCCCATCGACATGCCGTCCGAAATGGTGGGCGTGCCGAAGGTCTGCGGATTGGCGTCCGCGCCCTTCACGGCGGCCACGGCCGCGTCGGTGAGCTTTTGCAGACCCGCGTTGCACGGCGTGATGGTGGAGTGGCCGTTGGCGATGCCGATCATCGGCTTGTCGAAGTCGGCCTTCTCGTAGCCGATGGCGTAGTACATCGAGCGGTTCGGCGAGCGCGCGACGCCCTGGGTGATGTTCTTCGAACGGCGGTTGTACGACATGGGGAGCTCCGTAGGATGCTGTTATGCGACGCCGGGCGGGCTTGGGCGCCCTGTCACCGGCATGTGGCGAGAAGCATGCAGTTTCGCGAATCGAATGTCCAATATATTATTGATGGCATATTAGGTCGCAAAACATATCAATCGATGCTCTCGACAACACCCGATCTTCGTCAGTTGCGCTACTTCGTGGCCGTGGCCGAGGAAAAGCACTTCGGCCGCGCCGCAGCGCGGCTTTCCATGACGCAGCCGCCGCTTTCCCAGGCTATTCGCGCGCTGGAGGAGACGCTTGGCGTGGAGCTTTTTGCCCGCACGCGCCGCACCGTGGAACTCACCCCGGTGGGCGCGGACCTTTTGCCTGAGGTCCGTCGGCTGCTCGCCGCCGCCGACGGTCTGCGGCCGCTTGCCCAGAGCCTTGCGCGCGGCGAGGCCGGGGTGCTTTCGCTGGCGTTCGTTTCTACCGCGGACTACGGGCTGCTGCCGCTTCTGCTGCGCGACTTCGGCACACGCTATCCGCGCGTGCGGCTGCAGCTCGCCGAGGCGACGAGCGACGTGCAGGTCGAGGAACTGGTAGCGGGACGCATCGACGCCGGTCTCGTGATCGCGCCGCTGCCGCCGCGCCATGTCGCGCAGCTTTCGTATCTGCCGATCGCGCGCGAGCCGCTCGTGATCGCGATGCCAACGGAGGTTTCGGTACGCGCGGGCGGTCCCGCTGCCGACGACTGGTGCGACACGCCCGTGAGCCTCGCGGATCTTGCCGACGCGCCGCTCGTGGTCTTCCCAAGGCGTTTGGCGCCAGGCTTTTATGACATCATTATGGATTGCTACGGCGCGGCCGGTCTGACGCCTCGCATCGGCCAGGAGGCCATTCAGATGCAGACCATCGTCAGCCTCGTGTCGGCCGGCATGGGCGTCGCACTGGTGCCGCAATCGCTGCGTAATCTGCGGCGCACGGGCGTGGTCTACCGGCCCTTGCGCGAGGCGGTGCCGGCCATCGAAACGGGGCTGGTGTGGCGCACGGCGCAGGTGAGCCCGGTGCTGGCCGGCTTCATCGATATCGTGCGCGCCCATGCGGCCACGGCGGGGCCGCTGAGCTGAGCGAAGCGCGTTGCGCGACGGCGAACAATGTCGCGCGATGCGGGTCGAACCCGCACGCTGCCGCCCACGCTTTCGTCTGCTGTTGCCCTTTACCCTTTACCTGACATTCACACCGATCGCGGGAAACCGACTCCACGATGCTGATCCACCCGAATTTCGACCCTGTAGCCATTCACCTCGGCCCGCTGGCGGTGCGCTGGTATGGCCTCATGTATCTCGTCGCGTTCATTGCGGCAATCGTCGTGGGCCGCCTGCGGCTGCGGCTGCCGTACGTGGCGGCGCAAGGCTGGACCGCGAAGGACATCGACGACATGCTGTTCTACGGCGTGCTCGGCACGATCCTGGGCGGCCGCCTCGGCTACGTGCTGTTCTATAAGGCGAGCTGGTACTTCGCGCATCCGCTCGACATCTTCAAGGTGTGGGAAGGCGGCATGTCGTTTCACGGCGGTTTTCTCGGCGTGACCTTTGCCATGGTGCTGTTCGCGTGGCAGCGCAAGCGCCACTGGCTCCAGGTGACCGACTTCATCGCGCCGATGGTGCCCACGGGGCTCGCGGCAGGCCGGCTTGGCAACTTCATCAACGGGGAGCTGTGGGGCCGCGTGACGGACCCGTCCGCGCCGTGGGCCATGATGTTCCCGGGCGCTTCCAACGACGACGCGCAGTGGCTCGCCACGCATCCGCAGCAGGCGGCCCAGTGGCACCTGGCCGACGTGTTCGCGCAATACCACATGCTGCCGCGGCATCCGTCGGAGCTCTACGAGATTGCGCTCGAAGGCATCACGCTCTTCTTCGTGATCATCCTGTTTTCGCGCAAGCCGCGACCGCTCGGCGCCGTGTCGGCGCTGTTCCTGATCGGTTATGGCCTTGCGCGCTTCACGGTGGAGTTCGCGCGCGAACCTGACGACTTCCTTGGCCTGCTTGCCTTGGGCTTTTCGATGGGCCAATGGCTTTCGCTGCCCATGATTCTCGTGGGCTGCGCGATGATGGTGTGGGCTTATCGCCGGCATGGCCGCGAAGCGGCGCGGCCGGCCGAGGCGAGTTGAGCCGGGTTGGATTCAGGTGGGCCGAAGCGGCTTCAGGTTCAGCCCCTTCGGCCCACCGGCTTTCGCGCCGTCACGTCGATGCGGTGAACGGCGCAACGTTACTTCATCTGCACTGAACCCGAGACATTGACTGTCACAGTGGACGTGCCGCCTTCGAGCGGCATCGGCGCGGCCTTCGCATCCGCTGCCATGGAGCGTGCGGCCATCATCATGACGGGCCGCGGCTGAATGCCACCGTACCCGACGTTGACCTCGCGAATCGAGTAGCTGCCATAGCCGAACGCGCGCGCGGCCGACGACGCCTGGTCGCGGAACGACGCAATGGCTTCGCCCGAGAGTTTCTGTTCGGCGGCGCGGCGCGCTTCCGGCGAAAGCGAAAACTGCACGTTGCCCACCTGCATGCCGGACGCGAGTTGGCCGGCGAGACGCGAGGCTGCCGCGAAGTCACGCGACTCCAGCACGATCTCCGTGCGACCGCGCCAGGCCGAGATGTGGCCGTCGCGGTCCGTGGACGGATAGATCGAGAACTGACCCGAGCGCGCGGTTACGCCGGATGTGCCCTTGGCCTGCTGAAGCGCGCGGTCTGCGTGCTGGTTCAGCGTGGTCGTGAGCGAGGCGGGGTCGCTCGCTTCCTGCTCGTAGAACATCGTGATTTCGACGACGTCCTGCGGTACTTCGGCACTCGCCTGCGCAGAAAGCGAGAGCACGCCCGCAGGCTGATAACGCGCGTCGCTTTGCGCCCAGGCGGCCGAAGGGACGAGCGAGAGGCCAAGCGGCGCGGCCGTGGCGAGTGTGATCGCCAAGGCAAGCGCAGTCTTTCTGGTCATTTTTTGACTCCTTCTGAACGGGTTCTTCGCACCTTCGAATGCGTGCGCGGCGCAAGCGCGCAACGGTGCGGCAAGGTCGGCGGCAGATACACATCCGCCGCGCCCCACGCGTGGCATGGCGCTTGCGTGGCCGTTAGGCTTGCATCATGTGCGCGTGGTTCCCCGTCTCGACGATTGCGGCGAACAGTCGTGAACCTGAGCGGCACGACGCTTCGCTGCACGGCCCGCGGGTTCGCGTTATATGAGGTGCTTCGTGATGAAGCGCCACTCGGCTTCGGTGACGGGCGTGATGGAGAGCCGGTTGCCTTTCGCGAGCACGCGCATGTCGGCAAGCTCTGGGTGCTCGCGCAGTGCGGCGAGGGGAATCAGCGGCACCTTCTTCTTGAACACCACGTCGACGAGCAGCCAGCGCGGTTCTTCCTGGCTCGACTTCGGGTCGAAGTAGGGGCTCTTCGCGTCGAACTGGGTTGGGTCCGGGTAGGCCGTGGACGACACCTCGGCGAGCCCCGCGATGCCGGGCTCCGGGCAGCTCGAGTGATAGAACAGCACGCCGTCGCCGATGCGCATCGTGTCGCGCATGAAGTTGCGTGCCTGATAGTTGCGAACGCCGGTCCAGGGCAGCGTGTGCCTGGGTGCTTTGGCGAGGTCGTCGATGCTTGCTTCGTCCGGTTCGGACTTCATCAGCCAGTAGCGCATGAGTCGAAGTGAACGTCGAAAGTGAGCGTTGGGGAGGGCGGCTGCACAGCAAAGGAACGGCAAGACAGCAGCCCGCAAAGTAAAACGGCACCGGACTCTCGTCCGGTGCCGTTCGAATAGGTCCCCGCCTTAGCCGCTAGGCCGGCATCCTGAACCTGAGGTTCAGAATTGGTCGCAGTTAGCAGCACTTCGGGTACATCAGACAGAGTGACGCGCACGCCCGTGCTACAAATTTCCGCAACCGTGCACATGGCATTGGTTCAAGGAATATATGACCTTGGCGAACCAGGCAGGGAAGCTGACTAAACCTGTTGAAACCGTTCCTGCTGAAACCGTTTTTTCGCGCCACTGCTGCGCGGCCGGTTTGTTGAAGAGCGCAGTATATATGGATTAAACGCGCCGTGTTCAATCCCGCCGTTCAATCTTTACTGCACGCCGTACTGCTGAATCACAGTACCCAGCTGCTCGTTCATCTGGCGCATTGTACGCCGGATTTCTTCGGCCGGGAAAGCCTCGCCGTGCCGTACGCTCGTCTGCAGGCGCAGCAGTTCGGATGCGAGCGAAAGTGCTGCCATGACCGCGATGCGGTCGGTGCCGCGCACGTTGCTGTGTTCGCGCACCTTCGACATTTCCGCATCCACGCGAGCCGCCGCTTCGATCAGCGCGGGCTCCGTTTCGGGCGAGCAGGCGAGACGGTAGTTCTGCCCGAGAATCGAGACTTCGATCAGTTTCGTGCTCATGCGTTTTCTCCGTGGCGCGCTTCGTGAGTGCCCGAAGCCGTTTCGCCGTGCGCGTCATGTCCTTCTTCGCGCTCTTCTTCCTGTTGCGACGAAGCGAGCAGGTCGAGCTGGTTGTCCGGTTCGCCCTGGCCTTTGGCGCGCGGCAGTTTTTCGAGGATGGCGTTGAGCCGGACCTGCGCGTCGTCGATCTTTGCCGACAGCGTGTCGCGTTCCGCCTGCAGTGCGTTGCGTTCCTCGCGCAGCTGTTCGATTTCGGCGCGCGAGCCATCCAGTTGCGCGTGCAATTGCGCGACCTGCTCTTCGAGCGCGTGACGCGCCTCGTGGTGCTGCTGATTGATTTCTATCAGCCGCCCGATGTTCTGGGAGAGTGTTTCGAGTTCGTTGAGCATGTGCTGCGTCCTCTAAAGGAGGGCATTTTAGCGCGGAATGCGGACGCTTCTGTCATCTGTGTCGTTTCGAGACGTAACAGCCGGCTTCCTGCTGCGAAGCCCCCTGCAACGCGCGTCCGCGGAACGACAATTGCGGGCGCGCCCTTGCCGCGAGGCACTTTCGTGCATGGCTGCCCGCTGTTGTGCTCTTTCGTGCTCCCCTATAAACGAGGCAGGCCGCTGCGGATTTGACACTTGCCGCTACCACGTTCTTGACCATCTTTGACAGTTTTCGGGGCGTTTCTTGATGTCTCGCCGCCATGTCCCGGCCGCGTCCAGGGCTTCCTTGACGCTCGCGAGCGGGTCTCCTTACACTTGCCGCACTCTGGTGCCCGCGCCTGCGCCCAACGCAAGCGTGGTTAAACGGGAAACAGGGAGCGCAGTCCGTCCCCGGACGCGTCAACCTGTGCTGCCCCCGCAACGGTAAGCGACCGCACGCGCATGACACCGCGTGCCTATCGATTCGACGTGCGCTGCCGACGGTTCCATCCGTCGAGCGGCGCGCCTGCAAGCCACTGCGCACACGTGCGTGGGAAGGCGAATCGATGCGTCGTCAGCCCGGATACCGGCCAGAGGGCGAGGCGCGCCGCTTCGCCAGCATTGCCGGCAGCGGCTACGGCCCTGGTGGATTGTCTGGCGTGTGTGCGTGCCTCATGACGCGTTGGCTTCGCGGGGAGCGAAGCCGGGCACGCTACCACAGGAAAATCGCTCCATGCTTACCCCTATCGCCCGCGCGACGCTGCTCGCCCTGACGGGCTTGCCGCTGGCCGCCTTTGCGCAGTCCGCTGCGCCCTCGGCCGGGCAGTCGAGTTCGGACATCGGCTCAACCCCTGCCACCCAGTCCACGGACAGCACCACTGACGCGCCACGCGCCGCGCCAGCCGCCGCTGCAAGCGCGGCCACAAAGACACAATCCGCGCAGATCCCCACCGCCGGCGACCGGACCCTCGCTCCCGTCGTCGTCACCGCGGATCGCGCGCCGCAGCGCCTTGCCGACGCGATCCCGCAGAGCACGCTGTTCGACGCCCAGGACATCGCCGACACCACCCAACGCGACCTGCCGGGCCTGCTGCAGTTCGCGCCTGGCGCGCAGATCGTGCGCAACGGCGGCCCCGGCTCCACGGCGACGCTCTTCATGCGCGGCGCGGATGCAAGCGAATCGCTCGTGCTGATCGACGGCGTGCGTGTGGACTCAACGAGCCTCGGCAGCGCGCAGATCGCGCAGATTCCACTCGACCAGATCGATCACGTCGAAGTGGTGAACGGCAACGTGTCGGCGCTCTACGGCTCCGGCGCGATAGGCGGCGTCGTGCAGATCTTCACGAAGAACGGCGGCAGCTACCCGCCGCGCTTCAACTTCGAGACCGAATACGGCAGCTATCACACGCAGCGCCAGCAGGTGGGCGTCTCAGGCGCGCTCGATGCCGAGGGCAAGACGACCTTCAGCGTGTCGCTCGCGCGCGCGAAGGACGACGGCTTTTCGTCGATCAATCCGGCGCTCGTGCCGGCCGTGAATCCGAACGCGAACGGTTACCTGAACGAAAGCGTATCGGCGTCGCTGCGTCATACATTCAACGAGCGCTGGGACGCCGGCGTGCGCTTCTTCCAGTCGAACGGCAACAGCAGCTACGACAACGCATACGGCGTGCCGACCGATCTCAACAACCTCTACACGAAGGTGCAGCAGGCCTCGGTATTCGCGAATGGCAAGGTGACGGACTGGTGGACCACGCACCTCGTTGCCGCAACGGGCAACGACCGCAGCCAGACCGCGCTCAACGGCGTCTATACGGACCATTTCAACTCGGACAACCGGCAGTACACCTGGCAGAACGACTTCATACTCGCGCCGCAGCAGAAGATCCAGGTGGGCTACGAGCATCTGGACCAGACGCTTGACTCGAACCAGTACAGCGCGCCGAACCGCCACGTCGATTCGGGCTTTGCGGGCTATACGGGGCGCTTCGGACGCAGCCAGTTCCAGGCGAACGTGCGGCGCGACCAGTACTCGGATTTCGGCGGCGCGAACAGCTACTACCTCGGTTACGGCTTCGACATCACGGAGCACTGGAAGGCCACGGCGAGCTGGTCCGACGCGTTTCGCGCGCCCACGTTCAACGACCTGTACTACCCGTACTACGGCAATCCGACCATTCGGCCCGAACGCAGCCATTCGGTCGAAGCGGCGCTGCAATATGCCTCCGACGCGTTCGGCCTCATGCGGCTCACTGCATTTCAGACGCGCTACTCGAACCTGATCCAGTCCGCGCAGGTCACGCCCGGCGTCTACATGGCCGAGAACGTGGGGCACGCCAAAGTGCAGGGGCTCGAGGCATCGTGGAGCGGCCATGTCGGCAAAACCGACGTGCGCGCGGCGCTGACGCTGCAAAATCCCGTGGACGAAGACAAGGACACCGATCTCAACCGGCGTGCGCGCCGTTTCGCCTCGTTCACGGCGAATCGCAGCATCGGCAGCTGGCGGGTGGGCGGCGAATGGCTCGTGAGCGGCGCGCGCAACGACAGCGGCTCGAACCTCGGCGGCTATGGCATCGTGAACCTCTCGGCGCGCTATAACATCACCCGGTCGTGGTACGTTGCCGCGCAGATCCAGAATCTCTTCGACAAGGACTATGAGCTCGCCTACACGTACAACACGCCGCGGCGCAGCGCCTACCTCACGCTGGGTTGGCAGCAGCAGTGAAGGGCGGCCATGAACCGTCTCTTCGTGCCCGCCGCGCCCGGCATGACGGCGAAACGCGCGGTCGTGATCTGGGCCGTGCTGGCAGCGCTCGCCGTCGCGGTGTTCGCAGCCTCGCTGCTGATAGGCAGCGTGCCCGTCACCGTGCGTGATGCGTTGGCGGCGTTGCTGCCCACGCGTTCGCACGGCGCCGACATCGCGACGGAGATCGTTCGCACGCTGCGGCTGCCGCGCGCGCTGGCGGGCTTCGCGTGCGGCGCGCTGCTTTCGATGGCGGGCGCGCTGCTCCAGGTGCTGTTGCGCAATCCGCTCGCGGAGCCGTATGTGCTCGGCGTTTCCGGTGGCGCGGCGGTGTTCGCGCTGCTCGCGCTGCTCGCGGGTTCGGCGTGGTGGATGGTCAATGCGAGCGCATTCGCGGGCGCGCTGCTGTCGATCCTGCTCGTGCTCGGCCTCGCGCGTCGCGAACTCTGGCGCGGCGAGCCGCAGGACACCTCGCCGCGGCTGCTGCTCACGGGCGCCGTGATCGCGGCGGGATGGGGCGCGGCCATCACGCTGCTGCTCACGCTGGCATCGGACTCGCATCTGCGCGGCATGCTGTTCTGGCTGACCGGCGAGCTGAATGGCGTCGGCATGCCGTGGTTCACGTTGATCGCGCTCGCTGTCGTGCTGGTGGTCGTCGTGCCCGTTGCGCCGCAGCTCAACGTGCTGCTGCGCGGGGACGCCGCCGCCCAGGCGCTGGGCGTGCCCGTCGTGCCGCTGCGCTTGCGTGTGTATCTCACGGCGTCGCTGGCGGCGGCCGCGGCGGTGACGACGGGCGGCACCATTGGCTTCGTCGGCCTCGTGGTGCCGCACGTGCTGCGGCTCGCATTCGGCAACGACCAGCGCATGCTGCTGCCCGCGGCGGCGCTCGCGGGCGGTGTCGCCGTGATGGCCGCCGACCTCGCCGCGCGCACCGTCGTGGCACCGACGCAGTTGCCCGTGGGCGTGGTGACCGCGCTGGCCGGCGTGCCGGTATTTCTGTGGATGCTGTTGAAAAGGCGGCACCGATGAACGCCGCTTTGTCCACCGGCCTCGCACTCACCGCACACGATCTGACCTTGCGCGCGGGAACGCGCACGCTACTCGATGGCTTCACGCAGACTTTCGCTGCCCACGAGATCTGGTGCATTGCCGGGCCGAACGGCGCGGGCAAGACGACACTGATCTCGGCGCTCGCGGGTCTCGTGCAGCCGGCAGCGGGACACGTCGCGTTGGACGGCGTGCGCCTTGCGGACTGGCAGCCCGCCCAACTGGCGCAACGTCGCGCGTTGATGCCGCAGGACATTCACGACGCGTTCAGCACGAGCGTGCTCGACGTCGTGCTGTTGAACCGGTATCCGCATCTGGCCGGATGGGGCTGGGAGCGTGAGGCCGACCGCGCCGCGGCGCATGCGGCGCTCGATCTGCTGGGCCTCGGCCACTTCGCCGCGCGCGACGTGCTCTCGCTCTCGGGCGGCGAGCGCCAGCGCGTGGCGCTTGCCGCCGCGCTGTGCCAGGATGCGCCGCTGCTGCTGCTCGACGAACCGCTCTCGCATCTCGACCTGCATCATCAGATCAGCTGTCTCGATGCGCTCCTCGCGTGGGCGCGGCAGTCCGCGCGAACGGTCGTCTTTTCGTCCCACGATCTGAACCTGGCGCGCCGCTTCGCGACCCACGCGCTGCTGCTAAATGGCGACGGCACGTGGCATGCGGGGCCGGCCCGCGACGTGCTGACGCCGGAGCGGGCGAGCCACGCGTTCGGCTACCCGCTCGTGCTGATTCGCGACGGCCCGCACGAAGCATTGATTCCGGCGCTGCCGGCCGGGAACGTGTCCCGCTGATCGGGGCTGGCGTTTAGCGCCTCGCTTGGCATCTCGCTTGATGCCTCGCTTGGCACCTCATTTGGCGCCTCATTTGATGCCTCGTGTAGCACCTCGTTGCCCAATACGGGCCACGCCCGATTGCCCTGCGCATATCGGCATGGCTTCATTTCGCTCATCCTGTTCGTCTCGACTTGCTCTTTTCGAATGACGCATCACGATTTCTGTTGACCTACCATGACTTCGCCATCCACCGGATTACCCTTCGTCGAGCCGCTTGACCAGTCGCTGCGCGACCGGCTTCAGCATCTCATCGATACCCGCACCAAGCCGCCCGGCAGCCTCGGGCGCCTCGAAACGCTGGCGCGCCAGATCGGTATGATCCAGCGCACCACGCAGCCTTCGGTCACGCGGCCCGCGCTCATCATCTTCGCGGGCGACCACGGCATTGCGCACGAAGGCGTGAGCCCTTATCCACAGGCCGTTACGGCGCAGATGGTCGCCAATTTTCTCGCGGGCGGCGCGGCGGTCAACGCGTTCAGCGGCGTGGCCGATCTCGCGCTCGAGGTCGTCAACGCCGGGGTGGCAGCGCCGCTCGATACGAGCCCGAACCTCGTCGATATTCCCGTGGCGCGCGGCACGCGCAACTTCGCGCACGAGCCCGCCATGACGCGCGACGAAGCGCTGGAAGCAATGCGCGCCGGTGCCTCGCGCGTGCGCCATCACGCGGCGCTCGGCACGAACGTGATCGGCTTCGGTGAGATGGGCATTGCGAATACGTCGTCGGCTGCGTGCTTGATGAGCCGGCTGTGCGGCGTGTCCATCGACGAATGCGTGGGCCGCGGCACCGGCCTCGACAACGCCGGCCTCGCGAAGAAGCGCAACGTGCTGGCGGCGGCGCTCGAACGTCACCCCGTATCGGGTGACCCGCTCGACGTGCTGGCCACCTTCGGCGGCTTCGAGATCGCGATGATGGCCGGCGCGTTTCTCGCCGCGGCCGAAGCGCACATGGTGATTCTCGTCGATGGCTTCATTGCGACGGCGGCGCTCGTCGTGGCCGACGCGATCGCGCCAGACGTGCGCGAGTATTGCGTGTTCGCGCATGCTTCGAACGAAGCCGGACACCGGCGCATGCTCGACCACTTCGGTGCGCGTCCGTTACTCGCGCTCGATATGCGGCTCGGCGAGGGCACGGGCGCAGCGCTCGCGGTGCCGCTGCTGCGCGCGGCCGTCGCGTTTCTCAACGAGATGGCGAGCTTCGAATCGGCCGGCGTGTCGGACCGCGATGCGTAGGCCCGCAAGCGCAACGGGCATTTGCGGCTTGGGGCGGCGTGCATCGGGTGCGTGCATCGAAGTCCGCATCGACGTACACCACGAATTGAGCACGAGCTGAGCATGAACGGAGCCTCCAGCCGATGAATCCGCTTGCCGAACTGCGCTACTTCTTCACGGCGCTCGGCTACTTCACGCGTGTGCCGGTGCCGCGCTGGGTGGGCTACGAGCCGCAGTGGCTCACCGCTGCGGCGCGCTATTTTCCGCTCGTGGGCGCTTGCGTCGGCGCGCTTGGCGCACTCGTTTATCTGGCTGCGTTGCGCGTGTTCGGGCCTGGCGTGGCCGTGCTGCTTTCGATGACCGCCACCCTCGCCGTGACCGGAGCCTTCCACGAAGACGGCCTCGCCGACTGTTGCGACGCATTCGGCGGCGCGTACCGTCGCGAGGACGTGCTGCGCATCATGCACGACTCGCGCATTGGCGCGTTCGGTGCCATCGCGTTGTTCGTGGCGCTCGCGCTCAAGTGGCAGACGCTCGTGACGCTGACCACGTCGCATGAGGCATCGGCTTCGTCCATGACTTCAGCAGCGTTGAGCCCAGGGCGTTTCGCGATACTGATGATCGCGGCGCACGCGGTGAGCCGCGCCTGCGCCGTGAGCTATCTCGTGACGCTCGACTACGTACGCGACGAAGGTAAGGCGAAGCCCGTGGCGCAACGCATGAGCGTGATCGCGTGGTTCGGTGCGTGCGCGTTTGCGTTGCCGTGGCTTGCCTGGTTCGTCTGGCCCGACTGGCGCGAAGGTGTTGGGATGATCGCGCTGCTCGTCGTGCTGCGTTACGCGCTGGGGCGATACTTCGTGCGCCGCATCGGTGGCTATACCGGCGACTGTCTCGGCTTCGCGCAGCAGGTTTTCGAGATAGCGTTCTACCTGGCGGCGCTCGCGTGGATCTCGTTCTGATCCGTCATCCGGCCGTCGCTGTGGCGACGGGCGTTTGCTATGGCAACAGCGACGTGCCGCTCGCCGCCGACGCAGCAGCCAGCGCCGCCATGCTGGCGTCGCGCCTCGCTGCGTTGAATGTGCCGCAGCCACACGTGCTGTTCACGAGTCCCCTGTCGCGTTGCGCGCGGGTCGCGCAAGCGCTTGCAGTTGAAGCGCGCTGCGATTTGCATACGGACGCGAGGCTCGCCGAAATGCACTTCGGCACATGGGAGCTGCAACGCTGGGACGCAATCGATCGCGCCGCACTCGACGCCTGGGCCGCTGATTTCGAGCACGCGCGCAAGCATGGCGGCGAGAGCGTGGCGCAGTTCGTCGCGAGGGTGAATGCGTGGCTCGATGTGTCGATCGATTCAGGTGCGCGAGTCGACGCTGTGGCGGCGACTCGCGAGCACGCCATGCGCCCGGTGGCGCAAAGCACGGCGCTGTGGGCGGTCACGCACGCGGGGGTGATTCGTGCGATTGCGTCGCGTGTGCTCGGGTTGCCGTTCGCGCACTGCATGAAATGGCCGCTCGCGTTGCCGGCCGTGGTGTGGCTCAGGCGTGACGCGTGGGATTCGACATGGGCGCTCGTGCGGTGGAATGTTTGAAGCTGGAACGTTTGAAAGCCTGAAAGCGTGGAGCCATGAGCGCCCACGCCCCGTCTCAAATCACCCGTCTTCTCCTGTTCACTTCCCGCCACCGGGCCGTCTCGATCGCGCCCGGTCCAGGTCTTCGCAAAGCAGGGCCGCGCCTTGCGCGAGACGCGGCCCTGGCCGGTCGATCAGATCGCCGTCGATGGCAAAGAGGTTGTCGCGCGCCACCGCCATGAGGGTGGGCCACGCGCGCCATCGGTCGAGTCCGGGAAGCCGGCCTTGCGGCGTCGTGGCGCCTGGCGCGGCCGTGACGATGGTTTCCGGGTTCGCCGCGAGCACCGCTTCCGTCGAGACCGTCGGCACCACGGGCGCGAGGTTCGCGAAGACGTTGCGTCCGCCGCAAAGCGCGATGACGTCGCTTACCGTGTCGGTACCGTTGAGGGTCATCAGCGGCTGGTCCCAGACCTGATAGAACACGCTCACGGCAGGCTTCGCGGCATAACGTGCGCGCAGGCCGTCGATCTCCCGCCGGTACGCGTCGGCAGCAGCCTGCGCCGTTGCGCTCGTGCCGAGCAGCGTGCCCAGCTTCACGAGCGTGGCGGGCACGTCGTCCACGTGATGCGGCGCGTTGAAGTAGAGCGGCACATGCAGTTCGCGCAGTCGTTCGATCTGCTGCTGTGCGTTGCCGTGCCGCCAGACCACGATGAGATCGGGCTTCAATGCCGCGATGCGTTCGAGGTCGAGCGCCTTGTTGTCGCCCACGCGCGGCACGGTCTTCGCCTCGGGCGGGTAGTCGCTGTACGACACCGCGCCCACCAGCTTTGCACCGCCGCCCGCTGCGTAGATCAACTCGGTGACGTGCGGCGCGAGACTCACCACGCGTTGCGCGGGGGCGTCGAGCGTGACGGGCGCGCCGGTGTCGTCGGTGACGGTGATGGTCGCTTGCGCCGTCTGGGCCGCGGCGAGCGCCAGGGTGGTCAGCAGCAAGCCTGCCGCCATTCGCCGCGAGCTTGTTCTGTGCGACGCGAAGGCGCGGATGGAAACGGAAGCGGTGGCCGCGCAACGCATGCGAGCGACCGCGTGAAGCCTGCGGAAAAAATTCATCGGTTGACGGCGAGCGCTTCGACGCTCGCGGCGAATTGTTGTTCGAGGCGTTGCCATTCGGCGGCATTGGCAGGCAGGCCGATGCGAATGCTCGGCACGTCGTGCGGACTCGCAGGATGCCTGAATAATCGCGTCCAGATGCCGCGTTGCGCGAGCGCGTGGTGCAGGGCTTCAGCGCGTGGGTCTGCGGCCCAGGCGAAGAGCGGCGTGCCACGCGCTGCGAAACCGTGGGTGTGCAGCAAGGCCGCAAGCTTCGCGCTTTCGTCGGCGAGCTGGGTACGCATGCGCGTCTGCCAGGCCGTATCGGCGAATGCATGCATGACGGCGTGACGCGCGGGGCCGCTCACGGTCCATGCGCCGAGCTTTGCCGCAAGCTCGCGCAACAGCGCCGGTTGCGCGAGCACGAAGCCGCAGCGTGCGCCCGCGAGTCCGAAGAACTTGCCCGGGGAGCGCAGTACGACGAGCCCCCGCTGCGCGACGTGCCCGGCAAGCGAAGTGCGGCTTCGGTTGGCGCAGGAGGCATTGCCGCAAGCATCGGCACCTTGGCCGGCAGACGAGTGGGCGACGGAATCACCAAACGCATCGGCAAACGCTTCGTCGACGATCAGCGTGCCGCCCCGCGCGGCGAGTTGCGCGTGCCAGTGAAGCAGCACGGCTGCGTCGAGGCGCGCGGCAGTCGGATTGTTCGGATTGGCGACGATCACGTGCCGGATGCCCGCGGGCAGCGTATTCCACGTTGTGTCGAGCGCGGTCACCTCGTGGCCCGCGCCGGCGAAGGCGGGCGCGTACTCGCCGTAGGTGAGGGTCGCGATCGCCACGCTCGCGCGCGGCAACAGCGCGGGCAGCGCGCGGATGGCGGCCTGGCTGCCGGCCGTGGGCTGCACGTGGGCGGCGTCGGGCGCGCCGTAGTAGCGCGCGGCGCACGCGGCAAAGGCGTGGTCGTCTTCGTCGGGCAGGCGGCGCCAGGCGTCGGCCGGAACGGGTGGCACCGGATAGCCGTGCGGATTGATGCCCGTCGAGAGATCGAGCCACGCGTCGTACGGTACGCCGTAGCGGCGCGCCGCCTCGTGCAGATTGCCGCCGTGGACGATGCGCGGCGCGCCCGCGGTGTCTGTCATCTGCGCCTCAGCCATGCGTGCCCACGCTCAGAAAAGCCAGCACGATCAGCACCGCGAGCCATAGCAGCGTGGTGCGTTCAACCAGCGTCAACGCTGCACTCACGTGCGCGGCGCGCGCTGTTTCTCCGTCGCCGAGCGCGGGCCGTTCCTCCATCACGCCGTGATAGACGGCGGGGCCGCCCAGCCTGACGTTAAGGCTGCCTGCTCCCGCCGCCATCACCGGGCCCGCGTTCGGACTGTCCCAACGCGGTGCCTGCTCGCGCCAGCAGCGAATCGCCGTGCGCGTGTCGCCGAGCAGCGCGTAGCTCGCGGCGGTGAGACGTGCGGGAATCCAGTTCAACACGTCGTCGATGCGGGCCGCCGCCCAGCCGAAGCGCAGATAACGCGGTGTGCGGTAGCCCCACATCGCGTCGAGCGTATTGGCCAGCCGGAACGCGAGCGCGCCGGGGCCGCCCGCCACCGCGAACCAGAACAGCGCGCCGATGATCGCGTCGTTGCCGTTTTCGAGCGCCGATTCCACCGCCGCGCGCGAGACCGCCGCTTCGTCGGCCTGCGTGAGATCGCGCGAGACGACGTGCGAGGTGTACACGCGTGCTGTTTCGAGATCGCGTCGTTCGAGGGCGGACGCGATGGGCGCGATGTGGTCGCGCAGGCTGCGCGCGCCGAGCGAGAACCACAGCAGCGCCACATGCAACGCACAGGCGAGCGGCCACGGCAACACGGTCGTGAACCACGCTGCGATGGCCACCGGCGGCACGACCGCCAGCGCCCACGCGAGGATGCCGGCGAGCCGCCCGCGCCAACCCGTGTTGAAGCGGGCTTCGATGCGCATGGCAAGTTTGCCGAATGCGACGAGGGGATGCGCGCGACGCGGCTCGCCGAGCCGCCGGTCGATCACGACGGCGAGCGCGGCAAGCGCGGCGGCGAGAGGTAACGGCAGGGGCAAGGGCAGCATCGTCATTGCCCGCCTTTGAGAACGAGCGGCAGGCCGGCCACCATCAGGGTGGCGTGCGTGGCGAGTGCGGCAATGCGCTGGTTGAGGCGGCCCAGCTCATCGACATAGTGGCGCGTTACCGCGCCGAGCGGCACGACGCCGAGCCCGATCTCGTTGCTGACCACGATCACTTTGCCTGCGGCCTCACCGCACGTCGCGACGAACGCATCGAGGCGCGCTTGCGCGTCGGCGCGCGGCGCGCAGCCATCGGGCGGGCAGAGCAGATTGGCCAGCCAGAGCGTGAGGCAGTCGATCAGCACGCAGCGCTCGGGCTGCGCCGCGGCGGCGAGCGCGCCGGCAAGATCGAGCGGCGCTTCCACCACCGCCCACTGCGCGGGCCGCCGCGCGCGATGATGTTCGACGCGTGCGGCGAATTCGTCGTCGGCGATCTGCGCTGTGGCGATGTAGGTGACGGCGAGGCCGCTTGCCGCGGCAAGCCGCTCGGCGTGCGCGCTCTTGCCCGAGCGCGCGCCGCCAACGATGAAGGAAAGGTCGCGCGAAATCATCGCGTGATTGTACCGGCTGTGCCGCGCACGCCGGCGCTGCGGAATTCGCATGCGGCGATGGGATAATGCACGGCGCCGCGGCGCCTTGCGCACCGAATGCGCTATCGCTTCCGCTTCCTTATCCGTCCGCTTCCCGTTCCTTCCATGCCGATGACCGTTTCTCTGCCGCAAGGGCTGCGCGTGCCGCGCGGCACGCTGATGATCCAGGGCACCACGTCCGACGCCGGCAAGAGCACGCTCGTCGCCGCCCTGTGCCGGCTCGCACGCCACGCGGGCGCACGCGTCGCACCGTTCAAGCCGCAGAACATGGCGCTCAACAGTGCCGTGACCGTGGATGGCGGCGAGATCGGTCGCGCCCAGGCGCTGCAGGCGGTGGCCGCGGGCATCGACGCGCACACGGACCTCAACCCCGTGCTCCTCAAACCCACGAGCGATTGCGGCGCGCAAGTGATCGTGCATGGCCGTGTGCGCATGAATCTCGATGCGCGCGCCTATCATGACTACAAGCCGGTGGCGCGCGAGGCGGTGCTCGCGTCGTATGCACGGCTGTGCGATCGCTACGACACGATCTTCGTGGAAGGCGCGGGCAGCCCGGCGGAGATCAATCTGCGGCAAGGCGACATCGCCAACATGGGGTTCGCCGAAGCGGTGGATTGCCCGGTGGTGCTCGTGGCCGACATCGATCGCGGCGGCGTATTCGCGCATCTGCTCGGCACGCTCGCCTGCTTGTCGGAGAGCGAGCGCGAGCGCGTGCAGGGCTTCGTCATCAACCGCTTTCGCGGCGACGTGAGCCTGCTGCAACCCGGGCTCGACTGGCTGGAGGCGCAGACGGGCAAGCCCGTGCTCGGCGTGCTGCCGTATCTGCACGGGCTCACGCTGGACGCCGAAGACATGCTGCCGCGCGACCTGCATCGTCGCGCGCAGACGGGCGACGGCGCCGTGCTGCGTGTCGTGGTGCCGGTGCTGCCGCACATCAGCAACCACACCGACTTCGACGCGCTGCGCGCGCATCCGCAGGTCGAGTTCAGCTACGTGCGCGCCGGCAGCCCGCTGCCGGCAGCCGACCTCGTGATTTTGCCGGGCTCGAAGAACGTGCGAAGCGACCTTGCGTGGCTGCGTGAGCAAGGCTGGGACGAGGCGCTGCGGCGGCATCTGCGCTATGGCGGACGCGTGATCGGCATTTGCGGTGGCATGCAGATGCTGGGTCGCGAGATTGCCGACCCGCACGGCGTGGAAGGCGTGCCGGGCGCGGACGAAGGGTTGGGCTGGCTCGACTTCGCGACCACGCTTACGCGCGAGAAGACGCTCGCGAACGTCTGCGGCGCGCTCGCGCTGCCCGGCGCGCCGGCCGTGGCGGGCTACGAAATCCACATGGGCGTGACCGAAGGCGCGGCGGTCGGAACGCCGGCGCTGCTGCTCGACACGGGGGACGGCGGCCAACGTCCCGACGGCGCGCTGTCGGCCGACGGACAAATCTTCGCGACCTACGTGCACGGCCTCTTCGATACGCCGGCCGCCTGCCAGGCGCTGCTGGCCTGGGCCGGACTCGCGACGGCCGAAACGGTGGACTATGCCGCGCTGCGGGAGGCCTCGCTGGACCGGCTGGCGGATACGTTGGCCGCCCATCTCGATCTCGAACGGCTGATGGCGGTCATCCGCCAGGCGGCTGGTGGGCGCTGATTCGTTCCTGCTGGGAAACAATCTGCGCCGGGGCAGCGGTTTTTTGTCGCATACGGTTCGAATATAGTGCGGGCATCGACGCCGCCTTTTGGCGTCCACCCGTTCAAAGGAACCGCTATGAATTCGACCCGTACTGCCGACGCCGCCGCGCTGATCCTGCGCCTCGCGCTCGGCGTTCTGTATCTCGCTCACTCGCTGCAAAAGATCTTCGTCTTCACGCTGCCCGGCACGGCCGCGTTCTTCGTGTCGCTGGGGCTGCCTGGCTGGCTCGGCTATGTCACGGCGTTCATCGAACTGGCGGGCGGTATCGCGCTGCTCGCCGGCTTCCAGGTGCGCTGGGTCGCGCTCGTGCTGCTGCCTTTCATGCTGGGCGCGATGTCCGCGCACCTGCACAACGGTTGGGGCTTCGCGTCGCCGCACGGCGGCTGGGAATATCCGGCGTTCTGGGCCGTGACCCTGGTCGTGCAGTCGCTGCTGGGGGGCGGGTTGGCGGCGGTGTCTAGCGCGCGGGCCAAGGCTGGGCGGCCCGTCGCTGCCTGAGGTTGCCTGAGGCAGCCTGAGGGTTTCGATACGCCGAAGTGGCGCCGCCGCGCCGCCTCAAAACGCAAAACGCGAAGGCCGTGTCTCCCGGGAGGGAGCACGGCCTTTCTGTTCCTGGATCACCCATCCACGCGCGTTGCTCGATGCGCGCCGCACGGCGGCATTAGTACAGCACCATCTGCGTACACCGGAAGAGGGCGATGGTCCGGCCGTCCGCGCCCGTCACCTTCGCGTCCCATACCTGCGTGCTGCGGCCCAGATGCGCCGCCGTCGCTTCGGCGCGGATCGTCCCTTCGGTCGCGGTGCCGAGGAAATTGCTCTTGAGTTCGACCGTGGTGAAGTTGCGCGCCGCTTCCGGCAGATGCGCAAGGCAGGCGTAGCCGCAGGCCGTGTCGGCCAGCCCGATCACCGTGGCGGCGTGCAGAAAGCCGTTGGGCGCGAGCAGCTCGCCGCGCACGTCGAGTTCCGCAACGAGCCGGTCCTGTTCCACCGTCACGGTGCGCACGCCGAGCAGTTCGGGCAGCCGGCCGCGCTGTCGTTCCCGCAGAAAATCGGGGGTCATGTTCGCGCGCAGCGTACTCATCGTGTTGTCTCCGTGTTCGTTGCGGATGGCCGGATGGCCGAATGATCGCCGCAGGGCTTCGGCGCGGCCGATTTTGCCGATATTATCGACGGCTATACGGCAATCCGCTGCAGAATCGGGCCGGTGCAGGCAGGGCGTGTGCGGCCGCGCGGTCCTGGCGGCGGCCACGCAGCACGCGACGCAGCGGCGTGCCGGCGCAGGCGACGGCAAACCGGCTGGCGGCACGCCGGCCTTCTTGACGGGAGTTTTCATGACGGTGATTGTGGTGGCGAATCCCAAGGGCGGCGTGGGCAAGAGCACGCTGTCCACCAATCTGGCGGGCTATTTTGCGGCGCAGGGCGAGTGGGTGGCGCTCGCCGACCTCGACCGGCAGCAGTCGTCGCACGCGTGGCTCGACCTGCGGCCAGCGGGGCTGCCGCCCATCGAAAGCTGGGATGTCGATCTGGACGCGCCGGCCAAGCCGCCGAAGGGGCTCGAGCGCGCAGTCGTGGATACGCCGGCGGGGCTGCACGGCAACCGTCTCGGCGTGGCGCTGGATCTGGCTGACAAGGTCATCGTGCCGCTGCAGCCGTCGCTCTTCGACATTCTCGCGACCCAGGACTTCCTCGAGAAGCTCGCGAAGGAAAAGGCCGTCCGCAAGGGCTCGATCCAGGTTGGCGTGGTGGGCATGCGCGTGGATGCGCGCACGCGCTCCGCGGAACAGCTGCACCGTTTCGTGGAAGGGCTCGACCTGCCGGTGCTCGGCTATCTGCGCGATACGCAGAACTACGTACAGCTTGCGGCGCACGGCCTCACGCTGTGGGATGTCGCCAAAAGCCGTGTGGAGAAAGATCTGGAGCAGTGGCAGCCGATTCTCGAATGGGTGACCGGCGCCGGCCGCTAATTGAAGGGGCTAACTGAAGGTGCTAACTGAAGGTATTAAGCGAGGCCGTTATTCGACTCAGCTCCAGCTCTGCGTGGGCACGTGGTCGCGGCTGCCCTTGATGCGGTTGTGCTCGTCGACGAACACGAGATTCGGCTTCCAGCCGGCCTTGAGTTCGGCTTCGTCCACGGCCGCGAACGCCGCGATGATGACGAGGTCGCCCAACTGCGCGCGCCGCGCCGCCGACCCGTTCAGCGAAATCATGCCGCTGCCGCGCTCGCCCTTGATCGCGTAGGTTGAAAAGCGCTCGCCGTTGTTGATGTTCCAGATGTCGATGCGCTCGTTTTCCACGATGTTCGCCGCTTCGAGCAGGTTTTCGTCGATCGCGCACGAACCCTCGTAGTGCAGTTCGCAGTGCGTGACCACGGCGCGGTGGATCTTCGATTTGAGCATGTGGCGTTGCATGTTCGTCTCCCGGCTGCGCGCTGTCGCGTCAGATTTCGAGGTTGTCGATGAGGCGCGTGGCGCCGAGTTTCGCCGCCGAGAGCACGACGAGCGGCGCTTCGGTATCCGCAGCGCCCGGCGGCAACAGGTCCACGCGCTTGCGCACGGCGATGTAGTCGGGCTGCCAGCCGCGGCTTGCCAGCAGCGCCATCGCTTCGCGCTCGATCTGCGCGAAATCGCGCCGGCCGCCCTGAATAGCTTCGCGCACCTGCTGGAGCGTGGCCGCGAGCTGCGGCGCTTCGGCGCGCTCGGAAGGCGTGAGATAACGGTTGCGCGAGCTGAGCGCGAGGCCGTCGGCGTCGCGCACGGTTTCTGCCGCGACGATGTCGATGGGCAGCGCGAACTGCTGGCACATGGCCCGCACGATCATGAGCTGCTGATAGTCCTTCTTGCCGAACACGGCCACGCGCGGCTGCACGCACGACATCAGCTTCATCACCACGGTGCAGACGCCCTCGAAGAAACCGGGCCGGAACTCGCCTTCCAGAATGTCGCCGAGATCGTGCGGCGGACGCACGCGGTATTCCTGCGGCTGCGGGTACATGTCGCGCTCCGTGGGCGCGAACAGCACATACACGTTTTCCTTCTGAAGCTTCTCGATGTCGTCTTGCAGCGTGCGCGGGTACTTGTCGAAGTCCTCGTTCGGGCCGAACTGCAGACGGTTCACGAAGATGCTGGCCACCACCGGATCGCCGTGCTGGCGCGCGAGGCGCATGAGCGAGAGGTGCCCTTCATGCAGGTTGCCCATGGTGGGCACGAAAGCCGTGCGGTTCTGGCCGCGCAGCTGGTCGCGCAATTCCTGGATTGAACTGATGACTTTCATGATCGGACTGAATGGATTCGCGCGATGCGGGTCGGAACGGTGGCTGCCACGGGCGCGCCCCTTAGCGGCCCCGTGTCTGCCGGTATCGGGTCCGTGCGGCGCGCGGGGGGCGGCGGGACGGTGTCCGAAGCGCCGGATTGTAGTCGATTTGCCTCTCTGCCGCACCGATTCGAGGCATGCCCCGGTTCAGTGCGACGGTGGTGTAGCGGCGTGGGCAGATCAGGCCGGGGCAACTTCCCTCAGTCGCCCGGAAACTCACCCGGCGCGAGCGTCAAGCCGGCAAATACGCGAGCCGCACGTAGATGGGCGCGAAAGGCTCCGCCTGGGTGATCTCGATCAGCGACTCGCGCGAAAGCTCCAGCATCGCGATGAAGTTCACCACCACCACCGGCACGCCGCGCGTCACGTCGAAGAGTTCCGAGAACTCCATGAAGCGCGCGTTTTGCAGTCTGCGCAGAATCACGCTCATGTGCTCGCGTACCGAGAGTTCCTCGCGCGTGATCTTGTGGTGCTGCACGAGCTTCGCGCGCTTGATGACGTCGGCCCACGCGGCGCGCAGGTCGTCGCTGTTCACGTCCGGAAAGCGCGGCGTGATGCTCTGCTCGATGTAGACCTCGGCGCGCAGGAAGTCGCGGCCCAGTTGCGGCAGCTGGTCGAGCCGCTGCGCCGCGAGCTTCATCTGCTCGTATTCGAGCAGACGCCGCACGAGTTCGGCGCGCGGGTCTTCGGCTTCCTCGCCCGTGTCGGCCTTCTTCACCGGCAGCAGCATGCGCGACTTGATCTCGATGAGCATGGCCGCCATCAGCAGATACTCGGCGGCAAGCTCGAGATTGGTGTGGCGCAGCTGATCGACGTAACCGAGGTACTGTGCCGTGACTT
The DNA here is from genome assembly GCF_029536165.1 of Paraburkholderia sp. SUR17. Classification (NCBI taxonomy): domain Bacteria; kingdom Pseudomonadati; phylum Pseudomonadota; class Betaproteobacteria; order Burkholderiales; family Burkholderiaceae; genus Paraburkholderia; species Paraburkholderia sp. SUR17. Next base: position 877,874 of record NZ_CP120508.1, read on the forward strand.
CCGCCATCGGAATGTCCAGCACGTTGAAGTTCTGCTTGCGGATCAGGTACAGCAGCAGGTCGAGCGGGCCTTCGAAGGTTTCGAGAAAGACTTCGAGCGCGTCCGGCGGAATGTACAGATCCTGCGGCACCTTGAAGAGCGGCTCGCCGTACAGACGCGCGAACGCCACGCCGTCGACCGTGTCGGGCGTGGAGTCCGTAGCGGGTGTGGCGAGCGCGGTGCCTTCGTCCGGCGTGCCGCTGTCCGCGGCCGACATCAGAAGTTCTGGTAGTAGACGTACGGCGTTTGCTTCACGCGCGAGGCCTGCTGGTCGGCGCGCTCTTCGAGGTCGATGGGCTGCTTGTCCCACAAGAGCGCGCGGCCGCGGCGCTGCTCTTCTTCGAGGCTGGGTTTTTGCTGCTTGAGCTGATTCAGGAACTGGGTGATATCCGACTGATACATGGCACGTCGTCCGTCAAGTCCGTCAAAAAGGCTACCGGCGGCCGGTCGGCTCCGGCGTGGCCGGCCGCCGGTTATCCGTCGATTCTCGTGTGGCGCGTAATTTTACCGCAAGCGCCGGGCCGAGGAACAACCGGCGGGCAGGCGCGTCCAATCGCCCGCGTGGGGCGGCGCGAGGCGCACGCGCAGGGGCCTCGATGCGGGCTACAGGCGTGCGGCGATGTGGTCAAATACAGCACTCGTGCCCGGCGTGCCCGTGGCGCGAGCGCGGCGAGTGTGGCGAGCGCTGCCAGTGCCTCAACCGAAACGAATTCAACAACAGCCGCAGGGAGGTCCCGTTTGGCGGGATGTGCAATCGAACCGTCACGCATGCGAAGGGCATGGGCCATGGCCGCGCGGGTCGCGGCGTGTTGTGTGTTCCTCTTCTGGGGCGCGGCGCACGCGGCCTCGCGCGTGTACGACGTCGATGTGGAGGCCTCGCCGCGTTCGGTGCGCAAGCTGCTCGAAGCGCATCTCGACATCGTGCGCTTCGCCACGCGCAAGGACATCTCGGACGACCAGTTCGACTTTCTCGTCACCGCCACGCCGCAGCAGGCGCGCGACCTCGTTGCGACGGACGGCTACTTTTCGCCCGTGGTGCGCACCGACGTGCGCACGGTTGGCGGCAGAAAGCGGGTCACGGTGTTCGTCGATCCGGGCGAGCAGACCACGATCTCGTCGGTCTCGCTGTCATTCAAGGGACCTATCCTCACCGAAGACCCAGCTCAGGAGAACACCGCGCGTTTCGCGTTCTCGCTGCACGAGGGCGACGCGTTCTCGCAGTCGGGCTGGGACGACGCCAAGAAGGCCGCGCTCAAGGCGTTGCAGGCGCGCCGCTATCTTGGCGCGAAGATCTCGCAGTCCGAGGCGCGCATCAATCCGCAGAAGCACGACGCGAAACTCTCGGTCACGTTCGAGAGCGGGCCCACCTTCACGATGGGCCCGCTCGACGTGTCGGGCACGCGCCGCTATCCCGAGCAGATCGTGCGCGACGTGAACCCCGTGTCGCAGGGCGACATTTACGACGCCCAGCGCATTCGTGAACTCCAGCGCCAGTTGCAGAACACGCCGTACTACGCGAGCGTGGCCATCGACGTCGATGACGACACCAGCAAGCCGCTCGACACGCCCATCCACGTGAAGGTGAGCGAGTACCCGTACAACAACTTTCGCGGCAGCGTCGGCTACTCCACGGATACCGGGCCGCACGTGCAGGGCTCCTACTCGTACCTCGACACGTTCGGCCGCGCGTGGCCGTTTTCCGTGGACGGCCGCATCGATCAGATCCAGCAGTACGGCCAGATCGAGCTCGCCATGCCGCCGGGCCCGCGCGCCTGGACCAACAGCGCGCTGGCGTCCTACACCAGCACCGACGTGTCGGACACGCACATCTACAGCGCGCGTGCCGGTTTGCAGCGCACGCGCACGTCGCAGCGCATCGACTACGGCTACTCGATTCTCTACTACCAGGACCGGCTCACGCAGAACACGGGTGCGCCCACCACGAGCCGCGCGCTCGTGCCGGCATGGTCGTGGACGCGCCGCAATGTCGACGACCCGCTCTTTCCGCGCTCGGGCAACCTGATTCGCGCCGAGGCGGGCTTTGCCGTGAAGCACGTGCTCACGGACCAGTCGTTCATTCGCGGTTACGTGCGCGGCCAGCAGTACGTGCCCATCGGCAAGTACGACCTCGTGCTGTTTCGCGCGGAGCTGGGCGGCGTCTTCACGAGCGGCAGTTCGGCGGGCATACCGGCTTCGCTGCTGTTTCGCGCGGGCGGCTCGAATTCGGTGCGCGGCTACAGCTACCAAAGCCTCGGCCGCAATGTGAACGGCTCGATCCTGCCGACCAAGTACCTGATGACGGCGTCCACGGAGTACCAGCACTGGTTCAATCACGACTGGGGCGCCGCGGCGTTCTTCGACATCGGTACCGCCGCGGACTCGTGGCACGAGAAAGCGTTCTATCCGGGCGTGGGCGTAGGCGCCAGGTGGCGCAGCCCGGTGGGGCCGGTGAACGTCGATCTGGCGTACGGCACCCGCAACCACAGCGTGCGGCCGTATCTCACGCTGGGCATCGCGTTCTGATGTTGTTACCGCAGCCTTTGGCGTGTCTTTAGCGTAATCGACCTCGGCATTTCGAGCCCTTCCATCCACCGCAATTGGCTGACTGACCTTTGACATCGCAGCGAGCATGACCACGGACCCCTCCACCCAGCCGCCCGCGCCTGAACCCGACGGCCCCGCATCCGCGGGTTCCGGGGGCAACGGCGAGCCGCCGCGCCCGGGCCGCCTTGCGCGCGCCGGCAAGCTGCTGGCGTGGCTGATCGGCGTGCCCGTAGTGCTGGCCGTGCTCGTCGTGGGATTGCTGTATGGCGCGCTCACCACCGAGCGGGGCACCGCCTGGACGTGGCAGGCCGCGGTGAAGCTGCTGGGCGGCAAGCTGACCGGTCAGCTGGACGGCGGCGCATTGGCCACCGGCGTGCGGCTGCGCCGCGTGGAGTGGCGCGGCAGCGACGGCACGGACATCAAGATCGACCGCATCGCGGGCCAATGGGCGCTGTCGCGGCAGCCGTGGCGCTTCACCGTCGATTACCTGCATGTCGGCACGATCGAGGCGCGGCTCGTGCCGTCGCCATCGTCCGGGCCCACGACGTTGCCGCAGGACCTGCAACTGCCGCTCGCACTCGACCTGCGCGACGTGCAGGTGGATCAACTCGTGCTGCACGAGGGCGCCTCGACCACCACCTTCTCGCGCTTCGTCTTTCATGGCCGCAGCGACGGCCGGCATCACGAGGCGTCCGTCGAGCGGCTCGACACGCCGTATGGCGCGGTCACGGCGCATGCGACGCTCGACGGCGTGCGGCCGTTCGCGCTGGCGGGCGACGCCGGTTATTCGGGCAAGGTCAACGACGAAGACGTGCAGGTGCGCGCTCATCTGACCGGCACGCTGGAGGCGCTTGCGGCGGAAGTGGATGCGAGCGGGCTCAAGTTGACCGGCCACGCGCACGTGGAGGCGACGCCCTTTGCCGACGTGCCGCTCAAGCGCGCAACGGTGGCCTTCGATCACGTGAATCCGCAGGCGTTTTCGCCTTCGGCGCCATTCGCGGATCTCGCCGTGCGTGCCGAGTTGCAGCCGGCGACGGCGACCGGCGCGGAGCGGGGGCAGGGCGGCATGCCTGCGGGCGGGGCATCGGGCGCTGGTGCAAGCGGTGTTTTTGCGCCGGCGGCGAGCGGCGCTTCGGCGGTGTCCGCGCGTACCGCTTCGCTGGTAGCTGGTGCGAGTGCCGGGGCGAGTGCCGCATCGAGTGCCGCGTCGAATGGCGCATCGACGGGTAGCGCAGCCCAAGCCGTGACTGCCGCCAAGCCTGCCACTGCCGCAAAAACCCAGACCTTCGCGGTCACCGGTTCGGTTTCTATCGCCAATGCCAAGCCGGGCGCGCTCGATGCGAAGCTGCTGCCGCTCATCGACGCCCGTGCGGACGTCTGGCTCGACGCGAAGACGCAGCGCGTCTCGAATCTCAACGTGCGGCTCGTGAAGAACGCCACGGTGACAGGTGGCGGTACGCTCGCCGGCAAGCGCGGCCAGCTCGATCTGCGCGTGGCCGGGCTGGACCTGAACGCACTCGAAGCAAGCGTGCGGCCCACCAACCTGTCCGGCCCCATCGGCATTCGTCTCAACGACGACATCCAGACCATCACGCTCGACCTCGCCGACCCCAAGGCGGCGCTGCGCGCCCAGGGCAAGGTGACGTTCGACCCGGCGCGCACCAGCTTCAACGACGTGCGCGTGAGCGCGGGCCGCGGCCGCGTCGATCTGTCCGGCGCGATCAAGCACGACGCCAGTTCCACCTGGAACCTCAAAGCGACGCTCACGGATTTCGACCCGCTCGCGCTGACCTCGCAGGGGCCGTCGGCTTCGGTGGCGGCCAGCCAGTCGGCAACCAGTAAGGCTGGCGCGGCGAAGCAGACGGCCAGCGCGGGCAAGGGTGCAGTGAAGCCGGTCGCCCGGAAAACGGCCAAACCGGCTGCCGCGACACGTCGCATCGAGGCGCGCGTGAACGGCACGCTCGCTGCCACGGGCGTGCTCGCGCCCACCTTCACGACGCGCGCCGAGTTCCGCCTGGGCCCGAGCGTCTACGACAACCTCCCGATGACCGGCTCGGGCACCGTGCAACTGGCCGGCTCGCGCATCCTGCCGAGCAAGGTGAACCTCTCGGTGGCGGGCAACGACGTCGATCTGCAAGGCAGTTTCGGTGCGCGCGGCGACCGGCTGCGTTTCAGGGTCAACGCGCCGCAACTGGAGCGCCTCGGCTTCGGCCTTGCAGGTTTCGTCTCCGCCGACGGCGACGTCACGGGCACGTTCACGCATCCCAATGTCGCGCTCGACTACCAGGCCGACGGCGTCGTGGTGGGCTCGAACCGCGTTGGCCACGCGCAGGGCCATGCCGAGATGCGCGACGGCCCGAACGGCACACTCGCCTTTACGACCGACGCACGCGAGCTCACCACCGCGGGCGTGAACCTCTCGACGCTGACCGCGCGCCTCTCCGGCACGCGGGCGAAGCACACGCTGGAAGCCGCCGCGGTGGGCAAGATCCAGGACCAGTCGGTCGATCTGACGCTCGCCGCCAACGGCCGTCTCACCGACGCGAGCGACGGCACGCATTGGGACGGCACTATCACGCGGCTCGCGAATCGCGGCACACCGCAGGCGAGTCTCGACGTGCCGCTTGCGCTGGCGGTGGCGCCGGGCAAGGTGACGCTGGGCGCGACGCGGCTCACGCTGGAAGGCGCGTCGCTCGATCTCAAGTCGTTCACTTACGATCACGGCCGCATTCGCTCGGCGGGAACGCTGACGGGCGTGTCGCTTGCACGCGTGCTCGAATTGCGCCACGAGATCACGGGCGCGCCGTCGCCCACGCTGCGCACCGATCTCGTGTTCGACAGCGACTGGGACTTCGCACTCGGCGAGACCGCCACCGGGCACATCGCCGTGAAGCGCCGCTCGGGCGACATCACGCTCGAAGTGTCGCGCGGGCTCGCGCCGCTCGGCATCACCGACATCGCGGCGCGCGCGGACTTCAGCAACGGCAACCGCGTGAACACCACCCTGCACGCGCAGGCAAGCCGCATTGGCGTGATCGACGCCAATGCCGCCACGACGCTCGCGATGCGCGACGGGGTCCTGACCGCGGACGACGCCTCGCCGCTCACCGGGGCCATCAACGCGAACGTGCCGCAACTCAAGACCACGGGCGGACTGTTCGGCCCCGGCTACCTGCTCGACGGGCACCTCGCGTTGAAGCTCGTGCTTGCGGGCACGCTCGGCAAACCGAATGTCTCGGGCTCGCTGCTGGGCGACGGGCTCTCGGCCACGATGGTGGATCAGGGCGTGCAGTTGAAGGACGGCGTGATCCACATTGCGCTCACGGAAAACCTGGTCGATTTCCAGCAGGTCGAGTTCCACGGCGCGAGCGGTACGTTACGGGCCACGGGGCGCGTGCGGCTGGACAGCGACGAGCCCGATCTCACGGCGAGCATCGTTGCCGACAAGCTCGAACTCTTTGCATCACCGGACCGGCGGCTGTCGCTCTCCGGCAGTGCGAGCGTGGCGAACGCCGGGCTCGTCGGCGGCCTCGCGATCAACGGCAAGTTCCGCGTGGATCACGCGCTCTTCGACATGCCCGAACAGTCGGCGCCGGAACTGGGCGACGACGTGGTGATCGTGCGGCCGGACGGCACCACGCGCGGCGGCAAGCCGCCGCCGGTGGCAGGCAGCAACAAGCCGGTGGGGCGCTTTGCGCCGCGCGCCAACATCGACATCGATCTGGGCAACGACTTCCGCTTCCGCGGCGTGGGCGCGGACCTGGGTCTGCGCGGCACCATCACGGCGATGAGCGCGCCGAATCTGCCGCTGCGCGCGGTGGGCAACGTCCGCGTGACCGAAGGCTCCACCTATACGGCGTTCGGCCGCAAGCTCGCTATCGAAAACGGGTTCTTCACGTTCAATGGGCCGGTGGCGAATCCGGGCATCAATATTCTCGCAATGCGGCGCAATCAGCAGGTGGAAGCGGGCGTGCAGGTGACGGGCACGGTGCAGTCGCCCGACGTGAGGCTCGTCTCCGAGCCGAACGTGTCGGACAACGAAAAGCTCTCGTGGCTGCTGTTCGGCCACGGTACGGACCAGGGCAACAACCTCGGGCAGCAAAGCTCGATGACCACAGCGCTCGCGCTGCTGGGCAGCGCGGGCGGCAAGCGCATTGCGCAGACGGTGGGGCTCGACGAAGTCTCGGTGGGACGCAGCGACGTGGGTCTGACCGACCCGCAGGTGGTGCTGGTTTCGAAGGCGATCAGCGAGTGGCTCGTGCTGGGCTACGAGCAGGGCTTGCAGTCCGCCGCCAACGCTATCAAGGCGACCGTGAACCTGACGCGCTACTGGTCGGTGGCCGCCTATGGCGGCACGTTCAAGGGCGTGGATCTGTTCTATACGCGGCGCTTCGACCGGATCCGGTGGTAGCGCCGCGTTCGGGGTTTAGCGAACCCGCATTCCCGGCTTCGCCCCGCTGTGCGGTTCGAGCACGTAGAGGCCCGGTTCGGCTTTCTCGTCCGCAGCGGAAGCGGCGAGCACCATGCCTTCGGAGAGCCCGAACTTCATCTTGCGCGGCGCGAGGTTGGCCACCATCACCGTGAGCTTGCCCACCAGGTCCTCGGGCTTGTAGGCCGAGCGGATGCCGGAGAACACGTTGCGCGGCTTGTCTTCGCCCACGTCGAGCGTGAGTTGCAGCAGCTTGTCCGAGCCTTCCACCGTGCGGCAATCGACGATGAGCGCCACGCGCAGATCGATCTTCGCGAAGTCGTCGATGGAGATGACTTCGGGCGTTTCGTCTGCCTGCGCGCTCTTGCCGGCCTTCGCGGGCTTGACGGCGGCCGACGCGGCTGCCTTGCCGCCGTTCGCCGCGGCGCCGGTGTTTGCGCTCGCGGCCGAACCTTCGGTCGGCGCAAGCGAGGAACGGTTCGCCGCGAGCAGCGCATCGATCTGCTTCGGCTCGACGCGCGTCATCAGGTGCTTGTAGGCGTTGATCGGCTGCTGCGAGGAGAGCGGCACGCCAGCATCGGTCCACGTGAGCGGCTTGATCGACAGGAACGCCTCGACTCCTGCAACCAGACCGGGCAGCACCGGCTTGAGCGTAAGCGACAGCAGCCGGAAGGCCTCGAGGCTCACGCTGCAGGTCTCGTGCAGCGCCACCGCATTGGCGGGATCCTTGGCCTGCTCCCAGGGTTTCGCGCCGTCCACGTAGGCGTTCACCGCGTCGGCAAGCTCCATCGTGTGGCGCAGCGCGCGGCTGTACTCGCGTGCCTCGTAGTTCGCCGCGATCTGCGGGATGGCTGCGCGCAGTGTGCCGAGGAGCGGATGCTGCATGGCGCTGTCCTGCACGCGACCCTCGAAGCGCTTGATCAGAAAGCCCGCCGCGCGGCTCGCGATGTTGATGTACTTGCCCACCAGATCGCTGTTCACGCGCGCCTGGAAGTCTTCGAGGCTCAGGTCGATGTCTTCCATCGTACTGTTGAGCTTGGCCGCGTAGTAGTAGCGCAGCCATTCGGGATTCAACCCCGTGTCGATGTAGCTCTTCGCGGTGATGAACGTGCCGCGCGACTTCGACATCTTCGCGCCGTCCACCGTGAGAAAGCCGTGTGCGAACACGTTGGTGGGCGTGCGGTGGCCCGAGAATTCCAGCATGGCGGGCCAGAACAGCGTGTGGAAGTACAGGATGTCCTTGCCGATGAAGTGGTACTGCTCGGCGGCGGAGCCGGCCTTCACCCACGCGTCGAAGTCGAGCCCGAGACGTTGCGCGAGATTGCTGAAGCTCGCGTAGTAGCCCACGGGGGCGTCGAGCCAGACGTAGAAGTACTTGCCGGGCGCGCCCGGAATCTCGAAGCCGAAATAGGGTGCGTCGCGGGAAATGTCCCAGTCGGCGAGCTTCGCTTCGCCCGGCGCGCCCAGCCATTCGCGCATCTTGTTGGTGGCTTCCGGCTGCGCGAGCCCTTCCACCCAGCCGCGCAGGAAGTTTTCACAGCGCGGGTCCGACAGCCGGAAGAAGTAGTGTGTCGAGGTCTTGCGCACGGGCGTGGCGCCAGAGACCACCGAGTACGGATTCACGAGGTCCGTGGGCTGGTAGGTCGAGCCGCAGACTTCGCAGCTGTCGCCGTACTGGTCCTTCGCGCCGCACTTCGGGCACTCGCCTTTGATGAAGCGGTCCGGCAGGAACATGTTCTTGACCGGGTCGTACGCCTGTTCGATCTCGCGCGCGTCGATCAGCCCGGCATCTTTGAGCGACAGATACACGGATTCGGAGAGCACGCGGTTCTCTTCCGAATCGGTCGTGTAGTAGTTGTCGAACGAGATGCCGAATGCGTCCATGTCGGCCTTGTGCTCTTGCCAGACGCGGTCGATCAGCGCTTTCGGCGTCAAGCCTTCCTGCTCGGCGCGCAGCATGACGGGCGTGCCGTGCGTGTCATCAGCCCCGACGTAGTAGACCTCGTGCCCGTGCATTCGCAGCGCGCGCACCCAGATGTCCGTCTGGATATATTCGACCAGATGGCCGATATGGATCTGCCCGTTGGCATAGGGCAGGGCAGACGTGACGAGGATCTGGCGGCGGCCCGACGGCGCGCCGGCTGCTGCGGAGAGGTCGGTGACGGGTTCTGACATAGGGATAGGGGATTTCCGGTATTGCCGGTGTTGCGAAGGGGACGAAGGTTCGATTCTAGCAGGGCGCAAGCGCCCGGCGTGCCGGCCTGGAAGGGCGAAAGGCGCTCCGCGAGGCGCGGGAAGGGCATGCGGGACGCGGCGGGTTCGAATGGCCCGCAAGACGGCCGCAAGACAGCCGCGAGCACGGCGGCGCAAAGGGCGCGCGCAAAAATCGCGGGCAAAAAAAACCGGGGCACTGGCCCCGGAGCAACAACGACAAGAGGAGAATGGTGACGCGGCAGCATCGCAGCCACGTACCGTACAAAGAGACAGCAAACGTTGCAGAGAGTTCGCCGGGTTCCAAAATTTTTTTCGGCTAGCTGTCCGGGTGGCTGACGCTCCTCTTACGTGGGTTACGTGTGTTGCCTTCGCACGCACTGATCCGTCGCCCAATGCGCTCCACCGCCTTGCGATTTCCTGACGGTGACCGTTGCGGCCAGGTTGGGCACCCGCGCAAAGCAGGGCCGGCCTTCGCCGACCGCGGCGCGGCCGGCGGAGGATCCCGCGATCAACTCTGGCTTTGGACCAGGTTTAGCCTTGGTGCTGCGCCGTCGCGCGCAGGTAGATTTCCACGCGACGGTTCTGTGCACGGCCTGCTTCCGTGTTGTTGTCCGCGACCGGCTGGCTTGCGCCCATGCCGGTTGCCGACAGGCGCTGGCCTGCCACGCCGTGCTGCGCGAGGTAGTTCGCGACGCTTTGTGCGCGATTCACCGAGAGCGTCTGGTTGTATGCCGCCTGGCCAGTGCTGTCCGTGTGACCCACCACCTGAGCGATCACTTCCGGATTCTGGTTCAGCGTCTGCGCCACCTGGTCGAGCACCGGCGCGAACGACGGCTTGATCGCGTAGCTGTTCGTATCGAACGTGACCGAGCTCGGGATGTTGAGCTTGAGCGAGCCATCCGGCTGTTCCGTGATCTGGGTGCCGGTGCCCTTGGTCGCGCCCGAGAGCTTGTTGCGGATGGCTTGCCAGTTGTAGCCGGTGACACCGCCCGCAACCGCGCCCACACCCGCACCGATGGCGGCACCCTTGCCGCCGCCGATCAGCGCGCCGAGCCCGGCGCCCACGCCGGCGCCCACACCCGTGCCGACAGCCGTGTTAGTGCCTTGCTGGGTCGCACAGCCGGCGACGAGCGCGCCAGCAATCGCGAAAACCGACAGCCGGGTCATGATTTTTGTCTTCATTTTCTGGGTCCTTTCTTTGAATGAAACAGATCTCAGCAACGACGAACCTGCTGGCAAGCGCCGACAGCGTAGCAGGGTCTTCGGGGCAGCACGCCGCCCGAGCCACTACAATGACGGCGAGAGGCGTGCACCGGGCCGGAAGGGCCTGGGTGCGAAGACTCAGGACCTCGGGCCATGCCGCGATGCGGACTTCGAGCTAGCAGCCGCCGAAGCGTGCCTCCGGGGTGCGATTCGCGCAATGCCGTCTAACAATCTTTTTCAAATTCCGGCTGTCGGCCAGATGATTCGATCGGGCCGCGCCACCAGTGTTCCCCACGGAGTATCGATGAGCATTGATCGGGCTTTGGTCGACGCCGCGCTCGCGGCCGTCACGGATCCCAACACGGGCCGTCCGTTTGCGGCAGCGAAGGGTTTCAGGAATGTGACCGTGGAGGGCGCAACGGTTGCGCTCGACGTGGTGCTCGGCTATCCGGCAAGAAGCCAGTACGAAGCGATCCGCGCGCTGGTCGCCGGCGCGCTGGCCCAGGTGCCGGGCGTCTCGGAGGTGCGCGTCGCGGTGTCGCAGCAAATCGAGACGCATACCGTTCAGCGCGGCGTCAAGCTGCTGCCCAACGTGAAGAACATCGTGGCCGTTGCCTCGGGCAAGGGCGGCGTCGGCAAGAGCACGACGGCCGTGAACCTTGCGCTTGCGCTGGCCGCGGAAGGCGCCTCGGTGGGCATTCTCGATGCCGACATCTACGGCCCCTCGCTGCCCACGATGCTTGGCATCGAAGGTCGTCCGGAGTCGCCGGATGGGCAGTCGATGAACCCGCTCGCGGGCCACGGCGTGCAAGCCAATTCGATCGGCTTCCTGATCGAACAGGACAACCCGATGGTGTGGCGCGGCCCGATGGCCACCTCGGCGCTCGAACAGTTGCTGCGGCAGACGAACTGGCGCGATCTCGACTATCTCGTGGTGGACATGCCGCCGGGTACGGGCGACATCCAGCTCACGCTCGCGCAGCGCGTTCCGGTGACGGGCGCGGTGATCGTGACGACGCCGCAGGACATCGCGCTGCTCGACGCGAAGAAGGGCCTCAAGATGTTCGAGAAGGTGGGCATTCCGATCCTCGGCATCGTCGAGAACATGAGCACGCATATCTGCTCGAACTGCGGCCACGAAGAGCACATCTTCGGCGCGGGCGGCGGCGAGCGGATGGCGAAGGAGTACGGCGTCGAGGTGCTCGGCAGCCTGCCGCTCGATATCTCGATCCGCGAGCAGGCCGACTCGGGCCACCCTACCGTGGCGGCCGATCCGCAGGGCCGCATTGCCGGCATCTATCGCGAGATTGCCCGCAAGGTCGCCATCCACATTGCGGAGCGCGCCCGCGACATGACGTCGAAGTTTCCGAACATCGTCGTGCAGAACACCTGAGCATCCAGAGGTCGACGCGGGCGCTCGCGTCGCGCATTTTCTGGTGCACGGCGCCCACGTCGGCGTTCAGGTGTGTACGCGTGCGCACCTGCAGATGCGTCAATCCGCGTGGGTGTCGCGGTATCATGTGGGCTTCGTCAGGTCCGGTCCGGCGCCGCAGGGGCGGTGTCGCGCCGACAAGAGGATCGCATGAAGAAACGACTCGACGGGCAGGCGGTGCGCGCATTCATCGTGCTGGCTGCGGGCAGCCTGCTTCTCGCGGGCTGCAGCGTATTCCTGAGACCACAGGAAAAGCGTGCCGACGCGCAACTGCTGTCAACCGTGGCCAACCAGGTCCGCGGTACCGTCACATTCCTCGAACACTCGGACGGCGTCCAGGTCACCTACAACCTGGCCGGTCTGCCGCCCAACAGCGACCACGCGCTTCAGGTGCACGAGCGCGGCGACTGCAATGCCGCCGACGGATCGAGCGCCGGTCCGGTGTTCGCGCCCGCCGCCGAGCGGTTGAAAAGCGGTGCGCGCGTGGAAGGCGACCTCGGCAACATTCACGCCGATGCCAACGGCGTGGCCACCGGTTTCATCGTGGCGCCGGACGTTTCGCTCGACGGCATCCGCTCCGTGTTGCAGCGCTCCGTGCTCGTCCATCGCGACGCAGGCGACCCCTACGCGTTTCCGCAGCATGGCGCCGGCCCGGCACTCGCCTGCGGGGTGATCCGCCAGCAATGACGCCGCCGCAAGGCGCGCAATACGGTGCGTACGGTGCGTATGGTGCAGCGCGTCAGTTTCCGTGTGGCGTGCCGTTCGCCCCTTCCGTTTGCCTGTGCCGGCGGCTCCGCGCTTCGCGGCGATCGCCGCGCAGGGCCACGCATCCGGGCGTTCCCGGCAGCGTCACCCATATCGCGTAAAATAAGCGGCTTTCGTCGGCGGGCACTGAACGGCACGGGGCACAGCATCTGTCAGCGCCTGCGATGCGCCTGTGCGCACCGCCATATGCCGATCCGCCTTCCATCCTAATTAGTGGCGTAGCGTCCCAACATGACCATCAAATCCGACAAGTGGATTCGGCGCATGGCCGAACAGCACAAGATGATCGAGCCGTTCGTGCCGGACCAGGTCCGCACGTCGCAGGACGGCCGCAAGATCGTGAGCTACGGCACGTCGAGCTACGGCTACGACATCCGCTGCGCGGACGAATTCAAGATCTTCACGAACATCAACTCGACCATCGTCGACCCGAAGAATTTCGACGAAAAGTCGTTCGTCGACTTCAAGGGCGACGTCTGCATCATTCCGCCCAATTCGTTCGCGCTCGCCCGCACCGTGGAGTACTTCCGCATTCCGCGCAACGTGCTGACCGTGTGCCTCGGCAAATCCACTTACGCGCGCTGCGGGATCATCGTGAACGTGACGCCGTTCGAGCCGGAGTGGGAAGGCTACGTCACGCTCGAGTTCTCGAATACGACACCTTTGCCTGCCAAAATCTACGCGAACGAGGGCGTCGCGCAGGTGCTCTTTTTCGAAAGCGACGAGGTTTGCGAGGTGTCGTACGCGGACCGCGGCGGCAAATATCAAGGCCAGCACGGCGTGACGTTGCCCAAGACGTAACGGTTGCGCGCTGACTCACCGGCTTGACGGGTGGCCGCTGCGCAGCACGAGCAGCGGTCGTTCTTTTTGGAGAATCGCCCCATGAAGTTTCGTTTTCCTGTCGTCATCATCGACGAAGATTTCCGCTCCGAGAACATCTCGGGCTCCGGCATACGGGCGCTCGCCGAAGCCATCGAGAAAGAAGGCGTGGAGGTGCTCGGACTCACGAGCTACGGCGATCTCACCTCGTTCGCCCAGCAGTCGAGCCGCGCGTCGTGCTTCATTCTCTCGATCGACGACGACGAACTGATGCTCGGCGAAACGGGCCCGGACGGCGAGCTGCCCGAACTCGCCACGGCCATCATCGAGCTGCGCGCGTTCGTGACCGAAGTGCGCCGCCGCAACGCCGACATCCCGATCTTCCTGTATGGCGAGACGCGCACGTCGCGGCACCTGCCGAACGACATCCTGCGCGAGCTGCACGGCTTCATCCACATGTTCGAGGACACGCCGGAGTTCGTCGCGCGCCACATCATCCGCGAGGCGAAGGTCTATCTCGATTCGCTCGCGCCGCCGTTCTTCAAGGAACTGGTGAAGTACGCGGACGAAGGCTCGTACTCGTGGCACTGCCCGGGTCACTCGGGCGGCGTCGCGTTTCTCAAGAGCCCGCTTGGCCAGATGTTCCACCAGTTCTTCGGCGAGAACATGCTGCGCGCCGACGTCTGCAACGCCGTGGACGAACTGGGCCAACTGCTCGATCACATCGGCCCTGTTGCGGCCTCCGAACGCAACGCCGCGCGCATCTTCAGCGCCGACCACCTGTTCTTTGTGACCAATGGCACGTCGACCTCGAACAAGATCGTCTGGCACGCCACGGTCGCACCGGGCGACATCGTGCTGGTGGACCGCAACTGCCACAAGTCGATCCTGCACGCCATCATGATGACGGGCTCGATTCCGGTGTTCCTCACGCCCACGCGCAACAACTTCGGCATCATCGGCCCGATTCCGCGCGACGAGTTCAAGCCGGAGAACATCCGCCGCAAGATCGAGGCGAACCCGTTCGCGCGCGAGGCGCTCGCGAAGAATCCGAACCTCAAGCCACGCATCCTGACCATCACGCAGAGCACCTACGACGGCGTGATCTACAACGTCGAGATGATCAAGGACCTGCTCGGCGACATGCTCGACACGCTGCACTTCGACGAAGCCTGGCTGCCGCACGCCGAGTTCCACCCGTTCTACCAGGACATGCACGCCATCGGCGCGGGCCGTCCGCGCACGGGCGCGCTCGTGTTCGCCACGCACTCCACGCACAAGCTGCTCGCGGGCATCTCGCAGGCGTCGCAGATCGTCGTGCAGGACTCCGAGAACAGTACGTTCGACCGCCATCGTTTCAACGAGGCGTATCTGATGCACACGTCCACGAGCCCGCAGTACGCGATCATCGCGTCGTGCGACGTGGCCGCCGCGATGATGGAGCCGCCGGGCGGTACGGCGCTCGTCGAGGAATCGATTGCCGAAGCGCTCGATTTCCGCCGCGCCATGCGCAAAGTGGACGCCGAGTACGGCGACGACTGGTTCTTCAAGGTCTGGGGTCCAGAAGAACTGGCCGAGGAAGGCATCGGCTCGCGCGAAGACTGGATGCTGCGCCCGAACGACCGCTGGCACGGCTTCGGCGCGCTGGCCGAAGGCTTCAACATGCTCGACCCCATCAAGGCGACCATCATCACGCCGGGGCTCGACGTGGACGGCGAGTTCGGCGAGAACGGCATTCCCGCGGCCATCGTCACGCGCTACCTGGCGGAGCACGGCATCATCGTCGAGAAGACGGGGCTCTACTCGTTCTTCATCATGTTCACCATCGGCATCACGAAGGGCCGCTGGAACTCGATGGTGACCGAACTCCAGCAGTTCAAGGACGACTACGACAACAACCAGCCGCTGTGGCGCGTGTTGCCCGAGTTCGTGGCGCAGCATCCCGCGTATGAGCGCATCGGCCTGCGCGACCTGTGCGAGCAGATTCACAGCGTGTACCGCGCCAACGACATCGCCCGCCTCACGACGGAGATGTACCTCTCGAACATGGAGCCCGCGATGAAGCCCTCGGACGCGTTCGCGAAGCTCGCGCACCGCGAGGTGGACCGCGTGCCCATCGACCAGCTCGAAGGCCGCGTCACGACCGTGCTGCTCACGCCTTACCCGCCGGGCATTCCGCTGCTCATTCCGGGCGAGCGCTTCAATCGCACGATCGTCGAGTACCTGCGCTTTGCGCGCGAGTTCAACGAGCGCTTCCCGGGCTTCCATACGGACATTCACGGGTTGGTCGGCGAGATGATCAACGGCCGCATCGAGTACTTCGTGGATTGCGTGCGCGACTGATGGGCGAGCGGAAACACATCGGCGGTGCAACGACAGGCCGCCTGTTCGACGCGGCCCGGCGGTTCGCCCGCGACGCGCGCCGGCGCGCGAGGCCGGTCGCAACCGTTGCGCTTTCGGCCGCACTGGCCGTGGCGCTGGTCTTGCCGCTGGCCGTTGTGACCGGCACTGCCCATGCCGAAGTCGCCGCGGCCGACCCCATCGATGCCGCGATGCGCGCGTGTTCGGCGCGCGCCGACATGTCGTCCACCTCAGGGCAGGTGCAGTGCATGGATACGGCTCGCGCCGCATGGAAGGGCGCGACCGACATCGCGTACCGGCAACTGATGACCAAAGGACCGGACGCGCGGCGCAAGGGCTGGGAGGACAGCCAGAAGCGCTGGAGCGCCTGGCGCGACGCGGAAAGGCCGCTGTTGCAGGCGGTGTTCGCGACGACGCACGGCACGGCCTACGTGCTTTCGCAAGCCGACATGGAACTGCAGCCGGTGCGCGACCGTGCATTGATGCTGCGTGCGGAAACTGCGAGAACCGATTCGGTCAACACGCCGCCCGGCTCACCCGGCTGCGGCGGCGACGCGCAGTGCGAACACGCGGAGTTCGATCTGAACCGCTACTATCGCCGGCTCTACGTGCGCATGCCGGCGCGTTCGCGTGCTGTGCTCGTGCGGGCCGAACGCGCGTGGCTTGCGTATCGCGACGCCACGACACCCCTCGTCAATGCACGCAGCCGGCTCGACCTCATCGGCGCGCGGGTGGCTACGCTCAAGCGTTTGTCGGAGACGGTGGGCAACGACTGATTTCGGGTAGCGGGGCGTGACGCCCACAATGCGTCCGTCCATGTCAAAAGGGCGAAGGTGCTGCGTTCGCAGTCCTTCGCCCTTTTCGTTGGCGCGTTTCAGCTTGAGCGCCGCTCGTTCAGCTTCGTGCGCGGCGCCTGACGGGTCTTCTCAACCTCACTTCCCAAGCGCGGCCCGTGCGGCCTTCACTGCCGCCAGCACCTGCGCCGGCGCCGTGCCGCCCGGATGATTGCGGCTCGCCACCGACCCTTCCAGCGTCAACACTTCGAACACGTCTTCGCCCAACAGATGCGCGACCGCCGGCAGTTCGCGGCGCATGTCGTCGAGCGACAGGTCCGCCAGATCGCAGTTGCGGTCCACGCAGATGCGCACCGCGTGCGCTACGGCCTCGTGCGCGTCGCGGAACGGCAGGCCGCGCTTGACGAGGTAGTCCGCCAGATCGGTCGCCGTGGAAAAGCCTTGCAGGGCTGCGGCACGCATCGCTTCCGGACGCACGCGAATGCCCGCGGCCATTTCCGAGAAGATGCGCAGCGTGTCGGCTACCGTGTCCACGGTGTCGAAGAGCGGTTCCTTGTCTTCCTGGTTGTCCTTGTTGTAGGCAAGCGGCTGGCCTTTCATGAGCGTGAGCAGCGCCATCAGGTGGCCGTTCACGCGGCCGGTCTTGCCGCGCGCCAGTTCGGGCACGTCCGGGTTCTTTTTCTGCGGCATGATCGACGAGCCCGTGCAGAAGCGGTCCGCCAGATCGATGAAGCCCACGCGCGGGCTCATCCACAGCACGAGTTCTTCCGAGAAGCGCGAGACGTGCGTCATGACGAGCGCGGCGGCGGCGGTGAATTCGATGGCGAAGTCACGGTCCGAGACCGCATCCAGCGAGTTCGCGCAGATACCGTCGAAGCCGAGCGTCTTCGCTACCGCGTGACGGTCGATCGGATAGCTCGTGCCCGCGAGCGCTGCCGCGCCCAGCGGCAGGCGGTTCACGCGCGTGCGGCAGTCGCGCATGCGCTCGGCGTCGCGCGAAAACATCTCGACGTAGGCGAGCAGGTGGTGGCCGAACGTGACGGGCTGCGCCACCTGCAGGTGCGTGAAGCCCGGCATGATGGTGGCCGCGTGCTGCTCCGCGAGGTCGATGAGCGCGGTGCGCAGATCGGTGAGCAGCCCGCCGATGCGATCGATCTCGCCGCGCAGCCACAGGCGGATGTCGGTTGCGACCTGGTCGTTGCGCGAGCGGCCCGTGTGCAGCCGCTTGCCCGCGTCGCCGATCAGCGCCGTGAGGCGCGCCTCGATGTTCAGGTGCACGTCTTCGAGATCCAGCTGCCATTCGAACTCGCCGCGTTCGATTTCGCCCTTGATCTGCGCCATGCCGCGCTGGATGGCGGCGAGGTCGTCGGCGCCGATGATGCCTTGCGCGGCGAGCATCGACGCATGCGCGAGCGACCCTTCGATGTCGACGAGCGCCAGCCGCTTGTCGAAGAAGACCGACGACGTGTAGCGCTTGACGAGCTCCGACATCGGCTCCGAGAAGCGAGCCGACCAGGCTTCGCCTTTTTTGTGCAGTTGGGACGTCATGATGTTGGCAGTGAACGTGCGGTGCGAGGCCGCGTACAGGGAAAAGCTCGCCGCGGTGGCGCGGTGCGGACTGCGGCGCGAGGAAGTCGCAGATTTTAACATCGCGCGACGCAGCGGCCGGCGGCGGGCCGCTACGCGCGCACGGTTGCGCCCACCGTCAACGCGGGGCGCGTGCCACGAGCACCACGAGCTTCAGGTCTTCGCGCTGGGCGGGCTTGAGGGTGATCTGGTCGTAGGCGAGGCGCCCCGCGCGCGGATGGTTGAATTCGCGCAGACCGCCTTCGCGCTCGCCCACATCCTGCGACGCCCAGAAGCGCGCGAAGTCGTCGCTTGCCGCGGCGAGGGCGTCGATCAGCGCGCGAGTGGGCGCGTCGTTGAGGTGGCGGATGGAATCGGCGCGAAACTCCGCTACGAGGCGCCGCGCGCGCGTTTCCCAGTCGACGATCAACTCGCGCGCGAGCGGCGCCGTGAACGTGAAGCGCAGCAGGTTGCGCGCTTGAGCGTCGTGAGCGTTGCTCGTGCCTTCGTCGAGCCAGCCTACGAACAGGTCTGAGGCCTGCCTGTTCCACGCCAGCGCATTCCATTGCCGGTCCAGCACATAGGCCGGCGAATCCACGAGCTTCACCGTTTCGAGCAGCGCGGCGGGCGCGTCCGTCGCGGCCGGGTCCGGCTCGGCGGGGTCGCGCTGCGCGGCCAGTTCGAACAGATAGACGCGCTCGGCGCGCGAGAGTTGCAGCGCGACGGCGATGCGTGCGAGCGCGTCCGCAGAGGCCGATACCGGCCGGCCCTGTTCGATCCAGGTGTACCAGGTGGGGCTCACCCCGCACAGCTGCGCCACTTCCTCGCGACGCAGCCCGGGCGTGCGCCGGCGCGGACCGGGCGGCAGTCCCACCGCATTCGGCGAGAGCCGTTCGCGGTGGGCGCGGATGAATTCGCCGAGCGCGCGCGCGGGCGTGGGATCGAGCGTTTTGGCCGTGGAGGACGAATGGGAGGAACTCATCGCAGGCAGCGGGCGGGTGCATGAAACGGTGAACGAACGTATGACAGGTGCTGGAGATACCAGAATAACTGCTTAACTTGTACTGGTACCAGCCGGCGCCTATTGTAGCGGCAGATGAGGCGTGTGGCGGCCACCGAGTGCACTCCGCGCGCGTTCATCCACAAAAAGCCGTTCTCACACCAACCCTCCGGGAGAGCCAACCCGGGCGAAGGAGCATTCGATGAAGCATCACGACCAGGTGGCCGATGCATTCGGCTCGACCGCCGCCGCCTATCTCACGAGCCACGTGCATGCGACGGGCGCCGATCTCGAGACGCTTGCCGCCACCTTCAAGGCCACCTGCGGCGGGGCCACCGTGCTGGACATGGGGTGCGGCGCGGGGCATGCGAGCTTCGCGGTGGCGCCCCACGTGCGCGAAGTGGTGGCCTACGACATTGCGCCGCCCATGCTGGCCACCGTCGCGGCGGCGGCCAAAGAGCGTGGCCTGTCGACCGTTCGCGTGCAGCAGGGCGCGGCGGAGAGCCTGCCGTTTGCGGACGCGTCGTTCGACTGGGCCATCAGCCGGTTGAGTGCGCACCACTGGCGCGATGTGCGAAAGGCGCTCGCCGAGGTGCATCGCGTGCTGAAGCCGGGCGGCCGCGTGCTGTTCATCGATGTGGCGGGCGTGGACGATCCGCTCTTCGACACGCATTTCCAGGCCGCCGAAGTGCTGCGCGACGGCTCGCATATCCGCAACTACCGCGCCGACGAATGGCTCGCGTTTTTCCGCGACGCGGGCTTCGAGGCGAAGGTGCGCGAGCGCTGGCGCATTCCCATCGACTTCGCGACGTGGATTGCGCGCATGCGCACGCCCGAGGTGCGCGCCGCCGCCATCCGTTCGCTGTGGGCTAGCGCGCCCGACGAGGTGCGGCAGTACTTCGAGGTACAGGAGGACGGCTCGTTCAAGCTCGATGCGCTGATGATCGAGGCGCGTAGGCAGTAAGGGCGAAGAGAAGGCGGGCCCGTCGTCCGGGCCGCGCGCAAAAAAAGCCCGGCGCGCAAACCGTTGCGCACCGGGCTTCGCTGACTGCGCTCTTCCTGCCTTGGGCCGACTCAACCCGTATTACGCAGCCCCGCCGCAATCCCGTTGATGGTGAGATGGATGCCGCGCCGCACGCGCTCGTTCGTGTCGCCGGCGCGGTGCCGCTTGATCAGCTCCACTTGCAGGTGGTTGAGCGGGTCGAGGTAAGGGAAGCGGTTCTTGATGGAGCGCGCGAGCAGCGGGTTGTCCGCCAGCCGCTCGCCGTGGCCCGTGATCTCCGAGAGCACGCGCGAGGTGCGCTCCCATTCGGCCACGATGCGGTCGAACACGCGCTTGCGCAGCTTCTTGTCGGCGACGAGCTGCGTGTAGCGCGACGCTACGGCGAGGTCGGTCTTCGC
Source organism: Paraburkholderia sp. SUR17 (assembly GCF_029536165.1). Taxonomy (NCBI): domain Bacteria; kingdom Pseudomonadati; phylum Pseudomonadota; class Betaproteobacteria; order Burkholderiales; family Burkholderiaceae; genus Paraburkholderia; species Paraburkholderia sp. SUR17. Next base: position 898,441 of record NZ_CP120508.1, read on the forward strand.
GAGCACCATGTCCATGTTCGAGAGCAGGTTCGCAAAGAACGGCCACGTGCGACCCATCTTCTTGAGAAGCGCGAGGCGCCGGGCGCGCTCGGCGTCGCTGCCCGCTTCGTCGAGGTAGGTGCCCACCGCGGCGCCGAAGCCGTACCAGCCCGTAATCAGCAGCCGGCACTGGCCCCACGAGAAGCCCCACGGAATGGCGCGCAGGTCTTCGATCTTGCGGTGCTTCGGATCTTGCAGCTTGCGCGACGCGGGCCGGCTGCCGATGTTCAGTTCCGCGATTTCGGCGATCGGCGTGGCCGAGAAGAAGTAGTCGGTGAAGCCCGGCGTTTCGTAGACGAGCGCGCGGTACGCGGCCATCGCCGTGTCCGAGAGCTGCTGCATGGCCGCTTCGAACTCGGGCAGTTGCGCGGGCGCATTGCCGTGCGGCAGCAGCGACGCTTCGAGCGTGGCCGCGACCACCGTTTCGAGATTGCGTCGGCCGATGTCGGGGTTGCCGAACTTGCTCGCAATCACCTCGCCCTGTTCGGTGAGGCGGATCTGCCCTTCGACCGTGCCCGGCGGCTGCGAGAGGATGGCCTGGTAGGTCGGGCCGCCGCCGCGTCCCACAGTGCCCCCGCGGCCGTGGAAGAGCCGCAGCTTGACGCCGCGTTCCTTGAAGAGCGAGACGAGCGCGAGTTCGGCGCGGTAAAGCTCCCAGTTCGAGGTGAGGAAGCCGCCGTCCTTGTTGCTGTCCGAGTAGCCGAGCATCACTTCCTGCTCGCCGCCCTGGTGCTCGATGAGCGAATCGATGCCGGGCAGCGCGAGCAGGTCGCGCATGATGTGCGGGGCGTTGCGCAGGTCGGCGATGGTTTCGAAGAGCGGAATCACCATCACGCCGCCGCGCGCCGGCTCGTTCACGTGGCCGAGGCGCCCTTGCAGCAAGCCTGTTTCCTTTTGCAGCAGCATCACCTCGAGCAGGTCGCTCACCGTTTCCGTGTGCGAAATGATGTAGTTGCGCACGGCGCGCGCGCCGAACTTTTCGCGCGTCACGCGGGCCATTTCGAGCACGCCGAGTTCGCTCTTCGCCAGCTCCGAGTAGTCGAGATAGGGCGAGCGCAGCGGCCGCACCTGGGCCAGTTCGGCGAGCAGCACGATCAGCTTGTCGTCTTCGGAAAGCGACGCGTAGTCCGCTTCCACGCCCGCGCGCGCGAGCAGCTCGGCGACCACGGCCTCGTGGATGTCCGAGCTCTGGCGCAGGTCGATGCTCGCGAGGTGAAAGCCGAACACCTCGGAGGCGCGCGCGAGCGGCGCGAGCCGCGGCGTGGCGAGCGAGGCGCCGTAGTGCGCGGCGAGCGAGTCCATCAGCACGTGCAGGTCGCGCGTGAACTCGGAGGCGTCCGCGTACGGCGTGGCGCGAATCTGCGGCGCGCCGGGGCCCGCGCTGCGCAAATGCACGACGCCTTCGCCAAGGCGCACGCGCGCGCTCGCGGCAAGCCGCGTGTACATGCCGATGAGCGCGCGGCGATACGGCTCGTCCACGCGATGCGGCGACTGGTCGGGCGAGGCGGCCGCGAGCTTCTTCAGATCGTCGCTGGCACCTGCGAGGAGATTGGACACGGAAAGCTCCGCGCCCAGCTTGTGAACCTGCTCCAGGTAGTGCTCGAAGATCACCGCGGCCTGGCGCGCGATGGCGTGCTCCAGCGTGGGCGCGGTGACGTTCGGATTGCCGTCGCGGTCGCCGCCGATCCAGCTGCCCATCTGGAAGAACGGCGGCAGGCGCGCGGGCAGGCCGTGCTCCTTGAGCGCCAGTTCGATGTCGGCATACAGCGCCGGGATCTCTTCGAGGAACGTGGCGTGGTAGAACGAGAGCGCGTTTTCGATCTCGTCGGCCACGGTCAGGCGCGCGTCGCGCAGCATGCGCGTCTGCCACAGCGAGGTCACGCGCGCGCGCAGCAGCGCCTCGTTCTGCGCGAACTCGCGATGCGTGAGCGGCTGGTCGCGCTCGGCGAGCAGCCGGGCGATGTCGTGCTGCGCATCGAGAATGCTCTTGCGCTGCACCTCGGTGGGGTGGGCGGTGAGCACGGGCACGATGAGCGCCTCGTTGAAGAACTGCTGGAGCATCGGCGTGGCCGCCGCGCCCGCGGCCACGAGCCGCTCCAGCGAATGCGCCATCGTGCCCGGCTGCGGCACCGAGCCGGCCAGGTCGTGAATGCGGTGGCGCCGGTTGCGATGGCGGTCTTCGGCGATGTTCGCGAGGTGCGAGAAGTAGCTGAAGGCGCGCACCACGCTCACGGTCTGTTCCGGCGAGAGCGCGCGCAGCTTCTTTTCCAGGGCCTGGGCGGCGCTGCTGTCGTCTTCGCGGCGAAAGCGCACGGCCGTCTGCCGGATCGTCTCGACCACCTCGAACACCGCGTCGCCTTCCTGTTCCCGCACCACGTCACCGAGCAGACGGCCCAGGAAGCGGATGTCTTCGAAGAGCGGCTTGTCCTTGTCCTCGCGGGTGCGGCCGTTGCGCTTCGCTGGAACCACCTCGCCGCCGGCCTTGCCGTTCGTCACGTCGTTGAGCGTGGCGGCGTCCGGTTTGGCCTTCTTGCCCGGCTTGGCCGCCTGGGGCGTCTTTGCCGTGCGGACGGCTTTTTTGGGCGCGGGGGCCGCGGCGGTGTTCGGTGAAGCATTCAGCGATGCAGTGTTGCGGCGCGCGGCGCGCGCCGATCCGGAAGACGTCACGATGGGTTTCCTCGGGAAAGCCAGGGTCTGTTGATGAAAGACTGCCAACTACAGGACAACGACATGGCAACTACGGGACAAACTGCGCAACCAACTCAGGACCAACTACGGGAACTACGGGCGGACTGCCATTGCGCTGCGGGAGAGGAGACCGGGAGCGGCCAGCGGGAGCTTCGCGCGCGTCACGCCGCGACGCATCATCGCAGAGCCCTGGGCACGTTGCGCGAACGGTCGTGCGTGGTGGTCTGCGATGTGCGGCGGAGGTATGCCGCAGGCGGCAAGGAAGGTCAAGGCGGCGGCAAAGGTACGCAAAGGCGCGTGCTAACATTGCCCGTTATCCGATCTCCCAAGCCACCCCGCCTTGCGATGTCTCCTGCAATGAACTCCGAGCCGTTATCCGTGCAACCGCCCCGCACGCTTGTCATCGCTTCGCGGGAGAGCCGGCTTGCCATGTGGCAGGCCGAACACGTGCGCAGTGCGCTGCACAAATTATATCCATCTTGCGACGTCCGAATCCTCGGAATGACCACGCGCGGCGATCAGATACTCGACCGCACGCTCTCGAAGGTGGGCGGCAAGGGGCTGTTCGTGAAGGAGCTGGAAAATGCGCTCGCGGACGGCCGCGCCGATCTCGCGGTGCACTCGCTCAAGGACGTGCCCATGGAACTGCCGGCCGGCTTCGCGCTGCCCGTCGTCATGGAGCGCGAGGACCCGCGCGACGCCTTTGTTTCGAACGACTACGCATCGCTTGCCGATTTGCCCCCCGGCAGCGTGGTGGGTACCTCCAGCCTGCGGCGCGAATCGATGCTGCGCGCCGCCTGGCCGCATCTCACGGTGAAACCGCTGCGCGGCAATCTCGACACGCGGCTTGCCAAGCTGGACCGCGGCGACTACGCCGCGATCATTCTCGCTGCGGCCGGCCTCGTGCGGCTGGGGCTGGCCGACCGTATCCGGGCGCGGCTCGATCCCGAAGACAGCTTGCCTGCGGCGGGGCAGGGCGCGCTCGGCATCGAGATTCGCGCGGATCGCGCCGAACTCGCGGCCTGGCTCGCGCCGCTGCATCACACGCATACGGCGCTCGCCGTGGAGGCGGAACGCATGGTGTCGCGCGCACTGGGCGGCAGCTGCCAGGTGCCGCTGGCCGCCTACGGGTACTGGCACGACGGCGCGCTGCATCTGCGCGGCAAGGTGGCGACGCCGGATGCGACCCGCGTGGTCGAGGCGCGCGCGTCGGCTTCCGCTGCGACTGTGGATCGTGCCCTCGAACTCGGCCGCGAAGTGGCCGATGCGCTGATCGGACAAGGCGCGCTCGACATCGTGCGTGCGCTGGAAAGCGCGGCGGCGCCGGAAGGCAGCACCGACACCGATGACAAGCGCGGCGATAGCCGTGGCGCTACTGACGGTAAGTCGGGCGGCACGCCCTGAACGCCGCGACGGCCCGAGCCATGACCGCGACCCGTCTGCACCCACGAGGCGCCCACCCATAAGCCGCCAATAAGCCGCAAACAACAAACCCCATGACCGGACCCACCAGCGAACCATCCGAAGGAACCCCGGGCGCGCGGCACGGTGCGCGCTTCACGGCGGTCATCACGCGGCCCGCGGGCCAGTCGGCAAGTCTCCTCGTGCGGCTTGCCGAGGAAGGCATCGACGCCCTCGAGTTCCCGCTCATCGCAATCGGCCCGGCCGAAGACGAAGCGCCGCTGCGTGAAGCGTTCGCCTCGCTCGACCGCTACGCGCTCGTCGTGTTCGTGTCGCCCAACGCCGTCGACCACGCGTTCGCCCGCTACGGCGCGATCTGGCCGCATGCGCTGCCCATCGGCGTGGTGGGGCCGGGCAGCGTGGCGGCGCTAGCCCGGCACGGCGTGGCGGCGCCCGCTTATCGCGTGATCAGCCCGGCGCAAGCTTCGTCCGACGACGACGCGGCCCGCTTCGATTCCGAAGCGCTTTTCGCCGCGATCGAAACGACCTTGGGCGAGCGCGCGCTCGAAGGCAAACGCGTGCTGATCGTGCGCGGCGACGGTGGCCGCGAGTGGCTCGCGGAGCGGCTGCGCCAGGCAGGCGCCGAGGTTCAGCCGGTCGCGGCCTATCGGCGCATCGTGCCCGAGCCGTCCATCGCCGCGTGGGACCGCGTGCACGCGCTCCTCGCCGGCAAGCCGCACGCGTGGCTCGTCACCAGTTCCGAAGGCGTGCGCAATCTCGACGAACTCGCGCGCGAGCATCTCACCGCAGGCGAGCTTGCCGCGCTCAGGCGCGCGCCGCTCGTCACGCCGCACCCGCGCATCGCCGAGACGGCGCGGGGATTGGGTTTTGATAGCATTACGGTGTCCGGCGCGGGCGACGAGCGCATCGTCCGCGCCCTGCGCGCAGCGGTTCCTGCCGCGGCTCATCCTGCAGCGGAGCCTGCAGTTCATCCCGACGTTAAACCGGTCACGACCAACCCGGCTCACTCACGCATGACTGATTCGAACGACTCGAACAACACTTCGTCCCAGCGAGGCGCAACGGCACCGGTGCAGCCGGGTTCGCCCTCCGCCCCGCCCGTCAACGCACCGTTCACGCCCTATGAAGCCCAGAAGCCGCGGCGCGGCGCAAGCGGGCCGCTGCTGTGGTTCGTCGTCGTCGTGATCGCGTGTGCGGCGGGCGTGGGCGGCTTTGCGCTCAACCGCAAGGTCGCGCGCATGGACGAGCGTCTCGTGCAACGCCAGCAGGCCAACGACGCACAAACGGCCGAACTGCGCGTGAAGACGGATCAGGCCGTCGCCACGGTGCATCAGATGGATTCGCAGGTTGCCCAGCTCGAAGGCAAGCTCGCGGATGCGCAGAACGCCCAGCAGGCGCTCGCGCAGCAGTACGCGGACCTCGCGCGCAATCGCGACGACTGGACGCTCGCCGAAGTGGGCCAGATGCTCTCGAGCGCGAGCGAGCAGCTGCAACTGACGGGCAACACGCAGCTCGCGCTTTTCGCGCTGCAAAGCGCCGACCAGCGGCTCGCCGCTTCCGATGGTGCGCAGGCGCTGGCTGTGCGCAAGGCCATTGCGCAGGACATCGACAAGCTGAAGGCCGCGCCTTCCACCGATCTCACTGGCCTCGGCATCAAGCTCGACAACGCCATCGACGCCGTGGATTCGCTGCCGCTCGCGGGCGAAGCGCCCGTCGCGCACGCGAAGCCGCAGGCGCCCAAGCCTGCCGATACGGCGAAGCTGGCCGCCGCCACCGGCGAGCCGCGCTGGAAGGTGTGGCTCCAGTCGTTCGCGACCGGCATCGGCCATCAGCTGACGAGCCTCGTGCAGGTGCGCCGCATCGATAACGCCGACGCCATGCTCGTCGCGCCCGACCAGGGCTATTTCGTCCGCCAGAACGTGAAGCTGCGCCTGCTCTCGGCGCGCATCTCGCTGCTCTCGCGCAACCAGGCCGCGCTGAAGTCCGACCTGCATGCCGCGGATGCCGCGCTCGCCCGTTACTTCGACAACGCCTCGAAACAGACCCAGACCGTGCGTGATCTCGTGAAACAGGTGGACGCGGGCTCGCCCGCCGTCGAGTTGCCGAACCTGAACACGAGCCTGCAGGCCGTCCGTCAATACCGGAGCCGGGGGTAATCATGGCGATCCGTGGACTCGTCTGGCTCGCGCTGCTGTTCGCGATCGCCGTGGTGCTCGCGATCGTCGGCCGCTTCGACACGGGGCAAGTGCTGTTCGTCTATCCGCCTTATCGCGTGGACGTTTCGCTCAACCTGTTCGTGGTGGGCGTGGTGGTGCTCTTCATCCTGATCTACACGCTGCTGCGCTTCGTGCGCAGCGTGCTGCACATGCCGCAGCGCGTGGCTGCGTACCGTGCGCGCTCGCGCGCCGCGAAGGCGGCCGCGGCGCTGCGTGAGGCGATCGGCAACCTGTACGCGGGCCGCTTCACGCGCGCCGAAAAGGCCGCGCGCGACTCGCTCACGGATACGGCGAACAAGGGCGCGGCCGGCCTGATCGCCGCCAACGCCGCGCATCGCATGCACGAGTACGCGCGCCGCGACGAATGGCTCGCGCAGATCGACCATGCGGACTGGCAGGACGCCCGCCTCATGGCGACGGCCGACATGCGTGCCGACGGCCGCGACCCGGACGGCGCGCTCGCCGCGCTCACCGAGATGCAGTCGCAGGGCGGCCGCCGCATCCACGCCCAGCAAATCGCCCTGCGCGCGCAGCAGCAGCTCAAGAACTGGGGCGAAGTGCTCAAGCTCGTGAAGACGCTGGAAAAGCGCGAGGCGCTGCACCCGGCCGTGGCCGTGCGCCTGCGCCAGCTCGCCGCGGAGAACCTGCTGCGCGAGCGCCGGCACAACGCCGACGCGCTGCTCGAACTGTGGCAGTCGCTGTCGCCCGTGGAACGCCATTCGCCGCGCCTCGCGGACCTCGCCGCGGAACTGCTGATCGCGCTGAACCGGCAACAGGACGCACGGCGCATCGTCGAAGAGGCGCTCGCGCAGAATTGGGATGCGCGGCTGTTACGCCGCTATCCGGATACGGCGGGCGACGACGCGCTGCCGCTCATCCAGAAGGCCGAGGCCTGGCGCAAGGAACGTCCCGACGACGCGGACCTGCAGTTCGCGCTGGGCCGGCTGTGCTTGCAGCAGCAGCTTTGGGGCAAGGCGCAGTCGTTCCTCGAGGCCGCGCTCAAGCTGGCCGACAACGAACCGCTGAAGATCCGCTCGCACCGCGCGCTCGCGCGTCTGCACGAGCAACTGGGCGACACGCAGAAGGCCGCCGAGCACTACCGGCAAAGCGCGCTGGCGATGAACGTGGTTTGACGCCTGCGCGTGGCTCCGTGCGGCTGCTACGCCGCGCGGAGCACGAGATACATCGCTTCTCTTCCCTTACTTGCTGACGAGCCGTGCCGGCACGGAAAGCGCCAGCAATCCCCCCAGCACCATGAACGCGGCCAGCATGAACATGCCGGAGTCGTTCGCGCCCGTCGCCTGCTTGAGCCAGCCCACGGCATAGGGGCTCAGAAAGCCCGCCAGGTTGCCGATCGAGTTGATCATCGCGATGCCGGCCGCGGCGCCCGTGCCGGCCAGAAACGCCGTCGGCAGGCTCCAGAAGAGCGGCAGCGTGGTCAGAATGCCCATGGTCGCCAGCGTGAGCGAAGCCATGGCGAGCACGGTGCTGTGCGCCCAGATCACCGAAAACACGAGCCCGATGGCGCCCGCCGCCGCGGGCAGCGCCACGTGCCAGCGGCGTTCGCGCCGATGGTCCGCGCTGCGTGCGACCAGCACCATTGCCACGACCGCAGCCGCGAACGGCACGGCGGAAAGCAGGCCGATCGCGAAGGGATCGGTGACGCCGGTGGACTTGATGATGGTGGGCAGCCAGAAGCTCACGCCGTAGAGGCCCATCACGAACGAGAAATAGATGAGGCTCATGAGCAGCACCCGAGGGCTCGCCAGCACGCGGCCGATGGGCATGTCTTCCTTGGCCGCGTCTTCATGGGCGATGCGGCTTTCGAGCAGTTGCCGCTCTTCGGCCGTGAGCCACTTCGCCTTGCTGATGCCATCGTCCAGCACGAGGAACACCAGCACGCCCACCACGATGGACGGCAGCCCTTCCAGCAGGAACAGCCACTGCCAGCCGTGCCAGCCGTTCATGCCGTCGAAGGACTTCAGGATGAAGCCCGACACCGGCCCGCCGATCACGCCCGAGAGCGCGATGGCGGTCATGAACCAGGTGGTCATGCGGCCGCGCCGGTGCGCCGGGTACCAGTAGGTGAGGTAAAGAATGATGCCGGGGAAGAAGCCGGCTTCCGCGAGGCCGAGCAGAAAGCGCATCACGTAGAACATCGTCGGCGTGGTGACGAACATCGTGAGCATCGAGATGATGCCCCACGTCACCATGATCCGCGCGATCCAGACCCGCGCGCCCACGCGGTGCAGGATCACGTTGCTCGGCACCTCGAAGATGAAGTAGCCGAGAAAGAAGATGCCGGCGCCGAAGCCGTAGACCGCGTCGGACAGATGCAGGTCGGTGCTCATCTGGAGCTTGGCGAAGCCGACGTTCACGCGGTCCAGATACGCCACCACGTAGCAGAGCATCAGGAGCGGCGTGAGCCGCCAGGCGACTTTCCGGTACGTGGCCTCCTCGAAGCTGGAGGGCGGCGCGCCGGCGCCGGAATGAGGCAGGGGATTCGCAGGACTGGCCATCTTGTCTCCTCGTTTATGTTTTGAGTGCGTGGAAAGACTGCGATCTGCGCGCACTATACGCGCGTGATTTCGCCCGCGCTATCGGGGCGCGGCCTCACGCGCGGTTTCACTACACGCAGCGCCCGCCGTCCACTTCGAGGCACACGCCGGTGATGAACGAGGCTTCGTCCGAAGCCAGATAGAGGCACGCGTTGGCCACGTCCTGCGGCGTGGAAAAGCGGCCGAGCGGAATGCCCGCGAGAAAGCGCTGGCGGTTTTCGGGCGTGTCTTCCACGCCCATGAATTGCGCGGTGAGCCCCGTGTCGCCGATTACGGGGTTCACGCAGTTCACGCGAATGCGCTCGCCGCCCAGCTCCACGGCGAGCGACTTGCTCGCGACGATCATGGCGCCCTTGCTGCCGTTGTACCAGACGAGCCCCGGGCGCGGCCGCACGCCGGCGGTGGACGCGATGTTGACGAACACGCCGCCGCCCTGCGAGCGGAAGTACGGCACGAACGCCTGCACGCTCCAGAAGAGGCTCTTCACGTTGACGGCGTAGACGCGGTCGAACTCGGCTTCGGTCACGTCGAGCACGGGCTTGTTGCGGTGCGTGGTGCCCGCGTTGTTGACGACGATCTGCACGCTGCCGAAGTCCTCCAGGGCGGCCTCGCGCAGCGCGTGCCAGTCGGCTTCCCGCGTGACGTCGCCCGTCACGGCGATCGCCTTGCCGCCCGCAAGCGCGATCTCGCTCGCCACCCGCTCGGCCGCGGCGCCGTTCAGGTCGTTGACCACGACGTTGGCGCCCTCGCGCGCATACGTCTTCGCAATGCCTTCGCCAAAGCCCGAGCCCGCGCCGGTGACAATGGCCGTCTTGCCTGTGAGTCGCATGTCGTCTCCTTTTGTTGTCTGCATGGTGGTCCGGATGGTCGTCTGCACGAAAGGGCTCGGGGTGGCCCTCGATGCTCGCGCTGCTGTGCGATGCCTTCGCGTGCTCGCCGGGCCGCTCAGCCGTGCCGAATCGCGATGGTTTTCAGCACCGTGAAGCCGTAGAGCGCCTCGAAGCCCTTTTCGCGGCCGTGCCCCGAATGGCCCACGCCGCCGAACGGCAACTCGACGCCGCCGCCCGCGCCGTAGTTGTTGATGAACACCTGACCCGAGCGCACGCGCCGCGCCATGCGCAACTGACGTGCGCCGTCGCGGGTCCAGATGGCGGCCACGAGTCCATAGGCCGTGCCGTTCGCAAGCGCTACGGCTTCGTCTTCGCTCTCGAAGGGCATCGCCGCCAGCACGGGGCCGAACACTTCCTCGCGCGCGAGACGATGCGTCGCAGGCACGTCGCGCAGCAGCGTCGGCGCCTGATAGAAGCCGCTTTCGGGCGCATCGGCCACCACCTCGCCGTGGGCAGCCATCGCGATGCCGTCGTGCTGCGCGTCGGAGAGGAAATCCCACACGCGCTGCTGCTGCTTCGCGTTGATGAGCGGGCCGCAGTCGAGATCGGCGTGCCACGGTCCCACGCGCAATGCGTTGAAAGCAGTGGCGAGGCGGTCGAGAAGCGGTTCGTACACGGCGCGTTCGATCAGCACCCGGCTGCCCGCGGAGCAGGTCTGCCCCGCGTTCTGCACGATGGCCGAAACGAGCACGGGCAGCGCGGCGTCGAGGTCGGCATCGGCGAAGACGATCTGCGGCGACTTGCCGCCCAGCTCCAGCGTGACCGGCACGTGGTTTTCCGCGGCCATCTGGGCGACCAGCTTGCCCGTTTGCGGCGAGCCCGTGAACGAGATGTGATGGATGCCCGCGTGGCTCGCAAGCGCCGCCCCGGCCTCGTGGCCGTAGCCCGTCACGACGTTGAGCGCACCCGCGGGCAGCCCGGCTTCGGCGGCGAGTTCGGCGACGCGCAGCACGGAGAGGCACGCGTCTTCGGCCGGCTTCACGACGCAGGCGTTGCCCGCCGCGAGCGCCGCGCCCACGCTGCGTCCGAAAATCTGCATCGGATAGTTCCAGGGCACGATGTGGGCCGTCACGCCATGCGGCTCGCGCACCGTGAGCACCGTGTAGCCGGCCTGGTAAGGCAGCGTCTCGCCGTGGAGCTTGTCGGCGGCGCCGGCGTAGAACTCGAAGTAGCGCGCGAGCGCGGCGGCATCCGCGCGGGCTTGCTTCAGCGGCTTGCCGGTGTCGCGCGCCTCGATCTGCGCGAGTTCTTCACCGCAGGCGGCCACGAGCATGGAAAGCCGGTACAGCACGCGCCCGCGTTCGGCGGCGCTCGCCGCGCCCCAGGCGCCGCCGAACGCGGTCTGGGCCGCCTGTACAGCGCGTTCGACGTCGGCCGCGGTGCCGCGCGCGATGCGCGAGTAGGGCTTGCCATCGGACGGGTCGAGTACGGCGATGGTCTCGCCGTTCGACGGCGGACACCATTCGCCGCCAATGAAGTGCTTCGCTTCGATCATCGTGCGCCTCGCGTTGTTGATCTCGGGTGGATCGTGCGGGTTGGATGCCGGCAGAACCCGACGTGCGGTGGGCCCGGCCGGTCGCTGCATTATCGCCCTAGACAGGCCGTGCTTCGCCTCGGGGGCGGCGTCCCGGCCGGCGGCGGGTGCCGCGGTCCGATTGGCTATAATGGCGCATTCCCCGACGGTCCGGCTCTCGCGCGGCGTTTGTGCTGCGCAGGAGCCGCGCGCCGCGTTCCGGATTTCATCCTCACCAGAGAGCGCTCATGAGCTTCAACAACGTCCCCCCCGGCAAGGATCTGCCGCACGATTTCAATGTGATCATCGAAATTCCGGCGCAAAGCGATCCGGTGAAGTACGAGGCCGACAAGGAACTGGGCCTGCTCGTCGTCGACCGCTTCATCGGCACGGGCATGCGTTACCCGGCGAACTACGGCTTCATTCCGCAGACGCTCTCCGGCGACGGCGACCCCGTCGACGTGCTGGTGATCACGCCGTTTCCGCTGCTGGCCGGCGCCGTGGTGCGCGCCCGCGCGCTCGGCATGCTGCAGATGACCGACGAGTCGGGCGTCGATGCCAAGCTGATCGCTGTGCCGCACGACAAGATCTGTCCGATGACGGCGCACATGAAGTCCGTGGACGACGTGCCGCAATATCTGAAGGACCAGATCAAGCACTTCTTCGAGCAATACAAGGCGCTTGAAAAGGGCAAGTGGGTGAAGGTGGAAGGGTGGGCCGGCGTGGATGCCGCTCACAAGGAAATTAACGACGGCGTGGCGAACTACAAGAAGTAAGCGTAAGCGCTGCCGGACCGGCTGGAGGAAACCCAGCCGCAAGAACCGCGCGAGCCCGCAAGGGCCGCGCGGTTTTTTATTGGGTGCGCCGTTTGCCGCGCGACCGCAGCGGGGTGTTGTCGGGTACTGAAAAGTCGGGCACTGAAGCATCGGGCACGGCGGCTTCCATGGCCATGGCCTCATGCGACGCTGATCCGGTTACGGCGACTTCCGTGAGCGCCGCATCGTCCACCGATACCTGAGGCAGTACCGATTCGAGCGTACGCGCGCCTGCCGCCAGCGCCCGCTTTTCGCGGGCCGGCAGTTGCTTGACCCAATACTCGGCGCGCGAGGCGGCCGCCCGATCAGCCACCTCGAACGATGCCAGCACGCGCAGCGGCTTGCGCGAGCGCGTGTAGCGCGCGCCCGTGCCGCTTGCGTGCTTGTCGAAGCGGGCGGCGACGTCGGTGGCGATGCCGGTGTAGACGCTACCGTCGGCACATTCGATCAGATAGAGGAACCACGGCATGGGGCGCTGACTTTTGTTGTTGTGTGAGCAGGGCGATAAGAGAGGGGCGAGGGCGGCGACCGACGGGCGGCGCATCAGCTTCTGAACGGATTGTGCTCGCGCAGTTCGTCGACGTAGGCATGAATGGTTTCGGTCTCGCTCGACAGAAAGCGCGCGACGGCGTCGGCGAAAGCGGGATGCGCGAGCCAGTGCGCCGAATGCGTGGCCGTGGGCAGAAAGCCGCGCGCCATCTTGTGCTCGCCTTGCGCGCCGCCTTCGAAGGTGGCGAGTTTTTCCTCGATGCAGAACTCCAGCGGCTGGTAGTACGCGGTCTCGAAGTGCAGGCATGGCACGTGTTCGAGCGCGCCCCAGTAGCGTCCGTACAGCGTGCCGCTCGGGCCTGCGGCGCCGCGTTGGTCCGTTTCGCCGCGCTGGTAGACGACGAGCGAACTTGCGATGGGCTTGCCTTCGCGTTCGGCGATCACGAGCAGCAGGTTCTCGGGCATCGTTTCGCCGATGCGCCGGAAGAAGTCGAGGTTCAGATACGGCGTGGAGAAATGCTCGCGGTAGGTCTGCCGGTAGCAGCGGTTGAAGAAGCGCCATTCGGCGTCTGTCGCGTCCTCGCCGCGCACGCGGCGGAACGTGACGCCGGCCTCGTGCACCTTGCGCCGCTCGGCGCGAATGTTCTTGCGTTTCTTCTGTTCCAGCGTGGAGAGGAAGTCGTCGAAGTCGCGGTAGCCGGCGTTGATCCAGTGGAACTGCACGCCCTTGCGCAGCATCGTGCCGACGTCGGCGAGCGCCTGTGCTTCGTCTGCGGTGGGAAACAGCACGTGCAGCGACGACACGTCGGCCTGTTCCGCAAACGCCACCAGCGTGGCGGCGAGATGGCGGCGGGCGGATTCGTCGGTGGCCAGCAGTCGCGTGCCCTGGACCGGCGTGAACGGAACGGCGCAGAGCAGCTTCGGGTAGTACTCAAGTCCGTTGCGCTTGTACGCGTCGGCCCAGGCCCAGTCGAACACGTACTCGCCGTACGAGTGGCCCTTCAGATAGACCGGCGCCGCAGCGGCGAGGCGGTTCGTGCTGGCGTCGGTGAGCGTCACGAAGCGCGGCGCCCAGCCGGTGTCCGCGACTGCGCAGTGCGTCTCGTGGAGTGCCGCGAGAAACTCGTGACGCAGGAACGGTGTGGGCTGAGCCTGCCGGGCGAGGAGGGCGTTCCATTCGTCGCGTCCCACCTCGAGCGGTGAGTCCAGAATGCCCGTGCGATAATCGAAGCGTTCCTGATTCAATCTTTCTGACCGTCGTTTCACCGTTCGACCCGTTGCGCCTGTGAAGTCCAGGGCGTCCCCGTCGAGCCACCGTGGCGGCGCGCTCTCACTGCGTTGCCCTTGTCCCTGCCATGAAGACCCGAATCGCTCTTGCCCAACTCAATGTCACCGTCGGCGACTTCGCCGGCAACACCGCGAAGATCGTTGCTGCCGCGCGCGCAGCGCACGAGGATGGTGCGCGGCTCGTCGTTGCCCCGGAGCTTGCCCTGTCCGGCTACCCGCCCGAAGACCTGCTGCTGCGCCCCGCGTTCTATGCAGCGAGCGCCGCCGCGCTCGCCCAGCTTGCCCGCGAGCTGAAGCCCTTCAAGGGTCTGCACGTCGTGGTGGGGCATCCGTGGCGCGATAGCGTCGGCAGCGCGAAGGGCCATGGTAATGCAAACGCGCCGATCGAGCGCGGCCTTCCGCCTGTCGATACGTTCAACGCAGCATCGCTGCTCGTGGACGGCGAAGTGGTGGGCACCTACCTCAAGCAAGACCTGCCGAACACCGAGGTGTTCGACGAGAAGCGCTACTTCGCGTCTCGTGCGAAGCCGTTCGTGTTCGAACTCGACGGCGTGAAGTACGGCGTGGTGATCTGCGAGGACGCGTGGCACGCCTCGGCCGCGCAAATGGCGAAGGCCGCGGGCGCGCAGGTCGTGCTGATTCCTAACGGCTCGCCGTATCACCTGAACAAGGAGGCCACGCGCGTCGACATTCTGCGTGCGCGGATTCGCGAGACCGGCTTGCCCATGGTCTACGTGAACATGGTGGGCGGGCAGGACGAACTCGTGTTCGACGGCGGGTCCTTCGTGCTCGACGCGAAGGGCGAGGTGGTGGCGAGCATGCCGCAGTTCCAGGAAGGGCACGCCATCGTCGAGATCGAAACGGAAGGCGGCGCGCCGCGGCCCTTGCCGGCTGCCGTCGCGCCCGAGACGTCGCTCGAAGCGAAGGTCTACGGTGCGCTCGTGATGGGCGTGCGCGACTACATTGGCAAGAACGGGTTTCCGGGCGCGATCATCGGCTTGTCGGGCGGTGTGGATTCGGCGCTCGTGCTCGCGGTGGCATGCGACGCGCTGGGCGCGGACCGCGTGCGCGCCGTGATGATGCCGTCGCGCTACACCGCGGACATCTCCACCACGGACGCCGCCGACATGGCCCGCCGCGTCGGCGTGCGCTACGACGAGATTGCGATTGCGCCCATGTTCGACGCCTTTCGCGGCGCGCTCTCAACGGAATTCGCCGGCCGCCCCGAAGACGCGACGGAAGAGAACATCCAGGCCCGCATTCGCGGCACGCTGCTGATGGCGCTCTCCAACAAGTTCGGCTCCATCGTGCTGACCACGGGCAACAAGAGCGAGATGGCCGTGGGCTACTGCACGCTCTACGGCGACATGGCGGGCGGCTTCGCCGTGATCAAGGACATCGCCAAGACGCTGGTTTATCGGCTTTGCCATTACCGCAATGCCGCGTCGGGATTTGCCACGCAGAACATCATCCCGGAGCGCATCCTGACGCGCGCGCCCTCGGCGGAACTACGCGAGAACCAGACCGACCAGGACAGCCTGCCGCCCTACGACGTGCTCGACGCCATCATGCGCATGTACATGGAAGAGGACCGGTCGCTCGCCGAGATCGTGGCGGCCGGCTACGCGCCCGAAGACGTGCAGCGCGTGACGCGGCTCATCAAGATCAACGAGTACAAGCGGCGCCAGGCGCCGATCGGCATTCGCGTGACGCACCGGGCGTTCGGCCGCGACTGGCGCTATCCGATCACGTCGCGCTACACGGAACCGCTGCAATGAACGGGGCGTAGAATCGACGCACCCTTTCTTTTTTTTCGAACGTTCGAACACTGATACGAGACGAGGTAAGCCATGAAACGCATCACCGCCATCATTAAACCGTTCAAGCTCGATGAAGTGCGCGAAGCGCTGGCCGAAGTGGGGCTCACGGGCCTGACCGTGACCGAGGTGAAAGGCTTCGGTCGCCAGAAAGGGCACACGGAGCTGTACCGCGGCGCCGAATACGTGGTGGACTTCCTGCCGAAGGTGAAGATCGAGGTCGTGGTGGCGAACGAGCAGACCGACCAGGTGATCGACGCGATCATCGGCGCGGCGCGCACCGGCAAGATCGGCGACGGCAAGATTTTCGTGGCGGAAGTGGAGCGCGTGATCCGCATCCGCACCGGCGAGGAGAACGAAGCGGCGGTTTAAGGGCCGCGCACCGGCCAGACGGCGCCCGCAACAGGTCATTACAAAGCGGGCCCACAAAATAAAAAACGGTGCGACACCCTTTCGGGTACCGCACCGATACGCGCCTCTCGCAGCAGCGTGAAAGTGTTGCTACAGCTGTTCTGTTCTCACCCGTCGATTAGAACGAGTGCTGGATGCCGGCGTACACGCCCGTCTGGCTGTGGCCAGGCAGCGGGTTCTCGTTGTAGGTCGTCGAGGAAACCGTACCGCCCGCACCTGCCGGGTTGGCATCCAGACCGAAGTTCGCGGTCTTGCTGTTACGCACCGTAGCGATCTGGATGTCGAGCAGCGTGCGCTTCGAGATGTTGTACGAGCCGCCGATCGTGTAGATCGTCGCGTTGCCTTGACCCTTGTTCGCGTTCACGTGATAGACCGCCGCGATCAGGGCTGCAGCCGGCGTGGCTTGCCACGTTACACCGCCCCATTCGTGATCGAGCGAGGTCGGCGCAGCGCCGGCCAGCGTGGCGTCATGCGACGTGCGGATCGCCTGGTACGCGCCCTGGATCTTGAACGGACCGAGGAACACGTTGACCGCAGCCGTGTATTCACGCGAGAAGTTGAACGCGTCGGTGAAGAGGCCGTTGGCGTTGTTGCGGATTTCGTCGTAGATGCCGCGAACCTGGAAGAGCGACGACGTGTAGGTCAGTTGCAGACCGCCTTCACGGCCTTGCGACGTCGTGCCGTTACCGTTCCAGTTCGTCGCGTTCGACAGCGCGTACTGGCCGTACGCGTCAAAGCCGTAGAACTTCGGCGACTGGTACGAAATGTTGTTGCTCGACTGCGGCCAGTTGCGGCCACGCACCAGCGACGCCGACGACCAGTTCGACTGACCGAACGGATCGAAGTCCCACACGCCGTTCGAGATGAAGAGTTCGCGGCCCAAGAGCAGGGTACCGTAGTTGTCGTTCGACATACCGACGGTCGCCCAGCGATTGAAGAGGCCGCCGCCGCCAGGGCCCGTGCCGTTCATCGTGTTGAAGCTGCCTTCCAACTGGAACAGCACCTTGTTGCCGCCACCGATGTCTTCGACGCCCTTCATGCCCCACAGGCTCGTGCCCCAGTCACCGCTCTCCGCGCGCCAGCGCGAGGTCGAACCGGTGTAGCTGTTGTTCGGCAGCCCACTGATGTACTCGAGACCTGCGTCCAGGCGCCCATACAGCGTGACGCTACTCTGTGCGTGCGCAACCACGCCAGCCGACATCAGAGCTGCTGCGAGCAAAGCTTTCTTCATCTTCTCCTCCATACCCTGTCAAGAAGTCAACCCAGTACTGCGAATGGTGTTCGCACGCATCACGCGGCGAACAGGAACCGGAATTGGGAGACGGTGCACTGAGGATCGCTGTGGTATGACGCGGCCAGACAACTGGCTCTTATCCCGTCATGCCGATCCTGCGTTGACCGGTGTCTCCTCCGTTTTTGAAGTGAAACTACTTTTAATCAACTTTGTTTTGCTACTTTGGTTACTAATTTAGCAAAAAAGACTCGCCCGGGCGAACAAATTCGCGTGACTTCGGTCAGGTGTCGTCAAATTGCAATAGATCGATGCTGCGGGACGCCTGACAACAGCAGTGAAAATTCCGCCAGGCCTTGTCTGATAAAGGACTCACGGCTTTTGACAGGGGGCGTTCAGGATTCTCTGTATTGACGCCAGAAAACTCCCGGAGTAGTGCGAAAGAACGGCTGTTTGGGCCGGTTTTGGCGGGTTTGCGGCGGCTTTTGGGGTCTTCCTGCGCGGGGAGCGGAAGGGACGCGGAGCAAAAGAAAAGGCGCCGTAAGCGCCTTGTAAAACTACATTGACTACATTCGCCTCCCCGTATCAAGACAACAAGGACGACGTACGGTCTTCAGACCGGCGACATACCGTCGCGCGGCCCGCTATTTGAGACTGCCCGACAGGAACTGCTTGAGACGCTCGCTCTTCGTATTGCCGAACACCTCGGTAGGGTGGCCTTCCTCCTCCACGCGACCCTGGTGCAGGAACATCACGTGGTTGGATACGTTGCGCGCGAAGGCCATTTCGTGGGTCACGACGATCATCGTGCGGCCTTCTTCGGCGAGCGTCTGCATCACCTTCAGCACTTCGCCAACGAGCTCCGGGTCGAGCGCCGACGTCGGTTCGTCGAAGAGCATGACGTCGGGCTGCATGGCGAGTGCCCGCGCAATCGCGACGCGCTGCTGCTGGCCGCCCGACAGATGCGACGGGTACTGTTTCTCGACGCGCGGCGCGAGGCCCACCTTCTCCAGATACGTGCGTGCGCGCTCCTCCGCCTCGCGGCGCGGCACGCCCAGCACGTGCACGGGCGCCTCCACGATGTTTTCGAGCACGTTCATGTGCGCCCACAGATTGAAGTGCTGGAACACCATCGAAAGCTTGGTGCGCACGCGCTGCAGCTGCTTCTGGTCCGACACGCGCAGCGCGCCGGAGCGGTTGTCCTGTAGCGTGCGCACTTCTTCGCCGTCCACGAAGATGCGGCCCGCGTTGGGCTGTTCGAGAAAGTTGATGCAGCGAAGCATCGTGCTCTTGCCCGAACCGGACGAGCCGATGATGCTGATCACGTCGCCGGCGTTCGCCTTGAGCGACACGCCTTTCAATACTTCGTTGTCGCCGTACTGTTTGTGCAGCGTATCGACGAAGAGCTTCTGCTTGTGCGTCTGGGAATCCATCGAAGTCCTTGTGCGGGCGTCTGATTACTTGCCTTGCGGTCGCAGGTAAGCGAGCCAGCGGTGCTCGGCGCGGCGGAACAGCCACACGAGCGTGAAAGAGATGGTGAGGTAGAGCAGCGCGGCAATGCCGAACGCGCCGAACGATTGATAGGTCGCCGAATTGACGTCACGCGCGATCTTGAGGATGTCGGGCACCGTGGCCGTGAACGCCACCGTAGTGGCGTGCAGCATCAGGATCACCTCGTTGCTGTAGTAGGGCAACGCGCGGCGCAGCGCCGACGGCAGGATCACGCGCCGGTACAGCGTGAAGGTGGACATGCCGTAGGCGCGGGCCGCCTCGATCTCGCCGTAGGGCGTGGCCTTGATGGCGCCGGCGAAGATTTCCGTCGTGTAGGCGCAGGTGTTGAGCGTGAAAGCGAGCAGCGTGCAATTCATGCCCTCGCGGAAGAACGCGTTGGTGAGCTCGTGCGAGCGGACGATCTCGAGACTGTAGAGGCCCGTATAGCAGAGCAGCAACTGCACGTAGAGGGGCGTGCCGCGAAAGATGTAGGTGTAGAGCCACACGAGGCCCGCGAGCCATTTCTTCTTCGACACACGCGCCACCGCGAGCGGCACCGAAAGGCAGAAGCCGAGTCCGATGGAAACGACGAGCAGCCACAGCGTGATCGCGACGCCGGTGAAGCGGTAGCCGTCGGTGTAGAGATAGTTGCGCCAGTATTGCTGGATCAGCTCGAGCATAGGTTCGCCTTAGAGTTCCGCTTTGCGCACGCCGGTCGAGTAGCGCTTTTCGAGGTAGATGAGCACGAAGTTCGAAACCGTCGTGATGCCGAGGTAGATTGCCCCTGCAAGCAGCGTAAAGAAGAAGAACCGCAGCGTGCCCTTGCCGGCATCCTGCGAGGCCTTCACGACGTCGGCGAGGCCGATGATCGAGACGAGCGCCGTCGATTTCACCAGCACCTGCCAGTTGTTGCCGATGCCGGGCAGCGCGAAGCGCATCATCTGCGGGAACATGATGCGGTGGAATACCTGCCAGCCCGTCATGCCATAGGCGTGGCCGGCTTCCAGCTGGCCACGCGGCACGGCGAGGAACGCGCCGCGGAACGTCTCGGTGAAATACGCACCGTAGATGAAGCCGAGCACGATGACACCGGCCGCGAAGGGGTCGATGTCAATCTGGTCCCAGCCGAGCATGTCCGTCAGGTTATTGAGCCAGATCTGGATGCCATAGAAGAGCAGCAACATCAGCACGAGGTCGGGCACGCCGCGAATGAGGGTGGTGTAGAGCGTGCCCACGCCGTGCGAGAGCCGGTTCTTGGAGAGCTTCGCTGCCGCGCCGAGGAGGCCAAGCAAAAACGAAAGCGCCAGCGAAAGAACTGCGAGCTTGACGGTCTGCCATGTGCCGGCGAGGATCAGCGGGCCGTAGCCTTGAAAGAGCATATCGAGGTCCTTGACGGCACGTCAGGCGCGCCGCGAAAGACGCGGCACTTCGCGTGCCGCTGTGCAAATGAAACCAGGGGTGCTCCGCCGTTGCCGGCGAAACGGTGTCGTGGACTTTATTACCGCCCCCGCACGAAACACCATCGGTGCTCGCCCGGGCGCGGGTGCTACTGAATTCCCGGGTAGATGTCGAAGTCGAAGTACTGCTTCGCGAGCTTGCGGAACGTGCCGTCCTGATGGATTTCGGCCAGCGCCGTGTTGAGCATCGCCTTCAATTCGATATCTTCGGGACGCAGACCGATCGCCGTACCTTCGCCGATCGTCTTCGGATCCTTCACTTCGGGACCGGCGAAGGCGAAGCCTTTGCCGCGCGGCGTCTTGAGGAAGCCGGCGTCGGCCTGCACTTCGTCCTGCAGCGTCGCGTCGAGCCGTCCCGAGAGCAGGTCCGCATAGACCTGATCCTGATTCGGATAGGTGACGACTGTCACGCCCTTCGGCTCCCACCAGGCTTTGGCGTACGCCTCCTGAGTCGAGCCTTGCTCGACGCCCACGCGCTTGCCCTTGAGCGATGCGGCCGTAGGCAAAAGCGGCGAGCCGGCTTTGGCGACCATCCTGGCGGGCGCATCGTACATCTTGTCGGAGAAGGCGATCTGCTGGCGGCGCTGCCCGGTAACGGTGTAGGACGACACGATTGCGTCGAATTTCCTCGCTTTCAGGGCGGGGATCATCCCGTCGAAGTCCTGCTCCACCCAGACGCATTTCACGTTCATCCGCGCACACAGTGCACGTGTGAGATCGACCTCGAAGCCGACCATCTGGCCGTTGGGCGCTTTCGATTCGAACGGCGGGTAGCTGGCATCGACGCCGATGCGCACGGTTTTCCATTCCTTCGCCATGGCCCCCGTGGCCATGACAGCAAGCGCCACGCAAACTGCGAGCTTCTTCATGATTCTCCTGATACTGAGCGGTTGTCGCTGTGGCTGTGCGACACCCTCCCGGCCGGCTCGTGACCGGCCGCCGCTATTCTAGGCGGCCAAAAATTGGCGACACCGCTTTTTTGCCCTGCTGGATGGCCGGCATGCGCGGTCCGGTCATGGGCCGCGGCCTTGCCTCGTGGCGCGGCTCGCGCCCGGTTTTGCGCCCGGCTTCGTGCCCAGCTTCGCGGCGCGTCGAAGCGGGCGCTAAACTGGCGTCTCCCGGCTCGGTCCGTCTTGCACCGGCGCCTGCATGAGGCGACGCGAGGCCGGCGCAGGCCGAAAAGCGCGGTATTTTACCTGAACAG
The DNA here is from genome assembly GCF_029536165.1 of Paraburkholderia sp. SUR17. Taxonomy (NCBI): domain Bacteria; kingdom Pseudomonadati; phylum Pseudomonadota; class Betaproteobacteria; order Burkholderiales; family Burkholderiaceae; genus Paraburkholderia; species Paraburkholderia sp. SUR17. The sequence continues at coordinate 919,969 of NZ_CP120508.1, forward strand.
GATGGGCGTGCCAGTGCGGCGGCATGGGGCCGGAAGAGGGCGGGCGATGGTGGGGCGGGGACGTGCGCCGATGGATGCCGGCGCAACCGTTGGAGCGCCGAAGCGGCTGGGAAGGAGAGGAACGGAAAGGCGGCCCCCGTCACGAAACCGGGATGCCGTGTCCGTCAGCGGCCGGGCATGCCTTGCGTGCCCGGCCGCGGGACAGCGTTACTGCTGGACCGGCGCCGGCGCGCTCGCCGGGCCGTGGCGATGCTCCCAACGGTCACGCATTTTCTCGCGGTGCGCTTCCATTCGCTCGAAGCGCGTCTTGAGCTCCGTGCTCACCGTCGTCTTCTGCTGGTCGTTCAAGCCGTTGTAGAACGCAAGCCAGGCCTGCGCCGTTTCCTCGCGCAGTTGCACGTTCTGCTGTTCGGCCTGCTGACGCGCCGCATGCAGGGCGTTCAGATCGAGAATGGGCTGCTGCTTCATGGCGTCGAACTGCTGGCGCATCTTCTCGTGAATCGCGCGCTGGGCTTCGTGGTCGCGCTTCATCGTGTCGAGGGCGGCCTGCCACTGCTTTTCCTGGTCGGCATTCAGCTTGAGGCGGTCGTGTACCTGCGTGAGCTCTTTCATGAAATGCTCGTGCATGCCCGGACCGCCGGGGCCGCCAGGACCACCGGGCGGCGGCATCTGGGCGTAAGCGGCGCCGAGCGAAAGCGTCAGCGCGGCGGCGGCAACGGCGAGAATGCGAGAGGGCTTCTTGTACATCGTGATGCTCCTTGTGTGATCGTCGGTCGGAGCGGGTGCGCAATAATGGACGCGCATTTCCGCAACCGGTGATGCACAGCGTAGAGAGGCGCACGATGCGTCGTGTTACGGCCCCGTTCGGAGTCGTTACGCGACATTACGCCAGCCTTTCGTAGTAACGCCCCGTAACCCTTTGGGGAAAGTCGGGGGGCAAACGTAACGGGCCGCACGATAAACTTCCGCCATGGCTACTCAAATCCTTGTCGTCGACGACGACGTAGAACTGCGCGACCTGCTGCGCGACTATCTGGTCAAACAGGGCATCGAAGTGTCGGTGCTGCACGACGCCGGCTCGCTGGAGCGCCGGCTCGAACGCGAACGCCCCGACCTCATCGTGCTCGACCTGATGATGCCCGGCGTGGACGGCCTCACGGCGCTGCGCAAGCTGCGCGCCTCGGGCGACGACATCCCGGTGATCATGCTGACCGCGCGCGCCGACGACGTGGACCGCATCGTCGGTCTCGAACTCGGCGCCGACGACTACCTCGGCAAGCCGTTCAATCCGCGCGAACTGCTCGCGCGCGTGCAGGCGGTGCTGCGTCGCCGGCGCACGCTGCCGTCGGCCGCCGCGCCCGAGCAGCGCGAGCCGTTCTCGTTCGGCCGTTTCATGCTGGATTTCCAGTCGCGCGCGCTGCATCAGGAGGGCCGTCCCCTCACGCTGTCGGGCAGTGAATTCGCGCTCCTGAAGATTTTCGTCAATCACCCCATGCGCACGCTCACGCGCGAGCGCCTGCTCGAACTGCTGCACGGTCCCGAATACGACGGCACCGACCGCGGCATCGACGTGCAGGTGTGGCGCCTGCGCCGCATCCTCGAAACGGATCCTTCCACGCCGCGTTTCATCCAGACGGTGCGCGGCCGTGGCTATGTCTTTGTGCCGGACGGAGAGCCAAACGCTCATGCGTCGACCGGTTGATTCACTGTTCGGGCGGCTGGCCCTGCTGTTCATCGGGGTGCTGCTGCTGTCTCACGTGGCCTGGTTTGCGCTCATGCGGCTCGAACGCAACCAGTTGCAGACGCGCTATGCCGTCGAAGAGGCCACCTTTCTCGTCGAGGCGGTGCGGCAGCACGTCGCGCGCTCGCCGGATCAGCCGTTGCCTTCGCGCGTGCGGCTCGTCGACCCCACCAGCCGCGACGTCCCCATCAATCCCGATGACCTCCCGCCGTCGCTGCGCCGCTTCCTCGAAGACGTGCGCGACCGCATGCCGCCCGGCACCGACGTGCGCGTCGGTACGCCGGGACATCCGCCCACGCTGTGGGTGCGCTCGCCGGCCGATCGCAGCTGGATCGTGGTGCCGGTGCAGCCGTTGCGCCTGCTGAGGCCCATCGAAAAGATGGTGCCGTGGTTCATCATCATCTTCTCGGCCGCGCTGATCGCCGCGCTCGTGGCAGCGTGGCAGCTTCAGCAGCCGTTGCGCTCGCTTGCGCAGGCGGTGTCGCGCTTCGGCCGCGGGCTGCCCGTGCCGCCCGTGCCGGAGCGGGGGCCGCGCGAGTTGCGTCAGCTCACGCACGGCTTCAACCAGATGGTCCAGGAGGTGGCGCGCACGGACAACGACCGCGCCGTCATGCTGGCCGGCGTCGCGCACGATCTGAAGACGCCGCTTGCGCGGCTGCGGTTGCGCGCCGAAATGATGGAGGAAGCCCGCATGCGCGACGGCGTGGTGCGCGACGTCGATTCCATGGCGCACATCGTCGACCAGTTCCTCGTTTTTGCGCACGACGGCGCGGACCGCAGCGAACCGGTGGAAGTGGACGAGCAGTGCCGGCGCATGGTGCGCTCGTACCGCGCCGTTGCCCCCGGCGCTGCCGCGATCGAAATGCGGCTGGAAGCAGGCGGCGGCTTCAAGCTTCCGGCGGCCACGCTGGAGCGCATCCTGTCGAACCTGCTCGACAACGCGCATGCCTACGGCGCACCGCCCGTCGTGGTCGCCACGGCGCGCACGGCCGGCGGCTACACGCTTTCGGTCAGCGACAGCGGCAAGGGTATCGCTCCGCAAGATCTCATCAACGCAAGCCGCCCGTTCGTGCGGCTCGACCCCGCGCGCGGCGGCAACGGGCATAGCGGGTTGGGGCTCGCCATCGTGGAGCGGCTGGTGCGGCGTGCTGGCGGTGAGTGGGAAATTGGCAACCACGAAGGCGGCGGCCTGCGTGCACTGATGACGTTTTCGCAGGACGCCATGCCGCGTGGCGAGAAAAAAGAGGAGGCGCAGCAGGGCGCCTGGTGAGGCCGCGGGCCGCGGCTTGCATCCTCTGGTTGTGTGGTACGGCGAGTTGGACGAGTTGGATTGGAAGGTGTCCGATGCAGGCGCCTGAAGTGGGCGCCGCGTGAGAGACCTAAGGTGCGCGCGGCGCGACTACTCCGAGAACAGCGAATCGAGCGCAGAGGCGGCGTCGCTGTCCACGGTGTTGTAGGTGACCGTGTCGGCTTCGAAGATGTAGTTCGTCGTGTACTTGCCGAGACGCGCCAGAATTTCCTCCTGAACCACTTCGGGCGCCACGTCGAGCTTCAGATACCACGCTGTCGACGACAGGCGCGTCTGGAACGCTCCGTATTCGGCCATCAACTGGTCGAACGCGTGAGCATCCTGGTCGCGGCAGACGATGACCAGATTCCCCTTCATGCACACCTCCGATAGAACGTATCAACGAGAATCGCGCGAGGGCGCGGCGCCCTCCGCTGCGTCCTCATGTCTGACCGATGATAACCGCTAAAAGCGGCGAGCCGGGTATCGGCGCGGCGCAGCGGGAGGGCGGCGGTCATGTAGTCGTCGGGCCGCGCTGCCGCTCATTGCCGTTGAACTGCACGTGCACCGCCTCGCACGCTCCCGCTACGCTTGCCACGACGCGTTGGCAGCCGTGCGCGGAGACGGCGAGCTGTCGTCGGGCGCGCGTGCCTCGGTCCGGTCGCGTCCGGCCGACTTCGCGGCATAGAGCGCGATGTCCGCGCGGCTGATGAGGCGCTCCGGCGGATCGTCGGGCGCGTACTCCGTAATGCCGATGCTTACCGCGAGCTCGACGTCCTCGGGCAGCTTCGCAGGCTGAGATCCCTTGAACCGTTTGCGCAGCCGCTCCATGACCTCGATGCCTTCGGCAAGCCGCGTCGAGGGCAGGACGATGCCGAACTCCTCGCCGCCCAGGCGCCCCACCGCATCCGTGCCGCGCAGCTCGGCGCGGCACGTGTCGACGAAATGCTCGAGCGCGTGGTCGCCGGCTGCGTGGCCGTAGCAGTCGTTGATCTGCTTGAAGTGGTCGAGATCCGCGATGGCCATGCAAAGCGGTGCGCCGCTCGCACGGGCCCGGTCGATCTCGTGCCGCAGCAAATCGAGAAAGTAGCGACGCGAGAGCGCGCCCGTCAACGCGTCGTGCCGCGCCTCGGCCGCGAGTAGCGCGTTGGCCGCCTGCAACTGCTCGGCGAGGTCGCGTGTGGCGCGATGGTGTCGCAGCTCGCGCGTCCACGACACCGTGATGACCCACGTGAGCGTCACCGTGCCCACGAGCGTGAGGAATACCAGCAGCCGGTCGCGCCCGTGCGAGCGATGCAGCTCGGGCCAGGTGGCGATGGGATCGACGAGATGGGCGGACAGACCGGAGTTGAGTCCGCCGCGCGATTCGTAGAGCGCCGGTGTGCGGTGCCGCGGCATGTCGAACAACTGCGCGGCGGCCGCGGTCGGCACCCAGGGTTCCTCTTCGCGCATGTCCGCACTGAGCGAGCGGATTTCGAGCGGCGGGAACCGGTCGCGCAGATACATGTTGACGCGTTCGCCGGGGTTCATCGTGAGCGCCGCGGCATTTGGCAGCGTGTGACCTTCGAGCCGGTTGTCGTTGGCCATGATGATGACGCCGTTCTGATCCGTCACGAACGACCCGGGATGCGCTACCCAGTGCCGCAGCCGCGAGAGCGACATGCGCGCGACCACCGCGCCGACGAGCATGCCTTCGTCGTAGACCGGCGCGGCGATGAAGATGCCGGGGTCGCCGCTCTGGCGTCCCACGCCGTAGCCTTCCGTGAAGGCGCCAAGACGCGTGCTGACGAAGTAGGGACGGGTGCGCATGTCCTTGCCGATATACGGGTGAGCGCCGGTCGCATTGCTCGATGCCACGCACAAGCCGTTGCCGTTGATGAGCCAGATGGCGTCGAGCCCGGAGAAACCCTGTGCGTCGTGAAGGAAGCGATTGATCGCTGCGAGCGCCGGCACGCCCGCAAGCTGCGCCAGCCGTCCGGCATCGGACTTCCCGTCGTCCGGCGTGTACTGCCGGACCGCGGTGAGCACGTCCTGCACGGCGTCGAGCTCGGCCATCGTCGATGGAATGGCGCGCGAAAGCGCAAGGTCGCTCGCAATGACCTCGGCCATGTTATCGACGATCGAAGAGGTCACCTGCCGCTGCGCGCGCAGTGCGGCCGCGAGCTCCTGCTGGACCATGCGGTCGGCGATCGCACCGGCGGCGAACCAGCAGAGGATCGCCGCGAGCACGAGGCCAAGCGGTGCGGCCAGCTGGCGCAAGGATGTCCTGTTCATCGGCCTTTCGATCTGTCTGGTATCCGTATGAAGGCGGCTGGGGGAGATCGTCCGCCGCGCGCCGGCCTGCCGGGCCCCGGAAGCGATGACGCCGGAGTGTTCGTGTTGGCGGGCCGCGCTCGCGTGGGTGTCTCCGTCGCCCGGCGGGGCCCGCAGCCCGCTCGGCGATTTTACCTCTGCGATGGCGTACGGGATGGGCGGGGCGCCTCAGCGCGGTTCGGATCGCGCGTCACGCTACGCCACGCCGTTTCGGCGAGCGCCCTTTCCATTTGCTTTCGCGTGGCGGTCGAGAGCGACAGTCGAGAACCACGTCGGAGCGCGATGTCGCGGCCATGCGATGTGCCCGCAGTCTGCGTGTGGTTGGTTCCGGGAGCAAGGTTGTGCCTTGAGGTTGTGCCTGTCACACAGGTTGTAGTAGTGTCATGCGGTCCTAAAGAACTGCCGCCGAACTGCCGCCGAAGTGCAGCCCCGCAGACGCTGTCTGGCTCGCGCGAGGGGCCTCGCCGGCAAGGCGCAAGCCGCCGATCGCTGCGAAGGACGCATGCGTCTCGCGTGCCGTGCGGGCGTGCAACGCCGGCCGGAACGACGTGTTTCTCGAACTGCAACGGATGACGCGCCTATGCGTTTTGCCATGTCTCATTGCTGTTTTCCCGACCGCTTCCCGACGCTTCCTGTCGCAGCATCCCGCTCGATGAACGAGCCGTGGAATTGCGCGACCGTGGGCGACCATCACGGTGGTGCATCTGTGGAGGCACGCTGAGATGGACTTCAGCTTCAACCTGAACCGCACGGCGAACGCGTCGGCGTGGCGGCTGCTGCCGAACGGCTGGGACTTTGTGGCGTTCCCGCTGATCCTGTGCCTGATCGCGATGGCGGCGATCGGTTTTCACCAGACGCTGGCGCCGATGTCCACGCTGCAGACCCAGGCGATCGTGCTGGAGCCGTCGATGCTGCCCGAGTACGCCATGCGCACCACGCTGCGCATGCTCGCGGCGATGGTGGCGTCGCTGGCGTTCACCTTCACCTACGGCACGCTGGCGGCCAAGAGCCGGCGCGCGGGCATGGTGCTGGTGCCGGTGCTCGACATCCTGCAGTCGGTGCCGGTGCTGGGCTACATCTCGTTCACCGTGACGTTCTTCCTCGCGCTCTTTCCGGGGCGCGTGCTGGGTGCGGAGCTGGCGGCCATCTTCGCCATCTTCACGAGCCAGGCCTGGAACATGACCTTCAGCTTCTACCAGTCGCTGCGCACCGTGCCGCGCGACCTGGACGAGGTCTCGCGCGGCTTTCACCTGACCGCCTGGCAGCGCTTCTGGAAGCTCGAGGTGCCGTTCTCGATGCCGGGGCTGATCTGGAACATGATGATGTCGATGTCGGGCGGCTGGTTCTTCGTGGTGGCCTCCGAGGCCATCACGGTGGGCAACAGCACCATCACGCTGCCGGGCATCGGCGCGTACCTGGCGCAGGCCATCGCGCAGAAGAACCTGCACGCGGTGGGCTGGGTGATCCTCGCCATGACGGTGGTGATCCTCGCCTACGACCAGTTGCTGTTCCGCCCGCTGGTGGCCTGGGCCGACAAGTTCCGCATGGAGACCACCAGTTCGGGCACGGCGCCCGGCTCCTGGCTGCTGGACCTGATCCGGCGCACTCGGCTCATCCACCGCATGCTGGTGCCGTTCGGCTGGCTGCTGGCGCGCCTTGCGCGCGTGCCGCTCAAGCTGCCCGCGTTCGAGCGGCCCAGCCCGTTCGGCGTGACGCGCACGCTGGGCACGCGCACGGCCGACATCGTGTGGGGCATCGTCGTGGTGCTGCTCACCGCCTACGTGCTGTACCGGGTGATTGCGTACGTGCACACGGGCGTAGGCATGGACGAGGTGCTGCACGTGTTCGTGCTGGGCTTCATCACGCTGCTGCGGGTGGTGGTGCTGATCGCGCTGTCGTCGCTGGTGTGGGTGCCGCTGGGGGTGCTGATCGGGCTGCGCCCGGCGCTGGCCCAGAAGATCCAGCCGCTCGCGCAGTTCCTCGCGGCGTTTCCGGCCAACCTGCTGTTTCCGGTGTTCGTGATGGCGATCGTGCGCTTTCACCTGAACCCGGACATCTGGCTCTCGCCGCTGGTGGTGCTGGGCACGCAGTGGTACATCCTGTTCAACGTGGTGGCGGGCGCGAGCGCGTATCCGAACGACTACCGCGAGGCGGCCACGAACTTCCGCATCCGCGGCTGGCAGTGGTGGCGCCAGGCGATGCTGCCGGGCGTGCTGCCGTACTACATCACGGGGGCGATCACGGCCTCGGGCGGGGCATGGAACGCGAGCATCGTCGCGGAGGCGGTGCAGTGGGGCGACACGAAGCTGGTGGCGCACGGGCTGGGGGCGTACATCGCGCAGACCACGGCCGACGGGGACTTCCCGAAGATCATCCTTGGGGTGGCGGTGATGTCGCTGTTCGTCACCCTGTTCAACCGGCTGTTGTGGCGTCCGCTGTACGCGTACGCCGGGTCGAGGCTGCGGCTCGACTGAATGGGCGAAGCGGAGAGCGAATCATGCAGGAACCGAAAACTGTAACGGCCGCGGGCGGACAGACCGCTGCGGCGAACGTGGCGCCGGTGCCGGGCGCCGAGATCCTGAACGTGAAGCACGTGAGCCGTGGCTTCAACAAGGCGCAGGGCGAGCTGCTGGTGCTCGACGACGCGAACCTGACGCTGCGCGAGGGGGAGATCGTGGGGCTGCTGGGCCGCTCGGGCTCAGGCAAGTCGACGCTGCTGCGCATCATCTCGGGGCTGATCGAGCCGACCTCGGGGGAGGTGGAGTACCTGGGGCGGCCGCTGAAGGGGCCGGCCGAGGGCGTGGCGATGGTGTTCCAGACGTTTGCGCTGTTTCCGTGGCTGACGGTGCTGCAGAACGTGGAGGCGGGGCTGGAGGCACGCGGGGTGGCGGCGCGCGAGCGCCGGGAGCGTGCGCTGGCGGCGATCGACCTGATTGGTCTGGACGGGTTCGAGAACGCGTACCCGCGGGAGCTGTCGGGGGGCATGCGGCAGCGGGTGGGGTTTGCGCGGGCGCTGGTGGTGGACCCGACGCTGCTGCTGATGGACGAGCCGTTCTCGGCGCTGGACGTGCTGACGGCCGAGACGCTGCGCACGGACCTGCTGGACCTGTGGACGCAGGGGCGGCTGCCGATCCGCTCGGTGCTGATCGTGACGCACAACATCGAGGAAGCGGTGTTCATGTGCGACCGGATCCTGGTGCTGTCGTCGAACCCGGGGCGGGTGCTGGCGGAGATCAGGGTGCCGTTCAGACATCCGCGCAACCGGCTGGACCCGGCGTTCCGGCGCCTCGTGGACGACATCTACGCGAAGATGACGGCGCGGCAGACGGGCGGCTGGGGCAAGAAGGAGCTGGAGCTGGGCAGCTGGCTGCCGCAGGTGTCGACGAACCTGATGGCGGGGCTGATCGAGACGCTGGCGATGCCGCCGTACCACGGGCGGGCGGACATGCCGGAGATTGCGCGCTCGCTGCACCTGGAGGTGGACGACCTGTTTCCGATCGCGGAGATGCTGCAGCACCTGGGGTTTGCGGACGTGCGCGAGGGGGACGTGTTCCTGACGCCGCCGGGGCGGGTGTTCGCGGAGTTCGGCACGCAGGAGCGCAAGATGATGTTCGCGGAGCACCTGCTGCGCAACGTGCCGCTGGCCGCGCGGATCCGGAAGGTGCTCAACGAGCGGCCGGGTCACCGCGCGCCGCGCGTGCGCTTCGAGCAGGAACTGGAAGACTTCCTGTCGGACCAGGCGGCGGAGGAGACGCTCGATACGGTGATCGACTGGAGCCGTTATGCGGAGATCTTCTCGTATAACGACCAGACCGAAATCTTCAGTCTGGAGGATGTGGAGGCTTGAGGCGGGACTGACGCGACCGGTGCGCTAACCCGTGTCGAGGCCGCAAACCGCGCGAGCTTCGTGCGGCCCGGCGCCCGCCAGAAAAGGGCTGCACGTCGTACACGTGCAGCCCTTTTGCTTTATCCGCTTCTTCGCGGCACGGCCGCCATCAGCGGAACCGCGGACCCATCGAAGCACGTTGCGTTATTGCAACGCGCCCCAGCGCTCCACAGCCGGTTCTGCCGACGCCCATTTCCAACCCTTGTCTTGCAAGCACGCGCTGCCGGTGAACCAGTGCGTCGGCGCGTTCGCGTCGTCGCCATCCACCACCGAGAACACGAACTCCTTGCAGATGGCGAGCGCCGACGTGAACGCCCGCGTGACGCGTACTTCGCCGTGACCATTCTCGATGGGCAGCGTGTGCTTCACGCGCCATGGCTTCGCATTGCCGACCGGCATCGAACCCACGAGCGACGCAATCATGTTCTGCTGGTCGCCGTGCATTTCGCGCAGGTAGCGGTTCACGGCTTCGTCGGTGGCCGCCTGAACGGCGATGCCCACACCGATACCCACTGCCGGGTTGGCCGTGACGAGGCCCGACGCGGCACCCGCCGCCGCACCGCTCGCGGCGCCAATCGACCCGCAGCCGCTTACGACCAGCGTCGCGCCTGCGCATAACGCGGCTGTGGCCGCGATGCGAGCGAGGCGTATCGCGCGCGCCGTGCTTCGTCTTTCTTCGTGTCCGGCCGGAGGTGCCTGACGATGCCATCGGGGCAGGCCGCGCGTCATTGCAGCGCGCCCCAGCGTTCGGTGGCGGGCTCGGCAGAGGCCCACTTCCACGTGTTGCCGTCGCGGCAGATAGAGGCCACGTAGAACGCGCTTGACGAAGGCGCATTCTGTTTCGCGGCCGTATCGACCGAGAACACGATCTCCTTGCAATCGAGCGTGCCGCTGCTGATGGTGCGACTCACGGTGACGCGGCCACGCTCGTCGTCTTCGATGGGCACCGAATGCGTAGCCGACCACGGCGCGACGGCGCCCACGTCGAGGCCGCCTGCTGCACGTGCAATGGTGTCCTGCGTGTCGCGATGGACGATGCGTTCGGAGTACTGGACGCCTGCCTTCGCGGCTGCCACGGTGCCGAGGCCGATGCCCGTCGCGACGGCCGCGTTGCGCGTCACCTTGCTGGCGAGCGCGGCACCTGCGATACCGGCGCCCGCTGTGGCGCCTTCGGAATACATCGAGCTGCAGCCGCTGAGCATCGCGGTGCCGAGTGTGGTGCAGAATGCGCCGGCCATCAGGGCGCGGCGCAGGGCGTGCGGTGTGTTGCGACAGCGCGTGATGCGCTGCATCGGAAGGTTTCTTTTTAACATTTCCCGTGGCCGTATCGTGCGCGCGGGCCTTGTTTTACAGGCTCAAATGCATGAGCCGGTATGCCGCGCACTTCTCACGGTGCAGCATTGTGCAATACGCGAAGTGTGAGCGACATAGAAAAAATGCAAGCAATTGCAAAAGGGCGTGCATTGCACACGCGCGTGTGACCGCGGACCGCTGCGTTTCACAAAAGTGCGGCGCGGTGGGCAGCCGCCCCGCATCTTTTAAACACCTTTACGCTTCTTCTTCGCCCTCGCGTTCCTCGCTGCCGTACGCGCCGAGCCGGTTGTAGAGCGTCTTCAGACTGACACCGAGCGCGCGCGCCGCGCGGCGCTTGTCGCCGCCGCAATACTTGAGCGTGCCGAGAATGATCTGCTTTTGCGCGTCGGCGAGCGGCGTGCCGATCCACACGCTCATCGCGTCGCCCTGCGTGACGGGCTTCTTGACCCGCGATACGAGGTGCGGGTGCGGAATCTCCACGACCTTCTCGGCGAGGATGAATGCGCGATACACCGCGTTCTTGAGTTCTCGCACGTTGCCAGGCCACGACCAGCTGCGCACCGTCTCGAGCGCCCGCTTGCTGAACACCTTCTGCGTGTTTTCGCGCTCGTTGAGTTCGTTGAGGAAGTGCTGGGCGAGCAGTTCGCGATCGCCGTCGCGTTCGCGCAGCGGCGGCGCACGCAGCGGGAACACGGCGAGCCGGTACATCAGGTCCTCGCGCAGGCCGTTCTCTTTGACCGCCGTCACGGGGTCGCGGTTGGTGGCCGCGATCACGCGCACGTCGCTGTAACTCGCCTCGCTGCTGCCCACGCGATAGAACGTGCCGGTTTCCAGCGCGCGCAGCAGCTTGACCTGGCGCACCGGCGTCATTTCCGTCACCTCGTCCAGAAACAGCGTGCCGCCGTTCGCATGTTCGAAGTAGCCCACGCGGCCCTGAATCGCACCCGTGAAGCTGCCCTTCTCGTGGCCGAACAGTTCGGCCTCGATGAGCTCGTCCGGAATCGCGCCGCAGTTCACGGCGATGAAGGGCGCGTCCTTGCGCGTGCTCTGCTCGTGGATCGTGCGCGCAATCAGTTCCTTGCCCGTGCCCGATTCGCCGATGATGAGCGCCGTTGCATCGGTGCTCGCCACGCGTTCGATCTGCTCGTACAACTCCTGCATTGCCGGCGACGAGCCGTACAGCAAGCCGTACGACTGCAGCGCTGCGGCGCGCGGGTTCGCCGACCCGGCCGCTGCGCGGTCGGTGATGGGCGTTTCCAGCTCGATTGACGGCATGGTGAAGGTATTCCGCATAAAAGGGTTCTTGCCGCGACGCATCGTCACTGTCGTTTCTTCGTGGCGTCTGCGCGGCATTCGCGGGCGCGGCGGCGGGCCGGGATCGTTCCTTGCCTCTTCGGCATGGGCGGCTTGCCGCGCGAATCTCGTAAACATTTAACCACTGGCCAGACGCGCGCCGCAACGTACCGTCTCCGCGGCGCGAACGAAAGGCGACGCGCGAACGCGAAAGGCCGAATCGTTGCAGCGCGGTGCGGCAACATTGACTGCGCGGCGTTCTGCGCTCAGGCAAGGTTTGCCGTTTTGGCGTGCCGCACAGGGGTGAGGGTGCCCTCGTGCGGAACTCGTCACGCGCAAAACGATCGACAGAAAAGTACCGGACACGTTCGCCGGCACATGTGGCAGGCGCAGGTCCTGCTGCAACGCTGCTACTGAAACAACGACTGAAACCGAACGAAGGAGGAGTCCGATGTCCGCCACGATGTCATCCCCGATGTCCCCAACCACCGAGCAACTCGCGCTGGGCAGGCAAAAGGTCGTCGACGACCTTCGCGTTTTGCTGACCGACTCCGAAGAGATGCTGCGGCTCACCGCGTCGCTCACGGGCGAAGGCGTGGAGGCGCTGCGCGAACGTCTGCGCATGCACGTCGAGTCGCTGCAGGACACGCTCGCCACCACGCAGTCCGCGGCGCAGCGCCAGTATCGGGCGGCCACGGTGCGTACCGAGCGCTATGTGCGCGGCAACCCGTGGCAGTCGCTGGCCATGGCCGCCGGCGCCGGCTTTTTGCTGGGCGTGCTCGTGGCGAGTTGAGGGCGCGTCGGCAAGGCCGGTTGCTTCCGGCTCAACGCTACATGCACGCGGGCTCATCCGATATCGCACACGAAGGAGCAGGAGATGACCAGACCCATGGCTCGACAGAAAATCGGCATATTCGGCGCCCTGGTTGCCGTGGGCGGCGTGCTGGCGTGGCGGTGGGCGCAGAAGCATCGCGCCTCGCAGGCGTGGCTCAATCGCGACCTGAGCCGCTGGGAGGAAGAGGGCGGCGCGCTCGTCAATACGACGGATGCAACCCAGCAGGCACCGGCCCATTCGATGGCAGCGCAGCACGCGATGGCAAACGGCGAAGATCACTCGGCGCGCAGGGACGCATGGCCGTTCCCGCGCGGCTGAGCGAGCGCTGCGACAACATCGCGAGAACGCAGCGCCGTTCGGTACGCGGGGTTGTTACAGCCCCGTCGATATCGTCTTACAATGTTTAAGTTCGTGGCGCTGCATGCTGTGGTGCATGCCGTTTTCGCGAATTCATTGCTGAAGTGATGCGCCGAACGGGGCGAATTTTCGCAAATCGCGACGTCCCGAAACCGCCGCGCGGCCACCGCTGCCGCGCGTTTCAAGAGCCGAAGGCGGCAACGCTTCAGTTGGGCGTGGAAGCATCCGGAGCCTGTCCGGATGGCAGGTTTCCGCGCTGCCGCCGCATCCCGGTTCGCTCATGTTCACAACACTGACGAGAAGCGATGTCACACGTACTGATTGTCGACGACGATTCCGATACCCGCGAGGCGCTGGCCGCCATCATCGCGCAAGACGGTCTGACGACCGCGCTTGCCGGCGACCTGCGCGAGGCCCGCATCCAGCTCGTGCGCCAGACCCCGGACGTGGTGTTCACCGACCTCAAGCTGCCCGACGGCAGCGGCGTCGATCTGTTCGAAGACCTCGATCCCACCTCGGGTGTCGAGGTCATCGTCATCACCGGCCATGCCACGGTGGAGTCCGCCGTGAGCGCGCTGAAAATGGGCGCGACCGACTACCTGGTCAAGCCCATCAACATGCAGCGCGTGAAGGCGATTCTGAGCCGCCTGCCGCGGCCCGGCGACCTCAAGGCCGAAATCGGCACGCTGCGCGGCGAACTGCGCCGCATGGGCCGCTTCGGGCTGATGCTCGGCAGCTCGCCCGCCATGCAGGAGGTCTACGACCAGATCAGCCGGGTGGCGCCCACCGCCGCGTCGGTGATGCTCGTGGGCGAGTCCGGCACCGGCAAGGAAGTGGCCGCGCAGACCGTGCACCAGTTGAGCCTGCGTCGCAAGCACGCGTTTCTCGCCGTGAATTGCGGCGCCATTTCGCCGAACCTCATCGAGTCCGAGATGTTCGGCCACGAGCGCGGCTCGTTCACGGGCGCGGACCGCCAGCACAAGGGCTACTTCGAGCGTGCCAACGGTGGCACGCTGTTTCTCGACGAGATCACCGAGATGCCCGTGGAGCTTCAGGTGAAGCTCTTGCGCGTGCTCGAAACGGGCATGTTCATGCGCGTGGGCACGACAAAGGAAATCGAGACGGACGTGCGGCTGATCGCGGCCACCAACCGCGACCCCGAGCAGGCCGTCGTGGAGGGCAAGCTGCGGCTCGACCTTTATCACCGGCTCAACGTGTTTCCCATCAGCCTGCCGCCGCTGCGCGAGCGCGGCAAAGACGTCGAGCTGCTCGCCCAGGCGTTTCTCGACGAGCTCAACGAGCGGTACGGTACGCGCAAGCACTTTCCGCCCGCGGTGAAGGAAATGCTGCTTTCGTACCCGTGGCCCGGCAACGTGCGCGAACTCAAGAACTACGTGCAGCGCGCCCACATCATGTCGAGCGCGGATTCGGACGCCACCGCCGTCGTGCCGTTGCAGATCTCCATTGCGAAGCCTTCGGCGGGTACCGCGATCACGATTCCGTTCGGCACGTCGCTCGCCGAAGCCGACCGGCAACTGATTCTTGCCACGCTCGAGCAGTGCGGCGGCGTGAAGACGCGCGCGGCGGAGATTCTCGGCATCAGCCTGAAGACGCTTTACAACCGGCTCGTTGAGTACGGCAACGACACGAAGCCCGCAGAAGGCGAAGCAGGCGACGAATCGCAGACGGTGGGGCGCGCCAACGTGTGAGCGTTGCGCGCGGCACGTTCGCAAGAGCAGCGTGCCGCGCGTCGTCTGGGGCACGCGTCGTGCATCGTTCAGTTCACCGACGACGGACACGACGAAGGAGCCCGACATGCTGCGTCACCTTCCATTGCCTCGCATGCCGCAACCGGCGTGGTGGCCAGGACCCGCATTGGCCACCACGCCCCTGCGTGCGCATACCCCGCAGCCCGAAGACCCGCCCGAGCCTGGCGAGCCCTCGCCCATGCCGCCTGAACCCGCCCACGAGCCCGACGAACCCGAGGCGCCGCCCATCGGCGACCCGCCCGCCCAGCCGGGAGAGGTGCCGCACGCCGCGCCGAAAATCGGCGGAGTCGATAGGGGCGCCGAACTTCGCGTTGTGTAAATGCTGGTGTGGCCCCATCGGCCGTCGGATGCGAATTGATGTACTTGTTACAAAGCAGCCCAACTTTTTTACCGGCAATTTCGCTTGCCGCACCTAGACTGAAAGGATGTCACCCGCCTGGGTGACCGCTTCCATCTGGAGGCTTCAATCATGAGACACCCTGCATTGCGGCGTTCCGCACGCCATTCGGGCAAGCGCAACGCGCGCGACGGCGCACAACAAGGTGTACTGGGCGGCCCGCCGCCGGAGCTGAGCGACCCGGCGGCGCAAAACCGCCCCGCGCCCGGTGTACCTGCGGACGGCGAGCACAACCAGGGCGGGGCACGCCCCGAAGGTCTCGACTACCAGCGGGATCTGGGCTCCGAGCAGGACGCCTGAGCCGTATTCGCGTTTCAGTCGTACCCGTAGAAAATTATTGTCACCCTGCGCGGCGGCGCGGCACGAATCCGCTTGGGCGTGCCCGCGCCTTGGGGTTTTATTTTTCTTTCTCGGGCAAGGCGGCACGCGAATTGCGTGTGTTCGGCGGGCATCCCGCATGCAACGAGAAAGGAGGTACTGCTGCATGGGCAGACTAATCGTGGTATCGAATCGTGTTGCGCCGACTCAGGAGGGGCGACCTTCCGCCGGCGGTCTTGCTATCGGCGTGCTGGACGCGCTCAAGGAAACAGGCGGCGTCTGGTTCGGCTGGAGTGGCGAGATCGTCGGCGAATCGTCGGAGCCCGTCATCGAGCAGCAGGGCAACGTCACGTACGCGACCGTGGGACTCACGCGGCGCGACTATGACCAGTATTACCGCGGCTTTTCTAATACCACGCTGTGGCCGACGTTCCACTACCGGAACGATCTCTCGCACTTCGAGCGCGAGGACTACGCGGGGTATCTGCGCGTCAACGAAACGCTTGCGCGACGCCTCGTCGCGATGATTCGCCCGGACGACATCATCTGGGTGCACGACTATCACCTGCTGCCGTTCGCTCGCTGCTTGCGCAATCTGGGCGTGACCAACCCCATCGGCTTTTTCCTGCATATTCCGTTTCCCGTGCCCGAGGTGCTGCGCACCGTGCCGCCGCACGAGGAACTGGTGCACTTCATGTGCGACTACGACGTGGTCGGCTTCCAGACCGAGGCGGACCGCCAGTCGTTCATCGACTTCATCGAGCGCGGGCACCACGGCTCCGCGAGCGAGGACGGCATGCTGCACGCCTACGACCGTCTGCTGAAGGTGGCCGCCTACCCCATCGGCATCTATCCGGATGCGATTGCGAAGGCCGCCATGCAGTACAGCGACCGCAAGGCGGTGCGCAGCCTGCGCGACGGCTTGCGCGGCCGCAAGCTGATCATGAGCGTGGACCGGCTCGACTACTCGAAGGGTCTCGCGGAGCGCTTCCAGGCCTTCGAGCGGCTGCTGCAGAACGCGCCGGGCTGGCATGGGCGCGTTTCGCTCGTCCAGATCGCGCCGCCTACGCGCTCGGACGTGCAGACCTACCAGCGCATCCGCCAGAACCTGGAGGGCGAGGCGGGGCGTATCAACGGACGTTTCGCGCAGCTCGACTGGACGCCGATCCAGTACCTCAACCGCAAGTACGAACGCAACCTGCTGATGGCGCTCTTCCGTACCTCGCAGGTCGGCTACGTGACGCCGCTGCGCGACGGCATGAACCTCGTCGCGAAGGAGTACGTGGCGTCGCAGGACCCGTCGGACCCGGGCGTGCTCGTGCTTTCGCAGTTCGCAGGTGCGGCCGAGCAGATGCCGGGCGCGCTCGTCGTGAATCCGTTCGATCTCTCGCAGACGGCTGAGGCGCTGGAACGTGCGCTCTCGATGCCGCTTGCCGAGCGTCAGGCGCGGCATGCCGACATGATGACTTCGCTGCGCGAGAACAATCTCTCGGTGTGGCGCGATACCTTCCTCGCGGACCTGCGCAACGTGGCGACGGCGGCGTCGGTGACGGCGAAGGCAGTCAAGCAGCCCATCAAGCTCGCTCACGCCAAAGCGGCTTGACGCCTCGCGTGATGGTCGCTTGATAGATAGGCGCTTGATAGGCGCTCTATAGCCACGTAACGGCCAGCAACGGGCTACCCAAAGCCCAGCGAATAGCCGGCACGATGAAAGGCCAGGTGCCTTCCACCGTGCCGGCTCTTTTCATCGTTGTGTTGCCTTTCACCCAGTCCGTCGCGCGCCGTCGCGACAACTCGGCCGCCGCGACGCCCCCCCGACCGTGTCATGCCCCCGCGCCGTTCGCCGGTTGCCGCAAGCGCAGCAGGCTCACCATAGCGGCGAGCACCGAAAAGCCCGCCGCGAGATACAGCGCGATGACGGGCCCATGGGTCGGCGACACGCCGAAAATCAGCGCGACCAGCGCGGCGCCGAGCGTCTGCCCCGTGAGCCGCGCGGTGCCCAGCATGCCGCTCGCGCCGCCGCTGCGTTCGCGCGGCGCCGAGGCGAGCATCTGCCGGTTGTTCGGTGACTGGAACATGCCGAAGCCCGCGCCGCAGAGTGCCATGCGCCAGGCGATGTCGACGGCTGAAGGATGGGCCCCGAGTGTGGCGAGCAGCAGCAGGCCCACCGTCAGCGTGGCAAGCCCGATGCCGCCGAGGATGCCGGCCGGGTAGCGGTCCGAAAGAATGCCCGCGAGCGGCGCGGCGCCCACGATCACGAGCGGCCACGGCGTCATGAGAAAACCGGTCTCGACTTGCGAGAGCCCGAACGTTTCCTGCATCAGGAACGGCAGCGAAACGAAGGCGAGCATCTGGGCACAGAACGAGCAGACCGACGTGCCCACCGACAGCCCGAACGCGGGAATGCGCAACAGGTCGACGGGCAGAAGCGGCGCGGGGCGTGTCAGTTGCCGGCGCACGAAGAACCAGCCGGTCACCGCGGCCACGACGAATTGGGCAGCCACCCACGCGCGCGACTCTCCGTGGCCCAGACCGTCCACCGCGAAGATCAGGAGCCCGAACACGACCGCGTTCATCACGGCGCTCACGTAGTCGTAGGGCGCGCGGTGTTTCACGTTGACGGGCAGCGCGCGCAGGCCCAGCGCGAAGGCCGCAATACCGATCGGCACATTGATGGCGAAGAGCCACGGCCATGGCGCCACCGAGAGCACCGCGGACGCGACGGTTGGCCCCACGGCCGACGAAATGGCCACCACCATCGCGTTGATCGACACGCCGCGTCCGAGCAGCTTCGGCGGATAGATCATGCGCACGAGCGCCGTGTTGACGCTCATGATGCCGGCCGCGCCGAACCCCTGGATCACGCGCGTCATGGCGAGCACCGGCAGCGAGCCCGACACCGCGCAGCCCAGCGACGCAACCGTAAACAGCGCGAGCCCCGCGAGATACACGCGCCGGTAGCCGATGCGGTCGCCTAGCGAGGCGAGCGGCAGCAGCGAAATCGTGACGGCAAGCTGATACGCGTTGACCACCCAGATGGACGATGCCGCACTCGCGTGCAGATTGCGCGCGATGGTGGGCAGCGCCACGTTGGCGATCGCGCTGTCGAGTACGGCGAGCGTGATGCCGAGCGCCACGACGACGATGGCCGCGTAGCGCTGCGGCAGCGGCAGTCCGGGCTCGGGCTCGCGGCCCTGCTGCGGACGTTGCTGTGCGTCGGTGCCACGGCCGGCATGTGCTTCGCCGGATGGAGCGAGCGTGTCTTCGCGCGCGGCTGCCGCGCCAAGGGTTTCGGAAGAGGGTGCGGATGAAATGGATGAGGTGCGCATCGATGGTATCGAAGCGGCGCGGCGGCTGCGTGCCGCCACGCCATCTCGCGGGCCGGCAGCGCAGTCGCGGGCTACTTCAGTTCGTAGAGTCCCGTGTAGGTTGTCGAGTCGATTTCGTTCAGGTGAATCATGAAGCGCGCCACAGCGTTCGTCGTATCCGCGGTAATGGGCAACTGCGGCACCTTGAGCGCGTGAATACGGAAGATGTAGCGATGCGGCTTGTCTCCGCGTGGCGGCGCCGCGCCGCCGAAACCCACCGTGCCGTAGTCGTTGCGCACCTGCACCGCGCCGTGCGGCAGCAGACTGCCGTCGGCTTTGCCCGCGTTGCGCGGCAGCGCCCGCGCGTCGGGCGGCAGGTTGGCCACGACCCAGTGCCAGAAGCCGCTGCCGGTCGGCGCATCGGGATCGTAGACGGTGACGGCGAGACTTTGCGCGTCGCCGGGCGGTGCGTCCCATTGCAGCGCCGGCGAGATGTTTTCGCCGGCGGTGCCGAACGCGGGTTCGTTCAGTTCCTGCGCCTTCGGCATGAAGCCGTTGGCCGGAAAATCGTCGGACCAGATCCGGAAATCAGCCATTGGACGTCTCCTCAAGAACGGTTCAGCGCGCGATGAACCCGGAGGCCACGTGGTGCTTGCGCTTTCACTCGCATTTCCACGCCGCTGTTTGCTGCCAGTTTTGCTGCGATGTTCGCCGCATGGGTTTGCTGCCTTGTTGCTGCAATCGCGGCGACGGATGCAGGTGGCCGGCGGGATCGATCGAGTTTAGCGCAGCGGCGCGGATGGCGCTTTCACGGCGCGTGACCGCCTCGTTTACCTCGCTGGCGGCTTGCGGGATCGCATTGCGCCCGCCTGCCAGGGGGCACGAATCGTTCCCGTCACGGTTCGCGGCGCACGTTGAGGCCAGGTGCCGCCGGGGCCGCGGCGAACAATCTCAGCGAGACACCTGCAACGGCTGTGCCGCACGCGGTCCCCGTGCTTCGAAGAGGGTGAACGCGCCGCTGCGCAGCCACGTGTCCAATTGTTCGATGAGGGCGCCCACGTCACGGTCCGCGCCGCGAATCGCGCATTCCCAGACGATGGCGATGCGCCAGCCCTGGGCCGCGAGCGCGGCGAGCGCCTTCGCGTCGTTGGCGCGGTTGCGCGCGATCTTCTCGCGCCAGAACTCGGGGCGCGTCTGCGGCCACTTGAAGAGCGGGCAGTCGTGGCCGTGCCAGAAGCAGCCGTGCACGAAGATCGCCGCGCGATAGCGGGGCAGCACGATGTCTGGCCGGCCCGGCAGCTCGCGCACGTCGAGCCTGAAGCGAAAGCCGCGCCGATGCAGCAGCCGGCGAATCAGGATCTCCGGCTTCGTGTTGCGTCCGCGAATGCCGGACATCATCCGGCTGCGCGTTGCGGCGTCGACGACATCCACCATGTTGCGAGGCTCCTCTGCTGCCTGCGGGCGCAAGCGGCGGGCAGCGAGCGGCGCTCAGGCCGCGAGCGCCGCGGCGGTGCGGGCGGACTTGCGTTTGACGGCTACCGGGCTGGTGGCGACACCCAGATGCGGCAGCATGATGCGCGCCACCTCGCGCATCACAGGCATCACGACGCTGTTGCCGAACTGGCGATAGGCCTGGGTGTCGCTCACGGGAATGCGGAAGGTGTCGGGAAAGCCCATCAGGCGCGCGCACTCGCGCGGCGTGAGGCGCCGCGGACGCTGCGCCTTGCCCTGATGCACGAGGATCTCGGAGCCGTCCTTGTGATAGCGCGCCGACAGCGTGCGCGTGACGCTGTCGGCCGTCGCCATGCCGAAACCGAAGCCGTTGCCCGCTGCGCGATGCTTTTCGGCGTATTGCTGGAGGTATGTCCAGAGGCCCGGCGTCAGCGTGTAACGCGGCTGCACGCAACGGGCCGTGTGATCGAAGAAGCGGTCGCCGTCCCAGGGCAGCAGGGGTTCGCTGCCGTCCGTGCGATGCAGGATGGCGCCGAGCCGCGGACCGTCGCCGGGCAGCCGCAGGTCGTCCCACGAGAACGCGGTGGGTTCGCGAAAGCCCACGAGGATGATGCGTTCGCGATGTTGCGGCGTAAAGTGGCTGCCGTCGACAACGCGATAGTGGACTTCGTAGCCCAGCTCGTCGCGCAGCGTTTGCAGGATCACCTCGAAGGTACGGCCGCGGTCGTGCGAGAGCAGGTTCTTCACGTTCTCGAGCAGGAACGCGGCGGGCCGCCTTGCCGCGATGATTCGCGCGACGTCGAAGAAGAGCGTGCCTTGCGTCGTGCACTCGAAGCCGTGCGGGCGGCCGAGCGCGTTCTTCTTGCTCACGCCCGCAATCGAGAACGGCTGGCACGGGAAGCCGGCGAGCAGCACGTCGTGGGCGGGCACGTCGGCGGCCGGAAACGAGACGATGTCGCCGATGAAGCGATGGTCGGCGCCGTGGTTCTCGATATAGGTCTTCTTCGAGAACTCGTTCCACTCGCTCGTGAACACGCACTGGCCGCCGTGCGCCTCGAAGCCCATGCGGATGCCGCCGATGCCGGCGAAGAGGTCGACGAAGCGAAAGCGCGGCGCCTCGGACGCGCGGTTCGCCGCGGGCGTGCGCATCAGTTCGCGAAGGGCGGCTTCGAGCATCGCGGGGCAGGGCGTTTCGCCTTTTTCCCAGCGACGCACGGTCTTGACGTCCTTGCCGACGTGGTCGGCGATCTGCCGCTGGGTGAATCGGGTGCGTGCCTGCTTGAGCAGGTCTGGCAGGGGAGCCGGGGTCACGGAAGGTCCTCGCTGGGAATTTTGGCGGACATTATGACCGATAGACGACCCACGGTCGCGCTTTGGTTCTCAAGCGAGGGAATTTTGCTATGTTGCGCGGGAAATGGAGGGGAGTCCTCGGGCCCGGCACGGGATTGGCGCGCCAGCGCCGGGTTATTGACCCTGGCGGCGCAGCGGCACGACCGCCGAGGTTTCCTCGATGGTCTCGGCGCGCGTCGGCGCGGCCTTCAGCCGGCGCGCAGCTTCGGCTTCGAGCCGGTCGAGCTGCAGCAGCAGGGCGTCGATGCCGCGCAACTGCGCCTTGTTGAGATGCACGGTGTCCAGCAACTGGTGCAGGCGCCTGCGCCAGTACCCAGCGGGCAGCACGTTGCTGTCGCAATCGGGGGCGAACGAAAGCCGCATCGCCCGCTCGATATGGGCGATGTCTTCGTCTATCAGGCTCGCCATATACGAGCCCATCTGCGATTTTTCGAGATCTGCCATCTCTGTTTTACGGCACGTTGGGCGGTTACTTGAGATCGGGGTGTCCCGATATTGCGGTATTTCGGTGCGGGGCGGTGGTGCAGGGCGGCGGCGCGGGAGCCGGACGGCGACCGTCACAGGCGCTTTGGCGCCTTCGGTACAACAGCGCCCGCCGGCGTCGACACGAGCGTATCAGCCGCACGGTGATCTTGCGGCGGGCGTATCGGCCAGAGGGCGACCCTCACTCAACTGGCCTTGGCGTGAACTTCATGGGCGGGCGGCGTGGTGTGGTCGAAGGCGTCGAGCTGGACGAGCAGGCCGTCGATCGCGGAAAACTGCTGTTGGGTGATGCGCTTGCCAGCGACCAGCCGCTGCAGGCGGTGCCGCCAGTAGCTGGGAGGCAGAAGCGCGCGGGTGGCATCGAGTGCCAGCGATGCTCGCATCACACGTTGGATGTGTGCGATTTCCTGGTCGAGAAGGCTGACCATGGTGTGTCCCCCGTGATGGATGTTGCGTGTCTGTCGGCGTTCGGGACGTCGCTGCTTGCTATGTTCCTAATGTATGACGTTTTGGGACTCCCGTTACCTGTCAGTTTTGATAGGGAGCGGTGCGCTGCATCAGCCTGGCGCAGGGTGGCGTCACCGACGCGCCGCGGCGACGATTGTCACGAACAGCGGCGGTGGTTTTGACATTGGTGGGCACCTCGGCGCGAACTGCTCACAATTGCCGTTCGCACATCGCCCGATGGGGCCGTTTTGGAATGGAAGAATGGAACAGTGGGGGAGGACGTAACGATGAGTCTGCTGGACAAACTACTCGCGAAAACTCATCCGGAGCAAAGCCTGCGGTGGCGGGTACTGGCGCGGGTGCTGCTGGACGATGCCGGCCGGGTGCAGGCCGTTCAGCTCAAGCGCGGCTGCGGCGATCCTGCAATCGACGAGCGAGCGCTCACCGAACTCCAGAACGGTCACTATCCGCCCACCAGGCTGGGGTCGAAGACCTCGCGCCGATGGCACGACGTGGCGTGGACGATGGAAGCGTAATGGAGTGGATTCGGGGATGACGGTTGCTGCGGGGAAAGGCGTGCGTGGTGTTGCTGGTCCCCCCGACAGGAATCGAACCTGTATCTAGCGCTTAGGAGGCACTTGTTCTATCCATTGAACTACGGGGAGAGGGACCGGGCGCCGCAGGGCCAAGAGTATAACAAAGCCGCCCGGGCCGGAGAATGGCTGTTCGGACGATGGTGCAGACGCCAGTGTGCCGCTACGATTTCCACCACATGACTACGCCTGAGACCACTTCCCTCTACACCGATGCGCGTCTCGTCGCGCTTTACGACGCGCTGAATCCGTTCGCCGCCGACACGGCGTTTTATCTGGACCTTGCGGCAACGTTGCCGCGGGCGCCGATCGTCGACATCGGCTGCGGTACCGGACTGCTTGCCAGTGAATTGGCACGGCGTGGCCACGACGTGACGGGCATCGATCCTGCCCACGCCATGCTCGAAGTCGCGCGGCAGCGGGCCGGCGGAGCGCAGGTGCGCTGGATCGAGGGCGACGCGAGTGCGGCGACGGCGTCAGGTGCCGGCCTTGCGCTCATGACAGGGCACGTGGCTCAGGTTTTCGTGAACGACGCCAGTTGGCGCGCCACGCTTATTGCCATTCGTCGCGCGCTGTGTCCGGGCGGCTGGCTCGCGTTCGAGAGCCGCAACCCGCAGGCACAGCCGTGGGAACAATGGACACCGGAGCGATCGCGACGAACCGTCGATCATCCGGTTGTCGGCCCGACAGATGTGTGGCAGCGATTGATCGAAGTGCGAAGCGACGGAGTTGGACCGCGTGTGCGCTTCGACACGCACTACCGGTTCGCGCTGATGGAAGACGAGGTTGTCGTCCCGAGCGAGCTGCGATTCCGCACGAAGGAAGAACTCGCGGCCACGCTGGACGAAGCCGGATTCAACGTGACGCAGTGGTATGGCGACTGGTCGGGCGCGCCATTGAGTGCCGACGCGCCTGAGCTGATCGTCGTCGCGACAAGATCATGAAGTCATGGCTTTGCGTCGCGAGGCGTGAGACCAACCGCGCGACACAGTTCAGCAAGCTACTTCAGAACTCCACCACCGCGAAGTCGCCCTTGCCCACATCGCAGAGCGGGCAGCGCCAGTCGTCGGGGATATCGGCGAAACGGGTGCCGGCCGGGATGCCTTCGTCCGGCAGCCCTTCTTCTTCGTTGTAGATCCAGCCGCAAATCAGGCAGACCCAGCTTTTGTATTCGACAACTTCACTCACGGCGTACTCTTCGTTCCATTCAATGCACATTCAGTGCGATTGCCGCGAGGCGCGACCGGCTCTGTGCCTCGCCGGGCGGCGGCGAGCCGCAATCTTACCGGAATTCGTCGCGCGGGCGTCTGCCGGCCCCCCAGGCCGGTTCTCACGTTGTAGCGGTCGCGAGCGCCGCGTTCGCTGCCCATCCGGCCAGGCTGTCGCGGCTGCGCCGCCCGGTACAATGAGCGATTCCGGTCCAACGCAGCTTTTTCGGTCTCTTCCATGTCGCTTTACACCATCACCGGCGCGCAGCTCGCGTTCGGCCACGTTGCGCTGCTCGACCACGCGGACTTTTCGCTGGAGGCGGGCGAGCGCGTCGGCCTGATCGGCCGCAACGGCGCAGGCAAGTCGTCGCTCCTCAAGATCGTTGCGGACCTCACGAAGCCCGACGACGGCCTCGTCACGCGCCAGCAGAACCTCACAACGGTCTACGTGCCCCAGGAGCCGGAGTTCGACGCCGAAGCCACGGTGTTCGACACCGTGGCTTCGGGCCTCGCCCACGCGCAGCAACTGCTGGACGAGTACGACACGGTTGCACACCGCCTTGCAGAGACGCCCGAAGGCGCGGAGCACGACGCGCTGCTTGCGCGCATGAACGTGTTGCAATCGTCGGTGGATGCCGCGGATGCCTGGAACTGGCGCACCCGCGTGTCCACCACGCTCGCGCAGATCGGTCTTGACGGCGAGGCGCGCGTGGGCGCGCTCTCGGGTGGCATGCAAAAGCGGGTGGCGCTGGCGCGCGCGCTGGTCGTGCAGCCTGACATCCTCCTGCTCGACGAGCCGACCAATCACCTTGACTTCGACGGTATCCGCTGGCTCGAAGAGCTATTGCTCTCCCAGCGCGCAAGCCTCTTCTTCATCACCCACGACCGCGCGTTCCTCGACCGTGTGGCGACGCGCATCGTCGAGCTGGACCGTGGCCGGCTGCTCTCGTATCCCGGCAACTTCTCCGCTTATCAGGAGCGCAAGGCGCAGCAGCTCGAAGTGGAGCGGATCGAAAACGCGAAGTTCGACAAACTGCTCGCCCAGGAAGAAGTGTGGATCCGCAAGGGCGTGGAGGCGCGCCGCACGCGCAGCGTGGGCCGCATTGCGCGGCTCGTGCAGATGCGTCGCGAGCGCGAGGAACGCCGCAACGTGCAGGGCAACGTGAAGCTCGATGTCGCGCAGGGCGAGAAGTCGGGCAAGATCGTCGCGGAACTGACGGACGTGACGAAGCGCTATGGCAGCCGCACCGTGGTCGACCGCTTCTCGGCCACGGTCATGCGCGGCGACAAGATCGGCTTCGTCGGCCCGAACGGCGCGGGCAAGACCACGCTGCTCAAGCTGATTCTCGGGGAGATCGAGCCGGACGAAGGCCAGGTGCGCGTCGGCACCAATCTGCAGGTCGCGTATTTCGACCAGATGCGCGCGCAGCTCGACATGGAAAAGACGCTCGCCGACACCATCAGCCCCGGCAGCGACTGGGTCGAGATCAATGGCGCGCGAAAGCACGTCATGAGCTACCTCGGCGACTTCCTGTTCGCGCCGGAGCGCGCCCGTTCGCCCGTGAAGTCGCTCTCCGGCGGCGAGCGCAACCGTCTGCTGCTCGCGCGCCTGTTCGCGCGGCCTGCGAACGTGCTGGTGCTCGACGAACCCACCAACGACCTCGATATTCCCACGCTCGAACTGCTCGAAGAACTGCTCACCGACTACGACGGCACCGTGCTGCTCGTGAGCCACGATCGCGCGTTCCTGGACAACGTGGTGACCTCCGTGATCGCGGCGGAGGGCGAAGGCCGCTGGCGCGAGTATGTGGGCGGCTTTACGGACTGGCAGGTCCAGCGCGATCGCGCCGAACAGCTGCGCGAGGCCCAGGCGCCGCGCGAGAGCGCGAAGGAAGCGCAGAACAAGGAGAGTGCCGCCGCGCGCAGTGCGCCGCGCGCCGTCAAGCTGTCGTTCAAGGAGCAGCGCGAACTCGATGCGCTGCCGGAGCGCATCGCGGCGCTGGAAGCCGAGCAGAAGACCATTGCGGCTCAACTCGAAGACGGCTCGATCTTCGCGAAAGACGCTGCCGAGGGCACGCGTCTTACCGAACGCTATGGGGCGATCGAAGAGGAACTGCTGATTGCGCTCGAGCGCTGGGAAGCGCTGGAGAGCAAGCGCAAGTGAGCGCGGGCGGGCGGAGCGGGTGGGCGCCGGACGCGTGCAGGCCGCACGTGCAGCGCGTTGTAAATTGCCGCCCAGGGCGAAATCAGTAAAATACCCCGCGAACCCGCCAGCCGGCGGGCCTGCGCCGTGTCCGGCACCTGTCGCGAACGACTTGGCAGGCACGCCATGCGGCATGGCAAGCCGAATGAGGCGGTAAGCCGCAGGTCCGCCCGCGTAGCGAGCAACCCAATCCAGCCCGTTGTTTCGTATCGGATATTTTGAAAACTCAACGCCTTGTCCACGCAGATGTCCACAGAACATGTGGACAACCACGATGAACGGACGGACCCAAATCCACCATGTCTACGAAGAAGTCAAGCGCGGCCTATAGCGAAGCGTCGATCAAGGTGCTCAAAGGCCTTGAACCGGTCCGGCAGCGGCCCGGCATGTACACGCGCACCGAGAATCCGCTGCACATCATCCAGGAAGTTATCGACAACGCGTCCGACGAAGCGCTCGGCGGCTTCGGCAAGCAGATCATCGTCACCCTGAACGCGGACGGCTCCGTGTCCGTGGACGACGACGGCCGTGGCATCCCGTTCGGCCTGCATCCCGAAGAACGCGTGCCCGTCGTCGAAATCGTCTTCACGCGGCTGCACGCGGGCGGCAAGTTCGACAAGGCCGCGGGCGGTGCATACACGTTCTCCGGCGGCCTGCACGGCGTGGGCGTGTCGGTCACCAACGCACTTTCGAAGCAGCTCGACGTCACCGTCTGGCGCGACGGCAAGGTGGCCGACATCGGCTTTGCCCACGGCGACGTCGTGAAGCCGCTGAAGACGCGTGGGGCTACCCGCGACGACAAGAAGAGCGGCACGCGCGTCACCGTCTGGCCCGACGCGAAGTACTTCGATTCGGCGAACCTGCCGGTGGGCGAACTGCAGCGGCTGTTGCGCTCGAAGGCGGTGCTGCTGCCCGGCGTCGAGGTCGTGCTCGTCAACGAGAAGACCGGCGAGCGCCTCAACTGGAAATACGAAGACGGCCTGCGCGGCTATCTGCTGGAAGGGCTCGCGGGCAGCGACCTCGTGATTCCGCTCTTCGAGGGCGAGCGCTACGCCGAAGGCTCGCGCGCGAGCGACGACACCTTCGCCGAAGGCGAGGGCGCCGCCTGGGTCGTCGCGTGGAGCGAGGAAGGTTCGCTCATGCGCGAGTCGTATGTGAACCTGATCCCAACGCCCGCCGGCGGCACGCACGAAGCGGGTCTGCGCGAAGGCCTCTTCCAGGCCGTGAAGAGCTTCATCGAGCTGCACAATCTGCAGCCCAAGGGCGTGAAGCTGCTGGCCGAAGACGTGTTCGCGCGCGTCTCGTTCGTGCTCTCCGCCAAGGTGCTCGATCCGCAGTTCCAGGGGCAAATCAAGGAGCGTCTGAACAGCCGCGATGCGGTCAAGCTCGTCGGGTCGTTCACGCGGCCCGCGCTCGAACTGTGGCTCAACCAGCACGTCGAGCACGGCAAGAAGCTTGCGGACCTCGTCATCAAGCAGGCCCAGGCGCGCACGCGCGCGGGTCAGAAGATCGAGAAGCGCAAGAGTTCCGGCGTGGCCGTGCTGCCCGGCAAGCTCACCGATTGCGAATCCACCGACATCTCGCGCAACGAGCTTTTCCTCGTGGAAGGCGACTCGGCGGGCGGCTCCGCGAAGATGGGCCGCGACAAGGAATACCAGGCCATCCTGCCGCTGCGCGGCAAGGTGCTCAACACCTGGGAGACCGAGCGCGACCGCCTTTTCGCGAACAACGAAGTGCACGACATTTCGGTGGCAATCGGCGTGGATCCGCACAGCCCCGACGACACCGTCGATCTCTCCAACCTGCGCTACGGCAAGATCTGCATTCTTTCGGACGCCGACGTGGACGGCGCGCACATCCAGGTGCTGCTGCTCACGTTGTTCTTCAAGCATTTCCCGCAACTGATCGAGCGCGGCCACGTGTGCGTGGCGCGCCCGCCGCTCTTTCGCGTCGATGCGCCGGCACGCGGCAAGAAGCCCGCGCAGAAGCTCTACGCGCTCGACGAAGGCGAACTCGACGCCATTCTCGACAAGCTGCGCAAGGACGGCGTGCGCGAATCGCAATGGACCATCAGCCGCTTCAAGGGCCTTGGCGAAATGAGCGCCGAGCAGTTGTGGGACACCACGATGAACCCGGACACGCGACGCCTGTCGCCCGTGGCGCTCGGCGACCTCGACTTCGATTCCACCGTCGCGCGCATGACCATGCTAATGGGCAAGGGCGAAGCGGCCGCGCGGCGCAGCTGGCTCGAAGAGAAGGGCAACGAAGTCGAAGCGGACATCTGAGCGCGGCGCGCGTGCACGTGTGAGACCCGCGCACCACGCAGGACAGGACCAGAACACGGATTGATTCAATGGACCAACAGGACGATCTTTTCACCGAGCCGGCCGCCCCCGCGGGCGAGTTCCTGACGCTCGGCCACTACGCGGAGCGCGCGTATCTCGACTACGCCGTGAGCGTGGTGAAGGGCCGCGCGTTGCCCGACGTCTGCGACGGCCAGAAGCCGGTGCAGCGCCGCATCCTGTTCGCGATGAACGAGATGGGGCTGGGCGACAACGCCAAGCCCGTGAAGTCGGCGCGCGTGGTGGGCGACGTGCTCGGCAAGTACCACCCGCACGGCGACCAGTCCGCCTACGACGCGCTCGTGCGTCTCGCGCAGGACTTCTCGATGCGCTATCCGCTCATCGACGGC
Organism: Paraburkholderia sp. SUR17; assembly: GCF_029536165.1. Classification (NCBI taxonomy): domain Bacteria; kingdom Pseudomonadati; phylum Pseudomonadota; class Betaproteobacteria; order Burkholderiales; family Burkholderiaceae; genus Paraburkholderia; species Paraburkholderia sp. SUR17. Next base: position 949,216 of record NZ_CP120508.1, read on the forward strand.
CAGGGCAACTTCGGCTCGCGCGACGGCGACGGTGCGGCGGCCATGCGCTACACCGAAGCGCGGCTCACGCCCATTGCGAAGCTCCTGCTCGACGAAATCGATCAGGGCACCGTCGACTTCATGCCGAACTACGACGGCTCCTTCCAGGAACCGAAGACGCTGCCCGCGCGTCTGCCGATGCTGCTCCTGAACGGCGCATCGGGCATCGCGGTGGGTCTTGCGACCGAGATCCCTTCGCACAACCTGCGCGAAGTCGCCGCGGCGGCCGTGGCGATGATCCGCAATCCGAAGATCTCGCACGCGGAACTGATGGAGAAGGTGCCCGGACCCGACTTCCCGGGCGGCGGCCAGATCATTTCGAGCGAGGCCGAGATTGCCGCCGCGTACGAAACGGGCCGCGGCAGCCTCAAGGTGCGCGCGCGCTGGAAGATCGAAGACATGGCGCGCGGCCAGTGGCAGCTCGTCATTACCGAACTGCCGCCGAACACCTCGGGCCAGAAGGTGCTTGAGGAAATCGAGGAGCTCACCAATCCGAAGATCAAGCTCGGCAAGAAGTCGCTCACGCCCGAGCAGTTGCAGGTCAAGCAGTCCATGCTCGCCTTGCTCGACACCGTGCGCGACGAGTCGGGGAAAGACGCGCCCGTGCGGCTCGTGTTCGAGCCGAAGTCGAGCCGCATCGACCAGACCGAATTCGTGAACTCGCTGCTCGCGCATACGAGCCTCGAATCGAATGCCACGCTGAACCTCGTGATGATCGGCGGGGACGGCCGGCCGCGGCAGAAGGGCATCAGCGAAATCCTCGCGGAGTGGGTCGGCTTCCGCTTTGCCACCGTCACGCGGCGCAGCCAGCATCGGCTCGCGAAGGTGAACGATCGTATCCATATCCTCGAAGGGCGGATGATCGTTTTCCTGAACATCGACGAGGTGATCCGCATCATTCGCGAGTCGGACGAACCGAAGGCCGCGCTGATGTCCGCGTTTGGCCTCTCCGAGCGCCAGGCCGACGACATTCTCGAAATCCGGCTGCGCCAGTTGGCCCGGCTCGAAAAGATCAAGATCGAGAAAGAACTCGAAGAACTGCGCGACGAGAAGGCGAAGCTCGAAGAGCTGCTCGCGAACGAGTCGTCGATGAAGCGGCTCATCGTGAAGGAAATCGAAGCCGACGCGAAGCAATACGGTGACGAGCGCCGCACGCTGATCCAGCAGGAAAAGCGCGCCACGTTCGAAGCACGCGTGGTGGACGAGCCCGTCACGGTGGTGGTGTCGCAGCGCGGCTGGGTGCGCGCGCTGAAGGGCCACGGGCTCGATCCGGCCGGCTTCTCGTTCAAGGCCGGCGACGGCCTCTACGCGGCGTTCCAGTGCCGCACGCCGGACACGCTCATCGCGTGGGGCAGCAACGGGCGCGTCTACTCGGTGGCCGTGGCGCTGCTGCCGGGCGGCCGCGGCGACGGCGTGCCGGTGACGTCGCTGATCGAACTCGAATCGGGCTCGCATCTGATGCATTACTTCGCGGCGCCCGCCGACCAGGCGCTGCTGCTCGCGTCGAGCAACGGCTTCGGCTTCATCGCGAAGGTGGGCGATATGGTGAGCCGTGTGAAGGCGGGCAAGTCGTTCATGACCATCGACGAAGGCGCGATGCCGCTCGCGCCCATGCCGATGTTCCCGGGCGTGACCCAGGTGGCGTGTCTTTCGGGCGGCGGCCGGCTGCTGGTGTTTGGCCTCGACGAGATGAAGACGCTCTCGGGCGGCGGCCGTGGCGTGACGCTGATGGCGCTCGACCCGCAAGAGAGGCTGACCCAGGCGCTCGCAATTGGTAAGGCGGGCGTCGTGCTCATGGGCACGGGCCGTGGCGGCAAGGTCGCCGAAGAGACGCTGGCAGGCGCGGCGCTCGCCCCGCACGTCGGCAAGCGCGCACGCAAGGGCCGCGTGCCGGAGACGCGGCTCAAGGTGAGCGGCCTGCGGCCTGCGCTGCCCGCGGGCGCAGGAAACTGAGCGATGCATTCTGCGCGGCGCGGTGCAGTGCCGCCGTGCAGCGCCTTCGATTGCATCGATGCCCTGAACTGCGCCGCGCGGGAATGGTCGAAAGCTGGCCTGCGCGGCGGTTCTATATCACGAGAGGAAGACACATATGGGCAAGGCGATCGACATCGCGCTCTTTTTGCATTTGCTGGCCGTCGCCGTCTGGGTGGGCGGTATGGTATTCGCGAGTTTCTGCCTGCGCCCCGCGCTCGAAGACCTGTCGCCGCAGCTGCGTCTACCGCTCGTCGCTTCGGTGTTCGGGCGCTTCTTCAACTGGGTGGCGGGCTCGGTGCTCGTCATTCTCGGCACCGGCGGCTTTCTGCTCGTCAAGTTCGGCGGCGGCCAGGCGTCGTGGCCCATGCATGCCATGGCCGGCATCGGCGTCGTGATGATGCTGATCTTCGGGCACATCCGTTTTGCCGTATTCCCTCGTATTCAACGCGCCGTGCAGGCGCAGAAGTGGCCTGACGGCGCGCGCGCCGTGGCCACCATGCGCCAGCTCGTAATCATCAACATCGTGCTGGGCGTGGTGACGGTGGGGATGGCGGTGCTGGGGCGAGGCTTCTAATCCTTCCGCAAGGCGTTTCCCAGAGGCGCACTTCATGCGCCTCTTCTCATCTCGCATGCCGTCACAGCACGTGCGCGTAGAAGAGCCACAAGCCGCACGCCACGGCAACGGTGCCGTACACCAGATAGACCGGCAGCTTGAGCCGCGCGAAACACACGCATGAGAACGCGGCGGTGACGAGGTAGGCCGGCTGCATCGGCACATGGCGGGCAATGCGCAGCACGGCCACAGCGAGAAATGCCGTGGTGGCGGCGCGCAGAAGGCGCAGTCCGTGCTCGAAGCGGGCGTTGGTCTTCAGCTGGAGCAGGTGGCGCCGTGCGAGCACGACAAGACATCCCGACGGCACAAAGAGCGCGAGTGTGGCGATCAATGCGCCGGGCCAGCCATCCACGAGGTAGCCGAAGAACGGCACGACATTGAGCAGCGGTCCCGGCGACAACGGCGAGAGCGAGAACGCGAGCGTGAAGTCACTGTCGGAGATGCCCACGCCGGGCGTGACGAACAAGGTCTTCAACACGGGCAGCGCCGAAAAGCCGCCGCCGAACAGCGTCATGCCGGCGCCCGCGAGCCGCGGCCACAGCAGCGCGAGTTCGAAGCGATGCGGCAACGGCACGGCAAACACGATGATCAGCACGGCGAGTCCGGCAATCAACTGCCAGTCGCCGCGCGCCACGGCGAACTTCAAACGCGACTGGCGTTCGGGACTCGCCAGCCAGCCGGCGCCGAAAGACACACAGAGAATCACCACGTAGGCAGCCGCCGCGTGGGCGTAGGCGAGCGCCACGGTGGCCGCGAGCATTGCCGCCCATTCGAGCCGGCCGCGCACCAGCGCGCGCGTCTGCTTGTACCAGGTCACGAGAATCAGTGACGCCAGCACCACGCTGAAGTGATTGATGAGCGTGGGCGATACGATCGCCTGCATCGCCGGTGTCTGGTAGAAGGTCGCGAAGAGCGTCATCAACAGGAAGAAGGGCAGCACGCTGGCTACGCCGGCGACCCAGGCGCCTGCACTGCCGCGCAACGCGTGGCCCAACTGCACGGCGACGTTGCAGCCCACCGGGCCCGGCACCATCCACGCGAGCGCGATGAGGTCCGAGAACGCCACGCGCGAAAGCCGGCCCTCGCGCTCCACGTAGTGATGCTCGAGCTGGGCCATCAACGCAAGCCCGCCCCACGACATTGCCGAAAGCACGAACACCACGCGAAACAGCGCCCAAAGCGGTTCCTGCCGATGCTCGGCGGCTCCCGTGCTCACGGTAGTGTCGACAGTCTGGCTTGTGGTTGGCATGGCTGCGGCGCGCTGGTGTTGCGCGCGCCCCTCGTTCGGCCGGACGGTTGTTGCTGCCTTGCACCGTCAGGCCAGACGGCGCAGGTCAAAGGGTATCGGCTGCGTGTGTTGTCGTTATTGACGGCTATCGGTGTACGTGGCGTTGCCGAGCGGGCGAAAAACCGGCAACGCCGCGCGGCGATACCCAGCCGCTCAGCCCCTTCAGCCCACTCAGCCCGCGCTGGACGCGTCGCTCACGTCGACGTGACCTTCGTGCGCAATCGGATGCCGTTCGGTGCCGCAAACGCCGAAGCGCTCCAGCAGCGCCGGAATGCCGTCTGCGGGCACGGGTTTCGAGAACAGGAAACCTTGCGCTTCGATCTGGCCGAGTTGCGCGAGCCAGGCAATCTGCTCCTCGGTTTCCGTGCCTTCCACCACGACCGTGAGGCCGAGCGAGCGGGCCAGATTCACGATGGCGCTCACCATCACGCAGACGCTGCGGTCGCCCGGAATGGCCTGCACGAAGGTGCGGTCCACCTTCAACGTGTCCACCGAAAAACGGTTCAGGTACGAAAGCGACGAGTAGCCGGTGCCGAAGTCGTCCAGCGCGATGCGTACGCCGAGGCGCTTCAACGCGAAGATCTTTTCGGACACGAGTTCGGGGTACTCCATCATCGCCGTCTCGGTAATTTCGAGTTCGAGGCGCCGTGCGGAAATGCCCGTTTCTTCGACGGCCTGCGACACCGTTTCATAAAGGTCGCCGCGCCAGAACTGCACGGCCGAGATGTTCACCGCGAGCGAGAGCGTTTCGTACCCTTGCTGCTGCCACTCGGCAAGCTGGCGGCACGCGGTCTGAATCACGAAGTCGCCGATCGGCACGATGAGACCCGTGGATTCCGCAACGGGAATGAACTCGTTGGCCGGGATCAGCCCGTACTGTGGATGGTTCCAGCGCACGAGCGCCTCGAAGCCCGTAATGCAGCGCTGCGCGAGATCGATCTTCGGCTGGTAGGCAAGAAAGAGCTGCCCTTCGGCCAGCGCGACGCGCAACTGCTGCTCCCACTTCATCAGGTGATCCGCACGATGCGAAAGCTGCGGCGAGTAGAACTGGTAGCAGTTCTTGCCGGCGTCTTTCGCACTGTACATGGCGAGGTCCGCCTTCTTGAGCAGGTCGATTTCGCTTTCGTGCGCCACCGAATAGAGCGCGATGCCGATGCTCGCGTGCAGCACGAACGAACTGCCGCGCACCTCGAAGGGCTTCGAAAACACGCCGGCAATCGCGCCGGCCAGATCGACGGCGCGCTTCTCGACGTTGTCGCCTTTCACCACCACCACGAACTCGTCGCCGCCGATGCGCGAGAGCGTGCCCGCGTCGCCCACGGCCACGGCGAGGCGCGTTGCCGTCATCTGCAGCACGATGTCGCCCGCGTTGTGGCCAAGCGTGTCGTTCACCGCCTTGAAGTCGTCGAGGTCGATGAAGAGGATCGCGAGGTGCCCCAGGTTCGCGGGCAGCGCCACGTCGTGACGCAGGTTCTGCAGCGTGGCGTAGCGGTTGCGCAGGCCCGTGAGCAGGTCGTATTCGACGAGATGCGTCATCTCGCGCTCGCGCCCCAGCAGCTTGCCGATCAGACCCGTGGCCACCGCGAAGAACGACAGCATGGCGAGCGAGATGAACGTCGCCATCAGCAGGTACACGTTGCGCGTGTGGTTGTAGTCCGCGAACTCCTCGGCCTGCGAAAGGCCCACCAGCACGCCGAGCGGATAGCCGTCGATATGCCGGTACGAGACGATGCGCGTCACGTGATCGATCGGGTCGACGTAGGTGCCCGAGACGTGCTCCGAAGTCGGATAGATGCCGCTTGCCGTGAAGGCGCCCATCGCCCGCTCGGCGCTGCCGGTGCGGCGCGCAAGCACGGTGCCGTTGTCCGAGATCACCGCGATCACGCCGTCGCGGCCAATGGCGGCGTTGTTGTAGAAGTCGCTCGTGAAGTAGCTCGGGTCTTCGGACACCACCACGACGCCCGCGAACGAGCCGTCGGTATGGTTGAGCCGGCGCGTCATCTGCAAGGTCCAGTGGCCCGACACGCGGCCCAGCACCGGCTTGCTGATGAAGAGCTGGTCGTCGTTCTCGTGCTCGTGCACGCGGAAGTGTTCGCGGTCGGAGAGGTCGATGTGCTTCGCGTTCGGGTCGGCGGTATTGGCCACGAGCTTGCCGTGCTCGTCGATCAGGGAAACCTGGATCAGCGTGTCGCTCTGCACCACGCCTTTTTCCACCGTGCTGGACAGATCGAAACGGTCCGGCGATTTCTCGAACTCGAATTTGACGAAACGCGTGATCTGGTCGACCTGGTGAATCGCCTTCACCGTGTGTTGCTCGAGCGCCGACGACAGAATGGCCGCCGACGCCATGGCCTCCCGATACGCGGAGTCTTTTTCCACCGAGAGCCGCGCGAAGATCACCGCCCACAGCAACACGAGAATCAGGACGCCAAGCGCGGGAATGACAAGCAGCGCCCGCCGGCGTGACAAGGCGGAGGCCGGGTCACGCCAGGACAGGGCGTCGCGCGTCGCGGGGAACCGAAGAGGATTCATCGTGCTGGCCGGCGCCCCGCATGTCGGGCCAGTGGCTCCGTGTACGTCGACCGCGCGTGTTGACTGGTTGGCTGCATGGTGATCAGAAGTACCGGACGGAGCGAGGAGAAGTGCACAACCCCGTGCTCAAACCGTGACGTGCAAACCCTGCATGAAGGTCTGGACTGGAACGCAAAGTCTGCACGGGAACGTGAACGAGAAGGCGCCCGCCCCAGCCAGGCGCCATATACGGCCCGATATTACTGAATGGCAATGGAATAAGGAAGCGTCGCCGCTTCGGGTATACGCGCCCCCGAAATGGCACGCGAAAACGTTGCCATGCCCGGGCTCCCCGGGAGGCGGTCAAACCCAGATACCGCGCGGCTTTTCGAGGATTTCGTCCACCGCTCGCGGCGTGCCGTGCCCGCCATGTTTTCTTTCTTTGCCTTATCGTTTTGTGCCGTTCCTATCCAGTTTGCATTGTTTTGTCATGCCGCGGCTTTTGGCGGATATGAATAGTGGATAGGGCGGGATTGCGTGCCTCGAAAAGCGTGGCAAGGCGGGTATGCGGGCTTGTTACGTCAGGTCGCGACGCGCTCCTCGGGACGGGGCGGCGAGGGGCGTTCAACGGCGTTCGTGTCGGCTGCGAGCCCGGCACGAACGCCGCTGCACATTCATGGCAGCCTGAACGTGCCTTCGATTACCGTGAAGGATTCGCCGCCAATCCAGGTCTTGCCGCCACCCTGCGGCGCGCCGGCCTGGTCGTAATCCACGTAGATCCGACCGTCGCGGCCAAGCGCGGTGCCCTGACGCGCGGTATAGGACCGTCCCGGCTGTTTCTGCCGCAGCGACAGAAGCTGGGCGATGGCGGCATTCGCGCTGCCCGTGACCGGGTCTTCGCCTACGCCGAAACCGCCGCCGGACATCAGGCAGCGCACCTCGAACGTAGCCGGGCCACCCGCGGGATGAGGCGCGTAGAGCGCGACCCCGTGCGTGCCCGCCGCGCGCGTGACCGGCCCCAGCGCGGCAGGGTCGGCGTTCACCGCAAGGCAAGCCTCGGGCGACGGCAACCGGACGACGAGCCACGGCGCACCGTTGTCCACGGCGAAGGGCGGCTCACCCGTCGTCTCGACGGCCTGCGCTACGTCGATGCGGAGCGCAGCAGACAGCTCCGCATAGCGCTCGGCCGGCAGTGGCGTGACGCGCGCCGGCGGCGCCGCGAAGGCCCAGACGCGCTCGCCGCGCGCCGTCAGCTCGATCAGGCCCGCGGCGCACTGCTGCACGAGCCGGCCCGGCTGCTTCGGCTGGTAGCCGCTCTCGCGTACGGCGTGCGCGCTGCCGAGCGTCGGATGTCCTGCGAACGGCAGTTCGGCGCCCGGCGTGAAGATGCGCACGCGGTAGTCGGCGGCGGGGTCCGTAGGTGCCAGCAGGAACGCCGTCTCGGAGAGATTGGTCCAGCGCGCGATCTGCTGCATCTGGCCGGTCGTGAGCGTGTCGGCGTCGAACACCACGGCGAGCGGGTTGCCCTTGAACGGCACCGCCGTGAAGACATCGACCTGCGCGAAGCGCACGGTTTGCGCCGGCATGGCTTACTCGACTTCGGCCACGAGTTCGATCTCGACGCACGCGCCCAGCGGAATCTGCGCCACGCCGAATGCCGAACGCGCGTGCTTGCCGCGCTCGCCGAACACTTCCACGAAGAGTTCAGACGCGCCGTTCGTCACGAGATGCTGTTCCGTGAAGGTCAGCGTGGAGTTCACGAGGCTCATCACCTTCACGATGCGCGTGACGTGGTTCAGGTCACCCACGTGCGCGTGCAGTGTGGCGATGAGGTCGATGGCGATGGCGCGCGCGGCAGCCTTGCCTTCTTCGGTAGCGAGCGTGTCGCCGAGCTTGCCGGCCCACACCTTGCCGTCTTTCTTGGCGATATGGCCGGAGAGATAGACGGTGTTGCCGGTCTGCGCGCTCATGACGTAGGCGGCAGCGGGTGCGCCGGCCACGGGCAACTCGATGCCGAGTTCCTTGAGACGGTCGTAGACGTTGGATTGAGCCATGGTGAGAAGTCCTCGTTCGGTTCGGTCAAAAAAATATCGGGCAGTGAGCGCTTTACAGGCTTGCAGCCTCACAGGTGCGTACGCACGAGCGCCGCGAGCTTCGCCACGCCTTCGTCGATCTTCGCGGGCGGCACGGTGACGAACGACAGGCGCAGCTTGTTGTGCTCGGGGTGGTCCGCATAGAACGGCGCGCCCGGCACGAAGGCCACGTTGTTGGCCACTGCCTCTTCGAGCAGCTTCATGCTGTCGATGTGCGCAGGCAGCGACACCCAGATGAACATGCCGCCCTCCGGCCGGTTCCAGCTCACGCCCTCGGGCATGTAGCGTTCGAGCGAGGCCAGCATCGCGGCACACTGGTCACGATATAGCGCGCGAATGGTGGGCACGTGACGGTCGAGGAAGCCGTCCTTCACGACCTCGTGCACGATGCGCTGCGTGAAGCTGGGCGTGTGCAGGTCCGTTGCCTGCTTGGCCTGCACGAGCTTGAAGTGCAATTCCTCGGGCGCGACGATGTAGCCCACGCGCAGGCCCGGCGCGAGCACCTTCGAGAACGAACCGAGATGCACGATGTGTTCCGGCGCCATCGAAAGCAGCGTGGGCAGCGGCTCGCCAGCGTAGTCGAGTGCGCCGTAGGGGTCGTCTTCCACCACGGGGAAGGGCGCGTTCATGGCGAATTCGGCCAGTGCGCGGCGGCGTTCGAGCGGCAGGCGCCGGCCCGTCGGATTCTGGAAGTTCGGCTGCGCGTACAGCAGGCGCGCGCCGGCCGTGAGTTCCGGCGTGAGGCCGGCGGGGATCAGACCCGCCTCGTCGGTGGGCACCTGGACGTAGTGCGGCTCGTACAGCGAGAACGACTGGAGCGCGCCGAGGTAGGTGGGCGTTTCCACGAGCACCGGGCTTTGTGGACACACCAGCACTTTGCCGAGCAGATCGAGCGCCTGCTGCGAGCCCGTCGTAATGAGCACCTGCGTCGGGCGAATCTGCACGCCGCCCACCGAGTAGCGTGCGGCCACCCACTCGCGCAGCGGCAGGTAGCCTTCGGTGGCGCTGTACTGGAGCGCGGCGGCGGGCGCATCGCGCAGGATGCGCTCCGAGGCTTCGCGCATCTCTTCCACCGGGAACGTGGCAGGCGACGGCAGGCCGCCTGCGAACGAGATGACCTCGGGCCGCTCCGTGACCTTGAGGATTTCGCGAATCGCCGAGCTGGTGAGCTTGCGGGCGCGTTCGGACAGTTGCCACGTGGGGGCGCGAAGGTCGCTATGGTCCATATGTCTCCTCGTTCGGTGGGGCGTGACTGGCGATGTATGAATCGGGTGGCGTGGATCTGCGGGCACGAATGGGCAGGCGCAGATCCGCGATCAAGACTGCAATTATGACGCGAGTTCTTCAGGCGGCGCGGGCGGGCTTGAGTGCCGTATGCACGGCAGCCCGGCGACCGAGCACCACCGTGACGATCACGGCGGCCGCGTAGAGCCAGGTCGAGGCCGCGACGGCTTCGCCGAAGAACAGCGCCGAAAACGCCATCGTGAAGAAAATCTGCAGCAGTTGCACCTGGCCGACGCGCGCGGTGCCGCCCATGGCGAGGCCGGCGTACCAGGCGAAGAAGCCGATGAACTGCGAAAACAGCGTCACGTAGCCGAACGCGAGCCACGTTTTCAGCGCGACGGGTTCGGGATGCTGGAGATGATGCTGCCACGCAAGCCATCCCACCGGCACGATCAGGATGGGCGTGCAGAGCACGAGCGCCCAGCAGATCACCTGCCAGCCGCCCATCTGCCGAGCGAGCCGTGCGCCTTCGGCATAGCCGAGCGCGCCGATGCCCACGGCCACGAGCATCAGCAGATCGCCCGCGGCGGGCCGTCCGCCGCCCGCCTGCAACGCGAAGGCGACGACGATCGCGCTGCCCGCCAACGCGCTGGCCCAGAACGCTTTCGACGGCCGTTCGTGCGAAAGCCAGGCGGCATAGAGCGCGACGCAAAGCGGCTGGAGCCCGCCCACCACGGCGCCGTGCGAGGCCGGCACCGTCTTCATCGCCCATGCCGAGAACACGGGGAACGCGACGATCACGCCCAGCGCCACGAGCGCGAGGCCTTTCACCTGCTGCCACGTCGGCGGGCGCTCGCGCCGCCATGCGAGCAGCACGCCGGCCGGCACGGCGGCGACGAGCGCGCGGCCCAGCCCGTTGAGCAGCGGATGAAACTGCTCGACGACGATGTGCGTCATCGGCAGCGTGAGGCTGAAGATCACGACGCCCACGAGCCCGAGCAGCATGCCGCGGGATTCGCGTGCGTGAGTGGCTTTTGCCGTGGCCTGGCCTGGGCTCGGGTGGGAAAGCGTGTCGCGAGAGTTCATCGCGTCGGCCCACCGAGCGTGCGCAGACCGTCGCGCGTTTCGAATTCGGCGGCGAGCGAGGGCAGCGCGTCTTCGGCACACTCGTTCAGCTCGATCAGATGCGCCGCACCGAGCCATTCCAGTTGCTCGCGCAGCGTCGCGAGCTGCGACTGCGGACAAAAACCCTTCAGCGAACGCAGCGCAATGCCGGTCTCGGGCAGCACCGCCGTGGGGTGCCGCGGTGTGTCCCACTGGATCAGCGACGGCACGATGCCGTCGCCCGCGCCGTGCCAGGCGGGGAATGCGCCGTCCGCGGGAACCGTGAGCGCCCAGCTGAAGTCGCCGCGCGTCATGGGCACGACGGACGCAATGCGCTCCGGGTACTGCGCTTGCCACAAGACGAGGTTGCGCGGCCGCTCGACACGCGCCACCCAATGCGAGAGGTACGGACCGTTTTCGAGGCGCGCGTGCGTGAGTGGGTCGTCGAGCGCGAAGAGCCGGGGCCGGGCGCCTGCTGCCGGGGCCGCCGCGTTCGGGTCGATCGCGATCACTTCGAGGTACATGCCGCCCCACAGGTTGACGAGCCGGTTGTGCGTGCGCATCAGCGGATGCGCGCCGCCGCCGGCGTGTTCCACGCCGAGTGTGTCGGCGACATAGCGGGCGCCCTCTTCGAGGGTGCGGGCGGTGATGACGAGGTGGTCGAGACTGAGCTTCGGTGCGGTCATGAGCGTTCGGAGGGCAAAAGGACGCCAGGGTAAGCAGCGTGTCCGGTCAAATGTAACGGTTCCGACCTGCACAGTAACGGTACAATCGGCCGGGTAATGTTCGGTACAGTTGGAGCCGCCATGTCCGTCCCGCTCGACCAGATTCCCGCGCCCCACGACGCAGCCACGCTCACGCTCGTCGACCAGCTCGTGCAGTGGGGCCGCCGCCGCATCGAGGAACGCGTGTTCCGGCCCGGCATGCGCATGCCGTCCATCCGCAAGCTCGCGCTCGACAAGGGCGTCTCGCGCTTCACCGTGGTGGAGGCCTACGAGCGGCTCGTCGCCCAGGGGTATCTGGATTCGCGGCGCGGCTCGGGGTTCTACGTGCGTGAGCGGCTCATCGCGCCGGTGACGGGCGAGCGGCGGGCCGCGGGCGGCGCGGCGAACGCTGCCGACGCCGGTCCGGCGCCGAGCACCATCGATGTGGTGTGGCTCCTGCGTAACATGCTGCACACCTCGACGCGGCCGGAGAAAGGGCCGGGGCTCGGCTACCTGCCCAACCGCTGGCTGGACGGCGAACTGATTGCGGGCGCGCTGCGATCCCTGGGCCGCCAGAGCGGCGGCCAGCTGCTCGGCTTCGGCACACCGCAGGGCTTTCTGCCGCTGCGCCAGCAGTTGCAGACGCGGCTCGAGGAACTGGAGATCGGCGCGTCGCCGGAACAGATCGTGCTGGTCTCCGGCATCACCCAGGCCATCGACCTGCTCGCGCGACTCTACGTACAGCCGGGCGACACAGTCGTGGTGGGCGACCCGGCGTGGTTCCAGATGTTCGGCCGCTTCGTCTCGCAGGGCGCGCGGCTGGTCGGCATGCCGTACACGCCCGAAGGGCCGGACCTCGACGCGCTCGAAACGCTGGTCCAGACGTGGCGGCCGCGCATGCTCGTCGTCAATTCGGTGCTGCAGAACCCCACGGGCACGTCGCTCACCGCGGCGCAGGCGTTTCGTATTCTGCGGCTCGCCGAAGCGTACGACTTCATCGTGGTGGAAGACGACATCTACGGCGACCTGTGCCCGCCCGGTTATCCGGCCACGCGGCTCGCGAGCCTCGACCAGCTGCGGCGCGTGATTTACCTCGGCAGCTATTCGAAGACGCTGGCGGCGAATCTGCGGGTCGGATTCGTTGCAGCCGCGCTGCCGGTGACGAGAGCCGTGGCCGACCAGAAGATGCTGGTCGGCATGACGACGCCCGAACTCAACGAGCGCGTGTTGTACAAGGTGCTGACCGAAGGGCACTACCGGCGCCACGTGGAGCGCCTGCGCGCGCGGCTGGACGGCGTGCGCGACAAGGCCGCGCGGATGCTGGAAAAGACGGGGCTGCGGCTTTTCTCGGCGCCCGGTGCGGGCATGTTCCTGTGGGCCGACACCGGCGTGGATTCCGACGCGCTAGCCGCGGCAGGGCACGAGGCCGGCTTCCTGCTCACGCCGGGCAGCCTGTTCTCGCCGAACCAGTCGCCCTCCACCTGGATGCGCTTCAACGTCGCCAACTGCGGCGATCCGGCGCTGCCCGCCTTCCTCAATCGCTATCTGGAAAGCGTGGTGCGCCGGGCCTCTTGAAAAGAGCGGGCGCCGGCCCCATTTCGGCGCTCGCGTGATCAACGACACTGGCCAAACCAGCAACCGAAGGGAAATTCGACCATGGCACAAGAAACCATGAGCTTTCAGGCAGAAGTGAAGCAGCTTCTGCAACTGATGATCCATTCGCTGTACAGCAACAAGGAGATCTTTCTTCGCGAACTGATCTCGAACGCCTCGGACGCGGCGGACAAGCTGCGCTTCGAAGCCCTTGCCAACAGCGCGCTCTACGAAGACGACCCGAACCTGCGCATCCGCGTCTCGTACGACAAGGCCGCGCGCACCGTCACCATCGACGACAACGGCATCGGCATGAGCCGCGACGAGGCGATCTCGCACCTCGGCACCATCGCGCGCTCGGGCACCAAGGAGTTCTTCAGCAAGCTCTCGGGCGACCAGCAGAAAGACGCGGCGCTGATCGGCCAGTTCGGCGTGGGCTTCTACTCGGGCTTTATCGTGGCCGACCGCATCACGGTGGAAACGCGCCGCGCCGGCCTGCCGGCCGCCGAAGGCGTGCGCTGGGAAAGCGCGGGTGAGGGCGACTTCGCGGTGGAGACCATCGAGCGCCAGCAGCGCGGCACGACCATCACGCTGCATTTGCGCGAAGGCGAGGACGAACTGCTCTCCACCTTCAAACTCAAGTCGATCATCCAGAAGTACTCGGACCACGTGGCGCTGCCCATCCTCATGAAGAAGGAGGAATGGGACGCCGAGAAGAGCGAGATGGTCACGAAGGACGAAGACGACACGGTCAACCAGGCGAGCGCGCTGTGGACCCGTCCGAAAAGCGAAATCACCGACGAGCAGTACACGCAGTTCTACCAGCACCTTTCGCACGACCATCAGGACCCGCTCACGTGGACGCACAACCGCGTGGAAGGCCGCAGCGAATACACGCAGCTGCTCTACGTGCCCGCGCATGCGCCGTTTGATCTCTGGAACCGCGACCATCGCGGCGGCCTGAAGCTCTACGTGAAGCGCGTTTTCATCATGGACGACGCCGAGCAGCTTCTGCCAGCCTATCTGCGTTTCGTGAAGGGCGTGGTGGATTCGAGCGATCTGCCGCTCAACGTGTCGCGCGAAATCCTGCAGGAAAGCCGCGACGTGAAGGCGATTCGCGAGGGCGTGACCAAGCGCGCGCTCTCGATGCTTGAGGAACTGGCCAACGCCGAGACCGATGAGGGCAAGGCGAAGTACGCCACCTTCTGGAACGAGTTCGGCCAGGTGCTCAAGGAAGGCATTGGCGAAGACTTCGCCAACCGCGAGCGCATCGCGAAGCTCGCGCGCTTTGCGTCGACGCACAACGACTCAGCCGAGCAGAACGTGTCGCTGGCCGAGTACGTCGGCCGCATGAAGCCCGAGCAGACGAAGATCTACTACGTCACGGCCGACACGTGGCAGGCGGCGAAGAGCAGCCCGCACCTCGAGGTGTTCCGCAAGAAGGGCATCGAAGTGCTGCTGCTCACCGACCGCGTGGACGAATGGATGCTCTCGTTCCTCACCGAGTTCGACGGCAAGCCGCTGCAAAGCGTGGCGCGCGGTGACCTCGACCTGGGCGCGCTCGACGATGAGGAAAAGAAGCAGCAGGAGAAGGTCTCCGACGAGCTCAAGCCGCTCGTCGAGAAGATGAAGGAAGCGCTCAAGGACAAGGCCAAAGACGTGCGCCTCACGTTCCGCCTGACCGATTCGCCCTCGTGCCTCGTGGCCGACGAGGGCGAGATGAGTGGCTACCTGCAGCGCATGCTGAAGGCAGCGGGCCAGCAGGCGCCCATGTTCCATCCGATCCTCGAAGTGAACCCCGAGCATGCGCTCGTGAAGGCACTACGCACCGACAGCGCGGACTTCGACGACTGGTGCCATCTGCTCTTCGATCAGGCGCTGCTGGCCGAGGGCGGCGCGCTCGACGATCCGGCGGCTTTCGTGAAGCGCACGAACGCGCTGTTGATCGCGCGAGCGGGGTAAGGGGGTAAAACGGGGTAACAGGGCAGCGGGGCGGCGTGCCGCTGGCCGTGCCGCGCCCCGTCCTATAATGCCCGCCATGGTTATTCGTCTCGATGCTGCCGACGCGCACTGGCGTGTCGCGCCCATGCCCGGCTTCACGTCCCATCAGAAAGACTGGCTCACCCGCGGTGGTTCGCTCACCGCACATCTGCGCACGCTCGGCACGGTGGCGGTGCGCGTGACGCGCGAGGCCGTGGCGTTGCCGTGGTCCGACGAGCATGTTCCGCTTGGGCTCGCGCCGCGTGCGCCCGTGTGGGTGCGCGAGGTCGTGCTGGCTGTCGATGGCGTGCCGTTCGTCGCAGCGCACAGCGTCGCGCCGCTTGCCGCGAGCATTGGCGTGTGGCAGGCCATGCGGCGGCTGCGCACGCGGCCGCTCGCCGAACTGCTCTACAGCGACAGCAGCGTGGCGCGATCGGCGCTCGTGAGCCGCCGCGTGAACGCTCGGCATCCGCTCTATCGGCTGGCCGCGGCGCAGGGCGACGAAGAGCTGCGGCCGCACGCGCTGGTCGCGCGGCGCTCGGTTTTCACGCGATACGGCGCACCGCTCATGGTGACCGAGTGCATGCTGCCGGCGCTATGGGCGCACCTCGATGCAATGACGGCGGCTGTCTCGCGCGGGGTGTATTCGTCGCGCGGGCGCGGTCCACTCGATCACGTTGCTTCGCGGGCGCATACAGCACATGGCTTGCATGCGGCCGATGTGCCGCCGGTGCCGTTTGTGTCGCTGGTGCCGCATGCAAGCCATGAGCCTTGCGCACTGGAGTCTCGCGACGCGATGGAATCGTCGCTGCGGCAGCGGCGCCCCCGTTCTTGAGCGCTCGATCCCATGTCACTCAAACACTGCTTTGCGCCGGTCGTGGACAGCAACACGCGGCTGCTGATACTCGGCAGCCTGCCTGGCGAGATGTCGCTCGCGCAAGGGCAGTACTACGCGCACAAGCAGAACCGGTTTTGGCATTTGATGGGGGATGTGATTGGCGAGGCGTTGCCGCACATGAATTACGACGAGCGGCTGCAAGCGCTGCTCGATCATCGCGTCGGGCTTTGGGATGTGATTGCGAAGGCGCGGCGGGAGGGCAGTCTGGATAGCAACATTCGCGATCATGCGACGAACGATCTTGCCGCGCTCGTGGCAGGGTTGCCGAATCTTGCCGCCGTCGCATTCAACGGCGGCACTGCCGCAAAGATAGGTATGCAGGCGCTGGCGGAGAGCCGCCCGTCGCTCGATCTCGTCAAGCTTCCTTCAAGCAGCCCGGCTTATGCGGCCGTGCCCTATGCCCAGAAATTGAGGGCGTGGGAGGCGTTGCGTAAGTGGTTGGTGGAGTAGGCGCAGCGCGGGGCTGATGGGGCGGGAATGCCTGCACCCGCGGTACAAGGGGTGCAGGCATTGATCTTTCGATCGAACAGGAACGCGTGGGAATAGCGTGTCTGGCGGCCATCCGCGTCTTCGCCCATGGCCTCTCGAGCTTGTCCCTAAGTCACTGACGTGCTTTTGCGCATTCCCGACCGGCAAGCTTTTGCCTATTCGCCGTGGCTAATCGTGGGCTGCGGGTGATTTCGTGGTCGGTGTCGCCAGCGTGTTGTTGACACCGAACGAGGGTAACGCTGAACCCGTGTTCGTCGCACTCGACTGGTTCGAGTTCTGCGACGCACGACCGCTGTCCGAACTGGTGTCACCCGGCGTGCCGTAGCCGCTCTTTGCATCGGCCGGCGACTTTGTAGTCGGGGTCGCAAGCGTGTTGTTGCCTTGTGCATAAGCACCACCCGACAACATGAGCGCAATACCGGTTGCGACCAGTGTGCTGGTTGTCTTGTTCATGACTCGCTCCTCTCTCTGATTGGACCAGAATTTTCGACGCGGACGAGAACGGCTCAATTGCTACTCAATTCAAGCCATGCACGATAAGGCTTATCGGGCCGGTATTGCGCGGTATCAACGCGTTGCCGCCGGCCGACCGTACCAAATCGAGTCTGCGCCCCATAGCGCAAAGGCTAGGAAAGCGGTCACCAAAAACCAAGCGTGTTGTCCGCAATGGTGAATTTCGCTTTTCGCGGCCAATTCATGTCGAATTCCTGTGGTGGTACGGGCCTGTCATTGCAGGTCTCGAGCAAAACGGCATTCATTACGTACATGGGTTTCGGCGTAATGCGGCTGCTTGCTTGCGTTCAGCAGTGTGCGGGCATCGTATGGCAAGGGGTCATCCGGCGGCGCGGCAACATCGGTGTCTTATCCGTTCGTCATAGCGCGGCGTTTGCCGCGCGCCCTGGCAGGTAGAATCGCATGCATTGTGCCTAATGCGCCGTACGAAATCAGCGAGCCCGAAATGACCAATACGTCTCTTCCATCACCTGACTGCGCCATCGATTCCGCAGCCGAAAGCCATGACGCAGACGTGCCCGAAACAGTTCACGAGGACTGTCTGTGGCGCGACGGCGGCTGGACCGCGCGCGTCATCAAGAACGAGGACGACGATGGCTGGGCCGTCGAGATGATCAAGGACGGCGAGCAGGAGCCTGCGCTCGTCGGCCCGTGGACCATGGGCCGCAACAAGAAAGATCCGAAGCCGCTCGATACCGCGGCGTTCAATACGCTGGTGAAAACTGCTTCGGAGGTATTGCGTCGGCACGAGCAGCAACTACGCGCGCAGTTGCATAAGAGCGTGACGGTCGCGGCGGCAGCGGGCGACGGCGAATTGGAGATCACGCTGGATATCGTTCCCGACGAGGACGAGCCGTACGCGCTCTTGACCGCGCTGGACGCCTTTGGCGAGCAGCTTGCTCAAGTGCAGGTGGCGCCGAACTTCAAGCTGAGCAAGGCGAGTGCGGTGAGCTGGGTGGAAAACGAATTTCGCCGGCCGGGCTGAAAGCGCGCGCGGCGTTGCGCAAGTAAGCGGCTGGGCTGGCCGGCCGATGCGGCGAGGGCGTCAGGGCGCGCCCGCTCGTTGCCGTCGGGCAGCCCGTGCTCCGAAGTGAGGCCGCGAATACGACTTCGATCTGGCCTTGTCGTGGGACGCTTGCCGCTGCCGCGTTCGATTTCGATCATCACTTCGCTCGCGATGTGGGCGCATGTCATGCGCGCCGTACCCGAGGCGCGGCCGGTTCTGATTGCGCCGCCGGGCCTGATGCGGGAGTGCTTCGCGGCGCGGCTTGCGGCGCATTGCATCGATATCGGGCGCGTCGCGTTCTTTGCTTTCCGTCCGCGAGAACAAGTATCTCGAGACGTATCGCGAAATCGACCTAGCGCTCGACACGTTTCCGTACAACGGCCACACCACGAGCCTCGATGCGCTGGGGATGGGCGTACCGGTCGTCACGCGTTGGGGCCGCTCGGTGGTGGGGCGGAGCGGCTTGAGCCAGCTTGCGCGGGGCTTGCCGAACTCGCCGCTTCCACCGACGAACAGTCCGTTCAGCTTGCCGTTGAACTGGCTCACGACGCGCGTCGGCTTGCAGCGTTACGTGCGAGCCTGCGGCCGCGCATGACGCAGCCGCCGCTGATGGATGGCGCGCGCTTCGCTACGAATAGGGAGCGGGCGTATCGGCAGATGTGGGCGCAACGGTGCGCTCGATTTGCCACAGGCGCAGACGCACTGCGACGGCAGCCGAACCCGTGCCGCGATGGCATGCGCGCCGGGGCACGCGGACCGTCCGACGCGGCGGCCTGAGAATGGGCGCCTGGCCGCCGGATGCTATCCTCTCGATCCTTTGAAATTTCGGCACTTCAGCCCGGCCTTCCTTCATGACCACGCTCATCAAACGCGCCTCCGCCGAGGCCCGCGCCTCCCGTTCCACTCGCGACAGCCGCGAAACCCGCGCCGGCCTCGCCATCGCGGCCCCGGGCCTGAAAGCCGGCAAGCGCCACGAGACGGCGCGCCCGAAGCGCATGCAGCGCCACGCCCTCGCAGCCGACACCGCAGCAGACAGCGCGTATTTCATTGAGGCGCCGCGCAAGCCGCGCTTCGCGCCGGTCACGTTTTCCGAAGAAGGCGGCGTGCGTTACCTGCACTTCGGCACGGAATGGGTGCAGGGCGCGATGCGGCTCAGCAAGCCGGACGCCATCGAGCTGGAGTATGCCGAGCAGATGATGGCGTGGCTGCTGTTCCTCGGTACGCCGAAGCGCATCGTCCAGCTTGGGCTCGGCGCCGCGGCGCTGACGAAGTTCGCGTACCGCTTTCTGCGTCCCGCGAAGGTGGAGGCGGTGGAAGTGAATCCGGCCGTGGTGGTGGCCGCCCGCACCATGTTCGCGCTGCCGCACGACGACGCCCGCCTCACCGTGCACGAGCGCGATGCGTGGGAGTTCGTCAACGACCGCGCCAACCACGGCACCATCGGCGCCATGCAGATTGACGTCTACGACGCCACGGCGCGTGGCCCGGTGCTCGACAGCGTCGGCTTTTACCGCGCGGTGCGGGCGTGCCTCACAGAGGCGGGCGTCGTCACCATCAACCTGTTCGGCGACCATCCGAGCTTCGTGCGCAACATGAAGCATCTGAAGGCCGCTTTCGATGGCCGCGTGGTCGCGTTGCCGGAAGTGCACGAAGGCAACCGGATCGCGCTCGCGTTCTCCGGCCCTGCGCTCGAAGTGCCGTACGCGCAGCTGGAGCAGCGCGCGAAGCTGATCGAGGCGAAGCTCGGGCTGCCCGCGCGCAAGTGGATAAAGGGCCTGCGCGAATCGACGGGGCAAACGGGCACGTCGTTCAGCATTTGACGCGTGGGCTGGCGGCCGATCTCGTCGACCTGTTCGTCGCCTGCTCGCCGCCTGCTCATCGGCCCCTTGTTGGCCCCTCATCGGCCCCTCATCGGCTCCTCATCGGCTCCTCATCGGCTCCCGCGCGGGCCGGCCGCCGCCGTCCCCGGCAAGATAAGCCCTCAATTACCGCCGCCCGCCCGGGAAGCCGCGCGCGGCGCGGCGCTCCGGGTCGCCCCTGCTTGACCGCCCGTTCGGCGCTCCTATACTCTGTCCAGGTTTCGGGGTATCCCGCGGGCTATCCGCTTGCAGGACGGTTGCCCACCCCAAGCGATGCGGCAACTCAATATAAAAGGAAAAAGGAGACGTCATGGCACACGACGCCGACGCGAGCAAGTCACGCAAAGCGTGGCTCTGGTTGCTGGTGCTTCCCTGGATCGCAATGATCTGGGTCCCCTCGTACAACAAGGTCGAGCCCACGCTGTGGGATTTCCCGTTCTTCTACTGGTATCAGCTGCTGTGGGTGCTGATCAGCGCTGTGATTACCGCGCTCGTCTATCACAAGACCAAGGCGCGCAAGGGTAGCGGCACGGCGGGAGGCGCACGATGAACCTCACTGCCACTTTCGTCTTCGTTCTGTTTTTCATCGGCGTCACCATCCTGGGCTTTGTCGCGGCGCACTGGCGCAAGGGCGACCTCGCGCATCTCGACGAGTGGGGCCTGGGCGGCCGGCGTTTCGGCACCGTCGTGACCTGGTTCCTGCTGGGCGGCGACCTTTATACGGCCTACACCTTCGTTGCCGTGCCGGCGCTGGTGTTCGGCGCGGGCGCGACGGGCTTCTTCGCGTTGCCGTACACCATCCTGATCTACCCGTTTGCGTTCGTGGTATTTCCGAAGCTCTGGAGCATCGCGAAGCGCCACGGCTACGTGACCTCTGCGGACTTCGTCAACGCGCGTTACGGCAGCCGTTCGCTGGCGTTGGCGGTCGCCGTGACGGGCATCGTGGCGACCATGCCGTATATCGCGCTGCAGCTCGTCGGCATCGAAGTGGTGATCGGCGCGCTCGGCTTCGACACCACGGGCTTTGTCGGCGACCTGCCGCTCATCATCGCGTTCGCGATTCTCGCGGCATACACGTACACGTCGGGCCTGCGGGCGCCGGCGATGATCGCCATCGTCAAGGACCTGCTCATCTACATCACGATCGCCGTTGCGATCATCGTGATTCCGGCCCAGATGGGCGGCTTCGGCCACATCTTCAGCGCCGTGCCGCCGGCCAAGCTGCTGCTGAAGGCACCGGATGCCGCGAGCCTGAACGGCTTCAGCGCCTATGCCACGCTCGCCGTGGGCTCGGCGCTGGCGTTGTTCCTGTACCCGCACTCGGTGACGGCGATCCTCTCGTCGTCGTCGGGCAATACCATTCGCCGCAACATGGCGATGCTGCCCGCGTACTCGCTCGTGCTGGGTCTGCTCGCGCTGCTCGGCTACATGGCGCTTGCCTCAGGCGTGAAGGACATGCCGGAATTCGCGCCGTACTTCAAGGCATTCGGTCCGAACTTCGCGGTGCCGGCGCTGTTCCTGCACTTCTTCCCGTCGTGGTTCGTCGGCGTCGCGTTCGCGGCCATCGGCATCGGCGCACTGGTGCCGGCGGCGATCATGTCGATTGCGGCGGCGAACCTCTACACGCGCAACATCCACAAGGAGTTCGTCAACCGCAACATGACGCACGAGCAGGAGACCAACGTCGCGAAGCTGGTCTCGCTGATCGTGAAGGTGGGCGCGGTGGCGTTCATCCTCGGGCTGCCGCTCACGTACGCGATCCAGCTGCAACTGCTGGGCGGCATCTGGATCATCCAGACGCTGCCGGCCATCGTGCTCGGTCTCTACACGCGCGTGCTCGACTATCGCGGCCTGCTGATCGGCTGGGCGGTCGGCATCGTGACGGGCACGTGGATGGCGGTGTCGCTGAAGCTCGCCAGCTCCATCTTCACGGTGCACCTGTTCGGGATGGCGATTCCGGGCTATGCCGCCGTGTGGTCGCTCATCGTGAACCTCGTGGTGGCCGTGGTGGTGAGCGTGCTGATCCACGTGGCAGGCGTGAAGAAGGCTGAAGACCGCACGCGCCCCGAAGACTATCTGGACGTGGTCGAAAGCTGAGCTGCTTTGTAGTGTTCAGGCTGGCCTCGCGCTGACGGCGCGCCGGCTTCAAGGCGCTGACACCGATGCCCGCACCGCAAGGTTGCGGGCATTTGTTTTTCCGGTGCACGATAACGGGCGTCGCGCTGCTTGTCGTCCGCTCGTTGTGGCGTGCTGCCCTCGTGTTGCGTCTCAGCTTGTGCATGCGACTCGCGGCATTTCCGTTGCTGTGTAGCCCCCGATAACGCGCATTGCCCATCCATGGCTTCATCCGATCCTGACCGTTCGCATTCCCCCGCAGCCTTGCGACGCCGCTCGCCGCGCTCGCATGCGGCGCGTGCCTGGCGCGCGGTGACGTCGCCGTACTACCGCTATCGCAATGCGGCCGTGATTCACAGCGTGCGCGTGGGACTGGCGATGCTCGTCTCCATTCTCGCGACGACAGGCATCAACGTGCCGCACGGCATCTGGGCCTCGGTCACGCTGCTCGTGGTGATCGGCGGGCTGCAACACCAGGGCAATATCCGCAAGAAGGCGGCGGAGCGCGCCATCGGTACGCTGCTTGGCGCGGTGATCGGTCTCGTGGTGATCCTGCAGGCGAACGCCATCGGCTCGCCTGCGCTCACCTATGTGCTGATGTCGATCGTGGCCGGCGTGTGCGGCTATTACGCGATCGGCAAGCCCGCCTATGTCGCGCTGCTCACGGCCATCACGATGTGCATCGTGGCGGGCCACGGCGACAACCTGATCTCGGTTGGCCTCTGGCGCACGCTCAACGTGCTGGTGGGCATCGTGATCGCGCTCGCGTTCTCGTTTGCGCTGCCGCTCTATGCGACGTACTCGTGGCGCTATCGATTTGCGGACAATCTGCGCGAGTCCGCGCGCGTCTACGCGAAGATCATGAGCGGCGAAGCGCTTGACGCCGAAGCCCAGGTGCAGATCTTCCTGCGCCTCGGCAAGCGGCTCGTGCAGTTGCGCTCGTTGATGCCGTCCGTGACGAAGGAGACCGGCGTGCCGATGAGCACGCTGGAAGAGCTCCAGCGGTTGCATCGCTCGCTCTTGAGCGCGCTGGAGATGCTTTCCACCGCGGCGCTCGGGCAGACCGAGCCTGCTGCGCGCGCGGCCTTTGCAGGCGCGGCGAACGTCGATGCGCCGGAGGTCAGAGCGGCTTTGCTCGCGATGGCGAGAGCCTTGCGGTTTGCGGGGGCGAAAGGGCTGCGGATGGCGAATACGCCGGCGCTCGGGCTGCCGGAACGCGAGGGCAACGCAGCGGAGGCCGGATCGTTAGCCGGTACTTCACTCGATCTATTGGGCCCGTGCTGGCTCGGACGACGCATTGCCGGACAGGTCGATTGCCTGCGGGCCTTGCTGGTGGAAACGGAGCCGCAATGGAATATCGAGCGGCACGCTGCGGCTTCGTGACCTTCAGCGGCGCCGGGGCTGACGAAGCAGCTTTCCCGCATCGCACGGATCACGGCGCCGCGAAGGGCTCCGTGATCCGCTCACCGACGCGCGTGAGCGCGACTGAGATCAGCGCAGCGCTTCGATCAGCTTCTCGAGCTTGATCGCGTCGGCCGCGAACGCGCGAATGCCTTCGGCCAGCTTTTCGGTGGCCATCGCGTCGTCGTTGACGAGGAAGCGGAACGACGGCTCGTCCACCGGCACGCGGTCGATCTGCTCGCCCTTCGCGCTTTCAGGCGACAGCTTGCGCTGCACCGGTTCCGTGCTGTCGTGCAACTTCTGCAGCAGGTCGGGGCTGATGGTGAGCAGGTCGCAGCCGGCCAGCTCGACGATCTGGCTCGTGGTGCGAAAGCTAGCGCCCATCACCTCGGTCGTGTAGCCGAACTTCTTGTAGTAGGCGTAGATGCGGCGCACGGACTGCACGCCCGGGTCGTTGGCACCGCCGTCCTTTGCTTCGTCCCAGTTGCTGCCGGCGGCCTTCTTGTACCAGTCGTAGATGCGGCCCACGAACGGCGAGATCAGCTGCGCGCCCGCTTCGGCACAGGCCGCGGCCTGGGCGAGCGAGAACAGCAGCGTCATGTTGCACTTGATGCCGTCCTTCTGCAGCACTTCGGCGGCGCGAATGCCTTCCCACGTGGACGCGAGCTTGATGAGCACGCGCTCGCGGCCAATGCCGGCCGCTTCGTAGAGCTTGATGATTTCGTGGGCCTTGTCGATGGACGCCTTCGTGTCGAACGAAAGGCGCGCGTCGACTTCGGTCGAGACGCGGCCCGGAATGATCTTGAGAATTTCAGTGCCGAAGGCGATCAGCAGGTGGTCGATGATCGCGCCGACCGGCTTCGACGCGTGGTCGCGCACGGTTTTTTCGAGCAGCGGCTTGTAGTCGTCCTTCTGGACGGCCTTGAGAATCAGCGACGGATTGGTGGTTGCATCCTGCGGCTTGTACTGGGCGAGCTGCTGGAAGTCGCCGGTGTCCGCGACGACGGTCGTGTACTGTTTCAGCTGGTCGAGTGAGGTAGTCATGTCGAGCCTTGAAAAGCGCGTAAGCGCCGGGGTCCAGAGGAGTTGAAAGGACGGCCGCCTTAGGTGGTGCGTTGGGCTGCGTGTTGTTTTACCGGCGTTTTACCGGGGTTTGCCGGGTCGGCCAGTATGGCTTGAGGCGCCGCTTTACGCTGCTATTTTATGGCGAATCGGATGATGCTGTTTTGACACCGCAGCCGCCGTGCCGCGTCACTTCGAGAGCACGCGCATGGCGGCTTCGAGTCCGGCGAGCGTGAGCGGATACATGCGCTGACCGAGTACTTCGCGAATCACGGAGACCGACTGCCGGTACGGCCACAGGCCCTCGGGCTCCGGGTTCAGCCATGCGAAACGCGGGAAGTGGTCGGCAAGCCGGCGCAGCCAGACCGCGCCCGCTTCGGCGTTGTTGTACTCCACCGACCCGCCCGGCTGCAGCACTTCGTAGGGGCCCATCGTCGCGTCGCCGACGAAGATCAGCTTGTAGTCCGGCGTGAAGCGGTGCAGCACGTCCCACGTCGGCGTGCGTTCGGTGTGGCGGCGCCGGTTGTTCTTCCAGAGGAAGTCGTAGACGCAGTTGTGAAAGTAGTAGAACTCGAGGTGCTTGAACTCGGTCTTCGCCGCCGAGAAAAGCTCTTCGGTGCGGCGGATGTGATCGTCCATGGAGCCGCCCACGTCGAGCAGCATCAGCACCTTCACGTTGTTGTGTCGCTCGGGCACCATCTTGAGGTCGAGCCAGCCGGCGTTCGCGGCGGTGCTGCGAATCGTGTCGGGCAGGTCGAGTTCCTCGGCCGCGCCTTCGCGCGCAAAGCGCCGCAGCCGGCGCAGCGCGACCTTGATGTTGCGCGTGCCGATCTCCACCTGGTCGTCGTAGTCGCGATACGCGCGCGCCTCCCACACCTTCACCGCGGAACGCTGCCCCGCCGCATCGCCGCCGATACGCACGCCCTCGGGGTTATAGCCGCCATGGCCGAACGGCGACGTGCCGCCCGTGCCGATCCATTTGTTGCCGCCTTCGTGGCGTTCCTTCTGCTCGTCGAAGAGTTGCTTCAGGCGTTCCATCAGCTTGTCGAGCCCGCCCATCGCTTCGATCTGCGCCTTCTCCTCGGCGGTGAATTCGCGATCGAGCTTCTTCTTGAGCCAGTCGTCGGGTATCTCGAAGGCGAGCGCGGACTTCGCCTCGGCGCCGTGGAAGTACGCGCCGAACGCCGCGTCGAAGCGGTCGTAGTACTGCTCGTCCTTCACGAGAATCATGCGCGCGAGGTAATAGAACTCGTCGAGCGACGGCGCGATCACGTTCGCCTTGAGCGCCTCGATGAGCGTGAGGTACTCCTTCACCGAAACGGGCAGCTTCGCTTCGCGCAGCGAGTAGAAGAAATCGATCAGCATGCCGGAACTCCGTTCGTGGCCCACCCGTGGCCAACCCGTGGCCGCTGTGTCGCGGCACAACCCTTAGCGGTTGTTGCGGTTCATGAAGATGAGCCGCTCGAAGAGACCCACGTCCTGCTCGTTCTTGAGCAACGCGCCCGCGAGCGGCGGCACGATCTGGCGGTTGTCGGGCGAGCGCAGCGCGTCGGGCGGAATGTCTTCGGCGAGCAGCAGCTTGAGCCAGTCGAGCAGTTCGGACGTCGAGGGCTTCTTCTTCAGTCCGGCCACGTTGCGCAATTCGAAGAAGCTTTCGAGCGCCGCGCGCAACAGCGTCTTCTTGATGCCGGGGTAGTGCACCTCGACGATCTGTTCCATGGTGGCCGGATCGGGGAAGCGGATGTAGTGGAAGAAGCAGCGACGCAGGAACGCGTCGGGCAATTCCTTCTCGTTGTTCGACGTGATGATGACGAGCGGCCGATGCACGGCGCGCACGAGTTCGCGCGTCTCGTACACGTAGAACTCCATGCGATCGAGTTCGCGCAGCAGATCGTTCGGAAACTCGATGTCGGCCTTGTCGATCTCGTCGATGAGCAGCACCGTGGGTCGATCGGCTTCGAACGCCTGCCACAGCACGCCCTTCACGATGTAGTTGCGGATGTCCTTGACGCGCTCGTCGCCCAGCTGCGAGTCGCGCAGACGCGAGACCGCGTCGTACTCGTAGAGGCCTTGCTGCGCTTTCGTCGTGGACTTGATGTGCCACTGCAGGAGCGGCATGTCCAGCGCCGCGGCCACTTCCTCGGCAAGCATCGTCTTGCCGGTGCCCGGCTCGCCCTTGATGAGCAGCGGCCGCTTGAGCGTCACCGCGGCGTTGACCGCGAGCTTGAGATCGTCGGTGGCGACGTAGTGAGAAGAGCCTTCGAAGCGCATGGCGGCTACCTGGGCGAAAAAAATTCAGTATAAGTCAGATGCCCTGTTGCCTTGGGCGGGGCTCCTATATTGTTCACCTCGCGTTCAAAGGCGCGTTCGCCTGCGCATTCGCGCGAGTATCGGGTGACGATTCGCGGACCGCTTGCGCGCGCGCCGGCGGGTCCCGGGGCTATCGCCGGCGAGCTTCGGGACAACCCGCAGGACCCGTGCCCGGCGGGCCGCCGCCCTTGTTGGCCGTGTGGACGTGCGGCACGGCGTCGCGGTACAATCGGGTCGATTTTTTTGGCCTGCGTCCGGCCTTCGAAGAAATAACGGCGCGGGCCGTGGCCTTTTCGGGCGTCCGTTTCCCCTCAAGCCAGGTTACATGCTATGAACAAATTCGTCGGCAAACACGTCGTGATCGCAGCCATGTCTGTGCTCGCGGGCTTCGCCGCCAACGCGAACGCGGACGTCGTCGGCAACGCGAAGGCGGGCCAGGGCAAGGTCGCGATGTGCATTGGTTGCCACGGCATTCCGGACTACCGCACCGCGTACCCCGAGGTCTACCGGGTTCCCATGCTCGGCGGCCAGAACCAGAAATATCTCGAGAACGCGCTGCACGGCTACAAGAAGGGCGATCGCCACTTCGACACGATGCACGCCATTACGGCTTCGCTGTCGGATCAGGACATCGCGGACATCGCGGCTTACTACGCGGCCCAGTCGTCCACGTCGAAGAACAATCCCGAGAAGTGACCGGCGCGGTCACCCGGCACTCTAATTTCACGGGACAGGAGAATTCATGAACAAGCCCCACACGGCTCTTCATACCCTTCAAGCGATGCTCAAGACGGCTTGCGCCGCGCTCGCACTGGCCGGTTTCGCTGCCGGCGCCCACGCCGCGGACGCCGCGAACGGCAAGGTGCTCGCTGACAGCCACAACTGCGCGGCCTGCCACGGCGCGGGGCTCAACAAGCCGGTGAGCCCGGAGTATCCGAAGCTCGCGGGCCAGCACGCCGACTACGTCTACTGGGCACTGCGCCAGTATCAGATGGGCAACGGCAACCCGCATCTGGGCCGCAACAATCCGATCATGCAGGCGCAGGTGCAAAGCCTTTCGCAGGGCGACATGAAGGACATTGCGGCCTACGTCGAGTCGCTCTCCGGCGACCTCGTGCAGAAGAAGTAAGCTGCGCGAAGCCCGGTCACCGGGCAGCCGGCGAATACGATGGCAGAACGACACCCCGCTTTCCGGCGGGGTGTCGTTTTTTTATGTGCGCGTGGCGGGGCGAGGGCGCCCACGCACGGCGTCCTTAGTGCCCTTAGTCCCCTTAGTCCCTTGTGGCCCGGCGCTCGATACGGGCGAGATACGCGTCGGTGTCCGGCGGCGTGTTGGTGCGCTGGGCTTCCCAGAGCGTCTCGCCGAGGCATTCCATGATCGCGTGATGGGCGTCGTGGCTCGAGCCGAGCCTTGCCGCAAGGCGCTCGTGCGCGGCGCGAATACCGGGCGGCTGGTCGATGGAAAGCTGCTCGCTGATGGCGAGGTGCATCGAAAGATGCAGGAACGGATTCGTCTCGCCGCGCTCGGGCGAGTAATGCTCGGCACTTGCGCTGTCTGCGTCGGCGAGCGCGGCATGGTACTCCGGGTGCTCGACGATCCAGTCGGCGGCGATGGCTTCGAGTGGCGTCAGGATTTCCCCGGTGCGCTGTTTGCGCCAGGTTTCGGTGAAAAAGCGGCGGACTTCGTCACGGCTGGGATTGAACATCGTGGGCGACCGGATGGGGAATGCGTTGCGGGATTGGGGCGGTTGCGGCGGGTTGGCGGGGAAGGGCGACAATTTGTCGCAGGTCTTCTGCCAAGGACGCCGAAAGCGCCGCGGCTCACATCTGCGTCACATCTGCGGCGGCGGGGTCTTCTGCTTGAACTCGCATAGCGGTTCGATCACGCAGTGCCAGCATTCCGGCCGCCGCGCCTTGCAGACATACCGCCCGTGAAGAATCAGCCAATGATGCGCGTCCTGGCGGAACGGCTCGGGTGTGAACTTCTCGAGTGCGGCCTCCACGGCTCGCACGTCCTTGCCGGGAGCAAGCCCTGTTCGATTCGCAACCCGAAAGATATGCGTATCCACCGCGATCGTGGGATGACCGAACGCGGTGTTGAGCACCACGTTGGCCGTCTTGCGGCCCACGCCCGGCAGGCTCTCCAGCGCTTCGCGATCGGCAGGCACTTCGCCGTCGTAGCGCTCGATCAGGATGCGGCTCGCTGTCACGACGTTCTTCGCCTTGGTGCGGTACAGGCCGATCGTTTTGATGTATTCGGCCACGCCCGCTTCGCCCAGCTCGACGATCTGCTGCGGCGTGTTCGCGACGGGGAACATCTTGCGCATGGCCTTGTTGACCGATACGTCCGTGGCCTGCGCCGACAGCATCACGGCGATCAGCAGCTCGAATGGCGTGGTGTATTCGAGTTCGGTGGTCGGATGCGGATTGAGGCTTTGCAACGTCTCGAAGATGGCGCGGCGTTTGTTCGCGTTCATGCGGTCGGTAAGTGCGGAGGTAGAGGCTGGGATGAGCGCTGGCTGGCGGGTCAGTCAGTATCGGGCTGCGAGGGCGCGTCGCCTTGCTCGCCGGAGGCGATGCGAAGACGCCGCCGGCGCGCTTCGGCTTCGTCGATCTGCGCCTGTACGTCGGCGGTGACATGGTCGGTGTTGCGCGGACCCAGTCCTTTCGCGACCAGCTCTTCCTTCTTCTTGCGGGCGCGGTCCAGCGCGGCCTGGATGATGGCGCGCTTCTTCGCTTCGGCATCGCTGGCGGGCGCGGCAGGCGCTGCGCTGGGCACTTCGCTCTGCACAGGTGCCGTGGTTGCCGCGCTGCGCGCGGGCTGCGGTGCGGCGTGCAGTCCCGCACGCTTTGCCACCGCGCGCGCTTCCGCGGCTTCGCGCTCGCGCTCCATGCGCGCAAGGCGTTGGTCATGGCGTTCGCGGGCGGCGTCGGCCTGCTCCTGGGACCAGGCGGCCCAGCCCGTTGCGCCGTCCGTCACGGGCACCATCGCGATGCAATCGACCGGGCAGGGCGCCACACACAGATCGCAGCCCGTGCACAGCGGCGCGACGACCGTATGCATCTGTTTCGGTGCCCCGACGATTGCATCGACAGGGCATGCCTGCATGCACAGCGTGCAGCCGATACACAGGTTTTCGTCGATCACGGCGAGCGGACGCGGCCGTTCGGCACCGTTGACGGGATTGAGCGGGATGACCGGCTTGCCGAGCAGGCCGGCAAGGCGCGCCACGCCTTCGGCGCCGCCGGGCGGGCACTGGTTGTAGTTCGCGGTGCCGGCGGCGACGGCTTCGGCGTAGGGCCGGCAGCCGTTGTAGCCGCACTTGGTGCATTGCGTCTGGGGGAGCAGATCTTCGATGCGATCTGCGAGTGTCTTCGAATCGGTCACGGTCACGACATGAGGAGCTGGCCGAAACGGTCGCAAAACGGCTGCAAATCAGCCTGCAGAACGGCCCGTTTGCGCCGTGTTACGCGGCCTGTCAGAGGGTGTACAGGGCCCGGGCAGGCCTTGCAGCCGCGCGCTCGCCAAATGCGGCATTATCGCCGATTTCCCCGATTGCCATTGGCGACCCATGTGCCATAATCAAAACGCTTTACAGGAAAGACCCCAGGAACGGCGGGGCGCGCCAGCCAAGGCGCTCCAGTTCACCGCTGCCGATGCATGGCGAGGAGACGTTCGGCAGCGGCCCGGATAACGCGGCTCACGCAGCATCTTGAGACCATGAACCAGCCAAAAATCAAAAGAGATCCTGAAGGCACGCGTCGCCGTATCCTGCTGGCGGCCGCGGAGGAGTTCGCAAACGGAGGGCTCTTCGGCGCGCGCGTCGATCAGATTGCGAGGCGCGCAGAGACGAACGAGCGCATGCTCTATTACTACTTCGGCAGCAAGGAACAGCTTTTCACGGCAGTACTCGAGTACGCGTTCAGCGCACTCAACGAGGCCGAGCGCTCGCTCGATCTGAACGGCGTGGCACCGGTGGAAGCAATGACGCGCCTTGCGCATTTTGTGTGGGACTACTACCGGGATCATCCCGATCTGCTGCGGCTCGTGAACAACGAAAACCTGCACGAGGCCCGCTACATGCAGAAGTCGTCGCGTATTCGCGAGATGATTTCGCCAATCGTTGCCACCGTCGGCAGCATTCTCGAACGCGGGCAGAAGGCCGGGCTTTTCCGCAGCAATGTCGATCCGCTGCGCTTTTACGTGACGCTCTCCGGCATGGGCTATTACATCGTGTCCAACCGGTTCACGCTGACCGCTACGTTGGGTCGCGATTTCAGCACGCCGACCGAGCGCTCCGAACTCGTGCAGATGAATACAGAGATGCTGCTCGCGTATCTGATGAGGCGCTGACGCGTCTCGCGCGGTGACTCATGCAGTAAGCCCTGCGCGCAGCCGACGTGTGAACCGGCTGCGCAAGCAAGCGTTGTTGCGGCTGGGGGAACTCAGGCTTCGGCGTGTTCTGTCTCGACGCGGGGCGCCTTTGCGTGTTCCTGAATGAAGTCGCGCAGTTGCGGATAGATGATGGTGCGCCAGCGCCGACCCGAGAAAATGCCGTAATGCCCGCACTTTTCCGCGGTGAAATGACGCCGGTGTGCCTCGGGAATGCCACTGCACAGGTCTTGCGCGGCACGCGTCTGGCCGTCGCCGGAGATGTCGTCCAGCTCGCCTTCGATCGTGAAGAGCGCCGTGTGCTTGATGTCTTGCGGACGCACACGCTCGCCGGCCACGTCCCACGTGCCTTCGGCAAGACGGAACTCCTGAAAGACGATGCGGATGGTGTCGAGGTAATACTCGGCGGCCATGTCCAGCACTGCGTTGTATTCGTCGTAGAAGTTGCGGTGCGCTTCGGCATCCTCTTCATCGCCGCGCAGGAGGCTCTGATAGAAGTCCCAGTGCGAGGCGGCATGCCGCTCAGGATTCATCGCGACGAAGCCCGCGTGCTGCAGGAAGCCCGGATACACCTGGCGTCCCACGCCCGGATAATTGGGCGGCACCGTATGAATCACGTTGTTCTCGAACCAGTTGTACGAGTGCTGCGTGGCGAGCGAGTTGACCGAGGTCGGGCTGCGGCGCGCGTCGATCGGGCCGCCCATCATCGTCATGGTGCGCGGCGTGTCCTCGCCGCGGCTCGCCATCAGCGAGATGGCCGCGAGCACGGGCACCGTGGGCTGGCAGACCGAAATCACGTTGAGATTCTTCGCGCCGATGTGGCGGATGAACTCCTGGACGTAGGCGATGTAATCGTCGAGATGGAAGGGGCCGTCTTCCACCGGCACCATGCGGGCGTCGATCCAGTCGGTGATGTAGACCTTGTGGTCTTGCAGCAGCGTGCGCACGGTGTCGCGCAGCAGCGTGGAATGGTGGCCCGAGAGCGGTGCGCACACCAAAACAACGGGTTCGTCCTTGAGCTGGGAGACCGCTTCGCTGTCATCGGCGTAGCGCTTGAAGCGCAGCAGCCGGCAGAACGGCTTTTCGATGATGGTCTGCTCGACGATCGGAATGTTGTGGCCGTCTTTGACGATCTGGTGAATGTCGAACTGGGGCTTCTCGTAATCCTTGCCGAGCCGGTACAGCAGTTCGTACCCGGCCGACAGGCGCGACGCCCCCGGCACGTAGGCGAACGGGCTGGCCGGATTCGCAAACGATTTCGACGCGGCCTGAGCCCAGGCGGTCAGCGGGCTCAGCAAGGCCCGCTGGAATTCATGAAACTGATAGAGCATGTGGGCGCTCCGGGCGTTGGGGCGGTTCGCACGGGGCCGCGGGGCTGGCGCGGTCCTGGAGGCGGGCCTTCCGGGTTGCTTTAAGGTTGCGTGTGACTTGCTTCTGGCTGGTAAACGGTCAGTGTAATTATCGGCCAGGGGCGTCGATCGATGATATCCGACGGGCACCCATTGTGCAACGCAACAACAGTCGGACAATATAGGGGTAATCCTTCATCGTGCGGTCACTGCGACGTGCTGGCGTCGCTGAACGCACTGTCGCTGGCCTGGCCGCTTTGCTTGCCGTTGTGCGCCGGCTGGCCTGTCGCGGTGGCCATTTCCTGCTCGTGGCGCATCAGGTTCAAGCCGGTGTGAACGAGCGCGACATGCGAGAACGCCTGCGGGAAATTCCCTACCAGCCGGCCGGCCTCCGGATCGTATTCCTCGGCGAGCAGGCCGACGTCGTTGGCAAGCCCGATCAGGCGCTCGTACATGTCGTGCGCCTCCTGAACCCGGCCCTGCAGCGCGAGGTTATCGACCATCCAGAAGCTGCAGGCGAGGAACGTGCCTTCGCCGGGCGGCAGGCCGTCGTCGACGTCGGTGGTGCGATAGCGCATCACGAAGCCGTCGCGCATCAGATGCTTTTCTATCGCGGCAACCGTGCCCGCCACGCGAGGGTCTTTCGGCGGCAGAAAGCCGAGGAGCGGCAGCAGCAGGGCGCTCGCGTCGAGATCGTCGCCGCCATAGACCTGGGTGAACGCGTTGATGCGCGGGTTCCAGCCGTGCTCGCAGACCGACGCGTGAATTTTCGCGCGCATGGCATGCCAGTGTTCGAGCGGCGCCGGCAGCCCGAACGATTCGGCCGATTTGATCGCCCGGTCGTACGCGACCCACGCCATGACCTTCGAGAACGTGAAGTGCTGCCGTCCGCCGCGCGTTTCCCAGATGCCCTCATCCGGCTGTTCCCAGATGGTTTCCAGGTGTTCGAGCATCGTGCACTGGATAGACCACGCGGTCTCATCGGCCTGCAGCCCGCCCACGCGCGCGAGATGCAGGGCGTTCATCACTTCCCCGTAGACGTCGAGCTGCAACTGGCCGACCGCGTTGTTGCCGACGCGCACGGGCTTTGCACCTTCGTAGCCGGGCAGCCATTCGATCTCCGACTCCGGCAGCCGGCGCTCGCCCGCAATGCCGTACATGATCTGCAACTGCTGCGGCGAGCCCGCCATCACGCGGCCCAGCCAGCTACGCCATGCGCGCGCCTCGTCGTAGTAGCCGCCACGCATGAGGGCGAGCAGCGTGATGGTAGCGTCGCGCAGCCAGCAGTAGCGGTAGTCCCAGTTGCGGGTACCACCCAGTTGCTCGGGCAGCGACGTGGTGGGCGCCGCGACGACGCCGCCCGTGGGTTCGTACGCCAGTGCCTTGAGCGTGAGCATCGAGCGGCGGATGGGCGCGGCCCAGCGACCTGTCACCGTGCTGCGCGACGACCACTCGGCCCAGAAGTTTTCCGTGCGGGCGAGCGCCGAGTGCGGATCGCGTGGCGGCGGAAGCCGCAGATGCGACTGTGCGTACGCGAGGGAGAACGGCACGCGTTCTCCCTCGGACACCGTGAAGTCCGCCACGGTGTGCATGTTCTCGCCGCGGAGTTCCACGGGCGTGCGCAGCACCACGGTATCGGGGCCGACAATTGCCTTGATGCCGCTTTCGTAGACCAGCCGGCTGACCCACGGCACCGAGAAGCCGTAGTCGAAGCGCAGCGCAAGCCGCATGTGCATGGGCACCTTGCCGCGCCGACCTACCACGATGCGCACGAGTTCGGACCAGCCGTTGCCGGGCGGCATGAAGTCGATCAGCGTGACGGCGCCTTCGGGCGTCTCGAAGTCGGTTTCGAGAATCAACGTTTCGCTGCCTGCCTTGCCCCGATAGCGGCGTGTGATCTTCACGTCACCTTCCACCGCGGGCGCGATCTGCCAGTGGCCATGGTCCTGCGTGCCGAGCAGCGCGGCGAAGCACGCGGCGGAATCGAAGCGGGGCCAGCAGAGCCAGTCGACGGAACCGGAGCGCGAGACCAGTGCGGCGGTATGGCCGTCGCCGATGAGTGCGTAGTCTTCAATGAGTGCGGGCATGGTCGGCAGGTAAGAAATGCGCTCGATGTACGCGCGATGCAGCGAGGTACGACTGATGTTACCGGGAGACCGGCTGCGGGCAGCCGCCGCCGGTCTCAATGAGGCGTGACTCGTCATTTACCCGGTATCTGGACATTTGGCGCTAGCGTTTGACATTTTCACTGCTTACAATCCCTCAGCGGGCGACAGCGAGAGGGTCGAGAAACGACGCCAATATGTCCGCCGCTCTCTCTGTTGTGTCATCTCTTCATCGCCGCGCGCCGCGCACTCGTTGCAGTACCTGTGCCGGTCCCTTTCGCCTCGTCGCTTTGAGCCCCACGCGACGTTTTCGAGGATAGAAGCCATGCTGTCGAAATCCGATTGCATCACGATTCTTTCCGCTGCAAGCGAACTTGCCGACGACTCCCTGCTGTCACTGGACCCGAGCCGCCTGGGGCTGACCCGCAACGGGATGGAAACGGCTGCGGCGTTCCTGATCGAGCGAGGCTGCTTCAAACGTTACCGCGACGGCGACGGCCATTATGCCGTGGGCGGTTTGTCGCTGCAGGGCAAGCTGCGCCTCGACCAGCTTGCGAACGGCTGACGGATCGGTGGGCTGAGCTGCTGACTGCGCCTGACGCGCGCGGACACGACTGACACGGCTCATTGTCAGTCCGCAGCCGGCTACGAAACAATCATCCGGATGGCTGATGCGAGACCGGCACGCGACGCCGTTGCCGGCGGCATGTGCCGGGCACCTGCATTCAGAGATGCGACGACCCCATGCCGAAGATCCCGATGAGTCCGATGATGATGAGGTAGAGCGCCACGATGTAGTTCAGGAGGCGCGGCATGATGAGGATGAGAATGCCCGCGATCAGCGAAACGATGGGGCCCAGGCTCAGCGTGACATTCATGCAGACTCCCTCCCGGCGATAAGTTGGCGGACAGCGTCTGGCGGCGAGCGCCGGCGTGCATGGCGCAGCGCCTGCGCAATCCAGCGTGACCTTCTATACTTCGCCCAATAACCACAACGTGTCCAAGGCGCCTCGCAAACACATCTGGCCAACCATTCCGTTAGCCGATTTGCCGATGTCTTTCCTTGCAGGCGCGAGCGCACACTATATCCGCATCATTGCCGCTTGCGCTAACGGCCGCGCTGTAGACCAACCCGGCGACACCGTCAGAATCCAACAATCCGATGTCAAGGAGGTCCACATGCATCGTAGTGCCCGCGCCGCATCCGGCGTGCCCGCATCATCGAAAGCGTTCGTTGCCCCGCCGTACAGGTTCTCCCGTTCCTGCATCACGCTCATCAAGGGACTTGCCATCATGGCTTCCATTGCCACGACGCATGCACTCGCAGAAGAGTCGGCCGCCGTTCCCGCCGACGGCGTCTACGACCTGCTGATCGGCACCTATACCGGGCCAAAGAGCGAGGGCCTCTACGTCTACCGCTTCGATACGAAGACGGGTGACGCGACACGCGTTTCGGTGGCGAAGACGGTGAACCCCTCGTACCTCGTGGTGAGCCGCGACCGGCACTACGTCTATGCCGTGAACGAATTGCCCGGCGACAACGGGCCGGCCTCGCAGCGCGGCGGCATCAGCGCCTTTCGCTTCGATACCGCGAGCGGCCAGCTGACCTTCCTGAACCGCGTCTCGTCGGAGGGCAACGACCCGTGCTATCTGAGCTTCTCGCCGGATGGGCGCTATCTGCTCACCGCGAACTACTCGGTGGCGGCGGACCCCGGCGGCAGCTTCGCCGTATTCCCGATCCAGCCGGACGGCCAGGTGGGCAGCTCCGTGCTCACCGTGCATCATGAAGGCGGTGGTCCGGTGAAGGGGCGCCAGGACAACGCGCACGTGCACTCCACCGTGTTCTCGCCGGACGGCAAGTACCTGTTCGTTCAGGACCTCGGCGCGGACAAGATCTACGCTTACCACTACACGCCCGACGGCAGCCGCGGTCTTTTGAGCCCGACGCAGACGCGCTACATCCCCATGAAGGCAGGCAGCGGCCCGCGTCATCTGGTGTTCGACAACGACGGCCGCTACGCGTATCTGACGAGCGAACTCGCGGCCACCGTGACGGTGCTTCGCCATGAGGACGGCAAGCTTGTGCCCGTACAGACGCTGCCGCTCGCAGCGCCCGGTTTCAAGGGTAAGCAGGGCGCGGCGGCGATCCACCTGTCGCCCGATGGACGCTTTCTCTATGCGTCCAATCGCGGCGACGCGAACGAGATCGTGATCTTCGCCGTCGATGCGGCCAACGGCCATCTGAAAGAGGTGGGGCGGCAGTCCAGCCTCGGCCAGGCGCCCCGCGAATTCACGATCGACCCGACCGGGCACTGGCTCATCGTCGGCAACCAGAACAGCGATACGGCGTACGTGTTCCGCCGCGATCCACAGACCGGCCTGCTCGGGTCCGATCCGAAGCGTATCGACGTGGGTTCGCCGGTCGACTTCAAGCTGGTGTCGCCGTCGTGAGCGGGTGGCGGCGCATGTGAGGCAATGGTGTGCGGGCGCGCGCCTCGCGCGGCGCCCGCGGAAGGATGGCGGCCGAGGCAGGGCCGCCGGAATCGGCAGGATGGAACGCGCGATGAGAACGAAGCAGGCAAGCAGAACGTTCGGCGCGGCAGCGGGGCTGGCAACGCTTGCGCTGCTTTCGCCGCTCGCCGCGAACGAGGCGCACGCGAGCTGTCCGTCTTCGTCGGCGCTTCTCGAGGCCGCATGCAATCGTGCGGCGCGCGTGGCCGAAGAGGGTACGTGGGATCTCTATCTCACGGGCTATGGCTGGCACATCGACGGCTATAGCGCCGACGACCGCCGCCATCTCAACGCGCAGTCATGGGGCGGCGGCGCGGGCAAGCACTTCACGGACACGAACGGCAACGAAGACATCCTGTTCGCGCTCGTCTTCATGGATTCGCACAACAACCCCGAACCCATCGCCGGCTGGGCGCGCCAGTGGTACACGTCGCCCGTGCTGGGCGGTCTTTCGGTTGGCGGCGGGTACTTTGCGGGCTTCACCGCGCGCAGCGACATCCTGCATTACCTGCCGGTGCCGCTCGCGCTGCCGGTGGCGTCCATCCGCTATGCGAAGGCGTCGGTGATGGGCGCTTTCATTCCGCGCATTCCGGGCGTGAGCAAGGGCGACGTCGCGTTCTTCTGGGCGCGCTACGAGTTTTGACTGCCGTGCGCCAACTGCTCGCTCAGGCGATGCGTCATTCCGCGGGCCCAGGTGCGAGCACTTCGCGGCTGCCGTTGACCCCCATCGGCGAGACGAGTCCGGCGGTTTCCATCTGCTCGACGAGCCGCGCCGCGCGGTTGTAGCCGATGCGCAACTGACGCTGCACCGACGAGATCGACGCACGCCGCGTACGCACCACGAAGGCGACCGCTTCGTCGTAGAGCGGGTCGGCTTCGGCGTCCGGCGCGTCACCGAAGAGGTCCTGCTGGCCGCCTTCCGATGCCGGGCCGTCGAGAATGCCTTCCTCGTACTCCGGCTCGCCGAACTGCTTCAGGTATTCGACTACACAATGCACTTCCTCGTCGGCCACGAACGCGCCGTGCACGCGCTGCGGATAGCCGGTGCCCGGCGGCAGGAACAGCATGTCGCCTTGCCCCAACAGCGATTCGGCGCCCATCTGGTCGAGAATCGTGCGCGAGTCGATCTTCGACGACACCTGGAACGCGACGCGCGTGGGAATGTTGGCCTTGATGAGACCCGTGATGACGTCCACCGAGGGCCGCTGCGTGGCGAGAATCAGATGGATGCCCGCCGCGCGTGCCTTCTGCGCGAGCCGCGCGATGAGTTCTTCGATCTTCTTGCCCGCCACCATCATGAGGTCGGCGAGTTCGTCGATCACCACGACGATGAGCGGCAGCGGCGAGAGCGGCTCGGGTGCTTCGGGCGTGAGCGAGAACGGGTTGCCGATCTTCTTGCCCTTCGTGTCCGCGTCGCGAATCTTCTGGTTGAAGCCCGCGAGATTGCGCACGCCCACGGCCGACATCAGCTTGTAGCGCTTCTCCATCTCGCCCACGCACCAGTTGAGCGCGTTGGCCGCGAGCTTCATGTCGGTGACCACGGGCGCGAGCAGATGCGGAATGCCCTCGTAGACCGAAAGCTCCAGCATCTTGGGGTCGATCATGATGAGCCGCACTTCCTCGGGCGTTGCCTTGTAGAGCAGCGAGAGGATCATCGCGTTGATGGCGACCGACTTGCCCGAGCCCGTCGTGCCGGCCACGAGCATGTGCGGCGCCTTGGCGAGATCGGCGACGACGGGGTGTCCCGTGATGTCCTTGCCCATCGCGATGGTGAGCTTCGAATGCGAGTGCTGATACAGGCTCGATTCGAGAATCTCGGAGAGGCGAATCATCTGGCGGCGCGCGTTGGGCAACTCCAGGCCCATGCATGTCTTGCCCGGAATGGTTTCCACCACGCGAATCGACGTGAGACCGAGGCCGCGTGAAAGATCCTTCATGAGGCCGACGATCTGGCTGCCGCGCACACCTAGCGCGGGCTCCACTTCGAAGCGCGTGATGACGGGCCCGGCCGACGCGCCCACCACGCTCACCGGCACCTTGAATTCCTGCAGTCGTTGCTCGATCAACTGGCCGGTTTGCGCGAGTTGCGCGTCGGACACGGGCTCGATGCTCGCATCGGCGGGCTCGAGCAGGTCGAGCCCGGGCAATTCGACCCGCGAGGCCGACGGCGCACGGAATTCGAAGGTGGCGTGCGCGTGGCCGCGCAGCGGCGAACGGGCGGCAGAGGTGGCAGAGGCGGCAGATTCCGGTGTGGCGGCGGGGTCGCTCGTGGTTGCGGCTTGTGCCGTGGTGTTCCCTGACGCGGTGAGCGTGGCGGCGCTTTCCAAGGCAGGGCGGGTCACCGGAGCGAGCGTCGTGATGTCAGGCGCAGCGGGATGGCCCGGCGACGGCGCGGTCTGCCCGACCGGCGGCGTGACTTCGACGACAGTCGCGGCGGGCGCAGCCAGGGCAGCGGCAGGCGGCGCAAGGTCCAGGGCGACGGTACTGGCCGGCGCCCCGACCGCTTCGTGATGCCGTTCCGGTTCGGGCTCGGCGAACGAGAATGCCGGACGCACCGGTGCCGACGGCATGTCCTGCCAGGGCGCGAGCGCTGGCTCGGCGGCGACGTTGCCGTGAGCGATAGCGGGGCCGGGAAAGCGCACAACGTTGGACGAGACGGAGAGCGGCAACGACGCGGCCGAGACAGCCTCGTCCCCGGCCGATGCACTCGCCGAGACGCCGAGGGCCGGCGGGGCCTCGGCCGACGGTGACTGGGCGACGTCATTGGCGAGCACCGCAAGCGGGTTCGTCGTCGTGTCGGATGCGGGCGTGGCCGGCACCGGCGTCACGAGCGGCTGCGGCGCGGCGGCTGTGAGCGAGCGTTCCGTCGCGGCGGGAGTCGCCATGAGTTGGCCAGGTGCGGCGGGCGCAAGCGGCGAGGGAACGGCTTGCTCCGCGACTGCATCGGTCGAGTCCATTGCAGTCGGCGCATCCATTGCACTCGACACATCTGCTAGCCGCGAACGTTGCTCCGCTTGCCCTTCGCTCTGCGGCTGCGGGGTTGCGTGGCCCGTGCCGTCGCCATTCACCGCTTCCACGTTCCCGCGACGCGCGAGACTCGCGCCGGCGAGCGAAGTCCATCGCGCGGTGTTCTCTTCGATGCTGCGCAGCGTTTCCTGCACCGTGGAGGAGAGCGGCTGCCGCTCGGCTTCGTCGATGCGCGCGGGGCGCGAGTAAGCCGGCGCGGGCGTGCGGCCAGGGCGCGTGGGCGTGCCGATGGAAGGCGCGCTGGCGTGGGCGGTCGTGGGCAGTGCGGTGTCGTGCGCGCCAGCCACCCAAACGGGTTGCGCTGACGACTCACCGGACGACGGAGACGCCGGGTCCGAAGCGGAACCCAACGCCGAAGCAGACGCCGTGTCCAGACCCACGTCCGATGCAACAGCGCCTGTTGCCGCCACGCCGCTCGTGCTCGCTGCTTCACCTTGCGGCGTGACCGAAGACGACTGCCAGGGCCGCGTCCCAGGATGCTTCGCGTCCTGAATGGTCGGTCCTGGTGTGGCGGCGGTCGTCGGTTCGCGCCGCACCGGCCCATACGGCGGAATGCCACGTGCGGCAAGCAGTTTCGATGTGGCCGCCGTGGCACCCAGCGCGCTGCCCGCGCGTGGCGCCGCCGACCCCTGCGTCGACATGACGGGGCCGTTCGCGAAGCCGCTCGCCGCCGCGCTTTGACTTGGGTTTGCGCCCACGCGCGACGTGGCGGACCGTGTTTCCGCGACGGTGGGATCGACAGCAGGGCGACGCGCAGGGGACACGTGACCCGGCGCTGTCTGTTCGCGTAACCGCCCGGCACTAGCAGGTGCAGACGGCGGAACTCGCGGCGGAACGGACGGCAAAGCGGGTGACGAGGCGAGCAAAGAAGCGGGTGAAGAAGCGGGTGACGAAACAGACGGCGAAGCGGACGCGGACAACGGGGCGCCCGGTACCCGAGACGCCGTCGCGCCTACCGCCCGCGCCGCAGATGCCGCAGATGCAGCAGTCGAAACCGCTGCCCCCGCAGCCGTGACGGTCTGCCGGGCGGGAGTCGGAATACCGCGCTCCATCGCAGCAGCGGACGGTGTGGCAACGGCGCCGGCCGTCACCGCCCCTGCAGACCCCGCGCCGCTCGCGGTCGAGGCTGCCGTCGCTGCACGTCCCGTCGAGGCCGGTCGCCAGACCGTGGGTCGCGCGTAGCGGCCGGTGCTGCGCGGCGCCATCGTGTTGACGGCGGGCGCGGTGTGTGAGGTGAGCGGTTCGTCAGGCTCGGCGCGTCGCATCCGTGGCTCTGCGCCGCGGCCTTCTCGCGTTCGTGGCTCACGCGGTTCGCGCGGCGCCCGGCTACCACCGAGGCCCAGTCCGAAAGCTGCGTCGGCCCAGGCAAACGCGTCGCGCCAGCGAAAGTCCAGCAGCCAAGGCAGGCTCGCGAGGAACAGCACCGCCATCGCAACCGGTGTGCCGATGTGGCCCAGCAGCTTTCCGAAAGCACCGGCGAGGCCCTGGCCCAGCGCGTCACTGCCCGCGATGCCGACAAGCGCTGCTTCGAGCGTCATGCTCGCAACCAGCACGCCCATGAAGCCGAGCCACAGTCGAATCGTTCCGGGTCCGCGCAGCCCGGCGCCGCCCGGCAGCACGGATTTCGCAAGACGCCAGAAAAGAGGGAGAAACCACAGGGCCGATGCGCCGAACCAGCCGAAAACCGTGTGCATGCCAGACATCAACGAATAAGGGGGAAACCAACTTGCCGAGTTTAACCGCTGAAGCCGGACGCTTCTGAGACAACCCGCGGCGAATCGCCGAAGCGTTGCGCCGCGGCGGCGCGACCACTGATATCACTGATACCGTTAATACCCGCGCGCCTTACTTTGCGCGTCGCGCGAAGGTCAGCGTGCTGCCGTCGTCGAGCACGAGCATGAGTTGTTGCGGGTCACGCATCTGTACGCCCGAACGGTCGATGTGCGAGAGGGCAGCGAGGTACTCGCCCTCGATTTGACCGCCAGGCGTTGCGCAGGCCATGCGTGTGCCGGCGAGCGGTCCGAAGCCGAGCTTGCCGTCCTTCAGCGTGTAGGTGCCCATGT
Organism: Paraburkholderia sp. SUR17; assembly: GCF_029536165.1. Lineage (NCBI taxonomy): Bacteria > Pseudomonadati > Pseudomonadota > Betaproteobacteria > Burkholderiales > Burkholderiaceae > Paraburkholderia > Paraburkholderia sp. SUR17. The sequence continues at coordinate 991,440 of NZ_CP120508.1, forward strand.
AGCGGTTGCAGCCGGAAAAGCCGCTCGCGTGGCGCTGTCCGGTTGCCGTCGAAAGGTCGAGCGTGATGGGTTTGACGCCTTCGCCCTGCGGAATGTCGCGTGCCGTGCCGTCCGCGTTCTTCCAACTCGCGAGTTCCCACTGGGTGTCGTCGAGCAGTTGCGTTGCCGCAGGGTTGAACGGATCGGGCGCAGGTGCGGATGCATCGGGATGTTTGGGCAACGCGCAGGCCGCGAGCGCGACGCACACGACAGCGGCGAGCGCCGCCTTGCGCGACACGGTGGCCTGAACGGCCAGGCGCGCAACGCTTCGCGCGCGGAACATGGGGACCATGAAGCTGTTCCTCTTCGAACGGACGAAGGTGTAAGAGTACCCTGGCGGCCTCGCGGCACGCGAGCCGCACCCGTGCCGGAGCAGCGCGGGCGCCGCGCCGGACGGGCCAGCGCCGTGCCGCGCGGCGGACCACCGCACGGGTTTCGTGCGGGGCGCGCATGTTAACATCGGTGGCACTTTCTTTCACATCCGCTTCACACTCTCTGGAGACTTCATGCAGATCGGTCAACGGATCGGCACGCCGCTTTCGGCAACGGCCACGCGCGTCATGCTGCTCGGCGCGGGCGAACTCGGCAAGGAAGTGATCATCGCGCTGCAGCGGCTCGGCGTGGAGGTGATCGCGGTCGACCGTTATCCCAACGCGCCTGGGCATCAGGTCGCGCACCGCGCGCACGTGATCGACATGACGGACCCGCAGGCGCTGCGCGCACTGATCGAGCGGGAAAAGCCGCATCTCGTGGTGCCGGAAATCGAAGCCATTGCCACAGACGCGCTTGCCGCCGTCGAATCCGACGGTCTCGCGGAAGTCATTCCCACCGCGCGCGCCACCCAGCTCACCATGAACCGCGAGGGCATCCGCCGCCTCGCCGCCGAGGAACTCGGCCTGCCCACGTCGCCGTACGCCTTCGCCGACTCGCTCGAAGAGCTGCGCGCCGGCATCGCGAAGGTCGGCTACCCGTGCGTCGTGAAGCCGGTGATGTCGTCGTCGGGCAAGGGGCAGTCGGTGCTGAGGAGCGACGCCGACGTGGAACCGGCCTGGCAGTACGCGCTGGCGGGCGGGCGCGTGAACCGGGGCCGGGTGATCGTCGAAGGTTTTATCGACTTCGAGTACGAGATCACGCAACTGACCGTGCGCGCCGTGGACCCGGCGACGCAAGCCGTCAGCACGTATTTCTGCGACCCGATCGGTCACGTCCAGGTGGCGGGCGACTACGTGGAATCGTGGCAGCCGCAGCCGATGAGCGAAAAGGCGCTGGCGCGCTCGCGCGAGATCGCGCAGAAGGTGACGACCGCGCTCGGCGGCCGGGGCATCTTCGGTGTCGAGCTGTTCGTGCGCGGCGACGAGGTGTGGTTCTCCGAGGTGAGTCCGCGTCCGCACGACACGGGGCTCGTGACGCTCGCCTCGCAGCGCTTCTCGGAGTTCGAGCTGCATGCGCGGGCCATTCTCGGGCTGCCCGTGGATACGGCGCTGCGCGCGCCGGGCGCCTCGGCCGTGATCTACGGCGGGCTCGAAGAGCCGGGCATTGCGTTCGAGGGCGTTGCCGAGGCGCTTGCCGTGCCGGGCACGGACCTGCGCCTCTTCGGCAAACCCGAGAGCTTCGTGAAACGCCGTATGGGCGTGGCGCTGGCGACGGGCGCCGATATCGGCGAGGCGCTCGAACGCGCCAAAGAGGCTGCGGCGCGCGTGCGGCCGGTGTCGGGAGAGAGCGGTCAGTAAGCGGCTGCGCGCGGCGAACGAATGAGGCAGCAAGGCAGCCGTGCCCGCCAGGGCTAGGGACGAGGAGGGGAATCGATGAAGCAGGCATCCTGCAACGCCGGCGGCTATAGCCAACCAACTCGCCAACCAGCTCGCCAACCAACTCGCCAACCAACTCGCCAAATGACCCGCCGAACAACTCCCCACGCGCCTCGCGTCCTGCGTATTCTTCGCCTCGCCGGGCGCGCTGTGGCCTGTGCGGCGCTCGGCTTCGGGCTTGCGGCGGGGCTGGGTGGATGCGGACTCGCGGCGGCGCCGTGCCGCATCGCGTCCGCGGGTTTGAAAATCGTACCGGTGGTGGGGCATGCCGCAGCCGCGCCCACCGACGCATGCGCCGACGTCATCGATCCGTAACGATGGATGGCCACGGCATACAGGCGCCGCATTGGCGCGAGCGGGCGGAGAACGACATGAAGAAGAACCAGAAGCCATCTGTAGCACGGGCCGCAGCGCTCGCGACCACGCTGGTGCTGACCGCCGCGAGCGGCAACGCCGTTGCCGGGCCGCTCAACATCGGCGAGATCCAGACCCAGGCACGTCATACGTTCCGCTACACCTGCTCGAGCGGGCGCACCTTCAAGGTCTCGTATCTGAGCGCGGCCAACGGACAAAGCTTTGCGGTTTTGCCGGTCAACGGCCGCGCCATGCTGTTCGTCAACACGCTCGCCGCTTCGGGCGCGAAGTACCAGGCCGACCGCTACACCTGGTGGACCAAGGGTCGGCGCGCCGATCTCTACGACGCCACGGCGGGCGAGAACGCGCCGCCCATACTCGCCGACTGCGTCACGATCCAGCGCTGACCTGCGCGGCCTGGAGGTTCGGCCTGGAGGTTTCGGCCGAGAGGTACCACCAGGCGGTACCGCCAGGAAGCCCACCTTGCCGCCCAACGCGCACCATTTCCCGCCCGGTAGTAATCTGTGACGCGCCGCGTGCCGATGCCAACCCGCATCGGCACGCGGCGCTACACGGTTTTCTCCTTTTTCGATCGTCCGGTTGCGGACTCCCGGCGCGGGCATGGGCACGTGGACTGCTGCCTCCTGCGGGCGAACGCGCCGTCACTGACGCGAGACTCCCCATGAAAGCATCGGATCTGTTCGTCAAGGCACTGGAAGCAGAAGGCGTCGAGTACGTGTTCGGCATTCCCGGCGAGGAAAACCTCGACCTGCTCGAATCGCTGCGCCGCTCGAAAATCAGGCTCGTCGTGACGCGCCACGAGCAGGCCGCAGGCTTCATGGCGGCCACTTACGGGCGCCTCACCGGCCGCACGGGCGTGTGTCTCGCGACGCTCGGGCCCGGGGCCACGAACTTCGTGACCGCGGCCGCGTACGCCCAGCTGGGCGGCATGCCCATGCTGATGGTCACGGGCCAGAAGCCGATCAAGACTAGCAAGCAGGGGCATTTCCAGATCGTCGACGTGGTGCGCATGATGGAGCCGCTCACCAAATACACGCGGCAGATCGTTTCCATCGGCAATATTCCGGCGCTCGTGCGCGAAGCGTTCCGGCGCGCCGAGGAAGAACGTCCGGGCGCCGTGCATCTCGAGCTGCCTGAAGACGTGGCCGACGAGGAAGGCGACGGCAAGCCCATTCCGAAGAGCTTCAGCCGCCGCCCGGTTGCCGAGGAAAAAGCGGTGTCGCATGCGGTGAGCGCCATTGCGCAGGCGCGTCATCCGCTGCTGATGATCGGCGCGGGGGGCAATCGCAAGACCACGCGCAAGCAGTTGCGCGAGTTCGTCGACCAGATCGGCATTCCGTTTTTCACGACGCAGATGGGCAAGGGCGTGATCGACGAATCGCATCCGCTGTGGCTCGGCAACGCCACGCTCTCGGACGGCGACTTCGTGCACCGCGCAATCGATCACGCCGACTGCATCATCAACGTCGGGCACGACGTGATCGAGAAGCCGCCGTTCTTCATGCGCAGCGTGGACGCGGGCGAGAAGACGGTGATCCACGTGAACTTCCTCGGCGCCGAAGTTGACCCGGTGTATTTCCCGCAGATCGAGGTGGTGGGCGACATCGCCAACACGCTGTGGCAGATGAAGGAGAACCTGAAGGCGCGGCTGGAACGCGGCGAGCCGCAGTGGGACTTCGCGCGCTTTGCCGAGATCAAGCAGCACTTCGAGGAACACCTCGCGCGCGGCCAGCACGACGAGCGCTTCCCGATGTACCCGGTGCGCGTGGTGCACGACGTCTACGAGACGATGCCGGTGGACGGCATCATCTGTCTCGACAACGGCATGTACAAGATCTGGTTTGCGCGCTACTACCGCGCGCACGAACCGAATTCGCTCCTGCTCGACAACGCGCTCGCGTCGATGGGCGCGGGGCTGCCCTCGGCCATCGCGACGAAGATCGTCCACCCCGAACGCAACGTGATGGCCGTGTGCGGCGACGGCGGCTTCATGATGAATTCGCAGGAACTCGAAACGGCGGTGCGGCTGAAGCTCGACCTCGTCGTGCTGATCCTGCGCGACGACGCGTTCGGGATGATCCGCTGGAAGCAGGAGAACATGAATTTCCCCGACTACGGCATGACGCTGCACAACCCCGATTTCGTCGAGTACGCGAAGAGCTACGGCGCGCTCGGCCATCGCATCGCATCCGCGGACGAACTCGCGCCGCTCGTGCGCGAGTGCTTTGCGGCGCCGGGCGTGCACGTAATCGACGTGCCGATCGACTACTCGGACAACGAGCGCGTGCTGAACCGCGAGATCAAGCGGCTGTCGGCACAGATCTAGGTGCAGATCAAGGCGTGGGGGAATCCCCACGCTGCTCCTTCAACCCAGGCGTCAAGGAGACATCGACCATGCTGAAACCGGCTTATCCGTATTACCTCGCCAACGAGGCGGTGGCGGCCAACACCGACCTCGAAGTCACCGACAAATACAGCGGCGAAGTCGCCACGCGCGTCGCGCTCGCGGACGCGAAGGCGATCGACGCGGCCATCGGCGCCGCCGTCGCCGCGATGCCCGCGCTGCGCGCGTATGCGCCGTTCAAGCGCCAGGCGGTGCTCGAACATTGCGCGAAGCGTTTTCGCGAGCGCTTCGACGAACTCGCGATGGCGTTGTGCATCGAGGCCGGCAAGCCGATCAACGACTCGCGCGGCGAAGTGACGCGGCTCATCGATACCTTCAAGGTGGCTGCCGAAGAGTCGGTGCGTATCGACGGCGAGATCGTGAACCTCGAAATCTCGCCGCGCGCGAAGGGCTACCGCGGCTACGTGAAGCGCGTGCCGATCGGTCCGTGCTCGTTCATTTCGCCGTTCAACTTTCCGCTGAATCTCGCCGCGCACAAGGTGGCGCCCGCGCTTGCCGCAGGCGTGCCGTTCGTGCTCAAGCCCGCGAGCCGCACGCCGGTGGGCGCGCTCATCATCGGCGAAGTGCTGGCTGAAACGGATCTGCCGAAAGGCACGTTTTCGATCCTGCCTGCGCATCGCGACGGCGCGGATCTCTTCACGACCGACGAGCGTTTCCGCCTGCTCTCGTTCACGGGCTCGCCCGCGGTGGGTTGGGACCTCAAGCGCCGGGCGGGCAAGAAGAAGGTGATCCTGGAGCTGGGTGGCAACGCGGCGGCCATCGTGGATGCCGACCAGCGCGACAAGCTCGACTACGTCGTTGAGCGGCTCGCTTTCGGCGCGTTCTACCAGTCCGGCCAGAGCTGCATCGGCGTGCAGCGCATCCTCGCGCACGAGGCGATTTACGACGCGCTGCGCGAGAAGCTGATCGCGAAGACGAAGTCGCTCAAGATGGGCGACCCGAAGGACGAGCAGACCTTCGTCGGGCCGATGATCTCGGAATCCGAGGCGCGGCGCCTCGCGGGCTGGATGGACGCGGCCGTGAAGGGCGGCGCGAAGATCGTGGCGGGCGGGGGCGTGGACGGCGCGATGTTCGAGGCGACGCTGCTCGAGAACGTGGCGCGCGCAAGCGACCTCTACCGCAAGGAGGCGTTCGGGCCGGTCGCGATTCTGGAGCGCTTCCAGGACTTCGGCGAGGCGCTGGATACCGTGAACGACAGCGATTTCGGTCTGCAGGCCGGCGTGTTCACCGATTCGCTCGCCCATGCTCACCGCGCGTGGGACGCGCTCGAAGTGGGCGGCGTGGTGATCAACGACGTGCCGTCGTTTCGCGTCGACAACATGCCGTATGGCGGGGTGAAGGACTCGGGCCTTGGCCGCGAAGGCGTGCGCTATGCCATCGAAGACATGACCGAACTGCGGCTGATGGTGATGCGCGAGACGTGGTAAGGGCGGCGAGAGCGGTGAGCGCTGGAGAGGGCGGCAAGAGTATGGCAAGTGGGTGGCGAGCGCGCGGTGATTGCGGCATGGGCGCCGTCCGGGTGCACACGGGGCACCCCGAGCCGTAGGCGGACGGCTCGGCGCGACGACCGTGGGCCGGCGCCGCGCCCGCCGCCACAGCGGCCTCCCTTGGCCATCCGGCCAGGCGGTGGCACGCGCGCTGCGGTGCTACAATGTCGGCCTTTGAGCGTGCCTGCCGGGATCCCGGGGCCCCGGAGCCTCAGGCTCCGCAGAAAGGCCGCCGCCCGGAGCTTTCGGGCCACGCATGCGCGCTTCACATCCGATTCATGCCTGATTGGCCCGCGCGGGAATTTCGCGGCAGCGAACGGTTCCACCTTCATTCCGATGCTTCGAGCGGCTTCATGCCGCCATGTAGCGGCCGAGGCCCGAGCGGCCGCCGCGCGCCCAAAGGGGGCGCCTTTTTAGCGAAAGCCACCATGTCCGACACAGCTGTCCAGCCCAGCACCTCGACCTTCGACCAGTTCGGCCTTGCGCCCGACATCCTCAAGGCGATTGCCGACCAGGGCTACACGACACCCACGCCCATCCAGGCGCAGGCGATTCCGGTCGTGCTCGCCGGGCGGGACGTCATGGGCGCGGCGCAGACCGGCACCGGCAAGACCGCCAGCTTTTCGCTGCCCATCATCCAGCGGCTGCTGCCGTCGGCCAGCACGAGCGCGTCGCCGGCGCGCCATCCGGTGCGCGCGCTGATCCTCACGCCCACCCGCGAACTCGCCGACCAGGTGGCCGCCAACGTGCGCGCCTACGCCCAGCACACGCCGCTGCGCAGCGCCGTGGTGTTCGGCGGCGTGGACATGAATCCGCAGTCGGCCGAGCTGCGGCGCGGCGTGGAAATCCTGATCGCGACGCCCGGGCGCCTGCTCGACCACGTGCAGCAGAAAACCGCCAACCTGGGCCAGGTGCAGATGCTCGTGCTCGACGAAGCCGACCGCATGCTCGACATGGGCTTCCTGCCGGACCTGCAGCGCATCCTGAACCTGCTGCCGAAGGAGCGCCAGACGCTGCTCTTCTCCGCCACGTTCTCGCCCGAAATCAAGAAGTTGGCGGCCACTTACCTGCGCAACCCGCAGACCATCGAGGTGGCGCGCAGCAATTCGACGGCCACGAACGTCACGCAGATCGTCTACGAGGTCGCCGAGGGCGACAAGACGGGCGCGGTGGTCCAGCTGATCCGCGAGCGCGGCCTCAAGCAGGTGATCGTGTTCTGCAACAGCAAGATCGGCGCGAGCCGCCTTGCGCGCCAGTTGGAGCGCAGCGGCGTGGTGGCCACGGCCATTCACGGCGATCGCACGCAGAGCGAGCGCATGCAGGCGCTCGACGCCTTCAAGCGCGGCGAGATTGAAGCGCTCGTGGCCACGGACGTCGCGGCGCGGGGGCTCGACATCGCGGAACTGCCGGCCGTAATCAACTTTGACCTGCCGTTCAACGCCGAAGACTACGTACACCGCATCGGCCGCACGGGCCGCGCGGGCGCGTCGGGCGATGCCCTGTCGCTGTGCAGCCCGAACGAGCGCAAGCAGCTGGCCGACATCGAAAAGCTCATCAAGCGGCCCATCGAGGTGCAGCGTCTGACCGTGGACGTGCCGGTTGCGCATCATGAGGAACGCGGCGGCCGGCGCGAGCGCGATGGCCGCGGCGAACGGACGGGGCATCGGCGTACCGCGTCGTTCGACAGGCCGCACCATCGGCAGGCGGCGCCCGTCGACGACTTTTTCCTCAAGCCTTACGAGCCGCCGGCCTCTGCGAGCCAGCCCGAAGAGAAGCCGGCCCCGGCGCCGCAGAAGAGCGCGTCGAAGCAGCCGCTCGCCGCGCTGCTGGGCGGCTTCGGCATGGCGCGCAAGGGTTCTTCGTCCTGAGGTCCTGAGATAGATAAGGCGAGCCTGATTTTTCCGGGCTTGCCGGGGTTCTGCCGGATTCATTTACCGTGGCCTGACTGCCGCGCTGTCTCCCCGCCGCTTACCTGCCGTTTACCCGCCGCCACATGCGGCGCGGCCGGCCCGAGCCGTCACGAGATCTTCATCAGCCGCGCCCACGCTGCCGTGGCGCCGGCCAGAAACGCCGCTGTCGATGCATAGCGCGTCTCGTCCAGATCCAGTCCCAGATGGTTTGCCGCCGCGTGCAGCGCGTCGAGCGGCCGGCTTGCGTCCAGCGCGGTGGCGCCGGTCTGCTTGCTGAGCTTTTCGCCCTCGTCGTTCGTGACGACCGGCACGTGCAGATACGCGGGCGTCGGCACGCCCAGGCACCGCTGCAGGTAGATCTGCCGCGCGGTGGAGTCGAGCAGGTCGGCGCCGCGCACGATGTGCGTGATGCCCGCGTCGGCGTCGTCCACCACCACCGCGAGCTGATACGCCCATTGCCCGTCCGCGCGCAGCAGCACGAAGTCGCCGACTTCCGTCGCCAGATTCTGCGTTTGCAGCCCTTGCCAGCGGTCCACGAACGAGATCACGGCGGGGTCGTCCGCCATGTTTTTTTCATTCACCACGCTGGGTGCGCCGTCCGGCACACGCAGGCGCCACGCGCGCGGCGTCTTGCCGTGCAAACCTTGGCGGCAGGTGCCCGGGTAGATCAGCGTGGTGTGACGCGTGTGGGCATGCAGCTGCGAGTCGGCAATTTCCTTGCGCGTGCAGCCGCACGGGTAGACGAGGCCCGCGGCCTGCAACTGATCGAACGCCTGTTGGTAGCGCGCCGTGCGCTGGCTTTGCCAGACGGGCGGTTCGTCGGCACGCATGCCGAATTGCGCGAGCGTGTCGAGGATGTCATCGGCCGCGCCCGGCACGGTGCGCGGCCCGTCCACGTCTTCGATGCGCACGAGCCAGGCGCCGCCGTGCGCACGCGCATCCGCCCAGCTCGCGAGTGCTGCCACGAGCGAGCCGAAGTGGAGCGGTCCGGTGGGCGACGGGGCGAAGCGGCCGCGGTAGGCCATGGTGCGGGCCGCTGTGGTGGGTTGTGGGCGGGTGCTCAACGCGCGGAAGGGGCTTGGCGGCTTAACGGACTCGACCGGCTAGACGGGCTCGGCTGGCTCGATAGGCTCAAGCAGCCTGCGAACGCTCACCGGCAGTCGCCGCCGTGTGCGCCCCGGCTTGAGCGCCGCCGTTGGCACGCGCCGGATGGCATGCGGGACAGCTCTTGCCCGGCGTATAGAGCGGCGAGCGCTGGTCCTCGGCGCTCACCACGGCGCGGCACGCGAAGCATTGCGCGATGTCGGCGGGCTTGAGCGCGGGGTCGAGCGCCGTGCGATGGTCGAACACGAAGCAGGCGCCGTGATAGTGCGCGCCGCCCACTTCCTCGAAGTACTTGAGAATGCCGCCTTCGAGCTGATAGACATGCTCGATGCCCGCTTCCTTCATGTGGATGGCCGCCTTCTCGCAGCGGATGCCGCCCGTGCAGAACGACACCACCGTCTTGCCTTCCAGGTCCGCGCGATGCGCCTCGATCACGGCGGGGAATTCGCTGAACTTCGCGATGCGGTAGTCGAGCGCGTCGTCGAACGTGCCCACGTCCACTTCGAACGCGTTGCGCGTGTCGAGCATCACGACCGGGCGGCCTTCGTCGTCGTGGCCGCGGTCGAGCCATGCCTTCAACGTACGGGCGTCCACGGCGGGCGCGCGGCCCAGCTCGGGCTGGATCGCGGGCTTCTTCATCGTGATGATCTCGCGCTTGAGGCGCACGAGCATGCGGTTGAACGGCCGGTCCTCCGAGAAGCTTTCCTTGAACTGCAGGCTCGTGAACTTGCCTTCGAAGAGCGGGTCGTGGCGCAGGTAATCCATGAACGCGCGGGCGTTGTCGGGCGTGCCGGCGACGAACAGGTTGATGCCTTCGGGCGCGAGCAGGATGGTGCCGCGCAGGTCGAGCGCCTTGCAGCGTTCGAGCATGAGCGGGCGCCATTCGGCGGTCTTGTCGAGCGTGACGAAGTAGTAGGAAGCGAGATTCAGGATGGACATGGCGTTCTGCGATAAGACAGGCCTGCGCAGCGGTGCGGCGGCGAGGTTGCCGCGACGGCGTTACAGCCGCCGGACGCAAGCGGCGCGGGCGCAAACCGCTATTATCCCTCAACTGCGAAGGGGCTCTTCTGCATCGGCCTGGATGCCCCGGGAGCACCTCGTGAGGCCTGTCCGCCACGCAGCTTTTCGCCTCTCTCTCCGTCCCAAATTAGCCGAAGGCCGCAGGCGCCCGGTTGTACAATGTCGCGCATGTCAGATCCCCGCTTCGTTCACCTCCGCGTCCACTCGGAATTCTCGATTGCCGACGGCATCGTGCGCCTCGACGACATCGTCGCGGCGGCGGCCAAAGACGGTCAGGGCGCACTCGCGCTCACCGATCTCGGCAACGCATTCGGTCTCGTTCGTTTCTACAAGGAAGCCCGCGGCAAAGGGGTCAAACCCATTGCCGGCTGCGACGTCTGGATCATGAATCCGGACGACCGCGACAAGCCTTCGCGTCTTTTGCTGCTCGTGAAGGACCGGCGCGGTTACCTGAATCTCTGCGAGCTGCTCACGAAAGCGTGGCTCACGAACCAGTACCGCGGCCGCGCCGAAGTGGATGCGGCGTGGCTCGAAGGCGAGCTTGCCGAAGGGCTGCTTGCGCTGTCGGGCGCGCAGCACGGCGACATCGGTCTTGCGCTTGCCGCCGGCAACGAGGAAGCGGCGAAGCGCCATGCCGAGCGTTGGGCCAAGGTCTTTCCGAACGGGTTCTACATCGAGTTGCAACGTGGCGGCCATCCCGGCGCGGAAGCCTATGTGCAACAGGCGGTGACGATCGCGGCGCAACTGAAGCTGCCGGTGGTCGCCACGCACGCCGTGCAGTTCATGACGCCCGACGACTTCACGGCACACGAGGCGCGCGTCTGTATTTCGGAAGGCGACATCCTCGCCAATCCGCGTCGCCCGAAACGCTTCACCACCGAGCAGTACTTTCGCACCCAGGACGAGATGGCGAAGCTCTTCGCCGACATTCCGTCCGCGCTCGCCAACACCGTTGAAATCGCGAAGCGCTGCAATCTCACGCTCGAACTCGGCAAGCCCAAGCTGCCGCTCTTTCCGACGCCGGATGGCCTCTCGCTCGACGACTACCTCGTGCAGCTCTCGAAAGAAGGGCTCGAAAAGCGCCTCGTGCAGCTCTATCCAAACGAGGCCGAGCGCGAGCAGGAACGCGAGCGCTACTACCAGCGCCTCGACTTCGAGTGCGGAACCATCATCAAGATGGGCTTTCCGGGCTACTTCCTGATCGTTGCGGACTTCATCAACTGGGCCAAGAACAACGGCGTGCCGGTGGGGCCGGGCCGGGGCTCGGGCGCGGGTTCGCTCGTCGCTTACGCGCTCGGTATTACCGACCTCGATCCGCTGCGCTACAACCTGCTGTTCGAACGCTTCCTGAATCCGGAACGCGTGTCGATGCCCGACTTCGACATCGACTTCTGTCAGCACGGCCGCGACCGCGTGATCCAGTACGTGAAGGAAAAGTACGGCGCGGACGCCGTCTCGCAGATCGCCACCTTCGGCACCATGGCGGCGAAGGCGGCGGTGCGCGACATCGGCCGCGTGCTCGACCTCGGCTACAACTTCACGGACGGCGTGGCGAAGCTCATTCCGTTCAAGCCCGGCAAGCACGTCACGATTGCCGACGCGATGAAGGAAGAGCCGCTGCTGCAGGAGCGCAACGACAACGAAGACGAAGTACGCCAGTTGCTCGAACTCGCGCAGCGCGTGGAAGGCTTGACGCGTAACGTCGGCATGCACGCGGGCGGCGTGCTGATTGCGCCCGGCAAGCTCACCGACTTCTGTCCGCTCTACACGCAGGGCGACGAAAGCGGCGTGGTGAGCCAGTACGACAAGGACGACGTGGAAGCCGTCGGCCTCGTGAAGTTCGACTTTCTGGGTCTCACGACGCTGACCATTCTCGACTGGGCGGAACGCTACATTCGCCGGCTCGATCCGTCGAAGGAGAACTGGTCGCTCGCGCAGGTGCCGCTCGACGACCCGGCGTCGTTCTCGATCCTCAAGAAGGCCAACACGGTTGCCGTGTTCCAGCTGGAAAGCCGCGGCATGCAAGGCATGCTGAAAGACGCCCAGCCCGACCGCTTCGAGGACATCATCGCGCTCGTGGCGCTGTACCGTCCCGGCCCGATGGACCTGATCCCCAGCTTCTGCGCGCGCAAGCACGGCCGCGAGATGGTGGAGTACCCGGACCCGCGCGTCGAGCCCGTCCTGAAAGAGACCTACGGGATCATGGTCTATCAGGAGCAGGTGATGCAGATGGCGCAGATCATCGGCGGCTACTCGCTCGGTGGCGCCGACCTGCTGCGCCGCGCGATGGGCAAGAAGAAGCCCGAAGAGATGGCACAGCACCGCGAAATCTTCGCCGAGGGCGCGGCGAAGAACGGTCTCTCGCGCGCGAAGTCCGACGAAATCTTCGACTTGATGGAGAAGTTCGCGGGCTACGGCTTCAACAAGTCGCACGCCGCGGCCTACGCGCTGCTCGCGTACTACACCGCGTGGCTGAAGGCGCACCATCCCGCCGAATTCATGGCGGCCAACATGTCGCTCGCGATGGACGACACGGACAAGGTCAAGATCCTGTTCGAAGACTGCATCGCCAACGGCATGACGGTGCTGCCGCCCGACGTCAACCGTTCGGCCTATCGCTTCGAGCCGGTGGGCGAGCCCGACGGCAAGCGCGCGAAGACCATCCGCTACGGCCTTGGCGCCATCAAGGGCAGCGGCCAGAACGCGATCGAGGAAATTCTGCGGGCGCGCGAAGACGGTCCCTTCACGGACCTGTTCGATTTCTGCGCGCGCGTGGATCGCCGCATCGTCAACCGCCGCACCGTCGAAGCCATGATCCGCGCCGGCGCGTTCGACGCGCTGCACGCCAATCGCGCGCAGCTCATCGCGTCGGTGCCGCTCGCCATGGAGGCGGCCGAGCAGGCCGCCGCGAACGCCTTGCAGGCCGGCCTCTTCGACATGGGCGACGCGCCCTCGCAAGGCCACGAACTCGTGGACGAGCCCGCGTGGCCCGAAAAGCGCAAGCTTCAGGAAGAGAAGGGCGCGCTGGGCTTCTATCTCTCGGGCCACCTCTTCGATGCCTACAAGGACGAGGTGCGCCGCTTCGTGCGGCTCAAGATCGGCGAACTGAAGGAGGGCCGCGACCGGCTGATTGCGGGCGTGATCGCGTCACTGCGCACGCAGATGACGCAGCGGGGCAAGATGCTGATCGCACTCGTGGACGACGGCACAGGCCAGTGCGAAGTGACCGTTTTCAACGAACAGTTCGAAGCGCACAAGCACCTGTTCAAGGAAGACGAACTGCTCGTCGTGCAGGGCCAGGCGCGCAACGACGCGTTCACGGGCGGCATCCGCTTCACGGCGGAGACGGTGATGGACCTCGAGCGCGCGCGCAGCCGCTATGCCCAGGCGGTGAAGGTACAGATGAACGGCAACGCTGACGCGCTTGCGCTGCGCCGCGTGCTGGAGGTGCATTGCGCCCGTGCCGACGAGGCGCAGGCCGCGGCTGCGCCGGCATCCGCATCGGCGCAGGCTGGCCGAGGCGGCAACGGCGGGTATGGCCGCAATGGGGCAAACGGCGGGGGCTATGGAGGCAACGGTGGCGGCCACTCCCGCGCAGCACCGGCGCCGATTCCCAACGGCCTCGCGGTGCAGATCGTCTATCGCAGCGACAACGCCGAAGGCGAAGTGCGCTTAGGCGACGCGTGGCGCGTGAAGCCCACCGACGAACTGCTCTCGGCGTTGCGCGGCGAGTTCGCGGGAAGCTCGATCGAAATCGTTTATTGAACGGACTTGCCGGCGTCCTGCGGGGCGGGCCGGCGGCCCGCTTCGTCCAGATGGGCGAGCTTGAGGAAGCGGTAGTAGACCGTTTCCGCATTGAAGACGGCGATCATGAAACCCGCGCGGCCGTCGAGGAACCCTCGCCGCAGAATCCAGGTACGCACGAAGGCCCACAGGCCGCGCGCCACCGCCTTGCCGAAGCTGCCGCGCTGCCCCGCCGCGTGCCGCTGGGCAGCGCCGGCGCTGGAGTAGGCGTCGAGCTTGCGCAGCACGCTCTCGAAGTCTTCATACGAGTAGTGCAGTAGCCGGCCGTCGAGCCGTTGCGTCGGTCCTTCGAAGACTAGCCGCTCGTGTACGAGGTCGCCGGAAAAGCGCGCCGCGCTGCGCCGGAACAGGCGCGGAATCCAGTCCGGATACCAGCCGCTGTGGCGCACCCACTGGCCGCAGAAGCTCGACAGCCGGTCGATTTCGTAGACGTCCGCGCGCGGCTTTGCGATTGCGGCGCGTATCGAGTCGGCCAGTTGCGGCGAGACGATCTCGTCGGCGTCGATGGAAAGCACCCAGGTCGTGGCAAGCGCATCGAGCGCGCGGTTCTTCTGTGGGCCGAAGCCGGGCCAGTCGAGGTGCTCGATGATGCGGGCGCCGTGGGCGCGGGCGATCTCGAGCGTGGTATCGGTGCTGCCGCTGTCCACCACGACGATCTCTTCGGCGAAGGCCACGGAGGCAAGGCACTCGGCGAGCCGCGCGGCGGCATTGCGGGTGATGATGGCGACGCCGAGCGTAGGCGGGTTCATGCGTGAGTAGCGGGCGGTAGAGGTGAGTGGAGAAGGCGTCGGAAAAGCTCGCGAAAGTATACACAGCGCGCGCGGCCGAGCCGTCGGCACGGTTGAACCCTGATGCCGCAATGCGCACGAAACGCGCGCAAAACGCGCGCAAAACGCGAACAGAACGCGAACAGAACGCGTGCAAGCGAATGTATCGGCACTGCTGTGCGGTGCCCCGTGGCCGGCGGTTTACAATGCTGATCTTTCCGATCGGTCCGCGGCGCAACTGCCCCGGACGCCTGTTTGTCCGTATTTCCCGAGGAACTCTTGAGCGCGAAGCCCACGTTAAGCAAGCCCATAGGCGGTTCCGGCGACGCTTCTTCGCCCGTCGTCGTGTTGCGGCGGTTGCTGCCGTACCTGAAGCCGTTGTGGTGGGTGTTGATTGCCGGCATCGCGGCCATGGCCGTCAGCTCGGCCACCGACGCCGGCATCCCCGCGCTCTTGAAGCCGCTGCTCGACCACGGCTTCGGCGCCAAGGGCAGCCCCAGCGCGAAGTGGTACGTCCCGGCTGCCGTGATCGGCCTCGCGTTCGTGCGCGGCGTCTCGCAGTATGCGTCCGGCTACCTGCTGCAGTACGTGTCGAACCGCGTCCTGCTCGAACTGCGCATGAAGATGTTCGACCGGATGATCCATACGAGCGTCGCATTCTTCCAGCGCGAAACCGCGAGCACCGTCATCAATGCCATCGTGTTCGAGGTCAACCAGATCCTCAACGTGCTGGTGAGCGTGATGGTGACGCTCGTGCGCGACTCGCTCACCGTGCTGTTCCTGCTCGCGTACCTGTTCTATCTCAACTGGCGCCTGACGCTGATCGTGGCCGTGCTGCTGCCGGGCATCGGCTGGCTGGTGGGCAAGATCAACCGGCGCCTGCGTCGCCTGAACCGCGAGCACCAGGCGCTCACCAACGAACTGTCGTACATCGTCGAAGAGACCGTGGGCGGCTACAAGGTCGTGAAGGTCCACAACGGCGAGCGATACGAGACCGACCGCTTCAACGCGCTGAGCCGCCGGCTGCGCGGCTACTCGATGCGGATGACCATCTCGGGCGGGCTCGCGCAGCCGCTCACGCAGTTCCTGTCGTCCATTGCGCTCGCGGTCGTCATCACGATCGCCGTGGTGCAGTCGTCGCACGACCAGACCACGGTGGGAGGCTTCGTCGCGTTCGTCACGTCGATGCTGCTGATCATTTCGCCGCTCAAGCATCTGATGGACGTGAACCAGCCGCTGCAACGCGGCATGACCGCGGCCGAGCTGATCTTCGGTCTGATCGACGAGCCGCCCGAGCCCGAAGGCGGCGGGCTGCCGCTCGAACGCGCGACCGGCGAGGTCGAGTTTCGCGACGTGTCGTTCACCTATGGCCTCGCCGGTCAGCCCACGCTCGACCGCGTGTCGTTCAAGGTGGCGCCGGGCGAGATGGTGGCGCTCGCAGGGCCGTCGGGGAGCGGCAAGACCACGCTCGTGAACCTGCTGCCGCGCTTCTTCGACCCGACGGGCGGCGAGATTCTCGTGGACGGCGTCGCGCTGCCCGACTACAACGTGCACGGACTGCGCAGCCAGATCGCGATGGTGAGCCAGGACGTGACGCTCTTCAACGACACGATCGCGAGCAACGTGGCCTACGGCGAGACCCCCGACCGCGAGCGCGTGGCCGCGGCACTGAAGGCGGCGAACCTGTGGGACACCGTCACGGCGATGCCGGACGGCATCGATACGCTCGTGGGCGACAACGGCATGCGGCTGTCGGGCGGACAGCGGCAGCGCCTCGCCATCGCGCGGGCCATCTACAAGGACGCGCCGATCCTGATTCTGGACGAAGCGACCTCGGCGCTGGACTCCGAATCGGAGCGCCACGTACAGGCCGCGCTGGAAACGCTGATGCGCGGGCGCACGACGCTCGTGATCGCGCACCGGCTTTCCACCATCGAGCGCGCCGACCGGATTCTCGTGATGGAAGCAGGGCGCATCGTCGAGCGCGGCAGCCATCAGCAATTGCTGGCACAGGGCGGGCTTTACGCGCATCTGCACCGGATCCAGTTTCAGCAGGCGGCGGCGTAGGGCAGGGGGTGGTGTTCCCGCCGGGCCTCTCCGCCGCCCGCAAGTGCGCCGACGCCACAATTGATCGCCCGAATTGTAACGAATTGTTGCAATTTTCGAATCTGTCCCTCATGCTGCGCGCTGGTCTGTGCAACGATGCGGCGCGAGACGCCGCGGCTTCCCGGCATGCTCGCTCACACACGCTTTCCGCTCGTTTCAGTCGCGCTCGCAACCTATAACGGCACGCTGCATTTGCCCGAGTTCCTGGCCTCCCTCGAAGCCCAGACCTGGCCGAATCTCGAAGTCGTCGTCTCCGACGACGACTCCACCGACGGAACCCCCGATCTGCTCCAGTCCTACCGCGGCCCGCTTCGCATCCGGGTCGTGGCGGCCGGCGAGCGCGTGGGCATTGCGCGCAACTTCGAACGGGCGATGGCCGGTTGCGAAGGCGAGTTCATCACGCTAGCCGACCAGGACGACGTCTGGGCGCCGGAGAAGATCGCCGACGCCGTTGCGGCGCTGCAGGCCGTGGCCGCGCGGCGTGGCGCCGGCACCCCCGCGCTGGCCTTCTGCGACATCGAACTGGTCGATGCGCGTCTTGCCTGCCTGTCCAGGTCGCTGTTTCACATCACGACGAAGTCGGCCAACGCCGCGCGGCTGCGCGACTTCCTTCTGAGCAACCACATTCCCGGCTGCTCGATGCTGCTGAATCGGGCTGCGGTCGAACGCGCGTTGCCGATGCCGCCACAGGTCGTGATGCACGACTGGTGGCTGGCGATGGTGGCGGCTGCGTTCGGCGAGATCGTGCATATTGCGAAGCCGCATCTGAAGTACCGGCAGCATGGGGGCAACGCGGTGGGGGCAGCCGCCACGGGCAGCTGCCAGGCCGTACGCGACCCGGCTCTCGCGGCGCTCTCATCGGCCGAGCGGCGCGAGCGCGGCCGCCGCCGGCAGATCAATGGCGTGGCGGCGCAGTTGCAGGCATTCGCCTTCCGTTTCGGCGATGAACTGCCGCCGCGCGCTCAGGCCGACATGGCCGCGCTTTCGCGGGGCCTTGCGAACATGGCGGGCGCGTTGTGGTTCGTCACAAATACGCACACCGGCGAGACCTTCCTGCGTTCCCTCAAGATGCTGCGACGCCTGCGGCTCAGCGTGCTGCGCTTCGGCATGGACGCCGGCCGCCGGCGCGGCGGACGTACTGCCGCCGGACTGTCCCGCGTCTGAGCTGGCTTCGCGCTATCCCTTTCTGAAGGTGCGCTTGGCCCAGAGGAGCGGCGCGTAGACGGCGGGGCAGGTGGTGTGGAGGAACATCCTGATCCTGAGCCCCCACTTGACGTCCCGTTGACCAAAGACGAGCGCAAGACGCTCGCCGGTACCCCGCGCCTCGAACATCGCGCGGATGAACTGTTCACGGGCGATCTTCGGCGCGAGCGTGCGCCGCATCCGGTCGCCAAGACCCGCCACCTCCGCATCTCGCTGCAACTGCGCCGCCTCCGATAGCGCGAAGCGGTTGCTTTGCTGCACGCGCGCGAGCATCTCTGCCACCGAGCGGTAGCGCCGCTTGCCCGAAAGGCCGCCGCGCCGGTAGCGCACGAGCGGCTCATGCAAACTCATGGCGCCGCCCGTGGCGATGGCGCGGAACGTCATGATCTGGTCCTCGGCGGCCGTGCCCGGCTGCATCGGGCCGAAGCGCTCGAAAAGACGACGCGACCACGTGTGTGCCGCGCCCACCAGGAAGGGCCGCTTCTCGAACCAGTCGTCGATGCGGTAGCGGCCGAGATCGTCGGGCGTGACGCGCCCGTGCGTATCGCCGGCGTCGTCGATGCTCGTGAGATCCGTTGCGATCAGGTCCGGTTGGCGGCCGTGCGCAAGCCAGAACTGCACGACGCGCTCGCAGCGGTCGGGGGCCGAAAGATCGTCGCCGGCGGCAACGAACAGTAGTTCGCCGTGAGCCATGCCGGCGAGGCGCGAAAGGTGCGCGCTGATGCCTTCGTTGACCGTATTGCGGCGCGTGATGACGCGATGCGGGCCGGTGTAGTCGCGCACCGTCGCTTCGATGGCGGCGTACGTCCCGTCGCGCGAGCAGTCGTCGGAAATGATGATCTCGATCGGCCGCCAGGTCTGCGCCAGCACGCTGCGCACGGCATCGGCAATCACGCGTTCCTGGTTGTAGGCGATCAGCAGGACGGAGACAAGCGGTCGCGCAGCGGATGCTGTCGTGCCGGCGTCTGCGGGGGCGGCGGGCGATGCCTCAGGTGTGTTCATAAGCGGGTGTCGAAAGGCGAACCGGCAGATTCTACTGGGTCGAGCGTCTCGCGGTTCCATTACAATCGCGCTGGTTCGCCGCGGCGCTTCCACGCGCTCGCGTGACCATTCAATTCATCCCGAACGAGATGCCGTCCTTGCCTGAATCCTCGCCAGATCCCCGCGCCGATGCCCTGATGCATGCGCCCAACGATTCCTTGCGGCTGACCGACATCGCGCTCACGGCTCAGGCGTTGAAAGCGAGCGGCGGAGCGGAGCGTTACACGCGTGACATCATCGCGGGCTTTCATCGCATGGGGCTGCGGCCCACGCTCTACGCACGCGAGATTGACCGCGCGATGGAGGAAGCTCGCTGGATCGACGCCCAGCCGCTCAACGTGCGCTGGGCGCCGCGCAAGCTGCGCAATCTGGCATTCAACTGGCGGCTCGCGCGGCGGCTGCGGCAACACCGGCCGCAGTGCCTCTTCGCGATCAACCATTCGCCATTCGCCGACGTGGCGTTGTGCGGCGGCACCCACCCGGGCTCGCTGGAAGCGGCAGGACGCAGCGAGCGGCGCAGCGACCGCTGGCAGATCGAACTGGAGCGACGCACCTACACGAACGCGCGGGCGATCGTGGCGCACTCGAAACTGATGGGCCGCGAGTTGCAGCGGTTCTATGGCATTGCGCCCGGGAAAATCTCGGTGATCTATCCGCCCGTCGATACGGGCCGGTTCAAGCCGCTCGCGAACGACGCGCGCATGGAGGCGCGGCGCCGTTTCGGCTTGCCCGAAGACCGCGTGGTTTTCGTGTTCTCGTCCACGAGCCACGAACGCAAAGGGTATGACCTGCTCGAAGCGTTCTTTGCCCAGACGACATTGCCGGTGTGCCTTGCCGTGGCGGGGCGTCCGGTGCCTCGCACGAGCGACACGATTCGCTACGTGGGCTACTGCCGCGACATCGAGACGTTGTTCGCGGCGGCGGACTACACCGTGGTGGCGTCGGCTTACGAGCCCTTCGGCCTCGTGGGCGTGGAGTCGGTGATGTGCGGCACGCCGCTCGTCATCGCGGATAACGTCGGGTCGGCCGAAGCCGTCGCGCAGGGTGGGAAGATCGAGTTCTCGCGCACCACGCCCGGCAGCTTCGAGCACGCGATTCAGGCGGCCATCGAGCAGGTGCGCGCAGGCCATGCGCGTCTCGAACGTCCGCTGGAGAACCTCGTCTACGACCCGGGCGTGGATGCGCACGTGGCCGCCCTTTATCGCCTGATGTCAGCCGTTTGAGCCGCGGTGGGCGAAGGGCAGGCACCGGCCGCTTCAGCTGCCCGACGCAATCTCCCGGCCGCGCACCTCGATCATGGCAAGCAGCGTCGCCGTGAGCAGCGCAAGGAGCACCGTCACCATGATGGGCACGAGTACGTCGATGGTGAGCCCGAAGATGATGGTGCTGAACGACACGGCGAGCCCCGCATGGGCGGCGGCCCGGATGGTGGGGTCTGCGGCGCGGCGATGACGCCAGAAGTAGACCAGGGTGCCGAAATAGTAGAGCGCGAGGCAGAGCACGCCGACCGTTCCCATCTCCGCGAGCGTCGAGAAGAAGTCGCTGTGGGCGCGTTCATTGACGATCTCGCTCTTCACTTCGCCGCGTTTGGCCATCTCGCCGAGCGCATCGACCAGCCGGCCTTTACCCACGCCGTAGACCGGGTGCTGCGAGAAAATCCGCAGTGACGCCTGCCAGAGTTGCAGCCGCAAGCCGACTGAGGTGTCGTCGTTGCCGCGCTGCATGAGTGTGACGTCGGTCGTGGCTTCGTCGAAGCGATGCCGCATGCGCTCCGTCGACAGCAGCGCCGCGGCACAGGCCACCACCACCACCGTGGCGATCGCGAGCCGCTTCCAGTGGGCAAACCAGCCGTATTGCGCGCCGAGCAGTACGACGAAGATCGGCACGGCGAGCCAGCCGCCGCGCGTCCCCGAAAGGTAAGAGACAAACCCGCCGGCCACGAGCGCGAGCAGCTTGATGGAAAGCGTGCGCCAGTCGCGCCGCGCGTCCCAGCCGAAAGTAAAAATGGAGAGGAAAGCGAGCAGCAGCGCGGTGTCGCCGAACGGAATCGCGTTCGTGTAAGAGTTGTTGAGGCGCGTTGCGTCGGTCCAGCCGCCGGGCGGGCGCGCCACGATGGCCCACACCGCAACGGCGAGTGCCCCCGCCACGCAGCCCCAGCCCACGGCGCGCAGATACCGCGGCGGCATGCGACACAGCATGAGGAACAGCGGCAGCGCCAGCGCGAAACGCGAAAGGGCGTCGAACTGGCGAGGCAGCCAGTAATGTTCGACCGCTTGCTGGAGCGCGATGGCGAGCGTGAACACCAGCATGCTCGCCGTGTACCACGGGTACTTGCGCAGCGGCGCGAAGTACTCGCGGGAATGCCGGTTGGCGAACGCGACGTACAGCGAGATCGCGACGAGGAGGAAGAAGCAGTAACCAGTGCCGCCACGCCAGACGAGATTCACCGCGGGGGCGAGAAACAGCAGGGCGCCGACAAGCCGCACAAGGCGAGGCGATAAAGTCATAGGGACGAATCAGGGCGGCCACGCCAGCCGGTTTGCGAGCGATGAATCGACGGGTGGCGTGGCGTCAATTTTGATATACGAAGGCGAGCGGCATTATAACCGGCCCTCTACGGGCCACAGCGCTTAGGGCGGGCCGGTGGAGCGGAAAGCGCGGCGCCTGGGCAATCCGCACCGACTGGCGGCGGCGGGTACGAGCGCCAGGGACAGAAGGGACGGTATGCACGGGTACAATCGCACCTTCAGTGCGAGGCACGTGCCGCCGATGCGGCGCAACACAAGGATTCCCACTCCCGATGTTCTCCATCATCATCCCCACCTGGAACAACCTGCCCTACCTGCAACTCGTGGTCGCAAGCCTGCGGCGGCATTCCGCTCACGCGCACCAGATCATCGTCCACGTCAACGACGGGTCGGACGGCACGCTGGCGTGGGTGCGGGAGCAGGGCATCGAGCACACCGCATCGCCCGCCAACATCGGGATCTGCCATGCCGTGAATCTTGCGGCGGCGCGCGCCAGAGAAGACTACGTCGTCTACATGAACGACGACATGTATTGCTGCCCGGGCTGGGACGTGGCGCTTGCCCGCCGGATCGCGCAGATGCCGTCCGACCTTTTCCTGCTCTCGGGCACGATGATCGAGCCTGTCGATACGGGCAATCCGTGCGTCGTGGTGCGCGACTTCGGCCGCGAGGCCGCAAGCTTCGACGCGCACGCCCTGGTGGAAGCCGCTCCCACGCTCGTGCGCGGCGACTGGCGCGGCGCCACGTGGCCGCCGACGCTCGTTCATCGTGACTGGTGGTTCAAGGTGGGCGGTTACAGCAGCGAGCTGAGTCCGGGCATGAGCAGCGACAACGATTTCTCGATGAAGCTGTGGGACGCCGGATGCCGGATTTTCCTCGGCGTGGGCGACAGTCTCGTCTATCACTTCCAGCAGAAGAGCACCGGCAAGGTCGTCAAGAACGACGGACGCCGCCAGTTCCTGCACAAATGGGGCATGACCCAGGCGACCTTCGACCGCTTCTATCTGCGGCGCGGTCAGCCCGTCGAGGGCGCGGTTGCGGTGGAGGAACCGCAGCCTCACGCGAAGCTCAGTCGCGCACTGTTGAAGTCGCGTATCAAGCGCGCGCTGAGCTAGGACGCCCGTCTGCCGGCCGCGCTGCTGGCCGAATTTGTGCTGGCCTGGCCGCTGGCCGCCGGCGGATGAGCGCCTCACACCCCGCTCGTCACGAGGCCCAGCACCGAAAGATCGGGATGCGAGCCTTCCACGATGCTGCGTCCCACGTGCAGGGCTTCGTGCAGCGCATCATCGGTGCTTGCGAACCACTCTTCGCCGTCTGCGTGGAACGGCACCGTGTGTCCGGGCAGCGCCGGATCCGCGCCGGGATGGCAGACGTAGCCCTCATAGGTGTATCGCGCGGGCCGCGCCACGGTGCCGGGCGCCCCTTGCTGGACGTCTTCCGGTACGGGACGCACGTGAATTTCGAAGCCCTCGTAATCGGCCTGATGCCAGGCCTCGCGGGCGCGGGGTAGGTCGGACATGATCGCCTCCGTGCGTTGCATCGTCGATTACCGCTGTTCAACCTGCATTCGACTGTTCAGTGACGATGCCGCTCGCGTTCCCACCAGCGGTGTCCATCCATGCGGCTCAGCATCCGCTCCCGGTGAATATCGTGCCGGTACCGCGAGGTGAGCATGATGGCAACCAGCGCCAGCACCAGCAACCCGACAACGACGCTTACCATCGACTCAGCCATGGCAGCCTCCGTAGTGTTCAACCCGATAGTTCGATTCTAGGCGATGGGGCGGGAGACGCAGGTTCGCGCTTTGGATTCGCGCTTTCGGGCCGTGCTTTGGTTTCGCGTTTTTTGGCTCGCGTTTTGCTGCCGCGCGCAGGAGAGCCGCGAAGCGGCTATGCCGACAGATTGCGCATGGGCTGCCGTTCGCGTGGGGCCGGGAGGCGTAGAGCCGTGACGCGGCTTACATCAGCACGATGTCGTACTGCTCCTGACTCAGATTCGATTCGACCTGTAGCGACACCGGCTTGCCGATGAAATCGATCAGCATCGCCAGATGCTGCGACTCCTCTTCGAGGAACAGGTCGATCACCTGCTGCGATGCCACCACGCGGAATTCGCGCGGATTGAACTGGCGCGACTCGCGCAGAATTTCGCGCAGCACGTCGTAGCAGACGGTACGCGAGGTCTTCACCTGGCCCTTGCCCTGGCATACCGGGCACGGCTCGCACAGCACGTGCGCAAGCGATTCGCGCGTGCGCTTGCGGGTCATTTCCACGAGCCCCAACTGCGAGAAGCCGTTGACCGTCACGCGCGTGCGGTCGCGCGAGAGCGCCTTCTTGAGTTCGCCGAGCACGGCGTCGCGATGCTCGGCGTTTTCCATGTCGATGAAGTCGATGATGATCACGCCGCCCAGGTTGCGCAGGCGCAGTTGCCGCGCGATGGTGTGCGCCGCTTCCAGGTTCGTCTTGAAGATCGTGTCGTCGAAGTTGCGCGCGCCGACGTAGCCGCCGGTGTTCACGTCGATCGTCGTCATCGCCTCGGTCTGGTCGATCACGAGATAGCCGCCCGACTTCAGGTCCACGCGCCGCGACAGCGCCCGCTGGATTTCGGCCTCGATGTTGTAGAGGTCGAAGAGCGGCCGCTCGCCCGTGTAGTGATGGAGTTTCGACGACACCGCCGGCGTGAATTCCGCGGCGAACTCGGTGAGCATCTGGAATGTTTCGCGCGAGTCCACCTGGATGCGCGTCGTTCCGTCGTTCACGAAGTCGCGCAGCACGCGCTGCGCGAGGTTGAGGTCCTGGTAGAGCAGGCTCGTGGCCGGCATGCGCTGCGCCTGCGCGAGAATGGTCGCCCACGTTTTGCGCAGGTAGGCGACGTCGCCGGCCAGTTCCTCGCTCGTGGCGTCTTCGGCGATGGTGCGCACGATGTAGCCGCCTTTCTCGTCCGCGGGCAGCACGGAGGTGAGCCGTGCGCGCACCGCTTCGCGCTCCGCTTCGCTTTCGATCTTCTGCGAGATGCCGATGTGCGGCTCCTGCGGCAGATACACCAGCGTGCGGCCCGCAATGCTCACCTGGGTGGAAAGCCGCGCGCCCTTGGTGCCGATGGGGTCTTTGACGACCTGCACCATCAACGTCTGCCCCTCGAACACGATCTTCTCGATGGGCTGATGCGGCACGGGCTGCTGCGGCTCGCCCGCTACGCGCGGATGCCAGATGTCGGCGACGTGGAGGAACGCGGCGCGTTCAAGCCCGATGTCGATGAAGGCGGACTGCATGCCTGGCAGCACGCGCACCACCTTGCCGAGATAGATGTTGCCGACGCGCCCGCGCGACAGCGTGCGTTCGACGTGAAGCTCCTGCACTGCGCCCTGCTGGACCAGCGCAACGCGCGTCTCCTGCGGCGTGACGTTGATCAGGATCTCTTCGTTCATGGTGTTGTTCTAGATGTTCTAGAAATCGAGGCGCGCCGTGCGCAACAGCGCGGCGGTTTCGTAAAGCGGCAAACCCATGATACCCGAATAGGACCCTTCGATATGCTCGATGAACTCGGCGGCGCGTCCCTGGATGCCGTACGCGCCGGCCTTGCCGAACGGCTCGCCGCTCGAGACGTAGCGCGCCAGCGCCTCGGCCGTCGACGCGGCGAAGCGCACGCGCGAGCGCGAGAGCGCCGTGGGCAGCAACGCACCGCCTGCGTCGATCACGGTCACGGCGGTGAGCACTTCGTGCTCGCGGCCGGCGAGGCGAGCGAGCATGGCGAGCGCGTCGTCGGCGTCGGCGGGCTTGCCGAGAATCGCGCCGTCGATCGTGACGGTTGTATCGGCAACGAGGACCGGCGCCGCGGCATGGCCGCCCCGTTCGAGGCGCAGACGGGCGGCCTCGGCCTTGGCTTCGCAGACGCGCACGACGTAGGCGTCGGCGGCTTCGTCCGGCAGCGTGGCTTCGAGCGCTTCGGCGTCTTCATCGGGACGCGGCAACAGCAGTTCGAAACGCACGCCGAGTTGCTGGAGCAGTTCCTGGCGGCGCGGGCTTTGCGAGGCGAGATAGACGAAGGGCCAGACAGATGTGGAAAGCGTGGATGGCGTGCGTGACGTGGACGGCGAGGTCATGAACAGATTCCGGGAAGTAGGCGGGGGCGTTCGGTGCGTGCGGCTGAGGTTGACGCCGACGTTGCCCGCTGATTCGGACGCTTCGGATGGGGCGCGAGTCGCGTGGGGCGTGTTACATAGCCACTTCACCACCCGCAGCATCGCCGGCGAGCGCCCTGTCACGCAGCGACCGCGAGTCATCGGCATCCGGCTCATCGGCATCCAGCGCGCACCGAGCGTTCGCGCCGACGAGCGCGTCATTCACGCGCGATGATACGGGTGATTCTGCGTGATGGTCCAGGCGCGGTAGAGCTGCTCGGCGAGCAGCACGCGCACCATGGCGTGCGGCAGCGTGAGGCTCGAGAGGCGCAGCAGCAGATCGGCACGGGCCTTGAGCGCCGGGTCCAGCCCGTCTGCACCGCCGATCAGGAAGGCCACGTCGCGGCCGTCGCGCTGCCAGTCGGGCAGGGCGGTGGCGAGCTGCATCGTGGTCCAGTCCTTGCCGCGTTCGTCGAGGGCGACGATGCGCGCGTTCTTCGGCAGCGCCGCTTCGATCTTTTGCCGCTCGGCTGCCATCACACTCTCCGCGGAACGGCCCGACGCGCGCTGCTCCGGCTTCAGTTCGCGCAGTTCGATACGCAGTTCCGGCGGCATGCGCTTCGCGTATTCGTCGAAGCCCGCGGCTATCCAGTCGGGCATCTTGTGGCCGACGGCAACGATGTGCAGTTTCATCGCAACGGTAGCAAGGCGGGAGCGGGGAAGAAGCGTGCAGGACGGCTACGCCGCCCTTAGCTGCGGCGCGCGGCGCTCTTGCGCGCCGGTGTCTTGCGCGGTGCCGGCGCGGCCGCCTCGTCTTCTTCGTCCTCGTCTTCCATCGGCTCTTCGGCGCGCGCACCGCCGAAGCCGCCGCGGCCCGTGAGCTTCACGCGCACCGGCTTGTCGCCCCAGATTTCCTCGAGGTTGTAGTACTGGCGCAGCGCGGGCTGCATGATGTGGACCACCGCGTCGCCGCAGTCCACGAGCACCCATTCGCCGATGTCCTCGCCTTCGGTGCTGATGATCTCGCCGCCCGCTTCCTTGACCTTCTCGCGCACGCTGGATGCGAGCGCTTTCGTCTGCCGGTTCGACGTGCCGCTCGCCACGATCACGCGATCGAAGAGTCCGGTCAGATGGGTGGTGTTGAACACCTTGATGTCTTGCGCTTTCACGTCTTCAAGACCGTCGATGATGGCGCGCTGCAGTTTGCGGATGTCCATGATTACCCGTGGTACAGATGATGTTGAAGAATATAGGTCCAGACTTCGGCGGGCACGAGGCTCGCCTCCGGCATGGCCGCTGTGCCGCCGACGTCCGCGTGCTGGGCGAGGTGTTCGCGCAGGTGCTTGCGGATGTCGGTGGCCGATACGTCGAACGCGAGCGCCGCGTCGATCAGCAGATGGCCGTGCGGCGTGGCACGCAGCGTGGCCGCATCGGCCTTGCGCATCGCGATTTCGGCCGCAACGGCCGGTGCCGCGGACGCCGGTTCGAAGCCGGGCCGCGTCTCCGCGCAGACGTGCGCGTAGTCGAAAAGACGCCGCCAGTCGTGCCAGGAGTCCAGATGCACGAGCTGGTCCGCGCCGATCAGCAGCGAAAGCGAGGCCGGCGTCCCGGACGCCCCGATTTGCTTCGCCTCGCGCGCGCGCCAGCGTTCGAGCGTGTCCACCGTGTAGGTGGGGCCGCCGTGATCGATCTCGTCGGTGGCCACCGTCACGGTGACGCCGGGCAGCACAAGCGAGCCGGCCGCGGCGCGCGTCATCGCAAGGCGATGTTCGGCCGCCGACACGTCCGCCTTCTGCCACGGCTGTCCCGCCGGCAGCAGCACCACTTCCGTGAGTTGCAGCAGTTCGGCAAAGCGCCTCGCAAGCGCAAGATGCCCGTTGTGAATCGGATCGAACGTGCCGCCCAGGAGGCCGACGCGCCGCGGCAGCGGCTGCTGCGTCACACCCATTCGCGGGGCACCAGGAAGTCGGTGTAAAGGCGCGCTTCCGGCGTGCCCGGCTGCGGCTTCCAGTCGTAGCGCCAACTGGCGACAGGCGGCATCGACATCAGGATCGACTCCGTGCGTCCGCCGCTTTGCAGGCCGAACAGCGTGCCGCGGTCGAACACGAGGTTGAACTCGACGTAGCGGCCGCGCCGGTACGCCTGGAAGGCCCGCTCGGCTTCGCCGAAGGGCAGCGCACGGCGTTTCTCGATGATCGGCACGTAGGCTTTCAGGAATGCCTCGCCCACGCTTTTCAGCATGGCGAACGAACGCTCGAAGCCGCCTTCGGCGTAATCGTCGAAGAAGATGCCGCCAATGCCGCGCGGCTCGTTGCGATGCTTGAGGAAGAAGTACTCGTCGCACCAGCGCTTGAAGCGCGGGTAAAGGTCGTCGCCATGGGGCGCGAGCGCGTCGCGGCACACGCGGTGGAAGTGCGCGGCGTCTTCCTCGAAGCCGTAGTAGGGCGTGAGGTCCATGCCGCCGCCGAACCAGAACACCGGCTCTTCGCCAGCCTTTGTTGCGATCAGCATGCGCACGTTCATGTGCACGGTGGGGCAGTACGGATTGTGCGGGTGCAGCACGAGCGAAACGCCCATCGCCTCGAAGCCGCGCCCGGCCAGCTGCGGACGCGCAGCGCTTGCCGACGGCGGCAGCGCGTCGCCCGCGACGTCGGAAAAGCCGATGCCGCCGCGCTCGAAGAACTCGCCGCCTTCGAGAATGCGCGTGCGGCCGCCGCCGCGCAGGCGTTCGCCGGGCGGGCGCTGCCAGTCGTCGGTGGCGAACGGCTTGCCGTCGAAGGCGCCGAGCGTGTCGGCAATCTGCGTCTGCAGTCCTTGCAGCCAGGTGCTGACGGCCGCGCTGTCTTGAGTCGAGTCGGTCATCGGTATTGAGGGGCGGCGCGCTGCGGCAACCGCGAAGTGGCTCTGTGAGGGTTCGGGCCGTGCCCGCTCTGTGCAGGGCGCCCGATAGCGGGAGTGTAGCGCCATCGCCGCCTGGTGGCTGGTGCGGTAAGGCTCGTCTGCGCGGCCGGTACGTGGCGCCTTGCGGATGCGTCGAGCCACGTGTCCTTCTGTTTCAGCCGATGAATGGCCCCGGCGCCGGGTGCAATGTTCCGCGATGTTCTGCAATGTCGGGCGATGCCGCGCCATACCGTGCGATGCCGCGTGACCTCGCAGCGTGCTCACGCGGGATGCCGCGACGTTTCGGCCGCACGTGGCTCGCCGTCAGGCCACAGGCGGCAGCTTACGCAGCGGCGGGTCACATCGCCCGTGCCCGCGCTCTCCGCCCGCCTGTGCCGCCTCACCCGTGCTTGCGATTTACCGCGCGATACCCGATGTCGCGGCGGTACTGCATGCCGTCGAACGAGATCTGGTTGATCGTCTCGTAGGCGACCGACTGCGCGCTGCGCACCGAGTCCGCGAGTCCCACCACGCACAGCACGCGGCCGCCCGAAGTGACCAGCTTGCCGTCGACGATCGACGTGCCCGCATGGAACGTGACGGAATTTTCCGTCTCGGCCGGAATGCCGTTGATGCGATCGCCCTTGCGCGGCGTGTCCGGATAGTTGTGCGCCGCGAGCACCACGCCGAGCGCCGTGCGGCGGTCCCACTCGAGTTCGACGGTATCGAGCGTGCCGGCGATGGCGTGCTCCACCACCTTCGAGAAGTCGCCCTTGAGACGCGCCATGATGGGCTGCGTTTCCGGGTCGCCCATGCGGCAGTTGAATTCGAGCGTCTTCGGGTTGCCCTGCGCGTCGATCATGAGGCCCGCGTAGAGGAAGCCCGTGTAGCGGATGCCTTCCTTTTCCATGCCCCGCACGGTGGGCAGGATGATCTCGCGCATCACGCGCGCGTGCAGTTGCGGCGTGACGATGGGCGCGGGCGAGTAGGCGCCCATACCGCCCGTGTTCGGGCCTTCGTCGTTGTCGAGCAGGCGCTTGTGGTCCTGGCTGGAGGCGAGCGGCAGTACGTGCTTGCCGTCCACCATCACGATGAAGCTGGCTTCCTCGCCCGCGAGGAATTCTTCGATCACGACTCGCGCGCCCGCGTCGCCCAGCTTGTTGTCGGCGAGCATCATGTCGATGGCGGCATGCGCTTCGTCGGCGCTCATGGCCACCACGACGCCCTTGCCCGCGGCGAGCCCGTCTGCCTTGATGACGATGGGCGCGCCTTTGGCGTCGATGTACGCGTGAGCGGCGGCGGCATCCGAGAAGGTCTCGTGTTCGGCCGTGGGAATGGCGTGGCGCTTCATGAACGCCTTGGCGAAGTCCTTCGAGCTTTCCAGCTGGGCGGCTTCCTTCGTGGGGCCGAACACTTTCAGGCCGCGCGAGCGAAACAGATTGACGATGCCCGCGGCGAGCGGCGCTTCCGGCCCCACCACGGTGAAGGCGACCTGCTCTTTCTCGACGAAATCGGCCAGCGCGTCCGGCGCCGTGATGTCGACGTTGGCGAGCCGCGCGTCCTGCGCGGTGCCGCCATTGCCGGGCGCGACGTAGACGAGCTGCACGCGCGGCGATTGCGCAAGCTTCCATGCGAGGGCATGTTCGCGGCCGCCAGAACCGACGACGAGTAACTTCATTTGAATCCCCGAAGACTGAAAAACCGTGACGGCCGATGCCAGCGCATCAACCGTGATATCCGCAAGGTTCGCACGGGGCGAACGTCAGGCCTGTGACACGAAAGGCGCGCGGCGAACGACGGCGCATAACACAGGCACGCGGGGCGGACATGGCATACGTCGCAGGCGAGATTGCCGCGCCTTTATGCCTTGTCCTTGCGCGTGGCCCGTGGCGCGTCGTGGCCCTTACGCCTCGTCGATCACCGCGTTGGTGTACACCTGCTGCACGTCGTCGAGATTCTCGAGCGCGTCGAGCAGCTTCTGCATCTTCACCGCGTCTTCGCCGGTGAATTCGACTTCCGTCTGAGGCTTCATGGTCACCTCGGCGTCCTCCGCCTTGAAGCCCGCGGCTTCGAGCGCGGACTTCACCTTCGGGAAGTCGTTGGGCGGGCAGATCACTTCGACGCTGCCGTCGTCGTTGGTCACGACGTCGTCGGCGCCCGCTTCGAGCGCGGCGTCCATGAGCTTGTCTTCGGGCGTGCCCGGCGCGAACAGGAACTGGCCGACGTGATCGAACATGAACGACACCGAGCCGTCCGTGCCCATGTTGCCGCCGAACTTCGAGAACGCGTGCCGCACTTCGGCCACGGTACGCGTGCGGTTGTCGGTCATCGTGTCCACGATGATCGCCGCGCCGCCGATGCCGTAGCCCTCGTAGCGGATTTCCTCGTAGGTGGCGCCGTCCACGCCGCCCACGCCGCGCTGGATCGCGCGGTTGATGTTGTCCTTGGGCATGTTGGCGTCGGTCGCCTTGTCCACGGCGAGCCGCAGGCGCGGGTTGGTGTCGATGTCACCGCCGCCGAGGCGCGCCGCCACCTGGATTTCCTTGATGAGCCGCGTCCAGACCTTGCCGCGCTTGGCGTCCGCTGCTGCCTTTTTATGCTTGATGTTGGCCCATTTCGAATGACCCGCCATACCTTTCTCCGTGGCGCTCGCCGGCAAGGCGCGCGCATTGTGCAATTGTCGTTGCGTCGTTGCGATTTCGGGCGCGGCGGGCGGCCGTGGGGCACTGGCCTTGCGCGCCTCGATGTCTGTTCGTGCGTTCGCGTGATCGCGCCGTCGTGCGGCGGCGTGGCCGCATGGCCTTCGTGTCCGTCGTGTTGTTACGCGCCGCCCGGCGGGAAAGAAGCCGACCGGTCAGGCGACCCGTCTGCCCGCCGTTAGTTTGCCGCCGTTAGTTTGCCGCCGTTAATGCGTTCTTGGCCGCCCACCAACCCGCTGAAGCGAACATCGATTTTACCACGCCGGGGCGGCCCGACAGCCGCCGTCCGGTGGCCTGAGCGGACGCGGGAAGGACAGAAGAGCGGCCGGATGGCGGGAGTGTGGGCCTTGAATGGCGGGGGTGGTCCGCCCGATCAGGGCAACGCGGGCGGGATAGTTCGCGGACCCGGGAGGGCCGCTGCACCCTGCGGCGACCCCGGCGCACGCGAACGTCGGGGCCGTCGCTCTTTCAGTTCTTCGTACCGAACAGCCGATCACCCGCGTCGCCGAGACCCGGCACGATGTAGGCATGCTCGTTCAAATGCGAGTCGAGCGACGCCACGTACAGCTTCACGTCCGGATGCGCTTTCTGGAACACCTCGACGCCCTCGGGCGCCGCGACGAGCGCGAGGAACAGAATGTTCTCGCCGGCCACGTTGCGGCGCTTGAGTACGTCCACGGCGTGCACCGCCGAGTAGCCCGTGGCGACCATCGGATCGCACAGGATGAAGATGCGGTCTTCCAGGTCGGGTAGCCGCACGAGGTATTCGACGGGGCGGTGCGCGTCGTCGCGATAGACGCCGATATGGCCCACCCGCGCCGACGGAATCAGCTCCAGCAGCCCGTCCGACATCCCGACGCCCGCGCGCAGCACCGGCACGATGGCGAGCTTCTTGCCCGCGATCACCGGCGCGTCGATCTCGACGAGCGGCGTTTGCACGCGCCGCGTGGTGACGGGCAGATTGCGCGTGATCTCGTAGCCCATCAGCAGCGTGATTTCGCGCAGCAGTTCGCGGAACGTGCGGGTGGACGTGTCCTTGTCGCGCATGTGCGTGAGCTTGTGCTGGATCAACGGGTGATCGAGGATAAAAAGGTTCGGAAAGCGGCTGTCCTGTTTCATGACGAAGGCACAAGGCGGCAAGAGGAAATCGGCCGGGCCGGCAGGGCGGGCTCAGCGCCCTGACCGCAGCTCGGTGAAAAGACGCGCCGCGGTCCGGCAAGGGTCCGGCAGGCGCGCCACGGCTGCAAGTTTACCGACAAAGCGTGCGGTGGCGATATGGACGGATGCCGCGGCCAACGGCGCCGCGCCGATTCTTCTAGAATCGGCTACTCGGCACCCACCCACGGCACCCCGCCGCCGCACCCCGCAGGCGAAGCGGCCAGCCGGCAAGCACACCAAAGAGGATACATACCGATGGACATGGGCATCGCAGGACGCACCGCGCTCGTCTGCGCGGCGAGCAAGGGACTCGGGCGCGGCTGCGCAGAAGCGCTGGCCGCCGAAGGCGTGAATCTCACCATCGTCGCGCGCACGCAGGAGACGCTCGACGCCACGGCGGCCCAGATTCGCGCGAAGACCGGTGTCGAGGTGAACGCGGTGGCCTGCGACATCACCACGCCCGAAGGCCGCGCGGCGGCGCTCGCCGCGTGCCCGCGCCCGGACATCCTCGTCAACAACGCGGGCGGCCCGCCGCCGGGCGACTTCCGCCAGTTCGGCCACGACGACTGGATCCGCGCGCTCGAAGCCAACATGCTCACGCCGATCGAGCTGATTCGCGCCACCGTGGACGCCATGATCGAGCGCGGGTTCGGCCGCATCGTGAACATTACGAGTTCGTCGGTGAAAGCGCCCATCGACGTGCTGGGGCTCTCCAACGGCGCCCGCTCGGGCCTGACGGGCTTCGTGGCGGGCGTGGCGCGCAAGGTCGCCCCGCACGGGGTGACGATCAACAACCTGCTGCCGGGCCTCTTCGATACCGACCGCATCGTCAGCACGATGGCGGCGCAGGCGAAGGCCGCCAATGTTTCGATCGACGAAGCCCGCCAGCACCGCATGGCGTCGATTCCGGCGGGCCGCTTCGGTCAGCCCGACGAGTTCGGCCGCGCCTGCGCTTTCCTCTGCAGCGTGCACGCGGGCTACATCACGGGGCAAAATCTGTTGATCGACGGCGGGGCTTATCCGGGTACCTTTTGACGGGCACTTTTGACGAGCACCTTCTGACGGCCGCCGCCCGCTCGCCACGACCCGACCCGCCCACCTCATCCATCACATTCGACCAGATCAACCAAAGGGAGACCCACCTCATGTCCACACGCGTCGCACTTATTGCGCACGACCACAAGAAAGACGACATCGTGAAGCTGGTCGGCGAGTATGCCGACACGCTGCGCCGCTGCCACCTCATCGCCACGGGCACCACGGGTTCGCGCATCGCGACTGCGCACGGGCTCGAAGTGGAGCGCATGCTCTCGGGCCCGCACGGCGGCGACCTGCAGATCGGCGCGCAGCTGGCCGAGGGCAGGGTGGACATGGTGATCTTCCTGCGCGACCCCATGACGCCGCAGCCGCACGAACCGGACATCAACGCGCTCGTGCGCGCCTGCGACGTGCACAACGTGCCGTGCGCGACCAACATCTCGACCGCGCGCATGATTCTCGACGTGCTGGCGCTGCGACTCGCCCAGGAAGGCGAGTGACGGCAGCGGATGGCGGATGAGGCCAATCCGCCTTCCCGCTTCGAATGCGGCTTCGAATGCGGCTTCGAATAACGACTGAACAGGAGACAGAACGAGATGAGCAAGGCAATCCGATTCGAACGCACGGGCGGCCCGGAGGTGATGAAGTGGGTCGACGTGCCCGTGGGCGCCCCCGGCGAGGGCGAGATCCGCATCCGTCAGCACGCGGTCGGGCTCAACTACATCGACGTGTACTTCCGCAGCGGGCTCTATCCGCTGCCATTGCCCGGTGGGCTCGGCATGGAAGCGGCGGGCGAGGTCGCGGCCGTGGGGCCTGGCGTGACGAGTCTCGCCGTAGGCGACCGCGTGGCCTATGTCGCGCGCCCGCCCGGGGCCTATGCCGAAGAACGCGTGCTGGGCGCGGCGCAAGTGGTAAAGCTGCCGGACGCGCTCTCGTACGAACAGGCGGCCTCGGTGATGCTGCAGGGCCTCACGGCGCAGTACCTGCTGCGCCGCACATACAGGGTGAAGCCCGGCGACACGATCCTGATCCAGGCCGCCGCGGGCGGCGTGGGCCTGCTGGTGTGCCAGTGGGCCAAGGCGCTGGGCGCCACCGTGATCGGCACCGTGGGTTCGGACGACAAGGCCGCCATCGCGAAGGCGCACGGCTGCGACTACCCGATTGTCTACACGCGCGAGAACTTCACGAAGCGCGTGCGCGAGATCACCAACGGCGCGGGCGTGCCCGTGGTCTACGACTCGATTGGCCGCGACACCTTCACCGGCTCGCTCGACTGCCTTGCGCCGCTTGGCCTCTTCGTGAGCTTCGGCAACGCGTCGGGGCCGCTGCCGCCCATCGACTCGTCCGAATTCGCGGGCCGTGGCTCACTCTTCTTCACGCGTCCCACACTCTTCACGTACATGGCCAAACGCGCGGACTACGAAGCAATGTCGGCCGAACTGTTCGACGTGCTCGCCTCGGGCAAGGTGAAGACGAGCATCAACCAGCGTTATGCGCTTGCCGAGGTCGCCCGCGCGCATGAGGACCTCGAAGCGCGCAAGACGACGGGCTCCACGGTGCTGATGCCCTGAGCGGCGCAAGCTTTCCTTTCCCGTAAAGGGCGGCAGACGTGCCGCCTTTTTTTCGCGTTCCGCCCGCCCGACGAGCGCCGCGCACCCCGCGCCCCCCACGTTTACGCGCTTTTTACACCCGCGCCCCCCACCTTTAACCCGCCCTTTACATCCAACCGACTAACGTTGCATCCATCCGTAATCCATCATCGGAGAACACAAACATGGATGCGCTGTATGTCGGGGGAATCGTGGCTTTCGCCGCGCTGACCTACGCCCTGATTGCCGGTTGCCAGAAGCTCACGCAATACCGGCGCGGCCAGGGGGCACGGTCATGACCTGGATGCTTTGGCTCTCCGGAGCGGCCACGCTGTTGCTGTTCGCCTATCTCATCCATGCGCTGCTGCGCGCGGAGGATCTGGAATGAACCTCGACAACATTCAGCAACCGCTCGTCTATCTCGTCGTTCTGCTGCTGCTCGCCGTGCCCGTTTCGCGTTATCTGACGAAGGTGATGGACGGCACATCGCGCGTCGTGCGCGTGTTCGCGCCGCTCGAACGGTTCCTGTTCCGCGCGGCCGGCGTCGATGCTCAGGCCGAGATGGGCTGGAAGCAATACGCGGTGGCAACCATCGCGTTCAACCTGCTGGGCGCGCTGTTCCTCTATTTGCTGCTGCGTGTGCAAGGCTGGCTGCCCGGCAATCCGCAGGGCTTCGGTCCCATGACCGTGGACGGCGCGTTCAACACGGCCGTGAGTTTCGTCACGAACACGAACTGGCAGGACTACTCGCCGGAGCAGACCGTGAGCTACCTCACGCAGATGCTCGGCTTCACCGTGCAGAACTTCCTCTCGGCGGCGACCGGCATCGTCGTGGTGATCGCGTTGATTCGCGGCTTCGCGCGTCACACCGTGAAGACCATCGGCAACTTCTGGGTGGACGTGACGCGCGTCACGCTCTACGTGCTCGTGCCGATGTCGGCGCTCATCGCTGCGCTGTTGATGAGCCAGGGGATGATCCAGAACTTCCGCGCGTATGAAGACGTGCCCGTACTTCAGACCACGACGTACGCGGCGCCGAAGCTCGACGCGGCGGGCAATCCGGTGAAGGACGCGAAGGGCAACCCTGTGACGGTCGACACGAAGATCACGTCACAGACGCTCGCCATGGGTCCGGTCGCCTCACAGGTCGCGATCAAGATGCTCGGCACGAACGGCGGCGGCTTCTTCAACGCCAACTCGGCGCATCCGTATGAGAACCCCACGCCGTTCGCCAACTTCGTGGAAGTGATCGCGATTCTCCTGCTGCCCGCGGCGCTGTGCTTGACGTTCGGCCAGATGGTGCTGGATCGCCGCCAGGGCGTGGCCGTGCTCGCCGCGATGACGATTGCATTCGCCATCGGCGTGTGGGGCGAAATCAGCGCCGAGCAGGCGGGCAATCCGCTTTACGCGTCGCTCAACGTCGATCAGCAGGCGAGCGCGCTGCAATCGGGCGGCAACATGGAAGGCAAAGAAACGCGCTTCGGCATCGCGCAGTCCGGCATCTTCACGGTGGCCACCACCGCTGCGTCGTGCGGCGCCGTGAACACGATGCACGACTCGCTCACGCCGTTGGGCGGCCTCGTTCCGCTGCTGCTGATCCAGTTGGGCGAGGTGATCTTCGGCGGCGTGGGTTCGGGCCTCTACGGCATGCTCGTGTTCGCGCTGCTCGCCGTGTTCGTGGCGGGGCTCATGATCGGCCGCACGCCGGAATACGTCGGCAAGAAGATCGAGTCGTACGAGATGAAGATGGTCTCCATCGTCGTGCTGCTCACGCCGCTGCTCGTGCTGGTCGGCACCTCGATCGCGGTGCTCACGAGTGCCGGCACCGCGGGTATCGCCAACCCGGGCCCGCATGGCTTCTCCGAAATTCTCTACGCGTTCAGCTCCGCGGCGAACAACAACGGCAGCGCGTTCGCGGGCCTTTCCGTGAACACGCCGTTCTACAACACGCTGCTCGGCATTGCGATGTGGTTCGGCCGCTTCGGCACCATCGTGCCGGTGCTCGCCATTGCGGGGTCGCTCGCGGAAAAGAAGCGTATCGGCGTGACGGCCGGCACGCTGCC
This sequence comes from Paraburkholderia sp. SUR17, assembly GCF_029536165.1. Taxonomy (NCBI): domain Bacteria; kingdom Pseudomonadati; phylum Pseudomonadota; class Betaproteobacteria; order Burkholderiales; family Burkholderiaceae; genus Paraburkholderia; species Paraburkholderia sp. SUR17. The sequence continues at coordinate 1,028,583 of NZ_CP120508.1, forward strand.
CACGCATGGCGCGCTCTTCGTCGTGCTGCTGCTCGGCACCGTGGCGCTGGTGGGTGCGCTCACGTACGTGCCGGCGCTCGCGCTCGGCCCCGGCGTCGAGCATCTGATGATGGTGGCGGGCCACTGACACGCATTCGGGAACTCAAGAACCATGAATCAACATTCCGCAACCCGTTCCATGTTCGATCCGGCGCTCGTGCGTCCGGCCATCGTGGAGTCGTTCAGGAAGCTCGATCCGCGCACGCAGCTGCGCAATCCGGTGATGTTCTGCGTCTACGTGGGCAGCGTGCTCACCACGATCCTCTGGATCGCCGCGCTGGGCGGCCAGGCCGAGGCGCCCGCGGGCTTCATTCTCGCCGTCGCACTGTGGCTGTGGTTCACGGTGCTCTTCGCCAACTTCGCGGAGGCGCTCGCCGAGGGCCGCTCGAAGGCGCAGGCCGCTTCGCTGCGTCAGGCGAAGAAAGATGTGATGGCCAAGAAGCTCAACGAGCCGCATCCGAAGGCGCCCGTGCGCATCACCACGGCCACGGACCTGCGCAAGGGCGACGTCGTGCTCGTCGAAGCAGGCGACGTGATTCCCGCGGACGGCGAAGTGATCGAAGGCGTCGCCTCGGTGGACGAGTCCGCGATTACGGGTGAATCCGCGCCGGTGATCCGCGAGTCGGGCGGCGACTTTTCGTCGGTGACGGGCGGCACGCGCGTGCTTTCGGACTGGATCGTCGTGCGCGTTTCGGTGAACCCCGGCGAAGCCTTTCTGGACCGCATGATCGCGATGGTGGAAGGTGCGAAGCGCCAGAAGACGCCGAACGAAGTCGCGCTCACCATCCTGCTCGTCGCGCTGACCATCGTGCTACTGCTTGCCACGGCCACGCTGCTGCCGTTCTCGATGTTCTCGGTCGCGGCCGTGAAGGCCGGCCACGTCGTGACGATCACGGCGCTCGTCGCGTTGCTGGTGTGCCTGATTCCGACCACCATCGGCGGGCTGCTCTCGGCTATCGGCGTGGCGGGCATGAGCCGCATGATGCAGGCCAACGTGATCGCCACATCGGGCCGCGCCGTGGAAGCCGCGGGCGACGTGGACGTGCTGCTGCTAGACAAGACCGGCACGATCACCCTCGGCAACCGCCAGGCGTCGACCTTTCTGCCTGCGCCGGGCGTGACCGAAGAAGCGCTCGCGGACGCGGCGCAGCTTTCGTCGCTCGCAGACGAAACGCCGGAGGGCCGCAGCATCGTCGTGCTCGCGAAGCAGCGCTTCAACATCCGCCAGCGCGACATGGCCGCGCTCAACGCAGTGTTCCTCGCGTTCAGCGCGCAGACGCGCATGAGCGGCGTGGACCTCGCACCCACGGCTCCCGGCACGCCACCGCGCGAGATTCGCAAGGGAGCGTCCGACGCCGTGAAGCAGTACGTCGAAGCGAACGGCGGCCACTATCCGGCCGAGGTGAATCACGCGGTGACCGAGGTGGCCCGCCGCGGCAGCACGCCGCTCGTCGTCGCGGAAAAAAGCGCGAACGGCACGCGCGTGCTCGGCGTGATCGAACTCAAGGACATCGTGAAGGGCGGCATCAAGGAGCGCTTCGCCGAGCTGCGCAAGATGGGTATCAAGACCGTGATGATCACGGGCGACAACCGCCTCACGGCGGCGGCCATTGCGGCGGAAGCGGGCGTGGACGACTTCCTCGCCGAAGCCACGCCCGAAGCGAAGCTCAAGATGATCCGCTCGCACCAGGCCGAAGGCCGCCTTGTGGCGATGACGGGCGACGGCACCAACGACGCGCCCGCGCTCGCCCAGGCCGACGTCGCGGTGGCGATGAACACGGGCACGCAGGCCGCGAAGGAAGCGGGCAACATGGTCGACCTCGATTCGAACCCGACCAAGCTCATCGAGATCGTGGAGATCGGCAAGCAGATGCTGATGACGCGCGGCTCGCTCACCACGTTCTCCATTGCGAACGACGTGGCGAAGTACTTCGCCATCATTCCCGCGGCGTTCGCCACGACCTACCCGCAGTTGCGCGTGCTCGACGTGATGCATCTGAGCTCGCCGTCGTCGGCGATCATGTCCGCGGTGATCTTCAACGCGCTCATCATCGTCGCGCTCATTCCGCTCGCGCTGAAGGGTGTGAAGTACCGGCCGCTCGGCGCGGCCGCCATCCTGCGCCGCAATCTGCTGGTCTATGGTCTGGGCGGCCTGTTGCTGCCGTTCCCGTTCATCAAGCTCATCGACATGGCGCTCACCGCGTTCGGGTGGGTGTGAAACATGCCGGACATCGAAGGATCGACCATCATGAAATCGCTATTTCGTCTGCTTCGCCCGCTCGCTGTGATCTTTGCGGTGCTCACGGCGCTCACGGGGCTCGCGTATCCCGCCGTGATGACCGCGTTCGGCCAGGCCGTGTTTCCGCACGAGACCAACGGCAGCCTGATCGAAGTGAACGGCAAGCCGGTGGGCTCGGAATTGATCGGCCAGCAGTTCGACGCGCCGCAGTACTTCTGGGGGCGGCTCTCGGCTACGACGCCCATGCCGTATAACGCGCAGGGCTCGTCGGGCTCGAATCTGGGGCCGACCAACCCGGCGCTCGCCGACGAAATCAAGGGGCGGCTCGACGCGCTCAAGGCGGCGGGCACTGATATGTCGAAGCCCGTGCCCGTGGATCTCGTGACGTCGTCGGCGAGCGGCCTCGACCCCGAGATCTCGCCGGCCGCCGCCGCGTATCAGGTGGAACGCGTGGCGAAGGCGCGCCACCTGAACGCGAACGACGTGCAGGCGCTCGTGGACCGCTATACCGCAGGCCGCCAGTTCGGTCTCTTCGGCGAGCCGCGCGTGAACGTGCTCAAGCTCAATCTCGCGCTGGACGCTGCGCAGCGCGGCTGAAGCGGCGGGCGCTTCGCGCGGCAAGCCCGACACAACGAGGCACAAGCAGGCACAAGCAGGCACAAGCAGGCACAAGCAGGCACAAGCAGGCACAACGAGGCAGGCGGCGGCGCGCGACAACGCGCCGCCGCGTTGCCATTTTCACGGCGCGGTGCGACGATGGCCGCGGCAATGCGCCTGCGCCATACGACTCAAGAAGCCTGACGCACGCACCCGCTCACGCATCCGCTTAACGGCGGGCCACCCCTCGACCTCCCTCGCGTATGAACCGACCCGATCCCGACGAACTGCTCGACCGCCTGCAGCGCGACGAAGAGAAGCGCCAGCGCGGCAAGCTGAAGGTGTTCTTCGGCGCGTCGGCGGGCGTCGGCAAGACGTACGCCATGCTTCAGGCGGCGCGTCGGCGCAAAGAGGAGGGCGCTGACGTCGTAGTGGGCATCGTGGAAACGCACGGGCGCCACGAAACCGCCGCGCTGACGGAAGGGCTCGACGTGCTGCCGCTCCAGCAGATCGAGTACCGCGGCCGCACGCTCGGCGAGTTCGATCTGGACGCCGCGCTCGCACGCAAGCCGCAGCTTGTGCTGGTGGACGAACTCGCGCATTCGAACGTGCAGGGCGCGCGTCACCTCAAGCGCTGGCAGGACGTCTACGAACTGCTCGACGCGGGCATCGACGTCTATACGACGGTCAACGTTCAGCACCTGGAAAGCCTCAACGACGTGATCGGGCAGATCACCGGCATCCGCGTCTGGGAGACCGTGCCCGACCGCGTGTTCGACCGCGCGGACGAAGTCACGCTCGTGGACCTGCCCGCCGAGGAACTGCTGGACCGCATGCGCGACGGCAAGGTGTACATGCCCGCGCAGGCCGAACGCGCGGTGCGCAACTTCTTTCGCAAGGGCAACCTGATCGCGCTGCGCGAACTCGCACTGCGCCGCACGGCCGACCGCGTGGATGCGCAGATGCGCGAGTACCGCGCCGACCGCTCCATCCAGCGCATCTGGCAGGCGCGCGAACGTCTGCTGGTGTGCATCGGGCCGGGGCCGGAGGCGCCCACGCTCGTGCGCGGCGCGGCGCGTCTTGCGGCGAGCCTGAAGGCCGACTGGATCGCCGTCTATGTGGAAACGCCGAAGCTGCAACGGCTGCCCGACGCGCGCCGCGAACGCACGCTTGCCGCGCTCAAGCTCGCGGCGGACCTCGGCGCCGAAACGGTCACGCTCGCCGGTGACGACGCCGTGGATACGCTGCTCGGCTACGCGCGCGTACGCAACGTCTCGAAGCTGGTAGCGGGCGGCTCGCTGCGTTCGGGCTTCTCGCGCCGGCTGCGGCGGCCGTTCGGCGAACGTCTTTCGGAACGCGCAGGCGACCTCGATCTCACGCTGATCCGCGCCGCTGCTGACGAACATGGCCGCGACCGCGACGCGCACCCCGACACGCTCGCCAGCGCTTGGCGCGACGCGCTCTCGGCGGCACGCGAGCGCCGCTCGCCGCCGCGCGCGTATGCGATCGCGTTCGCCATCTGCGTGGCCATCACGGCGGTGGCGAGCCAGTTGAGGACGCACATCGACCTCACGAACCTCGTGATGCTGTATCTGCTCGGTGTGATTTTCGCGGCGGCGAAGCTGGGCCGCGGGCCGGGCGTGCTGCTCTCGTTCGCGAGCGTCGCGGCGTTCGACTTCTTCTTCGTGCCGCCGCGCATGTCGTTTTCGGTGTCGGACACGCAGTACCTGCTGACCTTTCTCGGCATGCTGCTCACGTCGCTCGTGATCAGCCATCTCACGTCGAGCCTGAGTCGCGAGGCGGCGGTTGCCCAGCGTCGCGAACAGCGCACCGGCGCCATGTACGCGATGGCGCGCGAACTGGCGGCGGCGCTCACGATGGAGCAGATCGTGGCCATCGGCAGCCGGCATGTGAGCGAGGTGTTCCGCGCGCGCGTGGCGCTGCTTTTGCCCGACAGCCAGGACAAGCTGCAGCAGAAGGTGGAAGAGCCGGACCCGGCCATCATGCTGGAAGGCGAGGCGCTCGACATCGACGTGGGGCAGTGGGTGTACGACCAGCAGCAGCCGGCCGGACGCGGCACCGACACGTTGCCCGCGGCCCGCGCGCTGTATCTGCCGCTGAAGGCGCCCATGCGCACGCGGGGCGTGCTCGCGGTGGAAACGCACGATGCACACGAACTCGACGTGCCCGAACAGCAGCGCATGCTGGAAGCGTTCGCCGCGCAGATCGCACTCGCCGTGGAGCGCGTGCACTACGTGGAAATTGCCCGCGACGCGCTCGTGAACATGGAGTCGGAGCGGCTGCGCAACTCGCTGCTCTCGGCGATCTCGCACGACCTGCGCACGCCGCTCACGGCAATCGTCGGCTTTTCGTCGATGCTCGCGCAGATGCATGAGGCGGGCGTTGGCGGCGATATGCCTGATGTGGCCCATGCCGCCGACCCGCGCGCCGAGAAGTCCGGCGAACTCGTGGAAGCGATTCACGACGAGGCGCTGCGCATGACGGGCATCGTCACGAACCTGCTCGACATGGCGCGGCTGCAGGCGGGCAGCCTCAATCTGAACCGCCAGTGGACGCTGCTCGAAGAGACCGTGGGCGCTGCGCTGCGTGCGTGCCGCCGCGTGTTGCAACGGCATCCTGTGCAGACGAAGCTGCCGGCTGACCTGCCGCTCCTGCAGCTCGATGCCGTGCTGATGGAGCGGCTCTTCTCGAACCTCTTCGAGAACGCGGCGAAGTACACGCCGCTCGATACGCCGCTCGTGATCGGCGCCGAGCGCATCGAGGAGGGCGGCCGGCCGTTCGTGCGCGTGACGGTGGACGACGCGGGGCCGGGGCTGCCCGTGGGCATGGAAGCGCGCGTGTTCGAGAAGTTCACGCGCGGCGAGAAAGAGTCGGCGAAGCCGGGCATCGGGCTCGGGCTTGCGATCTGCCGCGCGATCGTGGAGGCGCACGGTGGCGCGATCGGCGCGTTCAACCGGCTTGCCCCGGACGGCCATGTGGAAGGCGCGCGCTTCTGGTTCACGCTGCCGGTGGAGACGCCGCCCGCGACGATGGAGGCGGAAGAGGCGGAAGAGGCGGAAGAGGCGGGGCAGGAGGTCGTTCGGGAAACGGTGCAGGAAGCGACTCGGGCAGCCACTCAGGCAGCCACTCAGGCAGCCACTCAGGAAGCCACTCAGGAAGCCACTCAGGAAGCCACTCAGGAAGCGCTTCGCGAAGCAACACAGCAAACGCACGGGCCTCGCGCCGGTGAAGCCGCTGCCCCGGCGACGGGCGGCGGCACAGAACAAGCCGCTGAGCAAACCCGATCCGCCGCGCCGCCCACGGAGATGCCCGGGGGTTCGTCTTCTGCCTCGCCATCTGGCCCCGTGCCGGGCGATACTACGGCCTCCGGCGCCGGGGCTGCATCGCCCGCCGCCGACCGCTCGCCCAACCTGGACCGGCCGGACCGACCGGACCCGCTTTCGGGGCCCACGCCCTCTCCCCACTCTCACTCATGAACGAGCCGCGCATCACCGTCGTCCTGATCGAAGACGAAAAGCAGATTCGCCGCTTCGTGCGCGCGACCCTGGAAGCCGAAGGCATCGCCGTGCACGACGCCGACACGGGCCGCCAGGGTCTCGTGGAGGCAGCCACGCGCAAGCCCGACCTCGTGATCGTGGACCTCGGGCTGCCCGACACCGATGGGCTCGACGTGATCCGCGAGCTGCGGGGCTGGAGCGACCTGCCCGTGATCGTGCTCTCGGCGCGCAGTCAGGAAAGCGAGAAGGTGGCCGCACTCGACGCGGGCGCCGACGACTACCTCACGAAGCCGTTCGGCGTCTCCGAACTGCTCGCGCGGATTCGCGCGCATCTGCGCCGCCGCAACCACGGCGGCTCGAACGAAACGCCGCAGGTCCACTTCGGCGGCGTGACCGTGGACCTTGCGCTACGCCAGGTCTCGCGCGACGGGGCGCCCGTGCATCTCACGCCCATCGAGTACCGGTTGCTCGCCACGCTGGTGCGCCACGCCGGCCGCGTGCTGACCCACCGGCAACTGCTGCGCGACGTCTGGGGGCCGTCGCACGTGGAGAGCAGCCACTACCTGCGCATCTACATGGCACACCTGCGCCAGAAGCTGGAACGCGATCCCGCCCAGCCCGAGCACATCGTCACCGAGACGGGCGTGGGGTATCGGCTCATCGGCACGAGCTGAGGCCGCAGCGGGTTCGCGCAACCACGCGGCGGAACGCGAATGTCCGTGGCTATAATGCAGCGATCCGGTCTTGAAATTGGCTCGCGCCCCATGCGGCGCGGGTTCGGCGGTTCGATACGCGCTTGATGCGCGTCCGATGCATCCTTGATGCCCCGCTTGAGGCCCTGCGTGAGGCCCAATTGACACCCGATTGATACGCGATTGATACGCGACGCCCCGCCTCGATTGGCCGGTCCGCTCCATTCGAGGACGCGCTCGCGAACAGCCGCAGCCGCGCCGGCCGCGCGCAAGGAGGGGGCAATGCTTGAACCACTATCGCTGGCAGCAGGCCTTGCCTGGGGCAGCGGCTTGCGCCTCTATCTCACGGTGCTGATTGCGGGCGTTCTGGAGCGCCTCGGCTTCATCCATCTGCCCGACACGCTCGCGGTGCTCGCTTCGCCCTGGGTGCTGACGGCGGCGGCCGTGCTGACCATCGCTGAATTTCTCGCCGACAAGATTCCTGCCTTCGATTCGCTCTGGGACGCCGTGCACACCTTCATCCGCATTCCCGCGGGCGCGGTGCTCGCGGCGGGCGCGCTCGGTCACGCCGACCCGGCGCTGCTCACGGTGGCGGCGCTCGCGGGCGGCACGCTTGCCGGCACGACCCATCTCGCCAAGGCGGGCACGCGCGCACTGATCAATCTTTCGCCGGAACCGGTGTCGAACGTCGTGACCTCCACGGCCGAAGACGGCCTCACGTTCACGGGCGTGCTGCTCGCGCTCTTCGTGCCGCTGCTCTTTCTGGTGCTGCTTGCGGGCTTCCTCGCCGTGGCGCTGTGGGCGTTGCCGCGGCTGTGGCGCGGCGTGCAGGGCGGTTTCAGGGGGATGGCGACGCATATGGTGTCGCGTTTCGGAACGTTGAGGAGCCGACACGATTGAGCGAAGCACAGAAGGTCGAGGCAAGCCTGCCGAAAGACGCGGCGTCGCGCCGCTACCGATGGTTCGACGTGGTCCGCCAGGCCGCGCGCATGACGGCCCGCGACTGGCGCGCGGGCGAACTGACCATGCTTGCGCTCGCGCTGGTGCTGGCCGTCACCGCGCTTTCGAGCGTCGGCTTTCTCGCTGACCGGCTGCAACAAGGGCTCGAACGCGACGCGCGACAAATGATCGCGGCCGACTTCATCGTGCGCGCCGACCATCCCGTCGATCCCCAATTCGCCCGCGAGGCAGAGACGCTCGGCTTGCGTACCGCATCGACAGCGATTTTTCCGACGATGGTGAGCGGCGGTGCGGCTTCGGCGTCGGGGGCGGCTGCACCTACGGGCGAGGCTTCGGGCTCAACTTCGGGCTCAACTTTGGGCTCAACTTTGGGCTCAACTTTGGGCTCAACTTTGGGCTCAGGCCCGGCTGCGGCCGCGACGCGCGCGCAGCCGGGCGGCGACGCTCCTCAGTCGCAACCGGCAGTCGAGGCCGCCCAGCCTGCGCCCACCCTCGCACGCCTCTCCGCCGTGAAGGCCGTCTCGCCGGGATATCCGTTGCGCGGCGCGCTGCGCATCGCGTCCGGGCCTAATGCGCCGGATCACGCCGCAACCGGCATCCCCGCGCCCGGCACCGTCTGGGTGGACGAACAACTGCTCGATACGCTCAAGCTGCGCGTGGGCGACACGGTGCTGGTGGGCGGGCGCACCTTCAAGGTGGCCGCGATGATTACCCGCGAGCTGGATCGCGGCTTCTCGTTCGTCAATTTCTCGCCGCGTCTCATGATGCGCGCCGACGAGCTTTCGTCCACCGGCCTGATCGGCTACGGCAGCCGGGTCACCTGGCGGCTGCTCGTAGCGGGGCCCGATGCCGCCGTGGCGCGTTTTGCCGGGTGGGCCCATGCGCGCGTGGACGGCGGCAAGATGCGCGGCGTCGCGCTCGAATCGTTGCAGGACGGGCAGCCGCAGGTGCGGCAGACGCTCGATCGCGCGGGCCACTTCCTCACGCTCGTCGCGCTGCTCACGGCCTTGCTCGCGGCGGTCGCCATCGCCATGACCGCGCACCGCTACACGCGCCGCCATCTGGACAGCTGCGCGCAGATGCGCTGCCTCGGCGTGAGCCAACGCACGTTGCGCGTGCTGTTCACGCTCGAGTTCCTGACGGTGGGACTCGTGGGCGGCATCGCGGGCCTCGCGCTCGGTTTCGGCGGACACCTCGCTTTGCTCGCGTGGCTCGGCAGTCTGATCGACGTCGCGCTGCCGTATCCGCGTGTGTGGCCCGCGCTCGAAGGGCTGGCGGCCGGCCTCGTGCTGCTGCTCGGCTTCGCACTGCCGCCGCTGTTGCCGCTCACGCGCGTGCCGCCGGTGCGAGTGCTGCGTCGCGAGTGGGGCGAGGCGGGGCGCACGGCGTGGGCCGCTTACGCGTTCGGCATCGCGCTCTTCGCCGGCCTGCTCGTGCTCGCGGCGGGCGAACTCAAACTGGGCGGCATCGTGGCGGGCGGCTTCGCGGGCGGGCTGCTGCTGTTCTCCGTCGTCGCGCGGCTCGCGCTCTGGGCCGCCGCGCACGTGGCGCGCAGCGAGCGCGTGAACGCGAGCGTCGGCTGGCGTTATGCGCTGGCTTCGCTGGAGCGGCGGGCGGGCGCGAGCGCACTGCAGATCACGGCGCTCGGCATCGGGCTGATGTGCCTGCTGCTCATCGCGATGACGCGCAACGACCTGATCGACGGCTGGCGCAAATCGACGCCGCCCGACGCACCGAACGAATTCATCATCGACATTCAGCCCGACCAGCGCGCAGGCGTGCTCGACTACCTGAAGGCGCGCGGCTTTGCCGACGTGACGCTCGAACCGATGGTGCGCGCGCGGCTCGTCGCCATCAACGGCAAGCCGGTCAATCCGGACAGCTACAAGAGCGAAGACGCGCGGCGCCTCGTTGACCGCGAATTTAACCTCTCGTACACGACGAAGCTGCCCGACGACAATCGCATCGAAGCGGGCAAGTGGTATGGCGACTCGAAGGCGCCACAGCTTTCCATGGAGCAGGGGCTCGCCAAAATCCTCAACGTGAAGCCCGGCGATACGCTGCGCTTCGACGTGACGGGCATGACTGTCGATGCGCCCATCACGAGCACGCGCAAGCTCGACTGGGGGTCGTTCAAGGTGAACTTCTTCGTGCTGATGCCGCCCGCGCTGCTGCAGGATTTTCCGTCGATGTTCATCACGAGCTTTCACGTGCCGCGCGAGCAGCGCGGCGTGATCGACGGACTCGTTGCCGCGTATCCGAACGTCACCGCCATCGACACCGCGCCCATCCTCTCGCAGGTGCAGCGCGTGATCGGCCAGGTGATCGGCGCCGTGCAGTTTCTGTTCGCGTTCACGCTGGGGGCGGGGCTGCTCGTGCTGTACGCGGCGCTTGCCGGAACCCGCGACGAACGTGTGCGAGAATCCGCGCTGCTGCGCGCGCTGGGGGCCTCGCACCGCCAGGTGCTCACGGTGCAGTTCGCCGAATTCGCCGTGGTGGGCGCGCTCGCGGGGCTCATGGGCGCGGCAGGCGCGCAGGCCGTGGGCGTGGTGCTCGCCACGCGCGTGTTCGACTTCTATCTCGCCTTCGACCCGTGGCTGCTGCCGGCCGGCGTGGTGGCCGGCGTGGCGTGCGCGGCGGTGGGCGGCTGGCTGAGCCTGCGCAACGTACTGGCGCGGCCCGCGCTGCAATCGCTGCGGGATGCGTGAGACGCGATGCATCGGGAGCGTGATGCGGCCGCATCGATGCGGCCTCATTGAAGCCTCGTCAATGAGGCCGTGCTTTCCCGCCCGCATTTTTTTCCGACTTCCTTTCTTGACCGTATGACCGATCCGAACGACGAAGCGCCGACCCAACCCACGGCCTTCGAACTCGTGGGCGGCGAGGCGCGCGTGCGCGAACTCGTCGACCGCTTCTATGACCTGATGGATCTCGAAGCCGAATTCGCGGGCCTGCGCGCGCTGCATCCGCCGACGCTCGACGGCTCGCGCGACAAGCTCTTCTGGTTCCTCTGCGGCTGGCTGGGCGGCCCCGACCATTACATCAGCCGCTTCGGGCATCCGCGGCTGCGCGCGCGGCATCTGCCGTACGCCATCGCATCGGACGAGCGCGACCAGTGGCTGCGCTGCATGGCCTGGGCGATGGAGGACGTCGGTTTGCCCGAGCCGCTGCGCGAGCGTCTGCTGCATTCGTTTTTCGAGACCGCCGACTGGATGCGCAACCGTCCGGGCTGATCTCCGGGTTGATGTGCTGGTTGATGTGCAGGCTGAGGTCCTGGCTGATGGCACGCTGCGCCGGCGGTTCAGTGCTGGCCTGTTCGTCGGACCAGTACAGTCCGGTGACAGTTGGCCTGGAGGCGGCCTGTCCCCCGCAGCGCGGGCGACGCAATAATGGCCGCCATGCCGCATGGTTGGTGTGGCGCGCCGGTGGTACGCAAGTCGCACGCTTATGGCACCTTTATGGCACCTTGAGCGCCCCCCGCCTCCATGAAGCCCCACGAAACCGACAGGAAACGATCATGACCACGAAGGCGCTCTTTCGCGACGACGCTTATCTCACGCAATGCGACGCGTTGATCACCGCGATCGACGAGCAGGGCATTCATCTCGACCAGACGGTGTTCTATCCGCTCGGCGGCGGCCAGGCGGGCGACACGGGCGCGCTCACGCTCGAAGACGGCACGCGCATCGCGATTGCGGACACGCGCAAGGCGAAATTCGAAGGCGCCACACCGGACGATGCCGTCCACGTGCCCGCGCCGGAACAGGAGGCGCTGCTTGCGCGCCTGCGTGTGGGCGAACGCGTGCGCGCGGAGATCGACTGGGCGCGCCGTTACCGGCACATGCGCCTGCATACCGCGAGCCACCTGATGTGCGCGGTGCTGCCGTATCCCGTGGATGGTTGCAGCATCACGGCGGACTACGCGCGGCTCGACTTCGCGACCGTGGAGCCGATCGAACGCGACAGGGTGGAGGCGCGCCTGGGCGACCTGGTGGAAGGCTCGCATGCGGTGGCCACCGTCTGGATCACCGACGACGAAATGCAGCAGCGTCCCGAACTGGTGCGCACGATGAGCGTGAAGCCGCCCATGGGACTGGGCCGCGTGCGGCTGCTGCGCATCGAAGACGTAGACGTTCAGCCCTGCGGCGGCACGCACGTGCGCAATACGAGCGAGATCGGCGCGCTGCGCGTGGCGAAGCTCGAAAAGAAGAGCGCGCGTACGCGGCGGCTCGTGCTGGAGTTCGCATGAGCGCGTCAGTCGCAGCAGGCAGCGACTGGAGCCGCGATTACGCGCAGCTCGATGCCCGCGCGAAGGCGGTGCTCGACTTCTGGTTCGGCGAGCCGGATTCGCCCGGCTACGGCGCGAAGCGAAAGATCTGGTTCGCACGCGACGAAGCGTTCGACAGCGAGCTTCGCGAGCGCTTCGGCGAACTGATCGTGCTGGGCCGCGAAGGCGCGCTCGATGCGTGGACCGCCACGGCGCCCGGCGCATTGGCGCTCGTCATCGTGCTCGACCAGTTTTCGCGCAACTGCCATCGCGGCACGCCGCACGCATTCGCGGGCGATCCAAAGGCGCTCGCTGTCGCGCGGCAGATGGTGGCGAGCGGCGCGGACCGTCTGCTGCCCAGCGTGCATCACCGCGCGTTTGCGTACCTGCCGTTCGAGCACGACGAGTCGGAGGCGAGCCAGCACGAATCGCTGCGGCTCTTTCGCGCGCTCGCCGACGAACCCGGCGGTGACGACTACTACCGGTACGCGGTGCGGCACGCGCAGGTGATCGAGCGCTTCAGGCGCTATCCGCATCGGAATGCGGTGCTCGCGCGGCCCTCCACGCAGGAGGAAGAGGCGTTCCTGCGCGAGCCGGGGTCTTCGTTTTAGGGGTTTCGGCGGGTTTGCGGTGGTAGTGGTCCGCGGTGGCGGATTCGCGGGCCAGCAGCGCTTCACACTGGGCTCAAACGATATTCAATCGAGTGGCGGCATCGCATCGGGCGTGCGCACGAACACGCGCAGCAGTTCGTCCGTATCGCCGGGACGCGCGCCCGACCAGAACAGCTGCCAGTCGTCGCCGGGCGAGCGCGCGTCGTTCCTGCGGCTCTCCACGATGAGCCACGTGCACTCGGTGGTCGCCGGGTCGGTGGGCACGTGTTCGATGCCCGCGAAGTAATACAGCATGGGCGCTTCGGATTCGCCGAGCCCGCTGCTCGCCATGCAGTCGCCCTCGTTCCATTCGACGGCGAGATGCGCCGAGAGGTCTTCGAACACCGAGCGGTAGCTCTTTGCTTCATCGAGCCACGGCAGCAGCAGCGTGCTGATGAGCCCCCACACGGCGGTTGCGCCGAGGCACCAGCTGAGCGCGCCGCGCCAGCGGCCGCTGTGCTTGAGCGCGGGCAGCAGCCAGAGCCAGCCCGCGGTCAGCGCGATGCCGGCGGCGACGAGCGTCGGTCGCACCGGCATCGTCCAGTCGAGCGGCAGCCAGCGGCCGAGCCGTGCGAGCGAGGCGTGCGTGCCGACCGGGCCCGTCATCGTCGACCAGATGATCCACGCGAGCAGCACGAGGGAGCCGAACAGCACGCGGCCCGTCATGTCCCAGATCACGGCAAGACGCGCGGGCAGCCGGCGGATGCCGTCGGCGGCGAGCACCGCGAGCGCCGGCATGAACGGCAGGATGTACAGCACGCGCACCGTGGCCGACGTCTGCAGCACGGCCACGCCGACGCCTGCGAAAAGCGTGGGCAGCGCCACCTGGGGCTCGCGCCAACGCCGCCAGGTGCCCGTTGCCAGCGCGACGAAGGCGAGCGGCCCCGCCGGGAAGCCCGCCGTGAGCAGCGCGCGCAGGGCGAACAGATGTCCGTCGTTTTCCGAGCCCAGTTCGGGCACCGAAAAACCGAGGAAGCGGCCGACGTTGTTGTCCCAGAACCAGACCTTGAAGAGCGCCTCGGAGCGCAGATAGAAACAGACCGGCCAGATCAGCGCGAACGGCGCGCACACCAGCGCGGCTACGGCAAGCGAGCGCATGAACGCGCGGCTGCGGCAGGCCGGATAGAGCGCGAGCACGCCGCAGACGGTGGCGCCGAACACGAGTGGCAGGAACAGTCCCTTGGTCATCAGCGTGATGCCCACGCCTGCGCCGAGCAGGGCGGCGGGCACGCGCGTGTTGGTCTGCGTGTCGGGTTGCGACCATGTCTTTGTCCGTGCTTCTGTCTGTACCCCGGCCGTGGCTGTGCCGCCGTTCGTTTGCGCCTGATTGGCCGCGCGGGTGGCCAGATGCGGGGCCAGATGCGTGGCCAGATGCGCGACCACCAGCTCGTAGAGTCCGCACAGACCCATCGCCGCGCCGGCCATCAGCGCGACGTCGGTCATCATGTCGTGAACGTGCTTGATGACGACGAGGCTGCCTGCAAAGAGCGCGACCGTACCGATCACGCGCAGGTCGAGCCAGCGGGCGGCGCCGGTCGTGCGCTTCGCGAGGCGCGCCGTGAAATAGAGCGCCAGCGCGGCGAACAGCGCACTCGCGAGGCGAGCCGCGTCGTGCAGGGGCAGATACCGTCCGAGGCTCCACGCGAGTCCCGCTGCGACCCAGTCGTAGAGCGGCGGCTTTTCGACGAACGGCTGTCCCGCGTTGGTCGGCACGACGAGGTCGCCCGTTTCCAGCATGTGCTGGACGATGCCGAACGTGTAGGTCTCGTCCTGCTTCCACGGGTCGTGGCCCAGCGTGCCGGGCAGCAGCCAGGCGCAGACGAGCGCAATGGCGACGAGCCAGATCAGCCGACGCGACCATGCGAGTGCCCGCGTGCCCGAAGCGGGCGCGAGCGGCGGACCGAGTGGATCGGCAGGAACGGGCGCGACGGCTTCGCCTTGCGAGGCGAGCGCAATGGGTCGTACGGGGGACGCCGTGCCTTCGGCGGATGGCGTGCCGGCAGACGCTTCGGGGGCCATGGCCGTTGATGCCGCGACCGGAAGGACGGCTGCGGCCAGACCGGACGCCGGCGAGCCGGCATCGGGCGTACCCGCCGCTGGCCCTCCCACAAGCCCGGCGACGGGGTGATTCGGTTGACGCATCTAAAGATCTCACTCTCGCTCCCGGCTGCTTTGGCGAGGAGCTGTGTGCATAGGGTCTTGTCCACCGGCGGTGCGCGTGTGGCGCGCAGGTCCGTGTCGCGTGGTGGACAAACTGTCCCGCGATTCTATAGGGGGATTATTACAGCAGGTTACGAAAAGCGAAGGACAGTCGTAATCAAGCGACGGTGGGAAGGCAGGCCGGCGAGAGGCGATTGGAGCGGGTCGCGTAGACCGGATCACGTAGACAGGGTCACGTAGACCGCGTCTGCTTGCGCAAGACGCGGTCGTGAAAGGCCAGTGGAGTGACGCAGCCCGTCAGCGGCCGGCGCTGACGTCGAGCAGGGCGCCCGTTACGTAGGAAGCGGCGTCGCTGAGCAGCCAGACGATGGCTTCGGCCACCTCGTCGGCGGTGCCGGGCCGGCCTAGCGGCGTCTGCGCGCCGAGCACCGCGGCGCGCTCGGGGCGTCCGCCGCTCGCGTGAATGTCGGTGTCGATCAGGCCAGGCCGCACCGCGTTGACCCGCACGCCTTGCGGCCCGAGTTCCTTGGCGAGGCCGATGGTCATGGTGTCGACCGCGCCTTTCGACCCTGCGTAGTCGACGTATTCGTTCGGCGAGCCAAGGCGCGCCGCAGCCGACGACACGTTGACGATCGCACCGCCGTCGCCGCCGCGGTCCTTCGACATGCGGCGCGCCGCTTCGCGCGCGCAGAGGTAGGCGCCGTAGACGTTGACGTCGAACATGCGCCGCAGGCGCTCCGCGCTCATGTCGGCGAGCGGCAGGGAGGGCGCGACGATGCCTGCGTTGTTGACGAGCGCATCGATGCGGCCGAACGCCTTTTCGAGCGTATCAAACATGGCGATGACGTCGGCCTCGTTCGCCACGTCGCCGCGTATCAGGCGGGCGTGGCCTCCTGCACGGCCCACCTCCGCCGCCACTTCCTGGGCGGCGGCCTCGTTGTGGGCGTAGTTGACCCCGACGGTCCAGCCCCGCGCGCCGAGCAGTCTTGCCGTCGCGCGGCCGATGCCGCGGCTCGCGCCCGTGATCAGAACGACTTTCGACATTGCGGCCTCCCGCCAGTCAGGTTCACGACGTCACATCGCGTGATTGCAGAAGCTTCGGACGGGTTCAAACGGCTTCGCGCGCCGTCGTCCATTTGTCGGCGACGGGCGGCTGGTAGCGCTGCAGTTTCGCGATCAGCGCATGCGGATCGGCTTCGACCTGCAGGATGTCGAGCCAGTTCTGCCGCATGAAGCCTTCCTGCACGGTGTGCCGGAGCAACGCCATCAGCGGATCGTAGAACCCCTGAATGTTGAGCAGCGCGACCGGCTTCTGGTGATAGCCGAGCTGCGCCCACGTGAATACCTCGAACAGTTCCTCGAGCGTGCCGGCGCCGCCGGGCAGCGCGACGAAGGCGTCGGCGAAGTCGGCCATCATCTTCTTGCGCTGGTGCATGTCGGGCACGACGTGCAGTTCGGAAAGGCCCGTGTGGCCCACTTCCTTGTTGACGAGCAGCTCCGGAATCACGCCGATGGCGCGGCCGCCCTGGGCCAACACTTCGTCGGCGATGGCGCCCATCAGGCCGACCTTGCCGCCGCCGTAGACGAGCGCCAGATCCGCTTCCACGAGCGCGCGGCCGAACGCCCGCGCCGCTTCCCGATAATCGTTCCTCACACCGAATGAGGAGCCGCAATAGACACAAACCGACTTCATTGCCGAACGTTCCTGTTTTCGTTGCCGTCGAGCGGGCGGGCCGCGCCGGCCGCCGCGCCCATGGGTGTCATGCGCCGCCGGCCGCGTTTTCGCGTGGCGGCAGGTAGTCGTAGAACTCGCGCCGCGGCAGACGTCCCGAGACGAGGTCGTCGAAAATCTGGCGCGAGCGGCCGCGCAGGTATGGCGCCATCAGCGACACGATCTGCACGCTCACCTGGTGCAGCTCGGCGCGGATCGCTTCCTGATCGTTGTACTTGCGCGGGTTCATCACGAACTGATACGACAGCCAGTAGGTGCCGATAAGCCCGATGTTGGTGCCGATGACGTTGATCTCGTCGGGCGTGGCGACCATCTCGCCGTCCGAGACCAGTTGCTCGCAGAACTGGCCGGCGAAGCGCACCTTGTGGCTGATGATCTGCTTGAAGTGCATCTCCAGCGTGCGGTTGCGCGCGAGCAGGTCGTTGAGGTCGCGATAGAGGAAGCGGTAGCGCCACATGAAGTCGACCATGTACTGAAGGTACGACCACATTTCGTCGATGGTGACCCGATGGTCGTCGGGAAAGCGCAGCCGCTTTTCGATCTCCTGCTCGAACTGGCTGAAGATGCTGTTGATGATGTCGTCTTTGTTGCGGAAGTGGTAATACAGGTTGCCTGGACTGATCTCCATTTCCTCGGCGATCGTCGTCGTGGTGACGTTCGGTTCACCGATCTCGTTGAAGAGTTTCAGAGAGAGCTCGAGAATCCGCTCACGGGTGCGGCGGGGAGGTTTGGCTTCCATGTCGTCCGGCCCTGGTTCTTGCCGGGCAGGCGCGCGGCGGCGTGCCGTTCGCGCGGGGCTCGCCCGGACACGGTTGGTCTTTTTTAAGACTATCGTTCGATTATAAACCGACCATTTCCCGCCGAAGCTCAGGGTTCCCACGCAGTGCGGCGATGCGCCGTCCGGTGCACGCGAGCGTCTTTTCCACCGTTTTGCGCCACTTTTGCGCGGCGCTTCGGCCCGCCTTCTACCGTTCGCCTACGGCAGCGCCGCGAGCCAGCGCGAGAGCAGCGGGCCGACGAGCGGGGCCAGGATCAGCACCCACGTCATCACGCAGACGAACAGCGCCACCATCACGGCGGCGCTGCCCAGGTCCTTGGCGCGCCGCGACAGCTCGTGACGCTCAAGCGAAATCCGGTCGATGGCCGCTTCCAGACTCGAATTGAGCAGCTCGACGATCAGCACCAGCAGCACGGAGCCAAGCAACAGCACGCGCGCGACCGGCTCGACGGGCACCAGCAGCCCGATGGGCAGCAGGATCGCGGCGAGCGTGAGCTCCTGGCGAAACGCGCTTTCCACGCGGATGGCCACGCGAAAGCCGGCCAGCGAGTTCTTGAGCGCATGCCACGCGCGCGTCACGCCGCGGTTGCCCTTGTACGGGTTGAATGGCAGCGGGGCGAGCGGATCGTCGGGGCCGAGCGGCTCGTGCATTTCGGCGTGGTCCGCGTGGTTAGCCTCTACGCGGTGGGCGGGCTGGGCGGGGGAGGGGCGCATGGTGTGCCGCGAGGGCGCGTGCTCGTGGTCGGGTTGCCCAGCATGATACGCGCCGGGCTCGCCGCCACCCGGCTTGCGGCCGGACATCGGCGGGTCACGCCGAACGCCGGGGCCGGCCGATGCGTCAGCTGCCGCCGCATTGGCCGCGGCAGCCGTGGCGTCCGGTGCCTCGCGTTCGCGCTCCTCGCTTGCGGAAGAAGGCATGGGAGAAGGCACAGGAGAAAGTCGTCGCATGGTGGAAGGTTGGCGGCAGTAGCAGGGCCGCCGTCACGCGGTGGCGCTGCGCTCCTCGACGGTCGCGCGCGGCAGCGGTTTCAGGTGTGCCGCGAACTGCGCCGACGCGGCGCTCCACGAGAACCGCTCGGCCCACGCGCGCGCCGCGTTCCGGTCGATCTTCAGCGCTTCGAGGCAGGCTTCGCGCAGGTCTTCGTTCATGGCGCCCGCGCCGCCGTCGCCGAGCACGTCGATCGGCCCCGTCACCGGGTAGGCCGCGACCGGCGTGCCGCATGCAAGCGCTTCGAGCAGCACGAGGCCGAACGTGTCGGTGCGGCTCGGGAACACGAATACGTCGGCGGCCGCGTAGACTTTCGCGAGCTCGGCCTGGCTCAGCACGCCGAGGTAGTTCGCCTGCGGGTAGCGCGACTTCAGTTCGCCGAGCGCCGGACCTTCGCCCGCCACCCACTTCGAGCCGGGCAGATCGAGCTTGAGAAATGCCTCGACGTTCTTTTCGACGGCGACACGACCGACGTACAGGAAGATCGGCCGCGCCGTGTTGAGCACCTTCGAGTCCATCTGATGAAAGATGTCGAGGTCGACGCCGCGCGTCCACAGCACGACGTTCGTGAAGCCGAATTTTTCGAGATCGGCCTTGACGACCGGCGTAGGCGCCATCACGGCAAGCGATGGTTTGTGGAACCAGTGCAGGAAGCGGTAGGTGGCCGCGAGTGGAATGCCGAAGCGGGCCTGCACGTATTCGGGAAAGCGCGTGTGGTACGCGGTCGTGAACGGCAGCCGATGCGTGATCGCGTAGCGGCGCGCTGCGAGGCCGAGCGGACCTTCGGTCGCGATGTGCAGCGCGTCGGGTGCGAAGTCGTCGATGCGACGGTGCAGCTTGCCCTTCGGGAACAGCGACAGGCGGATTTCCGGGTAGGTGGGACACGGCACCGTACGGAACTCCAGCGGCGTGACGATCTCCACGCGGTGGCCGAGCGCGGTGAGCTCGCGCGTCGTGTTCTTCAAAGTGCGCACGACGCCGTTTACCTGCGGCTCCCATGCGTCCGTCACGATCATGATCTTCATCGGTGTCTGGCCCTCTCGAGTGTCTTGCGCGTGCTGCGCCGGTGGTGGCTGCTGCGGGTGCCCGTGGGGCGCGTGGGTCATGCCGCGGCCTTCGCCTTGCCGGTCTTCGCCGGTACGCCTTGCGGGCTGCGCATCACGGTCCAGTAGATGACCTTGAGTTCGCCCTCGAAGGTCTCGACGAGCGCCGAGAGGCTCTCCACCCAGTCGCCGTCGTTGCAATAGAGCACGCCGTCGATGTCGCGGATCTCGGCCTTGTGAATGTGTCCGCACACCACGCCGTCGCAGCCTCGGCGGCGCGCTTCCTCGGTCATCACACGTTCGAACGACGAGATGAAGTTCACCGCGTTCTTCACCTGGTGCTTCAGATACTGCGAGAGCGACCAGTACTGGAAGCCGAGCCGGCTGCGGATGCGGTTGAACCAGCGGTTGAGCACGAGGATCAGCGTGTACAGCGTGTCGCCCAGGTAGGCGAGCCACTTCGCATGCTGGATCACGCCGTCGAAGAGGTCGCCGTGCACGATCCACAGGCGCTGGCCCGCGATGGTCGTGTGGAATGCTTCGCCGCGCACGTGGATGTCGCCGAACGCGAGGTCGCAGAATTGCCGCGCGCCTTCGTCGTGATTGCCGGGGATGTAGACCACGTGCGTGCCCTTGCGCGCCTTGCGCAGGATCTTCTGCACCACGTCGTTGTGTGCCTGCGGCCAGTACCAGCCCTTCTTCAACTGCCAGCCGTCGATGATGTCGCCCACGAGATAGAGGTATTCGGACTCGTTGTGACGCAGGAAGTCGAGCAGATAGGGCGCCTGGCAGCCGTTCGAACCCAGATGGATGTCGGAGAGCCAGATGGTGCGGTAGCGGTGCGACGCGGGGTGGTCGTCGTCGTGATGCGGTGCATCCGGTGCGTTCTGGTGCGTGAGCGGATGCGGCGGCTGAGGCGGCAAGGGCAGGGAGCCTGCCGGCGCGCCTGGCGTGAAGGCGACGGGTTCGCCACCCTGGCCGGTCTGACGGAAAAAGGAACTCACGGACGTCTTCGGGGCCATGGCTCGCGCGGCGTGTTTCGGTATGCGAATTCGGCCACGCGCGCGTGACCGAGCCGTGACAGTCACGAGAATTTCTTATTACGCGGCGGGAAGTGCGGCTGGGTTTGCCGCGCGTGTGCGGTGCGTTGTGCGCCTCGTGGTCGTCACGCATCGAGCGGCTCGATCCGCTCGACGACGGGCGAGGCGCTTAGCGTACGACCGCGACGATGCGTGTGCCGGCGAGCCGGTCGTGCAGGAACTGGCGGCTCGCGCCGATGCGGCCCGTCGCGGTCCACAGCACGAACCAGAGCGCGGCGACGAGGAGGGTGTGCGGCAGCGTGAGGCCCGCGACAGGATGCAGCGCAAGCGGCGGCAGGAACCACAGCAGCGCAAGCAGATAGCGCGCGATGGCGCGCGGCACGGAGAGGGGCGTGTTGTTCGGGCCGACGACGCGCAGGCGCCAGGTTTTCATCGGCAGCGTCTGTCCGCCGTGCGTCCAGAACCAGACGAAGTAGATGCCCACGACAAGGCCGATCCACGCGGCAAGCAGGTTGTGATGCGTGAGCCCGTTGCGCTGCTGCGTGAGCGTACTGAAGAGATAACCGGCGAAGAAAACCACGCCGAAGAGAATCATGGCCTCGTAGAGCAGCGCGGCGAGGCGGTGGCGCACGGTGGGGGGGACGTCGTCGGCCGCGACGCCCTGCGGCGAAGGCGATTCGGCGACGTTCTGGGAGCGGGAGGTGTTCAGGCCGGACACGATGGCGGGTCGATCACGTCGGAGAGCGATGGCCGCTCAGGAGCCGTTGAAAACCGACGGCGCTTCAGAGGGCGAGACGGGCACCGGTGTGGGCGGCAGGCTGCTGCTCGATGGAAGCGGCATGGCCGGTGTGGCGGGCGATGCACTCGCCGCCTGCGAGGTCGCGGCGGCCGGCACGGCGCTGCCCGGCTGCACGGCGCTCGCGCCCGCTGCGCGCTCGCGGGCACTCAGCAGCCGGTTGATGCCGCGTATTTCGCTCTTGCCGCTCGGCGGGGCGCTCACCACGGTCGGGCGACGCTTGCGTTCGGTGGCGGCGAGCCGCTCCTTCTGCTCCTCGGAGAGCGCCTGATACGCCTTCCAGGCGTTCTGCCGCGCCTGCGGCGGCAGTTCCTTCGATACCTGATAGTTTTCGCGTGCCACGCGCCGCTGCTCGGGCGTCATGCGGACCCACTCGCTCATGCGCTCCTGGAGTCTTTTTTGCGCTTCCGGCGACATCTTCGCGTAGCGGGACGCAATCTTGAGCCACTTGCGCTTGCGTTCCTCGCTGAACCGATCCCATTCGCCGGCGAACGGCGCGAGCGCCGTGTGCTGCGCATCGCTGAGGCGCGCCCACGAGAGCGGGCTGGTGCTGGTATTGAGCGGCGGAAAGTCGACAGTGAGCGACGGCTCGCCCGCGCCGGCCTTGGCCGGCGTGCTGAGGGCCGGCGCGGCGGCGCCCGGATGGAACCGTGGGTAAGTTGCGGCGTACGACACGAGCGCCGCGATCACGCACCCGAAGACTACGGCGAGGCCGCGCTTGTAACTCACCCGATCGGTCCCCCGGTTAGCGTGCGCGCGAAAGATAGGCGTTGAAACCGTGGTCGAGATACGCGTTGAGCGGCAGGTCGTCGCTCAGCATGGCGGCGTCGATGTCCGCGAGTTCGGCCGTGCGCTGGTAGTCCTCCCAGTACGCAATGGCGACGAGACCCACGACGAGCGCGACGAGCGGCCATGCGAATGCGAAGCGGCGCAGCCGCGAACGCTGGCGCGGCGCCAACGGAGCGGGCATCGCCCCGGGCATGCCGGCCGGGACGAGCACAGGCGCGACGACGCGCACTTCGGCCGGTTCGGCTTTTTTGCGGGCGAGGGCGGCGTGGCGGGCCGCGGCAAGGCGATCGACAGTAACGGGCGGGATGCTGGCGGCGTTTTCGTCGAGCGCACGGCGCAGCTGCCGCGCAAACTCGAGTTCTTTAGTTTCGAGAGCGGAGCTCATAGCGTGATTCCTTTGGCCTTGAGCGCCTGCGCCAGCGTGTGGGTGGCCCGCGAGCAGTGCGTTTTTACGCTACCCTCGGAGCAGCCCATGGCGGCGGCAGTCTCGGCGACATCCATATCTTCCCAGTAACGCATCAGAAACGCCTCCCGTTGACGTGCCGGCAGTTTCTGGATCTCCTCCTCGATCAGCTTGAGCACCTGCTCGCGCTCGAGCTGTTGTTCGCCGCTCTCCGCGCCGGACGGGCTGCCTTCGGCCTCGAATGTTTCCAGCGGATCGAATTCCTCGTCTTCGGCGTTGCCGAGCGAGGAAAAGAGTGTCACCCACGTATTGCGTACTTTTTGCCGACGGAAAAAGTCGTGCGTCGCATTCTGAAGAATACGCTGAAACAAAAGTGGCAGTTCGGCCGGGGGACGGTCGCCGTATTTCTCGGCGAGCTTGATCATCGCGTCCTGCACGATGTCGAGTGCCGCGTCGTCGTCCCGCACGGCGTAGACCGTCTGCTTGAACGCGCGCCTTTCGACGCCCGCCAGAAAATCGGCGAGTTCCTTGTCTGATGCCATCCGCTGAAGGTCGGCGCAGCCAGCGTGCGCGTAATCGTTCGAAAAATGTCGTAAAACCCGCGGATGCTAGCAAATTTTCGCGCCTTCCAGGGGACAGACGGGCCGCTTCCGTGCCGCCGGCGCGCCTCTGACGGCCGCCCAGACGGGCCGGGCCGGGCAAAAACGCTCGTCTGGAGCGAGTGCAGGAAGGATTTACTTGACCGCGCGCGCGCCAGCAGATATCGTCGCTGGTTCGCAACATAAGTGACTTGTCTCAATTGAGGCGTGGCCCACAAAGCTCGCCTGTCAACTGGACGCGCCGCTTGAACCCGAGCCACAAGCCCGGCAGAGAGCACCCGATCAATTTTTTGCCGAAAATTTGAAAGGTGAATAATGAATATGCCCAGCGCGGAATTCTCCACGTCGGATACCTCTACTCTCCCTGAAACCGACTCTATCGGCGCCACCGTGCTCATGAAGGCACTGGCCGACGAAGACGTCGAATTCGTGTGGGGCTATCCCGGCGGCTCGGTACTCTACATCTACGACGAACTCTACAAGCAGGACAAAGTCCAGCACGTCCTCGTGCGCCATGAGCAGGCCGCAGTCCATGCGGCGGACGCCTATGCGCGCTCCACGGGCAAGGTCGGCGTATGCCTCGTGACCTCGGGTCCGGGCGTCACCAACGCGGTGACCGGTATCGCCACGGCGTACATGGACTCGATTCCGCTTGTCATCATCAGCGGCCAGGTGCCCACGTCGGCCATCGGCCAGGACGCCTTCCAGGAGTGCGACACGGTCGGCATCACGCGGCCTTGCGTCAAGCACAACTTCCTCGTGAAGGACGTGCGCGAGCTTGCGGCAACGGTGAAGAAGGCGTTCTACATTGCGCGCACGGGCCGGCCGGGTCCGGTGCTGATCGACATTCCCAAAGACGTCTCGAAGACGCCGTGCGCCTACGAGCCCGTCAAGACCGTTTCGCTGCGCTCGTACAACCCCGTCACCAAGGGGCACTCGGGCCAGATCCGCAAAGCCGTGGCGTTGCTGCTCTCGGCAAAGCGTCCGTACATCTACACGGGCGGCGGCATCATCCTCGCCGACGCATCGCGTGAACTCAATCAGTTCGCGGATCTGCTCGGCTACCCCGTGACGAACACGCTGATGGGACTGGGCGGCTACCGTGCCAACGATCGCAAGTTCCTCGGCATGCTCGGCATGCACGGCACTTACGAAGCGAACATGGCCATGCAGCACTGCGACGTGCTGATCGCCATCGGCGCGCGGTTCGACGATCGCGTGATCGGCGACCCGGCGCATTTCGCGTCGCGTCCGCGCAAGATCATTCACATCGACATCGACCCGTCCTCCATTTCGAAGCGCGTGAAGGTGGACATTCCGATCGTCGGCGACGTGAAGGAAGTGCTGAAGGAATTGATCGAGCAGCTCCAGCACGCCGAGCACGGCCCGGACACCGAGGCGCTTGCCGCTTGGTGGAAGGACATCGAAAGCTGGCGCGAGAAGAACTGCCTCAAGTACGACCGCGCAAGCGAGATCATCAAGCCGCAGTACGTCGTCGAAAAACTCTGGGAGCTCACCGACGGCAACGCATTCGTCTGTTCCGACGTGGGCCAGCACCAGATGTGGGCCGCGCAGTTCTACCGCTTCAACAAGCCGCGCCGCTGGATCAACTCGGGCGGGCTCGGCACGATGGGCTTCGGGCTGCCCGCGGCGATGGGCGTGAAGATGGCGCATCCGGACGAGGAAGTGGTCTGCATTACGGGCGAAGGCTCCATCCAGATGTGCATCCAGGAGCTGTCCACCTGCAAGCAGTACGACACGCCGGTCAAGATCATTTCGCTCAACAACCGCTATCTGGGCATGGTGCGCCAGTGGCAGCAGATCGAGTACAGCAAGCGCTATTCGCATTCCTACATGGACGCGCTGCCGGACTTCGTGAAGCTCGCCGAGGCGTATGGCCATGTCGGCATGCGCATTGAAAAAAGTTCGGAAGTGGAGCCGGCGCTGAAGGAAGCGCTGCGTCTCAAGGACCGCACGGTATTTCTCGATTTCCAGACCGATCCCACCGAAAACGTCTGGCCGATGGTTCAGGCGGGCAAGGGCATCACCGAGATGCTGCTTGGCGCGGAGGATCTGTAGCGGCAGCGGGCGGTGAGCCTCGTGCCGGCCCTGCCGCACACGCCTTCACGAAAGGCGAACGCGCGGGCAGCGGCGGCACCGCTGCGCTGCGCGCCATGCAGTGCGCTCGATGAAGAGCGAGGCGCGCAACTCGACTAACTGGAAAACGAAGCGGGAAACACCATGCGACACATCATTTCCGTTCTGCTGGAAAACGAGCCGGGCGCGCTTTCGCGTGTGGTCGGTCTCTTTTCCGCACGCGGCTACAACATCGAAACCTTGACGGTGGCGCCGACCGAAGACCATTCGCTGTCGCGCATGACCATCGTTTCCATTGGCTCGGACGACGTGATCGAACAGATCACGAAGCATCTGAACCGCCTGATCGAGGTGGTGAAAGTGGTCGACCTGACCGAGGGCGCCCACATCGAACGCGAGCTGATGCTGATCAAGGTGAGGGCGGTCGGCAAGGAAAGGGAGGAGATGAAGCGGATGTCGGATATCTTCCGCGGTCGCATCATCGACGTCACCGAGAAGACCTATACGATCGAGCTGACGGGCGCGAGCGACAAGCTCGACGCGTTCATCGAGGCGCTCGACGCCACCGCGATTCTCGAGACAGTCCGCACGGGCAGCTCGGGCATCGGACGCGGCGAGCGCATTCTTAAGGTGTGATGCGCCGGACTCGCACCAGACAACCCACCGGTTTTTTTTGAATACCCTGAATATCGTCAAGGAACAGACATGAAAGTTTTCTACGACAAGGACGCCGACCTCTCCCTCATCAAAGGCAAGCAGGTCACGATCATCGGCTATGGCTCGCAAGGCCATGCGCACGCGCTGAACCTGAAGGAAAGCGGCGTGCACGTCACGGTCGGCCTGCGCCGAAACGGCGCGTCGTGGAGCAAGGCGGAAAACGCCGGCCTCACGGTGAAGGAAGTGGCCGAAGCGGTGAAGGGCGCCGACGTCGTGATGATGCTGCTGCCCGACGAGCAGATCGCCGAGGTCTACAAGAACGAAGTGCACGCCAACATCAAGCAGAACGCGGCGCTCGCGTTTGCGCACGGTTTCAACGTGCACTACGGCCAGGTGATTCCGCGCGCTGACCTCGACGTGATCATGATCGCGCCGAAGGCGCCGGGCCACACCGTGCGCGGCACCTACACGCAAGGCGGCGGCGTGCCGCACCTGATCGCCGTGGCGCAGGACAAGTCCGGCGCGGCGCGCGACATCGCGCTCTCGTACGCGGCAGCGAACGGCGGCGGCCGTGCCGGCATCATCGAAACGAACTTCCGCGAAGAAACGGAAACCGACCTGTTCGGCGAACAGGCCGTGCTGTGCGGCGGTACGGTGGAGCTCATCAAGGCCGGCTTCGAAACACTGGTCGAAGCGGGCTACGCGCCGGAAATGGCGTACTTCGAGTGCCTGCACGAACTGAAGCTGATCGTCGACCTGATCTATGAAGGCGGCATCGCGAACATGAACTACTCGATCTCGAACAACGCCGAATATGGCGAGTACGTGACGGGTCCGCGCGTCGTCACCGAGGAAACCAAGAAGGTGATGAAGGATGTGCTGAAGGACATCCAGACGGGCGAGTACGCGAAGAGCTTCATCCTCGAAAACCGCGCCGGCGCGCCGACGCTGCAATCGCGTCGCCGCATCACGGCCGAGCATCAGATCGAGCAGGTGGGCAGCAAGCTGCGCGCGATGATGCCGTGGATCGCGAAGAACAAGCTGGTCGACCAGTCGAAGAACTAAGCCGGCCGCATGTGGGGAAAGCGGGCGGCCTGGCGGGACAGTTGCAGGTCCGGTTCGCCGTCCGTTTGCCCGGCATCGCGCGCACGCATGTGAAGCGCATGAAGTACCCAGAAGCCGCCCAGGTGTGCAGAACCCTGGGCGGCTTTTGCTATCCTACGGTTTTACAAAAATACCGAAGCCATCAATGAATTACCCTCATCCGATCATCGCGCGCGAAGGCTGGCCGTTCATCGCCATCGCCGCCGTCGTTGCGTTGTTGATCCACGCCATTGCGGGGCTCGGCCTCGCATGGCCGTTCTGGTTGATCCTCGTTTTCGTCGTCCAGTTTTTCCGCGATCCGCCGCGTCCCATTCCGCAGCAGGCAAACGCCGTGCTGTGCCCGGCCGACGGCCGGATCGTCGCCGTCGAAACGGCACACGACCCCTATGCGAATCGCGAGGCGCTCAAGATCAGCGTGTTCATGAACGTGTTCAACGTGCACTCGCAGCGCTCGCCCGTGGATGGCGTCATTTCGAAGGTCGAATATTTTCCCGGCGCGTATCTGAACGCGGCAGTCGACAAGGCATCGCTCGAAAACGAGCGCAACGCCCTCGTGATCAATACGGCGAGCGGGCATACGGTGACCGCGGTGCAGATCGCCGGCCTGATTGCGCGCCGCATTCTCTGCTACGTGCGTGCGGGCGAACCGCTCACGCGCGGCCAGCGTTACGGCTTCATCCGCTTCGGCTCGCGCGTCGATGTGTACCTGCCCATGGGAAGCCGGCCGCGCGTGTCGATCGGCGAGAAGGTTTTCGCGTCGTCGACCATTCTGGCCGAGCTCTAACGCGGCATAGGGAGGTTCTTCGATGGCCGCATTCAAACGCCGACCTCGCAACAGCGGCGGCGCACCTCTGCCGCGTTCCTTTCGCCGCAACAAGAGCGTCCAGGAAACGGTCGCTGTGGACGCGGGCCGGCGGGCCGCGCGTCAGCAGTTCCTGAGAAAGCGCGGCATCTACCTGCTGCCCAACGCATTCACCACGGCCGCGCTGTTCTGCGGCTTCTTCGCCGTGGTGCAGGCGATGAACGTGCGCTTCGAAGTGGCGGCCATCGCCATCTTCGTCGCGATGGTGCTGGACGGCATGGACGGACGCGTCGCCCGCATGACGCACACGCAGAGCGCTTTCGGCGAGCAGTTCGACAGCCTCTCGGACATGGTGTCGTTCGGTGTGGCTCCGGCGCTCGTGATGTACGAATGGATTCTCAAGGACCTTGGGCGCTGGGGCTGGCTTGCCGCGTTCGTCTACTGCTCCGGCGCTGCGCTGCGGCTCGCGCGCTTCAACACCAACATCGGTGTGGTCGACAAGCGCTTCTTCCAGGGCATGCCGAGCCCGGCAGCGGCCGCGCTCATTGCCGGCTTCGTCTGGCTTGCCACCGACAACCGCGTGCCGCTCAAACTCGGCTGGCTGCCGTGGGTGGCGTTCGCGCTTACCGTCTACGCCGGCGTCACGATGGTGTCGAATGCGCCGTTCTACAGCGGCAAGGCACTCGACGTGCGGCACCGCGTGCCGTTCGCGGCCACGCTGCTCGTCGTGGTGGCGTTCGTGCTGGTGTCGTCGGACCCGCCGCTGATGCTGTTCGGCCTCTTCGTGCTGTACGGCCTTTCCGGCTACGTGTTCTGGGCATACCAGACGCTGCGCGGCCGCACCAACCCGGCGCGTTCGCTGCCTCGCGAACGCTGAGTGGCGCGGGGATTTTCGGCCTCGCGCGGTCCGGCAACAGACGTATGCCGGGCCGCGGTTTCGGCCCCCGGATCGCCCACAGACCGGTGCCGGCGCCAATTGCACGTTTGGCTGAATCCCGCTATAGTCGCCGGCATGGTGACCTTCAAGTTCCCCCTCCTTTCCCTTCTAGCCGGCGCGCCGCTACGCGTGCTAGCGCTAGCGCGCCTGCCGCGCTGATCGTTTCCGCCCTCCGTCTGCCCGTACGTTGTCAGCGTCGCCAGCGGTGGCGCAAACAACCGTATTCCGTACTCCCTTTCCGTTCCTGAGCGAATCCCTGGAGACCCAAGATGGCAGACAAGCTGATTATTTTCGATACGACGTTGCGTGACGGCGAGCAGTCGCCCGGCGCGTCGATGACGAAAGAAGAAAAAGTCCGTATCGCGAGGCAGCTCGAACGCATGCGCGTGGACGTGATCGAAGCAGGCTTCGCCGCGAGTTCGAACGGCGATTTCGATGCCATTCATACGATCGCGTCGATGGTGAAGGAAAGCACGGTTTGCTCGCTCGCCCGCGCGAACGACAAGGACATTCAGCGTGCCGCCGACGCGCTCGCGCCCGCGAACCGCTTCCGCATTCACACGTTCATCGCCACTTCGCCGCTGCACATGGAGAAGAAGCTGCGCATGACGCCGGATCAGGTCTACGAACAGGCTCGGCTCGCCGTGCGCTTCGCGCGCAAGTTCACCGACGACGTCGAGTTCTCTCCGGAAGACGGCAGCCGCTCGGACATGGACTTCCTGTGCCGTGTGCTCGAAGCCGTGATTGCCGAAGGCGCAACCACGATCAATATCGCGGACACCGTCGGCTACGGCGTGCCCGAGCTGTACGGCAATCTCGTGAAGACGCTGCGTGAGCGCATTCCGAACTCGGACAAGGCGATCTTCTCGGTGCACTGCCACAACGACCTCGGCATGGCCGTGGCGAACTCGCTTGCCGGCGTGAAGATCGGCGGCGCGCGCCAGGTGGAATGCACGATCAACGGCCTCGGCGAGCGTGCAGGCAATACCTCGCTCGAAGAAGTCGTGATGGCGGTGAAGACGCGCAAGGACTACTTCGGGCTCGACGTCGGTATCGATACGACGCAGATCGTGCCCGCCTCGAAGCTCGTCTCGCAGATCACGGGCTTCGTGGTGCAGCCGAACAAGGCGGTGGTGGGCGCCAACGCGTTCGCGCACGCGTCCGGCATTCACCAGGACGGTGTGCTGAAGGCGCGCGACACCTACGAGATCATGCGCGCGGAAGACGTGGGCTGGAGCGCGAACAAGATCGTGCTCGGCAAGCTGTCGGGCCGCAACGCGTTCAAGCAGCGTCTCCAGGAACTCGGCATCACGCTCGACAGCGAGACCGATCTCAACAATGCGTTCGCACGCTTCAAGGAACTGGCCGACCGCAAGGCTGAAATTTTCGACGAAGACATCATCGCGATCGTCAGCGAAGAGTCGGCCGAGGCGCAGGAAAAAGAGCACTACAAGTTCATCTCCCTCGCGCAACATTCGGAGACGGGCGAGCGGCCGCACGCGCGCATCGTGTTCACGGTGAACGGCAAGGAAACCACGGCCGAGGCAAACGGCAACGGTCCCGTCGACGCCACGCTCAACGCGATCGAAACCGAAGTGGGCAGCGGCTCCGAGCTCATGCTGTATTCGGTGAATGCCATCACGACCGGCACGCAGGCGCAGGGCGAAGTGACCGTGCGACTCTCGAAGGCCGGGCGCATCGTGAACGGCGTGGGCACGGACCCGGATATCGTCGCGGCTTCGGCGAAGGCTTACATCTCGGCGCTCAACAAGCTGCATGCCGATACGGACAAGCTCAATCCGCAAAGCGGCGGCATCTGACTCACTGCTCCTGTGACGAGGACGCTGCCAGGCGCCCTCGTCGTATTTCTCTTCATGCTTCTCGTGCGGCCGCTTGTAGTTTCAGCGGCCGCTTTCTATTTCAGCGCCCGCCTGTCTGCTGTGCGAGCCCACGGTTCCAGCTCCAGCCGCGCGTCGCGGTGGGCAGCACCGGCGTGGCATGCCGCATCTCGACAGCGATCGCGCGTTCCGGCGCGTCCTCAATGAAGCGGTCGAGCAGTTCCCGTACGTCGTGATCGATGAAGTCGGCACGCGTCGTATCCACGATCACCGTGGCGCGATCCGGAATGCGCGAAAGCATCTGCTTGAGCGGTACCTTGCCGAGAAACGAAACGTCTTTGCGAAACGACAGCAGAAAATGATCGTCGTGCTGCGCAAGCGCGATGGGCCGATGCAGATTCGCCCACAACGCGAGCGCGACGCTGCATGCCACGCCAAGCAGAATGCCCATCAGCAGATCGGTGGCGAGCACGCCGCCCACCGTCGCGACGAACGGCACGAACGGCGCCGCGCCTTGCTTCGCCATGGCGACGAACAGCGACGGCTTCGCGAGCTTGAAGCCGGTGAAGATCAGAATCGCCGCGAGGCAGGCGAGCGGAATCAGATTGATGACGTCCGTGAGCGCAAACAGGCTGACGAGCAGCAGCACGCCATGAAAGATCGCCGACAGACGGCTCTGCGCGCCGGCATGCACATTGGCCGAACTGCGCACGATGACCGACGTGATCGGCAGCCCGCCGATAGCGCCCGCGACCAGGTTGCCCACGCCTTGCGCTTTCAGCTCGCGGTCAGGCGGCGCAGGCCGGCGCTGCGGATCGATCTGCTCCACGGCTTCGAGGCTCAACAGCGATTCGAGGCTCGCGACAACGGCCAGCGTGATCGCGACGATCCATACGGCAGGGTCGGCGAGCCGGGCGAAGCCCGGGCCGAGGTCGATGAAGCTGAGCGCGTTGCCGAGTGCCGCCAGCGACGCGAGTTCGGGAAGTGCGACGCGATGCTCGACGGGCAGGGCGAACGAGGCGCCGAGCGCTTCGCCCGCGAGCGTTGCCGCGATGCCGATCACCACGACGGCAAGCGGCGCCGGCACGAGCCGCACCAGCTTGAAGCGGCGCAACGCGCGCGTTTCCCAGCCTGCCAGCAGCGCGAGCGACAACACCGCGACGGCGCACGCCATGGGCGAGACGGCGCCGAACGGCGTGGCGATGGAGCCGGCGTGCGCGACGGCAGATGCCGCGTCGCTTCCTGCGCTCGAGGTGAGCCCGAGTGCGAGCGGCAACTGCTTGATGATGAGCAGCAGCCCGATGGCCGCGAGCATGCCTTTGATGACGGGCGAGGGCACATAGGCCGCAAGCCGTCCGGCCTTGAGCATGCCGAAGACGAACTGGATCGCGCCCGACAGCAGCACGGCGACGAGAAACGCCGAAAAGCTGCCGAGGCGCGCGATACCGTCGATCACGATCACGACGAGGCCCGCGGCCGGGCCGCTCACGCTCAATCGCGAACCGCTCAGCGCGGCAACGATGAGCCCGCCGACGATGCCCGACACGAGTCCGGCGAAGGGCTCCGCGCCGGAGGCTTTGGCGATGCCGAGACAGAGCGGCAGCGCAACGAGGAACACGACGGTGCCGGCGGCAAGGTCGCGCGGTAGCGAAGATAGATAATCTTTCGGGGTCATGGCGAAGTGGGCGGTGAAAGGTGGTGTGCGTGATGCGGTGAGCGTCTATGCGCGCTGAAAGTCTCGAGAGAACTCAAGCCCGTTTGAGCGCGAGTTCGAGCCCTAGGGCGGCCGTGGCAGACACGTGTTCGTATCCCGATTCGAGTTCGCGCAACTGGCCGTCTGCGAGCGAAAAGATCCAGCCGTGCACGAGCGGTGGCGGCTCGCTTCGCGCGACGATGGGATGCTCGCGCAGGCGCTGCACCTGAGCGATCACGTTCAGCTCGGCGAGCCGGTCGATGCGTGCCTGCTCCGGCGCAATGCCGTCGAGCTCAGCGCGATGTGTCTGCGCGAGTTCGCATAGGGGCCGGATGCGCCGGTTCACGTGCGGCAGATGCGGTGCCGGGGGCATGAGCGAGGCGCGTACGCCGCCGCATCCGTAATGTCCGCAGACGATGATGTGCTTCACGCGCAACACCTCGACGGCGTATTCGAGCACGCTCATGGAGTTGTCGTCGCCGGCGTCGAACAGGTTGGCAATGTTGCGATGGACGAAGAGGTCGCCGGGTGCGCAATGCGTGACGCTTTCGGCGGGCACGCGGCTGTCGGAGCAGCCGATCCACAGCACTTGAGGGTTCTGGCCCTGAGCGAGCGTGTCGAAGAATTGCGGGTCGCGCCGGGCGATTTCCTGCGCCCAGGCGACGTTCGCGACGAGCATGCGTTTCGGAAGGTTCATAGGAAGTGACTCCACGTTGAGCGGGAGCGCTGTTTGACCATTACAAAATGCTTTCTATCAGAAAAAATTCAGACAAAATCCGAAAAAAATCGGTTTCATGCCGGGCGAATAAAAAATGCCGCCCGGTGGGCGGCATTTGGCGGTGTGGTGAAAGACAGCGGGTGACGCGGTGAAGGGCGCGCCGTGCAGGTG
This sequence comes from Paraburkholderia sp. SUR17, assembly GCF_029536165.1. Taxonomy (NCBI): domain Bacteria; kingdom Pseudomonadati; phylum Pseudomonadota; class Betaproteobacteria; order Burkholderiales; family Burkholderiaceae; genus Paraburkholderia; species Paraburkholderia sp. SUR17. Next base: position 1,061,890 of record NZ_CP120508.1, read on the forward strand.
TCAGAACAGATTACGGCGGTCAGGATCGTGGAGCGGATCCGGCGTCTTCTGCGTGAGGCGCAGTGTGCCGTTGTCGTCGAAGTAGAAGCTGTAGAGCATGTACCAGACGTTGTCTTCCAGGTAGCGATAGGTCCACACCTCGCGCTTCATCAGCGGGAAATACGACGTTTCCACCGGCCGGCCAAAATTCACGAGCACGTCGGCGCGGGTCCACTTGCCGATCTCGGCGCGATAGAACTCGTTGGGTTGCAGGACCTGGCGCACGCTCACGATCTTGCCCGAGGCGTCGATGTCCGCCGCGGTGGTCGTTTCGCCCATCGGCTGGGTCGGCCACATCAGGCGGTGTCCGCCATTCGGGAGATCGTAGACTTCGCGCGGCGCGCCCAGTCGTGCAACGATCGTCGACTGGTCCGCCCCCGGCTGCACCTGCTGCCAGGGCTGCGCGCAACCCGCGAGCGTCAGTGCGCCGAAGCAGGCGGCAAGCGCTGCAAGCAAGGTGCGCGGTCGCGCGGTGGTCGTTGAAATACGCATGAAAGCCTCCGGGAGCATGGGCAGAACGTGTGGCGTCGAACCTCGTCATTTTGACACGGGCCCCGTCAGAGGGGCGGTGGCGCGGGCGGTCCGGACGTGCCGCCGCCGTACTTGCCGCTCGCCTGCCTGCGGCCTATGATCCGCGCTTCCAAGGCTTTCCGGGAGTTGCGATGAGGTACGGTGGGGCAGGGTCGAGTGTGGCGCCGAGGGCGGCACTGAAGGTGGCACTGAAGGTGGCGGTCGCTGCGATGACGTTCGTTGCATCGCTGGCAACGTGGCCGGGCGTCACCGCAGAGGCGGCAACGCCGGTGCCGGGAGCCAGCCATGCCGGCGAGCCGATCCGCCTTGCCCTGATCGAAGGCATGTCGGGTCCGTTCGCAAATGCCGGCGCGGCCGTGGAGCGCAATCTCCGGTTCGGCGTCGAGCGCGTGAACGCACGCGGCGGCGTGCAATTGGCCGACGGCACTCATCCGCTCGAACTCGTCGTGCTCGACAGCAAGGGCAGTGCCGAGGCCGCGCTCGTCCAGCTGCGCGCGGCGGCCGACCGGCACATCGGCTTCATCCTGCAGGGCAACAGTTCGGCGGTGGCGGCCGCGCTCCTCGATGCCATCGAGAAGCAGAACAGCCGCAATCCCGACAATCGCGAGCTGTTTCTCAACTACTCCGCCGACGACCCCGCGCTCACGAACGCCAGTTGCAGCTTCTGGCACTTCCGCTTCGACGCCCACGCCGGCATGCGCATGGACGCGCTCGCCGACGTGATCGCGCGTGACGCCTCCGTGAAGAAGGTGTACCTGCTGAATCAGGACTACAGCTTTGGCCACGACGTGAGCGCGCTTGCCCGAACCGCGCTGGCGTCGAAGCGGCCCGACATCGCGGTGGTGGGCGACGAGTTCCACGCGATTGGCCGCATCAAGGATTTTTCGCCCTATATCGCCAAGATCCGCGCCAGCGGCGCGGACGCCGTCGTGACGGGCAACTGGGGCAACGACCTCACGCTGCTCGTCAAAGCGGCACGCGAGCAGGGCCTCGACACGAAGTTCTACACGTTCTATGGCAACAGTCTCGGTGCCCCGGCGGCCTTGGGCGATGCCGGCGTCGGACGCGTATTCGCGGTTGCGGACTGGCATCCGAATGCAGGCGGTGCGCAGTCGGATGCCTGGTACGCGGCGTTTCGCGCGCGTTATCCCAACGCCGTCGACGACTACCCCGTGCTGCGCATGAGCCTGCTTGTCGAGATGCTGGCCGACGCGATGGGGCGAGCCCGTTCCGCCGATCCGGCGGCCGTGGCGCACGCGCTGGAAGGCATGAAGTTCGACAACGGCTTTCACGCCGAATGGATGCGCGCTGAGGATCATCAGCTGATCCAGCCCCTTTACGTGATGGCCATGGAGAAAGCCGGTGTGCCGGGCGTGCGCTACGACAACGAGGGCTCGGGCTACGGTTTTCGCACGGTGCTGGCACTGCCCGCACAGCGTACTGTGCCGCCCACCACGTGCCAGATGAAGCGTCCATGATTGGGGTTTCGGTTTGGCGCGGTCGCTGTGCTACAATATCGCCCTTGCTGTAACCCCCACGGCACGGCCTTTCTTCCGTGACCGCCCGTTCGATTCAAAGGAAATCAAATGTCTGTAGCAGATATCAAGAAGTCCGACGTAGTCGCGCAATTCGCGCGTGGCACCAACGACACGGGTTCGCCCGAAGTTCAGGTGGCGCTTCTCACGTCCCGTATCAACGAACTCACCGTTCACTTCAAGTCCCACGCGAAGGATCACCACAGCCGCCGCGGCCTGCTGCGCATGGTGAGCCGCCGCCGCAAGCTGCTCGACTACCTGAAGGGCAAGGACGCTGATCGTTACCGCGCGCTGATCGAAAAGCTTGGTCTGCGCAAGTAACCGGACGGTTTTTCAACAAGATGCCTGTGTCAGTCAGCTGATGCAGGCATTTTGTTTTTGAACGGTGCGCTTCATGTGCTGCGCACCGGCAGGCCACTGGGTAGCACCAGGCAGTACGCCCCGATGACCGGGCTTTCTGGGTAGAGCTTTGTGTCATTCCAGCGGTTCATGCGATCGCGGTTCGCCCGCCTCGCGCGAACGTGATCCGCTGGAATGGCATAACACTCCTCTAGCCATGCGGTGCCGGTCCTCGCGTAGCCGCGCCCGAGGGTGCGCGGTATAACAACGAACGAGTCAAGGAGTGACTTCTATGTCCATGTTCAATAAAGTCGTGAAGGAATTCAAATGGGGCCAGCATAACGTTCGCCTCGAAACGGGTGAAATCGCCCGTCAGGCGAGCGGTGCCGTCCTCGTCGACGTCGAAGATACGGTCGTGCTCGCGACCGTGGTCGGCGCGAAGTCGGCCAAGCCCGGCCAGGATTTCTTCCCGCTCACCGTCGACTACATCGAGAAAACGTATTCGGCCGGCAAGATTCCCGGCGGCTTCTTCCGCCGCGAAGGCCGTCCCTCGGAAGGCGAAACGCTCATTTCGCGCCTGATCGACCGTCCGCTGCGCCCGCTTTTCCCTGAAGGCTTCTACAACGAAGTGCAGGTCGTCATTCACGTGTTGTCGGTGAATCCGGACATTCCGTCGGACATCCCGGCCCTGATCGGCGCATCGGCTGCACTCGCGGTGTCGGGCCTGCCGTTCAACGGCCCGGTGGGTGCCGCGCGTGTTGCGTACATCAACAACGAATACGTGCTGAACCCGACGCGCGCGCAGATCAAGGAATCGCGCCTCGACCTCGTCGTGGCGGGTACGGAGCGCGCCGTGCTGATGGTGGAATCCGAAGCAGACCAACTGCCGGAAGACGTGATGCTGGGCGCAGTCGTGTTCGGCCACGAGCAGATGCAAACCGCGATCGACGCGATTCACGAACTCGTGCGCGAAGGCGGCAAGCCGGAGTGGAACTGGCAGCCGGCACCGAAGAACGAGCCGCTGATCGCGCGCGTGACGGAACTCGCGCTGGCCGACCTGCAGGCGGCCTACCAGATTCGCGAAAAGCAGGCCCGCTCGGCGAAGGTCAAGGAAATCTACTCGGCCGTGACGGCGAAGCTGGCGGAAGACGCCGTGACGTCGGCTGGCGAAGCGCCGGATGCGGCGACTGTCGGCAACATCCTGTTCGACCTGGAAGCGAAGATCGTTCGCGGCCAGATCCTGAACGGCGAACCGCGCATCGACGGCCGCGATACGCGCACCGTGCGTCCGATCGAAATCCGCACCGGCGTGCTGCCGCGTACGCACGGCTCGGCGCTCTTCACGCGCGGCGAAACGCAGGCGCTCGTGGTGGCGACGCTCGGCACGAAGGGTGACGAGCAGATCATCGACGCGCTCGAAGGCGAGTACCGCGACCGCTTCATGCTCCACTACAACATGCCGCCGTTCGCGACCGGCGAAACCGGCCGGGTGGGCTCGCCGAAGCGCCGCGAAATCGGCCATGGCCGTCTTGCCAAGCGCGCGCTCGTCGCGTGCCTGCCGAGCGCCGAAGAGTTCGGCTACTCGATTCGTGTGGTGTCCGAAATCACGGAATCGAATGGTTCGTCCTCGATGGCTTCGGTGTGCGGCGGCTGTCTCGCACTGATGGACGCCGGCGTGCCGATGAAGGCGCACGTCGCGGGCATCGCGATGGGGCTGATCCTCGAAGACAACAAGTTCGCGGTGCTGAGCGACATTCTCGGCGACGAGGACCACCTGGGCGACATGGACTTCAAGGTGGCCGGTACGGCCGACGGCGTGACCGCGCTGCAGATGGACATCAAGATCCAGGGCATCACGAAGGAAATCATGCAGGTCGCGCTCGCGCAGGCGAAGGAAGGCCGCATGCACATCCTCGGCAAGATGACGGCCGCGGTGTCGGGTGCGAACACGGAACTGTCGGCGTTCGCGCCGCGCATGATCACTGTGAAGATCAACCCGGAGAAGATCCGCGACGTGATCGGCAAGGGCGGTTCGGTGATCCGCGCGCTGACCGAAGAAACCGGCACGACCATCGACATCTCCGACGACGGCGTCGTGACGATCGCGAGCACGAGCAGCGAAGGCATGGCCGAAGCGAAGCGCCGCATCGAAGCGATCACGGCGGAAGTCGAGGTCGGTCAGATCTACGAGGGCACGATTCTCAAGCTGCTGGACTTCGGCGCGATCGTGAACCTGCTGCCGGGCAAGGACGGCCTGCTGCACATCTCGGAAATCGCCAACGAGCGCATCAAGGACATCAACGACTATCTGAAGGAAGGCCAGGTCGTGAAGGTCAAGGTCATCCAGACGGACGAGAAGGGTCGCGTGCGCCTGTCGGCCAAGGCGTTGCTCAACGACTCGCCCTCCGGCGCGCCGCAGGGCGAGCCGGCTCCGCAGCAGTAACGCGGTAGCATGACGACGGCCGGCAGCGCGCAAGCGTGCCGGCCGTTTTTCTTGATGGCACGCGAAACGCGAGCGCGGATCGCGCTGCATGCAACGTTAATCCAGGGCATGCTGTCTGCCGTTTGCAGTGCAATCCAGACTCAGGGGAACGCGGATGAAAGCGATCGAAATTACGGAGTTCGGCGCGCCTGACGTGCTCAAGCTTGCCGAGCGGCCCATGCCGGAACCCAAGGCCGGTGAGGTCTTGATCAAGGTGGCGGCTTCGGGCGTGAACCGTCCGGACGTCTTCCAGCGCAAGGGCGCTTATGCGCCGCCGCCCGGCGCTTCGGACTTGCCGGGCCTGGAGGTGGCGGGTGTGATCGCCGGCGGCACGATCGATCCCAAACGCAATCCGTTCGGCCTGAAGGAAGGTGACCGCGTATGCGCACTGCTCGCGGGCGGCGGTTATGCCGAGTACGCCGCGGTGCCGCTCCAGCAATGTCTGCCGGTGCCGGGCGCGCTGTCGGACGTCGAGGCCGCGTCCTTGCCCGAGACGTTCTTCACGGTGTGGAGCAACGTCTTCATGCGCGCGCAGCTGGGCGCGGGCGAGGGCGGTGCGAACGAGACGCTGCTCGTTCAGGGCGGCTCGAGCGGCATCGGCGTGACGGCCATCCAGATTGCGCACGCGCTGGGCTTTCGCGTCTTCGCGACGGCGGGTTCCGAAGACAAGTGCCGCGCATGCGAGCAACTGGGTGCCGAGCGCGCCATCAACTACCGGACCGAAGACTTTGTCGAAGTACTCAAGTCGCTCACGAACGATCGTGGCGTCGACGTGATTCTCGACATGGTGGGCGGGAGCTACATTCCACGCGAGCTTTCGGCACTCGCGGATGGCGGACGCATCGTGCTGATCGCCATGCTCGGCGGCGCGAAGGCGGAAGTTAACCTCAACGAAATCCTGCGGCGCCGGCTGACCATCACCGGCTCGACGCTGCGCCCGCGTCCCGTGGAGTTCAAGGCGCAAGTGGCGGCGCAACTGAAGGAGCGCGTGTGGCCGCTGATCGACGAGGGTCGTATCAAGCCGGTCGTCTACCGTGTGTTCGAGGCCGCGCGTGCGGCCGAGGCGCATGCGCTCATGGAGAGCAGCGAGCACATCGGCAAGATCGTGCTGAACTGGCAGGGGGCTTGACATGTGCGGTTTGACCGGCTTGGCGGTCGCACAGTAAAATTGCGCGTTTTTGCTTTCGCTGCCCCGGCAACGGACCGCGGGCTGCCCGCGACACGAGAGGACACGACGAGACGATGTCGAAACAACGAGCGAAACTGGTAGTCGGTAACTGGAAGATGCACGGTCGCCTCGAAGCGAACGCCACGTTGCTGCAGGCGATCGCAAAGCGGGCCGCAGCGCTTCCCGCCGATGTCCGCGTTGGTGTTTGCGTGCCGTTTCCGTATCTCGCGCAGGTGCAGTCCCTGCTCGAGGGCAGCCGCGTCGCGTGGGGCGTGCAGGACGTGTCGGCCAACGTGCAAGGCGCCTATACCGGCGAAGTGGCTGCCGAGATGGCGCGCGAATTTGGCGCGTCGTTCGCGATCGTCGGGCATTCGGAGCGCCGTGCATATCACTACGAAAGCGCGGAACTCGTGGCGGTCAAAACGCAGCGCGCGCTCGAGGCGGGTTTGACCCCAATCGTGTGTGTGGGCGAAACGCTCGAGCAGCGTGAAGCCGGGACCACTGAGCAGGTGGTGGACGTGCAGCTTGGCGAAGTGCTCGCAAAGCTCTCGTCCGACGAGGCGGCGCGAATCGTCGTGGCCTATGAGCCGGTGTGGGCGATTGGTACCGGGCGCAGCGCTACGGCGGCGCAGGCTCAGCAGGTGCACGCGTTCCTGCGCGCGCAGCTGGCGGCGAAAGGCGCCGCCGTGGCGGACGTGCCGCTGCTGTATGGCGGTAGCGTGAAGCCCGACAACGCGGAAGAGTTGTTCCGCGAAAGCGATATCGATGGGGGCTTGATCGGCGGCGCTTCGCTCAAGGAGGCCGATTTCATCGCGATCTGCGAGGCCGCTGCCGCAGCGAGCGCCGCTCAGGCTTCGTAAGGCGTTTCGGGTGCCGCGGCATCGCGGCACCCATGCTTCCATGCGCGTGACGGCTTGATGTCACCGCTTTAACAGAACCTCAGGTGAGTGTGATGCTGTATTTGAAGACGTTGATCATTGTCGTCCAGCTGCTGTCGGCGCTTGGCGTTATCGGCCTCGTGCTGCTACAACACGGCAAGGGTGCGGACATGGGCGCCGCGTTCGGCAGCGGCGCGTCGGGCAGTCTGTTCGGTGCAAGCGGTTCCGCGAATTTCCTTTCGCGTACAACCGCCGTGCTTGCAACAGTCTTTTTCGTATCGACGCTGGCGCTTACTTATCTCGGCTCGTATCATTCGAAGCCTTCAGCGGGTGTGTTGGGCGCCGCAACAAATGCGCCTGCGGTTGCCTCCGCTGCGTCGGTTGTTGCGCCGGCTTCGTTGCCTGCCGCGGCTTCGGCTGCATCGACTCCGGGCCAGGACGTGCCGAAATAAATTTTCGACAGACCCGCTTTGATGCGTTGAACAATCTGTTTAGACAGGTTAGAATTCAAGTCTTGAAGCGATTCGCGGGTTTCAACAAGTTGTTTTCCCGGATTGCATACAGTGCCGACGTGGTGAAATTGGTAGACACGCTATCTTGAGGGGGTAGTGGCGAAAGCTGTGCGAGTTCGAGTCTCGCCGTCGGCACCAATGTTATCTAATGCCAGCCGCTGCTTCGCTTCGGCTGGCATTTTTACTTCTGGCGTCGTATTTGTTCGTTTGGCGGCGTCCGTCAAGCTTCTGAAGTAATATGCCGCGGGCCGCACAGCGCTCGCGGAATCCAGAACCAACCGATTGAGGATAGTCTTGAACCTCGCAGCCTATTTCCCCGTCTTGTTGTTCCTCCTTGTGGGCACCGGTTTGGGTATAGCGCTGGTCAGCATTGGCAAGATTCTTGGTCCCAACCGGCCTGACGCCGACAAGAACGCGCCGTACGAGTGCGGCTTCGAAGCTTTCGAAGACGCCCGCATGAAATTCGACGTGCGGTACTACCTCGTGGCCATCCTCTTCATCATCTTCGATCTCGAGACCGCATTCATGTTCCCGTGGGGCGTTGCCCTGCGCGACATCGGCTGGCCGGGCTTCATCGCGATGATGATTTTTCTGCTCGAATTCCTGCTGGGCTTCGCCTATATCTGGAAGAAAGGCGGCCTCGACTGGGAGTAACGGGTTAATTGCCGGTTTGCATGGGTGGCAGCGCCATGCCGCCCGCCTGGAGTGGAAAGCAAATGAGTATCGAAGGGGTCTTGAAGGAAGGGTTTGTCACCACCACGGCTGACAAGCTGATCAACTGGACGCGCACCGGCTCGCTGTGGCCGATGACGTTCGGTCTTGCATGTTGCGCGGTAGAGATGATGCATGCGGGCGCAGCCCGCTACGACCTCGACCGCTTTGGCGTGGTGTTTCGCCCGAGCCCGCGTCAGTCGGACGTGATGATCGTGGCCGGTACGCTGTGCAACAAGATGGCACCGGCTCTGCGCAAGGTGTACGACCAGATGGCCGAGCCGCGCTGGGTCATCTCGATGGGCTCGTGTGCCAACGGTGGCGGCTACTATCACTATTCGTATTCGGTGGTGCGTGGCTGCGATCGCATCGTACCTGTCGATGTGTACGTGCCGGGCTGTCCGCCCACGGCCGAAGCCCTGGTCTACGGGGTGATCCAGCTGCAGGCGAAGATCCGCCGCACCAACACCATCGCCCGTCAATAAGGCCTGAGCCTCCCCCACAATATGGCAAGCAAACTCGAGACCCTGAAAGCGAACCTCGAGGCGGCCTTTGGCGGCCGCCTCGTGAGCATTACCGAGGCGATCGGCGAGCTGACGATCGTCGTGAAAGCAGGCGAATACCTCGACGTGGCGAAGCAGCTGCGCGACGATCCGAAGCTGCGTTTCGAACAACTGATCGATCTGTGCGGCGTCGACTATCAGGCGTACGGCGACGGTGCCTACGAGGGCCCGCGTTTTGCAGCCGTGCTGCATCTGCTCTCGGTGACGAACAACTGGCGTCTGCGCGTGCGCGTGTTCGCACCGGACGACGAAGTCCCCATTGTCCCCTCCGTCGTGGATATCTGGAACTCGGTCAACTGGTACGAGCGCGAAGCGTTCGACCTTTACGGCATTGTGTTCGAGGGCCATCCTGACCTGCGCCGCATCCTCACCGACTATGGCTTCATCGGCCACCCGTTCCGCAAGGACTTCCCGGTTTCCGGCTTCGTCGAAATGCGCTACGACCCGGAAGAGAAGCGCGTCGTCTACCAGCCGGTGACGATCGAGCCGCGCGAAATCACGCCGCGCGTGATCCGCGAGGATCGCTATGGCGGTCTGAAACACTAAGAGGGTGCCATGGCAGAAATCAAAAACTACACGCTCAATTTCGGCCCGCAGCACCCGGCAGCGCACGGTGTGCTGCGCCTCGTGCTCGAGCTCGATGGTGAAGTGATCCAGCGTGCCGATCCGCACATCGGCCTTCTGCATCGCGCGACCGAAAAGCTCGCCGAAAGCAAGACGTTCATTCAGTCCGTTCCGTACATGGACCGTCTCGACTACGTGTCGATGATGGTCAACGAGCACGGCTACGTGATGGCGATCGAAAAGCTGCTCGGCATCGACGTGCCGGTTCGCGCCCAATACATTCGCGTGCTGTTCGACGAAATCACGCGCGTGTTGAACCACCTGATGTGGATCGGCGCGCACGCGCTCGACGTGGGCGCGATGGCGGTGTTTCTCTACGCGTTCCGCGAGCGTGAAGACCTGATGGACGTGTACGAAGCCGTGTCCGGCGCACGGATGCACGCGGCGTACTATCGTCCTGGCGGCGTCTATCGCGACCTGCCGGATGCGATGCCGCAATACAAGGCGTCGAAGATCCGCAACGAGAAGGCGCTCGCCAGAATGAACGAAGCGCGCCAGGGTTCGGTGCTCGACTTCATCGACGATTTCTTCACCCGCTTCCCCAATTGCGTCGACGAATACGAAACGCTGCTCACCGATAACCGCATCTGGAAGCAGCGTCTTGTCGGCATCGGTGTGGTGAGTCCCGAGCGCGCCCTGCAGATGGGTCTCACGGGTCCGATGATCCGCGGCTCCGGTATCGAATGGGATCTGCGCAAGAAGCAGCCGTACGAGGTGTATGACCGCCTCGACTTCGACATCCCGGTCGGCGTGAACGGTGACTGCTACGACCGCTACCTGGTACGCGTCGAGGAAATGCGCCAGTCCACCCGCATTGCGAAACAGTGCATTGAATGGCTGCGCAAGAATCCGGGTCCGGTGATGACCGACAATCACAAGGTTGCGCCGCCGTCGCGCGTGAACATGAAGTCGAACATGGAAGAGCTGATTCACCACTTCAAGCTCTTCACGGAAGGCTTCCACGTGCCGGAAGGCGAGGCCTACGCTGCCGTCGAGCATCCGAAGGGCGAGTTCGGCATCTATCTCGTCTCCGACGGCGCGAACAAGCCGTACCGGCTCAAGATCCGCGCTCCCGGCTACGCGCACCTGGCGGCACTCGACGAAATGGCGCGCGGCCACATGATTGCCGATGCCGTGACCATCATCGGCACGCAGGACATCGTGTTCGGGGAAATCGACCGGTAAGCGGTTTCGCAACACGGCGCGTGCCTCGGGGCAGCAGCAGTCCGGCGCGCGCTGCGCATCATGCAAGGAACGCCACGTCTGTCGCAGCAAGCGGTTCGCGACAGGTTTTCGTTCGGTAGGAATTGAAAGAGTCGTGTCTGAAAATGATCTCAGCTGAAGGCCTGAAAGAAATCGATCGCTCGATCGCGAAATATCCCGCCGACCAGAAGCAGTCCGCGGTGATGGCGGCGCTGGCCGTCGCGCAGGAAGAGCACGGCTGGCTGTCGCCCGAACTCATGCAGTTCGTCGCCGACTATCTGGGCATGCCGGCGATCGCCGTGCAGGAGGTCGCGACCTTCTACACGATGTACGAGACGAAGCCCGTCGGCAAATACAAGATCACGCTCTGCACGAACCTGCCGTGCCAGCTGGGCCCGGACGGCGGCTCGGAGAGCGCGGCCGAATACCTGAAGCAGAAGCTCGGCATCGACTTTGGCGAAACCACGCCGGACGGCAAGTTCACCCTGAAAGAGGGCGAGTGCATGGGCTCGTGCGGTGACGCGCCCGTGATGCTTGTGAACAACCATCGCATGTGCAGCTTCATGAGCCGCGAGAAGATCGACCAGCTGCTCGAGGAACTTTCGAAATGACGTCTTTGCACGATCGGCACATCAAGCCGCTGATTCTCGCCGGGCTGAACGGCGACAACTGGCATCTCGAAGACTACGTTGCGCGCGGCGGTTACAAGCAGCTGCGCCGTATTCTCGAAGAGAAGATTCCGCCCGAGCAGGTCATTGCGGACGTGAAGGCGTCGGGTCTACGCGGCCGCGGCGGTGCGGGCTTCCCGACCGGCCTCAAGTGGAGCTTCATGCCGCGTCAGTTTCCCGGTCAGAAGTATCTCGTCTGCAACTCGGACGAAGGCGAACCGGGCACGTTCAAGGATCGCGACATCCTGCGCTGGAATCCGCATTCGCTGATCGAGGGCATGGCCATCGGCGCGTACGCGATGGGTATTACCGTGGGCTACAACTACATCCACGGCGAGATCTGGGAAGTCTACAAGCGCTTCGAAGAGGCGCTGGAAGAAGCGCGCCGCGCGGGCTTCCTCGGCAAGAACATCCTGGGGACGGACTTCTCGTTCGACCTCTTCGCGCACCACGGCTACGGCGCGTACATCTGCGGCGAAGAAACGGCGCTGCTCGAGTCGCTGGAAGGCAAGAAGGGCCAGCCGCGCTTCAAGCCGCCGTTCCCGGCGAGCTTCGGCGTGTACGGCAAGCCGACCACGATCAACAACACCGAAACGTTCGCGGCCGTGCCGTTCCTGCTGGCCATCGGTCCGCAGAATTACCTCGAACTCGGCAAGCCCAACAACGGTGGTACGAAGATCTTCTCGGTGTCCGGCGACGTCGAACGTCCTGGCAACTACGAAGTGCCGCTCGGCACCCCGTTTGCCACGCTGATGGAGCTTGCGGGCGGCATGCGCGGCGGCAAGAAGATCAAGGCGGTGATTCCGGGCGGCTCGTCGGCGCCGGTGATCCCGGGTGACATCATGATGCAAACCGACCTCGACTACGATTCGATCGCGAAGGCCGGTTCGATGCTCGGCTCGGGCGCCGTGATCGTGATGGACGAGACGCGCTGCATGGTGCGCTCGCTGCTGCGTCTGTCGTACTTCTATTACGAAGAGTCGTGCGGTCAATGCACGCCGTGCCGCGAAGGCACGGGCTGGCTCTACCGCGTGGTGCACCGTATCGAGCATGGTCTTGGCCGCAAGGAAGATCTGGATCTCCTGAACTCCGTGGCGGAAAACATCATGGGCCGCACGATCTGCGCGCTCGGCGATGCAGCCGCCATGCCGGTGCGCGGCATGCTCAAGCACTACTGGGACGAATTCGAATATCACGTGGCCAACAAGCGTTGCCTCGTTGGCGGTCATGCCGGTGCACCGGCGGCGCCGGAGACGGTGGCTGCGTAAGCGGTGTTCCTGAGGCCGCCGCGAAGCGAGCGGTCGCAGGAGCGGGCCGGTGAGCGGCCGGCGGGAACAGCAACGAATGCAACGCGCGCAGCAGATACGACCAGCGCGCCACACCGCGAATTCATTGCCGCAGCAGGCGATGAACGGGGCGAACGATTGAGCGGTAACAGGTTAAGGATGATTGACCATCATGGTTGAACTCGAAATAGACGGCAAGAAGGTCGAGGTGCCTGAAGGCAGCATGGTGATCCAGGCTGCGCACAAGGTCGATACCTACATTCCTCACTTCTGCTATCACAAGAAGCTGTCGATTGCGGCCAATTGCCGGATGTGTCTCGTCGAAGTCGAGAAGATGCCGAAGGCCGTACCCGCGTGTGCCACGCCGGTGTCGCCCGGCATGGTCGTGCGCACCACCTCCGACAAGGCCGTGAAGGCCCAGCAGTCGGTGATGGAATTCCTGCTCATCAACCACCCGCTCGACTGCCCGATCTGCGATCAGGGCGGCGAATGCCAGTTGCAGGATCTCGCAGTGGGCTACGGCAAGTCGTCGTCGCGCTACAGCGAAGAAAAGCGCGTGGTGTTCCACAAGAATGTCGGTCCACTGATCTCCATGGAAGAGATGACGCGCTGCATCCACTGCACGCGTTGCGTCCGCTTCGGCCAGGAAGTTGCCGGCGTAATGGAACTCGGCATGCTGGGCCGCGGCGAGCATTCGGAAATCACGTCGTTCGTCGGCAAGACCGTGGACTCGGAACTGTCGGGCAACATGATCGACCTGTGCCCGGTAGGCGCGCTCACGAGCAAGCCGTTCCGCTACAGCGCCCGCACGTGGGAACTGTCGCGCCGCAAGTCGGTGAGCCCGCATGATTCCGTCGGCGCCAACCTCGTGGTGCAGGTGAAGAACAACCACGTCATGCGCGTGCTGCCGCTCGAAAACGAAGCGATCAACGAGTGCTGGATTTCGGACAAGGACCGCTTCTCGTACGAAGGCCTCAACAGCGACGAACGCCTCACGCGCCCGATGGTGAAGCAAGGCGGCCAGTGGATCGAGACGGACTGGCAAACGGCGCTCGAATACGTGGTGAAGGGTCTGAAGGGCATCGCCGCCGACCATGGCGCGAATGCGCTCGCCACGCTCGCGAGCCCGCACAGCACGGTTGAAGAGCTTTATCTGCTGAAGCAACTGGCCAACGCCGTCGGTACGCCGAACGTTGATTTCCGTCTGCGCCAGTCGGATTTCTCGGCCCCGCTCGCGGGCGCACCGTGGCTCGGCACGAAGATCGCCGACCTCTCGACCCTCGACTCGGCGTTCGTGATCGGTTCGTTCCTGCGTCGCGATCATCCGCTGCTGGCCGCGCGTCTGCGCCAGGCCGCCAAGGGTGGCGCAAAGCTCACGCTGCTGCAGGCCACGAACGACGACTCGCTCATTCCGACCGCACAGCGCATCGTGGCGGCACCGTCGGCATGGCTCGACGAGCTGGCCGGCATCGCCGCAGCGGTCGGTCAAGCGCGCGGTGTGAGCGTGCCCGAAGCGTTCGCGGGCGCCCAACCGTCCGAGGCGGCAAAGCAGGTTGCGGCATCGCTCGCAGCCGGCGAACGGCGTGTCGTGCTGCTTGGCAACAGCGCCGTGCAGCACCCCGAATTTGCACGCCTGCACGCCGCAGCACAGTGGATTGCGGAGAACACCGGCGCGACGCTCGGTTTCCTCACCGAGGCGGCGAACACCGTGGGCGCGTATCTCGCCGGCGCGCTGCCGGGCGAGGGCGGCCTGAACGCGCGCGAAGCGTTCGAGCAGCCGCGCAAGGGCTATGTGCTGCTCAACGTCGAGCCCGAGTTCGATACGGCCAATCCGGCAGCGGCGCTGTCAGCGCTGAATCAGGCCGAGATGGTCGTCGTGCTGTCGCCGTTCAAGACCGGCGCCGAATACGCCGACGTCCTGCTGCCTATCGCGCCGTTCACGGAAACGTCCGGCACGTTCGTCAACGCCGAAGCCACGGTGCAGTCGTTCAACGGTGTCGTGCGTCCGCTTGGCGACGCCCGCCCGGCCTGGAAGGTGCTGCGCGTGCTCGGCAGCCTGCTTGGCAAGCCGGGTTTCGAGTTCGATACGTCCGAAGAAGTGCGCACGGCTGCGCTGGGCGACGGCGACCTCACGTCGCGTCTGTCGAACAAGGCAAACGGCGCGATCGCACGTGCCGCAGGCGGTTCGGCGGCGAAGCCGGCCAACGGCGGCTTCGAACGCGTGTCCGATGTGCCGATCTACCACGCCGACCCGCTCGTGCGTCGTGCGCCGTCGCTGCATCTGACGATGGCGGCGAAGGCGGCCGGGACGGTGGGCCTGCCGGCAGCCCTGTTCGATCAGCTGGGTTTGAAGGACGGCGACGCGGTGCGCGTGCGCCAAGGCGATCGCTCGGTGCAGGCACCGGCGGTGCGCGACGCGAATCTTGCGCAGACGGTGGTGCGCGTGCCGGCGGCAACGCCCGCCGGTGCGGCGCTGGGCAGCCTGTTCGGTGAACTGCTGGTGGAGAAGGCGTAAATGAGCTTGTTCGATACGATCAACGCAGGCGGCAGCCAGTTGCTGGGTGTGGCGTGGCCCACGGTGTGGGCGCTCGTGCGCATCCTGGTGGTGGCGGTGGTGATCCTGCTGTGCGTCGCGTACCTGATCCTCTGGGAGCGCAAGCTCATCGGCTGGATGCACGTGCGTATTGGCCCGAACCGTGTGGGTCCCGCAGGTCTTCTGCAGCCTATCGCAGACGTGCTGAAGCTGCTGCTGAAGGAAGTGATCCAGCCCGCGCAGGCAAGCCGCTGGACTTACCTGATCGCTCCGATCATGACCGTGGTGCCGGCGTTCGCCGTGTGGGCCGTGATTCCGTTCCAGGCAGGCGCCGTGCTCGGCAACATCAACGCGGGTCTGCTGTACGCAATCGCGATCTCGTCGATTGGCGTCTACGGCGTGATTCTCGCCGGCTGGGCGTCCAACTCGAAGTACGCCTTCCTTGGCGCCATGCGTGCCGCAGCGCAGATGGTCTCGTACGAAATCGCCATGGGCTTCGCGCTCGTGGTCGTGCTGATGACCTCGGGCAGCCTCAACCTCTCGGACATCGTCAACTCGCAGGAACGCGGTTTCTTCGCCGACCACGGCGTCGCGCTGCTCTCGTGGAACTGGCTGCCACTCCTGCCGATGTTCGTCGTGTACTTCATCTCGGGCATCGCCGAAACGAACCGTCACCCGTTCGACGTGGTGGAGGGGGAGTCGGAAATCGTCGCGGGCCACATGATCGACTACTCGGGTATGGCGTTCGCGCTGTTCTTCCTCGCCGAGTACATCAACATGATCGTGATCTCGGCCTTGGCTTCGACGCTGTTCCTCGGCGGCTGGAGCGCACCGTTCGGCTTCCTGTCGTTCATCCCGGGCGTGTTCTGGCTGGTGCTGAAAGTCTTTTTCCTGCTGTCGGTATTCATCTGGGCGCGTGCCACGTTCCCGCGCTACCGCTACGATCAGATCATGCGTCTCGGCTGGAAGGTGTTCATTCCGGTGTGCTGTGTCTGGCTGGTGGTGGTCGGCTTCTGGATCATGTCGCCGCTGAATATCTGGAAATAAAGGGCGGATGAACCCATGACCGCAATCCAAAACTTCTTCAAGACCTTCTTTCTCACCGAGCTGCTCAAGGGCCTCGCGCTGACGGGACGTTACACGTTCCGGCGCAAGTTCACGGTGCAGTTCCCCGAAGAGAAGACGCCTATTTCGCCGCGCTTTCGCGGGCTGCACGCACTGCGCCGCTACGAGAACGGCGAAGAGCGCTGCATCGCGTGCAAGCTGTGCGAAGCGGTGTGCCCGGCGCTCGCCATCACGATCGAGTCTGAAACGCGCGCGGACAACACGCGCCGCACGACGCGCTACGACATCGACCTGACCAAGTGCATTTTCTGTGGCTTCTGCGAAGAGAGCTGCCCCGTCGATTCGATCGTCGAGACGCACATTCTCGAATATCACGGCGAGAAGCGCGGCGATCTGTATTTCACGAAAGACATGCTGCTGGCCGTGGGCGATCGCTATGAAGCGCAGATCGCCGCGAACAAGGCAGCGGACGCGCCGTACCGTTGATTTCAGTTTGATGCTCGATCGGCCCGCGGTCCGGGCCGGCTGCAGGGCCCGCGCGGTGTAGCTCACGCGCGAAGCCTCAGCCCGACCGCCGCGGCGCGGTGCCCCTGTGCCAGCCCGTGCCGCGCGTCCGACGACAACAAGCCTCACGATGGCCTAACGATGAACCGGTAATCATGGAATTCACGACCGTACTGTTCTACATCTTCGCGCTGCTCCTGACGGTGTCAGGGCTGAAGGTGATCACCTCGCGCAACCCGGTATCCTCCGCGCTGTTCCTCGTGCTCGCGTTCTTCAACGCGGCCGCGATCTGGATGCTGCTCGAGGCCGAATTCCTCGCCATCCTGCTGGTGCTCGTCTACGTGGGCGCGGTGATGGTGCTGTTCCTGTTCGTCGTGATGATGCTCGACATCAATCTCGACGTACTGCGGCGCGACTTCCGGCGCTTCGTGCCGATGGCGACCGTGGTAGGCGCGATCATCGTGATCGAGACCGCGCTGATCCTCTGGCACGGCTACGGCGCCACGACCACGCCGGTGCGCGATACGGCTGCGGCTGCCGCACTGGGCTCCATGCCGAATACGCGCCTGATCGGCCGGATCATTTACTCGGAATACATCTTCGCATTCGAAGTGGCGGGCCTCGTGCTGCTCGTGGCGATCATTGCCGCGATCGCGCTGACCGCGCGCCATCTCAAGACCCGCAAGCGTCAGGTGGTGTCGGAGCAGGTGCACGTGCGGCGTGAAGACCGCGTGCGCCTTGTGAAGATGCCGGCCGAGAAGGCCGCACCCGAACCGGTTGCGGGAGAAACTGCGCCCGGCAGCAACAGCTGAGCGAGGAGGAGAAAAACATGTTGACCCTTGCCCATTACCTCGTGCTCGGCGCGATCCTGTTCTCGATCGCTGTCGTCGGCATTTTCCTGAACCGTCGCAACATCATCATCATCCTGATGGCGATCGAGCTGATGCTGCTGGCGGTGAACACCAATTTCGTCGCGTTCTCGCATTACCTCGGCGACGTGCATGGCCAGATCTTCGTGTTCTTCGTGCTGACAGTGGCAGCAGCGGAGGCGGCGATCGGTCTCGCCATTCTGGTGACCCTGTTCCGTAGCCTCGACACGATCAACGTCGAGGACCTCGATCAGCTCAAAGGTTAATTTCAGGCAAGGCTGTTATGTCCACGACACTCAATGAAAACCTGCTGCTGGCCATCCCGCTCGCGCCGCTTGTCGGGTCGCTGATCGCGGGTCTGTTCGGCAAGACAGTGGGGCGGGCGGGTGCCCACACGGTCACGATTCTCGGCGTCGCGATCTCGTTCGTGCTTTCGGCCATCGTGTTCCTCGACGTACTGAACGGCGCAAGCTTCAACGCGACGATCTACGAGTGGATGTCGGTGCATGGCCTGAAGTTCGAGATCGGCTTCCTCGTCGATTCGCTCACGGCGATGATGATGTGCGTGGTGACCTTCGTGTCGCTGATGGTGCACATCTACACCATCGGCTACATGGCGGAAGAAGACGGCTACCAGCGCTTCTTCTCGTACATCTCGCTGTTCACGTTCTCGATGCTGATGCTCGTCATGAGCAACAACTTCCTGCAGCTGTTCTTCGGTTGGGAAGCGGTGGGTCTTGTGTCGTACCTGCTGATCGGCTTCTACTTCACGCGTGAAAGCGCGATCTACGCGAACATGAAGGCGTTCCTCGTGAACCGCGTGGGCGACTTCGGCTTCCTGCTCGGCATCGGCCTGCTGCTCGCGTTCGCCGGTTCGCTCAATTACGGCGACGTGTTCGCGAAGCGCAACGAACTGGCCGCACTCGCGTTCCCGGGCACGCACTGGGGCCTCCTGACCGTCGCCTGTATCTGCCTCTTCATCGGCGCGATGGGTAAGTCGGCGCAGTTCCCGCTGCACGTCTGGCTGCCGGACTCGATGGAAGGCCCGACGCCTATCTCCGCGCTGATTCACGCGGCGACCATGGTGACGGCCGGCATCTTCATGGTGACGCGCATGTCGCCGCTCTTCGAACTCTCGGATGCGGCGCTCTCGTTCATCACGGTGATCGGTGCCATCACGGCGCTCTTCATGGGCTTCCTCGGCATCGTGCAGAACGACATCAAGCGTGTGGTGGCGTACTCCACGCTCTCGCAGCTCGGCTACATGACGGTCGCGCTGGGCGTGTCGGCCTACCCGGTCGGCGTGTTCCACCTCATGACCCACGCGTTCTTCAAGGCGCTGCTGTTCCTCGGCGCCGGTTCCGTGATCATCGGCATGCACCACGATCAGGATATGCGCAACATGGGCGGTCTGCGCAAGTACATGCCGATCACGTGGATCACGTCGCTGATCGGCTCGCTCGCGCTGATCGGTACGCCGTTCTTCTCGGGCTTCTACTCGAAAGATTCGATCATCGACGCGGTCAAGCTCTCGCATCTGCCGGGCTCGGGCTTCGCCTACTTCGCCGTGACGGCGAGCGTGTTCGTGACGGCGCTGTACTCGTTCCGGATGTACTTCATGGTGTTCCACGGCGAGGAGCGTTTCCGCCATCCGAAGGACTACGGCAATGGCCATGGCGCTGAGTCGTCCGCGCACGGCCACGAGCATGAGCACCACGTTCACGTGCCGCACGAAACGCCGTGGGTGGTGTGGCTGCCGCTCGTGCTGCTGGCGATTCCGTCGGTGGTGATCGGCGCGATTGCGATTGGCCCGATGCTGTACGGCGACTTCTTCCAGCACGGCGTGGCGTTCGACAAGGTGATCGAAATTTCGTCGAGCCACCCGGCGCTGGCCGAGATGGCCGAAGAATTCCACGGCTGGCTGGATCTGGGTCTGCACGCGGTGACGGGGCTGCCCATGTGGCTCGCGCTGGCCGGCGTGGTGGTGGCCTGGTTCCTGTACCTGAAGCGTCCTGATCTGCCGGCGGTGATCCGCAGCAAGTTCGGCCCGATCTACACGCTGCTGGACAACAAGTACTACATGGACAAGATCAACGAAGTCGTGTTCGCGCGGGGTGCGGTGGCGATTGGCCGCGGACTCTGGAAAGAGGGCGACGTCGTGGTCATCGACGGTCTCGTCAACGGGAGCGCGCGTTTTATCGGCTGGTTTGCGAGCGTGATCCGTTTCCTCCAATCCGGCTACATCTATCACTACGCGTTTGCCATGATTATCGGCATGTTGGGGCTCCTGACCCTGTTTGTAACGCTTAGCGGCAAATAAGGCGAGGGACACGAATGCATACTTATCCGCTTCTCAGTATCGCCATCTGGATGCCGATTGTTTTCGGGCTCGTCATCCTGGCGATCGGGTCCGACAAGAATCCGGGGCCGGCGCGATGGATCGCGCTCGTGGGGTCGATCCTGAGCTTCATCGTCACGATTCCGCTGTTCACGCAGTTCGACGCTAGCACGGCGGCGATGCAGTTCGTCGAGCAGTCCACCTGGATCGAACGCTTCAACATTTCGTACCACCTGGGCGTGGACGGCATCTCGATGTGGTTTGTCGTGCTGACCGCGCTGATTACGGTGATCGTCGTGATCGCCGGATGGGAAGTGATCACGAAGAACGTCTCGCAGTACCTGGCGGCCTTCCTGATCCTCTCCGGCATCATGGTGGGCGTGTTCAGCGCGCAGGACGGCATGCTGTTCTACGTGTTCTTCGAAGCCACCCTGATTCCGATGTACATCATCATCGGCGTGTGGGGCGGCCCGAACCGCGTTTATGCCGCGTTCAAGTTCTTCCTGTACACGCTGGCCGGCTCGCTCCTGATGCTGGTCGCGCTGCTGTACCTGTACACGCAGACGGGCACGTTCGACCTCGCCTCGTGGCAGGCCGCGAAGATCGCGATGACGCCGCAGATCCTGCTCTTCATTGCCTTCTTCCTTGCCTTCGCCGTGAAGGTGCCGATGTGGCCGGTGCACACGTGGTTGCCTGACGCCCACGTGGAAGCGCCCACGGGCGGCTCGGTCGTGCTGGCGGCGATCATGCTGAAGCTCGGTGCGTACGGTTTCCTGCGTTTTTCGCTGCCGGTCACGCCGGACGCGAGCCACTTCCTCGCGCCGGTCATCATCACGCTTTCGCTGATCGCGGTGATCTACATCGGCCTCGTGGCGATGGTGCAGGCCGACATGAAGAAACTGGTCGCGTATTCGTCGATCGCGCACATGGGCTTCGTCACGCTCGGCTTCTTCATCTTCAGCCAACTGGGTGTGGAAGGCGCGATCGTGCAGATGATCTCGCACGGCTTCGTGTCGGGCGCCATGTTCCTGTGCATCGGCGTGCTCTACGACCGCGTGCACTCGCGTCAGATCGCGGACTACGGTGGCGTCGTGAACACGATGCCGAAGTTTGCGGCGCTCGCCATGCTGTTCTCGATGGCCAACTGCGGCTTGCCGGGTACCTCGGGTTTCGTGGGCGAATTCATGGTGATTCTGGCCGCTGTCCAGTTCAATTTCTGGATTGCGTTCGGCGCAGCGTTCACGCTGATTCTCGGCGCGGCCTACACGCTGTGGATGTACAAGCGCGTCTACTTCGGCGCCGTGGCCAACGATCACGTGAAGGAACTCAAGGACGTGAACCGCCGCGAGTACTTCATGCTGGCTATCCTCGCGCTGCTGACGCTGTATATGGGCATCTATCCGAAGCCCTTTACCGATGTGATGCACGTCTCCGTGGATAACCTCCTCTCCCACGTGGCGCAGTCGAAGCTGCCGTTGTCGCAGTAATACAGAGCGGAGGATCTAAGACATCATGCAAAACGCACCTATGACCGTTCTGTTGCCCGACGCGCTGCTGATGGTCGCCGTCATCGTCGCGTGGCTCAACGACACGTTCGTCGGCGACAGCGGCCGGCGCACGACCTACTTCATCGCCTTGCTGTCGAGCCTCGTGGCCGGCATCTGGTTCGCGGTGAACGCGGCCGACAACAACGTCTATTACTTCTTCTCGCACATGTATGTGGTGGACGCGTTCGCCAGTGCGATGAAGGCCGTCGTGACGCTGGGCTTCGCCGTGTCGATCGTCTACTCGCGTCGTTATCTGGAAGAGCGCGACCTGTTCCGCGGCGACTTCTTCCTGCTCGGCATGTTCTCGCTGCTCGGTCAGCTGGTGATGATCTCCGGCAACAACTTCCTGACGCTGTACCTCGGTCTGGAACTGATGTCGCTGTCGCTCTACGCCGTGATCGCCCTGCGCCGCAGCGCCTCGACGTCGAACGAAGCGGCGATGAAGTACTACGTGCTGGGCGCCCTGGCTTCGGGCTTCCTGCTCTACGGCATTTCGATGCTGTACGGCGCAACGGGCTCGCTCGACCTCAACGATGTGGTGAAGGCCATTGCTTCGGGCCGCATCAACGACGTCGTGCTGCTGTTCGGCGTGATCTTCGTTGTGGCCGGTGTGGCGTTCAAGATGGGCGCGGTGCCGTTCCACATGTGGGTACCCGATGTGTATCAAGGCGCCCCCACGGCGATGACGCTGCTCACGGGCGGCGGCCCCAAGGTGGCCGCGTTCGCGTGGGCTCTGCGCTTCCTCGTGATGGGTCTGTTGCCGCTCGCAGTCGACTGGCAGGAAATGCTGGTGATTCTCGCCGCGCTCTCGCTGATCGTCGGCAACATCACGGGTATCGTGCAGCGTAACGTGAAGCGCATGCTCGCGTACTCGGCGATCTCGAACATGGGCTTCGTGCTGCTGGGGCTGCTCTCCGGCATCGTGGACGGCAAGGCGAGCGGGGCGGCCGGCGCCTACGGTTCGGCCATGTTCTACAGCATCGTCTACCTGATCACGACGCTGGGCACGTTCGGCATGGTGATGCTGCTCGCGCGCCGTGACTTCGAAGCCGACACGATCGACGACTTCAAGGGTCTCAATCAGCGCAGCCCGGTGTTCGCGTTCGTCATGATGGTGATGATGTTCTCGCTCGCCGGCATCCCGCCGACGGTCGGCTTCTACGCGAAGCTTGCCGTGCTCGAGGCCACGGTGAATGCCGGTCTCACGTGGCTTGCCGTGCTGGCCGTGATCACGTCGCTGTTCGGCGCGTTCTACTACCTGCGTATCGTCAAGCTCATGTACTTCGATGCGCCGCAGGACGCCTCGCCGATCCAGTCGGGTATGTGCAACCGCGCGCTGCTTGCGCTCAATGGCCTCGCCGTGCTGGTACTCGGCCTCGTGCCGGGGCCGTTGATGACCGGTTGCCTGCAGGCCATCTCGCACACGCTCTCGCTCTGATGTCCGCAGCGGGCTGGTTTATCGTGTTGTTGGCGCTCGCGGGCGCCAACCTGCCTTTTCTGAACCAGCGCCTCTTCTGTGTGGTCCCACTCAGGGCGACGAAGAAGAGCGCCTGGTGGCGGATCGGCGAATTGATCGTGCTCTATTTCGTGGTCGGCGCACTCGGTTTCATGCTCGAATCGCGCGCAGGCAATCGCTTCGACCAGGGCTGGCAGTTCTACGCGATCACGTTCAGTCTCTTCATCGTCTTCGCCTTTCCAGGCTTCGCCTGGCAGTATCTCGTCAAACGACACTGACGGCGCGAGCCATCGCGCCCCGGTCTTCCAGCGTTGCACAGAGGGTTTGCATATGGCCGCCGAACTCCCCGATCACGACGACGCGCTCTACGAGCGATGCGTCGAAAGCACCACGATCCACAACGGCAAGTTCCTCACGCTCAAGTGCGATACGGTGGAATTGCCGGACGGCAAGCACGCCACGCGCGAATACGTGCAGCATCCGGGCGCGGTCATGGTGATTCCGCTGTTCGACGACGGCCGCGTGCTGATGGAAAGCCAGTACCGCTACCCGATCGGTAAGGTGATGTACGAGTACCCGGCGGGCAAGCTCGATCCGAACGAAGGCGCGCTTGCGTGTGCAAAGCGCGAACTGCGCGAGGAAACGGGCTATACGGCGCGCGAATACATCTACGTCACGCGTATCCACCCGATCATTTCGTACTCCACCGAGTTCATCGACATCTATCTGGCACGCGGACTCACCGCGGGCGAGCGCAATCTGGACGACGGCGAATTTCTCGAGCTTTTCACGGCGACTGTGCCCGATCTCTCGGAGTGGGTGCGCACGGGCAAGATCACGGACGTGAAGACGATCATCGGCACGTTCTGGCTCGAAAAGGTGCTCTCGGGTGCCTGGCCGCTCGGGCCGGCGGAGACTGGCGGCGACGCGTAAGCGTCGCGCTTCGGTCCGCGTTCCGTTGCGGCAGATGGAGGCTGTGGAAAGACCGCTGTCTCCACTGGGAATCATTGCCGGTGTTGGCGCGTCGCGCAGACCTCGGGCACCGTCTTTTGACTACCTCGGCAGCACGCGGCCCGAGGCGCTACAATCGCCGGACACGTCATGCGTCGTTCATAACGGGCCGATTTTTTTTCCGGCACGAGAGAACGCTCCGTGCCGCGCGGTAGCGCATCGCCGCCACACCGCGAATACCTAACCGCTGTTTTTCGAACGATCGTTCATAAAACAGCGAATTGCGCTAAACTCGCACGTAAGCCCCGATTCCACATGAAGGTCCTCGATCTACAATGCCCGGGCGGCCATCGCTTCGAAGGCTGGTTTGCCTCGGCAGACGACTTCGAATCGCAGCTGGCTCGCAAGCTCGTTGAATGTCCGATTTGCGGTGCCACCGAAGTGAGCCGCCTGCCGTCCGCGCCTCGTCTGAATCTTTCGGGAGCGGCCGAGCCGGCGCAGCAAGGCACACCGGACATGAACGAACTGCAGGCGCGGGTCATGCGCGCGCTGCGCGAGGTCCTCGACAAGACCGAGAACGTGGGCGACCGCTTCGCCGAGGAAGCCCGGCGCATCCACTACAACGAGGCGCCCGCACGCAATATTCGCGGGGTCACGACGCCTGAGGATGCACGCGCGCTCGTCGAAGAAGGCATCGACGTGATGCCGCTGCCGATCCCGGCCGCACTGAAGGAGCCGTTGCAGTAACGCGGCGTCTTCCTTGTGGCGGCGCTCGCTGCGGCAAGGAGACACTGCGCATGGACCTCGATTATTCCGCCGCCGACGGCGCTTTTCGCGCCGACATTCGCGCCTGGCTCGAAGCGAATCTGCCTTCGTCGCTGCGCGACAAAGTTCTCAATCACAAACGTCTGAATCGCGACGACTTCGCGCGCTGGCACAAGCTGCTCGGCGCGCGCGGTTGGTCCGCGCCCGCGTGGCCCGTCGAATACGGCGGACCTGGCTGGAACGCAACACAACGCCATATCTGGGAAGAGGAGTGCGCGCGGGCCGGCGCGCCGATGGTGCTGCCTTTCGGCGTGTCGATGGTTGCGCCCGTCCTCATGAAGTACGGCAGCGAGGCGCAGAAACGCCACTACCTGCCGCGTATTCTCGATGGCACCGACTGGTGGTGCCAGGGCTACTCCGAACCCGGTTCGGGGTCCGATCTGGCTTCGCTGCGAACGCGCGCCGAACGCCACGGTGACCACTATGTCGTGAACGGGCAGAAGACCTGGACTACGCTCGGCCAGCACGCCGACATGATGTTCTGCCTCGTGCGCACCGACTCGTCCGCGAAGAAGCAGGAAGGTATCTCGTTCCTGCTGATCGACATGAAGACGCCAGGCATCACGGTTCGTCCCATCATCACGCTCGACGAAGATCACGAAGTCAACGAGGTGTTCTTCGAAGACGTGCAGGTGCCGGTCGAAAATCGGGTCGGCGAGGAAAACCGCGGCTGGACGTACGCGAAGTATCTGCTCGGGCACGAGCGCACCGGCATTGCGCGCGTGGGCCAGTCGAAACGCGAACTGCTCTTTCTGAAGCGCTTCGCACTCGCGCAGCAAAAGAACGGCAAGCCGCTGCTGCATGATCCGCTGTTCGCCGCGAAGGTGGCGGCGCTCGAGATCGAACTGATGGCGCTCGAAGTCACGGTGCAGCGCGTGGTGAGCAGCGAAACCGGCGGACGTGGACCGGGGCCTGAAGCATCGATGCTGAAGATCAAAGGCACCGAGGTCCAGCAGGCGCTCACCGAACTGATGTTCGAAGCCGCTGGTCCGCTTGCCGCGCCGTTCGACGTGCCGTTCCTCGAAGGCGAACGCGAACACAGCATCGCCGGCGACGACGACGCGGCGCCGCTCGCCGCCTACTACTTCAACTTCCGCAAGACGTCGATCTACGGCGGCTCGAACGAAATCCAGAAGAACATCATCGCGCAGATGATTCTCGGCCTTTGAGGAGCAGCGCATGGACTTCACCTTCACGGACGAACAACAGCAATTCGCCGACGCGCTGCGCCGCTATCTGGACCGGCAATACGGCTTCGAAGCGCGTCAGGCGATCGTGCGCTCCGAGGCCGGCGTATCGGATACCCCCTGGCAAGCGCTCGTCGATCTGGGACTGACGGCGTTGCCCGTGCCGCAGGCACAAGGCGGGTTCGACGGCACGCCGTTCGACATGCTGGTCGTCATGCAGGAACTGGGCCGCGCCCTGGTCGTGGAGCCCTACTGGGCAACCGCGGTGGGCATCGAGGCATTGAAGCTCGCCGGTTCGGGCGATGGCGAAGATGCGACGCTGCTCGAACGTGCCGCGGCGGGCGAGATCAAGCTCGCGGTGGCGTTTAATGAGCCTGCTGCGCGATACGACCTGTTCGCGGTCGAGGCGGTCGCGACACCGCGCGATGGCGGCTTCGTGCTGAGCGGCAGCAAGTCGGTGGTGCAGCACGGCGCGCAGGCGGACTACTGGATCGTCCCGGCGCGGCTCGCGGGCGGCGAAGCGCCCGGCGAGCTGGCACTCTTCGTCGTGGCACGCGATGCAGCGGGTGCGACCGCTACGGACTACCGCACCATCGACGGCCAGCGCGCCGCAACGCTGGTCTTCGACGCCACACCGGCACGCCGGCTCGCTGCCGATGGCTCGCATGAAGTGGGTGCCGCCACGCTCGAACGCATCGCCGACTACGGCATCGTTCTGCTCTGCGCAGAGGCAATCGGTGCGCTCGACGCGCTCAACCATGCTACCGTCGAGTACACGAAGACGCGCCAGCAGTTCGGCGTGCCCATTGCCCGTTTTCAGGCACTGCAGCACAGGATGGTCGAGATGCTGATCCACACGGAACAGGCGCGCTCGCTCACTTATCTGGCCGCGGCGCGCTACACGAGCGCGGACACCGACGAGCGGCGCCGCGCGATAAGCGCGGCGAAGGTGCGGGTCGGGCAGGCCGCGCGCTTCGTGGGACAGCAGGCGGTCCAGCTGCACGGCGGGATGGGCGTCACCAACGAAGTGGCCGCGGCGCATCTGTTCAAGCGGCTCGCGATCATCGAAACGACGCTCGGTGACGTCGACCATCACCTGGCGCGCTTTACTGCGTTACCTGGCTTCACCGCCTGCGACGCGTGAACATCAACAAAAGACGTTTGCCAACGAGGATCAAGCGATGGGATTGAGCTACGAGGATATAGAAGCGGGCACGACGGCCGAAATCGGTTCGCACACGTTCGGGCATGCCGAGATCGTGGAGTTTGCGCAGCGGTTCGATCCTCAGCCCTTCCACGTGGACGACGAGGCAGCGAAAACGTCGCCCTACGGCAAGCTGATCGCAAGCGGCTGGCATACGTGCTCGGTGATGATGGGGCTCTTCGTGCGCAGCACGCTGGCGGGCTCCACTTCGATGGGCTCGCCCGGCGTGGACGAGATTCGCTGGCTCAGGCCCGTCGCGGTCGGCGACACCATCACGATGAAAATCTCCGTGCTCGATAAACGCGTGCTGGCGAGCCGGCCGGATCGCGGCATCGTCTCGATGCAGTGGGAAGGCATCAACCAGAACGGTCAGACCGCCATCATCGTACGTTCGAAGGGCATCTTCGGTCTGCGTCATCCGGGCACGAGCGGGGCGGCAGCATGAGCGAGGTCGCCCCGCAGATCGATGCAGACGCGCTGCGTGCACTCGTGGGTGCGCCGGCACTCGTCAGCGAGTGGATCGAGGTCGATCAGGCGCGGGTGGACCGCTTTGCAGCCGCAACAGGCGACCATCAGTGGATACATGTCGACCCGGAACGGGCGCGGCGCGAGTCGCCGTTCGGCGGGCCGATCGCGCACGGGTTCCTCACGCTCTCGCTCATCCCCGCGCTGCTGGAACGGACGGTCGCGCTACGTCAGCGCATGGGTCTCAACTACGGGCTCAATCGCGTGCGCTTCACATCGCCGTTGCCCGTTGGCGCCAGGGTGCGCGCACATTTCGCTGTGGCCGAGGTCACCGACGTGGACGGCAACGGCGTGCAGGTCATCTGGAAGGTGACGCTCGAACGTGAAGGAGGCGAGCGGCCTGTGTGCATCGCGGAATTCATCACGCGCCACTACTTCTGAGCATCCGGGGGCCGCCATCGAGCGGCGGCCCCCGGTAACGTCCACGTCTTTCGCGAGATTCAGTGCGTCAGTGCTTCGCGTACTGCGTCGCGCCGAACAGCACTTCCTTGGCCTTCTCGTCGATGAGCGGCTGGCGCGCGGCGGCGAGCACCTCCACGCCGCGCTGCACCGCGGGCCGTGCGGCGATTTCTTCGTGCCAGCGCTTCACATGCGGGAAGGCATCGAGATCGATGCCCTGGTTTTGCCAGGAGCGCGTCCACGGGAACGCGGCGATGTCGGCAATCGTGTACTTGTGGCCCGCGAGATACGCGGTTTTGGCGAGCTGCGTGTTCATCACACCGTAGAGGCGCTTCGCTTCATTCGTGTAGCGCGTGATCGCGTAATCGATCTGCTGTGGCGCGTAAATGCGAAAGTGATGCGCTTGGCCGAGCATCGGGCCGAGCCCGCCCATCTGGAACATGAGCCACTGAAACGTTGCATACCGTTCTGCCGGATCGGTAGGCAGGAAGCGGCCGCTTTTCTCGGCGAGATAGATCAGGATCGCGCCGGATTCGAACAGCGAAAAAGGCTGGCCGTCGGCGCGCTTCGGGCCTTCGGAATCGACGATCGCGGGAATCTTGTTGTTCGGGCTGATGGCGAGAAACTCGGGCTTGAACTGATCACCTGCGCCGATATCGATGGGGTGCACGCGGTACGCGAGTCCGGTCTCCTCCAGCATGATATGGACCTTGTGGCCGTTGGGTGTCGCCCAGCTGTAGACGTCGATCATCGTGGCTCCTTTCGTGCTTGAAAGCGGCGCCGCGTCTTTCTGGTGCGGCGCCGGAACAGGCAAAAATTAGAGCATAGATCGCGCGACGGTGCAGGGCGCCATCCTGCGCGCCCGCACGCTGCGGCGGATGTGCGGGGCAGATGTGGCTCCGGGGCGACTCAGGTGCGGCTCAGGTGCGGCTTCAGGTACGAGTAACCGGCATCTCGACGCGCGAGGCCGCGTCCGCATCCATGTAGCGCGCGAGTTCGAGCTTCGCGATGGCGTTGCGATGCACTTCGTCGGGACCATCGGCGAAGCGCAGCGTGCGTGCCGACGTGTACGCATAAGCCAGCGGGAAGTCGTCGCTCATGCCCGCCGCGCCGTGCACCTGCATCGCCCAGTCGATCACCTGACAGGCCATGTTCGGTGCAACCACCTTGATCATGGCGATCTCGCCGCGTGCGCCCTTGTTGCCGACGGTGTCCATCATGTAGGCGGTCTTGAGCGTGAGCAGCCGCGCCTGCTCGATGAGGCAGCGCGCTTCGGCAATGCGCTCCTGCGTCACGGTTTGCGACGCGATGGGTTTGCCGAACGCGACGCGCTGCAGCGCGCGCTTCGTCATCAATTCGAGCGCGCGCTCGGCGAGCCCGATGAGCCGCATGCAGTGGTGAATGCGGCCCGGCCCGAGCCGTCCCTGTGCGATTTCGAAGCCGCGTCCTTCGCCGAGCAGCAGGTTCGTCGCGGGCACGCGCACGTTATCGAGCGTGATGTCCATGTGGCCGTGCGGCGCGTCGTCGTAGCCGAACACGGTGAGCGGGCGATGCACGGTGATGCCGGTGGCGTCGGCGGGCACGAGGATCATCGACTGCTGGCGGTGCCGCGGTGCGTCGGGATCGGTCTTGCCCATCACGATATAGACGGCGCAGCGCGGATCGCCCGCACCCGACGACCACCACTTGTGGCCGTTGATCACGTAGTGGTCGCCGTCGCGTTCGATGCGCGTCTGGATGTTGGTGGCATCCGATGAAGCGACCTCGGGCTCCGTCATGAGAAAGGCCGAGCGAATCTGGCCGTCGAGCAGCGGGTCGAGCCATTGCCGCTTCTGGCTCTCGGTGCCGTAGCGTTCGATCGTTTCCATGTTGCCCGTGTCGGGCGCATTGCAGTTGAAGACCTCGGGCGCCCAGGGCACGCGTCCCATGATCTCGCACAGCGGCGCGTATTCGAGATTCGTGAGCCCGGCGCCGCGCGCCGAGTCGGGCAGGAACAGGTTCCACAGGCCCGCCGCGCGCGCCGTTTCCTTGAGCTTTTCGACGATTTCGGTGGGCATCCACGCGTTGCCGTTCGCGCGATTGCGCGCGACCTCGGCCAGAAAGACCGACTCGTTCGGGTAGATGTGCTCGTCGAAGAACGCGAGCAGCTTTTCGCGCAACGCCTGAACCTTGGGGGTGTAGTCGAAATTCATCGGATACCTCGCGAAAGGGAAAGGGATGGCTCAGCGCACTTTCTGCGCGTAGCGCCAGGCCAGTTCAGCCATGGGCCGCGCGCGGCGGCCGGCGTCCGCGGCCTGGGCGCTCGCGGCCGTGCCGTCCACGACGCGTTTCATGATGCCTTGCAGGATCGCGGCGATACGGAACATGTTGTAGGCCAGATAGAAGTTCCAGTCGCCGCGAAGATCGAGCCCCGTGCGCTCGCAATAGCGCCGCACATAAGCGGCTTCGTCCGGAATGCCGAGCGCCGCGAGGTCGAGGCCCGCAATGCCGCGGAACTGCGCGGGGTCGACGTGCCACGCCATGCAGTGGTAGGCGAAGTCCGCGAGCGGGTCGCCCAGCGTGGAAAGCTCCCAGTCGAGCACGGCCAGCACGCGCGGCGCGTGACGGTCGAAGATGAGATTGTCGAGCCGGTAATCGCCATGAACGATCGTCGTTCGCGCAGCGGCGTCGTCGGGCATGTGCTGCGGCAGCCATTCGATGAGGCGTTGCATGGCCTCGATGGGCTCGGTCTCCGAGGCCTGATACTGACGGCTCCAGCGGTCGATCTGGCGTGCGAAATAGTTGCCTGCCTTGCCGTAATCGGCGAGGCCCACGTCGGCCGGCACCACGTTGTGCAGCGTGGCGATCACGCGATTCATCTCGTCGTAGATCGCGGCGCGCTCGTCAGTCGACATGTCGGGCAGCGAGGGGTCCCAGAGCACCCGGCCCTCGACGAACGCCATCACGTAGAACGCCCTGCCGATCACCGCTTCGTCCTCGCACAGCGCGAGCATCTTCGCGACCGGCACACCGGTGCCTGCGAGCGCATCCATCACGCGGTATTCACGTTCGATCGCGTGCGCGGAAGGCAGCAGCTTCGCCTTCGGTCCAGGCTTCGCGCGCATCACGTAGCTGCGCGACGGAGTGACGAGCTTGAACGTGGGGTTCGACTGACCGCCAGCGAATTGCTCGACTGTGAGCGGACCGGAGAACCCTTCGACATGGCTTGCGAGCCACGCTTCGAGCGCAGCCGCGTCGAAACGCTGCCGCTCGGCGACGGGCCGCGTGCCTTCGAATGCCGAGTAGTCCGCCTGTTGTGCTGTGTTTTCTGCCGGGGTGGCGTGTGCCATTGTCTCCTCCAGGTCGGGCGCCTTGCGTTGCGTATCTTGAGTGTGTTGGGCGCGCTAGCGGTGCTTCATGTATTCGACGTATTGCGCGTAGAGCATCTCCATCGTCGTGTGGCGCACGTCGCGGTGCAGCGGCGAGGGAGGCGAATGGTTGAGCGCGCGAATGACCCAGTCGCGTGGCTCGGCGCCGACGTCGAGCGCATTGATGCAGCCGGTGGCCTGCGCAAGGTGGCCGAAGAATGCGCGGCCGCCCGCGGTGATCGCGTGCGAAAGAATTGCGCGGTTCACGCCGCCGTGCAGCACGAGCAATACGGTGTCCCAGGCGGCATCGCGGCGCAGGGTGTCGATGGCGGGCAGCACGCGGTCAAGCAGTTCGCCAATGCTCTCGCCGCCCAGAAAGCGCGTGCTTTCCGCGACCACGCCGTCGAACACGCTGAGAAACGAGGCCTCGATATCTTCGGGGGCGAGATGAGCCAGCTTGCCGCCGCGAATTTCCTCCCACGCGGGCTCGATCTCGGGCTCGATGGTCTGGCCGGTCTGCGCGAGCACACGTCGCGCCGTCTCCAGCGTGCGCGGCAGGCCGCTCACGATCACGCGATCGAAGCGGATGCCTTGCGCCGCGAACAGATCGCCCGCGGCCGTGGCCTGGACGCGGCCATTCGCGTTGAGCGGCACGCTTTCGGGATCGATCGCGCGGCCCGATGCATCGAAGTACGTCACGTCGCCGTGACGCATCAGATAGATGCGGCGGCGTTTGGGCAGGGTGAATCCGCTCATGGCGTGGCCTCGCTCACTTGTAGACGGGGGCGCGCTTCTCGAGAAACGCCGTGATGCCTTCCAGCCCGTCGCGATGATGCAGCGACGCCACGAAGCTGTCGCGTTCGGCCACAAGGTGCGCTTCGAGCGTCTGCGTGCCCGCTGCATCGATGAGCGCCTTGATGCGCGCGGTCGAATTCGGCGAGAGCTTGCCGAGGTCGTCGGCCCAGTCGATGGCGGTGTCGAGTGCGCTGCCCGGCTTCGCGAGCCGGTTCACCACGCCGACTTCGGCGAGGCGCGTCGCGCCGATCGGCTTGCCTTCGATCAGCACCTCGGTGGCGAGCGGGCGCGGCAGCGCCTGCGCGAGGAACCAGGAGCCGCCGCCATCGGGCGTGAGGCCGACACGCGCGTACGACATCACGAACTTCGCGTCGTCGGCGGCGACGAGCAGGTCGCACGCGAGCGCGAGCGAAAAACCCGCGCCGGCCGCAGCGCCTTCCACGGCCGCGATCACAGGCTTGCTCGACTGGCGCAGTGCCGTGATCCACTCGGCGAGCAGGTCGATGCTTTCGGCCTGCACGGAGGGATCTTTCGCGCGGTTTTCCAGCAACCGGTTGAGATTGCCGCCGGCGCAGAAAAAGTTGTCGGCGCCGGTGATCACGATGGCGCGCAGCGACGAATCGCGTTCGGCCGAATCGAGCGCTTCGATGCCCGCCGCGTACATGTCGGGATGCAGCGCGTTGCGCGCGCCCGGGTTCGACAGCGTCATCACGAGCGTGGATTCGCTGCCGGCCGGCCGCGATGTGAGCAGTTCGGCGGTCATCGGGCGGCTCCTGCTGCGTGGGCGCTGTCGGCGGCGTCGGGTTGCACGAGCGACATGCCGAGTTGTGCGCGTCGCGCGAGCCAGGGCGACGGCCGGTAACGCGGATCGCCGAGCACGCGATGGATGTTCTGGAGAATCGTGAGGATCGTCTTTGCGCCCAGCGCGTCGCCGAGTGCGAGCGGCCCGCGCGGGTAGCCGAGGCCCAGCGTGACGGCGAGGTCGATGTCTTGCGGGGATGCAATCTGCTGCTGGGCAATGTCGCAGCCGATGTTCACGATCGTCGCGACCACGCGCTGCGCCACGAAGCCCGTCGAGTCGCGGATCACGGTGACCGGTACACCGTCCGACGCAAAGAGCGCGTGGCCTGCATCGCGTGCCTCGCGCGTGGTAGCGGGCGTAGTCATGACCGTGCGCCGCTGGGCGCTAACGAGCGGGAAGAGCGCGTCTACAGCTACGACGCGGCTCGCATCGAGCCCTTCCTCGACGGCTGCGGTGGTGGCGTCGAGGCCGAACGGCGTAACGACGAGCAGCGAGTCGGCGGCGGGGTGTGCGCCGTCGTCGAGTGCGACATTGGCTTTGGCGAGAAGCTGCAGTACGGCCTCCCGCGCTTCGGGGTGGCTTCGGCTCACCCACACGCGTTGCGGTAGCGTGGAGGGCGCAGGCGCTTCTTCAGGAGCCTGCTGCTTGCCATCCGCGTAACGATAAAAGCCCTCGCCGGCCTTGCGCCCGATGAGCCCACCGGCCAGCCGCACGCCCGTGATCGGCGACGGCGTGAAGCGCGGCTCCTCGTAGAACTGGTGGTAGATGGACTCCATCACGGGATGCGATACGTCGAGCGCGGTGAGGTCGAGCAGCTCGAACGGTCCCAGCCGAAAGCCCGCTTGCTCGCGCATGATGCGATCGATCTCGACGAAGCTCGCGACACCTTCGCTCGCCACGCGCAGACCTTCGGTGTTCATGCCGCGGCCCGCGTGGTTCACGATGAAACCGGGCATGTCCTTCGCGCGCACCGGCGTGTGTCCCATGCGGCGGGCGAGGTCCATCAGCGCGTCACCGGCGGCCGGGTTCGTGCGCAGTCCGTCGATCACCTCGACCACTTTCATCAGCGGCACGGGATTGAAGAAGTGATAGCCGGCCACGCGTGAGGGATCGGTGCACGCCGCGGCAATCGCCGTGATGGAGAGCGACGACGTGTTCGACACGAGGATGCAGCGGCCGCTCACCACCGCTTCGAGATCGCGGAACAGCTTGCGCTTCACTTCGAGGTTTTCGACGATGGCCTCCACGACGAGGTCGCAATCCGCGAGGCCTTCGATAGACGGGGTACCCGTCACGCGTTCGAGCGCCGCGCGGCCTTCAATGTCGTTGAGCTTGCCTTTGGCCGTGAGCTTCGCGAACGTTTCGCCGAGGTAAGTGCGTGCCGCTTCGATAGCCTCGGGATTCGTGTCGAAAAGACGGACCGTGAGGCCCGCGAGCGCGGCGATCTGCGCGATGCCGCGGCCCATGGCGCCGGTGCCTACGATTCCGATGGTCTCGATGTTGACGTGCGGTGAATTCATCTGATGCTCGACTCCATGTCCGGTTTAGAATAGCACGCTCGTGCATTTTTATGATGTGAGGGCCAGCCCTGGCCATAGACACTAACAGGCACGATTCGCAGAGCGGTTCCGGCCGTCCTGCCCACCCGGAAGGAAACCCTATGATTCGCCTGCATGGCTTTGCGCTGTCCAATTACTACAACAAGGTGAAATTCGTCCTGCTCGAACACGACATCCCGTTCGAGGAAGTGTTCGTGCAGCCGTCGCAGGAAGCGGCGGTGCTCGCGCACTCGCCGCTCGGCAAGGTGCCGTGGCTCGAAACCGCCGAGGGCGATCTGTGCGAGTCGGCGGTGATCGTCGAATACCTCGCGGCGCGCTACCCGGACCGACAGATTTTCTCCGCGGACCCGTGGGAGGCGGCGAAGGAACGTGAACTCATTGCGTTCGTGGAGACGCATCTCGAACTCGTCGCACGCAATCTGTACAAGGAAGCGTTCTTCGGCGGCACGATCACGGACGCCACGAAGGCGCGCACCGAGAAACTGCTGACGCATCACATCGCGGGCTTCATGCGACTGGCGCAGTTCGCGCCTTATTTGCGCGGCGAGCGGTTCTGCGTGGCCGATACGGCGGCGTTCGTGAGCCTGCCGCCCGTCGGCATGGCCACGCAGACGATCTACGGACGCGACTTCCTGCTCGATGCGGGTATCGACTGGAAGCGCTATGTGAAGGTGGTGGGCGAGCGCCCGGCGGCGCAGCGGGTCAGCGCGGACCGCAAGGCCTATGTGGAGGCCATGCAGCAGCAACGTACGTGAAGGGGCGCTGCGCGACGGCGGGAACGGCAGGGCCGGTCTGATCGTCGTCGCGCTCATTGCATCGGGCCGGCGTCAGAGCCGCGCGAGCCGCTCGAGCGCCGTCGCGAGCGTGCTTTCCTTCTTCGCGAAACAGAAGCGCACGACGCCCGATTCGTGCGGCTCGTGATAGAAGGCCGACACCGGGATTGCGGCCACGCCGATCTCGGTCGTCAGCCACTTCGAGAATTCCGCTTCGGGTAGATCGCTGATCGCGGAGTAATCCACGCACTGGAAGTAAGTGCCTTCGCAGGGCAGCAGGCGAAAGCGCGTGTTCGCGAGCCCGGCGCGGAAGAAGTCGCGCTTGCGCTGGTAGAACGCGGGCAGCTCGAGATAGGGCGCCGGATCGCGCAGGTACTGTGCAAGGCCGATCTGCATCGGCGTGTTCACCGTGAACACGTTGAACTGGTGCACCTTGCGGAACTCGGCGCTGAGCGCGGCGGGCGCCGCGACGTAGCCCACTTTCCACCCTGTCACGTGATAGGTCTTGCCGAAGCTCGACACGATGAAGCTGCGCGCGGCGAGCTCCGGGTAGCGGGCGACGCTCTCGTGCGGCTCGCGGTCGTACACCATGTGCTCGTAGACCTCGTCGGAGAGGATCAGCACGTTGGTGCCGCGCACGATCTCCTGCAGCCGCTGCATGTCTTCAGCACGCCAGACGGTGCCCGTCGGGTTGTGCGGCGTATTGATGAGGATGAGCCGTGTCTTCGGCGTGATGGCGGCGGCGAGCCGGTCGAACGGAATCGCGTACTCCGGCGCCTCGAGCGTGACGAACACCGGCTTGCCGCCCGCGAGTTCGATGGAGGGCAGGTAGCTGTCGTAGGTCGGCTCGATCACGATCACTTCGTCACCGGGATGAACCGTGGCGAGGATGGCCGTGAGCAGCGCCTGCGTGGCGCCGGCCGTGACGGTGATCTCGGTGGCCGCGTCGTAGCGGCGACCGTAGACGTTCGCGATTTTGTCCGCGATCGCTTCGCGCAGCGGTGCGACGCCGGCCATGGGCGGGTACTGGTTGTGACCGTCGCGCATGGCCGTTGCGACGGCGTCGACGATGCGCGGATCGCAGTCGAAGTCGGGAAATCCCTGGCCCAGGTTCACCGCGCCTTTTTCTGCGGCGAGCGCGCTCATCACGGTGAAGATGGTCGTGCCGACATTCGGCAGGCGGGACGGGAAGACGGGCGTCGTCGGCGGCGTGTCGTGCGGTGCGTTCATGGCGCGGTGTGGCGGATGGCTCGGGGTGGAAAGTCGGTGGAAAGCAACGTCGATTGTAGGGAATCGCCGCGCATCGTGCGCTGCCGTCCCCGTGCGGCCCTCATGCCGGCACGGGCTCGTTAGGCCCGGTGGACTCGACGACCGCAAGACAGGCCGCGACGAACTGCGCGGGGGGAGCGATCTGCAGGCCGAAGTCGCGCGTCATGCGTTTGGCGAGCTTGAGCACGGCGCGGTCCTTCGAGACCAGCCATGCGGCGCCGCTGCCATGCGCGAGTTCGAGAAACTTCTGATCGTCACGGTCTTTGCATTGCGGCAGCGGTTTTGCGCCTTCCACTGGCGAGGTACGCTCGACACGCAGCGTCAGCCGCTCGACGATGGCGAGCGCGGCTGCCTTGTCGACCGCACGCTGCGCGAACTGCGGATACTCGAGCACGCGTGCCAGTTCCGCGAAGCAGCGTCCGTCCACGACGGCTTGCAGTGCGCCTGTTTCCAGCGCGGCATGAATGGGCCGCGTGTGTGGGTCGTCGAATACGAGGATGTCGATCCAGACGTTCGAATCGAGTACGACGCGCGGCGGGCGAGTCGGGTGGGTGGGAGTCGGACCTTGGGAACCGGGCATTCGTCACATTCGCTACAATCGGGCTTTCGTCTTTGTCCTGCAGGCACGGCGTGCCTGAAAGCTTCTATGATAATCGTTCTGTCGCCGGCCAAATCGCTGGACTACGAAACGCCTCCGCACATCCGCAAGCACACCATTCCCCATTTCGTCGATGACGCTGCCGAGCTGATCGACGGTCTGCGCCGCCTCTCGCCGCAACAGATCGCTACGCTGATGAAGATTTCGGACCCGCTCGCGCAGCTGAACTTCCAGCGCTTCGCGGACTGGTCGCCGGCATTCGGTACGCACAACGCGAGGCAAGCGGTGCTCGCATTCAATGGCGACGTGTATGAGGGTTTCAGCGCGCGGACGCTTTCAGCCGCCGACCTCGATTACGCCCAGAAGCATGTGCGCGTGTTGTCGGGCCTTTATGGGCTGCTGCGCCCGCTCGACTTGCTGCAGCCCTATCGCCTCGAAATGGGCACGCCGTTCGCCAATGGGCGCGGCAAAGACCTGTACGCGTTTTGGGGCGAGCGCATCACGCATGCACTGAACGAACAGTTCGTGCGCAACGAGAAGGCGGGGACGAAGGCTGCGCGCGTGCTCGTCAATTGCGCCTCGAACGAATATTTCCGCTCGGTGCGACCGAAATTGCTGGATGCGCCCGTCATCACGCCCGTGTTCGAAGACTGGAAGGGCGGGCGCTACAAGATCATCAGTTTTCACGCCAAGCGCGCGCGTGGCTTGATGGCACGCTACGCAGTCGAGAACCGGATAGACGAGCCGACCGCGCTCAAGGGTTTCGACGCTGAAGGCTACGCGTTCGACAAGGCAGCATCGAACGATTCGACATACGTATTCCGCCGCCGGGCGGCCGATTGACGCACCGGCCAAGGAGCAGTTATCCCATGACGCTTTCCATCACCAGCAATTTCGACGCGGGTGCCATCGAAGTGGTGTCCTGCACCGACGCCGCCGATATCCGTCTGCGCGTGCGGCCCGACAATCAGTCGGAGTTCGCGCAATGGTTCTACTTTCGTCTCTCTGGCGCGCGCGGCGAACGCTGCGTGATGACGTTCGAAAACGCGTCGGCGTGCGCATTCGCCGAGGGTTGGCGGGACTACCAGGCCGTTGCGAGCTACGACCGCGTGAACTGGTTCCGCGTGCCGACCTCGTACGACGGGCGGGTACTGACCATCGATCACACGCCGGAATTCGACCGCGTCTACTACGCGTATTTCGAGCCGTATAGCGAGGAGCGCCACTCGGAGTTTCTGGGCGCGGTTCAGCAGATGCCGCACGCGGCGCTGATGGAACTGGGTACGACGGTCGAAGGGCGTCCGGTTTCGCTGTTGACGCTCGGCACACCGGAAGCGGTGCGCGCCAACGGCAAGCCGAAGAAGAAGGTTTGGATCATCGCGCGGCAGCACCCGGGCGAAACCATGGCTGAGTGGTTCGTCGAAGGGCTCGTGAAGCGGCTGGCCGGTTGGGGCGACTGGGCCGGCGACCCCGTGGCGCGCAAGCTCTACGATCATGCGGTGTTCTACATCGTACCGAACATGAATCCGGACGGCAGTGTGCACGGTAACCTGCGCACGAACGCCGTGGGGGCGAATCTGAACCGCGAATGGATGGAGCCCGACGCCGCGCGCAGTCCTGAAGTGCTGCACGTGCGCGACGCGATTCATGCGACAGGCTGCGATCTGTTTTTCGATATCCACGGCGATGAAGCGCTGCCGTATGTGTTCGTGGCGGGGTCCGAGATGCTGCCCGGATTCACTGAACGGCAGCGTACGGAGCAGCAGGCGTTCATCGAGTCCTTCAAGCTGGCGAGCCCGGACTTCCAGGACAAGCATGGGTACGCCGCGAGCAAGTATCGCGAGGACGCGTTGAAACTTGCGTCGAAGTACATCGGCAATGTCTTCGGCTGTCTTTCGCTCACGCTTGAAATGCCGTTCAAAGACAATGCAAACCTGCCGGACGAGCGCGTGGGATGGAACGGCGAACGCAGTGCGGCGCTGGGTGCCGCACTGCTGCAGGCAGTCTTGCGACACGTCGAGACATTCGATTGACCGCGTTTGGCGATAGCGCCAGAGAACCAACGGGGAATCTGCAGGAGGCGGATTCCCCGTTTTGTTTCTGAGGTGGATGTGGCCGGCGGCGGGTGGGTCGCCACGTTGCCCGTCGCGCGAGAGGCGGTGACGCGGCGCGGCGCTCCACTGCCGCGTTTATTTGCGGGCCTTGCGAGGCGGCAGGGCAACGGTGGAGATCTTGAAGCCTCGTGCTCAGTGCTTCTTTTTCGTGCCTGAGCTGTTCTTTCTGGCGTTTTTCCGTGTGGACCCGTTGCCCGTCGCGGCGTGCTTGCCTTTCCCCTTCTTGCTCGCGGAGTGGTTTGCGCGTGGCTTCGCGGGCGGCACGGGGTCGTTCCAGCTGAACGCCAGCATCTGTTGGCCGACGTAGCCGCAGCGGAACTTGAGCTGGAACGGACCGTTGGAGCCATTCTGCGAAACGCCCAGTCCTTCCACGGTCACGATCGTATCGACCTTGACGCGCTGCTTGCCTTCATCGAATGAATCGTTCCAGGGGGTGACGGAAGAGTGCGAGCTGTCGAACGAACTGGGCGGGAATTCGACGTGGTCGAATGCGGTCGAGGTGCTCGCGACGAAGTTGCCATGCGCAGCACAGTCCGCGACGAGCGGATCCGCGTGCATCTGGTTCACGAATTGATTGACGAGTTCGTTGTGCTGTTCGAGCTGATCGGCCCATGCAGGCTTGACGCATACAAGCGAAAGGCTTGCCGCGAAAGCCGCCAGCGGGCCGACCAACCGCAGCCACCGGCGGTGTGCTTGGGTTCGATCCATCTAGTTAGAGGCGGGGTGGAACATCAGAAGACGTAAGATGCCGCGTCGGCAAAGGTAGTTCAATCCCCATTCGAATTTTTTGTGTTTCTGTGTGTTGGCTCGTCTCGTGATGGTTTTGATCGAAGGTTGGCGGTGGCGAAACGCTCCATCCACAGTGGCAGTGCACCTCTTGTATGGGTAGTGCCGAAGAACGCTTACCGAAGTTCCACGAAGGGGCGCACTAATACGAGTCTTGCGACGAGCCTTGCGTCCCCGCGTGTCAGGTGCGAGGGCCGCCGAGCCTGTAGCGTCGCACGTCGTACGTAGTGACCCAAGCCGGGCGATAGACAGCGATCAGCGCGGTGGACATCCCGGTGAACCACGCTTCACCCGAGGCGAGCACGAGTACGCTGAAGGCGTAGCCCGCCGGCACGACCAGCATCGAGCCGTTCGCCAGGCCGATGTGCGTGCCGAGCGCAGCGTATGCCGCGACGGTAACGGCAATCGCGGGTGCCACGAAACCTTGGCTCACGATGAAGACGAGCAGGTTGCGTGGCAACCATGCAACTGCCGCGCGCTGGAGCAGCGCCGAAACACCAACGGGTAGCGCGCCGAACACGAGGAATGTCAGCGCGATACCTTGCCACGATGCGTCGAAGACGAGCGCGGCAAGGCCGGTGACTACCGCCATCGCGACGAGCGCAAGCGCCCAGTCGAACAGCGTAACGACAAGCGTAGCGCCGAGGACGTGCATGACCGTGCCGTCCTCAAGCCACGCGTTGGTCGCCCAGAGCACCGATACCGCGACGATGATCGCGAGCCAGACGTGTTGCAGCGTGGCGTCGTGCAGACGTTTGAAAGGGTTTCGCCACAACGCGAGCGCAAGCAGACCGGCGGCGGTGATCGAGGCACCGACGGCGACCCATAGCGGAAGCGGTGAGTAGAGGAAACCCATGTGTCTCATATTACTCGTTGGACGACAAAACGTGTGAGCGCATTCCATGCCAGCCACAGCCGTCTGTGCGCGCGATCATTCTTCCTTCGTATCCTCGTCCGGGTTTGGCGCCGATGCATCGAAGGGTGGCGCCGGCTCAGCGGCCATCGGCAGATCTTCCGCGATGTTGTCGTCTGGCAACGGATACGAGAAAGACGGCTTCCTTCGTTTGCGCAACGGCACGGGGCCTGGCTCGCCCGGCACTGGCTTCGGTGTCAGTGCGGCATCGTCACTCAGCACCTGAAGCTGCGACGAAAGCCAGCCGTTGTAGATGGCCACGGCCGCCGCGCGGTTGGGCGCGCCAAGTTGCTGGAAAATGCACGCGAGGTGGATCTTCACCGTACCTTCGCTGATACCCAAAGTTTTCGCGATCATCTTGTTCGTGCTGCCCATGTGGACGCATCGCATGATCTGCTCCTGCCGGGGTGACAAGCCGCCTGAAAGTCTGGCTCGTTTTGGTGGGACCGACAGTTGGGACCCGCGCCGTTGAAGGCGGTCGCCATTCCCTGCCGCTCCCGGCTTCAGTACGTCAGCGGGCAAGTACTCTCCGCCCAGCATCACCATTTCGAGCGCACGCAAAATGAGGCGCGCGTCCATAGAGCGCGGAATCACGCCCGGTACGCCCTTGTCGATCAGGCTTCGGGCCAGTCCCGGCGATCCTCTGTCTATGACGACTGCGAGGCGCAGGCGTGGATATGCGCTCACGAAGGCCTGTACGTCGCCGAGGCGCATGCCTTCGTGCCAGTCGATGACAATCAGATCCAGGGTGCAGTGGCGCACGGCCCGATCGGCGCTGCGCCAGTCCACTACGTCCATGAAGCGCGCCTGTCGGTCGATTTGTCTCAACAGCGCCTTAAGTCCCTCGCGCCGTTCTGCGTCAGGGTTAAATACAGCGAATCGCATTGCGTTCGTTCTCCTATTTGCCATGCCATGTGTCGCGATGCGCGCATCCCCGGGGAATCCGGGAGCTCGCGATGTGGCACCGCAAGGATTATGACAAAAAGCTTTCGGAAAATCGGCCTGGCCAGAAGGCATAGGATCAATTAATGCAAAAGAAAAAGCCCCGCACTCGGCGGGGCTTGCGTCAGATTATGCGCAATTAATGAAAATGTGGTTGTGCAGGCTCCGCATCTTCCGGCATTTCGGCGTGTACGATTTCGCCTAGCGGATCAGCATAGAGCGGCACTCCGCAATCGTCGCAATATTCCGGTTCGAAGCGACCCGCATGCCGGCGGATATCGGTGACACCCGTTTCCTTCAGGAGGGCGACGATTTCTTCGAGCGGGCCGTCGGCGGCTTGCTCTTCGCCCGGTTCCTCATCAATCTCCGCTTCGCCGTTTTCGCGTCCATACAGCGGCCAGACGACGCCGTAGATCACGTCATTGCTGCCGCGTCGCGTGAAGCCAATGCGGTATTCGTCGATGCGACGCTCGCCAAAGCCGGCGACGACCGCGCGCAGTTCCTGTGGCGCAGCGCCAATGGTGTCGAACAGATAGCGCACGGCGGTGCGCACGGTATGTGGGCGAACGCGCTCGTCGGCGTCGCGGCAAGCCGAGTAGTACGCGTCCGGCAACAAGCATTCGAATTCGCAGCCGGGCAGGACGAGCGCCAGATTGGCGCCGCCTTGCGTAGCCCATTGCTCGAGGCACTGACTGCGCTCGATTCGCACGCCGTGCTCTTCCTCTTGCCAGCGAAAGAGCGGAGCACCCACCGGTGCCGCGACCACAGCCAGCAGGAAGCGCGGGTCCGCGAGAATGGGCGACGTTTCGGGCAGTTCTCCGAAATTGATTCGCGCGTTGTTGCCGCTCATTGCCGCTTGCGCGAGCTGCTGCGCGATGCGCCAGGTTTCGACGTGGTGGCGCGGCAACTGGTCGATGCTATACAGATACGGTGCCATGGCGACGCGAGTGTCGCCTGCGAGCACGTGTGCCTGGAGATGCGCGCGCAGCGCATCCGCCGACTCGGTCTTCAGCGGGCCGGACGGGATCACATAGCGCGTCCAGGCGAGCACGGGCGCCGCGATGAGGAGCGCCTCGTACTGGACGCCCTCGTGCTCGACGATGAACGACTCGCTGTGCGTTTCGGCCATGTCGGCAAGCGCGCCGTAGGCGTCGGGATGGTTTTGCTGGAGATGGTCGAGCGCGGCGTCGAGCGTCGTCTGGTTACCGTTGCGGACGATCTTCGCAAGCAGCGTGTCGAGCTTCGTCTCCCAGAAGCGGTCTTCGGTGCGACTGCCCGACGCGAACAGCGCGAGCGAGAGGCCGACGAGCTTGTCGGCATCAGGGGGGAGGCGTTTGGCGATTCGCGAGCGCATAAATCCAGTCAGTGAGGTGCGAAGAACGACTATTCTAGACGGTTCCACGAACTGCATCGTGCGCGCTTGGCAATATGCGGAAGAGTGCTGAGGAACAGGGTGGCAGCATGCCGCGAAGGGCTCCGGGGCTGGCGAGTGAGCTGGGTATGTTGAGGCGCCGCAGCCTGCTCCGCCGCCTTCGAACGCCCCGCATGCTGCGGAAGTCGGCCGGCTTTAGGAGTGCAGATGGCGGAGGGACGGCCACGGTTGCGTCACATTGGACCGCCGCAGTAGTGAGAGGCACGGGGAAATGAGCGCGGCGGAGGCGGGTCTGGAAAAAATCTCCGTCATCCCCTTGTCATGTGGCTGGTGTTGGCCTACTATTCGCCTCCCCGTTGCGAACACGGGCCGCTGCGGGAAACGGCGGGGCGCGAAGCCGGCAGATTTTTAAGCGGATGCGAAATTATCTGTTGACGAAGCGGCAAAGAGTCTTCATAATCTCGTTTCTCTGCTGCTGATGCAGCGACGCAGGCGGTGCTGGAGGGAAGTGACTCTGGTGACGGTGCGAACGATCTTTAAAAACTTACAGCCGATAAGTGTGGGCGCTTGATGGCGGCGTGCCCCGGTGACGTTGTGTTGCCGGGCAAGCAAAGGTATCAAGAGTCTCACACGGTAAGGAATAGGAAGTGAAGCAATTCACGACCTGTCAGTACCGAGTTGAGCGACCTGTCCGGAGACGGACAGAGACAGTAACAGGTTTGAACTGAAGAGTTTGATCCTGGCTCAGATTGAACGCTGGCGGCATGCCTTACACATGCAAGTCGGACGGCAGCGCGGGCTTCGGCCTGGCGGCGAGTGGCGAACGGGTGAGTAATACATCGGAACGTATCCTGGAGTGGGGGATAGCCCGGCGAAAGCCGGATTAATACCGCATACGCTCTGAGGAGGAAAGCGGGGGACCTTCGGGCCTCGCGCTCAAGGGGCGGCCGATGGCGGATTAGGTAGTTGG
The DNA here is from genome assembly GCF_029536165.1 of Paraburkholderia sp. SUR17. Taxonomy (NCBI): domain Bacteria; kingdom Pseudomonadati; phylum Pseudomonadota; class Betaproteobacteria; order Burkholderiales; family Burkholderiaceae; genus Paraburkholderia; species Paraburkholderia sp. SUR17. The sequence goes on from NZ_CP120508.1 coordinate 1,106,072, forward strand.
TGGGGTAAAGGCCTACCAAGCCGACGATCCGTAGCTGGTCTGAGAGGACGACCAGCCACACTGGGACTGAGACACGGCCCAGACTCCTACGGGAGGCAGCAGTGGGGAATTTTGGACAATGGGGGCAACCCTGATCCAGCAATGCCGCGTGTGTGAAGAAGGCCTTCGGGTTGTAAAGCACTTTTGTCCGGAAAGAAATCATCGGGGCCAATACCCCTGGTGGATGACGGTACCGGAAGAATAAGCACCGGCTAACTACGTGCCAGCAGCCGCGGTAATACGTAGGGTGCGAGCGTTAATCGGAATTACTGGGCGTAAAGCGTGCGCAGGCGGTGCTGTAAGACCGATGTGAAATCCCCGGGCTTAACCTGGGAACTGCATTGGTGACTGCAGCGCTGGAGTATGGCAGAGGGGGGTGGAATTCCACGTGTAGCAGTGAAATGCGTAGAGATGTGGAGGAACACCGATGGCGAAGGCAGCCCCCTGGGCCAATACTGACGCTCATGCACGAAAGCGTGGGGAGCAAACAGGATTAGATACCCTGGTAGTCCACGCCCTAAACGATGTCAACTGGTTGTTGGGGATTCATTTCCTTAGTAACGTAGCTAACGCGTGAAGTTGACCGCCTGGGGAGTACGGTCGCAAGATTAAAACTCAAAGGAATTGACGGGGACCCGCACAAGCGGTGGATGATGTGGATTAATTCGATGCAACGCGAAAAACCTTACCTACCCTTGACATGTACGGAACCCTGGTGAGAGCCGGGGGTGCCCGAAAGGGAGCCGTAACACAGGTGCTGCATGGCTGTCGTCAGCTCGTGTCGTGAGATGTTGGGTTAAGTCCCGCAACGAGCGCAACCCTTGTCCCCAGTTGCTACGCAAGAGCACTCCGGGGAGACTGCCGGTGACAAACCGGAGGAAGGTGGGGATGACGTCAAGTCCTCATGGCCCTTATGGGTAGGGCTTCACACGTCATACAATGGTCGGAACAGAGGGTTGCGAAGCCGCGAGGTGGAGCCAATCCCAGAAAACCGATCGTAGTCCGGATTGCAGTCTGCAACTCGACTGCATGAAGCTGGAATCGCTAGTAATCGCGGATCAGCATGCCGCGGTGAATACGTTCCCGGGTCTTGTACACACCGCCCGTCACACCATGGGAGTGGGTTTTGCCAGAAGTGGCTAGTCTAACCGCAAGGAGGACGGTCACCACGGCAGGATTCATGACTGGGGTGAAGTCGTAACAAGGTAGCCGTATCGGAAGGTGCGGCTGGATCACCTCCTTTCCAGAGCAGCGCGTCCAAAGTCAGAGCGCTCACACTTGTCGGCTGTATGAATGACAGACTCAGGGGTCTGTAGCTCAGTCGGTTAGAGCACCGTCTTGATAAGGCGGGGGTCGTTGGTTCGAATCCAACCAGACCCACCAACTTTGTCTGTGACGGGCAGTCCCCTGCAGGAGTCGGTGAGGGGGCATAGCTCAGCTGGGAGAGCACCTGCTTTGCAAGCAGGGGGTCGTCGGTTCGATCCCGTCTGCCTCCACCAGTCCCCAGCGCGCAGTGTCGGTGAGACACGGGTACTGCGCCCTGGCGACTGCCAGCCAGACGGCATGAGGTTGATGCCGCTGTCGTTCTTTAACAATCAGGAAGCAGCAGTAATTTGACTGATGCGAAAGCGCCTTGTGAGATGGGCGTGAGTAGGTCAGTCAGGGTTGTGATTGTATCGAAAGTATCTCAGGGCCATCGAAGGATGGCATTGGAATACGGCACAACGCTAAAACTCAACCTGTAGCGGTCGAGGTCTGTTCCCTGTGTGGGAAGAGACACACCCGTTATAGGGTCAAGCGAACAAGTGCATGTGGTGGATGCCTTGGCGATCACAGGCGATGAAGGACGCGGTAGCCTGCGAAAAGCTCCGGGGAGCTGGCAAACAAGCTTTGATCCGGAGATGTCCGAATGGGGAAACCCACTCCTTCTGGAGTATCCGTGGCTGAATACATAGGCCATGTGAAGCGAACGCGGCGAACTGAAACATCTAAGTAGCCGCAGGAAAAGAAATCAACCGAGATTCCCAGAGTAGTGGCGAGCGAAATGGGAGCAGCCTGTACTCTTTATCTGAACTGTTAGCCAAACGCTCTGGAAAGTGCGGCCATAGCGGGTGATAGCCCCGTAGGCGAAAACAGGTTGGAAGAACTGGGTGTACGACAAGTAGGGCGGGACACGTGAAATCCTGTCTGAAGATGGGGGGACCATCCTCCAAGGCTAAATACTCGTGATCGACCGATAGTGAACCAGTACCGTGAGGGAAAGGCGAAAAGAACCCCGGGAGGGGAGTGAAACAGATCCTGAAACCGCATGCATACAAACAGTCGGAGCCTCGAAAGGGGTGACGGCGTACCTTTTGTATAATGGGTCAGCGACTTACATTCAGTGGCGAGCTTAACCGTATAGGGCAGGCGTAGCGAAAGCGAGTCCGAACAGGGCGTCCAGTCGCTGGGTGTAGACCCGAAACCAGGTGATCTATCCATGGCCAGGCTGAAGGTGCGGTAACACGTACTGGAGGGCCGAACCCACTGACGTTGAAAAGTCAGGGGATGAGCTGTGGATAGGGGTGAAAGGCTAAACAAACCTGGAAATAGCTGGTTCTCTCCGAAAACTATTTAGGTAGTGCCTCGTGTATCACCTTCGGGGGTAGAGCACTGTCATGGTTGAGGGGTCCATTGCGGATTACCTCGCCATAGCAAACTCCGAATACCGAAGAGTGCAATCACGGGAGACAGACATCGGGTGCTAACGTCCGGTGTCAAGAGGGAAACAACCCAGACCGCCAGCTAAGGTCCCCAAACATGGCTAAGTGGGAAACGAAGTGGGAAGGCTAAAACAGTCAGGAGGTTGGCTTAGAAGCAGCCACCCTTTAAAGAAAGCGTAATAGCTCACTGATCGAGTCGTCCTGCGCGGAAGATGTAACGGGGCTAAGCCATGTACCGAAGCTGCGGATGCGAGCTTGCTCGCATGGTAGGAGAGCGTTCCGTAAGCCTGCGAAGGTGCACCGGAAGGTGTGCTGGAGGTATCGGAAGTGCGAATGCTGACATGAGTAGCGATAAAGGGGGTGAAAGGCCCCCTCGCCGTAAGCCCAAGGTTTCCTACGCAACGTTCATCGGCGTAGGGTGAGTCGGCCCCTAAGGCGAGGCAGAAATGCGTAGCTGATGGGAAGCAGGTCAAGATTCCTGCACCGGCGTGAAATGCGATGGGGGGACGGATCGCGGAAGGTTGTCCGGGTGTTGGAAGTCCCGGTCGCTGCATTGGAGAAGGTGCCCTGGCAAATCCGGGCACGCAATTCAAGGGTGTGGCGCGAGCGGCCTCGGCTGCGAAGCAACTGGAAGGGGTTCCAGGAAAAGCCTCTAAGCTTCAGTTTCACGTTGACCGTACCGCAAACCGACACAGGTGGGCGAGATGAGTATTCTAAGGCGCTTGAGAGAACTCGGGAGAAGGAACTCGGCAAACTGGTACCGTAACTTCGGGATAAGGTACGCCCTGGTAGCTTGACCGGCCTGCGCCGGAAGGGTGAAGGGGTTGCAATAAACTGGTGGCTGCGACTGTTTAATAAAAACACAGCACTCTGCAAACACGAAAGTGGACGTATAGGGTGTGACGCCTGCCCGGTGCCGGAAGATTAAATGATGGGGTGCAAGCTCTTGATTGAAGTCCCGGTAAACGGCGGCCGTAACTATAACGGTCCTAAGGTAGCGAAATTCCTTGTCGGGTAAGTTCCGACCTGCACGAATGGCGTAACGATGGCCACACTGTCTCCTCCCGAGACTCAGCGAAGTTGAAGTGTTTGTGATGATGCAATCTACCCGCGGCTAGACGGAAAGACCCCATGAACCTTTACTGCAGCTTTGCATTGGACTTTGAACCGGTCTGTGTAGGATAGGTGGGAGGCTGTGAAGCGTGGACGCCAGTCTGCGTGGAGCCAACCTTGAAATACCACCCTGGCTTGTTTGAGGTTCTAACCCAGGTCCGTGAATCCGGATCGGGGACAGTGCATGGCAGGCAGTTTGACTGGGGCGGTCTCCTCCCAAAGCGTAACGGAGGAGTACGAAGGTACGCTAGGTACGGTCGGAAATCGTGCTGATAGTGCAATGGCATAAGCGTGCTTGACTGCGAGACCGACAAGTCGAGCAGGTGCGAAAGCAGGTCATAGTGATCCGGTGGTTCTGTATGGAAGGGCCATCGCTCAACGGATAAAAGGTACTCTGGGGATAACAGGCTGATACCGCCCAAGAGTTCATATCGACGGCGGTGTTTGGCACCTCGATGTCGGCTCATCTCATCCTGGGGCTGTAGCCGGTCCCAAGGGTATGGCTGTTCGCCATTTAAAGAGGTACGTGAGCTGGGTTTAAAACGTCGTGAGACAGTTTGGTCCCTATCTGCCGTGGGCGCTGGAAGTTTGAGGGGGCCTGCTCCTAGTACGAGAGGACCGGAGTGGACGAACCTCTGGTGTACCGGTTGTCACGCCAGTGGCATCGCCGGGTAGCTATGTTCGGAAGAGATAACCGCTGAAAGCATCTAAGCGGGAAACTCGCCTCAAGATGAGACTTCCCCGGGGCTTCGAGCCCCTTGAAGGGTCGTTCAAGACCAGGACGTTGATAGGCCGGGTGTGGAAGCGCAGTAATGCGTTAAGCTAACCGGTACTAATTGCCCGTAAGGCTTGATCCTATAACCGGTGTGTTTCAGCACACCGCTACAGTTGCGCGTTGTGCCCAGTCACAACCCCACAGTTACATACGCTGCTTCCCGATTGGCTGCGCCGCAGCCGGGCCTCCGGCCCCGCCCACGCGACGCAGCAACCCGTCATGCCTGATGACCATAGCGAGTCGGTCCCACCCCTTCCCATCCCGAACAGGACCGTGAAACGACTCCACGCCGATGATAGTGCGGATTGCCCGTGTGAAAGTAGGTAATCGTCAGGCTCCTTACCCAGCAAAGACCCCGCCACCCATGTGGCGGGGTCTTCTGCTTTGGGCCAGCGCTTCCCTCCTGAACCACGCCTCGACCCATCCCCTTGGCAGCCCCAAAACCTCCCGCATCTCCAGCCCCAGCAGAACATTTGCACTACTTCGCAGCACACCAGCGAGACCATTAAGCGCATTCTGCCGTCCGCTTGCATTCGCAACATACTTCATCTTTTCTCGCATCACGCTCAATCCATATCGAATCTCCGAATTCGTGTGTCCGGTAGTGCTCGTTTTCGAGTACCGAGGTGGCATGTGCCAGCGTTTGACGGGTAACGAATGCGGCAAGCAGCGCGTAGTGGCTCGATTCCGGCTCATGTGTACCGGAGACGATCACATCAACGATGCGCAATCGCGTATGGCGTCCAATACGCCCGCTCGCAACCCCATCGCCGACGCGTACGCTCCCGTCGGGCATAGCCGCGTGCTCGAGCGCGCGGACGACGGTGGTGCCGATGGCGATCACGCGTCCACCTCGCATGTTCGTTTCCGCGACCAGTCGCGCGGTTGCGAGTGGTATCCGATACGGTTCATCGAGAGGTAAGCGCTCATCGAGGGAAGAATCGCCAGTCGACGACAATCCGGCGGCATGCGTCAGTGTGGCGAAAGACGCGCCCTTGTCACGCAGCGCCTTCAATGTGCGCCAGTCCAGAGCGAAGCCGGCCGAAGGCGGTTCAAATGCAACGGGCAGCGCAGCGATCGGCGTCCACACATCCCACAGTGCGAGCGGTGCTGGAACGTGAGCGTACTGAACCGGTCGGCCATGCGTCGCGAGTCCTTGCCAGATGCTCGTCGGTGTACCGTGGAAATCGAGTTCAACGAAGCGCGGATGATCCAGCGTCCGTACGATCGTTGCCTGCAACGAACCTAGCCGCAATCGGTCGCCGCGAACGAGGGGCGGGGGCGCTTCGCGTGCTTCCGTGGGAGTACGGAAGTCACCGGCGCCGAACACGATGCAACTGAAGCGCGCGACGTCGTTCGGATCGATGGATGCACGGGCCGCTAGCCGGATCTCGATCGGCGCGCCGGTGGGTTCGTGAATCCCGTGAAGACTCGCGGGGAGCGTTGCCGCATCGTTAGCAATGACACAATCGCCAGAGCGCACGAGATCGGCGATCGCGCTCCGAAGGCGATGACGGATGCGTCCACAGCGGTCGATCACGAGAAGCCGTGCATCCTTGGGACGCTGGTTAGGAAGGCTGGCAGCTTGCATCTTCAGCGCACCCCCATCGACATATTTTCGCGTAGGTCATCAAGCGTTGACGTAATCACATCCGCGAACTCGCGTGCTGCATCCGTGGGACGTCGCAAAGTCGCTGGATCGGCATCCGGCAATGCCAGCCGATGCAGCGGAGTGTCCATGTCGCCCGGATCGAGAGCGAGCACGCGGATTCGTTCGTCCGCGAGTTCTGCATTCCAGATGCGGCTCATCTGATGCAGCGCGGCTTTGCTCGAGCCATATGCCCCCCATCTTGCGTACGGCTCGATAGCGGCATCACTCGACACGTTCAGCACCAGTGCACCGCCGTGTTCGCGTGCCGATGCTGCAAGCGCGCCGAGCAACGCCTTCGTTAGCCGGAACGCGCCCAGCACGTTCACTGCGAGCGCTGCTTCGAACTCCTCACATTGGGTATCGGCCAGTAGTGCAAGCGGGGTAGGGCCAAGCGACGACGCGTTGTTCACAAGTACATCGAGACTACCTAGTAGCCCTGTAATCTGCGTCGCAAGCGGATAAATGTCGTCCTTGCGTCCGATGTCGCCTACAAGGCCCACCACACCGGGCCGCTCCGCAGCCACGGCAGCGACACGCTTCGGATCTCGAGCGACAAATGCCACTCGAGCCCCGCGCATGAGCAGTTCGTCCATCAAGGCGAGGCCCAGGCCTGAGGTGCCGCCGGTTATCGCGGCACGTACGCCGCGCAAGTCATCGCGATAGTTCATCGCACTCTCCAGATTGAAGATGGGGCGGCGCACGCACGCCGTCTCGTGGCCTGATAATAGGAACGCGCACGTCCTTGCCCCAGCGCGATGTCCAAACCTTTGTCGGAAAGTCGATACGATGGACGAACTCGATCACGCCGCGCAGCACCTGGCCCGCAATCTCGTTGCGCTAAGACGCACGCGTGCCCTCACGCAGGAGGCGCTGGCGAAGGTCTCCGGATTGCCGCGCTCGACGATCGCCAATCTGGAATCCGGTGACAGTAATCCGTCGCTTACGGTGCTCATGAAAGTGGCGGGTGCGCTGGGGGCGCCGATCGATGAACTGCTGGCCTCGCCCCGGGCGAAAGTGCGCAAGTGGGCGGCGGCCGATGTCCCGACGCACAGCCGCGGCATGGGGCTGACCATCCGGCCGCTTGTGCCGGAGCCGATGCCGGACGGGATACTGGAGACGATGTCCTTCGCGCCGGGTGCAACGATGCGGGGAACACCTCATCTGCCGGGCACGCGCGAGTACTTCACGTGCCTTTCCGGACAAGTGGCCGTGTTTGTTGCGGGCGAACGCCATGGCGTTGCCGCTGGCGAGGTGCTCGCGTTCCCTGGCCACGTGCCGCACTCGTATCGCAACGAAGACGCGCAGCAGGAGGCGTTCAGCGTGTCGATCGTCGTGCTTGCGAAAGCCGGAGTTTGAGGTAGGAGAGAAGAGAAAACGCGTTTATTGCCTGTCCGGGCACAGCGGCCCAGAGCACGCATGGCGTGCCGCTGCCAACGAAGGAAGGGACGCGGAGGCGCCTCGTGTACGCGGTTGTTGCCCCGCAATAACAGGCCAGCCGGCAGTTCGCGCAGCAAGTGCAATGCAGCAAACCGGCGAGGGGCAGCCTGCAAGAACGGCGGCCAAATACGCCACGAGCCAACAACCGTCAGCCAACAACAACCCGCGCAGCGCGTCGCCAGACGCCCTGCAGCGCTGCCAACCCCAGACAGAACAGCCTCGGACGGAGCGAGCCTTCAATGCCTGCGCCGCGTCCAGTCGAGCATGTGATGCTCGGCCAGCCAGTGGTGCATCATGCCTTCACCGTGGTGCTCGCGCCGGTAGGTCCGCGATTCGAAGATGGTCAGTCCTAGCAAGACGAGCAAGCCCACGGTCAGTCCGACCAGGCCCGCGATTGACTCGGCATCCATGGCAGCCTCCTTGGACGATTGCGGCCATGCGTACATGGTAGGACAGCAAAAACGAACCGGGGAGGAGAAGTGTACGTTGCGGCAAACCGCCCGCGGGCGCGTCCCTGGCGCTTTGCGCGTAGACTCGCGGCTTTGCCACTTCGCCGCATCCGGCTTCGGGAAATCCATGAGTCGTCCCTTTTTGATCCTCTTGTTCTTGTCTGCATTAACCGGCTGTGCCGACAATTCGTCCGCCGTGCGCCATGGCCCTCCGCCGCAGGATCCGCCGGACTATCACGGGGTGCCCACCGACGTCCGGCCGCCGCAGATGATCGAGGCACCGGAGGCGGCGCCGAAATAGACGCAAAACAGCCGCGAAACGTCGTGTTCGCGGAATGCGCGGCGGCTTACACAGGAAGAGCCGACGGCGCCGGCGCGAGCAGTCTGGCGCGTCTGCGCGTCTACGGCTGATGCGCCGCTATCGACGCCGCGAGCCGCGGCAGCCGCATGAGCAGCGTGATGCCGCGCGCTGCCATGAACGCGAGCAGCGCGGCCCACAGTCCGTGGTTGCCGAGCGGCGCAACGAGCGCCCACGACGCCGCCATGAACACGCCGCCCGACAGCGCCATCGAATACATCAGGTCCCGCGTGCGCGTCGCGCCAATAAACACGCCATCGAGCAGAAAGCCCCACACGGAAACGACCGGCGACAGCGCCGCCCACGGCAGAAAAACCTCCGCGGCGGCTCGAATGGCACGCTGATCCGTCAGTCGTTCGACGATCCAGGCGCCCGCCGCGCCGTACACGAGCGAAAACCCCAGCGCACCCAGTGCCGACCAGAACATCGTGACCCTGACGGACTGACGGAAGGCATCGCGATCGCGTGCGCCGGTTGCGGCGCCCACGAGCGCTTCCGCGGCGTGGGCGAAGCCGTCGAGTCCATACGCCATGAAGGTCTGGAAATTGAGTAGCAGGGCGTTGGCGGCCAGAATCGCGTCACCCTGGTTTGCGCCCAGATGCGCGAACCATCCGAACGCACCAAGGATGCACAGGGTGCGCAGGAAGATGTCGCGATTGATCGCTACCAGCCGCTTCAGTGCGACCGGATCCGCGAGTTGCGCGCTGTCGAGCCGCGGCAGATTGCGCGGCAGCAACTGCCGCAGCACGATGGCCCCGAGCACGAAGCCAAGCGCATCCGCGGTCGCCGTCGCGGCCCCGATACCCGCGATGTTCCAGCCGAATCCATACACGTAAAGCAGTACGGCGACGACGTTGACCGTGTTGATGAACACCTGGATGACGAGCGCCGTGCGCACCCGCTGCACGCCCAGCAGGTATCCGAGCACGACATAATTCGCGAGCGCAAAAGGTGCGGAGCCGATCCGCGCGCGGCAATAGACCTGCGCATTGCGCCGGACGTCGTCGCTACCGCCGATCGCACGCAGCGTGTGCTCGATCAGCGGACCTTGCAGCACGAGGACAGCCAAACCCGCCACGAGCGCCAGCATGAGCGCCCGCACGACGTTGATCCGCAGCGCGGCGACATCGTTTGCGCCGAATGCCTGCGCGACGAGTCCCGTCGTGCCCATGCGCAGAAAGCCGAAGCCCCAGAAAACGAAGTTGAAAAAGAGGCCGCCTAGCGCAACGCCACCAAGGTTCGCGGCACCGTCGAAATGGCCTGCCACGGCGGTATCCACCGCGCCCAGAATGGGCTGGGTCAGATTCGCGATAACGATGGGGAAGGCGAGCGTGAGAACCCGCCGGTGCCAGTCGACCGGAGCCGCCGGTGAGGCGGCCCGCTCGCCGGCAGGGCTGCTCAACTGCGCTCCTGGACACACACCCAGGGCGACACGACGACAGCCCACAGTTCGGGATCGCGGGCGGTGAAGTCGGCCGCGGTGTCGGCCTGCATGCGCTCGACAAGCCCCGCGGAAAGCCATTGCGTGACCTGCTGCGTGTCGTCGCTCGCGATCGCCTCGGCGACACTCACGAGATCGAGATCGCGCGCCACCCGCAGCAGCTTGCCTTGTGCGAAAAAGCGTTCGAGATCTTGCCAGTCGATTTTCGCCGTTTCGCCAAGGAGCTTGAGATAGAGCGCGCTGTGAGAAGCTGGGTTCGTCGTCATCGTATTGGAATGGGACATGAGCGGTGACTACTATAAATCATCAAGCCGTTTGCAGACCAGGCCGTCCGGCTGCTTGAGCCATACACTGGCACTCGTTATGCTTCCAACCGGCGAATACTGGGCCGTGCGGCTTATTGCACGGCATATCCGAAGACCGAACCATCGAGGTATCAATGGCTTACTCCACTCCCCCCAAATACGATCCCTTCTCGAGACTGCTGCACTGGCTCATCTTCGTGTTGCTCGTTATTCAGTTCATCGTGGCGTGGACCATGCCGGGCATCCATCGCGGCACGCAGCCTGCAGGGCTCATCACGTGGCATCTCGAACTGGGCACGGCGATCGTCGCCGTCATGGTCGTTCGGCTCATATGGCGCGCCGTGCGCCCGGAACCCGCGCCAGCCGAGGGATCAGCCATGCTGCGTTCCGTAGCCCGCCTGACGCATGGTGTCCTGTATCTGCTGCTGATCGCGCAACCCTTGATGGGTTGGGCCAATGCATCGTCGAGAGGATGGTCGCTCACGCTGTTCGGGGTGATTCCGCTGCCGCCGCTCTCGGCTCAGGGCTCCACACTCGGGCATGAACTAGGCGATCTGCATGGCGCGCTCGCCTGGGGACTGCTTGGCTTGATCGGCCTGCACGTGGCGGCCGCGCTTTACCACCACTTCGTGTTGCGTGACGGCGTGATCCGCCGCATGTTGCCCGGTTCCTGATGCGCTTGCCCGATCCCGCCGCTCGCAACCAACCCGCGTGCCGTTGCGTCGAAATGCACCGGGCGGTGGAATCGGGCGATATAGCCGCGTGGTCAGACGTGCACGTTCTGGCCACTTCGCTCGTTAAATTCGCGATAAGCTAATTTTGCGATATTTAGTCGTACGAGAAAGTGGTGTGTATTCGTGTGTCTATACTGATCGCTATTGTTAAAACACGTTTGATGAGTGCGTTCGCGTACAAAGCTTTAAATCTCCGCGAAGCTGTCCTATCCTTTCGTTAACCCGCGCTTTTGCCGGGCGCCGGAATTGCAGACTCTCGCCTCGCGCATTGTTCGCGTGAATCCCGCAAAGCTATACGCCATGCGCCTCTTGCCGATGCGGTGCCACGCACTCCGGTCTCCTTTCATCTACCGAATTACGTCGTTTCGCGATGTTTTAGCTTTCGCGAGTGGCTTCTCTTTCGCTTCACATAGCGCGTAATCCGTTCGCCGCATCACATTTCATTGGCAATTAATCGATTGCGCTGTATTAGACGCGTTGCTAGATTCCCAATTGGCGCATGGCGAACCGGTCCTTTGCCGATATGCGCCGAACCCCCGTTCGCCCGGCCTCGAGCCGGGCTTTTTTTTTGCCCCTGCAATACGACGATGCGCGTGCTTGGCGGCCCATGTTGACTAACGCGGCGGCAATGAACGGGAAGGGTCGATGGAGCGTCCTTCATAGCGCAGCTCGAAATGCAACATCGGACGATCCGAATCCGTATCGCCCATTTCGGCAATCTTCTGTCCTTGCGCAACCGTTTGCCCTTCCTTCACGAGCAGCGTGCGGTTATGCGCGTAGGCCGTGAGGTAGTCGCTGTTGTGCTTGATGATCAGCAGATTGCCGTAGCCGCGCAGACCGTTGCCTGCGTAGACCACCGTGCCTCGCGCCGCTGCGACGACCGGCGTGCCGGGGCTGTTCGAGATGTCGATGCCCTTGGAATTCTTGCCGTCGAAACCCCGCACCACGTTGCCCGCGGCCGGCCAGACGAGCGAGATGGGCGCGGCGGGGGCGGCCGACGGCGCCGCTGAAGATGCGCTCCCGGACGCTGTGCCGGTTGCGGTGCCGCTGCGAGCGGCCGGCGCGCCGGATTCGGCCGTGCCGCGCGATGCTCCGTTGCCGCTCGACACCGTCCCGGAAGGCGGAGCGACACGCAGCACCTGACCGACCTCGATGGAATCCGGGTTCGACAGGTTGTTCCAGCGGACGATGCTCTGCACGGACTGCCGGTTAGTCCGCGCAATCTTCGATAGCGTGTCGCCGCGTTCGACGCGGTAGTAGCCCGGTCCCACCGGCGCCGACCCACAGGCGGCGAGTGCCGCGACGAGCCCTGCGCAGGCGAGCCGCCTGATTCTTGTTGCCAACATTGGACCTCGCAATGCGTCGCGTGCATACCGATCCCCGATCGCGCGACAGTCGCAAAAAACGTCCGATTCTAACGGGTTTGCATTTTGCGACGTCAACTGAAACGCCGCGCATGGCGCGCGGCGTGATCCTGGCGCATCGCGGTCGAGGGTTAGCGCAAGGCGCTCACGGTGATGCGCAGTGCCGCTTCTTCGGTCGCGCCCGGTGGGAGCCAGCGCAGGCCGAGACCGTTGTGGATGGCATCGGGCAGACCGAGCCACGGCTCAACGCAATAGAAGTCCGACTCCGGGCGCTCGGTCCAGGTGGTCACGGCGTACCAGGGCACGGAACCCGGGCGACGCAGGTCGATCGTGATCGTCCGGTTCAGGCCGGGGGCGATCACGCGTACGGGGGTATCCGGCGCGCCGTCGAGACAGTGAAACCGGTCGTGGATGCGCGCTTCGTCGAGCGTGTAGCGCTGTGCCCCCGGCTCCGGCGTACTGATAGTGCCGTCGGGCAATTGGTGGCGGCGTTGCGTGCGCGGCAGTTCGAGCACCGTTTCGGCACGCTGATCGTGCGGTAGGGTGAAATAAAAGTGATGGCCGGCGTAGTAGGGCAGCGGCTCAGTGCCAGTGTTTGTCGTCGTCAGCGCAACGTCGAGCGTGTGGGCATCGGCGAGGCGATACGTCGCTTCGAAGCGGAATCCGAACGGATAGCCGGCGCGCGTAGCCTCGCTATCGGTGAGCGTGAGCCGTACGCCGTGGCTGTCCGCATCGGGTTGGGCGGCGAACGGCAGGTCGCGTGCGAAGCCGTGCATCGGCACGTCGCGGACCGTGCCCTCGGCATCGCGCCAGCGGCCGATTTCGCCGTCCGCGCGATGGCGCCCGAGAAACGGGAACAAAAGCGGATTGCCGCCGCGCACGCGTGCGGGTTCGGCCCAGTTCGCGTCGTCGGGCCAATAGATGACGGACTGGCCGTCGATGTGCCACGACAGCAGCCGGCCGCCGGCCTGCGGCGCGACGCGCAGCAGCGACGCGCCGTGTGCGATCTCGAGAATGTCCTGTTGCTGGAATTGGGGCATGTCGATCGGATACGTCGAATACATGGAAAAGGAAGGAAGCCACGCCATGCAAGGCGCGACCCCGCAGGCGAACGGCGATTGTGCGCCGCTTTGGGCTACGGGGAAACCCTTCCCGGGAAATTGCGAGTGTCGTGCCGGCAGAGGCTTGTCGATAATCCGCATACCGCCCGGTAAAACGCGACCCCGGGCCCGACCGGACCGGAGGCGCTATGGATCTCGCAATGGCAATGGGCGTAGCTTTATTCGGCATGTTCACAGCGAGCACCGTTTACTTTTTCTACAAGGTCGCGCGCTGAAGTTGAAGTGCGCCGTGGCCGCCAGGCTACCGCCGCGTGTTTGCCTTTCGTCTTCCTGACAATGCCTTTTCAGCAGGGCCCGCATCATGGCGGGCCTTTTGCTTGTCGTGCTCCCGATGTTTTCTGCCGCGCCCGTCGCTCTGACGCGGTGCAATAAATAAATCGTCAAAAATCGCCGAACGCTTGGCGCATCCATACTGCACCGGCATAATCGGTGCGCTTCGGGCGCCGGGGCGGCACGCCGGCGCGATGTTCATCCAATGCGAGGATCCGCGCGTGAGCTTTTCGTTCCTGATCTTTTTGAGCGTGTTGCAGGGCGTCACTGAACTTTTCCCTGTCAGCAGTCTCGGACACACCCTTCTCGTGCCCGCGCTGTTCGGCATGCACATCGACAAGCACGCGCCCCAACTGCTGCCGTTCCTCGTGGCGCTGCATCTGGGCACCGCGCTTGCGCTGCTGCTGTATTTCCACAAGCGGTGGATCGCGCTGATCGGCGGCTTTTTCAGCTCGCTCGCGGGGCGGCACAACGACGACGGCCACATGATGTGGGCGCTCATCATCGGAACGATTCCGGCCGGGATTGTCGGCCTCGTGCTTGAAAAGCGGCTCGAGCGCATCTTTCACGACCTGCGGATCGTCGCGATTGCGTTGATCATCAATGGGCTGCTGCTCTGGTTCGGCGACTGGCTGCAGCGCTCGCGCGCGCATCGTCCGCCGGAAAAGCTGACGTTCAGGCAGGCGTTCCTCGTGGGCCTCGCGCAAATCGGCGCGCTGATTCCGGGTTTCTCGCGCAGCGGCCTCACGATGATCGCCGGCAACGCGGCGGGCCTCACCGCGGAAAAGGCCGCCGAGTTTTCGTTTCTGCTCGGCACGCCGATCATCTTCGCGGCGGGCCTGCTGGAGTTGCCCAAACTCTTTCACGCGCCGGGCCAGCTCGGGGACGCGCTCGTGGGCGGCGTCCTGACCGGCATTGCGGCATGGCTGAGCATCCGCTTTTTGATGCGCTACTTCGAAGGCCGTGGACGCCTGGCGTCGTTCGGCATCTATTGCGCGATTGCCGGCGTGGCGTTCCTCACGTGGTTCATGCTGCATCCGCAACCCGTCTGAGCACGCCAGGATGCGGATGCGCGCGGCTCAGCCCGCGGCATTCAAGGTATAATTCCGCGCTTGCTCCCTTCCTTTGGGAGCAACCATCATCTTCATTTCGGGCGGCGTTGCGGACGCCGCTTCCCGTCGATATGCGGCAGTAGCTCAGCTGGATAGAGCATCGGCCTTCTAAGCCGAGGGTCGGGGGTTCGAGCCCCTCCTGCCGTGCCAATCACCCAGAATTGCCATCGTCGCATTTCTCGTGCATCGATGTTACGTTTCTTCGGGCTCCAGCATAGCTATGCTGCGCGTCTAGCGCACTTCGACACACGGTTGCAGTTCGCACATCGAGCGACGACGAACCAACTGCGCGTGCGTTTCCGTAGACCCCTCGCCGCCTCGTCACCCAGCTGCGGTAGATGATCCAATTTGCATAAAGTGTTGTATTTGCACATTTTTTGCAACCTTTCATGTCGGATCATTGCGTGTTTCGTTAAATTACATTCCGTTACAAAAACAGTCTGACGATAAAAATGAATTACGGGGTCCATCGGCTTGCGTCGGGCAAGCCGCGGGGTGCGCCTGTGGCTATCGGGGAAGTACTGGGCTACCGGGCGAGTGTCGGGAAAATCATCACGGAAGACCGGGCGGTGCGACGGAGCTTTCCGCGCGGCGCGCATCGCGCGGATGCTATGCGCACACTGACGCTGCACGCCCCAGCTTTTTCGAAGCACGCGTGCACGGTCGCCGCTCGCCGCTCGCGCACCCGCCTGTGTGTCATCGAAGCCAGGAAAAGCCGGGTACAAGCAGCGCATGACTGTACGTTCCACGCGCTAGAGCTGATCGAGACTCCTCTCTTGCCGGGGAACCGGCAGGACGTGGCGACCCTCGCGCCCTGAGTACCCGCCGATGAGCAAGCTTAAATTCGGCCGAACCGCGCACAGGTTCGCAGAGGGCAGTCACGCGCGCTGGCACAGCGTCAGGCAGTTCGCGTTGGTATGTGCGGCCCTGCTTGTCGCCTCGTCCACCCATCTCGCGCACGCGCAATCCAACGATCCGCTCGGCGAGCAGGAACAGCGTCGACGGGCTCAGGAGCAGGCGACCGAGCGCGAGCGCGCGCTACACGCGCCCAACGTTGCGCTTCAGCCCGTCGAGCGCGCACCGGAAGACGACGGCAAGGTGCCTGCCGAAACGCCGTGCTTCAAGGTCGAAGAACTGACGCTGGAAGTGCCACCCGGCCTGAGCGATATCGTGGAGGCGGCTGGTGCACGCGCCCTGTCGCCCAATCCGCTCTTTCCCGGCGAGTTGACGTTCGCGAGCGATTACCTCCAGCGCTATCGCGGTCAATGCGTGGGGCGAGAGGGGCTGAACCTGATCGTGCATCGGGTGATGGCCCGCATCATCGAGAAAGGCTATTCGACAACGCGTGTTGTCATCGGCGCGCAGGACATTTCGACAGGCAGGCTGAAGCTCCAACTGATTCCCGGCGTGATCAGTGCGATCCGTTTTGCCGATCCGTCGACGTACGGCACCTGGCGCAACGCATTCCCGACGAAGGCAGGCGACCTGCTGAATCTGCGCAATCTCGAGCAGGGTCTCGAGCAGATGAAGCGTGTGCCGAACCAGGATGTCGACATGCAGATCGTTCCGGGACCGGCGGCCGGCGAAAGCGACGTCGTGATTACCGTGAAGCGCACGAAGCCGTGGTCGCTCTCCGTGAGTGCCGACGACAGCGGCCTCAGGTCCACGGGGCAGTTGCAGGGCAGCGTGAGCCTTACGCTCGACAATCCGCTGGGCCTGTCCGATCTGCTCAACATCGGCTACAGCCACGACATCAACGGCCACACGAGCCAGTACGGCACGCACGGCAGCAGCGCGTATTACTCGATTCCCTGGGGCAACTGGACGTTCACGGCGACGGGCAGCCAGTACGACTACCACCAGCAGATCGCCGGCGCGTTCACGACGCTCGTCTCAAGCGGCAAGTCGACCAATTTCGATGTGAAGGCGGAGTACCAGTTCTACCGCAACCAGGTGCAGAAGAACATGGTGGAGTTCCGCGTCGGCAAGCGCTTCAGCGAAGCGTTCATCGACGGCACGGAGATCGACGTCCAGCACCGCGACAACAGCTACGCGGAAGTCGGCTGGGAGCACAAGCACTACTTCGGCGCGGCGCAACTCGACAGCACGCTGGCGTATCGCTGGGGCGTGCCGTGGTTCGGCGCACAGGCCGATCTGCCCGGCGTCGGCGCGGGCGCGCCGACGTACTACTACCACATGGAAACGCTCGACGCGACGCTGAGCGTGCCGTTTGCCATTGCGGGCTTTCCGCTGCGCTACACCGCCACGGTGCGCGCGCAGAACACGCCGAACGTGCTCTATCCCACCGAGTATTTCTCGATCGGCAGCCGCTATACGGTGCGCGGCTTCGATGGCGACACCATGCTCGCCGCCGAGAAAGGCGTGTTCATGCGCAACGAGCTGGAAGTCCCCATTTCGCGCCTGGGTCAGGCCGTGTACGTCGGGCTCGACGGCGGCGAGGTCTTCGGTCCGGAAGCCAACAACCTGCTGGGGCGCCGTCTCGTCGGAGCGGTGATCGGCCTGCGTGGCAGCGCCTTCAAACACGTCAGTTACGACGTCTTCATCGGCGGTCCGTTGTACCAGCCCGAGCGTTTCCCGAACCACTGGCCCGTCGCGGGCTTCAGCGTGAGCTTCATGCTATGAACACAAACATCTATCGCGTGATCTTCAATGCCGGCCGCGGCCTGTGGACTGTCGTGCAGGAGACGGCGACAGGCTTCGGCAAGGGACGATCGACGGGCACGGCGCGCAAGGCCTCTGTCGCGCTGGAGCGTGCCGGCTTCATCGATATGCTGCCGATGCGGCACGTCGCATTCGCCGCGCTGTGTGTTGGGCATGCAGCCGCTCGTGGTGGATGCCCAGGTCGTGGCCGCGCCCGGAGCCGCGGGCACGAAGACGGCGGTCGGTGTGAGCGCCAATGGTTTGCCGGTGGTGCAGATCGCAACGCCGAACGGTGCAGGCGTATCGAACAACACCTACACGCAGTACAACGTGGGTTCCTCGGGGCTCGTCCTCAACAACTCGGCAAACAACGTGCTCACGCAGCAGGCCGGGTATGTGGCAGGCAACCCGAATCTCGCATCGGGCAGTGCGCGCGTGATCGTCAACCAGGTCGTGGGCGGCAACGCGAGCCAGTTGCTTGGCTACACCGAGGTGGCCGGGCAGCGGGCGGAAGTCGTCATCGCGAATCCTGCGGGCATCTACTGCAATGGCTGTGGCTTCATCAACACGAGCCGCGGCATTCTGACGACCGGCACGCCGGTGTTCGGCGGCACCGGCAGTCTGGACGCGTTTCACGTGACGGGTGGTCAGATCCAGGTGGGCGCTGCCGGCCTCAACGGCAGCAATGTCGACCAGGTCGACCTGATTGCGCGCAGCGTGGCAATCAACGGCAAGGTGTGGGCGGGGCAATCGCTCAACGTCGTGGCGGGCAACAACGACGTTCGTCACGACGACCTCAGCGCCCAGTGGCTTGGCTCGGACGGCAACAGCCCCGGCGTGGCGATCGACGTCGCGCAGCTGGGCGGCATGTACGCGGGCAAGATCCGGCTGGTGGGTACGGAGGCGGGCGTCGGCGTCAATAGCGCCGGCACGATCGCGTCGCAGTCAGGCGATGTCCAGCTCAACAGCCAGGGCAAGGTGACCCTCTCGGGCACGACGAGTGCAAGCGGCAACGTGGCGATTACGGCTGCGGACGACGTGTCGAACAGCGGCTCCGTCTACGCCACCGGGGACGCGACGCTCAACAGCCAGGGGCAGATCACCAACAGCGGCACGGTAGCGGCTCTCGGCAACACCACGGTGACGGCGGCAAGCGTGAATTCGGGCGGCGCACTTGGCGCGGGCGTCGATGCGAGCGGCAACGTGACGGGCGCGGGCAGTCTCACGGTAACGGGCACGGGTGCGGTGACGGCGACGGGGCGGCAGATGTCGGGCGGCAATCTCACGCTGTCGGGCAGCAGTCTGAACATGGCGGGTGCGCAAACGTTGACGCGAGGCAATGCGGCCCTGATCGCGACGGGCGCGGGTGGCGATACGGGCAATATCGTTCATGCGGGCGGTTCGCTGCAGGTCGGCGGCAGTTTGACGGCGAACGCCGCCGGGACGTTCTCGAACGATCAAGGGCAAACGGGCGCCGCGCAACTGGGCGTGACGGCAGGGGCCATTTCGAACCGAGGCGGCACGCTTTCGCAGACCGGTGCGGCCGACACGACGCTCGTCGCTTCCGGCGCGCTCGACAACACGGGTGGCACGATCACCACCAACGCGCAGAATGCGACGCTGCGCTCAGGCAGCTTCACGAACGCGAATGGACAGATCAGCCAGGCGGGCAACGGGACACTGAACATCCAGACGGGTTCGCTCGACAACAGCCGCGGCAGCATTGCCACGAATGGCAGAGCCACGGTCTCCGCCGCTAGCCTGGGCAACAGCGCGGGTTCGATCACCTCCGCACAGTCACTCAACATCGCGTCTAACGGTGACATCGACAATACGGCGGGTCGGCTCGAGGCGAGCGGGGCCGTCGACGTATCGGCGGCCAACGTGCAAAACGCCGGCGGGCGCATCGTGTCGCAAAACGGCGATGGCCTGACGCTGACGGCGAGCGGCCAGATCACGAACGCCTCGGGCACCACCGCGCAAGGTGCGACGGGCGGCGTGATCGGCGGCAATGGCAACGCGACCATTCGCGCAGCATCGCTGACGAACAGCGGCACGGTTACCGCTGCGCAAACGCTCGGTGTAACGACCTCGGGCGCGCTCGACAACAGCGGAGGCACGTTGAACGGCGCGACGCTGTCTGCGAGTGCCGCGTCGCTGAAGAACGCGGGCGGGGCGATCAGTGGCAACACGGTGTCCCTGAGCGCGCCGCAGTTCGACAACAGCAGCGGCCAGATCACGGCGAACCAGCTGAATCTCAGCGCGACCCACTTCGCGAACGCACATGGTGTGCTTACCCAGCTCGGCACCGGCGCGATGGGTTTCGACG
Source organism: Paraburkholderia sp. SUR17 (assembly GCF_029536165.1). Taxonomy (NCBI): domain Bacteria; kingdom Pseudomonadati; phylum Pseudomonadota; class Betaproteobacteria; order Burkholderiales; family Burkholderiaceae; genus Paraburkholderia; species Paraburkholderia sp. SUR17. The sequence continues at coordinate 1,125,933 of NZ_CP120508.1, forward strand.
TGAGCGGCGCGCTGGACAATTCGAACGGCGGCGTGATCCAGACCAACAGCACGGACCTCACGCTGGCGCCTGCCACGCTCGACAACAACGGCGGCACGATCACGCACGCGGGTACCGGCACGTTGACCATCGATGCGGCCAGCGGCGCAGGTGGTGTCACGAACGTCGGCGGCACGGTGACCACCAACGGACGGGCTGCGCTCTCCGCAGGCAGCATCGACAACACACGCGGGACGATCAGCGCCCAGACCGGACTTGCCGCGGCCGTCGCCGGTGCGCTCGACAACACGCACGGGCAGATTGTGTCGAACACCGACATGAGCCTGGTCAGCGGCGGCGCGCTGACCAACGCCAGCGGCACGATCGCCGCGACGGGCGACGGTTCGGTACAGGCTGCGTCGGTCACGAACAGCGGCAGCATCACGGCGGGCGGCACGCTCAGTACGACGGCAACGAATACGCTCGACAACAGCGGCGGCACGCTGAGCGCGCAGACCGTGACCGCTCGGGCTGCTTCGTTCAGGAACGCCAGCGGTGTGGTCAGTGGCAATACGCTTTCTTTCGTCGTGCCGCAACTCGACAACAGCGGCGGCCGGATCACCGCCAATCAGCTGGATCTGGCAGCAACGAACCTGACCAATGCCCAAGGTTCGCTGACCCAGCTGGGATCGGGCGTGATGGGCATGGGCGTGAGCGGCACGCTGGACAACTCGAACGGCGGGGTGATCCAGACCAACAGTACGGACCTCACACTCGCGCCGGCCACGCTCGACAACGACGGCGGCACGATCACGCACGCCGGGTCGGGAACGTTGACCATCGACGCAGCGAACGGAACAGGCGCCGTCACGAACGTGGGGGGCACGATCGTCAGCAACGGCCGTACGACGCTTTCCGCGGGCAGCGTGAACAACACCGGCGGCGCGCTCGGAGGCCACTCGGGGCTTGTCGCGACGGTGTCGGGCGCAGTCGACAACACGCGCGGTCAGCTCGCATCGAATGCGGACCTCGACGTGTCGAGCGGCGGCGCGCTTACCAACACCGGCGGCACGATGAGCGCGACGGGCAACAGCTCGGTGCAGGCTGCGTCATTGACGAATGGCGGCACGATCACGGCAGGTCAGAACCTCGACGCCACGGTGGCAGGGTCGCTCGACAACAGCGGCGGCACGATGAGCGCCCAGAGCGTGACGGCCCATGCCGCGTCGCTGCGCAATGCTGGCGGCACGGTGAGCGCCAATACCGTATCGTTGACGGTGCCCCAGCTCGACAACAGCAGCGGCAGGATCGTTGCCAGCCAGCTCGGCATTACCGCCACGAATCTGACGAACGGGCACGGGTCACTGACCCAGCTTGGAACCGGCGCCATCGGGCTGGATGTCAGCGGAACGATCGACAACTCAAACGGCGGCGTCATCCAGACCAACAGCACGGACCTCACGCTTGTTCCCGCCGCGCTCAATAACAACGGCGGCACGATCACGCACGCCGGTACCGGAACGTTGACCATTGCTCCGGGCAGCGGCGCGGGATCGGTATCGAATGTCGGCGGCCATATCGCCACCAACGGCCGGGCCACCATATCCGTGCGCAGCCTCGACAATACGAGCGGTACGCTCGCTTCGCAGGGCCTGATGTCTGCGGTCGTTCAGACCGTGTTGAACAACACGGGCGGTCGGTTGTCGTCAGGCACGGGGTTGACCGCGTCGAGCGGTGGCGCGCTCGTCAACGCGGGCGGCGTGATCGGCGCGGGCGGCGCAGCCGCGGGCAGCACGCTCAGCCTTTCCGCGAGTTCGATCAACAACGCGGGCGGCGCGATTACCAACGTCGGCACGGGCGCGACGACCGTCAACGGCGGCAGCCAGATCGCGAACAGCAACGCCGGTGGCGCGGCGGGCATGGGGGCGATCAGCGGCAGCGGCAATGTCACGCTGACAGCAGCGTCGATTTCGAACACGCAGGGCGGCCAGTTGAGCGGCGCGAATCTGCAGATCAACGCAGGCAACCTCGACAATAGCGGCGGCAGGATCGGCAACGTCGCAAGCAGCACCGGCGACGTCGGCATTACGACGGGCGGCAATCTGAACAACGCCAGCGGGCAGATCGGGGCGTCCCGCAATCTCTCGGTAGCGGCCAGCTCACTCGTGGGCAGCGGCGCATACAGCGCAGTCAACGACCTCACGCTGAACCTGCAGGGCAACTTCACCACGGCCCCGGGCTATGGCTTCAGTGCGGGACATAACCTGACCTTCACGCTGCCGGGCACCTTCAGCAACGGCGGCTCGCTCGCCGCGGTCAACGGCCTCGTCATCAATGCGGGCGATATCCAGAACACCGGCACCATGGCAGCCGGCGGGCTCCTCGCCACGCATTCCAATACGCTGACCAACACGGGCACGATCGTGGGCGGCAGTCTCTCGCTCAATGCGACGCAAGTCCTGCAGAACCTGGGCACAAGCGCACTGATCGGTGCGACCGACAGCGCCGGCGTCCTCGAACTGCTCTCCGCCGATATCGAGAACCGGGACGACACGACTGCAACCGATGCCCCGGCCATGACCGCGATCTATGGTCTCGGCCGGGTTGTGCTGGCTGGCGGCAAGGACGGGAACGGCAACTACGTCAACGCGGGCCTCGTGCACAACCAGTCGGGCCTGATCCAGTCGGGCGGCGACATGCAGATCGCCGCGAACCAGGTAACGAACACGCGACGTGCGATGAGCACGTCCGGGTTCACGTCCTCGGTCGACCCGGCTTTGCTGCAAAGCCTTGGGATCAGTCTGTCAGGGTGTACGGCCACCGACATGGCTGCCTGCGGCCCTGGTAATCCGCAGGTCATGGGCTCGAAAGGCAGTCCGACGATGATCGGAGGCGTGCCCACCGATCCGCCGCACGGCGGGCAGTGGAACAGCACGTACCAGTACACGACCTATACGGGTGTAGCAGTCGCCAACACCGTCACGTCGGTGAGTCCGGGCTCGCAGATCATCGCGGGCGGTAACCTGAACGCCTCTTCGGTCGGCACGTTCCAGAACTACTGGAGTCAGGTGGCGGCGGCGGGCAATATTGCGATGCCGGCTACGCTCGACCAGAACAGCTGGCAGGGACAGACTGCACCGCAGGTGCAGGTCACCTATTCCGGCGAATATCACTACGACAACTACGACAACAGCGAACACAACTGGCAGTTGCCGTTCGGCGACGCGCCGTTCGTCGGCTCCCGTCCGGGCGGCTACACCCAGGCAGCGCCTGCTGACATCCGCACGTATGCGTTGCCCGCCTACGAGTCCTCGTTCACCGCGGGCGGCACGCTGAGCGGCACCGGCGTGACCCTCAACAACACTGCGGGCAATGCGTCCGTGACGCCGCTCGGGCTGCTACCGGGACAGAGTATTTCCGGCGCTGGTGCGGGGGCGGTCAGCGGGACGATTGCCACCGGTTCGACAGGCGGCAGGGTCGGTGCCGGTTCGGTGAATGGAACGGTCAGCACGGGCGGCGGCGCGCGGGCCGTTACCGGCGCGGTACAGGGTGGCCACATCGCCAACAGCGGCCTCGCCAACTTCAACAATCCCATCATCGCGGGCGCGACCGCGGTGACGGTGTTGAACAACATTACGTTGCCCAAGGGGGGGCTCTTCAGCGTCGACGCCGCGCCGAACGCGCCGTACCTCGTGGAGACCAACCCGGCCTTTACGAGCCAGCAGCAATGGCTCTCGAGCGACTACTACTTCCAGCAGATGGGCATGAACCCCGGCCAGATCCAGTTGCGGCTGGGCGATGGGTTCTACGAGCAGAAGCTCGTGCAGGACCAGATCATGTCCATGACGGGCAAGTCGGTACTGACGAACTACGCCAATACGCAGGACGAGTTCAAGTCGCTGATGACCTCGGGTGCCGAGCTTGCGAAGTCGCTCAATCTCGCCCCAGGCACGGGCCTGTCGCCGGACCAGGTGTCGCAGCTTACGAGCAACGTCGTGATCATGCAGAGCCAGATCGTCGATGGGCATGAGGTGCTCGTGCCGGTTGTCTATCTGGCGAAGGCGAGCCAGGAGAACATGGGCAACGGCCCGGTGATCGCAGCGACGGACATCGATCTGCAGAATGCGACAACGGTCACCAACAGCGGCACGATCAAGGCGGCAAACAGCTTCGCCATCAGCGCACAGAGCATCGACAGCTCGTTCGGTACGCTGCAGAGCGGCGGCAACATGGCGCTCGTGACGTCAGGCGACGTGAACCTCACGTCGGCGACCGTGAACGCCGGCAACCTCGCGCTGCAGGCGGGCGGCAACCTCGTGCTCGATACGAAGGTAAAGACGCTCGACCAGGTGAGCAGCACCGGCGCAACGCGCGTCACGGCAACGCTTGGACCGCTGGCGAGCATCAACGTGGCGGGCAATGCGGCCATCATCACCGGCGGTAACTTCGAGCAGAACGCGAGCAGCCTGAACGTGGGTGGCGCGCTCGGCATGAGCATTGGCGGCAACTGGAATCTCGGCTCCGTACAGACCGGCGAGCATAAGGTCGTGGAGCGGGCCAACGGCGTGTCCGACACGGACATGAACCAGTCGGTGGGCAGTTCGGTCAAGGTGGGTGGCCCGTCGGTAATCGCCGTGGGTGGCGACCTCACTGCTACAGGCGCGAACATCAAGCTGGGCGGCGGCGGCACGATCGCGGCGGCCGGCAACGTGACGCTGCAGGCAGCGACTGCGACCTCGACTGTGAACAGCAACAGTTCCGGCAGCGACCATCACGGCAGCTACGCGGAGACGCTGCATACGTCGGATGATGCGGTGACGGGGACGACGCTGCAGAGCGGTGGCAGTCTCAACATCGTGTCCGGCAAGGACATCAACGTGACGGCCAGTACCGTGTCGCTCGATAAGGGCAACGCCGCGCTGATCGCCGCAGGCAGCGTCAACGTCGGCACGGCCACGGAAACGCATGTCTCCGATTCGCACGAAACGCACAGCCACAGCGGCGTGGCGAGCCATACGAGTGCGGTCAACCAGGTCGATCAGACGTCCACTTACTCCGACGGCAGCACGATTTCCGCGGACGGCGTCTCCATCGTCAGCGGCAAGGACATCAACGTGACCGGCAGCAGCATCGTCGGCACGCATGACGTTGGGCTTGCCGCGAAGGGCAACGTCAACATCGTCGCCGCGACGGATACCTATCAGGATTCCGAGTTCCACGATGTGAAGCACTCCGGCTTCTCCGGCACAGGCGGCATCGGCATCAGCTACGGGTCGAGCGAGCAGAAGGATCAGTACAGCGCGAACTCTGTCACGCAAAGCCAGTCGCGCAGCACGGTCGGCAGTGTCGAGGGCAACGTTGCCATTTCAGCCGGGAAGGACGTCCATATCGGCGGCAGCGACATCGTTGCCGGCAAGGCAGCGGCAGACACGACCGGTGCGACCGGCAACATCGCGATCCAGGCACAGAACATCACGATCGACCCGAGTCAGGACACAGCGAACGAGCATGACCACCAGGAAGCGCACTCGAGCGGCATTTCAGTCGCGGTGACCGGCACGCCGCTCGACACCGTGCGCAACCTGTCGAGCGCCGGCTCGTCGGGCACCGCGTTTAGTCGTGCGCAAGGCATCGGCAACGAGATTGGCGCCAGCGCGGCCGATACGCCCTCGGTGACGCTGTCGTACGGGCGCAGCAGCAGCTCGAGCACGACAGACTCTTCCAGCTTGACGAGCATGGGCAGCACGATCCGCGGTGGCGGAAACGTGACTCTCGTGGCAACGGGCGCAGCGGCGGACTTGGGGGACGGCGCGATGATGCGCAGAGGCCCGTCTGCGCCACTGGTCGGCGGGGATATCACGCTCACGGGCTCCACGATTTCGGCCGGCGGTACCACCACGCTCGATGCTAACCGCAACGTGACGCTGCAGGCGTCGACTAACCAGTACGCGCAGACCAGCCAGTCCAGCAGTTCGAGTTCGAGCTTCCAACTGGCAAGCCCCAGTCCGGGCGACCTGTCGCGCTGGATAAGCGGCGGCCCGAACAGCGGCGGCGTGAGTCCGTCGCCCTACAACGCAGGCCGCAGCGCGTCGGACAACAATGGCACCTCCACGCAACAGGCAGCCAGCACGGTAACGGGTAACAGCGTGGTGGTGAAGAGCCACACGGGCGACATCAATGTTGTGGGCTCCGGGATCAGCGGCACGCAAGGGGTCGACCTGATCGCAAGCGAGGGGGCGATCAACGTACTGGCCGGGCTCGACACGAGTACCAACCATCAGGATTCGAGCAGCCATCAGTTCGGCAGTCTGGGAAGCAACGGCACTGGCACAGGTTTCAGCGTGGGCGTGGCGAACAGCCATACCGTGCAGGACAACGCGTCGCAGACGCAGAGCACGATGCGCAGCCAGATCGTTAGCGGTAACGGCAACGTAACGCTCGACGCGAAGCAGGACGTAACCGTTGCCGGCTCTGATCTTGGCGCGGGCAAGGACCTGACGCTGATCGGAAGGAACCTGAACCTCGATCCTGGCACCGACGCCATGCAAAGCAGCATGAGCCAGGACTCGAGCCAGTTCGGGGTAAGTCTGGCGTTGAGCGGCGCGGCCGGCAATGCGGTGGCGGCGATCAACCAGGCGACGGGCCCGCACCGTTCGAGCGATTCGCGGCTTGCCGCGCTGGGCGACGCGCAGGCCGCGCTGGCCGCCTATAACGCCTATAACGTCGCGAGCGCTGTGGGCGCTGGAAAGGCCACCGGCCAACCGCTGATCAAGGCGACCGTGAGTATTGGCGGAGGTTCGAGCCATAGCGACTCGCAGAGCAGTTCGGTGGCCAACGACGGCAGCACGTTGCATGCGGGCGGTAATGTAAACCTGATTGCCACGGGCAGCGGCACGAAGGACGCGGCAGGCTTCGCGACAGACGGCGACATCAACGCGCGCGGCACGCAGATCTCCGGGCAGAACGTGACGCTGGATGCGGCGCGTGACGTCAACCTGCAGAGCGCCGTGGATACGAGCCAGCAGTCCAGCCACAACAGCAGCAGCGGCGGCAGCATCGGCGTGGGGCTGGGTCTCGGCGGGCAGCAGAACGGTTTCACGCTGGAACTGGCGGCGAACACGTCGCACGGCGAGGCCAACGGACAGAGCGCGACGAACCGCGACACTCAGATCAGCGCCAGCAACACTTTGTCGATCACGAGCGGTCGCGATACGAATCTGCGCGGAGCCGAAGTGGCCGGCGATACCGTGGCGGCGAGCGTGGGCCGTGACCTGAACATCCAGAGCCCGCAGGACAAGAGCACTTACGACAGCAAGCAGTCGAGCGGTGGATTCCAGGCGAGCATCTGTATTCCGCCGTTCTGCTGGGGCCAGACAGTGAGCGGCAGCGTGAGTGTCAGCCAGCAGGACATCAAGTCGGACTTCCAGTCGGTGAACCAGCAAAGCGGCATCTACGCGGGCAACGGCGGTTTCAACGTCAACGTCGGCAACCATACGCAGCTGGACGGTGGGGTGATCGCGAGCACTGCGAGTGCCGACAAGAACAGCCTTTCGACGCAGAGCTTCGGCTACACGAATCTGGACAACCACGCGAGCTATTCGGGCGACACGATCGGCTTCAGTGCAAGCGGCGGCACGGGCTGGAGCGCGAAGGACGGGGCCACCGTCAAAACGCCGGTGACGCAGGTCGCATCACACTTGCCGGGCCCGCAGAACTCCCAGGGGCTTGGCCCGAGCGGCTTCTCCGTAGCAGGCACGGGCAGTGATGCATCGGGCACGACGTACGCGGCGGTGAGCGCGGGAACGATTACCGTGCGCGGCGATGCGGGCACGGGCCATGACAGCACGGCTGGCCTGAGCCGCGATACGGCCAATGCCAACGGTGCCGTGCAGAATACATTCGACGCGCAGAAGGTGCAGAACGACATGGCAGTGCAGCAGGGCGTGGGCCAGGTCGGGATGCAGGTGGTGGGGGATATTGCCGGCGCATTGTACGACCGGGCCAAAGCGGCCCGGGATAACGCGATAAAAGCTCAGGCTGCCGCCGAGGCAGTCAACGATACGGCGGGAGTGGCACAGGCGCAGGCGGACCAGACGGCGGCCGAGCAGCAAATGGCGCTGTGGGCCAACGACGGGACGGCCCGGATCGGCGCGCATGCCATCGTGGCGGGGCTTGGGGCGGCGCTGGGCGGAGGCAATGTGGCCGGGGCGATGGGCGGCACGATTGCCGGCGACATGGCCAGCAATGCGACTAGCCATACCTTCGACGATTCGCTGGGCGGAAAGCTGCTGTCGAACGCCATCGCGGGACTTGCGGGTGCGGCTGCAGGCGGCGCGCTAGGCGGGTCAGCGGGGGCGATGAGTGGCGCGGGTGGGGCGTTGAATGCTGATCTTTACAATCGGCAACTCCACCCCGATGAAAAGAAGAAGCTGGCGGATCTGCAGAAGGGGAAAAGTGCGGACGAGCAACACAAGCTTGCTGCTGCCGAGTGCGCCCTGACGCAATGTGCAGCGGGTGTGCCGGACAACGATCCGGACAAGGCGGCGCTGACGAAGTTGCAGAACGAAGGGCAGAGCTACACGGCCGAACAACGGCAGTTGAAGGATGCAGGGGCGTTCGATGGCTATGGGTGGGCGGATACGATCGTCGATCTGAACGACCGCTATCATCTAACGACTCGTGCGGGGGGGGCGGTGCAGGGTGTGACGGGCGCGGCCGCGGCAGTTGGTATTGCAGGGGCTGGATGTTCCACGGGTGTTGGATGTGCGCTTGCATTGACCGCTGCGGGCACGAGTTTAGATTACTCATACGCGGGTTTAAAGACGGCGGTGAGTGGCGATACGGCGTCGACGTACGGACAACAGGTGCTGCAAAGCCTCGGGATGACGCCTTATGCGGCGGGACTGACATATGCGGGGCTTAACCTTGGCGGATCGGTCGGAATTGCAGTGCTGACCAATCAGGCGGGAAACGATGTGGCGGCATTGAACAATATGGCGCGACAGTCGTACACGACCGAAAGGTTTGGCGCCCAGGGACTGCAGCCGACAACCGATGTGATGAAGACCCAACAAGCTCAGGCTGTGGTGGATGCATACACGGCGGCGGGAGTTCCCCTGCAAGATGCTCAGAAGTACGCTGCCGGTCTTATTGAGACGGGCACGACCTTACCTACGACCCTCGCCGTCAATGCCGATACGGAACTTATCAAGGTGGTCCCTAAGGGAACGTTTGGCGGTGATTCGGTTTCCGCATATTCTCCGTACTTCATGACCAGAGCGGAATACGATGCACTGTCTAAGCTACCCGCCGATCAGGTCGCAGCAAAGCTTGGTCTTCCTGCCGAACAGGCTGTGCGGGGATCGCAGTTTGGTTTCGATGTCTATTCGATGACACCTCGGCCGGGAACTGACCCGCAGGCGTTTACTAGCAAGGTAGCGCCTGTACAACAAGGAGCATACTCGGCACCGGGTGGTGCTCAACAGGTGCTGGTACCTAACCGTGGTGAGTGGACTGATCCGAACACGAACAAGATCGGGGAAATCAAAGGGCGTTTCTGACAGCGCTTGGTTCTTTAGCGCGGTCGATAATTTGAGTGTCGGAGATGTGAATGAGTGGGATATCAGAACGTATTCGGACTTGTATAAGTGTTGGGAACTACGAGGAGGCCTATTCAATTGGCCGAGATGCGTTACGAGAGTCGGCGCCACACCGCGATGAGATCGTCGCGGCACTATGCGAATTAACGGCTCAACTTCGGTCGGATTGCATGGGGTTGGCGGCGAGAAAAATGGATTCTGGCGCAGCCTACGAGGCGCTCGAACTTCTTCTACGTAAGACGAACGAGTTGACAGGGCAAGATATGTACGGCTGCTTTAAAGCCAACTGATCTTTACAATCGGCAGTTGCATCCGGATGAGAAACAGTGGGCGAAGGACAATGTGAAGGCATTCGAAAAGTATTACCAGGACCAAACCGGGCAATCTCTCACGGATGCAGAAGCACAAAATATGCTGCTGGCAGCTGGCTACCAGAGAACCGATAAGTTGGCGGGTAGTGGCCCTGTAGCGAATCAAACTGCTTCGAACTATCTCACGCAGTTTGCGCCGAGTAATCTCTTCTCGGCTACATTAGAGGAGTATGCGAATCCTGGAATATTGACTGGACCGATGACGCCTGAGCGAGCGGCTTTGGGAGGAATAGGGTTTGGCACAGTGACGGTGCAATTTGGTTTAAATGCAAGCGATCATCTATTTAGCGTAGGTGGCGGTGGTGAAGTGGGCGCAGCAATTAGCTTGGGAGATCATCCGAACCTTTGCGTATACGGCCAGGCTTGCGGAAATTACGGCCTTGGGATGTATGCGGGAGCAGGTGGGGCGGTAACCATTTCGCAGGGCGGAGCCACCACAGGAATTTCGGGCAGCAAGGGGGGCTTTATTTCTGGAGGAGATGGGATAGCCGGTGATACCACGATTACGAGAGACCCGTCGGGCAATGTTTCAGGAGGAAAAGGGGTCTTCGGTGTCGGTATCGGTGGTGCTGCTGGCGTCACGCAATGTAAGCAAGCCTCCGCTTGTATATCGGGGAATTAAATGATTTTCAGAATATTGTCACTTCCGGTCGCGCTGTTGTTTTTTGCTGCGTTTTTTTTGGTTAGGCGTTACTGCGGGGATGAGAGATTCAAACCGCTCCGGATCGCCTCTTATGGATTTGTTTTTGCTGGCGTTGGCTTGATTTTTGGGGCAATGGGGTGGATGGACTTGGGAATATTTTCAGTTGCCATTGGTATCTGCAATTTTTTCGTTGGAGTGCTCGTTCATATGGGGTCGGTTGCCAGAAAGCGTTTGCCTCCGCCGCGAGACTGGGACGAGTGAGAGGAATCAACCCCAATCTTTACAACCGGCAATTGCATCCGGATGAGCGTGCGCTAATCAAAAAGTTGGCGCAGCAGAAGGCCGAGCAGACCTGCAATGGCGATGCTGCCTGCATCTCGACATCGACCACCGCTTGGTCTGATTTGCTTGAGCGCGTAGCCGAAGGCCAAGTCGACGACGTGGCCAATGCCAAGAACATGGCGTATCTTCAGAACATTTTGCAGACGGCGGCTATGCCGAATAGCGAGGGTGCGCTCGGCGGTGTTGACACATATTTGAAGAACTTGCAGACCGCGCAAGATATGCTGGCGCCGTACATGGGCAAACCGATTATGGTCGGGGGCAGCCCGATCATGGCCGATGGAGGCGTGGAGACATATTTCAGTGCGACGCCGGCGCAGTGCGCGGATCAGTACACCAACTACATTCTGGGCACGCAGGCTCCCGGGCCTGTCGTGCCGAGAATGGACCTGCGCGATCAAAACCGCCTTGGTTACCTTGCTACCTCCAACGGTTCCGCTCAGCCCGATTACACCTTGGAGCAAATGCTGCTAGGTGGCGCGGTGACCAACAAAGTGATTGGCACTGTCGGGCGCGCTCTAGGGGCACTTGACGCGACCCTCGCGGGCGAGGTGGTTGCCTCTCCGGGAGGTTTCATTGCAACCGGCCAAGTGACGAACCAGGGTATGACATTGCCGCTATCGGCTGCGGATCGCGCAATGCTTTCTCAGATCGACAACTTGCCGAATATGACCTTGCAGGGTGACGCGCGCGAATTTGTCGTAAACAACTTTTGCGCGCAACGGTTTCACACAGCTCGATGGAAAGTGTGGCGTCAATTGCTTTGACGGAGTGTATGTGAAAGGCGACATGGTCTATATCAACGAGGTCAAGCCACTCAATGCGAACGGGGCAATCAAGCTGAATGGCCCTTCCGGATCCTTACCGACGCAGATGACAGATGATTGGGTGACCGGTGCAATCGATCGTCTGCGGCAAACAGGTGATGCTGCTGCGATGCAAACCGCGGACATTATTCAAGCGGCAAAGGATAATGGGAAGCTTGTTAAGTTGGTTACCGGTGTTGATAGCCAAGGGGCAACTGTTGTCAAACTCGGAGGGGCAAAATGATTGAACTAAGCCGCGATCAAAAGCTTCTCAATGTCCTTGGCGCAGAGGAAAAGGCAAGCCTTCGTCAAATCGAGTGGTTCGTGCATCGTCGAAAGACAGTCAGGTTAGGCAGCATTCTTTGCGGCCTCGCAGGGTACGCGCGAAACAGAGCTATTTATGCCTATTTCACTGAGCACGACCTCGAGAAGTGTAAGCAGAATTTCTATCTGGCGTCCAAGCTCATTCTCGCAAGCGTGGGGCAGGATGGAGGCGCTTCTTTCGAGGTGGGAAGAGATATTGAGATTGCACTGCTATCTGACTGCGAGGAGGTAGTTAAAGAAATTGCTCGTCTAGAAACGGCGGATTTGGTGAACGAACGCAATAATCCATTGTATAGCCGTTTCCACGTCTACATGTTGCAAATGACAATCCGCGGCGAGGATCAAACGGTTCGTGCCATGATCGAGAAAATTGCAGAGCACGGCCGAAAGCCACTGCGAACGGAGTGTGCCGAAGGCCGTGATTTCTTTTCGCTTTTACTCAAGGGTGATAAGGCAGGCCTGGAAGAGCTAATCGCGAAGCATGCATCTATCAAAGGAAGCGACGATGTGGCGGAAGAGTTCATGGCTTACCGCGGTACCCTGGAGGCCAAGCTGTGCTGGTATCGGGGCATCCCCGTTGAGATCGAGCATCCCCTGATTCCGATGGAACTACTGCCTATCCGTCCGCTGAGGCACTACGATAACGTTCACGACTTCCTTGAGCCAGGGTGGGTGCCGCCACCGCAGGGTTTCCTTGGCAAGCTGTCTCAATTGTTTGGCGGAAAGCCGTGACCTTTACAAGCGGCAGTTGCACCCGAATGAGCGGCAGTGGGCGAAGGATCATGCGAAGGACTTCGCGAAGTTCAAGCGTGGGTGATGACGAGCCTATCGTCCGGTACGACATCTTTTGTTCCTAGTCAACCAGCACCGAAATGAAATGAAGCAATCACGAATTGACCAACTCTTACGGAGCGGCAGTTGGAAGGGAGCTTGTGCCCGAGTAACTGGGGTAGTCCTCGTCTATCTCGGACTTGTGTACCTTCCGGGTGCTATCGCTTGGGGCTCCAAACATTGGGGGCTAACGCCCATGTCTGTACGCCAAGTGGCAAGCCACGGCACGATCGTATCGATTTACCGGATTGCATTCATCGTTGCGCTTTCAATTGAAGCCATCGGCTGGGGTGTGGTGGCTGTGAGGAAGTATCGCCGAGGCCGAAATCAAACTAAGAGGCACGTGTAGATTGATGGATCTGATGGCTCAGTGAAACCGCGAGCCCTCAGCCAAGACAAGCAGCAGGTCAGCTCCACCGATCCCTTGAGCAATGACGTGGCGACCTATGTTCCCTGGCCACAAACCGTACATCGACGCCCGACAAGACAGCACCGTAATCACCCCTCAAACCCCACCCCCCACAAACTCCCTCAACCACCGATGCGCCGGGTCCCGATGCACACGCTCGTGCCACAGCATCGACATCTCGTAGCCCGGCACATCCACCGGCGGTTCGACCACGCGCAGCGTGTCCATGCCGCGCACGAGCCGTTCGGGCAGCATCGCGACCAGATCGGTGCTTTCCAGCACTGACCGCACGAAGAGAAAGTGCGGCACCGAAAGCACGACGCGGCGCGTCATGCCGGCTTTGGCGAGCACGTCGTCCGTAACGCCGACGAAGCCGCCGCCCTTCGGCGACACGATCACATGCTCGAGCTGGCAAAACTGCGCCAGCGTCGGGCGGCGCTTCAATCGTGGATGTCCGGCACGGCCGACCAGCACGTATCGCTCGGTAAACAAGGCGCGGCGTCGTAGGGTGGGCGGCGCGTCCTCGGTGGTGTGGAACGCGAGATCAATCGCGCCTTGTTCGGCCTGCTTCGCCAGTTCCGATGGCGGGACGGTCACCACCGCGAGTCGCGTGCCCGGCGCCGCCGCGCGCAGACCGCTCAAGGCGGGCAGCACGATCGTCGATTCGCCGTAATCGAATGCCGAGACGCGCCACGTGTGCGTGGCCCTGGCCGGGTCGAACGCACGCGCCGGCAGCACCGCGCGCTCCAGCGCTTCGAGTGCCTGCCGCAGCGGTTCGCGCAGTTCGTCGGCTTTCGCCGTGGGCCGCATGCCACGCGGCCCCGGCAGCAGCAGCGGGTCGCCGAACACGCTGCGCAGCTTCGCCAGTTGCACGCTGACCGAAGGCTGCGCGAGATGCAGGCGCTCGGCGGCCCGCGTGACGTTGTGCTCGGAGAGCAGAACGTCGAGCGTGATCAGCAGATTGAGGTCCAGCTTTCTGAGATCGTCCATGGCAATACCTGTCATATTGGGAATTCATTTCCAATATACCGGCGTCGCACCTATCCTGCCTTCGTTCACCTACGGAGGCTTACTCATGAACGTCTTGCTGGTCTACGCCCATCCCGAACCGCGCTCGTTGAACGGGTCGCTGCGGGACTTCACCGTCAACCATCTTCAGCGGGCGGGGCACGCGGTCCAGGTCTCGGACCTCTACGCGATGAACTGGAAAGCCGTGCTCGACGCGAGCGACTACCCCGAGCGCGAAGCCGGCGCGCCGTTCAATCCCTCGCTCGATTCGAAGCATGCCTTCCAGCACGGCACACAAGCCGCGGACATCGCGCGCGAGCAGGAGAAGCTGCGCTGGGCCGACACGGTCATCCTGCAATTCCCGCTCTGGTGGTTCACGATGCCGGCCATCCTCAAAGGCTGGGTGGAGCGCGTCTATGCATACGGCTTCGCCTACGGCGTGGGCGAGCACTCGGACACGCACTGGGGCGACCGCTACGGCGAAGGCATGATGAAGGGCAAGCGCGCCATGCTCGTCGTCACCACGGGCGGCTGGGAATCCCACTACGGTTCGCGCGGCGTGAACGGTCCCATCGACGACATCCTGTTCCCGATCCAGCACGGCATCCTCTATTACCCGGGCTTCGACGTGCTGCCGCCGTTCGTCGTCTATCGCACGAGCCGCATGGACGAAGCCCGCTTTGCGCAGGTGCGCGAGGCGCTGGGTCAGCGGCTCGATACGCTCGACACGGCCGCACCCATCCCGTTTCGTCAGCAGAACAGCGGCGCGTACGAGATACCGGCGCTCACGCTGCGCCCTGACCTCGCGCCGGGCGAAGCCGGATTTGCGATACACGTAGGTTGAATCGCGACCATCCGCATGTTCCCTTCCTGACAAAGACGACGGCCGGGCCGCGGGCAGCGTGTAAACTGCTGCCTTTTTGCCTCTGGTCGTATCGTGCAAGCCCCGCCCCGTACCGCCTTTGGCGGTCCGACCCTCGTTCGTCTGCTGGCCCGTCTCGCCGATGCCGATGTTCCCGCGTCCACGCAGTCGCTCTCCGACCGTCTGAGCCAATGGCTCGGCTGGACCGACGCCATCGCGCTCTCATCGGCGCTGAACGCGAATCCGCCCGCGGTGGTGGGAAGCGCGCGTCCGCCTGGCCGAGCCGAGGACGAACTGTGCGCGAGTGTGCGGAACACGCTGACGAAGGCGATCGCTAACGACGCCGTGCTCGCCGTCAGCCGGCGCACGCGCGCGCCGCGCGGCGGCTCACAGGCCATGCCGGAGCCGGCGGCGGGTGACTACGCCGCGTTTCGTCAGTCCTATCTTTCGTTGCAGCAGGCGATGGAAACGGACATCGGCGACCTGCGCGGCCGCCTGCGCGCCTTGCTCGCGGCGCGCACGTCCGGCCTCGCGCGGCTCGCCGTGCTCGATGCCGTGATGGAGCGCGCGCTTTTCGCACGCGAGCGCACGCTGCTCGCGTCGGTGCCCACGCTGCTCGGTGTTTACTTCGAGCGTTTGTGCCGCGAGGCGCAGGCCGATACACCGCCCGCAGCGGACGCCTCCAACGACGCCCCGCCGATGCTCTCAGGCGAACGCCACGACGCGTTTCGCCGCGATGTGCAGAGCGTATTGCTGGCCGAACTCGAAGTGCGGTTTCAACCGGTCGAAGCGCTGCTCGCGGCGCTTCGCACCCGCCAAGCCCGCTAATCAAAACCCTATGCAAGACCCCATGCAAGAGCCCATGTCCAGCATGTCCCGCGCCTTGTCCTCATTTCGCATCGACCTCGTCGTCTTCCTGGCGGGTCTCGCCGCCGTGTGCTGGATTGCCGTGGGCTACGCCGCCTCGAATCCGCTCGCTTCGGCGGTGACGCTCCTGATCGGCGCCTGCTACGTGGCGGGCGCGCTGGAATTGCGCCGCTACCGGCTCGCTACCGCCACGCTCGTGCGCGCCGTCGCGGGTCTGGCGGGGCCCGTGGACCACCCGCCCGCGCTCGGCGCGTGGCTCGACCAACTCGACGCAAGCCTGCGCGGCGCTGCGCGCGCGCGCGTGGAAGGCGAGCGCGCTGCCTTTCCGGCGCCCGCGCTTACGCCGTATCTCGTGGGCCTGCTCGTGCTGTTGGGCATGCTGGGCACGCTGCTCGGCATGGTCGCGACGCTCAAGGGCACCGGCGCGGCGCTGCAAGGCGCGAGCGATCTCGATGCCGTGCGCACCACGCTCGCCGCGCCCGTGAAGGGGCTCGGCTTCGCGTTCGGCACCTCGATTGCGGGCGTGGCGACTTCCGCGATGCTCGGCCTGCTCGCCGCGTTGTGCCGACGCGAGCGTGGCGAGGCCGTGCAGTTGCTCGACGCGAAAATCGCGACGACGCTGCGCGCCTACTCGCAGGTGTATCAGCGCGAGCAGACCTTCAAGCTCATGCAGCGCCAGGCCGAGGCCATGCCCGTGCTCGTCGAGCGCCTGCAAACGATGATGACCGCGCTCGAGCAACAGAGCGCAACTGCCCACGAGCGGCAGATGGCGGGCCAGCAGGCGTTTCTCGGCAAGACCGAGGCCACCTGGGCGAGCCTCGCGGCGTCCATGCGGCAATCGCTGAAAGAGAGCGCCGCCGAAAGCGCGCGCGCCGCGGGCGCCGCGCTCCAGCCGGTAGTGGAAGCGACCATGGCGGGGCTTTCGCGCGAGACCTCGTCGTTGCATGACACCGTGGCGCAAGCGGTGCAGCGGCAACTCGACGGCCTTGCGAGCGGTTTCGAATCCACGGCGACCAACGTCTCTGAGGTCTGGAACCGCGCGCTCGCCGAGCATCAGCGCTCGGGCGAGGCGTTCACGCAGCATCTGCATACGTCGGTGGACCGGCTTGCCGAGGCCTTCGAGCAACGCTCGGCCGGCATGCTGGAAGGCGTGGCGGCGCGCCTCGATGCCACGGCGACCGGTCTCTCGCAGGCGTGGAACGAGGCGCTCGCGCATCAAGGCGAAGCGAGCGCGAAACTCGCCGCGGCCAACGAGCAGGCGCTTGCCGCCGCCGCGGCCGGCTTCGAGCAGCACGGCGCCGCGCTCGTGCAGGCCATGAACGAATCGCACGCGAATCTGCAGACGCAACTCGCCTCACGCGACGAAGCGCGGCTGCAGGCGTGGACCACGTCGCTCGCTTCAATGGCCGCGGCGCTGCGCGAAGAATGGCAAGACACTGGCGCACAGACCGCGAGCCGTCAGCGCGAAATCTGCGAGACGCTGGCCAGCACGGCGCAAGCCATGTCGGCGCAGAGCGAGGCGCATGCGCGCGAAACCATCGGTGAAATTTCGCGGCTCGTCGCGGCGGCGTCCGAGGCGCCGAAAGCCGCTGCCGAGGTGGTGGCCGAACTGCGTCAGAAGCTCTCGGAAAGCATGGTCCGCGACACCGCGATGCTCGAAGAGCGCAGCCGCATCCTGGACACGCTGTCGACCTTGCTCGACGCGGTCAACCACGCATCGACGCGGCAGCGCGAGGCGATCGACGCGCTCGTGGCCACCTCGGCCGATCTGCTCGAACGCGTGGGCGCGCGCTTCACCGACAAGGTAGAGACGGAAGCCGCGCGGCTCGACGGCGTGGCAGGCCAGGTGAGCGCGAGCGCCGTCGAGGTTGCGAGCCTTTCGGACGCCTTCGCGGGCGCGGTGCAGGTGTTCGGCGCATCGAACGACCGGCTGGTGACGCACCTGGAGCGCATCGAGAGCGCGCTCGACCGGTCGCTCACGCGCAGTGACGAGCAGCTTGCGTACTACGTGGCGCAGGCGCGGGAAGTGATCGACCTCAGCATGCTGTCGCAGAAGCAGATCGTCGAAGACCTGCAGCAGCTTGCGGGCCGGCAGGCACCGGCAGGAGCCGATGCGGCATGAGCGACGAAATCGACAGCGGCGCAGGCACGGTAGAGACCACGGCGCCCATCTGGGCCGCGTTCGGCGACCTGATGTCGGTGCTGGTGGGGGCGTTCGTGCTGATTCTGGTGGGCGTGATCGGTCTGCAGATCGAACTCTCCTCGCGGCTGCGGGAAGAGACACGCCAGCGGCAACTGGAGGCGCAGCATCGCAAGACGCTCGAACAGGCGCTCGCGGGGCCGCTCGCCGCGGGGCGCGTGACGCTTGTGAACGGGCGCATCGGCATTAACGGCAGCGTGCTTTTTGCGCTCAATTCCGACCAGTTGCAGCCGCAGGGCCGCGACCTGCTGAAGAGCCTCGCGGGACCGCTCGCGGCGTTCCTCAAGACCAACAACGAGATGCTGATGGTGAGCGGCTTTGCAGACGACCTCCAGGTGCGCTCCGGCAATCGCCAGTTCGCGGACAACTGGGAACTCTCGGCCAAGCGCGCGCTCACCGTGACGCGTGCGTTCATCGATGCGGGCATTCCTGCGTCGTCCGTATTCGCAGCCGCGTTCGGCTCCCAGCAGCCCGTGAGTTCGAATGCGGACAAGGAAGGGCGCGCGAAGAACCGGCGCGTGGAGATTACGGCTGTCCCGAAGCTGGCGACGGCCAACGGTGAGCATCGTGAATAGCTCGGGGGAGCGCGTGGCGCCGGGCGATCGTGAACCCAGCGCTGGAGACTCGGGCGACGGCGCGGCGTCGAACGCCGTCGCCGGCGAATCTCGTCACGACGCCCGCTCCGAACCGGCTGCGGTGCGCGATGCGGCCGCCATGCCGGATGCGGTGACTCAGGCGCAGGCGCTGCTCGATAGCTGGCGCGAGCGCGGCGCGGAGCGCATCGCGCCCATGCGCTTTCGCTTCATCGACGCGCTGCACCGCCGTGCCGCCGCGCACAGCGGCGAGACGCGGCGATTGCTCGACGAAAAACTGACGCAAGCGTTGGATGAATACAGCGCGGAACTCGCGCGCGCAGGTTTCGCTACCGCCGATGCAGCGCAGGATCGCGCCGCTTCACAACACCGCGCTTCACAACAACGCGAACCGGCTCGCGGAGCGTTGTCGGAACTGATCGATTACGTCGCCCGAGGTGCGCAGCCGAGCGCGGACAACCGTACCGGCCCGGCAGGCAAAGACGGCAGCCGCGACGCGGCCCAGCCTGCACCGTTGAGGCCCGACCTCTCGAGCTGGCCCGAAATGGATCTGCTCGACTACTTCCGTGCCACGTGGTCGCGGCTCAGCGCCGAACGACAATTGCGTCAGTCCGAAGATCGCGTGCCGCGCAACGCGGGGCCGCTCAATTCGAGCAGCCTCGTGCATCGGTCGCTCTCGCTGATGCGTGAACTGTCGCCGGGCTATCTCCAGCACTTCCTGTCGTATGTCGATGCGCTGTCGTGGGTCGAGCAGATGAATGGCGCCGCCGTTGCGCCGAAGGACGCACCGCGCGCTGCGAACACGGCAACGGGAAAGAAGGGCGAGCGAAGCCGCGCACGTTAGCGCGGGTCAGGGCGACCGGCGAGGGCGACCGGCGAGGGCCACCAGCATGGACGGCGGGCGCGGGTGACCGGCGCGAAACACTATGGTCTGCGGAAAAGCGCCCCACGCAAAGGGCTGCAGCCATTGATGCGGGTCAAGTCGCCACGGCACCCCGTCCTATAACGTGGGAGGTGCCGCGCACGCCGATCGCGCCTCGAGCCTACGACGAGGACTCATCATGCTCAGCCCCCACGAATTCGCCACGCTCATGCTCATCAAGCACGGGCACAAGCCGCAGCAACTGGACCGTTTCGAGGTGCGCACGCTTCAAACGCACCGCCTCATCACGCTGGAGCAGCGCGAGAGCGAGTACGTGAATGCGTGCGTGACGCCGCGCGGCGATTCGGTACTGCGCGCCATTGCGCGGCTGCCGCAGTTCGCGCCGTTGCCGCCGTTGCCGCCGTTGCGTTAATCCGCGTTCAATTCCGTTTGCGTCGTTCGCGCCCGCGTTCCAGCGGGAAAACTCGTGCCAAACTCGTGCCAGGCGAGGCACAAACGCGATGCAAGGCGATGCAGACGGGGGGGCGCATGCCTGCGCTACGTTCGTTACGTGCACGACACCCCGCCGATTTACCGCAGCCATCCCTCGGCTACGCCCTTCGCTACGCCCTTCGTGTCTCACGCGTCCGCTGCGTCCGCTTCCAGAAACTCGCGAGCCGCGTGCGCTTCGGCCGACGAACGCAGCGCCGCCAGCGCGCGCCGTTCGATCTGCCGCACCTGCTCGCGCGATACGCCGGCTTGCCGCGCGATCGTGTCGTAGGTGTCCGGCGCGCCGCCGCCAATGCCGAAACGCCGCCTCAAGACATCCGCCTCCGAGGGCTTCATCGACTTCAGCAGCGATGCGACGCAGGCGCGCATGCGTCCGTCCACAAGCGAGGCGAACGGCGTTGACGCATTCGTGTCCGCCACGATGTCCACGAGTTCCGTCTCGCCGTCAGGCAGCAGCGCGTCGAGCGACGCGGGTTCCCCGGGCAGCGCGAGCAGCGTTTTCAGCCGCTCTTCGCTGAGCCCGCTTTCTGCGGCAAGCTGGTCGAGGGCGGCGTGGCGCCCCGTGCGCTGACGAATCTGTTCGCCGACGCGCCGTATGCGGCCCAGTTGATCGCTCACATGCACGGGCAGGCGGATCGTGCGGGCACGGTCCGCGACGGCGCGCGACACGGCCTGACGGATCCACCACGTCGCGTAGGTCGAGAACTTGAAGCCGCGCTGATATTCGAACTTGTCGATGGCGCGCATGAGGCCGAGGTTGCCTTCCTGCACGAGGTCGGCGAGTTCGAGACCGCGGTTTGCGTACTTCTTGGCAATCGAGAGCACGAGGCGCAGGTTGGCTTCCAGCATGCGACGCGTGGCGTCGCGCTGGCGGCGTTGGGCGCTGGCCAGCTCGCCTGCGAGCGTGGCGACGAGTTCGGGCGGCACGGTGGCGTTGGCGGCGTCGCCGGCGTGGGCCTGCAACGCACGCAGAACGGCCGACGCGCTTTCCACCGCGCGCGGCGACCATCCGCCAGCCTGAGCCATGTCGACGATGCGCGTGCGCGCGTTGCGATGCGCGCGCGAGCCTGGCCCGCTGCTGCGCAACGCGCGGCGCAGGGCGGCGAGCGCGTGTTTTGTCTGCTCTGCGCTGCCGGCATCCGTGCGAGCGGCGCTTGCCTTGCGGGCGGGCGATTCGGTGTCGGTGTCGTTGTCGGTATCGGAGTCGGCGCCGTCGCTATTGTCACGATCCGCCGATTCGCTTGCCGGCTGGTTCACATTGGCGAGCAGCACGGCAGCGGTTTCCGCACAACCGGCGAGCGCCCACAGCACGTCCCGCCGGGCCGCTTCGATTTCCTTCGCCAGCGTCACTTCTTCGTCGCGCGTGAGGAGCGGTACGGCGTGCATGCGGCGCGCGTAGAGGGCGAGCGGGTCCGTGGAGGCGCTTGCTCCGCGCGCGGCATCTTCGATCAGGTCGCTGGCTTCCTCCAGCACCTCGCGGTCCACGGCAGGCGCCGCATCGTCTGCGAGAAACGTGCCGTCCGGCCGTTCTTCGAGCACTGCGATGCCGGTTTGCCGGAGCACCGTGCGCACGGCGTCGAGCGCGTCCGGCGAGGTGCGCTCGTCCGGAAACTCGTCGACGATGTCGGCGTCGATCAGGTAGCCCTGCGCAGCGGCGAGCGCGAGCAGCCGCGCGACGCTCTGCCCGTACTGGTTCGTGCGGTCGCTGTCATCCGTACGATCGGTGCGGTCGGTGCTCCGGTCCGCGTTCCGGTTCGTGCCTTGTACCCGGTCTGCCGTAGTCATATCCATTGCGGTTTGCCGCCGTCCTGCGTGAGTGAACTCGCGTTCACCCGGTTGCGCTTGCCAGTGAATCGCGGACGCCCGTCCGCCGCGGCTTGCGTGACGCTGGCAAACGTGGGGGCGATTCGCCGAACTTCAACGCGGCCGACGCGACCGCGTTGGCCGTGTGCTTACGCCGTGGCGTTGCGTGCCGCCTTGCCGTCGTGGTGTTCGTCGTGATGTTCGTCGTAGTGGCCGTCCGCGCCGTGCGCCGCGACCTGTTCGCCGAACCACGGCACCTCCGCGCGCAGCGAAGCCGCGTAACCGAACCAGCCGCCGGGATTGCCCGCGAACAGGTGCTCACGCACTGGCGCGGCCAGCGCGTCGTGATCGAGCGTGTCTTCCAGCAGCAACTGGGGCCAGAGACAAAACGCGCGCAGCGCGGCGTCCGCGAATTCGCGCACTGTCATGTGCGCCCACACATATTCGATCAGCGCCACGTCCGCGAGGATGGGCGACGCCGCGATCAGCTCGGCAATCGTTTCGTCGTCGCGTTCGCGCTCCACCACGCGGCTGATGGTCTGCAGCACGCTGCCCAGCTGCAGCAGCAGGGCGCGGCGTTCGTATCCGTCGTTCATCTGGAATGCCTCCGTTGGTCACGCGCGGTTTGCATGCCCTCTATTTACGCAGTGTGCGAGGCGATACGTTTGAGCCATGTCAACGGGCCGGCAAGGTGTCGCGGCCAGCATGGAAAGCTGAAAAGAGGGTCGCGCAGCATCAGGCCGTAGCCGTAGAGCGAGAAACGAAGAACGCAATGAGGAGGGAAACCGCAATGAACCAGACCAACGTGCCGCAGCCCGCTACGGCGAGCGAAATTCGCGACATCGTCGGGCGCGTGGAAGACGACGTCGTGGCGCAGATTCTCGATATCGGGCCGACGAGCGCCGAAGTGCTCGACGCCTGCACCTGGCTGCGTTCGGACGAACGCCGGCAGCAACGGCTCGACCACGAACTGCACGGCCGTGCGGCGCGCGTGCTCGCGATTCTCGAAGTGGCGCTGCCCGATATCGAAGACGGCGGCCCGTGAACGCGGCGCGGTCCGTAACACGCGGAGGCGTGGGGTAAGAACCGGGGCGCGTGGCGTAAGCGCCGATAACATCCGGAAAGGGGACCCCATGATCCCCGCGTTTATTGCGGCTTCGGACGAGTCACCGCTGACCGACCATGGCGGCAAGCGTGAAACGCATCCTTCAGCGGCGAGACGGCCGGGAAACGGAGCGCGGCACGCCAGCCGTTACACCGTGTGTGCGCCGTGTGCGTGTTACACGCCGGTTATGTGTGTTACGTCGATTACTCTCCGAACCTGACCGCTACCCATGCAAGCCGATCTTCACTTCTCTCTGCCCCTGTTTCAGCGCGATGCGGTTCGTGTCGCACCCGTGCGCGCGGTGCGCCGAACGCCGCTCGCGCGCCGCATGGCGGCGGCCGTTGCCGCGTCGTGCGCGCTCGGCCTGGCGGTTGCGCCGGCCCTGACTTATGCCGGCGAAGTGCCCGACACGTGCGCGGCGCTCGCGCACGTCGTCTCCACGCGCGACTTCCAGACGCTGCGCGGCCAGACCGGCGGCATGCTGACCGACGCGCCGTTCCTCGGCGACTGCCGCGCGGCGCGCCACGTCTACGATTGCCGGTTCGCTGCTCACTGGGGCGCGGACGGCGTGGTGAGCGACCCGCTTGAAGAGATGGGCGCCGACATCGCCGCGTGCTTCAACAACGTCGTGCACGACGTGAACACGCCGACGCGCCAGCACTTCACGGTGCGCAGCGACAACGGTCCCGTGAGCGTGACGGCGAGCGTCGATGGGCCGCGTACCCTGCATCTGCGCATCGTCCGCTGAGGGCAGCGGCGCTTGCGCGTGGGCGCGGTGCGTGGCGTGACGTGCGCGCGACGGCGATGACGAGCGTGCTGCCTCGCGCCATGCTGGCCGGCGGATGGCGGCGGTGCCGCCGGTGCGCGATGCCGCGTGCGTCGCTGCTGCTGGCGGCGCTCTTCGCGACGCCGTGCTTCAGCGCGCTCTCGGGCTGCGCGTGGACGCTGATTTCCGCTGCGGACGCCGCGGGATCGCTCGTGCAGGCGGGGTTCGCCGCGGCCTCGAATTTTCCGTCGGCGACTTACGTGAACGGCAATCCGGCCACGCTGCACACGGTGTGCATCGAGCTGAACCAGAACGTCTCGCAGGGCGATTTCGTGCCTGCGTTGCAGTACGCGTTGCGCAAGCGCGGCGTGATGTCGGAGGTCTACAGCCCCGGCACGTCGCCGCCCACCTGCGAAGCCACGCTGGTCTACGCGGCGACGATGGAATGGGGCCACCGTTCGTTCAGTGACGAATGGACCGCCTACCTCTCGGCCATCGACCTCACGCTCATGCGGGGCGGTCAGGTGCTGGTGAATGCGCGCTATGAAACGCGCGGGCTGAACACGGATCGCTTCTCGAGCCCGAGAACCAAGCTTGGCGCGCTGGTGGACCGGATGGTCGTGGCGCGCACCGATTGACCGAACCGGATGCGTCGCACGCGCCACCGCGCCGTGCGCTGCATCGAGCGGTACGTGCGCCGAAGGGCGCGCGTACCGGAACGTCCCTCGTAGGCCTGCCTGTGCGACCGGGCAGGCCATACTTCGGGGTTCTTCACCTACCACAGTGAAGAACCCCTTTTTTTCATTGACGCTCAGACCACGAGCTTCGCGCGCAGCGTATCGATCACGCCCTGGCTCAGACCGAGCCCGGAAGTGAGATAGCTGTTCAGGGTTCCGAAGCTTTGCTGCATCTGGTCGAAGGCGGCCTGCAGCACGTCGGGCTGCGCCTCGTAGAGCGGCTTGGCACGGGCGGCCACGGTGGCGTCCGTGCGGCGCGCGAGGGCGTCGATGCGCGCGGAAATGGCGCTCGCCGCGACGGTGTTGGTGAGCAGATAGTCCTGCATGATCACGTCGAGCGGCACGCCCGCAATCGCGAGCAGCAGCGCCGCGGCCCAGCCCGTACGGTCCTTGCCCGTCGAGCCGTGGAACACCTGCGGTCCCGCCGTGTTGGCGAGCTGCGTGAAGAGCGCGCCGAAGCGCGAGCGCGATTGCGCGTCGATCACGAGGCGCCGCTCGGCCTCGCTCATCCACGCCACGGCTTCGGCTTCGCTCGCGGGGCGCACGGCGCTCACGTCGATGGGCGAGATGTCGAGTTCGCTGCGCACGGCGCCATAGGGCAGCCGGTCGGGCCGCGCGTCGACTTCCGCTGCGACGCGCAGATCGTAGACCTGGGCGATGCCGAGGCGCGCGAGGGTGGCCGCGTCGGCGTCGTCGGGCGAGAGTGCGCCGCTGCGGTAGAACATGCCGCGCCGCGTGCGGCGGCCGTCGGTAGTCGGGTAGCCTGCGCCGGAGCCGCTCACGTCGCGGAAATTTTCGACGGAGGTGAGCTGGACCGCCGCAGGCACGTCGGTCGTGTCGCCGCCTCCGCATGCCGAAAGCAGGCACGCGCCGAGTCCGGAAAGCGCCACAGCGCGCGCGCTGCTCTTCAGGAACGCACGGCGCGTCAACGCCTGCGGCAGGATCGGCAGGGGTGGGCGTGGGCCGCCGCAGGCCCCGTGCATGCGCAGCGCAGCGGCGTACGCGCCGTGGAGTGACGGGTTGAATGCGGGGTTGAATGAGGGATCAAGCGCAGGGCTGAAGGAAGCATTGTGCGCAGGCTCGTGCGGCGTGTCCGTGTGAAGCAGCATGGAGGAAGACGGTGAGGCGTGGAAGGCAGCGTCCATGTCAGGCCCGTTCATGCGGTTGCGAGCCGGGCGCCGGCGCGTGAGCTGTCGTATGGCGACGGGCGGCCCGGGAGGGCGCGCGGCGTCTGGGCGGGAACGGTGATGCGCACGGCGAGCCCGCCGCCCGCCGCGTTTTCGATCGCGCAGCGGCCGCCCAGGTCGCGCGCCAGCCGCGTGACGATGGCCAGCCCGAGACCGCAGTGGCCGTCGCCCGCGCGCGCGGGATCGAGCCGCACGAAGGGCTTCAACGCGTCTTCGATGCGTGCGGGCGGAATGCCTCGCCCGTGGTCGCGCACCATGAGCACCCAGTCGTCGCCGTCGCGCTGCGTGCTGATTTCGACGGGCGGCTCGCCGTGTTCGAGCGCGTTATCGACCAGATTCGTGGCGAGCCGGTCGATCAGCGTGCGAGGCAGGCGAAACGCGGGGCCGGCCGCGAGCGCGAGCACGAAGAGCGGCGCATCGTCGTCTTCAGGCAGCGAGAACTGCTCGGCGAGAAAGTCGTCCACGCCCACATCGGGACCAGCCGCGGGCGCGCTCGCCGCGAATTCGAGGAATTGCTGGACGATGCGGGTGAGCGAATCGATGTCGCGAATGAACTGCGCGCGCGTTTCCTCGTTGCCGCCCGCCGTCACGCTCGCGCGCAACTTGAGGCGCGTGAGCGGCGCCTTGAGGTCGTGCGCGATGCCGGCGAGCATGACGGCGCGCTCGTCGTCGGTCTCGTTGATCTGCTGCATCATCTGGTTGAACGCGCGGATCAGGTCGCGCAGCTCGCGCGGCCCGCGCTCGACCACGGGCGCCGCGCGCCGGCCGCCGCCGAAATGGCGCGCCACCTGGGCGACGCGCGAGAGCGGCCGCTGCAACTGCCACGCGGCCACGAAGGAGAGCAGCAGCGCCCCCACCAGCATGGACACCGATTCCACGAGAATCGGCTTGGGCGGCGGCAGGTCCACGGGTGTCACGATCCAGTTGTTGCTGTCCGGGTAACGCACCCAGAGCCGCACGGTGTGCTGCGGGTCGATGTCCGCGGCAATCTGCACGCCGGCCGGCAAATCGGCGGCGAGCTTGCGCGCGAGCATCGCGATGGGCGTCGCGGCCGGGTTTTCGAGCTTCACGGTGGCCGGCATGTTCCAGGTCGGCACGAGATGGGTGTGCAGCGCGGGCGCGAGATGGGCGCCGTGGGAGGTGTCGCTGTGTACGGCTTCGAGCACGAGCAGCAGGCCGCGCGCGTAGCCGTCCGCGTCGTGGTGGCGGCGCTGCGCCGTGAGCACGGCGAACCAGCCCGCCTGCACGGCGAACAGCACGATCATGGAAATGAGTGCCATCCTGCCGAACAGCGAGTCGAACGGAATCTTGAGGAGGGCTCGCTTGTTCATCGCAGACAAAAGGGCGGGCAGGAGGACGGATCGACAAACGGGCCCGCAGGTAGACCGATACGCAGACCGGTGCGGCCGCGAGGCACGGCAGGCGCCGGAATCGACACCGCGAAATTGTAGACGGCCATCAAAAAAAGAACCTTGCAGAGTTCTGACGGTGGAGTTACCGATTCTTACGTTCATTTGAGGTTCGGTGAGCCGCGTTGCGTTCCTGAAAGAGCGCGAAAGACGTGTCAAATGCACGCGGGAATACCGCACGGCAACCTTCGGCGAAATCGGCCTCGCAGGCGGGGCGAATCGCGCAGGCGCATGCCGTAGCCCGAAAGGGTCATTACAGGAAATATCTGGAAAGGATTGGCCGTCGCAAAAACGCGAATTGAGCCCTTAGAATCCGTGGCATGACTGAACATGTGCTGCTCGTCGACGACGACCCCGTAGTGCGCGACCTCGTGCGCGAATACCTGCAAAGCCACGGCTTCGCGGTGTCCGTGCTGTACGACGGCGCGGGCCTGAAACGCCGCCTCGAAATGGAGCGGCCGTCCATCGTCGTGCTCGACGTCATGATGCCCGAGCAGGACGGCATCACCGCGCTGCGCCAGTTGCGTGCCACGGGCGACAACATTCCGGTCATCTTTCTCACCGCGCGCTCCGACGTGATCGACCGCGTCGTGGGTCTCGAACTGGGCGCCGACGACTATCTGCCCAAGCCCTTCGATCCGCGCGAGCTGGTGGCGCGCATCCGCACGGTGCTGCGCCGGCAGAGCACGGTGTCGCCGGGCGCGCCCGAGATTCGCCCTTCGTACCGCTTCGGCCCGTTCGAAGTGGACTTCGCGGCGCGCGAACTGCGCCGCAACGGCGAGCGCGTGCCGCTGCGTTCCAGCGAATTCGCCACGCTCAAGATCTTCGTCAAGAACGAGATGACGGTCATCACGCGCGCCCAGCTCAACGAACGGTTGCGCGGCCACTCGGCCACCTACCGCGACCGCAGCCTCGACGTTTCGATCTGGCGCCTGCGCCGTCTGATCGAGACCGATCCTTCCGAGCCGCGCTACATCCAGACTGTCTGGGGGCAGGGCTACATCTTCGTGCCGCAGGGCGAGACAGGCGCGGCCGAGCGCTACGGCTCGGGCAGTCCGGTTGCCGGGTAAGCGGGCGGCGCGCGCCGCGGCGTGAGAGGTTGTCCCGATCATTTCGCCATCACGCGGTGTATGCTGTTTTGCGCGCCCGCTTCAGAACGTCAGCACGCTCAGGAAGAGATGCTGCAGCCAGCCCACCGTCGTGGAATCGGTGAGGCTGCCCACGCCCGCCTGTTCGATATGCGCGTTGGCCACCTTGTTCGACGCCACGTAGTTGCCGGCCTCGATGTCCTTCGGATTGACGATGCCCGAGAGCCGCAGCCGCTCCTGGTTGCCCGCCATCGCGATCACCTTTTCGCCTGCCACCACGAGATTGCCGCCCGCGGTCGTGCCGATCACGGAAACGGCGAGCGTGCCGTCCATGCCCATCGAGTTCTTCGTCGTGCCCTTGCCCGTGAAGGTCGTGTCCGCCGAACCGATGTTGAAGAGACGCGCGAGCCGCGCGGCGGCGCCCGTCGATTTGTCCGCGGCTTCCGCGCTGATCGAGCTTGCGCGGCTCAGTTCGGTGTCGGCCGAATCGTTGCCGGACCACGATTCCGAGAGGCGAATGGTGAGCACGTCGCCTACATGTTGGGCGCGCGGCGTCTCGTAGAGCGCAAGCGCGGTGCCCGGCTGAAAGATGGCGCCCTGCGTGTTGATCGTGTAAGGCTGCGCGACGGTGGGCGGCTGCAAGGGCATGTTGATCACCGAGGGCTGTCGGCTCGAGCCGCAGCCCGTGACGAGCCACGGCAACGCGGCGAACACGAAGGCGAGCAGCCTTGGGTTTCGCGCCTGTCGCGCGATGCGGCGAGGGGAGCGAGTGGAGCAAGGGGAGCGGAACGACGCGATCATGGCTGCGGACCTGAATGACGGTTCGATATGAAAGTTCGATAACGAACACGATGGAGCAATGGCCAGACGATACGGGCCGCGCGGCTCGCGCAATGGGCCGAATATGCGCGGCGACGCGACCGGTCGTTATCAGAGATTGCCGATGGGTTGCGAAGGCTTACGCTGGCTTGCGGCGTGTTGCGAATTATTGCGACGGCGGCGCGAACGCAGCGTCGCCCGATGATGGAGAGGCAGCGAGAAGACGGACGTGACGGACGATCCCGCCACGCCGTGAAGCCCGTCCCTCCCTCTGCTGTTGCACCCCGTCACGCGATTGCGTCAGTCGATCACGTCGGCACAGGCATCGAACGGCACGGCGGCCGTGTGGCCCACGACCGGCACTACCTTCAGCGTGGCCGCGACCACGCGGCATGGCAGCGCCGCGACAGCGCAGCCGTCGAGCGAGAACGTGGCCGCCGCCATGGCGAGCCACGCGCCGCACATGCGCGCGGCTCGCAACAATGCCGCGGGCCGGCCGCGCCATCCGCACCACCGTGCCGGAACAGCTGTCACCATGTGCCGCTCACGCGGTGGTGTCGACGTTCGAGCCGACCATCGAGCCGGTGCGGGCTTTGCGCGCGGTGTCGGCGGCGGGCTCGGCGGCCGCTTGCGTGCCGGTGCCGGTGCGCAGGCCGGTGCGGCTGCCGGTCTTCGCCGAAGCGGCCCCGGCGGCGCTGGTGGTCCCGGTGGCCTCGTTGAGGTTCGGCAGGTGAGTGGAGGGAAGGTTGGTCAGTTGCATGAGGGCTCGCTCCGATGGTTGAACGTTGATGCGCGAAACACCGCGACAGGGGACGCACCGTATTTCGCGCTCCGATCTTCACGCGCGAGGCGCCGCGCCGAAGCGCGCGGCACAGCGTGTTTTTCGCAGGCCCTTACCAAACCTTAGCGGAGCATGGCATAGGCGGCACGGCGCGCGTCACCGCATACGCATCGCCCGCACGAATGCAGCACAAACAAAAAAGGGCAGCCGAAGCTGCCCGAAGGTTGCGCGTAACGCGCGTTGCTGCTGCTTGAAGAAACCTTAATGCACGATGTCGAGCGCGTTCGTGAGGTCGCCCATCGACGGGTTGCCGTTCGCGGTCAGTCCCTTGTCGCGCGCCGTGAGACCCGGCAGCGTGGGCAGCGCGTAGCGGCGCGTGATGAAGCGCAGGATCGAGGTCGTGTCGTACTGCGTATGGTCCACGAAGCCCTTCTTCGCGAGCGGCGAAACGATGATGGCCGGAATGCGCGAGCCCGGACCCCAGCGGTCGCCCTTCGGCGGCGCGACGTGGTCCCAGAAGCCGCCGTTTTCGTCGTAGGTGACGATCACGACCATGTTGTTCCACTGCGGGCTCTTCTGCAGATGCGCGATCACGTCGGCGATGTGCTGGTCGCCCGACTGGACGTCCGTGTAGCCCGCGTGCTCGTTGAGGTTGCCCTGCGGCTTGTAGAAGGCCACTTGCGGCAGCGTGCCGGCATCGATCGCCTTGATGAACTCCGAACCCGCAAGGCCGCCGTCCAGCAGGTGAGCCGAGCGGTTCGCCGTGCCCGGCGCGTAGCCCGCAAAGTAGTTGAACGGCTGGTGGTGCGGCTGGAAGTTCGGCGCGCTCATGTTCGCGCCGTAGATCACGCCCGAGGTGCCGCTTTGCGATGCGGAGAGCGCCGCGCCCCACGCGCCGCCATACCAGGCCCACGACACGCCCGCGTTGTTGAGCAGGTCGCCGATGTTCTGCTGCGTCTGCGCCGGCAGCGTCGTCGCGTTCGACGGGTCGGCGAGCGTCGTGTCGCCGCCCGAGGCCGGCTTGTTGCCGCTCGGCTGATACGGCGGCTGCATCGTATTCACGGCGAAGAAGTCAGGCGTGAGGTTGCCCGACTTGACGAACTTCGGCGGCCCCGAAATGGCGGAGGCGGGCGAGTTCGACGCGACCTGCAGCGAAACGCCGTCCGGATTCACGGCCGAGATCGAGCTGGCGGCCGGGCTCGCGTCCGCGTTCGGGTAGACCGGCGTGCACGCGCAGACGAGCCACTGGTGGTTCAGGAACGAGCCGCCGAACGCGCCCATGAAGAAGTTGTCGGCGAGCGTGTATTGCTGGGCGATCTTCCAGAGCGGCAGCTTGTCCGCGTTGAGGTTGTAGTAGCCCATCACGAGGCCGCCCGAGTCGGCCCAGGCAGCGAACTTGTCGTTCTTGCCGCCGTCGATCTGCATCTGGTTTTCGTAGAAGCGGTGCCACAGGTCACGCGTCGTCTGCGTGAAGGGCACGTTGAAGCCGTTCGGATCGTCGATGGCGAACGGGCTGTTGGGCAGGTTCGCGGTCATCGCCTGCGTGACGGCGGGCGTGACGCCCGTTTGCGTGAGGCCGTTCCAGACGGGCGGCAGCGTGGCCATCACCGAGCCGTCGCGATCGAGCTGCCTCGCGCTCGCGGCCGTCACGTTCTGCAGGCCATTCGCGCCCGGGAACTTGCCGTAGAGGTTGTCGAAGCTGCGGTTCTCCGCATAGATCACGACGATGTTCTTCACCGACGAGATGTCCGGCTTGGTGACTTCATTGCCACCGCAGGCATACAGGCCGAGCGCTGCAACGATCGCGAGGGGCGCCGTGCAGATCAGTTTCTTGTTCATGGAGTTCTCTCTCTCGCGTAGGGGACTGCCGCGGCCGTTCTGTCCATCCGTTGTGCCCGGCTCCCGATCTATGCTGTGCGGCTGTTGTCGGGAACCGGCGGGTTGTCTCGGCACGTTCGGCCCCGGGGAGTGTCGCAAGCTAATTTGACAGACAGATGTAATTATTTACAAGCGCCTTTAAATTCCCGGGCGTTCGTTGGCTTTCCGTCATGGTTTCGTCACGGCACCGACATACGCTCTCGCGATTCGCCAACCTCGGAAGAATACTCATGCTGTGTCGTTTCACGGAATGGCCGTTCGCCCGGTCGCCTTCGCCCGGCCGCCTGTCGCTTCGCATGCGGGAGCACGCCGTTGCGGCGCTTGCCGCGGGCGCGGTACTCCTGCTGCTGGCACTGCTCGGCGGATGCGATGCCCGCGGGCCGGGCGCCGAAGGCGCTGCGGACGTGGCTGCGCCGGCAAGTGCGAAAACCGTGGCGGCAACGGCGCAGCCCGATGCGCAGCGAGCGGGCGCAGCAACGGATGCACCGCAGATCGTGCAGATCGTGCGCGTCGCTGCCGTGGACGGAGGCGGACAGACGCGCGCCCAGGTGTACGAATCGGTGCGCAAGATGACGGCGCTCGGTCAGCAGCTGTTCTTCGACCCATCGCTGTCCGGTTCGGGCAAGCTCGCGTGCGCCACCTGCCACACGCCGTCGCGCGCGTTCACGCCGGCCAACGCGCTCTCCGTGCAACTGGGCGGCAGCGACATGCACCAGCAAGGCATGCGAGCCGTGCCCACGCTCAAGTATCTGCAGTCGGTGCCGGCGTTCCAGGAGCACTATCACGAGTCCGACGACGAAGGCGACGAAAGCGTGGACGCGGGCCCCACGGGCGGCCTTACCTGGGACGGTCGCGTGGATCGCGGCGCGGACCAGGCGCGCATTCCGATCCTCTCGCCGCTCGAGATGGGCAGCTCGCCGCAGAAGGTGGCCGCCGCGGTCAAGGCCGCGCCTTACGCGAACCAGTTTCGGGACGCGTTCGGCGAGCACATCTTCGACAACGCCGACGCCACCTTCAACGCGGTCCTCAAGGCGCTGGAAACGTTCGAGCAGACGCCGCAGGTGTTCTATCCGTACACGAGCAAGTACGACGCGTACCTGGCGGGCAAGACTCAGCTCACACCGGCCGAGCTGCGCGGCCTGCAGCTTTTCAACGACGAGAAGAAGGGCAACTGCGCGAGCTGCCACGTGAGCCAGCGCGCGCGGGACGGCGCGCCGCCGCAGTTCAGCGACTTCGGGTTGATCGCCGTCGGCGTGCCGCGCAACCGCGCACTCGCGGTGAACCGCGATCCGCACTTCTACGACCTGGGCGCGTGCGGCCCCGAGCGTACCGACCTCAAGGGCCGCACCGAATTCTGCGGCCTCTTTCGCACGCCGACGCTGCGCAACGTGGCGCTCAAGAAGTCGTTCTTCCACAACGGCGTCTACCATTCGCTCGAACAGGTGCTGCGCTTCTACGCCGAACGCGACACGAACCCGGCGAAGTTCTATCCGGTGGTGAACGGCAAGGTGCAGAAGTTCGATGACCTGCCGCAACGCTACTGGCCGAATCTCAATACCGAGCCGCCGTTCGACCGCAAGCCGGGCGACGCGCCCGTGTTCAACGCGGCCGAAATCCGCGATGTCATTGCCTTTCTCAACACGCTCACGGACGGCTGGCAACCCGCCGCGCAGTAGGCCGCGACGCAGGGCCGCACGGGGCCGTGCAGCCTCTGGGCGGCCGAAAGCTGCGTGCTATGCTTGCCAGGCCGTCCCGCGTGCCGTGGCGCTCAGTCTGCGTGCCGGTTAATGTGCTGGTTAACGCGCTGGTTAATGCGCCGATTAATGTGCTCGATTGAGGAGCCCGTGTGCGGGCCATTGCACGACGTCTATTCGAACGACGCTAACAAGGAGAACGACTGAATGCCGACGCGAAATCAACATCAAAGCCGCCAGCGGATTCGAAACCTCTTGAGCATGGGCGCCGGGGCGCTGCTGCTCGCCTGCGCGGGCAGCGCGCTGGCCTCGAACCTGAGCTTTCTCGACAACACGCCGCTCGCCTACATCCAGCAGCGCGATCACGATGAAATCATCAAGGCCGTGTATGTCGCGCTCGACAGCAAGCAGGACGGCCAAACCGCGAACTGGACGAATCAGGGTTCCCGCAACAGCGTGAGGATCGACGCGAAGATCACGCCGCACGACACGACTAAAGACGGGGAAAAGACCTGTCGCAAGGTCGACGTGGAACTGGATGCGAAGGGCCAGTCCATGACGCTTGTGCCGTCCTACTGCCGCGAAGGCAAAGGCGAGTGGCAATTCCAGAAAGCCCGATAGAAGCAGCAGGGAGGATGCAGCCGGTGGCCGAACGCACCATTTCGTGTGGCGTCGTTTTGCTGGACCCGGAAGGCCGGGTTCTGCTTGCGCATGCCACCGGCACCAACCACTGGGACGTTCCGAAAGGGCAGGGCGAGGAAGGCGAGACGCCGCGCGAGGCGGCACTGCGCGAACTGGTGGAAGAGACGGGCCTCGTGATCGACCCGGACCGGCTGGTGGACCTGGGACGTTTCGACTATCGGCGCGACAAGGAGCTGCATCTCTTTGCCGCCCGCGCGCGGGACGACGAACTGGACCTCACGCGCTGCACCTGCACGTCGCTCTTTCCGCGCCGTTGGGACGGCGTGATGATTCCCGAGATGGACGCTTACCGCTGGGCCGCGCCCGACGAGGTGGCCCAGTACGCGAGCCGGAGTCTGAACCGGCTCTTCGAGACAACGTTGTCTTTGGCGGAACTACACCGCAGGCTGTAACGGCGCGCGGTGCGCAGGAGAAACGGCGTCATTTCAGACGCCGCTTCTCTTCATCGCAGATTCAAGCCGGCTTGCCCCAGCTGTCGCGCAACCCGACGATGCGGTTGAACACCGGCTTGCCTGGCTTCGAATCGACGCGGTCGGCCACGAAGTAGCCATGCCGTTCGAACTGGTAGCGGTCTTCGGGCATCGCATCGCGTGCGCCCGGTTCCAGATACGCCTGCACCACACGCTTCGAGTCCGGATTCAGCGCTTCGAGGAAATCGCGGCCGCCTGCATCGGGCTGCGGTTCCTTGAAGAGGCGGTCGTAGAGGCGCACTTCCGCCGGGCAGGCCTGCGCCGCGCTCACCCAGTGGATGTTGCCCTTCACCTTGTAGTTGTTCGCGCCTTCGGTGCCCGAGCGGCTGTCCGGGAAGTAGGTGCAATGCACCGCCACGATGTTGCCGTCCGCGTCCTTCTCCGCGCCCGTGCACTCCACCACGTAGCCGTAGCGCAGCCGCACCTTGTTGCCGGGGAAAAGGCGGAAATAGCCCTTCGGCGGCGTTTCCGTGAAGTCCTCGCGTTCAATCCACAGCTCGCGCGAAATCGGGAACGTGCGCAGGCCGCGTTCCGGATGGTGCGGATGCACCGGCGCGCTGCATTCCTCGGTCACGCCTTCGGGGAAGTTGTCGATGACGAGCTTCACCGGGTCCAGCACGGCCACCGTGCGCGGTGCCTTCTCGTCGAGGTCGTCGCGCAGCGCGCCTTCGAACACGCTCATGTCGATCCACGAATCCACCTTCGTGATGCCGATGCGCTCGCAGAAGAGCTGGATCCCCTCGGGCGTGAAGCCACGACGGCGCAGGCCGACGATGGTCGGCATGCGCGGGTCGTCCCAGCCTTCCACGTGGCCTTCGGTCACGAGTTGCAGCAGCTTGCGCTTGCTCGTGATGGCGTACGTGAGGTTGAGCCGCGAAAACTCGATTTGCTGCGGCAGCGGACGCGTGAACACGCCGGCGTCGGCGAGTTCGTTGAGCACCCAGTCGTAGAGCGGCCGGTGGTCTTCGAATTCGAGCGTGCACAGCGAATGCGTGATGTTTTCGAGCGCGTCCGAAATGCAGTGCGTGTAGTCGTACATCGGGTACACGCACCACGTGTCGCCGGTACGGTAGTGATGCGCGAAGCGGATGCGGTAGATCACCGGGTCGCGCATGTTGATGTTGGGCGACGCCATGTCGATCTTCGCGCGCAGCACGTGCTCGCCTTCGGTGAATTCGCCCGCCTTCATGCGGCGGAACAGGTCGAGATTCTCTTCGGGCGTGCGGTCGCGGTACGGCGAGGGTTTGCCGGGCTCGGTGAGCGAGCCGCGGTTCGCGCGCATTTCGTCGGCGCTCTGGCTGTCCACGTAGGCCTTGCCGCGCTCGATCAGCAGCTCGGCGAACGCGTACAGCTTGTCGTAGTAGTCGCTCGCGTAGTAGAGGTGCTCGCGGCCGTCGTGCTGCCAGTCGAAGCCGAGCCACTTCACGGCGTCGATGATGGACTCGACGTACTCGACGCTTTCCTTTTCCGGATTCGTGTCGTCGAAGCGCAGATGGCACACGCCGCCGTAGCTGCGCGCCATGCCGAAATTCAGGCAGATGCTTTTCGCGTGGCCGATGTGCAGGTAGCCGTTCGGCTCGGGCGGGAAACGCGTTTCCACCCGCGAGCTCCACTTGCCCGAGCGGTTGTCCTCGTCGATGATGTTGCGGATGAAATTGGACGCGGGCGCGTCCGTCCGGTCCGCGTGGTTGCTGTCGGCGGCTTTGCGTTCGGTGGGTTTGCGTTCGTTGTTCATGCGAGAGTAGGGATGTCGTTCGAGGGCGCGCGGTGCGTCCGCAATTCTGTTAATTCTACCTGACGAGGCCCGCTCCAGCAGCCGCCGCACGGCGTTGCGCGGGGCGCCGCAGCCTTGTCGCGAGCCTGCGAGGAACACGAAAGCGATGATCGACTGCACGGACCACACGGTACTGACGCTGCCCGGCTACCTGAACTCCGGCCCCGGCCACTGGCAGACGCGCTGGGAGACGCTGCAAGGCCGGCATGGGCCGGCCAGAGGCGCGGTATCGGGTGCGCCGTCGGGTCATTTCGCCTTCACCCGCGTGCAGATGGCCGATTGGGACCATCCGGTGCGCGAGGCGTGGTGTCGCACGCTCGACGAAGCCATCGCCGCCGCTGAAGGGCCGGTGCTGCTCGCCGCGCACAGCATGGGCTGTCTTACCGTGGCGTTCTGGGCCACGCAGTACGCCACGCCCGAACGCGCGGCGAAGGTGGCGGGCGCGCTGCTCGTGGCCGTGCCGGACCCGGCAGGCGCTGTGTTCCCCCGCGACGCGTCGGGCTTCTCGCCCGTGCCGCTCGAACCGCTGCCGTTTCCCACCACCGTCGTGGCGAGCAGCAACGACCCGTACGGCGGCATTGCGTTTTCCGCCGCGTGCGCGCAGGCGTGGGGCAGCCGCTGGTTCGACATCGGCGCACGCGGGCACATCAATGCCGACAGCGGTCTTGGCGACTGGGAACAGGGACTCGCGTGGCTCGCGGAACTGGCGCGCGAGCCACGCGTGGAGGCGGGGCGCTGAGGGTGCGCTGAGGGTGCGCTGAGGGTGCGCTGAGGGTGCGTTGAACGTGCGCTGAACGGCCCCGGGCGCGCGGCGTTCAGACGGCCGACTTCGCCCGCAGCGCCGCGATGGCGTCTTCGCTATAGCCCAGCACGTCGCGCAGCACCTCGTCCGTGTGCTCGCCGAGCGTGGGCGGATGGCTCGCCACCCGCGGCGGCGTCTTCGTCATCTTGATGGGATTGGCCACGAGCTTCGCCGTGGCGCCCGACGGATGCGGCACGTCGACCTGCATCCCGCGGGCCACCACCTGCTCGTTGGCGAATACCTCGGCCAGATCGTTGATCGGCCCGCACGGCACGCCCGCCGCTTCCAGGGCCGCGATCCATTCGTGCTTGGTCTTCAGGCGCACCATTTCGGCGAGCACGGGCACGAGCGTGTCGCGGTTGCGCACGCGGGCCGGGTTCGTGGCGAAGCGTTCGTCGTCGGCCAGTTCCGCGCGGCCGCCCACTTCCACGAACTTGCGGAACTGGCCATCGTTGCCTACCGCCACGATGATCCAGCTGTCGCTCGTCTGGAACGTCTGATACGGCACGATGTTGGCGTGCGCATTGCCCCAGCGTACGGGCGGCTTGCCGCTCGCGAGGTAGTTCGCGTTCATGTTCGCGAGCATGGCGACCTGCACGTCGAGCAGCGCCATGTCGATGTACTGGCCTTCGCCCGTGCGGTCGCGGTGCGCGAGCGCCGTGAGCACGGCGATGGTCGCGTACATGCCGGTCATGAGGTCCGCAATGGCCACGCCGGCTTTCTGCGGGCCGCCGCCCGGCAGGCTGTCGCGCTCGCCCGTGATGCTCATGAAGCCGCCCATGCCCTGCACGATGAAGTCGTAGCCGGCGCGCGAGGCGTAGGGCCCGGTCTGGCCGAAGCCGGTCACGGAGCAGTAGACGATGTCCGGCTTCACGGCGGCGAGCGATGCGTAGTCGAGCCCGTACTTCTTCAACTGCCCGGCCTTGTAGTTCTCCAGCACCACGTCGCTTTGCGCCGCGAGTTCGCGCACGATGCGCTGGCCCTCGGGCGTGGCGATGTCCACCGTGACCGAACGTTTATTGCGGTTGGCCGCGAGGTAGTAGGCGGCCTCGCGCGTGTCGGCGCCGTCCGGCGTCTTCAGATACGGCGGACCCCAATGGCGCGTGTCGTCGCCGGCGCCGGGGCGCTCGATCTTGATCACGTCCGCGCCGAAGTCGGCGAGCGTCTGTGCGCACCAGGGACCGGCCAGCACGCGGGTGAGGTCCAGCACCCGGATATGACTGAGAGCGCCCATCATGTCTTGCATGTCTCCTCTTGTGGCTGCCTGCAATGCCGTCCATCTTAAGCGATTCCCGCCTGCGCGCCCGCCCACGAGGGCTCTGCGGCCTCGCGTGGCAGGCGTGATCCCGTATAATCGACCGTCTGGAAAGCAAATGGCTGGCGCGTCTGCGGTTTTGACCGGTACGCGCCGGATTTAAAGCAGAGACCGCCCCACCACGCCATGAAAGCAGCCGATATCCGCGAGAAATTCCTCAAGTTCTTCGAATCGAAGGGCCACACGATCGTGCGCTCGTCGAGCCTTGTGCCCGCCAACGACCCGACGCTGCTCTTCACCAATTCGGGGATGGTGCAGTTCAAGGACGTGTTCCTCGGCACCGACAAGCGGCCGTACTCGCGCGCCACCACGGCCCAGCGCAGCGTGCGCGCGGGCGGCAAGCACAACGACCTCGAAAACGTGGGCTACACCGCGCGCCACCATACGTTCTTCGAGATGCTCGGCAACTTCTCGTTCGGCGACTACTTCAAGCGCGACGCGATCCACTACGCGTGGGAGCTGCTCACCACGGTCTACCAGTTGCCGAAGGACAAGCTCTGGGTCACCGTCTACCAGGAAGACGACGAGGCCTACGACATCTGGGCGAAGGAAGTGGGCGTGCCGGCCGAGCGCATCATCCGCATCGGCGACAACAAGGGCGCGCGCTACGCCTCCGACAACTTCTGGCAGATGGCCGACACCGGCCCGTGCGGCCCGTGCTCCGAAATCTTCTACGACCACGGCCCGGACGTGTGGGGCGGCCCGCCGGGGTCGCCCGAAGAAGACGGCGACCGCTACATCGAAATCTGGAACCTCGTGTTCATGCAGTTCAACCGCGACGCGCAGGGCAACATGACGCCGCTGCCGAAGCCCTGCGTGGACACCGGCATGGGCCTCGAACGTATCGCGGCCGTGCTCCAGCACGTGCACAGCAACTACGAGATCGACCTGTTCCAGGCGCTGATCGCGGCCGCCGGCCGTGAAACCGGCATTACCGACCTCACGAACAACTCGCTCAAGGTGATTGCGGACCACATCCGCGCGTGCTCGTTCCTGATCGTCGACGGCGTGATTCCGGGCAACGAAGGCCGCGGCTACGTGCTGCGCCGCATCGTGCGCCGCGCCATCCGCCACGGCTACAAGCTGGGCCGCAAGCAGGCGTTCTTCCACAAGCTGGTGGGCGACCTCGTCGCGCAGATGGGCGGCGCGTATCCCGAACTCAAGGAAAACGAGGCGCGCGTCACGGACGTGCTGCGCCAGGAGGAAGAACGCTTCTTCGAGACCATCGAGCACGGCATGTCGATTCTCGAAGGCGCGCTTGCCGAACTCGAAGCCGCGGGCGGCAAGACGCTCGACGGCGAACTCGCGTTCAAGCTGCACGACACCTACGGCTTCCCGCTGGACCTCACGGCCGACGTGTGCCGCGAGCGGGGCGTGACGGTTGACGAGTCCGCCTTCGACGAAGCCATGGCGCGCCAGCGCGAGCAGGCTCGTGCGGCGGGCAAATTCCGCATGGCGCAGGGCCTCGAATACTCGGGCGCGAAGACCACGTTCCACGGCTACGAAGAGATCGTCTTCGACGACGCGAAGGTGGTCGCGCTCTACGTGGACGGCGCCGCGGTCAACGCAGTGACGAAGGGCCAGCACGCCGTGGTGGTGCTGGACCACACGCCGTTCTACGCCGAGTCGGGCGGCCAGGTGGGCGACCAGGGCGTGCTTGGTAACGCGAGCGTGCGCTTTGCAGTGAGCGATACGCAGAAGGTGCAGGCCGACGTGATCGGCCATCACGGTCTGCTCGAACAGGGCACGCTCAAGGTGGGCGACGTGGTGAAGGCCGAGATCGACGCGATCCGCCGCGCCCGCACGGCGCGCAACCACTCGGCCACGCACCTGATGCACAAGGCGCTGCGCGAAGTGCTGGGCGCGCACGTGCAGCAGAAGGGCTCGCTCGTGGATGCGGAAAAGACCCGCTTCGACTTCGCCCACAACGCGCCCATGACCGACGACGAAATTCGCCGCGTGGAAGACATCGTGAACGCCGAGGTGCTTGCGAACGCGCCGGGCGTGGTGCAGGTGATGCCCTACGACGAAGCCGTGAAGGGCGGCGCGATGGCGCTCTTCGGCGAGAAGTACGGCGACGAAGTGCGCGTGCTCGATCTCGGCTTCTCGCGCGAACTCTGCGGCGGCACGCACGTGCATCGCACGGGCGACATCGGCCTTTTCAAGATCGTGGTGGAAGGCGGCGTGGCGGCGGGCATCCGTCGCGTGGAAGCCATCACCGGCGACAACGCGGTGCGCTACGTGCAGGAACTCGACGCACGCGTCAACGCGGCGGCCGCGGCGCTCAAGGCGCAGCCGGCCGAACTCACGCAGCGCATTTCGCAGGTGCAAGACCAGGTGAAGTCGCTCGAGAAGGAACTGGCGGCGCTCAAGTCGAAGCTCGCGTCGAGCCAGGGCGACGAACTGGCGGGCCAGGCGGTCGAGGTGGCCGGCGTGCAGGTGCTTGCCGCGACGCTGGAAGGCGCGGACGTGAAGACGCTGCGCGAGACCGTCGACAAGCTCAAAGACAAGCTGAAGAGCGCCGCGATCGTGCTGGCGTCGGTGGAAGGCGGCAAGGTGAGCCTGATTGCGGGCGTCACGGCCGAGGCGAGCAAGAAGGTGAAGGCCGGCGAACTCGTGAACTTCGTCGCCCAGCAGGTGGGCGGCAAGGGCGGCGGCCGCCCCGACATGGCGCAGGCCGGCGGCACCGATCCGACCAACTTGCCCGCCGCGCTGGCCGGCGTGAAGGGTTGGATCGAAGCGCAGCTTTAATCGCATGTGGCGGGCTACGGTAATGGCCCGATGAAAGCGCCGTCGAGACGCACGAGAGAGTAAGAGGCAAGCGGGCCGCTCCTGAAGAAAAGGGAGCGGCCCGTTTCGTTTGTGGCGCGAGGCGTGGGGTACAACGAGAGCGGCGTGGCGGCCCAAAGTGGCCGTCCCGGGACGAACCTCAGCCCGAACCTCGCCCCACGCCGACGCCGCCCCACGACCGCCGCAATCGCACACTAAAATGGACGCTTTCCATCGCACCCTGCGTCCTCCCGCCCCATGACCGACTACCGCTTCTGCCCCCGCTGCGCCACGCCGCTCGTCGAGCGAACCGATCCGGAACACGAGGGCGGCCGTGTGCGCCAGACCTGTCCGGACGAGGCCTGCGGCTATGTGCACTGGAACAATCCGTTGCCCGTGGTCGCGGCGATCGTCGAGTACGAAGGGCGGGTGCTGCTGGCACGCAATGCCGCGTGGCCCGAGGGCACGTTTGCGCTCATCACGGGCTTTCTCGAAAACGGCGAAACGCCGGAAGAGGGCATTGCCCGCGAGGTGCGCGAAGAGACGGCGCTGCATGCGCAGAGCGTGGAGCTGGTGGGCGTCTACGAGTTCATCCGCAAGAACGAACTCATCATCGCGTATCACGTGAAGGCGCATGGCACCATCGCGCTGTCGCCGGAGTTACTGGAGTATCGGCTCGTGGAGCCCGCCAAGCTGCGGCCGTGGCTGGCGGGTACCGGCCAGGCGCTCGCCGAGTGGATGCGGCGCCGGGGTCTGCCGTTCGAATTCGTCGAGCGGCCGGGACAATGACGGCGGCATCCGCGCGTAGCGACGTATCAGCACTCCATCACAGCAGAGCAGTAGCGGCACATTCCTGTCGATAACGATGAAGCGGCACCCCTCAGTTGCCGCAGCGGTCCGTAAGACAAAAGCGCCCGCGCGCGGCAGGTGACCCAACCGGGCCGAACCAGACTAAACCGGGCGACCCAACCAGGAGACGTGGCATGGCGTACATCTACTACCTGACTCACATCCATCTCGGCTACGACGCGCTCGACCAGCTCGCGTCCGAATGCGCGCGCGCCGGCATCACGCGGCCGCTTATCGTGACGGACAAAGGCGTCGTGGCGGCGGGTCTTGCCCAGCGCGCGGCGGACGCGCTTGGTCGCGGCACGCTGCCGGTGTTCGACGACACGCCCTCGAACCCCACGGAGGCCATGGTGCGGGCCGCCGCAGCACGTTATCGCGAGGAGGGCTGCGACGGGCTCGTGGCAGTGGGCGGCGGTTCGTCGATCGATCTGGCCAAGGGCGTGGCCATTGCGGCGACCCATCCGGGGCCGCTCGCCACCTATGCCACCATCGAAGGCGGCAGCAACCGCATCACGAGCGCGGCCGCGCCGCTCATCGCCGTGCCCACCACCGCCGGCACGGGCAGCGAAGTAGCGCGCGGCGCCATCATCATCCTCGACGACGGACGCAAGCTCGGCTTCCATTCGTGGCATCTGCTGCCGAAAGCCGCGATCTGCGACCCCGGCCTCACGCTCGGCCTGCCGCCCATGCTCACCGCGGCGACGGGCATGGACGCCATCGCCCATTGCATCGAGACGTTCCTCGCGCCCGCCTTCAACCCGCCCGCCGACGGCATCGCGCTCGACGGGCTCGAACGCGCGTGGGCGAACATCGAGCGCGCCACCCGCGACGGCAGCGACCGC
This sequence comes from Paraburkholderia sp. SUR17, assembly GCF_029536165.1. Lineage (NCBI taxonomy): Bacteria > Pseudomonadati > Pseudomonadota > Betaproteobacteria > Burkholderiales > Burkholderiaceae > Paraburkholderia > Paraburkholderia sp. SUR17. Next base: position 1,168,929 of record NZ_CP120508.1, read on the forward strand.
GACGCGCGTCTCAACATGATGAGCGCTTCGATGCAGGGCGCGATGGCGTTCCAGAAGGGGCTCGGCTGCGTGCATTCGCTGTCGCATCCGCTCGGCGGCGTGAAGGTGGGCGGACGCACGTCGCTGCATCACGGCACGCTCAACGCCGTTGTGCTGCCCGCCGTGCTGCGCTTCAACGCGAGCGCCGAAAGCGTGGTGGCCAACCGGCGCTACGAACGCATGCGCCGCGTGATGGGGCTCGCGCCCCATGCCGATCTGGCCGACGCGCTGCACGACATGACCGCGCGGCTCGGCCTGCCCACCGGGCTCGCGCAGATGGGCGTGGATGCGAGCGTGTTCGACCACGTGATCGAAGGCGCGCTTGCCGACCATTGCCACAAGACCAATCCGCGCGAAGCCAGCGCGGACGACTACCGTCGCATGCTGCACGAGTCGCTCTAACCCACGAAGGGACGCAAACCACCATGAGGCCCACCGCGATCGTTCGCAGCGCCTACCGCCACTTCCTGCCCATCACCACGCGCTGGATGGACAACGACGTCTACGGCCACGTGAACAACGTCGTCTACTACAGCTATTTCGACACGGTGGTGAACGAGTACCTGATCCGCGCGGGCGCGCTCGACGTGGAGCACGGCGCGACCATCGGCCTCGTGGTGGAGACGCAGTGCAACTACTTCTCGCCGCTCGTGTTTCCGGAGCGCGTGGATGCCGGTCTGCGCGTGGCGCGGCTGGGGTCGTCGAGCGTGCGTTACGAGGTGGGGCTCTTTCGCGAGGGCGAGTCGCAGCCCGCGGCGCAGGGGCATTTCGTGCACGTCTACGTGGAGCGCGCCACGCGCCGGCCGGTGTCGATGCTGCCCGACGCGTTGCGCGCAGCACTCGCGCCGCTCGTCGTGGCGCCTCATGAGGCCGTTGCTTCCGGTCAGCACAAGAACCAGGACCAGGCGGCGGATTAACTCGTGCAGACGTTGGCAATCGAGACGCTGAACGGCCTCAGCTACGGCCTCTTGCTGTTCATGCTCAGCGCCGGACTCACGCTGATTTTCAGCATGCTCGGCGTGCTCAACTTCGCGCACGCGAGCTTCTACATGCTGGGCGCGTACGTGGGTTTTTCGCTGGCGGCGCGCATGGGCTTCGGCTGGGCGCTCGTGCTCGCGCCGCTTGCCGTGGGCGCCACGGGCGCGGCGCTCGAACACTGGCTATTGCGGCGCGTGCGGCCTGGCGGCGCGTTGAACGAGTTGCTGCTCACCTTCGGCGCGGCCTACGTGATCGGTGAACTCGTCAAGCTCGTGTGGGGGCTCGAGCCGCTGAGCGCGACGGTGCCGGCCGTGCTCGACGGTCCGCTCTTCACGCTCGACGGCCTCGCCTTTGCGCGCTACCGCGCTTTCATGATGGCCGTGGCGCTCGCCATGCTCGCGCTGCTCGCCGCGGTGCTGCGCGTGTCGAAGACGGGGCTCGTCGTGCGTGCGGCGCTCACGCATGCGCAGATGGTGGAGGCGCTCGGTCATGACGTGCCGCGCGTCTTCACCTGGGTGTTCGGCGTGGGCACCGGGCTCGCGGCACTGGCCGGCGTGGTGGGCGCGCCGCTCTTCGTGATCGAGCCGGCGATGGCGGAGTCCGTCGGCTCCATCGTGTTCGTCGTGGTGGTGGCGGGCGGCCTGGGTTCGCTTTCGGGGGCGCTCGCGGCCTCGCTCGCGGTGGGCTGCATTCAGACGTTCGCGGCGGCGAGCAACGTGTCGTTCGGCGATCTGGCTGAACGCCTCGATCACCTGAGCCACCTCGGGCATCTCGCCGATGCGCTGCCGCCTGCATGGAGCGCGCTTACCGTCGCGCAGATCGCGCCGCTGTTGCCTTATGTGCTGCTCGTGGCGATGCTCGCGCTGCGCCCTCGCGGACTCTTCGGCCAGCGTGGCGACGATGCGTAGGTGCCACGGGCCTTCGCGCCCGCGCCTGTTCCAGCGTGCCGCGCCCTGGTGCGCGTTGATCGCGTTGCTCGCCGGGCCGCCGTTCGTGTCGGCGCTGTCGTCGCCATCACACCTCGTGCCAGCGGGATGGCTGCTCTCGTATCTCGCGCAGACGGCCACGCTGATCGTGCTCGCGCTCTCGTACAACCTGCTGCTCGGCGAGACCGGGCTGCTCTCGTTCGGCCATGCCGCCTGCTCGGGGCTCGGCGCGCTGACAGCCGCGCACGTGTTCAACCGGTTCGGCATCGCGTTGCCGCTGCTGCCCGCAGTGGGCGGCGTGGGCGGCGCATTGGTAGGCGTGCTGTTCGGCGCCGTGGCCACGCGCCGCGCGGGCACGGCGTTCGCCATGATCACACTCGGGCTCGGCGAACTCGTTGCGGCGGCGGCCTGGACTTTGCCTCACTGGTTCGGCGGAGAAGCAGGCGTCACTATCGACCGTACCAGCGGCCCGGCGTGGGGCGGCTGGACCTTCGGCCCGGCGCATCAGGCGTACGCGTTGATCGCTGTGTGGTGCGTGCTGGCCAGCGCGGCGATGTTCGTGCTCTCGCGCACGCCGCTCGTGCGGCTCGCCAACGCCGTGCGCGACAACCCGGTGCGTGCCGCCGCGATCGGTTGTGCACCGGCGCGCATCCGTTACGCGATGATCGTGCTCTCGTCGTTCTTCGCGGGCGTGGCGGGCACGCTCGCGCTCGTGAACGTGGAACTCGTGTCGCCCGAGAGCGTCGGCATGCTGCCCTCGGCCGCCGTGCTGATCGCAACGGTCACGGGCGGCCCGGCGTGGTTCTTCGGACCGGCGGTCGGTGCTGTCGCGCTGGTGTTTTTCAGCGTCGCGGTGGCGAGCGTCACGCGCGCGTGGCTGCTCTACGTAGGGCTGTTCTTCGTGGTCGTGATGGTGGCGTCGCCGGGCGGCCTCGCGGGTTTCGTCGAGCGGCAGCGGCGCCTCGTGGCGCAATACGGATGGCGGCGTTGCGCGCGCCTCTACGCGTGGAGCACGGGCGGCGCGAGCGCGTGGGGCGTGGCACTGGTGCTCGCGGTGCAGTGGGCGTACGCCGCGCGTTTCGGCGACATCTCCGGTGGTAGCGCCGATGCTGCGCTGCCGTTCGTCGGCGCTGTGCCGCACGATGCGGCGGGCGTGTCGGGGCTCGCGGTTTGTCTCGCGGCGCTCGCGATGGCAGGCGGCGTGTGTGCGTGGCGCGCCGCACGTGCGTGGTCGAAGCTCACGGCGGGTAACGACAGCGACCTGGCAGGCCCAGGCACCCGCGCAGACCCGCGCACCGGAGACGAATCATGACCGCCGCGCTCGTCCTGCGCGGCCTCGAGAAGCGCTTCGGCGATGTCGAAGTGCTGCGCGGCGTCGATCTCGTCGTGCAAGCCGGCGAGCGCCACGCGCTGATTGGCCCGAACGGCGCGGGCAAGTCGACGCTCTTCAACGTGATCACGGGCGCCGCGCGAGCGAACGCAGGCCGTATCGAGTTGAACAGCGTGGACATCACGAGACTCACGCCCGCGCGCGTGAATCATCTTGGCCTTGCCCGCAGTTTCCAGACCACGAGCGTGTTCGGGCGGCTCTCCGTGTACGACAACCTGCGTTGTGCCGTGCTCGCCGCGCGGCGCGGCGGCGTGCGCTGGTGGCATCGATGGGCAGGCTCCGCAGTCATCGACACGCGGGCCGACGACGTGCTTCACGCCATCGGCCTTGCCGCACAGCGCGACGTGAGTGCTGCGCGACTGGGCTACGCGCAGCAGCGCGCGCTCGATCTGGGCCTCGCGCTCGCAAGCGACGCCCACACGCTGTTGCTTGACGAGCCGACGGCCGGCATGAACCGCGCCGAAGCCGCGCACGCCATCGATCTGATCCGCGCGACGACGGCCGGCAAGACACTGCTCATGATCGAGCACGACATGGACGCGGTGTTCGGACTCGCGGATCGCATCTCGGTGCTCGTGCAGGGCAGGGTTATCGCGACGGGCACGCCCGCAGAGATTCGCGCGCACGCGGCGGTACGCGCCGCGTACCTGGGCGAGGCGTTCGCGTGATGGGCGCGCTGCTCGAGATTCGCGGACTGCATGCGTGGTACGGCGCAAGCCAGGTGCTGCACGGCGTCGATCTGCGTGTGGATGCAGGCGAAGTACTCGCGCTCGCGGGACGCAACGGCTCGGGTCGCTCGACACTCGCGAAGGCCGTGATGGGGATGGTGCGCACGCAAGGGCATGTGCGGTTCGCAGGTCAGATGCTCGCGGGACGGCGCACGTTCGAGATCGCGCGGCTCGGCATCGGTTACGTGCCCGAGCACCGCGACGTGTTTCCCACGCTCACGGTGCGCGAAAACCTCGCGCTCGGTTTCGCGCCGCGTGGCGCTTTGCGGCGCGTGTCGCGCGTGTCGCGCTTATCGCGCGCCCCGCGCTTCACGCTAGACGATGCCTACGCGCTCTTTCCGATTTTGCGCGAGCGTGCCACGGCGCGTGCAGGCGTGCTCTCGGGCGGCGAGCAGCAGATGCTCGCGCTGGCTCGCGCACTGCTTGGCGATCCTGATCTTCTGATCGTCGATGAACCCACCGAAGGGCTGGCGGCCCAGATGAGCGCACTCGTAGGCGATTGCCTGAGCACGTTGCGCGAACGCGGCGTCGCGGTGCTGCTGATCGAACAGCGGCTCGTGCTCGCGCGCCGGCTTGCGGACCGCGTTGCGGTGATGGGACACGGCGCCATCGTGTTCGACGGATCGCTCGACGCGTTCGCCAAACGCGACGACGTGGTGCGCGATTGGCTCGGCGTGGGCTGAGCGAGCGGCAAGCCTGCACGCCTGCCGTGCGTGCCGGGTTCGCGCCTGGTACGTGGCGACATTGCAGCGCAACACGAAAACCCCGCCCTTTATCGATTCGAACGCTCAAAACAGGCGTTTGAATGTCACCCGCGCGCCTCGCGAAAAGCCCCTGCGGACGCGGTTTCACGGCGCTTCTGCGACCGTCGCCGTCCGCGCCCGCGTTTGGTGACTCTCCTCGACGAATCTTGTCGGCAGCGCGGCGACAAAAAAAGACAATCGCTTGCAAAGACCCTGTTCCGGCACATCGCTCAGATCGCGCAGATGACGGTACCGGACAACGAGGGCACGCAGGACGACGGCGCCGCGCATTCCACGAAGCGGGTACGAAGCGGGTATGACCCGATACGAAGCCGCTGCGCCGTTCCCCAGGGAGGAGGCGACAACCATGCAAGACATAACCGGTTCGGCCGCTGTTCAGCACGAAGCGCGCGCGAAAGCGCAGTCCGGACAAACTCAACCACGCAGCCAGCGCGCATTGCGCGGCACACGCGCTTTCACGTCCGTGGCGGCGTGTGCTGCTGCGCTCCTCGCCATTACGACGCTCCTCGCCGGGTGCGCCGACGCGGGTTCGGCCGAGCGTCCAAAGCTCGAAGTGGCAAAGGCGCGCGAGCTAGGCGAGGATCAGCGTGTTCTTGCGCGCGTGCCGTCGGTCGGGCCCCTGGCACTGCAGCGCACGCGCGCACTCACGCTGCGCGACTCGGGCATCGACGGCTCGCTGATGTTCGCGCGCGACGTGGACTTTCGCGTCACAGGCGACATCGGCTTCATGATCCACGACATGAGCGCCACGCTCACGCCGGTCAAGCGCGGGGAACCCGTCGTGTTCGACGACCCGACGAGCGTCGTGATCAGCGTCCATCGCGGCGACGTCACGCTCAATGCGGACCGCCTCACCGGGATCTTCAACCGCTATCTGTTCCAGTACCAGGGCTCGCCCTTGCGCAACATGCGCGTAGTGCCGCAGCAGGGCACGCTGCGCATCACGGGGCAGATGTGGCGCGACGGCTGGGTGCCGATCGCGCTCACGGGCACGCTCGCCATGCGCAATGCGGACGAACTCGTATTCCATGCCCAGCACGTCGAGGTGGCGGGCGCGAGTGCCGATCATCTCATGCAGGCCGCCCACGTGAAGATGGCCGACCTGCTCAAGGTTCAGACGCCGATTGCACGCCTCGAAGGCGACGACGTCGTGATGCAGGTCGCGAAGCTCACGCCGCCGCCCGCGCTGCGCATGACCATCACGCAGATCGACGTGACGCCCGAGGGCGTGCGCTTCACGCTCGACGACCATACGCTGAACAACATCGTGTGCCCCGAGTCGATGCCGGCGCGCGGCCTGCGTATCGTGGGTGGCGACGTGAAGTTCATGCGCTCGATGCCGATGAACATCGACATGGCTATCGAGCCCGTGAACCGCGCTGCGCCGTTCGTGCTGGACCTGTACCACTATCGCGAGCAACTCGCCGCGGGCTGGCTCACGTTTAGCGAGGGGGGCGCGTTAAACGTGCGGCTCGCATCGTGGCCGGTCACGAGCGCGGCCGCGCAGGCAACACAGTCTGCGCCGATACAGACGGGCAGCGCCGCTGCGCGCTACAACGACAGCTTCATCCGCATGCAGCAGGCGTCGCTCGCCGAAGCACGCGCGCAATGGCGCTTCGTGCCGGCATCGTTGCGGGACGCGAATACGCAGGTGGCGTCGGCGGCGTCGGGTGTGTCTACCGTGTCCATGTCTTCGGACGCCGTGCCCGCGACCCCGCCGGCATCGCCGCCCACGGCGCAATCGGCACAATCGGCACAATCGGCACAATCGGCGGACGACGAACGCCGCTCGTCGGGGCCGGCGCCGTTCATCCATGCGCAGAACGTCGACTTCTACGTGACGGGGCGCATCGGCTTTCACGTGCGCGCGCTCGACGCGCAACTCGTGGCGAAGCAGCCCGGCCAGCCCGTGAATCTGGACGACCCGACGCAATACGAGATCCGCATTCTGGGCGGCGAAGTGGTGGAGCCTTGGTCTGCGATGTCGGCGCTCTTCAACGACTATCTGCTCGACTACACGCCGCGCTCGCTCAACGACCTGGCGCTCGTGCCGGAAGGCGACGCGTTACGCGTGACGGGCGGCATCAAGCTCTGGAATCACTTTCCAGGCGTGTGGCTGCCCACGACGATGAGCGGCACGATTCGCGTGCTCGACGAGCGTCATCTCGCTTACGCGCCGCAGAGCGTGACGGTGCTAGGCGTGCCGCAGGCGGGCTTGCTGCGCGCGCTCGACATTCCGCTCTCGTCGCTCACGCCGTTCACACGCAAGGGCGTGGCGCTGCGCGGCAACGAACTCGTATTCGATCAGTACACCGTGTTTCCGCCGCCGGTGTTGCGCGGCCATCTGGAGAGCGCGACGGTGACGCAGGCGGGCCTCGTGCTCAAGTTTCGCGCCGAGCCGCATGCGCCCGCGATCCACGCGCCGGCGTCGGCGGGGGCGAGCTACGTCTGGATAGAAGCGGGGGACGTGAAGATGTTCGATTCGCTCGTGGTGAATGGACGCACGCTGATTCACGATTCGCACGCGAGCGGCCCGCTGCATTTCGACATGTACGCGTACCGGCGCGACGTGGCGAAGGGCACCGTGAAAATGGCGCTGGACGGCAGCCTCGACGTGGACCTCAATCCGCGCGGTGCGGCACAAATGGCCGTACAACGGTCGACGACGCCATCGGCCTCGCTCGCTTCGGACAAGTGAGGCGGGTCAGGAGGCGAATGAAGCAGGCTTGAAGCAGGCTTGAACCCGCCGAAGCCGCGCTGAACGCGCCGCGCGCGATGGTGGTGCGACCCAGCACACCGCGCGCGGCGCCATTCATCATTCATTACGCCGCAGCCTTCTTCGCCTCCACGTTGGGCAGGAACACTGTCAGCACGCCGAGCAGCGGCAGGAACGAACACACCTTGTAGACGTAGGCGATGCTCGTGGCGTCCGCGAGCTGGCCGAGCACGGCGGCGCCGATGCCGCCCAGCCCGAATGCGAAGCCGAAGAAGAGGCCGGCCACCATCCCCACCTTGCCGGGGATGAGTTCCTGCGCGTAGACGAGAATCGCCGAGAACGCCGAGGCGAGCACCACGCCGATCACGACCGTGAGCACGCCGGTCCAGAACAGGTTCGCGTAGGGCAGCAGCAGCGTGAACGGCGCCACGCCGAGTATCGACACCCAGATCACGTATTTGCGCCCGATGCGATCGCCCACCGGCCCGCCGATGATCGTGCCCGCCGCCACGGCCGCGAGAAACACGAACAGATGCACCTGCGCGGCCTGCACGGGCAGATGGAAGCGGTCGATCAGATAGAACGTGAAGTAGCTGTTGATGCTCGCAAGGTAGAAGTACTTCGAGAACACGAGCAGCACCAGCACGCCCATTGCTGCCGCCACCCGTGCGCGCGAGAGCGTGGCGTGGGGCCGTTCGGCACGCGTCTTCTTCGTGGCCGGATGCTGGCGGTACCAGCGGCCGATCTGCGTGAGCACGGCAATCGCGACGAGCGCCGCCACCGAAAACCACGCGATGCTGCGCTGCCCATGTGGAATCACGACGGCCGCCGCGAGCAGCGGTCCGAGCGACGTGCCCGCGTTCCCGCCCACCTGAAACAGCGACTGCGCGAGCCCGTGCCGTCCGCCCGAAGCCATACGTGCCACGCGCGACGACTCGGGGTGAAACACCGAGGAGCCGCAGCCCACGAGCGCTGCGGCCATGAGCAGCACGCCGAAATTCGGCGCCACCGACATCAGCAGCAGCCCGCTCAGCGTGAAGCCCATGCCGATGGGCAGCGACCACGGCTGCGGACGCCGGTCGGTATAGATGCCGACGAGCGGCTGCAGCATCGACGCCGTGATCTGATAGGTCAGCGTGATCAGGCCGATCTGCGTGAACGAGAGCGCGAAATTCGCCTTCAGCATCGGATAGATCGCGAGAATCAACGACTGGATCATGTCGTTGAGCAAATGCGAAAAGCTGATTGCACCCAGCACGGAATAAACCGTGCGTTGGGCCTTCGCCGGCAGCGAGGCTTCTGTGGGTGAAGCCGTGGAAGCGATGGCGCCTGCCGCGGCGGCGCGTTTATCGAAACTCGTATCCATTTTTTATTGGCGGAAATGTCCACGCATCGCGGCGTCCGGTCGCCCAACGCGGGCGAAACGGATGTGGCGCCAAATTGCATGGGAATAAATAGATTTATTCGACTTGTTTTGACGCAGTGTAATGTGTCCTGCCCGCATTGTGCGGACAACCTTTGTCGCGATCAGGACATGGGTTGCGTGCTGCTTCGTCTCCTCGGCGCATGCGAATTTATTTCCGATTTTTTTCATGGCACGCAAGCGTAGGCTTTTCGCACTTTCCTGAAAGGGGCCTGTCATGGACGGACATTCGGCTGTGAGGTCGGCGGGTGCGCATGGCGAGGGCAGTGCACGCGCGGCCGCGTCCGGCAAATCGCTCAAGATCGACGCCATCCGTTTTCTCGCGGCCACGTGGGTCATGCTTTACCACTTCGGTCCGCCGCCTTTCAAAGAGATTTTCAAGGCCGTGCTTCCGCCTGCATTCGCGCCTGCATTCGCGCCCGTGGGCGGCGCGCTGTGGTCGGGTTCGGTCGTGCTGTTCGCCGGGCCTGCGGCCGTGATCGTGTTCTTCGTGATCTCGGGCTACTGCATTCACCACGCCTGGCATCGCGACGCGGTGCTCAAGCCCGTCAACTACTTTGCCTCGCGTTACGTGCGCATCGGTTTGCCGCTCGCGGTGGCCGTGCTCGTCTGCCAGCCGCTGCCGGGGGCGGGCAATCTGCTGCAGTCGGTGCTGTGGTCGCTCTATTGCGAAATCGTCTACTACACGCTCTATCCGCTGCTGCGCAGCTATTTCCGCTACGCGGGGGAGATGATCGTCGGCATCGCGCTCGCCGGAGCCGCGATGGTGTGGTACGTCCATACGCACACGCACATCGTGTGCGAGCACTGCGTCTACGAAACCTACGGCGTGGCCGGCACGTCGTTCCTGTATCTGCCTGGCTGGCTGCTGGGCTGCCTCGTCGCCGAGATCCAGCAGATGGGCGCTGCGGGCGAACGAGGGGGGGCGTCCCTGGGTTCGTCCATGCGTTCACCCATGTCGGCCTTTACCGCGAGGTTCGCCGCTACGCTGCGCGCCGTCGCGCAGGCGCTTTCGACGCAACTCGTCGCCACGCGCATCGCCGTGGTGGCCGCCGCGTCGCTGACCTTCGTGCTGGCGTCCACGTCGCGCATCAAGCCCGCGTTCCTGCCGTTCATCGGGCCCGACATCACGCTGCCCATCTTCCAGCTCGTTGCGACCGCATGGATTGCCGCCGAACTGGCGCGGCCCTCGCGCAGCCGTTTCTGGAGCCGCGTGGGTGCGCTCGGTGCGTGGTCTTACAGCCTCTATCTCTGCCACAAGCTCGCGCAGGCGATTCTCGGCGTCACGGGCAGTCCGCCCGGCGCCGTGGCCGCATGGTTCGCGACGGTGGTGATCGCGCTCGCCGTGAGCTACGCGTTCTACCTCGCGGTGGAGCGGCCCTCGCACCGGCTTGCGCATCGGCTACGCAAGTTTGCCCAGCGTGTGCCTACGCGGCCCGCGGTCTGATTGGCCGACGTGTGCGTGACAAGCACGTGAAACCCCCGGAAAACAAGTGTCCGGAGTCGTCAGGCAACTACGGTCCGCTACGTCGCATCCGCGCGACGAATCTGTGTGGCGAATGCAAACCCGGACCCGCTGCGCGTTTTTGGCCGTGTATAAAGCCGCACGGACGTGCGCCCACGAAGCGCGCGTCACGACGGGTTCGGGTTGACACGGACGGCGCAGTGCTAAAGAAAAGGATGCCGCTGCCGTAGACCCGGAGGATAAGCGCGCATGCGGGTGCGATCCGGCCCGCAGCGCGCGGCCAAAGTAGCGGGGAAGACACTATGAAAGCAGTTTCGGGGACCAGCGGGACCATCGGATTCGTACCACGGCACGAAGCGGCGGCACCCAGGTCGGGGCAGCCTGCGGGCACGGCCGGATCACGCCGCCTCGCGCGGCTTTCGGTGAAGGCGACGCTGCGTCTCGCCTTTGCCCTCCTGTTGATCGGCACGCTCGCCATCGGCATATTCGCGCTCACGCAGATCAGCCGCCTCAACGCATCGGCGCAATCCATCTACGACCAGGGCCACGTGGCGAGCCGCGCTGCGGAAGAAGTGCGCGGCTACATGTTGCGCGCCAGCCGCGCCCAGAAGATGCTGCTTACCGCGACCACCGCGAAGGAGCGCGACGAACTGGGCGCCGACATCGAAAGCGGTCTGGCCGCGCTCAACACCCAGCTCGCCACGCTGAAGCAATATTCCGATGCATCGCCTGACGCCAACGACGCCCAGCTGGAGCGCAAGTTCTCCGCTGCGGTGACCACGTGGAGCGGACACCTGCATGACTTCGTGACGCTCGTGAAGGCGCAGCCGCTCGACCTCTCGCAGATGAACTGGCAAGTGGGCACGCAGGACGTGTCGCTCCTCGTGGAAACGGGCAAGCTCGAAAAGCTCGTCGACGAACTCGTCGCGCAGCGCGGCACGGCGGCGAAGGCCACCATCAAGGCATCCGCGTTCATTTTCCATTCGTCGTTCGTCATGATCGCGGCGATGACTGTTGGGCTGATCGTGCTCGCGTTCCTCGTGAGCGAGTGGGTGGTGCGGCGGCTCGCGCGTCAGCTGGGCGGCGAGCCGGCCTACGCGAAAGAGATCGCGGCGCGCATTGCGGCGGGCGAGCTCGGTTATCCCGTGAAGGTGGAGCGGCGCGATTCGTCGAGCGTGCTGTTCGCGTTGCGCGACATGCAGAAGGGCCTCGCCTCCACGGTGAGCGAGATCGCGGCGAGCGCCGAGGCGATTGCCGCGGCGTCGAGCGAAATCTCGATGGGCAACCTGGATCTCTCGCAACGCACGGAGCAACAGGCCACGGCGCTGGAGCGCACGGCGACCAGCATGGAACAGCTCACCTCCACGGTGCGCCAGAACGCGGACAACGCGAAGCAGGCCAGCACGCTGGCGGCCAACGCGTCGGAGATCGCGGAGAAGGGCGGCGAAGTGGTGGGCCGCGTGGTCGCGACGATGGGCGAGATCAACGATAGCGCGAAGAGCATTGCCGACATCATCGGCGTGATCGAAGGCATCGCGTTCCAGACCAACATTCTGGCGCTCAACGCGGCGGTTGAAGCGGCGCGTGCGGGCGAGGAAGGACGCGGCTTTTCGGTGGTGGCGGGCGAAGTGCGCAACCTCGCGCAGCGCAGCGCGGCCGCGGCGAAGGAAATCAAGACGCTCATCAGCGCATCCGTGGATCGCGTGAGCAACGGCTCGGCGCTCGCGCAGGACGCGGGCCAGACCATGGACGAGGTCGTGAGAGCGGTCAAGCGCGTGACCGACATCATGGGCGAAATCTCCGCGGCCTCCGCGGAGCAGAGCGCCGGCATCGAGGAAGTGAACCACGCGGTCACGCAGATGGACGCGGGCACGCAGCAGAACGCGGCGCTCGTGGAAGAGGCCACGGCGGCGGCCCAGTCGCTCGACGATCAGGCGAAGTCGCTCAAGCGGATGGTGGGCAAGTTCCAGCTGGCGGGTTGAGGGCTGGATCGGGTGGCCGGTCCGGCATCGAGCGGCTGATCGCGGATTGATTGCGGATTGATTGCGGCCCCGTCGCGGACCTGTCGCGGACTTATCGCGATTTGTAGCTGAAAGGACCGTCGGCGTTGGCATAAGGATTCGCCTCCTTGCGTCGTGCCGTCGTGTCGGGCCGGGACATGCCCATCTGTGCGCGCAGCGGCGCCGGGGCGGTCTTGCCCGGCTTCGCGTTGGGCAAGATGTCCTCGAGCCCGGCGGCCCACGTGTCCAGCATGCCCTTCGCCACCTCGCGAAACGCGGGGTGGCTCTTCGCATAGGCCTCCACCCTGGGGGCCACCTTGTGCACGGCGCCCGTGATCCGCTCGCGCGCTTCGTCCATGTCGGCCCTGCTGAGCCCCAGCCTGGCGCCGCCGTACGTGGCGAGCATGCTGCCCGAGGCCCACACCCGTTTGCCCTGCAACGTGAGCGCAGGCAGCTGCGTGGCGTACCTCGGGTAGACGGTGCCGCTCAGCACGTCGTAGACGGGCGCAAGCCGAACGTCGTCGAGATTCGTGTAGACGAGCGCGAAATTCTTCAGGTGCGCATCCGCGTTGTGAATCGCGTAGTTCAGCAGGATCAGCGTGTAGAGGCGCCGGGCGTTGTCCTTGAGCGCAGCGCGCGGCACGTAGGTGTGCGTCAGCTTGGCGAGGTCCTCCAGCGACCCCTTGTACTTGTTGACGGCGTCGTTGGGTTTGAGGGCGCAGTAGTCCTCCACCGCGAGCATCCCGCCATCCGCGTTGCGGTCGAAGCGGCGCACGGCGAGCACCTGCCCGTCGTCGGACAGACGCGCCTCGGGTACCTCGAGACCCGCTTCGCGCGCCACGTCGAGGCACAGGTATTCGTTGATGGCGAGTCCCGGCAGGTCTTCGAATCCCGTCTTCAGGATGAACTCGTCGGTCCAGACCGTGGCCTTGCTGTCGAGGTGGTCGGGCCGAACGAGCGCCTTCGGCATGACCCCGGAGACGCCTTCCGCAACTCCGCCTTCGAGCAACTGCAAGAGGTTGTCGCGCGAGTCGGCCGACGCCAGCAGCGCCGCCATATCCGCCTTGCTGGCCGCCTGTTCCGGCGTGGCGCCGCGTGGAACCAGCCGGACGCGCCCGATCGTGTTCGCGCCGGTGAGCGCCAGCAGACCGAAATCGCTGACGTCGGCGTGCGGGCCGAGACGGCGGATCATCAGGTTCTTCTGGAAGCCTTCCGGCAAATTCATCTGGAAGAAGGGATGCAGCGTCTTCCAGCCGTACGACGCCGCACGCACGGGCATGAGCAGCGAGACGAGGCTTGCCGGCGGAACATCGGGCAGGTAGGTGAAGACGTACTGGCCGACCTCTTCGGTGAGCGTGCCCACGTGCCGGCTGTTCACATACACGTCGAGGGTCGCGTCGCTCACGGTTTGCCCTCCGTGGCTTTCGGGGGCCGCGCGGCGCGGGCACGCACGCGCTGGCGGGGCGGCGCATCGTAGGTCTCGGCCGCCTCCATCAGCACGTCGTCGAGCGTGCGCTGGTGGCCTGGCGGGCGGGCGATCAGTTCCAGTCCCACCGCGTCGAAGAGGCTCAGCAACTTGACGGCGCCAATTTCGGGCAGCGTTCCCGTCTCGAACATGCTGATGCGGCCGCGCGCCACGCCGCTCAGGTCGGCCACCTGTTGTTGCGTGAGGTTGGCGGCCATGCGCGCATGGCGGAAGGCTTCACCCAATTCAGCGAGGTTCATGTTCTGTATTCGGTACGTTAACGTCGAAATGCGAGTTAACGCATCGTATACGGAACATTACGTGGGTGCAAGTATTGTCCTGTATAGGGAACATTAGGCGGAAAAAACCGCTTAATGTCATTTCAGTGAGACATTAAGCTGCGTTGCCGCCGCTTCCCTGGTCCTCATCCGGGCGTCGGGCAGGCTTCTCGCGCGTTCAGCCGCCGCGCGCATCCCGCTCGATGATCCACTCGTGCGCGGGATCGTTCTTGAAGTGCCACACGCGCTGCGGGCCCGCCATCACGTTGAGGTAGTACGAGTCGTAGCCGTAGGGCACCACCACCGGGTGATAGCCGCGCGGCACCATCACGACGTCGTGATCCTCCACCGCCATGGATTCGTCGATGTCGCGCGAATCCGTGTACACGCGCTGGAAGGCGAAGCCTTGCGGCGGATTCAGGCGGTGGTAGTAAGTCTCTTCGAGCGAGCTTTCCACCGGGATGTCATCCGTGTCGTGCTTGTGCGGCGGGTAGCTCGACGCATGGCCCGAGGGCGTGCGCACTTCCACCACGAGCAGCGATTCGGCCGGCTCGGTTTGCGGGAGGATGTCGCAGACGTAACGCGTGTTGAGCCCCTTGCCGCGCGTCGAGCGTTTCATCTGCGCGGGCTCGATGAGCCGCGGCGGCAGGGTGCCCTTCGCGGGCGCGCTCGCCACGCCGATCTCGGCATTGCGCACGCCGCGCACCACGGCGCGCACGTTGGGCGGCAGGTACACGGCATAGGGCGACTTGTCCTCGAACACGCTGTCGCGCGAACCCAGGTTCAGCCACTTCGTGTCGCCGGCCTCGATGTCCACCACACCGCAGAGCACCACGATGCAGCTTTCCCGCGCGCTTTCGAACATGTGCACCACGTCGTTTTCGCCGAGCCGGTAGGCGGCGAAACCCACGTAGCGCCAGTCCGCCGATTCGGGTGTGACGCGCGCGATTGTCTGGCCTTCGCGCTCGGCCTTCACCAGCAGGGTCATGCGGCCTCCTTCGTTGCATCGAGCGGCGCGTCCACGAGCGTGCGCAGCGTGCGATAGCCTTTCTCCGCATAGGCGTACGAGGGCGCCACCACGGGATCCTGTTCCGCTTCCACCACGAGCCAGCCGCGATAACCGTGGCGCTTGAGCCGATCGATCACGCTCGCGAAATCGACGGCACCGTCGCCGGGCACGGTGAAGGCGCCGGCCAGCACGGCGTCGAGGAAGCTCCAGTTGCGGTTGCGCGCAAGTTTGACGACAGCGGGACGCACGTCCTTGCAGTGCACGTGACAGACGCGGTCGATGTATTTGTCCAGCACGGCAATGGGGTCGCCGCCCGCGAACGTGATGTGCCCCGTGTCGAACAGCAGGCCCACGGCGTCGCTCGTGCGCGCCATGAGGTTGTCGACGTCGGCGGGCGTTTCAACGTAAGCGCCCATGTGATGGTGATAAGCGACGCGCACGCCGTGCGAGAGCGTATAGCGCGCGAAGGCGTCGAGACGTTCCGCGTAGGCGTCCCACTGCGCCGCCGAGAAAAAGCGTGGCCGCTGATAGAGCGGCTTCGGCGCGCCCTGGATGGTGTCGGCCACTTCGCCGTACACCATCGCCGTGGCGCCGTTCTTCGCGAGCAGGTCCAGGTGCGGGCCCACCGCGGCGATTTCCTCTTCCACGCTGCGCCGCGCAAGCTGCCCCGAATACCAGCCCGAGACGAGCGCGAGGTCGTACTGCGCGAGCAGCGTCTTCAATGCCTGCGGTTCGCGCGGAAACTTGTTGCCGAGTTCGAACCCTTCGTAGCCGATGCGCCGCCCTTCGGTGAGGGCGACTTCGAGCGGCGTTTCGCCGCCGAGCGAGGGCAGGTCGTCGTTCATCCACGAGAGCGGATTGATGCCGATGCGCACTTCAAACGAATTCATGGAGCGTTCCTTTTCTCAATGGCGTCACGTGGTGCCGTCGTGGCGGTCGCGCGCGGCGATCTGCGCTTCGTACTTCGCGCGCGCCTCGCGCACGGCGCCGCGCTGCGAGACTTCGGGCACCGCCACTTCCCACCACCAGCCGCCGTCGTCCGTGGTGCGGGCCGGGTCGGTGTCGATCACGATCACGTAGGTGCGGTCCGCGGCACGCGCGCGTTGCATTGCGGCCTCGAGCTCACCGACGTTCGCCACGTGCTCCGCGTGCGTGCCGAGCGCGCGCGCATGGGCCGCGAAGTCGATCTGCGGCGCGCCGGCCGGGCCTTGCACGCAGTCGTCGAAGAGGTTGTTGAAGGGCGCGCCGCCGCAGGCCTGCTGAAGGCGGTTGATGCAGCCGTAGCCGCGGTTGTCGAGCACGACGACGATCAGCTTTGCGCCCAGCATGACGGAAGTCGCGAGTTCGCTGTTCATCATGAGGTAGCTGCCGTCGCCCACCATCACGATGACTTCCCGTTTCGGGTGGGCGAGCTTCGCGCCGAGACCGCCCGCGATCTCGTAGCCCATGCACGAGTAGCCGTATTCGACGTGATACGCGCCTGGCCGGCCTGCGCGCCACAGCTTGTGGAGTTCGGCGGGCAGCGTGCCGGCGGCGCAGACCACGATGTCGTCCCCGGGCGAGTTCGCCGCCGAGCGTTGGACGGCGCCGATCACGTCCGCATCGTAGGGCAGCGTGCCCTCGCGCTGGGGCGTGTTCGTGAGACGGCTCACGGTGTCGCGCCATTGCGCGGCAAGCGATCTCGCGTGCTCGCTCCAGTCAGCCGTCGCGCGCCAGCCGGCAAGCCGTGCATCGAGCGTCTCGAGCGCGCGCTTCGCATCGGCCTCTACGACGAGCGCGCCGTGCTTGAGCCCGTCGAACGCATTGGCGTTGATGCCGATGACTTGCGCCTGCGTGAAGAGCGAGTTCGATCCCGTCGTGAAGTCCTGCAGCCGCGTGCCCACGGCGAGCACGCAGTCGGCGTCGCGGGCGAGCGCATTCGCGGCGGGCGAACCGGTCACACCGAGCGCCCCCGCATTGAGCGGATCGTCCCATGCAAGCGCGCTCTTGCCCGCCTGCGTTTCGGCCACCGGGATGCCGTGTGCGTGCGCAAACGCGCGCAGCGCTTCGGCGGCGCCGCTGTAGAGCACGCCGCCGCCGGCCACGATCATCGGCCGTTGCGCGGCGCGCAGCGTGCCGAGCACCGCGTCGATCTCGCTTTCGACCGGCGAGGGCGCGTGGAACGTCACCAGCCGCGGCATGAAGAAATCGACGGGGTAGTCGTAGGCGGCGGCCTGAACGTCCTGCGGCAGCGCGAGCGTGACGGGCCCGCACAGCGCGGCGTCCGTGAGCACGCGCAGCGCGCGCGGCAACGCGGTGAGCAACTGCGCGGGATGCATGATGCGGTCGAAGTAGCGCGAGACGGGCTTGAACGCGTCGTTCGCGGAAATGCCGCCGTCGTGGAAGTCTTCGACTTGCTGCAACACCGGGTCTGGCGCGCGCGACACGAAGATGTCGCCTGGCAGGAGCAGTACCGGCAACCGGTTCACGTGCGCGAGCGCGGCAGCGGTCACGAGATTCGTGGCGCCTGGGCCGATCGACGTCGTCACGGCCATCATGCGGCGGCGCATGTGCGCCTTCGCGTAGGCGATCGCGCTGTGCGCCATGGCCTGCTCGTTATGGGCGCGGAAGGTGGGCAGTTCGTGACGATGCTGATAGAGCGCCTCGCCCATGCCCGCCACGTTGCCGTGACCGAAGATTGCGAACACGCCGCCGAAGAGCGGCTCGGTGCGGCCGCTGCCGTCTTCGGTAGCCACACGCTGGGCCGCGAGATAGCGCACGAGCGCCTGGGCCGCGGTCAAGCGGACCGTGCCGGTTTGTGGCTGTGCGGCCGGCGTTTGCGCTGAGCCGGCGCCTGCAGGCGTTCCCACTGAGCCGGCTACTGCCGGCGTCCCTGCAGCACCGGCTTTGACCGGCGCCTCCTGCGAGGAATGTGCAACGCGTTCGTTCATGCGGCTTTCTCCTCGTGTACCGTGCCCGCGTGGCCAGCGGTGCCCGTGCCCGTGCCTGCGCCTGCGCCGGCTGCGTCGCGCGCCGTGCGCCACGCCGCGATCAGCGTTTCGAACGTGCGGCGCACGCGCGCAATGAGTTCGTCGTCGCCGATGGTGCCTGCGAGCCACGCGTGGCTCGGTTCGTGAAAGATGGTGCGCCCCACCGTGAAGCCGCGGCAGGTGGCCGAGGCGGCCGCCGCGCGGAAGTCCTGCGTGAGTTGCTCGACGGGTGCCGAGAGACCCAGCAGCACCACGCCGCGACAGTACGGATCGCGTTCGGCAACGAGCGCGTCGATGGCGCGCCACTGCGCGGCGTCCATCGGTTCCAGCTTCCACCACTCGGGATAGATGCCCACGTTATAGAGCCGCTTCAGTGCGCGATAAACCGTATCCGGCGCGAGCGGCAGTCCGGCGTGCTTGGGCGGAATCACTTCGAGCAGCAGTTCATGGCCGCTGGCCTGCGTTGCGTCGTAAAGCGCGCGCAATTGCGCTTCCTGTTCGAGCCGCTGTTCGATGGGCTCGTCGGGATGAAACTGCACGAGGCACTTCACCGTGTGCCCGATGGGCCAACTCGCGAGCGTGGTGCCGATGGAGCGGCCATGGTCGAACACGAGCGGCACCGAGCCCGGCAACTCGACGGGGCGACCCACCCACCAGCCGCGTCCGGTCGCGGCATTGAGCGCATCCTGGCCGTAGCGGTCGTCGATCAGCACGCCGATGCGGCCCGCAAGCCCCAGCGCGCTTTCGGTCTGCGCGACCGCTTCCACGAAGAGGCCCTTCAGCGTCGCGATGCGCGATTCGTCCGCGCCCGTTTGCTGCGCGAGGTCGAAGAACTGGTTGCGATGGTCGAACGCGAAGCCGAGCACTTCGTCATGGCGTGTACGCGGCGGCGTAACGCGATGCAGTCGCGCAAGCGTCGTATCGCGGTCGGGACGGCGCATGCGCACGGGGTCGGCGGCTGCGGCCGAGAGAAAGTAGTCGAGTTCCGCGGGCGTGGGCATGGCGGGCGCGCAGCCGTGGCGCGACACGACGAGCGCGCCGCATGCATTCGCGGCTTTCGCGCATGCGTCGAGCGGTTGGTCGCGCAGCCAGCCCGAGAGGAAGCCGGACGCGAACGCGTCGCCCGCGCCCAGCACGTTGAGCACGTCCACTTCGACACCGCTCTGCAACGGCACGTTGTCGAGCGAGGCGGGCACCTTGCCGTCGATCACCTGGCAGCCGAGCGGCCCGCGCTTCACGACGAGCGTGGCCGGCGTCACCGCGCGCACCATCGCGAGCGCATCCACGAGTTCGCTCTTGCCGCCCGCAATGCGGAATTCCTCTTCGGTGCCGATCACGAGATCGAAGAGCGGCAGGATGCGTTGCAGGTGCGCCGTCACGCCTTCGTTCGCGACGAAGCGCGTCTCGCCGTCGGCCTTGCCCGTGAGGCCCCACAGCACGGGCCGATAGTCGATGTCGAGAACCGTGCGCACCTGGTTGCGGCGCGCGTAGTCGAGCGCGCGGCGGCTCGCGCGGTTCACCTGCTCGGTGGAGAAGTGCGTGCCTGTGATGAGCAGCGCTTTCGACGACGCGATGAACGCCTCGTCGAAGTCGTGTTCGTCTACGGCCATGTCCGCGCAGTTCTCGCGATAGAAGATGAGCGGAAACGTGTCGCGATCTTTGAGGCCGAGCAGCACGAGGGCCGTGAGGCGGTCGGCATCGACGCGCACGTGGCTCGTGTCGCAGCCTTCCTTGTCGAGCGTTTCGGTGAGAAAGCGGCCCATGTGGTCGTTGCCCACGCGCGTGAGCATGGCCGAGCGCAGGCCGAGCCGCGCGCAGCCGAACGCGATGTTCGCCGACGAGCCGCCGAGGTACTTCGCGAAGCTCGTCACGTCTTCCAGCCGCGCGCCGACCTGCTGCGCGTACAGGTCGACGGCGAGGCGGCCGAGACAGATGACGTCGCGGCTGCGGCCGGGCGCGAAGCGGCTCGGGCCGTGGGCGCTGGAGTTGCCGGTGAGTGCCATGAGTAAGTCCTGGTGTTCGTAAATCGAGCGTGGTTCAGGCGTGGATCGAGCTTGTATCGAGCGTGAATCGACGTGCGATTCAGATCGTGGCGCCGTCGAGTTCGGCGATCATCTTCTGCATCTCGGCGCCGCCCGCCATCATGTCGAGCACTTCGTCCTTCGTGATGGTGTCTTTCGTGAAGGTGCCCATCGAACGGCCGCGGTTGAGCAGCGTGAACGAATCGCCGATGGGGTAGGCGTGGTGCACGTTGTGCGTGATGAAGATGACCGAGATGCCTTTCGCGCGTGCCTTGTGAATGAGCTTGAGCACGTTGAAGCTCTGCTTCACGCCGAGCGCGGCGGTGGGCTCGTCGAGAATCAGCACGCGCGCGCCGAAGTGAATGGCGCGTGCAATCGCGAGGCATTGACGCTCGCCGCCCGACATCGTGCCGATAGGCTGATGCGGGTCGCGCACGATGATGCCCATTTCAGCGAGCTTTTCGCGCGCGGTGGCGGCGCTCGTCTCCAGGTCCATTACGTTGACGAGGCCGAAGAGTTTCTTCTGCGGCTCGCGTCCCATGAAGAAGTTGCGCGCAACAGAGAGCAGCGGCACCAGCGCGAGGTCCTGGTAGACCGTGGCGATGCCGAGGTCCAGTGCTTCTTTCGGCGACTCGAAGTGCACGGGCTTGCCGTCCACGAGGTATTCGCCGGCGCTGGGTGCGTGCACGCCCGCAAGCGTCTTGATGAGCGTGGACTTGCCCGCGCCGTTGTCGCCCAGCAGGCAATGCACCTCGCCGCGCTTTAAGCGCAGCGTGACGCCGTTGAGCGCAATCACCTTGCCGAAATACTTGCTGACGTTTTCGAGCGCGAGGATGGTGTCGCCGCTGCTGTCGCCCGGCGTGGTGGCTTGCGCCATAGTCGTGTCTGCCATGATCGTCCTCCCGTTACGACTGCGCGACGCGGCGGCGCACATAGTGGTTGAATAGCACGGCCATCAGCAGCATGACGCCAAGGAACACGCGGAACCAGTCGGAGCTCACGTTGGTGTAGGTGATGCCGATCTGCACCACGCCGAAGATCAGCGCGCCGAAGCATGCGCCGATCACCGATCCGTAGCCGCCCGTGAGCAGCGTGCCGCCGATCACTGCCGCGATGATGGCTTCGAATTCCTTCTGGATGCCGCGGTCGGCGGCGGCCGAGCCGATGTCGCACACCTGCAGCACGGCAAAGAGGCACGAGCAGAACGCCGTGAGCACGAAGAGCGAAATCTTCACGCGCCGCACCGGCACGCCGACGTTCTTCGCGGCATTCGCGTCGCCGCCCACGGCGAGAACCCAGTTGCCGTAGCGCGTCTTCGCGAGCACGAACGCGCCCACGGCGGCGAGTGCGAACCACCAGAGAATCACTTTCGGAATGCCGGGCACGAGCGGCTGCCCGTTGTCGAGCAGCGAGCCGACGCCCATGTGCGCGAGCGCCGTGAAGAGCCCCTTGAACGCGACGCCGTGAAAGAGCAGGTTGGTGAGCGGGTCGGCCTTCGCGACGTCGCCCACGCCCGAAACGATGGTGCGGTCCGCGAACATGATCGAGAGCGCGAGAGTCAGGCCGCGCAGGATGAACAGGAACGCGAGCGTGACGATGAACGAGGGCAGGCGCGTGCGCATCACGAGATAGCCGTTCAGCGCGCCGAGCGCCATGGAAGCGGCGAACGCGAACGCGATGGCGAGCCAGATCGGCCAGTGGAAATACATGGTGGGCAGCGCGACCATCATGCCCGCGAAGCCGATCATGGAACCGATGGAAAGATCGAACTCGCCCGCGATCATCAGCAGGCACGCGCCCACGGCCAGAATGCCGAGATACGCGGACACCTGCGACCAGTTCATCACGCCGTCGAGGTTGAACATGCCCGAGCTGCCCGCGCCGATGGCGAATACGGCGAACACGAGCACGGTGCCCGAAATGGCCGCGAACTCGGGGCGGCCCATGAGATGGCCGAACCACGACTCCTTGCGCACGCGCTCGTCCGCCGCGGTCGCGTTGCGCCCCGCGCCGTTATTGGCGGGGCTCTCGTCGACGTGCGAGGGATAAGGTTTGCCGGCTACGCCCATGATGTCTCCTTGAAGCCCGGCCGCCATGCCGCACGCCCTGCGCCGGGCAGGCGCGCGTGCGGATGGCGAAACCGGTGACTGACAGAACGAATCAACAACCAGAACGAAACAACCACGAATCAACAACGAGTCAGCCGCGCGCCATCAGCGGTATTGGCCCGCGTACTTGATGACCTTGTCGAGGTTGGCCTTCGTGATGAAGCCTGGGCCCGAACGGATGTTCTTCGGCCCATACGACGGCTCCAGCCCGTACGTCTGCAGGCGCGCCTGGAACTTCGGATTGGCCTGCAGCGCCTTGCGGATGGCGGCCGGGTCGGTGGTGTGTTCCTTCTTCGCGATGGCGAGCACGGCGACCGGCAGATAGCCCTGCAGATACGGCTGCTGGTCGATGGCGAACTGGATCGTGCCGGCCTGAATGGCCTTGGCGATGTCGTCGGAGAAGTCGAACGTGCAGAAGAACACCTTGCCCGCCAGACCCATCTGCTGGAGCGCCTTGAGCGTGGCGGCAGCCGGCACCGGGCCGAGCGTGAGCACGGCGCCCGTGTTCGGATGGTTGCGCAGATAGGCGCTCACCTTCGACTGAATTTCGGTCGGGTCCTGGCCGGAGTCGATGGTGGAGGTCTTGTAGTCCACGCCGAGCGCATCGGCAAAGCCGCGGCAGCGTTCGAACGACACGGCGTTGGTCGCGAAGTGGTTCACGCACAGGAAGCTCTTCACGCCCGCGGCCTTGGCCTTCTCGCCGGCGGCCTTGCCCGCCACGTATTCGGGCTGGCCGATGTGCATGATGGCGCCCAGTCTTGCGCTCTGCTCTTCGGTGCCCGAGTTGATCGTGACGAGCGGAATCTTCTTTTCCGTGACCTTCGAGATGGAACTCTTGAGCACGTCGTAGTCGGCGATGGTGGTGATCACGCCGTCGTAGTTGCGCGCTGCGGCCTGCTCGATGAGGCGCGCCATGTCGGCGATGTCGCCGTTGGGCGGATTGCGGTAGTCGGTCTCTACGTTGAAGTCTTCGTCGGCCTGCTTGATGGCGTTTTTGATGGTGTTCCACCACGAGTCCGAATCCGGCGCGTGGCTGATCAGAACGAAGTGCGCGTCGGCCGCGTAAGCGGTGGACGCCGTGCCCAGCGTGGTGGCGAGGCCGGCCGCCAGCGTCAATGCGGCAGCCAGCATCCTGAGCGTTGCCTTGCCCTTGCGATGTGTCATTGTCTCCACCTATCTCGATCTTTCGTTTTTAGGGAATGAGCGAGCGTGCCGGCCCACTGTGAATGCATGGCAAGCGCGCCGGGGCCATCGCTCACGAACAAGATTAGGTCATCTCGCGGCGTGGTGCAACGGAAATTTCATTGCAAATAAAAATGGAAAATCTGTTCCATTCATGAGGTGGCGTGCCTATAATCGCCCCCAACGACGAGGCGCCGTACGCTGCGGCGCTGCACCAATGGAAACGGGTAGAACCATGAGCGAAGAGAGCACCGAAGCGCTGCCGAGCGTCGAGGAACTGATGCAGCGCATCGCGGAAAACTACGAGTCGCTGCCGCGGCAGTTGAAGAGCGTGGCGACTTACATCGAGCAGCATCGCGCGAGCGTGATGGTGGATCGCACGAGCGACATCGCGGCGAGCTGCGGCGTGCATCCCTCGGCCGTGGTGCGCTTCGCGCAGCGCTTCGGCTTCTCGGGTTTTTCCGATCTGCAGGCCGTGTTCCGCCAGGCCTATACGAACCAGGGCGTTTCAGCGACGAGCTATCAGCAGCGCATTCGCAAGCTGATCGACGAGAAGCCGGGGCGGGTGTCGGGCGGGTCGGTGGCGCGCGAGTTCATCAGCGCGTGCCGCAGCGGTCTGGACGAACTCGAAGCGGGTCTCGACAACGCGCAGTTCGACGCCGCCGTGAAAATGCTCCAGCAGGCCGAAAACATCTATGTGGTGGGCGTGCGCCGCTCGTTCCCGGTGGCGAGCTACATCGTCTACGCACTGCAGCACACGCCCAAGCGCGTGCATCTGGTGTCGGGCTTCGGCGGCATGTACCGCGAACAGATTCGCAGCGTGCGCAAGGGCGACGTGGTGATCGCCATCAGCTTTGCGCCCTACGGCAAGGAAACGCAGTACTGCCTGCGCGTGGCCCAGCATCACCAGGCGAAGACGCTCGTGATTACCGATAGCCAGCTTTCGCCGCTCGCGCGTTACGCGAGCGCGCAACTGTACGTGAAGGAGGGCAGCGCGTTCGCCTTCCGCTCACTGACCAGCACGATCTGCCTGTGCCAGGCGCTCTTCATCGCGCTCGCGTACAAGCTCGAATTGAACGTAGAAGAATCGAAAGACACTGGAGGATACGATGACTGAAACAGCAGGCGGCAAGACGCTCGACGTCGCGGTGTTCGGCGCAGGCCGCATCGGACGCATTCACGCGGCCAATCTCGCGCGTCAGCCGGGTGTGCGGCTCAAGTACGTGGTGGACGTGAACCGCGAGGCGGCCGCCGCGCTCGCGGCGCAGCACGGCGCGCAGGTGGCCGACGTGGACGGCGCGATGGGCGATGCGTTGATTGCGGCCACCGTGATCTGTTCGAGCACGGACACGCATGCGGACCTCATCCTGAAATCCGCGGCGGCGAAGAAGCATGTGTTCTGCGAGAAGCCCGTGGACCTCGCGATCGAACGTGCGCGCGAATGCGCGGACGCGGTGGCGCGTGCAGGCGTGGTCTGCATGATCGGGTTTCAGCGGCGCTTCGATCCGACGTTTGCCGCTGTGAAGGCGCGCATCGATGCAGGCGAAATCGGCACGCCGGAAATGCTCGTCGTGACGAGCCGCGATCCGGGCGCGCCGCCCGTGGAGTACATCAAGCACTCGGGCGGCATCTTCAAGGACATGCTGATCCACGACTTCGACATCTTCCGCTGGATTCTGGACGACGAAGCCGCCACCGTGCATGCCACGGGCAGCTGTCTTACGGACCCCGCGATTGCCGAGGCCGGCGACATCGATTCGACCGCGGTCACGATCCGCACGAAGCGCGGGCGGCTTTGCCAGATCAACACCGCGCGGCGTGCCGCGTACGGCTACGACCAGCGCTTCGAAGTGCTGGGCAGCGAGGGCATGCTCCAGGCGGGCAACGTGCGGCCCACGGAGGTGGTGGCATGGTCGAAGCGTGCCGTCGCCATCGACGTGCCGGAGGCCTTCTTCCTCGAACGCTATCGGGCAGCCTATGCCGACGAAATCGCGCATTTCTTCGCCGCGGTGACCGAAGGCAAGCCGGTGCGCACCACGGTGGCAGACGGTCTGAAGGCGCTCGAACTGGCCGAGGCCGCCACGCAGTCGTGGCGCGAAGGTCGCATCGTGCAGATGGGCTGAGGCGCGTTCGTTCACAGAGAGGATCGAGGAGACACGACTGATGGCGACAACAGCCAACATCACCGCTTCAGGTCCGCTGCGCATTGGCGTGGTGGGGCTCGGGCGGCTCGGGCGGCGCCATGCCGAAAATCTCGCGTTCCGCGTGCCGGGCGCGGCGCTCGCTGCGGCGTGCAGTCCGCTCGCCGAGGAATGCGCGTGGGCGCGCGAGCGTTTTGCCGCCACGCGCGTCTACGACGACTACGCGGCGTTGCTTGCCGACGACGCTGTAGACGCCGTGTGGCTCGTCACGCCGTCTTCGCTGCACGCGCAGCAGATCGTCGATGCGTTGCATGCGGGCAAGCACGTGTTCTGCGAGAAGCCGCTTTCGCTCGACGTGGCCGAATGCGAACGCGTGCTCGGCGTGGCCGCGCGCTATCCGCATCTCAAGGTGACCATCGGCTTCATGCGCCGTTTCGATCCGAGCTATCGCGACGCGTTCGGCAAGGTGCAGGCGGGCGCGATTGGCCGCCCGTTCCTCGTGCGCTCGCAGACCTGCGACCAGAACGACCCCGAAGGCTTCTTCGTGCGTTTCGCGCCCACCTCGGGCGGCATCTTTCTGGACTGCACCGTGCACGACATCGACGTGGCGCGCTGGCTGCTCGGCTTTCCGCGCGCCAAACGCGTCTACGCGAGCGGCACGATCGCGCTGCACGAGGGACTGCGCGCAGCAGGCGATGTGGATAACGGCGTGGCCATCTGCGAATTCGAAGGCGGGCAGCTTGCGGTGTTCTACGCGTCGCGCACCATGGCGCACGGCAACGATACGTCGTCGGAGGTGATCGGCCCGGCGGGCGCGCTCACGGTGGGGCGCAATCCTCGCGCGAATCGCGTGGAGATTTACGACGGTACCGGCATTCGCAACGAATGCACGCCGACCTTCGTCGACCGCTTCGAAGAGGCGTTCCTGTGCGAGGCGCAGGCGTTCGTCGCCGCCGTGACGAACGGCGAGCAGGCGGGCGCCACGCTCGCGGACGCGCTGGAGGCAACGCGCATCGGCAGCGCGCTGCGCCGTTCGCTCGAAACCGGCGAGGCGGTGACGTTGCAGGCGTGAGGTGGGAAGTCGGGGCGGAGTTGGGCGTGATGCATCGCGCGCACGCTTTGTGTCCCGGCGCACGACGGCATGTGGCTGCGGCAGCCTGCGCAGCGGTGCGCAGCGTTGCGAGAGCGGCTGCGGTAAAATCCGGCCTTCTACGAGCGCGCCGCTGGCGCGCCTCTCCCGAAGGTCGAACACCGATGCAAACTCAGGTTCACAAGGAAGTGGATGCGCGCGGACTCAACTGTCCGCTGCCCATCCTGCGCGCCAAGAAGGCGCTGGCCGACATGCAAAGCGGGCAGATTCTGAAGGTGCTCGCCACCGATCCGGGCTCGCAACGCGACTTCGCCGCCTTCGCGAAGCAGACGGGCAACGAGATCGTGGAAAGCTCGGTGGAAGACAAGACCTTCGTGTTTCTGATGCGGCGGCGCTAGGCGGCCGCTGTTTCTGTTTCAGGCCGGTCGTGAAGCGGTGGATGACCGGTTTCTCCTCCTGCTGTGAGCCGCTCCTGCCGGTTTTTATCCGGCTTTCCGTTTCGCCCCCCCCCCGCAGCTTTTCACGGCGCTTCCGCCATCACACGAGGGACCGCAGTCGCGTGATCCTGTCGTCGCTCAATACGCGGCTCACCGAA
The DNA here is from genome assembly GCF_029536165.1 of Paraburkholderia sp. SUR17. Taxonomy (NCBI): domain Bacteria; kingdom Pseudomonadati; phylum Pseudomonadota; class Betaproteobacteria; order Burkholderiales; family Burkholderiaceae; genus Paraburkholderia; species Paraburkholderia sp. SUR17. The sequence goes on from NZ_CP120508.1 coordinate 1,196,216, forward strand.
AGCACGTCGTCCACCGCCCATACGCAGTGAAACCAGCCCGTCGGCACGATCAGCAGATCGCCCGGCGCCAGTAGCACGTCGACACCCTGTGCCTCGGCAAAGCGCGGGTGCCGCTCGAAGTCGGGCGCGTCGACGTCCACGGCGCAGGGGCGGTAGCTGTTGAACGCATCGAGCGCGTAGAGCGCGCGTTCCTGGCTCGGACCATAGAGCCGCACGCGCTTGCGTCCCAGCACCTGCGCGAGAAACGAGTTGCCGAGATCGCAATGCAGGCGCGTGACCGCTTGCGCGCAGCGCCGGCCGGCCCACAGCTGCCCGGGGCCGAGTGCGTCGCGGGGCACGAGCGGCATTGCGAAGCGTGCTTCCCAGTCGGGCGGCAGCAGGCAGCCTTCGGTGTACGAAGTGGTGTTCGATGCTGCGGTGGCCGAAAACGCGTCGATCAGCGCGCTCACGCACACGTGACGGCCTTCTCCCGAGACGATGGGCAGTACCGTCTCGCCTTCACGCGCGTGCCAGTCGGCGGCGGTCCATTGCGTCTCGGGCCAGTCGAGCACGCCGGCGAGATGCAGCGGCGTGCTCGATTGCAGCGCGCTCACCACGTGCCCGAGCAGCTCACGCGAGGCGCCGTCGTGTAGAGAGAGGCGCGGCACCGTCTGTATCGACTCCGGCGCGTGTGCACGGGCTCGTGCGAGCGCGGCGCGCTGCGTGGCATCGGGCCGCTTGAGCAATTGAATCCAGTACGCCGTAATCCGGCTCGCTCCCGTGATGCGCGCGCCGCCCATGGTGAGACTTTGCGCGCTGCGCAGATCGAACGACGTGGGGTGCGCCAGCACGTGTTCGATCAGCGCGCGCGACAACGTCAGCGTGCACATGGCGGGCGGCTGCAGACTGCCTTCGTACAGCGCAACCAATTGCACGGCGGTGCCCATCACGAAGCGCCAGGGCGCGTGCTCGTGGTCGCTCACGATCAGATCGAGCGTGGACGTCTGTGCCGGCGCGATGTAGTGCTCGGCAAGGCGTTCGGTGAGCCGTTCGATCGTCTGGCTCATCGAGGCAGACATCGAGGCAGAGGTGTCGGGCGATGGCGTGGCGAGTGGTGTTTCAGCAGACATAAGTTTCAGCAGACGTAAGGCCCAGGCGAAGGGTGTCGGATGAACGCCGGGCTGGCGCTTTGCGCGCTCCGAATCTTTTTACCCGCTTCACAGCGGCGCAACGGCGGACCGTGCGACGGCACGTGCGGCGACACGAAGCGATCCACGCTGCGCATCATGATGCGATGTGCATGGCGAGAGCCTCGCCCCACAAGCGCGGGCTCTTCCTGCGGGGCAAGAATGCAAGCCCTGTTCAGCTCGCGCTGACGTGTGAAGACACCGTGGCGCGCGCCGCGCCACGGTGAAATCTGTCTGCATCGCGACACGTCTGCACTTCAGGAATGCTCACTGGCTGACGATAAATAGCGAACACGTAATTCGCTTCAGGGGGCGTCATGCGAAACAATCAGCCTGTCACGCAGCACGAATTTGAATTTCCCGACAACGCCACGCTGATGTCCACCACGGACACGCAGAGCTACATCACCTACGCCAACGCGGCGTTCATTCAGGTCAGCGGATTTTCCGAGGAAGAAATTCAGGGCCAGCCACACAACATCGTGCGCCACCCCGACATGCCGCAAGAAGCGTTCGCCGACATGTGGGCCACGCTGAAGGGCGGCGAACCGTGGACGGCGCTCGTGAAGAACCGTCGCAAGAACGGCGACCATTACTGGGTGCGGGCCAATGCGATACCGGTGGTGCGCAACGGACAGGCCGCGGGCTATATGTCCGTACGAACCAAGGCGACGCGCGAGGAAATCGCCGCGGCGGAGTCGCTCTATCGTGACTTCCGCGAGGGCAAGGCCGGCAACCAGCGCTTTCACAAGGGGCTGATCGTGCGCCGCGGCCTGATGGGCTGGACTTCGCTGCTGAAGACAATGCCTGTGCGCTGGCGCATCCGGTCCGCGCTGCTCGTCATGCTGCCGGCGATGGTCGCGGCGGCGTGGCAACTCGGCTTGACGGGCGGCGCGCTGGGCGGCTTTGCGGCGCTGATGGCGCTCGCTTCGTTCATGGCCACGTGGTGGCTCGAATCGCAGATCTCGCGGCCGCTCGAGCAGGTGCTCGCCCAGGCGCTGCGCGTGGCCACGGGCGAAAGCCAGAACGTGGTTCACATGGACCGGGTCGACGAAATCGGCATGACGCTGCGCACCATCAGCCAGCTCGGCCTCATGTTCCGCTGGCTCATCGGCGACGTGAGCGAGCAGGTCATCAACGTGCAGCGCGCGAGCGACGAGATCGCGCAGGGCAACACCGATCTGAGCAAGCGCACCGAGCAAGCGGCCTTCAGCGTGCAGCAGACCGCGGCATCGATGGCGCAGATGACGTCCACCGTGAAGAGCAATGCCGAAACGGCGCTGCAGGCCAACACGCTGTCGGGTTCGGCGAGCAGCACGGCCGCGAAGGGCGGACGTGCAGTATCCGAAGTCGTGCACACCATGAACGAGATCACCGAGAGTTCGCGGCGCATTGCGGACATCATCGGCGTGATCGACGGCATCGCGTTCCAGACCAACATCCTTGCGCTCAACGCCGCGGTGGAGGCGGCGCGCGCCGGTGAGCAGGGGCGCGGCTTCGCGGTGGTGGCGGGCGAGGTGCGCGGGCTCGCGCAGCGCAGCGCGAACGCGGCGCGCGAGATCAAAGACCTGATCGGCGCGAGCGTGGAGCGCGTGGCGTCGGGCGCGCGGCTCGTGGACGACGCGGGCACGACGATGGACGAGATCGTCGCGCAGGTCAAACGCGTGTCGGACCTCATCGCCGAAATTCGCGCGGCTACCGAAGAGCAGAGCAGCGGCGTGACGCAAGTGGACGCGGCGGTGGGCGAACTGGACCGCATTACGCAGCAGAACGCGGCGCTCGTCGAAGAGAGCACGGCGGCATCGGAGAGCCTCAAGCAACAGGCCACGCGTCTTGTCGATGCCGTGAGCGTATTTCGTTGAGGCACGCCGCCCGAGGCCGCGGTGTGTCCGCAGCCTGGCTGATACAGATCAACACGCCTACCGTTTGCGTATGGCAATTGTCTCGTGGTCATTCACGGCGTGGGCGAGGGCGCCATGACCAATCCGCATACCATTCGGCTGCCTGGCGCCTTGCGCGACGGACGCGAGACGGTCGATGTCGCCGCACCGCTCGACGACGAACAGTTCGCCTCCCGCCAGGTGGCGTTTCTGCAAGCGGTGTACGGCTACGCCGACTATCTGCGCAGCTGTGCGCGGCCCATGCCCGTGGCCGATGCGTTCCTGTGCGCGATCGTGAATCTGCTCGAAGGCATCGCGCTCAACGATACGAGCGAGAGCGCGGTCTGCCGCGAGCAGCTCGTGCGCGTCATGGCGGCGCTGTCCGCGCAGGCGGCGTCAGGCCGCTGAAGGCGGCGGACAGGGCCGCGACGGCTGTCACAGTTGTGCTATAAAGGGTGCGCCTTCGACCGGATCCGGTCACCTCGTCTGGTTACCTTACCCGGTTACTTCATCGACATGCCGTAGCGCTGCCATGCCGTCCATGTCGAGTTCTCTGGACGCCAATTCAGGTCAATAACACTGTGCGCGACTGGTACGCATTGTTCGACGACGTCAAAACGCGGGGCCGCTTCGCAAGCGACGCCCAGCTTGCAGAAGCACTCCATCTTACTCGTGCGCAGATATCGGCCTGGCGCAATGGTAAAAGCGATCTCGGCACCCTCGTCAAGCTTCGCATTCTCGACGTACTCGGCCACAGCGACGTGCGCTCTGCCGTGCTGAGCCTGCTGCCCGAAAGAAACCGCGACACGCTGATCCAGGAACACCTCGCGCTTGTGCGACGCGTCGCGGAGCATGCGGCAGCAGGTGCCGGCACAAATGGCGGTTCGCGCACGGCACATGCGTCGACGCCCGGCAACCGGCTGCTCGCCGCACTCTCGCCGCGCGAGCGCGAGCGCCTCGAACCGCATCTCGCACCGGTGGCGATGCCGCTCGGCCAGGTCGTGTTCCGGCAAGGCGAGCCGCTCACCAACGTGTATCTGCCGACCACCGCAATCGTCGCGATCTTTCATGCCACGGCGGACCGCGCCCCGCTCGGCGTGGCAGTGGTGGGCAACGAAGGGCTGCTGGGCCTTTCCGCCTGCATCGGCGAGCCGCATGCCGCAAGGCGCGCCGTCGTGCAAGGCGCCGGCGAGGCGTTCCGGTTGAGCGTCGAAGTGGCGCGCCGCGAGTTCGCTCTGGCAGGTGCGTTTCAGCGGGTGATGCTGCGCTATACCCAGGCCCTCATGGCGCAGATGGCGCAGATTGCCTTGTGCGTCCACCACCACACGCCGCGTCAGCAGATGTGCCGCTGGCTGTTGCAGACGCTCGCCCGCCAGGATTCCGACGAAGTCCGTTTCAGCCAGAGGGTGTTTCCGGACGTGCTCGGTGCGCACGCGGCGCAGGCGCTCGACGAACTGAAGTCGCTCGAAGCGAGCGGCGCGCTGCGTTGCCGTCCAGGATCCATTCGCGTGCTCGATCGCGCCGCGATCGAAGCGGCCGCGTGCGAATGCCATGCCGTGCTCGAAAGGGAGTACGACCGCATCTTCGGGGCAAGCTGACCGGGCGCGGGGACGGCCCGCGTCAGTCCCCGGCGTGCGCTACGTCGGCGCGCATCGTGTCCCAGCCGAGCGCCCGCACCACCTGGTCGACGAGGCCGCTTCGGCGCCACGCCACGAACCGGTTGTAGCAGGTCTGCTGCGCCGGGTAGCAGGACGGCAGCCGGTGCCATTTCTCACCGCTCGTCATGACCCAGAAGACAGCATCGAGCACGGCCCGGTCGGGGCATTTTCGCCGGCCGCCGTGTTTCGTCTCGTCGCTCGAGAACAGATGGGCGACCTGCATCCATTGTTCGTCCGATACCCGGCGCTCCGGCGCCGAGAGGCGAAAAGCCGTGACCCCCAGACCGATCTCGTGATGCATGGCAACCCCCTCGTATTCCAGTTCCGTGGGAACTGGTGTTGTCGTTCTGCATGCGCCTGTCGATGAATGCGTTCTCTCGTGTTGCGGACGGTTCTTCTTCGCGGGCCGCGTTGTGGCGCGGAGCCGCTGCATCAGCCCGAGGCTGCTTTCCACGGGCCGCCTGTGAAGGCCAGGTCGATGATCTGTTGCAGCCGGGCGAGGCCGATTTCGGTTTCGTCAGGTGAATTGAGTTCGAGCGCTTCCAGCAGATTGACGATGCAGGAAACAATGAGGTCGGCGACGGGGGTTTCGCGTCCGCATCCGCGCAAATGGTGCGCGCGACGCAAGAGCAGGCAGATCAGTTCGACCTGCTTCCCGAGGAATTGCGCCTCGTCTTGCCCGTCGGCGTCGCCCGGGCCACATTCGTGTCCGCGCAGCGCGACCGGTAACAGGAACCTGTCGTTCATGTCATATGTCCTGGAAACCCCGCCTGGATCCTGCAAGCCTCGCCCCGAAACCCCTTTGCTCCGGTTCGCGAGCGCGTATGCCGGGTTCGGCGCGGCGCTCATTGTCAAATTTATTTGACGTATAGCGTCGCTATTTTTCCTGCCGATTGGAATCGGCGTCAAGTAAATTTGACGGAAAGCGAGGCAAGGTGTGGCGAGAGGCGGCGGCGCCGGCTATACGGTTCGAGGGGCGTTCAGCCGGGTAATCGTTTGCCCGGTCATCCCAACCCGACCCGCCGCACGAACCACGTCTTCACGACGTGGGTGAGCGCCGCGTAGGCGAGCAGGATCAGCACCAGCGCCGGCCAGTACGTCGCCGGCAGCCGCGTGAAGCCCAGCACGTGCCCAAGCCAGGTGAACGGAATTGCGATGCCCACCACGGCGATGATCGCGCTCGTCGCCATCAGCGCGCCGCTTGCACGGCTTTCGAAGAACGGCACTTTCGCGGTGCGGATGATGTGGATGATCAGCGTCTGCGTGAGGAGCGACTCCACGAACCAGCCGGTCTGGAACAGCGGCGCATTGTTCCATGCGTGGAAGACGTTGAGCATCAGGAAGTAGGTGACGTAGTCGAAGATGGAGCTGATCGGGCCTATCAGCAGCATGAACTTCATGATGTTGACGATATCCCAGTGGCGCGGCACGGCGAGGTATTCGGCATCGACGTTGTCGGTAGGAATCGCGGTTTGCGAGAAGTCGTAGAGCAGATTGTTGGTGAGCACCTGGATGGGCGCCATGGGCAGGAACGGCAGCAGGATGCTTGCGCCCAGCACGCTGAACATGTTGCCGAAGTTCGAGCTCGCGCCCATCTTGATGTACTTCGTGATGTTGCCGAACACCTTGCGGCCTTCCATCACGCCGTCGCCCAGCACGGCGAGGCTCTTTTCGAGCAGGATGATGTCGGCGGAATCTTTGGCGATGTCTACGGCGCTGTCCACCGATACGCCCACGTCCGAGGTCTTCAGCGCCGGCCCGTCGTTGATACCGTCGCCGAGAAAACCCACCACGTGGCCTTTGCGATGCAGCGCGTCGACGATTGCCGCCTTCTGCGCCGGCGACACCTTCGCGAAGACCGAGGCGCGCTCAGCGAGCGCGGCGAGTTCGTCGGGCGTGCAGTTCTCCAGTTGCTTGCCGAGCACGATGGTGCTCGCGTCGATGCCCACTTCGCGGCAGATCTTGCGCGTGACGATGTCGTTGTCGCCGGTGAGAATTTTCACGGCGACGCCGCTCGCCTTGAGCGCGCGAATCGCCGCCGCCGCGGTTTCTTTCGGCGGATCGAGAAACGCGATGTAGCCGAGCAGCGTGAGGTCCTGCTCGTCCTTCACCGAATACGCCGACTGTTGCGGCGGCATCTCCTTGTAGGCGACCGCGACGACGCGAAAGCCGTCGGCGTTGAGCGCGTCCGTGGTTTGCTTGGCGGCCACGAAATGGCTTTCGTCGAGCGTGCCGATGTCGCCGTCCACCGCGTAGCGGCTGCACACCGAAAAAATCTCTTCCACCGCGCCCTTGCAGATCAGCAGATGCGTGCCGTCGTCGCGCGCGAGCACCACGGACATGCGGCGGCGCTCGAAGTCGAACGGCATTTCGTCGATCTTCGTGTATTGCTCGTGCGCCTTCAGCTGCTCGTGCAGTTCGACGTGTTTGAGCACGGCCACGTCGAGCAGATTCTTGAGGCCCGATTGATGCGTGCTGTTGAGGTAGGCGTATTCGAGCACGCGGTCGGAGTCGTTGCCGTGAATGTCGAGATGGCGCTTGAGGATGATGCGGTCCTGCGTGAGCGTGCCGGTCTTGTCGGTGCAGAGCACGTCCATGGCGCCGAAATTCTGGATCGCATTGAGCCGCTTCACGATCACCTTCTTGCGCGACATCGCGATGGCGCCCTTGGCCAGATTGACGGTCACGATCATGGGCAGCATCTCGGGCGTGAGCCCTACGGCCACGGCGACCGCGAACAGCAGTGCCTCGAACCAGTTGCCTTTGGTCAGCCCGTTGATGAGGAACACGAGCGGCACCATCACCGCGATGAAGCCCATCATGAGCCACGTAAAGCGCGCAATGCCCTGGTCGAAGCTCGTGAGCACGCGCTGCCCCGCGATCATGTCCGCCACGTTGCCGAACGCGGTGCGCCCGCCAGTGAGAATCACGACGCCGCAGCCCACACCACTCACCACTGCGCTGCCCATGAAGCAGATGTCCGGCAGCTCGAAGTGCGAGTCGGCGCCGTGCGTGCCGGTGGCGGGCGCCTTTTCGACCGGCATGGCTTCGCCCGTCAGCGCGGATTGATTCACGAACAGATCGCGCGCGGAAATGAGCCGCAGGTCGGCGGGGATCATGTCGCCGGCCGAAAGCATGACGATGTCGCCCGGCACGATCTGTTCGATAGGAATTTCGATCGTGGTCGCACTGTGTTCGCTCACGCCTGCGGCGTGTTCGCATCCACCCGCGGCGTTACGCCGGCGCACCGTGGCGGTGGTGTGCACCATGCGGCGCAGCGCTTCGGCGGCGCGATTCGAGCGGTGCTCCTGCACGAAGCCGAGCGAAACGCTGAGTACGACCATCACGGAAATCATGAGCGCGGCGCGCGGATCACCGAGGAACCACGACGCGGCGGCGAGCGAGAGCAGCAGGAGGTTCAGCGAATTGGCGGCTCGCGCGGCCAGCTCGCGAACCATGGTGTGCCGCGCCTCGCGAGCGACCTGATTGGGACCGACCGTGCGCAGGCGCTGCACAGCGTCGTCGGCGTCGAGGCCAGCGGCGCAGGTGCCGAGCCGCTGCATGACTTCGTCGGGCGACAGGCGCGCGAACTGCTCGAGCGTGCCCTGCGTGGCCGTGGGAACGTGCGAGCCGCCGCGCGGCGAGCGCCGCAGCCGGTCCAGAATGGGAGAAAGGAACCGCGCCTTGCCGTCCGGAAGCATCATGATCGGATTCAGAAGTGAGCCGGACACCAGCGTGTTACGACGCCTGAATGGCGGCCCGGCATCGCTTGCCTTCGTCGCGCAACGCCAGCCGAAGACGACGAGCCGGTGGGGCAGATGTTCGCACCCGCGGACGGTGGCGGATTGATGTGAGTCAAGCAGGGGCGGGGCGGACGCTTGTGTCACGGAGGCGTCATGCGGGGCCTGGCGGCGGACTCCTGAAAATGGCCCCTGAAACAAAAAGCGCTGCGATCCGCGGGTAGCGAATCGCAGCGCTTCTTTACAGCATGAGTTTCAACGTACGGCGGCGGTGCGTGCACCACCGCGCGGCTTTACCCCGCGAGCACCGGCGAGCGGGTGCGCAGATAGGCTTCGAATTCCGCGCCCACCTCGGGGTGGCGCAACGCGAACTCCACGGTTGCCTTCAGATAGCCGAGCTTGCTGCCGCAGTCGAAACGCGTGCCGTGATACTTGTACGCGAGCACCTGTTCGTCGGCGAGCAGCGACTGGATCGCGTCCGTCAGTTGCAGTTCGCCGCCCGCACCGGGCTTGAGCGCACGCAGATGTTCGAAGATGCGCGGCTTGAGCACGTAACGCCCCACCACCCCCAGGTTCGACGGCGCCACGTCCGGCGCCGGCTTTTCCACGATGCCCGACATCTTGATGATCGAGTCTTCCCACTCCTTGCCGTCCACGATGCCATACGACTTCGTGTCTTCGGGCGGGATCTCTTCCACGCCGATCACCGAGCTGTGATAGTGGTCGAACACCTCGATCATCTGCTGCATGACGGGCGGCGTGCCGTACAGCAGGTCGTCCGCGAGGATCACGGCGAACGGGTTGTCGCCCACGAGCTTTTCGGCGCACAGCACCGCGTGGCCCAGACCCAGCGCTTCGGGCTGCCGCACGTAGAAGCAGTCGACGTGACTCGGCTTGATGCTGCGCACGAGTTCGAGCAGCTTGTCCTTGCCGCGCGCCTCGAGTTCGGCCTCGATCTCGTAAGACTTGTCGAAGTGGTCTTCAATGGCGCGCTTGCTGCGTCCCGTCACGAAGATCATTTCGGTGATGCCGGCGGCCATCGCCTCTTCCACCGCGTACTGGATCAGTGGCTTGTCCACGATGGGCAGCATTTCCTTCGGGCTCGCCTTGGTGGCGGGCAGAAAGCGCGTGCCGAGACCGGCCACGGGGAATACCGCCTTGGTTACTTTGAGCATGTCGTTACCCTGGTCCTTTGTCCGCACGCGGTGCCTCCAGCACTGCGCCATGCCCCGCATGCGGCAACTGCTGCGGCCAAAACGGCCGCCGCGGTGTTCAGGCAGGCAGCCGCGAAAGCTGCGCGGTCAGCTTGCCAATGGTGGTTTCATATTCTGCCAGCCTTCTCTGTTCCTGCTCAACGACAGCAGGCGGGGCCTTTGCCACGAAGCTCTCGTTACCGAGCTTCGCGTTGCACTTCGCGATTTCCGCGGTGAGCCGTGCAATCTCCTTAGACAGCCGCTCGCGCTCCGCGGCCACGTCGATCTCGACCTTGAGCACGAGCTTGTCCGTTCCCACGATAGCAATCGGCGCGCCATGGGCTTCGCCGTCGAGCGTCGCTTCGTCGGCGATGATGCGGACCTCGGAAAGCCGCGCGAGCGCCTGGGCGTACGGCGCGAACGTGGCGAGACGTTCGGCGTTGCCCGTGGCGAGCAGCGGCACCTTCGTGGCGGGCGAGAGGTTCATCTCGCCGCGCAGGTTGCGGCACGCGTCGATCATCGCTTTCAGGTCCGCGACCCATTGCTCGGCGGCTTCGTCGATCTTGCCCGGTTCGGCGACAGGGTAGGGCTGCACCATGATGGATGCCTCGCCTTCGGCCTTGCCTGCCGGATAACGGTTCGTGAGCGGCGCAACCTTTTGCCACAGGGCTTCGGTAATGAACGGAATGATCGGGTGGGCGAGTCGAAGCACGGTTTCGAGCACGCGCAGCAGCGTGCGGCGCGTGGCCCGCTGTTGCTCCGGCGTGCCGTTCTGGATCTGCACCTTGGCGAGCTCCAGGTACCAGTCACAGTATTCGTCCCAGATGAACTTGTATGTTGCGTTTGCCACATTGTCGAAACGGTAGTCCGCGAAGCCCTTTTCGACTTCCGCTTCCACGCGCTGGAGCAGCGACACGATCCAGCGGTCGGCCTGCGAGAAGTCGAGATAGCGGCCCGGACCGCAGCCGCCCGCGCCGTCGGGACCGCACGCCGCGGCCTTTTCGCCGAAGCCGCAGTCGTGGCCTTCGCAGTTCATCAGCACGAAGCGCGTGGCGTTCCAGAGCTTGTTGCAGAAGTTGCGATAGCCCTCGCAGCGCGCAAGGTCGAAGTTGACGTTGCGGCCCAACGTGGCCATCGACGCCATCGTGAAGCGCAGCGCGTCGGTGCCGAACGCGGGGATGCCGTCCGGAAACTCCTTGCGCGTTTTCTTTTCGATGCTGGCGGCCTGCTTCGGATTCATGAGGCCGGTGGTGCGCTTGGCGACGAGCGATTCGAGATCGATGCCGTCCACGATGTCGATGGGGTCGAGCGTATTGCCCTTGCTCTTCGACATCTTCTGGCCCTCGTGGTCGCGCACGAGGCCGTGCACGTAGACCGTATCGAACGGCACCTTGCCGGTGAAGTGCGTGGTCATCATGACCATGCGCGCCACCCAGAAGAAGATGATGTCGAAGCCCGTGACGAGCACCGAAGAGGGCAGGAAGGCCGCGAGTTCCTTCGTTTCGTTCGGCCAGCCGAGCGACGAGAACGGCACGAGCGCCGACGAGAACCACGTATCGAGCACGTCTTCGTCGCGCTTCAGTGCCCCCGCGTAGCCCTTCGCCGCGGCCTGCGCGCGCGCCTCGTCTTCAGTGCGCGCGACGAACACTTCGCCGTTGTCGCCGTACCAGGCGGGAATCTGATGGCCCCACCACAGTTGGCGCGAGATGCACCAGTCCTGGATGTTTTCGAGCCACTGGTAGTAGGTGGTGGTCCAGTTCTCGGGCACGAAGCGGATCTCGCCGTTGCGCACCACGTCGAGCGCGGTCTCGGCAATTGATTTGCCCGGGTGGAACGTGCCTTCGGGCGCGGGCTTGCTCATCGCGACGAACCATTGGTCCGTGAGCATCGGTTCGAGCACCACGCCCGTGCGGTCGCCGCGCGGCACCATCAGCTTGTGCGGCTTCACGGATTCGAGCAGCCCGGCGGCGTCGAGGTCGGCTACGACCTGCTTGCGCGCGTCGAACCGGTCGAGCCCGCGGTACTGTGCGGGCGCGTTGTCGTTGATCTTCGCGTCGAGCGTGAGAATTTCGATGGCGGCGAGCTTGTGGCGCAGGCCCACCTGATAGTCGTTGAAGTCGTGCGCGGGCGTGACCTTCACGACGCCGGTGCCGAACTCGCGGTCCACATAGTCGTCGGCGATCACGGGAATCTCGCGGTCCGTGAGCGGCAGCTTCACCATCTTGCCGATCAGCGCGGCGTAGCGTTCGTCTTCGGGATGCACCATCACCGCGACGTCGCCCAGCATCGTTTCAGGTCGCGTGGTGGCCACCGTGAGATGGCCCGAGCCGTCCGCGAGCGGATAGCGGATGTGCCAGAGGTGGCCGCTTTCCTCTTCGCTCGTCACTTCGAGGTCGGACACCGCGGTGCCGAGCACCGGGTCCCAGTTCACGAGCCGCTTGCCGCGGTAGATCAGGCCTTGCTCGTAGAGCCGCACGAACACTTCGCGCACGGCGGCCGACATCTTGTCGTCCATCGTGAAGTATTCGCGCGACCAGTCGATGGAGGCGCCAAGGCGCCGCACCTGGCTCGTGATCGTGGAACCCGACTGCTGCTTCCACTCCCACACGCGTTCGACGAACTTCTCGCGGCCCAGGTCGTGGCGCGAAACGCCCTGCGCGTCGAGCTGGCGCTCCACCACGATCTGGGTGGCGATGCCCGCGTGGTCGGTGCCCGGCACCCACAGCGTGTTGTCGCCGAGCATGCGGTGGTAGCGCGTGAGCGCGTCCATGATCGTCTGGTTGAACGCGTGCCCCATGTGCAGCGTGCCGGTGACGTTCGGCGGCGGCAACTGGATCGAGAAGTTCTGGCGTCCCGGTTCGAACGCGGGCGCGGCGTAGCCGCGTTTTTCCCACTCCGGGCCCCACGAGGCCTCGATCGTCTGAGGCTCGAAGCTCTTGGCAAGCGTGCTGTCGCTCATTATGGAAGTCTGCCGAAAAAATGCGTGAAGAGAGGCGTGAAACCTCGAATTATAAAGGGAGGCGCGGCGGACCTTCCCGCGCAGGCGGGCGCCGCGCGCAGCGGGCGGTGCGCAGGGAGCGTGATGCGGACACTGAAGCGCGGCGTGATAGCGGTGCGGAACGCGTAGGGCGTCGCGCCTAAGGTGGACAACGGCAGGACCGCAGGGCCCTGTCGAACCTTGCGGGAAGGGCGGGGTGCGGTGATGGCCTGCGACGACGACGGCGGCGACGCTCGGGCACGCTCTCGCGGCCGGTCAGCCGTGTGCCTGGGCGGGTGCCTGATCGTACGCCAGCGGCAAGCCTGCCTTTACGACTTCGAGAGGAACTCCACGTTGCCGCGGTTGCCCGAGGCGCTGTCGTACGACACCACCTGCGGACCCGAGCCGCCTTCCGTGTTGTTCGAGCCGATCAGCGTGATGCGGCCGTTGTCGTTGCTCGCGACGATTTCGGTGTGCTCGTCGCCGCCGATGATCACTACGTCGCCGGGCTTCGCCTGGCTGCGGCTCTCTGTGTGCCAGCCGTCCTGCTTGAGTTCGGAGTCGAGCGTCGCGACGCTGTTGGTGTGCTGCGATTCGGGGAGCTCGCCCGCCTTCGTGAGGCACGCCGAGACGAAATTCGCGCAGCAGACGTCCGTGGGAATGCCGCGGTCCATGGGCACGTTCTGGTTGGCCATGATGCTCGCGGCCGAATGGTCGAGCAGCCCCTGGGCGATGCCGGCCGGGTTGCCGGAGCCCGCGGGCGCCACGTTGGAGTCGCCGTGCTGGACGGGGCCGCTGGACGTGCTGCCCGTACTCGTACTTCCGACCGCGCGGGAGCCGCTGCCATAACTTCCACCACCTCCGCCACCATAGCCACCCGTGGGCACGGAGCCTGAGGTGGGCACTGATCCGTCGTTTGACGAGATCGACTGGTTCAGTTCCTGCAGCAGCGCGATCAGCACCTGGAGTAGTGCCGAGTCGAACTGGCCGTTGCCGCTGCCCTGGGTGCCTTGCGGGTTCGTGGACCCGAAGAGCTGTTGCGCCGCCTTGCTCGCGGTGCCGGCGTTGCCGTTCTGGCCGAACGTGGTTTTTTCCCAGCTGAAATAGGGTTGCAGCCCGGTCGTGCCGCCCAGCAGGCTTTCGAGCTGCGGGTCGGTCGCCGAAGAGCTGTACGAACCGTAAGTGCCGGTGCCGGACGACGGCACGGTATCGAAGGACAAGGCCGAAATCGCGCTCGACATGTTGAATGCCTCCCGTGGCTTGATCCCCTTGCTGCCCTGCAGCCGCACGGACGTTTGGTGTGGCGGTGCGTCGCGCGGTGCCTGGAACCCCCAGGCACCGCGCAGCACGTCCTGCACGCAAGGCGGGCGATCATTGCCGATGATGCGGCGGCGGCGGAGCCCGGCAAGCCGCGCGTGCGAAGTGGCGCACGCGAATGCGAAGTGTGCATGCGAAGCGCATGGCGAAGAGCGGCCTGCGCCTTTTACCTGCGCCGGTCGCGTACGACGGCCACCTGCGCTAGCCAAGCCACGACGACCCACCTACGCCAAGCCCCACCCACCAACGCCCCCGCGTCCCCAAGCGCCCCCGACTTATAATGTCGGACGATCCGCGCCACGCGCCGGCCAGCCGCCGCAACGTCCCCGTTTTTCTCCTGATTCCCCCATTTCCTCATGCCCGATCTGCTCGCGAACCTGAATCCGGAACAACATGCCGCCGTCACGCTGCCCAACGAGCCGGCGCTGATTCTCGCCGGGGCCGGCAGCGGCAAGACGCGCGTGCTGATCACCCGGATCGCGTGGCTGATCCAGCAGGGGCTCGCCTCGCCCGCCACCGTGCTTGCCGTGACGTTCACCAACAAGGCTGCGCGCGAGATGATGGGGCGGCTCTCGGCGCTCTTGCCCATCGATACGCGCGGCATGTGGATCGGCACCTTCCACGGTCTGTGCAACCGCATGCTGCGCGCGCATTACCGCGACGCCGGCCTGCCGGCCACGTTCCAGATTCTCGACACGGCCGACCAGCTCTCCGCGATCAAGCGCCTGATGAAGGGCCTGAACATCGACGACGAGAAGTACCCGGCGAAGAATCTGCAGTACTTCATCAACAACGCGAAGGAGCAGGGCCTGCGTCCGAAGGACGTGGACGTCACCGACAACTTCAACCGCAAGTTCGTCGAACTCTACGAAGCCTACGACCAGCAGTGCCAGCGCGAAGGCGTGGTCGATTTCCCCGAGCTGCTGCTGCGCTGCTACGAGCTGCTCGCGCACAATCCGCCGCTGCGCGCGCATTACCAGGCGCGCTTCCGGCACATCCTTGTCGACGAGTTCCAGGACACCAACAAGCTGCAGTACGCGTGGCTCAAGCTGCTCGCGGGGCAAAGCAATGCGATTTTCGCGGTGGGCGACGACGACCAGTCCATCTACGCGTTTCGCGGCGCGAACGTGGGCAACATGCGCGACTTCGAGGAAGAGTTTCGCGTGCGGCATCTCATCAAGCTCGAGCAAAACTACCGCTCGCACGGCTATATTCTCGATGCCGCCAACCAGCTGATTGCCCACAACGCGCGCCGGCTCGGCAAGAACCTGCGCACCGACGCGGGCCACGGCGAGCCCGTGCGCGTCTACGAAGCGGCTACGGACTCGCAGGAAGCGGGCTGGATCGTCGAGGAAATTCGTGCGCTCATCAACACGGGGCTCGCGCGCAACGAGATCGCCGTGCTCTACCGCAGCAACGCGCAGTCGCGCACCATCGAGCACACGCTCGTGAACGCGGGCATTCCGTACCGCGTCTACGGCGGCCTGCGCTTCTTCGAGCGCCAGGAAGTGAAGCACGCGCTCGCCTATCTGCGCCTCATCGACAACCCGACCGACGACACCGCGTTCGCGCGCGTCGTGAACTTTCCGGCGCGCGGCATCGGTGCACGTTCCATCGAACAGCTCACGGACGCGGCGCGTCTCTACAACTGCTCGATGGCGGCCGCGATTCCGTATGTGGTGGGCAAGGCCGGATCGAGCCTCGCGGGCTTCGCGAATCTGATCGCGAAGATGCGTGCCGAGACGCAGCAAATGAGCCTGCCGGAGACGGTCGAATATGCCGTGCGCGCGAGCGGCCTCGCGGACTTCTACCAGAACGAGCGTGAAGGCCAGGACCGTCTCGAGAACCTTCAGGAACTCGTGAACGCGGCGGCCGCTTTCGTGAGCGAGGAAGGCTACGGGCTCGACACGCCGGCGCGCTCCATTCCGCTGCGCCCCGGCGCGACCTCCGCACCCGAACTGGCGACGGCGGCAGGCGACGAAGTCGAAGTGCTCGACGCCCCCGCCATCACCGACCCGGCGCAGAACCCGGACATGATGACGCCGCTCGCGGGCTTTCTCTCGCATGCCTCGCTCGAAGCCGGCGACAACCAGGCGCAGGCAGGCCAGGACGCCGTGCAGCTCATGACGGTGCATGCGGCCAAGGGACTCGAATTCACGGCCGTCTTCATCACGGGTCTCGAAGAGGGGCTCTTTCCGCACGAGAACAGCGCGATGGAAGCGGACGGCCTCGAAGAGGAACGCCGGCTCATGTACGTCGCGATCACGCGCGCGAAGGAGAGGCTCTATCTCTCGTTCGCGCAGAGCCGGATGCTGCACGGGCAGACGCGCTACAACATCCGCTCGCGTTTCTTCGACGAACTGCCGCAGGACACGCTGAAGTGGCTCACGCCGAAGGTGGAGGCCGGGGCACGCTGGGGCGGCCGCTCGGACAACGCGGGCTGGGGCCGCGACTGGTTCGCGCGTCCCGATTCGCAGCGTGCCGGCCGCGACGAATACCGCGGCGAGCCGTCCGCGCCGCTGCCCGCGTTCGCCAACGCACAGCGCGCGGCCGAGACGGGCTTTCGCGTCGGCCAGCAGGTGTTCCACACCAAATTCGGCGAGGGCACGATTACGGCGCTCGAAGGCAGCGGCACCGACGCCAAGGCGCAAGTGCGCTTCAAGCGCCACGGCGAGAAGTGGCTCGCGCTGGCGGTGGCGAAGCTACAACCCGTGGAGTGAGCCGCGCATCCGTTCGCGTCGAAGCCGCCCACACCTGACATCAAGAAAATGAACCAGACCACCCACGTTTTTCCGCGTCCCCTCGGCGTGCTTGCCGCGCTGCCCGAAGAACTCGGCGACCTGATCGCCACCATGCGCGCCGAGTCCGGCGTGAAGACCGTCACGCACGGGCGTCGCGACTATCACGTCGGCACCGTGCACGGCGCGCCGTGTGTCGTCACGCTTGCGCGCGTGGGCAAGGTGGCCGCGGCGGCCACCACGAGCGCGCTGATCCACGCATTCGACGTCGACGCCGTGGTCTTCACGGGCGTGGCGGGCGGCGTGGGGCCGCACGTGCGCATCGGTGACATCGTGGTGGGCGAGACGCTGCTGCAGCACGATCTGGACGCCTCGCCGCTTTTTCCGCGTTTCGAAGTGCCGCTGCTCGGCATGGCCCGCTTTGCCGCCGACCTGCGTCTCGCCGCGCAGCTCGCCGCGGCGTGCGAGCGTTTCGTGGCGGAAGAGGGCGCGGCGCTGGCGGCCCACTTCGGCACGGCGCTGCCGCAAGTGCATCGCGGGCTCGTGATCAGCGGGGATCAGTTCGTCGCGAGCGCCAGTGCGGTGCAAGCGCTGCGCGCCGCGCTGCCCGACGCGCTCGCCGTAGAGATGGAAGGCGCCGCGATCGCCCAGGTGTGTCACGAATACGAGGTGCCGTGCGCGATCGTGCGCACGGTGTCCGATACCGCCGACGACCACGCGCCCACGTCGTTTGCCTCGTTTCTCACGGAGATCGCGGGCACGTATTCGACCGGCATTCTGCGGCGCTTTCTGGAAGCGCGGGCTGGGGAGCTGGCTGTTTAGCGCAGGCTGTTTAGCGCGGGCTGCTTAACCCAGGCCGTTTAGCGCGGACGCCATGCCGAGCGCCGCCTTGTTTGTCATCCGACGTCTAGCCCGTTTCCGAAGCTGACTCGCTCAACCGTTGCGGCCGCGCGCTTCATCACCCACGCGCCGCCGCAACACACCAAAAGCCTACCGCCCCTTGTCCTCGTCCAGCGCCGCGCGCACTTCGTGCAGCGCCATGGCGTCTTCGATGGTGGGCAGGTCGCCCGGGTCGCGGCCTTCGGCGAGCGCCGCAATCGCGCGGCGCAGGAGCTTGCCCGAGCGCGTTTTCGGCAGCATCGATACCAGATGCACGCGTGCGGGCCGCGCGATGGCGCCGAGCTGGCGGTCCACCGTTGCAGCCAGTTCCGCTTCCAGCGTGAGCCGCGCGGTTTCGTCGGCATAGCGCCCCGGGTCGCGCACCACCACGAACGCGCGCGCGGCCTGGCCCTTCAGCGCATCGCTCACGCCCACCACCGCGACCTCGGCCACGGCCGCGTGGCTCGACAGCGCTTCCTCGATCTCGCGCGTGCCCAGGCGATGGCCGGCCACGTTGATCACGTCGTCGGTGCGGCCGAGGATCGTGACGTAACCGTCCTCGTCCTGTACGCCCCAGTCGAAGGTCGAGTAGACCTGCTCGCCGGGCACGCTTTCCCAGTAGGTTTTCACGAAGCGCGCGTCGTCGCCCCATACGGTCTGCATGCAGCCGGGCGGCAGCGGCCAGCCGAGCGTGATGACGCCCTTCTCGCCGGGGCCGCACGGCTCGCCCGTGTGCTCGTCGCGCAGCGTGACGTTGTAGCCGTACACAGGCACGCCGGGCGAGCCGAGCTTCGGCGGCAGCGCTTCCACGCCGCGCTGGATGGCAAGCATCGGCCAGCCGGTTTCGGTCTGCCAGTAGTTGTCCACCACAGGCTTGCCGAGCGCGCCCGAAATCCACGTCGCGGTGGGCTCGTCGAGCGGCTCGCCCGCAAGGAACAACGTGCGCAGGCTCGAGACGTCCGCGGCGGTGAGCAGCGCCGGGTCCTGCTTCTTGAGCACGCGGATCGCCGTGGGCGCCGTGAACATGAGGTTGATGCGGTATTGCTCGACGAGCCGCCACCAGATGCCGCCGTCCGGGCGGATGGGCGTGCCTTCGTACATCACGGTGGTCATGCCGGCAATGAGCGGCGCGTAGATGATGTAGCTGTGGCCCACCACCCAGCCGATGTCCGACGCGGTGAACATCACGTCGCCCACGCGGCCTTCGAAGATGTATTCCATCGACGCCGCCAGCGCCACCGCATAGCCGCCCACGTCGCGCTGCACGCCCTTGGGTCGCCCGGTGGTGCCCGAGGTGTAGAGCACGTAGGAAGGCTCGTTCGATTCGAGCCACTCGCAGGGCACGTGGGCGTCGAAATACTGCTCGCGCAGCGGCTCGTAGTCGACCAGGTAGCTCGCGGCAAGCCGCTCCGGTGCGAGTTGCCGGTCGATCAGCAGCACCTTCGCGGGGTGGTGCGTCGCGCGCGCGAGCGCTTCGTCCACGAGCGGCGTGTAGTCGATCACCTTGCCGGCGCGCGCCCCCGCGTCGGCCGTGACGATGAGCACGGGCTTGGCGTCGTCGATGCGCGCCGCCAGGTTGGGGGCCGCGAAGCCGCCGAACACCACCGAATGAATCGCGCCGATGCGCGCGCAGGCGAGCATCGCGAAAAGCGCTTCGGGAATCATCGGCAGATAGATCAGGACGCGTTCGCCGCGCGCCACGCCGAGCGAGCGCATTACGGCGGCCATGCGGTTCACCTCGGCGTGCAGTTCCGCGTAGGTGTAGCGGCGCTCGATGCCGGTTTCGGTCGAGACGTAGATCAGCGCGTTCTGCTGGGCGCGGTCGGCCAGGTGCCGGTCCACGGCGTTGTGGCAGAGGTTCGTGCGGCCGCCGCAGAACCAGCGCGCGAAGGGCGGGCGCGAGCGGTCGAGCACGGTGTCGAAGGGCGTTTCCCAGTGGATTCGCCGGGCCTCGTTGCGCCAGAAGGCTTCGGGATCGGCAATCGACTGACGATGAAATTCGGCGTAGCGCGGCATGGCGGCGTCCCTCCGGCGAGAGCCCGTGGCCAGCGGCGCACGCGCCGCGCGGGTCGCTGCGCGTGTCTTGCGCGGCCCCGCCGGCTGCCGTCCGTCGCTTGCCCCGTGTGGTGGATTCCGTGTGATGGATTCGTCCGGGGCAGGATAGTGCAGCGCCCCCGCCGGCGGCAACGCGGGTAGACCATGATGCGCGCGCGTGTCGCGGGGGAGGCTGGAGATGTGTCGTGCGATTGGCCTACCCGGTTGCCTCGCCCGGTTACGTTGCCCGGCAGCTTCGTTCAGTGACGAAGCGCGTTTGTCCCGCTCAGTTGGCGGACTCAGTTGGCGGGCTCAGTTGCGAGGCTCAGTCGCGAGGCTCCGTTGCCGGGCTCAGAGACCCTTGCGCACGTTCGCCGGCTCCACCACCACGGTGCAGGTGATGCCCGCGGCCAGCACCACGCCTTCCGGCACCTCGTCGATATGGATGCGCACCGGCACGCGCTGCGCGAGGCGCACCCAGTTGAACGTCGGGTTCACGTCGGCGAGCAGTTCGCGGCTTTGCGGATTGTCGCGGTCGTAGATGCCGCGCGAGATGCTCTCCACGTGGCCCTTGAGCACCGGACCGCTCATCAGGCGAATCTCCGCCTTGTTGCCCACCTTCACGCGCGGCAGCTTGGTTTCCTCGAAGTAGCCGTAGACCCAGAACGAGTGGCTGTCCACCACCGCGAGCCGCGCGGTGCCGGCGATCGCGTAGTCGCCGCGGAACACGTTGAGGTTCGTCACGTAGCCATCCACGGGCGAGATCACGCGCGTGCGCGCGAGGTTGAGTTTGGCCGCGTCGAGCTGCGCGAGCGCTTCCTGGTACTGCGCCTGGGCCGCGCTTGCCGCATGCGAGGCGTTCTCGCGGTTTTCCGCCGACACCACCTGGCTGTCCATGTCGGCGCGCCGCTTCGCGTCGTCGAGGCGCATCTGCAGATCGGCCTTGCGTGCCGCGACCGTTGCCTGCGCCTGTTCCACGGCGATCTGGTAGTGCGAGGGGTCGATCTGCATCAGCAGGTCGCCCTTTTTCACGACCTGGTTGTCGCGCACGGGCAGCTCGACCACGGCGCCCGAGACGTCGGGCGCGATGTTCACGACTTCGGCGCGCACGCGGCCGTCGCGGGTCCAGGGCTCGTCCATGTAGTAGATCCACAAGGTGCGGCCGATCAGTATCGCGACGATGAAAATGACGGCCGTCACGACGAAGCCGATGATGTTTCTGAGGGTCATGTTTCGACTCTTGTCAGCGTATTCAGCGAATGGGTGTGTGCGGTGGAACGTGCGTCCGGTGTTCAGCCGTAAACGAAGAGCCCCAGCGTCGTGCACACGCACACGAGCAGGCTTGCCCGGAAGAGCGACGGATGCCACACCGCGCGATACAGGCCCGTGCGCGCGAGCAGCCGGTCGAGCACCCACGTCAGCACGGCGCCCAGAATGAAGATCGGCACGATGGCCGGCATGTAGGCATCGAGGAAAGCGATTTCACGGGGCATGGCGGTCTCCTTCATGGCGGCGGCCCGGCGCAACGGCCGCTTCGAGCGGCGATTGCGGATCGAGCAGCGCGCTGCGCACGAAATGCAGGTAGCTCAGGATGCGCTGCAGCTTGTGGCGTTCCTCGCGCGGCGGCGAGAACGTGACGAGCGCCTGCTGCGTGGCGGCGATGGCGTCTGCGGTCGCCGCGAGCGCGGTGTCGAGCCGGCGCCCGTTGGGCGCCTGAAACAGCGCCACCAGCGGGTCGCCCAGCCGGCGGATCGCCACGCGCCACGGCATGCTCGCCTCGTAGCGCGGGTCGTGCGGCAGCGTACCGATTTCGTTGCGCAGGTCGATCATCGCGTTGCCCACTTCGAGCACCGCGAAGAGCCAGCGCAGCGTGTCGCGCTTCACCTCGGGCTCGTCCTGAGCGAGCGCGTTGATCTGGAACATCAGGTCGCGGGCGCGGCTTTCGAAGCGTGAGCGCAGCCGCGTGAGTCGCCCGCGGCAGGCGAGCGCCACCTCGTCGCGCAGATCGGCGAAGAGCCGGTTGCGCAGCCACGGCGTGGAAGGCGGCAGCAGCACGGCGAACGCGATGGCGGAGACGAGCATCGAAAGCACGAGCGCGAGCGCATCGTTCATGAAGCTCACCGGCTCGTAGTGGATCAGGTTGTCGGGGCCGGCGAGAAAGCAGAAGAAGATGCAATAGCCCGCGCCGATGCCCG
Source organism: Paraburkholderia sp. SUR17 (assembly GCF_029536165.1). NCBI lineage: Bacteria > Pseudomonadati > Pseudomonadota > Betaproteobacteria > Burkholderiales > Burkholderiaceae > Paraburkholderia > Paraburkholderia sp. SUR17. The sequence continues at coordinate 1,217,993 of NZ_CP120508.1, forward strand.
CGTATTTCGGCCGCGTGGTGAGAAACACGCCGAACGCGAGGCACGGCGTGAGCACGGCGCACAAGAGCGGAAAGCCGTCGATGTGCGGATACACGCCGAACGTCATGATCATGCCGACGAGCGACGAGAGCATCGTGCCGAGCGCCATCTGGAACGCCATGCGCGCGGGATACGGCGACGACGACGCGAGCGCGCAGACGGCCGCCGCGTTGAGCACGAGCGTCGTGCCGCTCGGCCACGCGGTCGCGATCCAGAAGGCGCCGAGCGCGGCCATCACGAACGCCGCGCGCAGTCCTGCGACGCCGGCCGCGATCAGGTTGGTCTTCGGCTCGTAGCGTTCTATCCAGCGCTCGCGGGCGTGCGTGTCCACGGCGAGCGAGGCGTAGGTCGCGGTGTAGGCGTGCAGGTCGTCGAGGAAGCGGTAGAGCAGTTCCGAAGCCGTGTCGAAATCGAGCAGCGGGACGTCGGCGCGGGATTCGAGCAGGGCGCGCGTCGCGCGGATGCGGCGCGGCAGCGCGGCCCGATAGGCTTCGAGCTGCGCAGCGGCGTGCTCGGCGTCGGCCGCCGTGAGCACCGGTTCGCCGGACTTCGCGAGCAGCGGCGCGATCTCGTGGAAATACGGCTCCAGTGCTTCGATGGTGGCGTGCGCGCCGGCGTCGTGCAGCCGGTTCATCAGCTGATGCAGCCCGTGAAAGCGCGTGGAGGCCGTCATGAACTCGCTGTTCAGGCGCGCGAGCCGCCCGCTGCGCATGCGTGCATCCGGGCTTTCGAACACGGCCACGCTGCGCGTGGCCTCGAAGCCGACGATGTCCGCGACGAAGCGCGCGTTGGTGGCCTCGATCTGCGCGCGGTCTGCCTGTCCCGCGAGCGATGCGGACACGTACTCGACGAACGCCGAAAAGCGTGCGCGCACCGTGCTGCGCATCTGCTCGCCGGCGAACTGCGGAAACACGAGCCCGCTGACGGCGCCCGAGCAGAGAATGCCCACCACGATCTCCGCCACGCGCGTGAGTGCTGACATGAACGCGTCGTCAGGATGTTGCGAGGCCGGAATGCCGATCAGCGCGGCCGTGTAGCCGGCCAGCACGAAACCGTACGAGCGGAAGTTGCGGTTGCGCGCGGCGCCGGCCGTGCAGATGCCGACCCACAACGCCGTCGCGGCGATGAACAGCTCCGGCTGCTGGGCGAAGAGCCCGATCAGCGCAAGCATGACGACGAGGCCGACGAGCGTGCCGCCTATCCGGTAGAAGCTCTTGGCGAAGACCATGCCGCTTTGCGGCTGCATCACGATGAAGACGGTGGTCATCGCGGTGCGCGGCTGCGGCAGGTCGAGCCGCATCGCAATGCCGAGCGCGAGCAGACCGGCCGCAATCGCCTTGAACAGGTAGATCCACGTGAGGCCGTCCGTGCGGGCCCATTCGGCGAAGGCCGGGACGAGCGCGGCACCCGGTACGCGCGGCGCGGAGGAGGAGGGAGCGGACACGGGCAGTCCTCAGGGAGCGGGCCGCGGCGTGGCCGACGCAGTCGGCGTGGCCGGTGCTGTGGCGCGCGAGATTTCCGGGGTGGTTCCGTTGCCGACGGTACTGCCGCTGCCTGCGGTCGGCACCGTGACAGCCGGTGCGCGATTCACGTCGAGCGCGGCGGGCATGTGCGGCAGCAGGCTCGCGTCGCGGCCGTGCGCGGGCAGCGCATCGGCTTGCCGCGGACCGTCGGCCGGATCGGCGAGGCCGCCGCCCAATGCCGCGACGAGCGATGCGTGTGCGGTGAGCTGCGCCGCCTGGATGCGCGCCACGCCTTCCTGCGCGCGCAATAGCTGCGTCTGCGCCGTGAGCACGTTGAGGTAGTCGGTGAGGCCGCGCCGGTAGCCTTCCACGGAAAGATCGTAGTTGCGCTGCGCCACCGCGACCGAGCGCTCAGCGGAGGTCTTTTGCGTGGCGAGCGAGCGGATGCGCACCACCTCGTCGGCGATCTGCCGAAGGGCGGTAACGAGCGTCTGGTTGTACTGGTCCACGGCGGCGTCGTAACCCGCCGATGCTGCGCCCAGTTGCGAGCGCAGGCGCCCGCCGTCGAAGATCGGCAGCGACAGGGCGGGGCCAGCCGTCCATCCGCCGTTGGCCGCGTGCAGGAATTGCAGCATCGGGCCGGCTGCGGCAAAGCCGCCGAGCGACGCCAGCAGGTTGATGTTCGGATAGAAGTCGGCCTTCGCGACGTCGATGCCGCGTGCCTGCGCGGCCACGGTCCAGCGCGCGGCGACCACGTCGGGCCGATGGCCGATCAGGTCGGCGGGCAACGCGGAGGGCAGGCCCGCAGGCGCTGTGAGCGCAAGCTTCGGCCGCATGATGGTTTCACCGGCGCCGGGCCCCTTGCCCGCGAGTGCGGCGAGCTGGTTCTGGCCGAGCGCGATGGCTTCGCCCAAGGCGTCGATCTGCCGTTCGTACTCGGGCAGCGGCGTTTCCGCCTGGGTCACCTCGAGCTGGGTGCCGATGCCGCCCTTCAGGCGCCGCTCTGCGTAGGCCAGCACCTTCTGCTGCTGCGCGAGCGTGGCGCGCGCGATGTCGAGCAGCGCGTAGTTCATCGAGAGTTCGACGTACGCGCGCACCACGTTGGTTTCGAGTTCGAGCCGGGCCGCGCGGGCGTCGGCGGCGCGGGCGTGCGCGGCGTCGAGCGCGCGTTCGGCCGCGCTGCGGTCGCGGCCCCACAGGTCGAGGTGGTACGACAGGCCGAGCGTGCCCGTGTTGTTCCAGGTGTCGGCGTTGGCGAGCGGGCCTGGCCCGTAGTAGACGTTGTCGGGCCAGTGCTGGCGCTGCATCGAGAGATCGCCCTTGATCTGCGGGGCGAGCGCGGCTGCGGCCACACCGGCCATGGCTTGGGCGTCGCGCACGCGGGCCTCGGCGACGGCCAGCGTCGGGTTGCCGGCGAGCGCGGCGTCTACCCATGCGTCGAGCTGGGGATCCTGGTAGGCGCGCCACCAGTCCGCGGCGGGCCAGGCGGCGTCGGCGTTGGCGGCGCGGATGGCCGCGCCCGCGTCCAGCGACGTGGCGTCGAGACCCTGCGCCTGCGGTGCAATGCCTCCGGTACTGGCGCAGCCGGCGATTATCAACGAGATCGTAAGAACCGTGAGGGTGGCTGTCCCTTTGCACACCGGAAACCGCACAATTCCCTCCTGGATCGACATAGAAAGCGTGATGAAAAGCAATGACGCATTATATTTTTTGGCCGATTCTCGAATAACCCGCAAGAGTGCAAGGCATTATTACGGACCTTGAGATAATCATACTTGCAGCTTGTGCAACAATCCCTGTCGTCAGGAGGAGGGGAGCGATGGACACACTACAGAACATGCGGGTATTCGTCAGGGTTGTCGAAGCGGGTAGCTTTACGGGTGCCGCGCAGCACCTCAATACGACGACAGCTTATGCCTCGCGCGCGGTTTCCGACCTCGAAGCGCATCTGCGCACACGGCTGCTCAACCGCACCACCCGGCGCATCGCTCTTACCGAGGCCGGCGAGCGCTATCTGCAGCGCTGCGAGCAGATCCTTGCGTACGTCGACGAAGCCGAGGCCGAAGCGGGCGACGCGCATGCCCGCCCGTCCGGCCGGCTCAAGGTGCACGCCATGACGAGCTTCGGCCAGCATTACGTCGTTCCGGCGGTGAGCCAATACCAGCAGCGCTACCCGGACGTTCACGTGGAACTCACGCTGGCCCAGCGCATGCCCGACCTGCTCGACGAAGGCTACGACGTGGCGCTGGTGCTCGCCACGGAACTGGCCGACTCCGGCTTCGTTTCGCAGCGTATCGGAAGTGCTTTCAGCATTGTGTGTGCCTCACCGGCTTACCTCGAACGCCACGGGGTGCCGCAGGTGCCCGCCGACCTCGCGCGCCACGTTCTCTTGCAGATGGTGACACCAGTGTTTCCGTCCACCCATTGGGATTTCAACGGGCCGCACGGACGCGAGTCCGTGGAGGTCGGGCCATCGCCCTTTCAGGTCAACGTGGCGGAGGCCATGGCGTCCGCCGTGCGTGAAGGCATGGGCATTGCCGTGCTGCCCATCTACTCGGCGGTCAATGGGTTGAAAAGCGGTGAGCTGGCTTGGATCCTGCCCGAATACACGGCGCAGGAGATGAACGTCTACGCAGTCTACCCATCGCGGCAGTATCTCGACGCGAAGATTCGCACGTGGGTCGAGCATCTGCGCGAGACGCTGCCGGCCACGATGGCCGAGGACCAGGCCGCGCTGAAGCGCTTTGCGCGCAAGTAGCCGCGCTGTTCGCGTTTGGTGTTCGGCTTGATGTCCCTCCGGTTCGTGTGTCCGGTCTTGTGTCCGCTGATGTGGGCATGCCGCCTGCGGCGCGCCCTGTGTCGACTGCCGCTCGGCGTGTGATATGTGACCTGCTGTTACACGGCGGAGGCGGCGTACAACACTTGCTTACTTTTTCGCGCGGCGCCGTTTGCTAACGTGTCGGGACCGGCAAGACCGAAGCAAGGCATAACGAAGAGGATTGGTATGGACACGCATCTGATGATTGGCGTCGCGGTGATGGTGGGACTGATCGGCCTCGCGGCGTCGCGCGACCTGCTTCAGGCGCTGCGCGCTCAACTGCGGCCCGCGACCGTGCGGGTCACGACGGGTGGTGCGCGGCGCATGGTTTCTTCGCGCCGAGACGTCTCGCACGGAGATTGAGGCGTTGGCCTCAGATTTCGATCACCTTGTCCCAGGCGAAGTGGCGGTTTTCCAGCCGGCCCGTGCGCCGGTCCACATAGCCGCGCGGATTGCACACCACGCGTGTGCCGTTCACCGTGTAGTCGAATGCCGTGTGCGTATGGCCGTGTACCCAGAGCGAGACGGGTGCGCGCACCAGCGACGGCAGGTCGTTCACGAAGCCCGCCGATACCGGATCGGCCGCATACCGGGCCGCGAGACTTTGCCGGTGCGGCGCGTGGTGCGTCACCACGATCGTCTTGCCTGAGAACGGCTTCGCGATTTCGGCTTCCAGCCACGCGCGGGCCCTGGCGTGCATCGCCAGCGTGTCGGCGGGCGTGAAGTCGCGCGGCGCGGACGTGGCGGCCGCCGCGCCGGCTTTGGCGTTCGCGGGCCACGAGACCTGAATCAGTCCCCGAAAGTCCAGCATCACCTTGTTCGCCGCTTCAATGGCTTCGCGGCGCGTTGCCTCGTCGGCACCGAAGAGCGCGAAGTCGGTCCACAACGTGGTGCCGAGCACGCGCCAGCGCCCCTCGGGGTCCACCAGCACGGTGTTGTTCAGGAAGTGCACGTTGTCCACCGAACGCGCGGCGTCCTGCATCGCCGTTTCCAGTGCGCCGAATTCGCCGTCGTAGTACTCGTGATTGCCGGGTACGTAGACCACCGGTACCGCGGCGTCGAACGTTTCAGCGGCCCAGCGTAGCCCCAGCGCGTGGTTGTGGATGTCGCCCGCGAGAATCACGAGGTCGGCCTCGGCGTGGGCAATGGTGTCCGGCTCGTCGCATTCCAGATGCAGATCGGACAGCACACGAATCTTCACGACGTCAGCTCCTCGACGGTTGCTTCAACGGTTGGGCTTGTTTCGCTTCGTGCCCCGGCGAACACCGGACGGGCGCGGCATGGTGCCCGCGATGGTCTGGGGTGGAAGGGCGCGGCTAGGGACTGAAGCGTACCACCTTGCCCGGGTTCATCAGGTTGAGCGGATCGAGCGCCTGTTTGAGCGTGCGCATCAGCCGCACTTCGACTTCGCTCTTGTAGTGCGCGGCGTCGTCCACCTTCAACTGGCCGAGACCGTGTTCCGCGCTGATGCTGCCATGGTGGCGATGCACGCTGTCGTAGACCACGCGGTTGATCGGGCTCTGGTACTGCGCGAGGAACGCCTTCGCATCCACGCCTTCGGGCGCCTGCACGTTGTAGTGCAGATTGCCGTCGCCAAGGTGGCCGAACGTCACCATGCGCGCGCCGGGCGCGGCTGCGGCGATGGCGGCGTCCGTTTCCGCGATGAAGGTGCCGATGCGCGAAATGGGCACCGCGATGTCGTGCTTGATGTTGAGTCCTTCTTCCGCCTGCGCGAGCGGGATGTGCTCGCGCAGATGCCAGAACGCCTGCGACTGCGCGAGGCTTTCCGCGACCACCGCATCTTCCACTAGACCCTCTTCGAGCGCCGTCTCCATCAGACGCTCGAAGAGTCCGCGCGCGTGCTCTTCGCTCTCGCTGTCGGACAGTTCGAGCAGCACGACCTGTGCGTGCCGGCTCTCGAACGGATAGCGCATCTGCGGGAAATGCCGGTTCACAAGTTGCAGGCAGAAATCGGACATCAGCTCGAAGCCCGTGAGAAGCGGGCCCGCGAAGCGTTGGGCGAGCGCGAGAAAGTCTAGCGCGGCGTGCGGCGAGGCGAGCGCGGCAAGCGCCGTGACGCGCGCGGCGGGCAGCGGATGCAGCTTCATGACGGCCGCGGTGATGATGCCGAGCGTGCCTTCGGCGCCAATGAAGACGTCGCGCAAATCGTAGCCGGTGTTGTCCTTGCGCAGCCCGCGCAGGCCGCTCCAGATCTCCCCTTGCGGCGTCACGACTTCGAGGCCGAGGCACAGTTCGCGCGTATTGCCGTAGCGCAGCACGCCGGTGCCCCCGGCATTCGTCGCCAGATTGCCGCCGATGGTGCAGCTGCCTTCGGCGGCGAGCGAAAGCGGAAAGAGCCGGTCCGCTTCGCGGGCGCGCGCCTGGACTTCGGCGAGCACGACGCCCGCTTCGACGGTGATGGTGTTGTTGTGCGGGTCGACGTCGCGTATGCGGTTCAGGCGCTTCACGCTCAATACTGCCTGCGTGCCGCTTGCGTCCGGTGTGGCGCCGCCCGCGAGTCCCGTATTGCCGCCCTGGGGCACGAGCGCCACGCGGTGCTCGACCGCGGCGCGCACGAGCGCCGCCACCTCTTCGGCGTTGGCGGGCGTCAGCACGGCGCAGGCGGCGCCCGTGTAGCGGCGGCGCCAGTCGGTGAGGTACGGGGCGGTGTCGTGCGCATCGGTCAGCACGTGCTGCGCGCCGACGATCTCGACGCAGGCGGCAATGAACGACGAAATGGCGGTTTCAGCGGCTTCGGACATGATGAAGTGGGACGAAGGTAGGTATGCGGTGTCGGTTTGATTTGCGGCGTGTTGAGTGGAGTATCGCGCGACGTGTTGCGTAAGGTGCATTCGCCGGATGGCTATTGAGCGGGCCGTTCGGGGACGTATTCGCGCCCGGTAACGCGACAGGCCGGCAAGGCACGCGCTACTGTTGTCCAGGCGGCGCGCGTCGCGCAGCGCGCTTGAACGGCGCGACATAGACGAGAGCAGCAACAAAAAAAGCGCCGGCGAGCACGACCTCGACCCAGCCCAGCCGGCTCGACAGGCCGCCGTCCGTCATGCCGCGCACGATGCCCTCGGCGACATACAGCAGCACGAGCATCGACGCCCATTGCAGCGTGTACAGGTCGCGGCGAGCCGCGCCGCGCAGCGCGAACAGCAGCGGGGCGGCCTTCAGCACGAGGGCCGAACCGCCCGGGCGAAGCGGCGCGAGCCACAGCTCCCATGCAATGCAGAGTGCGATGAGCCCCACGAGCGCGGCAAGCGCGCCGCGCGCCGCGGCACGCGACGACTCGACGCGTGCGTTCGCGGCCTGCGCGCTGCCGGCATCGCGAGGGACGTTCATGGCCGCTCGTTCAGCATGGACGCCGTACGGGCCAGCCGTGCGCCCAGCGCGATGGCGAGCGTGCGTTCGTCGGCGGAGATGCCGTTCGCCGCTGTACCTGCGCGGGCGAAGTGCGATGCGCCGTAGGGCGTGCCGCCGCTTTGCGTAGTGGCGAGCGCGCTTTCGGTGTAGGGAATGCCGACGAGCAGCATGCCGTGATGCAGAAGCGGCAGCATCATGGAAAGCAGCGTGGATTCCTGGCCGCCGTGCAGACTGCCGGTCGACGTGAACACGCAGGCGGGCTTGCCGGCGAGCGCACCCGAGAGCCATTGCGGCGTGGTGCCGTCGAGGAAATACTTGAGCGACGCGGCCATGTTGCCGAAGCGCGTGGGTGAGCCGAGCGCGAGACCGGCGCATTCCTCGAGGTCACGCAACTCGGCGTAGGGCGGACCGGACTCGGGGATGTCGGGCTGTGTCGCTTCGCAGACGGTGGATACGGGGGGCACGGTGCGCACGCGCGCCTGAACACCGGGCACGCTGTCGATGCCTTGCGCAATCGCGAGCGCGAGTTCGCGGGTTGCGCCGTGCCGGCTGTAATAGAGCACAAGGATGTCTTTCATAAGCCTCGTCGGTGAACAGGTATTATAGGGGTTGGGTCGGCCGCGCATGCCGCGCGCGGCGCACACTTCGATTGAGGCGGGGCGATGGACTGGTTGTCGAAAGTGCGTGTGGATCTGGATCTCGTGCGGCGGCTCGCGCGCTTTGCTGCGCGGCGTAGCGCAGAAGACCGCATCCCCCAGGTGGCCGGCAGCCTGACCTTCACGACGCTGCTTTCGCTCGTGCCGCTCGCTACCGTCGCGTTCGCACTCTTCACGGCCTTTCCAATTTTCGCGCAGTTCCAGATGTCCCTGCAGGGCTTCCTCGCGGATCACCTGATGCCCTCGCAGATCAACGATCAGATCTTTCGCTACCTGAACCAGTTCGCGTCAAAGGCCAAGGGCCTCACGACGATGGGCATGATCGTGCTGTTCGTCACGTCGGTCATGACCATGATGACCATCGAATCCGCGTTCAACGTGATCTGGCGCGTGCGCAAGCCGCGGCCGTTCGCGCAGCGCGTGCTGGTCTACTGGGCCGTGCTCACGCTGGGGCCGATTCTCGTGGGCGTGAGCCTTTCCATCTCGTCGTATCTGTTCACCAAGTCGCTTGCTTTCGCGGCGGGCCAGAGCGGCTCCGGCGTGATCGAATGGCTGCTGACAGGTGCCATGCTGCCGCTCATGGTGCTCGCGTTCACCATGCTCTACGTCTATCTGCCGAACTGCCGCGTGGAATGGCGCGACGCGGTGGTGGGCGGCGTGTGCGCGGCCGTCGCGTTCGAGTTGGCCAAGCGCGGCTTCGGCTATTACGTGCGGCGCATTCCCACCTATACGGCCGTGTACGGCGCGTTCGCCGCGGCGCCGATGTTTCTCCTGTGGATGTATCTGAGCTGGTTCATCACGCTGGCGGGCGCGATGATCGCGTCCGCCTTGCCGGAAATACGCATCGGGCAATTCCACCGGCCGCAGTTTCCCGGCAGCGATCTGCTGGACGGGCTGCAACTGCTCGGCCGGCTTGCCGAAGCACGTGACGCCGGCCGGCCCGGCCATACGCTGCCCGAGCTTGCGCGCATGCTGCGCCGGGACATGGAAACCACCTCGCGGTTGCTGCAGCGCTTCGAAGCGCTCGAATGGGTGGCGCGGCTCGAGCAGGGCGGGGCTGAACCGCGGTTCCTGTTGATCGCCAATCCCGGCCAGATTTCGGTGGCGCGCCTGTTCGGCCTCTTCGTCATCGACCGCGACGAGCTCGAGTATCAGCTTAAGCTACGCTCCAGCCGCGTGGATGCAGCCATGCTGCTCGCCGCGCTCGATAACGAAAAACTCGCCTTGTCGCTGGCTTCCCTCATGGCGGCGCGCGAGGCTCGCGCGGCTTTCGCCGGGAGCGACGCCCATCACCCGTCGTCCATGCCGCACCAGACGGCGGTGTGACCTTGCCCTACAAAGGCAGCTTGCCGCGGCAGATGTCCGCGAACATCACCCAGTCGCCCATCAGACTGTAGATCGGGTGTCTGAAGGTGGCGGGACGGTTCTTCTCGAAGAAGAAGTGCCCGACCCACGCGAACCCGTAGCCGCACACGACCGCCGCCGGCAACCAGGGCCAGTGGCCGGTGGCGATTGCCATGGCCACGCAGCCGATCACGCCCAGCGAACCCACGAAGTGCAGCCGCCGCGATACCGGATTGCGATGCTCGCCGAGATAGAACGGGTAGAACTCGTCGAAGTTCGCGAAGTGTTCGTTTTCGCGGTGCGTGGTGCGTTCCATGATCGCCTCCTTGCCCTCGCTGTGGCGTTCGTGATTGCGTTCGAACGATTGTGCTGCTGTCGTACCACCCGTGCAACCCGGCTATCCGGCCGATGCCGCGACACGCGCGCAACCGCTATCGTGGTGCCTGCGATGGCCGTTTCGTCTCAGGCAAGCAATGCACCCGGGCGTGATGCAAAGGCGAACAGGCTGTCGAGCGTGGCGTCGGGTTGCTCGGCCATGATGGCGTGTCCGGAGTCGAGCGTCACGGTATCCACGGTCACGCCGGCCTGCGTGAAGGTATTGGCCAAGGCGCGCGCGGCGCGCGGCGGCGTCATGACGTCGCGCCGGCCGACGATGATTCGCACGGGGCAGCGCACGGCCGCGGCGCGTGCGAGGCCGTCGGTATACGCGTTGCAGGCGGCGAAATCGGTATGGAACAACTGGGGTTCGCCGCGCGCCGACACGCGTTCCATGAGCCGCTGGTTCATGCCGTGCAGCCAGAACCCCGGGCCGGGATTCGACGGTTTGGCCGCGATCGTCGAGTGTGACCATGCGTTCACCATGGCGATCGCTTCGGGTTCGCGCTCGCGGGCGGCATCGAGCAAAGCGGGCGAGACGGTCATGGGCAACGCGGTGGCGAGCATCGCGAGATGCGTGGTGCGCGCCGGATAGCGTGCGGCGAAGTCGAGGGCGATCAACGAGCCCATGCTGTGACCGGCCACGAAGGCGCGCTGCACGCCCGCCGCGTCGAGCCGTGCGGCGAGCCAGTCTGCCATGGCGGGAATGTCGCGCAATGCCGGCCCGGCGCTGCGGCTGTGGCCCGGCAGGTCGACCGCGAGCACGCCGAAGCCGTGGTTTGCGAAGTAGCGCGACTGCAGTGCCCACACACTGTGATCGTGCTCGGCGCCGTGGACGAACACGGCCGTCGGCAGCGCCGGATCGAAGGGCTTGCCGCCGGTATAGACATAAGCGGGTACGCCCCGCACGTCGAGGATCATGGCGCCTCCTTGCCTGCCCGCGCCGGGTTGGCGACGGCAGAGCCGGGAGCCGAGGCGGGAAGCGCGCTTGCCGCGGGCGCGGCGTTTTTCTGCGCGGCTTTCAGCGCGCGCTTGAGGTCGTCGATCAGGTCGTCCGGGTCTTCGAGGCCGATGGAGAGCCGGATCGTGCCTTCGGCGATGCCTGCTGCGGCGAGGGCGGCGGCATCCATGCGGAAATGCGTCGTAGAGGCCGGATGGATGACGAGCGAGCGGGCGTCGCCCACGTTGGCGAGATGTGAGAACAGGGTCAGGGCTTCGATGAAACGCCGTCCGGCGGCGCGATCGCCTCGCAGGTTGAAGCTGAACACGGCGCCTGCTCCGCGGGGCAGCAGGCGTTGCGCCAGCGCGTAGTCGCGGTGGGTCTCGAGCTCGGGATAGGCGACCGATTCCACCGCCTCGTGCGCGGCCAGAAACTGGACCACCTTGCGCGTGTTCGCGACGTGCCGGTCCATGCGCAGCGGCAGCGTTTCCACGCCCTGCAGCAGTTGCCATGCGGCCTGCGGATGCAGGCAGGCACCGAAGTCGCGCAGACCCTCGCGGCGCGCGCGCAGCAGGAACGGGGCAACGGTGCTTTCCTCGGCGAACACCATGCCGTGGAAGCCCTCGTAGGGCTCGGTCAGTTCCGGGAAATGGCCCGATGCGTCGAAGTCGAATGTGCCGCCATCCACCAGCACGCCGCCGATCGTCGTGCCGTGGCCGCCCAGGAACTTGGTGGCGGAGTGGTAGATCAGGTCGGCGCCGTGCTCGAAGGGGCGCAGCAGGCAAGGCGTGGTGAATGTCGAGTCGACGAGAAGCGGCACGCGGTGTTCGTGGGCGATCTGGGCCACGGCAGCGATGTCGAGCACGTCGAGCCCGGGATTGCCCAGCGTTTCGCCGAAGAGCAGCCGGGTTTGCGGGCGCAGCGCCGCGCGCCAGGCGTCGAGGTCATGAGGCGGAACGAACGTGGTCTCGATGCCGAAGCGCCGCAGCGTGTAGTGGAGAAGGTTATGCGAGCCACCGTAGAGCGCGCTGGAGGCGACGATGTGCGAACCCGCGCCCATCAGCGTGGCGATGGCGAGATGCAGCGCCGCCTGGCCGCTTGCGGTGCCGATGGCGCCGACGCCGTTTTCGAGTGCTGCGATCCGCTCTTCGAATACGGCAACGGTCGGGTTCGAGATGCGCGAGTAGACGTGGCCCGCACGCTCCATGTTGAAGAGCGCGGCGGCATGGTCGGTGTCGCGGAACGAAAACGAGGTGGTCTGGTAGATCGGCGTCGCGCGGGCGCCCGTGGCGGGATCCGGGGCCGCGCCGGCATGCAGCGCGAGCGTGTCGAAACGGTTGGCGGACATGTCGATGGGCCCGGGCCGGTGCGGCCAGAACCTTGTGAGGTAAGGGAGTGAGCGATCGTAACACCGGGCTGCGCGGCATCAAGTGCCGTTTTCCCCCAAGCGCGTCAATGGACCTGCTGAAGGGGCCGCTGCGCGAGGCGGCCGTTGCCGGTATTTCGATCGCAAATGAATGCCGTTGTGCGTGGAATGGCCGCTTTCCTTTTGCCGACCTTTCCGCTAGCATCAAAAATCAGTCCGCATTGCTTATGCGGCATGGGCTTTTGCCCCGCGCATTGCCGCTCGGGTGCCCTATGTCTGGATAAGTCCAGATAAGTCCGCATAACCAGCCGCATTTGTGAATTGCATTTACCCGTATCGCCAGGAGACGACCATGCGAGTCAGCGACATTTTGAAGGTCAAGGGCAACACCCTTTTTACCGTGACGCCCGACACGCCGCTGCACGCCGCAGTCAACACCATGGCCGAGCACGACATCGGGTCGCTCGTCGTGATGGAATATGGCGATCTGGTCGGCATGCTGACCTTCCGTGAAATCATTCTGACGCTGCGCAAAAACGATGGCAGCCTGGGCGCGGCGACCATCCGCAAGGTAATGGACGACCACCCCGTCACCTGCACGCCGGAAACCGACGTCAACGAAGTGCGACGAATGATGCTCGAACATCACGTCCGTTATCTGCCCGTTTTGGACAGCCGCACGCTGATGGGGGTGATCTCGTTCTACGACGTGGCGAAGGCCGTGGTGGAAGAGCAGAGCTTCGAAAATCGCATGCTGAAGGCATATATTCGCGACTGGCCCGAGGAAGAGGGCGAACAGCCCACGCGGCAGTAAGCGCCGGCGGTTGCTCCGTCGGTGGTTCACCGGGTGGGCTCGCGCCCAGGGGCGAGCAAGCTGTGCGCCGTGAGTTCGCGATCGCCGGGCCGGTTCCAACCTGCCGGCGGTACCGCGGTCACCGTTTCGAGAGAAAAACGCGCGCAGCAGGCGCGCGTTTTTTTGTCGAACTCACCTGGCCGTCGCTGGCCGTCGTGGCCTCTACCCCGGCCTCTACCTCAACACCCGCTTTCACCAGGCGGACATTGCCGGTGCCGGCCCCATTCCTGCCCCTCCTGCCTCCCTCATGAGCGACCGCCCCTTGCCCGCTGCGCGCCGCGCCCCTCGCGACGGCGAGGTACACGAATCGCAGTTCGGGCTGCTGCGCGAGCGCCGCTTTGCGCCGTTCTTCTGGACGCAGTTCCTCGGCGCGATGAACGACAACGTCTTCAAGATCGGTTTCACCTCGCTCGTCACCTATCAGACGGCGCGTTTTTCCGGTGTCGATCCGAAAACCGCACCGTTCCTGATTTCCGCGATCTTCATCCTGCCTTTCGTGCTGCTGTCGGCGACCTCGGGCCAGATCGCCGACAAGTACGACAAGGCCATGCTCACGCGTTTCGTGAAGACCTTCGAGATTGCCGTGATGCTCGTCGGCGGCGCGGGGTTCTGGCTGCACAGCGCGGCGCTGCTGTACACCTGCACGTTCTTGATGGGCGTGCATTCCACCGTGTTCGGTCCCGTCAAGTACGCCTACCTGCCGCAGCACCTCACGAATGCTGAGCTAGTGGGCGGTAACGGCATGGTGGAGATGGGCACGTTCGTCGCCATCCTCGTGGGCACGATTGCCGGTGGCGCCGCGGCAGGGCTGCCGGGCAACGGTGCGGCCGTGCTGGCGTGCCTGTGCGTCTCGGTTGCGCTCATCGGACGTTTTGCCTCGGCATTCGTGCCGCCGTCCACCCCTTCGCAGCCGGAGCTGCGAATCAACTGGAATCCGGTTAGCGAAACCTGGCGCAACCTCACACTGGCCCGCGGCAATCGCACGGTGTTTCTGAGCCTGCTCGGTATTTCGTGGCTGTGGTTCGTGGGCGCGACCTTCCTCGCGTCCTTCTTCAACTTTGCGAAGGACGTGCTCTCCGCGAACCCCGATGTCGTCACCGTGCTGCTTGCCACATTCTCGGTGGGCATCGGCACGGGCTCGCTGCTGTGCGAGCGGCTCTCGAAGCGCCGCATCGAGATCGGGCTCGTGCCGCTCGGCTCCATCGGCATCAGCGTGTTCGCCATCGACCTCTACTTCGCGAGCCACGCGCTTCCGGCCTCCGGGCATCTGCTCGCGGTCGGCGAATTCCTGCGCGTGCCGGCGCACTGGCGCATCCTCGTCGATCTGTACCTGCTCGCGATGTTCGGGGGCTTCTACAGCGTGCCGCTCTATGCCCTGATCCAGAGCCGCAGTGTGCCGAGCCACCGTGCGCGCATCATCGCGGCGAACAACATCCTGAACTCGCTGTTCATGATCGTCTCGGCGCTGATGGCGATGGCCCTGACTTCCGCGGGCGTCGGCATTCCGGGACTCTATCTCGTGACGGCGCTTCTCAACGTGGCGGTGGCCGCCTACATCTATCTGCTCGTGCCGGAGTTCTTGCTGCGCTTCGTCGCGTGGCTGCTCGTGCATACGGTCTATCGCATCCGGCTGGTGCACACGGAGCGCATTCCGGCCGAAGGGCCGGCCGTGCTCGTCTGCAATCACGTGAGCTATGTCGATGCGATCGTCATCATGGCCGAAAGCCCGCGCCCCATCCGCTTCGTGATGGACCACCGGATCTTTCGCGCGCCGCTGGCCGGCTGGCTGTTCCGCCACGCGAAGGCCATTCCGATTGCGCCGGCGCACGAGGACGCACACCTGCTTGCGGCGGCCTACGAACAGTGCGCCAAAGTGCTCGCCGAAGGCGAACTGGTCTGCATCTTCCCCGAAGGCAAACTCACGCGGACGGGCGAGATCAACGCGTTCCGTCATGGCGTGATGGAGATCATCGAACGCATGCCGGTGCCGGTGATTCCGATGGCGCTGCGCGGCCTGTGGGGCAGCGTCTTCTCGCGCGACGAAAGTGCGCACCTGCCGCGGCCGCTGCGGCGTGGTGCGGTCAGCCGGCTCACACTTGCGGTGGGCGAGCCGCTCGACCCGGCCAGCGTCACGCCGGAAGGGCTCGAGGAGATCGTCACGGCGCTGCGGGGCGCCCGGCGCTGAACGCGCGGGCTGGCATAATAGCGGCTTCCCGTTTTACTTTGGACGACGCTCATGTCCGGCAACACGCTCGGCACGCTCTTTACCGTCACGACCTTCGGCGAATCGCACGGCCCGGCCATCGGCTGCGTGATCGACGGCTGCCCACCCGGCATGGCGCTCACTACCGAAGACATCCAGTTCGAACTCGACCGCCGCAAGCCAGGCACGTCGCGCCACGTGACGCAACGCCAGGAAGAAGACAAGGTCGAGATTCTCTCGGGCGTATTCGAAGATGTGACGACCGGCGCGCCCATCGCGCTCCTCATCCGCAACACCGATCAGCGCAGCAAGGACTACGGCAACATCGCAGAAACCTTCCGCCCGGGTCACGCGGACTACACGTATTGGCAAAAGTACGGCATTCGCGACTATCGCGGCGGCGGCCGGTCGTCGGCGCGGCTCACGGCGCCCACCGTGGCGGCCGGCGCCGTGGCGAAGAAGTGGCTGCGCGAGAAGTTCGGCGTGGAGGTGCGGGGCTACATGAGCGCGTTGGGCGAGATCGACGTGCCGTTCGTCGACTGGTCGCACGTGCGCGAGAATCCGTTCTTCGCGCCGAATGCCGACATCGTGCCGCAGCTCGAAGCCTACATGGACGCGCTGCGCAAGGACGGCGACTCGATCGGCGCGCGCATCAATGTGGTGGCGTCGGGCGTGCCGGTCGGCTGGGGCGAGCCGCTGTTCGACCGGCTCGACGCCGACATTGCGCACGCGATGATGGGCATCAATGCGGTGAAGGGCGTCGAGATCGGCGCCGGCTTCGCGAGCGTGGCGCAACGTGGGTCGGTGCACGGCGACGAACTCACGCCGGAAGGCTTCGTCGGCAATCATGCGGGCGGCGTGCTCGGCGGTATCTCGACGGGGCAGGACATTACCGTCTCCATCGCAATCAAGCCGACGTCGAGCATTCGTACGCCGCGTCGCTCCATCGACAAGGCGGGGCAGCCCGCGACGGTGGAGACGTTCGGTCGCCACGATCCCTGCGTTGGCATTCGCGCCACGCCGATTGCCGAAGCGATGCTGGCGCTCGTGCTGATCGATCATGCGTTGCGGCATCGCGCCCAGTGCGGCGACGTGGTGACCACGACGCCGAAGATCGCGGCCGGAACGCCCTGAAGCGTTCGGGCGCAAGCGCCACACCATAAGAAGAAACGCCGCTTGAAAGCGGCGTTTTTTGTATCGGCGGAAGAAGGGCCGTTGTGCGTGCTGACGGCCCCGAGTCCTCACATGTTCGGGTAGTTCGGCCCGCCGCCGCCTTCCGGCGTCACCCACACGATGTTCTGCGTCGGGTCCTTGATGTCGCAGGTCTTGCAGTGCACGCAGTTCTGCGCGTTGATCACGAGCCGGTCGTTGCCGTCGTCGTTCTTCACGAATTCGTAGACGGCGGCAGGGCAGTAACGTCCCTCCGGTCCCGCATACGTGCGCAGGTTCACGTTCACGGGCACGCTCGGGTCCTTGAGCGTGAGGTGCGCCGGCTGGTTTTCCTCGTGATTCGTGTTCGAGATGAACACCGACGAGAGTCGGTCGAACGTGAGCTTGCCGTCCGGCTTCGGGTACTCGATCGGCTTGCACTGCGAAGCGGGCTTGAGCATCTCGTGGTCCCAGTGCTGGTGATGCAGCGTCCACGGCACGTTGCCGCCGAAGAGCTTTTGCTCGATGCCGACCATCAGCGTGCCGAGGTAGAGCCCCTTGCTCATCCACTGCTTGAAGTTGCGCGCACGGTGCAGTTCCGTGTAAAGCCACGACGTCTTGAACGACTCGGGGTAGGCGGTGAGTTCGTCGGCGGTGCGGCCGGCCTGCACGGCGTCGAACGCGGCGTCGGCAGCCAGCATGCCGGTCTTGATTGCCGCGTGCGATCCCTTGATGCGCGAGGCGTTGAGAAAGCCGGCGTCGTCGCCCACCAGCGCGCCGCCCGGAAACACGAGCTTCGGCAGCGACATGAGGCCGCCCGCCGTGATGGCGCGTGCACCGTACGAAACGCGCTTGCCGCCTTCCAGAAACTTGCGGATTTCAGGGTGCGTCTTGTAGCGCTGGAATTCCTCGAACGGCGAGAGGTACGGGTTCGAATAGCCGAGCCCCACCACGAAGCCGACCATCACCTGGTTGTTGTCGATGTGATAGAGGAACGAGCCGCCGTAGGTCTGCGGGTCGAGCGGCCAGCCGGCCGAATGGATGACGAGGCCCGGCTGGTGCTTCGCGGGGTCGATCTCCCACAGTTCCTTGATGCCGATGCCGTACACCTGCGGGTCGCTGTCGCGGTTCAGCTTGAACTTCTCGTTCAACTGGCGGCCCAGATGCCCGCGCGCGCCTTCGCAGAAGAGCGTGTACTTTGCGTGCAGTTCCATGCCGAGCTGGAAGTTCTCGGTGGGCTGGCCGTCCTTGCCGATGCCCATGTTGCCCGTGGCCACGCCTTTCACCGAGCCGTCTTCGTTGTAGAGCACCTCGGCCGCGGGAAAGCCCGGGAAGATCTCGACGCCCGCGGCTTCCGCCTGCTGGCCGAGCCAGCGCGTGACGTTCGCGAGGCTCACCACGTAGTTGCCTTCGTTCTTGAAGTTCTCCGGCAGCGCCCAGTGCGGGACGGTGCGCGCGCCCGTTTCGGTCAGAAACAGAAAGCGGTCTTCGGTGACGGGCACGTCGAGCGGCGCGCCTTTTTCCTTCCAGTGGGGAATCAGTTCGTTGATTGCACGGGGGTCCATGACCGCGCCCGAGAGAATGTGCGCACCGATTTCCGAGCCCTTTTCCAGCACGCACACGCCGAGTTCGACGCCTTTTTCCGCAGCCCGCTGCTTGAGACGGATGGCGGCCGAAAGACCGGCCGGGCCGCCGCCGACGATCACGACGTCATACTCCATCGATTCGCGTGGACCGTACTGCTCAATGAGACTTGCGGGGGTCATCGAAGCTCCTCTTGCCGTTAGAATGCTTTTTTCGGGAACGTATTGTCCGGTAACGTCTGACACCCCGCAACCCGAAGAGCGCAGATTAGCACGATCGTTCTATTCTTTGTGCTACCGTATTGACGCACGTCCGGCCATGCCGCAACGTGCCGTCCACTCAACGCTCAACACCTACAAGGAACGACAATGGGCCGTTCGATCAATCTGGAAGGCAAGGTCGCGCTGATCACCGGCGCATCGAGCGGACTGGGCAAGCGCTTTGCCCAGGTACTCTCGCAGGCAGGCGCAAAAGTCGTGCTGGCTAGCCGCCGCGTGGAGCGCCTCAAGGAACTGCGCGCCGAAATCGAGGCATCGGGCGGTGCGGCGCACGTCGTGTCGCTCGACGTGACGGACTACCAGAGCATCAAGTCTGCCGTGGCGCACGCCGAGACCGAGGCAGGCACTATCGACATTCTCGTCAACAACTCGGGCGTCTCTACGACGCAGCGCCTCGCCGACGTCACGCCCGCCGACTTCGAATACGTGTTCGATACGAATACGCGCGGCGCGTTCTTCGTCGCGCAGGAAGTGGCCAAACGGATGATGATGCGCGGCAACGGCGCACACAAACCGGCGTACCGCATCATCAACATCGCGTCCGTGGCGGGTTTGCGCGTGCTGCCGCAGATCGGACTCTATTCGATGAGCAAGGCGGCGGTAGTCCACATGACCAAGGCCATGGCCCAGGAATGGGGGCGTCATGGCATCAACGTCAATGCAATCTGCCCGGGCTATATCGATACGGAGATCAACCATCACCACTGGTCGACGGAGCAGGGGCAGAAGCTGATTTCGATGCTGCCGCGCCACCGCGTGGGCAAGCCCGAGGACCTCGACGGCCTCTTGCTGCTGCTCGCGGCCGATGAATCGAATTTCATCAACGGCTCGGTGATTACGGCCGACGACGGCTTCGGGCTCGCGTGAAGACTGACGTGAAGCGTCCCACGAAATAACAGGAAGAGAAGTTCGATGAGCGAGCAGGCGTATCACCCCGTCTTCGAAATGTCGATGCCCATTCGCTGGGGCGACATGGACGCGTTTGGCCACGTCAACAACACGGTCTATTTCCGCTACATGGAGCAGGCGCGGATTTCGTGGTTCGAGCATCTCGGCATCGCGGGCGGCAACGGCGAGGGGCAAGGGCCGGTGATCGTCAACGCATCGATGGAGTTTTTGCGGCAGCTTCACTATCCCGGCGACGTCGTGTGCCGGATGACGGTCGGCCAGCCTGGCCGCAGCAGCTTCGACACCGGTTTCGAACTGCGCCGTGCGGACGACCCCGACACGCTCTATGCGCGCGGCAACGCCCGCTGCGTGTGGATCGATTACGCCGCCGGCAAATCGGTGCCGATGCCGGATCTGTTGCGCGCCACGATCGAGCGGGCCGAACTCGTCAAGGCACGTTGAGGCTCACTACCCAGGCCAGATGAGCAGGCCAGCTGAGCAGGCCGGCTGAGCAGGCCTGCTGAACAGCTTCAAGCCGGCGTCCAGCCAACAACATCACACCGGCCTGTCAACCGGCGAGCGCACAATCCCGCTCGCCGGGTCTTACTGCCCCAGCAGCCGCTGCAACAGCTCGGTGGCGTTTCCCGTCCCATACTTGCGCATGAGCCGCGCGCGGTACACGTCCACCGTGCGCGAGCTGATATCCAGAATCCGCCCGATCTGCTTGCTCGTCTTGCCCGTGACGAGCTGGGCGGCAATCTCGCGCTCGCGCGGGGTGAGTTCTACGGCCACGCGGCGTGTGGCGCTGAGGTCCTCGAAGGTCCAGACGCCCGCCGCGTGCGGCTCGGCGCGGTCCAATGACCGCCCCGTCACGTGGCACCAGAAGAGCTCGCCGTCGGCGCGCTTCATGATACGGTCGTCCGCGTAGCTGCCTTGCGCGGTCATGATGGGCGGGATGCGCGCGCCGATGCGCTCGAACTCGTCCGCCGACGGATACAGCACCTGAAACGACTGCCCGATCAGCGACTCGCGCCGGCACCGGAAGATCGCCGCGAGTTCGTCGTTGCAGTCTTCGATGATGCGATCGCGCGCGAGCACGAGGCCGATCGGCGCGAGATGAAAGGCGGTCTGATAGTCGAGCGAACGTTGGTCGGGCATGGGCGAGGCCGCCACGGTGGTGAGGTTACTTATGTATTTTTGCGTATTGTGCCGCAACACCGCTGCATCGTACCCTTTGCGGCAAACGAGAAGAGCGCGGCGAGCGTTGCCCTGCAAGGCACCGCGCCGGCGTGAGGCGCACGGCCGGATGTCCATTCGGCCTGCTGCAACGACATGCCGCCGTGTGGCTAGAATGGCGTTTGCCAACTGGCTGCCGGCGAGTTTTGCCGCGCACTGCGCCGATCCGGTTTTCGGGTTTCCATTGAGGAAGGGACAAACTGATGAACAAGGTCTATGGGAGCGCGGCTGCCGCGCTCGAAGGCATCGTCAAGGACGGGCAGACGTTCGCCGTGGGCGGCTTCGGCCTGTGCGGCATTCCGGAGGCGCTGATCGGCGCGCTGCGCGATTCGGGCGTTAAGGGCATCACGTGCATCAGCAACAACGCGGGCGTGGACGGTTTCGGCCTCGGCCTGCTGCTCGAAACGCGGCAGATCAGGAAGATGATCTCGTCGTACGTGGGCGAGAACAAGGAATTCGAGCGGCAGTACCTCGCGGGCGAACTGGAACTCGAATTCACGCCGCAAGGTACGCTCGCCGAAAAACTGCGCGCGGGCGGCGCCGGCATTCCGGCCTTCTTCACCAACACCGGCTACGGCACGCTGATTGCCGAGGGCAAGGAAACCCGCCAGTTCGGCGACAACCACTACGTGCTCGAGCATTCGCTCACCGCCGACGTCGCGCTCGTGAAGGCGTGGAAGGCGGACAAGGCCGGCAACCTCGTCTATCGCCGCACGGCGCGCAACTTCAACCCGATGTGCGCGATGGCCGGCCGCATCACGGTGGCCGAGGTCGAGGAAATCGTGGAGACGGGCGAACTCGATCCGGACGCGATCCACACGCCGGGCATCTTCGTGCAGCGCATCGTGCTCAATGCGCATCCGGAAAAACGCATCGAACAACGCGTCGTGCGCGCAAAAGGAGTCTGACCATGGCATGGAATCGCGATGAAATGGCCGCGCGCGCGGCGAAGGAACTGCAGGACGGTTTCTATGTGAACCTCGGCATCGGTCTGCCGACGCTGGTGGCCAACCACGTGCCCGCGGGCGTCGAGGTGTGGCTGCAGTCGGAGAACGGGCTGCTCGGCATCGGGCCGTCTCCCACGGACGAGGAAGTGGACGCCGACCTCATCAACGCAGGCAAGCAGACGGTGACGACGCTGCCCGGCTCGTCGATCTTCTCGTCGGCGGACTCGTTCGCCATGATCCGCGGCGGCCACATCAACCTGGCGATTCTCGGCGCCATGCAGGTGAGCAAGAGCGGCGACCTCGCGAACTGGATGATTCCGGGCAAGATGATCAAGGGCATGGGTGGCGCCATGGACCTCGTTGCCGGCGTGAAGCGCGTGGTCGTGCTGATGGAGCACGTGGCGAAGGGCGATCAGCACAAGATCGTCGATGAATGCTCGCTGCCGCTCACGGGCGTGGGCGTGGTGGATCTCATCATCACCGACCTCGGCGTGATCGACGTGACCGAAGACGGTTTGCGGCTCGCCGAACTCGCGCCTGGCGTGACGGTGGACGAGATCGCGGCGAAGACCGGCGCACCGCTCGACGTGAGCGCCGTGAGCTAAGCGGTATCGCGGTCGGCGAAAAGCGGCCTGATGGTGGGTTGCTGTGGTCGCCGCGGTCGCTTGCAGGCGGGGCTGTGTGGTCGTTTGAGGTTGCGTGAGGTTATGTCGGCGAAACGTGACCCTTGTTCGGTAAATCGATTCGAAGCGGGCGGAAGGTTCGGAAAGAGCGTTCCGCCCGCGGTGTTTGGGCGGTCGCGTTGCGCGTGACGCTCGTCGCGCTTTCCTTGAAAAACGCGTTGGTGCGGTTCCCCGCCGTCTACAATCGGACTCGTGCCGCCGGCGCCGCAGCGGGCCCGGCCCCGACAGTCTTATGCCAGGACAGGACCTCACGATGACCGCCACGTCTACCGCCTTGCGCCAGCGCTTCGTTCAATGCATCAGCCCCGGCGGTCTGCACCGCATGGCCTACACCGAATGGGGCGACCCTGCGAACCCGCGCGTGCTTGTCTGCGTGCACGGGCTCACGCGTTCGGGCCGTGACTTCGACCGGCTCGCGGCCGCGGTGAGCGACACCTATCGCGTGGTGTGCCCCGACGTGGTGGGCCGCGGCCTCTCGTCGTGGCTCGCCGACCCGATGGGTTACGGCGTCGCGCAGTACGTTGCCGACATGGTCACGCTGATCGCGCGCACGGGCGCTGAAAAAGTGGACTGGTTCGGCACTTCGATGGGCGGGCTGATCGGCCTCGCCCTGGCGGGCCTGCCCGACTCACCCATCGGCAAGATGATCGTCAACGACGTCGGTCCCCATATCGAGCCGCAGGCGCTGGCTCGCATCGGCGAGTATCTCGGCAAGCCGGCGCGCTTCGAAACGCTGCAGCAGGGCATCGATCATGCCGCGTTGCTCGCGCAGTCGTTCGGCCCGCTCACCCAGGAGGAGTGGCGCGAGATCAACACGCCGCTCCTGCACGAGGTGGACGGCGCCTGGGCATTCCGTTACGACCCGCGCATCGCCCAGCCGTTCGGCGCCACGACGCCCGAGCAGAACGCGCTCGGCGAATCGATACTCTGGCGCTCGCTCGCGGCCTTCCCGGGGCGCATGCTCGTCGTGCGCGGCGAGCAGTCGGATCTGCTTTCGCGTGAGACGGTGGCGCGCATGGTCAGCGAAGGGAAGGCTGTTGCGAGCGTCGAAATTGCCGGTGCGGGCCATGCGCCGGCCTTTCTTGCACCTGACCAGATCGCTATCGCGCGACGTTTCCTGATCGGCTGAGCCGCGCTCGGGTCATAATATGCGATTGCACGCCTGCGCGAGGCAGGCGGCCGCGCATGGCGCTGCGCCATTGCCGCAGCGTGCCACCTTCACCACACCAACAGGAAACCTTATGGCAGTCAATCGTCACCACGTCGGCCCGCGTCTCTCGGAAATCGCCGTGCACAACGGTACCGTGTACCTGGCCGGCCAGATCGCCGAAGACACGAAGCAGGACATCACCGGCCAGACCCGCGAGGTGCTCGACCACATCGACCGCCTGCTTGCCGAAGTGAACAGCGACAAGTCGCATCTGCTTTCGGTACAGATCTTCATCTCCGACATGGCCAACTTTCCCGGCATGAACGCCGTGTGGGACACGTGGGTCGTGCCGGGCGCCACGCCGCCGCGTGCCACGGTGGAAGCGAAGCTCGCGAACCCGGCGTGCCTCGTGGAAGTGGTCGTAGTGGCGGCTCAGCGCAGCTGACGGTTGGGCGGGGCAGCCCGCGGCGCAAGCGGCTGCGGTTTGTTGCCCTGCAATTGACTGTGCGGAAGCTTCGGCTGCCGCATGGCGGTTTCATCGTTCCAGCCCGGCATGATTGCCGGGTCAAAGCATCATGAGTCGCGACAATCTCCCCACCACCACGAGTCCGGTGCCGTCCATCGACGACGCGCTCGCGTTCGTGCGCGAGACCGCCGGTGACGCGCGACTGCCGTCCGGCGAATCACTGATCGAGCATGCGGCGGGGACGGCATCGATCATGGGCAAGCTCAACGTCGATTCGCCCGCGGTGCTGGCGGCGGCGCTCTTCGCGCTCACGCCGTATCTGTCGGACCCCGAGCGCATTCTGGCCGAACGCTTCGGCGAAGAGGTTTCGCAGCTCGTTGCGGACGTGCGCAAGCTGTTGAGGCTCGGCACCGTCAGCATGCGCGCCGCTCAGAATGCGATGCCCGAGGCCGGTCGCGATGCGCAGGCCGCGCGTCGCGCGCAGGTCGAAGCGTTGCGCAAGATGTTGCTCGCGTTCGCGCAGGACATCCGTGTCGTGCTGATCCGGCTCGCCTCGCGGCTGCAGTCGCTGCGCTACTACGCCGCGGCGAAGCTCACGCCGTCGCCCGACGTGGCGCGCGAGACGCTCGAAATCTACGCGCCGCTTGCGAACCGGCTCGGCATCTGGCAGTTGAAGTGGGAGCTCGAGGACCTCGCGTTCCGCTTCGAAGAGCCCGAGACCTACAAGCGCATCGCGAAGTTGCTCGACGAGAAACGCGTGGAGCGCGAGAGCTACGTCACGCAGGCCATCGACCGCCTGCGCGCCGAGCTTGCCGCCGCGCACATCGATGCGGAGGTGTCGGGGCGGCCGAAGCACATCTACAGCATCTGGCGCAAGATGCGCGGCAAGGAGCTCGATTTCGCCGAACTCTACGACGTGCGCGCGTTTCGCGTCATCGTTCCCGACATCAAGGATTGCTACACCGTGCTCGGCATCGTGCACAACCTGTGGCAACCGGTGCCGAGAGAGTTCGACGACTACATCTCCCGGCCGAAGCCGAACGGCTACAAGTCGCTGCATACGGTTGTGATCGGCGACGACGGGCGCGCGTTCGAAGTGCAGATCCGCACGCACGAGATGCACCAGTTCGCCGAATACGGTGTGGCCGCCCACTGGCGCTACAAGGAAGCGGGCGTGCGTGGTTATGGCGGTCAGTTCAGCGCGAGCGACCGCTACGACGAGAAGATCGCATGGCTGCGCCAACTGCTCGCGTGGAAAGACGACGTGTCCGACGGCCGCCAGCCGTGGGACCAGTTGCGCCAGGCTACCTTCGAGGACGACCACATCTACGTGATGACGCCGCAGGCGCGCGTGATCGCGCTGCCGCAGGGCGCAACGCCCCTCGACTTCGCGTATCACCTGCACAGCGAGCTGGGGCACCGCTGTCGCGGCGCGCGTGTCGACGGCGCGATGGTGCCGCTCAACACGCCGCTGCAGAACGGTCAGACGGTCGAGGTCATCGCGGTGAAGGAGGGCGGGCCGTCACGCGACTGGCTCAACCCGCAGCTCGGCTATCTGCAAAGCCCGCGTGCACGCCAGAAGGTGCGCGCGTGGTTCAACGCGATCGAGCACGAAGAGAACATCGCGTCTGGCCGCGCAATGGTGGAAAAGACGCTGCAGCGCGAGGGCAAGACCTCGGTCAATCTGGACCAGCTCGCGGCCAAGCTCGGGTTCAAGTCGACCGACGATCTGTTCTCCGTGGTCGGCAAGGAAGAGTTCAGCCTGCGTCAGGTGGAGCAGGCGTTGCAGGACGCGCCGCCGCCCGAGCCGGAAACGGAAACGCCCGAGCAGATCACGAAGCGCGCGAGCGGGGCGAGCGTCGCGCATGGCGCATCCACCGGCGTGCTCGTGGTAGGCGTGGACGCGCTGCTCACGCAGCTCGCGCGATGCTGCCGTCCGGCGCCCCCCGATGACATCAGCGGCTTCGTCACGCGCGGCAAAGGCATGTCGATCCATCGCACGGATTGCCCCACGTTTCGTCGCATGGCCGAGCGCGCGCCTGAGCGCGTGCTGCAGACCACGTGGTCCGCGGACGTGCTGAGCGGGCGCGGACAGTCCGTCTATCCCGTGGATCTCACGATCGAGGCGGGCGACCGCCAGGGGCTGCTGCGCGACATCTCCGAAGTGTTCGCGCGCGAGAAGATCAACGTGATCGGCGTGAAGACGCAGTCGCGGCGAAACGCGGCTTTCATGCAGTTCACCGTCGAGGTGTCGAGCGCGGCGCAAATCCAGCGTGCGTGCACCCTGCTGGGAGAGGTGCAGGGCGTGGTGCGGGCCGCGCGCAAGGCATGAGGCGTTTTCATGTCGCCGCATAAAAGTGCTTGCCAAGTGTTCCGGTACTCCATATAATTTCAGCTTCTTCAGGCTCGTAGCTCAGCTGGTTAGAGCACCACCTTGACATGGTGGGGGTCGTTGGTTCGAGTCCAATCGAGCCTACCAACGAAATCGGAAGCCTGGTCATGCATCGGGTTTCATGCGGTATAAGCAGCAGTACAAACGGCAGTGCACGCGCTCTTGCGCATAAGGCGAATACGGTTATGACACCGCGAACGTTTACCGAAACTACTTCGGAGCGACGCTAGTCGAGGACCCCTTTCGCCTCTGTATTTCGCCGTGTAGTCTGGTTCGAAATGTGAATGCGGCCCCTCGAAAGCGGGGCCGCATTTTTTTTGCCCTGGTTTCGTTGCCGGTCCGCGTAGGGTTTCTGTCTTTCACCTGTTGACGTGCCGCCGGCCGGCACATGGAGAACGCAATGGTTTCGATACGTCTGCCCGACGGTTCTGTTCGACAGTACGATCATCCCGTGACGGTCGCCGAAGTGGCCGCGTCGATCGGCCCCGGTCTCGCGAAGGCGGCGCTCGGCGGCAAGGTCGATGGCGAGCTCGTCGATACGTCGGCGCTCATCGATCGCGATGCGTCGCTTGCGATCGTCACGGAGAAGGACCCCGACGGTCTCGACATCATTCGCCACTCCACGGCACACCTGTTGGCGTACGCGGTGAAGGAGCTTTACCCGGAAGCTCAGGTCACGATCGGACCGGTGATCGACAACGGCTTCTATTACGACTTCGCGTACAGCCGTCCCTTCACGCCTGAGGATCTCGAGAAGATCGAAAAGCGTATGCAGGAGCTCGCAAAGAAGGACGAGCCGGTTACGCGTCGCGTCGTCTCACGCGACGAGGCGGTCGACTACTTCAAGAGCATCGGCGAGAAGTACAAGGCCGAGATCATCGGATCGATTCCCTCAAGCGACGAGATCAAGCTCTATTCGCATGGTGGGTTCACGGATCTTTGCCGCGGCCCGCACGTGCCGTCCACGGGTAAGCTCAAGGTCTTCAAGCTCATGAAGGTGGCGGGCGCCTACTGGCGCGGCGACGCGAAGAACGAGCAGTTGCAGCGCATCTACGGCACAGCCTGGGCGAAGAAGGAAGAACAGGACGCGTACCTGCACATGCTCGAAGAGGCGGAGAAACGCGACCACCGCAAGCTCGGCAAGCAGTTGGACCTGTTCCACATGCAGGACGAGTCGCCCGGCATGGTGTTCTGGCATCCGCGCGGCTGGACGCTCTGGCAGCAGGTGGAGCAGTACATGCGCCGCCGCGTGGCCGAGGCCGGCTATCTCGAGATCAAGACGCCGATGATCATGGACCGCTCGCTCTGGGAAGCGTCCGGCCACTGGCAGAACTATCGTGAAAACATGTTCACGACGGAGTCGGAAAAGCGCGACTACGCCATCAAGCCGATGAACTGCCCGGGCCACGTGCAGGTGTTCAATCATGGCTTGCGGTCGTACCGCGATCTGCCGCTGCGTTACGCGGAATTCGGCTCGTGCCATCGCAACGAGGCTTCCGGCGCGCTGCACGGGCTCATGCGCGTGCGCGGCTTCGTGCAGGACGATGCACACATCTTTTGCACGGAAGATCAGTTCATCAGCGAGTCGATCGCTTTCAACACGCTCGCCATGAGCGTGTACAAGGATTTCGGCTTCGATCACATCGACATCAAGCTGTCGCTGCGTCCGGACTCGCGCGCCGGCACGGACGAAACGTGGGATCGCGCAGAGGACGGCCTGCGCCGCGCGCTCACGGCCTGCGGTGTGAGCTGGGAAGAGCTGCCGGGTGAAGGCGCGTTCTACGGTCCGAAGGTCGAGTACCACATCAAGGACGCGCTCGGCCGCTCGTGGCAGTGCGGCACGCTGCAGCTCGACATGGTGCTGCCGGAGCGCCTTGGCGCCGAGTACGTGGCCGAGGACAACAGCCGCCGGCGCCCGATCATGCTGCACCGGGCAATCCTCGGATCAATGGAGCGCTTCCTCGGGATCCTGATCGAGCACCATGCCGGCGCGATGCCTGCCTGGCTGGCTCCGATGCAGGTGGTTGTGATGAATATTGCTGAAAGTCAGGCCGAATATGCGCAAAAATTGGCCCAAACGTTGCAAAAACAAGGGGTTAGAGTAGAGGCCGATTTGCGCAACGAGAAAATTAGCTATAAAATACGCGAACACACGCTCGAAAAGGTCCCGTACCTGCTGGTGGTCGGCGACAAGGAGCGTGAAGCGCAAACGGTAGCCGTGCGTGCCCGTGGCGGTGTCGATCTCGGTGTGATGCCGGTCGATGCCTTCGTTGAACGCCTGCGTGAAGACCTGCAGGCGTTCAGGTAAGCCACCTGGCAGCGCGGCTCGTTTTTTTAATTTTTAGAGGAAACGTAACATCGCTACTGAAAAGTCGCATCGCATCAACGGCGAAATTACCGCGCCCGAGGTGCGTCTCGTCGGAGTCGATAACGAGCCGCTCGGCATCGTGAAGCTTGCAGATGCTTTCCGTCTGTCGGAACAACAGGATCTCGACCTGGTAGAAATTGCCCCGCAGGCAGTGCCTCCGGTGTGCCGCCTGATGGACTATGGCAAGTTCAAGTACCAGGAAGCGAAGAAGCAGCACGAGGCGAAGCTCAAGCAAAAGGTCATCCAGGTCAAGGAAGTGAAGTTCCGCCCCGGGACCGATGACGGCGATTACCACGTCAAGCTGCGCAACCTCGTCCGCTTCCTCGAAGACGGCGACAAGACGAAGATCACGTTGCGTTTCCGTGGCCGCGAAATGGCTCACCAGGAAATCGGTATGCGCATGCTGGAGCGCCTGCGTACTGACCTCGACGAGGTGGGGCAGGTCGAGCAGATGCCGAAAATGGAAGGGCGCCAGATGATCATGGTGCTCGCTCCCAAGAAGAAGAAGTAAGCGCAGGGCAAGCGCGATGTGCCGCAAGGCACTTCGCTGCCGTGCGAAGCAGGTTAGTGCGCGGATCGTCGTTAGACGCTTCGCGCCAGCAGGTTCCGGAACGGCGCCCGCATCCTGTGTCGATCTCAGTGATCGGTGCGGCGACGGGCGTTTTTCCTGAAAGCGGCGGCCAGCATCACCGGCCGGCTGCATACCAAGTGGAGTGGGTTTCGAAGGGCGGGTGAAGGGCAAACGATGGTCCCGGGCTTTTGCATCGGGCGTTCGCGAGCCAACCGCACACCCATGTCCATCAAATAATGGAGTTGTCTGTCATGCCCAAGATGAAGACCAAGAAGAGCGCTGCGAAGCGCTTCGTGGTGCGTCCGGGTGGTACCGTCAAGCGCGGTCAAGCCTTCAAGCGCCACATCCTGACGAAGAAGACCACCAAGAACAAGCGGCACCTGCGTGGCGCTACGGCCGTTCACGATTCCGATCTGAACTCCGTGCGCGCAATGCTGCCGTTCGCGTAACCCTCAACCGATACTCATAGGAGCGAAACATGCCTCGAGTCAAACGTGGGGTTACCGCACGGGCCCGTCACAAGAAGATCATCAAGCTGGCCAAGGGTTACCGCGGCCGCCGCAATAACGTCTATCGCATCGCCAAGCAGGCGGTCATGCGCGCAGGCCAGTACGCCTACCGCGACCGTCGCAACAAGAAACGTGTGTTCCGCGCACTGTGGATCACGCGTATCAACGCGGCGGTGCGTCAGCACGACATGACGTACAGCGTGTTCATCAACGGCCTGAAGAAGGCGTCGATCGAACTCGACCGCAAGGTGCTGGCCGACATGGCTGTGTTCGACAAGGCTGCTTTTGCTGCTGTCGTCCAGCAGGTGAAAGCCGCCGTTGCGGCCTGATCGCTAACCAGGCGTTCAGGTATTGCGTGGTTGGTTGCAGCGAACATTCCGGCTTGCCGGTGACGCTGCAACAAAAACGGGGCTCCTCACCGAGCCCCGTTTTTGTTGGTCGAGCCAGTCGCGCGTGGGTGTCGGACCGGTCGTGCTCCGGCTCCGCTACGCCGTACTACAGACACTGAAACACTGACGTTGAAACGATGGGACCAATGGATCTGGACCAGATTGTCGCTGACGCGCAAAGCGCCTTTGCCGAGGCGCCCGATGTCAACACGCTCGAGAACGAGAAGGCGCGCTTTCTCGGCAAGTCGGGTGTCCTCACGGAACGCCTGAAGGGATTGGGCAGGCTTGACCCCGAAACGCGCAAGACCGAAGGCGCACGCATCAACGTCGCGAAGCAGCAGGTGGAAGCGGCGCTGACGGCACGCCGTCAGGCGCTCGCCGACGCGCTGTTGAACCAGCGCCTCGCCGCCGAAGCCATCGACGTCACGCTGCCCGGTCGCGGCATGGGCGCAGGCAGCCTTCATCCGGTGATGCAAACGTGGGAGCGCGTCGAGCAGATCTTCGGCTCGATCGGCTTCGACGTGGCGGACGGTCCCGAGATCGAGACCGACTGGTACAACTTCACGGCGCTCAACAGCCCCGAGAACCACCCGGCGCGTTCCATGCAGGACACGTTCTACGTGGACGGCAAGGACAAGGACGGCCGCCCGCTGCTGCTGCGCACGCATACGAGCCCCATGCAGGTTCGCTATGCACGCACCCATACGCCGCCCATCAAGGTGATCGTTCCGGGCCGCACGTATCGGGTAGACAGCGACGCCACGCACTCGCCGATGTTCAATCAGGTCGAAGGCCTGTGGATCGACGAGAACATCAGCTTCGCGGACCTCAAGGGCGTCTACTCCGATTTCCTCAAGAAGTTCTTCGAGCGCGACGACATCCTGGTGCGTTTCCGGCCGTCCTACTTTCCGTTCACCGAGCCCTCGGCCGAGATCGACATGATGTTCGAGCAGGGCAAGAACGCGGGCAAGTGGCTGGAGATTTCCGGTTCGGGGCAGGTGCATCCCACCGTGATCCGCAACATGGGCCTCGACCCGGAGCGCTATATCGGCTTTGCCTTCGGTAGCGGTCTCGAGCGTCTGACCATGCTGCGTTACGGCGTGCAGGACCTGCGTCTGTTCTTCGAGAACGACCTGCGGTTCCTGAAGCAATTTGCCTGACCCGCGATACGACCGAGCGGCTGCGCCCGTGGACCGGGCCGCGCCGCCCACTGGCCGGCCGCGCTGCAACGAGGCGAGTCGCGCGGCGCCGTGCTCCTAACCTGTTGGAACGTACAGACTCATGCAATTCCCGGAATCCTGGCTCAGAACCTTTGTCGATCCGCAGCTCACCACCGAAGAGCTGTCCCATGCGCTGACGATGGCCGGTCTCGAGGTTGAGGGGCTGCGCCCGGCTGCGCCGCCCACGTCGAAGATCGTGGTGGGGCGCGTGCTGGAAGTCGTCAAGCATCCGGACGCGGACAAGCTCAACGTATGTCAAGTCGATGCCGGCACGGGCGCGACGCTGAACATCGTCTGCGGCGCGCCCAATGTGGCGCCCGGCATCAAGGTGCCCGTCGCGCTGGTGGGCGCGCAGTTGCCGCCGGCGGAAGAGGGCGGCGCGCCGTTTGCCATCAAGCTCTCGAAGCTGCGCGGTGTGGAGAGTCAGGGCATGCTGTGCTCGGCGCGTGAGCTGAAGCTTTCGGAAGATCACAGCGGCCTGTTGATCCTGCCGGAAGACACGCCGATCGGCCAGGACATCCGCGAAGCACTCAATCTCGACGACACCGTCTTCGAAATCAAGCTCACGCCGAACAAGGCCGACTGCCTTTCCGTCTTCGGCATCGCGCGCGAGACCGCAGCCATCACCGGTGCGCCGTTGAAGGCACCGCAGTTCAAGGCTGCCGAAGTGAAGCTTGCCGATACGCTGCCGGTACGCATTTCCGCGCCCGATCTGTGTGGTCGCTTCTCGGGTCGCGTGATTCGCGGCGTGAACGCGCGCGCGAAGACGCCGCAGTGGATGGTGGCAAGGCTCGAACGTTCGGGTCAGCGCAGCATCTCGGCGCTCGTCGACATCTCTAACTACGTGATGCTCGAATTGGGCCGGCCTTCGCATGTGTTCGATCTCGACAAGATTCACGGTGCGATGGACGTGCGCTGGGGCCGCAAGGGCGAGACGCTCAAGCTCCTGAACGGCAACACCATCGAAGTGGACGAGGCCGTGGGCGTGATTGCGGACGATCACCAGATCGAAAGCCTCGCCGGCATCATGGGCGGCGACAGCACCGCCGTTACGCTCGATACGACGAACATCTACCTCGAAGCCGCCTTCTGGTGGCCGGACAGCATTCGCGGCCGCTCGCGCCGCTTCAACTTCTCCACCGACGCGGGGCATCGCTTCGAGCGCGGTGTGGACTGGTCGACGACGGTCGAACACATCGAATATCTCACGCAGCTCATTCTCGATATTTGCGGCGGCGAGGCCGGCCCGGTTGACGACCAGGTCGTCAATGTGCCGAAGCGCGAGCCGGTGAAGATGCGCGTGTCGCGCGCGAACCGGATCATCGGCGTGCGGATCGGCGCGGACGAAATCGCGCAGATTTTCACGCGCCTTGGCCTTGCCTTCGAAAGCGACGGCGAGACGTTCTCGGTGACGCCGCCCGCGTATCGCTTCGACATCGAGATCGAGGAAGATCTGATCGAAGAAGTCGCCCGCATCTACGGTTTCGAAAAGATTCCGGCGCGTCCGCCGGTTGCGTCGAACGTCATGCGTCCGACGCACGAGACGCAGCGCTCCGTGCACGACATTCGCCATGCGCTTGCCGCGCGCGACTACGCGGAGACGGTCAACTTCAGCTTCGTGGACGCCGAATGGGAGCACGACTTCGCCGGCAACGACAAGCCCGTGCGTCTGCTGAATCCCATCGCGAGCCAGCTTTCCGTGATGCGCACCACGCTGTTCGGTAGCCTGATCGGCGTGCTGCGATACAACCTGAACCGCCGCGCCGAACGCATCCGCGTGTTCGAGGTGGGTCGCGTGTTTCTGCCCGATGCCTCCATTGCTTCGAGCGAGATGACCGTGGAAGGCTTCGCGCAGCCCAAGATGGTCGGCGCGCTGGCCTACGGCTCCACTGCGGACGAGCAGTGGGCGTCGCCCACGCGTGCCGTCGATTTCTTCGACGTGAAGGGCGACCTGGAAGCGTTGCTCGCACCGACCGTGGCGCGCTTCGTCAAGGCCGAGCATCCGGCGTTGCATCCGGGGCGTTGCGCGCGCATCGAAGTGGACGGGCGCGCAGTGGGCTGGATCGGCGAACTGCATCCGCGCTGGATGCAGAAGTACGATCTGCCGCACGCGCCGATCCTGTTCGAAATCGAAGCGCAGGCGCTCATGCAGCGTGCGCTGCCGAGCCCGACGGACGTGTCGAAATTCCCGCCCGTGCGTCGCGACATCGCACTCGTGGTCGACCAGAAAATCGAGGTGCAGGCGCTTCTGGACGAGATGCAAAAGGCCCTTCAGGAAGGGCCCGCGAAGATCGTTCAGAGGGTTGCGTTGTTCGACGAATTTCGTGCAAAATCAAACACTTCCGGTGGTATGGCTGCGCACGAGAAAAGCCTTGCCTTCCGGGTGACCTTGCAAGATACTGGCGGGACCCTTCAGGACGAAACGGTCGATCAGGCCATCAAGTCTCTGGTGGATCGCCTGGCTCGAGTCTATGGCGCCCGGTTGCGCGGATAACCGAAACGGCAATTCGCGCATAGCAGCTTACTGGTTCGCGCGCCATTCATAGCTACATGAACGAAATGAACTCGAGCGATTTCGAAGCCCTTCTTGCGGCGCAACGCAGCGCCATGATTCGCGACATCCCGACATCAACGGCCCCCGCCTCCACGGAGACGCCTACGCTTACGAAGGCTGAACTCGCCGAATTGCTGTTCGACAATGTCGGGCTCAACAAGCGCGAAGCGAAGGACATGGTGGAGGCGTTCTTCGAGGTGATCCGCGATGCGCTGGAAGGCGGCGAGAGCGTGAAGCTCTCCGGCTTCGGCAACTTTCAACTGCGCGACAAGCCGCAGCGTCCCGGCCGCAATCCGAAAACCGGCGAGGCCATTCCGATTGCGGCACGTCGCGTCGTCACGTTCCACGCCAGCCAGAAGCTGAAGGCGCTCGTCGAGAACGGCGCCGACACGAGTTACGCGCGCAACTAGACGTTGCGCCGCGGCGCCATGCGACGCGCGGCGCAACCGTGGCGAACGCCCTTCGCAGCACCTCTACCAACACCACGACAGCTAACCGGCGATGACAGCGACAACTGAAAAAGTCGTCTTGCCTCCGATTCCCGCGAAGCGTTATTTCACGATCGGAGAGGTGAGTGAGTTGTGCGGCGTGAAGCCGCACGTGCTGCGGTATTGGGAGCAGGAGTTCACGCAGCTGAAGCCCGTGAAGCGGCGGGGCAACCGACGCTACTATCAGCATCACGAGGTGTTGCTGATTCGCCGGATTCGCGAACTGCTTTACGAGCAGGGGTTCACGATCAACGGCGCGCGCAACCGGCTGGACTCGCGTGGCGATGTGGTAGAAGAGCCTGTGCGCGAGATGGACAGACAGGTGCATGCGGTAACGGCAAAACCGGCATCGAGCGTCGATGTCGAGCAACTGCGTCACGACCTGCTCAACGTGCTCGACGTGCTGAGCCATTAGCCGGACCGACGTTGCAGTAAGTTCGTACGTAAAGGTTCTAAAGGCGCAAACACTCTGTTATACTTTTGTGCTTTCGGGGCGTAGCGCAGCCTGGTAGCGTACCTGCATGGGGTGCAGGTGGTCGGAGGTTCAAATCCTCTCGCCCCGACCAGAACAAGCCCGCGTAATCAAAAGGTTACGCGGGCTTCTCTTTTTGCGCTCTTGGGTATGTCGTCGTCCCTGGTAACGGTTGCCTTCCCGTTGCCTGGACATTCCCCGGTAGCGACATCGCCGGCACCCTCACGCTGCGGACTTTGCTATATCGAGGCTAGCATGTGACCGCGATGACGCACTGAACTAGTTGTGCTTCGTTCGGCTCGTGCGGAATATCGTCCAACGTGGACGGAATCGCGCTCGGCAAGCATCTTCTTCAGCCGCGCATTCTCTTGCTCGAGTTGCTTGAGCCGCTTCACATCGGCGGCTTCCAGCCCGCCGAAATGCTGCCGCCAGTTGTAAATGGTTTGCTCGCTGATCCCGTGCTTCTTCGCGGCCTCAGCGACCGGCGCCTTGTCCGCCTCGCGCAGGATGGTGACCATCTGCTCTTCCGTGAACCGGCTCTTCTTCATGACTTCCTTTTCTCCGTTGGAAGCCGTTCTCTCAAGTTTCAACCGGTCCGAAAATTCCAGGGCAGGTCAATCTGGCAGACCGCTTGCTCTCGGTCGTCAATCCTTCAAGACGGTCCGGGTCGGTGCTTACCGAAGCAGTATCCACTTCGGCCTTTCGGGCTAAACGATGCGTGGTGCTGTGCAGCGCGCCGACAGCGGCTCTGAACGACCCGCAAGGGGCGGTGGAGACTGCGGAAAGTGGGTGTTCGCGCCATCGCTTGACTACGTATAGCGGGCGCTTGGGCCATGTAGCGTCTCCTCGCAATTGTCCAGCAACTGACACAATGCGTCGAAAACCACGCGGACCCGTGCCGGTAACGGTATCCGGTAGGGCCGGTATACATACATGACGGCTGCGGCAGGGCGCAGTTTTTCTAGAACGGGGACAAGGCGATTTTCACGCAACAGCGGCGTGGCGAGATGCCCTGGCAATTGACCGAAACCCATGCCGGCCAGCACGGCCTCGCATTCCGCTTCCGGATCGTCCGTGACGAATACCGGATTCGTGGGTACGAAAGGCTCCACGCCATTGAGTAGCCAGGGCCATGGGCGGCCGGTATTGCGGTCGATCAGCATGGTGAGCGGAGCCTTCTCCAATGCCGTCTGGTTTTCGGGTTCACCCCATCGTGCCACGAGTTCCGGCGAGCCGGTAATCACTAGCGATGCGCCCGATACCGCTCTCGCGACATGGCTGCTATCGCGCATCGGCCCGATGCGTACGCCGATGTCGATCCGTTCGTCCACGACATCGGCGAGCACTTCCGACAAACGTAAATCCACGACAAGACCCGGATGACTCGCGACGAGCGGCGCGAGCCCCGGTGTGATAACGCGCCGTCCCAGTGAGGTCGGAGCGGCAATCCTCACCGTGCCGGCGAGCTCGCGAGGGGCGTGGTCGGCACCATGCGCAAAGATTTCGTCAATGCCTGCAATCGCGGCTGCGCTCTTCGAGGCGAGCTGCTCGCCGACGTGTGTGAGCCGCACCCCACGCGTGCTGCGATGAAAGAGCGGCTCGCCGAACTCCGCTTCCAGTTCCCGTATAACGCGCGTAATGACCTGCGGCGACACGCCCATTCGTGTGGCAGCTGCCCGGAAGTTGGCACTTCCGGCGGCTACACAAAAAATTCGCAACGCTTCGAATCGGTTCATGCGCTTCTCCACATGGCGTTCCGGGCACAGGAATTGAGAAATCGCGGTGCATTCATTTACGCGATTACCGGCACGGTCGACACTAGCCGACGCATACCCGATCCACTGCCTGATGGCCGCTGCTCCACATTTCCTGACGAAACTCGGGCCGGCTCTACGGGCATCACTTCAAGGCGAACAACGCACATGCATTCCATCCTGATGATTCTGACTGGCGCGACAACATGGACACAGAAAGACGGCACGCAACGTCCAACCGGCTTCTGGGCCGAAGAGTTCGTCACGCCGCATGACATCTTCATACGGGCCGGCGCCCGCATCACGCTGGCTACGCCAGCCGGCAAGCGGTCGATTGTCGATGCCCTGAGCCTCACGCCGCAGGGCAATCACGGCGATACCGAAAAAGTCGCCGAACTGGCGTCTTACCTCGAGCGCTTTGCCGACGCCCTACGCGCGCCATTGCCCACCGAGGACGTGAACGCTGCCGACTTCGACGCCGTGTTCGTGCCGGGCGGACACGGCCCCATGCAGGATCTCGCAGTCGACGCAGGCGTAGGCAGGATCCTGCAAGCGGCACTTCATAACGAGCGACAGGTCGTTGCAGCGGTATGCCACGGGCAGGCGAGCTTCCTGTCCGCGGGCGACGCTCAAGACTGGGCGTTCAAAGGCAGAACAATGACCGCCTTCACCAACGATGAAGAGACGCAAGTCGGCCTTGCCGCCAACGCACCCTGGTTGCTGGAAGATCGCCTCCGCGCTGCCGGGGCCTTGTTCGAAGCGGGCGCGCCGTGGAGCAGCCACTTAGTGATCGACGGCAACCTCGTCACGGGGCAGAACCCCGCATCGGCGGGCGCGGCCGCTGAAGCGGTGCTGCACCGGCTTGCGTCGCTCGCTGTCTGCGCTTGAGCGCACTGCGCCGGCCCGCGCGCGACCGCATCAGTTCGCCGCGTTGCTTTGCGAGCGGGGCCGACCGCCCAGCAGGGCGGTCGCCCGCGCCGCAGACTCGAGCAGGGCGACCACATGCTTCGAACCGGGCTCGAAGTCCAGCACGGTGTCGGCCCCCACGAGGCTGATGACGAACTTGACGTCGCCGGTCCAGTTGATGACCGGCGCCGCAATAGACGCGTAGCCCGCAATGTCCGAACGCCGCATGGTTGCGTAGCCGTTCGCCTGCAGTTCATGCATCACGTCCGCGTGG
Source organism: Paraburkholderia sp. SUR17 (assembly GCF_029536165.1). Classification (NCBI taxonomy): domain Bacteria; kingdom Pseudomonadati; phylum Pseudomonadota; class Betaproteobacteria; order Burkholderiales; family Burkholderiaceae; genus Paraburkholderia; species Paraburkholderia sp. SUR17. Next base: position 1,255,697 of record NZ_CP120508.1, read on the forward strand.
AATGTTTGGATCGCGTCGCCGCCTGCTTTGCGCGAGGCCAGTTCCTGTTCGAGAAACGGTCGCGTCACGGCGAGCGGCAGGCTCGCAGCGAACACCTTGCCTGCTGCCGTTGAGAGCAACGACATCAGACCCGTGCGTAGCTCGAATGCGCCGCGCTGCTGTCCTTCGAGTTTGAAGAGGCTCAACACGCCGTCGGTCGTCCACATCGTGATGGCGCCGCTGCACTGTGTGGCGTCGCGCAACTTTCCCAATTCGCCCCGCACCACGTCGAAGCCGTCGATCTGCCGCGTTGCGCTGACCCCCAGCATCAGTGCCGCCGGGCCAAGCCTGTAGTAGCCCGGTTTCTCGTCAGCCGCGGCAAGACCCGTGCGCACGAGGCTCACGAGATAGTTGTTTGCGGCACTGGGTGTCATCTCCGCGCGCGTCGCGATCTCTTTGAGCGGCAGGGCCTGCTGCGTGTTCTGCAATGCCATCAATAGCCGGAAAGCGATTTCGACGGACTGAATACCGCGCCGCTCGTTCTTTTCAACCGGTTCTGAAGTGTCTGGTTGTTCCATTTCTCGTCAATTCCAGCGAGTCGAATGCATGCGTTCGTCTAGGGATTAACCCGGGCCTCGCGCGCAAACCATGGCGCGCGCCGCGGCGCGCAACCCCTGCTCCCACAACGTTTTGCGACCGATCCCCGCATTTTTGCACGGGTTGGGCACCTGGCGCCCTTGCATTGACAGGGCGCGCGCACGGCGCATAATACAACCATACACCATGCGTTCAACAATATACCACGAACACCGACGCAAGAACAGTGCGGCCGCATCGGGCCGCGACGGCGGTCGTTTCCCAGTCAGGAGAAGCAGGCATGGCGATCCAGAAGATTCAAAGCATCTACACGGTCGTACGCGACATGGACAAGGCGCAGGCGTTTTACGAGCGTGCTTTAGGGCTCACGCTGAAGTTTCGGGACAGTTCGAAATGGCTGCAGTTCGGCGTGGGCGGCTCGAACTTCGCGCTGAGCTCCGTAGAGGAGGCCGCGCCGGGAGCGACAGGCAGCGTCGTCGTTTTCGAAGCGGACAGCGTCGACGGAATTCGGGAGCGCGTCGAAGCCGCCGGCGGCGAGTTCGTTTCGGAGCGCGACATGGGCTCGCACGGCAGGGTGCTGGTCTTTCTCGATGCCGAAAGGCAGATCTTTCAGGTTTTTTCCCGGCAGCCATCCGCGTGATAGATAGCCCGGACATCAATAAGGAATCCTCATGAAATTCGGCATTTTCGATCAAAACGACAGGAGCGGCCGTCCGCTCGCGCAGCAGTACGAAGAGCGTCTTCAGCTTGCGGAGCTGTTCGACGCCAACGGTTTCTACTGCTATCACACGAGCGAGCATCACGCGACACCGCTCAGCACGACGCCGTCGCAGAATGTGCTGATGTCGGCTATCGCGCAGCGCACCCGCCATCTCCGGCTCTGTCCGCTCGTTTATCTGCTGCCGATTCATCATCCGGTGCGACTGGCGGAAGAAATCTGCATGCTCGATCACCTGAGCCACGGCCGCTTCCAGTTCGGCATTGGCCGCGGCGCGTCTCCGCATGAACTCGCGGCAATGGGCATCGATGCCGCGAATGCCGGGAAGATGTACGCGGAATCATTCGACGTCATCGAACGGTTCTTCACTTCGGACAGGCTGAATTTCGCGGGCCAGTTCTGGCAATTCGACGACGTCCCGGTAGAGATCAAGCCGCTGCAACATCCGCATCCGCCGGTGTGGTATGCGCTCGCGTCGCCGGATTCGACGGTGTGGCCCGCGCAACGCGGCATCAACATCGTGTGCGGCGGTCCGGTCGAACGAATCCGCGCGGTTACGGACCGTTATCGCGAAGAGTGGAGCAAGACGCACGATGCTCACGACGAGTTGCCGCTGATCGGCGTGAACCGCTACATCATCGTGGCCGATACGGACGAGGCCGCGCTCGAGATCGGTCGCAAAGCATGGCCGACATTCTTCGGCAACTTCATCCGGCTGTGGCGAAAGCACGGTACGGAACCCGTCAACGCAAAGCTGCCGCCCGACTTCGACTCGCTGCTTGCGAGCCGTCACGCGGTGGTGGGCTCGCCCGAAACGGTCACGAAGGAACTCGCCAGCCAGATCGCCGATGGTGGGCTCAACTACCTGATCGGCAGCTACGTGTTCGGCGACATGGCGCACAGCGACGTCGTGAAGTCGGTGAATCTGTTTTCCGACCATGTGATGCCGCATCTAAAAGACCTGGGGCAAGTCGCTTTGCGCCCTGTCCTCGAAGAAACGCAGCGGGTGTGACCATGAGCGATACGAGCCGGTTCGATGCGAAGGAACTGCGCCAGGTGCTCGGCTCCTTCGTGACGGGTGTCACGGTGGTCACGACCGCCGATGCCGAGGGCAAGCGCTATGGTGTGACGGCCAATTCGTTCAGCTCGGTATCGCTCGATCCGCCGCTGGTGCTGTGGAGTCAGGCGACGAAATCGCCGAGTCATGCGGTCTTTCTCGAAGCGCCGCGCTTCGCGATCAACATTCTTGCCGAGGACCAGATTGAGTTGTCGAATCGCTTCGCGTCATCGGGCATCGACAAGTTCGCAAACGTCGAGACCGACAGCGGCAAGGGCGGGGTGGCGCTACTGCGCGGCTGTTGCGCATGGCTGGAGTGCAAAGTCGTGTCGCGGCTGCCGGGCGGCGACCACGTGATTTTCGTCGGAGAGATCGAGGCGTTCCGCCGCACGGCCCGCAAGCCGCTCGTATTCGGCGGAGGTCAGTATCTGGTTGCCGATCCGCACGATTTCGGCAAGCCGCCGCCAGGCATCTCGACGACCGTGCAGTCACAGTTGCACGCGATGCGGCTCGGCGCGCGCGCCATGGCGCGTCTTGCGAAAGACTTCGATCAGACACTCGCGCTCGCCGTATGGGGCAATCATGGACCGACTATCGTCGCGTGGGAGCCGTCGTCGGAGCCCGTCAGCCCGCAACTGCCGGTGGGACTCACGCTGCCCGTGATGTCGACGGCGACCGGCGTTGCGCTCGCGGCTTATCTGCCGCCGGAAGCGACGAACCGCTTTGTCGGCGCCGAACTGATTGCCGCTTCGGCGGGCGAAGTGGACTGGCCGGCCACGCCGCAGGCGTGGGCCGACGAACTGGCAAGCGTGCGCCTGCACGGGCTCGCGAGGCGTACGCCCGGAGCGTTCTACGGCGCGCACACGATCATCCACGCATTGAGCGCACCGGTGCGCGGCGCGGATGGCACAGCGGTGCTCGCGATAACGGCGGTAGGCGACGCGGCGCGCTTCGAGCCGGAATTCGACAGCCCGTTTGCCCGCGCGCTGCGCTCGACCGCAGCCGATCTGTCGCGTCGGCTGGGCTACGTCGGTCAGACGGAATCGCCGGATCTTGCACACGCCGCCGAGGGTTGATGCGATGCCGAACCTCTCTTCTGCCGATCTCGCCTTGCTCGAGGCCGATCTTCCGCCCCCGATGCGCGTGGAGGTCGACTCTGACCGTTATGCGACGGAACGTGGTTATGTCGAACTGCGCGCAAGCGGGCCGGCTCGCGCGCCGGTGATCGTGTGCCTGCACGGCATCGGCTCGAACTCCGCAGGCTATCGCGCGCAGCTCGCGGGTCTGTCCCACCGGTTTCGCGTCATTGCCTGGAATGCGCCGGGCTTTGGCGCCAGTACGCCGCTCGCCGTGGCCGAGCCCCACGCCGACGACTACGCCGACGTGCTTCTGAGTCTGCTCGACCAGTTGCAGTGCACGCGCATGGCCGCGTTGGTCGGCAGCTCGTGGGGAAGCGTGATCGCGATGGCGTTCGCTGCGCGCTACCCGCATCGGCTCGGGCGGCTCGTGCTCGCGGCACCCAATACGGGGCGTGGCCGTTTGGCGGGCACGACAAGGGACGAAGCGCTCGCACGCATGCTCGATTCGGGTAGGACACCTGATGGAGCGTCACGCGCAGCGGTGGTTGCTCGCCTGCTCCCGGCCGATGCGCCGTCGCAAGTACGGGAACGGGTGGCTCAATTGCGCGATGCGGTGACGCCATGCGGATGGGCACAGGCGGTTCGAATGCTGTTCTCCGTGCACACGCCTTCTCTCGTCGGCGATATCCGATGCCCGATCGACATGCTCGCCGGTGCGCGCGACACCCTGGCTCCAGTCGAACAGCATGCGTTGCCGTTGTGCGAAGCCGCTCCCGGAATCCGGCTTCACGTGTTCGAAGACTGTGCACACATGCTGAAGCTCGAAGCCCCGACGCGCTTCAACGCCATCGTCCGCGATGCGGCTGATCGCGCAGGCTGACAGGGCAACCCTGACGGACGCCGCAACGACGTCCGCCAGACAAAACAGATGGAGACGAACGTGCAAACGGATTCGACTGCGCCTGCGCGCGGGCACGGGTGGATGGCTGCGATGTTGTGCGTCATCAATGCGGTCGCGTTCATCGACCGCACAGCGCTGCCGCTTTTGATTCAGCCGAGTCGGCAAGGTGAGTGGACTGCATTTTTCCCGTGTTCTGCGCGGTGGGCGTGATTTACCTCCTTGCTGTCTCAAGGCAATTGCACCGAGAGTCCGGGCACGAACCTGAACTGGCGCAGACCGGCTGACATGCGAAATGCGCCGTACCCGCACGGCTGGCGACTGATGGCCAATTGAACCGCGGGAAATCACAAAAAAAATCTATCTTGGAGACATGAATGAGGAAGAGACTGATAGCGGCCGGTGCGCTAGGGATGTTCGCGGCCGCCGCCCATGCGGAGTCGAGCGTGACGATCTATGGAATATACGATGCGGGCCTGCGCTACCTTCACGAGGCGAACGCCGCGGGCCAAAGTTCGGTAAGCATGGGCTCGAACGGCACGTCGACGCCGAATCGGCTCGGCTTCAAGGGCGTCGAGGAACTGGGCGGCGGGTTGAGCGCGCACTTCAACCTCGAAACGGGCTGGAACGCCGGCAACGGCGCGCTCGAATCGACAACCGGCTCACCCATCACAGGCAACCGGGCGTTGTTCCAGCGGTTGGCGATTGTCGGAATCTCGCACGCGCGCTGGGGAACGATCGACCTCGGCCAGAACTACAGCGTGGGCTGGCGCACGAGCTACGACTACGATCCGTTCAACTATCGTTATCCGACCATCGATCCAGTCAGCGCCATCGTGCCTGGCAGCAGCGTCTCGCAAGTGACCGCGGGCGTGCGTTTCCACAACGATGTTCAGTACACCGGCGTGTTCGGTCCGATCACCGTGCGGGCCGAACACGCGTTCGGTAACGTCGCGGGCGCCGTTACGGCCAATACGGCGACTGCGGGATCGCTCGCATACAAGTCAGGGCCGTTAGTGATAGCGGGCTCGTATACCACTCGCAAGATCGCGACGACGGGCGGTGTCTTCACCGGTGCGCCAGCGGTTGCGGGGCCGCCGGCCGTTGCCGGCGAGCCCACCGTCAACGCGAACACGCCCACCTATGCGGACCGCTCGTGGTCTGCGGGCGCCGCGTACAGATTCGGATCTGTACGAGTGTCAGCCGGCTACAACGACGAGCGCCTTGCCGGGGCGCTCAACAACGTCGTCGCCGGACTGCCGTTGACGCCGGCGCAAGGCGACACACGTGTGCGGGTCGGCTGGTTCGGCGCAAACTGGACTGTGTCTCCATTCTTCAATCTGGCGGCCGGCTGGTTTCGCACCCTGGTCGATACGCCGATCGCCCGGGCAGCGGGCGCCGCCTCCGGAACCAGCGGCAAAAAGGATCTGCTGATGTTCGCGGCGACCTGGTCCTTGTCGAAAACCACCTACCTGTATGGCGAAATCGATAGAACCGCGCTCTCCGGAAACCAGGTGCTCGGCTATGGCACGAAGACGACGCAGCGTCATCCGCTGGGCGTTTCAACGGGGCTTGTCGTGGCATTTTGAACCGCTGCAAGAGACACATTTTTGAAGGAACGGTTATGACTGATGTGCTGAAAGGGTTGTCGCGCTTTGCCGCCGAGGCCGCGTTCGACGATCTGCCGCATGCGATCGTGCACGAAGCGAAACGTGTGCTGCTCGATTCGATCGGTTGCGCGCTCGCATCGACATCGTCGGAGAAGGGGCGGCTGTGCATCGCGCTGTCCCAGCGGCTCGGCGGCCCGGCCGAGGCGTCCATCATCGGTGTAGCAGGCAAGGTGTCGTCCTGCAACGCGGTGCTCGCGAATGGCGAACTCATCAACGCGATGGATTACGACGCGCTCGTGATTCCAGGTGGCCACGTGTCGCCCTACGTCGTACCGCCCGTGATGGCGATTGCCGAGCAGCGCAACGCTTCGGGCAAAGACCTGATCCTCGCGACGGTGCTGTCGCACGAAGTGGCGATGCGCGTTACGCGCGGCATGTCGCCGATGATCCAGGTGTTCGCCGAAGGCCCCGACGCGCAGCGCTACGAATGGACGACACCGTACGGCGGCTCACGGTTCAACGTCGGTGCTGCAGCGGGTGTCGGGCGCTTGCTCGCGCTCGACACGCAACGGATGACGCACGCGCTTGGCCTCGCAGGGCATTACACGCAGGTGCCGACGCACGGCAAGCTGTCGTACAGCGTGCCCACGTCGATGGTGAAGTACGGCACGCCGGGATGGCAGGGCACCGGCGCGATCGTCGCCTGCTATCTCGCCGAAATGGGCTACCTCGGCGACGAGACGCTGTTCGACGGCGTGAGTGGCCTATGGCGCTTCACGGGAAGCGATACCTGGATGCCGGAACGCGTGCTGCCGGGTCTGCACGACGAGTGGCTCTTCGCCGAACAGCAATACAAGCCTTATCCGTGCTGTCGCGTGCTGCACTCGAGTCTCGACCTGTTCTACCGCATGGTGGGGCTGCATGGATTCACGCCGGACGACATCGACAGCATTCGTGTGTTCGGCCCGCAGTACTGCGAAAAGCCGCATCTGCAAAACCGCATCATCCGCAGCGCAATCGACGCTCAGTTCAGTGCGGCGTACAACTTCGCGGTCGCCGCGCACGGGGTAACGATCGGCCACGAGTGGCAGGACGACGCCACGATGCACGACGCGAAAATTCTCGCGTTCATGGACAAGGTGACGTGTGAAGTACACCCGGAATACACGCGTCGGCCGCTCGCGGATCGCTTGATGAGCCTCGGTCGCATCGAAGTGAGCGCGAATGGCCGCACGTACACCGACGAGACAACGTTCGCGTACGGCACGCCACGCCCCGGCTTCGAAATGGACGATGCCGCACTGATCGGCAAATTCAGGCACAACGCGCGACGCGTGCTGACGCCGGCGCAGATCGATTCCGCCGTCGACGCACTGATGGATCTGGAGAACGTGCGCGCGGTATCCGGCTTGATGCGGCACATCGTGCCCGCGCACGGCAGCGACGCGACCTGACTCACAGAAAGCAAGGCAAGGAGAGATCACATGTCCGCATCGGCGGCAAAGCAGATAAACACGAAACCACTGGAAGGGCTTCTGGTGGTCTCCATAGAGCAGGCGCTGGCCGCGCCGCTGTGCACCGGCCGGCTCGCTGAAATGGGCGCGCGCGTCATCAAGATCGAACGCGCGGAGGGCGACTTCGCGCGCGGCTACGACGACGCGGCGAACGGCGAGTCGTCGTACTTCGTCTGGACCAATCGCGGCAAGGAGTCGCTCGTACTCGACTTCAAGCAACCGGAAGATGCGGCATTGCTCAAACGCATCGTTTCGAGGGCGGACGTCTTCGTCCAGAACCTCGCGCCCGGCGCACTCGCACGTGCCGGCCTCGACAGCGCTGCGCTGCGCAGGAGCAACCCGCGGCTCATCACGTGCGACATCACCGGTTACGGCGAAGGTGGCGCGAGCGCGCTCAAGGCCTACGACATGCTGGTGCAATGCGAGAGCGGGCTCGTGTCGATCACGGGCACGCCCGAAGGGTACGGACGCATCGGTGTGTCGATCTGCGACATCGGCGCGGGCATGAACGCCACGATCGCGGTCCTTTCGGCCTTGGCGCTGCGTGAACGAACGGGGGCGGGTACGGGCGTCGCGGTATCGCTGTTCGATGGCGCTGCCGACTGGATGACGATTCCGTACGTCCACGAAATGTATGGAAAGGGCGCGCCGACGCGGCAGGGCGTGCGGCATCCGTCGATTGCGCCCTATGGTGCCTACACGACGCGCGATGGTCGAGACATCGTGATCAGCATCCAGAACGAGCGCGAGTGGCAACAGTTTTGCGCCGTCTTTCTGCGCGCGCCCGATGTTGCGAACGACGAACGCTTCGCGACGAACAATGCACGCGTGCGAAACGGCGCCGCGCTCGATGCCGTAATCGCCAGGGCATTTGCATTGCTGGATGTCGAGCAAGTGCTGCACCGGCTGACCGAAGCCAACACGGCATTCGGACAGGTACGCTCCGTTGCGGAAATGGCGAAGCACCCGGCTCTTCGTACATGGCCGATGCAGGTGGGCGACTGCGAACTCGATCTGATTGCGCCGGCCGTGCGCGCGCCGTGGGACGCGCAGCGATTCATGCCGGCACCGCGGTTGAATCAGCAGGGAGCCGCACTACGCGAGGAGTTCGCAGACGTAGCGATAGGAGAACCGTCATGAGTCGTGTGGATATGGCGCATCTGAAGCAATGGGTCGGCAAGGAGATGTCGGATGTCGATACGTTGTCGGTTCGTCACGCGCACCTGATGGCCGCCACGCTGGGCCTTGATCCCGCCGCCCTGGTCGAAGGCGTGCCGCTGCCGCCGCTATGGCACTGGATCTACTTCCTGAGCGGCTCTCCGCCGTCGGAGCTCGGGCGCGACGGTCATCCGGCACGCGGCGGCTTCCTGCCGCCCGTGCCGCTGCCCAATCGCATGTGGGCAGGCGGCCGGCTCGAGTTTCTCGCACCGCTGCCGTTGGGCGCGAGCGTCGAGAAGCGTTCGCGGATCGTCTCTGTCGAACACAAGCAGGGGCGTAGCGGCGAACTGGTGTTCGTGACCGTACGGCATGACGTGCTACATGAAGGCCGCACCGCAATCAGCGAGCATCACGATATCGTCTACAAGGAAACGGCGCCGCCAGGCCCGCGCCCGCCTTCGGCCGCGACTGCCATGCCCGCGGCGCAGCACAGCAGGCGCTTCGAGCCTACGTCGACCACCTTGTTCCGCTATTCGGCGCTGACGTTCAACGGCCACCGTATTCATTACGACGTCGACTATTGCCGCGAGGTGGAGGGCTACAGCAACCTCGTGATTCACGGCCCGCTGCACGCGACGCTTCTGGCCATGTACGCCGAAGAGATCGCGGGCAAATCGCTCGCGACGCTCCGCTACCGCGGCATGCAGCCGAGCGTGCTCGGCACCGTGCTCACGATCAACGCACACGCGAGCGGCAGCGATGCAATGGTCTGGACGGCACTGCCGGACGGCAGCGTATCCATGCAGGCCGACGCGACGTTCGACTGACGTTCTGCTGACTTAAGCGGCGCGTGCCGTTGCGGTGCCGCGCCGGGAAATCCAATCGAGGAGACATTGCCATGAATCAGCCGACAGCCGCGAGCCTCTCGCCCGCGGCGAAACGTTCCATGTTCGGTGGAGCGTTCATGATGTTCATCGACACGTTCGATATCTATCTTCCGGCATTCATCCTGCCGGCAATCATCGGCTATTTCATACCGAAGTCGCTGCCCGAGTCGATTCAGGTCACGGTCAGCACGCTGATCTTCACCGCCACGCTGCTCGGTCGTCCGCTGGGCGGTTTGATATTCGGACATCTCAGCGACAAGTACGGACGCAAGAAGATCGCCATGCTGGTTTCGGCCGGATTTACCTTCGTCACGTTCGTGCTGTCGATCATGCCCGGCTATGCACAGTGGGGCTATGGGGCGGTGGTGCTCTTCATTCTGCTGCGGTTTCTGGACGGCATTTTTCTCGGCGGCGGCTATGCGTCTGCGCTGCCGCTCGCGCTCGAACGTTCTCCTATCCCGATGCGCGGGCTTGTCGGCGGGCTGATGGCCGCATCGGCCGTGTTTTCGGTGATCGCCATCAACGCCATCCAGTTCGTGCTGCTGCTCGTCATCTCCAGAGCGCAGTACAGCGCGTGGGGATGGCGGCTGCCTTTTCTGGCCGGCGTGTTGTTCGGGGTGGTCTATCTGTTTTATTACGCGAAGGTGCCGGAGCTGGAGTTCAAGGGCCTGCACGGCACGCGCGCCAAAAAGCAACCGCTCGGCGAGCTTCTGGGCAATCGCGCGCACGTGCGCAAGGCGGGCATTCTCTTTCTGATGATGACCGGCTACTGGTTCAGCAACCAGATGGCGCTCTCGCTGCTGCCCTCCCTGATGATGGGTTATCTGCACGTGCCGGCTTCCATCTTCACGAAATGGGCGATCGTTGCGAACGTGGCGGTGATGATTGCGGTGGTCGCGTTCGGCATCCTGAGTCAAAGGATCGGGCGGCGGCGGATGTTGATGATCTTCGGTGTCGCGATCACGTTGTCGCCTTTCCTTTATCACACGATCGTCGAATACGGCAAAGGCGCACACGACGCCGCCGGCATGGGTGTTGCGATATCTGTCTTGATGATTGTCGCAAGCGGGTCGCTCGGCGTCGTCATCACATACCTGAACGAATGCTTTCCGACGCGGATGCGCTCCACCGGCTATTCGCTTGCTTACTACCTGAGCGTGATCGTGCCGGGCCTCTACAGCTTCTGGCTGCTCGGCCTGCAGAAGTTCATGCCTTACGAGTACACCCCACTGGTGCTCGAATGCGTCGGCGGACTGCTGTTTCTGTTCAGCGCATGGGCCGGGCCCGAGACGCGTGATGTGGACCTGCTCGCTATTGCCGAGGGCCGTGCTCCGAGTCACGAGGAGAGTCAGCGCGAAGCACTGAAGCGCATCTCGGGAGAAGTCGCGCGATGAAGGTGTGTGTCTATGGAGCCGGGGCTATCGGCAGTCTGATCGCCGGGCGCCTCGCTTGCGTTTCGGGTATCGAGGTCAGCGTCGTTGCGCGCGGCGAGCAACTGGATGCGATCAGCCGGCAGGGCATACGCATTGTCGATGCCGCGGGCGAGGTCACGGCACATGTGAAGGCAACGGACAACCCCGCGTCGCTCGGTGTGCAGGACTACGTATTCCTTGCGCTGAAGCAGCATCAACTGCTAGACGTGGTGAATTCCATCGAGCCGCTCATCGGCACGCATACTTCGCTCATTCCACCGACCACCGGCATTCCTTACTGGTACTTCTACGGGCAGCCGGGCGCGCATGCCAATCGCCGCATCGACCGGCTCGATCCCGGTGGCACGCTATGGCGTGCTATCCCGCCGCAGCGTGTACTCGGTTGTGTGTTTCGCGTGGCGGCTCAAGTCGTCGCGCCGGGCGTCGTTCATCAGGACGGTAGCTACGCAAAGCTGCCACTCGGCGAGCCGGACGGTTCCGTATCGGCGCGTGTGCGGCGTCTGTCGGAAGCGATGTGCGCCGCAGGCTTCGAATCGCCTGTAGTCGACAACATCCGTAGCTGGCTCTGGATCAAGATGATCAGCAGCTTGTGCTGGAATCCGGTAGCGGCGTTGACGCTTGCTACGTGGGGCGAGCTGGCTGCGAGCCCAGGCGCCGTGGACGTCGTGCGTCGCATGATGCAGGAAGCCGATGCCGTGGCGTGCGCGCTGGGCGGGCCGCCGCCCATTGCGGTTGAAGAACGGCTGGCGGCGGCGCGCTCGGCGCCTCATCACAAGATGTCGATGTTGCAGGATCTTGAGCGAGGACGTCCGCTCGAATATCAGCCGCTCGCCGATTCGATCGAGGCCATGCGCGACATAGCCGGACTTGGCACGCCGACCATCGACAGCGTGCTGGCGCTTTTGCGTTTGCGCGCAAACAGAGGGTGAATGTCTGCGACTGTGCACCCGACGACTGTACGCATGAACCATAAGGAACGACATGACAGAACATGGCGCTGGGAAACACCGCTCCTATCTCTTTGTACCCGGAAGCAGGCCGGATCGCTTCGACCGTGCGATGAAGAGCGGCGCCGACGCGGTAATCATCGATCTGGAAGACGCGGTTGCCGCGGCGGACAAGATATCGGCCCGCCATTCTGTCGCTACCTGGGCGCGAGAAGACCGCGTGGTGTATGTCCGTGTCAATGCCCGTGACACGCCGTGGTTCGAGGAAGACGCACAGTTGAGCCGTCTGCCGGGCATCGCGGGGCTCGTGCTGCCGAAAGCAGAATGTTCCGCCGACGTAGCCGCGCTCGTCAGCGCCGCAAAGCAGCAAACGGCCGTCTTCCCGCTCATTGAAAGTGCGAAGGGCATGTGCAACGCACTTGAAATTGCGAAGGCGCCATGCGTGCGTCAGCTCATGTTCGGCACGCTCGACTTCACGCTCGATATGCAGATGGACGTGGACAACGAGGAACTCAACGGCTTTCGGGCAGAGCTCACGAAAGTCTCGCGTGTGGCCGGTATCGATGCCCCTGTCGACGGCGTAACGGTCGCGGTGCACGACGCGTTGCAACTCGAACGCGACACCAGCAACGGCAAGCGATTTGGGTTCTTCGGCAAGCTATGCATTCACCCGAAACAGGTGGTCACGGTGAACCAGGGTTATGCGCCATCGGAAAGCGACATAGCGTGGGCGCGGTGTGTGCTTGATGCGGCGCAGGACGGGAAGGGCGTCGCACTGATGATAGATGGAAGCATGGTGGACCGGCCCGTCGTGCGACGGGCGGAGCGGATCATGAAGCTTGCTTCGTCAAACTGACGTAACGTTAGGCGTTCCCAACCATCGCCGACAGCGTTCAAGCATCCAGAAGCATTGTCGATTTCCGATCGTCAGCTTCGTCGTCAGTCCATACACACTCAAGGGATCTCCTATGAAATACCTCGGCTTGGCCTACTACACCCCTGAAAGGTTTGCCGCGATGCCACCGGACGACGTCAAGGAATTGTTGAGCCGATGCCCCGCGTTGGACGAGAACATGCGTGCTACCGGCAAGGTTCTGGTTTCCGCGTCGCTTGGCGATCTGAGCGGCTGGCGTACGCTTCGCCCGCGCGGTGGCAAGACACACGTGACCGATGGACCCTACACCGAGTCGAAGGAAGTCGTGGGCGGCCTGTTCATCATCGAAGCAGATAGCCTTGACGACGCGTTGCGCATCGCGTCCATGCACCCGGCCGCCACTCTGGGCGAAGAAGGCGGATGGGCCGTCGAGCTTATTCCCATGGATTTCTACCTGCCTCGATAACAGCCACGGCGCCTGCCTCAAGAATGGGTGGGCGCCTTTCTTCACAAACACCTTTCAGGCTTCGTGAGTCATCGCGGCGGCGCCCGATGTCATTGCATCTCGGTCGAACCTGGCTGGTGACTGGCCCCCGTCGACCCGACGCTGACCTTCTGTCATCGGGCACCGAATGACAACTTCGAGGCCGATAACGACAGTCCGGGCGTGAGGACTACCGCACCCCTCTCTCGTCTCGTGGCCTCTGAGCAAACGTCACGAGATCGCTCAATTCCTTGAACGCGTGTTCGACGTGGACGCCAAGATCCGTCGACCCGTTTTCGAACCAGGCCGCAACCGCCTGCCCTAGCGTCGCCATTCCGACTTGTGCCGCGAGGCTGGCGGCCTTGTCGGACACACCACGCTGCCGGAATGCCTCCACGAGCGCCGACGTGACGGCGCGGGACTTGGTCTGTGCCCGCTCCTGCAAGGCAGGGTTGGCCGCGATGATGTACCGGCGCGGCTCGGTAAACGAGCGATTCTGGATGAAGAGTGGCTCGACCGACGGGAACGCGCGAACCAGGGCTTCCAGCGGTCCTAGATCTGGCGGAGCGCTCGCCACCGCGCTCGTCAGTGTCGAGATGAACTCGTCTTCCCCCCCGAACAGCACTTCCCGCTTATCAGGGAAATGACGAAAGAACGTGCGCTGCGTGACACCGGCCTCAGCGGCGATGTCGGCCGCCGTCGTGCCGTCGTAACCGCGGGTTTGATAGAGCTTGAGCGCCGCCTCCTGAAGGCGGCGCCGCACTTTTTCGGGATCTCTGGGCATGATTCACCAATCGTATTGTCACAAGCTGACTTTACGCGTATCGTCAGCATATGACGATACGCTATCGTTGTTCTCCGTGCGCCGCAAGCATGGGAGAGGCAACCGCGCGTCTCGCATCCACTGCCAACCGTCACGGAGAATTGCAATGTCGAGTTCCGATCCGTCAACGATGAAAGCCCTTTGGGTTCAGCGCTATGGTGCGCCGGCGGATGTCCTGCATCTGGCCGATGTTCCCGTCCCCTCACCCCGCGCGGGGCAGGTGCGTGTCCGGGTTCATGCGTGCGCTTTTAATCCGGCCGACTGGGCGGTGTGCCAGGGCTTCTTTCCGCTGCCGCCGCCGCGCGGCATCGGCTTCGACGTGGCGGGGACGGTCGATGCAATCGGGGAAGGCGTCACTGACGTCAACCTTGGCGATCCCGTCTTTGGCGTTCCCGACTATCTCGGCTATCCCACCGCCGGAGCGGCGGAATTCGCCGTCCTGAAAGTCTGGTTTGCCGTGCCGCACGGGTTGAGCCTCGAGCACGCGGCGTGTCTTCCCATGGCCGTTGAAACGGCCACCCGCAGCATCGACCTGCTTGGTCTATCGAAAGGGCAAACCATCATGATCAACGGCGGCGGGACGATGACCGGGTTCGCCGCTGTTCAGATCGCGCTGCTGCGGGGCGCCCATGTGATCGCTAGTGCCGGCGAAACGTTCGCGGATCGCTTGCGTGCGCTAGGCGCGAAAGTGACGCCCTATGGCGAAGGGATGGTCGAGCGTGTTCGCGAGATCGCGCAAGGCGCGACTGATTTCGCCTTGCATACCGCGCGTGTCCAAGGCGTGCTGCCCGACCTCATCCGGATCGTGGGCGGCGACCCTCGCCGGGTGATGAGCTTCAGCGATTTTGACGAGGGCGGCCTCGGCGTTCGCACGACAGGGCGCGAGAAGGAGGGGGTGCATCGCTACGATGTACTCGGAGACTACGCCCGGTTGGCCGCCGTCGGGCAGTTCGCCATTCCGGTCGCGCGCACGTTCACGTGGGAAGACTGGCGGGAAGCGGTCGAACTTAGCATGGCCGGTCGCGCGCACGGCAAGCTGCTCCTCATCCCCGGACCGCGTTAAACGCGCAACGGCGCCGCGACCCATCACCTGATTTGCGTCTTCGGAGGCCTGCGGCCGTCAAGCACGCAGGTCGCAGGCTCTCGTCGGGCCGTGGTCAGCCCATTTCGCAAGCAGGCCGCAGTCAAAGACTGAATTCAAGCGCTTCCCTGCTGGCAGCAGCCGAAGCAAGGAGGCTTCGTAGCATGACCCGTTGCGAGACAAGATCCTTCCGCTGAACCTCAATAGTGTCGGCGTCCCCCTGGGAGACCAACCGCAAACGAAACACACCGTGTCTCCACTCTGCGAGTGAAGCGACCGAACGCAAGACTCTTGCTCGGATGCAATTTGCAAAAGAATCGTGGGCGCAGCCTCGTCGTCTTCGAATTGGTCGAACATCGTGCCCCACGAGCTGTTGATTCGCTTCCAGAATTCCGACGCGAAGAGCCGCTCGGAGACTGCACCATCCAGTATGAAGATTGGCTCCGCGACGTCGCCGCCCGCAATATAGCAGCGCGGTGCCTGTAATCTGCGCATGAGGTAACCTCGATGTCGGAGATACCAATTGCTAACGATCCATGCGGAGGTGTCGAGCGGCCGCTTCTGGCCGACGCGGCACGTTAGACAGGTGCACCCGGCTTGAAGCCGGCGTCAACCTCGGCCTGCGACGTTGACGAGCGTCTTGTCCGCCACGGCCATCGCGATCGCTCAGAAGGGCTGGCCGATGTGCCAGCGGACATCTTCTGTTGGTCTGCTAGGGGCCAATATCCAGATGACCGACGTAGACCGTGCACCCTTTCCCAAATTTGACGCCGGGATTGTCAGGCTTTGTCGCGAGTTCCACCAATCCGCGTCCATTCGGATAGGCGAGCAGCGCTGACGAATAATTGGCGCAATTGATGTCTGTGCTTGGCGGTATGCCGCCGACTTGCACCGGTGCCGGCAACCTGGTCCAGACTCCATGTCCTTCCGAATCGGCATTCGCGAACAATACGCGCCCGTCGAGCGGGGCCTGCTTGCCGTTGCTGTCGACCAGATTCCTGCCAACTACGATGATCCGGCCACTCTCTTTCATCGAACCGGGAAGCCACGTGTTATTCGGAGCGACCTTAAAATACTCACCCTTCTCATCCTTTGGCACAAAACCCAGATACGTGGAATCGCCAAAATTCCATCCATCTGTCGAGACACGCGCATGTACAGTGCCTGAAAACCGGGGCCCCTGAACCTCGTATGTCATGAAGAACCGGCCGTTTGAAATGCGGCTGACCACGGCCATGCCTGGGCGGTCCTGCTTTACACCGCTGGCTACGGTATCTCGCTGATCTTCCCAGCCGGCGCCCTTGAAATAATTGCGCATCTGGACAAGCTTCTGGCTATGCGCAGGATCCGTCTCGTCAGACCAGAACATGACCAGTGCCCCGTCATCCGCAATCTCGAATTGAGGCTCCCAAAGGCCATGATGGAGATCGCCTCTCGCCACCGGAATGCCTTGATATTGCCAAACCCGCCCGTGGTCACCGCTTGTGAAGTAACCGATGGCAGGCGTTTTCCCCTCCAGGTACGCTGCGGCATAGACGAGGGTACCGCGCGGCAAGCTTCCAACTTGTCGGTCTAACTGAAAGAGGGTTTCGCAGCACCTGAGGGTGAGACCGTTCGACGAGGCGTCAATGGTACTGATCCGGGTCCAGGTCTTGCCGTGGTCACCACTGGAAAAGATGTCGCTTCGGGAACTCGCAACCAGATCGCCGGTGTAATGCCCCGCTTCGTTCATCACTCGTACAATCCTCGGATAGCCTGTACTTCCCGGGATAGGCGATTCTGGTGAAATGCGCACCCCAGGGGAAAACGGTGTATCGGTGCTCTCTTGCGACATTGCGATGTTGAACTGCAGATAGCCGGTCAACGCACCAAGCAACAGCAGGAAACGCAAGCTAATCCTCATCCGATGTGCTCCTATTCAAGGCAAATGAGTGCGCTCTCCCATACATGCCGACGTGCAGCCATGCTGGAGCGAGAAGGTGCTGATAGCGCATACGTGGTGAAGGATGCCCGTAAGTGAATGCCCGGGAGCGCGAATGCCTTCGCTCCCGGTGACACTGCCTCTCCGGAAATGATCTCGCGTACACGTTGCCGAAGCGCCGCTTACTGCCGGGAATCCCATCGCACGGAAAGTGATCGGCGCTGCTGCGCTTCGTTTTGCGTTCTTCGCACCTCGCCACGATGCGCAAACATGGCTGCAAGTCTGGTACTCCGACACGTTCGCGATACAGCGAGGCGCTGTGGGCGAAACCAACACCGAGCGGTACCGGTCTGGCGGTGACGCGTCCGCCTGTGCCAAAGTCAAAGTATTAGCGTCTCAACAAGCTCCAGTGATTTTGGGTCGACCTTCACTCGGAGCCGCGTCTGTTGCGAAGCGGTGGTGTAGTACGCGAAGTTAAATCGCTGACCGCTGTTCGACTTCCCGCAGATGCTCGGGACGAGCAGCAAGAAATTTCATCGCGTCAGTCGGAGCGGCTTTACCGCAGGCGCTCGGTGCGAACGTAGGCGTAAGCAACATGATCCTGATCATGGCTCGCTTCCTCGAAAGCATTCGGGGCCGCTAGAACAGCGGGTTTCAATGTCGCCGCCTTTCGCACGGAGGTGCCAGGCGACAGGGCCAAAGCAGCCCGCTGGGTGCGTTCGCGCGACCTCTCAAGTCTCGTAATCCGTGCTTCTCGTCAGACGCTCCCATGTGTCGAGATCGCGCCTCAGGTCCTCGAGCTTGGTGCGGACAAGATCGAGCGCATCGCCTCCAATGACGAGATGCAGCGGGGGCTGGTCTGATTCCAGCGCGGCGATGATGGCTTGGCTGCCCCGCACCGGATCTCCCTGCTGTTACGGCTATCGTCGAATCCGGGCGGCGTTGGGCAGGCAGCAGGTCTTTATCTCAGAGAAAGTCGTGCGACGTTTGATGCGACAGGAAGGCCTGCCCGCTGCGTCGACCAGCCGACGTCGCTATGGCTCCTATCGTGGAGAAATCACTCCCGCTCCGGAGAATCTCATCAATCGTGATTTCCGTGCAGCCGCCCCGAATCAGAAATGGCTCACTGACATCACCGAATTCCAGATCCCTGCCGGCAAGGTGCATCTGTCGCCGGTAATAGACTGCTTCGACGGGTTCGTTGTGAGCCGGTCAATCGGCACACGGCCAGATGCTGAACTCGTCAACGCCATGCCAGGTTTTTAGCCGCACCCCCGATTCATCGCCGGATCAGTCCAGGTTTTTATCCGCTCCCGATTCCACGTCAGTGTTTTGCGAATCCCGCTCTCGAAGCTCTCCTCGGGCCGCCAACCGAGTTCGTCGATGATCTTGCCGGCATCGATCGCGTAGCGCCAGTCGTGTCCGGGCCGATCGGTCACGAACTGGATCAGCCCCGCATGCGGCGCGCCATCGGGTCGGGCCTCGTCCATCAGCGCACAGATCAGTCGCACGATATCGATGTTTCGCCATTCGTTGCAGCCGCCGACGTTGTAGGTCTCGCCTGGGGCGCCGCGGCGCACGACCGTGTCGATGGCGCGGCAATGGTCGTCGACGAACAGCCAGTCGCGGATGTTCGAGCCGTTGCCGTACACCGGGATGCGCGTGCCTTCGATACAACTGCGGATGACCGTCGGGACAAATTTTTCGTCGTGCTGAAGCGGGCCGTAGTTGTTCGAGCAGTTGGTCGTCGTGACCGGCAATCCGTACGTGTGCCAGTAGGCGCGCACCAGATGATCGGAGCCGGCCTTGCTGGCCGAATACGGCGAATTGGGCGCGTAGCGCGTCGTCTCGGAAAACGGGGGATCGTCGGGCCCGAGCGTGCCGTACACCTCGTCGGTGCCGATGTGATGAAAGCGTCGTTGCGCCCGCACGGTGGCGGCGTCAAGACGCTGCTCGCCGAACCAGTACTGCCGCGCGGCTTCGAGCAGGGTCGCGGTACCCACGACGTTGGTGCGGACGAACTCGCCGGGACCTGCGATCGAGCGGTCCACGTGGCTCTCGGCGGCGAAATGGACGACCGTGTCGATTGCGTGCTCGCGCAACAAAGCATCGACCAGTTGCCTGTCGCAGATGTCGCCGACCACGAGCCGGTGCCGGTCCTCGTCCGGCAGGTCGGCAAGGTTGTCGAGCCTGCCGGCGTAGGTCAGCAGATCGAGCGTGACGATCTTCACGTGTGGATCGGTCGCCAGCAGGTAGCGGACGAAATTGGCGCCGATGAAGCCGGCGCCGCCGGTGACGAGCACGTGCTGCGGACGATGGTTCATGAGGTTCGCTTCCAGATGTCGAGCGTTTCGCTTAAACCCGCCATCCACGGCGGGGCTTCGATGCCGAGGCGCTCGCGCAGCCGGGTGCAGTCGAGCGACGAATTGGCGGGCCGCGGCGCCGGCAGCGGATACGCCGAGCTCAGGATGGGCTGAACGAGCGGCGTGCGCGCGAGCAGCCCGGCACGCTGCGCGGCGGTGAAGATGGTTTGCGCGAACCCATGCCAGGTCGTGACGGGCGTGCCGCACAAATGGTAGGTGCCAGAGGCAAGCGGCTCGCCTGCGAGATGGCGCGCGGCGATCGACAGCAAGGCGTCGGCGATGGCGCCCGCATAGGTCGGGCCGCCGTACTGGTCGGCGACGACGCGCACCACGTCGCGCTCCTGGCCAATGCGCAGCATGGTGCGCACGAAGTTGCCGCCGTACGCGCCGAATACCCACGCGACCCGCACGATCAGATGCCGGTCCGGCAGATGCGCGCGCACCGCCTGTTCGCCGGCCCATTTGCTCATGCCGTAGACGCCGAGCGGCGCTACCTCCGCAGTTTCCGCATAGGCACCGGGCGCCCGGCCGTCGAACACGTAGTCGGTCGACAGATGAAACAGGGCAATCCCGGCTTCGGCACAGGCGGCGGCGAGCGTCGCCGGCCCGTCGTGGTTCGCGCGCCAGGCGGCCTCCGGTTCGCTTTCGGCGCGATCCACCGCCGTCCAGGCGGCCGCGTTGATGACCACACTCGCGCGATGCGCGGCCAGCGCGGCGCGCACCGCGTCCATATCGGCGATATCGAGCTGCGCGCGCGACAGCCCGACCAACGCATGCTGCCCGGCACGCTGCACGAGCTCCTGGCCCACCTGGCCGCCCGCGCCCGTCACGAGGATGGTCGCAGGGATCGTCACAGGGATCGTCACGACAGGCTCCGGTAGCGCGGCAGCGAGTCGGGCGCGCGTTCGGCGAGGCGCGGATGCAGGCGGTCCTTGTCGGAGAGTTGCGGCGCGATGTCGTCGAACACGGGCCAGTCGATGCCGAGATCGGGGTCGTCCCAGCGTATGCCAGCGTCCGAGGCGGCGTCGTAGTACTGCGTGCACTTGTAGGCGAAGTCGGCAGCTTCCGAGAGCACGCAGAAGCCGTGGGCGAAGCCGGGCGGAATCCAGAGCTGCCGGTGCGACTCGTCGTCGAGGCGAGTACCGAACCATGCGCCGAAATGCGGCGAGTCGCGGCGGATGTCGACTGCCACGTCATAGACGGCGCCGCGAGCGGCGCGCACCAGCTTGCCCTGCGGATTGACGCGCTGGTAGTGCAGGCCGCGCAGCACGCCCCGCCGCGAGCGCGACTGGTTGTCCTGCACGAACGTCGCGTCGATGCCCGCTTCGCGCAGCCAGCTCTCGCGGAAGCTTTCGACAAAAAAGCCGCGCTCGTCGCCGAACACACGGGGTTCGAACAGCAGCACGCCCGGCAATGGCGTTTCGACGATCTTCATGCGACCACCTCCTTGCGCAGCACGTCGAGCAGATACTGGCCGTAGCCGTTTTTCGCGAGTCGGTGTGCCTGCGCTTCGAGTTGGTCCGCGCCGATCCAGCCCAGCCGGTAGGCAATCTCTTCGGGGCAGGCAATTTGCAGTCCCTGACGCGCCTGCATCACCTGAATGAAGTTGGCGGCGTCGAGCAACGATTCGTGTGTGCCGGTGTCGAGCCACGCATAGCCGCGACCCAGAATCTCCACATCGAGCGCGCCCCGTTCGAGGTAGGCGCGGTTCAGGTCGGTGATCTCCAGCTCGCCGCGCGCGGAAGGCCGGACGGCCTTCGCCAGTTCGACGACATCGTTGTCGTAGAAATAGAGCCCCGTCACCGCGTAGTTCGATTTCGGCTGCTTCGGCTTTTCCTCGAGGTCGATCGCGCGTCCGGTTTCGTCGAACGACACCACGCCGTAGCGCTCGGGGTCGCGCACGTAGTAGCCGAACACGGTCGCGCCCGTGGTTTTCGCGGCGGCGCGCTGCAGCAGCGACGACAGCGCGGGCCCGTGATAGATGTTGTCGCCGAGTACGAGGGTCGCCGCGTCGTGCCCGATGAACGGCGCGCCGATCACGAACGCCTGGGCGAGGCCTTCCGGACGCGGTTGCTCGGCGTACGAGAAACGCATGCCCCACTGGGCGCCGTCGCCGAGCAGTTGCTGGAACGCGCCCAGATCGCGCGGCGTGGAGATGATCAGCACTTCGCGGATGCCCGACAGCATGATCGTGCTGAGCGGGTAGTAGATCATTGGTTTGTCGTAGACGGGCATCAGCTGCTTCGATACCGAATGCGTCAGCGGATGCAGTCGGGTACCGGAGCCGCCCGCCAGAATGAGGCCTTTTCGGCCAGTCGCTGTGATCATGCTGTCCTCGCTGCCAGTAGAAGAACGTTGAGCGGGCGCCGATGGTCCGGCGTTCAGCCGGGCTTGATGGCCCGGACCACAACCGCGAAGCCGCCCGCGTAGGCTGCCGCGATGATCGCGAAGCCGGCGGCGGTGGCGCGGCCGGCATCGGCGAAGCTATGCAGTACGACCGACGCGATGGCCACGCCGACAAGCGAGCCGATCTGCCGGCTCGCATTGAGCGAGGCGGCGGCGAGGTTGGCATCCTCGGGACGCCCGGCCTGCATGACGACCAGGTTCATGGCCGGTATCGCGAGGCCGGCGCCGAAGTTGGCGATGCCGATGCACAGCGCGATCGCGCCGTACGGCAACGCGTCGATGCCGAGTAGCGCGGTGCTGCCGAGTGTCGCGAGCGCAAGGCCTGTAAGCAGCGCGCCGCGCGAGCCGAGCCGCGCGCTGACGCGGGCGGTGGCGAGATTGCCGATGCCGAACATCGCCATCAGCGGAAACAGCTGGAAACCCGTCACGAGCGGGCTCGACCCGCGCTGCTGCTGGAGGTAGAGGCTGATCAGAAAGATTTCGGCGAGGATGCCGAAGTTGATGGCGAGGCCGAGCACACTGCCCGCCACGAAGCGCGGCTCGCCGAGCAGCGCGGCCGACAGGATGCGGTAGCGGGCAAACCGCTCGCGCAGCACGAATGCGGCGGTGGCGGCGATCGTCGTTATCGCGCCGGCGACGATGGCGGGCGAGGTCCAGCCGAGGCTCGGCCCCTGGATCAGCGTCAGGCTCAACGCGGCGAGCGCGAGCGCGGCGAGCAGATGGCCCGTGCCGTTGAGCGGCCCGGCATGGCGTGGCGAACGTGCCACGTAGCGCTGGGTCAGCCACAAGCCCGCGACCCCGACCGGCAGGTTGACCCAGAAGATGCCGCGCCAGCCGATCGCGTCCACCAGCACGCCGCCGACACACGGCCCGAGGGCCATCGCGGCCGACACCAGCGCGCCCCAGATGCCGATCATGCGGGTGCGCAGCGGGCCGGGCGGGAACGCGAGCGTCAAGAGGCTCAACGAACTCGGCATGAAGAGCGCGGCGCCCACGCCTTGCAGCAGGCGCGCGGCGATCAGCATCGCGGGTGTCGCCGCGAGCGCGCACAGCGCCGAGGCGGCGACGAACAGCGCGAGTCCGAGCAGATAGATGGTCTTCGAGCCGTAACGGTTCGCCAGCGCGCCGCCCAACAGCAGCAGCGCGGCGAAGCTGAGCGTGTACGCGTCGACGACCCAGACGAGCGTCGTCAACGACATCGCGAGGCTGTTCTGCATCGCCTTCAGCGCGACGTTCACGATGGTCACGTCGAGCATCGCCATCACGAAGCCGCACGCAACGGCCACCATGACCGTCGCGGGGCGCGCCTGTGGTGCCGTGGTCGTCGCGCCCGGGCCGCTCGTGCCGCTTGTGCTGCTCGTCCCGGAAGTGGCCGGATTCATGCGGCTCTCCCGCCGAGGTAGAGCCGCCGCATGTCGTCGCTTTCGAGCAGTTCGGCGGCCGGACCTTCGAGCGCCACGCGCCCCATCGTCAGCACGATGCCGCGATCGGCAATGCGCAGCGCCTCGATCGCGTTCTGCTCCACCATCAGCACGCCGATGTGTTCGGTGTCGCGCATGCGGACAATCGCGTCGAACACTTCGTCCACCATCTTCGGCGACAGACCGGCCGACGGTTCGTCGAGCAGCAGCATCGCGGGCCGCGGCACGAGCGCCCGTGCGAGCGACACGATCTGCCGCTCGCCACCCGAGAGCGCCGCGGCCGGCGCACGGTAACGGCGCCGCAGCACCGGGTATTGCTCGCACAGCTCCTCGATGCGGGCCTCGCGCGGAAACGACGACATGCCCTGGCCGCCGAGCATCAGGTTTTCGCGCACGGTCAATGCGCCGAATACGTTGTCGGTCTGCGGTACGTAGCCGATGCCGTGGTGGCGAACCTTGCGATACACCGGCTCGCGCGCGAGGTCGCGGCCCTGCATCGTCACCGTGCCCGAGCGGGGCAGCACGAATCCGGCAATGGCCTTGAGCAGCGTGGACTTGCCGCAGCCGTTCGGACCGAGGATCGACACGATCTCCACGGCGCCGACACGCAGCGACACGCCATGCAGGATGTCGATGCCCTTGGTGTAGCCGGCAACGAGTTGGTCGACTTCGATCATGACGCCTCCAGCGGCCGGCGGCCGGCGCGCGCACGGCCGAGATACGCATCGAGCACGCGGCGGTTGCGCTCCAGTTCGACCGGCTTGCAGTTGGCGATGGCCGCGCCCCGATCGAGCACGATGCAGCGGTCGCACAGCTCGCGGATGAAATGCATGTCGTGTTCGATCACGACGAGCGTCACGCCGAGCCCGTGGATGCGCCGCAGTTCCGCGACGAGTTCGCCGCGCAGGTTCGGATGAACGCCGGCCGTCGGTTCGTCGAGCAGCAGCAGCTTCGGCGCGGTCATCATGGCGCAGGCAATGCCGAGCAGCTTCTTCTGACCGCCGGAGATCGATGCTGCGGGCAGATGTGCCACGGCGGCGAGCTTGAGTTCGTCGAGCAGCGCGGCAGCGCGGGCGCGTGTTTCGCGTTCGAGTGCGCGCAGCGAGGGTCCGCGCAGCAGCGCCGCGGCGAGTCCGTGGCGCGCCGACGAGGCAGCCATCGTCAGTTCGAGTACGGACATTCGGGCCGGCATGGACGGTAGCTGGAAGGTACGGCGAATGCCGAGTTGCGCGATACGCTGCGGCGCGAAGCGGTCGATGCGGCGGCCGTCGAAGCGGATCTCGCCGCTTGCGAGCGGCGCGAAACCCGTCACGGCATTCAGCACCGTGCTCTTGCCGGAGCCGTTCGGGCCCAGCAGGCCCACAATCTCGCCGCTGCCGACCGAGAGCGTGAGTCCCGACAGCACGGTGTTGCCGCCATAGCGGATGGCGATGCCATCCAGCTCGAGAAGGGCGCTCATAGGTGAGTCTCCAGACGTTCGGGCAGCAGGCCGCGCGGCCGCCACATCAGACAGGCGAGCAGCATGAGCCCGACGAGGCCGAGCCGCACCGCGCCCGCGAGGTCGCTGCCCACGCCGAACCAGTCTTTCAGGAAAGGTGCGAAGGAATACACGGCCTGAACCAGCACCGCGCCCACCAGCACGCCGGCATGGCTGCCCAGACCGCCCACCATCACGATGGTCCAGAGCGCGAAGGTTTCGGACGACAGCATCGTGTCCGGCCCGACGTAGCTGATGTACCAGGTGAGCAGCGCACCGGCCAGCGCGGCGGGCAGGGCGGCCGCGACACTCGCGCGCGTCTTCAGCGAAAGCGGGTCGTAGCCGAAGCAGACGGCGAGCGCCGGCTCTTCGCGCATGACCTTCAGCGCGCGGCCGAAGCGGCTGCGCACGATGCGGCGATACGCGGCGTACACGAGCGCAAGGCAGCCGGCCGCCACGCCGAGGAATGCAAGGTCGGACCAGGGCGCGGCGAGACCGCCGAAGAGCGGCGGGATGCCGCCGATGCCCTGGGCGCCGCCCGTGAGCCACGTTTCGTTGAGCGCGACGGTGCGCAGAATCTCCGCAATCGCCAGCGTCGCGATGCCCCAGTAGTCCGACGACAACTGGCGGCCTAGACGCGCAATCGCGACGGCCAGCGCGGCCGCCGCTGCGAGCGCGAGTGCCAACGCGGCGGGCAGCGTCCAGCCGAGCTGCGAGGCGATGCCGGCTGCGTACGCCCCGAGCCCGGCGAACGCGACGAAGCCGAAGTTGACCATGCCCGCATAGCCCGCCTGCAGGTTGAGTCCGAGCGCCATCATCGCGGACAGGCAGGCCGAGGTCAGCAGATGGACGAGGAAGCTAGACACGCCGCACCTCCCTGTCGAAGATGCCGTACGGCCGGAACATGAGCGCGACGAGCAGGATCAGGAACGACACCGCGCTCACGTAGGCCACGGGGAATGCCAGCTGCGGATAGCCCGTCAGCGCGCCGAAATCGACGTTGAGCATCAGCGTTTCGGCGAGCGCGATCAGCAGCGCGCCAGCCGCTGCGCCGAGCGGATTGCCCAGACCGCCGAGGATCGCCGCCGAAAACACCGGGATGAGCAGCCCGTTGCCGAGGTTCACGTGCACGCTCTCGGTGAGGCCGAGCATCGTGCCGCCCAGCGCGGCGAGTACACCGCTCGCGAAGGTGATGACGTTGGTGACGCGCTGGGCGTCGATACCGGTTGCGAGTGCGAGCGGACCATTCGACGCGAGTGCGCGCATCGAGCGCCCCAGATCGGTTCGGTACAGCAGCGCGGAGAACAAGAGCAGCGTGAGGGTGCCGCACGCAATCGAGTCCAGTTGCGCGCGCGACACGGCTATGCCGCCGATCAAGAGGGGCGGCGTCAGGTCCTGCGCGTACTGGAGCGGTCGCGAACCTGCCGTACCCAGCACGAGTGCGATGGCGATCAGCGACACTGCGAGCGAACCGATCATCGCGACCGCGCTGCCCGAACGCAGCAGTCGGGCGAATACGAAAACATTGAGCAGAACCGCGAGGCAGCCCACCAGCGTGCACGACACGGCGGCGGCCAGAACGAGCGGCAGTCCGGCGCGTTCGCAGCCGAGCGACGCGAAGGCGCCCAACATCGCGTACTGCACGTGCGCGATGTTGGGAAAGCGGATCAGCGAATAGAGCGTGGACAGTCCGATCGAAACCAGCAGCAGGTCGGAGGTGCGGATCAGGACGTCGAGCAGGAATGGCAGCATGGCATTCTCCGTGAACGGCAGACGATGACGCTCACTGCGCGACGACGGCCTGTCTGAAGACCACCTTCTCGTAGGGCTGGACCGCGCGCTGGCCGTCGCTGTCGAACGCAATGTCTCCTGTCACGCCGTCGTAGCCCTTGCCGAGCGCGTCCATCGCCGCGCGGATCTTCGCCGGGTCCGCCGAATGCGCGCTGTTGATGGCAGCGGCGGCGAGCATCGTGGCGTCGTAGGCGTAGCTTCCAAACGCCGAACGCGGCGCCTCCTTGTAGGCGGCCTGGTAGGCGTCGGCGTACGACTTTGCGTTCGCACCGCCCGCCGCGACTTCCAGGCCGATCTGGCCTTGCGCGATCTGCGGCGTCGTATCGCTCGTGCACATGGTCAGATAGATGCCGTACCACGGCGCTTTGTTGAGCTGCATCTCGTAGGCCTGGCGATTCAGCGTCGCCGCTTCCTGGCCGTACGCGCTGTAGACGTAGGCGTCGGGTTTCGCGCGTGCCGCCTGTTCCAGTTCGCGGCGATAGGTGGACTGCCCCTCGGTATAGAGCACGAGCGACACGACGGTGCCGCCGAGCGCCTCGAAGCGCTTCTTGAACTCGCTCGCAAGACCTTGCCCGTAGCCGTTATTCGGCGCGATGAACGCGACGTGGCGCAACTTGCGCGCGTACACGTCCTGTGCGGCGAAGCGCGCCGAGAGGTCGTCGAGTCCGATCACGCTGAACGAGCCCGCACCGATCTTGCGAATCTGCTGGCTCGACGAGCCGATGTTGACGTGTACTTCGCCCTGTCTGACGAGGAACTGGCCGATGGGAATCGTCACCGACGACGAGAACTCGCCCAGCACGACGGGCACATGATCGACGGTGGCGAGCTTGCGCGTCGCGTCGAGCGCGGTATTGGCCGTGCCGCCCGAGTCCTCGATCTTGACCTGCAGTTTCTGGCCCAGCACGCCGCCTTGGGCATTGATCTTCGCGACAGCGAGTTCGATGCCGCGCCGCTGATCCTCGCCGATCGACGCGCTCGATCCCGTCAACGGCAACACGGCCCCAAGGCTGACATCGGCCCATGCGTTCGACGCGCACAGACACCACACGGCAACGACTCCGGCACTCCAGCGATACAGCTTCATCGTGTTTCTCCTGATGGGTGATTGGACGTTTGGATATACAAAAGTGTGTACAGAATTGCCGATCAAAAATAGTTGTGCGATAAATTTTTGGTGGAATTTTGCGGGCTTGTGTATGGCGACGAATAGAACAGGAATGCCCTTAAAAAGCGCACTTTATGCACGAAGAAGCATTCATGGATGCACCAATTCGAGTGGTCCGCTCAAGATTGGCGCACACGTCGGTTTTATTGAAAATGTGTATACACCGCTGAATTGTCGATGCTACGATCGACCTCAACTTGCGTAGGTCAACGAGAGGCGACTCAATGGAAATCAAGCGTTATGGAACGGGCGAGCGGATGAGCCAGATGGTGGTGGCGGGCGGATTCGCCTTCATCGCGGGGCAGGTGGCAGACGATACGTCGCTCGACGTCGCCGGCCAGACCCAACAGATTCTCGACAAGCTCGACCGCCTGCTGGAAGAGGCGAAACTCGACAAGCGCCACATCGTGTCCGCCAGCATCTGGCTCGCGGACCATCGCAGCTTCGCCGACATGAACCGGATCTGGGACGCGTGGGTGCCGAAGGGCGATGCGCCGGCGCGCGCATGCGTTGAGTCGAAGCTGGCTTTCCCGCAGTACACGGTGGAGATCGCGGCGATTGCGGCGTTCTAGATTCGGACTGGCTGAACTCGGCGGAGTATCGGGATGAAAACGGTTGTGCTGGGCGGCGGGATCGTGGGCGTGACGACAGCTTATTTTCTGGCGAAGGCGGGCGACGAGGTGGTGGTCCTCGACCGCCGCGATGGCGTCGCGCTCGAAACCAGTTTCGCGAATGCCGGCCTCATCGCGCCGGGACACTCGTACACATGGGCGTCGCCGCGCGCGCCCAAGATCCTGCTCAAGTCGCTGTTTACGGAAGGCCAGGCGCTGCGGCTCAAACCGAAGGCCGACTGGCGGATGTGGGCGTGGTGCTGGCTGTTCCTGCAGAACTGCACGGCTGAACGTTCGCGCCGTAATACGTCGATCAAGGTGCGGCTTTGCCGCTATGCGCAGCAGCAGCTCCAGCAGGCGACGCAGGATGAAAGACTGGCTTACGACCGGATCAGCGGCGGGTTGCTGTACCTGTATCGCGATCCCGCGTCGTTCGAACGCGGCGTGTCGAACATGGCGATCCTCGCCGACAACGGACTGCCGCTCGAAACGCTCGACCGGCAGGCGGTGATGGCGCGCGAGCCCGCACTACGAGCAGCCGGTGGCGACATCGCCGGCGCGATCTATTGCCCCACCGACGAAAGCGGCGACGCGCATCTGTTTACCCGCGCGCTCGAACAGCGTTGCCGTGAACTCGGCGTCGACTTTCGCTTCGGCACCGCGATCGACGGCATCAGCGCGAGCGGGGATGCCGTGGACTACGTGCAGACGTCGGCAGGGCGGGTCACGGCCGACCGCTACGTGCTCGCGCTGGGCTCGTATTCGCCGTTGCTGGCTCGCGGACTCGGCTACCGGCTGCCGGTTTATCCCGTCAAAGGGTATTCGGTCACGCTGCCGATCGAGGCGTCGCACGAAGCGCCCACGCTGGGCGGCGTCGAGGAGAACCAGCTCGTCGCGTGGGCGCGCTTCGGTCAGCGGCTGCGCCTCACTGCGACAGCGGAGTTTTGCGGTTACGACACAGCGCACACGCCTGCCGATTTCACTCACATGCTCGCGACCGCGCGAGCGTTGTTCCCGAACGGCGCCGATTACGCTCGGCCTTCTTACTGGGCCGGATTGCGGCCGATGACGCCGGAGGGTACGCCGCTGATCGGCGCCACGCGGCATCGCAATCTGTTTCTCAACACGGGGCATGGGCACATGGGCTGGACCATGTCCTGCGGCACCGCGAAGATCCTCGCCGACGTGATGAGCGGGCGGCAACCGGACATCGATATCTCAGGGATGACACTACAGTGAGCGAACTTCTCTCGAATCGCGTCGAGCGCAGCCAGAGTCCCTATGCGCGCTTCGGCTTTTCGCTGGACGACGGTATCGCGCGGCGCGCCGCAATCGGCCTTGTCGTGCTCGCGACCGATCACACGATCGAATACGAATGGCGCCGGATGCTCGCGCTCGAAGGCGTTGCGTTCTACGAAAGCCGCGTCGCCAACTCGGCGGAAATCACGGCGGCCACGCTCGGGCAGATGGACGGCCGGATTCGCGCGGGCGTGGAGCTGATCCGGCCCGGCGAGCACCTCGATGTCGTCGCCTTCGGCTGCACGTCGGCATCGATGGTGCTCGGCGAAGAACGCGTCTTCGAGCGCATCCACGAGGCGCGCCCGGACGTTGCCTGCACGACGCCCATTACCGCGGCGCGGGTGGCGCTCGACGCGCTCGGTGCGCGAGGGGTGGCCCTCCTCACGCCATACGAGCGGCCTATCAACGAAGCGATGGCGGGCTACCTGCGGCAGCGCGGCGTCGACGTGGTGCGGATAGGGTCGTTCGAACATCGCGACGACAACGAGGTCGCGAGAATCGACCGCGCGTCCATCGAACACGCGGTATTCGAGCTGGCGAGCGATCCGGCCGTTGACGCGGTGTTCGTATCGTGCACGAGCCTTCGGCTTGCCGACGCCATTGCAGGCTTCGAGGCGCGGCTCGACAAGCCGGTTTTGTCGAGCAATCATGCGTTGGCGTGGCATGCGCTGCGGCTGGCAGGCGTGACCGATTCGTTGCCGCAGTTCGGCAGACTGTTCACGGTTTGAAGCGTGCGCCCAACGGCGGCATGCGGCTGCACGTGTCGCACGTGTCACGTGTAGCCACGCCAGAGTTGGCCTGAAGGTCAGAAGGGTAGTGATAATGAGCGGTGACAGATTGAACCAGGAGACAACATGACAGCGGATTCCGTGATTGCGCGGAACGTGCGTCCCGGCGGGCGGGACTCCGTTGCGCCGAAGCGCACGGGCATGACGGTCAACGAGATTTACGAGCAGTTGAAGCAGATGGCGGTGCTGTACAAGATCCGGCCGGGCGAGCGCGTCAACGAACTCGAGCTGGCGGAGCGCCTCGACGTGAGCCGTACGCCGATTCGCGAGGCACTCAACCGGCTGGTGGCCGAGAACCTGCTGGCGTTCGTGCCGAACCGGGGATTTTTCATCCGCGAACTGGGCGAGAAGGACGTGTTCGATCTCTTTGAATTGCGGCGTTCGATTGAATCGACGGCGGTCATGCTCGCGTGCGAGCGGGCTTCCGACGGCGACATCAAGACGCTGCGCCGCTTCTGGAAGCAGGTCATGAAGACCGCGGAGCGCATGCCGTCGGACGAGCTTGTCGTGAATGACGAGCTGTTCCACCTCGAGCTGGCGGCGATGTCCGGCAACGCGGAGATTGGCAGGGTGCTGCAGGGAATCAATGCCCGGATCCACTACGTCCGTTGGGTCGACGTCGATCAGCGCCGCAACGAGGCGTTCACCGAGCACCTGCAGATTCTCGATGCACTGGAGCAGCGCGACACCGAGCGCTGCGTGGCGCTGACGGATACCCACATCCGCTGGCGCATGGAAGAGATCACGCGCGTGGTTCACGCAAGCGTCGTGAAGCTGTACGCAAAATAACGGCGGCCACGATAGGTGCTGTTCGTGGCAAGAAGGGACAGCAGCAATTGAAAGGAGGAAGCCGCAGCCCGCAGGCGAGGGCGGCGAACCATCATTCTTTTGCGATGAGGCGTCGTCATGAAACATGGCACGTTGATTACGCTGTACAAGCCGAGCGCTGAACAAACCGATCATCTGTTGCGCTTGCCCGCCTTGAGCCCCGTGGTCGTTGCGGTGGACAACTCCCCGCAGACCGATCCGGTCCTGCATGCGCGCCTTGCCGCCCACGGCATCGACGTCATCGCCAATCACAATCGCGGCGGCATTGCCGGCGCGTTCAACGCCGGTGTCGAATTTTTGATTGGACGCGGCTGCGACGTGTTCTTCATCTTCGATCAGGATTCGACGATCCCCGACGATTACTTTGCGCGAATGCTGGAAGGATGCGCGGCCGTCGGCGACAGGCGCTTTCTGGTCGGGCCGCGCATCTTCAACCTGAATGTCCGGCGCGACCTGCCGCTCTTCACCGTGCGGCGCTGGTCAGCGCAGATCGCGCCGATTCGTGACGGCGCGCATGGGTTGCAACCGTGCTCGGTCATCATCTCGTCCGGCACGGCGATTTCGCTCGAAGCGTATCGCGCGCTGGGCCGGTTCCGGGAAGACTTCTTCATCGACCATGTCGATGCGGAGTACTGCATGCGCGCCCAGGCGCACGGGGTGCCGGTATGCGTGAACGCGGACGTGTCGCTGCCGCACGAGCTTGGCAAACCGGTGCCGGCGCAGCACTGGCCGCGCGTCGAGATATTCGACCAAAGCGCGTTGCGGCACTACTACGCGGCCCGTAACTGCATCCTGGTCGCGCGCGATTACTGGCGCCGCTACCCCGCACTGTTGCTCATCAACCTGATCACGCTCAAGCATATTGCCTTCGTGTTGCTGCATGCACGGGAAAAGCGCATGAAGCTGCAGGCCATCCTGTGCGGCGTGGCGGATGGCCTGCGCGGGAAGTACGGCCGCGTCTGACGGCGAGGCGATTTTTCGTTCGCCATGTGTCGCATGGCAAAACAGGGTGATGGACTTCATTAATCGTTATGCAATCCTTAATTAAAGGAAGGGGAAGCGAGATGAATCGTACAACGCCGATCAAGCGCCGCTACGCAGGCGCCTTCTCCGTTGCGCCAACCATTTTCACAGAGGAGGGCGCGCTCGATCTGGACGGGCAGAAGCGCTGCGTCGATTTCATCATCGACGCGGGCGCGGACGGCCTCTGCATTCTCGCGAACTACTCGGAACAGTTTTCGCTGACCGACGAAGAGCGCACGCTGCTGACAACCACAATCCTCGACCATGTCGCGGGTCGCGTGCCGGTGATCGTCACGACCACGCACTTCAGTCCGGCTATTTGTGCCGCGCGTAGCCGTGCGGCGCAGGCGGCTGGCGCCGCGATGGTGATGATCATGCCGCCGTATCACGGCGCGACGATTCGTTGCGGCGAGGCGGCGATCGAACACTTCTTCGAGGAGGTGGCGCACGCCATCGACATTCCGATCATGTACCAGGACGCGCCGATGAGCGGCACATCGGTATCGGCTGCGTTTCTTGCGCGGCTGGCACACAAGATCGACAACTTGCGCTACTTCAAGATCGAGGTGCCGCAATCGGCCGCGAAGCTGCGCGAGTTGATCGAGCTGGGCGGTGACGCCATCGAAGGACCGTGGGACGGCGACGAGGCCATCACCTTGCTGGCCGACCTCGATGCGGGCGCGACGGGCAGTATCCTCGGCGGTGGCTATCCGGACGGCCTGCAGCCGATCCTGAAGGCCTATCTGGCGGGCAATCGCGATGAAGCGGCGGCGGGCTACGCACGCTGGCTGCCGCTTATCAACTACGAGAACCGCCAATGCGGACTGATTGCCTGCAAGGCTCTGATGAAGGAAGGCGGGGTGATCGCCTCGGACGCTGTGCGCCGGCCGCTCGTGCCGCTGCATCCGGCGACACGTGCCGGACTGATCGAGATTGCCCGGCGGCTCGACGCGCAGGTCTTGCGCTGGGCTCACTGAGCAGAGCCGGCGCCCGTGCCTTTTCTCGTGCCCAGGGGAAGTCGACCTATGAGCATGTCAACGATCCGTGTGGCCGGGAACGGCTCGACGGTGACATCTCACCGTACCTTGACGTTTCGCCGCGCGATATCGTGCAGGCGAGCCGCTTGCCTGGGGCACCTATCATTTGTGCGGCACGCCCGTCACGACCCGGCATGGATTCGCACAAGCGATCTTCGCCGCCGCGCACCGTGCCGGGCTTCTTGCGTGCACGCCGCTCGTTCAACCCATCCTGACCTCGGCGTATCCACGGCCGGCGCCGCGGCCGGCCAATTCGTCGCTCAACACCTGGAAGAGAACTCATGAATCATCGTCCGCAGCGCGTGCTCGTCACCGGCGGCAATCGTCGGAAGCCAACTGGGTTCCTCTATACCTTGTGAAGTATCGGCGTTTGGGCGCCTCAACGGTGTGGGCAACGAACTGAGGACAACGCGCGGCAGCGACGTTTCCCCGCCCCGCCAGCTATCAGGCGTTATCCGGCGAACCGCCTTCGCAGACGAGGCGATAGATCGCTGGATGCGACCCTGGCTTCTGTCGTTGTGGACACGGCCGCTCGTGGCGTATCGAATCGGTCTGCTCCCGTCTGGTATCAGCTGATCGACCCGTGCCCGCTTTCCTGCGGTTGCGTTGAGTATGACGCCGGGCGCCATGCATAGGGCTCACTGCTATGAGCCTCGCCTCAATTAGCGTCGACGAGGACGAATTTCATTTTCCTTTCTGTATTAACGCAGATCTCGTTTTGCGCGGCAGATACGTTTTTACTTATAAAGGGACAGCTTTAGCATAATGCGATGTAAAAATAAAATCGCTTCTCCAGATGTTGGGATGCCATAAAGAATGTCGCGGCGCGAAACCCATTCACCGCGGCTCAATGAAATTGACGACCTGTGAAGGTAAAAGTACGGCGCACCTGCGCACGCGTTTCATCACGGTACGCCACTTCGCCATTCGCGCGAATAATCCCGATTCTCTATAGCCACGAGGTCACGCGACTTACTACCGCGGCCCGATGCTTTGCGCTCGCGACCGCAGTGGCTTCCAGACAGGCTATCAGGAAGATGCCGCCGCGGGTGCAGCCCCCCGTGCAACAGCCTGCCGAGGCCCGCCGGCCAACCGTTTGAGTTTTGTTGAGCATTCCCCTGCGTGGTTTTTCCGGGATATCGCCGCGCAATAAAAAGATAATCGCAAACGTTTGCGTATTTACAGCGTCGAACGCCAATCGTTTGCGTCGCGGTAATTCATTGCTAT
The DNA here is from genome assembly GCF_029536165.1 of Paraburkholderia sp. SUR17. Lineage (NCBI taxonomy): Bacteria > Pseudomonadati > Pseudomonadota > Betaproteobacteria > Burkholderiales > Burkholderiaceae > Paraburkholderia > Paraburkholderia sp. SUR17. The sequence continues at coordinate 1,290,196 of NZ_CP120508.1, forward strand.
CTTTTAACGATTGCAAGATGTGTAAGCGGTATATCCCTCTATTTAAGAAAACCGTTTAACGATCCTTTACATTCGCTTTTTTTAATTTCCCTATATTCCGCACTCGTGCAGGGACGTGATTTTCACGGATAAGCGGTCCAGTCCGTCGAATCCTTCAGCCGTCGTTCGAAGCACCGGCGTCCCGTGCTTCGAACATAGACGTAAAACAATCCCAAAAAGGCATACGCGGAAAATGAAAAAAGAGCGCTTACCCCACGAGGCGTCGCACTGTGACGCCAATTTGCGCAGGAATCGGCATCAACTTTCCTGCATCACGCTGAACCCCCGTCCGAAGGCGACGACGCTCGCGGTTCTCGGCTATATCGCCCTCGTTCCTGCGCTCGCTCACGCGAACTGCACGACGTCGGGCACGACGACCACTTGCGACACGACCTCGCCGTCGCCATGGACGACGATGATCGGCGCGGGCCCGACGGAAGCATCGGGTTCCCAGGTGACGGTGGGCCCCAATGCGCAGGTCGTCGTTGGCAACAGCAGCGCCATCGCGCTGTCGGACAGCGCGAACATCGTCGTGCAGTCCGGCGCACTGGTGCAGGGTAATGCGACGAACACCACCGGCACGTACGGCACGGGCGGCAATACGATCGATTTCCGGAACAACAGCACGCTGACGGTGGAGCAGGGAGCGACAGTGCTCGCCAACGGCACAGAGAGCGACGCGGAGGCCGTGAATCCGGAGGGCACCGGCAATACGATCATCAACAACGGGACCATTCGCGGCGTCAATTCGGCGGCCATCTGGTTTCAGAACACGTCGGGCACCAATACGGTCATCAACAACGCCACGGGTGTCATTCAGGCCCCGGGCAACGTGATGGGGGCGTCGGGCAACGGCGCTGTGGTGTTCAGCAACCTCGGCAAGGTGGTGGGCAACCTGGTTTTTGCAGGCGGCAACGACACGCTCAACATGTACACCGGATCGAGCGTATCGGGCACCATCAACGGCGGAGGCGGCAGCAATCTGCTGACGCTCAACGGCACGGGCAGCGACACGCTGCCCACGACGATCACCAACTTCCAGACGCTGCAAAAGAAGGACAGCGGTACCTGGACGATCACGAATCCGATCGGCAGCATGGGCGTCACCTCCGCCGAGGTCCAGCAAGGCACGCTGGTTCTGACCGGCAACAACGCGAGCTATACCGGTTCGATGCTCGTGGATCAGGCGGGCACGTTGCGGGCGAGTGCACAGAGTCTGCCGGGCGCGGTGACGGACAACGGCCTCGTGCAGTTTCAGCAGGACACGGCGGGCACCTACACCGGCCTCGTGAGCGGTTCGGGTGCCGTGGAAAAAGACGGGACGGGCACGCTGACGCTGGCGCCCACCGCCGCCGGCGGCAACACCTATACCGGCGGCACGGTCCTCAGGCAGGGCGTGCTTTCGGTCGCGGCGGACAGCGCGCTCGGCGGTACGTCGGGTGGCGTGACCTTCGACGGCGGTACCCTGCAGTTCGGCGGCGCGTTCGACCTTGCCGGCACGCGCGCCGTCTCCGTCACCTCGAACGGCGGCACGATCGACACACAGGCCTTCGACTCGACGATCAACCAGAGCATCAGCGGATCGGGCGCGCTCGACAAAACCGGCTCGGGAACGCTGACGTTGAACGGCGCGGTGGTCGGTCCGATCGCCGCCGAGGTTCAGCAGGGCACGCTCGTGCTGAACGGCGACGGGTCGCAGTTCACGGGAAGCGTGACGGTGGACCAGCCGGGCGTGCTGCAGGCCAGCGCGCAAAGCCTGCCGCCCACGGTAACCGACAACGGACTCGTGCAGTTCGAGCAAGGTGTGGACGGCGTCTACACGGGCGCCATCGGCGGCTCGGGCGTGGTCGAGAAAGACGGGACGGGCACGCTGACGCTTGCGCCCTCCGCGGCCGGCGGCAATATGTACACGGGCGGCACCGTGCTGAAAGCGGGCACGGTCTCCGTGGCGGCGGACAGCGCGCTCGGCGGTACGTCGGGTGGCGTGACCTTCGACGGCGGCGCGCTGCAACTGGGCAGCAGCTTCGATCTGGCCAGCACGCGAGCGGTATCGATCACGTCGAACGGCGGCACGATCGATACGCAGGGCTTCCAGTCGACCATCGCGCAAAACATCACGGGCACCGGCGCTCTGGCGAAGATGGGCACCGGCACGCTCGTGCTCGATGGCGTCAACACCTATTCGGGCGGGACCTCAGTGACGGCCGGCACGCTCGTGGTGGGCGATGCGTCGAGCGCGGGCGCGTCGGTTGCGGGGCCGGTGACCGTTGCAACGGGCGCTGTGCTCGGCGGCTACGGCACCGTCAATGGCGACGTGACGAACAACGGGACAATCGCGGTGGCCAATGCGTTGCCGTCGGCCGCAGCCGACGCGCAGGGCAGCTTCACGATCAACGGCCAACTGGCGAACGCGGGCCTCGTGCAACTCGGCAGCGGCGCTCAGGCCGGCAACACGCTGAACGTCAACAGCTACGTCGGGCAAAACGGCGTCATCGCGCTCAACACCGTTCTCGCCGCGGACAATGCGGCTTCGGACAAGCTCGTCATCAACGGCGGCACGGCAACGGGGGCGACCACGCTAAAGGTGACGAACGTGGGCGGCCAGGGCGCGCCGATCGTGTCGAACGGCATCGAGGTCGTTGCGGCCACCAACGGCGCGACCACCGATACGAGCGCGTTTACGCTCGCGGGCGGCACGGTCAAGGGCGGGGCGTACGAATACTATCTGGCGAAGGGCGGCGTGAGCGCGGGCACGTCGCAGAACTGGTACTTGCGCAACACGGTGCCCGCCGCGAGCAGCGCAGCGGTGACAAACGCGAACGGTAGCGGCGCGTCCACCGTGGGCGCGGCAGCGGGCACGCCGGCCTTGCCGGCAGCGAATACCCATGCGGTCACGCTTTACCGCCCCGAGGTCGCGCTTTACGCGCAGGTTCCGGACGTCATGCGCCAACTCGACTGGATGCAGATCGACGAGTTCCATCTGCGCCAGGGCGACCAGATGCTGCTGAACGAAAAGGGCAGCCTGCCAGCAGGATGGGGCCGTGTCTGGGGCGCGCATAGCGTGCTGTCGGAAGGCGGCGATGTGAGTCCGCAATTCGACGGCTCGATGGGCGGCGTGCAGGTGGGCCACGACATCTATGCGGACGGCACGCAAGGCGGCCATCGCAACCACTACGGCTTCTATCTCGGCATGGCGCGCGCAACGGGCGATGTCAGCGGGTTTGCGGTGGGCGTGCCGGGCGCCGCCGTCGGACATCTCGCGGTCAACGCATACAGCCTCGCCGGCTATTGGACACACATCGGGCCGGGCGGCTGGTATACGGATACGGTCATTTCCGGCAGCGCGCTCACGGCGGATACGACATCGAGCGACAACATCCGTTCGGGCACTCACGGTACTGCCGTCACGGCCTCAATCGAAGGCGGTTTGCCGCTGTCCATCGGGCATGGACTCACGGTGGAGCCGCAGGCGCAGCTGGTCTACCAGCATCTGTCGATCCGCGATCTGAACGACGGCGCCTCCAGCGTGGGGTTCAGCAGCGGCAATAGCGTGCTGGCAAGATTCGGCGTGCGATTCGAGGGCACGTGGGACGCGCTTGGCGCCGCATGGCAGCCCTATATGGGGTTCAACGTGTTGCACGCGTTCGCGAGCGGCGATCACCAGAACTATGACGGCGGAACGTCGATCGGCACGCCGGTCAACCAGACAACGGCCCGGATCGACGTCGGCGTGGTCACGAAGTTTTCGAAGCACGGCAGTGCGTATGCGGCTGTCAACTGGGGCACGAATCTGGACGGCGAGCACGTCCGGACTGTTGGAGGAAATGTCGGCGCGCGTTGGTCGTGGTGATCCTCAAGCAGCGATGAACACCGCCGCCTTCCGCGCCATCCGCGGGGGCGGCGGTGTCGCTGAGGCGCGCTGAAGTCGCTCAAAGCGAGCGGCGCCCTGCGCTGCCGTCCGGAATCGATTCGCGTGCTCGACCGCACCACTATCGAAGCAGCTGAGTGTGGATGCCATGTCGTGCTCGAAAGGGAGTAGGACCGTATCACGAAGCCTACGAGAAGAGCAGCTGGATCAGGATCGGCACCGCGAGCCGCGCGATCACAACCACACAGTGAAGCCCGTTCCAGCCGAGAAAGCGCTCACGGTTAACCGCCAACCATGCGCCAGCGCAATTTCCTTGCATATCGCGAGCCCAAGACCGGCACCTTCATGCCTGGCATCGGGCGCACGCCAGAATCGCTTGAACAGAAAGGGAAGATGATCCTCGCGTATGCCGGGCCCTTCGTCACTGATTCCGATCGACGCCGCGTCGATCGTTAACAGCACGATGCCATTCGCGGGCGACGCATGAATGGCGTTTTCGACGATGTTCTTGAGGAGGATGAAGAGCGCGCCTTTGTCGGCCCAAATAGCGGGTAGTGCGGCACGTTCTTCGATACGCAGGCTCACCTGCTTGTCATCCGCTTTACGGGCGAGATACCCAATCACTTCGTGCGCCACGTCGGCGGTGTTGACTTCGCCGAAGGTGAAATTCTGGGCATCGCTGACTTCGGCGAGATGCAGCAGTTGCCGAACCTGTCGCGACATCAGATCGATCTCGCGAAACAACAGGTCTTTTTCTCTGATCTCGGATTGCAGCTCGATCTGGCCGCGGATCAGGGTCAGCGGCGTTTGAAGCTCATGCGCCGCGGTCGCGAGGAATTGCTGCTGGACCGTAAAGCCGTTCTCCAGTCGTTCAAGCGCCTCGTTGAATGCATTGATCAACGGCTTGATCTCGCTCGGAATGCCGCGAGCCGAAAGACGCGTCTTTAGATTGCGCGGCGTAATCTGCGCTGCTGCGTCGGACGCGTCACGCAGCGGCTTGAGTACCCGGCGAATCGTGAAGGGCAGTGCCAGCCCGAAGATGACGACGGCGACCAGCAGGATGATTCTCACCAGGGCCGGAATCGGCTTGACTTTCAGACTGACGAGCGCCTTGATGAAACGTACGCTCGTCGCGGTCTGCACGTAGTACACGGAGCGGCCTCGCGCGACCTGCTGCGTCGCCACGGAGAACCGCTGCCCCCCGATCGTCGCGTGCACGATCTTGCTTGCGTCCACGGAAAGGTCGTCGGCAAGCCAGGGGCCAGCGCTCTTGTCTCTGTCCGAAGCCAGCAGGATGTGTCCTTGTTCATCCAATACCCGGTATTTGAGTTCGGTGGACGCCACCCGGAACAGCCAGCCCTCGCGCTCCGGAAGTCTGACGGAAACAGGAACGCCCCCGTTGTCGAAGTTGATTGCGTCAACCACGGTACGGACGTTTTCCACCAGTTCCCGTCGACCTAGCGTCTGCTCCGGATAGCGATCGAACACATAGATCACGAGCGCAGCCAGGGCTGTCAGGCTGGTGGCCAGTGCCACGACGGTTGTCACCCATAACCGCGCAGACAGACTTCGAATCCAGTGATCGAGCACGACGCTCCTTTGCTGAAAGCGGTATGGGTCTGGGCGGCCGGATGACGGGACACGTCACGCATTTCCGTCAATCTCGACCGCCCGATGGGTGGAACGAAGAACGCCCCGGTTATACGCGCTCATCGTCGGGGGCTTCCTGAAGGGTGAAGCCCGTGCCGCGAAGATTCACGAGTCGCACCGTTGCGTTGATTGCGGCCAGCTTCTTGCGCAACCGGTGCACGGTCACCTCCAGTGCATTCGGTGTGACTGCTTCACCGAGTCCCCATGCAGCATGCTCGAGCGCCGCGTGCCGAACCGTCCGGCCGCCCGCCTCGATGAGGCACGACATGATCTGCAGTTCTGCCGGCGCGAGCAGAACGGACGATGCGCCACACCGCATCTCGCGTTGACGAGGGTCCACCGTAACGCCCCCGAACGACATGACCAACGCCGTCAGCAACGCCGGGCGTCGCATCAGCGTACGCACTCGCGCAACCAGCTCGCTCATGGCAAACGGCTTGGTCAGGTAGTCGTCGGCGCCGCTTTCAAGACCCTCCACACGATCGTGCAGGGCATCGCGAGCGGTCAGCATAAGACACGGTGTCATCTGGTGCGCCTTGCGCAGCGTGCGCAGGAAGGTGAGCCCATCGCCATCAGGCAGGCCACGATCCACGATCAACACCGCGTAGTCTGCCCGGCGCATGCCGTAGGCCGCCTCGGAGACCGTGTGGAACAGGTCCGCCTCGATGCCCACGCCGGCGAGAGCCTGTCTCACCATGTCGGCGAGACGTTCGTGGTCTTCCACAATTGCGACTCGCGCCATGGAATTGAACTCACTTGAACTGGTAAATGTAGCCGAGCCTGATATCTGGAATGAACCGCTTGCCGACCAGCGGACTGTCCGTGATGCCGCTGCCGAGGTGCGATACGCCCACGTCCAGCACGAAGCGCTGGTGCTTCGTGACGTTGTAATCGACACGTGTTCCGAGCGACGTGCTCCAGGTTGCCGTGCCCGTGTAAGCCGGACGTCCGGGGCGCGCTTCGGAAGGGCGCACGCCGTAATAGTAATTCACGTATTTTCCGCTTAGCCATTCGATGCCCACGTGCGGTGTAAGCGAAAAATCGCCGACATCGAATGACTTGCTGTAATCCAGAGCGGCCTTCTCGCCCTTGTTTCCGCCCAGCAGATAATTGCCGGACAGCGTGCCGAACGCGGTGTGCCATGCGAGCGCCGGACCGTACCAGAAAGCGCCGTTCCGATCCTCCATGCCATTCAGGACCGGAGCATCCGATTGCTTGTAGCCATCGCCCAGCGAATACTTTCCGCGAAGTGCGACGCTCACGCCATGCCAGGTGCCGACTTTCAGGTCAAGCGTGGTGCCAAGGAGATGCACCCACTTGTCGTCGAAGTAAACCAACGGAAACGGTTCAACTTTCGTCCCGTATCCCTTGTATGGCGATTGCCCGACACCCACTCCCGCACCCAGGCCCCAGCGCGTCACGTTCGTCGCATTGTTCAGGATCGTAAGTCCCGAGCTTGCCGCATCGGCCTGGTCGAGCCCCTCTCCTTCGGCCCACGCCGTCTTCGAAAGGAGCGCAAGCAAGGCGGTGGCGAGGATGACGGGCCGAACCGGCAGATGGTTTTTTTTCACGATTGCTTCCAGGAGGTCAGCTGACAAGGGCGGACTGACTTTATGGGAGCTCGACTTACCAATCACTTACCGGTTAATTGGCGGTCAACTGCGTTCACAGATAGCGCGCGTCTGCGCGCTGACTTCAATGGACGTGGCGTGACACCGGCCGCGGGCCACGCTGTTGCTGGAGGATCAGGCGGCTGTCCGATTGCACCGACACCGCATCCCGCCGATACAAAACGGTTGCAACCTGGCGTCGCTGGACGCAAGCTTTCGACCTGCTCGATTCCATTTCGAAAGGAGTGACAAGATGGCGCTTCACGTGATTGCTTCCCTGTTCCTGAAGCCGGAGCACGCGCAGGCCGGCGAAGCCGAGCTGCGTAGCATGGTGGTCAAGACGCGTGCCGAACCGGGCAACCAGCGCTACGACCTGTTCCGCGAACAGGACGGTTCACCACACCTGCACCTGTACGAGATCTACGACGACCAGGCAGCGTTCGATGCACACGTGGCCAGTCCGCACTTCAAGGAGTTCCGTACGAAGTCGGCCGACTGGTTCGCGGCGCCACCGGTCATCAGGGTGTTGTCCGCAATCGACGTGGCCGGGTAAATAAGCTGAGTCGCCGTCGCGGCCTGCTCTCGCACTGGGGGCGCGCGGATGCCGTCACGCATGAGGGCATCCGCGACGTTCGTCGCCTGTGGGTCGGGCCGCCGTCATGTCGAAGTACGCCAGCGCAGTCTGGAGGCGGGGAGGTGGGTTCGATCTTCGTGCTCACCCGTTCGAGCGTCCGGCTTCCTGCAATGGCATCGAATGCGTCATGCCGGATCCAGATTATCGAGAAGACGCATTTCTCACGTGTTGCGGGACTGCTGAGCCAGAAGTGACGAAGTGCGGGGCACACGTGGATAGCCCTGAAAGTCGTCATCTGAATCGATGCGTTGCATGTTCTCGCTTTTAATACCGACGTTCGTTACCAGCCATAGAACCGCGGCCAGGTTTCGATTTGTCCGTCAGCACGTACGGCATGATAGGCGGGATGTTGCGCGCCGGTGGCGCACGCATGGTTGGGCAGGATTCGCAGACGTGTTCCAATGGGGAACCGCTGATCGATTTCGTGATCTGGTGCGCCGCATCGCGAGACGATGCCATGCTCCTGGTTCGCGCCGCTCATCAGGTATCCGTCCAGTACGCTGCCGTTTTCATGACAGACGAGTCCGTAGCCGAAATCCCGCTTCTGGCGCTGCGTGCCGCGGTCGCGGCTCATTGCCATCCAGCCCGCGTCGACGATAGCCCAGCCTTTCTCTTTCTGGTGGCCAATCACAGTGGTCAATACGCTCAACGCGATCTCGGATGTCTCGTTCACGCCCACGTTGTGCATGACGAGATCGAACATGACATAAACGCCTGCCCGAACCTCGGTGACACCTTCAAGATGCTCAGCAGTCAGCGCGGTGGGTGTCGAGCCGATGCTGACCACGTCGCATCGCAGTCCGGCGGCCCGCAGACGATCGGCGGCGCGCACGCAACCCGAACGCTCCTGTTCGGCGATGCGGACGAGGTCGTCATGTGCATCGTAGTCATAGCTGGATCCTGCATGGGCCAGCACGCCACCTGGATGCATGCCGCCGTTGCAGAGTGTTGTTGCTACATCAAGGAGTGTGTCGTCATCGGGCACGATGCCTGAGCGATGGCCGTCCACGTCGATTTCGATCCAGACCTCGAAGGCTTCTTCGTGTTCGCGCCCGAAAGCGACGATCGCTTCGGCACAGGCGACGCTATCGGCGACGATCTTCAGGTCGCAGCCTTGCCGGCGTAGCGCCAGTGCTTGCTGGAGTTTCGTCGGGGCGATGCCGACGGCGTAGACGATGTCGCGAATGCCGCTTGCAAAGAACTGTTCGGCTTCCTTGAGTGTGGACACGGTGATACCCCGCGCACCGGCGTTCATTTGCGCCTGGACCACCTGTTCGCATTTGGTTGTCTTGACGTGCGGCCGGAACCTTACGCCGAGCGCATTCATGCGCTGCTGCATCCGCTCGATGTTGTGCTGCATGCGCGCGACATCGATCAATGCGGCCGGGGTGTTCAACGACTCCAGATTCATGTGCGACTCCTGGCTATTCTTCGCGCGATCGACGTCGGATGCAGGTATCGCGCCTAGGCAGGAGCCACTATAGGAGTTTGTCGAGAAGTTGTGCTTAACGACTGATAAACCAGCCATTAAGCGTCCGTGAATGTCGATGCGTCGAAGACGATGCTGCGTCAGAGGCGCGAGATTCGAGCGCTTCGCTATCGCATGGAGTGGTGGGGGCCCGTTCGGCATGCCGGATAGTCGTCGCTTTTCGACCAGGAACAACGATGGGATAGGCGCCGGATCGGCCCCTCATTAATTAGCGTTTAACCCTCGCTTGTCCGAAAATTAACCACATGAACACGCTTGCGCCGCACAATTGCGCGCATCAACGATGAGCCGTGCCGTCGACAGGAGAAAAAGTGACCACAGCATTCGTATTGCACCGTGCCGACGGCGCGCCTTGTTCGACCGTGTTCCGCAGACAGGCATTCGGTGGGAACGACCCATTCGCGCAGCATCGGGAGATCGCATGGGAGGGGCCCGACTCGATGGTCGCAGGTCGTATCGACTTCGTTGGCGAGGTTGACGTACCGAGCTTTCCGCACATTGAAACCATCGTGGTCGTGGAAGGCGAACTCACGCTGGAAGCAGCCGGAATGGCACCGTTAGTGCTGGGCCCACAGGAGGGCGCCGTTATCGGAGGCGGGACCGCACTTCGGGTGAGTGCCGGGTCCCGAGCACGCTTCGTATTCTGCGCGGCCGATTGCCAGAGCCCTACGCGACGCGGCCTTTTTCCCTTGCGCGCCGACGCCGACTTCAAGCCGTCTTCATCGCTGCCCGCGGAGCTGCTGCTGGGCGCGGCCCCCCAATGCCGCAGCGACAACGTCTTCACCGAGGAGGGCGCAGAGTACCGCGCCGGTACGTGGGATTCGACGCCTTATCATCGAATTGTTCGCCCGCATCCCGTGAACGAGTTCATGCAGCTTCTGGCCGGCAGCGTGCGGTTCGCTGCCCCTGATGGCAGTGTGCTGTCGCTCGGCACGGGCGACGCGCTCTTTGTGCCTCGCGGTACGTCGATGGGATGGGAAAGCAGCGATCACGTGGCGAAGTTTTACGTTGTCCAAACTGTCCGCGCTTCAATCGAACGAGATTAAATCATGTCGCCTCCGCTGCGCCACATACAGACTTCGCCCACGCTGCCAGCCGCCGCCGACGTGGTTGTGATCGGCGGCGGCGTGATCGGGGTCTTTGCTGCCTACTACCTGGCTCAACGCGGGGTTTCAGTCGCCCTGGTAGAGAAGGGGAGGATTGGAGCCGAGCAGTCAAGCCGCAACTGGGGCTGGTGCCGGCAGCAGAACCGTGACGCTCGCGAATTGCCGATGGCCAGCAAGAGTCTCGATCTGTGGGAGCGATTCGCTCGCGAATCGGGCGAAGATACTGGCTTTCGCCGCTGCGGGCTGCTGTATCTCAGCAATGACGACGCCGAGTTGTCCCGTTGGGCCAGTTGGGGCGACTTTGCAAAGACCGCTGGGGTGACCACCTACATGCTCGATAGCCAGCAGGCCACCCAGCGGGGCGGCGCGACTGGCCGAGTCTGGAAGGGCGGCGTTTTCTCGCCCAGCGACGGCACCGCCGACCCCGGCAAGGCCGCGCCGGCCGTGGCCGTTGCACTCATGAAGCTTGGGGGCAGCGTCACCCAACAGTGCGCGGCCCGAGGCATCGAGCTGGAGGGCGGGCGGGTTGCCGGCGTTGTCACCGAAGCCGGCGTCATCAAGACGAAGACGGTTGTGCTCGCGGGTGGCGCGTGGGCGTCGTCGTTCTGCCGCCAGCTCGGCATTCGTTTTCCTCAGGCGTCGATTCGCCAGTCCATCCTCAGTGTGTCGCCTGTAGAAGGTCGCGTGCCGGATGCGCTATTCACCTCAGGCGTATCGATTACTCGCCGCAGCGATGGAGGCTACGCACTGGCGATCAGCGGGCGGGCACGCGTGGATATGACGCCTCAGTTGCTGCGGTTCGCTCCGCATTTCGTGCCCATGTTTGCGAGGCGCTGGCGCAACCTTCTGCCGGGAGGGCTGGAAGGTATTCGCGGCGGTCATGAAATGCTGAAGCGGTGGCGGCTCGACGTGCCAACACCCATGGAGCGCGTGCGCATTCTGGACCCGAAGCCTGATCGGGCGACAGTGGCCGAAACGCACCGCCGCGCGGTCGAGCTTCTGCCTGAGCTTCGCGAGGCCAGAATCACGCATGCCTGGGCCGGTTTCGTCGACAGCACGCCGGACGGCGTGCCAGGAATTGGAGAGGTGCCAGGCGTACCGGGACTCATCCTGGCAGCGGGCTTTTCGGGGCACGGCTTCGGAATAAGCCCTGGCGCCGGCCATCTGATCGCGGATCTCGCAACGGGCGCCGAGCCGATTGTGGACCCCGTACCGTATCGGCCCAGCCGGTTCGCCCACTCGGCATGGGGCAAGGTGGCTGATTTCTAGTGCGAAGGTCGACGGTCGGCGTTCGCCGGGAATGCCGGCTCAACAGCAGGAAGGCGGGTTGGCGGGTTGACGGGCGATGTTCCGTGCCAGGTCAATTCCGCCATGGCACCGGGTGGAACGCCTGCTTCGCGGCCTCCAGAAATACCCGCTGGCGGACGGTCAAGCCCTGACGCGTGGGCGTAAGCGCCATGATCGGTGCGGGTTCAAGGCGCCACGCGGGCAAGACCCGCTTCAGTTTTCCCTCTGCGACTAGCCGTGCGCAGTCCCATTCGGATCGCGCGACAACGCCAAGGCCGTCAACGGCCCAGTCGCGAACCACGGTGCCGTCGTTCGACGACAATGCGCCGTTCAACCGAACCGTGACGGCTTTGCTTACGCGTTTGCCCGCAGCATCGTGCTGAGTGAAACGCAGACGGGTCACGTCCTCGTCGTTCTCCCGTAAGGTCAGATATGCGTGCCGTGTGAGTTCGGACGGATGCTTGAGTTTCGACAGGCTACGCGCAAGCGCGGGGCTCGCGCAAAGGAAGCGGTCGTTCGGGGCCAGGAAATGGCCTACCCAGGAAGACCCTTTGATGTGGCCGATGGAAACGACTACGTCCGCGCCCGACGCGGCGGAGAGCGGACTTTCGACGAGGATCAGCGAGATCGCCAGATTCGGATGCGAGCGATACAGGTCTCGAACGAGCGGCCCGACATATTCCCTGCCGAACCCGAACGGTGCCACCACGCGTAAATGCCCGCTTACTCCGCCCGATTCTCCCGAAACGCGGGACGGAATGGACTCGATTCGCTCCAGGATGTCGATCGCTTCCTGAACCAGGCGGTGGCCTTCGGCGGTGAGGGAGATGCCTCTGGCCGCGCGCGTCGCGAGGTTCACGCCCACACGTTCTTCGATGCGCTGAAGACGTACGGTGACCGCGGGCGGCGTCAGGTTCAATAACCTTGCCGCGGCCGCAAGCGATTGCGATACGCCGAGCGCACGGAGCAACTGCATGTCTTCCAGTTGGAGCATTAAGGGTCCGTTAACGGTCAATTCATTGGAGATTAAACACGACAAAAATATTTTTTTCTATAGTGGGTCGCATTCACGTGGCCATCTCTGTGGGCAGCGTGCTTTCTACGTGGAGCGGTCGTCATGGATCAGCATGAAAACGGTGCGCAGTGGCCCCAGACAATGAATCCCGCTGGGCTGGCAACGCCGGGTGGCCACTACAGTCACGTTTCGGTCGCGAATGGTCTGGTCTTTGTGTCGGGACAACTTCCCATCGATGCTGCCGGCCGAAGGCTCACGGACGCGTCTTTTGAAGCTCAGGCCGACCAGGCTTTGGCAAACCTGGCTTGCGCACTTGCCGGTGCAGGCAGCGATGTCAGGAAACTTGCCCAGGTTCGTGTCTACATCGTCGACATCGAGCATTGGGCGAGTTTCAACCAGATCTATGCACGCTGGGCGGGCGATGCGAGGCCCGCTCGCGCCGTGGTGCCGGTTCCTGCATTGCACTTCGGACTGAAGATCGAAATCGAAGCGGTCGCGGTGATATAGGGCGGGGCGGTTCGATTCGTGACGGAACGAATATATTTGGCAGGACAGATCAAATGAAACGGGAATCCATTGCGAGCGTTCCGTCTTCCACGGCGGGTATTCGGTATCGAACGTTTACCCCGGCCGATGTGCCCGCGGCCCACGCGCTTTCCATGGCGCTTGCCTGGCCATACAGGCAGGAAGACTGGCAATTCTCCGCTGAGACCTCGACGGGATTCGTTGCTGAAGAAAAGGGTGTCGTCATTGGCACAGCGATGTGCTGGAAGTTCGGCGCGGACCGGGCCTCTCTCGGGCACGTGATTGTGTCGTCCCGGCACCAGGGCCGGGGCGTCGGCCGCGAGCTGATGAAGGCGGTACTCGACGAGCTGGGGTCGCGCGTCACCTTCCTCCATGCGACGCTGGCCGGTCGCCCCCTCTACGAAAAGCTTGGCTTCAGCGAGTGCGGATGGTTGGATCAATGTCATGGGAACGTCAGCAAGGCCGTTCCAGTCGCGTTGCTGGATGGCGAGCGGCTGCGTGCGGGGACTTCTGCCGACTTACCTTACCTCATCGAACTGGCCTCGCGCGCGTGTGGTCTGGAGCGTCGTTCGCTCCTGATGGCATTGCTCCAGCGCGGCGAAAGCGTGGTGCTTGAACGCGATGGCGAGATCGTCGGATTCTCGGTGCTGCGCCGTTTTGGCCGGGGGCATGTGATCGGCCCTGTGGTTGCACTGCGTTCACAAGACGATGCACGCGCGAAGGCGTTGATCGGCCATTGGCTGACCGCACGCGAGGGCGAGTTCATTCGCATCGACGTCCCTGTTGAAACAGGTTTGACCGGCTGGCTAAGCGAGCAGGGATTGAAGCGAGTGGACACCTGTCCGAAGATGGTTCTGAACGCGTCTGCCACTGAACACCGTGGAGCGCCCGACCCGGTCTGCCGGTTGTATGCGCTGGTGAGTCAGGCCATGCTTTAGGTTTGCGCTGCGAACGGCGGCTCCGAAGTCACGAATTTGCCGCCGACTTTTAAGCACCGCTTTTGTTGCCCGTGCGCATGGTTCGGGGTTTGAGCACCAATGCGCCTGCTTTGGAGTGTGTGATGCATCTGAGTTCTTACTGGCTGGATACCTCCGAGCCCTTCGCCGGCAGCACGCCCGAGATCGCCGGTGGAGAATGCGACGTCGTCGTGGTGGGCGGTGGAATCACGGGCTCGGCAGCTGCATTGGCGCTGGCAAAGAAGGGTGCGCGCGTCATTGTGTGTGAAGCAGGAACCGTGGGACAGGCTGCGTCGGGCCGCAATGGCGGCATGTGCAACAACGGCTTTGCGCAGGACTACGCGTCGCTCTCGCAGCGCATTGGCACCGAACTGGCCAACCGGTTGTATCGCGCGTTCGACGCCGGTGTCGATACGGTCGAGCGGCTGGTCAGGGAAGAGTCGATCGATTGCGATTTCGTGCGCAGAGGAAAACTCAAGCTCGCAGCGAAGCCCGAGCATTACGACAAGCTGGTGCGAAGTCAGGCGTTGCTCGCCGCGGGCGTCGACCCGGATACGCGCGTCGTGACGAAGGCCGAGCTTCGTAGCGAGATCGGTTCGAACCGGTATCACGGCGGATTGATCCTGGAGAAGAGCGCGGGGATGCACGTGGGGCGCTATGTTCGCGGTCTCGCGAAGGCTGCGCAGGCACGTGGCGCACACATCCTTGAACACGCGCCGGTGCTAGGTTTGCAGCGTGAAGCTCGCGACGCCTACGTGGCGCGAACGCCGCATGGAACGATCCGCGCGTCACAGGTGTTGCTCGCAAGCGGCATCTCGCAGGTGGGACCATTCGGCTGGATTCGGCGCAGGATCGTGCCGGTCGGCGCTTTCATCATCGTCACCGAGCCGTTGTCGCAAGAGCTGCTCGACCGGTTGCTGCCAACTCGCCGGATGGCGACCGATACCAAAAACTTCGTCAACTTTTTTCGTGTCACGCCCGACAACCGGATGCTGTTTGGTGGTCGCGCGCGTTTCGCGACGTCGAACCCTGCGTCCGACGAAAAGAGCGGACTGATTTTGCGCGCTCAAATGGCCACGGTGTTTCCGGAACTGGCAAACGTGCGCATCGACTATTGCTGGGGCGGCATGGTCGATATGACGGCCGACCGCCTGCCGCGCGCGGGGCAGAAAGACGGCATCTACTATTCGATGGGATACAGCGGCCACGGTACGCACATGGCCACGCTGATGGGTACGCTCATGGCGGAAATCATGGATGGGCGCGCCGACCTCAATCCGTGGAACGACTTCGCCTGGTCTGCTATTCCCGGTCATTTCGGCAAGCCATGGTTTTTACCGCTGGTGGGCGCCTGGTACCGGCTCAAGGACACATTGCAATGAATTCACCTGTTCGTCACCTGATGCAAGCTGGAAGGCTGGATCGGTTCTACATCGACGGGGAATGGACGGTTTCCGACGGCACCGACCGAATTGCCGTGGTTTGCCCGTCTACCGAAGACACGGTCTGCGAGCTCGCTGCTGGAAACGAACGCGATGTGGACCGGGCAGTACGCGCCGCGCGCAGGGCCTTCGCTTCGTGGTCCGTAACGTCGCCGCAACAGCGTGCGGCCTTGCTCGACCGCGCTCATGCCTTGGTACTCGAACGTGCGGAGTTGTTTGCCACCGCACTGGCCACGGAAATGGGCGCGCCGATCAGTTATGCCCGTGGCGCGCACGTACCATTTGCGGCCGAACACATTCGGGTCGCGCGCGACAATCTGGCAAATTACCCGTTCCGAACGCAGCGAGGAACGACCGCGATCGTGCGCGAGCCCATCGGCGTGTGCGCACTGATTACGCCATGGAACTGGCCCATTTATCAGATCACAGCCAAAGTGGGCCCGGCGCTCGCGGCGGGGTGCACCGTGGTCCTGAAACCCAGCGAACTCTCGCCGCTCAGCGCCATGCTCTTTGCAGAGGTGATTGCGGACGCGGGCGTTCCCGCGGGCGTATTCAATCTGGTGAACGGAACGGGCGCGGTAGTGGGCACATCGCTTTCGTCTCATCCGAAGGTCGACATGGTTTCGATCACCGGTTCGACACGTGCTGGCGTGCTGGTTGCGCAAGCGGCGGCACCCACCATCAAACGCGTGGCGCAGGAGCTCGGCGGCAAGTCGCCCAACGTTGTGCTGCCCGATACCGATCTGTCGCGCGCCATCGCGCCTGGCGTTGCCGCCGCGTTCCGCAACATGGGCCAGTCGTGCAGCGCACCCACGCGGCTCATCGTGCCGCGCGGCGCGCTGAAGCGCGTCGAGGAACTGGCCGTCGCAGCCACACAGCAGATGATTGTCGGCGACCCGTTCGTCGAGGCGACCACGCACGGACCGCTGGCCAATCGCGCGCAGTTTGACCGCGTGCGGCAGATGATCGAAGCGGGTATCGCCGAAGAGGCGACGCTGATTACGGGCGGCCCCGGAAGACCCGCAGGATTCGGCCGAGGCTTGTATGCGCAGCCCACGATCTTTTCCGACGTGCGCACCGATATGACCATCGCCCAGCAGGAGATATTTGGTCCTGTACTCGCCATCCTTCCTTACGATACCGTCGAAGAAGCGATCGCCATCGCGAACGACACGGTGTACGGGCTCGGCGCGCATGTGCAAGGCTCGGACAAGGCACTCGTGCGTTCGGTGGCTGCGCGCATCCAGTCGGGCCAGGTGCATCTGAACTATCCGGCATGGGACCCGCAGGCGCCGTTTGGCGGCTACAAGCAATCGGGGAACGGTCGCGAGTATGGGATCGAAGGTATGGAGGAGTACATGGAGGTGAAGTCGATCGTCGGGTTCTACGATTAAAGCAGCGCCCACGCCTCGCGCGATCACAGTACAGAATTGAAGTCATTTGTTTGCTAAAGGTGCCGAGATTGGAACCCTCCGTGATTCCCGAGACTTCGTTGAAAACGCATCACGCGCACTGGGCGAAATTGCGACGTGACCTGCATGCCCATCCCGAGTTGCGATTCGAAGAGCACCGAACCGCCGACGTGGTTGCCCGCGAGCTCGAAGCCTTGGGCTATGCCGTGTCGCGCGGGCTGGGCGGTACCGGTGTGGTCGCGAGCCTGCCTGGCGCGTCGGCCGAGTGGGGAATCGTGCTGCGCGCCGATCTGGATGCATTGCCGATACGGGAGGCCAACGATTTCTCGCATGCATCGTGCGCGGATGGCGTCATGCATGCTTGCGGGCACGATGGGCACACAGTGATGCTGCTGGGCGCGGCGCGCATCCTGAAGGAACTGCCGCAGTTGCCTGGCACCGTTCACTTCGTGTTCCAGCCGGGCGAAGAGGGCGGCGCCGGTGCGCGCAAGATGATCGACGACGGGTTATTCGAACAATGCCCAACGCAAGCGGTGTTTGGCATGCACAACTGGCCCGGTTTGCCGGCGGGATATTTCGGTTTGCGCACGGGCCCCATCATGGCTGCCGGCTCCAGATTCAGGATCACGATAACGGGCAAGGGGGCGCATGCGGCGCAGCCGCATCTGGGCCTTGATCCCATCCCGCTCGCCTGCTCGATGGTGCTGCAGTGTCAGACCATTGCCGCGCGGCACAAGGACCCTGCGGATCCTGCTGTTATTTCCGTCTGCATGTTCCATGCGGGCGATACGGACAACGTCATTCCGGACAGTGCCGAGCTGCGGGGGACGATCCGCACGTTGTCGTCGGGGCTGCAGCAGCAATTGCAGCGAGACATCGAGCGCATGTGCGAAGGGCTGGCTTCGGCCTATGGCGCGCAGGTCGAGGTTACTTTTTTTCAGTACTATCCCGCGACGATCAACACGCCGAACGAGACGGCGTTGTGCGAAGCGGTGATTCGGCAGACGTTTGGAGAGGCCTGTCTTGATAGCGACGTCCCGCCGAACATGACCTCCGAAGACTTCGGTTTCATGCTGGAAGAGCGGCCCGGCGCGTACGTGCTGATCGGTAATGCCGCGACGGGAATGGCTGCGCCCGGCCTGCATCACCCGAAATACGATTTCAACGATGACATCATTCCCGTAGGCGTCCGGTACTGGGTTGCATTGGCGCAGCGTTATTTCGCTATGGCGCAGGGGAAGGGCGTGCAGCGGCCGGAATTTTCCAATTAAGACCGGGACGGAAATTGGGCTAGCCTCACTAAGCGGTCCAAGAAGCGGTCCAAGAAGCGGCCCAAGAAGCGGCCCAAGAAGCGGCCCAAGAAGCGGCCCAAGAAGCGGCCCAGGCGACCTTTCCGCAACCCCAACTTCGCCGCCATTCCAACAAGTTACGCTTTGTTTCAAAGTGCAAAAGTTGCGGCTTTCGCGGCAACGTATTCTTCCGGCACCACTCACAAAACAACAGGTGTTGCCATGAATGACTGGAGGAAGACACTGCTTGCCGCTGCTTTTGCATCGGTGGCATTAGCCGCGTGCGGCGGAGGAGGTGGAGGGGGAGACGGCACGCCGACGGGCACCGTCAACGTTCAGATGACCGATGCGCCTTCGTGCGGCTTCGATCACGTCTATGTGACGGTCAGCCAGGTGCGTATCAACGCGAGTTCGAGCGCGGGCGACAACGACAGCGGATGGACCAACATTACGCTTGCCACTCCGCAGAAGATCGATCTTCTCTCGCTCACCAACGGGACGATGGCCACACTTGGGCAGGCGTCGCTTCCTGCCGGGCAATATCAGCAGGTGCGCCTCGTGCTGACCCAGAACCAGGGTAATACGGTGGCCAATTCGGTCGTGGTTTCAGGCACGACCAACGAACAACCGCTAGCCACGCCGAGTGCGACGCAGAGCGGCCTCAAGATCATCCGGCCGTTTGACGTGGCCGCGAACGCGATGGTCGATCTCGTTCTCGACTTCAACGCCTGCAAGTCGGTCGTCCAGCAGGGCAACGGTTCCTACACGCTGAAGCCCGTGATTACGGCGACGCCCACCAACGTGGCCGGCATCATCGATGGCTATGTCGCGCCGGCCGAGGCGGGCGCCACGGTGTACGCGGAGCAGAGCGGCAAGGTAATCAGCGGAACGGTTGCGGACAGCACGGGGCATTTCGTTTTCTCCACGCTCGTGCAGAGCTCCACGAACGGCAATTACGACATCGTCATTGCGCAGCCCGACGAGACGACGGGCATCATCACGTCGGTACCGGTCGTGGTCGGGGCAACGACGCATGTGTCGACTTCGTCGGCGCCCGTCACGTTGCCGGCCGCTACGATGAATACGGTGAGCGGCACAGTGACGGCATCCGCGGATGCGAGCCTGCGTGCGCTGCAGAAAACGTCGTCGGGCACCTATGAGATTGCATCGGCCAACGCCAATCTCGATACGGGCGCCTATACGACGAGCTTGCCGGTCGCGGCCCCGATGGTGGCGGCCTATACGGGCACGCTGCCGGTCGCGTTCGCTGCGGCTGCGTCGTCGGCCGGTCAATACACGATAGAGGCCGATGCGGCGTCGGGCGCGACGCAGTCCACGGCGGTCAGCATCACGAGCGGCAGTCAATCAGGCATCAACTTCACTTTCTGACAAACAAGGCGTAACGGAGGGGCATGCCCCTCCTCGCGGGGATTCCATGAAGAAACTCATCGCAGTCGCCGCCGTGGCGACGGGCATGTTGGCAGGTTGCGCGGTGTACGTGCCGGACGCACCCGGTGTAGTCGTTCACCCGCAAGGCGGCCCAGGTAACGGATTCTGTCCACCGGGACAGGCCAAGAAGGGCAACTGCTAGAGAAGTAAGGCAGAAAAACGAAGGGCGCCGCTGGCGCCCTTCGTTTTTGCGTCGCTGGGACGCTCAGCCTTTGTAACCGATAGTAAGTTGTGCGTACGCAATATGTGCCGAGGTGCGGTGCGTCATGCAGTTCCGCGCGGCTCGATCACGCCTCGGGGAATTGCATTGGACAACACAACAATGTGCGCCGCGGCCCCATGCTGTCCGCCCTCCGACGCAAGCACGGCGAATGACTGCACCGAGCGCCCTTCACGGGAACACGCATTGCGAGGATCACGCCACACTGTGCTCGGGACCCAACGATGGACAACGTGCGCGAACCAGAAACCGCGGACACGGCGAACCCGTTCTGGCTGAAGAGGCTGGGCCCCGGCCTGATCACCGGGGCGGCGGACGACGACCCGAGCGGTATCGGCACCTACACGCAGGCGGGTGCGCAATTTGGCTTTAGTCTGCTATGGACCGTGCTGCTCACCTATCCGCTGATGGTGGCAATCCAGATGATCAGTGCACGGATCGGGCGGGTGACCGGCAGGGGGCTCGCATCGAACATCCGGCAGTTCACGCCGCGCTGGGTCGCGGTGCTTCTCGTGTTGCTGCTCGTGGCGGCGAACACGATCAACATCGCGGCGGACCTCGCGGCGATGGGAACGTCGGTGCGTCTGGTGACGGGCGGTCCGCAGCAGCTCTATGTGGTCGTGATCGGCGTGGTTTCCGTCGTGCTGCAGGTTTTCGTGCCCTACGAGCGGTATGCGCAGATACTCAAGTGGCTCACGCTGGTGCTCTTCTCGTACGTTGCCGTGGCACTCGTCGTGCCCATCGATTGGCGCGAGGTGGCGGTGGCCATCGTCCATCCGCAGGCGACACTCTCCGCGGATTACCTGACCGCCGTGGTCGCCGTATTTGGCACGACGATCAGCCCGTATCTGTTCTTCTGGCAGGCGTCGCAGGAGGTCGAGGAGATGCGTGCTGCCCCGGGCGACGCGCCACTCAAGCACGTGCCGCAACAGGCCGCCGCCCAGTTCGCGAGGATCAGCGCGGACACCTGGACCGGCATGGCCGTCTCGAACGGTATCGCGTTCTTCATCATGCTCACGGCGGCGTCCACCCTGCACAGCCATCACGTCGAGATCAAGACATCGGCCGACGCTGCTCGCGCGCTTGCACCGATCGCCGGCAAATGGGCGTCGCACGTTTTTGCGCTGGGTATTCTGGGCACGGGGCTGCTTGCGCTTCCGGTGCTCGCCGGGTCGGCTGCGTACGGGATGGCCGGCGTGTTCCGCTGGCGCAGCAGCCTTGCGCTGCGCCTCGTGCTCGCGCGCGAGTTCTACGCGGTGATTGCGGTCGCGATTCTGGGCGGCGCCGCCATGACCTTCTTCCACTTCGATCCGGTGAAGGCGCTCTACTGGAGCGCCGTGATCAACGGTGTCGCTGCCGTGCCGGTCGTGATTGTGGTGATGCTGATGGGCACGAACACCCGCGTGATGCGCGAGTTTGCGGTGACGGGATGGCTCAAGGCGGCCGGCTGGGCGGTGGCCGGCATCATGGCGATCGCTGCGGCGGGTACGCTGCTTCCGGGTTAGACGCAGCGCCGCGCGTTTCGCTATCGGCGTAAACGGTAGCTATCCCGCTGCAACGCCGCGCATGTTGTTACTTCGAGCCGGCTGCGATGCGCTCGCTGAGGAACCGCGGGAACCCGTTCTGCGTGGCGACGATCTTTCTAGCGCAATCGTCGTAGTCGGAGCCCATGGCGCGATTCGGACCGTACATGCCGCGGCATTGCGCGTAGAGCGTGATGGTGGCGCCGCCACTATGCGGCACGCGCGTCGCGGAAAAGGTGGCCTTGCCCGATCCGCCGGGCACGTCGGTGTCGATGGTTTCGCTGCTGGTGCTGACGATTGACGTGGCCGAGCGCTGTGCGATGTAGTCGTGCGTCAGCGCCCAGGCCTTGTCGCACTGCGATGCGTCGCGGCATGAGACCGTTGCGGCCCGTTGCGCCGCTTCCAGCGCATCTTCGGTGCGGTTGAAATCGCGCTCGCGCTGCGTGTCCTTGTCGGCCGACGACATGCAGCCGGCAAGCGCGAATGCAATAGATGCCGCGAGCGCGGCGGCGATGATGGTCCTCACGGATCGAACTCCCCAGTCTGGTTCGACCGCGATTATAGAGCGCGAGGGGAGGGTGCCGCGATTGGTGCCCGGTGCAGGATGCACGAATGGATACGGCCGCTCGCGTCCTTGCGGATTCGAGCGGCCCGAACTGCGTACTCAACTACATGCTGAACTGCGTGCTGCCTTGCTTGCTACAACCGGTACTACAGACTGCAACTGCTTCGTGCAACAACAGCGTCAAATACGTGAAACGGACTGCAACAACAAACCGCCACAACGAACCGCCACAACGAACCGCCACAACGAACCGCCACAACGAACCGCCACAACGAACCGCCACAACGAACCGCACACCACGGACCACAACCCATCACAACGAACCGCGACTACGCAAACTCACAACAACGAACTACCGCTACGCAAATCCACCACAACGAACTGCCACTGCACAAACTCACTTCAACGAGAAGCCACTGCACAAACTCACTGCGTGTTACTGCAACTTCAAGACTGCACGTGCTGCAACTGATATCAACGGTACTGGTTCACAACACCACCGGAGGGGAGCCGGGGATGGAGCCGATGTCGCGCTCCATGGAAAACAGTGTAGGCGCTGCGCACGCAATCCAATTGGTCGAAAGGGGCAAGGTATGGCGGCTAATTTGGGCAATTGATCGAAGCCGGGGGCATCGGCTCAAGTCGTGGCGTACCCGAGTCCCGGCACGGCCCAACATCCCCACAGCGGGCCGCAGGGCGATCCGAACCCTTAGCCGCTATCGCATCAGCGCACTCAAACCTCGGCCGTCAGCCATCCCTGACTGGCAATGCGGTTTCTGCCGAGGCGCTTCGCCCGATACAGCGCCGCATCGGCTGCGCCCACCAGCATGCGGACGGTGACCTCTGCGCCGCCCCTTGCGGCCGCCACGCCGACACTCACCGTCACCGTTTGCCGGTTGCTCGCCGCGTGCGGAATGCGCTGCAGTTCGACGCCGCAGCGAATGCGTTCGGCAGTCTCGAGCGCGTCATCAGGATCGCTGTCACCGAGGATGATCGCGAACTCTTCGCCGCCGTAACGCGCCGCCATACCGGTGTGCGGCACTGCGGCTGCAATGGCGCTCGCCACGGCCCGCAGGCAGTCGTCTCCGGCCTGATGGCCGTAGGCGTCGTTGTAGGCCTTGAACTCGTCGATGTCGACGAGCAGAAGTACGACGCCCGCACTCGCATTCGCCGCGTCGGCCGAAAGCAGGCTGCGCTTGAGCTCGATGTCGAAGTGGCGCCGGTTATAGAGCCCCGAGAGGCCGTCGACATAGGCAAGACGTTTGAGCTCGATCTGCTCGGCATCGCGCCGCTGGTCTTCGAGTGTGCTGGCGTTGATGTCGCGCATGGTGAACGCGAGCGCGTCGAACGGGCGGTGCGGGGGCGTGAACGCTGGCGAAAGCAGGCTCTGCATCCAGATATGCGAGCCATTGGCGTGCCGCGCGCGGTAGCGGATCGCGACTTCGCCGCGGTCGCACTGCACGGCTTCGATTGCGGACTCCACAGCGTGGCGGTCCGCCGGATGAACGAGGCCGAGCACGCCTGTGCCCATGAGCGCAGCCGGCAGGTAGCCGAGCTTCGACTGAACGCGCGGCGATACGTAGGTCACCGTGCCGTTCAGCGAGAGTTGCATGACTACGTCGTCGGCGTTTTCGGCCAGCGCGCGGTAGCGCTGTTCGCTTTCACGCAGCAGATCGAGCAGCTTGCGGCGTTGCGCCTGGAGTGCGTTGATAGGAAACGCGATACCCAGGGCCGCGAGCACGAAGAGCTGCAGCGCGAGGATGCGGGCGTGATTCGACTCGTGATGAGGCTCGATCCACAGCGCGCCCTGGCCGTGGATCGTGAAAGCCATCGCAATCGCAATCAACAGCAGCACGCCGACGAACACCGCGGCGAGTTCGGCCTCGAATGCGAGCACGGCCACGGGCGGCAGCGCCCAGTACGTGAGGCGCCAGGTGCCCTGACTAAAGACGGCAAGCGCAACCACGGCGAGCAACGCGAGCAACGCAAGCGTGCGATTGCGCCGTTCCGAGCGCCAGAGCGCGCGCAATTCGCCGGAGAAGAACACAAGCGCCGCGGGTGTGAAGATCGTCATCCCGAGGGCGTCGGCGACGACCCAGTCGCGAAACGAGGAGAACGGATGGGCGCCGAACCGCGCGTGAAGCAGCGACACCGCAACGGCCCCGGATGCGACCGGCGCGAGCGCGACGGCGCCTGCCACGAAGCGCAGGCAGCGACGCGGCCGCGCCAGTTCGGCGGTGCACGCAACGCGCGGGGCGAAGAGCAGCGCGATGACGACCTCGACGATATCGGCCGCCATGAACGAAGAAGACACGTAGAGGGAGTCGCCCCGCGCCAGGTTGGCGCCGAGAAAACCCAGCGCGCCGCCCAGCAGCACATGGAGCCGGCACGGTTCGCGAGCCGCGAGCGCCTGCGCGAGCAGTACGCCGTTGGCCACCCAGATCGGCAGCACTTCGCCCGACATGGCCCTTGCTGCGCCGCTGCCGAGGCAAATCAGAAAGACGAGTACGGCGGCCAGCGCGAATGCGCCGAGGCGTGTGTCCCGTGCGGGCGGCAAAGACGCGGCAGCGGACCGCGCATCGTCCGCAGCGTCGGGCGGCGCGAGTGGCGCAGTGGCCGCGGCGACGTCTGCGAAATCGTATTGCGCATCGGCGACTCGCCGGAGTTCATGCAGCATGCCTGCTCCCGATTCAGCGGTCGCCCTCTGTTTGTCCATATTCTGTGCACGCTTTAACCGATGTATACGGCATGCGCCGCCGGTTATTTAGACTGATGAATACGCAATCGCGAATACGACAAGGTGCCGGGGAAGTTTCGAATGGGACTTGAGACGCGTGGCCGGACGTTCGTCTTTACCTTGTTTGCCGTGCGCGCAGTGAGGGCATGACGGCACTTTTACCGCTTGCTCGAACCGCTTGCCCTGCGCGGTTGTGCGGGCGATATGCACGCCGCGTGCAACGTCGCGCGGCCAGCTGGTTTTGCTTGAGAATGAGGTTGTCTCGCCTGTACGATATGGTGCAAGTGAGGTGCAGGCGGGGTGCGGGTCGGGGCGCAGGTCGGCCAAAAAAAATTCTGGCGAGTTCTCATCGTGGAAACCCTTGAACGTGAACCCGGCGTTTCGCCGGATGGACGCACTGTGGTCTTTTTCCTGTCGAGTCGAGGTCGCGACATCGAATGCGCCATTACGCGCGACGCACTCGAACAGCATTTCTGGGTACAGCCGGGCGACAGCGAATTGCGCGTTCTCAAGGCATTTACCGATGGTCGCAAACGCATCGTCGCCGTCGCCGAGCGCAAGGTGCTCACGCATCCCGGCGAGCGGGTCGTGCTGACCGTCGCCGACTTCGGCGTGCGCAAATAGCCCGCTCGATCCTCTACTGCGATTCGAGCGCGTCACAGCGCGCCTGGGCGGTCTCGTCCGGGTACTGGTCGCGATACGCGTCGAAGATCTCTGCGCACAGTTGCGCAAGCGCCGCCACGTTGACGGCCTGATCCGCATGCTCGACTTCCCTCGCGCCCAGTATGTCGTCGAGGACCGGAGCAAGACGGCGCAGTCGATGAAAAGTCGCGTCGTCGAGTTTCATGGTGGACCTCCGGTAGGTGGCGCCGGACGGTGGCAAGACATGCTGTGCTGCTGTGCCCGCCGGCGAGCCTTGGTGTTCGCGTGATGCATGAGCGGCACGTTCCAGCCGTACACCGTGGAACGGCACCGAGATGGCCGGCATGGTTGCCATCCATTCTCGCGGGAACCCGCAGGCCGGTTTCGGCGGCAGCCCCCGGTGATTCGGCGTGTCGCAACGTGCGCTCGTCAAATGGCGGCTGTCGCGCCGCACAACGAAGTCTCTACGTCTTCGACTTCGAATTCGGACCCCGTTTTTGAGTCAAGCGGGTGGCGGCTCTGCGGCACACAATGCAGACCGGCTGCACGGAAGCGTCCATCAGAACCCCTGCTTGAAGGGCCTCGAAGCAACGTTGAGCATACCCTGGATTGTGCGCTGCACACATACTTAATAATTGTTAAGAGGCGGGTAGAGGGTATACGCTTAGGTGACTTCCCGACGAGACGCTTATGGGTACGCCTTCTCTTCTGGACCGCAATGGACTGTTAGCCTCCTGGCACCGGCTCGGTGCGGATGCGGGCTGGACTGCACCAAGCGGGCATGAACGGTATGAAGTCGACGAGGCCGGTGAAGCGGTGATCCATTCCCCGCCGTCCGCGCGGCGGCAGATCGTGCTCACGGACGCCTATTGCCAGCTCACTGAACAGATCGGCCATCTCGCCGTGATGTCGGCTGCGGTGACCACGCCCTCGTATGGCATACGGATCGCCGACGTGGTCTGGATGCCGTGCGAGAAATGGGAAACGTTCGACCGGGACGCGCCCGTGCCGTTCGTTCCCGATCTGTGCGTCGAAGTGCTGCTCGATCGCGACCGGCGCGACGACGTGGAACGCCGCGTGGCCGCCTATTTCGAGGGCGGCTGCAGCGAGGTGATTCTCGTGGATGCACGCGGCCAGGTGCAATTCTGGGGCGCGGGCGGACGCCGGCAGGCGTCGGTATTCGGCATCGTGCTCGCGTTCGATCCTCTGTATTTCGAGCTCGCCCACGGGGCGACGGCGGAGCCTCACAGCCGCGACGCCCGCTTCGGCCGCTGAAGCCTCGGTGTGGTGGCGAGGCGGCTATGCGCTAGCCGTCGCGTGCGGGTTGCCGCTACGCCGGTCGCCTCACAACCTGCGGCATCGTTCCGCGCCGGGTCAGTTTCTCTGCAAGGGCAGGCCGGTCCCGCTCAAGATTCCCCACCATCTGCCGACACTCAGACAGACAACGAGGCATTCGCCACGCGCCGCATCGTGCGCGCCGCAAGGGGACGAAAACGACAATGAGCAACGGCTTCTCCGCCGACGCGGCACACTGGCTCGCAGCCCTGCCGGCAGATTTCCTCGCTTCGCTGGCGACGGCAGGCGCCGTGCTCGGTGTCGCAATGGCGATCGAGGCACGCGTTCCGCATGCGCAGGCGGCCTCTGCAAAGCATGCGTGGTTCAACGTCCGCTACATGATCGCCATGCTCGCGGCGCTTGCCTTGTTGCGACCGTTCGCGCTCGGTGTTTCCCTGGCGCTTGCGCGGGCGCTCGGCGGCGGATGGGTGACGTTCCGCGAGGGCGTGGTGGGCTGGTGCGAAGCCTTTGCTGCCGTGCTGTTGATGACGGATCTGCTCGAATACCTGTTTCATCGCGCACAGCACCGGTTCGCGGTGCTGTGGCGCATGCACGAACTGCATCACAGCGCGCCGCATTACGACGTCACGCTCGGCTACCGGCACTTCTGGCTGGAGCCGGTCATCAAGACCGCGCTGCTGTATCCGCTTGTCGGAATCGTATTCAAGGCGCCCACGAGCGTGGGGATGGCGGTGGGCATGGTGTTTCTCGTGAACCACCACGTGGCGCACCTGAATCTGCGGTTCTCTCCGCGGCGGTTCGGTCTCGTCGTGAGCCATCCGCAGTATCACCGGCTGCACCATTCGCGCCATGCCGCCGACTACAACCGCAATTTCTGCGACCTGCTGCCGCTGTGGGACATGGTGTTCGGCACGCTGCGCCGGCCGCGGCCTGACGAATTCGTCGAGATCGGTCTGGATTCGCTCGCGGCGCCACAGAGCATCGCTGATGCGTTGCTGTGGCCCTGGCGCCGCGAGTCATATGCGTCGCGTGCCTTATGTGATTCAGGCGAGGCAGGCGATTCAGTCGATTCAGCGGCATCGGCTGTGCCCGCCGTTGCCGCGCTGCTGGAGCGCCGTTAGCCGCGCTCGCCGGTATCGGGACTGACCTGTGCCGCGCCTTCGAGGAATCGCCGCGTCGCTTCGAACGACTGCAGCATCTGGTCGGGCCATGGCGTTTGCAGCATGACGGCCTGGTGGTTTTCGAACGCGGCCGAGAGGAGTTTCGCGAGTTCCGGCGAGCGCAGGTGCCGGAGCAGCACGCTGACCGCGATGGCGGTCGCCTGGCTCGCGCCGGCTGTTTGCAGTTCGGAAGTGGTGAGTGCGGCGAGCTGTTTGTTGATGTCCATACGATTGCCTTCAGGTTTCGCTGCGCCGATCAGCCGGCGCAGCGGCCCGATTTTGCCACGGACGGTGCCCCCGGACCGGCAGGGCGGCGGCTCGTGCGTGCCGTGGCCGTGGCCCGGGTCCGTGCCCCGATGCGCCGCGACGGCCGCTCACGATGGCACGCGGCAGCGCTCAATGCCGCCCGTGTCGCCAATGCCGGCGCACGTCGATCAGCCCGAGCCCCAGTTTCTTGCGCCGCCACTGCTCCAGACGGTAGTGTCCCGCGACGAAGATCGCGGCCATGGCGAGCGCGCACGATCCCACGACGATAGCCGTCGTTTCGTTCATTGCAGCCCTCCGTAGACGGTTTAGCGTACGCGCCGTTACTGGAGATACTGCCCGCCGTTGATGGCGATGTTCGCGCCCGTCACGAACCCGGCCTCGCGCGAGCACAGATAGGCGACGAGCGCCGCGACTTCGTCGGGGTCGCCCAACCTGCCCACCGGAATCTGCGGGATGATCTTCGTTTCACGAATTTCTTCGGGCACGGCCATCACCATCTTCGTCGCGATGAAGCCGGGCGACACGGTGTTCACCGTGACGCCTTTCTTCGCCACTTCGAGCGCGAGTGCCTTCGTGAAGCCGTGCATGCCGGCCTTCGCGGCCGCATAGTTGGTCTGCCCGAAGCCGCCCTTGCTCCCGATGATCGAGGAGATGTTGACGATGCGCCCCCAGCCACGCTCCACCATGCCGTCGCATACCGGCTTGGTCATGTTGAACACGGAGTCCAGGTTGGTGCGCAGCACGGCGTCCCAGTTGACCTTGTCGAGCTTCTTGAAGCTCGCATCCCGGGTGATGCCGGCATTGTTGATCAGGATGTCCACCGGTCCCACTTCGCTCTGGATCTGCGCGACGCAGCGCGTGCAGGAGTCGAAGTCGGCCACGTCCACCGGATAGGCGCGGAACTGCCGGCCTTGCGTCTCCATGCGGGCGAGCCAGCCGGAGGCGTCGGTGTTGCTGGGGGAGCAGGTGACGACCACGGCGTAGCCCGCGTCGTGAAGCCGGATGCTGATCGCTTCGCCAATACCGCCCATGCCGCCCGTCACTACGGCGATCTGCTTTGCCATCGGTTTTTCCTCAAAAACGGCTGCACCGGGAGCAGGCGCTCGCGGCGCGGCCTTGGGTCAATACGAAATTCGCATCGGCGCGAGCGAGGCGCCGGTGCCCCGATATGCAATCAGCTTGAAATAAGGAATCCTGCCTTTGCAGGACGAAACCAGCAGCACGGGCGTGAGAGCCCGTGCTTCGTTTAGCGCTTTGCCGTGCCGGCGGCGGCTTGCTCGGCGCTGCGCCGCGCGGCCTTCGAGGCGGCGGTGGTGAGTGCTTCGAGATTGCTTTCGGTGACCTGCATGGCCTGCTTGCTGGCTTTTTGCAGCGTGTCGTAGAGCGTGGAGGTGGTGCCGATGGCCGACTTCCATGCCGCGATGGCCGCCTCGGACCCGGCCGGCGCGCTCTTGCCGGCTTCTTCCACGAACGCCTGGAAGCGTCCGTTATAGCGCTCGTATTGCCCCTCGGCGATCTGCGCGAGCGAGCCCTGAGTGGCCGACGCGATGTCGAATACATGGCGGCCGTAAGCCATGACCTTCTCGGTGAGCGGCGCGACGAGCGCGGCTTGCAGCGCGACCCATTCCTGCGGGTTGGCCGAGCACTCGACCGCCTTGAGCGCATTGCCTTGCGCTTCGGCGAGATTCGACTTCGCCGCCTGCAGGTTCAGCGCAGCGAGCTTTTCCATGCCTTCGAAGAGCGTGTTCGCAAACGCGAAGAACGCGTCGGCATTAGCTTTCTGTGCGGTAACGATCTGGTCCTGACCCGGTAGAGCCATGATGAAACTCCTCTAGAGCCGGTGCCACGCGAGCCGTTGACGATAGCGGCGCGCAGGGCGACGGCGGGTGGCGATGTCGGAACGCCGATGCACGGCATGCATGGACGTCACGAGCGATGAAAGCTGATCGAACTTCGTGTACAGCAAGGCGGTGGCGCCGAGTCAGGGCGGCGCCGCCGCACGCGAACGCTGTGCCTTTCAATGCGAGCGGTCGAACGCCTTGAGAAAGGAGTCGCCGTCGCTCGTCAAGCGGGCGCGACGTTGGCCGCAGGCCAATTCTTCGAGCGAGACGAGCTGCCGTTCGAGCAGCGCGTCCAGTTCGGCGCGGCTGAAATCGACCTGGTCCGGCGCCTCTTTAACCAGCATCAAAGTGGCAAATTCATGTGGACTCAGCATTGCGTCTCCAGTCTCAAGCGTGCCGGGTTGGCCGGGTTTGCGGGTTGGTCGGGTTTGTCGGGTTTGTCTTTTCCCAGGCAGGAATTACCTGAAAGCCAATGGGCGAGGAAAAATCGGGTAATTCCGGTAAATCGGCGTATCTCGGCAACGGGAGTGCCATGATAACCGCACAATTTTAGAATGCAATATCGGCGGTACATTTTCTTGCACCCGGACAAAACGCCGCCGTATTAATCGAACGGGCGTACGCGCGCGCGGGGGCAGACCCTGTCCGGCCGGGCGTGGTGCGTCGAGTGGTTATGTATGATGAATTCAATTCAAATCGAATAATAGTACTTTATTGCCCAGAAAATGCTGCCGAATGGGTTTTAATGTAGGGCTGAATTGAGTAACTTTTATTACACGGGTGCGGAGTTCGTCTCTGATCGGTTATGCATATCCGAATGGGCGGGCATTCGCCCGCCGACGGAATTTATGCTCACCTTTTCGTAATCGCAACGGGAAGCGGTAACGCGATCGCTCAGGCGCGCTTCAGGGCTGCAGCGTGGCGCCCGTAGCGCCCGTAGCGCGACTCGCTTTGACGGACCACGTCTGCACATGCCACCACGCGGGCAGCAGCGCGCGCACGTCGGCACGTGCAAAGCGGTCGTCAAGCAGATACACCACGCCGCGATCTTCCGGCGTGCGGATCACGCGGCCTGCTGCCTGTACCACTTTGCGAAGACCGGGAATGAGATACGCATAGTCGAAGCCGGCGCCATAGAACTGTTGCATGCGCTCGCGCATCTGCTCGTTGACGTCGTTCACCTGCGGCAGGCCCAGCGTCGCGATGAAGGTGCCGATGAGCCGCGTGCCGGGCAGATCGATGCCCTCGCCGAA
Organism: Paraburkholderia sp. SUR17; assembly: GCF_029536165.1. NCBI lineage: Bacteria > Pseudomonadati > Pseudomonadota > Betaproteobacteria > Burkholderiales > Burkholderiaceae > Paraburkholderia > Paraburkholderia sp. SUR17. The sequence continues at coordinate 1,321,471 of NZ_CP120508.1, forward strand.
GGCGCCGCCGAGTACCGCGAAGCCTACGCCGCAGCCGTCAGGCACGAAGCGCGCGATAAAGGCCTGTTGCGCCGCTTCGTCCATCGTGCGCGACTGCTGCCAGACCGGCACATGCGGATAGCGCGACGCGAAGGCGTGGGCAGCGCGTTCCAGGTAGTCGTAGCTGCTGAAGAAGCACAGGTAATTGCCGGGCTGCCGCGCGAACTGGTCGCCCACCCGGTCCGCAATGGCGGCAAGCGACCCCTCGCGGTCGCGATAGCGCGTCGAAATGCCATGCGTCACGTAGACGTCGAGCTGCGCCGCGCTGAATGGCGAGCCGATATCGATGCTCACGGTCTCGTCAGGCAGGCCGAGCATGTCGGCGTAGTAGCCCGAGGGCGCGAGCGTGCCCGAGAACAGCGCGACACAATGCGCCTGCGCCATGCGCGGCCGCAGCGCGCCGGCCGGCACCACGTTGCGCACGCACAGCGTGGAGCGCTTGCTGCGCGCGCCGCGCACCGGGTGCGGCGGGGCGAGCGTGATGTCGAAGAGCGAGTGCTTGTCGAAGCGCTCGGCGAGGCGGGCGAAATGCAGGGCGTCGAAGTAGAACCGTTCGAGTTCGGCGTCGTGCGGCTGCGGATGGTCCGCGAAGTAATCGCCGATCGTGGCGCAGGCCTGCTCGAGCGCGGCGATGAATTCGGCGGGCAACGTGTCGCCTGCGCGATACGACTCGTGCTGGTCGGCGTGCAGCGCGTTCCAGCGCCGATGCACGCGCATGAGCGCGCTCGCGAGCGGCTTGGGTGCGCCACGCCGCACGGCGTCGAGCCGGGTCTGCGCGAGTTCGGCCGAGTACATGCTGCGTGCGCGGTCGGGCAGGTTGTGCGCCTCGTCGACGAGCACGCCGACGCGCCAGCCGTTCTGCGCGCCCAGCATGGGCAGCAGGGCGCTCACGTCGAAGTAGTAGTTGTAGTCGCCCACCACGACGTCGCTCCAGCGCACCAGCTCCTGGCTCAGGTAGTACGGACATACGTCATGGTCCAGCGCCACCGCGCGCAGCGCGGCGCGGTCGAGCCGGCCCGCGGCGACAGCGGCGCTGCGCGCGGCGGGCAGGCGGTCGTAGAAGCCGCGCGCAAGCGGACACGACTCGCCGTGGCAAGCCTTGTCGGGATGCTCGCAGGATTTCTCGCGCGCTACGAGTTCGACGATGCGCAACGGCAGGGCCGCGGTTGCGGCGCCGGCAGAGCCTTCGACCTGCGCCTGCGCGAGCTTTTCCAGCGTATCGAGCGCCACCTGTCGCCCCGAGCTCTTCGCGGTGAGGAAGTAGATCTTGTCGAGTCCCGCGCGCGGACACGCCTTCAGAAGCGGAAACAGCGTGCCGATGGTCTTGCCGATGCCCGTGGGCGCCTGGGCGAGCAGGCTGCGCCCGCTCACCGCGGCGCGATAGACCGACTCCGCGAGCGTGCGCTGGCCGCTGCGAAAGTCGTCGAAAGGCAGGCGCAGCGCCGTGAGCGCGGCGTCGCGCGTGGCACGATGCGCCATCTCTTCGCGGGCCCATGCGAGAAAGCGGCCGCAGTGGTCGTCGAAATGCGCCTTGAGGGCGGCCGCGGTGGCGGTCTCGGTCAGCACGGTTTCCCGCTGCGAGCCGATGTCGTAATAGACGAGCGCCAGTTCGATGGCATCGAGCCCGAGTTTCTCGCACAGCAGCCAGCCGTAGATGCGTACCTGCGCCCAATGCAGCGCGCGATGGTTTTCGCGCATCGCATTCAGGTCGCCGCGATAGGTCTTGATCTCTTCGACGCGCCGGGCCAGCGGATCGTAGCCGTCGGCGCGTCCGCGCACGGTGAGTTCGCCCCACGTGCCGGACACAGCGACCTCGGTCTCGTAATGCGCGGGGCGGCGGCCGGCGACGGCGAGATGGCCGGCGCGTCCTTCGTCCGCGGTGGGCGACGGCGTGAAGCGCAGGTCGAGGTCGCCGCGTTTGGCGGTGTACTCGCATAGCGCGCGCACGGCGACGGTCCAGTTCACGCAGTTCACGGCAGCGGCTCGCTGGCAGCTTCAGCGCTGCCGGGCGCGGCTTCGGTCGCGGTCTGTGCCGCTTCTTCCCAACGCACGTGCAGCACCGACACCGGCATGCCATGCGCGGCGCAGTATTCGAGCCAGCGCAACTGGTTGTCCTGCAGACGGTCGCCAGGCCCTTTCACTTCGATCAGCGCGTAGCGCCGCTCAGCAGGCCAGAAGCGTACGAGATCGGGCAGGCCCGAACGGTTCGTCTTCAGATCGGCGAGCAGCCGTTCGAACCATAGCCGCAGATGGGCCGCCGGAAAGCAGTGCAGCGCGAGGTCGAGCAGGTCGGGCGTCAGCATGCTCCACGCGACAAAGGGCGACTGCATGCCGGCTTTCGCCGCAAAGTTGGCCGTGATGGTCTGCACGTACTCGCCCGTTTCGAGTTCGGCGAGACAGGCGGCGAAGAGCGCCGCGCGCCGGGCGACGAAGTCGGGTGCGTGCAGATCGGCCGGGCCGCGCTGGAACGGGTGGAAGAACGCGCCCGGCAGCGGCGCGAAGACCGCACGCCAGCACAGCAGGCCGAAGAGCGCGTTGATGAGCGTGTTCTCGACGTAGAAGGCCGGCGCGTCGGCCGAGGAAAGTTGCTCACAGGCAATGTCTTCGACGCGCGTCGGCTGCTCCGGCGCCGGCACCTGTAGCTCGTCGCGTACGACGGACGAGCCGAAGCCGCCATCGTGCCGGCGCAAGCGGTTGCGTTGCAGGCGCGCGAGCGTGCGGGCGTTGCGCTGGGCTTCCTCTTCGCTCTCGGGGGCTGTGGCGATCTGCTGGGCGAGAACCAGCGCATCGCTGCGGCGGCCCAGCGCTTCGAGCACGCGCACGCGCCGATAGCGGGCGCCCGGATAGCGGCAACGCTCGTAGACGTGCAGCGCCAGATCCCATTGACGGCAGCGCTCGCTCTGCTGGCCGATGGCGAAGAGCAGCTTCTCGCGACGTGTGTTGAGCCAGGGGTTACGGCTCGCGCAGCCTTCGGCGGCTTCGATCAGTGCCATGAGCGCGTGGGGCTCGTCCGCGCTTTCGAGTGCGTCGCGCAAGGCGTCGAGCGCGAGATAGACGTCGACGTCGGCACGCTCCTGAAACGCTCGGGACGTGCTGTCGAACGGCACTGCCTCGTAGCGCAGCACGCCCAGGTCGGCGAGCACGAATTCCGACCAGTCTTGATGAAGGTTGCCGAAGAAGAGCAGCCGCAGGCGCTCGCAAAGCGGCGCGACGGCGAGATGAAAGACGTGATCGTCCGCGCTGGGGCGCCAATGGCGGTAGGGGCGGCAGGGGTGGCAGGTGCCGTGTGCGGTATCGGTGCGAGGCGTGTTGCTGCCCGCATCGGATAGCACGTTGGCCGCCAGAGCTTCGACCAGCGCGGTTTTCGTCATGCGCCCATGCCCAGGCGGCAGCCACGCGGTGGGCAGGCCCTGACGGGCCTCGCCCGCCGTGGCCGTCACAACAGACGGTAATTCGCCGCGCGTGAGCAGCGCGGCGAGTTCGTCGACAGCAAGCAGCGGGTCCGAATCGATCCAGCCGAGCGCGACGAGCGGTTGCGCGGCCGCGATGGGGCAGCCGATCTCGTCGTAGCGCAGCCGGCTCGTGCGAAAGAGCGGACCCCGGCGCATGAGCCTGCGCGTGAGAAGCGCCTGGGAAGGCTGCGCGAGCGTGGAGAAGCGGTCGATGAAGTGCCGCTCCTCGACGCCGAGCAGGTCGGCTGAGCGCGCACCGATCCACGCGAGCGCCCGCTGGAAATTGGCCAGGTAATAGAAGGAGACGGAGAAGGAGGAGGTATCCGGGACAAACGGAGCCGGGAGGGTCGAGCGCACGTTGCGACAACTGTATGGATATACAGCTATGATAGCAGCCGTCGCGCGCGAGGCGGCGTGCAGCGGTACCCATGGAGAACGGCATGAAACTGATCGACATCGACGGGCTGCAGCGCACGGCGCTCGCATTCGCCGAGGCGCGCGGCTGGCGCAAGTTTCACAACCCCAAGAACCTGGCGATGGCGCTTTCCGTCGAGGTGGCGGAACTCGTCGAGATCTTTCAATGGAAGACGCCGGAGGAGTCCGCGGCTGTGATGGAAAGCGGCGAACGCGAGCACGTCGAGCAGGAACTGGCCGACATCGCGATCTATCTGTCCGAGCTCGTGAGCGTACTGGGCGTGGATCTCGATGCCGCCGTGCGCGCCAAGTTCGAACTCAATGCGCGCAAGTATCCGGCTGTGGACGGCACGAGCGACGTTTGAGGCCGAGGTCGATACGTCAGCCAGTCGCCTCGCGGGGCATGAGGCCGGTGGCGCATGGGCTCGGGGCGAGCGCCCGGGCGGCGCTGCCTTCGCCTGCGGCGCCTTGCGGGGGCGCGTGCAGGTGCTGCCGGCCACGCCTCGTCGGCTACAATTGCGGCTCCCTGAAACGGAACAGCAATGAAAATTCGCACTCTTTGCGTCGCCGGCCTCGCGACCGTTGTCGCGCTCACAGCCGGATGCGTCGCCCTCTACACGAACCCTGGCCAATGCGAAACGGTCATGCGTGAACGGCTTGCCGAAACGCCGCTGGGCACGATGTCGGTGACGCACACCTCGGTGGCGTACCGCGGCTCGCGTGTGGTCGTAGAAGGCGAGTTGCCGCGGCCGGCTTCGGCGGCTGTGGCAGCGTCGGCGGCTGTGGCTTCGGCGGCCGATTCCGTGGATGAAGGGAAAGAGGCGGACGCTGCCGACGCAGCCGCTGCTTCGGGCGCTTCCGCTGCACGAGGCGAGGTGGCGCGCGCGTCGGGGACGTCGGGCGCATCCAACGACGTGGCACGCGCGGCGTCGCCGGTGGGCGCCGCGAGCGCGCCCGAGGCCGCGAGTGCGCCTGCCTCCGGCTTCAAGGCCTGGTTTGCACGCTTGAAGCACAAGCCCGGCAAACCCATCGCCGCGGAGTGCACGTTCAACGAATCGGGACTGACGTCGTTTCGCTGGCTCGCGCCGCCCGAACTCGCGAAGACCACGGCGGACGAAGACTGACCGGCTGTTCGCCGTCCGGGGGTTTCATCCATCGATGAGCGCGCCGTGAGCGGCGACGCATCTCACTTGCCTCGCGGCCATCTGCCGGACCTTGCGCGCCGGCGCCCCCCGCGATTGACCGCTGCCTGCAAGCCCCGGTGCTACGATCGTTTCGTGGTGACGAAGGAGGGCGACATGGACGGCTACGTGACACACCAGATCGAAGGCGCATCGGTCGACATCGACGTGATGCCCGTAAAGCCACACGGATTCTGCGCGCGTTTTCGCATTTTTCGCGACGCGACAGACGCGCCCGCGTGGCATCAGGTGCATGTTTCGGGCAGCGTGTTCGATACGGCGCAGGCGGCCGAAGAAGCGGCTTTGTCGATGGCGCTCGAGCAGGTTCTTGCGCGCGGCTCATAAGCGGGCAGGCGCGAGTTGCGGCGCTTGGCCCGCAACGCCTTGCTTGCGTGCTGCGCGTTGCACGGGCTGGTTGCTTCGCCGTCGGGCACGCGTTCGGAGCCCTGAGCAAAACGCCCGGCGTAGCCGGTTTTTGCCATTCGCCGTTGCGCACCGGTAGAATGGCAGGTTGATCCACGGGTAGAGGCCGTGGTGTAGCCGAAGGATTACCCCGAACATGACTGATTTCTATCAACGTCTTGCCACACGGACGGCCGCTCTGTTGATGGCAGGCGGGCTGGTCGCCGGCTGCAGCTCGCCGACGCCGGGTGCTATCGATTACCGCAGCGACACGAGGGCCAAGCAGTCCACGCTTGCCGTGCCGCCCAACATGCTGGAGGAAACCGCCGACCAGCGCTCGCTGCCCCCGCAAGGTGGCGCAACCACGCTCTCGCAACTGGAGCAGGTGCAAAAGGCGGCGCCCCAATCCGGCACCGTGTCGGTCGTACCGGCCGTCTCGGGCATGCATCTGCAGCGCGACGGCACAGAAAGCTGGCTCGTCGTCGACAACAAGACGCCCGACCAGCTCTGGCCGCAGATCCGCCGCTTCTGGCAGGAGCAGGGTTTCCTGCTCGTGGTCGATCAGCGCGACAAGCGCGTGATGGAAACGGACTGGAACGAAACCCATCCGCAGATCAACGAAGGGTTCATCCGCAACACGCTTTCGAAGGCCATGGGCAATTCGTACGTGACCGCGGAGCGCAACAAGTACCGCACGCGTCTCGAACAGGCGCCCGGCGGCGGCACCTACGTCTTCGTCAGCCAGAAGGGCCTGCATGAAGCGCTCGCCGGCCCGAACAACGAAACGAGCAAGTGGGTCGAGAAGCCCAACGATCCAGGCCTCGAAGTGGAATATCTGAAGCGGCTCATGGCGTCGCTGCAACTTGCCGACTCGCGTTCTGCGTCGGGCGACACGCAAGGCGCGCCGATCGCGACACAGGCGCCGGCGCCTGCATCGGGTGCGGCGAAGTCCGCCGCGGCTGCAACGGCTGCGCAGAACGCCGCGCTCGCCGCGCAACAGCCGCTGCCGGAAGAGTCCACCAAGGCGACGTCCGCACAATACACGGCGACGGAACTCACGCTGGGCGAGCCGTATGACCGGGCGTGGCTGCGTGTGGGCCTTGCGCTCGATCGCAGCAACTTCACCGTGGACGACCGCGACCGTAATCGCGGCCTGTACTTCATCCGCTACGTCGATCCGAAGGACATGAGCTCGGCCGAGCAGGGCTTCTGGAGCCAGGTGTTCCATGGCCGCAAGGAGAAGGTTGCGAAGCAGTACCGCATCAACGTGCGGGCGGTGACCGAGAACCAGACGCGCGTGGCCGTGGTGGACGACCAGGGCAACGTGGACACGTCCAAACCCGCGAAGCAGATCATGAGCCTCGTGGTCGATCAGTTGCACTGATCGAAGATATCCGGCGTGATTGTCCGGCGCGCTCGTGCCGGACGCCCTCAGGAAAATCGAAACCCGCCTTGCTGCCGCAGGCGGGTTTTTTTTGCGCCTGCGTTTCGTTCGGAGCGCGTGAGCGCCAGAAGGCTGGGCACCCGTCGTGTAACGTGACGTTACCCCGTAACGCGCTAGCGGCGCCCGTCGCCGCGTTTGCCGCCGCAACACCTCTTGCCGCTGCCGATTCGCTTCTCAATCAAGCACTTGGCGGCCATGTCCGGACACATTTTCCCGCTGGCATACAAGCTGCTTTTCAGGTTGCGCAAGCGTCTCGCGCCCCCGCGCAACCTTGTGCCCGATGGCGTTACATGAAAGAAGCGGTGCCGATGTGTGAGCGCGTGTGCATAAGCGCGCCACGAATCGACCTCGTTGCGCGTACCGGTCCGCGAACCGGCGTGCGCTGCCCGACGACGACCTGTGCGAATCACCTGGAGCGCGTTCGCGCGAGGTCTCGATGGCCCCGTCGCCTATCCTCGTAGGGCGACGGTTTTGCCCGCACTCCGATGGAGTGCGGGCTATTTTTTTACCCGAGATCGGGTCAGACGGACGGACGCATCGAATTCTTCGAAGACCAGGTGGGTGCCGTCGCTCGTCACCCCCGCGTTTCCCCCCGGCCCACCGCCCTCGACTCACGCGGCCGCACCCCCGGAATGCGCCGGATCGCACCCGTCGCGAGGGCCGTGCCCGCCAGAATCACGCCGCAGCCTGCCAGCATGCCGGCCGATACGTGCTCGTCCAGAAAGAGCGCGCCCCACAGAATGCCGAACACTGGAATGACGAACGTGACGGTCATGGCCCGCGCCGGTCCCGCTGTCGCGATCAGATGAAAGTACATGATGTACGCGATGCCGGTGCACGCAACGCCGAGCGCGATCACGGCGCCCCAGGCATCGAGCGGAATCGGGGCCGAGGGCCATGACGCGATGGCCGGCGGCAGAAGCAGAACCGTGGCGCCCGTCATGGTGCCCGTGGCGACAGTGAGGGCGTCCACGCCTGCCAGATACTTCTTCGTATAGTTGGCCGCGATGCCGTAGAGCAGCGTCGCGCCGAGCGCTGCAGCGGCGGCAAGCGCCGTGGCGAACGGCGACGCTGCCGATGCTGCGGGGCCCGCATGCGGCGTCGCGATCTGATCCCACACCAGCGTGAGCACGCCCGCGAAACCCAACGCCATACCGATGCTGCGCAGTGCGCCGAGCCGGTCTTTGAGCCACAGAAACGCGACGAGCGCGCCCCACAGCGGCGTGGTCGCATTGATGACCGAGGTCACGCCGGCCGAGAGCGTGAACTCGGCATACGAGAAGAGGCAGAACGGCGCCGCTGAATTGAGCACGCCGACCACAATGAGCGGCAAGGCACGCTGGCGCAGCGTGGTCAACGCTTCGCGCGCGGGGCGCCGGGCGAACAGCACGACGAGAAGGAACAACGCGCCGATACCCACGCGCACGGCGACGAGCGGTGCCACACCGAAACCGGTTACGCCGACGCGAATGAAGAGGAAGGAGGCGCCCCACAATGCGGCGAGAATGACGAGCTGGAAGACGTTCTTGATATTCATGAGGGGTGCGCCGCGCACGGTTGGGTCACGACGTGCGACGCATGGTATCACCGCGCATGTGGCCGACGTTTCACGCCGCAATGAAACGGCAAGATTCGGGAGAGCGCATGAGGGCAAGCGAGCCGATGAGGCAGAGCACGCGAGACAGCCGCAGCAAAACCGCAGCAGGGGAGCCGCCGCTGCGTGCACGGCCGGATCGGCATCGGCACGCAGCGAGCCCGGGAGACACGAAGTTCAACCAGACGAAAGTGTCGCAAAGAGCGGGCAAAACTTCCGCTGCCCGCTATCCGTCGCCTGCCGCGGCGCGAGCGGCCGCAGCGATGGAAATCAATGCGGAATCATCCCCGGCACGACGTTCTGCTGAATCCACACGAGAATGCCGAGCAGGATGGTGAGCAGGATCGAATGCTTGAACGTCTTTGCAAAGACGTGGCCTTCCTGGCCCTTGAGATTGGTAGTCGCCACACCCGTGGAGATGTTCTGCGGCGAGATCATCTTGCCCATCACGCCACCCGACGAGTTGGTCGCCGCCATGAGCACCGGATGCAGGTTGAGCTGCCGCGCGGCCACCACCTGCAGGTTGCCGAAGAGCGCATTGCCCGAGGTATCGCTGCCCGAGAGGAACACCGCCACCCAGCCGAGAAACGCGGAGACGAGTGGAAAGAACGCTCCCACCGACGCCACGCCGAGACCGAGCGTGTAGTTGAGCCCCGAGTAGTTCATGAGATACGCGAGCCCCACGATCGTCGCCACCGTGAAGATGGCGATGCGGGTCTGCACCCAGGTATCGACGATGGCGCAGCCGAACTCGCGCGGCTTCAGCCCCACGACGAAGGCCGTGATGATCGCGGCCACCAGAATCGCGGTGCCGGTGGCGAGCGGCTGGAAGTCCCACACCGCGCCGTACGGTGCGTTGTAGAGCGTGATGTAGACGGCCTTGTCGAGTCCTGGCCACGGAATCTTGACGTCGCCGATCGCGAAGATCTTCGCCACCGTCCACACGATCACGACCGCCGACACGATGAGCCACGGGTACCAGCCCGCCATGCCACTGATGTCGCCGCGCACTTCCTTCTCGCGGTCGACGTTGATGGCGAAGTGCGGATCCGGCGCCGGCTTCCAGACCCGCACGAACGCGATGGTGAGGATCAGCGAGACGAGCGAGGAGAGCACGTCGGTGAGGCTATAGCTGATGTAGTTCGAGGTGACGAATTGCGTGAGCGCGAACGAAAGGCCCGAGACCAGCAACACCGGCCACACGCGCAGCATGTTGCGAAAGCCCGCGTACACCGCGATCACGTAGAACGGCAACAACAGCGCGAAGAACGGCAACTGGCGGCCCACCATCTTGCCGAGCGTGTCGGCGGGAAGATGAGTGACTGCACCCAGCACCGTAATTGGCACGCCGAGCGCGCCGAACGCGACCGGCGCGGTGTTGAAGATGAGCGTGAACGTGAGCGCTTCGAGCGTCGGGAAGCCGAGCAGGATCAGCAGCGAACTCGTGATCGCGACCGGCGTGCCGAAGCCCGAAATGCCTTCAAACAGCGCGCCGAACGAAAAGCCCACCACGACGAGCACGACGCGCCGGTCGTTCGGCATGTTGTCGAGCAGCCACATGCGGAACGCCGCGAAGCGTCCCGAGCGCTGCGCGATGTTGTAGAGCAGGATCGCGGCGAAGACGATCCACATGACCGGCCAGATCGCGAACACGGCGCCGGCCGCCACGGCATTGAACGCAAGTCCCACGGGGAACTGCCAGCCGAAGATGGCGACGACCAGCCCCACGATGAGCCCGGCCAGTGACGCCTGCCAGGCCGGCCGCCTCGCCCAGCCGAGCAGCACGAGCACGACGATGATGGGTAGCGCGGCCACGATGAAAGACGGCAACAGGGCGTTGCCGATAGGGGTGAGCAATTGATGAAACATCACGTCTCCTTCGTTGTTGTTCGAATCGTCGCGAACACCGCGCGGGTTGGGCGCGACGGGACTGGAGCAGGACGGATGGCGTCCCCGGCATCCGCGCGCTCATGCGCGGCGTGTGTGGACGTCTTTTAAGGCGGCGTTTCAATGGCCATACGCAGCATAGGAAACGGGCGTGCCGCGTCAAGCAGGGAAACTACGGGAGGCTGGGTTATAAATGCGCGGCGAGGTCAGTGATGGCGCCCGCCATGGCCGCCATGCCAGCCGCCGCCATGCCAGTAGCCGAAATTGAACGATACCGACGGGCCCCATCCGTACCCGCCCCAGGGGTAAGGGTAGTAAGCCGGATATACGGGCCACGCCGGATAGACCGGCACGGGCGCGACCACGACAGGCGGTGGCGCGTACAGCGGAGCGGGATACTGCGCGTCAGGTGGAACGTCAGACGGAGAAACGGTCTGCGCCGACGTGACGGGTGCCTGGGAAGACGACGCGGCCGAAGGCGCCGACGATGCCGAAGGCGCGATCGGCACTTCGCGCTGCGTAGCCGCGGTTGGCACCGGCGGCGCGTAATAGTAGGCGGGGTAGTACGGGTAATAGTAGTAGCAGCCGGACAGCGCAAGCAGTGCGCCGGCACTGGCTATGCGGGCCGCAGCGGGGAACAGCTTCATGATGAGGCGCTCCTTCTCGATGCTTCTTGCCGCATTCCGTCAGGACCATGGCGCTGCCGCTGATCAACCTGATCAACGCGGGTCGCGCGGCCGGGCCTGCTACGCGTGGCGCATACGTGGCGTGTGTCGAACAGATCGAGCATACGCCGCCGTCGGCACGTCGCCTATTGCAAAGCCGTAACGCCCTGTTTCACATCATTTCAGCTGCGCGACCCTAATAAAAACGCGGCGCACCCCGTGTTCGGGTGTGCGCCGCGCGAATCTCCCTGATTGGTGCCGCCGCTGATGATCGTTGTGTTATTCAGCCTCTGATGCTGCCGGACACTCCTGCGTGCGTTACTTGCCCACCTGGTTGCCGATGATGCCGCCTACGGCCGCGCCGCCCAACGTGGAGAGCGCATTGCCGCCGATGGCCGCGCCCGCCACACCGCCTACACCTGCACCGATGGCCGTATCGCGCTGCCGCGTCGTCATGTTGTCGCAAGCCGAGAGGCTCGCCACGAGAGCCACAACCGCCGCCAGCACACCAAGCCGTGCACCCGGATGCCGAACCGCTTTCATGATCGCTACTCCTTCTTGTTGAAAGACGCGGTGCCGGCGGTCAGGCCCGCCCGGCACCTGATAAAACGATCTTATCTAGGAGGGCCGTATCAGGGTGTGTACGCTTGTCAGCAGATTGTCGGATCGGTAAATAAATGTTTCGGGCTGTGGCGCTGCAGCGCAATTTCGCTGCATCGCACACCGCCCGAGTTGGCCTGCACCAAGGCCTGGACTAAGGCCTGCACCCAAGACCTGAGCCGCCGTCCTGTCGCGCCATGCTGCAGGGCGCAAGCTCGAACACGCAGACGGCGCAGGCAAAGCCCGCGCTTACGTCATTGCCGCTGGTAGATTTCGGCGCCTTGCTTGACGAACTCGACAGCCTTCACTTCCATGCCTTTCTTCAGTGCTTCGTCGTCGCTCAGGCCTTCTTTTGCAGCGTATTCGCGCACGTCCTGTGTGATCTTCATCGAGCAGAAGTGCGGGCCGCACATCGAGCAGAAGTGCGCCACCTTCGCCGAGTCCTTCGGCAGCGTTTCGTCGTGGAACTGGCGTGCCTTGTCCGGGTCGAGGCCCAGGTTGAACTGGTCTTCCCAGCGGAACTCGAAGCGGGCCTTCGAAAGCGCGTTGTCGCGCACCTGCGCGCCGGGGTGTCCCTTCGCGAGATCCGCCGCGTGCGCCGCGAGCTTGTACGTGATGATGCCTTCCTTGACGTCGTTCTTGTCGGGCAGGCCGAGGTGCTCTTTGGGCGTCACGTAGCAGAGCATCGCCGTGCCGAACCAGCCGATCATCGCCGCGCCGATGCCCGACGTAATGTGGTCGTAACCCGGTGCGATGTCGGTGGTGAGCGGCCCGAGCGTGTAGAACGGCGCCTCGTCGCACCAGTCGAGCTGCAGGTCCATGTTCTCCTTGATGAGCTGCATGGGCACGTGGCCCGGGCCCTCGATCATGGTCTGCACGTCATGCTTCCACGCGATCTGCGTGAGCTCGCCGAGCGTCTTGAGTTCGGCCAGTTGCGCTTCGTCGTTGGCGTCGTAGATGGAGCCGGGACGCAGGCCGTCGCCCAGCGAGAAGCTCACGTCGTACGCCTTCATGATTTCGCAGATCTCTTCGAAGTGCTCGTACAGGAAGCTTTCGCGATGATGCGCGAGACACCACTTGGCCATGATCGAGCCGCCGCGCGACACGATGCCGGTCATGCGCCTGGCCGTCATCGGCACGTAAGGCAGGCGCACGCCGGCGTGGATCGTGAAGTAGTCCACGCCTTGCTCGGCCTGCTCGATCAGCGTGTCGCGGAAAATTTCCCACGTGAGTTCTTCTGCTTTGCCGTGAACCTTTTCGAGCGCCTGATAGATAGGCACCGTACCGATGGGCACCGGGCTGTTGCGAATGATCCATTCGCGCGTTTCATGAATGTGCTTGCCGGTGGAGAGATCCATGACTGTGTCGCCGCCCCAGCGGATGGCCCACGTCATCTTGTCCACTTCCTCGCCGATCGACGACGTCACCGCCGAGTTGCCGATGTTCGCGTTGATCTTCACGAGGAAGTTGCGGCCGATGATCATCGGCTCCGTTTCAGGGTGATTGATGTTCGCCGGGATGATGGCGCGGCCGCGCGCCACTTCCTCGCGCACGAAGTCGGGCGTGATCTCTTTCGGCGCATTCGCACCGAACGCCGTGGCGCCGAACGCCTGGCCTGGATGCTGACGGCCCATCATCGCGGCGAGTTTTTCGCCGTTCGGGCCGCTCGCACGCAGGCTTTCCAGATATTCGGCGCGGCGCTGGTTCTCGCGGATCGCGATGTACTCCATTTCCGGCGTGACGATGCCTTGGCGCGCGTAGTGCATCTGCGTGACGTTGCGGCCGGCTTTCGCGCGGCGCGGCGTGCGGTGCAGGCCCGGAAAGCGCAGTTCGGCGGTGGCGGCGTCGGCGGCACGCTCGCGGCCGTAGGCGCTCGAGAGACCCGGCAGCGCTTCTGTGTCACCGCGTGCTTCGATCCAGCGCTGGCGCAGCGCGGGCAGCCCCGCGCGGATGTCGATGCGCGCTTCGGGGTCGGTGTAGGGACCGGAGGTGTCGTAAACGTAGACGGGTGGATTCTTCTCGCCGCCGAACGCCGTGGGCGTGTCGGCCTGGGTGATTTCGCGCATCGGCACGCGGATGTCGGGCTGCGAGCCGGTCACGTAGACCTTGCGCGAGTTCGGCAGCGGTTCGACGGCGGCGGCGTCCACACGCGCGTCAGCGGAAAGGAATTTTGGGTTCGCGTTCATGCATCTCTCCTGATGTGGGTTCGCTACGCAGGAGACGAAATGAACGTGGACGGATTTCGCGAGAAGAGGTGGCCCGAAAGCCGATGAAACCGAGGCGAAACCCGGACGCTTCCCTGCGCTGGCATTATCCAGATCAGGTTCAAAGGGTATTTCTCACCCGCGGCAGGCATCGCCGAAGCGACGCCGACGCAGGACCCCCGCGCAAGCAGCCGTCAAGATACACCGGGCGGTTGCAGCTTGGCAACCCGTTCCGCACCCCGCCTTGTACCGGTCCTGTATAGGCATCTGGACCCGCTGCCAGACCTTTTCGGTGCACCAGGGGCGGCGCTGCGCCGCGGCAATTTCACGACGCGGTGTCGTTGGCCGCCTCGGGCTGATACAGGATCTTGTCGACCTTCATCGCTTTCTGCACGCCGCCCGGCGTCGTGAAGTGAATGTGCTCGCCACGTTTCGCACCAAGCAGCGCGTGGCCCGCAGGCGAAAACACGTTGAGCCGTCCGTGCGCCACGTCGGCCTGCGGTGGGTAGACGACGGTCCACGTCATGGATTCGCCGGTCTGTTCGTCGAGCAGCACGACCTGCGATCCGATCGTCACCACATTACGCGCAATCTCGTGCGCATCCACGATGGCCGCATGCTCCAGCAACTCATCGAGCAGTGGTTGACGTTGATGCGCGAGCGCGGGCTCGGCCGCAAATTTCGTCAGGCGGGCCACTTCGAGCTCGGTCAGATAGCAGATCTTTTTCTTCTTCACAGCGGTTCTCCTGTTCGATCCAGAAAAGAAAAGCTTGCGGATGCGACTGGCCCGGAGCCCGACCGGCCGGCTCCATAAGCTTGAGGGAGGGCTGGTTCAGATCGGGCGCCGGGCGGTGGAGAGCGGCGCGACGGCAAGACCGGCAAGGCACGCTCGCGCGAACGTACGGCGAGCGCGTGCGCTCGCCACGCCCGTTCGGCGGTGGCGACGCATGAGACTCGGCATTCGGGTGCGGGGCGCGGGCATGGGAGAAACAGGCGTTAGCGCAAGCGCGTGTCGCGCGAGGCATTGAGGAGATGGAACGAATTCATCATAGCACCGCGTCCGTATACCGGCTCGTGGCTGCTATCGGCATTGCGTTTGCGTCGGCACAAAAAATTTTCGCTGGCGCTGTCATAAGTGGCTCACACCGCCGACCAACGTGCAGTTTCCTCGATCGGAGCCGGTGATGCAGACCAGATACGGATGGATGAGCACGCGGTGCATACGGGCGTTGGCGCTCTCGCTCGTATGGGCGGTGAGCGGCGCGGCGCAGGCTGCATCGGTCTGCACGGCGCGCAGCCCGGCGCATCGTGTCGCGCTCGTCGAGCTCTACAGCAGCGAAGGTTGCAGCAGTTGCCCGCCCGCGGACCATTGGCTGAGCCAGTGGAAAGACGGCGGCACGGCGAGCGGGGTGGTGCCGCTCGCGCTGCACGTCGATTACTGGAACAGCCTCGGGTGGACCGATCGCTTTTCGCGGCACAGTTTTACGGAACGCCAACAAGGTCTCGCCGAGCGCGCCGGCGGTCATCTCGTCTACACGCCCGAAGTGTTCGTTTCGGGACGCGAGTTGCGCAACTGGTCGCATGCCGCGAGTTTCGATGCACGCGTCGCGCAGGTGCGCTCTGAGCCGGCCGCAGCCGACATCACGATTGCGCTCGAACCGGCTAGTGCTGATTCGGCTTCCTCAGTAATGGGCGTAACGGGCGCGGCAGCGTCGACGCAACCGACGCATGTCGTGGTCGATGCGCAATTCACGGCTCACGGCGCACGCGAGCGTGGTCCGCTCGAAGCCTACGTCGCCGTCTACGAGAACGCGCTCACGACGCAGGTGCGTGCCGGCGAGAACAGCGGTGCGACGCTGCATCACGATCGTGTGGTGCGCCAATGGATCGGCCCTGTCGTGCTGGATGCGGGACGTGCCCACATCGAGCGCGAGATCGCCTTGCCGGCCGACGCCCAGGACGCGCTCAAAGCCTCGCGTGGGTCGTTCGGTGTCGTCGCCTTCGTCGAAAATGCGGCGAGCGGTGACGTCCTCCAGGCAGCCGACCTGCCTGCGTGCCACTGACCGGATTTTTCCTGGAGATCGATATGGCCACCCCTGAAACGAGCGCTCGCGATGTGCATCGCGACGCGCCCACCGAGAAACGAACGCATCCTTCCGGCGGCGTCATTCATCCGCTTTGGCTGCGCCTCACGCACTGGCTCAACGCGCTGGCCGCGCTCGTGATGATGTTTTCCGGCTGGCGCATCTATAACGCGTCGCCGGTGTTCGCGGGCTTCAGTTTTCCGAATGCCGTCACGCTCGGCGGCTGGTTGGGCGGTGCGCTGCTGTGGCACTTCGCGGCGATGTGGCTGCTTGTTTTCAATGGACTCGTCTATCTCGCGCTGAACCTCGCCACAGGCCGTTTCGCACGAAAGTACTTGCCGCTCACGCCGCGCGCCGTGCTGCGCGACCTGGTGGGTGCGCTCACCGGCAAGCTTTCGCACGCCGACCTGCGCCACTACAACGCCGTACAGAAGGCAGCGTATGTGTTCGTGATAGCCGATCTGATCGTGCTCGTGCTGTCCGGGCTCGCCGTCTGGAAATCGGTGCAGTTCCCGCTGCTGCGTGACTTGATGGGCGGCTACGACAATGCACGCGTCGTGCATTTCGTTGCGATGTCGTTGATGGCCGCATTCGTCGCCGTGCATCTCGTGATGGTGGCGCTCGTTCCGCGCTCGCTCGTTGCGATGCTGCGCGGACGTTAAGGAGAAACGTCATGAGCATGGAAAGCAAAAAAACGATAGCGAAGCTCGACCGCGAGTCGATCCTCATCGACGCGCGCCGCGAACTCGCCATGCCGGCACGACGCGCGTTCGGCAAGCAGTTGATGAGCCTTGGCGGTCTCGTGATGCTGACCGGCTGCAACGTCACGGACGAAGATTCGGTGAATCGCTTTCTGCGCGCAGTCTCGCGTCTGAATGACCGCGCGCAGGCCGCGATCTTCGATCCGAACCAGCTCGCTCCCACTTACACCGAAGCGCAGATCACGCGGCCGTTTCCGTTCAACGCCTACTACGGCATCGACGAAGTGCCTCACGTCGACGCGTCCGCCTACCGTCTCACGGTGAGCGGCCTCGCTACCGGCCAGCGCGTGTGGACGCTGCCCGAACTCTACGCGCTGCCGCACGTCGAGCAGATTACGCGGCACATCTGCGTGGAGGGCTGGAGCGCGATCGGACGCTGGGGCGGCACGCCGTTTCGCGAGTTCTTGCGGCGCGCAGGCGCGGACACCACGGCGAAGTACGTCGGCTTCAAGTGCGCCGACGACTACTACGAAAGCATCGATATGCCGACGGCGCTGCATCCCCAGACTCTGCTCACGTTCGACTACGACGGCGAGCGTCTACCTGCCAAATACGGATTCCCGATGAAATTGAGAATGCCGACCAAGCTCGGCTACAAGAATCCCAAGCACATCGTGGAAATCTTCGTCACCAACACGTTCCCTGGCGGCTACTGGGTCGATCAGGGCTACAACTGGTTCGGAGGCTCCTGACGCGCGCGGGCGGCCACACCTGATCGGTCAAAGGCGGCCCCGGACGGCAGATGCTTCAGAAGACCCGGCAACGCATGGTGCGTGGCCGGATAGACACACCTCATCACAACCCATGGAGTGATCAACATGAAGACGCTGAAGAAAATGACGATGGCAGTCCTGACGATTTCGCTGATGACGGCGGGTGGTGTGGCATTCGCCCAGGAAGCGAGCGGCGCGATGTCTCACGACGCCATGTCCCACGACACCATGTCTCATGACTCGATGTCGAAAGACAACATGAAGCACGACAAGATGGCAAAGAGCGACAAGATGAAAAAGGGTGACGCGATGAAGCACGAAGCGTCGGGCGCGATGAGCAACTAACGAAGGGAAGGGGTACACCTGTCCCATTGATTGGGATAACGCGTTGTCATGCAAAAGCCGGGTTTACCCGGCTTTTTAATTTGCTCTGAAAAACCGGTAAGACATTGCCAATGCGGCAGTGGAAATGATGCGCTTCAGGTGCAATTTTTTACCGGGTTAAGGTATTTGAATAAGGTGTAATTACTGAAATAGTGGTTTGTAATTTAATAGAAAGGTGATGTTAATGTTTTCTGCCGGAGCCGTGCCAGTTAAGGCTGTAGCGGCGGCTTTCATGCACGCCACATTAATTGTGACAATGGGGCGTTCAGCCTTTCGAGGGATTACTCTAAAAACAGTATGTTCTCATCAAAAAAAGTTTGACCGCCTATTTTGAAGTGACTATCTTTGCACCCCATCCAGTCCGGCGCGCAACTTTCGGTAAGGTTCTGGATCGTAGCGAGCCCTCCCGCAATCGCTGTCGGCCGCTATAGCTTCCTTCTCGCGCGTCGGGCTTCATTGCAGTCGATTAGTACCACTATCTAGTACAGAAGGTGCGGTGCTTACGGAAATGTGCGGTTCACGCAGGGAGGTGTGAAGGTGGTCTCGAAAGTCGAAGGGCAGTTTCCGGTTGCGGCGGGCCGGCTGGCAGGGCAGGGGCGCCCACGCCAGTTCGGTCGCAAGCAGCAAAGTCCCGCGCGCCGCTTCGGCGGTATCGCAGCTGTCATCCTTCTGCACGTCTTGCTTGTCTACGCGCTCCTCAACGGCCTTGCGACCAAGGTCGTGCATGTCATCCAGCATCCCATCGAAACAAAAATCATCGAGCCGGTGAAGCCGCCGCCTCCGCCGCCGCTGCCCGTCGTGCAGTTGCCTCCGCCGAAGTTCGCGCCGCCTCCGCCGCCATTCGTGCCGCCGCCCGAAGTGCCTGTGCAGGCGCCGCCCCAGCCCACCATCACCCATCAGGCCACGCCGGTGCAGTCCGCGCCGGCCGTTGCTCCGCCAGCCCCGCCCGCGCCCGTGGCGCCCGCCAAGCCGGTGAGTCATGAGATTGGCGTGGTGTGTCCGAACTCGGATCAGGTGCGTGCTTCCATGACGTACCCGAAGGAGGCGCAGGAAAACAACATCACGGGTGACGTCCTGATCGAATTCGTTGTGGACCCCGAAGGGCACATCACGAACGAGCGTGTCGCGCAGTCCGCAGATCCGGTACTCGATCGCGCTGCGTTCAACACGGTGAGGCGCTTCAACTGCATTTCTCAAGGCCAGGCTGTCCGTGTACAGGTTCCGTTCTCGTTCAACTTGAACTGAACACGCCGCACGTGCGGTACCGGTAGCGATTGATTAACGACACAGGTTGTACAGGTTCAACGGACAAAGTGGAGTAGATATGAACAAGCGTACTCTCGCCGCTCTGGCGGCAGGCATCGTGATCGCAGCAGGCGCGGTGGATACCTTCGTGGCGCCGCAGGCAGCGTGGGCTCAGGCGAGCGATGCGACGGCGACGGCAACGGCTGCGCCTCAAACGGCTGCGCCTCAAACGGCTGCGCCCGCTGCCGATCAGCCGGCGCCGCCGCCCGCACCGGCCAGCACCGAAGCGGTCGAGAATCCCTATGGTCTCGGTGCGCTCTGGAAAAACGGCGACTTCGTTGCGCGCTTCGTGCTCGGTCTGCTCGTGGTGATGTCGATGGGTAGCTGGTACATCATGATCACCAAATTCTTCGAACAGTTCCGCGCCAACCGCCGCGCCAAGGTGGCCGACGAGCAACTGTGGAGCGCGCCGTCGCTGGCAGAAGGCGCGAAGCAACTCGAGGAATCGTCGCCGTTCCGCTTCATCGCCGAAACCGCGATCGAAGCCGGCGAACATCACGACGAAGCGTTGCTCGAAGCAGTGGATCGCAATACATGGATCGATGCGTCGGTCGAGCGCGCCATTACCAACGTGTCAAACCGCCTGCAGGACGGTCTCGCGTTTCTCGGCACGGTGGGCTCCACGGCGCCGTTTGTGGGTCTCTTCGGCACGGTGTGGGGCATCTATCACGCACTGACTGCCATCGGTATTGCCGGCCAGGCTTCTATCGACAAGGTGGCGGGCCCTGTGGGCGAAGCGCTCATCATGACGGCCATCGGTCTCGCGGTCGCCGTGCCCGCGGTGCTCGGCTACAACTTCCTCGTTCGCCGCAACAAGTCGGTGATGGAACGCGTGCGTGCCTTCGGCGCGCAACTCCATACCGTGGTGCTGGCAGGCGGCAAGCGCCAGGTGCGTGTGGCAAGCAAGGCGCAGCTCGTCGAACAGGCGGGGTAATCAACCATGGCCATGACCGTTGGAGACGCAGAGAGCGACGAAGTCATCTCCAATATCAACACCACGCCGCTCGTGGACGTGATGCTGGTACTCCTGATCATCTTTCTGATCACGATTCCGGTCGTCACGCACACGGTGCCCCTGCAATTGCCGAAGGAGCGTATCCAGCCGCTGCAAACGCAGCCGAAGAGTATCGAGATCGCGGTGAACCGCGATGGCGATTTCTTCTGGAACGAAACGCACGTGGACGCGCAGACGCTGCTGGATCGCCTGAAGACCGTGTCCGTGCAGGCGCCGCAGCCCGAAGTGCACGTGCGCGGCGATCAGAGCACGCGCTACGAGTTCATCGGCCGCGTGATTACGGCGTGCGAGCGCGCGGGTATCGCGAAGGTTTCATTTATCACTGAGCCGCCTGCGCGCGGCGGCTAGGAGTCGACGATGGGGATGAACGTACCTTCGGGCGGTGGCAGCGAACCGGAAGTGATGGTCGACATCAACACCACACCGCTCATCGACGTGATGCTGGTGTTGCTGATCATGCTGATCATCACCATTCCGATCCAGATGCACGCCGTGAAGATGGATCTGCCGGTCGGCAATCCGCCGCCTCCGCCAAAGCAGCCCGAAGTCGTGCAGATCGATATCGATTTCGACGGCACGACGACGTGGAACGGCACGCTGGTGCCCGACCGCGCGGCGCTCGAAGCACGGCTCGCACAGGTCGCCGCCGAGCCGGACCAGGCCGAGATTCATCTACGACCGAACCGGCTCGTGCCGTACAAGGACGTGGCCGCCGTGATGGCTGCGGCACAGCGCGTGGGTGCGACGAAGATCGGGTTGATCGGCAACGAGCAATACATGCAGTAGGTGTGCCGGGTCGCAACCGAAAAGCACATCTAAGCAACTCGCAATCGAAAGGAAGGCAGGGCACCGATGATTCATCAATGGTTCAGGGTGGCGCTCGTGCGCCGGGCTGTAGTCGCGGCCGTCTTCGGTGGTGTGTGCACAATCGCGGCACTGCCGTCGGCACAGGCTGCGGACACATTGCGTCCTGACGTGGCGAAGCCGCTCAATGCCGCGCAGGACCTGTACCGCGCGCACAAGTACAAGGACGCGCTGGCGAAGATCGCCCAGGCAGCCGCTGTGCCGGACAAAACGCCCTACGAGAACTACATGGTCCTCGAGATGCGGGGCGCCGCGGCGATGGCCGCAGGCGACGACGCGACGGCGGCGCAGGCCTACGAGTCGCTGCTCGGCTCCGGCCGGCTCAGCGCCGAAGACGAACAGCGCACCACAGCCGCGCTCGCCGGCATCTACTTCCAGCAGAAGAACTACGCACGCGCCATCGCCACGGCGCAGCGCTACCAGAAGGCAGGTGGTGCGGACCCGCAGATGCGCACACTGCTCGTGCAATCCTGGTACCTCTCGGGCGACTGCGCAAACGTGGTCACGTCGCTCAAGTCGAGCGTCGATGCACAGACGCGCGCAGGACACACGCCTGACGAAGCCCAGCTGCAACTGCTCGGCACTTGCGCACAACGCGTGAAAGACGACACGTCGTACCGTGCCGCGCTCGAAAAGCTCGTCGCGTATTACCCGAAGCAGTCCTACTGGGACGACCTGTTTCATGCCATACGCGCGAAACCCGGCTATTCGTCGCGCCTCGATATCGACACCTACCGGCTGCGTCGCGCCACCGGCGCGCTCAACACTGCCGAAGACTACATGGAGATGACGCAGCTCGCGATCGTGGCGGGAACGACTGCCGAAGGCAAACAGGTAATCGACCAGGGTTTCACATCAGGGGTGCTGGGTCGCGGGCCGGATGCCGAACGCGAAAAACGCCTGCAGGCGCTTGCTGCGAAGCGCGCGCAAGGGCCGGCTGATAGCGCCGATCCCGTGGCACCTGTAGATGCCGGTTTCAACATCGTGTTCGCGGGTCAGGCAAAGCAGGGCATCGACCAGATGGAAGACGCCATCAAGAAGGGTGGTCTCGATCATCCGGATCAGGCGCAGCTTCATCTGGGCGAGGCGTATTACATCGCCGGCGAAAAGGCGCGCGCGGTGCAGGCATTCCGGGCAGTGAAGGGCACGGACGGCTCCGCGGACCTCGCACGGTTGTGGCTGCTCGTGGCCGCCAGGTGATCGCAGCAAGCGGGATGCTTGCGTTGCCGTATGCAATGACGGAGGTAACTGCGGTCACTGCAGTGACCGGAGTGACGAAGGGGAGGTGAAGGCGTCGGGAATCGATTGCTGCATACGCAAGTCTGGATCGGCACGAGCCTCGATGAGGGGATTGTTCGTGGTTTTAAACGCGGCTCATGTTCGCTTTTAAAGCCTCAGCAAACCATGCATTGCGGCACGCCGATAAACGAAAGCCCTTAGCCTTCAAAACATGATTTGCTTTTATCAAACAAATTTTGACTACGGGATTGTGTCTTGCTATGGTTTCGCCACTCGATAACAAGGCACGCGCCGCAGTACATGCTGTGGCGATAGGCAGCAAGATTCGCGCGCTGCGTCACCGGCTCAGATACACGCTGGCGGAAACAGCGGAGGCAGCGGGCATTTCGAAGCCGTTTCTCTCGCAGGTCGAACGAGGGCATGCTACGCCGTCCATCACATCGCTGGTCGGCATTGCGGAAGCGCTGGGTGTGAACGTGCAGTACTTTGTCGAGACACCGAACGAAGCACGGTCGGTATGTCGCGGCGAAGAGTTGAAGTTCTTCGGGTTCGCCGATTCCGCGAATCTTTTTGGACGCCTGACGAATCTGTCGGACGACCGCAAGCTGGAGGCCATCCTGGTCAGGATGCCGGCGGGACAGCAGCCTTCCGAAGTAACCACGCATGCGGGAGAAGAGTTCCTGTATGTGATCCGCGGACAGCTCTCTCTCACGCTGGAAGGTACGACATTCGGATTGCAGGCCGGTGACAGCGCGCACTACGCATCCACGGTGCCGCATGGGTGGACGAATACGGCCGCTGAAGAAACGGTGCTGGTCTGGGTGGGTACACCCAAATTGTTCTAGTCGTATGCAATAACCCGTCGTTTCGTACGAGTTTTATTGCGCTCGTGACTTAGGATTACTGAATTGTAAGCGTTGATTGCCGTGCTCACGTCATACGTAGAGCGCGTGGCCGGGTATTACCTGTTTTCGGCTTTGGCGCATTGGGACCACGCACATGGCAATAGCGCGATAAGAGGTGATGGACCGGCTTTGAAGCGCGAAGTTCTTTGCAGTACTTGTTTTGGGATGTCTGGATGAAGACGGGTGACCGGGCCTGCGAAGCTTGAATTCGGCGAGCCAAGAGGACGGCTAGACCGGTTTGGGATAACAACTTGACCTTACTGACAGGGTAAAGAAGGGGAATATGAAGCTAACTGTTCTAGGATCGGCCATCCGAAAGATTCTATGGGCCGAAATGGCGTTGACGGCGGTGCTCGGCACGTCTGCCTTCGCCCAAACTCCGCCGGCCACCACGGGTTCGTCCACCGGTTCATCCAGTGCGGCACCCGCCGCCGATACGCAACCCGCAGCCGCTGCGCCTGCTGCTGCATCGGGTGCAGCAACGGCTGAAGCACCGGCCGTCAAGAAGCTGCAGAAGTTCGAGGTGACAGGCTCGCTGATCCGCTCGGCGGACAAGCAAAGCAACCTCGAAGTGCAGACGATTACCGCGAAAGACATCCAGCAGAGCGGCTACACCACCGTAGCCGACTTCCTGCGTGGCACCGCGGCGAACTCGGCAAGCAGCTGGTCGCAGAGCACGATGAACAGCGCGGCGCCGGGCGGCGCGGGCATCGCGCTGCGGGGTCTCAGCGAAAAGTACACGCTGGTGCTCGTCGACGGTCAACGCGTGGCGAACTACGCGCAGGCGGTCAACTTCACCGACACGTTCTTCGACGTCAACTCGATTCCGGTCAACATCGTCGACCACATCGACGTCGTGAAAACGGGCGCGGTTTCCGTGTATGGCTCGGACGCCATCGCGGGCGTGGTCAACATCGTCACGAAGAAGAACTTCCAGGGACTGCAGATCGACGGCCAGCTCGGCAAGGCGCAGCATCCCGGCGACGGGCAGGGCAGCTTCAGCGTGTTGGGTGGCTTCGGCGACCTCAATTCCGATCGCTTCAACGTGACGGCGGCCGCAAGCTACTACCGCGATAGCGGTTCGACGCTTGCCGATCGCGACATGACGAAGAACCAGGACTTCACGCAATACCCCGGCGGTCTTGCGGCACCGCTCGGTCCCAACCAGCAGTCGTACTGGGGTCCTGCCGGTTCCACTACCGCACTTTCGCCGTGCCCCCCGGGCAGCAGCGCGGCGAATACGGGCGGCGCATCGTGTACCTACAACACGGCTGCCGGCACCTCGCTGATTCCGGCGATTACGCGCCTCAACGCGAAGGTGCGCGCCACCTTCAAGATCGACGACACAACAGAAGCCTATGCAGGCTTCTGGGCAAGCCGCGACGAAACGGTTCAATTGGCAGGCCCGGCGGCACTCTCGAGCACGTCGAACTTCTTCACGCCCTCCACGGGCAGCGTGTCGCAGCTTTCGCGCACGGTGCCGGCCTCGAACCCGTTTAATCCGTTCGGTGTGCCGACGCCGATCAACCTGACGTTCCCGAACAACGTCGGCGCAGTGGATACGGTTTCGACGTACTGGATGGCGTCCACGGGCGTGAAGGGCTCGTTCGACACGGCGAAGTTCGGCTCGTGGGACTGGTCTCTCGATTACGGCCACTCGCAGAGCACGGTCGACTCCACATACACGAACCGCCTCAACGTGGCCGGCGTCGAGAACATGCTCGCCAACGGCACGTACAACTTCTCGAATCCGGCCGCGACGCCGAACGGCCTGAACGGCGTATTCAGCGACGACAACCAGCAGGCCATTTCGAAGCTCGATAGCGTCACGGCGAAGACGTCGACCACGAACCTGTTCACGCTGCCCACCGGCAACGTCGGATTCGGTGTGGGTACGGAATTCCGTCACGAGTCGTCGCTCATCAATCCGCAGACGCTCGCCGGGCAGGGCATCACCGCGCCGGCGAACGTGCAGACCGTGGACGCTTCGCGCAACGTGGCGGCAGCGTTCTATCAGATCGACATTCCGATCCTGCACAACCTCACGTTCACGCACGCGGGCCGCTATGACCACTACAGCGACTTCGGCGGTGCGTTCTCGCCCAGCTTCGCGCTGCGCTTCCAGCCGGTGCGCATGCTCACGACCTACGCGTCGTACAGCCGCGGCTTCCGCGCACCGACGGCCGTGGAAAACTCGCAGGCCGTCTATCTGGGCCACCAGAACCTCGTGGACCCGAACGACCCGAGCGGCGTGCCCACCAAGCACTTCACGACGGAGCAGACCACCGGCAACCCGAATCTGCAGCCTGAGCACACGAAGAACTACAACATCGGCTTCGAGCTTTCGCCGGATGCGACCACCGACATCGGCGCCGCGTTCTACAAGGTGCACATCGACAGCGTGATCGGCACCGCCGATCCGAACGCCGTGCTCGACCAGAACGATCCGTCGAAGGTCATCCGCAATCCTGACGGTACGGTCCGCTACATCGTGCAGCCGTTCGTGAACCTGGGTTCGCTCGATACCGACGGCTTCGACATGAACTTCCGCAAGGCGGTTCGCACGTCGCTGGGTACCTTCACGCTGGCCGGCGACTGGGCCTACGTGTGGCACTTCAAGCTCAACACGCCGGGTGCTCCCACCCAGGACTTCGCGGGCAACAACCTGGCGCTGCTGCAGCCGTTCGGCGCGAGCAACCCACGCTGGAAGGGCAACACGAGCCTGAGCTGGGACTACCACATGTTCACGACGACGCTCACGTGGCAGTACACGG
The DNA here is from genome assembly GCF_029536165.1 of Paraburkholderia sp. SUR17. Taxonomy (NCBI): domain Bacteria; kingdom Pseudomonadati; phylum Pseudomonadota; class Betaproteobacteria; order Burkholderiales; family Burkholderiaceae; genus Paraburkholderia; species Paraburkholderia sp. SUR17. The sequence continues at coordinate 1,347,397 of NZ_CP120508.1, forward strand.
GCCCGTATACGAACGCAGTGGCGGCGGAGTTCGGCGATGGCGGCACGCTTTCGGTGGCGTCGTACAGCCAGTTCAACCTGATGGCGACGTACCGCGGCATCAAGCACTGGACGATCTACGGCGGCATCACGAACCTGTTCGACCGCAAGCCGCCGTTCGACGTGGAATGGCAAGCCGTGCCGGACATCACGGGCTACGATCAGTCGTTGTACACGAACCTCGGCCGCTTCTTCCAGGTGGGCGCGACGTACCGCTTCTGATGCTCTGACGGCATCTGCCGATGGACACGCTGCTTCCCGCCCGAGGAAAAATGGGCGGGAAGCAGCGGACCGAGTGACCCATGATGAAACTCCCGATGTATCGCGTACTTCGCACGATGCTGCGCACGATGTTCCTCCGGCCAGGCGCTGTCGCGCTCGGCGCGCTCCTCGTCGCACACGGGCTGCCTGCCGAAGCCAGCCCGTTCCTTGCCCAGTTTGGCAATCCGAAATACCCACCCGACTTCACGCACTTCGACTACGCCGCCCCGAACGCGCCGTCGAACGGCACGCTGAATTTCCAGAACTACAACGATCTGCAAAGCTACGACTCGCTCAATCCGTTCCTTGTGACGGGCGCAGCGGCCCCAGACATCCAGAACCTGATGTTCGACACGCTGATGCAGCGCAGCTGGGACGAACTCGCCTCCGAATACCCGCTCATTGCTGACGACGTGGAAGTGGCGGCGGACGGGCGTTCGGCTACCTTCCACATCAACCCCGCGGCACGCTTCTCGAACGGCGACCCCATCACCGCGGCGGACGTGAAGTATTCGCTCGACACCCTGAAAAGCCCGCAGGCTTCGCCGCTCTTTTCGTCGCAGTTCGCTGAGATCAAACGCGCGAGCGTCGTGAATCGCCTGACCGTACGGTTCGACTTCGCCGATGCGTCGAGCGCGGCGCCGCTCATCGCGGGCGACCTGCCCATCTTCTCGCCGAAGTGGGGCATGCGTGCCGACGGCACACGCCCCCCGTTCGATCAGATCTCGAACGTGCCGCCCATTGCGAGCGGCGCGTATCTGATCGAGCAGCGACGCAACGACAAGCAGATCACCTACCGCCGCAACCCGCACTACTGGGCCGCGAATCTGCCCACGCGGCGCGGCATGTACCGCTTCGAGCGCATCAACTTCCGGCTCTATCTCGACCAGTACACCAAGCTCGAAGCATTCAAGGCCGGCAACGACGACACCGACGTCGAATACAGCGCCACGCAATGGGCGCGCAAATACGTCGGCAAGAATTTCAAGTCGGGGCTGCTCGCGAAGGGCCTCTTCCCCGATGGCCCGCCGCAGATGCAAGGCTTCCTCATCAACACGCGCAAGCCGCAGTTTCAGGACGTGCGCGTGCGCGAGGCGCTCACGCTCGCGTTTGACTACGACTGGATGAACCGCCTGATGTTCTACGGCCAGTATGTGCGCACGAACAGCTTCTTCGAAGACACGCCGTTCGGTGCCACGGGCACGCCGGGGCCAAAGGAACTCGCGTTGCTCGAACCCTTCCGCAAGGACCTGCCACCCGCCGTGTTCGGGCCGATGGTGCGCCAACCCAGCACGCTGCCGCCGGGTTCGCTGCGCGCCAACCTGCGCCGCGCGCGCGAACTGCTCGCCGAAGCGGGCTGGCACTACAAGGACGGTGCGCTGCGCGATGCGAACGGCACGCCGATGACGATCGAGATTATGGATAATCAGCCCGGCATGGACCGGCTCATCATTCCGTACACCCAGGCGTTGCAGACGCTCGGCATCAACGCATATCTGCACGAGATCGACGCGGCGCTCTATCAACGCCGGCTCGACAACTTCGAGTACGACATGACCACGTTCATCTATCCGCCGGTCACGATTCCGGGCGTCGAGCTGCTGCGCCGTTTCGGCAGCAAGGCCGCAGGCGAGGTCGGATCGGAGAACTACCCCGGCATCCGTTCGCCCGCCGTCGACGCCCTCGTGCACGCAGCGGTCAGCGCCACGACGCTCGACGATCTGGAAACAGCCACGCGCGCGCTGGACCGCGTGCTCATCAACGAGTACTACCTCGTGCCGCAGTACTACATGCCGAACGCGCGCATCGGCTACAAGACGACGCTGGGCTTTCCTGCCGTGGTGCCGAAGTCGTATCAGTACGAGGACTGGGTGATCGACTACTGGTACTGCAAGCCGCAAGGCGCGGCCCAACCCGGCACCACGGCCGCAGCGCATTGAGGACCACCATGCTCGCTTACATCATCCGACGTCTGTTGCTCATGGTGCCCACATTGATCGGCGTGGTGACGCTGACGTTCGTCGTGACGCAGTTCGTGCCGGGCGGCCCCGTCGAGCAGGTCGTGAACCAGTTGCGTCACGGCGCGCATCACGGTGAAGGCGGCAGCGGGGGCGGCGGCTATCACGGCAGCCAGGGCGTGAGCCCGGAACAGATCGAACAGATCCGCAAGCAGTTCGGTTTCGACAAGCCGCCGCTCACGCGCTACCTCATGATGCTGAAGAGCTATGCGACGTTCGACCTCGGGCAGTCGTATTTCCAGCATCAAAGCGTGTGGAGCGTGATTCGCTCGAAGTTGCCCGTCTCCATCACGCTGGGGCTTTGGACCGTGATTCTGACCTACGCGGTGTCGGTGCCGCTCGGCATTGCGAAGGCCGTGCGCAACGGGTCGCGCTTCGATACCGTGACCAGTGTGCTGGTGCTGGTGGGCTACGCGATCCCGGGCTTCGTGCTGGGCGTGCTGCTGCTCATGCTGTTCGGCGGCGGCACGTTCTGGCAGCTGTTTCCCATGCGCGGCATTACTTCGGATAACTTCGAAAGCCTCTCCGCAGCGGGGAAGGTGTTCGACTATCTGTGGCACATCGTGCTGCCCGTTACCGCCGCCGTGGTGGGCAACTTCGCGATCGTCACCATTCTCACGAAGAACACGTTCCTTGAAGAGATCGGGCGCCAGTACGTGCTCACGGCACGGGCGAAGGGCGCGCCCGAACGCGACGTGCTCTGGAAGCACGTGCTGCGCAACGCCGCCATTCCGCTGCTCACGGGCCTGCCCGCCGCGTTCGTGGGCGCTTTCCTGAACGGCAACCTGCTGATCGAGACGCTCTTTTCGCTCGACGGCATGGGCCAGCTTTCGTACGACTCCGTGATTCGCCGCGACTACCCGGTGGTGCTGGGCTCGCTCTTTCTCTTCACGCTGATCGGTCTCATCACCAAACTCATTGCTGACGCCTGCTATGTCATCGTCGACCCCCGCATCCAGTTCGAACGGATGGACCGCTGAGGCGGACGCGGCCTTGCCGGCCGCGTCGCTTTCGCCGCCTCCGCACATGCCGCAGTCACCCTCGCCGTGGCGGCGCACGTGGCTGCGCTTCCGTAGCCAGCGGCTCGGCTACTGGAGCCTCGTGATCTTCGTCACGCTGTTCGCTATCAGCCTCGTAGGTGAACTGATCGCCAACGACCGGCCGCTTGTGGTGCGCTACGAAGGGCACTACTACTTTCCGATCGTGAAGGACTACCCCGAAACGCAGTTCGGCGGCGACTTTCCCGCGCGCGCGAACTACCTCGACCCGTACATCCGTTCCCGCATCACGTCGAACGGCAATTTCGCGATTTATCCGCCCAACCACAACCACTACGACACGATCGACTACTTCGCAGTGCGCCCGTTTCCGGCGCCGCCGTCGTCATCGAACTGGCTCGGCACCGACCAGTTCGGCCGCGACGTGCTTTCGCGCCTGCTGTACGGCTTTCGCGTCTCGGTGCTGATGGCGCTCGCGCTCACTGCGTCGGGCGTGTTCTTCGGCGTACTGACGGGCGCGCTTCAGGGCTTCTACGGCGGTCGCACCGATCTGATCGGTCAGCGCCTGATCGAGATCTGGAGTTCCATGCCCGACCTCTATCTGCTAATCATCTTCGCGTCCATCTTCCAGCCCACGCTATGGCTGCTGTTCATCCTGCTTTCGCTGTTCGGCTGGCTCGTGCTTTCCGACTATGTGCGCGCCGAATTCCTGCGCAACCGCTCGCTCGATTACGTGAAGGCCGCGCGCACCATGGGTCTCTCGAACCGCGAGATCATCTGGCGCCACATCCTGCCCAACAGCCTCACGCCCGTCATCACGTTCCTGCCGTTTCGCATGAGCGCGGCCATTCTCTCGCTCACGAGCCTCGATTTTCTGGGCCTGGGCGTGCCGCCGCCCACACCGAGCCTGGGCGAGCTGCTTCAGGAGGGCAAGAACAACCTCGACGCATGGTGGATTTCCATTTCGGCATTTGCGGCGCTCGTCGTGACGCTGTTGCTGCTCACGTTCATGGGCGACGCGCTGCGTAATGCACTGGACACGCGCGCGCGCGGCTCGGCATTTGGAGGCGCAAAGTGACGCAGATGCCAACCTTGCCCCGCCAGCTGCTCGAAATCGAAAACCTCTCCGTCGCTTTCGGCGAGCGCACCGTGGTGCGCGACCTCAACCTTTCCATTGCGCGCGGCGAACGCGTGGCGCTGGTGGGCGAATCGGGGTCGGGCAAGAGCGTGACGGCGCTTTCCATCCTGCGGCTCGTGCAGCATGCGATGTACACCGGCCGCATTCTGCTCGATGGCGAAGACCTGCTGCGCAAGACGGAACAGCAGATGCGCGGCCTTCGCGGCGCCGACGTCGCGATGGTCTTCCAGGAGCCGATGACGGCGCTCAATCCGCTCTTCACCATCGGCAAGCAGATTGCCGAAAGCTTGCGGCTGCACGAAGGTCTGCGCCCGAACGCGGCGCGTGCGCGCGGCATCGAGCTGCTTCGGCGCACAGGTATTCCGGAGCCCGAACGACGCATCGACAGCTTTCCGCATCAGCTTTCCGGCGGCCAGCGCCAGCGCGCGATGATCGCGATGGCGCTGGCGTGCCGTCCGCGTCTGCTGCTCGCCGACGAGCCCACCACGGCGCTCGACGTCACCGTGCGGCAGCAGATCGTCGATCTCCTGATCGGCCTGCAGGAACAGGAAGCAGCCGAACGCGGCATGGCCGTACTGCTCATCACGCACGACCTCAATCTCGTGCGCCGCTTCGCGCAGCGCGTGGCGGTGATGGAGAAGGGCGTGCTTGTGGAAACCAACACCACCGATGCGCTGTTCTCGAATCCGCAGCATCCCTACACGAAGCGGCTGCTCGACAGCGAACCGCGCCGGCAGGTCGGGGCGGTGCCTCACGACGCAGCAGCCGTGCTCGACGTGAAGCAACTGGCGGTGGACTACCGCACGCACGTGAAGGGCTGGCGTTCGCTCTTCGGCAGCGCGTCGTTTCGTGCGCTGCACGAGGTGGATCTGACCCTGCGCCGCGGCGAGACGCTGGGCGTGGTGGGCGAATCGGGTTCCGGTAAATCGACGCTTGCGTCCACCGTGCTCGGTTTGCAGCGCGCGGCGTCGGGCCAGATTCTGATCGACGGCAAACCGTGGTCGAGCCTGCGCACGCCGCAGGCGCGCCGTGCACTGTCCGCGCAGATGCAGGTGGTGTTTCAGGACCCGTTCGGTTCACTCTCGCCGCGCATGACGGTCGAGCAGATCGTGGGCGAGGGCTTGCGCGTGCATCGTCGGGAAATCGCGCCTCAGGACCGCCGCGCGCGCGTGGCGGCGTTGCTCGAAGAAGTCGGGTTGCCCGCCGACGCGCTGCTACGTTATCCGCACGAATTCTCGGGCGGCCAGCGCCAGCGCATCGCGATTGCCCGCGCGCTAGCTGTCGAGCCGGAACTGCTCGTGCTCGACGAACCCACCAGCGCGCTCGACGTATCGGTGCAGCAGCAGGTGTTGAATCTGCTCACGCGCCTGCAAAAGAAATACGGGCTCAGCTATCTCTTCATCACGCACGATCTCGCGGTCATGCGCGCGATGGCGCATCGCGTCATCGTGATGAAGGCTGGACGAATCGTGGAAGCGGGCGATACGCTTGAGGTCCTGCGCGCTCCCGCGCATCCCTACACCCGGTCGCTGCTCGCCGCCTCCATGCAGGCGCCGCCGGCAGATATTCGCGAGGAACTGGCATGACGGAAGAAAGCTGGACGCACGCGGCGAAGTCGCTTTCGAGCGAAGCGGACTTCTGGTCGTTGCGCGTGGTGGACGAGCGCACGGAAACCCATGCGGTGCGCAACGATGTCGTGCAACCGCTGCGCATGTCGCGCGACCGCGGCGCGATGCTCACGGCGTGGTCCGGCGCGGGCGCGGGCTACGCGGCCACGGCGGACCTTTCGGCGGCGGGTTTGCAGGCCGCGCTCGATAGCGCGCTCGCCCGCGCACGCGCGGCACAGGCCTTCGCGCTTGTCGATCAACGCAGCGTGCCGCGGCCTTCGGCGAGCGGCAGCTACGCGTCGCCGAACGTTCAGGCACCGCTGCCGGGCCGCCGCGAATGGATCGAGCGGCTGGCGCGCGAGTGCGCTGCTGCAAAGATCGACAGCCGCATCGTGGAGCGCACCGCGAGCGTCGAAATCACGCAGACGGAGCAGGTCTATCTGACGAGCGACGGCGTGCGCATCGAACAGCACTTTCGCTTCGTCATGCCGCACTTGAGCGTAGCGGCACATGCGAACGGCGACACGCAGATGCGTTCGCTCGGTGGTCACCACAGCGGGCTCGCGCAGGGCGGCGTGGAGGTACTGGCGCGGCGCGGTTTCGACGGCGCGGGCGTGCGCGTGGCCGACGAAGCGCTGCAACTGCTCGCCGCGCCGAACTGCCCGTCGGGCACGCGCGATCTGCTGCTCATGCCCGACCAGATGATGCTGCAGATTCACGAGTCGATCGGCCATCCGCTGGAGCTGGACCGCATTCTGGGTGACGAGCGCAATTTCGCGGGCTGGAGCTTCGTGAAGCCGGAGATGTTCGGTACCTATCAATACGGCTCGGAGCTGCTCAACGTCACGTTCGACCCGCAGCCGCCAGAAGAAGCCGCGTCCTACGCATTCGACGACGATGGCAGCGAGGCGAGCCGCCAGTATCTGATCCGCAACGGCGTGCTGGAACGGCCGCTGGGCGGTGCACTTTCGCAGCAGCGCGCCCATCTGCCGGGTGTGGCGAACTCGCGGGCGTCGAGCTGGAACCGGCCGCCTATCGATCGCATGGCGAACCTCAATATCGAACCCGGCACGAGTTCGCTTGCCGAGATGATTGCGGGTATCGAGCACGGCATTCTGATGTCGTCGAACACGTCCTGGTCCATCGACGATCATCGCAACAAGTTCCAGTTCGGCTGCGAGTTCGGGCAACTGATCGAAAACGGCCGGCTCACGCAGGTCGTGAAGCAGCCGAATTACCGCGGTATTTCCGCGAGCTTCTGGCGCAGCCTCGCGGCCGTGGGCGACGAATCGACGTGGGAGGTCTACGGCACGCCGTATTGCGGCAAGGGCGAACCGGCGCAGATCATTCGCGTGGGGCACGCGTCGCCCGCATGCGTGTTCCGCAACGTCGACGTATTCGGAGGCGCCTGATGGCCGAGACCTATTTCTCCAGCGACGTTGCGGCGCTCGGCTGGCAGCGGCACTTCGCGTTGCTCGCGGACGAGATCGGCCGCATGCGCCGCACCGGCGAAACCACGCTCGTGTGGTTCTCGGGCGAACACTCCGAATTCATCCGCTTCAATGCGGGCAAGGTGCGGCAGATCGGCAGCGTGTCGCAGGGCACGCTGACGCTGCGGCTGATCGACGGCATGCGCCAGGCTTATGCGAGCTTCACGGCGAGCGGCGACGCCGCCGCGGACTTGCGCGAAGCTGCGGCTACCGTCGCGATGTTGCGCGAGAGTCTGCGCGATGCCTCCGACGACCCGCACGTGCTCTTCGACACCTCGCCGTGGACCCAGGAGACGAAGCGCAGCGGCTCGCTGCCCGAACCCGAAGCACTCGTGCGTCTCGTGGAGCAGAGCGCGCGTCAACTCGATTTCGTCGGCTTCTACGCGGGCGGCACGGTGGCGCGCGGCTTCGCGTCGTCAGCGGGCAGCCGCGGCTGGTACGAGGTGGAGAACTTCGACTTCAGCTGGTCGCTGTACGGCCCGGGCGGCCGCGCGATCAAGACCGTCTACTCGGGCGAGTCGTGGGACGACGCCGTGTTCGCACGCAAGATGGAAGAGGCGGCGCAACGGTTGCCCGTGCTCGCCGAGGCGCCGCGCGTGCTCGCGCCGGGCCGCTATCGCGCCTACCTTGCGCCCGCGGCGTTGGGCGAACTGCTCGGCACCACGGGGTGGAACGGCTTTTCGGCGCGTCAGCAGCAGACGGCGCAAAGCGCGCTGTACCGGCTGCATCGCGGCGAAGTCGCTTTCGATGCACGCGTCACGATGACCGAAGACCTGAGCCTCGGCATCACGCCCGCCTTCAACGCGGACGGCTATTTGCGCGAGAGCGTGCCGCTCGTCACCGGTGGCCGCAGCGTAGGGCAGTTGACGAACGCGCGCAGCGCCCGCGAATACGGGCTCGTGCCGAACGGGGCGCACGAGGGCGAGGTGCCCACCTCGCTTTCGATGCAAGGCGGCGACCTGGCGGCTACCGACGTACTCACGGCGCTCGATACGGGCCTCTACATCGGCAACCTCTGGTACGTGAATTTCTCGGACCGCCTGAACGGCCGGCTCACGGGCATGACGCGCTTCGCGACGTTCTGGGTGGAAGGCGGGCGCATCGTGGCGCCGGTGGAGGCGATGCGTTTCGACGACAGCCTGTACCGGCTGCTGGGCAGCGAACTGGAGCGGCTCGACGCCGAGCCGCAACTGCTGCTCTCGGACCACACCTACGGCGAACGCGAGACGGGCGGCATGAAGCTGCCGGGCGTGCTGGCGAAGTCGTTCGAGCTGACGCTTTGAATGGAAGATGGATCGCACGGTGCCGCGGGCAGGCGAACGCGGCACGTATGAAAAAAGGACGGAGACGACAGGTGCACACAACACGTGAGCCGCGCACATGAAGACCACGACGCGTGCACTGCCCGAAGGACTCACGCTGCGGCCGTTGAGCGAGGCGGATGCGCCGCAATTCCACGCGCTGCATGCCGACCCCACTGTGTTTCATCACGGCAGCATTCGCCTTGCCGTCGACACGGTGGAATCCACGCGAGAGTGGATCGCGACCTTCACGCCGCCCTCGGTCGCGATCGTCGCCGTGGTGAGCGATACGCTCGTGGGCTGCGCAGAACTGTATGCCGGCCGGCTGCGCCGCGCGCATTCGGCGTCGCTCGGCATCAGCGTCCATCCCGCCTGGCACCGGCGCGGCATCGGCTCGCGTCTGATGGCCGAACTGCTCGACGTGGCCGACAACTGGCTGGGCCTGCGGCGCGTCGAACTCCAGCTTTACGCCGACAACGCGCCGGCGCTCGGCCTCTATCGGGCACATGGTTTCGAGATCGAGGCGCGCTATCGCGGCCATGTGCTGCGCGACGGCGTGCTCGTCGATACGCTCCTCATGGCGCGGCTGCGCGACGCCATGCCTTTCATGGACGCCGCCCCGCACGCGGCGGAAATCGGATGAGCCGGCCGATGGATGAACGCGAGGAAGAACGCCGCACGCCCATGCCGGGCGCCGTGGACACCGTGGGCAGCGCGCACGCGCCACGAGGCCGCATCGTCGTGCGCGCCACGCAGTCTACCGACCTCGACGCCCTCGCGGCGCTCTTCAATCTGCCCGGCGTGCGTCGCGGCACGCTGGCCATGCCCTTTCTCGCGACCCGAACGCTTGTCGAGCGCGAAGCGAAGCGCACGCGCGGGAGCGTTCAGGCGGCGAGCTTCTGCGCCACGCTCGACTCGCGCGTGATCGGCACGGTGGACGTCATTCCGCAGCCGCCCAGGCGCGCGCATTGCGCCGAAATCGGCATCGCCGTGCACGACGCGCACGCGGGCCGCGGCGTGGGCACCGCGCTGCTGGCCGCGGCCATTGCTTGCGCCGACCAGTCGCTCGGGCTGCGCCGCCTCGAACTCAGGGTGTTCGTGGACAACGCCGCAGCCATCGCGCTGTACCGCAAGTTCGGCTTCGTGGAGGAAGGGCGCTCGCGCGGCTATGCGATGCGCGACGGCGTGCTGGCCGATGCGCTGCACATGGCGCGCTATGCCGAAGCGCCGCCGTTCGCTTCGCCCCCACTGAACTGAGCCGAACTGAGCCAGGAGCCGTCGCCTTTGCCATCGTTCTTTATCGATCGTCCCGTCTTCGCCTGGATCGTCGCGCTCGCGTTCATCGTGGCGGGCGTGCTCGTGGTGCCGCTGCTGCCCGTCGCGCAGTATCCGCGGCTCGCACCGCCGCGCATCGTAATCGGCGCGACGTATCCGGGCGCGTCGGCGGAAGTGATCGACAGCAACGTGGCGAGCGTGATCGAAGAAGGACTGGACGGCATCGACGGCCTGCTGCACTACGAGACCACGAGCGACGCGCTCGGCAATCTCGAAATCGACGTCACGTTCGCGCCCGGGTCGAACCCCGACATCGCGATGGTCAACGTGCAGAACCGGCTCAAGCAGGTGGAGCCGCGTCTGCCGCAGCAGGTCGTGCAGCAGGGCATCGTGGTGGACAAGGCGGCCAACACGTTCCTCATGCTCGTCACGCTCACGTCGACAGACGGCACACGCAATTCGGCCGAACTCGGCAACTACATGAGCCGCTACGTGCTGCGCGAACTGAAGCGCGCGCCCGGCGTGGGCTCGGCCGAACTATGGGATTCCGACGAGGCCATGCGCATCTGGCTCGACCCCATGAAGCTGCGCGAGTACGACCTCTCGCCCGCCGACGTGACCGCGGCCATTCGCGCGCAGAACGCGGCGGTAACAGCAGGTGCGATCGGCGATGCGCCCGCGGTGGCCGGGCAGACGCTGACGGCATCGGTCTCGGTAAAGGGCCAGTTGCAGACGCCCGCGGACTTCGCGGCCATCGTGCTCAAGGCGCTGCCGGGCGGCGCGACGGTGCGCCTTGGCGACGTGGCGCGCGTCGAGATGGGGCGCGACAGCTACACGTTCTGGTCGCGTCTCGACGGACACGCCGCGGCCACGGTCGGCATCCAGCTTGCGCCCACGGGCAACGCGCTCGAAACGTCGAATGCGATTCGCGCGAAGCTCGCGCAGATTTCGAAGACGCTGCCGCCGGGCGTGGCCGTGGCCATTCCCTTCGATACGGCGCACTTCGTGAAGATCGCCATCAGCGAGGTGATCATCACGCTGACCGAAGCCGTGGTGCTCGTGTTTTGCGTGATGTGGCTCTTCCTGCGCGACCTGCGCTACACGCTCGTGCCCACCGTGGTGATTCCGGTCGCGCTGATGGGCGCGTTCCTCGCCATGTACGCGTTCGGCCTCTCGATCAACGTCTTCACGCTGTTCGGGCTGGTGCTCGCGATCGGCATTCTGGTGGACGACGCGATCGTGGTGGTGGAGAACATCGACCGCATCATGCACGAGGAAGGGTTGCCGCCACGCGAGGCCACGCGGCGCGCGATGGCGCAGATCGGCGGCGCGATCGTGGGCGTGACGGCCGTGCTCACGGCCGTGTTTGTGCCGATGGCGTTCTTCCCGGGCAGCGTGGGCGGCATCTATCGGCAGTTCGCGATTGCGATGATCGCGGCCATTCTCGTGTCGGCGTTCATGGCGCTGTCGCTCACGCCCGCGCTGTGCGCGAATCTGCTGAAGGCGCCCGAGCCGCGCAAGGCCGGCGCGCGTGAAACCGGCATCACGGCACGCTTTGCTGCGGGCGTGGAGCGCGCCTCGGACCGCTATCGCAGGCTCGTCGTGCGCCTGCTGCGGCGTGCGGGGCCGGTCTTCGCGGTGCAGGTGGCGCTGGCGGTGGTGTGCGCGCTGCTTTATACGCGCATGCCGGGCGGCTTCCTGCCCACCGAAGACAGCGGCCAGCTTCAGGTCATGGTGCAGATGCCTGAAGGCGCGACCCAGGCGCGCACGCTCGCCACGCTCGAACGCGTGGAGGCGGTGCTGCGCCGCGAGCGCGCCGTGGGACACGTGACGAGCGTGGTGGGCTGGAGCTTCCAGGGCAGCGGCCAGAACGTGGGCATGGCGTTCGTGGAACTCACGGACTGGGCGAAGCGCAGCGTGGACGCACAGACCTTGCGCGACACGCTCAACGCAAAGTTCGCGACGTTTCCCGAGGGCAGTGTGGTGGCGCAGCTGCCGCCTTCGGTGCCGGGGCTCGGTCATGCCGAGGGCTTCTCGTTCCATCTGGAAGACCGCGGCGGCGTGGGCATGGACGCGCTCGAAGCGGGCCGCGAGCGGCTGCTCGAGATGGCGCGCCACAGCCCGGTGCTCGCCGACGTCCACTCTGACACGCTGCCCGACGCCTCGCGCATCGTGCTCGAAATCGACCGTGCGAAGGCCTACGCGATGGGCGTGCCGTTCGATGCCATTGCGGACGTGCTGGGCAACACGTTCGGCATGACCTATATCGACGACTTTCCCGCCAATGGCCGCATGCAGCGCGTGATGGTGGGCGCGCAGGCGTCGGCGCGCATGCGCGATCAGGACCTGTTGAGCCTTTCGGTGCGCAATGCGTCGGGGCAGATGGTGCCGTTCTCGGCGTTCGCCGCGCTGCACTGGACGCGCGGCCCCACCATGCTCACGCGCTACAACGGCTACCCCGAACTCGACGTGTCGGGCCATGCGGCGCCGGGCTACAGCTCGGGCGCGGCGATGGCCGAGATGGAACGCCTCGCGGCTACGCTGCCCACCGGCATTGCCTGGGACTGGGCCGAAGCGGCGCAGGCCGAAACCGAGGCTGCGCGGCAGACGCCGCTCCTGATCGGCCTTTCGCTCGTGGCGGTGTTCATGGCGCTCGCGGCGCTCTACGAAAGCTGGACCGTGCCGCTCGCGGTGCTGATGGTCGTGCCGCTGGGCGTAACGGGCGCGATCTGCGCGATGCTCGTGCGCGGGCTGCCCGACGACGTCTACTTCAAGATCGGCATGGTCACGGTGATCGGACTCTCGGGCAAGAACGCGATCCTGATCGTGCAGTTCGCGCGCGAACTCTGCGCGCGCGGCGTACCGCTGGGCCGCGCCATCGTCGATGCCTGCGCGATGCGTTTCCGGCCCATCCTGATGACCTCGGCGGCGTTCCTGCTCGGCGTGGTGCCGCTCGTCATTTCGAGCGGCGCGGGCGCGGAGAGCCGGCATTCCATCGGCACGGGCGTGTTCGGCGGGATCATCGGCGCGACGTTGCTCGGGCTCGTGTTCACGCCGGTGGCATTCTGCGTGGTGATGCAGATGACGCGGATGAGACGTGCACGCCGCGCAGGGCGTGCACGCCGCGCAGGGCGTGCGGGCCGTTCAGATCGTGCGGCTGCGCGCACCGAAAGGGTAGCGGGCCGTGCTTCGTATGCGGGGACCGCAACGCAGCCGCATGCGGAGTCGCACGATGCGCCAAGAGGCAGACCGAGGGACGACCTCAGAGACGACCCGAGAGACGGTCTTCGAGACGAACTCAGGGGCGACCTCGGAGACGGCGAGGCCGAGCCTTCGTAAATGACCCCGCGATAGCCAGGCGGGCCCGAATTCGCGCGCTTGCACGTTACATTTCAATAACGGCCGTGCGCCGCGCTTATTGCATAATGCGCGAGTGCGCGGCGGCCCGCGCTTGCGCGGCTGCTGCGTAGCCTGGGTGCTCCGCTTGGTGCTTCGCTTGGGTGCATCACCTGGTTCGTAGCGCGCCAGCGGGTCCGTTTCCTTGCGCACCCGGCGCCGCGCCGGTTTCCTTCCACACGTACGACAAGCACTTCCCGTTCTACCGCCATGCCGTTCAGCCCAGCCTGCCGTGCGCCATTCGCCGCCGCGCGTGTTCATTGCGCGACCTTTTCAGTACAGGCGTCGGCGCCGCTGCGCCGGCTGGCTCGACCGGCTCGGCTGACGCAAGCCGCCCCGGTCCTGCGGGCGAATTGACCATGTCCTTTCGCCTGCCCACGCGCTTGCCCACCGGTTTTTCCTCGCGCTTCGCGCTTCGTCTGCCCGCCACGCGCGGCGGACGCGTCGCGCTCGCGCTGATGGTTGTCTATATCGTCTGGGGCTCCACCTACCTTGCCGTGCACGTCGCGCTCGGTTCGTTTCCGCCGTTGCTGATGTCGGGCCTGCGCAACCTGTTCGCGGGCATCGGGCTCTTCGTGTTCGCGATGCGGCGCAACCCCGCGCTGCCCGATCTCGTCGAGGTCCGCAACGCCGGGATGGTCGGCACCATGCTCGTGGGGTTTTCGAGCGGCCTGCTGGCCTTCGGCATGCGCACCGTGGGCACCGGCACCGCGGCCGTGATGGTGGCGACCGTGCCGCTCTTCGCCACGGTGATCGCGGCCATCGCGGGGCGGCCCATCGCGAAGGGCGAATGGATCGCCGTGGGACTCGGCCTCGTGGGCATTGCGATTCTGAGCAGCGGCAGCGAGACCTCGGGTACCGCGGGCGGCAGCCTCGCCATTCTGTGCGGCGCGCTCTTCTGGGCCGGGGGCGCGCACCTGGCGAGCCGCCTCAGGCTGCCCTCGGACCTCTTTCTCTCCACCGCCTTGCAGATCGGCCTGGGCGGCGCGATGTCCACCATCGTCGCGCTCGTGACGGGCGAGCGCATGCTGGCGATCCACTTTCTGCCGATCCTCGCGTTCGTCTATCTCATGCTGGTGGGCACGATGACCGCTTACGTCGCGTACGGTTACCTGATCCGGCACACGAGCCCCATCGTGGCGAGCAGCTGCATGTACGTGAATCCCATCGTGGCGGTGGCGCTGGGCGCCGTGCTGCTGGGCGAACCGGTCACGCGGTCCACCATCGTCGCGACGGTGGTGATTCTCGTGAGCGTCGGGATGTCGTTCGTGTTCGACCGCAAGCGCGCGCAGCAGTAGGGCGCTTCGAGGGCGGCCCTCCAGCGGCAAGCCCCCGAGGCAAACCTCAAAGCCGCGCCGCAAGCTCCGCGCCTTCGCGAATTGCGCGCTTCGCATCGAGTTCCGCGGCGAGCGCAGCGCCGCCGATCAGGTGATACCGCGTGCCATTCGGCGCCGGCGCAGCCGGGTAGAGTTCGCGCAGCGACTCCTGGCCCGCGCAGATTACCACCGTGTCCACCTCGAGCCACTGCTCCTCGCCGCCGCGGGCAATCTTGAGCCCGCGCGGGCCGATCTCGAGATACGCGACCCCGCCCAGCATCTGCACGCCGTTGCGCGCGAGCACCGCGCGGTGCACCCAGCCCGACGTTTTGCCGAGGCCCGCGCCGGGCTTGCCCGCCTTGCGCTGGAGCAGCCACAGTTCGCGCGGCGGGTCGGCGCGGCGCGGCGGCTTGAGCCCGCCGCGTTCGCGTACGTCGGGGTCCACGCCCCATTCGTCGAACCAGTCGTCGTGCGGCTGCGGCAGCGGCTCGCCCGCGCGATGCAGCAGGAACGCGGCCACGTCGAAGCCGATGCCGCCCGCGCCGATCAACGCGGCACGGCGTCCCACCGGCGCGCCGTTCAGCACGTCGAGGTACGAGAGCACGTGGGGCGCGTCGATGCCCGGAATCTGCGGACGGCGCGGCACGATGCCGGTCGCGACGATCACGTCGTCGAAGCCGGCCGCCGCGAGCGCCGGCGCATCCAGGCGCGTGCCGAGCCGCACCTCGACGCCGTGCCGCGCCAACTGGCTTTCGAAATAGCGGATGGTCTCCCTGAACTCTTCCTTGCCCGGAATGCGCATGGCCAGATTGAACTGTCCGCCGATCATGGGCTGCGCCTCGAACAGCGTCACGCGATGGCCGCGCGACGCCGCCACCGTGGCCGCCGACAGACCGGCCGGCCCGGCGCCCACCACGGCAACCGCACGCGCGCGCTCGCCCGAGCCAAGCGGCCGATAAACGAGTTCGGTCTCGCGGCCCGCGCGTGGATTCACGAGGCAGGTGGCGCGTTCGTTACGGAACGTGTGATCGAGGCAGGCCTGATTGCAGGCGATGCAGGTGTTGATCTCGGCGGCGCGGTCGGCCGCGGCTTTGGCGACGAACTCGGGGTCGGCGAGCAGCGGACGCGCGAGCGAGACGAGATCGCCCGCGCCCTCGGCGATCAGGCGTTCGGCAAGCTCGGGCGTGTTGATGCGGTTCGACACCACCACGGGCACGGAGACGGCCGCCTTGAGCTTCGCCGCAAGCGGCGCGAAGGCCGCGCGCGGCACCGAGGTCACGATGGTCGGCACACGCGCCTCGTGCCAGCCGATGCCGGTGTTGAAGAGCGTGACGCCCGCCGCTTCCAGCGCTTTCGCCACGCGTACCGTTTCGTCCCAGGTGTTGCCGCCGTCCACGAGATCGAGCACGGAAAGCCGGTACATCACGATGAAGCGCGGCCCGCACGCGGCGCGCACGGCGGCCACGATCTCGCGGGCAAGACGCATGCGGTTTTCGATGCTGCCGCCGTAATGGTCGGTGCGCCGGTTCGTACGCGGACAGAGAAACTGGTTCAGCAGATAGCCCTCGCTGCCCATGATCTCCACGCCGTCGTAGCCCGCGCGCTGCGCGAGCCGGGCGCAGCGCGCGTAGGCGCGCACCGTGCGCGCGATGCCGGCAACGCTCAGCGCGCGCGGCTTGAACGGCGAAATGGGTGACTTCACCGCCGAGGCCGACACGACGAGCGGTTGATATCCATAGCGGCCTGCGTGAAGAATCTGCAGCGCGATCTTGCCGCCTTCCTCGTGGACGGCGAGCGTGAGCTGGCGGTGATTGTGCAGGTCGAGCGAGGAATTGAGCGTGCCGCCGAACGGCAGCAGCCAGCCTTCGCGATTGGGCGAGATGCCGCCCGTCACGATGAGCCCTACGCCGCCGCGCGCACGTTCGCGAAAGTAGGCGGCGAGTTTCGGGTAATGCCAGAAGCGGTCTTCCATGCCGGTATGCATGGAGCCCATCACGACGCGATTTCTGAGCGTCGTGAAGCCGAGGTCGAGTTCGCTGAGCAGATGCGGGTAGGGCGAGGGCATGCGGGTCACGCGCAAAGGGGAGGACGCGCATGACGATACACGCCGCCGGCGGAGGCGCCGTCGAAGGAAGGTTCTAACGGAAGGGCGCGGGGACTCGTCAGGCCGGGGACGGCAGCCGGCAGCAAGCCGGCCGCCTCGATTGGCCATGAGCTTCAACGAAGCGCTGAAATGCAGCGCTTCGAGCCCGCGAGGGGCAACGAGCGGGTAAGCGAGCAGACCCAGCGAGCAGACCCAGCGAGCAGACCCAGCGAGCAGACCCAGCGAGCAGACCCAGCGAGCAGACCCAGCGAGCAGACCCAGCGAGCAGACCCAGCGAGCAGACCCAGCGAGCAGACCCAGCGCGCGGACCCACGAGCGGGTAATACGCCGACCGCAAACGGCGCAGCAAGGCCGCCGCAAGCGGGCCGCCACGCAAGCGTGCAAGCGCGGCGAGGCCTGCTGCGGCCCGCGGCCGTGCTGCTACTCGTGCTGTTCCGCTGAATTGGTAATGGCGTGCCCGCCCTTGGAGATGTCCTGTCCGGCGCCCGCCACGGTGTTGCAGGCGGCGAGTGCCGTTGAGCAGGCGAGCACGAGCCAGGCGATGAGTCGAGTCGTCATACCGGTTTTCTCCCTTTCTGTTTGAAACCTTCAGCGCAGCCGCAAACGGTATGCCCGCGTGCGCGCCGCAGCGCAGCAGCGTGCCGGGAACGCTGGTTGCTGCGGTGGCTTCGGTGTTCGTGACGCCGCGCCTGCTCGCGCTTTCGCTCGGCGCAAACGCAGGCGCGCAAAAACCGGACACCGGAAAGAGAAACGGCCGAAGAGAACTTCAACGCGACATCACTGCGCGCATGGGCGCATGGACGTTGTGGCCCGCGGCACCGCGCAACGAGGCAACGAGGCAACGACACGCGGACCCGCCCGCCCCAGCAAGCCGCCGACGCGCGCAGTCAACCGGAGGAAAAGGTCATGCTTCATTACGCCATCGTGTTCTTCGTGATCGCCATCATCGCCGCCGTGTTCGGCTTTACCGGCATCGCGGCCGGCGCAGCGGAGATCGCGAAGATACTTTTTTACATCTTCCTTGTCGTCTTTGTCGTCACGCTGCTGCTGGGCGTGGTCAGGCATTGACGCGGCAAAACCCACTCAACCCTAACCGTAACGAGGAGCGGCCAGAATGTCGAAATCCACAGACCCGTTCGTGCTCGACCTGAAGAAGATCCGCGAGCAGGCGCGCCAGCACATGGACGAGGGGCCCGTCACATCGAGCTACACCGCGAATCGCGAAGTCGTGCTGAAACTGCTCAACGACGCGCTCGCCACCGAGCTTGTCTGCACGCTGCGCTACAAGCGTCACTACTTCATGGCGAAGGGCATTCATTCCGAAGCGGTGGCAGAGGAATTCGCGCAGCACGCGTCGGAAGAGCAGGAGCACGCGGACCGGCTTGCGGAGCGCATCGTGCAGCTGGGCGGCGCGCCCGACTTCGCACCGGATGGGCTCGCCACGCGCGCGCATTCGGAGTACAAGCCGGGCAGCGACCTCACGGACATGATTCGCGAGAACCTGGTGGCCGAGCGCATCGCGATCGACACCTATCGCGAGATCATTCGCTATCTGGGCGACAGCGATACGACGACGCGGCGCATCTTTGAAGAGATCCTCGCGGTGGAAGAAGAGCACGCCGACGACATGGCCGACCTGCTCGACCAGCGCGGTTGAGGGTTCGCAGCGGCGGTCGGGTGGTCGGCACGAGGCCAGGGCCACGCGCGCCGCCGCGTTTGCGTACGCGCTACGGCATGGCGTGCGCGCATGCGTGGCTCGCTACGCCGAGCGCGCCTGCGAGCCTATGCATGCTGCTGCGCATACGGCAGCCCTACCGTCACGACGCCGCAAGCGCCTTCTCATGGCGCGCCCCATGCGCCCACGCAGCGAGCCCCGCAAACACGAGGCCGGCGATGCACACGCCGGTCCAGCCCGAGAGGCGCCACGCGGTCGTGCCCACCACCGAGCCGATGGCGCCGCCAATGAAGTACGTCACCATGTAGACCGTGTTCACGCGGCTGCGCGCTTCGGGCTTGAGCGCATAGATGCGCGACTGGTTCGAGATCTGCGCGGCCTGCACGCCCACGTCGAGTACGATCACGCCCACCACGAGCCCCGCGATGCTCGCGCCCGAAAACGCGAAGATCACGAACGACAGCGCAACGAGCCCAATGGCGAGCGTGATGATGGCGCGCGGCCCGCGCTTGTCCGCGAACTTGCCCGCGCGGGGCGCCGCGAGCGCGCCCGCCGCCCCCACGATGCCGAAGAGGCCCGCGGCCTGCGGGCCGAGATGAAACGGCGGCCCCGCAAGCAGCAGCGTGAGCACGGGCCAGAACAGGCTGAACGCCGCGAACAGCGCCGCGCCCGTGAGCGAAGCCTGGCGCAGGCCCGGTAGCTCGACTGCGAGATGCCACATCGAGGCGAGCAGCTTGCCGTAGCCGAGCGTGGAGGTGGGTTGGCTGCGCGGCAGCCGCATCATGATGACGGCGGCAAGCACGACGAGCGCGACGATCGATGCGCCGAACACCGCGCGCCAGCCGAAGTATTCGGCGATGAAGCCTGCCGCCGTGCGCGCGAGCAGAATGCCGAGCAAAAGCCCGCTCATCACCGTGCCCACGGCATGGCCGCGTGCGGCGGGCGGCGCGATCTCCGCGGCGAACGGCACCGCCTGCTGCGCGATGGTGGCGAGTATGCCGATCGCGAGGCTTGCGCCCGCGAGCACCGCGAGCGTCGAGGCGGTGGCCGCTACGAGCAGGGCGACGCAGATGCCGGCGATCTGCAGCAGGATCAGCCGCCTGCGGTCGAACCGGTCGCCTAGCGGCGCGAGCAGCAGCATGCCCGCCGCGTAGCCCAGTTGCGTGGCGGAGGGCACCGCGCCGATCCACGAGGCGTCCTGCGGGAACGACTGGCGGAAGTCGTCGAGCAACGGCTGGTTGAAATAGATGTTCGCGACCGCCACGCCGGCAATGGTGGCCAGCAGGAACAGCAGCGCGGGAAGCGAACGCCCGGCGGCGGGCGAATCGGTAGCGGGTGTGGACATGGCAGCGAAGGGTGGAACGAGCGGGGTGGCGAGCGTGATGGCTAGGCGCGACAGCAAAGCGTCGCGACGAGCCGGCCCGGCGCCCGCGTTCGGTCAACGGCCATCCTTTCGGGTGGCAGCGGCGTATCGGGTAGAACGAGGGGCCTGAACTACGGGGATGAACCCCGGGCCTGAACCACGCGCCCGACGGCACGACGTTGAACGCACTGCAGCAAACGGACAACGTCGAGCGGCCGATCATACCGGAGCACCGCCGATCGTGCAGGCGCGCGCGCACCCCGTGCCGGCCACGTTTTCAGGGCGTTTCTTCCAGCCCGCTTTTTCCCGGCGCGTTCCGGCGCGTTCCGGGGCACTCCGGGGCGCGCATTGCGCCCCATCGGCTTGTCGCCTGGCGGCCGAACCCCTCAGTCGATCAACTTCCCCGACGGCTCGAAGAACGGATACGGCCCTTCGGCTTCGTCCACGTAGGCGTGATGCGTGACGAGGCCCGCCGCCGCGTCGTAGCGGTGCAGCGCGTAGGCGGGCGGTTCGAGCACGAAGGCCGAGGGCGCGTCGTCGCGCAGATCGAGCGCAACCTGATGTGCGGGCGACGGCACGGCGCACGCGATCGTGCCGCCGAAGCGCACGAACATGGGCCGATGCACGTGGCCGCACAGCACGCGCTCCACGTTCGGATAGCGGGCGAGCAGGGCGGCGAGCCGCGCCGACGCATCGGGCGCGAGGCGCAGGCGGTCCATGTGGCTCACGCCGCAGGCGAACGGCGGGTGATGGAGCGCAACCACCACGGGCTTTGCCGCGGCCGCGTCGAGTTCGCGTTCCAGCCAGGCGAGCCGCGCGTCGCAGAGCGTGCCGGGACTCTGGCCGGGCAGCATCGAATCGAGCGCGATCACGCGCAGCGGGCCGACGTCCACGGTGTACTGCACGAATTCGCCGCCTGTTGCGAGTTCGGGCCGATCCGCGAACACCTCGCGCAGCGCCGCGCGGTCGTCGTGGTTGCCGACAAGCAGATACCACGGCAGTTCGAGCGTATCGAGCAGCGAGCGCAGATGCCGGTATTCCTCGGCCGTGCCGAGATCGACGAGGTCGCCGGTCACGAGCACCGCGTCGGGCCGCGGCACGAGCGCATTGAGGCGGGCGATGCAGCGCGCGAGGCTCGCGGCGGTATCCACGCGGCGATACGCGAGCGCGCCGGGCCGCTTGATGTGCAGGTCGCTGATCTGGGCGAGCAGCATGATGGTTTCTTCCGGTGAGTGCAGCGGTTGATCGGGTGGTATTGGAGCCTTCGAGCGGGCGCTTTGAGGTGACCGCCCAGGTGGCCGTTCTCAGGCGAGCGCGATCAGCGCATGGTCCGCCAGCGAAAGACCGACCGGCGTGCCGCGCGCGAGTTCGATGCGGCCGGCCACGTCCACCACGAGCGCGTCGGGCGCGGCGCCCGCTACCGTGAGGCGCGTGCGCTCGCCCAGAAACGCGGCATGCTCGATGGTGCCGCGCAGATGCGCGTGCGCCGGGTCGGCGAGGTACGCGTCTTCGGGCCGGAAGAACAGCTCGCCTGACTGGGCCGACGGCGCACCGCTGCCTGCAACATGCGCCGCGAGTGCGCCGGGCACCGGCACGGCGCCGCCGCTCGTCGCGAACTGGCCGTCGCGCCATACGCCGGCAAGGCGGTTGAGCGTGCCGACGAACTGCGCGACCGTGCGGTTCGCGGGCCGATAGTAGATGTCGCGCGGCGTGCCGATCTGCTCGATGCGCCCCGCGCTCATCACGACGATGCGGTCGCCCAGTTCCATTGCTTCGGCCTGGTCGTGCGTCACGTAGACGGTCGTGATGCCGAGGCGGCGCAGCAGCGCGTTCATCTCGCTGCGCAAGGCGTCGCGCAGGCGGGCGTCGAGCGCGGTGAGCGGTTCGTCGAGCAGCAGCACGCGCGGCTGCATGGCGAGCGCGCGCGCCAGCGCCACGCGCTGACGCTGGCCGCCCGAAAGCTGGCTGATGGGTTTGTCCGCATGGGCTTCGAGCCGCATCATCGCGAGCAGTTCGTCCACGCGTTCGCGCGCCGCTGCGGCGGGCACGCGCTGAATGCGCAGCCCGTAGCCGACGTTGCCGCGCACGGTGAGGTTCGGAAACAGCGCGTAGCTCTGAAACACCATGCCCACCTTGCGCTTTTCGATGGGCAGCGCGGTGACGTCCTCATCGCCGAATGCGACGATGCCGCCCGCGTCCGGCGTTTCGAGGCCCGCGATCATGCGCAGTGTCGTGGTCTTGCCGCAGCCCGACGGGCCGAGCAGTACGAGCGTTTCACCCGCGCCGATGGCGAGGTCGAGCGGTTCGAGCACGCGCGTGCCGCGAAAGGTCTTCGCGCAGCGCGTGAGGGTGATCGGAATGGAGTCCAGTTTCATTGCGGGTTTCCTTGTGCAATCGGCGCGGCTTGCGTGGCTTGTGCAGGTTCGGCGGGTGGTGCGCTCTCGTCGGCGGCTGCGTTGCGCTTGCGGGTCCGAACGTTGCGCACCTGCCGCATGCCGGTTGCGTCCACACCGAGCCACTGCATCGCGACGAGCAGCGGCATGGTCATGATGAAAAAGAGAATCGTGTAGGCGCTGCCCACTTCGATGCGCAGCGACGCGTAGGTGTCCGCGAGGCCCACGGGCAGCGTTTTCGTGTCCGGCGTGTGCAGCATCCAGGTGAGGTTGAATTCGCCGATGGAAAGCGTGAGCACCGCAAGCGCGCCCGCTACGATGCCGGGCCGCGCGTTGGGCAGCACGATCGTGAAGAAGCGCTGGAAGAAGGTGGCGCCAAGACTCGCCGCACCTTCTTCGAGCGTGTGCAGGTCCGACGCCGCGCACACGGCGGCCACGGCGCGCACCATGAAGGGCAGCGTGAACACCACGTGACCCACCACGATGAAGGCCACGCTCATGCGAAACATCGTGAAGCCGCCGTACACGACGAGCAGCGCGAGCGCAGAGGCGAGCCCCGGCAGCGCAATGGGCAGCACGAGCAGTTCCTCCACCACGCGCGAGAAGCGCGTGCGGCTGCGCGCGAGCGCGTAGCCGGCGGGCACGCCCGTGACGAGCGTGACGGCGAGCGTGGCCGCGGCCACTTCGAGCGAGAGAAACACGGACGCGTGATATTGCGTCCACACCTCGACGAGCCAGCGCAGCGTGAGACCGCTCGCCACGCCCTGAAAGTAGTTCACGGTGAGGCCCGCAAGAACGGACATCACGATGGGCACGATCAGGAAGGCGCAGAGCAGCAGCGTGACGGCCCACTGTCCGCAGACGAGCCACGCGCGCGACGACGGCAGGCGTGCGGCGCGGCGGCGCGTGGAAGGCGGCGTCGTGGGCGCGGGCGGCGTGGCTGGCGAGGTCGGTCTGGCGGGCGAATGCGCCGAAGCCGTCGAAAGAGAAGAAGGCATGGAGGACATGGCGGAAGCGAGCGGGTTCGTCGGTATGGCGGCGAGGCCTTGGGGCAACTCTGAGGCGCTCATGCGGTGGCCGCCACGGCGGAGCCCGTCGCGCTTCGCGCGCAGGCCAGCACCGCCCACGTGACGAGGCCGAGCACGATGGAAAGCCCCGCAGCCGTCACCATGTTCGCGTTGAGCGTGAACTCGGTATAGATAGTCATGGGCAGTACGTCGATGTCGGTGGCGAGCGTGAACGCCGTGCCGAATGCGCCCATCGCGGTCGCGAAGCACACAGCGCCTGCTGCGATCAAACCGGGCGAAAGCGCGGGCAGCACGACGTCACGCATGATCTGCCACGGCGAGGCGCCGAGCGACCGCGCGGCTTCTTCGAGCGAAGCGTCGAGCTTGGTCGCCGAGGCCATCACGGTCACGATCACGCGCGGAATCGAGAAATACAGGTAGCCGACGAAGAGCCCGGCCATCGAATAGGCGAACACCCAGCGCTCGCCCGTGAGCTTGAGCGCGAGCGCGCCGATCAGCCCCTGACGGCCCGCCAGCATGATCACCATGAAGCCCACCACGACGCCGGGAAACGCGAGCGGAAATGTGAGCAGCGCGACGAGGGTGCGCTTGCCTGCGAATTCACGCCGCGCGAGCAGCAGCCCGGCAATGACGGAGAGTACGAGCGTCGCTGCTGTTACCGCGGCCGAGAGCACGATCGTCGCTGCGAGGCTCTTCATGTAGCGCGCGTTCGTGAGCAGCGCTGCGTAGGTCGAAAAGAAATGATGGTCCGCGCTGACCTGCACGAGCGCCACCATCGGCAGCAGCCAGAACGCGATGAACACCGCGAGCGCGGGGGCAATGAGCGCGATGCGCCAGCGTAGCGGGAACGTAATGTCGTGCATGCGGTTGCCGTTGAATGCGTGTGTTGAACTTGATGTGACGTGGTGTGACTTGGGGTGACTTCGGCGGCTTCGGCGGCTTCGGGTAGCGACCGGCCCCGCAGCGTCTCGCGTATCGCGTGATGCGCGTGCCGTTGTGAGGCCGGTCGAGACCGGGGCGAGACCGGGTCGAGACCGGATCACGACCAGGCGGCGATCAATGCATGATCTGCAGATAGCGTTCGCCGAAGCTCTGCTGTTTCTCGGCCATCTTCGCGAAGTCGACGGGCTTCGCGCGGGCATAGTCGCTTGCGGGCAAGAACTTCGCGGCCGTTTCCGCCGACATTGCGCTCGCGCGCACAGGACGCAGATACGCGTTGGCCCAGAGCTTCTGGCCTTCGTCGGAGAGCACGAAATCCAGCACCTTCTTGCCGTTCGCCTCATGCGGCGCACCCTTCACGAGACTCATCACATAGGGCACGGCGATCGTGCCTTCACGCGGAATCACGAACTCCACGTTGGCGTGGTCCTTGTATTTCGCGCGATACGCGTCGAAGTCGTAGTCGAGCAGAATCGGAATCTCGCCCGAGAGCACGCGCGCGTAAGCGGTCTGCTTCGGCACGATGGGCGCATTGGCCTTGAGCTTGCGGAACCAGTCGAGGCCGGGCTCGAAGTTGTCGAGCGTGCCGCCCAGCGCCTGATTCACGGCCACCGCGCCTGCGTAGCCCACGAACGCGCTCGACGGATCGAGGTAGCCGATCATGCCTTTGTATTCAGGCTTGAGCAGGTCGGCCCACGAGCGCGGCACGGGCTTGCCTTCCAGTGCGTCCTTGTTGACGAAGAAGCCGAGCGTGCCTGAGTGGATGGCGAACCAGTAGCCCTGCGGGTCTTTGAGGCCCGCCGGAATGTCGTCCCAGTGCGCGGGACGGTACGGCTGGATCACGCCCTTGTCCTTCGCCTGGAAAGCCGAGGAGACGCCGAGATAGACCACGTCCGCGACAGCGCTCTTCTGCTCGGCCATCAATTGCGCGATGGCCTGGCCGGAGTTCTTGTTGTCGAACGGCACGCGAATGCCGGTCTTTTCCTGAATGGCCTTGATCTGGCTGGCCCAGTCGGCCCATTCGGGCGGGCAGTTGTAGCAGATCGCGGTTTCTTCGGCATGCGCCGCTTGCGGAGCGACAAGCGCGAAAGCCGAGGCGAACGTGGCCGCGGCGGCGAAGAGCAGGGCCGCGCCTTTTCGGGCGGCGCGGCCAAGCGGATGAGCGGAAGCGAAACGACGGGTCACTGCGGGTCTCCTTCGAAACGTGGTGCGAGAGGACGAGGGTGAAGCGATTAATCGATTGTTTAGGGATACGTCGAAGTTGTTGCGCGCTTGCTCGCGGGCTTCGCAGTACGCATGCTCCGTGAGCGGCGCGCCGGTTCGGCGACGTGTCGCGCGGTGCATTGCGTGATGTTTCGCGGTGCGCTCTGTCGCGTGGGCAGCGCCATCGTCGGCGGCGCATGCAGCGTCGTGCGCGCCGCGCCGAATGCCGTCAGTTCAGCGCTTGCGCAGGCCGTTTGCGCGGTTCGGCGTCGCTGCTTGCAATGGCCGCGATCGTCGCGCCTTCGCGCAAGGTGTGCGGCAGCGTCAGCGTGTGCGACGCGTCGGTATAGGTGTCGTCGAGGCGCGCAATCAGGCGCTGCCATGCGGCGCAGCCAATCTCGCGGTTCGGCGTGCAGATGCTCGCGAGCGGCGGCGAGAGCAGTTCGCCCATTGCGAGGCCGTCGAAGCCCAGAATCGACATATCGTCCGGCACCTCGAAACGCGCGCTGCGCAGGCCGCGCATCACCACCATCGCGAGCAGGTCGTTGCTGCAGAAGAGGGCAGTGGGGCGCGCCGCGCCGTTGGCCGGGCTCGTCAGATGCGCGAGCACCGAGGGCGCGAGTTCATCGGCGTTGAAATCGATTTCTAGCGCGGGCATCGGCGTGAGTCCCGCTTGCTCCATGGCTTGCGCGTAGCCCGTGTAGCGCAGCCGTGCGCGGTCCGAAGCCGCGAGCGTGCCGGCCAACATCAGGATGCGGCGGTGCCCGTGCGCGATCAGCATGCGCACGCCGTCATACGCGGCGAGACGGTTGTCGACCGAGACCGAGGGCCGGCGCACCGTGTCGTTATGCATGAGCACGTAGCGCGGACCGTTGCGGTCGAGTTCGTCGAGCAGCGGGTGCGTGTCCGCGTCGGCTACTGTGAGGATGAGGCCGTCTACGCGCTGCGCGCGCAGGGTCTCGATGGCGTGACGCTCGCGGTCCGCGTCGTATTGCGTGGTCATGAGCATGAGCCGGTAGCCTTGTGCAGAGGCCAGTTCGTCGATGCCTTGCAGGCATTCGGCGAATACCGGGTTCGCGAGCGTGGGCAGCACGACGCCCACGAGCCGCGTGCGCTCGCCGCGCAACTGGCGCCCGAGCGGGCTGGGCCGGAAGTTGAGCGCCGCAATCGCCTCGCGCACCTTTTCGAGCGTGACGGGGTTCACCGTGTGCGGCGCGTTGATGGCGCGCGAGACGGTCGCGATGGAAAAGCCCGCGTGCGCGGCGACGTCCTTGATGGTGGGGTTCATGCTGTTCGCCGATGGATGTAAACGTTTTCGACGAGCGCATTATCGGCAGCGTGTGTGACGGAGCGATGACGGTTTGGGGCCGTGGTTCGAGCCAATGGTAGAATCGCGTCCGCCCTGCCGGGGTGATGAAATTGGTAAACATAGCGGACTTAAAAAATTGAGTGCCCGGCCGGAAACGGCCGGTGTAGAACCCCTCAAATTCGGCGAACCCCCTGGCGCGAACGTACGCACATCGCATGCAACATCGCGTGTGCGCCGCCGAGGCAACGCCGAGCCAAGCCCGCCCGCGTAGCAACAACGCGAGGCGTGGAAGGTGTAGAGACTAGACGGGGGGCGCCTAAGGCCGTGCGCCAGTCAACCCTTGCGGGCGACGGCGCGCGAGCGATGGCGAAGGCATAGTCCAGCGCACGAACGTTGGCGGAAAGCGCGAAGCTTTTCGCCGACGGCGTCGAAAGACGTGGTGTGAAGAAAATCCGCCGCTTAACGGCTTGCCGGTTCGAGTCCGGTCCCCGGCACCAGAATATCTTCCGACAAGTTCCGCACATGTTCACGGACTCGCTGCGGCACAAGGCCTTCCGGCCTTTTCTGTTTCGACACGTTGCGGGTTGGTGGATGTGTGTGCGTTGGCAATGGGCGGTGTTTTGGGTGGTATCAACCTGGATCTCTGTCATCTCGATCGGGAGATACCACCATGCCGCTCACTGACTGAACGCGCGCAAGACCCACGTGCCAATTGGTCAGCACGATAAGACTTCGGCACGGTTCAATCGTGGCGGCGGCGCAAGTCCTTTCTATCAGGACTGTGACTGCTGAGATATCTGCAACCACGGCATCCAGAGTTCGGCTGGCCGACAACTCAGGCCGGTGTTCCGGTTGCAGCGTCGGGCGCGGCTTGTGGCACTGCAGCGTCAATGGACTTCGCAGACTTCACGGTTCTTGCCACGCGTGCTTTTCGAACGACCGGTGATTTAGCGCCCGCGCTCTTCTTCGAAGCCGTTTTGCGCGCCGGCGCTGTCGCCTTCCTCGTAGCAACCTTCCTGGCCGGTGCTTTCTTCGCTGCCGTCTTCTTCGTTACCGTTCTACTGGCGGGCGTGGCCTGTTCGGCTTTCGCTTTTCGCGGGGTCGCGGGCGCTTCGACCTTTTCGATCAAAAACTTCGTGCGGTCCCTGGCGTTCGCCATCCACGCCGGCGCACGACCACGTCCGCTCCAGGTGGCTCCGGTTTTCGGGTCTTGGTACATCGCGGGCTGGGGGCCGCGTACATAGTTTCCGGCTTTCGCTACTTTCTTCGTCGTATGCGCCGCCCCTGTGGGAGTGCCTGAAATCAAGAATTTGTTGCGGTCTTTCGCAGCGGCAATCCAGGCCGGTGCCCGCCCGTGACCGGTCCACGTTGCACCGGTTTTGGGGTCGCGGTACTTCGGCGCGCCTGCGGCGTGCTTCGAAATGGTTGCCTGTTTCGTTGCGTGTTTTCCAGGCTTGTGACCGCGCCGCTTGCCGACATGTGCCTCGATCTCGGCAGTGGTTATGCCGTGCTTCGTCATGAGTTCACGGATTTTGTCGAGAACGACCGTAGATTGCTTTGCAACCAGTTCCTGTGCTTGTGCCTGCAATTGCGCGATTCGTGCCTGGATGCTTTCGAGCGTGGCCATTAGACCTCCTTATCCATGTTCAAGTATGGGACTATGCCATATTGCGCGGCATTCCCACCAGAACGACCCCTTTGGTTTTGGTGCGCATTATCGTCTTGGCAGTGTTCTGGCAATGCTGCTCCATACGAATACAGCCCATACGGTTAGTGATGTGAAGATCGATGTGTACAAAGCTGGTGCGCGGTGGGGGTGAGCGGTGTGATTCAGTACCACTTGTCGAAACGGACGTATCTGTATGACCAGGCGATTTATCGGCGCATTGTTTATCCTCGCGGGCGCGATCATGGGCCTACTCGCCCTCAATGAACTCATTCCCGGTTGGAGCGAACGGTGCGGACCGCTGAAGGGGCCCGTCATATCCTCCTTTCTGAAACTGACTCGTGGGCCGTGCCGAAGCGAATGAGGCGGCGAAGCGCGTGAAACTGGCCTCCGGTGTGCTCGGACTCGACATGTCGACAATCCTGCCGGTCATCGACACAGCCCGCGCGCCACTACGGCAGTGAATGCAGAGGTTGCGCACTTTATCGGCGGGCCATTCGTCCGACCGGCACCGTGGGTGGACCGACAAGAGACAAGGCGCCGGACTTTCGTTCTCTGCGTGCCGTGTCCGTCTTGTTCCACCATTTCTTGGGACAGATCTCCGACGTGTCGCAGGCATCGCCCTGAATTCAGGATGGCTGATCAAGTCATTCGTCCGGATAGGTCTCTTCCTGATCCCGCATAAATGCCTGGAATTTTTGGCCGTTAGTGAGGCAACGAGCCGCGCATGCCTACCCAGAGCTTTGGCGCGCTCAACTTCTTCGTCCTCCTGCTCAACGCCTCCGTCATCATGATCAAGAACATAAGTATTCGCGTACGTCTCGCGCTGGCAATGAGTTTTCTCGGTGCATTGCTCGTTGTCGGTGGCCTCATGGGTGTTGTTGGTGTGTCCATGAGCAACAACGATATGAGCGATCTGTATTCCAGCCGGCTCGCCTCTTCGGAGGCGCTGGGGCAGGCCAACGTAGCGCTTTCGAGAACCCGTCTCTGGCTGTATCGCATTGCGCTCGATCCCACGGGGCCGGACGTGGCCCAGCAAACGCAGATGTCCCGCGATCTGCTCGCGGCATCGAAGAAAGCGTGGGACGTGTATCGCGCACTGCCGCCTTCCAGCGCTGACGAAGCGCAGCGCGCGGCCGATGCGAACACGAAGTTCGATGCGCTCGTCGAGAACGGCCTTGAGCCGATGTTCAGCGCGATTGCCACGGGCGATGCCGCGAAGATCGTCGACGTCTGGCGCCAGATGCCGCCGTCGCTCTTCATCGATGTGTCAGACAGCATGGATGCGCTCGACCGCATCCAGGTGAATGCGGCGCGAGCCACGTTCGATGCTGCGCAGGCCCGCTTTCACGGGTTCGTCGAAGTCGCCGTTGCAGGCATTCTGATCGCGCTCGCCGCGGCGGCGCTCGCATGGTGGTCGCTGCAGAGGTCGATCAGCACGCCGCTTGCGCAGGCACTCGGTCATTTCAGCGCGATTGCGAACGGCGATCTGACGACGCACGTGGAGGTCCATTCACGCGACGAGATGGGGCAGTTGATGAGCGGCCTGCAGGCGATGCAGGCGAAGCTCGTTCAAACGATCGGCGTGGTGCGCAACGGTGTACGGTCCATCGGCACCGCCACGCATGAAATCTCGGCCGGCAACGTGGACCTGTCGCGACGGACTGAAGATCAAGCCGCGTCGCTGGAAGAAACCGCTGCGTCAATGGAGGAACTTACTTCGACGGTTCGCCAGAACGCGGACAACGCGAAGCAGGCCAATCAGGTGGTATGCAGTACGGCCTTGCTGACGGAGCGGGGCAACGAGGCGACGCTGGAAGCGGTGCAAACGATGCGCGGCCTCTCCGAGTCGTCCGGCAAGATGTCCGAGATCATCGGCGTGATAGAAGGCATCGCGTTTCAGACCAACATCCTGTCGCTGAACGCCGCGGTGGAAGCGGCACGCGCAGGCGAACAGGGGCGCGGGTTTGCGGTGGTGGCGAGCGAAGTGCGCTCGCTGGCTCAACGCAGCGCGGCCGCCTCGAGAGAGATCAAGGACCTGATTACGGATTCGCTCGATCGCGTGGAAACCGGCGCGAGGCAGGTCCATCGCGCAACGGAAACGATGACCGAGATTCTGGCTTCGGTTCGAAGCGTGAGCGACCTGATGGGCGAGATTGCGGCGGCGTCGCACGAGCAGTCGAAGGGTATCGAACAGGTCAATCAGGCGGTGGCGCAAATGGACCGGGCCACCCAGCAGAACGCGGCGCTCGTTGAAGAGGCTTCAGCGGCGGCGCGGTCGCTGGAAGAGCAGGCGGGGCAGTTGGACGCCGCCATTGCGGTATTTCGTGTCGATCGTGCGTAGACGCTCGAAGCAAGCGTAGCAGCCGGATTCTGGTCTACGATGGCGATTGATCTGCACTGCGAGGCGACGGGAGGTCATGGTGAGCGAACCGAACCTGAGCGATATCTATCGCGATTACCTCGATTGCCTGAATCGTCGGGATTGGGCATCGCTTGGCCGGTTCGTGGCCGACGACGTCGTTCACAACGGTCGGCGCATCGGCTTGTCCGGCTATCGCGACATGCTGGAACGGGATGTGCATGAGATACCGGACCTTCGTTTTGTCGTCGAACTCCTGGTGACGCAGCCGCCTGTCGTCGCGAGTCGTCTGGCGTTCGACTGCAGACCCCGGCATCGTTTCCTCGGGTTACCCATCGACGGCAGGCGCATCTCTTTCGCAGAGAACGTGTTTTATACGTTCCGTGACGGGAAGATCGCGCAGGTATGGTCGGTGATCGACAAGACGGCCATCGAGACGCAACTGTAATTGCGGGCACGGTGGGCGGCGGTTTCCCAAACCTTTCAGACAGCCTGCGAGCGACGAGGCGGCAGAACCTTCTCCCGAAAATCCCGTAAGACTCGCGGGCAACAATTTCTCGTACCATACCTGGATCGAAACGGTGTAACGCTCCAGCAAGGTACGACTATGTCCAATTGCCCCAACACCCCTCATGAGTTCGAGGACAGCGTGGCGGTCAGCGTTGCCATCGTCGGGCGGGACGAGCGCGGCGAGCTTGTTGTCACGGCATGCAATGACCCTTTCTTGCAGATGATTGGCGCAGCGCTGCCAGACACGCAGACATTTCCTGTGCCATTCGATTCGCTGAGTACCGACGGCAGGTGGCAAGCGTTGCGCGAGACGCTGGAAACCTGCCTCGAGTCCGACGCAGCGCCGCAGAAGCAGGCGTGCGAATTTCACGACGTCCACGACGGCGCGCTGCGTTGGCACCTTTCATTCAAACCGGTCGCACGTTCCCATGGCGGCGGCGCTGCGCGCGAAATATTGGTCACGGGCGTGAGGGCCGCGCCGACCTCGCCGCTCGCACGCGAAATGGAGGCCAGCGCTTCGCGTTACCGGGCAGTAGTCGATTCGGCTTACGACGCGATTGTGGCGATCGATCAGCAGCACAACATCACGCTCTTCAATCGCGCGGCAGAGAACCTGTTCGGCTATACGGCGGCCGAGGTGCTCGGGCAACCCATCGAAATGCTGTTGCCCGAAAGGTTTCGCGCGGGCCACTCGCAGCGCGTACGACAGTTTGCGAACACCGTGCAGATGAGCGAGCGGCAGGTCACGCCCCCGCGCATGGACGGCAGCAACAGTGTGTACGGACGGCATCGGAATGGCTCCGTCATTCCGGTCGAAATCGCGATCTCCAAAATCGATGTGAACGGCGTAACCGAGTTCACGGCAGTCGTGCGCGACATCACGGATCGTGCCCAACTCATGGAACAGCTGAAGAAGCAGGCGGGTACCGATGCATTGACGGGCCTGCCGAACCGCCGCGAGTTTCTGGATTTCGTCGATAAGGCGCTCGGCGCCGACGACATTCTGTCAGCGTTCATTCTCGACATCGACTTCTTCAAGAAGATCAACGACAGCTATGGTCACGATGCCGGCGACGAGGTCCTGCGCGTGCTCGCGAAAGTGGGGCTATCGGTGATGCAGGATTCCAATGTATTCGCGCGCTGGGGCGGCGAGGAATTCGTCGCGGCGCTGCCGGGCGCAGATGCGAACGTCGCGCATAAGGTGGCGGAACAACTGCGTCAGCGTATCGAGCAGCACGATTTCGAGCATGCGTGGCGTCTCGAGGCGATTCCGTTTACCGTGAGCATCGGCGTCGTCACGCGCGAAGCAGGCGAGCGCGACGTCGATGCGCTGATGAAACGCGCGGACCGGGCGCTCTACCGCGCCAAGCAATTGGGCCGTAATCGCGTCGAGGTGGGTTAGGCGTACTTCCCGGGCCCGGTGGCCGCATGCGCCCGTGTTCGCGAGAGGCCAACATTAAAAGGAGACATGCGATGTCGATTCAAAAGATCACGCCGTTTCTCTGGTACTCATCCGAAGCCGAAGAGGCCGCGGCTTTCTACGCGGGTATTTTTCCGGACTCGCGCGTGAATCGCGTCACGTCGGTGCAGGGCACCGCGTCCACCAAGGTGGTCGAGTTCGTTCTCTTCGGGCAGCCCTTCATCGCCATGAGCCACGAACGGCGCGAGGCTTTCAATCACGGGATATCGTTGATGATCAGTTGCGGCGATCAGGCGGAGCTGGACCGCTACTGGGGCGCGCTCATGGACGGCGGCACGGCCGACGGCTGCGGCTGGCTGAGGGACCGCTTCGGCGTATCGTGGCAGATCGTCCCGGACGACCTCATCGCGATGATTGCGGATCCGGATCCGGTCAAGGCGGGGCGGGTCGCCGCAACCATGATGCAGATGACGAAGTTCGACGTCGCGGCGCTGAAGGCGGCGTATGCGGGGACGCAGTCATAGAAGGCTCGCGCCCGGCATCTGTGCGCAACCCGCATGCGGCGCCGCGGATTCATCAGCAGGAAACGGACCGACGCCGTCAGGGCAGCGCGAAAGAAATAGCATTTGCGTACCAGAAGCGACCGGGCGTGCGCAACACAAGATAAGCACGCGGGTATTATGGTCGACACAAACGCCACGTCGACGCACACTTCCACTCTCGGAAAACGCCGAGAGGCTTTCCATGATTCCGATGCCGACCGTCCGCATTGATTGCTGGGCAGACTATGTGTGCCCTTTCTGTTATTTGCAGATGAGTGTGCTCGACCGGTTCATCGAAGCGTCGCGCGTGCCGTTCGTGCTCGAATGGCACGCGTTCGAACTGCGTCCCGAGCCCATTGCGCTGATCGAACCCGACGGCGAGTACATCACCAACATCTGGCTCAATGCGGTTTATCCGCTCGCGGCCGAACGCAACGTGAAAGTTCAGTTGCCGCCCGTTGCGCCGCGCAGCCGTCTTGCGTTCGAAACGGCTTTCTTCAGTCGCACGGTGGGACGCTTCAACGCCGTGCATCGTGCGCTGTTCAAGGCCTATTTCGAGCATGGCCGCGATATCGGCCGTGCGGACGTGCTGCTCGATATTGGCGCCGAATGCGGTGTCGATCGCGCGGCGCTGGCTGCATCGCTCGCCGCGCAGCGCTTCAAGACGGCGATCGAGGACGACGAAGCCAGGGCCGGCCGCCTCGGCGTAACCGGACTGCCGTTCGTGATGCTTTCGCATACCAGCGACGAGGCACGAACACGGCCTCCGGTCGTGGTGCGCGGCGTCGCGCCCGTGGAACACCTGACCGCCGCGCTGGACCGGCTGCTTGCCGACACGCCGTCGGCAGACCTTCGGTTGTTGGCGAGAAAGAAGAGGGCTGCGTCATGATGGGGCGATCCGCTGCGGTCTTCGTCGCGCCATCGTTCGTCACGGTTCAGGTGTGTGCGGTCCAGGTGAGTGCCGGCGGCGACGGACCCGACGACAGACGACAGAACGCCGCGCCTGCGCTCTTCTTCGACCTCGCTACGCGCACCGTTCGTGCCTACGTGCTCGACGACTGCGGCCACACGCACCCGACAGGCGCCCTGCGACGCGTTCGCGGCGGCCTGTCCCCTGCGCATCTACAGCTTGCCAAGACCATGCTGTCGGTGCGCGATCACGACAGCGTCACGCTCGCGGCGCTCGGCGAGGCGTGCGGGCTCTCGCCCAGTCACTTTGCGCGGGAGTTCAAGCAGTCGACAGGCTTGCCGCCGCATCGGTGGGCGCTCAAAAACAAGGTCGCGCTCGCAAAGGACCTGCTGCGGCAAGGCGGCCTTGCGTTGCCGGCCATTGCGCTCGCATGCGGCTTTGTGGACCAGTCCCATCTGGGGCGATGGTTCAAGCGCTTGACGGGCATCAGTCCGCGGGCCTGGCAGCGCCTCCATCTCGATAGCGTCGCGATACCGGCCAACTCTCTCTGAAGACGGACAGCCCGACGGCCCTTCGGGCGCGAAGCCGTTCGCCGAAAACTCCGGCATAGAGGCCGGAGACACGGGCCGCGCAAGGTGAAAGCCCGCTCGCGGCCGCCACAGGAAATAGCATCATTCCCGTACCAAACCGCGCCGAAACCCGCTTCTGCACTGACCTCGCAACCGCTAGCATAGTGACCAGCCCATCCGGGTTTCGAGTCAGACGTACAGCCTGCGTTGTGTAGCCTGTTATCCAGCTTGGCATCCAGCCTGGTTTGGCACGCCGCCCGCGCCGCGCGCCGGCGTCACGCGTCCATCCTGCTTCCTGAAAAATCCGCTTTGCGAGGTCACTGTGAACGTTCGTGCCTTTTCGACGATGAGCCCCGAGGACCTACGGGACGTTCGCGCGCTGTTCCTGCGACAGGCGGCGGCCGAAACGGCCCACGACATCGAGGTCATGGACTCGATCCTCGCGCGCCCGCCTGCCGGCCAGCCCGACCCCGTGAACTTCGTCGCGCGCGCCTACACCTTCTGGGGGCGCGAGGCTGTTCTTGATCACTTCCGCGCGGTTTTCGCCGGCACGTGGCAATTCGAACCGGACGAGGACGCCATGCGCGTGATTCCGCTCGGGCCGGACACAGCCCACCTCTACGCCCCCACGCGCATCACGGCCGGCGCCGCAGGCCAACCAGCGGCCACGTTCCAGTTTCTCGTCAACGAAATCGCGATCCGCACAGCAGACGGCTGGCGCATCTCGGCGATTGTTCCCGTGCCGACGAAGTAGCTGGAACCCGTCGTTTCTCTTGCCGTCGCCGCGCACCATGCGGCGACGTGGTCTTTCCCGAACGAGGCTGCTGACCCGCTGCTGCATCGGGTCAGCGGCTCGTTTCACCCGATGAAGCAAGGAGGCGTGACCGTGGTCCAACGTTTGAACGTCGAATTCGAAGCAGAAGGCGGCATCACGCTGCGGGCGTGGCTGTTCGTGCCCGCGGGCAATGGCACGCGCTTGCCTGCCATCTCCATGGCCCACGGGTATGCGGGCACGCGAGAGCACGGCATAGAGCGCTTTGCGCGTGCGTTCGCGCAAGCGGGTTTCATCGTGCTGCTTCACGACCATCGCGGCTTTGGCGCGAGCGAAGGCGAGCCGCGGCAAGACATCGACCCGTGGCGGCAGATTGGCGACTGGCGTCGCGCGCTGTCGTTTCTGGAATCGTACGAGGGCGTGGATGCGGCGCGTATCGGTCTGTGGGGCACGAGTTACGCCGGCGGCCATGCCATCGTGTTGGGCGCGACGGATCGGCGCTTACGCTGCGTGGTGGCGCAGGTGCCCACCATCAGCGGCTACGAGCAGGGGCTGCGGCGCGTGGCACCGGAATTCGTTGCGTCGATGGAGGAGACCTTTGCGAACGACGAGCGCGGCGAGGCCCGCGGCGAGGCGCCCATGCGCCAGGCCGTCGTGAGCGACGATCCGGCCGTGCCCGCGGCGTACCGCACGCAGGACGCGCTCGCGTTCTACCAACAGCCCGTTCCCGACGGCACCTGGGACAATTCCGTAACCGTGCGCTCCACGCGTGCCGCTCGCATGTACGAGCCGGGCGTGTGGGTTTCGCGCGTCTCGCCCACGCCGCTGCTGATGGTCGTCGCCTCGCACGACACCATCACCGTCACCGATCTGGCGCTCGCCGCGTACGAGAAAGCATTGCAGCCCAAGCGGCTCGCGATGATTCCGGGCGGACACTTCGACGCGTACCAGCAGTATTTCCCCGAAGCGAGCCGTGCGGCTGTCGAATGGTTCCGCGAGCATCTCTCATCACCGCAGGGTTGAACATGGCTCATCTCTTGCTCGACATCTCGAACCAGGTCGCGACGATCCGCCTCGACAATCCGCCGCAGAACCGTCTTGCCGAGCAGATGATCGGCGAACTGGACGATGCGTTGACGACCATCGGCCAGAGCGACGCGCGTGCCGTGCTGCTTCGCGCAGCAGGCCCCGACTTCAGCTTCGGTGGCGACATTCTTCCGTGGGAGGGCATGTCCCGCGCCGCGTTGCGCTCGCTCTTCGAGCGCTACATGAACGCGTTCAATCGCTTCGAGCGACTGCCGTTGCCTGTCGTCGCCGCCGTGCAGGGGCTCTGCTTCGGCGGCGGTCTGGAACTCGCGTTACGCGCGGATGTGGTCTTCGCCGCGGAGTCCGCACGCCTGGGTCATCCCGAACAGACCTTGGGCATCGCCACGATGCTGGGCGGCATCTATCGCGTTGCGGAGCGAGCGGGGCGCTTTCGCGCCGCGCAATGGGCGTTCACGTCGGAGCCGGTACCGGCTGCCACGATGGAGCGCTTCGGGGTGGTGAATTGCGTGGTGCCCGATGCGCAACTGCTGGAGCAAGCCGAGGCTTTCGCGTTGAAGATGGCTCGAGGCCCGACACGCGCGCACGCTGCCCACAAGGCGTTGCTTCGTACGTGGGCCGTGGGCGGTATCGATGCCGCAGATGAGGCGCTCTTCGATATCGCGATGCCGCTCTTCGACACGGAGGACGCGACGGCAGGGCTCGCATCCGCGATCAAGGCCGCGCGCGCCGGCCAACCCCGGCCCGCCATGGAATACAAAGGCCGCTAGTTCGTTATTGCACACACCGCAACCCACCAGGAAGGAAGACGCACGATGACGATGAACAGACGTAGCTTCTCGGCGGCACTCATTGCAGGCGCCGCCGCCTCGCTCGTATCCTCGCGCGGCATGGCCGCCACGCCGGCTCCTGCGAAGGCACGCAATGTCGTGCTCGTGCATGGGCTCTTTGCTGACGGGTCGTGCTGGTCGGACGTGATCCCGCGATTGCAGGCCGCGGGTCTCAATGTCACCTCCGTTCAAAACCCGCTGACCACGCTGCCCGAAGCCGTTGCCTCGGCCCAGCGCGTGCTGGACCGGCAGGATGGTCCCACGGTGCTGGTCGGGCATTCGTTCTCGGGCATGATCGTGACGCAAGCCGGCGTGCATCCCAACGTCTCGGCGCTTGTCTACGTGGCCGCGCGTGCGCCGGATGCGGGCGAGGACTACACGGCGCTGGCCCGGACCTATCCGACGCCGCCGGCCTCCGCTGGAATCGTCTTCGACGGCGACGAAGGGCGCCTGACCGAGGCAGCCTTCCTGCGCGACTTCGCGGGCGACCTGCCTGAAGCGAAGGCCAAGCTGCTCTTTGCAGTGCAGGAGCCGTTCCACAAGGCATTGCTCACCGGCAAGACGACGCAGGCGGCGTGGCGGTCGAAACCGAGCTTCTACGCGGTTTCCACGGAAGACCGCACGATCAATCCCGACCTCGAACGCTTCATGGCCAAGCGCATGGGCGCTAAAACCATCGAATTGAAGTCGAGCCATCTCTCGCTGATCTCCCATCCTGAGGAGATCTCGCAGCTCATTCTCGAAGCGGCGGGGCAGCGCGGCTGAGATGGTTCTGCGCGAAGCGGTGGGCCCATTGTTGGGGGCCACCGCTTCGGTCAGCCTTTTTTCAAGGCCGCGCGAACGAACGACACGAACTGCGAGGTCACCGGGTTGTGCGCTCCGCTGGCCCATACCAGCCCCACGCGCCACGTTGCATGCTTGCCGCGCAGCGGCACAACGGTGGCGTCCCGCAACAGGTGCTCGGCCCGCGACGGAATGAACGCGACACCCACGCCTGCAGCGACTGACGCGAGAACGGACTGCACATCGTCGGCCTGCTGCGTGACGTTCGGCACGAACCGATGTTCGCGACACCAGTTTTCGATTTGCGCTGCGAGCCCGGGGCCGCGTGTGCGCCGCAAGGCCACGAAGCCCATTTCGTTCAGCTTCCCGAAGTCGGACGGAAGACGCACGCGCGCAAGGCTGGGCGGCAACGCCAGCGCGAGCCGCTCGTCGACGACGTTCAGGGAAGAAAGGCCCTCGGTACGAGAGAGGCGCATGAAGCCCACGTCCAGCTTGCCCGCCTGAATGCGGCGGATTTGCTCGTCGGAGGACAGGTCGCTCAGTGCGACCGCGATACCCGGACGCCGCTGGCGAAAGTCCGCGATGATCTGCGGCGCGAGCGTCAGCACGGACAGGCAGATGCCCACCCGCAAGTGTCCGCGCGTGCCGCTGCTGGCTTCGCGCGCACGCCCGAGTATTTCATCGGCGTCGTAGACGAGTGCCTTCGCGTCGGGCAGGAAGCCCTCGCCGAAGCGCGTCAACGCAGCACCGTGCCGCCCGCGTTCGAAGAGTTTTCCGCCCAGGCTCGCTTCCAGTGCATTTACCTGCTTGCTCAAGGCAGGCTGGCTCATATGCAGGGCGTCGGCCGCGCGTCCGAAATGCCGTAGCTCGGCGACCGTCAAAAACGCTCTCAGTAGCTTGAGTTCCATTCCGGTACGTTATCGTATCGATCGAATCATTCATTTTACTGATCGATGCGCGGCGTGTTCAATACGGACATGCCCTTTTACGAGCGACGCCTCATGGCTTCCAAAGAGATCTGCGACTGCCTGCACGAGGCAGCGCGAACCGATGCAGCCGGCAACGGCTCGGCGTCTCAGGCCGAACCGTTGCCAGGCGCTTCTTCCAGTCGCAACGCGCGCGTGCGTCGGCCACGCTTCGACATGACGCCCCCGGAAGACGCGACGTCCGGGCAGGGTGGGGCGATAGCAGTGAGTTTCGCCGTTGTCTCGCGCAAACGCTGGCCGCTATGACGGCGAGGCACGCTCACGCGGCCATGCGTGCCTCGGCGATACGCTGCGGCGCTTCCGGACGCGCATACAGACGTTCCAGGTAGGCCTGCAACTGCGGGAACGTATCGATCAGATGCAGTTCGTTGGCCCAGTCGATCAGATACGCAGTTACGCAGTCGGCCACCGAGAGCGCGTTGCCGACGATGAATTGGCGCCCATCGAGATGCCTGTCGAGAATCGCGGCCATCGTCTTGAAGTCTTCGCGCGCGAGTTCGATATCGGCGGGGGAACGTTTCTCGGGCGGATAAAGCAAGGTGTGACGCGTGATTCGCCAGAGCGGCTGCTCGAGTTCGGTCACTGCAAACAGGGTCCAGCGATACGCCTGTGCGCGCTCGCGCAGGTCGTCGGGCATCAGCCCTTTCTCGGGATACTTGTCCGCGAGATACAGAACGATTGCTGCGGATTCCGGAATGATCTGGTCGCCGTCGATCAGAACCGGTACCTTTCCCGCAGGATTGATGCGCAGGAATTCGGGCCGCTTGTGCTCGCCTTCGCGCAGATTCACCGACACGAATTCAAAGTCGGCATCGACTTCCTTGAGGCCCCAAAGCGCGCGCTGCGAGCGCGTTCCAGCAAATCCGTAAAGTCTCATCATCTTCCTCCAAAGAACCGCTGTCGCTCATGAACAAGCGGCTGTATCGATGTTTTTCCATACCGCGAGACAGCGCCTCTCACATGTGAGGGATGGGTAGAACGGGCATCACGTCGATCGACTCACCCGGGAAAACGGTGAAATGCGGGTGGCCCTCGAATATTCTGGCCGCCTCGTCATGCGAAGTACTCCGTACGACCGTAAACGCGGCGAGCGCGTTGGTCACATCCTTGATGCCCTGTTCGCTCACGTTCTTTGTTTTGCCAAGTGGACCACCCATCTCGACAATGGCTGCCTTGTGCTTGTCGACCCACGCGCCCCATGCGGCGATGCCTTCCCGTTCCCTGGCGCGCCGTTCTTCTTCGGAAAGCGCCAGCCATGTCTTCATGCGCGGATTGTCCTTGCTGCCGAGGAAAACGGCGAGAAACAACGTTTGATCGCTCATGCCTCCTCCTTCTGTTGACGGGCGCAACGGGATGTTGCGGCCCGGCGTTGACAATATAGGTTGATATCAACATAATTGCAACATGGCACACGCGAAAAAGCTTCCGAAGTCTCTTCCTTTCGAAACCACGCTGATGGTGCGCGACTGCTGCCTGTGTCTGCACATGCAGCGGGCAGCACGCAATCTTGCGCGCCTGTTCGACGAGGCGTTGCGCCCGTTCGATCTCACGAACGGGCAGTTCTCGCTTCTGATGTCGCTCAATCGGCCTCAGCCGCCGGCAATGAAAGACGTGGCGTCGCTGCTGGCAATGGATCGCACTACGCTAACGGCTGCGCTCAAGCCGCTGGAGCGGCGCGAACTGGTCGTCGTCGAGCAGGACGCGCAGGACAGGCGCAGCCGTCGGCTTCG
This sequence comes from Paraburkholderia sp. SUR17, assembly GCF_029536165.1. NCBI lineage: Bacteria > Pseudomonadati > Pseudomonadota > Betaproteobacteria > Burkholderiales > Burkholderiaceae > Paraburkholderia > Paraburkholderia sp. SUR17. The sequence goes on from NZ_CP120508.1 coordinate 1,388,373, forward strand.
CTTGACGCCCGCGGGCGAGCAATTGCTCGCCCGCGCGTTCCCGGTGTGGCAGCAGACGCACACCGAAATCGAGAAGCCGTTCGCGCAAGGCGAGGTGGACAGGCTGCGCAATCACCTGCGGTCGCTTTCGTAACGGCAAGCGACGAAGAGGACGTTCACTGCGCCGCGAGCGCCGTTGCGATGGCATCGGCTCCGGCGGGCAGGCGCATCGGCGCGGCGGGATCGGTCACGGCGGTCCACACGGCTGCGGCGACGTCCTCGGCGTACGTGACCGGCGTGCTCGTGTCGCGTATCGAGGCGAAGACGCCTTGCGTGAACGCGGCGTACGGCTCGGGCACGTCTTCGCTCATCAGGCGGCGGGCGTTGTTGCCGAAGCTCGTGCTGGGCGAGCGTCCGGGCAGCACCAGTCGCACGCGCACATCGAAGGGCGCCAGCTCCAGCGCGAGCGATTCAGTGAACGCATTCACGGCCGCCTTGCTGCCCGTGTAGACCGAGAGCAGCGGCAACGGCTTCAGCGTCACGGTCGACGTCACGTTCACGACCACGCCCGCACGCCGCTGCCGGAACTGCGGCAGCACGGCCTGCGTCATCGCAATGGTGCCGAGCGTGTTGGTCTCGTAGACGGTGCGGGCGTGGTTCAGATCAATTCCTTCCAGCGGTCCCGCCATGCCGACGCCGGCGTTGTTGACGAGCGCGTCGATCGGCCCGGCCGCTTCGATGCAACGCCGGATGCTCTCGATATCGGTGACGTCGAGCGGCAGCACGCGAAGCCGCTCCGACGCCGGCAGCAGGTCCTCTCGCGGCGTGCGCATCGTTGCGATAACGCGCCAGCCCTGGTCGAGGAAAAGCCGCGCGGTCTCAAGTCCGAAACCGGACGAGCAGCCGGTGATAAGAACGGTGGAAACAGGGGACATCGGGAACTCCATCGGTTGGCAATGCCTGTACGATAGCGGCCCGATTTCGGACGAACTATACTTCGAGATCCATTTCTTTGTTGAGATCGTCCAGAATGGTCGACCCCCTCGCCGAAGTCGTGTCGTTGTTGCAGCCAGGCGCGCCGTTCTCGAAACTCGTCGTGGCCTCCGCCACGTGGGCAGTGCGCCGCAGCGAGACCGGTCGTCCGTTTTATCTCGCCGTGCTCGAAGGCGGCTGCCGTCTGACCATAGACGGAGCGACAGGCAGCGAAACGATCACGCTCAACGAAGGCGACTTCGCCTTGCTTCCCGCCGCGCGCCGCTTCGCGACATCCAGCCTGAATGGGCCGCCGCCTGACGAAGGCGACGCCGTTGCTTCACCCATCACGCCGATTCCCGGCGGCGCGCGCGTGGGCAATCCCGATGAGCCCATCAACGTGCGCATGCTCGTGGGCCACTGCGTGTTCGGCTCGCCGGACTCTGCGCTGCTGGTTTCGCTTCTGCCGCAATGGGTGCACGTGCGCGGGGCGTCGCGCCTTTCCACGCTGGTTCAACTGGTGGGCGACGAATCGCGCGCAGACCGCCCGGCGCGCGAAATCGTGATGGCCCGGTTGCTCGAAGTGCTGCTGATCGAGGCGCTGCGCTCGACCGCGAGCACGGCGGCGTCACCTGGCCTCGTGCGCGGACTTGCCGATGCAAAGCTCGCGCTCGCGCTACGGCGCATGCACGAAGATCCCGCGCAGCCTTGGACCATCGCTCAACTGGCACGCGAGGCCGCGATGTCGCGCTCGGCGTTCTTCGAACGCTTCAGCCGCGCGGTGGGTGTGGCGCCCATGGAATACCTGCTCACGTGGCGCATGGCGCTCGCGAAGCGGCTGCTGCGGCAACGGGACCGGTCGATTGCGGAGATCGCCGCCCATGTGGGCTACGGGTCGGTGAGTGCCTTCGGCGTGGCGTTCACGCGGCACGTCGGCATGCCGCCCGGCCGCTATGCGCGAAGCGAGGTGGACGACGTGCCGGCCTGAGGCGGGCGCACGCGAAGGCTATCGGGACGACCACGCCAGCAGCCGGATGCCGGCCACTCCGAACACGACCGCGAGGCATCCTTCCAGCACGCGGCGCGTCCTCACGTAAGCCGCTCTGGCCGTCGCGGTGGAAAACACGAGCGCATACGTGCTGAACACCACCATGCCGATCACCGCGCAGCCCGGCACCACGGCGTCGTGGGCAGGCCCCACGTGATTCGACGAGAGCGCGACGATCGACACCCAGACGAGAATCGCCTTCGGGTTCGTGAGATGCAGCAGCGCGCCTTTCGTGTAGAGCCGCTTCAGCGGCTCGGCCTGCGCGTCGCGCGGCGCGGCAGCGGGCTGTGCGCCGCGCGCAGTGCGCGCCGACTTGAAGGCTAGCCAGAGCAGATACACGCCGCCGAAAACCTTCACTGCGACGATGAATTGCGACCACGCAATCAGCGCGGCCGAGATGCCGGCTGTGGCCACCGTCGCCCAGAACATCGATCCGGAAATCACGCCCAGTGCGAAGGCGAGGGCGGCTTTGCGGCCATGATGCGCGGCAATGGACATGATCGCGAGATTGCTGGGCCCGGGGCTCGCGACGCCGACGAGATACGCCGTATAGGCGAGCAGCAGGTTGGCCGAAAAGAGCGTGTTGCCTGACATGGGGATCGGACCTCTTCGAATGAAAAGCGTGATGCGACGTGGCCTGATATCGACGACGAACTACGCGATGCCCGCGCGCGGCGTCATCGGGATTTCCCGGCCGCCACTGCCAGCATGGCCTCGCCCAACTCTGTGTGGCCGCCTGCCTTGAGCGCCTCGCCAGCACCGCGGATATCTTCCGCATCCTTGTTCTGGCCGATCTTGCTTTTGCCCACGAGGCGCGTGATGTCGATCTGCAGCCCGACAATCGACTTCAGCATGGTGTCGATATAGTCCGCCGGCGCATCGCCCATCTTCCAGGGCGCCGGTTGGGCCGCCTCGTGCGTGCGCGTGAGCCGGCCGACGAGGCCGCGCAGGAACCGTTCGTCGTCGAGCACCGTTATGCGTCCGTACGCGTGGACGACCCTGTAGTTCCACGTCGGCACCTGCTTGTGATGCACCTGCTTGCTCGGGTACCAGTTGGGCGAGATGTAGGCGTCGCCCGCGTGGAACATGACGAGCACCTCGTCGCCGTTCGCCACGTCCTGCCAGACCGGATTCGCTCTCGCCACGTGCGCGCGCAGCACGCCGAGCGGACCTTCGGCGGCGGCCAGCTCGAACGGCAGGTGATTGGCGTCCAGCCCGCCTTTGCCGTGCGTAACGAGCGTGCCGAACGGATGTTGCGCGATGCGCGCATGCAGAACCTCGGTGCGAGGTTCGTCGAAATGGGCGGGTACGTACATGGTTCTTCCACGGATTGGGCTGCGCAATCGCAGGCGACAGTGCGCATTCTGGCGGCAAACCTGGCCGTCTTACAGAGCCAGTTTCGACCGATTCGACAGGGCCAGCAGCGAGCCGGCGCGTTGGGTACACCCCTTGCTGCTTCGCGGCGCGTGCGGCGTATTCACTTTCAAACCTTTTACTTTCCGATTCATTGACTACAATCGTCGGACAGCCATAACAACGGGCATTGCCACCGATGCTGAGAAGAACCGCTGTTGCCATCCTGCTGTGCGTTTTCCCTTGGGGCTTCGTCTTCGGGCAGGGGACGTCTGCCGAGCGTGCGCCCGACACCCTGCAGGCGCGCGTGCTCGCGTGTGCGGCCTGTCATGGCAAAGAGGGCGAGGGTACCGATAACGATTACTTCCCGCGGCTTGCCGGCAAGCCGGCCGGCTATCTCTACAATCAGCTGACAGCGTTTCGCGATGGCCGCCGGCAATATCCGCCGATGAACTATCTGCTGGCGTATCTGCCCGACGCATATCTCAAAACCATCGCCGATTACTTCGCGCGCCAGCGTCCGCCATACCCGCCTGCTTCGACGCCGGCCGTGAGCCCGCAACTACTGCGGCGCGGCCAGCAACTCGTGAAAGAGGGCGACCGCACGCGCAACATTCCGGCCTGCGCCGCCTGTCACGGCGCCGCGCTCACGGGCATGGACCCGGCCATTCCCGGCCTGCTCGGTCTGCATGCGCAATACATCAGCGCCCAGCTTGGCGCATGGCGCTACGGCACACGTAGCTCGATTGCGCCGGACTGCATGCACGACGTCGCCTCGCGTCTCGGCAACGACGACATCACGGCGGTTGCCGCCTGGCTCGCCGCATCGCCCGGGCCGGCGAATCCGGCGCCCGCGCCTGCGCGAAGCCTGAAGCTGCCCATCGCCTGCGGAAGCGAACCCCAATGACGGAGCCCACGGTGCGCATCCTGTCCTTTCCGTCCCCCCGGGTCTTGGGGTCCTTCCGGTCCTTTCCGGTTCGTCGCGTGGCGAAGACGCTGGCCGTTCGCCTCGGTGCCGCGTTCGCGCTGGGTGTCTGCGTGGGTTTCGGTGTGATAGCCAGCACGCCGCTCGCATTGGCACAGGGCGGCTCCAGCCAGGCCGACGTCATCAAGCGCGGCGAATATCTGGCCCGTGCGGGCGACTGCATCGCCTGCCATACGAAGCCGAGCGACAAGCTCTTCGCGGGCGGCCGCGCCATGCCCACGCCGTTCGGCACGCTCTATTCGCCGAACATCACGCCCGACGACGAAACCGGCATCGGCCAATGGAGCGCCGACGAGTTCTACGCGATGATGCACACCGGCCGTTCGCGCGACGGCTCGCTGCTCTATCCCGCGATGCCCTACGCGGCCTATACGAAGGTCACGCGCGAAGACAGCGACGCGATCTTCGCGTATCTCAAGTCCGTGCCGCCCGTGAAGCAGCCGAATCGTCCGCACGAGATGCGCTTTCCCTACAACAACCGGCAATTGCTGCTCGGCTGGCGCACGCTGTATTTCCGCGAAGGCGAGTACAAGCCCGATCCTGCGAAGTCGGTGGAATGGAATCGCGGCGCGTATCTCGTGCAGGGCCTTGGGCACTGCTCCATGTGCCATACGGCGATCAACGCGCTGGGCGGCAGTTCGGAGTCGAAGGCCTTCGAAGGCGGGCTGATTCCCATGCAGGACTGGTACGCGCCGTCGCTCACGTCGAACCGCGAAGCGGGTCTCGGCGAATGGAGCATCGACGAGATCGCGGACCTGCTGCAAAAGGGCGTGTCGCGGCGCGGCGCCGTGTACGGTCCGATGGCCGAAGTGGTGTACGACAGCCTGCAATACCTCTCCGACGACGACGTGCGCGCCATGGCCGTCTATCTGAAGTCGCTGCCGCAGCACGGCGGCGAGGGCGCGGCTGCGGCAACCTCGGCGATGTCGCGCGACGAGCGCGATCTGCTCTTCAAGCTAGGCAGCAAGATCTACGACGCGCAGTGCGCCACCTGCCACGGCAAGAACGGCGAGGGCAAGCTGCCTGACTTCCCGCCGCTCGCGAACAACCAGTCCATCCAGATGACCTCGGCCGTGAATCCGATCCGCATGGTGCTCAACGGGGGTTACGCGCCGGGCACGGCGAAGAACCCGATGCCCTACGGCATGCCGCCGTTCGCCCAGTCGCTGTCCGACGACGAGGTAGCGGCGGTCGTCACGTTCATCCGCACGGCGTGGGGCAACCACGGCACGCCGGTGTCGGCCAAAGATGCCAATGCGCTGCGTTCGGCGCCGTTGTACTGAGGGGAAGCCATGAGCGAGTCGACTGGCGAACGAGTACCACCGGGGGCGGGCGGCCCGCGTCCCGCCGACGACGAACGGCGCGTGGCCGACATCGTGCGCGCCGGCCCGAAAGGCGCCGTGGCGCTCGCCGGCATTGCGACGGCCATCGTGATTGCGCTCTGGTTCGCGTTCTACTTCCTCGTGTTCCTGCCTCGCGGCGTTATCCAGTAAACCTGCGCCCATGTCGAACGTCCCGAACACTCCAAACAGTCCGCTGCCGGGCCACGCCGACGGCCACGATGGCCACGATGGCCACGACGTCGCGGCCCGCACCGAGCGGCGCTGGGCCATCTTCGCGGTGGCCATTCTGCTGCTGCTCGTGGCGATGGTGATCTTCACCGGCCTGCACTGGGCGATGATGCCGCCCTCGCGCGTCGAAACCATCGACCCCACCACGCTGCACGTCTCCGGCGAATTCGTGGAGAGCAATCTCGGCACGGCGCGCGAGGCGGACGGCTCGGTTACGGTGCGCATCGTCGCCCAGCAGTATTCGTTCACGCCGCAGTGCATCCTCGTTCCCGCGCGTACGCCCGTGACGTTCCGTGCCACGAGCGCCGACGTCGTGCACGGTTTCCTGATTGCGGACACGAACATCAACTCGATGGTGGAGCCCGGCTACGTTGCCACGTTCCGCACCACGTTCAACGAACCGGCGGACCATTTGATGCCGTGCCACGAGTATTGCGGCACGGGCCACGAAGGCATGTGGGCACATGTGAAGGTGATCGATGCGGCCCAGTTCGACCAACTCGCGGCCGGCGCGCGGAGGCTCAGCTGTGTTAAATAACCGACGACTCGTGCTCGCGCATTTCTGGTTCGCTTTTGCGACCTTCGGGGTGGCGTTGCTGCTGGGCGCCTGGCAGATGTACGTGCGCAGTCCGCTGCATGCGTGGCTTTCGGCGCCGGAGCTGTACTACCGTTCGGTGACGGCGCACGGGTCCGTGATGGCCTACGTGTTTCCGACGCTGATCGCCATGGGCTTCGGCTACGCGATCACCGAACTTTCGCTCGAGCAAAGGCTCGTCGGCCGGCGCTGGGCGTGGGCGGGCTGGTGGCTCGTGGTGGTGGGCTCGATTGTGGCGATGGTGCCGGTGTCGCTCGGCCGTGCCTCGGTGCTCTACACGTTCTATCCGCCGATGATCGGCAGCCCCTTCTACTACATCGGCGTGGTGCTCGTGGTGGTGGGCTCGTGGATCTGGGTGGCGCTCATGTCCGTGAACCTGCATGTCTGGAAGAAGGCGAATCCGGGCAAGCCCGTGCCGCTGCCCATGTTCGCGAACGTCGCGGGCTCGTATCTCTGGGCCTGGACGGCGGTGGGCGCCGCCATCGAAATCCTGTTCCAGATTCTGCCCGTCGCGCTGGGCCTCACATCCACCATCGATTCGGGTCTCGCGCGCGTGTTCTTTTCGTGGACGCTGCACGCCATCGTCTACTTCTGGCTCATGCCGGCCTATATCGCGTACTACACGCTCGTGCCGCGCGCCGTGGGCGGGCGGCTCTACAGCGACGAGATGGCGCGCATCTCGTTCATCCTGTTTCTCGTGGTGGCCATGCCGATCGGCATTCACCATCTCTTTGCCGATCCGCAGGTGGGCTCGGGCTTCAAGTTCCTGCAGTCGGTATTCACCGCGCTCGTTGCGGTGCCCACGCTCCTCACCGTCTTCACGATCTGCGCCTCCGTGGAAATTGCGGGGCGGCTGCGCGGCGGCAAGGGTGTGTTCGGCTGGATACGCGCGCTGCCCTGGCACGAACCGATGATGCTGGCCGTGGCGTTCTCGTTCGTGATGCTGGGCTTTGGCGGGGCCGGCGGCCTCATCAACATGAGCTACCAGCTCGACTCGACCATTCACAACACGCAGTGGATCACGGGGCACTTCCACCTGATCTTCGGCGGCGCCATCGTCATCATGTATTTCGCGATTGCCTATGAACTCTGGCCGCAGTTGACGGGCCGAGCGCTCGCGAGCGTGAGGTTGATGCGCTGGCAGCTGTGGCTCTGGTTCATCGGCATGATGGTCACGACGTTCCCGTGGCATTACGCGGGCATTCTGGGCATGCCGCGCCGCATGGCGTTCTTCGACTACAGCAATCCCGCGATTGCGCCCGAAGCCATCACCGTCGTGATCTCGTTCTTCGGCGCGCTGATTCTGGTGGCCTCGGCGGTGCTGTTCTTCATCGTGCTCGCGCGGGGGCATCAGGGTGCCCCCGAGCCCGCGCGCAAGTTCGAGTTCAGCGTGGCCGTGCATCCGCCGCGCACGCTGCCGGTCGCGCTCAACAGCTTCGGGCTCTGGATCGCACTAATGATCGGCCTCACCGTGGTCAACTACGGCTACCCGATTGCGCAGTTGATGGTGCTCAAGCAGACCTCGGTGCCGGCCGTCTGGATGGGAGCGCAGCGATGAGCACGCCGCGGCCTCCCGAAGCGCGTCTTTTCTCGCTGCGCAACCCGTGGTTCACCGTGAGCGTGGGGCTCACGCTCGCGATTGCCGTCGTCTCCATCCTGATCGGGTTCGTGTGGCTGCCCTCGGTGCAGAAAGACCCGCAGTTCACCGGGCTCTGGAACGCGATCTGCAGCGCGGCCGGCGTGCCGCAGAAGTGGCTCGTCGAGCAGCCGGTGGTGTCGTCCGTGAAGACGAGCACGGCGGTGCTCACGCCGCAGACCTTCGCGGGCACGGATGCGCTTTCCATCGGGCGCGGCGCCACGCTCTCGCTGCGCTGCACGATGTGCCACGGCCCGCAGGGGCTCAGCTTTGCGAACTCGCCGAATCTGGCGGGCCAGTACGAGAGCGTGGTCTACAAGCAGTTGAAGGACTTCCAGAGCGGCGCGCGCGTGAACGCGGTGATGAGCCCGATGGCCGCCAATCTCAGCGAGCAGGACATGAAGGACCTGGCGGCCTATTACGCGTCGCTGCCGCGCATGAACACCAGCACGGGCACGGCCGCGCTGCCCATGCCCGCCATCGTCGCGACCGGCTCGCCCATGCGCAACATCGCGCCCTGTGCTTCGTGCCACGGCCCGGCGGACAACAAGCCGGGTGCGCCGTGGCTGGAAGGCGAGCCGCTCGTCTATATCCGCGCGCAATTGCTGGCATTCGCCGCGGGCGACCGTCACAACGACACGAGCGAGCAGATGCGCAACGTGGCGCGGCAGATGACGCGCGACGAGATCGAGGCGGCGGCGCGTTTTTATGCGGGGCAGCAGCCCTGAGCCGCGGCCTTGCGTGCCGTCAGGCAACGAGCCCGATATCTGCGGCGACGATGAGCTGTTCGATGTCGAGCAGGATCAGCATGCGCTCGCCGTCATCGCCCGCGACCGTGGCGAGATCCGTGATGAAGCTCGCATCCACCGACGCCCCGAAGGCCGGAGCCGGGCGACGGTTGCCGGGACCGAGTTCCAGCACGTCGCTTACCGCATCCACCACCACGCCCACCGTGCGGGCCGCCACGTTGAGCACGATGACGACCGTCGAGTCGTCGTAGTCCGCGCGTTCCAGCGCGAACTTCAGCCGCAGATCGACGATCGGCACGATCACGCCGCGCAGGTTGATTACGCCCTTCACGAACGGCGGTGCATTGGCGATGCGCGTGGGCTCGTCGTAGGAGCGAATTTCCTGCACGCGCAGGATGTCGATGCCGTACTCCTCGTTGCCGAGCCGGAACGTGACGAATTCCTGGGCGCCGGCTTCGGCCTCGGCAACTTCGCCGCGAGCGCGTGCGGGCAGCGCGGGTTCGACTACTGCATTCATGGTGTTCTCCTGAAGTGAAGCGGCACGGGGTGGATTAAAAGGTTTCCCAGTCGCGGCCCGTATCCGCGCTCGCGAGCGCCGGTGCAGCGGTGGGCCTGGCAGCCGGGGCAGGTTTCGATACCGCGGGTGGCGTGACGCGCGCACGGGTCGCCGCCGGTTTGCGCGCGGCGGGGCTTGCAGCGGTGCTTGCGGCTGATGCGTGCGTGGCCGAAGCGGTTCGACTGTGCCGGATGTCGTCACCCGAACTCAGCCGGAAGAACGATACGGCTTCGGTCAGTTGATGTCCCTGGTCTTCGAGCGACTTCGACGCCGCCGCCGCTTCCTCTACGAGCGCCGCGTTCTGCTGTGTGACTTCGTCCATCTGCGTGATCGCGACGTTGACCTGCTCGATGCCGCGGCTCTGTTCGGTGGAGGCCGCGGCGATCTCGCCCATGATGTCGGTTACGCGCGCCACGGCCTGGGTGACTTCGACCATGGTGCTGCCCGCGTCGTCGGCAAGGCGCGAGCCGTCCTGGATCTTCTGCACGGAGGCGGCAATCAGATCCTTGATTTCCTTCGCGGCGCTCGAGGAGCGTTGCGCAAGGCTGCGCACTTCGCTGGCCACCACGGCGAAGCCGCGGCCCTGCTCGCCGGCACGCGCGGCTTCCACGGCGGCGTTGAGTGCGAGGATATTGGTCTGGAATGCGATGCCTTCGATGATGCCGGTGATCTCCGCAATCTTCGACGAGCTGTGGCTGATGTCGGTCATGGTCTCCACGACCTGGCCCACCACGGTGCTGCCTTTGTGCGCGACCTCGGACGCATTGCCGGCCAGCGCGCTCGCCTGCTGCGCGTTCTCTGCGTTCTGACGCACGGTGGAGGTGAGTTCCTCCATGCTCGAAGCCGTTTCCTGCAGCGCCGAGGCCTGCTGTTCGGTTCGCTGGGACAGATCCTGGTTGCCCGAAGCAATTTCGCTCGATCCGGTGGCGATGCTGTCGGCGGCGGTGCGGACCTGGGCGATCAATCGTACGAGGCTCGCCTGCATCTCGCCCATCGAGGCGAGCACACTGCCCTTTGGCGCGCTTTGGGCACCCTGAACCGGGCTCAGGTCGCCGGCCGCGACGCGGCGGGTGACGTCGCCGAGATCGCCCGGCTCCGCGCCGAGTGCGCGCGTGAGCGAGCGTGTGATCAGCAATGCGGCGATGACGGCGGCGGCAACGGCGGCGAGGCTGATGCCGACGAGGAGGTTGCGCTGGCTGGCGTACTGTTCGGCCGACTCCTGCTTTTGCTGCGCGGCGCGAGCGCGCGCGAAGTTTCCGTAGGCGTCGGCAGCGGCGATGAGCTGGGCGAGCAGCGGGCGGCATTGGTTGTCGATCATCGTGACAGCCTGATCGCGCCGATTGTGCAGGGCGGCGTCGACGATCGCGAGCGCGACGGGACCGTACTGCGTTTCAATGCGGTCGATCTCGGCCACGAGGCTGCGCGCTTTTTCGGTCGCGCGAGCGTTGTTCGTCACCGCGTCCTTCAATTGGCGGAGCCGCGTCTGCACGTCCTCATGTGCCTGGGTGACCGCTGCCTTTTCGATGTCGATGTCGGCGGGCGTCGTCACGAGCACGAGATTGCGCACGGCGATCGCACGCCGATCCACTGCGGTGCGAACCTGCTCAACCAGTTGGGCGCGCGCACTGGCGCCGCTCACGTATTCGGCGAAGCGCTCGTTGGCGCTACCGAGCGCGTTCAGGGCAAGCCCCGAAACCAGCAGCACAAGGCCGGCCAGCAGGCCGAAGGTCAAGGTGAGCCTGGCGCGCACCGTCATTTGTCTGAAGTTCATGCGGTTCCCTCCGTGATTCGTATTGATCGATCTTTTGTTATGTCGTCCGCGGCGGGCGTTGCTGAACTGCGATGCATGCGCAAATCGTTTGCATCAGGGTTTGCACGAGGCTAATGGCCCGACATGCAATGAGCGTTGCCCGGCGGCTTTGCGTGAGGTTTCTTTTACACAGTGCGCGACGTGAGGAAAAAACCACGCAATGCGAAGATCGGAAGAAAGCTTAATGGAGCGTTTCCTGATCAGGCGAGAAGCGCCCAAACCCTTTTCTATCAAGGCCTGGAGAGGCTGCTTGAGGCATATCAAAAGGTCCGCGGAAGGGAACAGCTACGGTGAAGCGGCATTGGGCGCGAGCACATTGCTCTTATTGCCTGTCGAGCTATTCAGTTAATGACTGTGTGGTCGTTACTACACAGAAGACTTCAACAACGTACAAGCGACCATTTCCCATGAGCATACTGACCGTGCCATGCGCGAGCCCCCGCCTGGAGGAGGGCAACGCCGACCGCACACGCGACGCGCACGCGTCTGAAGCACGCCGGCAGGCGACGCTCGATTCTCTGAAAATACTTCATACATTGCCTGAGGACGCCTACGAACGGATCGTGCGGCGGGTGAGCGAATACTTCGATACGCCGGGTTGCCTGATTTCGTTTGCGACGCACAACCAGCAGTGGTTCAAGGCGAAGGTGGGTGTGACGATCGAAACGGCACCGCGCGAATCGTCTTTCTGCCAGGCGGCGCTCGAAACGGACGGCGTCTATGTGGTGCACGATGCCACGAAGAACCCGCGCTTTGCCGAACACCCGTTCGTCGTGGGCGAACCGGGAATCCGTTTCTATGCGGGCGTGGCGCTCGTGTTCGGCGAAGCGCAACGCATCGGCACGCTGTGCGTCATCGATACGAGGCCGCGCGTGTTCGGCCCGGCCGAAGCCGCGGCGCTCGAAGATTTCGCCGCGCTCGTGGTGGACGAGCTTCGTCTGCGCGCGCAGACGCTGCGTCTCGAAGCGGAACTGCAGCGCCAGCGTGAGGCGGAACAGGCCGCGCTCGCCTCGCAGAAAGCGCGTGCCGATTTCCTCGCCATGGTGACGCACGAGGTGCGCGCACCGCTCAACGCCATCGCGGGCGCCGTGTCGCTGATGTGCCAGTCGGGCGGCGCGGAGCCCGACGCATTCGCCGCCGAGGCGCTGCGCGATTCGACCGAGCACCTCATGCGCCTGCTCAACGAAGTGCTGGATCTCGCGAAGCTCGAAGCAACCGGCTTCACGTTCAACTACGAGCCCTTCGATCTGCGGCGCGAACTGCGCTGCGCCGTGGCGAGCGTGAAGGGGCAAACGTCGGCGAAGACGGTGAATCTCGGACTCGACATCGACGCGAGCGTGCCCCCAGCCGTGATGGGTGACCGCACGCGCATCGCACAGGTCCTGATGAACCTGCTTTCCAACGCCATCAAGTTCACGGCGCAGGGCACCGTGACCGTGTCGGCCAGCACGCGCGCGCGTGACGATCAGGGCATCGATCTCGTCATCTCGGTCGCGGATACGGGCATCGGCATGGACACGTGTGTCGCCCGCAAACTGTTCGGCAACTTCGAGCAGGCCGGCGCCGACGTGCGCACCCGCTATGGCGGCACGGGGCTGGGGCTTGCCATCTGCCGCAAGCTCCTTGCCGGCATGGGCGGCAAGATCGACGTGACGAGCGCGCCGGGTGCGGGCAGCACGTTCACCTGCACGATTCCCTCGGTGGCCGCGAACGACGCGGTGTCCGCCCCGCCGAACCAGTCCGCCCCGTCCACCCCGGCATGCACGTTCAGCCGCAGCGACCAGCTCGTGCTGATTGCCGATGACGACGACGTGAGCCGCAAGATCGGCCAGGCTTTGCTGAAGCGGCTCGGCTATCGCGTGGAAGCGGTATCGAACGGCCGCGATGCACTCGCCGCGCTGCGCACGAAGCCGTTCGACCTCGCCGTGCTCGACATCAACATGCCCGATCTCGACGGCGTCTCGCTTGCGCGCGAATTGCAGGCGCAGACGGAGTTCGGCTCGCCGGTGCCGCTCGTGGCGCTCACGGGCGACGCGAGACCGCTCGACGATCCGCGCACCGCTGTCTTCGACGATTACCTCCTCAAGCCCGTGAGCCCCGAAGCGCTCGACCGTGCGATCGTCAACGTGCTCTCGCGCCGCGACTGTGCCGCGGCGCCGGCCTGCCTCGAGTCGAAAGCGTGATTGCGCCTGCCTCCTGCGCCGGCGAGGCCGTCGCCGCGAAGCCTTATCGACGCTGCATCGGATGGATCGGCACGACGGCGCTCGCCATGGGCGGCAGCAACCAGAGCCTGTTTCTGATCGCCGCGCTGTTCGCGGGCCAGGGTGATATTCCCGGGCAGGGCAGCGCCGCGGTCCCCTTGCTGATCGTGGGCCTGCTGCTCAGCTACGCGGCGCTGCCCGGCTGGATCGAACTCGTGATGATGTCGCCCCGGCGCGTGGGCGGCATTGCCGCGGCCTGCACCGAAGCATTCGCGCCGTATGGCCGCATTCTCTCGACACTCACGGGCACCTGCTACTGGTGGGGCTGGGTGCCCACGTGCGGGTTGACCGCGATTCTCTCGGCCACGGCGATCCACGAGTGGTACCTGCCCGACATTGCAGTGCCCGTGCTCGCCTGTTCGCTGGTCCTGTTGTTCACCGCCGTGAATCTGCTGGGCATTCGCTGGGTCACGCGGCTCGCGGTGCCCATCGCGACCTGTTCGGCCTTGCTCGCTTTCGTGTCGGCGCTTGCGCCGGTGCTCACGGGCGCCACCGACTGGCATCGCGCCGTCGACTTCCATCTCACCACGCCGTTCGCCGGCTGGTTCGGCAACGTCACGTCGTTGATGGCGGGGCTTTATCTGATCGGCTTCGCGGCGCCGGCTTTCGAAGCCGCGGCGTGCCACGTGGCCGAAACGCGCGACGCCGGGAAGAACGTGCCGCGCGCCATGAAGGCGAGCGCCGCGATGGCCTCCGTCTACTTCGTCGTGCTGCCGCTCGTGTGGCTCGGCACGCTGGGGCCGCAGCCGCTCGGCGGCGATCTGGGCCAGGTGCTCGGGCCCACGTTTGCGCCCGTGTTCGGGGCGCTGGCTAAATCGGCGGCCATCTGGTTCATGATGTTCAACATGTTCCACGGCACGATGCAGCCGCTCGCGGGCGCCGCACGCACGCTTTCGCAACTGGCCGACGACGGACTCGCGCCGCGCTTTCTCTCGACGCGCAATCGCAACGACGTGCCCGTCAACGCGACGCTCGTCACCGCGGGCTTCGCGATTGCGTTCCTGCTGATCGGCGATCCGATCTGGCTCGTGGCTGCGGCCAACTTCACGTACCTCATCGGCATCGCCGCGCCGAGCGTGGCCGTGTGGCTGCTTCGCCGCGACGCGCCGCACGCCGTGCGCGTCTATCGTGCGCCGCGCTACACCATCGGCCTGGGTCTCGCGGCGGCCTGCGTGTGGGCGGTGGCGACCGTGCTCGGCTTCGAGCAGTTCGGATTGCCGACGGTCGTGTTCGGTCTTGCGATGGCGTATTCGGGCGCCGCCGCCTATGCGTGGCGACGGTGGGAAGACCGCCGGCGCGCGGGCCTGCCGGGCATTGCGCCGACGCTGCACCTGCGGCTCACGGGCGCGATGCTGCTCGTGCTCGCGCTGGACGGTGCCGGCTACATGCAGGCCGTGACACTCCTGCCCGCCACCCATCTGCACTGGCGCACCGTGCTCGAAGACATCTTCGTGATGGTGGCGATGCTCACCATCACGGTGGGCATCGTATTGCCCGGGGTGATCTCGCACTCGGCCGAGGAAATCAGCAAGGCCGCGAAAAAGCTGGCGACCGGTACGCTGCGCGATTTTTCCGCGGCCATGAGCGCGCTGGGACGCGGCGACCTGGACGCGGCGCACGCGGCCATCGACATCCACCGCGTGTACGTGCGTTCGCGCGACGAGATGGGCGAAATGGCCCACAGCTTCAACGCGATGCAGACGGAAGTGGCCAACGCGGCGGTGAGTCTCGTGGACGCGCGCGAAGGGCTGCGCAATGCTCGCGAACGTCTGACGGTGGCGAACCAATCGCTGCGGCAGAAGATTGTCGAACAGCAGCAGCTGGCCGAAGAACTGATGGCGGCGAAAACCGTCGCGGAAGTGGCGAACGCGGCGAAGAACCAGTTTCTCGCACGCATGAGCCATGAACTGCGCACGCCGCTCAACGGCGTGGTGGGCGCGGCTGATCTGCTGCTCGATCTCAACCAGACCGGCGAGCAGTACGCGCTGCTCATGAGCATTCGCGAGTCGGGTACGGCGCTCAAGAGCGTGATCGACCAGATTCTCGACGTGGCGGAGATCGGCGCGAACACGCTCAATATTCGGCGCGAGGCGTTCGACCCGATGGCGCTGCTCGACGCCGTCGCGGCGCACTATCGCCGGCAAGCCGAGGCGAAGGGCCTCACGCTGTTGCACCAGAGCTTCGGGCAAGCGTGCCGCGTGCTCTCCGACCCCGACCGCGTCGGGCAGATCGTGGCGAATCTGCTGTCGAATGCCATCAAGTTCACGGCAGAGGGCGGCGTGATGTTGTCCACCGCGTTGTCCACCGCGGCGGCCGCCCGCGGCGTGCATGGCGCGGATGCCGCGGATGGCGTGGTGCTCACCATCGTCGTGAAAGATACGGGGCCGGGCATTGCGCACGGCGCGCGTGAGACGATTTTCGCGTCGTTCGCGCAGGCCGACGAAACGCGCACGCGCGAGCACGACGGCGCGGGCGTGGGCCTCTTCCTCGTACGCGAACTCGTCAAACGGCTGGACGGACAGATTCATCTCGACAGCGAGCCCGGCCGAGGGACCACCTTTACCGTCGTGCTGCCGTTCACGCTGGCCCAACATTCCTCTGCAGCCTCCACCCACGCACACGTGCCCTCCGCTGCACGCGACGAAGGCGACCCCATGACCTCCCACAACGATCCGCACGCGCGGGCCTTGCCGGCGCGCACGACGGTGCACGACGCGCCGCGCATCCTGCTGGCCGAAGACAACCCGACGAACCAGGCCGTGGCCATGGCTTCGCTGCGCCGGCTCGGGCTGGCCGCGCAACTGGCGGGCGACGGCGAAGAGGCGGTGCGGCTCTTCGGACAGCACCGCTTCGACCTCGTCCTCATGGACTGCCACATGCCGAAGATGGACGGCATTGCGGCGACCGCGGCCATCCGCACGCTCGAAGCCGCGCGCGGCACGGCCAGCGTGCCCATCATCGCGATCACGGCCGACATGACCTCGGCCAACGTCGTGCAATGTCGCTCCGTGGGCGTGACGGCGATCATGGCCAAGCCGTTCACGTTCGCGGACTTTTCCACGGTCGTGAAGGCGCATCTGAAGGACGGCGATCTGTCCGCTGCCGCGGGGACCCTGGCGGCCCCGGCGGCCATCTGCGAAGCGGTCCGCGCGGCGGCGGCCATCGACCATGCCTGCATCGACGCCTTGCGCGAACTCGCGGACGAAGACGGCCCCGACGTCGCGCTGGACATCGTCTCCACCTACCTCGACACGGCGTCGCAACAGGTGAGCGCATTACGCACGGCGCTGGAAGGGGGCGTCTGGATGGAAGTGGCGCGGCTCTCCCACACCCTTATGTCGAGCAGCGCCTACGTCGGCGCCATGGGCTTTTCGCGGCTCATGAAGGAGACCGGGCAGCAGGCGCGGGAGGGCCGGCCCGACGACAGGGACGCGGCCTCCGCCCATATCGGAGCCGTCTACACGTGCGTTCATGCGAGCCTTGCCGACCTTCTCGTTCATGGGGGCGCACATGATTGACGCGCCGACAGCCGGCAGTGAGTGGGCCGTGCTCATCATCGAAGACGATCCCGTGCAGCGCGGCACCATGCAAGCCATGGTGCGCAAGCTCGGCATGCGCGGTCTGGCGGCGGCCACCCTGAGCGAGGCACGCACGCATCTGCAGAACGACGACGTGCGCATGGTGCTGCTCGATCTGCGTCTGCGGGACGGAACGAGCCTCGACGTGTTGCACTCGCTCGGCAACGATTCGGTGCCGCGCACCGTGATTCTCGCCAGCGGCTGCGACGAGCGCACGCGCAATGCGGTTTCGCGTATCGCCGAGGCGCGCGGCGTCCACGTCGCGGGTTCGCTGTGCAAGCCGATTTGCGAAGACCGCCTCGCCGCGCTGCTGCGCGCCGGGCGCGATGCCGCTGCCGTGGCGCAGCCCATCCACGACGCGCCCTGCCATTCCGACGACGTGCTGTGCGCGCTGACCGCCGGGCGCATCGTGCCGTACTTCCAGCCCCAGGTGTCGCTCAGCACGGGCCGGGTGGTGGGTGTCGAAGCGCTCGCGCGCTGGCAATCGGACGAGCACGGCACTATTGGGCCTGAACGGTTCGTGTCCGTCATCGAAAGCATGGGGCAGGCGCGTGCGTTCACGGCGCTCATGCTGAAGGCGTCCCTTGCCGCGTGCGCGCGCTGGCGCAGCCGCTTTCCGGAGGTGAGCGTCGCGGTGAACGTGTCGCCTTCGGTGGTCGATGCGACGTTTGGCGATCTCGTCAGAGGCTGTCTGCTCGAGTCTGCGGTGCCGCCGTCGTCGCTCGTGCTCGAACTGACCGAGGGCAGCGCGCTCAGCGATTCCATTGCCGTGGGCAACGTGCTCACGGGCCTGCGCATCGACGGCGTGGGTTTGTCCATCGACGATTTCGGCACCGGCTATTCGTCAATGCTTTCGCTGCTGCGAATTCCGTTCAACGAAATGAAGCTGGACCGCGCGTTCGTGGGCAGCGCGTTGCACGACATGGACAGCGCGCGGATTCTCAGTGCGTTGATTACCCTGAGCCGCGAAATGGGTGTGACGACGGTGGCAGAGGGTATCGAGTCTGCCGACGTGCGCGACCGGCTGGCCGCCTACGGATGCTCGACGGGGCAGGGCTGGCTCTGGTCGGCGGCGCTGGACGAAGCGGCGCTGCATGCGTGGCTCGACAACGCGGCGCAGTCGCCGGGCGCTGTAGCTGCCGCTGTCACGGCGACGGGGCGGCCGGGAGCATTGCATTGAAAGGAGATGCCAGATGAGAACTACCACTGGGGCCAGCACCACGCGCCACGCGACCACGAGGGCCACGGTGGAGACCGCTCCCATCGTGGACGCCGCTGATGCAGACCCGGCGGCGTACGGCGTCACGGGCGACACGCTAGGCCGGGTCGAAGCGGGGTGCGCTGCGGCCGGCATCGCGTCATGGCAGGCGCTCGTTGCGGCGGCCCGGCGGGGCACGGTCTTCAATGTCGCGTTCGCGGATCGGCGCCCCGCGGAATTCGTGCGCGAATTTTCGGCGCTCGTGCGAGCAAGCGGCTTGAAGTTTCGCGCGGACAGTTCGCTCGATCTGTTTCTCGGCGCGCCCACGTCTCTCGAACGCATGATCGATGGCGGCAGGAAGCCGCACGTCGTCGCGCTCGCGTCGCTCGGCGAAGTGGCGCAAGACGAGAGCGGCAGCGTGGCGCTCTCGGGCGCGCGCCGCTCGGCGGGCATCAGCTATGAACGCCGGCCACGGCCGCGTCCGCTCGCCGGCAAGTCGGTGATGGTGCTGGACGACGACGCCGTTTCGCGCAAGGTGCTCGCCGCGGCGCTCGAACGCGCGGGCTGCACGGTATCGGCGGTGGGCGAAGCGGAAGCGGCCTTCGCCCTGCTGAAAGAGACGCGCCCCGACGTGGTGGTGCTCGACATCGTGCTGGGCGGCACGCTGGACGGCTTCGACTTCTGCCGCGCGATGCGCTCGAACCCGCAATACGCGAACATTCCCGCGATCTTCGTGACGGGCCACACCGAAGCGCAATACCGCGATCGCGCCGCGGCGGTGCAGGCGTCGGCCTATTTCGACAAGCCCGTGAAGGCGAACCGCCTGTGTGCGGCCGTCACGCAGCTTTCGCAGGGCGGGCACGTCGAGATCGAATAGCTGTCCGGCGTTTCGGTTTCACCGTTTTTCGCGAGGAAAACGCGTGCCGCAATCGCGCGTTGCCAACCCTTCGGCAACGCGCGCGAAGGTCGACATTCAGAGATGGGCACCTCGCGCCTTGCAGCCGGCAGGCATGGCGGGCGAGCGGGGTGCGGCAACGCGAAAAGAACAGCATCAGGCGATCTGCCTGCGCGGCAGAAGCGAAGGAGACGCAATGCGCAACAATCTTCCCGTCACGGGCGTGGAGTACGACTATCCGGCGTCGAGCATGCTGGTGTCGGCCACGAATCTTTCCAGTCACATCGAGTACTGCAATCCGGCCTTCATCGAGGTCTCGGGCTTTTCGCGCGAGGAACTGATCGGCCAGCCGCACAACGTGATCCGGCATCCGGACATGCCGCCGCAGGCATTCGAAGACATGTGGGCGACCATCAAGGCCGGCCGCTCCTGGACGGCGCTCGTGAAGAACCGCCGCAAGAACGGCGACCATTACTGGGTGCGGGCCAACGTTACGCCGATCGTGCGGCACGGCGAAACGGTCGGCTATCTCAGTGTGCGTACCCGACCCGAGCGTGCCGAGATTCGCGAAGCCGAGGCGCTTTATGCGCGTCTGCGCAGCGGCCATGCGAAGGGTGTGTGTCTGCGCGGTGGCCGCGTCGTGCATGTGGGCGCGCTCCATGCGCTCGACTTGTGGCGCGATGCGGGACTGCCTGCGCATATCTTCATGACGGGCGCAGTGGGCATGGCTGCCGTCGCATCGCTGTTCGCCTTCGCAGACCGGTTGTCGGGCGCGACGCTCGTGAGCGCCGCGCTCGCGATGGTCGCGGCCGGCACGTGGCTGCCGGCCTGCTTCGTGGCGAGGCGCGCGCAACGCCGCATTGCCGAAGTGGACCACATCGCGGCGCGCATGGCCGCGGGCGACCTCACGGTGGAGGTGCCGGCCACCTCGGGCACGTGCACCAGCCAGACGCTGCGGGGGCTCGCGCAGTTGCGCGTGAGCCTGGTCGCGATCGTCTCCGACGTGCGCACGCAGATCGAACAGATGAAGGTGGCTTCGCAGGAAATCTCCGGGGGCAACATGGATCTGTCGCGGCGTACCGAGGTGCAGGCGGCGTCGCTGGAGGAAACCGCGGCTTCGCTCGAGGAACTCACGGCCACCGTCAAGAGCAATTCCCACGCGGCGACCCAGGCGAACAGCATCGTGGAAAGCGCGCAGACCGCGACGCGTGGCGGGTGCGATGCGATCCGGCAGACGGAGTCCACCATGCAGGGCATCTCGCGTTCGTCCGACCAGATCCGCGCGATCGTCACGACGATTGACAGCATCGCGTTCCAGACCAACATCCTCGCGCTCAACGCGGCGGTGGAAGCGGCCCGTGCGGGCGAAACGGGCAAGGGCTTTGCCGTGGTGGCGGGCGAAGTGCGCGGACTCGCGCAACGCTGCGCCACGGCGGCGCGCGAAATCAAGGAGATCGTGGATACCAACGCGACCGTCGCACAGGCGGCGGGCGAGAGCGTTGCCGGGGCCGCGGGCCGCATGGTCGAAATCGAATCGAACATGCAGCGCGTGTATGCGATCGTCCAGGAAATCGCGAATGCCAGTGTCGAACAGTCTCAGGGCATCGACAGCATCAACAACTCGGTGGTGCAGCTGGACGATGCGACCCAGCAGAACGCGGCACTCGTCGAAGAGGGTGCCGCTACGGCCGAAAGCCTCGCCAATCAGGCGAACGTACTGGATGAGGCAGTGCGCCTCTTTACCTTGCCGAACCAGGTGGCGGTGCGCTCGCGGTAGTCCCTTTTTAGTCCGTTTTTAGTCCCTTTTCGTCCGCGCCTTCCCGCCTGTGGGCGAGACGGCGTCGACGAACCATAAGAAGTCGGCGCGGCGGCCGGGCGTCCACACACGAATGCGGCGCGACGGACGAAGCCGCTGCACGTCACGGTGCAGTGCGATAATGCGCAGCATTTTTCGCCATCGCCGGACGTCCACCTGATGCCTCACGTCAGCCGTTTTCCTGCCTTGTTGGTACGAGCCGTTCTTGCGTGTCTGCTGGCTTCTGCAAGCCTCGCGCAAGCCCATCCTCACGTGTGGGTCGCCTACACGGCGAGCATCCGCATGAGCGGCACCTCCATCGTGGCGCTCGACGAACGCTGGCGCTTTACGGAAGGCTTTCCGGTTCAACTCGTCGGTGTCGGGCAGATGCCGGCGCAGGGCCTGCTCGACGCAGCGCTGACGAAGCGTTTCCATGACGAGGCATTCGTGTCGCTCGCCCATGCTTCGTACTTCACCCATCTTTTCGTCGACGGTAGCGCGCAGGCCTTTGGCGCGCCTACCGGCTTCCAGGTGTCGGTGGAGGACGGCAAGGTTACCTACGCGTTCCGGCTGCCGCTTGCTGCGCCTGTGGACGTGCGCGGCAAGAACGTGGAGCTGGGCGTGTGGGACCCGTCTTACTACGTCGACTACGAGATGGATTCGGGCGAGGCGGTGTCGCTCGGGACTGGCGCCTCCAGTGCCTGCTCGATCCGGTCTTTCGTCGACAAGGCACATCCCATCTTCAATGGCTTCGTATTGCCTCACGCGAGCGCCATCGCATGCTAGTCGATCTGCCTCGGGTTCTGCGTGGTGCGTGCGCCCGTCGCACGGCCGCTTTCGGCCGGACGCTGCGCGGCAGCGTGCACGGTCGCGGACGCGCGGCGCTTACCTCGCTGCTTGCCATGACCGTGTTGTGCGTGGCCTGTGTCCACGCGCATGCCGAAGCGCTGGACGTCTTCGGCCAGCCGACGGGCGCGGCTTCCACCACCGCAGTCACCCCCGCGGTGTCCGACAGCGTAACGGCCGCCCCGTCGTGGTGGTGCAGCGACGTGCCCGATTTCGTGCGGGCTGGCGTCGGCGACTGGCTGCGCTTGCAGGCGGCCTGGAACGGCCGCATCGAAGGGTTCATGGCTCAGTGGTCGCACGGCGCTTCGCTGGCCGCCTGGGCGACGCTCGTCGTCGTCTCGTTCGGTTACGGCGCGCTACACGCGCTGGGTCCGGGCCACGGCAAGCTCGTGGTCGGCACCTGGCTCGGATCTCGTCGCGCGCGCGTCGCGGACGCCGTGCTACTGAGCGCGTGGACGGCCACGGTGCAGGCGTTCTGCGCGATCGGGCTGGTGCTGGGCGCCGCGTGGTTCACGCACGCGGGTCTCATGAGCGTGATGCCGCGCGCCGCGTCGATGGAGACGGTCAGCTACCTGTTGCTCTGCGTGACGAGCGCCTGGGCCATCAGGTCGCGTGGCGCGCGTAACCAATGCTGTGACGAAGCGCCGGTCGTCAGGCTCGCGCGCGACGAAAGCGCGGGCCCGGCGCAGACGGCTTCAGACGCCGTCGACGTGAGGGGCGGCGACGAAGCTGTCGGGGGCGCGTATCTGCGAACCCGGTTGACCCGCGTAGCGCAAGAGAGGCCTCGCCTCGCAGCAGGCGCGAGTCCCGCCCTTGTCCGGGCAACAGCCGACGTCCGTCCGCTTTCGAAAGAACGGGCGCGTTCGCGAATCAGACAGATCGCGACGCTCGGGCTCGCGGCCGGTATGCGGCCGTGTATCGGCGCGATCTTCGCGCTGGTGACGTCGATGGCGAATGGCGCGCTTGCCGCCGGCGTCGTTGCGACCTTCGCGATGGCAACGGGCGTCGCGACGACGGTCGCCATGATCGGTCTTGGCAGCGTCGGGGCGAACCGGACGCTTGCCCGCCTCGCATTGCGTTACCGCATACGTTCGGCGAGAGCAGGGCGCGTGGTGGCGATCGGTGCGATCGCCCTGATTCTCGTGGTCTCTGCGTTGCAACTGGCGCTGTTGCTGAGCGGCGTCAGCGCCAACGCTCTCTCGTAACGCGTGGGCGGCGCGAGGACGCGGGCGAGGGCGCCTAGCTGTGTGCCCGTCCAATCCTGAAGACGCCGACCACCTCGCGCAGTGCGGTGGCCTGCTGCGCCATCGACTGCGCGGCGGCCGACGCCTGCTCCACGAGCGCGGCGTTCTGCTGCGTGACCGAGTCCATCTGGCCCACGGCGACGTTGACCTGCTCGATTCCGGTTCCCTGCTCGTCGGAGGCGGAGGCGATCTCGCCCATGATGTCGGTCACTCGCCGCACGGACTGCACGATATCGGTCATCGTCGTGCCGGCTCTTTCGACCTGCTCGGAGCCTTGTGCGACGCTTTCCACCGAACTCGTGATGAGATCCTTGATCTCTTTCGCCGCGCTCGCGCTGCGTTGCGCCAGCGTGCGCACTTCGCCCGCCACCACGGCGAACCCGCGACCCTGTTCTCCTGCGCGCGCGGCCTCCACGGCTGCGTTGAGCGCAAGGATGTTGGTCTGGAAAGCAATGCCTTCGATGACAGTAATGATTTCGGCAACCTTGCCCGAGCTGCTCGAGATCGCACGCATGGATTCCACGACCTGGTCCACGACTTCGCCGCCGCGCATGGCGACATCACGGGCGTTGCCGGCAAGCGCGTTGGCCTGCTTCGCGTTCTCCGTGTTCTGACGCACCGTGGCGGTCAACTGCTCCATGCTGGCCGCCGTTTCCTGAAGCGAGGCCGCTTGCTCTTCGGTGCGCTGCGAGAGGTCCAGGTTGCCCTGTGCGATTTCGCCCGCTGACGTCGTGATGGCTTGCGCCGAGGTCTGGATTTCGGAAACGATGCCGCTCAGTTGCCGGCGCATCGATTCGAGCGACGCCATCAGGCTGTTTCGGTCGTTGGGCGCCACCGGCACCGGCAGCTCGAGATTGCCCTCGGCAATGCGGCCTGCCACGGTGGCGGCGTCGGCAGGTTCACCACCCAACGCTCGCGTGATGCTGCGCGTAATGAAGAAGCCGAGCGCGACCGAGAGGATGACCGTCATGGTGCCGGCCGCGGCGAGCGTCAGCTTGGTCGACGTCGTCATGCTGGCCACTTCGCTCGAGCGCTGGTCGAGCAGCGACTGCTCGGCCTGATTGAGTTCAGCGGACACGGCACGATAGCGGTCCATGAACTGCTTGTCGTTGCCCTGCTTGAAGTAGTCGATCAACACGTTGGCAGGCTGCGTGCCGGCATTGACGTCGCGCCGCATGGCGATCAGCTTCTCGTCGACGTCCGCCACCTTCTGATGCATCTCGCGCAACGTGTCGAGGCGCTGCTGCTGGGCCGCATTGTCCGCAGTCAGGCCGCGGACCAGCTCGAGCGACGTCGCGAACTGCGCGCGTCCGGTCTTGTACGGCTCCAGAAAGCGGTCCTCGCCCGAGGCGACGAAGCCGCGCACACCGGTCTCCATGTTCACCATGTTGGTGAGCATGTCGTCGTTTGCGCGCAGAACCTGATAGCTGTGAATGTTCCAGCCATTCGCCTGATTGAGCTTCAGAAAATTGAATATCGAGATCACGCTGCCAATCAACGAAATGACGACGACGATACCGAACGCTACGCCAAGCTTTTGGCCAACAGTCATTGATTTCATGCTTTCTTCCTTACGTGTATTGATATTCACTATGTCGGCAGATAAACCGGTTTACTAAAATTCGCGAATTGCGATGTATGAATTTTTTTACCGGGACCACCTGCATTGGTACGGTGTTTTTCTCTGTTGTTCGACATGAAAAAGAAAATTTATTCATCTGAAATGATGGCTCGTGGACGTTATGTTTTTTGCATGGAATGCCATGTCCGTTTTTCCATGGTCCGCATATGGCCTTGGCTCTGGATGGTCGGATAGCCGACCGATCGATTGATGCGGCGAATAAAACGCATTTTGCGAATTTTGTATAAAGATTCAATTTACACGAATGTTTATTGAGGTAATTCTGAATATAACTTTCGAGTGGTATTGATCTATATCAATGTCGCTCGAAATGCCGCTCTTCTTTATTCGCAGATCAGAAGTGTTCCCGGTCATGCGCGGTGTTCGCGGTTTGCGGAACAAGGGCGGGCACGGATGCCGCTGCACGCGTGCGGCTCGGCACTGCGGTGCGGCTCGCGCGCTTCGCCGCCGGGCTGTGATTTTTGAAGTCCATATCGGCAATCCCCATTTTTTCGTCGAATCGTTTTCTGCATCTGTTGTTGCGCGTGGCGCCGGTCAGACTGCGCGGCGCACACGCTTGCCGCTTCAAGGCATGCATCGATCGCCGGAACACGTTTGCTAGAACGCTCCCGACTCCACCGACCGCGCGAAAGCCAGTGCGCTGCCAAGAAGCCCTTCTTCTCCCACGATGGCCGCGCGTATGCGTGCGTCGATGGGGAAGGTTTCCCAGAACGCAGCCGCTTCACTGTCGTGTGCAACGTGGAGCAGCGACAACGCTCCGGTCAGTCGCGCCTGCCGCACCAGCCGTTCGTCTTCGGGATGGCGATGGCCGATGTACGAAGCCATGACGGACCCGCGTTGTGCCGCCAGTTGCGCGAGCGGATCGTCCTCCGGCCGCAACCGGTTGAGGTAGAGGAGCAGGGCGCACCAGTGGATCAGGACATCGATGCCCACGATCGTGAGCGCGGCCTCGATGGAATCCACGACATGGCGTGCCGCCCCGGGCACGGTCGGGGCCGCGGAGGCGAGGCGCAGCAACTGCGCGAGGAGCGGCGGCGTGTCGGCGACCGCCAGGGCAACGCGCGAGTGCGGCGCATTGCCGAGTACCAGTTCGATCACCCGCAATACCGGAGCCGCACGCGGCGACACGTTGCGGGCCCTGAGGGTCTCGGGCCTGCAGAAGAAATATCCCTGAAACAACGACGCGCCGGCATCTCTCGCCGCGCAGAAGTCATCCCAGGTCTCGACTTTTTCGGCGAGGACCGTCTTGCCGGCATCCGCCAGCGTGTGGCACAGCAAAGCCCGGTCGTCGCGCTCGATGAAGGGCCAGTCGAGTTTCATGATGTCGACCTGCGCAAGGATGGGCGCAGCCTTCGGCAACGGGCCTCTTACGTCGTCGAGCGCGATTCTGAAGCCGTTGCGGCGCAGTCTCGCGCATACCGCAATGAGTTCGGCGGTGTGCGCGCAGCTTTCCAGCACCTCGAGCACGAAGCGGCGAGGCGGCAACAGGCGCAGGTACGGCGAGCGCAACACCTCTTCGGTGCAGTTGAGAAACGAGTCTTTGCCCGCCACCGTTTCCTCGAGACCGAGTCCCGTCATGGACGTGGCGAGCACGGAGAGCGTGCTGGCCACCGCGTCCACGATGACGGCGTGATTCTCGAAGCCGCTGCGGAACAGCAGCTCATAGCCGACCACCCGGCATTGCGCATCGACTATGGGCTGCCTCGCCAGGAATGAATAGGCAGGTTTCTCGCACTCGCGGGACACACACGGCTCCTTTGCGCCTGTCGGCGTTCGTATTGCTTGACGGGGGCGGCGCTTGGGACGACGCGGCAACCACGGTATGACTAAGTATCGACCGTGGTGGTCGTTACTTTAATTTTTTCCATTTTTTACCTGCGCAGTGGCGTTGGGATGAGCGCAAAAATGATCCCATAAAAAAGGGCCGGCGTGTAGGCCGGCCCAAAAAAGCCTGTCTGACCGGGGTGTCAGCAGGAGTGTGCAACGGAGCGGAGCATAGCATGAAAGATTTTTGCAAAATTTCAAATTTGCCGAATTTGTTGTTTTTCTGTTTCGTTTCTCATTGATTCAGTATTATTACGGCTACACGAATCAAGGAGCTGCGCGCTCATGAACGAATCGATCCTGACCACGAGTGCGGCTGCGCGTCTGCTGGGCGTTTCCATCCGCACGGTGCAGACGTGGATAGAGCAGGGGATCGTGGCGTCGTGGAAGACGCCGGGCGGTCATCGGCGCGTGCGTCGGGAGGACGTGCTCGCGCTGCGCGAACGTCTGGTCGCGCGCGAATCGTCCACGTCGGTTCCCGTGCTCGTGATCGGCAGCGAAGAGCTGGCGCGCAAGTGCCGCGCCGCGCTGGCATCCTTGCCGGGCGTGAGCGTCACGACCGAGCACGACGCGCTCTCCGGCCTGGTGGCGGCCGGGCGTCTCACGCCGGCGCTGATCGTCGTGGAACTGGGCCGCTCCGACTGGGAGCGGCTTGGTCTCGTGCGGCGCCTCGTCACGTCGCAACTGCTCGCGCACAGTCGCATCGCGGTCGTCTCCGAGGCATCGGCCGAGCAGGTGCGCATCGATCTGGGCGCCGAGCGGCGTATCCAGGTGCTGGCAACGGACTTCGAGCCGGAAGTCCTGACGGAGGGATTGTTCCTGGCGGCTCAGAACAAGCCGGCTGATGTGCAGCCTCTTTATCCTGTGCCGCCCGACGAGGCTGCCCGCTTGCACGCCGTTGCCCGCACACTGCTCGTGGATACGGCGGACGAGCCCGACTTCGACGCCATAGCAAGAATGACCGCCGGCCTGTTCGACGTGCCCATCTGCCTCGTTACGCTGCTGACACCCGACCGGCAGTGGTTCAAGGCGCGCTACGGACTGACGGTGCCCGAAACGCCGCGGGCCTGGGCGTTCTGCAACTACACGATCCTGCAAAAGGACGTGTTCGTGGTCGAGGACGCGACCGCCGACAGCCGCTTCCAATCCAATCCGCTCGTCACGGCGGAACCCGCCATCCGGTTTTACGCGGGTGCGCCGCTCTACGATTACGAGGGCTATGCGCTGGGCGCGCTTTGCGTGATCGACCGCAAGCCGCGGGTACCCGAGCCGTCCCGGCTGCAGACGTTGCAGATTCTTGCGTCGCTCCTGTCGGACCGCATCAATCTGCGCACGCGCACGCGTCAGATCCGCTGGTCGGGCAGGGACTGAGGCCGCCGCGCGAATCAGGCAGGGTGCGGTCGTGACGCAAGTCGACGTGTTGCACCGTGCTGCGCAACGGTCGGGTTGGCTCGCCTGCTTCACGCTTTCCGTCCGGCCATCAAACTGAAAATTCAATGAACGCCGCCTGCAGTGTCTGAATTTCCCGCTCCGCGTTGGCGAGCAGTTGCGATAGCGAGTGCCCGGTCTTCCCGACGTTGCCGAGCAGTTCTTCCATCGTTGTGCCAAGCGTTTTGCCGGGCGGTCCGCTTGCCGCCTCTGCATCGGGCAGTTCCCGCAGGCAGGCAATGGCGCGTTCGAGCACGCGCTGCATATCGGCCGCCACGCACCGCGCGGTTCCCAGATGGCACGGCGACGTCAGCACGAACGTCGTTTCGATCAATTCGGCGACGTCCGTCATCTGCGGCTGCCTTCTCGCAGCGGCGCGTGCCGATTCGCACACGGCCTTGCGCAGCGACGCGATTTCATCGTGCTTCGTTTCGATCGCGGCGATCATCGTGCGAAGCGAATCCGCAAGCGTGCGGAACCGGACCATCTGTGCCGACTTCCAGTCGGCGGTGCCGCCATGCGGCGCGTGCTGCGTGCTTGTCTTCATGTCTCGTTGGGCGCACGCATGTGCGTCTCTCCTGCTAGATGTCGTTCGCGGCGTCGTCTTCCGTACTGGGCTTCACGTGCTCGTCGGCGCTTGCGAAGCAGGCGTCGGGAAAGGACTCGCTCGAGGCGAGACCCCAGGCGAGACCCCAGGCGTGACCCCAGGCGTGACCCCAGGCGTGACCCAAGGCCCTACCTGATTTGTCGGTCCACTTTTTCGTTGCTGAAGGTCCGCCGTTCCGCAACGACGGCTTCGTGTGTGCGGATACGCAAGAGAGGCCAGCGGGGCGTCGGCCGAAGTGGCGGAGAAACGGCGCGCCGCTTCAGGCGATGGAGAGCGGCGTGGCCAGGCCGGCGGTCAGTCTGGCGAAGGTCCGCGAGGGAGGGCGCAGCGCGCGCAAGCGAGCGTAAGCCGGTATAAGCAGACACAAGCAGACACAAGCAGGCGACCTGTGCGCGCCATTCATCGCCGCGCGAGCGTGTGGAGCGACCGTGGCTCGCGTCGCCTGTTCTGTCGCCCGTTACCTTGCGGAATCAGGCGGCGTGGCTACGTCCGGGTTCGATGCCCGCTCCACGAGCGCTTCGCGCACCGCCGCGATCACGCTGGCCCAGTCCCCGAGCGCCGGTTGCCGGAAGAGCCGCGCGCTCGCGTACCAGGGGCTGTCGTTGCGTTCGAGCAGCCAGCGCCAGCAGGTGTCGAAGCGGTTCATGATCCACACCGGTTTGCCCATCGCACCGGCCAGGTGGGCCACGGCCGTGTCCACCGTAATCACGAGATCGAGGTTGTCGACCAGCGCGGCGGTATCCGCGAA
Organism: Paraburkholderia sp. SUR17; assembly: GCF_029536165.1. Taxonomy (NCBI): domain Bacteria; kingdom Pseudomonadati; phylum Pseudomonadota; class Betaproteobacteria; order Burkholderiales; family Burkholderiaceae; genus Paraburkholderia; species Paraburkholderia sp. SUR17. The sequence goes on from NZ_CP120508.1 coordinate 1,417,693, forward strand.
GTCGGCGAGTTCGTTCGTGTAATCGACGATGCGTGCGGCGAGGTCCGGCGCAGCGGTCAGCTGTTGCGCGGGCGGGCCTTTTTGCAGGCTGTAGAACTGCACGCCGGGCACGTCGAAGAGCGGCTTCAACTGGTCGAGTGCAATCGAGCGGCGTGCGTCGGTTTTTCTGAGTTCGGCGACGTGCGCGCGGTGGCCGCCTGCCCATACGAGGCCCACTTTCAGCGGGCGGGCGTGGTGGTGTGCGTCGTTGCCGCCGTCGTGGCTCTTGAGCCGCTCGGCCCAACGTTGCGCGTCTTGCTCATCGGCATGCAGGTACGGCGTAGGCGCCGGAATGCTTGCGAGATTCGTGCCGAACGCGAGCGGCAGGCTCAACAGCGGCGCGTGGCAGTCGATGGGCGGCAGCGGTTGATCTTCGGGCTCGCCTTCGTCCACCCATTGCGTCACGCCCTCGAGCCCGGCGAGCAACCGCTTCAGTTCCGCCGGCACTTCGAAGACCACCTGCGCGCCGGCCGCCGCTGCCAGCGACGCGTAGCGGCAGAACTGCAGCGTATCGCCGAGTCCCTGTTCGGCGTGCAGCAGGATCGTCTTGCCTTCCAGCGGGAACTGGCCAAGCCAGAGCGGCGCGTCGAAGTGGCGCTGCGAGGCCTGGATACGGTGACGCTGCCAGCGCCACTCGTATTCGCGCCAGCCTTCGTCGAAGCGGCCCATTTGCAGCAGGCACAGCGCGCGGTTCCAGTGCGCCTCCGCGAAATTCGGGTTGATCGCGAGCGCGCGTTCATACGACTGCAGCGCCTCGTCGTGGCGCTTGAGGTCAACGAGCGTGAGGCCCAGGTTGTTCCAGGCGTCCGCGAAGGCGGGCGAGAGTTCGAGCGCGCGCAGATAGCTGGACTGTGCCTCGTCGGGCCGGTTCAGATCGCTCAGTGCATTGGCCCGGTTGCTCCAGGCGTCGGCGTAGGCGGGCTGCAACGCGGTGGCCTGATCGCAGCTGGCGAGGGCATCCGCGGGACGGGCCAGATCGCGCAGCACGCAGGCGCGATTGTTCCAGGCCTGTGCAAAGCCGGGCTGCAACGCGAGCGCGCGCTCGAAGCTCGCAAGCGCCTCGGCGGGGCGATCGAGCCCGGCGAGCGCGTTGCCGCGGTTGTTCAGCGCATCGACGAAATCGGGCTGCAAGGCGAGCGCGCGATTGGCGCTCGCGAGCCCTTCGCTGAAGCGCCGCTGGACGTTGTACGCGTAGGCGAGATTCGAATGAAGCGGCGCCTGCATGCCGTTGATGGAGACCGCCTTCTTCAGCAGCGCGATGCCTTCGTCCAGACGCCCGGACTGGAGCAGCAGCGCGCCCAGCAACTGCATGGCGTCGAAGTGCTTCGGGCGCTGCGCGAGGATGTCGCGATACATTTCCTCGGCTTCCGCGTGGGCGCCGTTCTGTTGCAGGGCCACGGCTTCGTGCAGCAGGGTGTCGATCTGGCGTGGCGGACGGGCGGTCTTGCTCATGGGCGAGGGCGGACGGTTGCGGAAGGTGGTGGGACCTGGATTGCTACGTGAGTGGCTCGACGGGTGGCTGCATCGCGCGGCCGATGGGGACAGAGCGCGACGCAGGACACACGATAGCCGGCACGGGAACGGCTGCGATTATCGCCGAAATGGTTCGGGGCGCTGTCGGCAGGCGCTCTGCAGCCGCGCTGTAGCCGTTCTGCACCTGCGTCTGCACCTTTATTTGCTGCGTGGCAGAATCGCCCCCATTCCTTTTTGCGACTCGAATCGACATGACGAACCTCTCTTCGGGCGTCCCGGCCGTGGGACCCGTGCGCGCCATCGTGACCGGCCACACGCGCGGGCTCGGCGCCTCACTTGCGACGCAGCTGTTGCAGCGGAACATCGACGTGCTCGGCGTGTCGCGCAGCCGTCATCCGCTTGCGGGCAAACTCGCGAGCGAGTCGGCAGGCGGCCGCTTCGTCGAAACGGAGCTGGATCTTTCCGACACGGCGCGCCTCGAGGCGTGGCTGTCCGGCGACGCGCTCGCGCGCTTCGTCGCAGGCGCGGACCTCGTGCTGCTCTTCAACAATGCGGGCGTCGTGGAGCCGATCGGGCCGCTCGATACGCAGGACGTGGCCGCGGTGGCGCGCGCGGTGAGCGTGAACGTGGCGGCGCCGCTGATGCTGTCGAGCGCGCTTGCGTCGATTGCGTCGAGCACGGGCGGCGCGATGGCTTGCCGCATCGTGCACGTGTCGAGCGGCGCTGCGCGCAATGCCTACGCCGGCTGGAGCGTGTACTGCGCGACCAAGGCCGCGCTTGACCACCATGCGCGCGCCGTCGCGCAGGACGCCAACGCTGAGCTGCGCATTTGCAGCCTCGCGCCCGGCGTGGTGGACACCGGCATGCAGGCCACCATCCGCGCAAGCAGCGCCGAGCGCTTTCCGATGATCGAGCGCTTCGAGCAACTGAAGGCGAGCGGCGCGCTCTCTACACCGGACGCGGCGGCCGCGAAGCTGATCGACTACGCGCTGAGCGACGCGTTCGGCTCGGCGCCCATCGCGGACGTGCGCGATCTGCCGTCGGCCTAGTTTCGCTCGCGGTTGGACCGCAGTTTGACCGCAGGCGATCCAGACTCGCTCGCGGTTCGCTTTACTCACGTGCGGGGTATGTACCTGCGCGCACCTGTGCGCACCAGCGCGAACCCGTGGCCGAATAACCGCACTTGCCGTAGTGCTGCCTTGTCTCGTTTCAACAGCCGCTGCTACACTTCGCGTTCTTCCCGCAGCTCCCCCAACTTCATGAAAAGGAGGCGTCAGATGATGAACACAGCGCTCGCAGCCGTCCTTTTCATGGTCACGGCAGTCCGACCACGACGATAGGTCGCGGCGCTCGCCCGGCCCGCTCCTGAAGTTCCAGAAGGTCAGGAAAGCGGCCGCGCATTTTCCGAAGATTTTCCGCAATTCAGCATGGCTGACGCGTAGGCCGATGTGGGTCAATTGCACCTGCATCGCGCCCGCATCGTGTTCGCCGTGCCTTTCGATCTTCCGTTGACTCGATTGGACCGGGGCGCCGCGCGCCTCGGCATACCCATATGACTCGAAAAAAACTGGATCTGGGTGGCCGCGCCTTCAGAAGCGTGCTCGGCTTTACCTTCGCGCAGTGGCGTCTGCAGCCGCGGCGCGCGGGGCTGCTCGTGGCGCTGGCGCTCGTCGCCGCGCTCGCGGACGTGCTCACGCCCATGTTCTCCGGCCGGCTCGTCGATGCGCTCGCGGCGGGCGCGCACGCCGGCGTGCACGACAGACTGCACGCGGCGAATGAAGCGCTCGTCGCCTTCGCGGCGCTCGTCGGCATGGGCCTCGGTGCGGCGCTGTTGCGCTACGTGACGTTCTTCAACCTCACGTCGCTCACGCTCAGGATGATGAGCGACATCGCCGCGCGCGCATTCCATCGCGTGCAGCGCTTTTCCACCGACTGGCACGCGAACAGCTTCGCCGGCTCGACGGTGCGCAAGATCACGCGCGGCATCTGGGCGCTCGACGTGCTCAACGACACGCTGCTGCTTGGGCTGCTGCCGTCCGTCGTCATGCTGGTGGGCGCGACCGTCGTGCTCGGTCTGCACTGGCCCGTGATGGGGCTCGTGGTGGGCGTGGGCGCTGTCGTCTACATCGCGGTGACCGCGTTTCTTTCGCTCGCTGTGGTGGCGCCCGCGGCGCGCCTCGGCAATGCGTGGGACACGCGCATGGGCGGCGCGCTCGCCGACGCCATCACCTGCAACGCTGTCGTGAAAGCATTCGGCGCCGAGCTGCGCGAGGAAATGCGGCTCTCGCGCATCATCGGCAAGTGGCGCGACCGCACGCGGCGCACCTGGCTGCGCGGCACGGCGAACGGCGGCGTGCAGAACGTCATGCTCGCGGCGCTGCAGGCGGCCATGCTCGGCACGGCGCTCGTGCTGTGGATGCGCGGCCACGCCGGTGTGGGCGACATCGCGTTCGCGCTCACCATGTTCCTCGTGCTGCAAGGCTATCTGCGCGACGTCGGGATGCTCGTGCGCAATCTGCAGCGCTCGGTCAACGACATGGAAGAGCTGGTCGCACTGGAGAGTCAGCCGCTCGGGGTCGTTGACCGGCCGGGCGCGGGCAGGCTCGTGGTGGAGCGCGGCGAGATCCGCTTCGAGCACGTCACGTTCCGCTACGGCGCACTTGCGAGCCCGCTTTACTCGGACTTCTCGGTGCGCATCGCGCCGGGCGAACGCGTAGGGCTGATCGGCCACTCGGGTTCGGGCAAGACGACGTTCATCAAGCTGATCCAGCGGCTCTACGACGTGGACGGCGGTCGCATCACGATCGACGGCCAGGACATCGCCGCTATCCAGCAGACGTCGCTGCGCGCGCAGATTGCCATCGTGCAGCAGGAGCCGCTGCTGTTTCACCGCTCGCTTGCCGACAACATCGCGTACGGGCGGCCGGGCGCGACGCAGGCCGAGATCGAGCGGGCCGCGCGGCTCGCGCATGCGCACGAGTTCATCGTCGCGTTGCCCGACGGCTACGCCACGCTCGTGGGCGAGCGCGGCGTGAAGCTCTCAGGCGGCGAGCGCCAGCGGGTGGCGATCGCGCGCGCGTTCCTGGCCGACGCGCCGGTGCTGATCTTCGACGAAGCCACGTCGAGCCTCGACAGCGAAAGCGAGGCGTTGATCCAGGAAGCGATGGAGCGCCTGATGGTGGGCCGCACGACCATCGTGGTCGCGCACCGGCTCTCCACGGTGCGCGCGCTGGACCGGCTGCTCGTGCTGGAGCGCGGGCGCGTGGTGGAGGAGGGCAGCCACGACATGCTGATTCGGGCGGTGGGCGGCGTGTATCGGCGGCTCTTCGAGCGTCAGGCGCTGGAATTGACGAAGGGGCTGGAGGCGCGAGCCGATCGGCTGGAGGCTCAGCCGGAAACGGCGGGTTGAGCGGGGCGCCGGCGGTGTGGGGAACGGCGGTGTGGGGAGCGCGCTGCCGTGCCGTTGCGCGTTGTCATGGCGGTGCGGTCTAATACACCTCCGCCGTGCCACCCAACCGACGTTCAAACCCACGGCGCTCAAACTCCCAACAAGCGAGGCTCGGAATGCAACTGATCGGCATGATGGATTCTCCCTACGTGCGCCGCGTCGCCGTTTCGCTCGCCGTGCTCGGCATACCGTTCGAGCATCGCAGCGTCTCGGTGTTCCGGCACTTCGACGAGTTCGCGCGCGTCAATCCCGTCGTGAAGGCGCCGACGCTTGTCGAGGACGACGGTACGCTGCTGATCGATTCGAGCCTGATCCTCGACCACCTCGATCACAAGGTGCCGGCTGCGCGCCGGCTCATGCCCGAGGACCCGCAGGCGCGGCTCGCCGCGCTGCGCGTGATCGGCTTCGCGCTCGCCGCGATGGAAAAGACGATCCAGATCGTCTACGAGCGCAACCTGCGTCCTGCGGAACGCCAGCACGAACCGTGGGTGGAACGCGTGCAGAAGCAGATGCACGCCGCGTACGACGTGCTCGAGCCGCTCGTGGCGGCTTGCGGCAACGGGGCGTGGCTCGCCGGCGACCGGCTGATGCAACCCGACATCACGGTGGCCGTGGCGTGGCGGTTCACGCAGTTCATCCTGCCGGGCGCCGTGGACGCGGGGCGCTATCCCGCGCTCGCGGCGTTTTCGGCGCGCGCGGAAGCGTTGCCGGAGTTTGTTGGGGCGCCACTGGAGTAAGGCGCGGGTCGGGCGTGGGGGCTTGTCACGGCTCGGCCTGCCGCGGGCCATCCGGGTCCCGGCTCGGCCTGGTGCAGCTTGCTTGACGCGACCCAGCCTGTTGCGAAAAGCTCTTCGTGGGCCGGTCCTCCCAACTTCCGGGCTGTCGCGGCCAGGCCCCCTCGCGGTTCCTCCCTCTCCCCGATTGTTTGCTTTTCGCGACAAGTGACTTCGCGGCTGGCCGATTTATCCGCGGTCTGCGCGTCCCTACAATGCTTCCATCGAAAAGCGGTATCTGCCTTGGGCGGGCGCCGCGCAGGGCAGTGCATCGGGAGCAGATCATGCGGGACTTCATCGAAAGACAGCTTTACCAGCCGGCCGTCGTACTGCCGATGGTGAGCCTCATGCAGATGATGGTCTCGACGGATTTCAACCTGAGCCAGGTCGGCTTCATGGTCGCGACGCAGGGCGCACGCGCCGCGCTGCAACGCTCGCGCGAACTGTTCGGCGCGGAGCACTGCCACGCCTGAATGCATCGTCTTCCCACGGTGGAGCGGCTGCCCATGTCGTTTCACCGATACCCTGTGAGCCGCCGCGCAGCGGCTCTTTTTTTGCTCCTCTCTATGTGTTTCGCACGTCGTATTAGCTGCGGACTCACCCTGTACACCGGCCGCGTGGGTTTGCGCAGCGGGGCGTAACATGGGCGACGCGATGGGCAACGCGCACGCCCCGGGCCGCGTGCCCCGGGCCGCGTGCCCCGGGCCGTGCGATCCATTCCGAGGAGACGTGAACATGGCGGACAGAGCGAAGCATTTCGATGCAATCGTGATCGGCACCGGGCAGGGCGGCGCGCCGCTCGCGGTCGAACTCGGCAAGAGCGGGCGCAAGACGGCCGTGATCGAGCGGGCCGCATTCGGCGGGACCTGTGTGAATGTCGGCTGCACGCCCACGAAGACTTATGTGGCGAGTGCGCGCGCCGCGCATGTCGTGCGGCACGCCGCCGATTACGGCGTGCACGTGGCGGGTCCTGTCACCGTCGATCTTGCCGAAGTCAAGGCGCGCAAAGACCGCGTGATCGGCCAGTCGCGCAGCGGCGTGGAGAAGTGGCTGCGAGAAGCCCCGAATGTCTCCGTCTTCACGGGCCATGCGCGCTTCACGGGCCCGCATTCGGTGAGCGTGAATGAAGGCACGGACGACAGCGGCGGCGACGCCGTGCACGCGCTCGAAGCCGCCGAAATCTTCATCAACACGGGCACGCGCGCGGCGGTGCCGCAGGTCGAAGGCATCGAGCGCGTGCGCTATCACACCAACGCTTCGCTGCTCGACGTGAGCGTGCTGCCCGAGCATCTGGCGATCGTGGGCGGTAGCTACGTGGCGCTCGAATTCGCGCAGATGTTCCGCCGCTTCGGCAGCCGCGTGACGGTGATCGTGCGCGGCGCTCGCGTGCTCGCTCGCGAGGACGAGGATTTTGCGCGCGGCGTGCAGGAGGTGCTCGCGCGCGAGGGCGTCGAGTTCCGCTTCGGCGTGGAGCCGCGGCGGCTCGAACCCGCGGGCGCGAACGGTGAAGCCGTGCGCATCGCGCTCGGCGGGCAGACGCTCGAAGCATCGCATCTGCTTTTCGCGACCGGACGCATTCCGAATACCGACGACCTCGGCCTCGACGCCGCCGGCATCACGGTGAACGCGCACGGCATCGTGCCCGTCGATGGCCAGTTGCGCACCAACGTGCAAGGCGTCTGGGCCATTGGCGACATCAACGGACGCGGCGCCTTCACGCATACCTCCTACGACGACTTCGAGATTGTCCGCGCCAATCTGCTGGGCGCGAACGACGGCGAGGCGCGCAGCGTGGACGACCGCATTCCCGCCTACGCGGTGTTCGTCGATCCGCCGCTTGCGCGCGTGGGGCGTTCCGAAGCCGAGGTGCGCGCGAGCGGCAAGCCTGCGCTGATCGCGACCATGCCGATGTCGCGCGTGGGCCGCGCGCGCGAACGCGGCGAGACCGACGGTTTCATGAAGGTGCTTGTGGACCGCGAGACGCGGCAGATTCTCGGCGCGGGGATATTTGGCATCGAAGGCGACGAGGCGATCCACACCTTCATCGATACGATGACGGCGCGCGCGCCCTACACCGCGCTCATGCGCGCCATGCACATTCACCCGACCGTGAGCGAGCTTATACCCACGCTGCTGGGCGCACTCGAGCCGCTTGCCTGAGAACCGGGATGCAAGCCGACGTAACAGTGAACAATGAACAGTGAACAGTGAACGTGACAGCCGACGTGAGGACCGCCATGCAGCCCGACATGCCCCGCGCCCGAAAGCCCGAATCGGGCAATCTGTTCGACTTCGCTTCGCTTGGGGCGCTCGCGGCGCTTGCAGCTACGCCGTCCGACGAGGAACGCTTCGACACCCTCGTGGACGATCGCGAGGTGACGATCGAGCGCATCGTTTCCACGGGGCAGGCGAGTCCGCCCGGCTTCTGGTACGACAATCCGCGCGACGAATGGGTCGTACTGCTCTCGGGCGGCGCGGCGCTCGAATTCGAAGGCGAGTCGTCGATCCGTACGCTGCGTCCCGGCGACTACCTGCGCATTCCGGCGCATTGCCGGCATCGCGTGGTCTATACGGACTTCGAAGCGCCGGACTCGCCCACCGTATGGCTCGCCGTGCACTTCATCGCGCACGGCGCGGCGGGGTGAGTGCGGAGTGAGTGCGTGGTGAGCCTGTCCCGGCTTCATCGGCGATAATCGTCCGCTCCCTTCACTCATCGCGGATCGCGACGATGCTCGCTCTCAAACTCGCGCTCGTTCCGGCCTTTCTCGTTTCGCTGGCCTTGGCCGCACGCGTCTGGGGGCCCGCCGTGGCGGGCTGGCTCGCGGGCTTGCCGGTGGTGGCCGGGCCCATCGTGCTGCTGCTCGTGCTCGAACGCGGTCCGGTATTCGGCGCGCGTGCCTGCGCGGCATCCGTTGCGGCGATTGCCGCATCCGAAGCGTTCAATTTTGCCTATGCCTGGACCTGCCGCCGTCCTGGCTGGGAGACCCGTTGGCCCCTCGCGCTTGCTGCGGGCCTTGCGGCGTGGCTCGTCGTGGCCGCGCTGCTCGTGCATCTGCCGGACGGCGCCGCGTGGGCGTTGGGCGCGGCCGGCGTGGCCGTGACCGTATCGCAGACGTGGCTGCCGCGTGCGCACGGCACCGTGCCGGCCGCGCGCATAACCCGCACCGATCTCGTACTGCGCATGGCGATGGGCGCCGCGTTGACGCTCGCGGTGACGCAACTGTCGGCATCGCTCGGTGCGGCGTGGAGCGGCGTGCTTTCGGTGTTTCCACTGCTCGGCAGCGTGCTTGCCGTGTCGGCGCAGCGCGCGCACGGCGCGGATTTCGTCGCGCGCCTGATGCGCGGCATGGTGGTCGGGCGGGCGTCGTTCGCGGCGTTCTTCATCGTGGCCGCGGCGCTGCTCCCGCATGCCGGCACGCTGCCGGCGTTCGGTTGCGCGGCGCTCGTGTCGGTGCTGGTGCAGGGTATGACGAAGCGCTGGCTGGGTCACGGAGGCCGGGTGGCGCGCACGCCGCCTGATCTGCATCGTTCGTCCCTGCGCTGAAACCATGGCTACGACCCGAAACGCGCGCGTCCATCGCATCGGCCTGATTTCCGACACGCACAACCTCGTGCGTCCCGAAGCGCTGCGGCATCTGCAGGGCTGCGACGCGATCGTGCACGCGGGCGACATCTGCGACCCCGCGGTGCTCGAGGCGCTCGCCGGCATCGCGCCCGTCACCGCCGTGCGCGGGAACAACGACGTGGGCGCATGGGCGGAACCGTTGCCGCTGCACACCACGCTGACGGTGCAGCAGCGGACGATTCTCGTGGTCCACGACATCGCCGATCTGCGCGCGGCGCGCGAGGCGCTGGGCGAGCGCGCCATCGACGTCGTCGTCACCGGTCATTCGCACAAGCCGGTGATCGAGACGCGTGACGGCGTGCTGTTCGTGAACCCCGGCAGCGCCGGGCCGCGACGCTTCAGGCTGCCGGTATCGGCAGGGATGCTCGTGATCGAGGCAGGCCGCGTGTCGGCGACGCTCGCGCGGCTCGTCGAGTAGCGCGTGCGTGGACGGTGAGCCGGATTGGCGTCGAGGGCGCCAATGGTGGTGACTCGAACGCTGGTGGTTCAGACGTCGCCGGCTAAAACGCGACGACCCAAACGCGACGGCCCCCAGCGCGACCGCCCCGAGCAACCCGCCTCACAGTCACAAGGCCTTCAGACCCGCACCGCCACCGCGTAGTCTTCCTCGTCGTCCAGTTCCTCGGCCACGCGGTGTCCTCGCAGTACCGCGTGTGCTTCGGCCGGCGAGGCCACGCAGGGCGCGGAGCCGGGCAGCGGCTTGCGCGCCGTTTCGCGCAACGCCGCCACGGCCGCCATGCCGATCACCGAGGCGCCCATCAGGTAGTAGGCGGGCATCATCAGGTTGCCGGTGGCATCCACGAGCCACGCGGCGACGAGCGGTGTGGTGCCGCCGAACAGCGACACGGACACATTGAAGCCGATCGCGAGCGCGCCGTAGCGAATCGAGGTCGGAAAGAGCGCGGGCAAGGCGGCGGGCATCGCGCCCGTGAAGCACGAGAGCAGGGTGCCGAGTATCAGCAGTCCGCCGAACACCGGCAGCATCTCGCCCGTGCGGATCATGAGCAGTGCGGGAATGGAGAGCACGAAGAGCCCGATGCAGCCCGCGAGCATCACGGGCTTGCGGCCGAGCGTGTCGGAGAGGCGGCCGGCAGCAAGCGTCATCGGCATCATCAGCACCATGACGATCAACACGAGAAAGAGGCCGTGCGTCTCGTTGAAGTGCAGCGTCGCCGAAAGGTAGCTCGGCAGGTACGAGAGCGCCATGTAGTCCGTCACGTTGAAGATCAGCACGAGTCCCACGCACAGCAGCAGCGGGCGCCACTGCTGCGCGAGCATCTGGCGGAACGTGGGTTGCAGCTGAGCCTTGTCGGCGGCCTCGCGCGTTTCGCGCGCTTCGACCTCGCGCCGGAACGCGGGCGTTTCTTCGAGCTTCATGCGGATGTAGAGACCCACCAGCCCGAGCGGCCCGGCGATCAGGAACGGCACGCGCCAGCCCCACGCAAGCAGCGCGCGTTCGGAAAGCGTCGCGGTGAGCAGCGCCACGGTGCCCGCGCCCAGCACGTAGCCGATCAGCGTGCCGAACTCGAGGAAACTGCCCATGAAGCCGCGGCGCTTGTCCGTCGAATATTCGGCGATGAAGGTCGCGGCGCCGCCGTATTCGCCGCCCGTCGAGAAGCCCTGCACGAGGCGCGCCACGAGCAGCAGCACGGGCGCGAGAATGCCGATCGTCGCGTAGTCAGGAATCAGGCCGATCGCGAACGTGCCGCAGGCCATCATGATCATCGTCATCGCGAGCACGCGCTGGCGTCCGATGCGATCGCCGAGCGGGCCGAACACCATGCCGCCGACGGGCCGCACGAGGAACGCGGCCGCGAAGGTGCCGAACGTCGCGATCAATTGCGCCGAGGCGCTGCTGGACGGGAAGAACACTTTGCCGAGCGTGACGGCGATGTAGCTGTACACGCCGAAATCGAACCACTCCATTGCGTTGCCGAGCGCCATGGCGCCGACCGCGCGTTTGAGCAGACTGTGATCGACGACAGTGATGTCGTCCACGGTGAGACGCGTGGTGTTGCTGTTGCCGCTTTCTGCGTTTCGTTCTGCGTTTCGCCAGAAGCCGTTGGTGGATGCGGTCAAGGTCTTGAACTCCTGTGACTGCGGCCGAGCGCGTGAGCGGTCCGCCACGGTTGCCGGAAAAGTGCAGTTTCGCGAGAAGTGCCGCGCGCGGGCCGAACGGTTTTGCGGCAGGCGACGCGCCGGGGCGTGCCGTCACGGCGCGCGTGTGGCCCGTTCAGCGAACGGAAAAACGATGCCTCATGAAGCCGGACCTGGTGGCCGGGGCCGCGTGCGGATCGTCGCGAAATTGCACTCGTCGAAGGTGCTGGTTTCGCATCAGGGCGGCTCGATGCCGCTCAGTGGAGCGATGCGAAAACAGACGCTTGATGGCGCTGCCGGGCTCGTCAGGTGACGGAGGCTGGCTTGCGCCGTTGAAAGAACAGTTCAACCGGCTCGACGGGAAGTGCACGCATGTGCGACGGAACCCGTAGGCGTATTGAACGCGAATGAAGGTGAATTGCTGTTGAAAACGGGGTGCATGTTAGCACGATGACAGAAGATCGTGCAAACCGGCCGGCCGTGGCGCGTGCCGGGAGGCAGGCTTGCGCGGTCCAGCGGACGCTGGACCGCAGCGCGATGAACACCTCGGTGGGGTCCGCGAGGGGGCCCCGCGAGTAAGCCCCATTAAGGCGGCAGGGAGGAAGACGATCAGGCGCGGTGCGGCGGCTCTGCGACCCGCCTCAAACGCGAACGACACCGCTCGCCGCGCCGAAACCCTCAGCCCTGCGTGGGCGGTACGTAGCCCGACGCCTGGTCCGCGCCTTCGCCGAAGAAGAACTTCTCCGTCTGCTTCATGAGGTACTGGCGCGCGCGCGGGTCGGCCATGTTGAGACGGTTCTCGTTGATGAGCATCGTCTGCTGCTTGAGCCACGCCTGCCACGCTTCCTTCGAAATGCTTTCGTAGATGCGCTTGCCGAGTTCGCCCGGCAGCGGCGGGAAATCGAGGCCTTCGGCTTCCTTGCCGAGCTTTGCGCATTGAACCATACGAGCCATGCTGTGCTTCTCCTTCCTGAGATTCGAATGATCGCGGGTGAGGTCTCGCGATGTCGTGTTGGATCGGGTTGATCGGTATAGGGGCCGCGCCACGGTGTGTTCGAGGCGGCCCGGTTTCTGTTTTCTGTTGCCTCGCTGCGCAAGGCGAGGCGGGAAGGCACACTATTGCACGCTGTTCCAGTCGCGCCGTCCCGGCTCCGCTCAGAGCTGCTTCATCAGCACGAGCGACTTGCGCTGCCAGTTGTAGAGCCGGCGCCGGTCTTCGGGCAGATCGTCCACGGACGCCTTCACGAAGCCGCGCTTCAGGAACCAGTGCTCCGTGCGCGTGGTGAGCACGAAAATGCGCGTGAGACCGCGTGCCCTTGCGCGCTGCTCGATACGCTTCAGGAGCCGCTCGCCGTCGCCTGCGCCTTGAGCCTCCGGCGAAACCGTGAGGCACGCCATTTCGCCGATGCGCTCCTGCGGATATGGGTACAGCGCGGCGCAGCCGAACAGCACGCCGTCGTGCTCGATTACCGAGAAGTGGTCGATGTCGCGTTCGATCTGGTGCCGCCCGCGCCGCACCAGCGTGCCGTCTGTCTCGAGCGGTTCGATCAGTGTGAGGATGCCGCCCACGTCGTCCGGCGACGCCTCGCGCAGGCTCTCCAGGTTCTCGTACGAGATCATCGTGCCCACGCCGTCGTGCAGGAACAGTTCGAGCAGGATGCTGCCGTCGAGCGAGTACGGAATGATGTGGGCGCGCGCCACGCCGCCGCGGCAGGCGCGAATGGCGTGTTTCAGATAGAACCCGGCGTCGCCCGACACCGCGCCGCTTTCCAGCAGGCGGTAGGCGTCGTCGAGCGACATTTCGCGGATCAGCCCGCCGTCTTCGTCGTAGAGGCCCGGCGTTTCGGTGAGAAACACCATCTTGTCGGCGCGCAGCGCGATGGCCGCGGCGGACGCCACGTCTTCCATCGACAGATTGAACGCCTCGCCCGTGGGCGAGAAGCCGAGCGGCGAGAGCAGCACGAGCTTGCGGCTCGCGAGCGAGTGACGGATGGAGTCGGCGTCGATCTTGCGCACGAGGCCCGTGTGCTGAAAATCGACGCCGTCGAGAATGCCGACGGGCCGCGCGGTCACGAAATTGCCCGACACCACGCTGATGTGCGCGTGCGCCATCGGCGTGTTCGGCAGGCCCTGGCTGATGGCGGCCTCGATATCGAGGCGCACTTCGCCGGCGGCTTCCTTCGCGGATTCGAGTGCGCGCGCATTGGTGATGCGCATGCCGTGCGAGAACTCGGACTCCACGCCGTGCAGGCTCATCTGCTCTTCGACCTGCGGGCGCGAACCGTGCACGAGCACGATCTGGATACCCATGGCCTGCAAGAGCGCGATGTCGGAAACGAGCGCGTTGAGCAGGTTCTGATGCACGACCTCGCCGCCGAAACCCACGACGAACGTCTTGTTGTTGAAGCGGTGGATGTAGGGCGCGACCGATCGCATCCACTCGACGAACTGCGCGTGATGGAGGGCGGTTTCAGGGTCGCCGGAAGCGGCCGGCGCGCCTGCGGACGTGGGGATGAGGTCGGTTTGTGAATTCATGCCGGGATTATAATGCGCCCCCATGTCGAATGTACCCAAAAGTCCGGCGCCGGCGCGCTCGTCCGCAGCACGGGACGCCGCCCGTGAAGGCGCAAACGAAGCCACACCCAAAGCAGCACACGAAGCCGGCCGTGAGACGAAGGCGCGCCGGCCGGTCGCGCCCAATCCTGTTCCGCCTATCACGTTTCCCGAAGCGCTGCCGGTGTCCGGCCGGCGCGAGGAAATCGCGCGCGCCATCGCGGCTCACCAGGTGGTGATCGTGAGCGGCGAGACGGGCTCGGGCAAGACGACCCAGTTGCCGAAGATCTGCCTCGAACTCGGACGCGGGCGCGGCGCCGGCGGCGCGGGGCTGATCGGCCATACGCAGCCGCGGCGGATCGCGGCCTCGGCCACCGCGCGGCGCATTGCCGAGGAACTCGGCACGCCGTTCGGCGAGGTGGTGGGCTACAAGGTGCGCTTCACGGACAACCTCGCGCCGGGCGCGTCGGTCAAGCTGATGACCGACGGCATCCTGCTCGCCGAAACGCAGACCGACCCGCTTCTGAAGGCGTACGACACGCTGATCATCGACGAAGCACACGAGCGCAGTCTCAACATCGACTTCCTGCTCGGCTATCTGAAAGAGATCCTGCCGCGCCGGCCGGATCTCAAGCTGATCGTCACGTCGGCGACGATTGACGCCGAGCGTTTCGCGCGCCACTTCGGCAGCGAAGCGCGGCCCGCGCCCGTGATCGAAGTGAGCGGGCGGCTCTATCCCGTCGAGATGCGCTACCGCCCGGCGGTGGGGGCGAGTCCTGCGGTGAAGGCCGCCGAAGGGACGGCGGGCCGCGGGCGCGCACGGCCGGCTCAGGACGGCGCGGATCACGCAGGAGGCCCAGGCGGCGCACGCCGCGGCGAGCGCGGTGGCAGAGGCGGCGCAGGCGAGGCGTCCGAACGCGACCTCATGGAGGCGATTGTCGATGCCGTCGACGAACTCTGTCGCGAAGGCCCCGGCGACGTGCTCGTGTTCCTGCCCGGCGAGCGCGAGATCCGCGAGGCCGCCGAGTCGCTGCGCAAGCACCATCCGCCGCACACCGAAATCCTGCCGCTTTTCGCGCGTCTTTCCGCAGCCGAGCAGGAGCGCGTGTTCCGGCCGTCGAACGCGCGGCGCATCGTGCTTGCCACCAACGTTGCCGAAACCTCGCTCACGGTGCCGGGCATCCGTTACGTGGTGGACACGGGCCTCGCGCGCGTGAAGCGCTACTCGTACCGCAACAAGGTGGAGCAGCTTCAGGTGGAGCCGGTCTCGCAGGCCGCCGCGAACCAGCGCGCGGGCCGCTGCGGCCGCGTGGCCGACGGCGTGTGCATCCGCCTCTTTGATCAGACCGACTTCGAGGCGCGGCCGCGCTTCACGGACCCGGAGATCCTGCGCTCGTCGCTTGCGGCTGTGATTCTGCGCATGAAGTCGCTGCACCTGACGGCGATCGAAACGTTTCCGTTCATCGAACCGCCGCCGGGCCGCGCCATCGCGGACGGCTACCAGTTGCTCAACGAACTGGGCGCCGTGGACGACGACAACGCGCTCACGCCGCTTGGCCGCGAACTCGCGCGGCTGCCGCTCGACCCGCGCGTGGGCCGCATGATTCTCGCCGCGCGCGACCAGCAGGCGCTGCGCGAGGTGCTCGTGATCGCGAGCGCGCTCTCGGTGCAGGACCCGCGCGACCGGCCGCTCGAAGCGCAGGAGCAGGCCGACGAGGCGCATCGCCGCTTCGCCGACGAACGCTCCGAATTCCTGCAGTGGCTGAAGATCTGGGCGTGGTTCGAGGAAGCGGTCACGCACAAGAAGTCCAACCGTCAGCTCATGGACGCCTGCCGCGCGAACTTCCTCTCGCAAATGCGCCTGCGCGAATGGCGCGACGTGCACTCGCAACTGCTCACGGTGGTGCGCGAGCACGGCTGGCGGCTCAACGAGGCCGACGCCACCTTCGAGCAGATCCATCTCGCGCTGCTCACCGGGCTGCTCGGCAACATCGGCCTGAAGGCCGAGGACGAGCCGTACTACCTCGGGGCGCGCAGCATCAAGTTCCACCTGTGGCCCGGCTCCGCGCTCGTGAAGAAGGCGGGGCGCTGGGTGATGGCCGCCGAACTCGTGGAAACGAGCCGGCTCTATGCGCGCACCATCGCGAAGATCGAGCCCGAGTGGGTGGAGCGCGTGGGCGCGCATCTGCTGCACAAGTCGCTTTCCGAGCCGCATTGGGAAAAGCGCGCGGCGCAGGTGACGGCCTTCGAGCGAGCGGTGCTCTACGGGCTACCCATCTATCAGCGGCGGCGCGTGAGCTTCGGCCGGCAGGACCCGGCCCGCGCACGCGAGCTGTTCATTCGCGGCGCGCTCGTGGAGGGCGAGTTCGAGACGAAGCTGCCGTTCTTCGCGCACAACCGCAAGCTGCTTGCCGACATCGAACAGCTCGAGCACAAGTCGCGCCGCCAGGACGTGTTGGTGGACGACGAACTGATCTTCGCGTTCTACGACAAGGTGGTGCCGAAGGGCATCTACACCGGCGCGGCGTTCGAACGCTGGTATCGCGACGAGGCGAAGAAGCACGGCGGCAGCGGTGAAGAGGCGCGCCTGCTTTACCTCTCGCGCGACGACCTGATGCGCCACGAGGCAGCCGGCGTCACGACCGACCTGTTCCCGAAGCGCATGACGATGGCCGGCGTGCCGATGACGCTCGGCTACCACTTCGAGCCGGGCTCGCCGCGCGACGGCGTGACGCTCACGGTGCCGCTGCACGCGCTCAATCAGGTGGATGCGCGCCGCTGCGAGTGGCTCGTGCCGGGCATGGTGAAGGAGAAGGTGCAGTTGCTGCTGAAGTCGCTGCCGCAGAAGCTGCGCCGCCATTGCGTGCCGCTGCCCGAGTACGCAGCGGCGTTCGCGGATCGCCACGCGAGCGAGCGCTTCGGCGCGGGCGGCCTGCTCGATGCGCTGATCGCGGACGTGCGCGATGAGAAGCAGATCGCGCTGAAACTCGCCGACTTCAAGCTGGAGACGCTGCCCGCGCACCTGTTCATGAACTTCAAGGTGATCGACGAGCACGGGCGCCAGCTCGCGATGGGCCGCAATCTCGCGCAACTGCGCGCCGAGCTGGGTGCCCAGGCGCAGCAGCAGTTCCAGCGGATCGTCGCCGATGCGGCTGCGGCCGGGCAGGGCGCGGCAACGGTGCCGGGGGCGGGGCCTGCTCTTGGTCCAGGCCCAGGTCCTGATACGGCGGCGCGGCCTGGCATGTCGGCGAGTGCACGGCCTCACGCAACGGGCGAGGGCACGCGACAGGGGCATCAGAGGGGCGGCATGGGCGCGTCGCCCTCGGCCCGCGCCACGCCGGGCAATGTCGCGTCCGGCGCGGCCGCATCGTCCGCGGACACCGCATCGCCCGCCACCGCGCTCTACGAAAACCTGACCACCTGGAATTTCGGCAAGCTGCCGGAACTGCTCGAAATCCGCCGCGGCGGACAGACGCTGTTCGGCTACCCGGCGCTCGTGGATCGCGGCACGCATTGCGACGTCGAAGTATTCGACTCGCCCGACGAGGCGGCGCGCATCCATCGCGCGGGCCTGCGGCGCCTCTTTGCGCTGCAGTTGCGCGAGCCGATCCGCTATCTGGAGAAGAACCTGCCGGGGCTGCGGGAAATGGCGATGCAGTTCATGTCGCGCGCCACGCAAGAGGAATTGCGCGACCAACTGATCGACATGGCGCTCGACCGTGCGTGTCTCCAGGACCCGCTACCCGACGACGACACGAGCTTCCACGCGCGCCGCGACGAGGGCCGCAGCCGGCTCACGCTGCTTGCGCAGGAAATTGCGCGCCTTGTCGGGCAGATTCTGGCGGAATACGCCGCCGTGACGAAAAAGCTCGCGCAGGCGAAGGCCTTCGGCAATGCCTCCTCGGACATGCAGGCGCAACTCGATGCGCTCGTGACGAAGCGCTTCATCGTCGAGACGCCCTACGTGCAGCTCACGCACTTTCCGCGCTACCTCAAGGGCATCGCGCTACGTATCGACAAGCTGCGCGCCGATCCGGCCCGCGATACGCGCCAGTACGCCGAGTTCCAGCCGCTCTGGCAGCACTATCAGCGCGCGCTCTCACAGCGCGGCGGCGTGGCCGACCCGCGGCTCGCCGAATTCCGCTGGCTGCTCGAAGAACTGCGTATTTCGCTTTTCGCCCAGGAACTGCGCACGCCGATGCCGGTTTCCGTGAAGCGACTTCACAAGGTGTGGGAGTCGATGCAGCGCTGAGCGAAGCCGCGGCCACCCGGCGAGGCTTCCAGGTAATCGCCGGGGGCCTCCCCGTGGTTTCGTCTTGCTCACACGACTTCGCGACGAACGGTGCCTTCGGCAAGTCAACCGCCGGCGCGCGCAAACGTTCTACAATCACGCCACCCCTCCGGACGGTTTCCCTTCATGCGTAATTTCTTCCTTTCCCGCGCCGCGCGTCGTTTCGCGGCGTGCGTGGCGCTGGCCGCGGGCGCCGCAGGTATTGCCCCGACGCTCGCCTACGCCAATAACATCATCGTGCTCAATTCCGGCGAAGCGACGCTCAGCCTGATCGACGAAGCGACGCACCAGGTGGTGGGCACGGTGCCCACCGGCAAGGAACCGCACCACCTGATGACCACGCCCGACAATGCGTCGCTGATCGTGGCGAATTCGGTCTCGAACAACCTGATGTTTGTCGATCCGAAAACCGGCAAGACGCAGCGCTGGCTCGAAAACATCGAAGATCCGTATCAGCTCGGCTTTTCGCCCGACCGTAAGTGGTTCGTCACCACGGGCCTGCGGCTCGACCGCATCGACATTTACGGTTACGACGGCCACAACTTCACGCTGGCCAAGCGATTGCCCCTCGCCGTGATGCCGAGCCACATGGCGTTCACGAGCGACAGCAAGACGGTGTTCATCACGTTGCAGGTGTCGGGCGAACTGGCGGCCATCGACCTGCCCACGCAGACGGTGAAATGGAAGATGAAGGTCGGCAAGGTGCCGGCGGGCCTCTGGATGACGCCCGGCGACAAGTACCTGCTCGTCGGCATGACGGGCGCCGACTACGTGGCCGTGGTCGACTGGCGCAATCAGAAAGTCGTGAAGACCATCGTGACGGGCAACGGCGCGCACAACTTCCGCTCGCTCGACGACGGCCGCCACGTCGCCGTGTCGAACCGCGTGGCGAGCACGATCAGCATCATCGACGAAGAGACGCTCACGAACACGGGCGACATCACGGGCCTGTTGCCCGGTCCCGATGACATGGAGCTTTCGGCCGACAAGCGCTACCTCTGGGTCACGTTCCGCTTCGCGAAGCACGTGGGCGTGATCGACCTCACCACCCACAAGCTCGTGCAGACGATCCTCGTGGGCCGCTCGCCGCACGGCATCTACTTCTTCGACCGGGCGCCCGTGACGGCACCGAATGGGGCCTGAGGGAACCTGATGCCGCTTGAGGCGGCATGAGGTGGCATGAGGCGGCGTCGGGCGCCGCACGCGGCTCCGGCCCTGCAAGCGGCAGTCAGCAGCGGAGCCCGGCGGCGGACGTCGGCGAAGAAACCAGCAGAACCCAGCGGAACTCGACCGGGCGGAATGCGTCCCAGCGGCGTCCCGCTGAGCGAAAACGGAAACCATGTTTCACCTGATCACTTCTTCCCTCGACAGCTTCATCTCGGCCATCCAGACGCTGCTGTATGTCGACGTCGTGCAGCCGCTGCTGTTCCGCTTCAACCTCATGGACTACGACGAGGACACGTACGACAGCCTTTACTGGGTGATCGTCGGCGTGCTCGAGGTGCTCGCGATGTACGCGGTGCTGCGTCCGCTCGAAGCGCTGCGTCCGGCCGAGAAGTGGGAGAGCCGCAAGGGCGTGGGTGTGGACGTGATCTACACATGGATCGTGCGGCTTGGCGTGATGAACCTCTTTTTCTTCTTCACGCTGCAGCCGCTTTTCGACCATCTCCAGGCGTGGCTGCGGCTGCACAACATCTCGAACATCGACTTCGACAACCTCTGGCCGGGCGTCACGACCCAGCCGCTCGTCACGTTCGCGATCTATCTCGTGGTGCTGGACTTCGCGGGCTACTGGTATCACCGCTGGGAACACCGCTTCGGCATATGGTGGGAGCTGCACGCGGTGCATCACAGCCAGCGCAAGATGTCGCTCTGGTGCGACGACCGCAACCACCTGCTCGACGACCTGCTCCAGGCCTGTTTCTTCGCGCTGATCGCGCTCGCCATCGGCGTGCCGCCCGTGCAGTTCGTGGTGCTGGTGGCGCTGACCAATTTCGCGCAGAGCGTGCAGCACGCCAATATCCGCGTCGATTTCGGGCGGGTGCTGGAACGCGTGATCGTGAGTCCGTCGTTCCACCGGCGCCATCACGCCATCGGTTACGGCCACGAGGGGCTCACGTATGGCTGCAACTTCGGCGTGCTGTTCCCGTGGTGGGACATGCTGTTCGGCAGCGCGTCGTGGAACCGCGCGATCGAGCCCACGGGCATTCGCGATCAGCTTGAAGGCGAGCGCTACGGCGACGGCTTCTTCGAGCAGCACTGGCTCGCTTTCGTGCGCATTGCGCGACGGCTGGCGCCGAAGCGCGCATCGTCGGGGGACGGCGCGGCCGTTTGAGCGTGGCTCGACCAGCGGCGCGCCGCCGGTGCGCTGTCTTGGGCGAACGGCCGCACGTCGGCGGACCGACCTCGGCGTGGTTTATCCTCTCTGCTGTTCTCCCATTCCCATTCTCCATTCTCTATACGCGCCGGGTTTGCCCGACCGGCCTCCTGTCCGCATGAATGATCTGTTGCGTTCCTTCGGCCGCGCGCTTTCCAGCGTTTTCCATCCCGTCATGCTGGTGCTCACGTTCGTGCCGTTCGCGGTGGCGGCCGTGGTCTGGGGCACGGTGCTCTATCTGTTCTGGCAGCCGCTCATCGACGCCACGCGCGTCTGGCTCGAAAGCTGGTCGTTCACGTCCACGCTCTACGATCTGTTCAACTGGCTGGGCTTTGCGTCGCTCCACACGGTGGTGGCGCCGTTCATCGTGATCGCCATGGCGATACCGCTCATCGTGCTCACCGTGCTGCTCCTGATCGCGACGCTTTCCATGCCGGCCGTGATCCGCCATCTGTCGCGGCGCCAGTTCGCGAGCCTCGAAATGCGCCGCGGCGGCACCTGGTTCGGCAGCCTCGCGTATTCGCTGTGGACCACGGTCGTGTGCATCGTGTTGCTCGTCGTGACGCTGCCGCTGTGGCTCGTGCCGCCGTTCTTCGCGTTGATTCCGCCGCTCCTGTGGGGCTGGCTCACCTATCGCGTCATGACCTACGACGCCCTCGCGCTGCACGCGAGCCGCGACGAGCGCCGCGCGCTGGTGCGCCGCTACCGGCTGCCGCTGCTTTCCATCGGCATCGCGAGCGGGCTGCTCGGCTCGGTGCCCACGCTGCTGTGGGTCTGGTCGGCGTGGCTTATCGTGTTCTTTCCCGTCGTCACGGCGGTGACCATCTGGATCTATTCGTTCATCCTCGTGTTCACTGCGCTGTGGTTCGGCTACTACTGCCTGCGCGCGCTGCAGCGCATGCGCGCCGAAGAGCCTGGCGGTGGCAGCGGCCCGGTCGCGGTTTCCTGACGCGGGCCTTTCTCCCCTTCATCGAGAGGCGGCAATGGCATTTGGTTTGATCATCATCGGCGACGAGATTCTGTCGGGCCGGCGCAGCGACAAGCACCTGCCGAAAGTCATCGAACTCCTGAGCGCGCGCGGGCTTTCGCTCGCATGGGCGCAATACGTGGGCGACGAGCGCGAGCGCATCACCGAGACGCTGCGGCGCAGCTTCGCTTCAGGCGACATCGTGTTTTCGACGGGCGGCATCGGCGCGACGCCGGACGACCACACGCGCCAGTGCGCGGCCGCAGCGCTCGGCGTGCCGCTCGAACTGCATCCCGAGGCGAAGGCGCTGATCCAGGAGCGCATCCGCGATATGCACAGTGGCCCCGGCCCGATCGACCTCGACTCGCCGGAAAACCGCCATCGGCTGAACATGGGCACTTTTCCGCGCGGCGCGTCGATCATTCCGAACGGCTACAACAAGATTCCGGGCTTTTCGGTGGGCGACCATCACTTCGTGCCGGGCTTTCCCGTCATGGCGTGGCCGATGATCGAGTGGGTGCTGGACACGAAGTACGCGCATCTGCATCACGCCACGCCGCATGCGGAGAAGTCGTTGATCGTGTTCGAGTTGCCGGAATCCACGCTGACGCCGCTCATGGAGCAGATCGAGCACGATTTCCCGGGCGTGCGCGTGTTCAGCCTGCCCAGCGTGGGCGACGCGACGCGCGGCGGCATCTACGCGCGCCGGCACATCGATCTGGGCGTGAAGGGCGAGCCCGAGGCCGTCGCGGCAGCGTTCGTGAAGCTGCGCGAAGGCGTGCATCAGCTGGGCGGGGACATCGTCGAGCCGCCTGCAGAAAACGGGAAGGCGGCCGATTGACTAACAGGCAGCCGGAAGCGGATTAAGCGCCCATCAGGCGCCGGTCAGGCGGCAATCGTGTGCCAGTCAAGCGCCGATCCACGGCAACCCCCGGAAGCACCAGCCCGACACCGTCTTGCGATGCCCCTGGCCGTCCTTGTCGCCTTCAAATCCTTCCAGCAGATCGAAAGCCTGCGTATAGCCGGACTTGGCGGCCTCGATGGCGGCGAGCTTCGAGCGCGCGGCGCTGCGGCAGAGGAACAGCACGGGCGTGTCGGGCGCAACTGAAGCGCGAAGCTGGTCGAGGAATTCGGGATTGGGGATGCCGCCGGGGTAGCGGGTCCATTCGATGTGCGCGTACTGGCCGTCGCCAATCACGGGCCGGCCTACCCAGTCCAGCTCGGCGCGCGTACGCACGTCGACGAGCCGGGCGCGGGAATCGAGCTGCAGAAGCTCGAACGCTTCAGCGGGCGACAGCGCGCCCGCGTAGGGCAGCTGGTTTGCGACACGGCGCTTCTCGGCCTCTCTGTACAACTGTTCGAGCGTGCTCATGACGGCCAGTCTCCTCGTATCTGGATCAAAAAAGCATTCTAGCGCGGGGGCGCGGCGCGAGACACCGGGCTTGCCCGGGCACAGCAGCAACTCTCACAACGACCCGTGGACGCGACCCGATGACGCAGATTCGACGACCACGGCGATCGTCGGTCATCGCCTCGCGCAAAGGGCTGCCCAATGAAGGTGCAAAAACGCCGCGATGCACCATAATTGAACGGAGACGGGTGGGTGACACGTGGAATGCACTTTGTTGGTGCGATGAGGTGTGCTGACCGGCACACCGTGCCTCGTCACTGCGCCTGAATTCCCCGCGACAGCGCGCGCCGGGCGGGGCGGGGTGCCAGGCTGGCGCACGTATGGCATGGAAGCTGCTTATAATCGCCCCGATCGATCGGCCACCGGGGTCGCGCCATTCCGCGAAAAACGCGGTGGACGTGTCAAGGCCGGTCCGCTAGATTGGGGCGGCGGCGAAACCCGCCGAATTCGTTAATCAGGAGATAGGTTATGAGTAAATCCGTGGCCGACGTCATGCAACTCGTCAAGGACGAAGACGTCAAGTTTGTCGACTTCCGTTTCACCGATACGCGCGGCAAGGAGCAGCACGTGTCCGTGCCGGTGTCGGCATTCGACGAGGACAAGTTCGAAAGCGGCCATGCGTTTGACGGTTCGTCGATTGCCGGCTGGAAGGGCATTGAGGCTTCGGACATGCTGCTCGTGCCTGATGCCGATACGGCGTTCATCGACCCGTTCTACGAAGAATCCACGCTCGTCTTGACCTGCGACGTGATCGAACCGGCCGACGGCAAGGGCTACGAGCGCGACCCGCGTTCGCTCGCGAAGCGCGCCGAAGCGTACCTGAAGAGCACGGGCCTGGGCGACACCGCCTTCTTCGGTCCGGAACCCGAATTCTTCATTTTCGACTCGGTCCAGTGGAACACGGACATGTCGGGCTGCTTCGTGAAGATCGGCTCGGAAGAAGCGCCGTGGTCCTCGTCGAAGGAATTCGAAGGCGGCAATACGGGTCACCGTCCGGGCGTGAAGGGCGGCTACTTCCCGGTCGCGCCGGTCGATTCGTTCCAGGACATCCGCTCGGAAATGTGTCTGTTGCTCGAGCAGATCGGCGTGCCGGTCGAAGTGCACCACCACGAAGTGGCGGGCCAGGGCCAGAACGAAATCGGCACCAAGTTCTCGACGCTCGTGCAGCGCGCGGACTGGACGCAGAAGCTCAAGTACATCGTGCAGAACGTGGCGCACACGTACGGCAAGACGGCGACGTTCATGCCGAAGCCCGTGGTGGGCGACAACGGCTCGGGCATGCACGTGCACCAGTCGATCTGGAAGGACGGCCAGAACCTGTTCGCGGGCAACGGCTACGCCGGCCTGTCGGAATTCGCGCTGTTCTACATCGGCGGCATCATCAAGCACGCTCGCGCGCTGAACGCCATCACGAACCCGACGACGAACTCGTACAAGCGTCTCGTGCCGCACTTCGAAGCACCGGTGAAGCTCGCCTACTCGGCGCGTAACCGCTCGGCCTCGATCCGCATTCCGCACGTGTCGAACCCGAAGGGCCGCCGTATCGAAACGCGCTTCCCGGACCCGATGGCCAACCCGTACTTCGCGTTCTCGGCGCTGATGATGGCCGGCCTCGACGGCGTGCAGAACAAGATTCACCCGGGCGAAGCCGCGGACAAGAACCTGTACGACCTGCCGCCGGAAGAAGATGCAAAGATCCCGACCGTGTGCGCGGGCCTCGACCAGGCGCTCGAAGCACTCGACAAGGATCGCGAGTTCCTGACGCGCGGTGGCGTGTTCACGGATTCGATGCTGGATGCGTACCTGGACCTGAAGGAAGGCGAGCTGCAACGCTTGCGCATGACCACGCACCCGATCGAATTCGAGATGTACTACTCGCTGTAAGCGGCAATGGCGCTTCGCTTGCCAGCAGCAGCGGCAGCGAAGCGTCTGTCCGACGTTCACGATGGGTTACGAAGGGACGGCGGTGCCGTCCCTTTTTCGTTGGACGCGGCGGGTCAGACGCTCATCGGCGCACCGCTCGCGACCCGGCAGACAGATGACTACCCTCATCAGCGCATTGCCTCCTCGCGGCCAGACTGAAACATGGTTCTGAAGAATCTGATCAAGGCAAGAAAAGGGCACGCCGAAGCCCTGTCGGAAGATACGCAGCTCGTCGAGTCGGGGCTCCTGCCCGGCTTCGAAGCCCTGCCTACGGTGGTGCTCGTGCTCGACAAGCGCACGCTGCGCGTCGCTTTCGCAAATCCCTCGGCCGAGGCCATGCTCGATCTCTCGCGCCGTCAGCTCACGCAGATGGCGTGGCCCGACATCTTTTCGAATGCGGACGAGCTGATCGCCACCATTGCGTCCATCGCCGAACACAAGTTCCACGCCACGCACCTCGACGCGGTGCTCGAACGCGCCGGTCACGAGCCGCTGCACGTGCATGCGATCGTGGGCTTTCTGGAAAGCGCGCCCGACTACGTGCTGCTCGAACTCTTCGAAAACGAGCGGCATCTGCGCACCGACCGCGAAGAGCGCATTCACGATCTCACTTCGGTCAACAAGCAGTTGATCCGCAATCTCGCGCACGAGATCAAGAATCCGCTCGGCGGCATTCGCGGCGCGGCGCAGTTGCTCGAATTCGAGCTGGGCGCGCGCGAGCGCGACGAACTGCGCGAGTACACGCAAGTGGTGATCAAGGAATCGGACCGCCTGCAGACGCTCGTGGACCGGCTGCTCGAACCGCACCGTCATCCGCACATCGTGGGCGACGTCAACATTCACGAAGTGTGCGAGCGGGTGCGTGCCGTGATTCTCGCGGAGTTTCCGCGCGGGCTCACGATCGAGCGCGATTACGACGTGAGCGTGCCCGACCTGCGCGGCGACAAGGAGCAGTTGATCCAGGCCGTGCTCAACATCGTACGCAATGCGGCCGAAGCGCTGCGCGAGCGCATCTCGCAGGGCGACGCGCGCATCGAGCTGCGCACGCGCGTGGCGCGCAAGGTGACCGTCGCCAAGCGTCTGTGCAAGCTGGCACTGGACTTGCATATCATCGACAACGGTCCTGGCATTCCCGAAGAGATTCGCGACCGCATCTTCTATCCGCTCGTGTCGGGGCGCGAAGACGGCAGCGGTCTCGGTCTCACGCTCGCGCAGACCTTCGTGCAGCAGCATGAAGGTCTGATCGAAGTGGAGAGCCGGCCGGGCCACACCGAGTTTCAGATCCTGCTGCCGCTCGACTACTGATACCGCAAGCATCCCAAGACTTCTACGGACCCTATGAAGCCGATCTGGATAGTAGACGACGACCAATCGATACGCTGGGTGCTCGAAAAGGCCCTCGCGCGCGAGAACTTCGCGACACGCAGCTTTGCGAACGTGCGCGAAGCCGCGAGCGCGCTCGACCACGACAGCCCGCAGGTGCTGGTGTCGGACATCCGCATGCCCGGCGGCTCCGGGCTCGAATTGCTGCAGACCGTGCGCGAGCGCGTGCCGGGGCTGCCCGTCATCATCATGACGGCGTTCTCGGATCTCGATAGCGCCGTGGCCGCATTCCAGGGCGGCGCGTTCGAATACCTCGCGAAGCCGTTCGACGTCGACAAGGCGGTGGAGCTGATCCGCCGCGCCGTGGACGAGAGCGTGCGCGGCGAACACCCCTACGACGAGCGCGTAGCCGAAGCGCCCGAAATGCTGGGCCAGGCGCCCGCGATGCAGGACATGTTCCGCGCCATCGGGCGGCTCTCGCATTCGGCGGCCACCGTGCTCATCACCGGCGAATCCGGCACCGGCAAGGAACTCGTGGCGCGTGCGCTGCACCGGCATAGTCCGCGCGCAAGCGGTCCGTTCATCGCGCTCAACACGGCGGCGATTCCGAAAGACCTGCTCGAGTCGGAACTGTTCGGCCACGAGCGCGGCGCGTTCACGGGCGCGCAGGCCATGCGCCAGGGGCGCTTCGAGCAGGCCGAGAACGGCACGCTCTTTCTCGATGAAATCGGCGACATGCCGTTCGATCTGCAGACGCGCCTGTTGCGTGTGCTTTCGGACGGGCAGTTCTATCGCGTGGGCGGCCACAATCCGTTGCGCGCCAACGTGCGCGTGATTGCCGCCACGCACCAGAACCTGGAGTCGCGCGTGCGCCAGGGGCTGTTCCGCGAAGACCTGTATCACCGGCTCAATGTGATTCGCCTGCGTTTGCCGGCGCTGCGCGAGCGCAGCGAGGACATTCCGCTGCTCACGCGCCACTTCCTGCAAAAGAGCGCGCGTGAACTCGGCGTGGAACCCAAGCGCGTGTCCGACGAGGCGCTCGCGTATCTGTCGTCGCTGCCGTTTCCAGGCAACGTGCGGCAACTCGAAAATCTCGCGAACTGGCTCACGGTGATGGCGCCGGCGCAGACCATCGAGATCAAGGACCTGCCGCCCGATCTCGTGCCGGCTCAGGCCGGCTCGCCCGAACTGACCATGGCAGGCGCCGCGATCGCGGAAGGGACGGCTGGCGCAGTGGCCGGCGTCGCGCCGAACGGCACGGTTCAGCCGGCGCTTGCCGCGGCCGTGCCCACCGGCATGCCGGCGCCGCCGCCCGTGAGCGCATGGGAAAGCGGACTGCGTACGGAAGTGGCGCGTCTGCTGCGCGAAAACTCGGCCGACGTGATGGACGAGCTCTCGCGCCGCTTCGAGGCGGCGGTGATCCGCGAGGCCCTCGACTTCACGCGCGGCCGCAAGGTCGAAGCGGCCGAGCGGCTCGGCATTGGCCGCAACACGATTACGCGCAAGATCCAGGAGCTCAACCTGGAGTAGCGGCGCCCGCGGGCATAATCGACGCTGTCGAATACATTCAGCCGATCATGCCCGCATCTTCTTCCCGGCGCGGCCGGGGTTCTCCGGCTAGCAGCACGCGCACCGCGCGTGTTTCCCCGTGGCCTCGCCAGCCCGATCCTTTTCGTTTTTTCGAAGACCTCGACGACTCCGCCGCGCTCGCCTGGGTGAACGAGCAGAACGCGCGCACGCATGCCGCCTGGCAAACCGGCGCCTCGTTCGAGGCGCTCGCTGCGCGCCTCGCACAGGCTTATCTGCCGCGCGAGCGGCCCGTCATTCCCACGCGCTGGAAAGACTGGGCCTACGACCTCTGGGAAGACGACGCACACCCGAAGGGACTGTGGCGACGCACCTCGTGGGCGAGCTGGCGCAGCCGCGCACCGCAATGGCAGACGCTGCTCGATTTCGATGCATTGGGCGCCGAAGAGGGCGTGCCGTGGGTGTGCGCGGACATCGAGATTCTCTATCCCGACGGCGACCGCGCGTTGATCGCGCTCTCGCCGGGCGGGGCGGACGCCACCGTCGTGCGCGAGTTCGACATCGAGCGGCGCAGGTTCGTCGAGGGCGGCTTCGCGATCGAAAGCGAGGGCAAGCATACGGTGACGTGGATCGATCGCGATTCGGTCTACGTCGGTTGGGATCGTGGGGACCGTGCGCGCGGTGCGCTCACGCGTTCGGGGTACCCGCGCGAAGTGCGCCGGTGGCAGCGCGGCACGCCGCTCGCCGAGGCGCCTGTCGTGTTTCGCGGCGCGTTCGGCGACGTGAGCGTGGAGGCCGACTACGATCCTGTCGAACACCGTCACGAGGTGGTACGCGGCGTGGACTTCTTCGACTCGCATACGTTCTGGCTCGACGCGAGCGGAACCTGGCAGCGTTACGAGGTACCTGCGCACGTCGCTGTGGGCGCGTGGCAGGGGTGGCTGCTGCTCGAACCGCGGCTCGACTGGCACTGCGAGGGCGCGCTGTATGCCGGCGGGTCGCTGCTGGCGATCCGCGAGGACGCGTTTCTCTCAGGCCGGCGTGACTTCGTCTCGCTCTTCACGCCGACGCCCGTGACCTCCGCATGCGAATGGACGCACACGCGCCACTATCTGATCGTCTCCTGGCTCGACGACGTGCGTAGCCGCACCATGCTGTGGCTTGCCTCGCAAGATGGCGAGAGCGGGGCGTGGACGTGGCAGTCGCGGCCGCTTGCGGCGAGCGCGGCGAGCGGCACCGCGCAGGTCGACATTTCGCCCGTGGAAGAGACGCTCGACGACGAAGTCTACGTGGACGTCGACGATTATCTGCAGCCGCCCGAGTAC
The DNA here is from genome assembly GCF_029536165.1 of Paraburkholderia sp. SUR17. NCBI lineage: Bacteria > Pseudomonadati > Pseudomonadota > Betaproteobacteria > Burkholderiales > Burkholderiaceae > Paraburkholderia > Paraburkholderia sp. SUR17. Next base: position 1,446,845 of record NZ_CP120508.1, read on the forward strand.
GGGCTCGCGGACCTCGCGGCGAATGATCTCGCGAACTGGGAGCGCATCGACCGCTGGCCCACGCAGTTCGACGCTACGCCGCTCGTCGTGAAGCACGGGCACGCCGTGTCGAAAGACGGCACGCGCGTGCCGTACACGATCATTGGACCGCGCGGCGTGCTCGAAGGCGACACGCCATCGCCGCAGCCTTGCCTGCTCACCGGCTATGGCGGCTTTGCGATTCCGTTCACGCCGCACTATCTTGTGGGGCCCGGCATCGGCTGGCTGGAACGCGGCGGCGTCTATGCGATCGCCCATATTCGCGGCGGCGGCGAGTACGGCCCTGCCTGGCACACGGCCGCGCAACGCACGCGTCGTCAACGTTCGTTCGACGATTTCATCGCCGTCGCGCAACAGCTAGTCGCCGACGGCGTGACGACACCGAAACAGCTCGGCATTCAGGGCGACAGCAATGGCGGGCTGCTCGTCGGTGCGTGCATGGTGCAGCGACCGGAGTTGTTCGGCGCAGTGGTGTGCGAGGTGCCGCTGCTCGACATGCAGCGCTATCACCGGCTGCACGCGGGCGCTTCATGGCTCGACGAGTACGGCGATCCCGACGACCCAGCCGAGGCGCGCGCGCTCGCGGCCATCTCGCCGTATCACAACGTGAAGGCCGGTGTGGCGTATCCGCCGGTGCTCTTCACGACCTCGGCCAGCGACGACCGCGTACATCCGGCGCACGCGCGCAAGATGGCGGCGCGCATGCAGGCGCAGGGGCACGCAGGCGTGTGGTACCTGGAAAGCACGGCAGGAGGACACGGTTCGGGCAGCGACGCGCTCGAACGCGCGCACTACGACGCGTTGGTGTTCGGCTTCCTGTGGGCGACGCTCGCGCTCACCAACGATGACGGGAGCGGGGCAGCGAACAGATGAGGAAAAGATGAAGTAAGCGAAGGCGGGGCGGCAGCCTCACGACCCGCGCCGCTCGCCAAGGCCAGGCTGCCACGCCGACGCTCAGCCGATCTGCGCAAACACGGGCGCATGATCCGAAGGCTGCTCCCATTTGCGCGGCGTCTTGTCCACGTCGCACAGTGTGCAGTTGAGCGCAAGCTCTTTCGAAAGCAGCACGTGATCGATGCGCAGACCCGCGTTGCGCCGGAACGCGAGCATGCGGTAGTCCCACCACGTGAAGCTCTTTTCAGGCTGATCGAAGAGCCGGAACGCGTCGACGAGGCCGAGCGCGACGAGGCGCTCGAATTGCGCGCGCTCTTCGGGCGAAACGAGGTTCTGTCCTTCCCAGGCTTTGGGGTCGTGCACGTCGCGGTCTTCGGGCGCGATGTTGTAGTCGCCCAGCAGCGCGAGCTTCGAATGCCGGGTCATTTCGCCTGCGATCCAGTCGTGCAACGCGTTGAGCCAACGCAGCTTGTAGGCGAATTTGTCGGTGCCGGGCGCCTGGCCGTTCGGAAAGTACGCCGAGATCACACGCACGCCTTCCACGGTGGCGCAGATCACGCGCTGCTGCTCGTCTTCGAAGCCGGGAATGTTGCGCACGACGCTGGCCTCGTCCACGGCGATTCCGTCGCGCACGATAATGCCCACGCCGTTATAGGTCTTCTGGCCGGCGAACCAGCTCTTGTAGCCTCTGGCCTCGAGTTCGGCACGCGGAAACTTCTCGTTGGGCAGCTTCAGTTCCTGGAGGCAGAGCACGTCGGTCTGGCTCAGTTCGAGCCAGTCGATCACATGTTGCTGACGAACCTTCAGGGAGTTGACGTTCCACGTAGCGATTTTCATTGGACGCGAGCGCTGCAAAATGAGGTAGGACATTATGCATGAACGGCGGCGCGGTCCTGTCACCGCTACCTGTACGATGCGGTGAACGTCGAAGAGGTGCCGCCGCATGTGAGGTGTTTGACGCGGGCGGCACGAGTGGCTATAATTCAATTCTTCTGACGGACGCGGGGTGGAGCAGTCTGGCAGCTCGTCGGGCTCATAACCCGAAGGTCGTAGGTTCAAATCCTACCCCCGCAACCAGTACCGCAGAATGCGCAGCATGTTGAAGTTGCCGCACCACGGTGCAGAGCGAAAGCGTCAGAAGACAGATCAACAAAAAGCCCGCTTCAAGCGGGCTTTTTGTTTTGTTGCGTCGCTGTGCTGCTGCTCGATACCGGGAGATCGAAACGGCAAGCGGCGCGTCACGCAACTACGATCGCCGGCCTCACGTGCGGCCTCATTCCCCACTTCGTCCCGCATCGCGCTTCGTTCTTCGCTTTCCCTCCTGCCGCTTCGTTCCACCCTCTTTGCCGACCGGCACTTCGTATCCGTTCATGCCGTTGAAGCGCTCGATCAAAAAATCGATGAACGCTCGCGCCCGCGCCGACTGGTTGCGTTTGTTCGGGTAGTACACGAACAGGTCCGCGGACGGCTGCACAAACTCGGGCAACACGATGCGCAGCCGGCCGCTCGCCACGTACTTAGCGAGATCCCACTCCGAACGCACGAGAATGCCGTGCCCGTCCAACGCCCAGCCGAGCACGATGTCGCCGTCGTTGCTCGAGAGCGTACCGTGCACTTTTACCGCGTGGCTTTCGCCGTCGCGCTCGAAGCGCCACACGCTGTACGCGTTGTCGTTTTGCCGGTGCACGATGCAGGTGTGGTTCGCGAGGTCGGCAAGATTCTCCGGCGCGCCGTGCTGTTCCAGATAGCGCGGTGACGCACACAGAAAGCGGCGATTCGACATGACGCGGCGCGCAATGAGCCGCTGGTCCGGCAGCGAGCCAAAGCGGATGGCCAGATCGATGCCGCTTTCCACGAGATCGACAGGCCGGTCCGTCACGTCCAGTTGCACTTCCACATGCGGATACCGCTTCGCGAATTCGGAGACGATCGGCGCGATCGTCGTGCGCCCGAAGCCGAGCGTCGCGTTCACGCGCAGCAATCCTTTGGGGACCGAATGGCTCGAACTCACCGCGTCTTCCATCTCGCGCAGCTCGGCTAGGATGCGCGTGGCGTGATGCAGGTAGGTCTCGCCCTCGGGCGTGAGGCTCACGTGGCGCGTGGTGCGGTTCACGAGCCGCACGCCAAGGCGGGCTTCGAGCTGTGAGAGCCGCTTGGTGGCCGCGGGCGGGGTCAGATTGAGTTCGCGTGCCGTGGCGGCCAGGTTGCCGTGGCGTGCCAGCAGCACGAAGAACTCCAGGTTGGACGCAATGTCGGTCTTCACTGAAAGTTAATGAAGTAATGAGTTTCGGTGAATCATAACGGCGCTCACGGCGAATAATCTAGCGGCTCCCAACGCTGCCGCACGGGCGGCGCGAAGCACGGAGACACCATGAGAATCGTCGAAATACGCGAAAAAACCGTTCCCATCAGTTCGTCCATCCGCAACGCCTACATCGATTTCAGCAAGATGACGCTGAGCCTCGTGGCCGTGGTGACGGACGTCGTTCGCAACGGCAAGCCGGTGATCGGCTACGGCTTCAACTCGAACGGCCGCTACGGGCAGGGCACGCTGATGCGCGAGCGCTTCATTCCGCGCGTGCTGGAAGCCGATGCGGCTTCGCTCGTCGACGACACGGGCGACAACCTCGATCCCCACAAGATCTGGGCGACGATGTTCACGAACGAAAAGCCGGGCGGTCATGGCGAGCGCTCCGTCGCGATGGGCACCATCGACATGGCGGTCTGGGACGCCGTGGCGAAGATCGAAGGCAAGCCGCTCTTCCAGTTGCTCGCGGACCGCTACGGCAACGGCCAGCCGGATCGCAAGGTGTTCGTCTACGCGGCGGGCGGCTACTACTATCCGGGCCAGGACCACAGCAAGCTCAAGGACGAGATGCGCAGCTACCTCGACCGCGGCTACACGGTGGTGAAGAAAAAGATTGGCGGTGCCTCGCTCGACGAGGACCTGCGCCGCATCGACTCGATTCTCAGCGTGCTCGGCGACGGCCAGAAGCTCGCCGTGGACGCCAACGGGCGCTTCGATCTGGATACCGCGATCCAGTACGCGAAGGCACTCTCACAATACGACCTGTTCTGGTACGAGGAGCCGGGCGATCCGCTCGATTTCGAGTTGCAGGCCACGCTGCGCAACTACTACGACAAGCCGATGGCCACCGGCGAAGACCTGTTTTCGATGCAGGACGCGCGCAACCTGATCCGCTACGGCGGCATGCGCGCCGACCGCGACTGGCTGCAGTTCGACTGCGCACTGGCCTATGGCCTTGTCGAGTATCTGCGCACGCTCGACATGCTGCATCAGCACGGCTGGTCGCGCGCCCGCTGCATTCCGCACGGCGGCCATCAGATGTCGCTCAACATTGCGGCCGGTTTGGGACTTGGCGGCAACGAGTCGTATCCGGATCTGTTCCAGCCTTATGGCGGCTTCCCCGACGGCGTGAAGGTGGAGAACGGCTATATCACGATGCCGGATCTGCCCGGCATCGGCTTCGAAGGCAAGGCGGATCTGTACGCCGAGATGCGCAAGCTCGCCGAGTAGTCGCCGCTCTGCCGCGGGAAAAAACCAAGGAAGACAGAGAACAGGCGGGCAGGGCGCCGCGCTCGACAGATCGGGCGCGGCGCCGCAAACAGATCCGCCGTTCGTGGAACTTGCCACGCACAGGAGACAGTCATGCGGGTTGCAACCATTCGGAAGTATCTTTCGAGGCTTTACGTTCAAGTGCTGATCGGCATTGTCGCGGGGGTGGCCGTGGGCCACTTCTTCCCCGATGTCGGCACGCAGGTCAAGCCGCTCGGCGATCTGTTCATCCGGCTGATCCGGATGCTGCTCGCGCCGATCATCTTTGCCTCGGTAGTGGTGGGCATTGCCCGCATGACGGACATTCACGCCGCGGGGCGCGTGGGCATGAAGGCGATCGTCTACTTCGAGATTGCGTCGACGCTCGCGCTCGGCATCGGTCTCGTCGTCGTCAACGTCGTGCAGCCGGGCCGCGGCATGAACGTCGATCCCGCACACATCGACAGCGCGGCCATCGCGAGCTACACGCACGCCGCCCATCAGCACGGCATGCTCGACTTCTTCATGAGCATCGTGCCCAACAGCGTGGTGGGCGCCTTCGCCAACGGCGAGATGCTGCCCGTCATCTTCTTTTCGGTGCTGCTCGCTGTGTCGCTTGCGCGACTGGGCCCGCGCGCCGCGCCCTTCGTCGACATGCTCGACATGTTCCTGCAGGCGATGTTCGGCGTGGTGCGCATCGTCATGTGGGTCGCGCCCATCGGGGCGTTCGGCGGCATGGCCTTCACGGTGGGGAAGTACGGCATCGGCACGCTCGCCTCGTTCGGCGAATTGATGCTGTGCCTCTACGTCACCTCGATCGCGTTCGTCGTGATCGTGCTGGGCCTCGCCATGCGGCTGTGCGGGCTGTCGTTATGGAAGTTCCTGCGCTACATCAAGGACGAGATTTTCGTGACCTTCGGCACCGCCTCCACCGAGGCGGTGTTGCCGCAGATGCTCATCAAGCTCGAAAAGCTCGGCTGCGCGCGGCCGGTGGTGGGCATGGTGCTGCCCACGGGCTACACCTTCAACGCCGATGGCACCGCGATCTACCTCACGATGGCAGCCATCTTCGTCGCGCAGGCCATGAACATTCACCTGAGCCTCGGGGACCAGCTGCTCGTGCTGGCCGTGCTGCTGCTGACGTCGAAGGGGTCGGCGGGGGTGGCGGGTGCGGGGTTCGTCGCGCTGGCGGCGACGCTGGCCTCGATGCGCAGCATTCCCGTCTCGGGTCTTGTGCTGCTGCTCGGCGTGGACCGCTTCCTCAACGAGGCGCGCGCCGTGACGAACCTGATCGGCAACGGCGTGGCCACGGTGGTCGTGGCGCGCTGGGAGAAGGCGATCGACATGAACCGCGCCCGCGCCGTGCTCGATCGCACCGCGTTGGAGGCCGATGAGTTGGAGGCCGATGAGCCGGGGCGGCCGCTCGTGGGAGCGGAAGCCGAAGGCTGAAGTCCAGCGCGCCAGGGGCGTGAGCGCGGACCATTCGCTCCGAGGCGATGGCGTTCCGGGCGAGGCACGGGCGGCCGCGAGGCCGATTTCATGTCGCACTGCACGCTTGAAAAGCATACTGTGTTTTTGTACAGTACTGTCACCTCGAACGTGACGGATGCCGCCTGATCCATGCCGCCCGCGCCGGCTGACTCCCCCGCCCGCAAGATCATTCACTGCGATTGCGACTGCTTCTACGCGTCGGTCGAAATGCGCGACGACCCCTCGTTGCGCGGGCGGCCGCTCGCCGTGGGCGGCCGCCCCGACCAGCGCGGCGTGATTGCCACCTGCAATTACGAGGCGCGGCGCTTCGGCGTGCATTCGGCCATGTCGTCGGCGCTTGCCATGCGCAAGTGTCCGGACCTGCTGATCCTGCCGTCGGCCATGGAGAAGTACCGCATCGCGTCGCGTCAGATCATGGCCATTTACTACGACTACACGGCCGACGTCGAACCGCTTTCGCTCGACGAAGCCTACCTCGACGTCTCCCAATCCGACCGCTGCAAGGGCAGCGCGACGCTCATCGCCAGGGAGATTCGCGAGCGTGTGCGCGAGACGGTGGGCGTCACCGTGTCGGCGGGCGTGGCGCCCAGCAAGTTCATCGCGAAGATCGCTTCGGACTGGAACAAGCCGGACGGGCTTTTCGTGGTGCGTCCACACGAGGTGGATGCCTTCGTCGCCGCGTTGCCGGTGCGCAAGATTCACGGTGTCGGCAAGGTGACGGCGGCGAAGCTCGAAAAGCTGGGCCTCACCACCTGCGCGCAACTGCGCGAGTGGCCGCTCGTGGATCTGCACCGGCACTTCGGCGTGTTCGGCCAGCGGCTTTACGAACTGGCGCGCGGCATCGACGAGCGCCCCGTCCGCGCGGACCGCGAGCGCAAGTCCGTGAGCGTCGAGACCACCTATGTGACCGATCTCCAGACGCTCGACGAATGCGCGGCCGAATTGCGGCGCCTCGCGGCGCAACTGGATGCGCGCATCGAGCGGGCCGGCGCCGCTGCGGCCGTGCGCAAGCTGTTCGTGAAGATCCGCTTCGCCGATTTTCAGCGCACCACGGTGGAGTGCGTTGGCGAGGCGACACATCTGCCTACGCTGCTCGCGCTGCTCGAGAAGGGCTTCGCTCGACGCAATCAGCCGGTGCGGCTGCTGGGCGTGGGCGTACGGCTGGAAGAGGACGACGCGGCGCTGCGCGGGCAATTCACGTTGTTCGATGAAGACGGCGAGGATGTGCCGCTGGCCCACGCCGAGGAAGCCGACGACGAAGGCGACGACGAGGCCGGCATCGAAGCCGGCATCGAGGTCGACCAGCAGGCCGGCATCGACGAAGAGGCGCAAGGGCACGAGGATGATCGGCGCACGTGATGCGGCGCGGCTGATGCCGTGACGACTGCTTCGCGCCGGAGGGCAGCGCGCTTGTTGCGTCGGGCCGTGCGAGGCCTGGCCGTGTCGCTCGCAGCCTCGCAACCTCGCAATCTCGTCGCATCGAGTTGCGTCTTCGCGGAATCCGTGCGGGTCGCGAACCGTGGGCGCTTATCGGTTATCAGCCATCAGCCATCAGCCATCAGCCAGGCGCTGCCGGCAATATCGTCGCCCCTGGCAGCGTCACGCGCTCCAGCAGTTTCATCGGCCCCCATCTTTTCACCACATCCAACTGCTGCGCGTCGCGCACGAACAGCGATCCCGCGAAGCCCAGCGCGTTGACCGACATGCCCTCCACGCATTCCGCGGCGCGCGGCACGACCAGCATCCAGCGGCGTGTGACGAGCAGGTTGTACGGCCCCGATTGCAACTCCTCTCCCTTCGTTTCGATGCCGCTCATGCCTGCCGCCGCCAGCAGCGCGCGATAGGCGCTTTTGAGCCTGCGCGCGGCTTCGTCGCGAAATGCATTGTCGGCGGGCAGGTCGAGCCGGCAGAACGCGTGGCGAAACGGCAGTGCCGGCACCGATTGCGGTACCCCGCAGGCGGGCGGCACGTCGCGCCAGGCCGCTTCCATCGGCACGCTGCCGCCTGGGCCGCCATCAGGCGCGAGCGGCACCATCTGCAGATGCTTGTGCGGCTGACTTGCGCCCGCGGCAGGGCCACCGTTGTAGAAGCCGAGCCCGTCGAACTCCGCCATGCAGGCCGCGAGCGCCGTGAAGTCGGCGAGGTCGAGCCATGCTTCCTGGCGTTCGAAGGCGCGCGTCACGATCAGCAGATGGTGATCGATGACGTTGAACTTGTTGAGCAGCGCGACGTGCGTGGGCGAAACGCTCGCGACGAACAGGTCGGGATCGTAGGGCAGGAAGGGATTGAAAGGCGTATGCGCTGCTGTGCGCACCGAAACTTGCGCCTCGCGAGCGCGCGCCTTGAGCGCGAGGCTCGACACCTGACGCACGACGAAGCGCACGCCGTGATCTTCAATCGAAGTCTCGGTGGTCTCGATGGGGCGCAGCGCCTCGCATCGCAGCGCGTGCTCCGTTTGCCGCAGCAGAGCCGGCCAGAGCGTGCCGGGTTGCAGTTCGAGTGTGTCCATGGCGATGCATGTTAGTACAACGTGGACGTCGGTCTGAAAGCGCCCACGTGCCGACGTAGTCGCGCCTTCACATCGACGTGCCGGACTTCCCGCACACTTTCTGTCGCCGATAGAATCGACGGACACTCAGGAGCCGCTCATGGACCTCATCATCCGCCGCGCCGTGTTGCCCGGCATGTTCGCGTCGCCGCAGAACGCCCACGGCGAAGCCGGGACCGTCGATATCGGTATCAAGGGCAGCCGCATTGCTGCCGTGGAACCGCGGCTTGCCGCCAAGGCGCGCGAAGAGATCGACGCGGCGGGTTCGCTCGTGAGCCCGCCATTCGTGGACGCGCATTTCCACATGGATGCCACGCTCTCGTACGGCCTGCCGCGCGTGAACGCGTCCGGTACGCTGCTGGAGGGCATCGCGCTGTGGGGAGAGTTGAAGCCTCAACTGACGCAGGAAGCGCTCGTCGAACGCGCGCTCGAATACTGCGACTGGGCCGTGGCGCGCGGGCTGCTGGCTATTCGCAGCCACGTGGACGTCTGCGACAGCCGGTTGCTCGCCGTCGAGGCGTTGCTCGAAGTGAAGCGGCGCGTGGCGCCGTATCTGGACCTGCAACTCGTGGCCTTTCCGCAGGACGGTCTCTTGCGCAGTCCCGGCGCGTTCGACAATCTCAAGCGCGCCATCGCGATGGGCGTGGACGTGGTAGGCGGCATTCCGCATTTCGAGCGCACGATGGCCGACGGCTCGGAATCCGTGCGACTTCTGTGCGAGTTCGCGGCGGACCAGGGCCTGCGCGTAGACATGCACTGCGACGAGTCCGACGATCCGCTCTCGCGTCACATCGAAACGCTCGCGGCGCAGACGCACCGCCTGGGTCTGCATGGCCGCGTGGCGGGCTCGCATCTCACGTCGATGCATTCCATGGACAACTACTACGTGAGCAAACTGCTGCCGCTCATGCGCGAGGCGGGCGTGGCCGCCATCGCGAATCCGCTCATCAACATCACGCTGCAGGGGCGCTCCGACACCTACCCGAAGCGGCGCGGCATGACGCGCGTGCCGGAACTTGCCGCAGCGGGCATCGAGGTGGCATTCGGCCACGACTGCGTGATGGACCCGTGGTACAGCCTCGGCTCCGGCGACATGCTCGAAGTGGCGCACATGGGCCTGCACGTCGCGCAGATGACGGGCCTGGACGCCATGCGCGCGGCGTTCGACATGGTCACCGTGAATCCGGCGCGCATCCTGGGGCTCGAAGGGTATGGCATTGCGCCGGGCTGCGAGGCGAACTGCGTGGTGCTCGACGCGCGCGATCCTGTCGAAGCGATCCGTCTGCGTGCGACGCGGCTCGCCGTGGTCAGGCGCGGCAAGGTGGTGAGCCGCATGCCCCCGGCGCGCGCGGCGCTTTCTCTCGAAGGACGGCCGCACGAGGTGGATTTCCGGCTGCATCGCTGAGGCTGCTTTCGATCGCCTCACCGGGCTCACACAAGGTACCTACGAGGCACCTACGAGGCACCTACGAGGCACCTACGAGGCACCTACGAGGCACACACAAGGCACATACAAAACAAAGCGCGCGGCGGAAGGTACCCGCTGCGCGCTTTTTTTTGCTTACCTGCCTGTCTGCCTCAGTCGCAAAGCGCCGCGGCTGAGACCCGCAGACATCAGTGCGACACCGTCTCCGTCATGCCGTTGTGGCGCAGCAGGGCGTCGATGGTCGGCTCCCGGCCGCGGAACGCCTTGAACGATTCCATCGCCGGCCGACTGCCGCCCACTTCCAGAATCTCGCGGCGATAGCGCGTGCCCGTGGCCGCGTCGAGCACGCTGCCGCTTGCGCTCTGTGCGGCTTCCTCGAATGCGGCGTACGCGTCGGCCGACAGCACTTCGGCCCACTTGTAGCTGTAGTAGCCCGCCGCGTAGCCGCCCGCGAAGATGTGGCTGAACGTGTTGGGCCAGCGCGAGAAGGGCGCCTGCGCGATGACGTGGAAGCGCTCGTTGATCTCGCGGGCGAGGTCGTTGGCGCTCTTCGCGCCGGCCGCGTCGAAGTCGACGTGCAGCGCCATGTCGAACATCGAGAACACGATCTGCCGCAGCGTGCCGAGCCCGCTCTGGAAGTTCTTCGCGGCGAGCATCTTGTCGAATAGCTCGCGCGGCAGCGGCGCGGCGGTATCGACATGCTGTGTCATGTCGGAGAGCACGTCCCACTCCCAGCAGAAGTTCTCCATGAATTGCGACGGCAGCTCGACCGCATCCCACTCCACGCCGTTGATGCCCGACACGCCCAGCTCGTCCACGCGCGTGAGCATGTGATGCAGCCCGTGGCCGAATTCGTGGAAGAGCGTGATGACTTCGTCGTGCGTGAAGCACGCGGGCCTGCCACCCACCGGTGCCGAGAAGTTGCAGGTGAGGTACGCGACAGGCGTCTGCACGTCGTTGTGGCCGCGGCGACGGCGGGTGCGCGCGTCGTCCATCCATGCGCCGCCGCGCTTGCCTTCGCGCGCGTAGAGGTCGAGATAGAACTGCGCGACGAGCGTGCCGTCCGGGTTCTCGACGCGGAAAAAGCGCACGTCCGGATGCCAGACGGCGGCTTCGTCGCGGCGAATCTTCACGCCGAAGAGCGTTTCGGTGACCTTGAAGAGACCCTTGAGCACGACGTCTTCCGGAAAGTACTGCTTGACCTCGTTTTCCGAGAACGAATAGCGCTTCTGGCGCAGACGCTCGCCGGCGAACGCGACGTCCCAAGGTTCGAGCGCCGTGAGACCCAGCTCGGTGGCGGCGAACTCGCGCAGCTCCTTCCAGTCGCGTTCACCGTGCGGACGCGCGCGCTTCGCGAGGTCTTCGAGGAAGCTCATGACCTGCTCGGGCGAGTCCGCCATCTTCGGCGCGAGCGACACCTCGGCGAAGTTGCGGTAACCGAGCATCTTCGCTTCTTCGGCACGCAGGGCCAGTTGTTCGGCGATGTTCTCGGTGTTGTCCCATTCGGGCTTGCCGCCGCCGTACACGGGCCCGAGTTCCGAGGCGCGCGTCACGTAGGCGCGATACATCGTCTCGCGCATCGCGCGGTTCTCGGCGTATTGCATGACCGGGAAGTACGAAGGAAAGTGCAGCGTGAATTTCCAGCCGCTCTTGCCTTCCTTTTCGGCGGCTTCGCGGGCGGCGGCGACCGCGTCTTCAGGCAGGCCGGCAAGCTGCGATTCCTCGGTCGCGATGTACGCGTAAGCGTTGGTGGAATCGAGCACGTGGTCCGAAAAAGCCTTCGAAAGCGCAGCCTGGCGTTCCTGCAGTTCGGCGAAACGCGGCTTCTGGTCTTCGGGCAGCTCGGCGCCCGACAGGCGGAAGTCGCGCAGCGCGTTGTCCAGAATCTTGCGGCGCTCGCCGGAAAGCAGCGCGAAATCGCCGCTTGCGGCAAGGGCCTTGTACTTCTCGTAGAGCGCCAGGTTTTGCCCGACGCTCGACCAGAACTCGGTCACGCGCGGCAGGTTTTCGCCGTAGACGGCGCGCAGTTCGGGCGTATCGGCCACGGCATTGAGGTGGCCGATCACGCCCCAGGCGCGCGACAGCGGTTCGGTGGCGCGCTCCACCGGTTCCACGACGTCGACCCACGACGCGGGCGTGGCCGGCAGGCTCGCGCGCTCCACGGCGGCGTTCGCGTTGGCGAGCAGCACGTCGAGCGCGGGCGTGACGTGCTCGGGGCGGATGTCGCCGAAGCGCGGCAGATCGGAGAAGTCGAGAAGCGGATTCTTTTGTGTCGATGAGGTAGTGGACATGGTGCTTCCTGTCTGTCGCGGTGGGTTGCGGTGTCTGGGCAAAGGGATCACGGGCGCGGGCTCGCGTGCGGCTCGCCCGAAGCCGCGGCGGCGTGTTTCGGTCCGCCCTGTGCGTCCGGATACCGACATTATTGGGGCGCGGCGCGGTCTTTCCAACCCGCTCGCCGGGCTCTGTGCACGGTAGCAGAAGTTGCCGGGCCATGCTCGGGCGAGGCGCCCGCGCAGCTTGAGCCAGGGCACGGAACTGGCAAGAGGCGGGCGAAGGGCGCCCGTCACGCCGTGCGGCAATCGGTATCGGATCGTGGGTGAGCGAACAGTTTTTCGCCGGGACACGGCCCATCATGCAGGCTCGCCGCGGTGTCGGCTGCGAAGGCGCTGCCCACTTATTCTCGTGATCCTTCGCGTGACCCTTCGCGTGACCCCGAGGGATTGCCAATCGATCCGCGCTTTCGCTGCGCCTGTTCGCATTTCCACTATCGCCGACGTCCGCCTACGGATGCTGCCGCCATGACCTTGCTTTCGCATGCCCTTGCACGCGGGACCCCGCCCGGCACACTGCGCCGCGGCAACAATTTCGATCTCGTGCGCCTCTTGGCCGCCGTCGCGGTGGTGTACTGCCATTCGTTTCTGATGCAGCGGGGCGACAGCGCGACTGACCCGGCCACCGCCACCCTTGGCTTCGACTCGTTCGGCGCGCTCGGCGTCTATGCGTTTTTCCTGATGAGCGGCATGCTCGTGACCGCGAGCTTCGTGCGGCAGCGCTCGGTCATCCGCTTCGTCGCGCTGCGCGTGGCGCGAATCTGGCCGGCGGTGGCCGTGGGTTCGCTGGTGGTCGTGCTGGTGCTCGGCCCGCTCTTCACGACACTGCCGTTGTCCACCTACTTCGGTTCGCGCGCGACGTGGATCAACCTCGACAATTTCAGGACCATCGTGCTGAAGGAGGGCTGGGTGCTGCCCGGCGTGTTCGAACACAACCGCTTCGCGCACGACATCTGCGCGCCGCTCTGGACGCTGCCCATCGAGGTGCGCTGTTATCTGATCGTTCTGGTGACCGGCACGCTCGGCTTGCTGACTTCACGGCGCGGCACGCTGGTGGCGTTGGCAATCGGACTGCTGGGGTTCGTGCTGCGCATCCACGTTCATCCGTTTCACATCGGCATGCGCGACTTTTCGGTGAAGGCGGGCGGCTATTCGTTCTGGCCGGAGCTGTTCTTCATGTTCGGCATGCTGCTCTACGCGTGGCGTGCCGCGGTGCGGCTCGACGGACGGGTCGCGCTGGGGCTCGTGGCGCTCTATCTCGCGCTGCATCACTCGGAGGCCGCGCAGCCGCTGTTCTATCTCGCCTTCGTCTACGGCGTGCTCTGGATGGCGACCACGCCCATGTTGCGCCGCCTCGTGCCGCGCAACGACTACTCGTACGGCATCTACATCTACGGGTTCGTGGTGCAGCAGTGCGTGGCCAATCTCGCGCCGCATCTCGATCATCTGACGGCCGTGCTGATCGCCGCGCCGTTCATTCTGGCGTGCGCGGCGCTCTCGTGGCACGGCGTGGAGCGTCCGGCGCTCAGGTGGGTGCGGGCGCGCACGGAGCGCGCCGTGCGACGCCGCGCCGTGCTGGAATCGATGACCGGCGAAGGCGAGGCTGAAGAACTGACCGCGTGGGGCGAAGCGGGCGAGTTACCCGACGACGCCGCCCCGGGAATGGTGGGAGATGCGCCGGCGCGCTGAGGTCAACCCGCGGCAGCCCGCTCGGCCGCTTCGATCGTGTTGACGAGCAGCATCGTGATCGTCATCGGCCCCACGCCGCCCGGCACCGGCGTGATATGGCCCGCCACTTCCTTCACGCCCGCGAAATCAACGTCCCCGCACAGCTTGCCGGCGTCGTCGCGGTTCATGCCTACGTCGATCACCGTGGCGCCCGGCTTCACCATGTCGGCGGTGAGAATGTTGCGCTTGCCGACGGCAGCGACCACCACGTCGGCCTCGCGCGTGTGCGTAGCCAGATCGCGGGTCTTGCTGTGGCAGATGGTGACCGTGGCGCCGGCTTCGAGCAGCAGCAGCGCCATTGGCTTGCCGACGATGTTCGAGCGGCCGATCACGACGGCGTTCGCGCCCGCGAGCGCAATGCCGTAAGCCTCGAACATCTTCATCACGCCATACGGCGTGCACGGACGGAAGAGCGGCTTGCCCGTCATCAGTGCACCGGCGTTCGCGACGTGAAAGCCGTCGACGTCCTTTTCCGGCGCGATTGCCTCGATCACTTTGTGGCTGTCGATGTGCGCGGGCAGCGGCAGCTGCACGAGAATGCCGTGGATCTTCGGGTCGCGATTGAGTTCGTCGATGCGCGCGAGCAGTTCCGCTTCGCTGAACGTGGCGGGATAGCGGTCGTAGGACGAGAAGAGGCCGTTGTCTTCGCAGGCCTTCACCTTGTTGCGCACATAGACTTCGCTCGCCGGATTGTCGCCCACGAGTATGACCGCGAGGCCAGGCTGATGGCCGCGGGCGGTGAGCGCGGCGGCGCGTTGGGCTACGTCGGCGCGCAGCGTCTTGGAAAGGGCGAGTCCGTCGATCAGGGTGGCTGTCATGGTCGGTCGAAAGGGGCAGTTCGGAATGCGGGCGGCGCGTGTGAACGCTGCCATGCGGCGGCGCGGACGGGACACGTTTGGCGCGGATGGCCATGAACCTGTCGGTTCAGGGACAGCACGTGCCTTTTTGTGCTGCTGCGCGGCGTGCCGCTGTGAAGTCCGGAATTATACCTTTGCCGCCTGGCGTTCCTGCGGGGGAAAGGCAGCGGGCCTCGCGAAGTTCAGAGGCGGGCGGAGGGATGAAGGGAGCGGAGAGATGAAGCGAGCGGAGCGAAAACCACACATTGCGCCCGAACTGGCATTGCGCCCGAACTGGCACCGGGGGCGATAGCCCGGCATGCCGTCCGGTGCGGCGCTCCATGAGACGCCCGGTGGACCGGCATGCGGGACTTCGGCGCTCGCGCCTGCGCTTACTGCGCCTGCTGCGGCTTGTTCGACAACGCGAGACGCAGCAGGTCGGCCACCGTGTTCACGTTGAGCTTTTCCATGATGTTGGCGCGGTGCGCTTCCACTGTCTTGATGCTGATGCCCAGATCGTCGGCAATCTGCTTGTTGAGCCGGCCCGCGATGATGCGCTCGAGCACCTGATGCTCGCGCGCCGTGAGCTTGCCGAGCCGCTCGGCGGCCGCGCGCTGTTGCTGCACGCTCGAGCTTTCGCTGCGCGCCTTTTCCAGCATGCGCTCAACGAGCTTGCGCAGTTCGGCTTCGTCGAACGGCTTCTCGATGAAGTCCATCGCGCCCTTCTTCATGGTGGACACGGCCATCGGCACGTCGCCGTGGCCCGTCACGAAGATGATGGGCAGCGAGGCGTTTTCGGCGATCAGGCGCTCCTGGAGTTCGAGCCCGCTCATGCCCGACATCCGCACGTCGAGAATCAGGCACGCGATCTGTCCCGCCTGGTGGGCCGGCTGGTAGGCCTCCAGAAACTGTTCGGCCGAGACGAAGCACTGCACGCGGTATCCGTTCGCTTCCAGGAGCCAGCGCAGCGAGTCTCTTACGGCCTCGTCGTCGTCGACGACAAACACGGTTTCCTGGGTGGTGACTGGGCTGTTCATAGCTCTCCCGTAACGGTTTGGGGTGTCGGCACTTCGGACCCGCCGTGACTCGGGCCGTCAGGTTCGCCTATAGGCAGACTGCAGTGGAATGTGGCGCCCGTGACGTGACCGTCGCTTTCGACGTTGTTCACGACCCAGAGGCGCCCGCGATGGGATTCGATGATTGAGCGGCAGATGTTGAGGCCCATGCCCATGCCGTCGGACTTCGTGCTGTAGAACGGTTCGAAGAGCCGCTCGGCGGTGGCTTCGTCCACGCCCGGGCCCTGGTCGACTACGCTGATACAGACAAAGCCGCCGTCGAGCCTGACGACCACGCGGATCACCGGGTCCACGGCGTTCGGGCGCGCCTCGGCCATGGCTTCGGCGGCGTTCTTGAGCAGGTTGACGAGCACCTGTTCGATCAGCACCGGGTCGACGTAGATGACCGGCATGCGCGAGCGGATGTCCGTGACGATGCGGATGCGCCGTTTGCGCGCCTCGATTTCGGCGAGGCCCACGGCGTCGGCGACGATGTCCGAGACGCGGGTGGCCTGGCGTTTCGGTTCGCTGCGCTTCACGAACTCGCGGATGCGCTTGATGATCATGCCGGCGCGCACAGCCTGCTGGGCGGTCTTTTCGAGCACGGGCAACAGATTGTCGGGGGTAGTGCGGCCAGATTTAACCAGCGCGACGGTTCCGGAGCAATAGTTGTTGATCGCCGCGAGCGGCTGGTTGAGTTCGTGCGCGAGCGACGACGCCATTTCGCCCATCGTCATCAGACGGCTCGTGAACTGGAGTTTTTCGTCCTGCTGGCGCGCGAGTTCCTGGGCCTGCTTGCGCGTGGTGATGTCGGTGGCGATCTGCATCTGCGCGAGATGGCCGTCCACCCACTGGATGTACTGGCGCCGCACCTCGAACCACTTCTGGATGCTCTGCACGTAGACTTCCTGCGCGTCCGCCGTGCTTTCCGTGAGCGCCGCCGCGGGCAGGCCGGCGTAGGTGTCCACCATGTCGATCGAGTCAGAGGACGCCTGCGCGCTGTCGAAGCCGCCGCCCGCAAGCTCCAGGTGCCCGTCCGGACGGATGCCGAAGAGGTGCCGGTAGTAGCGGTTGGCGAACAGGAGTTCGGCTTCGTCGGCGGCCAGCACCGAAACGGCGGCGTCGAGGCTTTCCAGCACCGTGGTGAAGCGCTCGTGCGCGGCGGCCAGTTCTTCGCGGGCGCGTTTGGGCTCGGTGATGTC
Organism: Paraburkholderia sp. SUR17; assembly: GCF_029536165.1. NCBI lineage: Bacteria > Pseudomonadati > Pseudomonadota > Betaproteobacteria > Burkholderiales > Burkholderiaceae > Paraburkholderia > Paraburkholderia sp. SUR17. The sequence goes on from NZ_CP120508.1 coordinate 1,463,950, forward strand.
CGTCATCGACGACATCCAGCCGGTCTGCCGGCCCGAACTGTCGATGAGCGGCGACACGTAGAGCCGCGCGTGAAAGAGTGAGCCGTCCTTGCGGCGCACGCGCAGCTCGAAGCCCGAGCTCGGCGCCTTGCCGCGCAGCGTCATGTCGAGCTGGCGCTGCATTTCCGGATACGCGTCGCGCGGCCAGTACGGAAACGGCGCCGTCTTGCCGACGAGGTCGCTTTCGTCCCAACCCGTCATGCGGCAGAACGCGGGGTTCACGTGCGTGATGCGGCCGTGCATGTCGAGCACGCGCATGCCGATCAGCACCGAGTTTTCCATCGCGCGGCGGAAGAACGCTTCGGCATAGAGCGCCTGCTGCGCTTCGAAGCGCTGGCGCGTGTGCTTCCAGAGACTCCAGAGGCTCCACAGCACGAAGCACGACAGACCCGCCACCAGCCACACCAGCGTGTTGTTGGTGAAGTTGGTCATCTGCGGGTACGCGTACACCCGCACTGAGACGCCCTGGCCCGGCGGATCGAGCGGCAGGTCGTAGAACTGGTCGCGCGGCAGCCGCGGGCGGGTCGACGTGGTGGCGAGCTCGCGGTTGTTGACGTCGATGATCGAAATCTTGTACTTGGCCGAAAGCTCGGGCGGGATGTCGTGCTTCAGGATGCCTTCGATTGAGAACACCGCGGCAATCGAGCCGAGGAAGTCGCGGTCGCGGTACACCGGCGTCTGCAGTGTGATGTAGCCGTTGCCGAGGTCGTCGTAGATGAGCGGCGAGTACACCTGGCGGCGCGTGCTGCGCGCTTCGCCGAAGGCGGCCTTCACGGCCTCGTCCATCTGGTTGTCGTTGGGGCGCGCGAGCCGCTGGCCGAGCACGGGCAGCGCCGTGTCGGGCCAGCGCGGCGTCTGCGCGCTCGTGTACCAGTTCATGTAGAGGATCTCGGGATGCCCCTGCATGATGTCCGTGGTCGACACCTGGAACGAATGCGGATCGGCATGGCCCGCGGCGAGGTCGCGGGCAAGCGCCTGGAGCTGCTCCTGGGCGCCTGTCATCGAGAGGCGGATCTGCTGCTGCGCCCAGGCGACGTTGCGATACAGCGTGTCTTCCTGCTGTTGCTGCTCCCGGCGGTTGAGGCTCCACAAAATGAGGCTCATGACGATCAGAAACACGAGGATCGACAGGAGCGGCGTGAGCAGATAGGAATTGGACCACCACGGTCCGTGGTGCCAGCGGGTCGGCGAAGGCTCGCTCCGGTTGCCGGGCGGCCGCGCCGAGCGTGCGAAAAGCCGATCGGTCAACATGGCAGGATTGTAGCTCAGCGTATGTCACCTAAATGACGTGAAAAAAGCAGCAAATCAAGGGCAATTCGGCGCAGACTGGCCGACGTAACGGCGTCAGACCGGCAAATCTGGCGTGCGCTGCAGCAATTTTCCGCATTGTGAGAAACGATCTCGCGATCCAAAATTTTTGTTGCGCGGGCCCGAACGCAGTCATTACAATCGCCCGAAGCTGCGCGGCGGGGCTTGCGCCCGCGTCGTCCACTCATCAGCGACCGTTACATTCAGGAGACGAGCATGTCCGCTGTACCCGACGAAGTCCTCAAATATGTTGCCGCCGACAAGGACGACGATCCCCAGGAAACCGCAGAGTGGCTCGACGCGCTCGATGGCGTGATCTCCGCGGTCGGCCCCGACCGCGCCCACTACCTGATCGAGAAGCAGATCGAATTCGCCCGCGTGCACGGCGAACACCTGCCGTTCTCGGCCAACACCCCGTACATCAACACGATTCCGGTCGCGCGCCAGGCCAAGAACCCCGGCGACCAGGACATCGAACACCGCATTCGCTCGTACACCCGCTGGAACGCCATTGCCATGGTGCTGCGCGCCGGCAAACACACCAACGTGGGCGGCCACATCGCGTCGTTCGCCTCGGCGGCCACGCTCTATGACGTCGGCTTCAACCATTTCTGGCACGCACCCTCCGCCGAGCACGGCGGCGACCTGGTGTTCGTGCAGGGCCACTCGTCGCCGGGCGTCTACTCGCGCGCGTTCCTGCTTGGCCGTCTCACCGAAAAGCAGCTCGACAACTTCCGCCAGGAAGTGGGCGGCGAGGGCATCTCGTCGTACCCGCACCCGTGGCTGATGCCGGACTTCTGGCAGTTCCCGACCGTGTCGATGGGTCTGGGCCCGATCATGGCGATCTACCAGGCCCGCTTCATGAAGTACCTGCAGGCGCGCGGCATCGCGAAGACCGAAGGCCGCAAAGTCTGGGCGTTCCTCGGCGACGGCGAGACGGACGAGCCGGAATCGCTCGGCGCGATCGGCATGGCCGGCCGCGAACGCCTCGACAACCTCGTGTTCGTGATCAACTGCAACCTGCAGCGCCTCGACGGCCCGGTGCGCGGTAACGGCAAGATCATCCAGGAACTCGAAAGCGAGTTCCGCGGCGCGGGCTGGAACGTGATCAAGGTGATCTGGGGCAGCCGCTGGGACGCACTCTTCGCGCGCGACAAGAGCGGCGCGCTGATGCGCCGCATGATGGAAGTCGTGGACGGCGAATACCAGACCTACAAATCCGAGTCCGGCGCCTACGTGCGCGAGCACTTCTTCAACACGCCGGAGCTGAAGGCGCTGGTCGCCGACTGGTCCGACGACGACATCTGGAATCTGAACCGCGGCGGCCACGATCCGCACAAGATCTACGCGGCGTTTCACGAGGCGACCCAGACGAAGGGCCAGCCGACCGTGATCCTGGCCAAGACCATCAAGGGCTACGGCATGGGCGAGGCCGGCCAGGCCATGAACATCACCCACCAGCAGAAGAAGATGCAGGTGGACCAGCTCAAGAAGTTCCGCGACCAGTTCCGCCTGCCGATCAGCGACGAACAGATCGTCGACGTGCCGTACCTCACGTTCGAGGAGGGCTCGAAGGAACTCGAGTACATGCGCTCGCACCGCCAGACGCTGGGCGGCTATCTGCCCGCGCGCCGCGAGAAGGCCGAATCGCTGCCGGTGCCGGCGCTCGAAGCGTTCGAGCCGCTCTTGAAGGGCACGGGCGAAGGTCGCGAAATCTCCACGACGATGGCGTTCGTGCGGATTCTCAACATCCTTCTGAAGGACAAGGCGCTCGGCAAGCGCGTGGTGCCCATCGTGCCGGACGAGTCGCGCACGTTCGGCATGGAAGGGCTCTTCCGCCAGATCGGCATCTGGAACCAGGACGGCCAGAAGTACGTGCCGGAAGATTCCGACCAGCTGATGTTCTACAAGGAATCGGAAACCGGTCAGATCCTCCAGGAAGGCATCAACGAAGCCGGCGGCATGGCCGACTGGATCGCTGCCGCGACGTCGTACTCGACGCACGGCGAGATCATGGTGCCGTTCTACATCTTCTATTCGATGTTCGGCTTCCAGCGCATCGGCGACCTCGCCTGGGCGGCCGGCGACATGCGTTCGCGCGGCTTCCTGCTGGGCGGCACCGCGGGCCGCACGACGCTCAACGGCGAAGGACTGCAGCACGAAGACGGGCACTCGCTGCTGTGGGCGGCATCGGTGCCGAACTGTGTGAGCTACGACCCGACCTTCGGCTACGAGCTTGCCGTCATCATCCAGGACGGCCTGCGCCGCATGGTGCAGGAGCAGCAGGACGTGTACTACTACGTCACGGTGATGAACGAGAACTACGAGCACCCGGCCATTCCGCAGAGCGCGAGCCTGCAGGACGTGGCAGCGGACATCGTCAAGGGCATGTACGCGTTCCGCAAGGCCGAAGCCGACAGCAAGGCGCCGCGCGTGCAGCTGATGGGTGCGGGCACCATCTTCAATGAAGTGATCGCCGCGGCTGACCTGCTCAAGAACGACTGGGGCGTTGCCGCCGACCTCTGGAGCGTGCCGAGCTTCACGGAACTGGCCCGCGAAGGTCACGACATCGAGCGCTGGAACCTGCTGCATCCCACCGAGCCGCGCCGCGTCTCGCACGTCGAGAAGCTGCTCAAGGACACGCAGGGTCCGGTGATTGCTTCGACCGACTACGTGCGTGCGCTCGCCGACCAGATTCGCGGGCTCGTGCCGCGCCGCTACGTGGTGCTCGGCACCGACGGCTTTGGCCGTTCGGACACTCGCGAAAAGCTGCGCCACTTCTTCGAGGTGGACCGTTACTGGGTCACGGTCGCCGCGCTCAACGCGCTGGCCGACGAAGGCACGATCGATCGCAAGCTGGTCGCCGAGGCCATCGCGAAGTACGCGCTCGATCCCGCCAAACCCAACCCGATGACCGTCTAAAGCCATCACCCCCCCGCGTGCCACGACGCGCGCCGCTTCCCGCGACCGGTTCGCGGCCCGGCGGCGCGCGCGGCCCAGGAGACACCAACAATGAGTCAATCGATTGAAGTAAAGGTGCCGGATATCGGCGATTACAAGGACGTGCCTGTAATCGAGATTCTGGTGAAGGCGGGCGATACCGTCGAGAAGGAACAGTCGCTCGTGACGCTCGAGTCGGACAAGGCGACCATGGACGTGCCGAGCCCGGCCTCCGGCACCGTCAAGGACGTGCGGGTGAAGGTGGGCGATGCCGTGTCCGAAGGCTCGCTCATCGTCGTGCTGGAAGGCGGCGATGGCGCGGCCGCCGCGCCGAAGGCGAACGGCGCCGCAGCGCCGGCGCCCGCAGCAGCGGCGCCTCAGGCGGCTCCCGCTCAAGCGGCGGCCGCCGCACCTGCACCTGCTGCCGCTGCACTTGCGGCAACGGGCGGTGTGCAGGAAGTGAAGGTGCCCGATATTGGCGACTACAAGGACGTGCCAGTCATCGAGGTCGCCGTGAAGGTGGGCGATCGCGTGGAGAAGGAGCAGTCGCTCGTCACGCTCGAATCGGACAAGGCCACCATGGACGTGCCGAGCCCCGCGGCCGGCGTCGTCAAGGAACTCAAGGTCAAGGTGGGCGATGCGGTGTCCGAAGGCACGCTGATCCTGCTGCTCGAAGCCGAAGGCGCGGCCGCGGCTCCGCAAGCTGCGCCGGCTGCGGCGAAGGCGCCGGTCGAGGCGCCCTCGGATGCGCCGCAGGTGCCGCAACGCGCGCCGGTCGCGCAACCGTCGGCGCTCGCGCAGGCTCCATTGATTCCCGCGGGCGAAGGCGGCGCGCGGCAGGCAAGCCATGCGTCGCCGTCCGTGCGCAAGTTCGCGCGCGAACTGGGCGTCGATGTCTCGCAGGTGCGCGGCACGGGTCCGAAGGGCCGCATCACCCAGGAAGACGTCACGGCCTTCGTGAAGGGCGTGATGACCGGCCAGCGCGCGCCGGCGGCAGCCGGTGCGCCGGCAGCGGCGGGCGGCGGCGAGCTGAATCTGCTGCCGTGGCCGAAGATCGATTTCACGAAGTTCGGCCCGATCGATCCGAAGCCGCTCTCGCGCATCAAGAAGATTTCCGGCGCGAACCTGCACCGCAACTGGGTCATGATTCCGCACGTCACGAACAACGACGAGGCGGACATCACCGAGCTCGAGGCGCTGCGCGTCCAGCTGAACAAGGAAAACGAGAAGGCGGGCGTGAAGTTCACCATGCTCGCGTTCGTGATCAAGGCCTGCGTCGCGGCACTCAAGAAGTTCCCGACCTTCAATGCGAGCCTCGACGGCGACAACCTCGTCTTCAAGCAGTACTACCACGTCGGTTTTGCTGCCGACACGCCGAACGGTCTCGTCGTGCCCGTGATCCGCGACGCGGACAAGAAGGGCCTCGTCGATATCGCGAAGGAAATGAGCGAGCTCTCGAAGCTGGCGCGCGAAGGCAAGCTCAAGCCCGACCAGATGCAGGGCGGCTGCTTCTCGATCTCGTCGCTGGGCGGCATTGGCGGCACGAACTTTACGCCGATCATCAATGCGCCCGAAGTCGCCATCCTGGGACTCTCGCGCAGCGCGATGAAGCCGGTGTGGGACGGCAAGCAGTTCGTGCCGCGCCTCACGCTGCCGCTTTCGCTGTCGTACGACCACCGCGTGATCGACGGCGCCGAGGCAGCGCGCTTCAACGCGTATCTGGCATCCATCCTGGCCGATTTCCGGCGTGTGATTCTCTGATCGTCCGGCGGGGCGCCGTTGGGCCGGGGCGAGCGGGTCGTGTTGCGCGACCCGCTCGTCCCCCCAGGTTGCCCGGCTTGCTGATGCGCCTGCCGCTGTGTCGCGGGCCCATTGCCTGCCGTTCAACGGCATGACGGCCGCGGCTCCAGGCCTCGTGCCGTAAGTTGCACAAGCGGTTGCACAAGCGGTTTCGCACAGCGGTTTCGCGCGGCGCACCGCCACCACGATCTGCAAAAAGAAGGGGACGTGAATGAGTCTCGTCGAAGTGAAAGTGCCGGATATCGGCGATTTCAAGGATGTCGACGTCATCGAAGTCAACATCAAGCCTGGTGACGTCATCGAGAAGGAGCAGTCGTTGCTCACGCTCGAGTCGGACAAGGCGTCCATGGAAGTGCCCAGCGACGTCGCGGGTACGGTCAAGGAAGTGCGTATCAAGCCGGGCGATAAGGTGTCCCAGGGCACCGTGGTCGCACTCGTGGAAGCAGGGGCCGCGGCAACTGCGGCACCGGCCGCTCCCGCACCGGCTGCGGCGCCTGCTCCGGCCGCCGCTACCCCCGCGGCAGCACCGAAGGTCGCTGCCGCTGCGCAGGCAGGCAGCTACAGCGGCAATGCCGACATCGAATGCGACATGCTCGTGCTGGGCGCGGGCCCCGGCGGCTATTCGGCCGCGTTCCGCGCGGCGGACCTCGGCATGAGGACGGTGCTGGTGGAGCGCTATTCGACGCTTGGCGGCGTGTGTCTGAACGTGGGCTGCATTCCCTCGAAGGCGCTGCTGCACACGGCGCTCGTGATGGACGAAGCCGAAGCGCTGGCCGGTCACGGCATCACGTTCGGCAAGCCGCAGATCGACCTCGACAAGCTGCGCGCGTTCAAGGCCGGCGTCGTGAAGAAGCTCACGGGTGGCCTTGCCGGCATGGCGAAGGCGCGCAAGGTCGAAGTGGTGACCGGCGTCGGCACGTTCGTCGATCCGAACCATATGGAAGTGCAGGGCGAGGCCGGCAAGAAAGTGGTCCGCTTCAAGCAGGCGATCATCGCGGCGGGCTCGCAGGCCGTGAAGCTGCCGTTTCTGCCCGACGATCCGCGTATCGTCGACTCCACGGGCGCACTTGAACTGCCGCAGATTCCGCAGCGCATGCTCGTGATCGGCGGCGGCATTATCGGTCTCGAAATGGCGACGGTCTATTCGACGCTCGGCGCGCAGATCGATGTGGTCGAAATGCTCGATGGCTTGATGATGGGCGCGGACCGCGACCTCGTGCGCGTCTGGGAGAAGTACAGCGGCAAGCGTTTCGCCAAGCTGATGCTGAAGACGAAAACCACGAAGGCCGAGGCGAAGCCCGATGGCATCTACGTGTCGTTCGAGGGCGAGGCGGCGCCGGACGGTCCGCAGCGCTACGACCTCGTACTGGTGGCGGTGGGGCGCAGTCCGAACGGCAAGAGGATCGGTGCGGAGAAAGCGGGCGTCGCGGTGACCGATCGTGGCTTCATCGAAGTCGACAAGCAGATGCGCACCAACGTGCCGCACATCTTCGCGATCGGTGACGTCGTCGGTCAGCCGATGCTCGCGCACAAGGCCGTGCACGAAGGTCACGTCGCAGCGGAAGCGGCGCACGGCGAGAAAGCGTACTTCGACGCACTGCAGATTCCGTCGGTGGCTTACACGGATCCGGAAGTGGCGTGGGCCGGCAAGACCGAAGACCAGTGCAAGGCCGAAGGCATCAAGTACGGCAAGGCCGTGTTCCCGTGGGCCGCGTCGGGCCGCGCAATCGCCAATGGTCGCGATGAGGGTTTCACCAAGCTGATCTTCGACGAAGAGACGCATCGCGTGATTGGCGGCGGCATTGTCGGTCTGAATGCGGGCGACCTCATCAGCGAGGTATGCCTTGCAATCGAGATGGGCGCAGACGCGACGGACATTGGCCGGACGATCCATCCGCACCCGACGCTCGGCGAGTCCATCGGCATGGCGGCGGAGCTGTACGAAGGCGTCTGTACCGACCTGCCTCCGCAGAAAAAGAAGTAAGCGCGTGAGGTGGCGGCGCGAGGCCGGGCTCACTAATCCGTGAGCCCGCGTTTCCCAGGATGCGGTTCCCAGTTCGAACGCGGCTTTCCACGCAGTTCGGATGACCCTGGAACGCAGGCAAATGAAAACGGCGCACCCTTTGCGGGGTGCGCCGTTCCTGTTTCAGCGGGCTTCCGGCAGGCCGACAGCGCTTACCGCGTTGTCTGGGCGGCTCAGGCGTCGCCGCGCTCTCGCGCACACGCCTGTTCCCATCTGTTCCTTAGACAGCCTTCTTGGCCGATGCCGAGCGCGAAGCTTGCGCGGCAGCCTTCGACGCAGCGGCCGTAGCGGCGTTGAAGTTGCTTTCGGCGATCTCGACGGCCTGCTTGGTAGCCTTGTGAACCGTTTCGTACGTCGTGTTCGCGGCGGTGATGGCCGACTTGATCACGGCGACGGCGGTTTCCGAACCGGCCGGAGCGTTCTTGGCGACGTTGTCGACGAGCGATTGGACCTTGCGGTTCTGGTCTTCGTACTGCGCTTCGGCGACACGTGCGAATTCGGCTTGCGTGGCCGAGGCGATTTCATACAGATGACGGCCGTACGACAGCACCTTTTCGGCTACCGGCTGCGTGAGGCTGGCTTGCAGTGCGAGCAGTTCCTGCGCGTCTTTTGCCGACAGCACGCGCTGGGCGTTTTCCTGGCCTTCCGCGATGGTCGACTTCACGACCTGGAGGTTCAGCTCGACGAGCTTCTCCATGCCCTCGAACGCCTTGCCGGTCAGGCCGAAGAGGGTTTCGAGGTTGGCCTTCTGCGCAGCGACGATTTGCTCGGGGGTCAGCAGATTCATGTTTTCGCTCCTGGGAACGGCCTGTCTGGCGCAGACCGTGTTGATAAGTGGCAAGACGGTGGGACTCCGCTGCGTCGCGTGTTCCATTTGTGCGTCGCAACATTGAACGTGATTTTAGGATACGTGCACCAAAAGTCAAGCGCTTTTTGTGCGGCGCACAACGTCGATAAATTCTCGATAAAACAGTTGGTTATGCTGAGCGCATGTCACTTCGGCGGGCTGGTGGGCAGTCCGGCTTGCACCAGTCGGGTGCGCGTGCATTCGCAATAGTCTGCCGTTGGCCAACGCGGGCGACGTGCGCAGCAACCAGCATTCCGAACGTCGACATCGACCCCCTGGGATATATCCGTAGGGCATCAGGTAAACCGAATGGGTCGCGGAACGTTAAAGTTAAATTACGGTCGAACGCGCGGTCTGTGCGGCACGACCGTGACAGTCGAAAGGCGAATGCCACAAGATCTGTCCGCATTTTCGACACGCTCGTCCCGAGCGGCCAGGCGAGGCGCCACGAGGCGGCGCTCGCCAGAGCGATCGTATTTCCCCTGATCAAAAACATCCTCGAGTCTGCCGTTAATCCGGGAAAGTCTCTCATCGGAAGGTGAGAGGGCGCCGGACGCGCTGGGGAACGCTGCGCGATTGATTGCTTTTCTGCATCAATCGGGTGGTCTTTATTGTGCTTATCAATAGGACCTTACGATTCGGTTTAAGGTGCACTGATAAGTGCTTAATATTGCTAATTTTTCGTGGTTTTACTACACTTGCGGAAAAATCCTGCCGCTCCTTCCAGAACACCAATGAAAACCGACTTGCTTTCGTCGCTAAAAGTGATCCACGGCGCGGCACTCAGCACCGCACTGTCGGTGGCTGCTTCCGTGGTCATTGGCGCGGCTTTCGCCGTGCCCGCTGACGCTTTCGCAGCGTCGAGCACCGCTCCTTCCCAATCGCACCAGGGCAAATCGGCGAAAAAGCCGGGCGCAAGCCATAAGACCGTGGCCCGGTCCTCGAAGGTCGTAGCCAAATCGGCTGCGGCGACTGCGGACGTCGCTCGTCCGGTCGCGAAGAAACGGCGCGTCACGTACACGATGGGCCGCCATCACGGCGTGCGCCGCGTCGCGTTCGAACCGCGTACGCCGTCAGCCGGCCAGGCGTTCGGCCTCCACGAAACGCCCGACGCGCTCATGCTGCGTTCGAGCGTCGCGTACGTGGTGGACCAGAACACGATGGAGCCGCTCTTCGACAAGAATTCGACCGCCGTCGTGCCTATCGCCTCGATCACGAAGCTGATGACCGCGATGGTCGTGCTCGACTCGAAAGAGTCGCTCGCGGAGCAGATCGAAGTCACCGACGAGGACCGCGACTACGAGAAGAACACGGGCTCACGCCTGGCCGTGGGGTCGGTGCTCTCGCGCGAAGACATGCTGCACATTGCGCTGATGGCGTCCGAAAACCGCGCGGCAGCCGCGCTGTCGCGTTACTACCCGGGCGGCCGTCCTGCTTTTATCGCCGCGATGAACGCGAAGGCGAAGCAACTCGGCATGACGGATACGCACTTCGAGAACTCGACGGGCCTGACGAGCCTCAACGTCTCGAGCGCCCGCGATCTCGTGAAGATGGTGAACGCCGCGTACCAGTATCCGCTGATCCGCCGGTTCTCGACCGATCGCAGCTATGAGGTGTACACGGGCCGTCGTTCGCTCGCCTACAACAGCACGAACGCGCTGGTGCGCGGCGCGAATTCGACGTGGGACATCGGCCTGCAGAAGACCGGCTTCATCAACGAAGCAGGCGAGTGCCTCGTGATGCAGGCGACCATCCACGGCCGCCCGATGATCATGGTGCTGCTCGATTCGTCGGGCAAGTATTCGCGCTTCGCCGACGCCACGCGTCTGCGCACGTGGCTCGACAATGGCGGCGATCAGCCGCACATCACGAGCGCGGACGCAGGCGGCGCCGGCACCTGATCGACGTCTCTGCCTGCCGGCGCGTATAACCGTGCCGGTCGCTGCAACAAAAAGCCCGCTTCATCAAGCGGGCTTTTTTCATGGCCGCTGCGACATATTGTGTGACACGTATGTCGCAGCGGCCGAGGTTCTACGAGCTTGGGTGCTTACGCCGCTTGCGAACTGCCGTGCGTACTCGCCTCGGCTGCCTCGGGATGGTAGCCGAGCGCTTCCGAAATGCTCAGCGCCGTGCGGCTCAGATGGGCGAGCCACGAGTCCTGCAGCCGGTCGGCCGGTGCGGAGAGCGACAGGCCGGCCACCAGCTTGCCCGTATCGTCGTAGATGCCCGCGGCGATGCATCGCACCCCGAGCTCCAGTTCCTCGTTGTCGCGTGCACATGCCTGCTGGCGCACATGCATGAGCTCGCGTTCGAGCCGGGCGAGGTCCGTGATGCTGTTCTGCGTGTGGCCCGAGAGGCCCGTGCGTGTGGCATAGGCGCGCACACGGCTGGCCTCGTCGGCGGCGAGGAACAGCTTGCCGACGGAAGTGAGGTGCAGCGGCGCGCGGCCGCCGATGGCGCGCACCACCTGCATGCCGGAGCGCTCGGAATAGGCGCGTTCGATGTAGACGATTTCGTCGCCCTGGCGCACGGACAGGTTCACGGTCTGGCCCGTGAGGCGATGCAGCTCGCGCATGGGTTGCAGCGCAGCATCGCGCACGGAGAGGCGCGCCTTCACGAGATTGCCGAGTTCGAGCAGCCGCATGCCGAGACGGTACGTGCCCGGATCGGACCGGTCCACAAGCCGGCACGTCACCATGTCGTTGAGAATGCGGTGGGCGGTGGAGGGGTGAAGTTCGGTGCGCTGCGCTAGCTCTTTCAGGCTCACAGGGTCGCTGTGCGCGGCCAGTGCATCGAGCAGGCGCATCATGCGTTCGATCACCTGGATCGAAGTCTTGGGATCCGGATTGGTGTCGCTCATTGGAACCAGGGCGGTTGACGCGTCAAACAACGAAGCCACGATTGTATCTCGTATAGTGAAAAAATGGGCGTATCCCGGGCGCTCGGGGTGTTCGGGGTGAATTTTCCGCTGCGACGCCGCATGTGCCGGCGGTTTTTCAGGTCGCGCGCGAACGTTGGTCGTCGACGCCAAAAGCCGCATAATCGAGGGCGTTTTTTCGGAGGAGCGCCCATGCGAGTCGGATTGTTCGTCACCTGCCTGATCGACCTGATGCGTCCCGAGATCGGTTTTTCGGTCATCAAGCTGCTCGAGCAGGCGGGCTACGAAGTGGTCGTGCCGCCGGCCCAGACGTGTTGCGGTCAGCCTGCCTACAATTCCGGCGAACGCGGCGTGGCCCGCGACCTCGCCGAGAAGATGCTGCGCGAGTTCGAGCAGTTCGATTACGTCGTGGTGCCCTCGGGCTCGTGCGGCGGCATGATCCGCGTGCATTACGGCGACCTGCTGCGCGACGACCCGGAACTCATGAGCCGTTACGGGCGGCTGCGCGGCCGCGTATTCGAACTTACGGACTTTCTCGTCAACGTCGCGAAGGTGCAGCTGCAGCCGGGCGCGTTCAAGGGGCCCGTCACCTACCACGATTCGTGTTCCGGGCTGCGCGAGCTCGGCGTCAAGGCGCAGCCGCGCGCGCTGCTTGCGCAGCAGGGCGTCGAAGTGGTCGAGATGAAAGACTGCGAGCACTGCTGCGGCTTTGGCGGCACGTTTGCCGTGAAGTACGGCGATATCTCGACCGCGATCGTCGACGAGAAGTGCGCCAACGTGCACGCGAGCGGCACAAGCACCGTGGTGCTGGGCGACCTCGGCTGCATGCTGAACATCGAAGGCCGGCTGCGCCGCACGGGCGACACGTCGACGCGCGTGCTGCACATCGCACAGGTGCTGGCGGGCGACGCCGGCAAAGACTAAGGGGCACGCATGCAAGTCCAGTCGATGCAGTTCAAGGCGCGGGCGGGGCAGAAACTCGCTGACGTTCGCCTGCAGCAGAACCTCACGAAGCTCTCGACGAAGTTCGTGTCGGCGCGTGCCGTAGCCATGACCGATATCGACTTTCCCGCCACGCGGGCCGCGCTCAAAGAGCGCCGCAACCGCGCGCTGGAGAATCTCGACGTCTGGATCGAGACCTTCGAGCGCGAGGCCGCGCGCCGCGGCGTGACCGTCCTCTATGCCGAGACGACGCGGGACGCGGCGCAACTCGTGGCCGACATCGCCCGCCGGCACGACGTGAAGAAGGTGATCAAGACGAAGTCGATGGTCTCGGAGGAAATGCGCCTCAACGAGGTGCTGGGCCAGATGGGCGTGCAGTCCATCGAGACCGATCTCGGCGAGTACATCCTTCAGATCAATCACAACGAGCCGCCCAGCCACATCATTGCGCCCGTCGTGCACAAGGATAAGGAAGAGATCGCCGACCTGTTCGCGAAGACCCACGAGCGGCCTCGCCTGACCGAGATTCCGCAGATGACGCGCGAGGCGCGCGAGGTGCTGCGTCCGCATTTCCTCTCGGCGGACATGGGCGTGACGGGCGGCAACTTCCTGATCGCGGAGACGGGTTCGGTCGCGCTCGTGACCAATGAGGGCAACGAGGGCATGTGCACTGTCATGCCGCGCGTGCACGTGGCGGTGACCGGTATCGAAAAAATCCTGCCGACGCTCGAAGACCTCGCCACTGCAATGCGGTTGTTGCCGCGCTCGGCGACCGGGCAGGCGATCTCGAACTATTTCTCCGTGCTGACGGGCCCGCGTGGCGCGGACGACCAGGACGGCCCCGAGCACATGTACGTCGTGCTCGTGGACGGCGGTCGCACGGGGCTCATCGGCGGCGACTTCCAGGAGATGCTGCGCTGTATTCGCTGCGGCGCCTGCATGAACCATTGCCCCGTGTACCAGAAGGTGGGCGGGCACGCCTACGGCTGGGTCTATCCTGGGCCGATGGGGTCGGTGCTCACGCCGAGCTACGTGGGCCTCGACAAGGCGCTCGACCTGCCGCAGGCCGCGACGCTCTGCGGCGAGTGCAACAGCGTGTGTCCCGTGGGCATCCCGCTCTCCGACCTGCTCCGCAAGCTGCGCGAGAAGCAGGTGGAGCGGCATCTGCGTCCGTGGCGCGAGCGGGCGGGGCTGGCTGCCTGGGGCTGGCTCGCGCTGCATCCCGAGGCGTATTCGCTCTTCACGCGGCTTGCCGTTCGCGTGCTGGAAAAACTGGGCGGCAAGAACCGGGCGATCGCGCGCCTGCCGCTGGCCGGCGGATGGACGAATACGCGCGACATGCCGGCGCCTGTCGGGCGCACCTTCCGCGAACTCTACGCGGCGCAGCGCAGCCACGTCGGGTAGGGCGAAGCGGCGGTTCGAAACTGCGGTTCTGTCCGCCCTTGCCTCAACGTGGCGCGGACGTTGTCGCGCGTTCTGTCAAAGAGTTCCGCCGCTTCGCGAGCACTGTTTATCCCGAGACAACAGAGTGTTCACTTCGGGCGGGTTTTTCCCGATTGCCGGCGCTCTTATCATTTCGACCGCCGCCCGTGCGTGCCGCGGGCCACCCGTCGAGAGAGCGCATCATGAGAAAGAAAATATCGCTTTACTGGCCACTGGCCATCGCTACGCCGCTGCTCATAGCCGTCGCTGCCGCCAGTTTGGCGAGCCTCTATGGACCACGCGATTCCGAATCGCGTGCCTCGCAACTGCCGTCGGGCAACGACCAGTTCGCCGCCGAACTCGCGCGTACGGTGTCGTACGGCCTTGTCGGCAGCGATGCGCCCGTGGCCGCGAAGACGACCGAACGGGCGGGTGCGGCCCTGGGTTCGTCGCAGGCACTCTGAGTTCGTGGCCTGCTCGTCTTTCGTCATGCCGTTGTCCTCGCGCGCGGTCGCTCCGGTCCGGCGCGTGGGGCTGCGGGCGCGATCGAGCGGGCCTTTGTATAATCGCCGCTCAGCCTTTTTTCGCCGCCCGCTCGCGCCGCTTTTTCCGATGAACACGGTCTCGATCTGTTTCGTCTGCCTCGGGAACATCTGTCGTTCCCCGACCGCGGAGGGCGTGATGCGGCATCTGGTGAACGAGGCGGGGTTCGAGGAGCGCATCCATATCGACTCGGCCGGCACGGGCGACTGGCATATCGGCGAAGCGCCGGACCCACGCGCCCAGCATGCAGCCGGCGCACGCGGCTACGATCTCTCGGCGCTGCGCGGCCGCCAGATCGGGCGTGCGGATTTCGAGCGGTTCGACTTCCTACTCGCCATGGACGAGGCGAACGTGGCGGCGCTGCACAGCGTGTGCCCGCCGACGTTGCGCCACAAGATTCGGCTGCTGATGGAATTTGCGTCGCCCGGTGCGGCGCGCGAAGTATCCGACCCGTATTTCGGCGGGGCGGAGGGTTTCGAAGCCGTCCTGGACCAGTGCGAGGCGGCCTGCGCGGGCCTGTTGGCCGTTCTGCGCGAGCGTCTTACAGCGTGACGCAAGACGGCCGGTTGCAGTTTTGTTCTCTTTTTGCCCCTTTCGGGGCGTTCCGATAACCCGAATCATGGCATGGATACTTGACTAAAAGAGTCATGTATTTATACTTGACGAAAATTGTCGAGAATTGCGGTTCCCCATACATCATGAGACTCACCACGAAAGGCCGTTTCGCCGTCACGGCGATGATCGACCTGGCGTTGCGCCAGGAGCAGGGCCCGGTGACGCTGGCCGGTATCAGCCAGCGCCAGCACATCTCGCTGTCCTATCTCGAACAGCTGTTCGGCAAGCTGCGCCGTCATGAAATCGTCGAGTCCGTGCGCGGACCGGGCGGCGGCTACAATCTTGCCCGCCGTGCCGAGGACGTGACGGTCGCCGACATCATCATCGCGGTCGACGAGCCGCTCGATGCCACCCAGTGCGGCGGCAAGGGCACGTGCGACGGCACGAAGCAGGTCGACGGCCACTGCATGACCCACGAGTTGTGGTCCACGCTGAACCAGAAAATGGTCGAGTACCTCGACTCGGTGTCGCTCAAGGATCTCGTCGACCAGCAGCGGGCGCGCGAAGGTGCGGCCGCGGCGGTGCTGCGCGATCGCCGCACCGAAGCCAAAGCGGTCGAGCCCGTGCGGGCCACGCCGAAGGGACCGAACTCCATCTTCAACATGGCCAGTTCCTGAGCCTCGCTGCGCGTCTCGTGCGAAGCGGCTGGCGTGTCGATTCCGCCAGTTTTGCCGCGAGGCGCCGCGGGCTGGAGCATGCAAGCAACACACCGATTTCCCGGAGCGATAGATGAATAACGATATTCCCCACCTGCCCATCTACATGGACTACAGCGCGACGACGCCGGTCGATCCGCGCGTGGTGGACAAGATGATTCCGTATCTGCGCGAGCAGTTCGGCAACCCCGCCTCGCGCAGCCACGCGTATGGCTGGGACGCCGAGCACGCCGTCGAGGAAGCGCGCGAAAACGTCGCGGCGCTCGTGAATGCCGATCCGCGCGAAATCATCTGGACCTCGGGCGCGACGGAGTCGGACAACCTCGCCATCAAGGGCGCGGCGCACTTCTACAAGAGCAAGGGCAAGCACATCGTCACGGTGAAGACCGAGCACAAGGCCGTGCTCGACACCTGCCGCGAACTCGAACGCGAAGGGTTCGACGTCACGTATCTGGACGTGAAAGACGACGGCCTGATCGACCTCGACGTATTCAAGGCTGCCTTGCGTCCCGACACGATCCTCGTTTCCGTCATGCACGTGAACAACGAAATCGGCGTGATTCAAGACATCGCGACGATCGGCGAGATCTGTCGCGAGAAGGGCATCATTTTTCACGTGGACGCCGCGCAGGCCACGGGCAAGGTCGAAATCGACCTGCAGAAACTGAAGGTCGACCTGATGTCGTTCTCGGCACACAAGACCTATGGCCCGAAGGGTATCGGCGCGCTTTACGTGCGTCGCAAGCCGCGCGTGCGCATCGAGGCGCAGATGCACGGCGGCGGCCACGAGCGCGGCATGCGCTCGGGTACGTTGGCCACGCACCAAATCGTCGGCATGGGCGAGGCGTTCCGCATTGCCCGCGAAGAAATGGCAACGGAAAACGAGCGCATCCGCATGTTGCGCGACCGCCTGTTCGCCGGCCTTTCGCAGATCGAGGAAGTCTATGTGAACGGCGACATGGAGCAGCGTGTCCCGCACAACCTGAACATCAGCTTCAACTTCGTGGAAGGCGAGTCGCTGATCATGGCCGTGAAGGACGTGGCGGTGTCGTCGGGGTCGGCGTGCACGTCGGCGTCGCTGGAACCGTCGTACGTGCTGCGCGCGCTTGGCCGTAACGACGAACTGGCGCACAGCTCCATTCGCTTCACGGTAGGCCGCTTCACGACGGAGCAGGAAGTCGACTACGTGATCAATCTGCTGAAGAACAAGATCGCCAAGCTGCGCGAGCTGTCGCCGCTTTGGGAAATGCACCAGGACGGCATCGACCTGTCCACCATCCAGTGGGCCGCGCACTGAGCGCGCCGATTTCGGCGGCGACAGGCGAGAGACTCGAAACGAATCAAGGAGTGAATCATGGCATATAGCGACAAGGTTCTGGATCATTACGAAAACCCGCGCAACGTCGGTTCGTTCGCGAAAGACGACGATGCGGTGGGCACCGGCATGGTGGGCGCTCCGGCCTGCGGCGACGTGATGAAGCTGCAGATTCGCGTGGGCGCAGACGGCGTGATCGAAGACGCGAAGTTCAAGACGTACGGCTGTGGTTCGGCGATCGCGTCGAGTTCGCTCGTGACGGAATGGGTGAAGGGCAAGACGCTCGACGAGGCGCTCTCGATCAAGAACACGCACATCGCCGAAGAACTCGCGCTGCCGCCGGTGAAGATCCACTGCTCGATTCTCGCGGAAGACGCGATCAAGGCCGCGGTGGCGGACTACCGTCAGCGTCATGGCGCGCAGACGCCCGCCACGGCCGAAGCCGCGGATGCCGAAGCGAAGCACGCAGCGGCTTGAGTGGCAAGCGAGCCGCTGCGAAGCGGCAAGCAAGAGTGGTAACCAGGCAGCAACTGAGCAGCAAAACAGCCTGTCCGGCTGACGGGCAGGGCCAGTGGCAAGTGGTTTAACGAACGGATGCAGGCAGGGTTGCGCGGCGGCGCTGATGCTGGAAACGTTCCGGAGCATTCCGGGGCGCAGCGCGGCGGCGCTTCGTGCGACGAAGACGCTATGGCTATTACGTTGACGGAAAAGGCGGCACAACACGTGCAGAAGTATCTGTCCCGGCGCGGCAAAGGCATCGGGCTGCGGCTCGGCGTGCGTACGACGGGCTGTTCGGGTCTTGCGTACAAGCTCGAGTATGTCGACGAGCTGTCGGCCGAGGACCAGGTGTTCGAGAGCAACGGCGTGAAGGTCATCGTGGACCCGAAAAGCCTGGCCTATATCGACGGCACCGAGCTCGACTTCGCACGCGAGGGCCTGAACGAAGGCTTCAAGTTCAACAACCCGAACGTGAAGGACGAGTGCGGCTGCGGCGAGTCGTTTCGCGTATAAGCGGGCGCACGCACAAGAAAGGCGGCACGGGCCGCCTTTTTTTGATTCGCGTCCGGCGTGCCGCCGGATAGCCGGCCTTTTCACGACGTTGTTTCCACCCACCTGTTCCTTTTGAGCATGGCCTCGCTGACCGATAGCCACTTCGCCCTGTTCGGCCTGCCCGAGCAATTCGCCGTCGAGACGAACGCGCTCGACGAGGCCTATCGCACCGTGCAGTCGCAGGTGCATCCGGACCGCTTCGCGGCGGCCGGCGACGCGCAAAAGCGCATTGCGATGCAATGGGCGACGCGCGCCAACGAGGCCTACCAGACGCTGCGCAACCCGCTGCGCCGCGCGACGTACCTGCTGCATCTGCGCGGCATCGACGTCGGCGCCGAGAACAACACGGCGATGGAGCCGGCCTTCCTGATGCAGCAGATGGAATGGCGCGAGAGCATCGAAGACGCGGCCGCGGCGAAAAACGTCGGTGCGCTGGACGCGCTCCTGGCCGAACTGCGCGACGAAGAGCGTGCCCGCCTCGACAAGCTCGCGGCGCTGCTCGACAGCGGCGCCAACCAGGCGGCGGGCGAAGCGGTGCGTCAGCTCATGTTCATCGAGCGCGTGGCGGCGGACATCGACACGCAGATCGAGCGGCTCGAAGGCTAAGCGCGCGGCCACGACACGAACACACCTACATTGACGGGCCACGCGGCCCGCGAGAGATCAGAGACACACATCACAGATGGCCCTACTGCAAATCTCCGAACCCGGCATGGCGCCCGCGCCGCACCAGCGGCGGCTCGCCGTCGGCATCGACCTCGGCACCACGAACTCGCTCGTCGCGGCCGTGCGCAACGGCCTGCCCGACGTGCTGCCCGACGAGGAGGGCCACGTGCTGCTGCCGTCGGTCGTGCGTTACCTGGAAAAGGGCGGACGCCGCATCGGCCGCGTGGCGAAGGCGGAGGCGGTGCTCGATCCGCGCAATACGATCGTGTCCGTGAAGCGCTTCATGGGGCGCGGCAAGCATGAAGTGGAGGGCGCCGAAAACGCGCCCTACGATTTCGTGGACGCGCCCGGCATGGTGCAGATCCGTACCGTGGACGGCGTGAAGAGCCCGGTGGAAGTGTCCGCGGAAATTCTGGCGACGCTGCGGCAACGCGCCGAAGACACGCTCGGCGACGAACTGGTGGGTGCGGTGATCACGGTCCCCGCGTATTTCGACGACGCCCAGCGCCAGGCCACCAAGGACGCCGCCCGTCTTGCCGGCCTCAACGTGCTGCGCCTGCTCAACGAGCCCACCGCGGCGGCGATTGCCTACGGTCTCGACAACGGCGCCGAAGGCCTCTACGCCGTGTACGACCTGGGCGGCGGCACGTTCGACCTCTCGATCCTGAAGCTCACGAAGGGCGTGTTCGAGGTGCTGGCGGCGGGCGGCGACTCGGCGCTCGGCGGCGACGATTTCGATCACGCGTTGTTCCGCCACGTGCTCGGCGAAGCGGGGCTCGACGCGAAGACGCTTAAGCCCGAAGACGTGCGCCTGCTGCTCGACCACGTGCGCGTGGCGAAGGAAGCGCTCTCGGCCGCGCCTACAGCGAGGATCGAGGCCACGCTCGCCAGCGGCACGAAGCTCGACCTCACTGTGGACGAAGCGACCTTCGAAACGCTCACGCGCGACCTCGTGCAGCGCACGCTCGGCCCGACGAGAAAGGCCCTGCGTGACGCAAAGGTGATGCCCGCCGACATCAAGGGCGTGGTGCTTGTCGGCGGCGCGACGCGCATGCCGGTGATCCGCCGTGCGGTAGAAGCGTTCTTCGGCCAGCCGCCGCTCACGAATCTCGATCCGGACCAGGTGGTCGCGCTCGGCGCGGCGATCCAGGCCGATCTGCTCGCCGGCAATCGCGGCGAAGACGACTGGCTGCTGCTCGACGTGATTCCGCTGTCGCTCGGCATCGAAACAATGGGTGGCCTCGCCGAGAAGATCATCCCGCGCAACTCCACCATTCCGGTGGCGCGCGCGCAGGACTTCACGACGTTCAAGGACGGTCAGACCGCCATGGCGATCCACGTGGTGCAGGGCGAGCGCGAACTCGTGTCCGACTGCCGCTCGCTTGCGCGTTTCGAGCTGCGCGGCATTCCGCCGATGGCCGCCGGCGCCGCGCGCATCCGCGTGACGTTCCAGGTGGACGCGGACGGCCTGCTGTCCGTGTTCGCGCGCGAGCAGTTGTCGGGCGTGGAGGCGTCGGTCGTGGTGAAGCCCTCGTACGGCCTTGCCGATGACGACATCGCGAAGATGCTCGAAGACAGCTACACGTCGGCCGAGACCGACATGCGGGCACGCGCGCTGCGCGAAGCGCAGGTCGAGGCGCAGCGCCTGATCGAAGCAACCGGCGCGGCGCTCGCGGCCGACGGCGAATTGCTCGATGCCGCCGAGCGTGCGGAGCTGGACCGCCTCGTGGCCGGCTTGCGCGAGGTCGCGGCAGGCGAAGATGCCGATGCCATCGAGGCCGCGACCCAAGCGCTCTCCGAAGGCACCGACGAATTCGCCGCGCGCCGCATGGACAAGGGCATCAAGCGCGCGCTGGCCGGGCGTCGGCTCGACGAGATCGGGTGAGCGGGGTCTTTCGTCATATCGCTTTCGGGTCGCAACGCTCGGTTCATCGCGGCGGTCGCGGCTCGTACGCTTTCGACGTCCACGAAGTCCACTCGGCGCTGCGCGCAAGGGGGCCCGCGAGGCGCCCGCAATGCGGCTGTGTACGTGCGACAAGCCCGCGCGACAAGTCCACGCCGTCAGCGATTTCCCGATGCTGCGCCGCGCGCGCCCCAGGTAAAATGATGCGGAACCCGATCGTCGACGACCGGTGGCCGCGCCCGAACCGCTAATCAAACGGAATTGGTCATGCCTCAAATCGTTGTGCTGCCCCACGTCGAACTGTGCCCGGATGGCGCCGTCATCGAAGCTACGCCTGGCAAGAGCATCTGCGATACGCTGCTCGACGCCGGCATCGAGATCGAGCACGCGTGCGAGAAGTCCTGCGCGTGCACGACCTGCCATGTCGTCGTGCGCGAAGGTTTCGAAGCGCTCACGCCGTCCGAGGAAGACGAGGACGACCTGCTCGACAAGGCATGGGGCCTCGAACCCACTTCGCGTCTGTCGTGCCAGGCGATCGTGCCGCAGAGCGAGGACCTCGTGATCGAGATCCCGCGCTATTCGATCAACCACGCGAAAGAGAACCACTGACAGGAGCGAGCCGCCATGAAATGGACCGACACGCAAGACATTGCGATGGCCCTCACGGACACCCATCCGCAGGTCGATCCGCAGTACGTGCGTTTTACGGATCTGCACCGCTGGGTGACCGAACTCGAGGGCTTTGACGACGACCCGAACCGGTCGAACGAAAAGATTCTGGAGGCGATTCAGGCGGCGTGGATCGAAGACGCCGACTACTGACGGGAAGTGGATCGTTCGTGCGATCAGGAAACGAAAAAGGCGATTCGCACATTTTGCGAATCGCCTTTTTCGTATCGGGACGTCGGAGCGCTGCCAGCGAGCGCCGGGGCCGCCAGCGAGGCGCTCTCGCAGTGGGTCAGTAAGCCACCAGCGTGCCGTTCTCGATGCGTACGCGCTGGCCTTGCTGGAACGGCGGCGCCTGGTGATACGTGAAGTAGCGGGTCTTGCCGTTCTCCATGTGCACGCGCACCGAGTAGCTGGTGGTGCTGCGCAGATGCTTTTCCACCGAATTGCCGGCGAGACCGCCACCCAGCGCGCCGAGCAGCGTCATGGCCGTGCGTCCGTTGCCCGAACCGAACTGGTTGCCGACCACGCCGCCCGCAACGGCACCGCCTACTGCGCCGATACCGGTTCCGTGGCCTTCGGTGCGTACGGCCGAGATCGCTTCCACGGTGCCGCAGCTCTGGCAGTACGCGGGCTGTGCCGGCTCACGTTGCGCGTAGGGCTGTTGCTGGGCATATGTCTGCGGTTGCTGCCCCGGTGCGCCTTGTTGCGCGTACTGAGCTTCCTGGCCCGGCACAGGCTGAGCAGGAGCCCGTTGAACCGGTACCGGTTGCTGTGTCTGCGTGGGTTGTTGCGTCTGGGCGTACGTGGCGGGGTTCGCCGGCTGCGAAGAATCGACCACGGGCTGAGACGCAATGGCCGCGGACTGAACCTGATTGTTCTCGGCACTGCCGCTCGTGGCCTTCGGGAACAGGCCCGTAATAGCTGCGGTGGCGGCGAGGCTTGCCACGATGACAGCGCCCGCGGCGACGGCGATGAGCGGATGAAGGCGGCGCGTCTGTGTGGGTTGAACGTTGGTCGGGTTATTCATTTATGGCCTCCGTCGTGACAGAGTCGGTGTTTATCAGACCAAGTGTCGCCCACTTCGATCCATCCGACTTTTTCACTTTGTAACCAAATCCGGCGGGCAGCCGGCGAGGAAAGGCGAGGCTCCGCTCCGGTCCGGCAAAACCGCGTCGGTGCGGCCTTTGGCCGCTGCACCGCCATGCGGCACGGAAACGGGATCGAATCCATTTACCGATAGTTACAACCATCGGGAAAGCCCAGGAACGCATGCTGCGTGCGCCACGCGCGTTAGGCGCAGTACAAACAAAAAGCGCCGGGCGATATGCCCAGCGCTTTCTCCGATCAACCCACCGGCGGTTCCGCCGCAATACGCCGACGGCGCCACTCTGCGATCAGTCTTCGCGACGCAGGTGCGGGAAGAGGATCACGTCGCGGATGCTCGGGCTGTCCGTGAGCAGCATGACGAGCCGGTCGATGCCGATGCCGCAGCCACCGGTCGGCGGCATGCCGTATTCCAGGGCGCGGATGTAGTCGGCGTCGTAGAACATCGCTTCCTCGTCGCCCGCGTCCTTCTGCTCGACCTGCTTCTTGAAGCGTGCCGCCTGGTCTTCCGGATCGTTGAGTTCCGAGAAGCCGTTCGCGATTTCGCGCCCCGTGATGAACAGCTCGAAACGCTCGGTGATGCCCGGCACCTTGTCCGACGCGCGCGCGAGCGGCGAGACTTCCACCGGGTAGTCGATGATGTAGGTGGGCTCCCACAACTGCGATTCCGCGGTTTCTTCGAAGAGCGCGAGTTGCAGCGCGCCGAGTCCCGAGTTCAGGAACTTGGGTTCGGTGGTGTCCACTCCGAACTTCTTCAGTTCGGTGCGCAGGAACGCTTCATCGTCCAGTTGGGCCGGCGTGTAGTCCGGCGCGTACTTCTGGATGGCCTGCGTGATCGTGAGCCGATGGAACGGCTTGCCGAGGTCCAACTCGCGGCCCTGGTAGACGAGGGTGGCCGTGCCGAGCGAATCGATGGCGGCCTGGCGGATCAGCCGCTCGGTGAAGTCCATGAGCCACGTGTAATCGGTGTACGCGGCGTAGAACTCCATCATCGTGAATTCCGGGTTGTGGCGCGGCGAGACGCCCTCGTTGCGGAAATTCCGGTTGATCTCGAACACGCGCTCGAAGCCGCCCACGATCAGCCGCTTCAGATACAGCTCCGGCGCGATGCGCATGAACATTTCCATGTCGAGCGCGTTGTGGTGCGTGATGAACGGCTTGGCCGCCGCGCCGCCCGGAATGGGGTGCAGCATCGGCGTTTCCACTTCCATGAATTCGGCGTCGGACATGAAACGGCGAATTGACGAGATCGCCTTCGTGCGCGCGACGAAAGTCTTGCGCGCCTCGGGCGTCACGATCAGGTCGACGTAGCGCTGACGGTAGCGCATTTCCTGGTCCGCGAGACCGTGGAACTTGTCCGGCAGCGGACGCAGCGCCTTCGAGAGCAGGCGCAGCTCCGTGCAGCGCACGGAAAGCTCGCCCTTGTTGGTGCGAAACAGCACGCCGCGCGCCGCGACGATGTCGCCCAGGTCCCACTTCTTGAACGCGTCGTAGGTGGCTTCGCCCACGTCGGCGGGCGTGACGAAGAACTGGATCTGGCCCGAGCCGTCTTGCACCGTCGCGAAGCTCGCCTTGCCCATCACGCGCTTGAGCATCATGCGGCCGGCCACGGCCACGTCGAGCGCTTCGGCTTCGAGCGTTTCCTTGGTGGCCTCGGCGTAGGCCGACTGCAGTGCCGCGGCCTGGTGGGTGGGACGGAAGTCGTTGGGGTAGGCGACGCCTTGCTCGCGCAGCGCGCGCAGCTTTTCGCGGCGCTCGGCCATGATCTGGTTGTCGTCCAGTTCGGGGGCGGCGTTCGGCTGGGTGGGTTCGGTCATGATCGGTTGATGTTCGGTAGCGGGCCGGCGCGGCTTATACGCCCTGCTTGAGGCTCGCGCTGATGAAGTCGTCGAGGTCGCCGTCGAGCACCGCTTTCGTGTTGCTCATTTCGACGTTGGTGCGCAGGTCCTTCACGCGGCTCTGGTCGAGCACATAGGAGCGGATCTGATGGCCCCAGCCCACGTCCGACTTGCTCGATTCGAGCTTGTCCTGCTCGGCCTGGCGCTTGCGCAGTTCAGCCTCGTAGAGGCGCGACTTCAGCATGGCCATTGCTTCGGCGCGATTGCGGTGCTGCGAGCGGTCGTTCTGGCATTGCACGACGATGCCGGTCGGAATGTGCGTGATCCGCACGGCCGAGTCGGTCTTGTTGATGTGCTGACCGCCCGCGCCCGACGCGCGGAACGTGTCGATGCGCAGATCGGCCGGATTGATGTCGATTTCGAACGACTCGTCCACCTCGGGATACACGAACACCGATGAGAACGAAGTGTGGCGCCCGCCCGACGAATCGAACGGCGACTTGCGCACGAGGCGGTGAATGCCGGTTTCGGTGCGCAAAAAGCCGTAGGCGTATTCGCCTTCTACCTTGATGGTCGCGCTCTTGATGCCGGCCACGTCGCCTTCGGACTCTTCGAGCACTTCGGCCTTGAAGCCCTTGCGTTCGCAGTAGCGCAGGTACTGGCGCAGCAGCATCGACGCCCAGTCGCACGCTTCGGTGCCGCCGGCGCCGGCCTGAATGTCGATGAAGGCGTTGTTCGGGTCCGCGGGGTTCGCGAACATGCGGCGGAATTCGAGGTCGGCGACGCGCTTCTCGATGGCGGCCGCGTCGGCTTCGCAGGCGACGAGCGTGTCTTCGTCGTTTTCCTCGCGGCCCATCTCGAACAGTTCCTGCGTGTCACGCAGGTCGTTGCTGATGCCGGTGAGGGAGGTGACCACGCCTTCGAGCAGCTTCTTTTCCTTGCCGAGTGCCTGGGCGTGCTTCGCATCGTCCCAGACGTTCGGGTCTTCGAGTTCCTTGTCGACTTCGGCTAGACGCGCAGATTTGGCATCGTAGTCAAAGATACCCCCGAAGCTCGTCTGCGCGACGGCGCAGGTCGGCGAGAGAGCTTTCGATCGCGTTCAGACGTTCCGCTTCCATGTCGGTCCTGATTTGATGCTGTAAAAACGTGAAATTATAGCCGATCGCGCGGTCACGCCGCCGCGTGTTCCACGATCAGCTGCACCCGCGAAACGCCGTTCCAGGTGTCCGAGGCGAGCCGGTAGGCGAGCATGGCGCGTGCCGGCAGCAAGTCGGTGTGGTTGAACCAGATCGCGTTGTAGCGCTGGCGGCCGCGCAGCAGTTGCAGCTTGAGATGCCGGTCCTTCACGAGCGCCTGCGAGACCACGTCGAATTCGCCCGAAAAGACCGGCGCCGGGAAGCCCTGGCCCCAGACCGCGGCATCGAGCATCTCGACGAATTGCGGCGTGAAGTACGCGTCTTCGAGTTCGCCGTCGGTCTCCACGATGCGCGCGAGCGCGTCGTCGGACAGCCATTCGCGCCCCACGGACTCGAACGCGGCGGTGAAGCGCGCCACGTCGGCACAGGCGATCGTGAGGCCGGCCGCCATGGCGTGGCCGCCGAACTTCAGGATCAGCCCCGGTTCGCGCTTCGAGACGAGGTCGAGCGCGTCGCGCAGATGAAAGCCCGCAATCGAGCGGCCCGAGCCGCGGGCGAGCACGCCGCTTTCGTCGGCGGGCGCGAAGGTGAACACCGGACGGTGGAAACGTTCCTTGAGCCGCCCCGCGACGATGCCGATCACCCCCTGATGCCAGGCGGGGTTGAAGAGCGTGATGGTGGCGGCGCCTGCGGGGTCGACGAGCGCGAGGTCGTCGAGCGCCTGTTGCTGCATGCCGGCCTCGATCTCGCGGCGCTCGCGGTTCATCGCGTCGAGCTGCTGCGCGAGTTGCCAGGCGCGGCCCACGTCGTCGGTGGTGAGGCATTCGATGCCGAGCGACATGTCCGAGAGACGTCCCGCCGCGTTCAGCCGCGGGCCGAGCGCGAAACCGAGGTCGAAGCCCGAAGCGCTGCGCGCGTCGCGTCCCGCGGCCCGAAAAAGCGCGGCGATGCCCGGCTGCATGCGGCCGTTGCGGATGCGCTGCAGGCCTTGCGCGACGAGCACGCGGTTGTTCGCGTCGAGCTTCACGACGTCGGCCACGGTGCCGAGCGCCACGAGGTCGAGCAGGCCGTCGAGCCGCGGCTCGGCGCGTCCGTCGTTGAACGTTCCGCGTCGGCGCAGTTCCGCGCGCACGGCGAGCAGCACGTAGAACATCACGCCCACGCCCGCAATGCACTTGCTCGGAAAGCCGCACCCCGGCTGGTTCGGATTGACGATGGCGCGTGCGGCGGGCAGCGTGTCGCCGGGCAGGTGATGGTCGGTGACCAGTACGTCGATGCCGAGCGCGTTGGCCGCCTCCACGCCCTCGACGCTCGCAATGCCGTTGTCCACGGTGATGAGCAGATCGGGTTTGCCACCCGGCCGGGTTGCCGCGAGTGCGACGATCTCCGGCGTGAGCCCGTAGCCGTACTCGAAGCGGTTCGGCACGAGGTAGTCCACCTCGCCGCCGAACATGCGCAGGCCGCGCACCGCGACAGCGCAGGCGGTGGCGCCGTCGCAGTCGTAGTCGGCCACCACCAGCATGCGGCGTTTTGCTTCGATGGCGTCGGCGAGCAGCGCGGCGGCTTCGTCGCAGCCGCTCAGCATGGCGGGCGGCGTGAGTCGCGCGAGGCCGGTTTCGATCTCGCCCGGTTCGCACACGCCGCGCGAGGCGTAGAGGCGCGCGAGCACGGGATGCAGGCCGTGCCGGATCAGGACTTCAACGTCAGCCATGGACGCTGCGCGGGTAACGATTCGGGTCATGCTGTTCGGTGCGTGCTGCTGCGGTTGTGGCGGTGGTGGTGGCCGTTGTCGGGGCTTCGACGCACGGTGGCCGGCCGGTGCGAATGCCTGAGCGAATGCCTGAGCGCCGCGCTCATTCGATGAAAAGCGACGCGAAGATGCGCCGGCGCCAGAATTTGCGCAGGTCGCCGCGCGTGACGGCGAGCGTGACCGAGCCCGTGTCGCCGCACAGCGTGAGGTCGAGCGCGCGCAGTTCGCCCTTTTGCAGCGCGGCGAGGGCGGGCGCGAACCAGTCGCGCTCGAGCGCCGCGAATGCCGCGTTCCAGCGTGCCCAGTCCTGTTCGACGAACGGTACGGAGAACGGATCGAGTTCGACGAGCGTTGCGCCGTCGTCCGGGCGCGGTTGCGCTTCGCGCAACGCCGCGAACGCCGCGAACGTCGCGGGCGGTGTGTCGTGCGGCGTTTGTGCCGCGAGTGCGAGGCCACGCGTAGCGACGGCATCCGAGTACACGCGAGCGAACGGGCTCGTGACGGGCTGCGCCGCGCCCTGGCCGTGGAACCAGATCGAATTGACGGCCGGCAGGCCGCGCGCCTCGCGCGCCTCGTTCACGGGATGCTCGAACCAGGCCATCTGGATCTCGTTCTGCAACTTCATCCAGAGGCGCGAGCGTTCCCCGGTATGGGCCTCGTGCGGCAGCCAGATTTCGATGTTGCGGCCGCTCGCGCGCAGCGGCGAGGCGCCCGCGAGCGTGCCGAACGCGTCGCTCGAGAGGTACCAGCGTCTTGGCGTCGGCGCCTCCATGCGTACGCCCAGTTCTTCGATGAGCGGCCGCGCGAGGTCGTGGAGCACGGCGGCTTCTTCGTCGGTCAGTTCGAGCGCGGCCGGATCGACCAGCACGAGATGGTCGTGCGCAATGCGCACGTGCACGGGTTCCACGCATGCCCACGTGGCATCGCCCGGCTTGCCGCCGTCGGCGCGCAGCATGTACGGCGCGAGCGGCGCTTCGTCCGCCGCCGCGGCGCCGGCGGGCACCGCGCCGAAGCGGCGTGCCACCCAGCGCTCGTGCGGCAGCGTGCGCTGAAAGTCTTCGCCGATCACACGCTCCACGAGCGTCGCACGCGCCACCAACTGGTCGAGCGCGGGGTGGGCGAGATGGGCAAGCGCGGTGGAAGCGTCGGCTGCGGAGGGCAGCGCGAAAGGCAGGAGCAGGTGCAGACGGTGGAGGGGTTCGACGTGCATGATGGTGCGCATTGTATGGCAAACTTCGCGGTTGATTTGATCGCCACGGCGCGCCGGGACGGCTGCGGGACGGAACCATCGGCCGCCATCCGCGGCCCAACTCGACAATGGGCTGACTGGGCTGACGATGCACGGCCGGCTCGCCACACGTTGCAGGATGGTCCGCACTGCGTCCGCCCGGCGCGTCGCAGCGCAGTCGCACGACAGGCATCACCACAGGAATCACGCGCCGGGGGCGCAAACAAGGATTCGCTTGAAACTTCCCTACGAATATCAGATCGGCCTGCGCTACACGCGCGCAGGCAAACGCACGACCGGCAACGGCTTCATCTCGTTCATCGCGCTCGTTTCCATGTCGGGCATCGCGCTCGGCGTGGCGGCGCTCATCGTGGTGCTCTCGGTGATGAACGGCTTTCAGCGCGAAGTGCGCGACCGCATGCTCTCGGTGCTTGCGCACGTCGAAATTTTTTCGCCGATGGGATCGATGCCCGACTGGCAGCTCACTGCGAAAGAGGCGCGGCAGAACCCCTCGGTGATCGGCGCGGCGCCGTATGTGGATGCCCAGGCGCTTCTGACGCGCGGCGATACCGTGAGCGGCGTGGCACTGCGCGGCGTGGAGCCGTCGCTGGAGCCGGAAGTCTCCGACATCGGCAAGGAAATGAAGGCGGGCCAACTGACCGACCTCACGCCGGGCAGCTTCGACATCGTGCTGGGCGCCGACCTCGCGGCCAACCTGGGCGTGCAGGTGGGCGACAAGATCACGCTCGTCGCGCCTGAAGGCTCCATGACGCCCGCGGGCATCCTGCCGCGCCTCAAGCAGTTCACCGTGGCGGGCGTGTTCGAATCGGGCCACTACGAATACGACAGCACGCTTGCGCTCGTGAACATCCGCGACGCTCAAGCGCTTTACCGGCTGCCGGCGCCCACCGGCGTGCGGCTGCGCCTGAAGGACATGCAGCGCGCGCCCGAGGTCGCGCACCAACTGGCGCGCACGCTTTCGGGCGACCTCTACATCCGTGACTGGACACAGCAGAACAAGACCTGGTTCTCGGCCGTGCAGATCGAAAAGCGCATGATGTTCATCATCCTCACGCTGATCATCGCGGTGGCCGCGTTCAATCTCGTCTCGTCGCTCGTGATGACGGTCACCAACAAGCAGGCCGACATCGCGATTCTGCGTACGCTCGGCGCGCAGCCGGGCTCCATCATGAAAATCTTCGTCGTGCAGGGCGTGACCATCGGCTTCGTCGGTACGGCAACGGGCGTCGCGCTGGGCTGCCTCATCGCCTGGAGCATCCCGTGGCTCGTGCCGATGATCGAACACCTGCTCGGCGTGCAGTTCCTGCCGCCGTCCGTCTACTTCATCAGCGAGCTGCCTTCCGAGTTGGTCGCCTCCGACGTGATTCGCATCGGCGGCATTGCCTTCCTGCTCTCGGCGCTCGCTACGCTCTATCCCAGCTGGCGCGGCGCGAAGGTTCGCCCGGCGGAGGCGCTGCGCTATGAATGATCTCTCTCTTGCTGCCGCGAAGGCCGCAGGCCCGGCCGGCCACTCGCCTTACGTGCTCGAAGCGAGCGGCATCTCGAAGTCGTTCGTGCAGGGCGGCCTCGACGTGTCGGTGCTCACAGACGCGGAACTCGTCGTGAAGCGCGGCGAGAAGCTCGCCATCGTGGGCGCCTCGGGCTCGGGCAAGAGCACGCTGCTGCACGTGCTGGGCGGGCTCGACGAACCCAGCGCGGGCGCCGTGTCCGTGCTCGGCAAGCCGTTCACGCAGCTTTCCGAGCGCGAGCGCAACGATCTGCGCAACCGCGCGCTCGGCTTCGTCTATCAGTTTCACCACCTGCTGCCCGAGTTTTCCGCGCTCGATAACGTCGCGATGCCGTTGCGCATTCGCCGCATGGCGACCGAGGACGCGCGCCGCGAAGCGCTCGCGATGCTCGAGCGCGTAGGGCTGGGACATCGGGCGAAGCACCGGCCGGGCGAGCTGTCGGGCGGCGAACGGCAGCGCGTGGCGATTGCGCGGGCGCTGGTGACGAAGCCCGCCTGCGTGCTCGCCGACGAGCCTACCGGCAACCTCGACGGCACCACCGCCGACACGGTGTTCAACCTGATGCTCGAGCTTTCCGAAACGCTCGAAACGAGTTTCGTGATCGTCACGCACGATCCCGACCTGGCCGGCCGTTGCGACCGCATCCTGCGGCTGCGCGACGGCACGCTGCACGAGGAGCCGTTGGCGCATCACGGCTGAACCTGCGGCGCGTTTCGATGGTTCGATCGCAGGATCGCAGGATCGAGCAGCGGACGCGCCGCAAGCCGGGCTCGCGCCTTGCGGCGGCCCGTCGCGAGGAGGGCATTGCCATGTGGATCGATACGCACTGTCATCTCGACGCGGCCGAGTTCGACGAAGACCGGGAGACGGTGGCGCGCGCGGCGCGGCAAGCGGGCGTGGGCCGCATCGTGATTCCGGCCGTGGGGCGCGAGAATTTTGCGACCGTGCGCGAGCTGGCGCATCGCGTGGAAGGCGGCACCTACGCGCTCGGCATTCATCCGCTCTTTACGCCGCATGCGGACGAAGCGGACCTCGACCGGCTGCGCATGGAAATCGAAGCAAGCATGGACGACGAGCGCTTCGTCGGCATCGGCGAAATCGGGCTCGATTTTTTCGTGGCGGGGCTCGACGAGGCGCGCCAGCAGCACTTCTACCAGGCGCAACTCGAACTGGCGCGCGCGTTCGATCTGCCCGTGATCTGCCACGTGCGCAAATCGCAGGACCAGGTGCTGAAGGGGCTCCGACGGCACGGCGTGCATCGCGGCATCGCGCATGCGTTCAACGGCAGCTTCCAGCAGGCGCAGGTTTATCTCGATCATGGCATCCACCTCGGCTTCGGCGGCAATCTGACGTTCGAGCGCGCGTTGCAGATCCGGCGGCTCGCGCAGCAATTGCCGCTCGATGCGATCGTTGTCGAGACCGATGCACCCGACATTGCGCCCTCATGGATCTATCGCGGCCGCAACACGCCGGATCAGGTCTCGCGCATCGGCGCGGTGCTGGCCGAACTGCGCGGCATGAGTGAGGACGCACTCGCCCTCGGCACAACGGCTAACGCGCACGCCGCGCTGCCGCGGCTCGCGCTTTCGTCTTCATAATCGTTTCCTGTTAGAGGTGGCCTCGCGCGGCTCGCCTTCGTCTTCGTTTGGCTTTTGCGCAACGAAGGGCGAGGCGGCTGCGCGGTTGGTTTTCGATGCGCTCGAAGCAACGCGTGGCCGGATGTCGTCCCGGCCGGGCGGCGTTCATGCCGATACGGCTTCGCATCGGAAGGGGCCGCGCTGGATCGGGAGACGGCATGCGGGCAGTGTGGTGCGGGTTTGCGTTAGGCGTGGTGGGGTTGCAGCAGCAGGCGGCGTTGCCGGGCGGGCACGTTGTCATGGCGTGGTTGCTGATTGCGGCGATGTCGGTGGGCGCGGCGGCTGCGATGTTGCGAGGCGGCCGCAGGCGATTCGTTCGTGCTGGTGGCTGGTGCGCCATCTGGATAGCCGCGACCTGCATCGGATTCGTCTATGCGGCGTGGCGCGCCGAGACGCGGCTCGCGTACGAGCTGCCCAAGACGTGGGAAGGGCGCGACATCGACGTGCAGGGCTATATCGAGAACCTGCCCGCCGTGGATGCCAACGGTGTGCGCTTTCAGTTCGCAGTGGAATCCGCGGTGCTCGTGGGCGCGGCGACCGAAGCGACCGAGGTGGCCGAAGCGCAGCGTCTTGCCGCGCCCAAACGCTTTGCGCGGCGCCTGCAGCTTTCGTGGATCGCACGTGACGCGCCGGTGCCGACGCTGGAACCCGGGCAGCGCTGGCGCCTCACGGTGCGGCTCAAACGTCCGCATGGCACGGCGAACTTCGGCGTGCGCGACGCGGAAGCTGCGCTCATTGCGCGCAACGTGCGAGCCACGGGCTACGTGAGCGCCACGCAGAACGCGCAGCGCCTCGCCGGCGACGAACGCGGCGTGGGTATCGCGCTTGAACGCGCACGCATGGCGCTGCGCGAGCGCATCGTCGCAGCACTGGGCGACGCGCCGCATCGCGGCATCGTGGTTGCGCTTGCGAACGGCGCCCAGGATCTCATCGGCGACGAAGACTGGCGGCTGATGCGGCGCACCGGCACGAGCCATCTGGTGGCGGTGTCCGGTCTGCATATCGGTCTGGTGGCCGGCATGGTGGGCTGGCTCGTTGCTGCCTTGTGGCGGCGCTCGTGTTTCGTCGGATGCGACTGGCCGCTGATCGCGCCTGCTCAGAAAGTTGCCGTGGTCGGCGGTGCACTGGCGGCGGCCTTATATGCCGGGCTGGCCGGTTTCAACGTGCCGGCCCAGCGCGCGTTGTGGATGCTTGCCGTGATTGGGCTTGCGTTCGTGAGCGGCCGTCAGGTAGCCCGGTCCACGGCGCTCGCGTGGGCGCTCGGCATCGTGCTGGTGATCGACCCTTGGGCGGTGGTGTCGGCAGGGTTCTGGCTGTCGTTCGGCGCGGTCGCGGCCATCTTCTTCGCGATGTCGCGCACGGTACGGCGACGGGAAGCGGCGTCCGCGCACGCGCTCGATGACGTGGAGCGCGACGTGGATGGACTGCGCAGCCACGACCATCGCCCGCAACGAATGGCGCGACGAATGGCGCAACGAATGGCGCAACGAATGGCGCAACGAATGGCGCAACTCGCAATACGCATTCGGCGAATGAGCGGCGCAGTCGGCGCATGGCTGCGCGAAGGCGCTCACGTGCAGTTCGCCGTGACCATCGCGCTCGCGCCGCTCACGGCCTTGTGGTTTGCGCAGATCCCGCTCATCGGACCGTTTGCGAATGCGTTCGCCATTCCCTGGGTGAGCGTCGTCGTGACGCCCATCGTGCTCGCCGGGTGCGTGCTGCCCGCGCCGCTCGATGCGCTGGCTTTTCGTGCCGCGCACGAATTGCTCGTGTGGCTCGCGGTGGCGCTGCAAGGGGTCTCGCGTCCTGCGTGGGCGCTGCTTCATGTGCCGACGCCCAGCGCCTGGGCGCTCGCCGCCGCGGCGGTGGGCGTGCTCTGGTGCCTCGCGCCGCGCGGCTGGCCGTTACGCTGGGCGGCGCCGCTCGCCTTGCTGCCGTTGCTCGTGCCGCCGCCGTCCGGGCC
Organism: Paraburkholderia sp. SUR17; assembly: GCF_029536165.1. NCBI lineage: Bacteria > Pseudomonadati > Pseudomonadota > Betaproteobacteria > Burkholderiales > Burkholderiaceae > Paraburkholderia > Paraburkholderia sp. SUR17. The sequence continues at coordinate 1,497,751 of NZ_CP120508.1, forward strand.
GGCCGAGGGCGCGTTTCGTCTGACCGCGCTCGACATCGGTCAGGGTTCCTCTGTGCTGATCGAAACGGCGCGGCACACCTTGCTGTTCGACGCTGGGCCCGGGCCCGAATCGACGCGCGCCGGCGAGCGCGTGGTCGTGCCGTACCTCGATGCGAGCGGCGTGCGGCGGCTCGATACGTTGGTGGTGAGCCACGACGACTCCGATCATTCGGGCGGCGCGGCGGCGGTGCTCGACGGTGTCGAGGTGGGGCAGATGCTGGCCGCTGTCGCGCCCTCGCATCCGCTGTGGGCGGCCGCGCGTGCGGCCGGCGCGCAGACCGTGCAGTGCGCGGCGGGGCAGCGCTGGCAGTGGGACGGCGTCGCCTTCGAGATGCTGTGGCCGGATCCCGGCCCGCTGCGCGGCAAGACCAACGAGCATTGCTGCGTGCTGCGCGTGACGGCCGCGGTGCCGGAAAGTTCGGCGATGGGCGCGGCAGCAGGCGCATCGGCGCGGGCCACTTCAAACGCTACGCCAGTGCCTGACCTGCCTGTGCCATCTGCACTCCTCAGCGCGGATGCAGACGCGCAAACCGAACGCGCGCTGATCGCCCGCAACCGCGCCGCCTTGCACGCCCAGGTGCTGGTCGTGCCGCATCACGGCAGCGCGACCTCGTCTACCGAGCCGTTCCTCGATTCCGTCGAGCCGCTCGTCGCGATATTTCAGGTAGGCTATCGCAACCGTTTCCACCACCCGAATCCGCGCGTGCTCGCCCGCTACGAGGCGCGCGACGCGACGCTCACGCGCAGCGACGTGGACGGCGCGGTCAGGCTCGATGTGGCGACGGTTCGACGCGATGACGCGGGCGCGCAGGCACAAAACGCGTCGTCGCTCGTGCCTGAGCGCTATCGCGAGACGCATCGGCGCTACTGGATGGATCGCTAGCGCGAAGGCAGGAGCGAGCAGGTGGAACGGGCCTTCAGGCGCGGCACGGGCAACGCTTCCACGACCGGCGGCGAAGCGCAGCGGGACGCGAAGCATCCGCGAGCACCGTCGAGAACCATCAAGGAGACAACACGCATTTGAAGAACGTCATCCACTTCTCGCACGCGAACGGTTTTCCGGCGCCCACTTACCGGACGCTCTTCGCCGAACTCGCCGACGACTACGAGATCCGCTTCGTCGAGCGCATCGGTCACGACCCGCGGTATCCCGTCACGCGCGACTGGCCGCATCTCGTCGAGGAGCTGCTCGCGGACGTCGAACGTTCGTACGAGCAGCCGGTATGGCTCGTCGGTCATTCGCTGGGCGGGTATCTGTCGCTCATGGCGGCGTTGCGGCGCCCGCAGTGGGTGAGGGGCGTCGTGATGCTCGACTCGCCTGTGATCGCCGGCTGGCGCAGCAGCGTGCTGCGTGTCTCGCAGTGGACCGGGCTCGACGAGCGCCTCTCGCCCGCCGCGGCAACCCGCACGCGCCGCACGCACTGGGCGAGCCGCGACGAGGCGTGGCGGCACTTCCATGCGAAGCCGGCGTTTGCGCGCTGGGACGAGCGCGTGCTGTCCGACTACATCGACTTCGGTATTCCGCAAACGGCGCCCGACGGCGGCCGCTCGCTCGCGTTCGATCGGCGCATCGAATACCTGATCTACCGTACGTTGCCGCATACGCTCGGTGCACGGCTCGCGCATGGTGCGCCGGTGCCGGTCGGGTTCATCGCGGGCACGCGCTCGAAGGAGATTCGCCAGGTGGGACTCGCGGCGACGCAGCTCGCCGCGGGCGGCAACATCGAATGGATGGAAGGCAGCCATCTCTACCCGATGGAGCGGCCCATCGATACCGCGCGCGCGGTGCTCGGCATGCTGCGCCGGCTCGAACGCGAAGGGTAGCGGCGCGTTGCTTCGCGGCACACTTCGCCGCACCCTCGCGTGGTGATTTTTGCGGGGACGGATTCCAGGAAAGGCGAGCCTTTACGGTATAATCCGTTTTTCCCGCGAGCATCCAGCGATGACCAAATATGTTTTCGTCACCGGCGGCGTAGTTTCATCCCTCGGCAAGGGTATTGCCGCCGCCTCTCTCGCCGCGATCCTCGAATCGCGCGGTCTGAAAGTCACCCTCCTCAAGCTCGATCCCTACATCAACGTCGACCCCGGCACGATGAGCCCGTTTCAGCACGGCGAAGTGTTCGTGACGGAAGACGGAGCGGAAACCGACCTCGACCTCGGCCACTACGAGCGCTTCATCAGCACGAAGATGCGCAAGGCCAATAACTTCACCACGGGCCAGATCTACGAATCGGTGATCCGCAAGGAACGCCGCGGCGATTATCTCGGCAAGACGGTGCAGGTCATCCCGCACATTACCAATGAAATCCAGGCGTTCATCGAGCGCGGTGCGGCATCGGCCACGTGTGGCGAGCCGGACGTGGCGATCGTGGAAATCGGCGGCACGGTGGGCGACATCGAATCGCTGCCGTTCCTCGAAGCCGCGCGCCAGATGAGCCTGCGCATGGGCCGCAACAACGCGTGCTTCATCCACCTCACGCTGGTGCCGTTCATCGCGACGGCGGGCGAACTGAAGACCAAGCCCACGCAGCACAGCGTGCAGAAGCTGCGCGAGATCGGTATCTATCCGAATGTGCTGCTGTGCCGCGCCGACCGCCGCATTCCCGACGACGAACGCCAGAAGATTTCGCTCTTCTCGAACGTGCCGCAGGACGCCGTGATTTCGGTGTGGGACGTGGACAGCATCTACAAGATTCCGCAGATGCTGCGCGACCAGGGGCTCGACGCGATCGTGTGCGAGGAACTGAAGCTCTCGCCGAAGCCCGCGGACCTCTCCGTGTGGTCGGAGATGGTCGAGAAGCTCGAGCATCCGAAGCATGAAGTGACCATCGGCATGGTCGGCAAATACGTCGATCTCACCGAGTCGTACAAGTCGCTCATCGAAGCGCTCAAGCACGCGTCGATCCATACGTCGACGAAGGTCAACATCGAGTACATCGACTCCGAGCAGATCGAGACCGAGGGCGTCGAAAGCCTGAAGCGTCTCGACGCGGTGCTCGTGCCGGGCGGCTTCGGCCGGCGCGGTACCGAAGGCAAGATCAAGGCGATCCAGTACGCCCGCGAGGCGAAGGTGCCGTACCTCGGCATCTGCCTCGGCATGCAGCTCGCCGTGATCGAATTCGCGCGTCACGTGGTGGGGCTCAAGGACGCCAACAGCACCGAGTTCGATCCGGAAACGCCGAACCGCGTCGTCGCACTCATTACCGAGTGGTACGACCGCGAAGGCAAGGTCGAAAAGCGCGACGAGGAGTCGGATCTCGGCGGCACCATGCGCCTCGGCTCGCAACGTTGCCCGATCAAGCCGGGCACGATGGCCTCGGAGATCTACGGCAAGGACGTCAACGAGCGTCACCGCCACCGCTACGAGGTCAACAACCGCTTCGTGCCGCAACTGGAGACGGGCGGCCTCGTCATCAGCGCGCGCACGCCGAGCGAAGATCTGCCGGAAATGATGGAGCTGCCGCGCGACCTGCATCCCTGGTTCGTCGGCGTGCAGTTTCACCCCGAGTTCACGTCGACGCCGCGTGACGGCCATCCGCTCTTCAAGGCGTATGTCGAAGCGGCGCTCGCTTGCCAACAGTCGCGCGTCAAGGAGCAGGCATGAAGCTGTGCGGGTTCGAGGTGGGTCTCGACAAGCCGTTTTTCCTGATCGCGGGCACCTGCGTGGTCGAGTCGGAGCAGATGACGATCGACACGGCCGGTCGGCTCAAGGAAATTTGCGCGAAGCTCGGCGTGCCGTTCATCTACAAATCCTCGTACGACAAGGCCAATCGCAGCAGCGGCAAGTCGTTTCGCGGGCTCGGTATGGACGAAGGGCTGCGTATTCTCGGCGAAGTGAAGCGCCAGCTCGGCCTGCCGGTGCTGACCGACGTGCATAGCGAAGCGGAAATCGAACCGGTTGCTTCGGTGGTGGACGTGCTGCAGACGCCGGCGTTTCTGTGCCGTCAGACCGACTTCATCCACGCCTGTGCGCGTTCGGGCAAGCCGGTCAACATCAAGAAGGGCCAGTTCCTCGCGCCGCACGACATGAAGAACGTGATCGACAAGGCGCGCGAAGCGGCCCGCGAAGCGGGGCTCTCCGAAGACCGCTTCCTCGCCTGCGAACGCGGCGTTTCATTCGGTTACAACAATCTCGTGTCCGACATGCGTTCGCTTGCGATCATGCGCGAGACGGGCGCGCCGGTCGTGTTCGACGCCACGCACTCGGTGCAGTTGCCGGGCGGGCAGGGCACGAGTTCGGGCGGTCAGCGTGAGTTCGTGCCGGTGCTCGCACGCGCGGCCGTCGCGACGGGGGTGGCGGGACTCTTCATGGAAACCCACCCGCGCCCGGCCGAGGCGAAGTCGGACGGTCCCAATGCGGTGCCGCTCAACCGCATGGCGGACCTGCTCGAAACGCTGCTCACGCTCGACGAGGCCGTGAAGCGCAAGCCGTTCCTCGAGCACGATTTCAACTGATGCGCGGCCCGCGCGGGCGCGCGGCGTGTGGGGTGCCCGCCGCGAGCCACGTGCGGCAGCGATGCCCGGACGATGTCCGGGTGGTTCGAACGCCGTCGTTGCCGTAAGAATTCAACGTCATTTCCTGAGGAAACCATGAGTGCAATCGTAGACATCATCGGTCGTGAGATTCTGGATTCGCGAGGCAATCCCACTGTCGAATGCGACGTGTTGCTCGAGTCGGGCACGATGGGGCGCGCGGCGGTGCCGTCGGGCGCGTCCACCGGCTCGCGCGAGGCGATCGAACTGCGCGACGGCGAAACCGGCCGCTACGGCGGCAAGGGCGTGCTGAAGGCGGTCGAGCACATCAACACCGAGATTTCCGAGGCAATCATGGGCCTCGACGCATCGGAACAGGCGTTCCTCGACAAGACGCTGCTGGAGCTCGACGGTACCGACAACAAGTCGCGTCTGGGCGCGAACGCACTGCTCGCGGTGTCTATGGCCGTGGCGAAGGCCGCCGCAGAAGAAGCGGGGCTGCCGCTCTACCGCTATTTCGGTGGATCGGGCGCGATGCAACTGCCGGTTCCGATGATGAACATCGTCAACGGCGGCGCGCACGCGAACAACAGCCTCGACATCCAGGAATTCATGATCGTGCCGGTGAGCCAGCCGACCTTCCGCGAAGCGCTGCGTTGCGGCGCGGAAGTGTTCCACGCGCTCAAGAAGATTCTGTCGGACCGCGGCATGAGCACGGCCGTGGGCGACGAAGGCGGTTTCGCGCCGAACTTCGGCAGCAACGACGAATGCCTCTCCACGATTCTCCAGGCCATCGAGAAGGCCGGCTACCGTGCCGGTGAAGACGTGCTGCTCGCGCTCGATTGCGCGGCGAGCGAGTTCTATCACGACGGCAAGTACCAGCTCGCGGGCGAAGGTCTGCAGTTGTCGTCGGCGGAGTTCACCGACTACCTCGCCACGCTGGCCGACAAGTTCCCGATCGTCTCGATCGAAGACGGCATGCACGAAGGCGACTGGGACGGCTGGAAGCTGCTGACCGAGCGCCTCGGCAAGAAGATCCAGCTCGTGGGCGACGACCTCTTCGTTACCAACACGCGCATCCTGAAGGAAGGCATCGAGAAGGGTATCGCGAACTCGATCCTCATCAAGATCAACCAGATCGGCACGCTGACCGAAACGTTCGCCGCCATCGAGATGGCCAAGCGCGCGGGTTACACGGCTGTGATCTCGCACCGCTCGGGCGAAACCGAAGATTCGACCATCGCCGACATCGCGGTGGGCCTGAACGCCGGTCAGATCAAGACCGGTTCGCTCTCGCGCAGCGACCGCATCTCGAAGTACAACCAGCTGCTGCGTATCGAAGAAGACCTCGGCGACATCGCGAGCTACCCGGGCAAGTCGACGTTCTACAATCTGCGTTGATGAACGTCAGCGCCGTTCCTGGTTTTTGATCCTTCCCCGTCGCCCTGCGTATAGCGCAGGGCGACTTGTATTGTCCGGCTCCTTTCATGCGGCTTGTCACTGTCGTTCTGATCATTCTGCTGGTGTTGATCCAGTACCCCCTCTGGTGGGGGCATGGCGGCTGGCTGCGTGTCCATGAACTGCAGCAGCAACTGGCCGAGCAGCAGAAGAAAAACGCTGACGAAAAGCTGCGCAACGAGCGCATTGCCGGCGAGGTGCAGGATCTGCAGAGCGGGACGTCCGCCGTCGAAGAGCGGGCACGCTACGAAATGGGCATGGTGAAGGACAGCGAGGTATTCGTGCAGTTCGTCTCGCCGAATGCGCCGCTGCCTGCATCGAACAACGTGGCGCCGAATACTTCGACGCGCGGGGAAGTTTCGGCGGCGCCCGTGCGTGTGGTGCCGAATCCGGAATCCCGTGCGAAGCCCGACAAGAAACATGCGCGCGCCGCAAAGGACGCGCACGGCAAGAACGTCAAACCGAAGAGCACTGGCTGAACACCGGCAGTGGTGACGCCATCCGTATTGTCACCATCCCCATCCCCAGCCCGGATAGCCGTATCCGATTCCCGTCCCCCAGCCGTGTCCCCACCCGCCGTCGTAGTAGCTGCCGTAGACCGTCATGGGCGCCGGCGGCGAGTAATAGCGCGACCACGTTTCGGCTGCCTGTTCGGCGGCGATGGCGCGGTTCTGGTCGGCGAGCACCTGCTTGTCGATCGCGTCGTAACGTTGTCGTTCTTGTGGCGTCAATGCCTGGGCGCCTGTTGGCACGCCGGACTGGTCGGCGGGCAGGCGGCTATAGATGGGCGAGGGGCCCGGCGGGTCCATCATGCAGCCGCTCAAGGCGACTGCCACGCCCAGCGTCGACAGGGCGAAGCGCGTACGCAGCGCGAGCGAGGGACGGTTGTGAGCATTCATGGCGACCTCCATCGGTCGGACGCCTAAACAAGATCACCCCGCGAGGCGCCGCCGTTTAACACTTTCTGTTGCTTCCGCGGTGTCCTGACGGACTGAGCGGAAGCGATGCGCATTCGTGCCGGTTCAGCGCAGCAGTTCAGTGCCGCTGTCCGGCCGCAGGCGCGACTCCTTCTGAGAGACCGCTCGCGACGAAAAGTTGCGCGACGTCCACCGGGTCGAATTCATACCGCTGATTACAGAAGTCGCAATGAATTTCGACGTGGCCGCGTTCCTCGATCACGCTGTCCACTTCCGGGCGGCCCAGCATCTTGAGCATGGCGCCCACCTTTTCGCGAGAACACGAACACTCGAAGCGCGCCGGCGCCGGATCGAAATGGCGCACGTTCTCCTGCCAGAAGAGCCTGCGGAACACCGTCTGCGGCTCTTCCTTCAGCAGTTCTTCCTGCGAGAGCGTATTGCCGAGCGTGCACACGCGCTCCCACGTGTCGGCGTCGAGTTCGCCGGGATGCGGCACGATCCCGCCGTCGCCGGGCAGTTTCTGCAGCAGCATGCCGACCGCGCGTTCGGTGTTCGCTGCGAGCCAAAGGCGTGTGTCCAACTGCTCGGAGTGGTGCATGTAGTGCTCGAGCACGGCCGCGACAGACTGCAGCGGACCGTCTTCGCCGTTGAGCGGCACGATGCCCTGATAAGGCTGCTGTCCTGGCACCTTGTTGTGCGGATCCAGCGTGATCACGCAACGGCCATTGCCGTTGACGTTCACGAGATCGACAAGGCTTGCTTCTTCGCCGATTACATTTGGCGTGGCGTCTCCGTAGCGTGCCGTGGCACGCATCGACAGCTCCGAATTGCACTGCACGACCAGCATCTTGACGGGCCCGTCGCCGAAGATCTGCATGATCAGCGTGCCGTCGAACTTCAGATTGGCGCACAGCAGCGCGCACGCGGCCATCATTTCGCCAAGCACGGTCTGCACGGGCGCAGGGTACGTCCGGCGCGTCAGTACTTCCTGCCACGTATTGCGCAGCGAGACGATCTCGCCGCGCACCGGGGCCGCACTGAACATGAATTTCTGCAACTGGTCGCTCACAATATTTCCTTCGCTGAATTACACGGCGTTGCGCTGCCTGCGCGCGGTGCCGTTGTCTTGCCTGTTCCTTGCCGGCGAGGCCTGCGGGATGCCCCGGACACGGATGATGTGTCGTGGTCAGGCGGCCCGCATCGGCACTAGCCGATCCGCACGAGGTTCGCCTTGAACCAGGCGCGGCGTTCCGCATAGTTGTCTGCGTTGCGGCGCAGCTTTGCGATGTCTTCCTCCGTTAGCTCGCGCACCACCTTGGCAGGCGCACCGAGGATGAGCGAGTTGTCGGGGAACACCTTGCCTTCCGTCACCACGGCGCCGGCACCCACCAGACAGTTGCGGCCGATCACCGCGCCATTCAAGACCACGGCCTGAATGCCGATCAGCGCGCCTTCCTTGATCGTGCAGCCGTGCAGCATGGCCTGATGGCCGACCGTCACGCCGGCTTCGATCGAGAGCGGATAACCGGGGTCGGTATGCAGCACCGCGCCTTCCTGGACGTTGCTGCCGCGGCCGATCGTGATCGGTTCGTTGTCGCCGCGGATAGCCGCGCCGAACCAGACGCTCGAATTTTCGTCCAGCGTGACTTTGCCGATGACGGTCGCCGTGTCCGCGACGAACACGCTTTCGTGGATGGTCGGGGCGGCGTCGCCAAGCTTGTAGATTGCCACGGGAAACTGTCTCCTTCAGATGGGATGGGGGCGCCGCTGGTTGGACGCGCGGGGCGCTGCAAGGTCAATCCCGTATTGTAAATGGATGCGTGAAGAGGCCGTCTGGCACAATGCCGCCGTGCGCCGCCGCGCCCGTTTTCCATCTGGCTGCCGTATGAATTCCGCCCGTCCCGACTCAAATTCCCCGGCCGTCGTCGCTGCGAGCCATGGTGAGGAAGCGGCTTTGCCGGCTGTTTCCCGTTCCGCCCCTTGCGCCAGCGGGCAGGGTGGGGCCGCCTGCTCGGCCGCCGCGAATGCTTTCGGCTCCGGGCTTCAGGTGACGTGCGCCCGCGCCGTTGCGCTGACTGTACTGACAGAGTGCGACCCGGCGACGAAGGCCCGGGCAGCAAGCGCGCTGTACGCAAGCGTGCTTGCCGGTACCGCCCAATGCGACCCGGCGCGAACGTTCGACGAACCGGCTGCGCTGCCGGGCCGCCCCGCACGGCCCGAACTGGTCGAACCCCGGTTACTCCAGCGGCGCAGCATGCGCACCGTAGAGGGGCGGGCGGTCCTGCTGCACGCGCTTGCGCATATCGAGTTCAACGCGATCAATCTTGCGCTCGATGCTGTCTGGCGCTTTGCCGGCATGCCCGAGCGCTTTTATCGCGACTGGCTGAAGGTTGCTGCCGAAGAGGCGCATCATTTTTCGCTGCTTGCCGCGCGGCTAGCCGACTTCGGCGCGACCTACGGCGACTTTCCCGCCCACGACGGTCTGTGGGAAATGTGCGAACGCACGCGCGACGATGTGCTGGCCCGCATGGCGCTCGTGCCGCGCACGCTGGAGGCGCGCGGCCTCGACGCGTCGCCGCCCATTCGCGCGCGCCTCGTCCAGGCGGGCGACCATGCCTCCGCCGCCATCCTCGATGTGATCCTGCGCGACGAAGTGGGGCACGTTCTGATCGGAAACCATTGGTTCCGGCACCTGTGTGCGGAGCGGCGGCTCGATCCGCACGAGACCTGGCTCGCGCTGGCCGAGCGCTACAAGGCCCCGCGCCTGCGTGGTCCATTCAATTTCGACGCCCGGCGCGAGGCCGGATTCGACGAGGCGGAGCTGACCGCGCTGACAAAGCTCGCCGCCGGTGAAGACGCTGCTGGCGGAGATGGCTGAAAAAAGCGACGGGCAACCGGCGCAGCAGCACATCGAAGCCACAAAAAAGCGGTGCCCGGCGCCGGCTACTCGCTACCGCTATAATCGAACGATCATTCTTTTTTGCGGCAGGCGCACATGAATACTCCCCAGTCCGATTTCGTCACCGTCCGCGGCGTCCGTTTGCACACCTTGCGCTGGGGCCGCCCCGACGCCCCAACGCTGTTCATGTTGCACGGCTGGATGGACGTCGCCGCGTCGTTCCAGTTCGTCGTCGATGCCTTGGGCGGCGACTGGCAGGTCATCGCGCCCGACGCGCGCGGATTCGGCCTCTCCGACTGGCCGGTCGCCGAGCGCGGGGGCGGCACTTACTGGTTCCAGGAGTATCTCGCCGACCTTGACGCGTTGCTCGATCACTACGCGCCCGAGGGGCAGGTGAATCTCGTCGGGCACAGCATGGGCGCCAACGTGGTGTGCCTGTATGCGGGCGTGCGGCCGGAACGCGTGCGGCGCGTCGTGGATCTGGAAGGCTTCGGTCTCGCGCCGGCCCGTGCCGCGCAGTCGCCGGGACGGCTGCGCGCCTGGCTCGACGATCTGCGTGAGCCGTCAGCGCTGCGCCGCTACGCGTCGCTCGACGACGTCGCTGCGCGCCTCATCAAGACCAATCCGCGTCTGCACCCTGCGCGTGCGGGTTTTCTCGCGCGCCACTGGTCGAAGCCGGACGGCGAGGGCGGCTACATGCTGCTCGCCGACCCCGCCCACAAGCTGCGTGGGCCGCTGCTGTACCGGCTCGACGAAGTCATGGCGGTGTGGTCGAAGGTCGCCGCGAAGGTGCTTCATGTGGAGGCCGCTGCTTCGCCCACGCTCGCGCAATTGGCAGGCGACATTCCGCTCGACGAATTCAAGGCGCGTTTCCGCGCGTTTCCCGACTGGCGCGAGAAGATCATCGACGACGCCGGTCATATGGTTCATCACGATCAGCCCGAACAGGTCGCCGCGCTGATCGAAGCGTTCTGCGCGTGAGGCTGGGAATACGAGTTTGTGCGAGTTTGTGCGCATAAGGATTGCTTCGCGAACCGAGGTGGCACGATGGAGGCATATCGGGGCACCGCCCGCCTCGCGGCGGAGCCTGCCTTGCCTCAACCGCGCTTACTGCATTGCAGTAGAATGATTGCTTAACTTTTTTCCTTCCCAATGAACGCTGACCTGCACTGCCATTCGACCGTTTCAGACGGCCAGCTCGCGCCCGCCGTCGTGGCGCAGCGCGCGCACACGGGCGGTGTCACGCTGTGGTCGCTGACCGATCACGACGAGGTCGGCGGCCAGGCGCAGGCGCGCGAAGCTGCCGCGGCGCTTGGCATGCGGTATCTGTCTGGTGTGGAGATTTCGGTCACCTGGGCATCGCGCACGGTGCACATCGTGGGGCTCAACATCGATCCGCAGAACGATGATCTCGTGGCGGGCCTTGCGCGCACGCGAAACGGACGCGCAGCGCGTGCCGAGGCCATCGCCGAGCGGCTCGCCGAACTCGGCATACCGGACGCCTACGCGGGCGCACTCGAATTCGTCTCGAATCCCGATCTGATTTCGCGTACCCATTTCGCGCGCTTCATGGTCGAGAAGGGCCATGCCGCCTCGACTCAGGACGCGTTTACCCGCTTTCTCGGCGACGGCAAGCCCGGTTACGTGCCGCATCGGTGGGCCAAACTCGAGGACGCCCTCCGGTGGATCAAAGGCGCGGGCGGTGAGGCCGTGATCGCGCACCCGGGCCGCTACGCCTATTCGCCGCTGGAGTTCGACGCGCTTTTCGGCGAATTCATCGACTTAGGCGGCAAGGCGATCGAAGTGGTGACCGGCAGCCACACGCCGGACCAGTACGCCGAATACGCCGCCGTGGCGCGTCGTTACGGTTTCGAAGCGTCGCGCGGGTCGGACTTCCACGCGCCGGGACCGGACAGCATCGAACTCGGCAGCCTGCCGCCGTTGCCCGACTACCTGACACCGGTCTGGGAACGCTGGCTGTGATGGCGTGCTGCGAACGGCGCGCCCGTTCGTCCGTCTTTGCCCATCTTTGCCTGTCTTCAGCCGGCGCGCTCGCCCATCGGTCCGGCCGACATCAGTCGGCACGGCTGGGGAGCGTCCCGCAGCGGACTTCCTGAACTCCGACCCATGTCCCAATACTTCCGGCTTCACCCCGACAATCCGCAGCCGCGGCTCGTCAAGCAGGCGGTGCAGATCATCAACGACGGCGGCCTCGTCGCGCTGCCTACCGATTCGAGCTACGCGCTCGCCTGCCATCTCGACGACAAGCAGGCCGTCGAGCGCCTGCGGCGCATTCGTGGACTCGACGAACGTCAGCTGCTTTCGCTGCTCGTGCGCGATCTCTCGGAACTCGCGAACTTCGCCATGGTGGACAACCGCCAGTACCGGCTGATCAAGTCGGTCACGCCGGGCCCGTATGTGTTCGTGCTGCAGGCGACGAAGGAAGTGCCGCGGCGGCTCTCGCATCCGTCGCGCAAGACCATCGGCCTGCGCGTGCCCGATCACGCGATTACGCTCGCGATCCTCGAGGAACTCGGTCAGCCGCTCATCGGCTCCACGCTGATTGTGCCGCCCGACACCGCGCCGCTCAACGATCCCGAGGAAATCCGCGAGCGGCTCGAAAAGCAGATCGATCTCGTCATCGACGGCGGCGCGTGTCCGTGCGAGCCGTCCACGGTGATCGATCTGACGGGCGAAACGCCGGTGCTCGTGCGCGCGGGCCGCGGTAGTCTCGCGCCGTTCGGGCTCGAAGAGACGGCATGAGGGCGCCGCCCGGATACAATAGCCCGCTATGGATTCTTCCTTGATACAGACCATCGTCGTCTACGCGCTGCCCGTCATCTTCGCCATCACGCTGCACGAGGCGGCCCACGGCTACGTCGCACGCCTGCTGGGCGACAACACCGCCTACATGATGGGCCGCGTGTCGTTCAACCCGATGCGGCACATCGATCCGCTCGGCACCATCGCGATCCCGCTCGTGCTGTATTTCCTGACCAGCGGCGCGTTCATGTTCGGCTATGCCAAGCCCGTGCCCGTCACGTTCCGCAATCTGCGCGATCCGCGCTGGGGTAGCCTGTGGGTCGCACTCGCGGGGCCCGCGTGCAACTTCATCCAGGCGCTCATCTGGGGCGTGTTCGGCGTGGTGCTCGCGGTGCTGGCCGTCGACGAGCCGTTCTTCACGCGCATGGCCGCGGCCGGCGTGGGTGTCAATCTCGTGCTCGGTGTGCTGAACCTGTTTCCGCTGCCGCCGCTCGACGGCGGCCGCGTCCTCGCCGCGCTGCTGCCGGCGCGCCCGTCGATTGCGCTTTCCCGCCTCGAGCCTTATGGCTTTTTCATCGTGATGGCGCTCGTGGTCACCGGCGTGCTGACGAGGTTCTGGCTTCAGCCACTCGTCGCGCTGGGCTACGCCGCGATCACCGCGATTCTGACTCCCCTTGTTTCGCTCTTTTCATAACACCATGTTCCCAGACCGTATCTTCTCCGGCATGCGACCCACGGGGTCGCTGCACCTCGGCCACTACCACGGCGTGCTGAAAAACTGGGTTCGGCTGCAGTCCGAGTACCCGTGCTTCTTCTGCGTGGTCGACTGGCACGCGCTCACTACGCACTACGAAACGCCGGAGGTGATCGAGGGGAACGTCTGGGAAGTACTGATCGACTGGCTCGCCTCGGGCATCGATCCGGCCCAGGCCACGCTCTTCATCCAGAGCCGGGTGCCCGAACACGCGGAACTCGCGCTGCTGCTCGGCATGAGCACGCCGCTCGGCTGGCTCGAACGCGTGCCGACCTACAAGGAGCAGATGGAGAAGCTCAAGGACAAGGACCTCTCGACCTACGGCTTTCTCGGCTATCCGGTGCTGATGGCGGCGGACATTCTGCTGTACCGCGCCTCGCTCGTGCCCGTGGGCGAGGACCAGGTGCCGCACGTCGAGATGACGCGCGAGATCGCGCGCCGCTTCAACTACATGTACGGCCGCGAGCCGGGCTTCGAGGAGAAGGCGCTCGAAGCGGCGAAGAAGCTCGGGGGCAAGCGCGCCAAGCTCTACCACGAACTGCGCAACGCGTACCAGCAGGAGGGTGACGACGAGGCGCTCGAACAGGCGCGCGCCATGCTGCAGGAGTCGCAGAGCCTTTCGATGAACGACCGCGAGCGGCTGTTCGGCTATCTGGAAGGCGCACGCAAGATCATCCTGCCCGAGCCGCAGGCGCTGCTCACCGAAGCGTCGCGCATGCCGGGTCTCGACGGCCAGAAGATGTCGAAGTCGTACGGCAACACCATCGGCCTGCGTGAAGATGCCGAAACGATCACGAAGAAAGTGCGTACCATGCCGACCGACCCGGCGCGCGTGCGTCGCACCGACCCGGGCGATCCGGACAAGTGCCCGGTCTGGCAACTGCATCAGGTCTATACGGACGAGACGACGCACGAATGGGTGCAGAAGGGCTGTCGCTCAGCGGGCATCGGTTGCCTGGAGTGCAAGCAGCCGGTGATCGAAGGCATTCTGCGCGAGCAGCAGCCGATGCTCGAGCGCGCGCAGAAGTACATGGACGACCCGTCGCTGCTGCGCGCGATTGTCGCCGACGGCTGCGACAAGGCCCGCAAGTTCGCCACCGAGACGATGCGCGACGTCCGCGAGGCCATGGGTCTCGCGTACAGCTGATAAATGGCTTCGATGTCCGGCTGTGGGGCGAATCCCGGTGGCGCGAGCGGCGGCCGCGCGTCTGCCGACGGCTCGCTGGCCGCAGCGCCCGAGCCGTCGCGCTGGGTGCGCCGCTGGGCGCATCTCGTGAGCCCCGGTGGCCCGGTGCTCGACGTTGCATGCGGCAGCGGACGGCACGCGCGCTGGTTCGCCTCGCGCGGCCATCCTGTCCTCGCCATCGACCGCGACGCCGCGGCGCTCGCCGCCTTGCGCGATGAGGCCGGCATCGTGACCGTGCAGGCCGACATCGAGAACGGCCCATGGCCCCTCGACGATGGCCGGAAGTTTGCCGCCGTGATCGTCACGAACTATCTGCACCGGCCGCTCTTCGCACGCTTGCTGGATTCGCTTGCGCCGGGCGGGGTGCTGCTCTACGAAACCTTCGCGCAGGGCAACGAGACGGTGGGCAAGCCGTCGAATCCCGCGTTTTTGCTCGCGCCGGGTGAACTGCTCGATGTGGTGCGGCCGCGTCTGCGTGTGGTCGCCTTTCAGGACGGTTTTCTCGCCATGCCCCGGGCGGCGTTCGTGCAGCGGATCTGCGCAGTTCTGGTGCCAGAACGGCACGCCGACTCCGCGGAATCCTTACCTCCCGCTCGTTACGATCTGGCTGGCTAATCCGTTACAATCCCGGTTTATCCGATTAATTTGACTGGCGTTTCATGGCTAACGGCACTCAGGACGGCATTATTTTCCGCGGCAGCATCCCCGCGATCGTCACCCCCATGCACGAAGACGGCAGCCTCGACCTGCCGGCGTTCCGCAAGCTGATCGACTGGCATGTGGAAGAGGGCACGGATGCGCTGGTAGTCGTGGGGACAAGCGGCGAATCCGCCACGCTGTCGGTCGAAGAACACATCCTGATGGTCAAGACCGCGGTGGAGCACACGGCGGGCCGCATTCCCGTGATCGCGGGCTCGGGCGGCAATTCGACGACCGAGGCCATCGAGCTGACCGAGCGGGCCAAGGCCGTAGGCGCCGACGCCACGCTGCAGGTGGTGCCGTACTACAACAAGCCTACGCAGGAAGGCATCTATCGCCACTTCCGCAAGATTGCCGAGACGGTGGACCTGCCGGTCATCCTGTACAACGTGCCGGGGCGTACGGTGGCCGATATGTCGAACGAGACGATTCTGCGTCTCGCCGACGTGCCCGGCATCGTGGGGGTGAAGGACGCGACGGGCAATATCGACCGCGCGGCGCATCTCATCAAGGCCGCGCCGGCCGGTTTCTCGATTTTCAGTGGTGACGACCCCACCGCGATCGCGCTGATGCTGCTGGGCGGCCACGGCAATATTTCCGTGACGGCCAACGTGGCACCGCGCGCCATGAGCGACCTGTGCAAGGCCGCGCTTGCCTGCGACGTCAAGACGGCACGCGCCATCCACCTGAAGCTGCTTTCGCTGCACAAGAACCTGTTCATCGAATCGAACCCGATTCCGGTGAAGTGGGCACTCGAGGCGCTGGGGCGCATCGAAGGCGGTATCCGGCTGCCGCTCACGCCGCTCGACGCCCGCTATCACGAGGTCGTGCGCGCCGCGCTGCGTGAGGCCGGACTTTCCGGCGTGTCCGGCGCATTGGCCTGAACCCGGCCGCAGGTAGCGTAGCCCAGGTTGCATGGTATTCCCCGCCCGGCATTCCTCTAACCGACGTCGACACCGCTCTCGTTCCGTATCGAGCAAGGCACCGCGTTCCAGCATCACGAAGGACCCCATGAAACGTTCCGTATTTTCTCTGAACGCAGCCCGCATGGCGGCGCTGGCGCTCGCCCTTGGTTCGCTCGCCGGTTGCGAGTCGCTGAACGACTGGTTCGCGTCCGACCGCGTCAACTACAAGGACACGCCTAGCGCGCCCGCGCTCAGCGTGCCGAAGGACCTGTCGGCTGCGCAGCAGGATCAGCGCTACGTCGCGCCGCCCGCGAGCCTTGCGCTCGGCGGCGCACCGCAACGCGCCGTCACGGCGGCCGGCAACGCCACAGAAGGCACGCCGAACGCGCAGGATCCGCTCGGCATGCACGTGGAGCGCGACGGCGACCGCCGCTGGCTCGTGGTGGACGGGCGTACGCCGGAACAGCTGTGGCCGCAGCTTCAGGCGTTCTGGCAGGAGAACGGTTTCACGCTGACCACGGACGCGCCGGCCACCGGCATCATGTCGACCGACTGGGCGGAAAACCGCGCGAACATTCCCGACGACTGGTTCCGCCGCACGATTGGCCGCGTGATCGACTTCGCCTATTCGTCGGGCACGCGCGACCGTTTCCGCACCCTCGTGTCGCGCGGACCGAATGGCGCAACCGACATCTCCATTACGCACAGCTCGATGGAAGAAGTGCTGACGGGCCAGGACAAGACCTCGTCGCGCTGGGTGGAGCGTCCGCGGGATCCGGCACTCGAAGCCTCGTTCCTCTCGAAGCTGATGCAGAAATTCGGTCTGACCGATGCACAGTCGAAGCAACTGCTGACGGACGCCCGCACCAGCACGGCGCCGGCGCAGCTCGACAAGAGCGCGGGTGCCGCGACGCTCGATCTGGCCGAATCGTTCGACCGTGCCTGGCTGCGCGTCGGCCTGGCGTTGGACCGCACCAACTTCACCGTGGACAACCGCGATCGCACGAAGGGCATCTACTACGTGCGCTATGCAGACTCGATGGAGGAACTCAAGGGCGAGGGTCTCCTCGGCAAGCTGTTCTACAGCGGATCGAAGTCGAGGAAGCCGGGCCAGGAGTTCATGGTCAACGTGCGAGCCAAGGGCGACGCGCTGACGCAAGTGGCCGTGGTGGACGCCAATGGCCAGGTCGACACGTCGTCGGAAGCGCAGCGCATCGTGTCGCTGCTTCACGCTCAACTCAATTAAGCCCGCCCGTGCGCTTCGCCAGTCTTGGAAGCGGCAGCGAGGGCAATGCACTGATCGTCGAGGCATCGAGCGGCGCGACCGTCACACGCGTGCTGCTCGATTGCGGTTTTTCGGCGCGCGAGATGGAGCGGCGCCTCGCGCGCGTCGGCTTCGAGGCCGGGCAGCTCGACGCCATTCTGATTACCCACGAGCATAGCGACCACATTGGCAGCGCCCTGACGCTTGCCCGCAAGTGGTCGATTCCGCTCTACACGAGTTGGGGCACCGCGCGCGCCGTCGGTGCCGACGAGGCCGACGTCGAGCTCAACGTGTTGTGGGGCGACGAGGCGGTGGCGATCGGCGACGTGCACGTCTTGCCATACACCGTTCCGCATGACGCGCGGGAGCCGTTGCAGTTCGTGTTCTCGGACGGCGCGAACCGGCTCGGCGTACTCACCGACGTCGGCACGTCGACGCCGCACATCGGCACGGTGCTCAGCGGCTGCGACGCCCTCGTGCTGGAGTGCAATCACGACTTGCAAATGCTGGCCGCGAGTCGCTATCCGCCTTCGCTGAAGGCCCGCATAGGCGGCGCCCATGGGCATTTGAACAACGAGGCGGCGGCGGGGATCCTGGCGTCGCTCGACCGTTCCCGGCTTCGCCATCTGGTGGCCGCGCATCTGAGCCAGGAGAACAATACGGCGGAACTGGCGCGGACAGCGATGGCGACGGTGCTCGGCAACGCGGCGACGGAAATAGGTATCGCGACGCAGGCCGATGGCTTCGACTGGCTGACCCTGTAAGGGTTGGGTTCGCGCGCCGCCTCGCTGTTTAAGCCACAAAAACAAAACGCCCATGACCGGCAGGCCATGGGCGTTTCTATTACCGCGGAAGGTTTCTTAGTTGCGGTTGCCGCCGAAGATGCCCAGCAGTGCCAGCAGGTTCGTAAAAACGTTATAGAGATCCAGATAGATCGCGAGCGTGGCAGTGATGTAATTCGTTTCCCCGCCGTTCACGACGCGTTGGACGTCGAACAGCATGTAGGCGGAGAAGATCACGATAGCCAGCACGGACACCGTCAGCATGAGCGCGGGCAGATGCAGGAACATGTTGGCGATGCCTGCCAGCAGGATCACGATGACGCCCATGAACAGCCACTTGCCGAGGCCCGAAAAGTCGCGCTTGCTGACTGTGGCGATGGTCGCCATGGCCGTGAAGATCACACCGGTGCCACCGAACGCGAGCATGATCAGCGACGGCCCGTTGGAAAAGCCGAGGATGAAGGCGAGCAGCCGCGACAGCATCAGGCCCATGAAGAACGTGAAACCGAGCAGCACGAACACGCCGGCGGCGCTGTTCTTGGTGCGCTCGATGGCGAACATGAAGCCGAACGCGATTGCGAAGAATGCGAGCAGGCTCATGGCGGGGCTGGTGGCCGCGAACAGCGAGAAGCCGGTCGCCACGCCCACCCACGCGCCGAGTACGGTGGGCACCATCGACAGCGCGAGCAGCCAGTAGGTGTTGCGCAGTACGCGGTTGCGGGTTTCGGCCGCTACAACGGTACCGCTGCGGCCGAAATTGTAGGGATATTCGTTCATGGTTTCTCCTTGCGTCAGACGCGGATGTTGCGCGGTGGTCCCGGTGAAAGGGCGGCGGCGGGCGGTTTTTGTGCGCCGCACGCCAGGTCACATTCCTAAGATAAGCGCGGCGCCCCGGAGTTTCAACGCGCTGCCCGGGCGCTGCGTTTCTTTGCGGATTAAATCCCTGGATCCTTTCGGGTATGTAAGGGTTCAATCGCAATCATACATGGGATCATGCTACAATTGCAGATTCGTTTGAATTTGTAACCTCTTAATTTTCTGGAGTTTTTATGGCGATCGAACGCACCCTGTCGATTATCAAGCCGGACGCAGTGGCCAAGAATGTGATCGGTCAGATCTACAGCCGCTTTGAAAATGCCGGCCTGAAGATCGTCGCTGCCCGTATGGTCCAGCTGTCGCGCGCCGACGCTGAGAAATTCTACGCCGTGCACGCTGGCCGCCCGTTCTTCAAGGACCTCGTCGACTTCATGGTGTCCGGTCCGGTGATGGTACAGGCTCTGGAAGGCGAAAACGCCATCGCGAAGAACCGCGAGCTGATGGGCGCCACCGACCCGAAGAAGGCCGAGAAGGGCACGATCCGTGCGGACTTTGCCGACAGCATCGACGCCAATGCCGTCCACGGTTCGGATGCGGCCGAAACGGCGCGCGTGGAAATCGCGTTTTTCTTCCCGGAAGTCAACGTCTACTCGCGCTAAGCTTGTAGTCGTTCATCGGTAGCAATACGGTCGCGAACGGCGCGGTTTTCAGGCAGCACGGCAATGGTGTCGCCGGAAGGCCGCCTCGCACTGAAATGGCAGGATTCGACATGACGAGCAGTTCAACCGTCAACCTTCTCGATCTCGACGCCCAAGGCCTCGTCGCATACTGCGAGCGCCTCGGCGAGAAGCCGTTTCGCGCCAAACAGCTTCAACGCTGGATTCACCAGTACAACGCCGCCGACTTCGACGGCATGACGGATCTCGCCAAATCGTTGCGCGAGAAGCTGAAAGACCGTGCCGTCATCAGCATGCCGCACATTCTGTCGGACCATGTTTCGGCCGACGGTACGAGAAAGTGGCTGATCGACGTCGGCAACGGCAATGCCGTCGAAACCGTGTACATCCCGGAAGAGACGCGCGGCACGCTCTGCGTGTCGTCGCAGGCGGGATGCGCGGTGAATTGCCGGTTCTGTTCCACTGGCAAGCAGGGTTTTTCGCGCAATCTCACCACGGGCGAGATCATTGGCCAGTTGCGCATGGCCGAGTTCGCGCTGCGCGCCTCGCGGGGCGCCGAAGCAGGCGGCCGCGCCGTGGGTGGCGAGGGCAAGGGCGAACGTGTCGTCACCAACGTGGTCATGATGGGCATGGGCGAGCCCTTGCTCAACTACGATGCGGTCGTGCCGGCCATGCGGCTGATGCTCGACGACAACGCCTACGGCCTGTCGCGCCGCCGCGTCACGTTGTCGACCTCGGGCGTCGTGCCGATGATGGATCGACTCGGCGCGGATCTGCCGGTCGCGCTCGCGGTGTCGCTTCATGCTCCGAACGATCCCTTGCGCGACGAACTCGTGCCGCTGAACCGCAAGTACCCCTTGCGCGAGCTGATGGCCGCCTGCGAGCGCTACCTGAGGGTGGCGCCGCGCGATTTCATCACGTTCGAATACTGCATGCTGGACGGCGTCAACGATACTGAAGCACATGCACGCGAACTGCTGGCCGTGACGCGCGACGTGCCGTGCAAGTTCAACCTGATTCCGTTCAATCCGTTCCCCGAATCCGGGCTGATCCGTTCGAAGCCGGAACAGATCAAGCGGTTCGCTCAGGTGTTGATGGATGCGGGCGTCGTGACCACGGTGCGCAAAACGCGCGGCGACGATATCGACGCGGCCTGCGGCCAGCTCGCGGGCGCGGTGAAGGACCGCACACGGCTTGCGGAGCGCACAGGCCGCGGTGCAGGAAAGGTGATCGAGGTACGTGCGGTTTGAAGGAAGCGGTAAAAGGCGCGGCGACGCATGGCGTCGCGGCCGCCGATGTAGTCGGCCTGCGGGGAACGGGCCAGAGAGTTGCGGGAAAACAGGTGAAAAGCGGGGCGGCGAGTCGAACACGATCTGTCGCGACACGTCGCAATTGCGATCGGATGCGGCACACCGGCCGCGCATTTTGTTATAAACGGTCTGCACATCCGGTACGGCCGGGTGGCATAAACAAGAATCGACGCAAGGATTTGGGATGAGCGAGCCGCAGCAGCCATACGGGTCAGACAGGAACATGGCGCGTCCGCTACCAGGCGCGACGCCAGAGCCGGCTCCGGCGCAGCCTGCGGTGCAGCCGGTGCCCGATTCCCTCGCAGCACTGGGGGCAAGACTCGCGCAACTGCGCGAAGCGAAGGGCTGGACCATTGACGACGTGTCGGCCCGGCTCAAGGTTTCCGCGGCCAAGCTGCGAGCCCTGGAAGCCGGCGACGTCAGCCAGTTGCCCGATACGACCTTCGCGCTCGGCGTCGTGCGCAGCTACGCGAAGATGCTGGGCGCGGACCCCGCGCCATTCACCCAGGCGCTGCGGCGCGAAAAGGGCGTGCCGCAGCCTGATCTCAGCATGCCCGCGTCGGCAGGCGCTGATCTGCCGCGGGGACGCGTGTCGCTGTCGCTCGGCGGCAGCCAGTCGCGCCATCGTTCGTGGCTTTGGGGCATCGCGGCGCTGGTAGTCGCCGTGATTGCGCTCGCGATGTGGCACAACAACGGCGGCGAGTCGTCTGCGTGGCTCGCACGGTTGAAGGCAAGCGCCAACGGCGCGACGGCAGCCGGCCCGCAGGTGGCGTCGGCCACGGTCGCGCAAGGCGAAACGGCTGGGGCACAGCAGGCGTCCGGCGCGGAGGCGGCAGCGGCAGCGTCGAACGATCAATCCGCCGCTGCGGGCAGCGACGCGCAAGCCGGGCAACCGCCGGGCGGTGCCTCGGCAGCTTTGCCGGCGGTCGCGTCGCCGGGTGTCCAGCCCGGCGCGCCCGCCAGCGCAGCTCCCAGCACCGCGGTAGTGCAGACGGCAAGCGCCCCTGCAGTTACGACGGCATCCGGCGCCTCCGCGGCGGCCTCTCCGGCGGCTGGGCAGTCCACCGTCGCTGTGCGCGTGACGCAGGACAGCTGGTTCAGCGTCCGGCAGAAAGACGGCAAGGAAGTGTTTTCCGGTATCGTTCGCGCTGGCGAATCGCGTGAGATCGCCGGCGAGCCGCCACTGAAGGTGACCATCGGCAACAAGGCCGGTCTCGAGTCGATCACGCTCGATGGCCAGCCGGTCGATACGGCCAAATATGCGGCGGCGCGGGGCAATGTGGCACGCTTCGTCCTGCCCTGATCCTGTCAAGGCATGCGCCGCGGTCGCTCGTGCCGCGACGCCTTTTCAATTCGCGCGTCCTGTCCATTGCGGGGCGCGTGCGGCGTAAATGGGTCTTTTGATGCAATCCGAACCGCAAGTCCAATCCTGCAGCCAGATTTCGTCGTCGGAACCGATCGTGGGCGGCCACGCGGCACGTCGTAAATCACAGGCCGTGCACGTGCGCTGGGGCGGCCAGCTCGTGACGATCGGCGGTGATGCGCCGGTGCGCGTGCAGTCGATGACGAACACCGACACCGCCGATGCCATCGGCACGGCCATCCAGATCAAGGAACTCGCCCAGGCCGGTTCCGAACTCGTGCGCATCACGGTCAACACGCCGGAAGCAGCGGCGGCCGTGCCGGCCATCCGCGAGCAGCTCGACCGCATGGGCGTGACTGTGCCGCTCGTGGGCGACTTCCATTACAACGGTCATCTGCTGCTGCGCGACTACCCCGGTTGCGCGGAGGCGCTGTCGAAGTACCGCATCAATCCGGGCAACGTCGGGCAGGGTGCCAAGCGCGACACCCAGTTCGCCCAGATGATCGAGGCAGCCGTCAAGTACGACAAGCCGGTGCGCATCGGCGTGAACTGGGGCAGCCTCGACCAGGATCTGCTCGCGCGAATGATGGACGAGAACGGCGCGCGCGCTGAGCCGTGGGACGCGCAGAGCGTGATGTACGAAGCGCTGATCCGGTCCGCCATCGGCTCGGCCGAGCGCGCAGTGGAACTCGGCTTGGGACGCGACCGCATCGTGCTGTCGTGCAAGGTGAGCGGCGTGCAGGACCTGATCGCCGTGTACCAGCAACTCGCCCGCCGTTGCGATTTCGCGCTGCACCTCGGGCTGACCGAGGCGGGCATGGGTTCCAAGGGCATTGTGGCCTCCACGGCCGCGCTGTCCGTGCTGCTGCAACAGGGCATCGGCGACACGATCCGCATTTCGCTCACGCCGGAGCCGGGCGCCTCGCGCACGGGCGAAGTGGTGGTCGGCCAGGAGATCCTGCAGACCATGGGTCTGCGCTCGTTCACGCCGATGGTGATTGCATGCCCGGGTTGCGGTCGCACCACGAGCACGCTGTTCCAGGAACTGGCCTCGCAGATCCAGACGTACCTGCGCACGCAGATGCCGGTCTGGCGCGACAAATACCCCGGTGTCGAAGAGATGCACGTGGCCGTGATGGGTTGCATCGTGAACGGGCCGGGCGAATCGAAGCACGCGAACATCGGCATCAGCCTGCCGGGTTCGGGCGAGAACCCGGCCGCGCCGGTGTTCATTGACGGCGAGAAGGTCAAGACGCTGCGCGGCGAACACATCGCGCAGGAGTTCCAGCAGATCGTGAGCGATTACGTCGAGCGCACCTATGGTCGTGCCGCCGCGCTCAACTGAATAAACGTCTACGCAGACAGATGACAGAACAGAAAAGAAAGCTCGAAAAGCTGGCCGGTGTGAAAGGCATGAACGACGTCTTGCCGCAGGACGCCGGTCTGTGGGAATTTTTCGAATCGACCGTGAAGTCGATGCTCCGTTCGTACGGATACCAGAACATCCGCACGCCGATTGTCGAGCATACGCAGCTCTTCACGCGCGGTATTGGCGAAGTGACCGATATCGTCGAAAAGGAGATGTACAGCTTCACCGACGCGCTCAACGGCGAGAACCTCACGCTGCGTCCCGAGAACACGGCCGCGGTCGTGCGTTCGGCCATCGAGCATAACCTGCTGTACGACGGTCCGAAGCGGCTGTGGTACATCGGGCCGATGTTCCGCCACGAGCGTCCGCAGCGTGGCCGCTACCGGCAGTTCCATCAGGTGGGTATCGAAGCGCTCGGTTTCGCGGGCCCCGATGCCGACGCTGAAATCATCCTCATGTGCCAGCGGCTGTGGGATGACCTCGGCCTGACCGGCATTCGCCTCGAACTCAACTCGCTGGGCCTCGCGCACGAGCGTGCCGCCCATCGCGTCGAGTTGATCGCGTACCTCGAACAGCACAAGGACGTGCTCGACGAAGACGCGAAACGGCGTCTCTATACGAATCCGCTGCGCGTGCTGGACACGAAGAATCCGGCACTGCAGGAAATCGCGCAGAACGCGCCGAAGCTGATCGATTTTCTCGGCGAGGAGTCGCGCGCGCATTTCGATGGGTTACAGCGCATCCTCAAGGCGAACAACATTCCGTTCACGATCAATCCGCGTCTCGTGCGCGGGCTCGATTACTACAATCTCACGGTTTTCGAGTGGATCACCGACAAGCTGGGCGCCCAAGGCACGGTTGCCGCGGGCGGCCGCTACGACCCGCTGATCGAGCAGCTGGGCGGCAAGCCGACCGGTGCATGCGGCTGGGCGATGGGCGTTGAACGGATTCTGGAGCTTCTCAAAGAAGAGGACCTCGTGCCCGAGGACGAAGGCTGTGACGTCTACGTCGTGCATCAGGGCGAACCGGCGCGCGCGCAGGCGTTCGTCATTGCGGAGCGTCTGCGCGACACGGGTCTCGACGTCATCCTGCATTGCAGCGCCGACGGCCAGTCCGCGAGCTTCAAGTCGCAGATGAAACGGGCGGATGCCAGCGGTGCGGCGTTCGCCGTGATTCTCGGCGAAGACGAGATCGCAAACGGTACAGCCGGTGTCAAAGCGCTGCGCGCCGCGGCTCAGCAAGACGGTAAGGGAGAGCAGCAAACGGTGCCGGTCGAAGACTTGACCGAATTTCTAATCGGTGCCATGGTTGCAACCGCCGAAGACGGCGAGGACTGATCGCGGGATCGCGCGACAACAAAAGCACGCACGCAATAAAGAGGAAATCGCTTCGCGATGAGTTATCACGACGAACAGGAATCGATCGAAAGCCTGAAGGCATGGTGGGCGCAATGGGGTAATGCGACCACGTGGGTGGTGCTGGTGGTGCTGCTCGCCGCTGCGGCCTGGAACGGCTGGAATTTCTGGCAGCGTCGCGAGGCGGCTCAGGCCGCCGTGCTGTACGACCAGGTGCAGCAGGCGGTTCAGTCGGGCGACAAGGCGACGGTTGGCCGTATCGCTTCCGACATGGAGGACCGCTACGGCAGCACGGCCTACGCGCAGATGACAGCGCTGGAAGCAGCCAGGGCGCTCTACACGGCAGGCGACACAGCGGGCGCGAAGGCACAACTCCAGTGGACCATCGACCACGCGAAGGACGACGAATTCCGCCAGATCGCGAAGCTGCGTCTCGCGTCGCTGCTGCTCGACGAGAAAGCCTACGATCAGGGCCTCGCGTTGCTCGCAACACCGGAATCCGACGCATTCAAGGGCGTGGTGGCCGATGGCCGGGGCGACCTGCTCGCTGCCGCCGGCAAGCGTGACGATGCGCGGGCGGCGTACAAGCTCGCGCTCGACTCGCTGCCCCAGAGCGATACCTCGTCGCGTCAGCTGATCCAGTTCAAGCTGGACGCGCTTGGCGGCTGAGTCCGCCACACGAGAGCGGCGGTCAGAACCGCTTCATTTGATTAATTTCCATACATGTTTCGTCCACCGATGAATCTGCTGAAACGATACGCTGTGCCCGTTGCCTGCGCGATGACTGTCCTTACGATGGCGGCCTGCTCATCGACGAAAGACGAGCGCCGCGTGCCCACGCCACTCACGGACTTCAAGCCCGTGCTCGAAGTGCAACAGGCGTGGAAGGCAAGCGTCGGCAAGAGCGGACGTTACCTGTTCTCGCCGGTCGCGGTGGGTGACGCGGTCTATGCCGCGGGCACGAATGGCTCGGTTGCCAAGTTCGATGGCAAAACCGGCAAAGAAATCTGGCACACGAAGGTGGACAGCAACCTGTCCGCGGGCGTGGGCAGCGACGGCACGCTGACGGCTGTGGGCGCACTGAAGGGCCAGGTCTACGTGCTCGGAGCGGAGGGCAAGCTGCTCTGGAAGGCGACCGCGCCGGGCGAAATCATTTCGCCGCCGCTCGTCGGCAACGGTTTCGTCGTGGTGCGCACGGTCGACGGCCAGATCACCGCGTTCAATGCCGAAACGGGCGAGCAGAAGTGGGTGTATCGCAACCGTGCCGTGCCGCTTAACCTGCGCGTGTCGGCCGGGATGACGTTCGCGGGCAATGCCGCGGTGCTGGCGGGCTTCCCGGGCGGCACGTTTGCGGCCATCAACCTGCAGACGGGCGACGCCTTCTGGGAAACGCCGGTTTCGTATCCGAAGGGCGTGACGGAAGTCGAACGCATCAACGACGTGACGGGCGCGCCGACGCTCGTGGGCGCGGCGACCTGCGCCGTGACGTTCCAAGGCCAGCTTGGTTGCTTCGATGCGAACTCCGGCCATCCAATCTGGGAAAAGCCGTTCTCGAGCACGAGCGGCATCGCGCAGGACGACCGCGTGGTCGTGGGCGGCGACGACTGGTCGGTGGTGGACGCGTTCGACGCATCGAGCGGCGCACTGCTGTGGCGCAGCGACAAGCTCAAGAACCGCGAGGTCAGCGTGCCGTACCTGCTCGGCCATGCAGCGGTGGTGGGCGACTACCAGGGCTACGTGCACTTCCTGTCGCGTGACGATGGCAGCCTGATCGCCCGCGTGAAGACGGACGGCAGCCCGATCACGGCGGCCCCGGTTCTCGCCGGCGACACGCTCGTCGTCCAGACGCACGACGGCGACCTGTACGGGTTCCGTCCGCGCTGATTCTCGAGTCTTTCGTGTCTTGCGCCCGCCCGCAACACACGTCTCTTCTCTTCAAGGCCGGCGGCCGACGAAGGCTGGAAACAAGAGCGGGGCGAGCGGTATCGACGAGACGATTGCCCTCGTCCTCAGGCGCCCCGACGTAAGCCGCGGTTTGCCGACATCGAAATGCGAACATGCGGGCCGGTCTCATACCGGCCCGGCGTGTTTTTCGTACTTGCACGATCGGCGGTTTGCCGGGCAACGCCCGATCGCGCCCGGATCGTGATAATTTGCATCAAGTGCGGCCGCGCGGCTGCACAGCGTGACCTTGCCGTGCCGGTTCGGCGGCCGGTGCAGCGCTTCACCGTGAACGACATCAGATGAAACCCGTAATCGCCCTCGTTGGGCGCCCCAATGTGGGGAAATCCACCCTGTTCAACCGGCTCACGCGTTCGCGCGACGCACTTGTCGCGGACCTGCCGGGCCTCACGCGCGACCGTCACTACGGCGAAGGGCGGGCGGGCGATCGTCCGTACCTGGTCGTGGACACGGGCGGCTTCGAGCCGATCGCCAAGGACGGCATTCTCCACGAGATGGCCCGGCAAACGCGCCAGGCCGTGGAAGAGGCCGACGTCGTCGTGTTCATCGTGGACGGCCGCAATGGTCTCGCGCCGCAGGACAAGAACATCGCCGACTATTTGCGCAAGACCGGCCGGCCGATTTTCCTCGTCATCAACAAGGCCGAGGGCATGAAGTACAGCGCGGTGGCTGCTGACTTCTACGAACTGGGGCTCGGCGACCCGCGTGCCATCTCGGCGGCGCATGGTGACGGCGTGACGGAGATGATCAACGAGGCGCTCGGCGTCGCGTACGCGGGATACCCCGAAGAAACGGAAGAAGAGAAGGAAGCGCACGGCGTGAAGATCGCGATCGTGGGGCGCCCGAATGTGGGCAAGTCCACGCTCGTCAACACGCTGATCGGCGAAGATCGCGTGATTGCGTTCGACATGCCGGGCACGACACGCGACTCCATCTACGTCGACTTCGAACGGCAGGGCAAGAAGTACACGCTCATCGACACCGCTGGTTTGCGCCGTCGCGGCAAGGTGTTCGAGGCCATCGAAAAGTTCTCGGTGGTGAAGACGTTGCAGTCCATCGCCGACGCCAACGTTGTGATCCTGTTGCTGGACGCGCGCCAGGACATCTCGGACCAGGACGCGCACATCGCAGGCTTCGTTGTGGAGCAGGGTCGCGCGCTCGTGGTGGGCGTGAACAAGTGGGACGGGCTCGACGAGCATGTGCGAGAGCGCACGAAGCACACCTTGCAGCGCAAGCTAAAATTTCTCGAGTTTGCGAAGTTCCACTTCATTTCGGCTACCGAGAATTTCGGCATCGGCGCATTGATGCGTTCTGTAGATGCTGCCTACGCGGCCGCGATGTCGAAGCTGCCCACACCGAAACTCACGCGTGCTCTTATCGACGCCGTGGAGTTCCAGCAGCCGCGCCGCCGCGGGCCGGTGCGTCCGAAACTGCGCTACGCACACCAGGGGGGACAGAACCCGCCCATCATCGTGATTCACGGCAACGCCCTCGACGCGGTCACCGATACGTACAAGCGGTACCTCGAAAATCGCTTCCGGGAAACT
The DNA here is from genome assembly GCF_029536165.1 of Paraburkholderia sp. SUR17. Classification (NCBI taxonomy): domain Bacteria; kingdom Pseudomonadati; phylum Pseudomonadota; class Betaproteobacteria; order Burkholderiales; family Burkholderiaceae; genus Paraburkholderia; species Paraburkholderia sp. SUR17. The sequence goes on from NZ_CP120508.1 coordinate 1,526,289, forward strand.
TTCGCGCTAACCGGGACTCCATTGCGCATAGAGTTCCGATCGTCCAAGAACCCGTACACCGACAAAGGCTGAGACCCATGTGTGGCACGGGTTTGGCCGGATGGCCGGGACTCGCGCCGAAATGAAAATCGGCTATAGTGTAGCGATTGGCGGCGAATTTCTTTTTCTTCGCCGTCAATCTGGACAACCTGCAAAAAAATACGGAGTTTGCTATGAGCAACAAAGGGCAATTGTTACAAGACCCGTTTTTGAACGCACTGCGTAAAGAGCATGTGCCGGTTTCGATCTATCTCGTCAACGGCATCAAGCTTCAAGGGAACATCGAATCGTTCGACCAGTACGTTGTGTTGCTCCGGAACACGGTGACCCAGATGGTGTACAAGCACGCCATCTCGACGGTCGTGCCTGCGCGCCCCGTGAATTTCCACCCGGATACCGAATCCACCTGATCCCCGTCACGGCCGGCGCAGCGTCGCCAGTCGGCGACACGAACCGGCCGTTTCTATTTTGACATCCTCCAATTTGATCAACGCAGCGCTCGTCGGCATCGACTTCGGCAAGATCGATTTCGAAGCCAGCCTCGAAGAACTCAGCCTGCTCGCGCAAAGCGCGGGCGCCCATCCCGCCGTTACACTCACCGGTCGCCGTTCCAGTCCCGATGCCGCCATGTTCGTCGGCAGCGGTAAGGCGGAAGAGTTGCGCCTCGCGTGCGAGGCGAACGACGTCGAAATCGTCATCTTCAATCACGCGCTCGCGCCTGCGCAGCAGCGTAATCTGGAGCGAACGCTTAACCGGCGTGTGGTGGACCGCACGAGCCTCATTCTCGACATCTTCGCGCAACGCGCCCGCAGCCACGAAGGCAAGCTGCAGGTCGAACTTGCACAGTTGCAGTATCTGTCTACGCGGCTCATTCGCGCGTGGACCCACCTCGAGCGCCAGAAGGGCGGTATCGGTCTGCGCGGCCCCGGTGAGACGCAGCTCGAAACCGACCGTCGCCTCATCGGCGAGCGCATCAAGATGTTGCAGTCGCGTCTTGCGAAGCTGCGCCGTCAGCATGGCACGCAACGCCGGCAGCGAGAGCGCAACCGCACCATGTCGGTATCGCTCGTGGGCTACACGAACGCGGGCAAGTCGACGTTGTTCAATGCGCTGACGAAGGCGCAGGCCTACGCGGCAAACCAGCTCTTTGCCACGCTCGACACCACCTCGCGCCGCGTCTATCTGGGCGACGAGGTGGGGCAGGTGGTGGTTTCCGACACGGTAGGGTTCATTCGCGAACTGCCTCACCAGCTCGTGGCGGCGTTTCGCGCCACGCTCGAAGAAACGGTTCACGCTGACTTGCTGCTTCACGTCGTCGACGCGTCGAGTGCTGTGCGGCTCGACCAGATCGAACAGGTGAACGGCGTGCTGCACGACATCGGTGCGGACTCCATCCGCCAGGTGCTCGTGTTCAACAAGATCGACGCGGTGCCTGAGCTGGCGGCCCGCGGCAGTGCGGTCGAGCGTGATGAGTATGGTAATATTTCGCGCGTCTTTTTGAGCGCGCGCACGGGCCAGGGGCTCGATGCATTGCGCGCCGCCATCGCAGAAATCGCTACTGCCGAATATCTTTCGGACGAAGTGCGTGACGTACGAGGCGTACATGACGTACTTGACGTACGTAATGAGCCACAAGACGGGCCGCAACACGAGTGGCCGGCGGCACCGCACGATTCCCGCAAGGTCCCGGAACACGGGCACTGACTCGCTCCCGTCCGCATGAACACGCAACGACCCGCTGTCTACACTGGCGAACGAACACAGGTGAACGATTACAAGAAGCGGATTGGCTGGCTGCGATCACGTGGCATTTTTTCGCTGAACGATCCCCGCTGGGGACGCGGCGAGGGCAATGGTGGCGGTCAGCGTTCGGACGAATCGCGCCGTCCGCAGAATGGCAAGAACGGCGGTGACGGCCCTCCCGATCTCGACGAAATGTGGCGCGACTTCAACCGGCGTCTGTCGGGGCTGTTCGGCCGTAAAGGATCCGGCGGACCCGGGCTGGGCGAGCGTCGGCCCGACAACGGCCGCGGCGCGCGCATTGGCGTGGGCATCGTCATCGGCGTGCTGCTTGCGGTGTACCTTGGCAGCGGCGTGTTCGTCGTGCAGGAAGGGCAGGCCGCCGTGGTGCTCCAGTTCGGCCAGTATCGCTACACGGCGCAGCAGGGCGTGCACTGGCGGCTTCCGTATCCGTTCGAAACGCACGAGACCGTCAACGTCGGGCAGATCCGTTCGGTCGAGATCGGCCGCAGCAATGTGGTGCGTCAGGCCAACGTCAAGGACGCGTCCATGCTTACCCGTGACGGCGACATCCTCGACTTGCGCTTCGTCGTCCAGTATCAGATCCGCCAACCCAACGACTATCTCTTCCAGAGCGCTGATCCCGATCTGAGCGTGACGCAGGCGGCGCAGGCGGCCGTGCGCGAAATCGTGGGTGCGCGCAGCACCAGCGACGTGCTCTATCAGGATCGCGAAGCGATTCGCCAGCAGCTGACCGATTCCATCCAGCGGTCGCTGGATGCGTACAAGACCGGTCTGGCAGTGGTCGGCGTGACGATCCAGGGTGTTCAGCCGCCGGAGCAGGTGCAGTCAGCGTTCGACGACGCCGCGAAGGCCCGTCAGGACCGCGAGCGCGCGAAGCGCGACGCGAAGGCCTACGCTGACCAGCTGCTCCCGCGTGCCCAGGCTGACGCCGCACGCATGATCGACGATGCGAAGGCTTACAGCGACCGCGTCGTTGCCGAAGCGCAAGGCGACGCCGACCGCTTCACGCAGGTCTACGAACAGTACGCGAAGGCGCCTGCGGTGATTCGCGAACGTCTGTATCTGGACACCATGCAGCACATCTACTCGAACACGACGAAGGTGTTCGTCGACAGCAAATCGGGCAACAACGTGATCTATTTGCCGCTCGACAAGATCGTCGACGAAACGCGCCGCCGGGCGGCGGAAGCCGCGTCGGCTTCGTCCGGAGCCGCGGCGATGCAGGTCGCGCCGGCCCCTGCCGCGTCGGCTGCCTCTTCGGCCGCTGCACCTGCGCCGGCCAGCGCCGCCAATCCGGCGGCCGCGTCGGACGACGCACTGCGCTCGCGCGACGCGTTCCGCAGTCGCGGCCGCGAAGACGATCTGCAGTAAGGAGCGCCGACATGAACCGAATCATTGCGCTCGTCATCGCTATCGTCGTTGTATTGCTCGTGGCGTCGTCCACGGTATTCGTGGTCGATCCGCGCCATGTGGTCGTGGTCTCAGGCCGTGGCGGCGGTGTGCCGGCCGTCGTCGGCGCGGGGCTGCACGTGAAGTTGCCACCGCCGTTGCAGACGGCGACGTGGATCGATACGCGCGTGCGCAGTTTCGATGCGCCCGATGCCGACAAATACACGACGTCCGACAAGACCGACCTGCTCGTGAATCCCGTCATCAAGTATCGCGTGAGCGAGCCGCTCAAGCTGTTCGCCGCGACGAAGGGCGACACGCAGACGCTCACGGACCGTCTCGCTTCGCTGTCACGCGACGTGCTGGGCGACACGTTCTCGAAATACACGTTGACCGATGCACTCGCGAAGCAGCAGGACATCGCTGCCGCGGCGCGCGACGAATTGCAGAAGGCGGCCGCGCCGCTGGGCGTCGATGTGCTCGACATCACGCTCACGCGCGTCGACTTTCCGGCTGCCATGGCCGACACCGTCTATAAGCGCATGATCGCGGCGCGCGAGCAGCAGGCGAGCGACGAGCGCGCACAAGGTGCATCTGAGGCCGAGCAGATCAAGGCTGACGCCGAGCGTCAGCAACAGGCGGTCGTGGCCGACGCATATCGCGAGGCGCAGTCGATCAAGGGCGAGGGGGACGGCAAGGCTGCGGCGATTGCGGCACAGGCATTCAGCCGCGACCCGCAGTTCTATCAGTTCTATCAGAGCATGCAGGCGTACCGGGCGAGCTTCAAGCCGAACGACGTCGTGGTCGTCGATTCGTCGAGCGAGTTTTTCCGCTTCATGCGTGGTCCCGGTGGTACCAGCCCTTCGGATACCCCCGCTCCCCCGCGCAAACACTAACGAACGCCGCGCATTGCACGCGGCGCCTTGCCCCCATGGACATAGCCGGCTCGTTGTTGCTCGCGATCGCCCTCATGCTGATCATCGAGGGCATGTTCCCGTTCGTGTTTCCGTCGGCGTGGCGTGACACGTTTCGTAGAATAGCGGAGCGTCCGGTGCATCACATTCGCATCGGCGGCCTGATCGTGATGGGGCTCGGGCTCGTGCTGCTGCTGATCGCCACGTAGGCTGTGCGGCAGTCGGAACGAACGCCCGAAGGCACGCCCAACGCACGCGATACGTGCGGTGATGCCGGCAAGGTGCCAGAGTGCTCTCACTCCATTGCGCTCCCGTTTTAGCGGTACGCAAGCGCCGTTTTCAATGTTGTAGGACTCAACCGATGTCGACCTGGTTACTTCCCGAGAATATCGCCGACGTGCTGCCCGCCGAGGCGCGCAAGATCGAAGAGTTGCGGCGCCGCCTGCTGGACCGCTTCCGCTCGTATGGCTACGAGATGGTCATGCCGCCGCTGCTCGAATATATCGAGTCGCTTCTGACGGGCGCCGGCAGCGATCTGAACCTGCGCACGTTCAAGCTCGTGGACCAGTTGTCGGGCCGCACGCTGGGTCTGCGTGCCGACATGACGCCGCAGGTGGCACGCATCGATGCCCATTTGCTCAATCGCCAGGGCGTGACGCGGCTGTGCTACGCCGGAAACGTGCTGCATACGCGTCCCCGTGGGCTGCACGCGACGCGTGAGCAGATCCAGATCGGCGCGGAAATCTACGGTCATGGCGGCCTCGAGGCCGACGTCGAGATCCAGCAATTGATGCTGGACGCGCTGCGGCTTGCGGGCCTTGCGAAAGTGCGGCTCGACCTGTGCCATGCCGGTGTGCTCGCTGCGCTGATGGACGGCCAACCGGCCGTGACGGCACTCGGCGAGACTTTGTATGAAGCGCTTGCGGGCAAAGACGTCCCGCGGCTTGCGGAACTTACCGCGTCGCTGGAGCCCGTGACGCGCGACGCACTGCGCGCATTGCCCATGCTGTACGGTGACGCATCGGTGCTCGCCGAAGCCCGCGCGCGGCTACCGCAGCGGCCCGAGATCGGGCGCGCGCTCGACGACCTCGAGTTCCTCGCGGGCCAGGTCGAAGGCGCCGAAGTCATGATCGATCTCGCTGACCTGCGCGGCTACGCGTATCACAGCGGCGTGATGTTCTCCGCGTATGTCGATGGCGTGCCGAATGCGGTGGCTCGCGGTGGCCGCTACGACCAGATCGGTCAGGCCTACGGGCGTGCCCGCGCCGCAACCGGTTTTTCGCTGGACCTGCGCGAAGTCGCGCGTGTCTCGCCAGTCGAGGCGCGCAGCAGTGCGATTCTCGCGCCGTGGCAGCACGGCGATGCGCTGCGGGCGAGTGTCGCCGCGCTGCGCGACGCAGGCGAAGTCGTGATTCAGGCGCTGCCCGGACACGAGCACGATCTCGACGAGTTCGCGTGCGACCGCGTGTTGGTCGAGCGCAACGGCGCCTGGGTCGTTGAAGCACGACCCTGAAGCACAGCCCTGAAGCACGGCCCTGAGGCGCGGCTCCGAACATTGTCTTCACGATCGGCGAAAGCTGGCGCTCGAAGTGGCGCGGGACGCTTTTGTCAGCGTCGAAGCGGGTTGTCCAATGGGCAGTCGGATCGCGCCATATCGTTGAGCGCAAAAGGAAAATTCGGGAAAAAACTCGGAACCCTGCGCGAACCCAGGTAAAATACGTTTTTAACCAGCTTACGAAACACCATGTCTGCCAGCGCAGTGAATGTGAATCCCGGGCGCAACGTCGTTGTCGTAGGGACCCAGTGGGGAGATGAGGGCAAAGGCAAGATCGTCGACTGGCTGACGGACCACGCTCAGGGCGTCGTGCGTTTCCAGGGCGGCCACAACGCGGGCCACACGCTCATCATCGGCGGCAAGAAAACCATCCTGCGTCTGATCCCGTCGGGCATCATGCGTCCCGGCGTGGCATGCTACATCGGCAATGGTGTCGTGCTGTCGCCCGAGGCTCTGTTCAAGGAAATCGACGAACTCGAAAGCGCTGGCATCGACGTCGTAAAGCGTCTCTTCATTTCTGAAGCGGCCACGCTGATTCTCCCGTATCACATCGCAATCGACCAGGCACGTGAAGCGCGCCGCGGCGCCGGCAAGATCGGCACGACGGGTCGCGGCATCGGGCCGGCCTACGAAGACAAGGTGGGCCGCCGGGGGCTGCGCGTGCAAGACCTGTTCGAGCCCAAGGCCTTCGCGGATCGTCTGCGCGAAAACCTCGACTTCCACAATTTCGTGTTGACCCAGTACCTGGGTGCGCCCGCAGTCGACTTCCAGCAGACGCTCGATACGATGCTGAGCTATGCCGACCGTCTCGCGCCCATGGTGACGGACGTATCGCGCCGCCTCTACGACGAAAACCACGAGGGGCGCAATCTGCTGTTCGAAGGTGCGCAGGGTACGCTGCTCGACATCGATCACGGCACCTATCCGTTCGTCACTTCGAGCAACTGCGTGGCCGGTGCGGCCACTGCGGGTGCGGGCGTGGGTCCGCAAAAGCTGAACTACATTCTCGGCATCACGAAGGCGTATTGCACGCGTGTGGGTTCGGGCCCGTTCCCGAGCGAACTGTACGACGCCGACAATCCGGAGCGTCAGGAACAGGTGGGCGTGACGCTCGCCAACGTGGGCAAGGAATTCGGCTCGGTGACGGGTCGTCCGCGCCGTACGGGCTGGCTGGATGCCGCCGCGCTGCGCCGCTCGATTCAGATCAACGGCGTGTCCGGCCTGTGCATCACGAAGCTCGACGTGCTCGACGGCCTCGACGAGGTCAAGCTGTGCGTCGGCTACAAGATGGACGGTAAGGACGCGGACATCCTGCCGCGCGGCGCGTCCGAAGTCGCGCGTTGCGAACCGGTCTACGAAACCTTCGGCGGCTGGAAGGAAAGCACGATCGGCATTACGGAGTGGAACAAGCTGCCGGCCAACGCGCAGGCTTATCTGCAGCGCGTGCAGGAGGTGGCGGGCGTGCCAATCGACATGGTGTCCACCGGTCCCGATCGCGACGAAACGATCCTGCTGCGCCATCCGTTCAAGGTCTGACTGGCGAGGTACGGACATGATTCAGATGACGGATCCGCGCAACGACGACCGGAACCTGTGGGTCAACTGGGATGAGTACCACCGCCTGATCGAACTGCTGGCGCTCGCCGTCCACGACTCAGGCTGGAAGTTCGACAAGATCCTGTGTCTTGCGCGAGGCGGACTGCGCGTGGGTGATCAGCTGTCGCGCATCTACGATCTACCGCTCGCGATCCTCGCCACGAGTTCGTATCGCGAGGCGGCGGGCACGCAGCAGGGCGACCTGGATATCGCCCAGTACATCACGATGACGCGTGGTGAGCTGTCGGGCAACGTGCTGCTGGTCGACGACCTCGTGGACTCCGGCGTGACGCTGGCACGCGTGCAGCAGCATCTGAAAGATCGCTATCCGGCGGTCGAGACGGTGCGTTCGGCGGTGCTCTGGTACAAGGCCTGCTCGAAGGTGAAGCCCGATTATTACGTGCAGCACCTGCCCACCAATCCGTGGATTCATCAGCCGTTCGAAGAGTGGGACACGGTCAGGCCGCACAACCTCGGCGCATGGATCAAGCGCGGCACGGGCAAGCAGCCGTAACGCCGCAAGTAGAGCGACACGTGAGCGACGGTCGTCAGGCTGACGATCGGCATGGCCGGCAAACTGCACGTGTCGCGAATCGAAACGGAGCCACTATCGGCTCCGTTTTTCATGCAAGCTACGCGTTCGTGCGAAACGCAGGCGTCGGCTGGCGCCACCAGACTGCGAACGACCGGTCGTTTCGATGACGAACTAACCCATCGGGAAGTCGGCATGCCGCCACTGCCGTGGCGTCTGTAACAGTGCGGCGCCAGACTGTCCAGTCTGACTACGTGGTGCTGCCACAACGAGCACGGGGCCAGATTTGGAGGCCCGGTTTAGAATAGCGCACGTTTTTCGCCCCGACACGCAAACCGCTTATGAACGATAGCAATCACGCGGGCAAGCATTCGTTGCCGTCTCTCGCGCTCGCCGCCATCGGCGTCGTCTTCGGTGACATCGGCACCAGCCCGCTGTATGCGCTGAAAGAGGCGTTCAGTCCCTCCCACGGCATTCCGCTGAACGAAACGTCGATTCTCGGCGTTGCCTCGCTGCTGTTCTGGGCAATCATCATCGTGGTCAGCATCAAGTACGTGCTGTTCGTGATGCGGGCCGACAACAACGGCGAAGGCGGCGTACTCGCGTTGATGGCGCTCTCGCTGCGTCCGTTCGGCACGAAGACCAAAGCGGCGGGCGTGCTGATGATGCTCGGCATCTTCGGTTCCTGCATGTTCTATGGCGACGCGGTCATCACGCCGGCCATTTCGGTGATCTCGGCCGTCGAGGGTCTGGAAGTCGCCGCGCCCAAGCTGGCGCATCTGGTGGTGCCGCTCACCATCGTCATCCTTATCGCGCTGTTCTGGATCCAGCGACACGGCACGGCCGTGGTCGGCCGTCTTTTCGGGCCCATCATGCTGGTGTGGTTCGCCACCATCGGCGCGCTCGGCGTCTGGCACGTCGCGCAGTCGCCTGGCATCATCGCCGCGCTCAATCCGTGGTATGCCGTCGCGTTCATGTCCGCCCACATGCTGCAGGCCTACGTGGTGCTCGGTTCTGTCGTGCTGGTGCTCACGGGCGCCGAAGCGCTTTACGCAGACATGGGTCACTTCGGCGCGAAGCCGATTCGCGTGGCCTGGTATGTGCTCGTGATGCCGTCGCTCGTGCTCAATTACTTCGGGCAAGGTGCACTGCTCATGCACAACCCGAAGGCCATCGAGAATCCGTTTTTCCTGCTCGCGCCCGAATGGGCATTGCTGCCGCTCGTCGTGCTCTCGACGGTCGCCACGGTGATTGCGTCGCAGGCCGTGATTTCGGGCGCGTATTCGCTGACGAGCCAGGCGATCCAGCTCGGCTACGTGCCGCGCATGAAGGTTCTCCATACGTCCGAGCTTGCCATCGGGCAGATCTATGTGCCCGTCGTGAACTGGCTGCTGCTGGCCGTGATCCTGTGCATCGTCATCGGATTCAAGAGTTCGGACAATCTCGCTGCCGCATACGGCATTGCCGTGACCGCCACGATGGTCATTACCACCGTGCTCGCCTGTGTCGTCATGGTCAACGTGTGGAACTGGAACAAGGTGCTGGTCGCTGTCATCATCGCGGTCTTCATGACAGTGGACCTCGGCTTCTTCGGCGCTAATCTGCTGAAGGTCGAGGAGGGCGGCTGGCTGCCGCTTGGTGTCGGCGCACTGCTGTTCTTCCTGCTGATGACCTGGTACAAGGGGCGCATGATCGTCAAGGAACGCACGGCGGCCGACGGTATTCCGCTCATGCCGTTCCTGCAGGGCCTGCTCGCGCATCCGCCGCATCGCGTGTCGGGTACCGCGATCTATCTGACGGGCAGCGCGGCGCTCGTGCCGGTCAGCCTGCTGCACAACCTCAAGCACAACAAGGTGCTGCACGAGCGCACCATCTTCCTCACGTTCGTCACGCGCGATATTCCTTACGTGAAGGACGAGGAGCGCATGACGGTCAAAGACATTGGCGGCGGACTTTTTCTCGTGAAGGCCGACTATGGCTTCAACGAGACGCCTGACGTGAAGGCCGTGTTGCTCCATATGGGCGAGCAGCACAACATGACCTTCGACATGATGGACACGTCGTTCTTCCTCGCGCGCGAAACAGTGGTGCCGACACAGTTGCCCGGCATGTCGCTGTGGCGCGAGCGTGTGTTCGCCTGGATGCATCAGAACGCTGCGAAGCCAACCGACTTCTTTGCGATTCCCGCCAACCGCGTGGTCGAACTGGGTACGAAGATCGAGATCTGATCGGCGCAGGCAGCGTCATAGGAAAAACGGGGATCCCAAGGGGGATCCCCGTTTTTGTTTTGGCCTGTGCGTGCCCTTCTGCGCCAACACACGAATGCGCACGATGTGCACGACGCGCGGCACTCTCGCATGCCGTCTGCGCCGTGTCTCCGGGTGATTAGCCGCGCTGCTTCAGCTTCGCGAAGGCGGCCGCCATGGCGCCCGCTGCTTCGGGCTCGCGCGAGCGCGGCTGCGGCCTTGCGCCGCCGCCGTTGCGTGGTTGGGCGCGTTCGTCCCGCGTGCCGCTGCGCTGCCCTGAGGCCGTGCCAGGAGCGACGTCGTCGTCCATCCGCATGGTGAGCGAGATGCGTTGGCGTTTCACGTCGACCTCGAGCACCTTGACCTTGACGATCTGGCCGGCTTTGACCACCTCGTGCGGGTCCTTGATGAACTTCGTCGACATGGCCGACACGTGCACGAGACCGTCCTGATGCACGCCGACGTCCACGAACGCGCCGAACGCCGCGACGTTGGTGACGACGCCTTCCAGCACCATGCCCGGCGAAAGATCGGAGATCTTCTCGACGCCTTCGCGGAACGTCGCCGTCTTGAATTCGGGACGCGGGTCGCGGCCGGGCTTTTCCAGCTCGGTGAGGATGTCGCGCACGGTGGGCAGGCCGAACCGGTCATCGACGAACTCGGTGGGCGAGAGTCCGGACAGCGCGTCGCGGTTACCCAGCACTTCGCCGATGCCGCGGCGAATCTTCGCCAGAATCCGTTCGACGATGGGATACGCTTCCGGGTGCACCGACGACCGGTCGAGCGGATTCTCGCCGCCATTGATGCGCAGGAAACCGGCGGCCTGCTCGAAGGTCTTGTCGCCAAGGCGCGGCACCTTGCGCAGATGCTCGCGCGAGGGGAACGGACCGTTCGAGTCGCGGTAGTCGACGATATTGCGTGCAAGCGTAGCGTTGAGACCGGACACGCGCGCGAGCAGCGCGACCGACGCCGTGTTCGCATCCACGCCCACGGCGTTCACGCAGTCTTCGACCACCGCGTCGAGCGAGCGTGCCAGTTCGCGCTGATTTACGTCGTGCTGATACTGTCCCACGCCGATCGCCTTCGGCTCGATCTTGACGAGTTCGGCGAGCGGGTCCTGCAGGCGTCGTGCGATCGATACCGCGCCGCGCAGCGAAACGTCCAGATCGGGGAATTCCTTCGCGGCGAGTTCCGAAGCCGAGTACACCGAGGCACCCGCTTCGGAGACCACGATCTTCTGCAACTTCAGTTCGGGATGGCGCGCGATCAGCTCGGCCGCGAGTCTGTCGGTTTCGCGCGAGGCCGTGCCGTTGCCGATGCTGACCAACTCTGCCTGCGTCTCGCGGGCAATGCGTGCGAGTTTCGCGAGCGAGCCATCCCAGTCGCGGCGCGGCTCGTGCGGGTAGATTGTGTCGGTGGCGAGCAGCTTGCCCGTGCGATCCACCACGGCGACCTTCACGCCGGTGCGCAGCCCCGGGTCAAGACCGATCACGGCGCGCGGACCCGCAGGCGCCGCGAGCAGCAGATCCTTGAGGTTGCGCGCGAACACGCGGATCGCTTCCGTTTCGGCCTGCTCGCGCAGGTTCGTGAGCAACTCGTTTTCGATGTGCGGCTGCACCTTCACGCGCCAGCACCAGCGGCAGACATCGGCGAGCCATTTGTCGGCGGGACGGCCCTGATTCGCGATACCGAAGTGCCGCGCGATCATCGCCTCGCCGGGATGCGGCACCTGCGCGTCGAGTTCTTCGCCCAAGCCGAGCTTTACCAGCAGCACGCCGGCGTTGCGGCCGCGGAAGAGGGCGAGCGCGCGGTGCGACGGCACGGTTTTGATCGGTTCGTCGTAGTCGTAGTAGTCGCGGAATTTCTCGCCTTCTTCGCCTTCCTTGCCTTCGATCACGCTGGACGAGACCACGCCCTGGTTATAGAGGTAGTCGCGCAGCTTGCCGAGCAGCTCGGCGGTTTCGCCGAATTGCTCGGAGAGGATGTCGCGCGCGCCGTCGAGCGCAGCCTTCACATCGGCCACGCCCTTTTCTGCATCGACGTACTTCGCCGCTTCGGTCTGCGGATCGAGCTGCGGATCGGCGAGCAGTGCGTCTGCGAGCGGTTGCAGTCCTGCTTCGCGCGCGATCTGGGCGCGTGTGCGGCGTTTCGGCTTATAAGGCAGATAAAGGTCTTCGAGCACCTGTTTGCTATCGGCGCCTTCGATCGCTGCACGCAGTTCGTCCGTGAGCTTGCCCTGTTCGTCGATGCTCGCGATGATCGCCGCACGGCGCTCTTCGAGCTCGCGCAGATAAAGGAGCCGCTCTTCGAGCGTACGTAGCTGCGTATCGTCCAGGTTTTCCGTCACTTCCTTGCGATAGCGGGCGATGAACGGAACGGTCGATCCCTCGTCGAGGAGTTGTACGGCGGCTGCCACCTGACGTGGCTGGACCGACAGTTCGTTGGCGATGCGCTGTACGATCTTGAGTGCTACGGTGTCCGTCATAAGCTGTTCGATGCTCCTGCGAGGCCCGCGCCGCGGCGCGGAAAGCCGCGCGCCGGCGGGCCGGGCGCCTTGTGCGGCGGATTGCTGAAGCGGGGCATTTTGCCATAAATGCCCGAGCGCTCAAGCTCAGGGTGATAGAATTTCGGGCATGTTCCGTTGCCCTGTGATGACGTTGACAAACTTGCGTTTTTTCCCCGTTTTGCCCGGTATGGGCAGGGCTACCGCGGCACGGGATGTCGCGCCTGGCGCTGCACTTGTGATGGCTGCGTCGATCGCGGTTTTTTCCGCGTCACCTGTTGCTGCGCAGACGCAGCCGGCGGGGCCTGCGGCCGGTGCCTTCGCTCCTGTTTCCAACGGTTCCGATACCGCCCCCGCGGCGCAAAGTGACTTCGACGTACGGCAAAAGGAGCTCGACCGGCGTGGGGCGGAGAACAACTATCGTTATGCCGTGGCGCAGCACAATTGCTACAGCACCTTCTTCGTCAATCACTGCCTTGGCAAGGCGCGCGATCAGATGCGCGCGGTCCAGGCGGATATCCGCAAGGAACAGCTCGCGCTCGACGACGAACAGCGTGCCGTGCGGGCGCAGCAGCGCGACCAGCAGGCGGCGCTCAGGCGTGCCCAGGACGAAGCCGACGCGCCGCAGCGGGCCGCAGACGAAGCACGCAATCAAGAGACCTACGAGGAAAAGCAGCGCCAGCATGCGCTGGACGAAGCCCAGCGCGCCGCCGAAGCGCCGCAGCGCGCGGCGAATGCCGCGGCGTTCGAGCAGAAGCAGCAGCAACACGCAGTCGATCAGGCGCGCCGCGGTCCGGACGCGGCACAAAAGGCAGCAAACCAGGCCGCGTACGACCAGAAACAGGCCGACTTCCAGCGGCAACTCGACGAGGCGCGTCGCGAAGGCCAGCAGAAGGCCGTGGAGCGGCAGGAGAAGGCTCAGCGTTTCGAGCAGAAACAGGAAGACGCAACAAAGCATAAGGCTGACGTGGAAGAGCGCCAGCGCCAGGCGGCCGAAAAGGCGCAGCAGAAGCAGCAGGACCAGTTGAAGCAACAGCAGGGCCAGCAGCAGTCGCAGTAAGGCAGGAAGAGCGGCAGCAGCACCTGCGCTGCCGCTTGTCAGTCGGACGGCAACCTCAGGCGGAACCGCGCACGCGGCGCGGCGTTCGCCGCATCGGTGAGGAGGCGAGCATGCGCGATCAACATCATGTCAAGACCGAGGTCATTCGCGACCGCATTCTGCAACTGGAATCGGAGCACGGTGATCTGGACCGTTTGATCGAGAGGATGTCGGACGACCCCGGCTCCGATGACCTGGAGCTGCAGCGTCTCAAGAAGCGCAAGCTGAAGGTCAAGGACAACATCATCCTGTTGCAGCTGCAACTGGAACCCGATTCATTGAGTACATCCGACAGGCGCGTGTAACCGCGCCCTGGCAGGCGCCGGGGCCTATGCGCACGCCGGACTTTGCAGGAAACCGCTTGCCTTGAATTCATCGCCTGTTTCTCTTTCCGGCGCAGCGCCCGACGGCGACGCACCGGTGTCCGCTTTGCGCCCCAACGCCGGCGCGCCTGTGCTGAACGCCCGGCGCGTATCGGAGCTCGACGCCATCTTCGCGGCCGACGGCGTGCTTGCGCGCGAAATCGAGGGCTACCGGCCTCGTGCCTCGCAGATCGAGATGGCGCGGGCCGTAGCGGCTGCCATGGAAGCCTCGGGGCGTGCCATGCCCGATCCGGCCATGTTCGAGACGCAGAAGCGCCCGGCGCGGCGCCTGCAAGGCGCGAGCACGTCCGGTGCGGATAACGGCACGGCCAGCTCCGGTGACGGCGAGCAGGCGGGTATCGACGGCGGCGAGAACACGCTGATCGTGGAAGCCGGCACGGGCACGGGCAAGACGTACGCCTACCTCGTGCCCGCCATGCTCTGGGGTGGCAAGGTGGTCGTGTCGACCGGCACCAAGCATCTTCAGGACCAGCTGTTTCAGCGCGACATTCCGACCGTGCGCGATGCGTTGGCCGTGCCGGTTTCGGTCGCGATGCTCAAGGGGCGCGCGAACTACCTTTGCCACTACTACCTGCAGCGCACCGCCGACAACGGACGCCTGCCGTCGCGCCAGGAAACGGCGTGGCTTCAGGAGATCGTGCGGTTCGCGAAAATAACGAAGTCGGGCGACAAGGCTGAACTCGCGAGCGTGCCGGAAACAGCTGCCGTGTGGTCGATGGTGACCTCGACGCGCGAGAACTGCCTCGGCCAGGAATGTCCGAATTACAAGGACTGCTTCGTGATGCAGGCGCGCCGCGAAGCACAGCAGGCCGACATCGTGGTGGTCAATCACCATCTCTTCTTCGCTGACATCATGCTGCGCGACACGGGCATGGCGGAGTTGCTGCCCACGGCCAACACGATCATCTTCGACGAAGCGCACCAGTTGCCCGAGACCGCGACGCTTTTCTTCGGCGAGACGCTTTCCACCGCGCAACTGCTCGAACTGGCGCGAGACTGTGTTGCCGAAGGGCTCAGTCATGCGCGTGATGCTGTCGAATGGGTGAAGCTCGGTGCGGCGCTCGAGCGCGCAGCGCGCGATGTGCGGCTGGCGTTCAAGGAAGACTCGGTGCGACTGTCGGTGGCGCAACTGCCGGAGGACCATCCGCTTTTTTCTGCGCTCGTTGCGGTCGAAACAGAACTTGCGGCACTCGCCACCGCCCTGGCCGGTCAAGCCGAACGAGCGGAGTCATTGGGTGCCTGCCTGCGCCGCGCACGCGAGCTGCAGGACACACTCGCAGGATGGACGGTGCCTGAATCCGCGGACGTTTCTTCGAAGCCTCAAGAGACGGCGCAGAGCACATCGGGTACGCAGGCTGCAACGGATCCTGATGAAAAGGTCCGCTGGGTCGAGGTGTTTTCGCACACGGTTCAACTGCACGAGACGCCGTTGTCGGTGGCGCCCATCTTCGCGAAGCAGCGCGCTGGCGTACCGCGTGCGTGGGTTTTCACATCGGCGACACTGTCGGTGCGCGGCGACTTCACGCACTATGCCGCGCAGATGGGACTGAACGCGCGCCGTTCGATGACGCTGCCCAGTCCGTTCGATTATCCGACGCAAGGCTTGTTATACGTGCCGCGCAATTTGCCGCAGCCATCGTCGCCGGCATTCACGGACGCGGTGTTCGACGCGGCGCTGCCCGCCATCGAAGCTTCCGGCGGTGGCGTGTTCATGCTCTGTACGACGCTGCGTGCCGTGGACCGCATCGCGGCGAAATTGCGCGACACCATTGACGCTCGTGGATGGAATACACCGTTGCTCGTGCAAGGCGATGCGAGCCGCACGGAACTGCTGGAGCGATTCCGCGCCTACGGCAACGCCATTCTCGTGGGCAGCCAGAGCTTCTGGGAAGGGGTAGACGTGCGGGGCGATGCGCTGTCGCTCGTCGTCATCGACAAGCTGCCGTTCGCGCCGCCCGACGATCCGGTTCTGGCTGCGCGCCTCGACGCACTGGCCAGGAAGGGGCTGAGCCCGTTTGCGGTCCATCAGTTACCGCAGGCTGTCATCACGCTCAAGCAGGGGGCGGGGCGGCTCATTCGCGCAGAGACGGACCGCGGCGTGCTGATGATCTGCGACACACGACTCGTGGATAAGCCATATGGACGTCGGATCTGGCAGAGCTTGCCGCCGTTCAAGCGCACACGCGAGATCGAAGTCGTTCGGGAGTTTTTCGACGAAGGAAAACAGACCGGCTGATTGCCGGCATCAGAGACACCGTGCAAAACAAAACGCCACGAAGCGAACTTCGTGGCGTTTTGTTTTTGCCTGCCGGAAGCCGGACTTGCGTGTAGCGCATCTGGCTTCTGGCAGACGTTCGCCCGAAGGCGAACTCGCGCAACAACGACTTACTGGCTTGCGCCCGAAGCCGGAGCAGCAGCCGAAGCGGCAGCGCCTGCGTCCGAAGCACCCGTCGTAGCCGAAGCAGCACCCGTGTCGCTCGCAGCGGCGGCGCTCGAAGCAGCACCCGTGTCGCTTGCAGCAGCAGCCGGTGCCGAAGCAGCCGACGTGTCGCTAGCGGCCGGGGCAGCGGCTTGATCGCTGCTCTTGTTGCAAGCAGCCAGTGCAACGGCTGCCAACAGGGATGCTACGAGGAGGGATTTCTTCATGATCACGTCCTTTTATGGTTAAAGGTAAGCAACAGCGCAAAATAATACCGGTAATGTGCTCCAACACCGACCCGGGCCGCTGGTGGAGACGCACTTCATGAGCGTGAATCTTCCCTACGGCTTGGGCGGAAATTATATGCACTTTCGTACCGACCGTCGACAAATGCGGGGTCAATACGTTGTCTTTCTCATACAGACGTTTCCGTAACGGTATAGCAGCTGGAAGGGCTTATGCAAGCCCGCCCAACTCTATCCAGCCCGCACAATACCACTCGTGCAGTAGTGCTGTCACCGACGAATCGTGTGAGAGTGTTACAAAGCGTTTCGCACTCAGCGCGCGACAATTCGCGAGATCGAGAAGCCACTTTTTGCTCGATGGAAGAGAGTTTTCCTCGCCATTCAGGAAATATGAGTGAATATCGTATAGCAGAACTGTTTTGCGGTGCAGGCGTACGCCGTCGTGTGAAGCGCGGTTCACAAACGCGGCTTCGTTGAGCGGACGCGTGGGCGGCTCGAACACCACATTCGACTTCGGTTCGCTTAGCCAGGCACCGAGAAATCCGGACACGTCGGCCTGGTTCCAGCGGATCTTCGTAAGGATCGCGCCGACTCGCTCCACCAGCGCCGCCGGCAATTGGGCAGGCTCGCTCACGGCGGGCTGTTTCGGATCGCTGTAGAGCGTGTCCCGCCCGCGGTGGGCGCCACCGCGTTCGGCCAGGTAGTAGAGGAACTGCGCGGCGAGTTCGCTTGCCGACGGTGCCCTGAAGCCGACCGAGCAAGTCATGCATTCACCGATCGCGATGCCGTCGTGTGCAATATGCGGCGGCAAATAGAGCATGTCGCCTGGCTCCAGGATCCATTCCTCTTCGGGTTCGAAGTGCGCGAGTACTTTCAATGGCAGGTCTTCGCGCAACGACAGATCGCGTTGTGCGCCGATACGCCAATGTCGCTTGCCATGTACCTGCAGCAAAAACACGTCGTATGAATCAAAGTGTGGCCCGACACCGCCGCCATCAGTCGCGTAGGAGATCATCAGATCGTCGAGCCGGGCGTCCGGCACGAAGCGGAACCTGTCGAGCAGCGCGCGGGCTCGGTCGTCGTGCAGGTCCACGCCCTGGACGAGTAACGTCCAGTCGCGTTGAGCGGTGCGCGGCAACGCAGTAGTGTCGAAGGGACCGTGGTCCAGTTTCCAGCGCCGCCGAAAATGCGTGACGAGACGGGACTCGACGTCGTCGTTCCCGGCCAGCTTGAACAGCTCATCGCGTGTAACCGGCGACGCAATGCCGGGCACTGCCTGACGGATCAGGAACGGCTTTTTCTGCCAGTACCGGCGCATGAATTGCGTCGGAGTGAGGCCGCCGAGCAATGGCGTGGGCTGGTCGGGGGAAGGCAGGCCGGAAGCCGGGGCCGGCATGCGCGATGGGGTCGCGCGTTGGCCGGCCGGATGGTCGGAGGGCCGCTTGGGCATCGTATAATGTGATTTGTATTCTGGAGAATCGAATGAAAATCGCAAAGGACACTGTCGTTTCGGTCGCTTATAAGCTGTCGGATGCGCAGGGCAATCTGATTGAGGAAAGCGACGAGCCGATGGTCTATCTGCACGGCGGCTATGATGGCACGTTCCCCAAGATCGAGGAAGTGCTTGATGGGCAGGAGCCTGGCTTCGAAACCCAGATTCAACTTGAGCCGCAAGACGCGTTCGGCGAGTACGATCCCGACTTGGTGAAGATCGAACCGCGCAACCGCTTTCCCGAGCCGCTCGAAGTCGGCATGCAATTCGAGGGCACCCCCGAAGAGGGCGACGAAGACCTGGACACGCTCATCTACACAGTGACGGATGTTGCCGAAGACAAGGTCGTCCTCGATGGCAACCACCCGCTCGCTGGCATGGCCTTGCGGTTCGCGCTGACCGTCACGGAGGTGCGTCAGGCCACGGACGACGAGATCCAGCACGAGCACGCGCACGGCGCGAATGGCCTCGAAGTTGTCGACGAAGATGAAGACGATGACGAGGGCGAAGGGGATTCAAAACCCACGTTGCACTGAGCCCTGCGGTATGCCGGCGTCGCCTGACGCCGGCTCAAGGCTCAAGAAGGCTCAAGGCGCAGTGCCCGTGCCACCCGGCGGCGGAAGGGCATAACCTGGATGAGTCGTATTGTTGCCGTTACCTGTGCCGGAGTCGGGCGGCTGACTCGCAGGCTCGGCGAATGCCGACGAAGGAGCAGGTACATCGGGCGCGGACGATACTTCGGGCACAGTGGGCATGGCCGGAACCGGCGGCGCGCTGTCCCCTCCGGGTACGAGGGCCGGCGGCTGCGGCAGGGGCAGATCTTTCGGTACATCACGCACGCTGACGCGAAACGGCGGGTGGCGTGCCATGTCCGCATCGACCTCTATCCACTGCATAAGCTTGTTTCGCGGCGCAAATGCGATGCGCGTCAGATTGGCGACTCGCGCGCCTTTGTCGTTGCGTAGCGGCTGGTCGATCTGAAAACCGCCGGCTGGCCGGCCATCGTCTTCGTGGATCACTACAACGGGGCCGCGAAATGTTTCGGCAAGTTTGACCAGACTCCGCTTGAACTCCAGATACCCGTCGCGCCGTTCGTGGCGTGCAAAGCGCAGCCATGCGAAGCGGTCCGGCCGCTCGTAGCGCTCAGGGTCCGGGTCGCCTTGAATGAATATCACGATTGCGCGCGCGCCATGGCGCCGCGCGTACTCGCCTGCATGTTCGAGCCAGAAGGCATTGGCGATCGTGCGATCCTCGAATTCACCATTGCGGCCGCCGGCGGTCAGGTAATGATTGTTGCCGCCTGGCACGTTGAGTCCGATGAAGATGGTGTCATCCACCTGCCAGCGCACGTTTTCCCGGTATGGCCTGAAGCGCGACACCTCGCTTTCGCGAGTGAGTGGTAGACGCGTCTGTCCCATCGAGGTGGGGTCCGCGAACAGCGTTTGCCGCAACCGGTCGAGCCGCTCCACCGGATCGAAGTCACCCGCGTCGTGCGCTGAGCAGCCGACCCAGTCGTATTGGCCGGGTACGAATATCAGCGCCGGCCGCGCTGTTTCCAGCACCGCCTCGCGACGCTCGTAAAGCGCGTCGCTGCAGGCTTCAGTGGGACCCTTGAGATTGCCGTCATAGACGATGAACGCCACGTTCCTGTTCAGTCCAGCGGCTTCGATCAGTCGCTGCGTAGCGGCTTCGTCGGCCGGGCCTCGCATTGCCCCTGAAACGACGGCAAACGAATAGCGCTGCCCCGCTGCTCGAGCCGGGACGCAGACAAGCCCAAGCACCGTGGCGACGAAGGCCGCCGCTGCGAGTGCTCTACGACACGCACGCCCGTGTCGCACAGCGTGGGCAGAACACTCAGCGTTTCTCATGCGGCGCCATCGCGAGCCCGTGCAATTCATAGAGCAGATCGAGTGCCTCGCGTGGCCGCAGTCCATCTGGGTCGATGGAACGAAGCCGTTCAGCAAGCGCTTCTGAGGCCGGATCGATCGATGATGCTTCGCGATACTGATCGTCTTCGTCCCGCACTTCATGGAGTGGCGCCGTTTCGTCGTCGACTTCTGCCATTGGTGGTGGAGCAAACAGATCGAGCTGTGGCGTTGGCTGCGCTGCCGACTGTTGCTCCAGCAGCGCGAGGTGCTTGCGTGCCGCACGGATGACGGCAGACGGTACGCCGGCAAGCTGCGCCACCTGAAGGCCGTAACTCTGGCTCGCCGGACCTTCGTTGACCGCGTGCAGGAACACGATCACATGCCCGTGCTCCACGGCCGACAGATGGACGTTGGCGGCCTGAGGAAACTCCGCGGGCAACTGCGTGAGTTCGAAGTAATGGGTGGCAAAGAGCGTATAGCAACTGTTGTGCGACAGCAGATGACGGGCAATGGCCCACGCGAGTGCCAGTCCATCGAAAGTCGAAGTGCCGCGACCGATTTCGTCCATCAGGACAAGGCTTTGTGAGGTCGCGTCGTTGAGGATCGCGGCGGCCTCGGTCATTTCCACCATGAACGTGGAGCGGCCCCCCGCGAGATCGTCGGCGGCGCCGATGCGCGTGAAGATACGGTCGATCGGACCGAAGCGCGCGCGTCGCGCCGGCACGTAGCTGCCCACGTATGCCAGCAGCGCGATGAGCGCCGTCTGGCGCATGAATGTCGACTTGCCGCCCATGTTCGGGCCCGTGATGAGCAGCAGCTTGCGTTCCGCGTCGAGCCGGCAGTCGTTTGCGATGAACTGCTCGACCTGGGCTTCGACGACGGGATGCCGTCCCTGCTCGATCTCGATGCCCGCGCTTTGGTCGAACGCAGGCGCGACCCAATCGAGCGCTCGCGCGCGTTCCGCGAAGGTGGCGAGTACGTCCAGTTCCGCGAGCGCGGCCGCAACACGCTGGCAGTCGGGAATGAACGGGAGCAGCGATTGCAGGAGCGCGTCGTAGAGCGCGCGCTCGCGCGCGAGCGCGCGTTCCTGGGCCGACAGTGCCTTGTCTTCGAATGTCTTCAGCTCGGGCGTGATGTAGCGCTCGGCATTCTTGAGTGTTTGACGCCGCCGATAGTCGTCGGGCACCTTGTCGGTTTGCCCGCGCGTCACTTCGATATAGAACCCGTGAACCTTGTTGTACTCGACCCGCAGATTGTTGATGCCGGTGCGCTCGCGTTCGCGCATTTCGAGTTCGAGCAGAAACTGGCCGCAGTTTTCCGAGATGTCGCGCAACTCGTCGAGTTCGGCGTCGTAGCCGCGCGCGATGACGCCGCCGTCGCGCACCATGGCTGCGGGCTCCGGCGCGACCGCGCGAGTCAACAACTCCACGCAGGGAGCAGGCGGCTCCAGCATCGCTTCGATGTGGGAAAGCATAGGTGAGGCGCTGCTGACAGCAGCCATCTGCTCGCGCAGCGACGGCAATGCGATGAACGTGTCGCGCAAGCTCGAAAGGTCACGCGGACGTGCCGAGAGCAGGGCGAGCCGCCCCGTAATCCGCTCGACGTCCGCGATCTGGCGCAGTGCGGTACGCAGGGCATCCAGACTGGCTGGCGGCGGCGCCTCCAGGAGCGCGCCGATGGCCTGCTGGCGCGCGCCGGCAATCGACGCGTCGCGCGGCGGATGATGCAGCCAGTGGCGCAGCAGCCGGCTCCCCATCGTCGTACTGCACGTGTCGAGCAATGAGCACAGCGTCGGCGATTCGGTGCCGCGCAGCGTTTCCGTGAGTTCGAGGTTACGACGCGTGGCGGGATCGAGCCCGATGTACTCGGACTCGTATTCGACCTTGAGACTGCGCACGTGCCGCAATTGCTGGCCTTGCGTAGCGGCAGCGTAAAGCAGCAGGGCGCCCGCGGCGCCGCATGCGCTCGTCATCGTCTGAGCACTGAAGCCGTCCAGACTGGCCACTTCCATTTGTTCGCAGAGCCGCTGCGTGCCAGCTGCCACATCGAAGTGCCACGCCGGAACACGCGTCAATGCACCGGAGCCGGGTGGCGGCGACCACGCGTTTGCGTCAGCGGGAGCATCGGCGACCAGGATTTCGGCGGGACGAATGCGCTCGAAGGCAGCCGCCACCTGGTCGGGTGCCACTTCCGCAAGGCGCAGTGCACCGCTCGCGAGATTGAGCCACGCGAGCCCCACGTTGACGACCACGCCGCGCCGGTTGTGTCCGGCGCACACGGCCATCAGGTAGACGTCGCTCTTGTCGGCGAGCAGTGCCGCGTCGGTGAGCGTCCCGGGAGTAACCACGCGAACCACCTTGCGCTCCACCGGTCCTTTCGAGGTAGCCGGGTCGCCGATCTGTTCGCAAATGGCCACGGACTCGCCGAGCTTCACGAGCTTCGCGAGATATTGCTCGACAGCGTGATGCGGCACGCCAGCCATCTTGATGGGGATGCCGGCCGAAGCGCCACGCTGCGTCAGCGTGAGATCGAGCAGGCGTGCGGCTTTTTCGGCGTCGTCGTAGAAGAGCTCGTAGAAGTCCCCCATCCGGTAGAACACGAGTGTGCCGGGATGCTCGGCCTTGATGCGCAAGTACTGCTGCATGTAGGGCGTATGCTTCGCGAGGGTCTGGTCGGGCGCGGCTGCGACGCTGGATTCTGTTTTCATTCAAAGAGTTGCTGAAGAACGTGTTCGGACATTTGCGGACATTCGCTCCCATTTTTCGCCATGTTCCCCGCTGTCAAAGGGGAGCAAACGGGGACTTTCAGCGCCCGTTCGTTGACTATACTTCGAGAGCAGTCCCCCGGAAATCGGCCGAACGGCTAAATCCATATGCAGCAAGGGCTTGGCAGTGATTCTCCAGTCCCCCTTGCCCGAGGGCGTTCATACACTCGAAGCGAACAACAACCGTGAAAGCAGACTTGAATTTGGCGCTGATAAAGCGCTTGAAGATCAGCGACAGGCCGGTCGGGCTCGACGCCAAGGGCGCGTTGGTCTTCGAAGCGAACGTCGGAAACAAGCCCTACATTCTATGGGATTCGAACCGCGACGCGCCGCCCGGATTTGGGGTTCGTGTCGCTGGGAAAAAGACCTACATCATCCGTCGAAAGGTGGACGGCGTGTCCATCATGCCCACGGTGGGCAACGTCAGCGACTTTCTCGACTTGGGGCTGGCGCGCAAGAAGGCCGCAGAGCTCGCAAGGGCGATGGTCGAGACGGGCAAGAACCCGAACCAATCAAGGCGGGAGGCTAGCGCCTTGGAGCCGACCTTGGGGGATGTCGTCGCGTCCTACCGCAACCACCTTGCGACGCGCGTCAAGCGTCGAGCTAGCCCGGAGACGCTTCGCGCGGTTGACCGTGCGGCGAACAAGTTCAAGGAGTGGAATTGGGCGCCGCGCAAGCTCAAAGAGCTCAGGACCGACGAGATCATTGAGCAGTTCCATAAGGGCGCGGCGACGCCCACAGCGACGGAGCAAACCTTTCGCTTGGCGTCGACGGCGACGAAATGGGCGATTGGCAAGGAGATGCTGGACGCGACACACGAGGGGCGCGCGCCGGCACTGACGGTGAATCCGTTCACGATACTGACGCTGCACGGCATGTATCGCTCGCGCGCGCAGATCGCGCGGGAGCGCGAGGAGCGGGGCGCTCGGAATCCGCTTTCGCCGAGCGAGACGCTTGGCCCCTTCCTCGAGGCCGCGTGGAGCAAGCGGCTCGAGAACGACAACCGCACGGGCGTCGACTTTCTCATCCTCATGCTTTTGCTTGGCTGCCGGAAGTCGGAGCATGCGAAGTGCAAATGGGCCGAGCTGTTGCCCGTCGATGAACTGAAAACAACGAGCCACGTGTGGCTCGGCGAGGACGGCGAATACGGGCCGCACGTCTTTCTGCATAAGACGAAGAACGGTCGCAATCACCGGATTCCGCTCGGGCGGATGGCGACGGAGCTGCTTCGCCGTCGCCAGGAGGCCGCGGCGGAGGAGACATTGCGGCGGGGTTTCGGAGCAAAGTCACGCGCGTATGTTTTCCCGGCGCGCAGCAAGTTCTCCAAGAGCGGGCACTACTCCGACGCGACCGCGCTGCTGGCCTCGCTGCGCGAAGAGTCTCAGATCGCCAAGCTGGCGCCCCACGATCTGCGCCGCTCCTTCGGGGCTGTCATGACTTCGCTCGACGTGCCGGAGACCGTGAAGAAGCGCTTTCTCAACCACGCTGACGCCAGCGTCACGGACACATACACGAAGCCAGAGTGGCTTATGCTTCGCGAATGGATGGAGCGAATCGAGCAAACGGTTTTGTCGAAAACGCCGAACATCTACAATGCGTTGAAACCGGTCGACTGGCCTCCGTTGTTTGCACCAGATCCGCATATATGCAAGCCAGCTAAGCCGCGTTCGGGCCGGCCGCGCAAGCAGGCAAATGTGAGCGAGAAAAAGATGGCTTTGCCGGACGCCGTCAGATAATGAATGACCTCCGAGGGGAATATGATGTCCCTTGATGCTGCTTTAAATACATACGAGGTGCTGTCAGCGTTGCATGCACTGCCGGATCAGGCGTCGCTCACAACGGCAGAGGCCGCTCTTTTTCTGCGACTTTCTCCGAAGACGATGGAGCGGATGCGCCTCGACGGCAGTGGGCCTACTTATATCCAAGGAGGCGCTGCCGGAGTGAGAGGTGGCAACCAGAAATGCTTCTACTTGAAAGAAGACCTGCTGGCCTGGCAAAGGGCAAACCAGGTATCTAATGC
This sequence comes from Paraburkholderia sp. SUR17, assembly GCF_029536165.1. NCBI lineage: Bacteria > Pseudomonadati > Pseudomonadota > Betaproteobacteria > Burkholderiales > Burkholderiaceae > Paraburkholderia > Paraburkholderia sp. SUR17. Next base: position 1,551,117 of record NZ_CP120508.1, read on the forward strand.
GATGCAGGCTGCGGTGAGGAGAGGGCACGCATTCAAGACGATTTTCGATCTCGTTGCCGAAGAACCCTTTTATCTCGATGTGGCGGGCCGGGTATTAGGCCAGGCAGGAGACGCGTCGCTTAGTGTAGCGATTGAACGCTTGGGTTCTTCGTCATTAGATGTCGTTTGGTTGCCTGTGATCGACGTGGCTGGTCGCCAGTGGGTTCACTTATCTTTGCATCAAGAATTCTCCGATGGAGTTCTGAATGCTCTGAATATGGCTTATCAAAAAATAGCTTCAGCTCTGGAGGCGACGGACATCGATGAGGGGGTCGATAAAAATTGACTATACTTACCTATCTTTAAAGAGGGATTCCTGGTTGATGCGCCCAAGAGCTTCGATGGGGGTGTGTGAACTTTCTTCATTAATAAAATGGGGATGATATGGGGTTGCTAGTTAACACTGCTGCCAAGATTGAAAGCGGACTTCTTAAGGCTTCGAAAAAAATAAAAGATAAGACAGATGTTGAATATTCAACGGTCCAATTTATGACGATTTTCATCGTGATTGGAATCTTGTTGGTTTTTGTATTCAGGGTCGTTCCAATATTTCTTGTGAATCATCACCTCGTGACCCAGAGGATGTTCATCCGCCGCGATTTGACGTTGTCGGATTGGTTTGAATATTTGGTGACTTTTCTGAATTTCATCGGAGTAATGTTTATTTCGAGAGGGGTTGTTTTACTTAGAGATGACGCAAAAGATTTAGATGCTGCTGTGGTCAATCCGAACAATTTCCCAGGTGCCGTAAGGGATCTGATCAAAAAATCTTCAAAGGATTGCGAGCTCGGAGTCCTCTTCGTCGCGGCGGCATTCGTATTTGATATGGTTGCCAAGGCGCTTAGTTAAGCGATTAGCTTGGCGAACAGGGCTAAAGTCGGAGTGGCAACCGCGGCGATAATGCCAATCGTTGCCATTCCGGCTCGGCTATTGAAAAATATTGAAATCTTTCTGCGCAAGGTCGATTTTTCCATCTCGATTCTCCGATTATCAACAGGTAGCGAAGCGAAACCAGTTTTCGAAGGTTGTTCGCAAGAACTGCACGCACTCGCTGGAGAGTTCATAGCACGTTTCGAGTCGTTGTCAATAGATGCACTTGTTGCGGGTTGAAGGACTCGGTGCTGGCAATCTGAGTAGTTCCTAGTCGAGAGGTTTGTCGGGTGCGGCAACTGGCAGATAGGAGCCGCAGGTCGATGCGAAGGGACACCGACGGCCGGGCTCCTCGTCAAACCAGTGGTTCGATTGGCAAGCGCCATCGTTGAAATTCACCTGGTCTCATATCGTCATTTCCGTGTTGTATCTCGGCCGAGGTTGCCCGGCTCAGGACCGTGCCAATCGATGAGTGCCAACGATCGGGCAGCGCGGCCACATTGGGTCAAGAATCAGCGCATGGTGTTGCGCCCTGGTGATCGCGACGCGGACGATGCGTCGGCTTTTTGCGTATGGAACCGTATCGTCTCGCCAAACGAACGATGATTCGAACCCGTTTCGGCTCGGACGGCTTTCGCGAACCACGATCACTCCGTCAAACTGCTTTCCCTTTGCCTTGTGCACATTCATGATGTGGATGCCTGTCGGAGCATCGATTCCGTCGAGAAGCTGCTCCTGTGCAAACGCCGCGTCGAGCGCCTCGATGGCGTTCGTGTATGCACCGTCTCGAAGCCATTCGTCGGCAAGCGCCGTCGAAATCCGATGGCCGCGGCGCAGCGCAACGATGTAATCGAGCTGCGACGCGGCGCGGGTCAACTCCGCCTGCGCGCTGTCTCTCAACGCGTGTTTAACTCGCGTCCAATCTTTTCCAGGGTCGCCCGAAAAGGGCGCCGCATGCAACGCTTCGAGCACGGCGCGGAATGCTTTGGCGATATTGATGGACAGGCTTTTCCCTTGGCGGATCTTCGCGGCTTGCTCTCTTAATTTCGCGACGGCTTTGTGGCCTTGGCCCGTGGCCGACTTGGCTCTCGCGAGCATTTCGATCGCTGTGGCGATGTCGCTGTCGACTTGCTCCGACGATTTGGGTTGCAACAGAAACGCCGCGAGCCGCGCGCATAGCAGAGCTTCGGCCTCATCGAACATTAAGCGATGCGAGACGGCTTTGCCCTTTTCGGCGAACGAGCCGAGCGCGTTTAGCGCGTTGGACAGGCGAAGCGCAGTCCGATTGTTGGAGGCAATGATAGCGATAGTTTCGGCGCGTTTTCCTGTCTGGTCTTTGACCGTCTTGTAGATTGCCGCCAAGGCCCGACGCAGCAGATGATTCCAGTTCACGTCCTTAGGCCGATACCCGATGCACGAGACGCCTTTATACGGCTGAGCTCGCACGCGATTGTGCATCACGTCATCGCCAAATTCGAGAATCTGCGTGCCCGGGCTTCGGTGATTTTCGGCGCCGAAGTCTACTTCTTGCGGCTGCAGCGCGAGCCGGATTTCGGCGATTCGTTCGGGGCCCACGCCGGGCAAATAATCAAAAAGCTGCTGATCGAGATCTGCGAGGCAGATTACTTGCGTGAGGGGCGCGAGCAGTTTCACGCAGTTCCATGCATGTAACCCCGTGTCTTGCGCTTCGTCGACGATGAACAGTGGGTAGCGGCTGGCGATCGCTTCGCGAAGCAGGGCGCTGCGTTCGATCAGATCAGCGGCGGCCGGTGCAAACAGGTCGAATGCCACCCGTCCTTCATTGTGAAAAAGGCGATGGCGTTCGGCGTCCCATTCTTTCCAGCCATCGTCGTCCTTGTCGATGCCGCCCGACATTGCCTTTTCGTCTTGCGGCAACAGGATTTTTAGCTTTTTGGGCGCGCCGAGAAGATAAGCGTTGGCTCGAAGCACGTCCCAGAAGAATGAGTGGAAAGTTTGAATGAGGAGTTGCGAGCGTTCTGGCTCGCTAGCCTCCACGCTTGCGGCGTCGGCGATTCGGGCAACGGCGGCGCGCGAGAAGCTGAGAAACAGCACCCGCTGCCCCGGCCTGAGGCCGCCCTTGATCCGCTTGACCGCTTTCCTGAGCGCGATCGTCGTTTTCCCGCTACCAGGCCCCCCGAGCACGAGCGCGTGCCCCTCGCAATCGAGGATGAGTTGCCGCAGGTCAGGCTGATTCATTCGTCGTCGCCATCAAGGGCGCTAGGCCGCGGCGGCGGAATTTGAGGCGGTTCGGCTCTTTTCGCGGAAGGGCTGCGAGCGCGCCGAGCAGATTCAGAGCGAGACATCCCGGCTTCATCTTCCGGGGATAGAGGTTTTATGTCGAGCAACTCGGCCGAGGTCTTTGCCGTGCCCTGATTGGCTGCGCCGGCGTCGACAGCTGCCGACGATGCGCCCGGCGCTGAGGGTGTCTCCGAGGATGGCTCGCCCGTGAGTTTGATGTCAGCATCCGCGCCTTTTGCATTGGCGCCGGCATCAGAGTCGGCATCGTCATCCGCATCCAAGGCGTCGCGCGTCGGACTCAGCTCGTAGACTTGCTCCAAGAATTTGATCACCGTGGGCGGAAGCTCTTCGAATGAGCACATCTCGAACAAGCGAGCGGCCCACCCCGCGCCCTTGCCGCTTTTGAACGCCTTCAAGGCGGTGTCCCGGATGGCCTTCTCGTCCGGTTTTTCCGCCGGAATCCCGACGTTTCCGCTTTCGCCGCTCTCCTTGATTTCCTGCAAGAATGCCCACAGTCGATCAGCAGGGACTTCGTTCACCATCAATTGCTCAAAGCCCTTCTCAGGATGTTTGAAGTCAATGTCGAACGCGTCTACGTATTCCTTGACCTTGGCGTCGGAGTGCTTTGGATTCGTGTCGTGGAACGCCACTGAGCACAGTCCAAGTGTCTTGAAAAATTGGCCAAACTTAGGGCCGTTTCCGTCGCCGTCCGCGTTGAAGAAAGCGGCGCCGGCAATGTCGAGCGGTTGAAGGTTTTCGTCGCGATCCTCCATGCGGCGAGCGATCACGGGCAGCGCATGGAATTCGGTGATGCCTTCGACGACGATGGCGATTTTGCCGAGCATGCATTCCGAGAGCCCCCAACGAGCGAAGCGCTTGAAGTCGTTTTCCTTTAGCCCCGTCGCCTCGGAGACCCTCTTGCCAGAAACTACCCCGTCCTCGCGTGAAAGAAGGATCGTTTGCGATGGATCGAACTGCTCGATCACAAAAGGAGAGTGCGACGTCACGAAGGCTTGCGTGCTCTTCGTTTTCAGATAGTTCGCGATGCGTCGTTGTGTGTGCGGCGGAAGAGCGATCTCCGGCTCTTCCATCGCGAATATGACTGTGGACGGTTTGAGGTCGGCGATTAGCGACAGCATGGCGAGAATCAGCGTGCCGATCGTTCCAGTCCCTGCGTGTGGAAATGGGACGTGGCTTTGATCTGCCGACAGCGCCAGGAAGAACGACAGCGTTTTGCGCAAGTGCTCGCGCGTGAGATCCGAGACGTGCAGTTTGGTCGCGCTGCCAGGGCTTTCGAGAGCAACGTAGCGCCCAAGGCGCCTCTCGACCTTGCGCAAAATCGGCGCGATTTCCGCGGCGCTAGATTCGACGTCGAGCTTGCGCAGTTGCTCGATGGTCTCTTCCCACAGTTGGGTTCGCGCGCCTCCTCCCTTGGTCCGCAAGATGATGTCCAACAGCGAGCCTCGTTCGAGGCTGAGGGCCCGCGTCCCGGTTCTCAGCGTCCGCAGATAGAGGAACCCAAACGCCCTCTTGATTGAGCGCGGCACGGAAGCGAGCTCGCCTTCGGCCCTTTCGGGGCTGTGGCTGAAAAACGTTTCCGCGTGAAATTCATCCTCTTCCGGATCATACCGTCCGATAGTTACGATTCTCAGGCACCTAACGGCGCCAGGAGCGTTCGCCTGATCGATCTCGCCCACCCCCAGAAGGCGCCTTTCATTCACATGCCAGAATTCGGTGTGGCCACCGCAGCGATCTCCGATCTCGTCGCCGAACTCGACGAGCGTCGCTTCGATACGAATTTCTACGATCTTGGGCGACTCATCAGCCGCTTGCCGCTCCATATACTTTGCGTTGTAGAAATCAAATTCGTCGATCGGAGACTGGCGGTTCAGTCTTTCTGCCCCGAGCACCAGGTCGAGCGCTTCGCAGAGAGTGCTTTTCCCGACATTGTTTGCGCCGATCAGCAGTGTGTGCCCATCCAGCAAGATTTTCGCCGACCGGACGCCGCGAAAATTTTCAATTTCTAGCGAAACGACTTTCATTTTGTAGCCGCGCCTTGTCAGGTTGGACGTCGAGTGGTCTCCGGAATGCTCATGAGTCTGTGCGAGTTCGAGACCGATGGCAACTGCTTCGTATGCTTTGGGATTTGGCGACTTTCATGCATCGCTGACAGCAGCGCGATCCATGGGGACACTCTCGGTTTAAATCAATTCGCATAATCGAAGGTCAAACAGAATCACCTGAACAATCGAGCAAGCGAGCGGCGGTCGATGCGCTTCCAGTGTCGGCTCGCCGCCTCCAAAAAGGCGCCGAAAAGCGATACCGGCGTTGCGCTGGAATGACATTTGAGACGAAACAATACGGCTGGTATTATTCAGCGACCCTATGGGAGACCAACAATGCCATACGAAGCGCAAATCAGCCGCAACGGCCCGACCGCATTTTTGTTTGTCGTCGATCAGTCCGGCTCGATGTCGGAAAGAATGTCCTCAGGCAAGAGCAAGGCAGAGTTTGTCGCCGACGCGCTCAATCGCACGCTGATGAATTTGGTGACTCGCTGCACCAAATCCGAAGGGGTTCGAGATTACTTCGACGTCGGCGTTATCGGATACAACGGCAACGGCGTGTCAAACGGGTTGTCCGGCGAGCTGGGATCACAAATCCTGCATCCCATCTCGGCATTCGAGCGAAATCCGTCGAGAATCGAAGATCGCAAGCGCAAGCAAGATGACGGAGCGGGCGGCATCGTTGAAACGGCGATCAAGTTTCCCATTTGGTTCGATCCGGTCGCCACGGGCGGGACGCCGATGCGCGCGGCGCTGACCCGAGCCGCCGAAGAACTCGTCGCCTGGTGCGACGCCCACCCCGACAGCTATCCGCCGACGATCCTTCACGTGACCGACGGCGAATCCACGGACGGCGATCCCGAGGAGCTTGCCAGCCACGTTCGGCAGATCCGCACGAACGACGGCGAGGTGCTTCTGTTCAATCTCCATGCAAGCACGCTGGGACACAACCCGATCAGCTTTCCGTCGGCCGAGTCCGGCTTGCCGGACAGCTTCGCGAAGATGCTGTTCCGGATGTCGAGCCCGCTGCCCGACCACCTGATTCGCTTCGCGCAAAACGACGGCGCCGCCGTTGCCATGGAAGCGCGCGGATTCACGTTCAACGCCGAAGCCGCGGAGATCGTCCAGTTCTTTGACATCGGAACACGCGCCGCGCAATTGCGTTGATTCTACGATGAGACAGGAGTTTGCCGGCAGCGTCCCGAAGGAGCCTGGCAGCCCGGAGGCCAACGAAGACGCGCTCGCGATCCCGGATGGCTCGAACCGCTTCGCGCTGTCGGACGGCGCGAGCGATTCGTTCAATTCGAGGTTGTGGGCCAAATTGTTGGCGAATCGCTTTGTCGACGATCCCGGCATAAGTCCGGCGTGGGTCGACCTCGCTCTCGCGGACTACGAGGCGGCGCATGATTTTTCGTCGATGAGCTGGTCGAAGCAGGCGGCCTTTGAGCGCGGCAGCTTCGCCACGTTGCTGGGTGGCGAGTATCTTGCCGAGCATCACGCCGTGGAGCTGCTGGCCGTTGGCGACAGTGTCGCGCTGTTGATCAACGAGGATCAATTGGTTAGCGCCTGGCCGTTCGACGACCCCGAGCGCTTCCAAGAGCGTCCGTCGTTGCTGTCGACCATACAGCGCCACAATGGTTTTCTCGATGCGAGCGATTTTTGGACGCGGCACGGCACGACGCTTCACCTCGGTAAATTGACCGCTCCACGGCTGCTCTGCATGACCGATGCGCTGGGCGAGTGGGCTCTTCGCTCGTCGACACGCGACAACGGCGACGGACTTCGTGAGCTGGCGTCATTGCGAAGCGCGGAGCAATTGGCGGAATTGGTTTTGAGAGAGCGAGCGACAAAGCGCATGCGGGTCGACGACTCGACGCTGCTCGTTCTCTCGTTTGAACGTGAAGCGCGCGATGGCCTATCCATCTCTTGAGCAATACAACAACGCCTTCAACAACCACTCGTTGTGGCTGGCCGACCCCGAGCTCAAAGCGGGAAGGGTGGGGACGACCGGCATGGGGCTGCCCCTCGCCATCAGCGGCGGGTTCGCGCTGACTTACACCATCACGGCGGGGACGAGAAAATACGCTGTGCGCTGTTTCCATCGGGAGTCGGGGGCGTTGGAACGGCGATACACGGCCATTTCCAGGCGTCTGGCTTCTCTGCGCTCGCCGTATTTTCTCGACTTTCAGTTCCAACCCAAGGGAATCCGCGTCGATGGCGGTGAGTATCCGATCGTCAAGATGGCTTGGGCGAAAGGCGAGACCCTCGGCGAGTTTCTCGAGGACAATCACGGCTCTCCGCAAGCCTTGGGACCGTTGGCCTCTTCGCTTGAATCGTTGTCTGTGTTTCTCGAAAGGGAGCGCATCGCTCACGGAGACATTCAGACGGGCAACGTCATGGTGTCCGGTGGTGGCGCGAGCGTTCAACTGATTGACTACGACGGCATGTGGATTGACGAGATCAAAGATCTCGGCAGCGCGGAGGTCGGGCACGTCAATTTCCAACACCCGGGCCGCAAAGACGCCAATCCATTCGGCCCGACGCTCGATCGCTTCTCGCTGATTTCGCTGTGGCTGTCGATTGAGGCGCTGCGAACCGATCCCTCGATTTGGGGAAAGACGAACTCGGAAATCGACGCAATCGTATTTCGTGCGAGCGATTTCATCGACCCCAGTTCGTCGCCGGCGTTTGCGCTGCTTGCTTCAAAGGCGACTTTGGCGCAAAAAGCCAGGGCGTTCGCCGCGATCTGCGCCTCGCCGATGCAGAAGACCCCGACGTTGGCCGACTTCATCGCGGGCATAAACATGCCGTCGCCCCCAGCGACCGTGGTGCTGACGGGCAAGATTGTAGAAGGGAAGCCGAGGCCTGGATACATCGGAGCGTATGAAGTCCTCGCCGCGACTGCATACGAGGCTTGCCTTCTGCGCGTAGGCAACAAGGTCGAGGTGATCGGGAAGATCGTCGAGGTGAAGCACGATGTTGCGAAGAATCGCAAGCCCTACATCTTCGTTAATTTCGGCCCGTGGCAGGGGCGCATTTTCAAGATAGCAATATGGAGCGATGGGCTCGACGCTTTGCGCGTGAAGCCGGACGATTCTTGGGTTGGAAAATGGGTTAGCGTCATCGGCTTGATGGAGCCGCCGTTTGAGAACAAAAGACTCCGCTACACGCATCTTTCGATCAACGTCACCGCTGTTGGTCAAATGACGCTCCTTTCTGAAGCCGATGCGCGCTGGCGCTTGGCCGGGCCGACGGCCAATGCGCCGGCCTCGCGAGACATTGCCGCCAATCGGACGATCCTTGGCAAAGTCCAAGACAGCTCGCGTCCGAATGGTGCGATGCGGGTGGCGCGGCCCATGCCGCCACCGCCATCCGGGCCGACACCGCCGCCCCGGCCCGCTTCGCCACCGCCAGCGCGCGTTTCGCCCAATCAGAGCGTGCTGAATGCCATCCGCGCGTCGTCGGCTCCCCCTCCGCCGACGCGTCCGGCGCAGCAGCCCGCGCAACCCAGCTCACGGCCGAAAGGAATGATCCGTTCGACCGGCGGCAGACCCACCGAGGCAGCACCGCGACCGCAGCAGCGCGGCTTGCTTCAACGGTTGTTTGATTGGCTATTTCGTTGAGCTGCCGCCAGGGGGCAATTGCATGAACGTTTTTGGTTGTCGACGGCAGCATCGAAAAACCGTCGTTGATGGCAGCAGGGTTGCGCAAGTTTGCTGTCAGGCGACATATCTGCAATTGGAACCCTCGGACGGAGAAAAAAATGGCGCTATTTATTCAGAAACCGATTTTCTGGAACACAAGGAATTATGTCGTGCCTTCGGGGGTCGTCGCCACTAGTGGCTATCCAAAAGACAAGGGATACGGACACGAAGAATGGAATAACTCTCCACAAATGCTGCTCGTTCGTGGAGGGCTCCGCTATCGAGTGTTTCACACGGAAGGGCTGGGGAGCGCGCCTCTAGATGACAACGCCGGGCAAACGTTCATCTTCATGACCGCTTCGCACGACGGCGTTCAACAGCTCGTCGGAGTTGCGGGAAACGCTGCAGGACTTTCGCAAGATCACTATCGAGAGCAACGTGACCAGATCGTCGAAGATTTGTCACTGCACAAGCTGTGGGCGGATGCGTGGGCGGTTGCGAACGTGCAGGAACAGTATCAAAACGACCAAAAGCAATTCATGAGAGATTGGAAGCGTGATTTGCACTGGATCCCGAACTGGATATGTCCCGACGACTTTTACTGGTGGCTTGACGAACCCATAACGCTTGACCCGCGGACGATCACTGGAAAAGCTAGATTGCTGGGGATGTTCGGCAGTTACACCGAATTGAACACCGCGACCGCCGCCCGTATGCTCGACGCGATCCCCGCAATTCAGCGAGGAGAGAAATGGAAGCGCCTCTCCGACGCAATGCAGTGCGCCCCGACCGAGCCGTTGGCGACGGACGACAAGTTCGATGGAAGCGAGCCCGTGACGAGTGTGCTAACCCGCGTCAATGCGCGACGCGGCCAAGGGCAGTTCCGAGAGGATTTGATTAGGCTTTGGGGTGGAGCCTGCTCCGTCACTGGGCTCGAATGCCGCGAAGTGCTGCGAGCTTCCCACGTGAAGCCGTGGGCTGTCTCCACGCACAAACAACGACTGGACAGCAACAACGGGCTTTTGCTCTCAGCGAACCTCGATGCGCTGTTCGATAAAGGGCTCATAACGTTCGACGACGCTGGGCGGATGCAAATGTCACCTCGCCTCGGCGCTAAGCATCGGGCCGCGCTCGACCTCCCAAGGTCGTTGCGTTTCGTCCCGAAAGAACTTGCTCCCTATCTGAAATTCCACCGCGAGAAAGTTTTCCAAGGCTAGGTCCGCGCCAATCATGATAAATGTCAGAAGGCCACGTCCGGAAGAGTGGTCAAACGAACTTTCGCTCGCGTGGCTCAAACGAGTGTCCGAGTTTGGTGTGTTGGGCATATACACGCATGCCGAGGTGACAACGGTGTTTGGTCGATCGCCGGACCAACGTGAACCCCCGATAAACATCTTCACCCTGGTGGTTTTGGAACGGAGGGCTGATGCGACGGGAACTGGCGAACTCTCCTTCCTTCAAGGCGCAAAACCGATCGAGCTGAATTCGCTGAGAAAGTGGAAATTCGGCATCGCCCGATACATGACGAAGCTCGAAGACGTGTTTTCCGCGCTGAATTTGTTATCGAGCGCCCCGGCGAACTGGTCGCTTTCGGGCGGGCCGCTGCGTGTGGGGACAATGATTCCCGTCGCGCCACAATTTGTTCCCCCGGATGGAACGGAATCAAGTAGTTTGAACAGGCTGCTCAAGAACAACTTTTGGAACGGCTCGTATGTCCTCGAGTTCTTCGACAGCGTTAAGCATCATCTCACTCCGTTCCAAAAGGAGCCGGCTCGGTTGCAGGAGCTGTCGTCGCGTGTGACTGAATGGGTGCCCATTGAGTTGGCGGGCTTGGCGGACCGCCTCGGCAACATTCTCATTCAATTGCCGGTGACCGCTCTCATGAACAACTTCGCGAAGAGCTTGACCGACTGGGAGTTCAAGGTTGAGGTCGAATGGCATCCGGAAGTGGAACCGAGACCTTTGCGCGCGATAAGCTCGATGGAATTCGACGGCGCTCTATGCAGCTATGGCTCGGCGCCGCTGGAATCTCAGTCCACGATCTTACGGTCACACGACAGCTCCGGGGCCAATCGCCATCTGATTTGGGACGACGAGCATCAGGTGATTTTGGCGGCGACGAGCCCGCTCTATTACATCAGGGCGATTTCCATCTCGTCGTCAAGGATCAGTGGCGACCCAGCTCAGCGAACTTTTTATTCCATTTCGGATAAAAATGAGCTTGTCCCGCATCAAGTGGTGTTGCGCCAGCCTGCGCGCGTCGATCCGCAAGCACAACCTGACCACTACTCCTATCGAGGATGGACCCACAAGCGCATTCATAAAAACGAGGAGGCTCGCCTCGAAAAGGAACGTCACTTTGTTCAATATCGACCGGATGAAAAAGGAATCGATTGGACTCGGCAAAAGGCGCTGGACGATTTGCGACACCTCATCAACGCTCATGCGGAGCATGGGGCGTGGTTGTGGGATCCGTATCTGTCGGCGACAGACCTTCTCGACACGTTGTTTCATTGTTCCATGTTCGGCGCTCCGTTGCGCGCCCTGACGCAAGGCCTTGTGCCCCGGGAGGCCCGAAAGGTTGGTCCCTCGGATCCTCAGCTCAGGGCTTATCTGAAGTGGAAGGCAGAGCGTCGAAGCGCAGCCGCCGCTTTGCCCAACGCCGTCGTGAAGGCTTTTGTCAAAGAGCAAAGGTCGACCCTTGAACGATCAGCCGGCGATTGCAACGGATTGCGGCTCGAATATCGGATCCGACGAGGATCTGCCGGGTTCAAGTTTCACGATCGCTTCTTGATATTTCCGCATGTGCGCGAAGAGCCGTTGGTCTGGTCTCTCGGCACATCCGTGAACAGCGCTGGAAAGGCTCACCATATTTTGCAGCGCGTGGACAATGGCCGATTGATCATGGATGCTTTCGACGCGCTCTGGAACAAGCTCAACGACCCCCATCATCTGATTTGGAAACACGAATGACGGATATCAAGGAATTCGTCTTGAAATTTCTCGAAGCAGCCAAGAGCGATGGGCCATCGCTTTCGCCACGCTGCCTCCTCGCCTCGATTGCGCGTTTCGAGAACCCGATGTTGGCGATGGAAGAGCGGGACTCGGCAAATGAAATATATGGTGCTTTCTACGAGGAATTCGATTTCATACGCGCTGCAAGGTCGCCGCAGGGGCAGCTTGCGCCGGAGAACGAGGTCGCGTGGACGGGCTTGTTCCGGTGGTTCATTCAAGCGCTTGATGAGTGGCGGGTCGACCAAGACCCAAAACTCGAACAAATTGTGGCTTTGCTTGTGTATGCCCAATGCTGCGGTTTTGAGGAACAGGAATGGGCCGAGTTGCCATCTCGGATAGGCCGGAACGCGGAGTTGTTCGACGCGTTGATGAGAGGCCACGGGGGCTTTGTCGCGGGGTTTGATCTCCACAAAGCGCACGTGGTTCGAGATTGGGAGCGGCAAGCGGTAGCGCGCCTCGAACGCGCAGAAGTCGAAAACGAATGGTTGACGGTCAGCGAGCTATGGGGGCAGTTCCGGCATGCGATTTTTTCCAATGCGTTTCAAGTTCAATTGATTCGTTGCTTGTGTCGATTCGATTTCGAGCGTTTGGTGGCGGCGACCGATAGGATCGCTACCTTCCAGGTCGCCATGGTGGCGGCGCAGGCGCTTCCTCGGCGACAACGGCTGCGCGTCGGGGTTCGAACAAACAATCCTAAGGCGTGGTTCGCGTCCGTCTTTGAGAGCTTCAACGATAAATCCCGCACTCCGAGTCTTGACGAAGAGGAGACAACGCTGCTTGCCGAAATACTCGGCCATGCCTCGGAAGACAGTGAAAACTGGAAGCAATGGATGCTGGCCTACAATCGCTTTCCTCTGCGCTACCCTCAGATGCAAGCTGCGCTCGGCAGGGCGCTGGCGCATGCGTCGGTCGACGCGATGGAAGCATATGCGGACAGTTTTCATCTTTCCCCGGGCGGAGAGAATAGCCGGGCTCATGTTGCGATTTGCTTGCACGAATTCTCTCGCCTTGCGCCACCAGACAGGAAGAGGCACATGTGGTCGTGTGTTCACCGACGATGGGCGAATTGGAATTTCGGGGCGCACGATGATCAAAATCTATTTCGTATCGTTTCGTCCGACCTCGACTACGCGATCGTCGCCTATTGTCTCGAGTGTTTGGATGAACAGGAGAGACTGAGACAGGAACACGATCTTCTGCGCGAGCTCGCTTCGGTCCAGGACCGATGGCACGGTTCGATCACTGATTGCTGGTCGGAGCACAATCGCTTGTTGTCGAGACTGCAACCTTATGCGCATGCGAACGCCGTGCGGGCCGAGGGGAAGGGGTATCTTGCTGAGAAGCAATATCTGCCCGAGTTCGTCAGCACCGGATACTCGAAGATGATGTTTGGAATTGGGCGAATGGGGTAGGGGGTCCGTCGCTCGAACCTTTCGCAGGAATGCGCTTGCGCAGGCGCTTGCCGCGTTTTTTCTACGAAATCACGGGGCCAGCTCGTGTAGCCTGAGCGCCATCGCGCCGATTGACAAGCGAAAGCCGTCCGCCAAAGACTGAGATTGCCTATCGCCGAACGAGTGTGCGCCGGCAACGGAGACGAAGTCGAGTGGCCCGGTCTGTGCCCGCATCAATTCGTCGACCTTCGGTTGGCGCCCATGTCCCTCTTCGCCGTTCGCCGCCAATGGTCTATCCTGATGGAAGGTCCTACCCTGGTGGGCTGCGCTGGCCGGTGCTGTGGAGCGATTAAGCTATGTTGCATTGGAACCGGTTTGGTTGCTCGTGGTCGGCCGCTGCGAAGGCGTCGACAAACGCGCCATGCGAATCGAGATCGTTCTAATTGAGCGCTAACCATTTGTCCATTGCTTGATTTCGTTGCTGCGTCCGCTATACAGGGAGAGCGAATCGCCGCCATCGCCGGTTCCCTGAATCAACAAAAGTAGGGTGTTCATGCGCAAGCTCGATCTACCGAGGAGTCGAGTGAATGCGTCTAAGTCGGTTGGCGAGGCGTTCGGTTTCGGCTCGGGATGCGTGTGCCATTCGCCCAAGTAGACGAGTCCCCGCTCCGTGCAGCTATCTATGTCGTGTTGCGCGGCGACAGGATCGGAACGGAACGATGTCCGTGTCCGTTCATCGGTTCGGCGCGGGCCGTAGGCTTCCAAAACACGAACCACTGCAGCGGTGACAGTTCCGAAAACCTGTCCGCCAGCTTCTCTTGCGCAAATCCGGCGTTGGCGGTGACGATGGAAATGCGCCAGCGCGCCGTCGCTGATTTCGACTGACTGCTCAAAATCAACGTGATAGAACACCAGCGCTCTGTCTTGGTCTTCGATTATGGATTTGGCCAAGGGATTGCTCGTTCAGTCATGCTTGCGTTGAATTCTCCAGCGAGAGTGGCGCCGGCTGCTGCGGCGCGTGCACGATCTCCAAGCCAGATGCGATACGTTGAAGTTGCGCACCGGCCCAGCAATGCGTCGAGCGCGAGCCGCGCAGCGAGCCCTATGGTTCCGAGCATATCGATGGCGCCGTAAGGTTGAAAGAAGTTTCCGCATCCGGCCTCCGCTAGCGTGCCGACAGCCGGCGGCCATTGGGACGTCATCACTCGTTTCGGCTTGCCCGCCTCGTCGAACAGGTCCATCAAATCGGCGTCCCCCGCGAGAAGCGCAGCGTGGCCTGCACACGCCAACTCCTCCGTCCAAGATACTAGCCAAGGCGGTTTCTGCTCGGCGTCGCGGCGGCGCTTGTTGACGCGGATGTCGGTCGGCAAGAAGAGTCCCGCGGTAATGAGCAGATCGGCGCCGTCTATTTCTGCAAGCTGTTCGGCGGAGAGATCTTCAAACCTACAGCCAAGCGGATACACCCCTCGGATGTGCGGGAAGTCTCTCGCCAACCGCCGCGCCATCGCCACCGCTTTGTTGTCGCCAGCTTCTCCCGCGCCGAGCAGGTGGCGAGAAGTGTTTTCCGGCACCAGAGTGTCTCCATCGACGAAAATGAATTTGCCGACGCCCGCTTGGACCAGGAGGCGCGCTAGCTCGCCACCGAGCGCGCCGCAGCCGATCAACGCGACCGTCTTTTCGGCCAGGCGCTCTGCGACTGGATCGTGATCGCGGCCGTGAACCCATGAGTGATCGGTGCGCGAAACTTTGACGCGCTCCACCTTTTGGCCGGCATAGCAGCGTTCGACATGACGAGCGGGCAACGGGGCGCCGGGGCGAAAGCCCTTCCACATCGATGTTTTTGGCGGGCAACGGAGTCTGACGCCTGCGAAAACCGCGCCGGTTTCGGTCGGCATGCCCAATAGCACCGGAAATTCATTGGGCGGATCTAGCAGGGGCATGACGTGTTCAGACCCAACAAGGTCCAGCGAGGCGCGACCGTTGACGGGATACTCGGCTGGTTCGAGCGCTTCGTCGAGCATGGCGAACCAAGCTCGCAGAGGTTTTTGCGGGTTGGTCACACCAGAATGCTCCAACCAGGAAACGACCTGTTCCTCTGATTCGCCGAAGACAAGGGTGCGGCCATGATGCGCGTAAAAGACCACGCGCGAGTCACCGGCCGGTCGGAAGAGCGCCTTCCACGAGGGCGTGTTGCTCGCTTCGCGCTCCCAATAAGACAAGAATTCGCGTTGGAATTCTTGCTTGCGCGTCGCCGGATCCATTTGAAGCACTTCTGCCGCATCGGACACAGCCAGTTGAACGCGGTCTAGGATCGAGCGATCGAGCGGCCGGCGCGAAAGGCAAAGCAAACCGAGCTCCTCGACGTGCGGCCACCGTTCATGGAGCAGTCCATCGGCTTGGGGAGCGCAGATTCGAAGTTCGGAAAGCGGGAAGACATCCTCGATGAGCAGAAGGACGTGGTCGACGCGCGGGTGGCGGTGTTCGGCGCGTGGCATGTCGAGGCGCCACGCGTGAGCGAATCGAAACCGCTTGCGCAGCGCTTCGAGCTCCGCCGCGCGGAGCCGGCGCCACTCGCCGGGCCAGAGCCTCTCCAGCGCAGCCTCGACATTCTCGGCAGGCGAGGGATGTGCTACCGGGGCAGGTATTTGTGGAACAGTATTCAACCGTATCGCCTGCCGCCATCGTCCCGTTGATCGCGCCGATCGTCGGTGACCACGAATCGTGACTTCTTTTCACCGCCGTCGCCGCCGTTGGGCGTGGGCTGCTTGGAGAAGAAGTCGGTGTTGAAAACTTCGTCCCATGCGGCGCGCGCCTCGCCGCGGGTCGGATCGTTGTCGAGGACGAGCAATGTGTCCAACGCCTCTTTCAGCTTGTCGCGCAAGAACGCAACCTTTTCGTCCCCCTCTTTCGCGAGCGGCGTGTTGCCAACAGGGTGTTCCACCTTAAGGGATCGAATCAGCCGCGCGCGAATCTTCTTCCACGTGTCGCGCAACGACTGGTCGTCGCGATCCTGAACGGCGGAAAATTCGTCGCAAACAAGACGCGTGATCGTGATTCCGCTCCCGGTCTTTTCCTTCCAGTCCTTGCGGCTGCGAGCGTAGAACTTCGTCAGGCGCACAACTTTCCGAAGCTGCTTGGCGTTCGCGCCGGCGTTGCTGACCTGGTCTTTGAACCAGCGCGTGACCTCTCTTGCGTCGGAGACTTCCCACGCGTCTTCGCTAGCGAGTTCGTATTTTTCCGTTTTTTCTCCCTTGGGGCCGGTCTCGACGATCGTCCGATACACAGGAATGTCGATGTGATAACCCTGCGGGTAGGGCTGCCGCACACAGTTCCGGTGGACCTCGGCGTCGCTCGCCATGCGCTTGTCTTGCGCCAGCGCATCCCTGACCCGCTCCTTCGCTTGCCGCGGAGTGAGCGCGTCGCCGTCGCTGTCGACCAGATCCCCTTCTTTGAAATAGGCCCCGTCGTCGATGTCGTATTCGTTGTCGTCATCCTGAACCATCGTGTGCATCGCGTAGGAGCCTTGCGAGTGATGGTCGGGCAGGGGGTGACCGTCGCGATCCAGGCCATTTTCCAGCCTTGTGCGTCCGTTGTTCCTGCGCTCGCGCATCTCGTCGCGTTGCGCTTGCGTGAGCGTGACTTCCTCGCCGTGAAAGGCGGTCATTTCTTTATGACAATCAAACACGCTAATCTCCTGCGTTGCTCGCGAGGCAAGATCTGAACGCCTCGAGAAAGTTCGTCGCTGCCGCATCGCCCCGATCGGCGGCGGCCCAAAGAAAATCGACATCGGAAACAGCTTGCCGTGCCAGGGCGTTCAAGACTTTAGGGCGCGCGTCATCCATGTTCGAAAGGTAGTTTCTGAGCTCGTTGGACGGGCATTGGGCGGGCAGGCGCCATCCGCCGCTGTCCTTGCCGCGCAGTTCGAGAATTTTCTTTGCGATGTAGTCGTAGCCAACAGCTTGCGCGTTGATCGACGCCTCCATGATCTTGAGGCCGCCTTTCCATCCGGCGGCGCCGCGAAAGCGCGCACGGTCGCCGATCTCCTCTCCGCCCTGCACAGGAAGAGATCCGAGCATGAAGAGATGAATCGGCCGGTCGGGCTGCTTGGCGCTGTCGCAGATTTCAACCGCTTCGATAGCGCCCAGCGCGCCGGGGTTGTTCGCCCAAAGGCCGCCATCGGTGTAGACAACCGACACGCCGTTGTCGGGCTCCGTCAGCGACGCAAGCGCTCGCAGAATCGGAGCCGCGGTGCTGGCCATGCAAGCGTCGACGAGGGTGCGTTGGTCGTCGCGGCCATTGAGCCGCTCAATGTGGCGAGTCTTGAACACGACGGCCGCGTGGCGAGCCATGTCGACGGTCGGAATCGCGAGCGCAATTCCGCGCTTGTCCAGCACGTCGGCGAACGTCGTTAAACCGAGTTCGTCGACCAAAGCGGAGCGCAAGGCAGCTTCGCCGTCTCGATTGCCGAAGCCGCACGCCCTCAGCAAAGTGCTCAAAACTGGCATCGACCGGAGCCGCTGGCCCGGAAAGATCTTGTCGCCGTGCGCCTCGTATAGCTTGCGAACATCGCCGGGCCGTTTGCCGGCAGCAAGCGCGCAGGCGACGATGGCGCCGGTGCTCGTTCCGACGAGGAGGTCGAAGCAGCGCCCGGCGTCGATGGGCTTGTGCTCGCGGTTGGTGCCGGCGATGCGCGACAAGACGGTGTCGAGATAAGCCGCTTGGTAGACGCCGCGCATGCCGCCGCCGTCGAGGCATAGCACCCTGAAGGGTTTCATGGTCATGATCGTTTCCTAGCGGCGGTCGTCCGCTCCGCGACTAGCCTTTGGGGCTTTGCAGGCGCGAGGCCTGCGCCGATCAAGACCAAGCGCCAGCGCGTTGCGCGTCGTCTGCCGGTCAAGCCGAATTCGAGGCGGCGGGAGAAGAGGCGGCTGCCGTTCAGGGAGGTCTGAGCGCGAGTCAGTCACCGACCAACCCCAGCTCTTGCAAACGGATTGCCATCGCCGGAATAGACACCCCGAAGCGCTCCGCGAGCGACATGAACCCCTTGCCGGCGAACACCCGTGCGCCTGCCACCGCCGCGGCGAATTCGAGCGATCCGGTGGGCGCGCGCAGAAGTTCCTGCATGCGCTCTTTGCGGAGGTGATAGGCGACTGTGTCGGTCAGATGCAGCGGGCCACGGCCGAAGCGGGGCTCAAACTCCTGCGTGACCAATTTCTCCGAGGCGAGAAAGCAGGCCGCGAAATAGTCAGCCTCTTGTTCTCGAGGCGGTCGCTTTTCAGCGTGGTCATTGGAGACGGGGCGATCCCGATGAAAGACTTCGCCGGGATGCAAAAGAAAGTGCCCAATCTCGTGCGCGCCGGTAAACCGGATCGCCGCCTGATGGAAGCGAGTGGAAACAGAAATAATTCCGCGATCGCGATTTAGAATTCCAGCCACTTCGTAGAACGCTTGGCCGGCTCGAAACCGGCCAAGATTGTCTCGGTATTCATACTGGACATCGAGAACACGCGCGGCCACGTCGGGGCTGCACATGGCGATGCTGGAAGGCTCGCCCATGGGGAAAAGCAGCTTCCGTTTGTGCCAGATCTCATAATGGAGGCGTCGAGCCTCGCCGTTAATCGCCTGCCGGTTCATATTGCAACCCCGTAATACGTATGGTTAATGCGATTCTATACTAGATATGGTGTTTTTCAAGCTGCGTTGCACAAGGGATGGTGGGTTTCGTCCCTGCGGGATGGTCGGATGAAAATGGGGGCGAGCATGGCGCCCAAAAATACGCGTGCAGATCGCTTTTTTTGCATTGGGATTTTGTCGGATCAATAGGTCGGTGCTCTTTCTGGTTGAGACATTTTCTGATCTGCGAATCGTTTGCGGAAGCTTGGTTTTCTATCGAAACTGGTTTTCTGGGATATTCTTGATTGAAACACTACTATGCTGGCCCTGTTTTTCTTTTTGTGTGATAAATATGGACCTATGAGCAGCGTCATTCGACCGTGCGCGGCAATACGCCGGTCGCGGTGTATCCGATATTGAATAAGCGTTCGACTAACGCCGCATCAACGGCATCGGAGCGGAGTGCGTTTGCGCCGGGTGGCGAAGGGGTCGTTGAGTGACTCGGCATGCAAGTTTTGGAGCTGGGAACTTTCCGGCGCGCATCATAGAGACACCGGGCCAATGAGTCACAGCCTTTGGAGGGATTTCGGGATGGCCACAATCCGCTTTGACTTGAGTCAGACGAGTCGAATTGAGAGGGCGTTGAGTGAGTGGCAACGGTCGTTGCCAAAGCAGCCAGGACAGATTGGCTTGGCCCAGATCGTATGGATCGAGCACCCGCCGATCGGCGAAAAGCGGACATTCGACGTCAACGAGGGATTCGTGGATTTCCTGCGTCAGGAAAACATCCCGTTCAAAATCCGCTAGCGATGAGCCGCGCATTTATCGCACGCCACATCGCTTCGTGTCCGAACACGCTTTTGAAGCGGCAATGTTTGCACCGGACGAGCGCGCAAGCCATAAACAAACATCGCGAACGGCGGGCGGCATGATCGTCGAGACTTTCGATTCGCTGCGGCGAGCTTCGCCGCGGCCGAATTGCGCTTGGCGGGGCGAGCGCGCTCACCAGCCTTAGTCGTTCAAGTCGCGCGCGCCGTATATGAGGTCTGAGGGGAACGGATCCGGCTCGGTGAGCGCGCTGGCGGACAAATTGGGCCGCCACTTGGGCAAATATTGTTGCCCGTAAAGCCGGTCCATGCCAAACCACGCTGCCGCCGCGAATTCCGCGGCCTCCTTCGGCGGAGCGCTTGGGGCGACGGCGCCTTTGGTGGGGAACAGGGCAGGCTTGTCTCGGCGGGTCGCGTCTCTGAGCGGAAGGTATAGCGCCCAAAAGTCCGGTTTCTCTCTTCCAAAATGGACGCCAGCGTAGAACATCACGGCGCAACGCGCGATTTCCGCGTTGGCTGGTTCAGACGCGTGATTCTCGATGTGGTCCAGGAGCCGCGCAAGCAAGTAGGCTTGACGGAACAGCGTTTGACCGTAACGCGAAAGCTCTCGGCCCGCGATGTCCGTGAAGAGAAGGTTGTGAACCTCCTCTTCGATTTCCCGATCAATGCCACGCCACAGCTTTCCGAACGCGTCGTTGGTCGGCTCAGCCCATCGACGCTCAAATGCCGTGTTCGTTGTGGTGAGGCCGAGGGCGTCCCAGGCGAGGTGGAGCGGCTCGACGACATCCCTTTCGAGCGATGGTTCTGCTGCGGTCGGTTTCTTCTTTGCCATGAGCGCTCCTCGGACTGTGGGGGCTCCTGTCGACATGCGTTCGCATGCGACTCGGGCTAGGTCTCGCCGCGGCTTTGCGGTATGCCGCGCTTGCGCGTCAGTTTCGCACAGCGTGCCGCCGTCGTGTGCGAGCCGTTTGCTTTAACCCAATTTTCTCGACCGCGAACTTGTCCTGCTCGCCATTTCGATGCAGGCGACATGCAATTCGCATAGATCGGTCGGCGATGGATCTCGTCGGCTTGAACAAGCGAGCGGGGTTCACGCGGATGGCGCGCGAAGGCGAGAATCAGCGCGCAAAGCTGCGACGAGCTTTGCGCGTTTCTTCGACGATATAATCCTCCGACAAAAATGGCGACCGAAGGTCGCGGCGAGAGCTCTCCACCGATTCAGGCCGAATCAGAAGGAAGAACGTCTATGCAAAACGCAACATTTGCGCGGAGCGCCGAGCGGCGCGCGAATCCTGAAGAAGCTCACCGATCGAGCTTCGCGTGGCTCAATGAGCGCCATTTATCGCTCGCCCTTGCGGGTGTCGCCCGCGGCGGCGCATCGGCCACGACACGCGCCTTTGGCCGCTGCGCGAGCTGAGGGGCGGTCATGGCGAACGCTAACACTTACTCTTATGGCGGCCATAGCGGGCTCGAGCCCGCCGAGCTGTTCTTTTTTATCGCGGTCGCGGAGACGTGCGACCAGGTCGGGATCAACGATGTCGAGGGCGTCATCCTCGTTTTGTCGGGTTGGCCGATTCTGCCGACACGACAGAAATTCGCTGGGGCGACGAAAGGCACCTCTGTCGCGTCGGTCATGTCTCGGTCGCTCTTTCGATACGAATTCAAACGGAAGGTGCTGCCAACGCTCACGCTTCAAAGCATGAAGTCGTTTCGGGTCATTCTCACGCGACGGCTCAGCGTGTTCATCGGGCGCGCGGTGCCGGGGCTCGGCTGGGTCTTGCTTGCGCGCGACGTGTTCGAGATCGGCTGCAACACGGTCCTCAAATACAATCGGATGGTCAAACCCGAGGATCAGGTGTTGTGATGCAAGATCGTTCATGGAGCGAGCTCGAAGCGTTTGTCCGGACAGAAGCCGGTCTCGGCAAATCCAAGCCATTGTCGCCAGCCACGCGGCTGTCGGAGGACCTTGGACAGACCGGCGACGACGCCAATGAATTCATGGGACGGTTCTTCGAGAAGTTTTCGGTTGACCCGGGCGACTTTGACTTTCATCGCTATTTCCTGATGGAAGGCGAGGGGATGTTGTATTCGCTGTTCCGCCGGGTCGTTCTGCGCAAGCCGCACACCTTCGAGCGCGAGCCGCTGACGCTCGCGATGCTTCACAAGGCGATGCTGAGCAAACGCTGGGAGTCCGCCAGCGTCGCGGGCCTTTCGTGAGCGGACGCGCGGCGGATTTCGCCTAGCCTTGAATCGCCAACTTCGGGGCGCTGCGCCGTATTAATCGTCCCAAGGAGGGGGGCGGACCCGACACTGGGCGGCTGCCGCCAGTAGGGCTCTTAGTCGATGGCGGCGGTAACGGAAACAGCTTCGAGGCCCATCGACGAAATCACCTGGCATGCCAAAGATTTTTTTACGGGATGAAGATCATGGCGCAGCGCTTGCGTTTGTTGCCTCCATTCCTTGACGGCGTCGTTGCGGAACAGGCTTATTTCCGCTGGCTCGCGCGCAAAGCCGCCGCTCACGTGCGCCGAGACCGCAAGCGCTTCGCGAACGGCGCGATGGGAGCGGCGTATCGCAAGGCGATTCACGAAGCGGTCTTGGCGAGCGGCGGTCGCGACGACTACACCGGCGAAAAGCTCGACTGGACGCTCATCAGCAAATACACAAACGCCGAGTCCGAAATCGGGCGCCACCATTACAAAGCCGGCTTCGCGCTGTTGCCGACTGTCGATCATGTCGACGCGTCGTTCAGCTCCCTCTCTTTCAAAATCTGCGCTTGGCGCACCAACGACGCGAAGAGCGACATGTCGGTTGGCGTCTTTCTGAATTTGTGCGAGCGGGTTCTTACCCACGCGGGCTACGCGGTGACCGCTCCCGAAACGTCGACCACTCCGGAGCGTCTTTCTCGAGAAATGCAGAGGCCGGAGGCGGGCGGTGATGGCGGTCTGCCTTGACTTGTCGCTGGTTTCCGTCTCTTTCTTGGTTTATACACCTGACGCACCCTTGCCAGGTGAAAAACCATCGGCCACGTCGAGCGGAAAAATGCTGTCGAGCTCGCGTCGTGGCTGCGAGCAAGAACGAGCGATAATGTGTTCGCGCTGGGCGTGTTTGTTCGCGGAATTCACTAGCCTATCGCGCCATGCTCGGCCGCTTTTCAATAACGAAGACAGGGGAGGGTTGGATGTCGACGGATGACTTGAGTGAGGGCAATCGAAGCCCTTACTTGCCAAAGCTTAAAACTGAGGAGGACGCCCGGAAGTATATAGAGGACGGAGGGGCTGCTTGGGTAGAGAGCCGCATCGAGGATTCGTTTGCCGAACGGCTGCACGGCATGAAAGAAAAGATCGCTCGACTTGAGAGTTTGCGCAGCGTCGATCCATTTCTAAGCAACGTGTTGGTGGAGTCGATTCTCGTCGATTGCAGAGCTCTGTTTTTGGAGCGCAAGAAGAAGGATCCAGCGGAAGACAAAAACTCGACCTTGCAGAATGTCTACCGAGCTCGCGGAGAGGACGAGAAAGCCAAAAAGATCGATGACGTTTTTGAAAGGAAAATTCTTAACAAAAGTTTGAAGACGATAATCAAAGGATGGGTGGATAAGAGAATCGTCCACATGGATTTCCTGAAGAAGCCGGAAGAGGACGAACTCTTTTCAATAGCATCAACGTTCATTTTTTCCGAAGACGATAGTGGGATGTTGCCGGTTCTGCGAGCCATCGTCGATGAATATGAGGCGTTCACAGGAACGCACGGCCCCAACATGAGAGCGGCTATCGATCGAGTATTTGAATTGCTGACAGGCAATCCACACGACAAAGCGCCCTAACTATGTCGTGATTGACCCAACAGTAGCGCCGGGTTTGCCCCGTTCGTCGAGCGAATACGCTGTAACTTGCCACGAGCCGCTCGGCGAAAGGCTGCACGAGAAGCAAACGGCGCTGAATGAATCGAGCCGAGAAAGCGGGCCGTCCGCCTCGATCAGATCGACGCGGACGAGGGCGGGCGGCGGCGCGCTCTGCGCGCGGGCGCCGTCCACCGCGACGAGCTGGCAGAGAAAATCCATCGAGACGAACACCTCCGACGCGCGAGCCTTCGATCGCCACGCGGCGCGCGCCAACATCGATCGGGGCGTTGGCTCGGCGATCGCTTTCGCCGTGGCGCGCAGCCAGTCGCCGATCGAAACGGGGGAAGCTTCGCGCGGTTTCTCGTCCAATTCGCCGTCGAGATCGTGGTCGCTGGCCGCGGCGGCCATCATCGCGCGCATGTCTTCGGCGAGCCCGCAGACGCGCTCGACGCGATCATGAATTTGCCGTGCGGTTTGCCCCGCGCTTCTGTCGGAAGCCGCCAAGGCGGCGAGCAATCGGGCTTCGAGTCGATCGATTGCCGCGATTGTCTCCGCGCTCGCTTCGCGAGTTTCGCGCGCCGCGTCAATTTCGCTCGCGGGAACGAAGAGGGGCGTGGTCGCCAGTTCGAGCGCCTTGTCGATCGCGTCGATCGGCGTGGCGGAGCCGGGAAGCGAAGCGGCGAGCGCTTGCAACTTCTCCTTTCGCCTTCGCGTCAGCCAAACGCTGACTTGCTTCTGGTCCCACCGGCCGCCGATCAATTCTTTGTCCGTCATCTTGTCCGTCTCCGCGCGATAGGGGAAATGCGCATTCGCTGGTGGCGTCGTTCAGCCTTGAAGGCTGGCGCGCGAGCAGATTGGGCCAACGGAGTCTCGTCGCCGCGCCGACGCGAAGCGTCGTGATCCCGGCCTCGTGATTTCGAGCGTCGCTCAGCGGCGCAGATCGTCGCCCGGCTCCGGGCCGGCCTCGCGTTGGCGAGTCGGCTTCGCGCCCATGAGTCGCCGGACGCGTCGACGCGCTTGCGGCGAGGCCGGAAATGGCGCGGCGACCTTGCCTTTCTCGGCGCGCGCATTCTGCGTTCTTTTTTGCGCGTTGGTCCTAGCGTTCGCGCCAGCGGCGCGGCGACGCCGCTCGAGGTCATTGGAGCGGACCGGCGGGCGGGCCGGCGTGGTCGCCAGAGTCGGAGGCGGTTGCGATGCGGAAAGAGGAGCGGGCGTCGCGGCGCGTTCGATCTTCGGCGGGGCTTCGCGATAGTCGAGCGTGGTCTCTTTCGCCCGGCTCTTGCTCATGCTGCGCGCCAAAGCCTCGATGAGCTGCTCCCGGTCGAGCGGGCCCTGTCGCTCGGCCTGGGCTGTCGCGAGGTGCGACTCGGGATCGAACTCCGCGACGGCGGGCGCGTCGACATAGAGGGTGGTCGCGAAGCGCGAGCGGCTCGCGGCGACATACGACCACTCGCGGCTCACGGTCGCCGGATTGACGAGGACGTGCGCGCTGTCGACCGTGCGCCCCTGGCTTTTGTGGTTGGTGAGGCAATAGGCGAGGTCGAGCCATCCGAACGACGCGGGAACGGCGACGAGCTTTTCGCCGCGCCTGCCCGTGTCGCTGATCGCGTCGTCCAGCTCGACGACGAGCTCGCCCGTGAGATCGGGGCGGGTGGCGCAGAGCTCGGAGTCGAGGACCGCCAGCGCGGTCCGCGCGTTGACGGCTCGAACGGTTCCCGTCGCTCCATTCGTCGCGCCGAGCTCGCGATCGTTTTTCGTGAAGACGACGCGGTCGCCCGGCGCGAAGCGCTTGGTTTGCGGCTCCGCGTCGCGGATGTTGACGGGCAACTCGACGCCGGCTTCGTCTCGCACGACGCCGCCTTCGATCAGGGCCGCGCGAGCCATCGCGTTCAGCGAGGCGACTTCCGCGCGAGTCGCTGCGATCATGATTTTCGACGGCAGCGACGTTTTGTCGGCCGCCCACTCGTCGACCGCCGCTCGCATGGCTGGCGTTCCGGTTGGCGCCGTGTTGGGTCCGGCGGGGCGATTCGCCTCTGAGGTCAAGGCGCTCGGCTGAACGCCGACGCCGAGAAGGCGAAGCCGTCCGCGTTCGTCGAGCAGGCGCAACGCGGGGAGCGCGGAGCCTTCGGCGAGCCCCGACACCGCTTCGCGCAACCATTGGTGGTCGAATCGATCCCGCCACCGAGCGAACCCGCGAGCGAGCTTCGGCGCGCTCGCGCAAAGCCGCTCCATCGCGGCGAGGCGGGTGTCCTCGGGCGCGGCGCGCAGCGCCGCGACTTGCTCCTTGGCGACGCCCCGCCCGGCTCGCGCCTGAGCGTCGAGCCATTCGAGAAGCGGCTCGAAGGCCGTCCTTTGCCGCTGGATTTTGGAAATCTCCGCGTGGCCGTGCGCGCGGAGCAACGACGCGAAGATGCCGCCGCCCGCGACGGGCTGCAACTGCTTGGGGTCGCCGACGCAAACGAGCTTGGAGCCTGCGGCCAGGACAACCTCTTGCAACGCGGCGAACTCGGGCGAGCCCACCAGGCCGGCTTCGTCCAAGACGACGATCGAGCGCTCGGTCAGCGGCGCGCGGCCGGAGCGGGCGGCGAGCAGAAGGCTCGCGAGAGTGCGGGATTTCGCCCCGGTTTCTCTCGCGAGAGTCCGCGCGGCGGAGGCCGACTGACAGCAGCCAATGACGGAGAAGCCCGAGGCTTCGTAGGCTCGGATGGCCGCGCGCAGCATGGTCGTCTTTCCGGTCCCGGCCCAGCCGACGACGAACGCATGTTGTCCGGTTTCGCAGGCGACATGCAGGGCCGCGGCGCGCTGTTGGCCGAGCGAGACCTCGACGCCAAGCTTCTCGCGCAGCTCGCGTTCGAGCGCGTCGAACTCCCGGTCGACGAACGCCGGATCGACCGCATGCGCGCGGCTCTGTTTTCCGGCACGCACGCGCGCGTCGGTTGTGGCTTCAAGCGTCTGGCGCGCTTTCGACGAAAAGACATCGGTCATGCTCGCGGTTGTTCCAAGCCGCGCGACCAAGTCGGAGCACATCAGCCCATCGAGCTCCGCCAAGCATTCCGCAGCGGACCATTGGCCCATCGCCTGGGCGCAGATCGCGGCGAGCGCCTCTTGCCGAGTCGCGCACGACTTGGACGACATGAGCTCTTCGAGCAGGGCCTCGCGGTCGATCGCAAATGGCGACGGCGCGGGGCGCAGGGCGTCGTCCGCCAGGGCATGACGGGGCGGCTGCTCGGCAGGCAGGAGGGCGGCGCGATCGGAGGGCGCTGGCTCGGCGAGAGAGGGCGTTGCGCGAGCCGGCGCGGCCGCCGGGCCGGCGCGCATTCGAGCGACGGCGGCGGCGTCCAGGCCAATGCTCGCGGCTTGCTCTTTGAAGAGCGCGAGCAGCTCTGGCAACGGAGGCTCGGCTTTCCCGGCGCGCGTGTTGAGCGCCGCGACGCTCTTTGCCGCCGCGCCATGGTTGCCTGCGGCATGCTTGTCGAGGTGCTCTCGTATTTGCCGGCTCCGCGTCGAGAGCGCCTCGCGCTGCGTGTCGGAAATTCCAGCAAGATTGAAATAAGGGCCGTCGGGCACAATCGCGAAGCCCAACTCGCGCATGCGCCAGGCGAGCTCCGCTCGAAACACCGCTCCGGTCGCGAGCTTGCGCTCAAATTGCGGGCGCAGTTCCAGCGCGCTCCATTCCTTCGAGTCCTGGCGTTTTCCAACGTTCAGCAAAAACGCGTGGACGTGGAGCTGCGGATCGAGCGATCGGCTTGCAAAGTGGGTGTGGCATGCGGCCAGCGTCGCGTCCGCCTCGCGCTGCACGCGTCCGCCTTTCTCGTGTCGCGTGAGCGCGCCCGACTCGGCGTAGCGCAGGGCGGCGCGGGCGGCGTTTTGCAAGCACGCGATGATGTCGCGCTGGGTCTTCGCGTCTGCTGCGGCGAACGCGGCGGACACGTCCTTGGGAGCGGAGAACGTCATGTCCAGGCCCATCACGTGTCGGTTGCCCGCGCCTTGGACCAAGGGCTCGCCCGTGAGCGGGTGAAAGCCATGGGCCAGCCGCTCGACGTGCTCGGGCTTGGGTGTTTCGCCCAAGCCGAGCAGCCGCGCGCCATCGCCGGCCCAGAACGGGGCGGGCTGGCCGAGTTCAGGCGAGCCGCGAAGATACTCGGCGAAGTCGCTGCGTTCGCGCGTCGAGGGGCTCTGGATGTAGAACAGATAGCCGTCGCCGCTTCGCGCGCTGCGCTTCTGATTCTTCGCCGAGTTGATTTTCGTGAGGGAAAGCATTCGGCCGATTGAGCGTCGGGTCGAGCCTCAGCGGGGGCGGGGGTGCCGTTTCGTTTCCCGTGCCACGGCGGCCGCGGCTGGGCTCGCGCTGGCGTCACGGTCGCTGATGGCGTGTTTGGCTTTCACCCTCGCCAAAACCCGCGCGATGATCTCATCGCGCGTTTCGCGGTTCTGCCGGGCTTGCTCGATAGATTCAGGGGGGTTCTCGTCTGCCTGGCGTCGGATCGTCGGCGACGGCTGCTCTTGCGAGCTATACCATTCGGCGAGATCGTCCAGGCGCACGGCGGGCATCGAGCAAAGCATGCGATGCGGAAGGAAGAAGCGGCCTTCGCGCATCGCCGTGTAGATCGTCGGCGCGGCGATGCCCAAGATCTTCGACAACTGCGCGACGCGGACAAACGCCGACTCGATTCGGTATCGCCGGGCGAGAGACTCCTTGGCCTCGTCGGCTGTCATCCGTCTTTCAGTCCGCTCTGTGGGCGCTGCGGCTTGCTCGTCTGCGGCAACCTTTCGCTCCATTTTTCCTCCGAGGATCAGCTAAACCCCCATATCCTCCGCGGGAGCGATCTTCTATGGGGCGTTCCCCCTTTCGCCGACCGCCGGCAGTTGAGTGCACGCGCCGCTCGAGACCCGCTTTGTTTTTAGGTCTCTCTCTTTCGTCGTTTATTGAACCGTTCGTCGGCATTCGCCAGCTATTTTTGCTGCAATGGAGGGTCGCAGCAAAGGTTTTGGAGGCTCGATTTTTGGAGTTTTTTCGGACCAAGGGTTTGCAGTCTTTCAATTTAAATTCAAAGCTGACTATAAATAGACGATTTTAAGTATCAAATACCAAAAACCCCGCTGGCGCTCAGCGACACTCCATCCGGTGCGACGTTGATTTGGCAATCCTAGGCTATTGCGAACAAAGACTTTTTTCGAGAGTAAACGGTCGGCGCCAAACGTCGCTGCAATTTTCGATCCGACGAAGTTTGCAGCATCGCGAGAGGCATCCTGAATCCCCCATTTTTTCGAGGATTGTCGAAGGGGGATTTCATCCACAAAGGGAGACCAAACCATGCTTAGCCTTTCCAAGAGAGTCAAAAAGAACGGTCAATGCCAATGGCAAGCGACCATTCGAGTTCCAGGCCAAAACAGCGTCAGCAAAACCTTCGAAACGTGGCAGGCGGCTCGCGATTTTGGCGAGGGCGTCGACCGCGAGTTGCGGGCGCTCGCCGCGAAAGCGGCCGAGCCCGCTTTGCCCCCGGATTTGCTTGCCGAGGACCTCGGAGAGATCGTCGCCGCTTTCGCAAAGACCAAGTGGGCGAGCAAGCGCCATCCTGGGTTCGCGCCAACTGTCGCCAAGCATGTGTCCGGCCGCAAAGTCGGAGACGTGCGGCTGCGCTGGATCGATGAATACATCAACAAAATGCGGGAATTGCCGTCGAAGCGCGGCGCCCCGTTTTCCTACAACAGCATCTTTTCCCACCTGTGCTTGATGTCGGCGGCGATCGATTGGCGCGCCGCGCAGCTTGACGTCCAGGCACCGGTGTTTCCCCACTTCTCGCAGCTCTTTCCCGATAGCTACGACATTCCCCGCCATCGTCGGCTGGCTCCGGGAGAGGAGCGCGCGCTCATTCATCACCTCTGCCGCCAGAGAAACGAAGAAGGCCGCTTTTTGTGCCTGCTCGTCCTGCTGGCGATCGAGACGGCCGCGCGCCTGCAAGAGTTGATGTTCGCCAAATGGGAGGAGTTCCATTTCTTCAAAGACAAGGAAGGAAAAGACAAGGGGGTTTGGCTGATGCCCGCCGAGCACACCAAGACCAAAAAGAGTCGCGAGGTGCCCCTGAGCGAAAAGGCGCGGAGAATTTTGCGCGCGCTCCGCAGATTGCAGCCCGACGACGCTCTGCCGATGTTCATCGCGTTGCGAATTCCACGCCAGGCCTCCCAGCGCTTTGCAGTCCACGCCAAGCGAGCGGGCCTTGTCGGCTTCCGCTTTCATGACCTGCGGCACGAAGGCGCGACGCGATTGCTGCTTCTCAACCCCGACAAGGCATACAAAGTGATGCGCGCAGTCGGCCACTCGGACATGGCGATGTTCAACAGATACGTCAATTTCCGGCGCGAAGACTTGCTTGATCTCGTCGATTGACGCGCAAGCGAGCCGCGAATGGCGATGGCTGATAGGCCGTCGCCATTTTTGCGCGCAACCGTCTTTCCCAACTGGCCTTTGAGGCGGAATCGGCGATGGCCGCGAGTCGCCGACATGAAAACGCCCCGCCGAATTCCGGCGGGGCGTTGCGCGCGGCGCTATCTGCGCGGTCGTCGCGAAGGCTTGGCCGGAGGCGGCGAGCCGGCTGCGCCGTCGTCGCCATCCGCTTTCGGCTTGGGCTTGGCCGGAGCTGGGCGCGCCAAGCCTTCGGCCAAGCCAACGGCGCGAAGGCGCCCCATCACGCGCTGCCTGGCGAGCTCGTAGTCGCGCGACGCAAGCCGCAACGCTGCGCGGATTTCAGCCGGCGTTTCTCCGTCGAGCATGCCGTCGAGCACCGCTCGGTCGAGATCGCTCCCGAGGGAAAGGCGAGCGCGAAGCGCCGCTCGCGCCGCGAGCCGAAGCTCCTCCGCGGCGATCGCCGCTTGCTCCGGCGTCGGGCCGGGGCATCGCCAGCCGCCGCCCGCGTCGCAGTGGTCAAACGGGGAAGAGAACCCCAGCTCGTGCCTATGCCGCTTGCGCTCGCCATGCGCGATGCTGTCCATCACCCGGTAGACATAGAAGTCGAACCGGATGTGGAGCGGCCACTTGCGCCGGCCGTCGAGCATGCGCAAGAGCGCCTCCTGCAAGAGGTCGCAGCCGCCGTCCGACCCCATGGCTTCCGAGAGCCTGTCGCCAGCGAATCGCAAGCCTTTGCGCTCTCGCGGGGTGAGACCTTTGAACGCTTGAATGATTTGTTGTGTTGTTGCGTGGGCCATATGCCTCCTGGGTCTGCTTGGGTGAGCGCCCTCCGCGACGCGGAAAGCTGACCCTAAATCCGCCGATTAGGGTTTTCCCAGGTTTGTCCCGACGAACGGCAGGACTGCCGTTCGTCGCTGTTCGTGGCCGGCGCCCTGGACGGCAGCGCGGTCGGAGGATTTGGAGGCTTTCGAGGCATGGGAGCCGCGCATGGGACAGGGGCGTGGGCACGGGGCGGGCGCGGACGCGCCGAGCGTCAAACGAACGGATTGGGCGGCCTGGTTGAAGTTGGCCGCGGCGGAGGGGGCCGCGGTCGGGGCGCTCGCGCTGGCGGCGCTGTGGCGCGACTTGCCGGGGCTGCCGGCGCCCTCCGGCTCGCTGGGCGCGCACGCGCTCTGCTGGGCCAAGCTGGCGGCCAACCAGCTTCCCCCCGGCTTGTTCGCGGACGGCGCGAGGGCTTGCGCCGCGCGTTGGAGCGGACTCGGGGCGGCCTGGCTCCTCGCGGTCGAGTGGCGCGTCGTTGTCGCCGCGCTCGCGGCGTGCGCGCCGGCCGCGCTGACGGCCCGCCGCGCCCTGACCGCGCGCGACGGCCTTGCGCTCGTTCGCGGCCCTTCCCGGCATGAGGGCCGGGAGGCGGCGCGCAAACTGCGCGCCAAGTTCGCGGCGCAAGCCAAACGCCGGCCCGACCATCCCATCGCTCCGGGCGTGCCTTGGCCGGCGGACGGGTGGACGCGCCACACGCTGATCGTCGGCGGCGTCGGCTCCGGCAAGTCGACGTTCCTTCGGCCATTGATCAAGCGCGTCGTCGAGGCGGGCGACCAAGCGCTGATCTTCGATCCGAAGGGCGAGTTCACCGAAGCTTTCGCGCAGCCAGCCATCCTGGCCCCTTGGGACGCTCGCTCCTTGGCTTGGGACATCGCGCGCGACCTGCGCAACACGCAGGACATGCGCCGCTTTGCCGCCGCGATGATCCGCGAAAGCTCCGACCCGATGTGGGCGAACGCCGCTCGCCAATTGCTTGTCGGCTTGCTGGTTTACCTGCGGGCGACGCGAGGGCGCGACTGGGGATGGGCGCATCTCGCCAGGCTTGTGTTCCTCTCTCAGCGCGATCTGTTGACGATCATGGCGCGCTGGCATCCAGAAGCCGTTCGCGCAGTCGAGAAGGCGTCCGTCACGACGCAAGGGATTCTCATCAACTTGGCGTCCTTTTGCGCGCCGATCGTCGACCTCGCGAGCGCTTGGGGCGCCACGCCGCCTGAGCGGCGTGTCAGCTTCCGACGATGGGCCGCCGGCAAGTCGCGCTGGCGTCAAATCATTGTCCAGGGGCACGGCAGTTACGCGGATCTCACGAAAAGCTGCGTCGAGGCGGTCGTCGGAACAATCGCCGCGCGGGTGAACAGCGTGGAGATGCGCGACGACCCCTCGCGCAAGCTATGGTTCATCGCCGACGAGTTGCCGCAGGCGGGCAAGATTCCGATTCGCGAGCTGTTCGAGGTGGGCCGCTCGCGCGGAGTGCGCTGCGTCGTCGCTTGCCAAGACTTCGCTCAATTGGAGGAGGTCCACGGCCCGCTGTTCGTGCGCGCGTTGACATCGATGTGCGGGACCCTGGTGGTCGGCCAGATGTCCCCTGGCGAGACAGCCGAACGGCTCTGCAAGACGCTCGGTTCGCGCGAGCACGAAAGACGGAACGTGTCGATGTCGGTCGACGGGTCGAGGCGGTCCGAGACGGTGTCGTTCTCTCGCGAAAGCGTCCCGCTGTATTCGCCCTCCGAGCTCGCGTCGCGGCTCGGCCCGACCCGCGATGGCAAAGGCGTCAAGCTGCTCGTCGTCGCCGGCGGCGACGCGCACGAGCTCTTCTATCCGATCGTCCGCTTTCGTCGCGCGCGTCGAGCTCATTTTCCGGCGGCTTGGACGCTCGGGATCGGCGTCGCGCCCGCGAAGCTGGCAAGCGCTCCGAGCGAGCCCGACAAGGCGCACGCGCCGGGCGACCCGGACGACGCCCCCCGCGACGCGCCGCCGCCCGGCTCGCCCGGCGCGGGGAGCGCGCCTGCCGGACAGAGCGCTTCCTTCGCGGCTGCCGGGGAGCTGGCCGCGATTGACCCAACGGTCGCCGAGGCGCTCGCGAGCGATTTTCCTGAGCCAGGCGAAAGCGAAGGCATCGGCGAAAGCGGCGCCGGAAACGACGGCGGGAGCGGCGACGTCGAAGGCGGCTCGCGGGTTTCCGCGGCGCGCCCGTCGCCCTGACGGGAGACGGCTTGGCGCTGTGAGAAATCCGAGAAAAACCATCACGGAGGGGACGGCGTGAGAACGACGCAGCGGCGAGAGGGCGATCTGAAATTGGACGAGGCGAGGGCGCTCGCTTTTGGCGCGAGCGAATCGGAGGACGCTCGGGAAGCGGCGGACCCCGAGGACGAATGGCTTCAAGCGAGCCTCAGGGAGGCGCGCGGCGAAGACGACCCGCGCGGTCTCGCGTGGCTCGAGGAAGTCCGAGAGGCTTGGTGGAGGCGCAAGCTGGCGTGGCTGCCCGGCAGGGTTGTCGACGCGGCCCTTCTCGCGCGGCGCGCGCTCCTTCGCGGCGCGGAGCGGCTCGCGTCCGCTCGTCGGAGCTTGACGCGCAAGGGTTGACCCGCCGCCCGTTTGCCGCGATCAAAGACGTCTGTAGGCGTTTGGAAAGCCGCCGAGAGCTGGGGCTTTCCGCGAGCGCGCGACGAACGGTCCGGGCGGCAGCGGAGCTTGGCGAAACGAGACCTCGGGAGACTTCGCAGTGAAGGGGCCGGCGATCGAACACTTGGAGCGGCTCGACGCCGAGCTGCGGGAAGCCGCTCGCAAAGGGAGCGCGCAGTCAATGCGCGATCTGCTCGCGCGAGGGGCGGGCGTCGCGTCGACCGACGCTGACGGTTGGACGACGTTGATGCTGGCGACGGCCTCCCGAAAAATCGAGTGCGTGAAGTTGCTGCTGCCCCTTGTTGACGCGGCCCGCAAGAGCCGAAACGGAACGACTGCGCTGGCGATCGCGGTCGGGGCGGGCTGGGCCGAAGGGGCCAAGCTGTTGTTGGCCGCCATCGAGTCCGGGCCGCGCGGAGCTCGCCAGAGTCGATTGGCTTTGACGCGGCGGGACGATTCGGGGAGAACGCTGCTGATCCTGGCCGTCAAGGCGGGCAGCGCGGAATGCGTGCGGCTGCTGTTGCCCACGTCCGAGCCGAACGCGATGGACAGCGATGGCCGGACGGCTTTGATGTGGGCCGCCGAAGACGCGGGCGCCGGGGCGGTCGAGTGCCTCAAGGCGCTTTTGCCGGCGTCCGACGCCGGCAAGAGGGACAGGCGTGGCCGGACGGCGCTGCACTTGGCCGCGAGCTCCGGCCGGCCCGAGGCCGTTGAGTTGCTCGCCCCCTTGTCCGATCCGCTGGCCGTCGACAAGAAGGGAAAATCGGCCTTCGACTTGGCCTTGGAGCGCAGCGACGAAAACGCCGAGCCGATTCGCCAGGCGTTGCGCCGCGCGTTGGCAGAGAAGGAGGGCGGGGCGATAGGCGAAGCTTTGGGCGAGAGCGGCTCGGCCGCGTGCGGGTCGCTGCGGCCGCGATCGCTGTGAGCGTGGCTGCGGACACGCCGCATTGATGCGCTGCGCCGCCAGCGCGGAGCAACCGATCGATTTGAGATTAAAAAAGGCCGCTTTCGCGGCCAAGGCGGGCTTCGCCCTTTCGAGGGGGGGAATCGCGGCGGCGATCGCGTCAGTCCGGTTTGAACAGCAGATGCCCGAGCCGCCCGAGCAGGATGAACACGGCGACCGCGATGTTGAGCGCGGCTTCGAGCGTCCAGCCGAAGAGCATCCCGCTCGCCGTCGGGCCTTCGAATATCATCGGCAAGAAGAAGCCGAAGAGACAAAGCGCGGCCCCGAGCAGCAGCCAACCGAAGTCAACGGAACGGCGCGCGCTTGCGCCGAAGATCGACATCGACAGCCAGAGCACGAAGAACATGCCGAAGAGCAAGTTCACGAAGGGGATGGACATGCAAACGACGAACATCACGACGATCGCGAAACGCATGCTGCTCTTCGCCCGTTTGATTTGAACGTCGTCGCTTGCGATCTTTTGATTTTCCATGGGGCTCTCCAATTCTGTTGACGGCGTCATTGCGATGCGGGGCGCGCCGGGGCGGCCGGCGCGGGTTTGAATCCGACGAGATCGACATGGGTCGTCGTCGGGGCGGCGTGCGCGGCTTGGTCGACGAAGTCCATCTTCACGATGCGTCCCACGGCGGGCGCATACCAATCCGTCTCGTGAGTGACGCCCTGGCCTCGGTTGCCCTCCGTGCCGGACCAGCTCACGGTCTGCTCGACCTTGAACGCGTCGAACGCGCCCGCTGGCGTCTCGACGCGCTCGACGCCGACGACCTTCGCGCGTCGATCGCCGCTCGCGGCCCAAGAGCCCGTCCGGTAGACGTAGGAGACGGACCACGACTTGCCGACGAAGAGGGGGAATTGAAGCTTGCCGTCGCTGGGCTGATACGAACCCGTCGCGGTCTTGACGAGATTGCCGCTCGCGTCGAGCGCGAGCGCGCCGCCGTTGAGGCTCGCGGAGCCGTCGGCGGCGACGCTGGACACCGTCTGCGTGTAGGTCGCGTTCTTGGACGGCTCCAACGCGTTGGCGTAGGCGAACGTCCACGCCTCGCCGACGGCGAACGCGGGCGCGTCGGCCCGCGCTGGCGGGACGGGCTGCGCGACGGGCGCGGGGAGGCTCGCGGCCGTTTGGGCGACGGCGGCGAGTGGCGACAACGCCGAGGCGGCGAGGGCGAGCGAGGCGATGCGTTTTGTGGTTTCGCTGTTCATTGCTGGCCCCCGCTCAGTTCAAGATCACGCGGCGGGGCGAGACTTGCTCGAAGGCGCGAGCGCCGCTCGCCCCCTGCGCGCTGGCGGATGTTGGCGCGCCGATGGGCGTGTTGTCCGTCGCCGCCGTCGTGAACGCCCAGCTCACGGAAAACGCCGTTGCCGCAAGCGAGGTGTTCGTCAACGTGCCGGAGACCTTGGCCGTGTAGATCGTGCTCCTCGCCAACCTCGCGATTGGCACGCACATGGCCTCGCGCGTCGCGTCCGCGTTGTTCGAGCTGTCCGTCTCGACGCAAGGCACGTTGACGCCAGACGCGTCCGTGATCGTGAAAGAGACGTTCGAGAACGCCGCGTTGTCGCCGCCCGAGAGCGTGATCGGGTAGCCGACTACCGCGCCGACCAGAGAGCCGTTGTTGTAGGTCGCGACCGGGTTCGGGCTTTCGTTCGCGAGCCAGCCCGTGTTCACGCCAGCCATGCCGTTGTAGGGCCACGCGACGAGCTGGCCTTCGCCGATGAACGGCTTGTGGTCGGCGAAATCGACCGTCAGCGTCGAGAGCTGCGAGGAGCTCGCCGTCGTCGCGACGCCCGGGCCCGCGTAGACGGAGTCGAAGAGCGTGATGGCGCGGTGGAAGGGGGCGTCGAACAGCGCTTGGATCGCCTCGGTGGAGTTCGAGAAGGCGCCCGTGAAGCCCGCGGTGATCTCGCCGACCGAGTTGGTCGCGTGGAACTGGTTCACGCGGTCCGAGGGGGAGACGCCCGTGTAGCCCGGCGTGCCCGACGTTTCATAGTGGCCGACGACGTTGTTGTCTTGCTCCCAAACGGAGTGGTTCGTCGCCGCTTGCGCCACGCCCGACTGGAAAGCGAGCGCCGGCAAGCCCACTTGCGCGCGCTGGTGGTTGATATACGCCAGCG
The DNA here is from genome assembly GCF_029536165.1 of Paraburkholderia sp. SUR17. Lineage (NCBI taxonomy): Bacteria > Pseudomonadati > Pseudomonadota > Betaproteobacteria > Burkholderiales > Burkholderiaceae > Paraburkholderia > Paraburkholderia sp. SUR17. The sequence continues at coordinate 1,587,599 of NZ_CP120508.1, forward strand.
TGTCGTTGACGACGTCGCCCGTCGCCGTGAAGGAGCCCGCGCTCGCGCCCGGAGCGGCCATGAGCGTGACCGCCGACGATGACGACGGCGTGCTCGTGCCGCCGCCCGTCGAGCCGCCGGAGCCTGTGCCGTTCGACGCGCTGCCGCCGGACGAGCCGCCCCCGCCGCAGGCGGCAAGACCCCCCGCGGCCAAGGCCGCGATGATTGTTCTCTTCATGTTGTTCTCGCTATTCGTTGCCCAAACGGCCGACGCGAGCGCCTGCCAGCCTTAAATTGATCTAAGGCGTATACATCGTAACTCCAGACGTCAATTTGTGAACGTCCCGCGTGGCGAGAATGACGCGAAACGTCGTTTTTTTGCAGCAGGCGGGGAGGAAGCCATGAAAGGCGAGGGCGTCGGCGAAGAGCTCGCCAAGCGGGTGGGCGCGGCCATTGCCGCTCAAAGAAAGGCCGCCGGATACACGCAGGCGCGCGTCGGCGACCTGTTGGGTCTCGAAAAAGAGACCGTCTCCCGCATAGAAACGGGGACGATCACTCCAACTTTGCACAGGCTCGGGCAATTCGCGGAACTCTTCCATTGCCCCATTTCTGCGCTGTTTGGGGAATACCGGGGGAAATCAGGCGAAGACGGCGCGCAAATCGCGGAGCTGATCGCCGATTTGTCGCCTGAGGCACGCCGGTCGGCGCTCAGGATGCTGTCGGAGTTCGCGACGACCGCTCGCGAGCGCGACGATTTGCGAGAGCAGGTGGAAAGGCTGCGCGCGGAGCTTGAACACAGGGTTTTGTCTGAATCGCTGCCCCCGGCGCCGGCCAAGACGCGGCGCTCGAAGCTTTGACGGCGACGCGATTCTCGAGGTCAAAAGCGGCTTTCCATGGTTGCGGGCGCAGAGGCGTCGCCCGCAACCATTCGGCATTTTCCGTGATCGTCGCGCGTCAAGGGTGCGCTGCGCCGAGCGCTCGCCCTTGACCCGAAGGGCGGCGCGGGGGCGCGAGTCGCGTCAGAGCGGATTTGGCAGGGCGTTGGAAGGCGCGAGCGCAGGCGTGTCGAGCAACGCGGCCTTGGCGGCGAGCAGACCGTTTTCATCCGTTTCGAAGCGGCGAAGCCATGCCGCCGTCGACGCCTTGGTGTTGTAGACCGGCGCGTCGCCGTTCACGGTTCCGCGCTGCAAGATGTCCATCTCGCTCGCGCGGATCGGCCGCAACGCCGCGTCGAGAATCACGTAGGCAGGCGGATTGAAAGGTGGCTTGTCTTCCTCCTCCGATATGCCGCTTTCGGGCAGGACGCCGGCCCGGATGACGACGCCTTGGCCGTAGTCGCCGATCGCGAACCAACTTGGCGGCAGATGAGCGCGCAAAGCGCCCAGGCCGCCCGCGGCCTCGAGCATCGGCTTGCTGACCGCCGTGAGCCAATCGACCGTTTTCACTTGTCCTTTGAGCATGCGGACAGACAGGTCGGCGGGAAAGCCGACATCGAGGCCGGGCATCGTCTGGCTTGCCCAATGCTCCGTGGCCTCGTTCTCTTCGCGGCCCGTGGGCGACAGGTTGACGGCGACCCCGGCATGGCCCCATGGCGCTTTGAGGCGCGCGACCGCGTCGAAGAACAGCTTCGCGAACGCGTCGGGGCGCTCCTGGACAGCGAAAACGGGCCACGAGAACCACAAGGCGTTGAAGCCGCGGTTGCCGAGCTTCTCTTGCCATCGGCGCTGACCGCCGACATGGAATTCCCACAGGCTCGCGTCAGTCGGGCGCTCCCCGCTCATGAAATCGAAGTCAAACCTATCTTCGGGGCCAAGGCCGGCTGCCGCCGCGCGCAACGATTTCGCCTTTGACATGGGCTGCGCGGGTTTGCCGTTGCTCCACATGTAAGTCAGCTTTTCGTCGCCCATCGACGAGGCGAACTCGTCGAACGTCTGCGCGAGCGCTTCGCGGACGGCCGGATCGGCGGCTTGCTCAAAGTAGACGCAGGCGCGGATGACAAAAGCCGCGCCGATTCCGTCGTGCGGATATCGAGGTTCCAGAAGGGCGTTCGCCACCAGCGCTTTGGACTGGTTGGCCTTGGCCCATTTCAGAAAGTCTTGCGTTATGGCGGTCATGGGGCGAATGGGGATGAGCCTGGCGACACAGGCTATCAGGGAACCGGAAGCGGGGGAACGGGCGGCGGCAGGCCGAAGCCTGGCGTCGGCGGCCTCGCGGTGAAAATCGATTTCAGCGAGCGTCCAAGCTCGGAGAGCGCGTCCGACACCGCGGATTTGACGGGATTCTCGCCCTCGTCGTCGTTGGAGCAGTCGCAGTTCTGCGGCCCGAGGACGACGACCTTGTCCGGGGACCCCGCGATCACCCCATAGTCTTCGGTTTGCCCGAGGTCGGGGGACTGGGGAGGAAACTTGACCTCCACGATGTTCTTGATGTTGTCCTGTGTCGGCGGCAGCGAGCCGTCCTTCACGATCACCACGTCCGGCCGGCGCACGGCCCCCGAGCCAGCGGGATACTCGTCTTGCCCGCCGGGCCAGTATTTCGCGATCCATCCCGGAAGATATGGATGGGCTTCCAGGGGGTTGGCCGAGCGCATGATCGGCGCCGGCGGGACCTTTGACATGTCGTAATTGACCTCTGCCTTATACGGGCTTTGCCAGTCCATGCTTCGGTCGACATCGCGAAGATTGCGGGACACGCACTGCTGTTTGAGGCTCTGGCCGGAGGCCCCTTCGTCCGGCTCGCGCGAGCAAACGCAAACCGCTTTGCACACGACCTTTTTGTCCCCCGGGTCAAGGCCGGCGCCGCGCAGCTGGACGCTTGTCGTCTGGCCACGGCCCGACGCGGTCGAGCCGGACCCGGCCCCGGTTCCATAGGCGTTGCCGCTCATTCGCCGCTCGCTCCGCCGGGGACTTGCGTGGAGGGCGACGAGAACTGCAGCGAAGCCGGCTCCGCGCCCTCATGCCACCGCGTGTAGCCGTTTGAGTCGGTCTGGCCGGAAAGCACCGTCCCGTCGGATGCGCGCAGCGTGTAGGGGTGGTTGGGGATCGGCTGGCCGGTCGACTCGTCGAGGACCTGGAACCGGCCTCGGTATGGTCCTGGCGCGTCGCTCGCCGTTTGATGGTTTGCGATCGGCCCGGCCTGTCCGCCCGGCCCGGAGGCCGGCTGCGCCGTGGCGCTCGATTGCGACGCGATCAACGTGGCGCCGCAAGCCGTTTTGTCGCCCTCAAACGCAGGGTGTTTGCCGCCCATGCCCATGCCCCGAGGCAGAATCTGCACGATGGGGTAGACGCCGTCGCATTTAGGGCAGGAGACCATGTCGCCAAGCCGCGCGACGGATTTGCCGTCGACTTGGCTGAGGGGAGAGCAGGCGAGCACTCGGCCGCCGTGGTCCGTCGTGTCGCCTTCTCGAATAAACGCGCTCATCGACTTCTCCGGAAAGGAGTCGTGATTTTAACGTATTAGTATGATCAATTTTTGAGCCTCTTTCGCGATATGCGATTTGGATGCATCGGATCGATTGCGCTCGAAAATGTCGCTGACCGCTGCCCTCCTCTTGGTGTATCGTCTCAGGCGCGCGCGGCGCAGGGCTGTGCGCCGCCGGCGGGATGGCTCGACCGGTTGACTTGGCCTAGACATTAAAATGACGAGCGAAAACGATAAGCGATTAGAAATAGAGCGGCGAATCCAGGCTTATTTTGATCCATCGCAATCGAAAATATCTTTCGGCGATAAGGGGATCGTTAAAAAGGAGCTTGGATTTGATTTACCACTCTCGAATCTCATTGGTTTGGTTGGGGCACCCTGCGATTCGGAAATTCTTGTTGAACTCGTTGACACTGACACGATTCCTCCTGGTTTTGACGATCCTGAAAACAAGGACGAAATTCTGCCCGCCGGCCTTAGAGCGACGATAACGAATAAGAAATACATCGCAGACAAGAATGTGGTTTTTATTTACTTCAACAGCGAATCCGGGACAGTGCGTATCTACATCGGGACGGTGGATTTTCTGTCGAGGAATTTCGGAGTTTCGGGAGTCGCTGCGCTAATGACGCGCTCAATCCTGAACTGGGCTCAAAATATGCCTCCCGGAACAAGAAAAATTGACCAACTTCAGCTGATGGCGGCAGGGGGACGGAACTGGGGTGACAGATACACGACAAAGGAGCGTTGGATCGGTTACAACGTTTGGCCAAAGTGTGGTTTCAACATGGAACTGCACCCGACGACGACCGAAATTCTTCCCCATTTCCCGAAGTTTCCAGCCAAAATTGGGTCTTGCAAAACGGTTCGAGATGTGTTAAAGCTAGCCGGTGGCAAAGAGTTTTGGACGGCCGCCGGCGACGGTTGGCTGATGGATTTCGGCGTGTTCGACCAAGCCAGCTTGGATTTGTTGGACAAATACCTTTTGGAGCAAGTGAAATGACGGCTGCCACCAAGAAAAAAGGACGGGCCATCGCGGGGGTGTGGGCGCCCCGGGAGCAAGCTGTCACGCTAGGTTTCGAGGTGGCGGATCGGGTCTGGCACAAGCCTGCCGCTGCTCCAGTTTCCCCGCCGAAGCCTGGAGTTGGCTCCTACACAGTCGAAATCAAGCCCCAGGCTGCTGAGGAGGTGGCGCCAGCGCCGCACAACCGGTCGTTCAGACTGATGCGACCCAAGACCGTGGACGAGGCGAAAGCGCTCATCGACAGAATGTCGAACAGCGGCGAGCGCTTTGCGGAAGTGGATTCGTAACGCGTGATCAACACTGGTGGAAGAGAGCCCCGATTGGGGCTCTTTTTTATTGCGCAGCCGTTATTTCAGGCACTCTGTTAACACATCGCCGAGATCGTTCACTTGGATCGCGGCCGGCGACCCCGCCTTCATTTTCCAGACGGTCAAGCCACCCTTGGTTACCTTTCCACGCGGCTCCCTTTGCGTTCCCTCCGTGATGAAACGGACCCTGACCTTAGTCATGCCATCCTCTTGAATGTCGAACAGCTCGCGAGCGACGGCGTCGCCCAAGAGATGGCCGCCTTTGGTGTCGGGGCGATAGACCATCCCGTCCTTCTAGGTGAGGAAATTAGGATAAGAGAGCGCTGTATATCCTTCCGACAGCAACGGAATCGAGAAACCGCTGGTGTTAGGGTTCCGATGCCAGTCCTTAAGAGAATTCTTGGCTGGGTAGCGAAGCTGTCGGATTGTTGCCGGGACACGAAAAACACTGGTTTTCGGCCAGCCAAGGTATTTTTCTCAGGCGAACCGGCTGGTCTTTGAAGGGGACTGGTGGGGGACTGTGGCGGGCGCGCTACGCTTGGAGCCTTCTCCTGCATGGCCTGAAAAGTCGCACGCAGGTAATGCTGCATCATCGGCGTATGGGCTGCGAAGCTCTGCTCGGGCACGGTTTCGACGCTGGTTTCTGTTTTCATTCAATCGATTGCTGAAAGGCGTGTTCGGACATTTGCGGACATTCGGTCCCGTTTAGGCCGTGTACTCATTGTTGACAGGGCGCGAACGGGGACCTGCAGCTTCGGTTCGACGACTATACTTCGCGCCCCATCGCCGGGCTATAGGCCAGCCGGCCAAAGCGTTCCGCACTGAGGGCCCGACGGTTAATCGCGCGTCCCGCCTGCCGGAGGCCTGCACACGCTTCGGCGAACGGCAGCCGTATGGCCGAACCTCGACCCGGCGGCGATCGGACAGGCAGTCGCCTGAAACGCAGCGAAAGGCCGTCGAGGTCAATGCGAAGCAGGCTCGGTTAGCGGAGGCGAATGTCGAAAACAAGCCCTACATTCTAGGGGATTCGAAGCGTGGCACACGTGTCCCGCTACGATGCAGCGGCGCGCCCGCCTCATTCCTCCACCAGTGCCCGCATGTCGACTTCGCGGCTGTTCGCCGCGCTGCGTCGTTTCGCAAGCCAGATCAGCAACGTGACGAATGATCCGAACACGACGATGATCCATTGCACCGGCAACTTCGCAATGAGCAGCAGGGCATAGGCGCCCAGCATCAGCAGCACCGCCAGGTTCTGGTTGAAGTTCTGCACGGCGATGGAGTGGCCCGCCGAGAGCAAAGCGGCGCCCCGGTGCTGGAGAACCGCGTTCATCGGCACGATGAAAAAGCCCGCCAATGCGCCGAGCCCGATCATCAGCGGCCACGCGAAGAGCATGTAGAGCGGCACCGTGAAATCCGCGAAGCGGATGCCGGCGCCCGCTGGGAAAAGTCCCTTGCTGTAGAACGCCATGGCGACTGTGACGATGCCGGTCAGCATGCCGATCGGCAGTACGCGAAGGGACGTGCGCAGCGAAATCCACGCAGCCGCAGCAGCGGCACCCAACGCGACGCCAAGTCCTGTCACGCCCTGCATGACGGCGGCCTTCGAAAGCGATAGCCCAAGGTTCGCATCGGCCCACTTGAGTACGAGCAATTGCAGCGTCACCGCAGCGCCCCACATCAACGTGGTCACCCACAGCGCGATCTGCGCGAGCTTGTCGGCCCACAGCACGTGGAAGCAGTGCAGAAAATCGCCGGTCAGCTTTGCCGGCTGCATGAGCCGATTGGGATAGCGCGCGCCGGTATCCGGTATGCCGATATTGATGATCGCCGCGGCCGCGTAGACCAGCATCACGGCGAACATGGCGAGGTCCGCGGCGCTGCGGATGACCGGCAGATCAAGGTGTGCCACCAGTTTCCCCGCATAGGCGCTCACGAGCGCGCCGCCCAGCATCGTGCCGACGATGGTCGAGAGCACTGTGGCCGACTCGAGCCACGCGTTCGCCGCGACGAGCCGCTCGGCCGGCAGCAGTTCGGTGAGAATGCCGTACTTGGCGGGCGAATAGGCCGCCGCGCCGAAGCCGACCACGCCATAAGCAACGATGGGATGCACGCCCACGAGCATCAGCAGACAGCCGCCGGCCTTGAGCGCGTTGGAGATGAACATCACGTGGCGCTTTTGCAGGGCATCCGCGAAGGCGCCGACGAACGGCGCGAGCAGCACGTACGAAATCGTGAAGAAGATCTGCAGTAGCGGCGTGATCCACGACGGCGAACGGATGACCGCGAGAAGCGCGATGGCGGCGATGAGCAGCGCATTGTCCGCAAGCGACGAGACGAACTGCGCGGCAATGATCGTGTAGAAGCCTTTTTTCATGGAGCGGGCGGAGAAACCGTCGGATACGTGCACTGCTGGCAAGCCATCACGTAGCTAGCGCGAGAACGCGAGAACATTGGGCTCGCGAGACAGGGCGCGGCTCGCGAGCTTGCAGGCGGGCCATGCAATCGCCGCGCCAAACAAAAAAAGCGGCCGAAGCCGCTTTGCGATCATAGCGCGTGCGCGAAAGGCGCGTCACGAAGCGCCCCGCACGCAGCGCGACGCGGTGTGCCGCGCTGGCGTGTGCGTCCGGTCAGGCCGTTTTGGTGCGACTGTACTTCGAGAGGATCGGCACCATCTGCGCGTAGATCTTCGGGTTGGCCGCCACGATCTCGCCGAGATTCAGGAAGTTCGAGTCGCCCGTGTAGTTGCCCACCAGTCCGCCCGCTTCGGTCACGAGCAGGCTGCCCGCGGCCATGTCCCACGCGCTGATGCCTTGCTCGAAGAAACCGTCGACGCGGCCCGCAGCAACGTTGGCGAGGTCGAGCGCGGCGGCGCCGGGCCGGCGCAGGCCGGCGCAGGCGTTCGTCATTTCGGCGAACAGGCGGCAGTAAGCGTCGAGCGTGTCCTTTTCGCGGAACGGGAAGCCCGTGCCGATCAGGCCGTCTGCCAGGCGGTCGCGCCGGCCGACGCGAATGCGGCGGTCGTTGAGGAACGCGCCGCGTCCGCGCGACGCCGTGAAGAGGTCGTTGCGCGTCGGATCGTAGACCACGGCCTGGGTGACGGTGCCGCGATGCGCGAGCGCGATCGACACGCAGTAGTACTGGAAGCCGTGAATGAAGTTGGTGGTGCCGTCGAGCGGATCGATGATCCACTGGTACTCCGACTCGTTCTCCGAACGGCCGGACTCTTCGGCGAGGATCGCGTGATCGGGATAGGCGGTTTTCAGCGTGTCGATGATGGCGGCTTCGGAGGCCTTGTCGACTTCGGTGACGAAGTCGTTGTGCTGCTTCTTGCTCACCTGGATGAGGTCCAGATCGAGCGATGCGCGGTTGATGATCTGTCCGGCGCGGCGAGCGGCCTTGACAGCGATGTTGAGCATGGGATGCATGAGACAGGATCCTTATGCCGGCGCCACGGGAGCGGTCCGCCGGATGTAACGAAAGTGGGCGATACAGCTTGAAGCGGCCGGCCCGGCGCGCCTCGCAGCCGTCCTGCCAACGACACACGAATTGAAGAAGAGCGATGCGCACCGGCTATGGCGCGCGCGAAACAGCGTGATTTTACCCGAGTCGGCGTGCGTGTTGGAGGATGGAGCGTTTGAGGTCTGCCGCGGATGGCTGTGCGAGGAGTTTGCGGGGAGGTCGTTGCTGTTGGCCGCCTGGCCAGGGCACGTCCCGCCTGGCCTCGCGCTACCATACCCTTTTTCGCATGGTAGGTAGCCAGCCGATCGTGGTCTCGTCTCGAACATCTTCTTCTGTAGCAACGCCGGAGGCCGCAGCCGAAGGCATCAGTCCCGTGCGCGGCGGTTTTACCTCGACACGCTTCGTGCTGGTGGAGCCCAGCCATCCGGGCAATGTCGGTGCGGCGGCGCGCGCGCTCAAGACCATGGGTTTTTCGCGCCTCGTGCTGGTCGCGCCGCGCGTCGCGCAGGTGCAGACCGATCCGGAAGCCATTGCCATGGCGAGCGGGGCCGACGACGTGCTCGCCAACGCGCATGTCGTGTCGACACTTGCCGAGGCGCTGGCCGGCGTGCATTGGTCGCTTGCGCTTACCGCTCGGTCGCGCGAATACGGTCCGCCGCCCGGGGCGCCGCGCGCCATGGCCGGCGAGGCCTGCCGGCTCGCCGCCACAGGCGACATCGCGCTGGTTTTCGGCAACGAGCGAACGGGGCTGTCGAACGAAGACGTCGAACGCTGCACCGCGTTGGCGCACATCCCCGCCAATCCGGCCTACAGTTCGCTCAACCTGGCGCAGGCGGTCCAGGTGCTGTCGTACGAATTGAGGATGGCCTACCTCGATGCGGGCGGCGAGACTGCGTCAGCGCCGGGGCGACCGGCGCAGACCGTGGGGACGCTCGCCGCGAACGATGAAATCGAGCGGATGTACGTGCACCTGGAGAACGCGCTCATCGCGCTGGAGTTCCTCGATCCCGCGAACCCCAAGAAACTGATGTCACGCCTGCGGCGCCTCTTCAGCCGCTCGGGGCTGGAGCGCGAAGAGGTCAATATCATTCGAGGTATCGCGAAGCGCATCCTGTTGCTCAAGTCGCGGGAACCGGGCGAAGGGCCGTCGTGACCTGTTGTGACGGGCAACCCCGCCGCGAAAGGGGTTACCCGGCGGGCGGCGGCCGATCGCCTACAATCCATGAACCGTTCGAAGTAAAGCAGGAAAAATGCGTTGGCGGCAGTCGTTGCTGCGGTTGCCGCCCGCGGTTGTCGTTGCAGCTGTCCTTGCTGTCATCGAATCCGTTGTTGTCGCCGTTCGCCGCTGCGCGTTGCCCGCCGTGCGCAGCCGTTGCCCACCTGTCCGAGCGTCACTGCCATGTTCACGAGACTTCGCGAAGATATCGCCACGATCCGCGAGCGCGATCCTGCTGCACGCAGCGCCTGGGAAGTGCTCACGTGCTATCCGGGACTCCACGCGCTCGTATTGCATCGTGTCGCGCACGCATGCTGGCGCGCAAAGCGCCGTTGGATGGCCCGTTTCGTTTCACAGATGGCGCGCTTTCTGACCGGCATCGAGATTCATCCGGGCGCGACTATCGGCCGGCGCGTGTTCATCGACCACGGCATGGGCGTTGTGATCGGCGAAACGGCCGAGGTCGGTGACGACTGCACGATCTACCAGGGCGTGACGCTCGGCGGCACGTCGCTCACGCGTGGTGCGAAGCGCCATCCCACGCTCGAGCGCGGCGTGATCGTGGGCGCGGGGGCAAAGGTGCTTGGCGGCTTCACCATCGGCGCGGAAGCCAAGATCGGCTCGAACGCGGTCGTGATCAAGCCCGTACCGGCGGGCGGTACGGCCGTGGGCAATCCCGCGCGCGTGATCCTGCCGGCGAAAACCGAGCCCGCGCGCGGTAAACCCCACGGCCAGGCCGGCACACGCCCGGGCTTTTGCGCCTACGGCATTACACCCAACGCCGACGATCCGGTCTCGCTCGCCATTCACGGACTCATCGACCACGCGGCGACGCAGACGCAGCGCGTCGACGAAATCGTCGCGGCGCTGGAACGGCTTGGCGCAAAGCTGGAGGCCCTGCATGGTGCCGATGCGGCGCTCGTGGACCTGCGGCGGCTGTCCGCCGTGATCGAAGGAAGCGAAAGTGGCGAGCGTGCGAAGCGCAGCAGTCAGCAGGCCGATCAGGCCGATAGCACTGCAGCCGAATATGCCGAAGTTGCGGCAACGGCGCCCCGTGACTGACGGTGGGCTCGCCCGGCTCCGGACGAGCGGAGCAAGCTGACCGCCGGCGAACCCTTCGTCAATCGAGCGGCATCATCTTGAAGCCTTCGGCGTCGACGCGCAGGTAGCCGCCACGCGGTGCGCCGTGGTCGAGTTCCCAGTCGGGCAGCACCCAGCGCGTGCCCGCCGACTCGCGATGTTTCGCGGGCCGGTGTGTGTGTCCGTGAACGAGCACGGCCGCACTGCTCAGCTTGAAGAGCGCATCCACACCTTTTTTCGTGACGTCATAGCGCGGCAACGGCGGACGCTCGCGTCCCGCCTCGCTCGACCTGCGCATGCGTTCGGCCAGTGCCTGACGCCAGCTGAACGGCCACGCGAGGAACAGTAGTTGCAGCAGACGGTTGCGTGCGAAGCGCCTGAAAATCTGATAGCCGCGGTCGGCCGTGCATAAGGCGTCGCCGTGCGCGAGCGCGATGCGTGTGCCGAAGGCGGTAATGGCGATGGGGTCCGGCAGCCAGATCGCGCCGGCCGCCTTCATGAAACGCTTGCCCAGCAGGAAATCGCGATTGCCGTGCATCACGTAAAGCGCGATGCCGCGCTCGGAGAGGGTGTGCATCAGTTCGACCATGCGCTTCACGAACGGGTCGGCGAGCATGTCGTCGCCCACCCAGTACTCGAACAGATCCCCGAGGATGAACACGGAGTCGGCCTGATCCGCGGTGACGCGGATGAAATGCTCGAAGGCGGCGACCGTGCGCGGAATCGCGTCGCTCAGATGCAGATCCGAGACGAACAGAAACGGGCGTGCCGCGTGTGGGCGTTTGCCCTCGCCGGGCACGCCCGCAGCGGCGTTTCGTAATGATTTTTCCTGCAGCATGGGGCGTCAGTCGGTACCCGGTTGGCGCCTCATCGAATGCGGGTCGACGAGGCGCTATCGACACGCGTTGAACGCTTATTCGACAATGACGGCCTTTTCGATCACGACGTCGTCGACCGGCACGTCCTGATGAAATCCCTTCGAGCCGGTCTTTACCTTCCTGATTTTCTCGACCACGTCGAGTCCGTCCACCACCTTGCCGAACACGGCGTAGCCCCAGCCTTGCGGCGTCGGCGACGAGTGGTTCAGGAAGTCGTTGTCGTTCACGTTGATGAAGAACTGGGCCGTGGCCGAGTGCGGATCGTTCGTGCGTGCCATCGCGATGGAGCCGTTCACGTTCTTCAGGCCGTTGTTGGCTTCGTTGTCGATCGGCGCGTCGGTGGGCTTTTGCTTCATGCCGGGCTCGAAGCCGCCGCCCTGGATCATGAAGCCGTCGATCACGCGATGAAAGATCGTGTTGTCGTATTGACCCTTGCGGACATAGTTCAGGAAATTCTCGACCGTCTTCGGCGCCTTTTCGGCGTCCAGTTCGAGCTTGATGACGCCGTGGTTCGTATGCAGTTCGACCATGATGGGATCCTTGCGAGGGGAGGGGTGAAAGAGCGGTGCGGCACCGCGGCGTGAAAGCTGCCGGGCAGTGCCGCACCGGGTGCGGGGGTGGTCTGGATGGCGCAGGCCGTTTGCTCTGGTGAAGAGCGGGCGGCCTGCCGCTTCCTGCGTGCTGCTTGTTCGCTTCTTACTTGCCGACGACCGTGGCCGATTCGATCACGATGGGTTTTTGCGGCACGTCGCCCATCGGACCGCGCGTGGTGGTGGGCGAGGCTTCGATCTTCTTCACGACGTCCATGCCCGACGTCACCTTGCCGAATACAGCATAGCCGTTGCCATCCGGATTCGGATAGTCGAGACCGGCGTTGTCCACGGTGTTGATGAAGAACTGCGCGGTGGCCGAGTTCGGGTCGCTCGTGCGTGCCATCGCGATCGTGCCCGTCACGTTCTTCAGGCCGTTCTGGCTTTCGAGCGGGATGGGGGCGCGAGTCGGCTTCTCAGCAAAGCTCGTCGTGTAGCCGCCGCCCTGGATCATGAAGCCGCGAATCACGCGATGGAAGATCGTGCCGCTGTACTGGCCGGACTTCACGTAGTCGAGAAAGTTCGCGACCGTTTTCGGCGCCTTCTCGGGATAGAGTTCGACGCGGATGTCGCCGTCAGACGTGTGCAGCAGGACCTGCGGATGGGCCGCCGTCTGCGCGGATTGCGCGAAGGCGGGAGCGTTCGCAATCAGGGCGGCGCTGCCGAGCGCCAGCATCAACCATTTCATGAAGATCCTCGGAGGGGGATGCGTTGAAAAAACAGCTTGGAAAAGCGCGTCACGGACGTTGGCGTGGTGCGCCGCTCATTGCGACGGCGCCATGTACGGCGGCACGGCGAGCGAACCGGTGGGACCGCCGAAGGTGAAGGCGGGATTGTTCGTCAGATCGGACGACGCGCGGTTCGTATAGTCTTCGACGGGAGTCTTCTTCGCACGCCGCGGCGCGGCAGGCGGCGAGACGATCTTCTGCAGGTCGGCAAGACGCTGCTGCGTCACCGCGCTCGCACGTCCCAGCGATTGCGCGCGGCGATACGATGCGTCGGCAAGACGCAGGTACAGGTCGCCGAGATTTTCGTAGGCGAGGCCATAGGACGGATTGGTCTTCACCGCCGTTTCGAGCGCGACACGCGCCTCGTCGTAACGACCGTGCTTCGCGTAAAGCGCCGCGAGATTGTTGTACGGCTCGGGCAGCTCGGGGTACATCTGCGTGAGTTCGGTGAAGGCGGTGATGGCTTCGTCGTCGCGATTCAGGCGCGCGAGCACGGTGGCTCGCTTGAATCGTGCCTGCGCATCGCGAGGATTCGATGCAATGCGCGCGTCGAGGTCCTTGAGCGCGCCCGCCCAGTCCTTCTGCGCGATGGCCGCGTCGATCTGCGGCGTACCGTCGGTCACGGCCCTCGTCTGTGCATGGATGGTCGTGCTGCCAAGCGCGAACGCGAAGCCCGCGAAGGCCGTCGCGGCGAGGGTTGCAGCGTATCGCGCGCGGCCGCTGGAAGATTTCATAGGGAGAGGTCGGGGTGTTATACTCCGAGCCATTCTAACAAAAGGTCTGCGCGTTTTCGCCTAACCGCAGACTCATTGTTCGTCACCCTCGGTCGTCTCCGCCTGATCGCAATCCCGCACAACACCGGCTGTACCAGTTTGCGGTGTTTGTCCCCGGCGCCGTCGCACGGCCCGCGGCTTGCATGATTTGCCACGCGGACGTCTTTCGGCCCACGCATCGTCTCTATGGAATCACTGCGCATCTACAACACGCTTGCCCGTGACAAGCAACCTTTCGTGCCGCTTCAGGAAGGCTCCGTGCGGATGTACGTCTGCGGCATGACGGTGTACGACTATTGTCACGTGGGTCACGCGCGCGTAATGGTGGTGTTCGATATCGTCCAGCGGTGGCTGCGTACGCTCGGCTACAAGGTCACGTATGTGCGCAACATCACCGACATCGACGACAAGATCATTCGTCGCGCCGTCGAAAACGGCGAGACGATCAAGTCGCTCACGAGCCGCTTCATCGATGCGATGCACGAAGACGCCGACGCGCTCGGCGTCGCGCGGCCCGACATCGAACCGCGCGCAACCGACTTTATCCCGCAGATGCTCGGCATGATCGAGACGCTCGAAGCGAACGGCTACGCGTATCGCGCCGCGGACGGCGACGTGAATTACGCGGTGCGGCGTTTTGCGGGCTACGGCGAGCTCTCGGGCAAATCGCTCGAAGACTTGCGCGCGGGCGAGCGCGTAGCTGCGAACGACGCGAAGCAGGATCCGCTCGACTTCGTGCTCTGGAAACAGTCGAAGCCCGACGAGCCCGCCGACACCGGATGGGATTCGAAGTACGGGCGCGGGCGTCCCGGCTGGCATATCGAATGCTCGGCGATGGGTTGCACGCTGCTCGGCGAACACTTCGACATTCACGGCGGCGGACAGGACCTGCAGTTTCCGCACCACGAGAACGAAATCGCGCAGAGCGAGGGCGCAACGGGCCAAACGTTCGTCAATTACTGGATGCACAACGGCTACGTGCAGATCGACAACGAGAAGATGTCGAAGTCGCTCGGCAACTTCTTCACGATCCGCGAGGTGCTCGCGAAGTACGACGCCGAAGTCGTGCGTTTTTTCATCGCGCGCGCGCACTATCGCTCGCCGCTCAACTACAGTGACGTTCATATCGACGACGCGCGCAATGCGCTCACGCGTCTTTACACGGCGTTGAAAGACGTGGCGCCGGACGCGGGCGAACTCGACTGGAACGAAACGTATGCCGCGCGTTTTCGTGCGGCGATGAACGACGACTTCAATACGCCGGTGGCGGTCGCGGTGCTGTTCGAACTGGCCACCGAGGTGAACCGCACGCGCGACGCAGCGCTTGCGCGGCAGCTCAAGCAGCTTGCGGCCATCGTCGGTCTGCTGGGTCGCGATCCGCGTGCGTATCTGCAGCAGGCAGCGGGCGCGTCGGAGGCTGGCGGTCTCGATGCAGCCGCGATCGAAGCAAAGATCGCCGAGCGTGCGGCAGCCAAGAAGGCGAAGCATTACGCCGAAGCGGACCGGATCCGGGCGGAACTGCTCGAAGCCGGTGTCGCACTCGAAGACAAACCGGGCGGGTTGACCGAGTGGCGCCGCGTTTAAGCGCCGTCGACTACCCATTGATCGACTCGCCAGGCAGGAGGCAGGATGGCAACGGCCACGAAGGCGGCGGCTAAACGAGCCGCGTCGCAGAGCGCTCAGGCCGCAGGGAAGGCGGCGCGAGCAACGCGTGCAGCGCGCACGGCAGGCAGTACCGCCGCGAAGACCTCGATGAAGGCCGCGGCGAAGGTCGCATTGAAAAAGACCGCAAAAACGGCTGCGGGCGCGGCGAACGGCGAGGCGCCAGGCGCTCCGTCGAAGCGCAGGCTCAACGGCTCCGCAGGTGCGCCGCACGTCGCGAAGCCGACGCAAAAGGAAACGCGCGTATCGAGCACCGCGGGAAAGACCGCCCGCCCGAAGGCGAATGGCGCACTCGGCGTTCAGCACGTCGACAACGATCGCCTGACCAGTCAGCTCGTCGTCGATACCGCTCACGAGGGCGAGATTGTCCGCAAGAGCCGCGCATCCACCGCAACGGAAGCTGCGGTGCCCGTGCAGATCGGCAGCCTCGCGCCCGAGGTCACGCGGCCCGCGTATTGGGACAAGGCCTGCGCCGATCTCGTGAAGCGCGATCGCATTCTCAAAAAACTGATTCCGAAATTCGGCCCCGTCCATCTGCTTTCACGCGGCGATCCGTTCGTTACGCTCGCGCGTTCGGTGGTGGGGCAGCAGATTTCCGTCGCCGCGGCCCAGGCCGTCTGGCAGCGTATCGAAGACGCCTGCGCGAAGCTCGTGCCGCAGCAGTTCATCAAGCTGGGACACGAACGCCTTACGGCGTGCGGGCTCTCCAAACGCAAGACCGAATACATCCTGGATCTCGCGCAGCACTTCGTGTCGGGTGCGCTGCACGTGGGCAAGTGGGCGTCGATGGACGACGAGCACGTGATTGCCGAGCTGACGCAGATTCGCGGTATCGGCCGCTGGACGGCCGAGATGTTCCTCATCTTCAACCTCTCGCGTCCCAACGTGCTGCCGCTCGACGATCTCGGGCTCATTCGCGCCATCAGCGTCAACTACTTCAGCGGCGAGCCGGTCACGCGCAGCGAGGCGCGCGAGGTCGCGGCGAACTGGGAACCGTGGCGTACGGTCGCGACCTGGTACATGTGGCGCAGTCTCGAGGCGTTGCCCGCCGGGGCGTGAGTCGCGCCGGGCAAGGCGCGCTCGCCTTTGATATGGCGCCGTTTTCCATCGACGCTATTGGTTGATGAGATTTAATAGTTGCGAGCCGATTTTGATGGCGTTGGGCGCGGTTAGAATACGCGCTGCCGGTAAGTCCAAGGATTACAACCAATGAAGACCACGTTTCTGGATTTCGAACAGCCGATCGCGGAGCTCGAAGCAAAGATCGAAGAACTGCGCTTCGTCCAGGACGATTCGGCCGTCGATATTTCGGAAGAGATCGAGCGGCTGTCGAAGAAGAGCCAGCAGCTCACCAAGGATCTATACGCCAATCTGACGCCGTGGCAGGTTTCGCAGATCGCGCGTCATCCGCAGCGTCCCTACACGCTCGATTACGTTAACGAACTCTTCACCGATTTCCACGAATTGCACGGCGACCGCTCATTCGCCGACGACCTGTCGATCGTAGGCGGCCTTGCCCGCTTCAACGGTCAACCCTGCATGATCATCGGTCACCAGAAGGGCCGCGATACGAAGGAACGCGCCGCGCGCAACTTCGGCATGCCGCGTCCTGAGGGTTATCGCAAGGCTGAGCGCCTCATGCGCCTTGCCGAGAAATTCGGCCTGCCCATCTTCACGTTCATCGACACGCCCGGCGCCTATCCCGGCATCGGCGCGGAAGAGCGGGGCCAGTCCGAGGCAATCGGGCACAACCTCTATGTGATGGCCGAGCTGAAGACCCCGATCATCGCCACCGTGATCGGCGAAGGCGGCTCGGGCGGTGCGCTCGCCGTCGCCGTGGCCGATAGCGTGCTGATGCTCCAGTTCTCGACCTATTCGGTGATCTCGCCGGAAGGGTGCGCGTCGATTCTCTGGAAGAGCGCGGCGAAAGCCCCCGAGGCCGCCGAAGCGCTGGGGCTGACGGCTCACCGCCTGAAGGCGCTCGGCCTCATCGACAAGATCATCAACGAGCCGCTCGGCGGCGCCCACCGCGACCCGAAGGGCATGGCCGCGCTGCTGCGCCGCGCGCTGGCCGATACGCTGCGGCAGTTCCAGGGCATGAGCATCGCGGACCTGCGCGAGCGCCGCTTCGACCGGCTGATGTCCTATGGCAAGTACAAGCAGACCACGCCGGGCGCGTGAGTTTGACGCCGGCCCGGATCGTTCTTCCTGAGAGGCGCGCCAGCGCCGCCCAATCGTGGTGAAACCCGCTGAATCGAGTGCCGACCGCGTCGTTCTCGACGCGGTCCGCGCCGCGCTTGCGGCGCTGCCATCCCACGCGTGCGTGGGCATCGCTTTCAGCGGCGGCCTCGATTCCACCGTTTTGCTCGATGCCGCCGTGCGCGTGGCAGGCGCCTCGCGTTGCGTCTCGCTTCATGTGCATCACGGACTCAGCGCCAACGCCGATCAGTGGCTCGCTCATTGCGAGGCGTTCGCGAAATCGCACGGCGTGCGCTTCGATGTCCGTCACGTCGACGTGCCGCGCGAGGCGGGCGTCAGCATCGAGGCGCGCGCGCGCGAACTGCGCTACGAAGCACTCGACGAGATGTGCGCCCAGCATCGCGTGAACGCACTCTGGCTCGCGCAGCACGCCGACGATCAGGCCGAGACGGTGCTGCTGCAGTTGCTGCGCGGCGCGGGTCTCGCGGGGCTTTCGGCCATGGCGCCGTCCCGCGAGGGTGCACAGGGGCCCGTGCGTGTGCGCCCGTTGCTGCACCTGCTGCGAGCCCAACTGGAGCAGTACGCCGAGGCGCGCGCCTTGCAGTGGATCGACGACGAATCGAACGCGGACACGCGCTATGCGCGCAATGCGCTGCGCCACGAAGTTCTGCCGGCGCTCGCCGTCCGCTTTCCGGGCTTTCGCGACGCGCTTGCGCGCACTGCCGCACACGCCGCTTCCGCCCAGCGGCTGCTCGACGAACTCGCCCGCATCGACCTGCGCGACGCGGCTCGCGACGAGGGTCGCGCGCTGGCACGCGAAGCCCTGCTCGCACTCGACGACGACCGCGCCTCGAACCTGCTGCGCTACTGGATGCGCACGTTGGGCATGCCGGCGGCGTCGGCTGCGCGTCTTGCCGATGCATTGCGGCAACTGCGCACCGTAGATGGCGACCATCAACTGCGCGTGGACCATGCGGGCCAGACGCTGCGCAGCTATCGCGGTCTCGTGTTCTGGGAAGCGGGCGACAGCGCCGAACCTGCCGACGAAACGTCGTTGTCCGGGCGCGCGCCTGCGGTGCTCGTGTGGCGCGGCGAGGCCGTCTGGCGTCTGCCGCAATGGCGCGGGACATTCGTGTTCGTACCGGCCGCCGAGGGCGAGGCCGATGCAATACCGGAAGCTGCGCTGCTGCACGCGCCGTTATCGGCGCGTTCGCGTGCGGGCGGCGAGCGTATGCGCACGAGCCCGGACGGCCCCAGCCGTACGCTGAAAAATCTCTTCCAGGAGCGCGGCGTGCCGGCATGGAAGCGCGACGTGCCGTTGATCTTCTCCGGCGATACGCTGCTCTTCGTGCCGTGGCTCGGGGTGAATCACACTGCGCTCAAACGTGCGGCTGCGAGCGACCGCGACCGCACGCGTTCGACTCGCCACTTTCGTATCGAGTGGCGCGTGGATCTTCTGATCGCGTGAACGGCGCATGCGGCGCAGCGCCGCATGGCATGTGCCGGGGCCGCGCATGATTTTCGCCTCATCGCGTTCACTCGCCGCGTTCTGCCGCTTTATGAGGCGAGGCCGCAAATCATTGCCACATAAGCGTTTTCGGCCGTGCGCGCGGTCCGTTTGGCTTGTCTTTTTGCTACCGATCGGGTAGGGTAATGCGTTTGCCCAACCCGCTTTTGTCGCCACGAGCGTCGGGCGCGGACCTGTGCCTGGCAGCATCCGGCAGGCGCCAGGGCCGTCACGCGGGCAGGGCACGCGGCGCCGGAACGGCTGCACCGCGTGCAGGGGCAAAATCCGCGCGTGCTGCACGCGCTGCATTTACGCCGCCGGTCGTGCGGCGTCGTCAGCACCAAAGTGTGACACGCGCCGCTTGCCGCGCTTGGGTGCCGATCACGCCGGCTCCCGCGGCACTTCCACAGTGCGCCAGCGCGGTTATCTCTCCAGTTCAGAACGACAATGGCACTCATCGTACATAAATACGGCGGCACTTCGATGGGCTCGACCGAGCGCATCAAGAACGTCGCGAAGCGCGTCGCGAAATGGCACAAGGCCGGCCACCGCATGGTCGTCGTGCCGTCGGCGATGTCCGGCGAAACCAACCGGCTGCTGGGTCTCGCCAAGGAAATTTCGGCTCGTCCGAGCCCGCGCGAACTCGACATGATCGCCGCCACCGGCGAGCAGGTGAGTGTGGGGCTGCTTGCGATTGCGCTCCAGGAAGAAGGGGTGGAGGCGGTCAGCTATACGGGCTGGCAAGTGCCCGTCAAAACGGACAGCGCGTTCACGAAGGCGCGCATCAGCGACATCGAGAGCGAACGCGTAACGGCGGATCTCGATGCCGGCAAGGTGGTCGTGATCACGGGCTTTCAAGGCATCGACCCGGACGGCCATATCACGACGCTGGGCCGCGGCGGTTCGGACACGTCCGCGGTCGCAGTGGCCGCTGCGCTGAAGGCCGACGAATGCCTGATCTACACCGACGTGGACGGCGTGTACACGACGGACCCGCGTGTAGTGGAGGAGGCGCGCCGGCTCGACCGGATCACCTTCGAGGAAATGCTGGAAATGGCGAGTCTCGGCTCCAAGGTGCTGCAGATCCGCTCGGTCGAATTCGCCGGCAAATATCAGGTGAAGACGCGGGTGCTGTCGAGCCTGACCGATCCGCTCATGCCGCTCGAAGATGAAATGACCTCGGGCACCCTGATTACTTTTGAAGAAGACGAGACCATGGAACAAGCAGTCATCTCGGGTATCGCGTTCCAGCGCGACGAGGCCCGCATCGCCGTGATGGGTGTGCCCGACAAGCCGGGCATCGCGTATCAGATTCTCGGCCCGGTGGCGGACGCGAACATCGACGTCGACATGATCATCCAGAACCAGAGCGTGCAGGGCAAGACCGACTTCACGTTCACGGTGGGCCGCGGCGATTACCAGCGCGCAATGGACATCCTCACCAACCAGGTGAAGGGTCACGTGAACGCGGAGCAGGTGCTTGGGGATCCGAAGGTTTCGAAGGTCTCGGTGGTGGGCGTCGGCATGCGTTCACACGTGGGTATCGCGAGCAAGATGTTCCGTACGCTGTCGGAAGAGGGCATCAACATCCAGATGATTTCGACCTCGGAAATCAAGATCTCCGTGCTCATCGACGAGAAGTACATGGAGCTTGCGGTACGTGCGCTGCACAAGGTGTTCGAGCTCGATCAGGCGTGATGTGACGTGCCCGCTGTGCCAACCACAGCGGGTTCTCACGGAGCGCCGCTTCACGCCACGATTGCCGCGTAAAACGGAACGGCGTGCGAATGGCGCAAATGAGAATGGACATGACAGGTTGGTGACGCGCACGCAAAAACCGTGCGCAACAAATTGACCTGTGAGCACGGAACCGCTATCATCTTGGCTTCGTCGCGCTGCCTCCCTGGCGCGAGCGAAGGGTTCGGGAGACGTGGCCGAGAGGTCGAAGGCACTCCCCTGCTAAGGGAGCATCTGGGCCAAAACCTGGATCGAGGGTTCGAATCCCTCCGTCTCCGCCAAAAGCGGTGACAAAGCCCCGTGAGTTTGACGACTCACGGGGCTTTTTCTTTTGCTGGAATATTGCTGGCGCACGAGACGGGAATATCGCCGAACGACAATGCGTAGGTCTCGTTGTGCGTGGCCCCGCGGTTCCGCCGCTCGTGCCCTTTGTCCGTGCGAATGAGCTCGGTGCAATTGAAGCACTGGCTCGGGAGCGAACGTGGCGTGGTCCGCCGCTGCATGACCTGTCGTCGATTTTGTATCTTCACGCAACTTTGCTACTCTTCGCGGTTCTCTTTACGTTGTGGCTCGAGAAGTCCGATGCCTGAACCCCATTCGCCTGCGAGACTGAAGCTGGGCGCCGCGCACGAGCGTCCGCGCTCGCGCTCCTTCCTGGAGCAGCCGCCCGCCCTGACGCTCTCGGCCGCCTGGCATGCGGTCGCCGTGACTGGATGCGCGCTCGATCCGGCCGCCTGGCCATGGTGGCTCGCCGGCACGTTCGCGAATCACGCCATTGTCACGGCGGCGGGTTTGTGGCCGCGCTCGTCGATACTGGGTCCGAACTGGACGCGGTTGCCCGCGGCCGCAAGCAAACGCCGCGCGATCGCATTGACGATCGACGACGGCCCGGACCCGCAAGTCACGCCGCAGGTGCTCGATCTCCTCGACCGTCATGGCGTGCGCGCCACGTTCTTCTGTATCGGCGAGCACGCACGCCGGTATCCGGCGCTCACGCGCGAGATCGTGGCACGCGGCCACGCCGTGGAAAACCACTCGCAAAGGCATCGGCATACCTTCTCGGTCAGCGGGCCCGGCGTGCTGGCTCGTGAGATCGAAGCGGCCCAGCAGACGCTTGCCGACCTGACGGGAGAGTGGCCGCGATTCTTCCGGGCGCCGGCGGGCCTGCGCAATGTGTTTCTCGAACCGGTTTTGCAGCGCTTCGACCTGCGCCTCGCGTCATGGACGAGGCGGGGGTTCGATACGCGCGAGACTCGCGCTGATGTAGTCGCGCAACGTCTCGTCCACCGGCTTGCCGCGGGCGATATACTGCTTGCCCACGACGGCAACGCCGCGAACGGGGTGGACGGCTTGCCCGTTATCCTCTCCACGCTTCCGCAGGTATTCGTCGCGGCCCAAAGCGAGCAATTGCATTTCATTACGTTGCGCGAAGCATTGCTCGCGGCGTAGGTATTTGGTCGATCGCGTGGGCGCGTTCTGGCCGATGTTTGGCGATACCCGTTCACGTCATCACGAATTGACTAAATGTGCGAACCTGGTTTAGTCATTCAAATTCGTTACCGTTTTTGTGGATTATTTTGACAAGATTTGACAGATTTTCAGGGTGGCCCGGCAGATAATCGGCCGCTTATTGCTGGTCATTAGATGGATGGGCGAGAGCTGGACGCGAACATGCCCCGTAGCAAGCGGGTTTGCGCAAAGCACGGCGTGGCGGCCAGCAAAGCATGCGCTCTGAATTGAAGGAGACGATACCGCGCAGTAGTCGTTGCACTGATTCTTTCAAACCTTTCGTCAAAAAAGAAGTTGGCGATGCTTAACGTGCACTGCCGCCGCTTTTGATTTTGATCTAAATAATCCGCGCCAGATGCCGTTAATGGGCTGTAAGAGAAGGCCCCGTTGCGCCGACGTGCGCGGGTGAAAACGCTTCCATGCGTCGTTTCGGTGTGTAGCCTGGACGATGCGGCTACCCCACACCGAATGTCGATATGCCCGATTTGTCGTGGACCTTGCCGGTGGCCCGGTGGTCTTTCTGGTCTCCTGCCGTTGCAGAAACAGCTGAAGTCGCCTTCATCGATCCGATGATGCGCCGCCGGCTGAGTTCGCTTTCCCGGATGGCGTTGAAGGTCGCCCACGATTGCGTGCAGAACGTGCCGCAAGCGCGGGTGGTATTCGCATCGAGGCACGGCGAACTACGGCGTACCACCGACATCCTGCACGGCATCGAGGCCGACAAACCGGTCCTGCCGAATGCCTTCAGCCTCTCGGTGCTCAACGCCATGTCGGGACTCTTCGGTATCGCGCGGGAGGACCGCTCGCCCGCGAACGCCATTTCAGCCGGCCCCGAAACGCTCGGTTACGCGTTGCTCGAAGCGTATGCGCAGTACACCGAAGAACCCACTGTGCCGGTGCTTCTCGTCTATGCGGACGAACCGGCCGACGGCGCATACGGCCAGGTCGATCACGAAGTGCAGCAGGGCGCCCTCGCGCTGCTGCTCGACGCGGGACAGGTCGCGCAAGGACATCTCGCGTGTACCGTCTGCGAAATCGAACACGAGACCGAACACGAAATCGAACATGAAGCAGGCAAGGCAGGCGTGACGCATTTCGCGACGCAAAGCGCAGCGCTGCATCACTGTCTCGATACGCAATCGGCCGCCGCGTGGCAACACGCCGGAGCGATCTGGCAGTGGGGGTGGCATGTCAGTGCGGTCTAGTCGTGGCTGGCGTCTTTTCGCTACCGGCCTCAGCTTCACGGTGTTCGGGCTGAGCGGCCTGCTTTTCTCGGTTCTCGTTTTTCCGTTCGCGAGCCTGTGGCCACATCGCGCCTCGCGCCAACGCGCGGTCACGACCGTGATCCACTGGTTCTTTCGCGCGCTCGTCGACGCCTTGAAGCGCATGGGCGTGATGGAACTCGACGTGGCGGGCGCCGACGCCTTGCGTTCGGGCGCGCCGGCCATCGTCGTGGCGAACCATCCGACTTATCTCGATGTCGTGGTGCTGCTTTCGCTCATGCCGCGTGCCTGCTGCGTCGTGAAGAACGCCCATTGGGGCAACCCATGCTTCTGGGGTATCGTGCGGGCTGCCAAATATGTGAGCAACGTCGATCCCGCCGGTTTCGTGAAGGATTGCCGGCAGCAGATCGCCGCGGGCTACACGATGATCATTTTTCCCGAGGGGTCGCGCAGCCCGGCGCCCAACCGGCTGCGCGCCTTCTCGCGCGGCTTTGCGTATATCGCGCTCGAAGCCGGCGCGCCGATCGTCCCCGTTCTCATGCATTGCGATCCACCCGCCTTCACGAAGCAGATGCGCTGGTATCACGTACCGGAGCGTCCTTTCCGCATCACCGTGAACGTGCTCGATCCCATGGGCGTCGGGCAGCTCGCGTCGCACGAAATGCCGCCGGCGCTCGCCGCGCGCAGCGTCACCCGCGCCGTTGAGGCACACATTACCCAGCACCTGTTCGATCATGGATTCTTTAAAACTGGAAATTAAGCAGCTTCTGATCGAAGCGTTCGATCTGGAACACCTGACGCCCGACGATATCGACGACGACGCGCCGTTGTTCGACACCAACGGAGTCGGGCTCGACTCGATCGACGCGCTCGAGATCGGCATCGTGCTGCGCCAGCGCTACAAGCTCACCATCGCCGCCGACGACGCGCGCGTGCGCGAGTATTTTCGTTCCGTCAACACGCTCGCCGAGCTGGTTGCGTCTCAGCGTAAAGACGCGGCGGTGCTGGAAGAAACTGCAGGCAAGGGGGATTGAATCGTGACCGAGGCAGACATTCTCGAGCGCATCCGCGCCATCTTCCACGAAAACTTCGCGATCGATCCGGCGCGCGTGACGCCGGAGGCGCATCTGTTCGAAGAACTGGATCTGGACAGCATCGACGCCGTCGATCTCGCCATCAAGCTGCAGGAAATGACCGGCCGGCGCATCAAGCCGGAAGAGTTCAAGTCGGTTCGCACGGTGGGCGACGTGATCGCCGCTGTGGAATCGCTGCTCGCGGCTCAGGCTTGATGCCATCCACGCCTTCGTGCGACGCGCCGGCAGCGGGCGACCCGGCCACGCGTCGCATGACCGACGCGAGTCACGCGGTGCCCGCCGCGACCGAAGCACCGCCTGCATACGGTCGCGCGCGCCGCACGGTGCGCCTCGCGGCGAACCTGGCCTATCCGGTCGTGATTCTGTGCGCCTGGCGTTGGGACTCGCCGCGCTACGTGGGCTGTATGCTGCTCGCGCTGCTGTGGCTGCAACGCGTGGCGGGCACGGGTGCATTCGCGGCCTCGCTGCGCAAGCTGAGCCTCGTGGACTGGGCGGTGGCCGGCGCGCTCAACTGTGCGTCGGTGGCGATCGTCGCGACCAACAGTGAGCTGCTGCTGCGCCTTTATCCGTCGCTTGTGAATGTCGGGCTGCTCGTGGCGTTCGGCGCGACACTGGCAAACGGACCGTCGATGATCGAACGGTTCGCGCGCTTCACGTATCCGGATCCGCCTGATCACGTGGTGCGCTACACGCGTCGCGTCACGCAGCTGTGGACGGCATTCTTCGCCGCGAACGGCATCTTCTCCGCCTACACGGCGCTGTGCTGGTCGCGCGAGTCGTGGTCGCTCTACAACGGCGCCATCGCGTATGGCGTGGTGGGCGTGCTGCTGGTTGCCGAGGTGGTGTGGCGCAAGTACATCATGCTGCCGAGGGCGCAGCGCACGGGGGCATTGTGATCGCGCTGCACGAGCTCTTTGCCGCACCGCGCGCGGCGGTTGATACGCAGACAGTCGTCGCGGTATGTCGCGACGGCGCCGATACGATCCGCTTTCCCGCATTCCGTACGCGTGTGCTGGCCATTGCCGCCCGCCTGACCCCGCGCGCGGAGCAGCGCTTCGCGCTGTGTGCCGACGATCCCTATACGTTCGCGTGCGCGCTCTTCGGCCTCTTCATTGCCGGCAAGGAGCCGGTGATTCCGGCGAGTTCCGCGCCGGGCTATCTCGCGGACCTGAGCGAGGCGTACGACGCGGTGCTGACCGACGCCGACATCGTCGCCATGTCGATTGACGCACCGGCCACTGCAACGACCACCGCACCGGCCACCACAACGGCCACCTGCACCATCGACCCCAACGCGCCGCTGACGCTCTACACATCCGGCAGCAGCGGCGTGCCGAAGCCCGTACGCAAGACGCTCGCCCAGTTCAACGCCGAAGTGCACACGCTTGAAGCGCAGTGGGGCGCGCTCGCCGGCGATGCAACGGTGCTCGCGAGCGTGCCGCATCATCACATCTACGGCCTGCTGTTTCGCGTGTTCTGGCCGCTCGCGGCGGGCCGCGCGTTCGACCGCTCCACCTGCGTCGACCCGCATCAGTTGCAGGCGCGCATCGCGCAGTGCGGGGCGACGGTGGTCGTTTCCACGCCCGCGCAGTTGTCGCGCTGGCCCGATCTGCCCGGCTTCGATGCATTCGATCCCGCGCCTCGCGCGTTCTTCTCGTCGGGCGGGCCGCTCGCGTTCGACACGGCCCGGCGCTTCGCTGCCGTGCTCGGCCACGCGCCGCTCGAAATCTACGGCAGCACGGAAACGGGCGGCATTGCGTGGCGGATGCAGACCGGCTCCGATGCGTGGCGTCCCATGCCGGGCATCGACGTGCGCCGCGCGGACGACGGTGCACTGGAACTGCGTTCGCCGCATCTGGACCACGACGGCTGGCATCGCACCGACGACGCCGTGGCGTTCGACACGCGCGGCGGTTTCAACCTGCTGGGTCGGCTCGACCGCGTCATCAAGCTGGACGGCAAGCGCGTGGCGCTGGCGGAACTCGAAGGCCGCCTGCGGCTGCATCCGTTCGTGGCCGAGGCCGCGACCACGGTGCTCGACGGTGCCTCGCGCAAGCGCGTCGGTGCGCTCGTGGTGCTGTCGGGCGAAGGCAACGCCGCGCTGCGCCGCGAGGGCCGCGTGCAGCTCGTGAAGACGCTGCGGCGCCATCTCGCCGGCTATTTCGACATGACGGTGCTGCCGCGTCACTGGCGCTTTCGCAAGGCGTTGCCGTTCGATGCGCGCGGCAAGCTGCAGGCAGCGGCCATTGCCCGCGCGTTCGGGGCCCACGAAGACGGCTTCGAACTACTTGCCGAAGCAGGGGACGCCAACGAGCGGTTCTACGAGCTGCACGTGCCGCCCACGCTCGTGCATTTCGCCGGCCACTTTCCCGGCCTGCCGATTTTGCCCGGCGTCGTGCAGATCGATTGGGTCGTGCGGCTCGCGAGCGACTACGTGCCCGGCGTGCGCACGCTCACGTCCATCGACAAGCTGAAGTTCATGGCCCCCGTGCCACCCGGCGCTGTGCTCAAGCTCGTGCTGACGCACGACGCGCCGCGCCGCCGCCTGCAATTCGCGTATCACCTGGGCGAACGCGACTGCGCGTCGGGCGTCGTCGTCTACGGGGAGCCTGCATGAGCATGGCTGCCTGTGTCGTCATTCCGATCTACAACCACAAGGATGCGATTGGCGCAACCGTCGCGAACCTGATTCCGCACGGGTTGCCGCTCTTCGTGGTCGACGACGGCAGCGACGAGCCGACCCAGGCCGTACTGGCCGCGCTCGCTCAGCGTTACGCCGGCCAGCTCACGCTGCTGCGCCTGCCCGTGAACGGCGGCAAAGGCGCAGCGGTGATGGCCGGTCTGCGCGCCGCACGCGCAGCGGGCTTCACGCACGCCCTGCAGATCGACGCCGACGGGCAGCACGACGCAGCCGACGTGCCGCGCTTTCTCGACGCTGCGCATGCGAAGCCGCACGCGGTGATTCTCGGTCGGCCGGTGTACGACGCGAGCGTGCCGAAATCGCGGCTGTATGGACGCTATCTGACGCACGTGTGGGTCTGGATCGAAACGCTTTCGTTCACCATTCGCGATTCGATGTGCGGCTTCCGCCTGTATCCGCTCGACCTGGCTTGCGATCTGATCGACGGCGTGAAGTTGCCGACACGCATGGACTTCGACATCGAGATTCTCGTGCGGTTTTATTGGCGGCGCGTCGAGTTCGTCTCGATTCCCACCGCCGTTCGCTACGCGACGGACGGCGTCTCGCACTTCGACGTGCTGTGGGACAACGTGCGCATCAGCCGCAGCCACACGCGACTCGTGGCGGGCATGCTGATGCGCTCGCCGTTGCTGCTCGCGCACAAGTTCATGCCGCGCCGCGCAGCGCAAGGGCAGGGCGAACGCACGACGCCATGGTGGCGCATGGCCGAGCGCGGCAGCCGCCTCGGCATGGCGTTGCTCGCGCTGGGCTGCCGCACAATCGGGCCCCGCCTCACGTCGCTGTGGCTGTACCCGATCGTTGCGTATTTCCTGCTGACGGGACGCGCCGCGCGCGGCGCCTCCACGCGCTACTTCGCGCAACTCCAACGCTTCAGACCGAACGAGTCGACGCCGCTGCCGGGCTGGCTCACCGCGTATCGGCACATGCTCACATTCGCGCAATCGGGTTTCGACAAGCTCGCTGCCTGGTCCGGCCAGCTCGATTTCGCCAACGTGAAGTTCGACGATGCCGGCGCGCTCGACGCCTTGCTTGCCAGCGGGCGCGGCGCGCTCGTCATCGGTTCGCATCTCGGCAATCTGGAGATGGCGCGCGCGCTCGCCGTGCGCAGCGCGCAGACCAGGGTGACGGCGATCGTCTACACCGAACACGCGCGCCGCTTCAACAGCGTGCTGGCCGCCGCGCACCACGACTTCGCGCAGCATCTCGTCGAGGTCAGCGACTTCGGGCCGGAGACCGCGCTGATGATGCAGGAGCGCATCGAGCGCGGCGAGTTGCTCGTGATCGTCGGCGACCGTACGCCGGCGCGCGAAGCGGGCCGCACCACGCACGTGCCGTTTCTCGGTGCGAGCGCGCCGTTTGCGCAGGGGCCGTACGTGCTCGCGCATGCGCTGGCGTGCCCCGTCTATCTGTTCTTCTGCCTCAAGGAGCGCGGCGCTTACCGGCTCTACTTCGAGTCGTTCGCCGAACGCATCGAACTGCCGCGGCGCGACCGTGCCCGACATCTGGCCGTCTGGGCCCAGCGTTATGCCGCGCGTCTCGAACACTATTGCTGCAAGGCGCCGTATCAATGGTTCAATTTCTACGACTTCTGGGCGCGCCCCAGCGGAGGCGCAAATGGCCGAACATGATTTGAAGGACGCAGCGGCTCATACGAACGACGCGGCGGCGCCGTGTGTCGTGATCGGCGGCCGGCGGCTCACCATCGAAGACGTGGTGGTCGTGGCGCATCGGCGTGCCGCCGTATCGCTCAACAGCGATCCCGCCTGGCGTGCCCGCATCCAGCGCGGCGCAGATTTCCTGCAGCAGCATCTGGCTTCGGGCGCAACGGTCTACGGCGTCAACACGGGCTATGGCGACGCGTGTGTCGTCGAGGTGCCGATGCATCTGGTCGAAGCCCTGCCGTTGCAGCTCACGCGCTATCACGGCTGCGGCATGGGCGACTATCTGGACGACGAAGAAACGCTCGCCGTGATCGCCGCGCGGCTCAATTCGCTCGCCTACGGATTCTCCGGCGTGCGGCCCGTGCTGCTGGAGCGCGTCGCCGATCTCATCAACCACCGCGTGCTGCCGCGCATTCCGTCGGAAGGATCGGTGGGGGCGAGCGGCGACCTCACGCCGCTCTCGTATGTGGCAGCCGCGCTCGTGGGCGAGCGCGACGTGATGTTTCGCGGCGCGTTGTGCTCCGCGCGCGAAGCCTGGCGCGCGCTCGGACACGAGCCGCTGACGCTCGCGCCGAAGGAAGGTCTTGCGCTGATGAACGGCACGGCCGTGATGACGGGCCTCGCGTGTCTCGCCTTCGCGCGCGCCGCGCAGCTGGCGCGCCTCGCGGCCAGTCTCACGGCGTTATCCACGGTTGCACTCGACGGCCGCGCCGCCCATTTCGATCCGTTGATCTTCGAGGCGAAGCCCCACGCGGGCCAGGCCGAAGCCGCTGCCTGGATTCGCGCCGATCTCGCGGGACGCACCGATACGCCGGGCCATCGCCTGCAGGACCGCTATTCGATCCGCTGTGCGCCGCACGTGATTGGCGTGGCCTGCGATGCACTCAGCTGGGTGCGCCGCGATGTCGAGAACGAGTTGAACAGCGCGAACGACAACCCGCTCGTGGACCCCGACAGCGGTCGCGTGCTGCACGGCGGCAACTTCTACGGCGGCCACATCGCGTTCGCCATGGATGCGCTGAAGACCGCAGTGGCCAATCTCGCAGACTTGATGGACCGGCAACTGGCGCTGCTCGTCGACGACAAGTTCAACAACGGTCTGCCGCGCAACCTCACGGGTGCGGCGCCGGCGCGCGCGCCCATCAACCATGGCTTCAAGGCGGTGCAGATCTCGTCGTCGGCCTGGACCGCGGAGGCGCTCAAGCACACCATGCCTGCAAGCGTGTTCTCGCGCTCCACGGAGGCGCACAACCAGGACAAGGTGAGCATGGGCACGATTGCCGCGCGCGATTGCCTGCGCGTGCTGCAACTCACCGAACAGGTCGCGGCGGCGCACACGCTCGCAACGGTGCAGGCCGTGCAACTGCGCCTGAAGATGAACGGCGCGACGATGATCCCCGCACCGCTGCAACGCTTCATGAGCGAGGTGACGGCGCTGTCATCGTTCGTCGACGAAGACCGCCCGCTCGAACGTGACCTGCGCGCCGTGACGGCGAGCATTGCGGCGGGCGGGCTCATTGAACGCACGGAAGGAGCCGCGGCATGAGCGACACGCGTGCGGTCCTGAGCGCAAGTGCGGACGTCGAAGTGCCGTTCCACGACGTCGACGCCATGAACGTGTGCTGGCACGGCCACTACCTCAAGTACTTCGAGATAGGCCGCGCCGCACTGCTGCGCAGGTTCGACTACGACTACCGTGAAATGCAGGCGTCGGGCTATCTCTGGCCGGTGGTCGAGGTTCATTTGAAGTACGTGCGGCCCGCGGTCTACGGTCAGCGCCTGGAAGTGCGGGCGCAACTGCTCGAACACGAGAACCGCTTGAAGATCGGCTACGAGATCGTCGATGCCGTCTCGGGCGAGCGGCTCACGAAGGGCTACACGATCCAGGTCGCGGTGCACGCCGAGACGAAGGAACTGCAATTCGTGTCGCCGACCGTGGTGTTCGAGAAGCTGGAGCGGGCATGGGAACGTTGAATGTGCGCGTGTCGGCTTCGGTGGCCGCAATGGCGCTGATCGCGATGCCGGTACTTTGCGGGGCCGCCTCGGGGGCCGGCACGCCCGCGCAGGCTTCCGCCGGAACCGCTGCGTCCACCGCATCGCCTGCTTTGAACGACATGGCGCTCGTCTCGCAAATCGCCTCGCATCTCGCGAAAGCGAAGGGCGTTCGTGCACGTTTCACGCAGACGCAGACGCTCGCGGCGATGAAAGCGCCGCTCGTCAGCACGGGCTCGCTGCTGTTCTTGCGCGAACGCGGCGCGATCTGGCACATCGACACGCCCTACAAAGCCACGTGGGTCATGACCGACGCGGGCATCGTCACGGTAGACGCCGCGGGCACGCAGACGGCAAGTCGCAGCGCCCAGGGCGCTCGCGCTGCGGCCGGCATCTCGAAGATGATGCGCGCCATGCTCGCGGGCGACCTGAGCGCGCTCTATTCGCAGTTCGACGTCGAGGCAACGGGCACGCCCGCACGCTGGCAGATGCGGCTCGTGCCGAATCAGCCGCAAATCGCGCAGTCCATTGCCTCGTTGCAGATGAGCGGCGGCGACTATCTGCGCACGCTGCGCATCGCACACGCGAACGGTGACGTGACGCAACTCGACTTCGAAGGCAGCGCAGCGGTGAGCGAACTCGCGCCTGCCGAACTCGCGTTGTTCGGGGCCCGGTAGTGGAGGCGCAACGCACGTTCGCCGTGTCCCGGACTGGGTGCCTGCGCGCCGCGTGGCTGGTACTCGCGCTTGCTGCGGCACTTTATTGCGCGTGGCGCTTTGCGGGGCCGTCGCCGCTGCAAACCAATCTGCTGGCTTTGCTGCCCGCAACCGAGGCGGACCCTGTCGCGGAAGAAGCCGTAGACCGCCTCGCAGGCGCGCTCGGCAATCGCGCCGTCTTCGTGGTGTCGAGCGACGATGGCGCGCATGCCAAGGCGGCCGCGCGACAACTCGGCGTGGCGCTCACAGCGAGCGGCGCGTTCGCAGCAGTGACGGCGCAATTGCCGCCGTTCGACCTGTCGCGAATCGCGCGCTTCTACCTGCCGTATCGCTTCAATCTGCTCACGCCTCGCGATCGCCAGAGCATCGCCGGTGGCGCCGCGGCGCTGCACGATGCGCTGCTGCAGCGTCTCTACGGGCTGCCGGCCGCCGGTCTCACCGCGCCGCTCGCGGACGACCCGTTCGGCTGGCTCCAGCATTGGTTGGGTGGCCTGCCGCTCGCCACCTCGAACCTGACGATAGAAGACGGGCTGCTGGTTTCGCATCGCGACCGGTCCACCGGCGTGCTCGTGGTCGCGACACTGCGCGGCTCGGCCTACGAGACCGACATCCAGCGCGCGGTGCTGGCCGCCGTCGCGCAAGGTGAAGCGGGGCTCAAGGCTGCGTTCCCCGACGTCACGCTCGCGCGCACGGGCGCCGTCTTTTACGCCGAGGCGGCGCGCCGTGCCTCGGAGCGCGAGATGCACGCCATCGGTATCGGCTCGCTGGTCGGCGTTGCGTTGCTGATGTTGTGGATCTTTCGCTCGCCGCGGCTCATCGCGCTGGGCTTCGTCTCCACCGCGCTCGGCATTCTCTGCGCGCTCGCGGCCACCTTGCTCGTATTCGGCCAACTGCATCTGCTGACGCTCGTGTTCGGCGCGAGCCTGATCGGCGAGGCGGTCGATTATTCGATTCAGTATTTCGTTGTCTATCTCGGCGCCGGGCAGAACTGGGAGCCGCGGCGCGGCGCGCGCGAAGTCGCGCCGGCCCTGACGGTCGCGCTCGCCACGAGTCTGCTGGGCTACGCGATCCTTACCTTCGCGCCGTTCCCCGCGCTCAAGCAGATTGCGTGTTTCGCGATGGTGGGCATCGCGACCGCCTTCGCGTCGGTGCTGTGGCTGCTGCCGAGCCTGCTCGCGCGGCCCGCGCGGCATACGCCGCGCACGCTGTTCGCCGTGGCCGCCGCGATGCTGACGAGATGGCATGCATTGCTCGCAGGGCGCAGCACGTTGCGGGTCGGGCTCGTTGCTGCCGCGGTGGTCCTCGTCTCGGTGCCCGGCTGGCTCCGGCTTGCCAGCGACGACGACATCCATCTGCTGATCCAGCGCGACCCGTCGCTCGTCGCCCAGGAGCGTGTGGTGACCCAGGCCGTGGGCGTCGACAACAGCTCGCAGTTCTTCGTGGTGAGCGGCGAGTCGCCGGAGCGCGTACTTGAACGTGCCGAGGCGCTCGCGACGAAGCTCGGTGCGCTCACGGACGCATCGGGCGCGCCGCTCGTGAGCGGCTGGCAATCGGTCGCATCGTTCGTCCCATCTGAAGAGCAGCAACGGGCCGATCACGCGCTCATCGCTACGCACGTGTTCCGCGACCCCGCGGCGTTGCGCGCCATGTTGACCGAAGCCGGTTTTCGCGACGAAGTGGCGAACACGTGGCTCGCCGCCTACGAGCAATCGAACGGGGCCACGCTGCACGTCGACGACTGGCTGGCCGAACCGTGGTCGCAGCCGTTTCGCCATCTCTGGCTCGGACGCTCGAAGAGCGCGCCGGACGCATTCGCGGCCGTCGTCATTCCTCAGGGCGTTTCGGCGGCGAACGAAGCGGCGCTGGTCGCCACGGCGCACACGGTGCCTGGGGTGAGCTTTGTCGACAAGGCCGCGAGCGTCTCGCGCCTTTTCGGCGCCTGGCGGCTCGACAGCGCCATCTGGCTCGCGGGCGCGCTGTTGCTCGTATTCGTGCTGCTGATGCTGCGCTATGGCCTGCGCGGCGGCATCGCGACCGGGCTGCCGGTGCTCGTCGCGATAGGCGTCACGCTTGCCGTGTTCGGTTATGCCCACGTGCGCTTCACGCTCTTCAACTCGCTCGCGTTGATGCTCGTGCTCGGCGTGGGCGCGAACTACGCGGTGTTCCTGCGTGAAGGCGCCTTGCGCGCCCCGGCGCAACTCGGCGCCGTCTGGACCGGCGTGCTGCTGTCCGCGGCGACCACCTTGCTGTCGTTCGGTCTGCTCGGCATGAGTTCGATGCCGGCGCTCAAGAGCTTCGGCGCGACGCTTTCGCTCGGCATCCTGGTGTCCGTGCTGCTCGCGCCGCTCGGCATACCTGCTACTCAACGGAGGGCCGCGTGAACGCGCCTGTCTATCTGCACGCGCCCGGCATGATCAATGCGCTCGGCGACGACGTGGACACCATCGTCGCGTCGCTCGCGAACGACCGCGCACCGGGTATGGGACCCATCGAGACGCGTATCGGCACGATGTTCGCCGGCCGCGTGACGGCGTCGCTCGATTTCGTACCGCCCTCAGCGTTCGCAGCGCCCGCAGCGCTCGCCGCCTACGACTGCCGCAACAACCGTCTGCTGCTCGCCGCGCTCGCGCAGATCGCGCCGGCTATCGAGGCCGCGCGCGAGCGCTACGGCGCGCAGCGTATCGGCGTGGTGCTCGGCACGAGCACGTCGGGTATCGGCGCGGCCGAAGCGGCGCTGCGCGAGCGTTCCGCTACCGGCACGATGCCGTCCACGTTCGACTACCGGCAAATGGAGATCGGCACGGCCGCGCCGTTCGCGGCCGCGGTGCTGGGCCTGCGCGGGCCGGCGTTCACGATCTCGACGGCGTGCACGTCGAGCGCGAAGGCTTTCGTGTCTGCGCGCCGTCTGCTGCGGCTCAAGCTGTGCGACGCGGTGGTGGTGGGCGGCGTGGATTCGCTGTGCGAGCTGACGCTGCAAGGCTTCGCCTCGCTCGATTCGACCAGCCCCGTGCGCATGAACCCGATGAGCGCGCAGCGCCGCGGCATCAACATCGGCGAGGGTGCGGCAGTGTTCCTGATGAGCCGCGACGAAGGGCCGGTGCGGCTCGCGGGCGCGGGCGAATCGAGCGACGCGCATCACATCTCGGCACCCGATCCGCAGGGCGTGGGTGGCGAACTGGCTTTGCGCGCCGCGCTCGGCGATGCGGGCATCGCGCCGTCGGCGGTGGGCTACGTGAACCTGCACGCCACGGCGACCATCAAGAACGACGAGATGGAAGCACACCTGATGACGCGCGTTTTTCCGCAAGGCGTGGCCGCGAGCGGCACGAAGCCGCTCACGGGGCATCTGCTCGGCGCGGCGGGCGCGACTGAACTCGGCTTCGCGTGGCTCACGCTCGCGCGCAGCGACGTCGCATTGCCTCGTCACGTCTGGGATGGTGAGGCCGATCCCGCACTGCCCACGCTCGATCTCGTCGAAGACGAGCGCCATTTGCCGCGCGATGGCGGCACGCCATACGTGATGAGCAATTCGTTTGCGTTCGGCGGCAGCAATGTCAGCCTGATTCTCGCCCGGTGAGGCCTGCGATGACGCTACCCACTCCGCCCCATGCCTTCGAAGGCGACACGGCACTGCCGCCCATCGAGCAACTCCTGCCGCATCGGGGCACGATGCTGTTGCTCGACTCGGTGAGCGCATTCGGCGACGAATCGTTGACGGCGCATGCGAGCGTGCGCGGCGACGCCTGGTACGCCGACCGCGCGGGCGCCATGCCGGCGTGGATCGGCGTCGAGCTGATGGCGCAGGCCATTGCGGCGCATGTCGGTTTGCTCGCCATGCGTGCCGGCGAAAGCGTGAAGCCCGGCGTGCTGCTCGGCACGCGCCGCTATGAGGCGCGTATGCCCGCATTTCCGTGCGGTGCGCAGTTGCACATCACCATCAACGAAGTGCTGCGCAGCGAGGAAGGCCACGGCGCCTACGCGTGTACGATCGGCCACGAAGACGCCGTGTGCGCCGAGGCCATCGTCAAGGTCTATCAGCCGCGCAATTTCCAGACTTTTATCGAGGAGGCTTTCAAGCCATGAGCCGCCGTGTTCTCGTTACCGGCGCGAGCCGCGGCATCGGCCGCGCCATCGCCTACCAGCTTGCCGCGGACGGCTTCGCCGTCTCGGTGCATTGCCGCAGCGGTCGTCAGGAAGCCGAAGCAGTCGCGGCCGGCATCACGGCGCAAGGCGGCACGGCCACCGTGCTGCAGTTCGACGTGCGCGAGCGCGCCGCGTGCCGCACCGTGCTCGAAGCCGACGTCGAGGCGCATGGCGCGTACTACGGCATCGTCTGCTGTGCCGGTGTGACGCGCGACGCCGCGTTCCCCGCGCTTACCGACGAAGACTGGGACGTCGTGATCGAAACCGGTCTCGATGCGTTCTACAACGTCGTGCATCCGTTGACGATGCCGATGGTGCGCGCGCGCAAAGGCGGGCGCATCGTGACGGTGGCCTCGGTGTCGGGTGTGACCGGCAACCGCGGGCAGGTCAATTACAGCGCGGCGAAGGCGGGCTTGATCGGCGCGACGAAGGCGCTCGCGGTGGAACTCGCGTCGCGCAACATCACGGTCAACAGCGTGGCGCCGGGGCTCATCGACACCGGCATGCTCGACAGCGTGCCGCTCGACCAGGCGCTCAAGGCGGTGCCGATGAACCGCGTCGGGCAGCCGGCCGAAGTGGCGGCAGTGGTGGGCTTTCTGATGTCCGATGCGGCGTCGTACGTGACGCGCCAGGTGATCGGCGTGAATGGCGGGATGGTGTGATGAAGCGCGTCGTCATTACGGGAATGGGCGGTGTCACGGCGCTCGGCAACAAGTGGGACGAGATCGAAGCCGCGTTGAAACTCGGCCGCAACGCGGTGCGGCGCATCCCGGCGTGGGACTATTTCGAGTCGCTGCATACGCGGCTCGCCTGCCCGATTCCCGAACTGCCCGTGCCCGCGCACTATCCGCGCAAGAAGACGCGTTCGATGGGGCCCGTGTCGGTCTACGCCGTGCGCGCGAGCGAACTGGCGCTGGCCGATGCGGGGCTGCTCGACGATCCCTCGATCAAGGACGGCCGCATGGGCGTGGCCTACGGTTCGTCGTCCGGTTCCGTGGACCCGATTCGCGCGTTCGGCAAGATGCTCGACACGGGCTCGATGAGCGACGTCACGTCGAACAGCTACGTGCAGATGATGCCGCACACGACCGCCGTGAACGTGAGTCTCTTCTGGGACCTGAAGGGGCGCATCGTGCCCACCTCGTGCGCGTGCGCATCGGGCAGCCAGGCAATCGGCTACGCCTACGAGACGATCGCTTACGGCAAACAGACGCTGATGCTGGCGGGCGGCGCGGAGGAACTCTCGGGGCCCGCCGTGGCCGTGTTCGACACGCTCTACGCGACGAGCACGCGCAACGACGACCCGCAACTCACGCCGCGTCCGTTCGATGTGGCCCGCGACGGGCTCGTGGTGGGCGAGGGCGCCGCCACGCTCGTGCTCGAAGAGTACGAGCACGCCATGGCGCGCGGCGCGCGCATTCACGCCGAGGTGGTGGGCTTCGGCTGCAATTCGGACGGCGTGCATATCACGCAGCCCACGGCCGACACGATGGCCCTCGCGATGCAACTCGCGCTGCGCGACGCGAACCTGCCGGCGGATGCCATCGGCTACGTCAACGCGCACGGCACCTCGACCGACCGCGGCGATATCGCCGAAAGCCACGCCACGGCGCAGACCTTCGGCGAACACATGCCCATCAGCTCGCTCAAGAGCTATATCGGCCATACGCTGGGCGCGTGCGGCGCCATCGAAGCCTGGTGGACCATCGAGATGATGAAGCGCAACGGGTATGTGCCCACGCTGAACCTCGACAACGTGGACCCGGCGTGCGCGAGCCTCGACTACATCGTGAAGGCGCCGCGCACCATCGACACCGAATACGTGATGAGCAACAACTTTGCGTTCGGCGGCGTGAATACATCGCTCGTGTTCAGGCGCGCCGGATGAGCGAGCCGTCTCTCGTGACCTCGACCGGCATGCGACGGGTGGTCGTAACCGGCATGGGCATCGTGTCGTGCCTCGGCAATACGCTCGATGAGGTGTCCGCGCGGCTGCGCGCGGGCCGTGGCGGCATCGTGCGGGTCGAAGCCTGGCGCGAGCGCGGCTTCGCGAGTCAGGTTGCCGGTGTGGCGTCGGTGGCGCAGGAGCCGCCTTTCGAGCGCAAGCTCGAACGCTTCATGGGCGATACCGCGCGCTTCGCGTGCCACGCGGCGCGCAGCGCAATCGCCGATGCGGGCCTCGACGCGGCCGCGTTGCGCACGCCTGCGGCGGGCGCCGTGATCGGCTCGGGCGTGGGCGCCATGTCGGCCTACGACAGTGCGCTCGCCATCGGCGAGACGCGCGGGCTCGACCGCGTGCCGCCTTATACGGTGCCGCAGGCGATGAGCAGCACGACCTCGGCCAATGTCGCGCACGTGTTCGGTGTGGAGGGCGTGACGTACTCGCCTTCGTCGGCCTGTACGACGTCGGCGCTTGCCATCGGCCAGGCGATGCAGCTGATTCAGACCGGGCGCCAGGCACTCGTGCTCGCGGGCGGCAGCGAGGCGCTGCACGACAACATGACGCTGCTGTTCGACGCGATGGGCGCGCTTTCGCGCGGCTTCAACGCGACTCCGGAGCGGGCCTCGCGGCCCTACGATACCGGCCGCGACGGCTTCGTGATCGCGTCGGGCGCGGGCGTGCTGGTGCTCGAATCGCTCGAACATGCACTCGCGCGCGGCGCGCGCATCTACGCGGAGCTGACGGGCTTCGGCCATTGCACCGACGGCGCGGGCATGGTGACGCCCCACGCGAGCGGCATCGCACGTGCCATGCGCGCCGCGCTCGACGAGGCCGGCACGCGGCCCGACTACATCAACACGCACGCGCCCGCCACGCCGCGCGGGGACGTCGAGGAACTGGACGCGCTCGCCGCCGTATTCGGCGAATCGATTCCGCCGTTCTCGTCGACGAAGGGCCTGACGGGCCACCCGCCAGGCGCGTGTGGTGCGCACGAAGCCATTTACACGCTGCTGATGATGCGCGAGGGCTACATGGCGGGCACGGCGGGCATCGAATCGCTCGACGCGCGCGCGGCCGGCCTGCCGCTCGTGCGAGCGTCGCGCGACGCCGCCATCGATCATGCAATGTCCGTTTCGTTCGGGTTCGGCGGCAGTTGCGCGAGCCTGATGTTTAGCGCCTGGAAGTCGTGCCTGGAAGACGGCAGGACGCCACAGGCGATCTTGATCTCACGAGGAGAAAAATGAAGAAGAACTCCCTTACGCTACGCTCGGTGGCCGGTGTGGGTGCCGTGGCTGTTGTCACGCTTGTTACCCTCACGCAGGCCGGTTGCGCGACCCAGGTGAAGTCGCTGCCGCTCGCGCCCGTGTCCGCGGCTTCGTCGCAAGGCGCCGACGTGGCGCTGTATTTCGGCGCGCAGGCTCATCCGGCGGTGCAGCGCCAACTCGGCCGCGTCTCGTACTCGGTGCGCATCGCGCGCACCACCGACGGCCCCGAAGCATCATGTAACAAGGCGCTGGCACAAGCGCTGCAGAAAGTGCGGGCCGACGCGCGCGAGCACGGCGCCAACGCCGTCGTCAACGTGAAAACGCGTTTCCACTCCACGGAAACGGCGTCGGCCACGGACTACACCTGCGGCGTGAGCCCGAGCGCGGCGGCGATTGCAGTGGAGGGCGAGCGCGTCGTCCTCCAGGCCAACTGAACCCGGTGAGGATTGCGATGAAAAAGCCTTTGATGCTGGCCGCGCTGTGCGCGGCGCTCGCGACCTCGCACGCGTTCGCGCGCGACACGGTGTCGAGCTACCCCGTCGACGAAGCGCTGCGCAGCGAGCCCGGCAAGGTGACTGACGACGTCACGCTGTACTTCGCCGGCCAGAAGCATCCGGCTGTGCTGAAGTCGTTCGGTCAGTTCGCCACCAACAAGAAGACGAACGCCTTCAACAAGACCGACGAAGCGGCTTGCCAGCACGTGTTCCTGTCGGCCGTGATCGAGTTGCAGGACCGCGCGCGCAAGGAAGGCGGCAATGCGGTCATCAACATCAAGAGCAACTACCGGAACCAGTTGACGGAGAGCCCCACGCAGTTCACGTGCGGGGCGGGGGCGTTTATCGCGGGCGTTGCGCTGGTGGGCGATGTGGTGACGCTGAAGGGCGGGAAGTAGGCGGGGGTGGCGTCGGCGGCGGCCCGATTGGTGCGAGCGCCGCCGCTGTGCGCCTGGAGGCTCAGGACGCTTTGACGGCCGCCACGTTGACGAGCGTTTCACGCCGCTTGCCGGGCTTCGGATGATGAAGGCCGAGCCGCTCGAAGAGGCCGAAGTCGGCGGCGCGGCTCCACCACAGGTACGGTAGCGACACGTTCTGCGGCCCGAAGCGGAACCCTGCCTGCCGGATCATGTCGAGATAGCCGTCGGCACTTTTCTGGACCTGCATGGGGTGACGGAACAGCAGCCGGATCACCCACGACTTGATGTAGGCCTCGGTGGATTCGGCAAAGAGCAGCACGCCGCCCGGTTTCAGCACGCGATGGAATTCGGCGAGCGCGCGCTCCTGCTCGACGAGGTGATGGAAGGTTTGATGGCAGAACACGATGTCGGCGCTGGCCGATGCCTGCGGCAGATTCGCGCAATCGCCGCGCAGCAGTTCGATGTCGAGCGGCGCGGCGGCTTGAGCGCGACACGCCTCGCCCGATTGCTCCGCGAGCGCGACCGACTCGGCGTGATAATCGATGCCAACGATGCGCTGCGGACTAAACGCGTTGGCGAGCAGGCGGAACGACTTGCCCTGACCGCAGCCCACGTCGACAATGACCGGCGCTGCCGGCAGAGGCGTATCGATGAGCCGTTTGAGGTCGTTGATCGCCACACGTAGCACGTGGTGTTCCCACGTGTGGGTGCGCAGGAACCAGACACCGAATGCCGTCTCTGGCACGAAAGGCACACTGGATGTTTCGGACGGCGACATGGTTTATTCCCCGCGCATGTTGGGTGAGTAGAACGGCTGCGCGACATTGTAATGGCAAGCGCGACCCAGGCACGACCTGAGCACGATGAACACACGACGAAGAAACGAGAGGAAGCCGTGAGCACTATTTCATCCCATAGGAAGGCGGTAGACGTGGCGATCATTGGCGCCGGTCCTGCGGGCGCAGTTGCGGCTGCGTTGCTCAGAAAGGCCGGGCGTTCGGTGCTCGTGCTGGAACGTCAGCACTTTCCCCGCTTTTCGATTGGCGAGAGCCTGCTGCCGCAGAGCATGGCGTATCTGGAAGAAGCCGGCATGCTTCAGACGCTTGTGGAAGCCGGTTTCCAGTACAAGAACGGCGCGCATTTCGTGTGGCGCGACCAGTCGTCATCGTTCGATTTTCGCGACAAGCACACGCCCGGTTGGGGCACGACCTGGCAGGTGGAGCGCGCGCAGTTCGACGACCTGCTGATTCGCTGCGCCGCGCAGCAGGGCGCCGAGGTGCGCTTCGGCCACACGGTGCGTGCGATCGAAACGGGTAGCGCGCCGGTGCTTCAGGTCGCCGACGAAGACGGTCAGAGCTACGAAGTGCACGCGCGCTTCGTGTTCGACGCGAGCGGCTTCGGCCGCGTGCTGCCGCGCCTCTTGAACCTCGAGGCGCCCACGGGGCTGCCCACGCGCTCGGCCATCTTCAGCCACGTGCGCGATGGCTTGCCGCTCGACGCGACCGACCGCAACAAGATCTGCATCGCCACTCATCCCGAGCGGCGCGACGTCTGGTTCTGGATGATTCCGCTCGCGGGCGGTCGTTCCTCGGTGGGGTGCGTGGCGGATGCGGCGTTCCTGAACGTCGAGGCATCGGCACGCGAAGCCAGACTGCGCACGCTGATTCGCGAGGAGCCCACGCTTAACCGTCTCATCGGCGATGCGCCGTTCCTGATGCCGGTGAACCAGATCGGCGGTTATTCGGCGAACGTCGAGCGTCTGCATGGACCGGGCTACGCGCTGCTCGGCAATGCGGGCGAGTTTCTCGACCCCGTGTTCTCTTCGGGCGTCACCATTGCGCTGCGCTCCGCGCATCTCGCCGTGAAGGCGGTGGAGCGCCAGTTGAGCGGCGAGACAGTCGACTGGCATGGCGATTACGACGTGCCGCTGCGCAAGGGCATCGATACGTTTCGCGCGTTCGTCGAGCGCTGGTACACGGGCGAGTTGCAGGACATCATTTACTACCCGCAACAGACGCCCGGCATTCGCCGCATGATCAGCGCCGTGCTGGCGGGATATGCGTGGGACGAATCGAACCCTTATGTCGCGGACCCGGTGCGCCGGCTCGACGCGCTGCACGATGCGTGCACCGTGTTTCGGCCCGCGCAATGAGCACGGTCCTCTGCACGCGCGGGCCGCAAGCGTGATGAACCAGGTGAGCCAGAAAGTGCGATGCCGAATCTCGACATATTGCTGAAGATGTCGCTGTACGTGGCGCTCGTGCTCGTCATGCCGGGCCCCACGAACACGCTGTTGCTCTCGTCAGGGCTCAAGGTGGGACTGCGCGGGACGTGGCCGCTTCTGATCGCCGAGGCGCTCGGTTACTTCGTGGGCATTGCCGCGTGGGGATTCTTCCTGAGCGCGCTCGCCGTGGGCCGGCCGTGGCTGCCGGTGGCGGTCAAGCTAGTGAGCGCGGCCTATATCCTCTGGCTCGCGGTGAAGATGTGGGGGACGAGCCGCGCGTTGCACGACGTGCCGGGTGGCCCTGTCACGTTTCGCGATCTCTTCGTGACGACGCTGCTCAATCCAAAGGCGCTGCTGTTTGCGAGCACGCTGTTTCCGCTGGAAGCGTTTCAGTCGATCCGTTATTTCGTCATGACCATCGCCGCGTTTTGGATCGTGCTGATCCCGGTGGGCATCGGCTGGTCGAGCCTCGGCGGTCTGCTCATGGCGCGGCGCAGGTGGGCGCGGCACACGTCGACGCTGTTGCGCGGCGCCTCGGTCGTGCTGGTCGCGTTCTCGGGTTCGCTGCTGTATTCGGTGCTCAATCGATAGCGGGCACGACAGGACGTGCCCGCCATTCGCGCCGACGTTCAGGCTTCTTCGGCCCAGGCCATGTTCTCGCGCGCCATCAGCGCCGACGACGCAGCCGGCCCGTAGGTGCCCGCCGTGTAGTTGCGCGGCCGGTCGCCCAGTTCCTTCCAGCCGTTCAGGATCGGCTCCACCCACGCCCAAGCCGCCTCGAGTTCGTCGCGGCGCATGAAGTGGGTGAGACGCCCGCGGATCACGTCGATCAACAGCCTCTCGTAAGCCTCCGCGCGGCGCCCCGTGAAGGCCTGCTGGAGGTCGAGATTCAGATTGACGGGCAGCATGTGCAGGCCGCTGCCGGGCTCCTTCGCGAGCATCTGCAGCTGGATGGATTCCTCGGGCTGGAGCTGGATCACGAGACGATTGCCGTACTTACGCGGACCGCTCGGGATGATCGAGAACGGCAGGTCGGCGAAGTCGATCACGATCTCCGAGCGACGCTTCGGCATGCGCTTGCCCGTGCGCAGGAAGAACGGCACGTTGGCCCAGCGCCAGTTGTTGATCTGCGCGCGCAGTGCGACGAACGTTTCGGCGTGGCTGTCGGCCGGCACGTTGTCCTCTTCCAGATAGCCCTTCACCGGCTCGCCCGACACGGCGCCTGCCGTGTACTGGCCGCGCACGGTGTCGCGCGCGATT
The DNA here is from genome assembly GCF_029536165.1 of Paraburkholderia sp. SUR17. Taxonomy (NCBI): domain Bacteria; kingdom Pseudomonadati; phylum Pseudomonadota; class Betaproteobacteria; order Burkholderiales; family Burkholderiaceae; genus Paraburkholderia; species Paraburkholderia sp. SUR17. The sequence goes on from NZ_CP120508.1 coordinate 1,630,802, forward strand.
TCGGCCATGGTCATGGGGCGCAGCGAGCGCAGCACCTTCAGCTTCTCGTCACGCACGGCGTCGGGGTCGAGCGAGACGGGCGGCTCCATCGCGACGATACACAGCAACTGGAGCAGGTGGTTTTGCACCATGTCGCGCATGGCGCCCGTCTGGTCGTAGAAGCCCGCGCGGCTGCCCACGCCCACCGTTTCGGCCACCGTGATCTGCACGCTCTTGATGTAGGGCGCCTGCCAGAGCGGTCCGAAGATGGCGTTGCCGAAGCGCAGCACCATGAGGTTCTGCACCGTCTCCTTGCCGAGGTAGTGGTCGATCCGGTAGATCTGCTGCTCGGGAAAGTGCTGGCCCACCGAGGCATTGATCGCGCGCGCCGATTCGAGGTCGTGGCCGAGCGGCTTTTCCAGCACCACGCGTGCGTGGTCGTCCACAAGACCGCAGGCCGTGAGGTTGTCGCAGATGGTCGTGAAAAGCTCGGGCGAAGTCGCGAGATAGAACACGCGCTGCGCACTGCGGCGCGCGGCTGCGCACAGGCGGCTGTAGTCGCCCTGGGCGCCCACATCGATGCGCACGTAGTCGAAGAGCGCGAGGAATCTGTCCCACGCGAGCGCATCGAGCGCCTTGCTGTCGACGAACGGGCGCGAGTGTTCTTCCATGAAGGACAGATACTGCTCGCGCGTCCAGTCGCGGCGGCCGATGGCGATGATGCGCGTGTCGGCCGGCAGGTTGCCGTGCAGGTGGGCCATGTAGAGCGCCGGCAGCAGCTTGCGCGCGGACAGGTCTCCGGCGCCGCCGAAGATGATCATGTCGAGCGGGCGGTCTGACGCAGCGGTTGGGGCCTGAGTGGTCATGGTGCGTTTGGAGGTGGACGGTTAGGGGCCGGGTTGGGACGGGTCGAGCGGGTCGGCACCGGGCGAGATCGATCAGGATAGACCCGGACCGATCCGGACCGCGGGCGCCCGCATGCGGGCACGCGTCGGGCGTCTTTCCGCAGGTATCTGCGGTGCACGCTATGGTGCCCGTTTATCGGCGTTCGTGCAGGAGGGCGTTGCGCGGAAGAGATGCAGGCCGCACAGGCCGGCGCACGGCCGCCTGTGCGTAATCTTAGGGGATATTCAGGGGATATTCGGCAGCCGGCCGTCAGAACTGGTAGGTCACCGTCATGTCGAGCACCGTGCCGGTCGCGCGCTGCGTGATCGGGCTGTGGACGGCGTCTCCGACCAGCTGCTGGATCGCGGCGTCGCCGCTCGCGAGCCAGTGCTTGTTGATGATCCAGGTCGCGCTCACGCCGAAGCCGAACGACTTGACGCCCGCACCCGCACGGTAGGCGGGATGGCCCGAGCGGGCCGCTTCGTTCGGCGTCACGCCGAACCAGCTATTCATATAGCGCGAGTCGGCGAAGGTGACGCCGGGGCCCGCGAACCAGACGAACTTTCGGGAGCTGCCCGGCATCGGCATATAGGCGCCGAGGTCCGCGACCCAGCCGTTCGAGCCGCCGAAATAGCGCCTCACGTCCGCACGCAGCACGAGCGGGAACGACTTCGAGATCACGTACTCCCCGGCGAGTTTGACCGCCGGGGCCGGGTTGATGTTGTCCATGCCGCCGAGCCGGCTGGAGTCGTCGCGTGCGCGGCGGCCCAGGTCGTAGGCCGCGCCGAGCGAGACCCGCCAGTTCGGCCCGGACAGCACGTTCATGCCGATGCCTTCGCCGGTGGAGAGGAAGAACAGGTCACGGTAGCGGATGTCGATGCTGGGGCCGGCCACCATGTGATAGCGGTCCGAGCCGTCGTAAAGGGGCCGGAAGCTCGCAGCGGGACCGACGCGGATACGCCAGGTCGGCAGCGACGGCTGCATGAGTTTTTCGAGCGGAATGCCCGCCGTGTACTGCCATTCGGCGAGCGGCGACGGCGTCTGTGCCGAGGCGGGGGTGGCCACTGCTGCTGCGAGCGTGGCAATGACCGATGCCGCTGCGGCGGTCGTACGCTTATGCATGAATGAGCTCCTGTAGACGGCCCGTTGCGATTCCGGCGACCGGTCCCGCGCCGCGACACGCCACCGCCCGCCGGTGGCGCATGTCGCCGCCGAGGCCATGGCCTTGCAATGGGGCGCAATCACCCGGGTAAGCAAGAGCCGTTCCGAAGCGCCGTGATGGGACCGCGTCGCTGCCGTTTCGGCCTGGCCCCGGTTCGTGCGCGGCCTTGATGCACGGCGCGCGCAGCGGGTCCACTCAGTGCCGGCGCGGTTCGCGGGCCTGCGCTTTCGGGCACGACAACCTTATGTTACGGGACGTAACCGTGCGGGCTTTCGTGCGATCTTATGCAGCAGTTATTACAAAGCTGAAATACGCGAAAAGCGAGCCTGCGGTATAGTCCGCGCAACCATTAGGTCGTAAGCACATCAGCAAAAAGGGTGAATCATGAAGTTCGCGCGTGTTGTTGCATGGGTGGCAGGAGGACTGGCAATCGGTGTGTCCGGTGCGGCGATGGCCGGCGTGAGCGTGGGGGTGAACATCGGCATTCCGGCCCCCGTGTATGTCGCGCCGGCTCCCGTTTATGCGCCGCCGCCTCCGCCAGTTGTCTATCAGCCGGCGCCCATCTATCCCGCGCCCGTGTACCCGGCGCCGGCCATCGTGATTGGCTGGCACGGCGATCGCTATTGGGACGGCCGCCGCTATTGGAATCGCGACGAGTGGTACCGCTATCACCGCGGGTGGGACCGCGGCCGCCACGGCGGCTGGGATCATGACCATGGCGGCGGTCACGACGGATGGCGCCATTGAGGGCGACGGCTGGGCGCTTTTGTGGTCAATGGCGCCCGGAAGGCCGGTAGGTGCAAGGCATAAAAAAACCGCTCGGAAGAGCGGTTTTTTTATGAGGCGAGAAGAAGAGGTGAAGCCCGGATGTGAAGCCGGATGTGAAGCGCCAACATCAAACCGGTCGCTGAGCCTCGGGACAGTCAACGCCTGTTGTCACCGCTCATTCTTCCGTGGGCGCCATGCCGCCGACCACGGCATTGAAGCCGCTATCCACGTGGACGATTTCCGCGGTGATGCCCGAAGCCAGTTCGGAGAGCAGGAACGCCGCCGTGTTGCCGACCTGCTCGATCGTCACGTTGCGCTTGAGCGGCGCGTTGTGTTCCACGAAGTCGAGAATCTTGCCGAAGCTCTTGATGCCGCTCGCAGCGAGCGTCTTGATCGGGCCGGCGGAGATGCCGTTCACCCGCACGCCCTTGCCGCCGAGCGAAACCGCCATATAACGCACGCTCGCCTCGAGCGCGGCCTTTGCGAGGCCCATCGTGTTGTAGTTCGGGATGGCCCGCTCGGCGCCGAGGTACGACAGCGTGAGCAGTGACGCGTCCTGCGAGAGCAGCGGCAGCGCGGCCTTGGCGAGGGCGGGGAAGCTGTACGCCGAGATGTCGTGAGCGATGCGGAAGTTCTCGCGCGTCATACCTTCGAGGAAGTCGCCCGAGATTGCCTCGCGCGGCGCGAAGCCGATGGAGTGCACGAGCCCGTCGAGGCTGTCCCAGTGCTGCCCGAGCGAGACGAACAGCGCTTCGATCTGGGCGTCGTCGGCCACGTCGCACGGGAAGACGAGGTCACTGCCGAATTCCGCGGCGAATTCGGAGATGCGGTCCTTGAAGCGTTCGCCCACGTACGTGAAGGCGAGTTCGGCGCCTTCGCGCCGGCACGCCTGAGCAATGCCGTAGGCGATGGAGCGGTTCGACAGAAGACCCGTCAACAGGATGCGTTTGCCAGCCAGAAAGCCCATGAATTCTCCTAATGTGGGGCAGCGCGCCGCTGTCTATGGTGCGCGGCGTCGCGCAGGTTGGGTAGAATTCTCTCACACTGCAACCGCCAACTGGATAAACAAGCCCTTATGACAACTGGCTCGCCGACTGGCTCGCGACGGGGCGGGGCATCGCTCGAAAGAGGCCGTCATGCGGTCGTTATATATGTCCGGAGTGCTGCCCGTAGTGTCGCCCGTGGTGCCTGGCGGACGTGGCGCAACACAGGGCGTGCCGCAGTGGCGTTATCGGCTGCAACGGTGCTCGTTGCCTTCGCCGCGATGCAGCCGGCCTGGGGCGCCTATGCCATTGCACAGTATGGCGAACCGAAGTACCCGCCCGGGTTTAGCCATTTCGATTACGTGAACCCGGCGGCGCCCAAAGGCGGCACGCTCGTGCTCGCGAACCCCGACCGGCTCACGAGCTTCGACAAGTTCAACCCGTTCACGATGCGCGGCAACGCGGCGCCTGGTCTCGGGCTGCTGCTGGAGAGCCTGACCACGGGAAGCTCCGACGAAGTGGCATCGGCGTACGGGCTTCTTGCCGACGACATTCGGGTTGCGCCCGACGGCATGTCCGTCACGTTCCATATCAATCCGCACGCGCGTTTCTCGAACGGCGACCCGGTCACCGCTGAAGACGTCAAGTTCTCACTCGACATGCTCAAGAGCCGGCAGGCCGCGCCGCCCGTCGTTCTGTCGTATGCCGACATCACGCGCGCCGTGGTGGTCGACCCGTCCACCGTGCGCTTCGAGTTTCGCGCGCGCAACCGCGAACTGCCGTTGATGGCAGGCAGCATGCCGGTGTTCTCGCACAAATGGGGATTGCGGCCCGACGGTACGCGCATCCCGTTCGACCAGCTCGCGTTCGAAAAGCCCATCGGCAGCGGTCCGTATCTGATCGAGAGCTACTCGAACGCACGCACGATCACCTATCGCCGCGACCCGAACTACTGGGGTGCCAATCTGCCGGTGCGTGCCGGCATGTACAACTTCGAGCGCATCGTCTACAAGCTCTACGCCGACGACGTCGCCCGTCTCGAAGCATTCAAGGCCGGCGAATACGATGCGCTCGTCGAGTACGTCGCACGCAACTGGGTGCGACGCGACGTGGGCAAGCGCTTCGACAGCGGGGAGCTGCAAAAGCGCGAGTTCGAGCAGCACAACGGCGCCGGCATGCAGGGTTTCATCATGAACCTGCGCCGTCCGCTCTTTCAGGACGTGCGCGTGCGCGAGGCGCTCGATCTCGCGCTCGACTTCCAGTGGCTGAACCGGCAACTGTTCTACAGCCAGTACCGGCGCATCGATAGCTTCTTCGTGAATACGGACCTGCAGGCGAAAGGGTTGCCTTCGCCGGGCGAACTCGCGCTGCTCGATCCCTGGCGCTCGAAGCTCGATCCCGCGGTGTTCGGGCCGCCGCCCGTGCAGCCCGATACCGACCCGCCCGGGTCACTGCGCGCCAATCTGCTCAAGGCGCGCGCGCTGCTCGCGCAGGCCGGCTGGACCTATCGGGACGGGGCGCTGCGCGACGCGCAAGGCAAACCCTTCGAATTCGAAGTGCTCGACGACACGAGCGGGTCGGCGCGCTGGGAGCCCATCATGGCGCAGTATCAGCGCAGCCTTCAGAAGCTCGGCATCAAGGTCAGCTATCGCGCCGTGGACTTCGCGCTCTATCAGAAGCGCCTCGACGCGTTCGACTTCGACATGACGACGATCCGCTATCCCGACGTCCAGGTGCCGGGCACGGAGCAATTGGACCGCTTCGGCAGCAAGGCGGCGGACGAGGAGGGCTCGGGCAATCTGATCGGCCTGAAGTCGCCGGTGGTGGATGCGCTGTTGCGCGCCATCGTCGCGGCACAGACGCGCGAGGCGCTTGTCGACGCGGTGCATGCGCTCGACCGGGTGTTGATGCATGGCTATTATGTGGTGCCGCAGTGGTATAGCGCGGTGCATCGCGTGGCGTTCAAGAACACGCTCGCGCGGCCGCGTACGCTGCCGCTGTACTATTCCGCGAGCGACTGGATCATCTCGACGTGGTGGTTCAAGACACCGCCTGCGGCAGCGGCGAGCCACTAGCGCAGCGGTTTGCGCGAGAGTGGACCCGTCACGCGCCGCTCACACGCGCCGTCCCGTTCAAACATCCGGATTCCGCCTATGTCGAGCTATATCCTCAAGCGCCTGCTACTGATGATCCCGACGCTCCTCGGCGTACTGACGCTGACCTTCGTCGTGATCCAGTTCGTGCCGGGTGGGCCGGTGGAGCAGGCGCTGCATGATCTGCGCAAAGGCGCGGAGCAGGGCTTGCCGTTCGGCATGCGCGCCCACACGGGCGTGGACGCCCAGCAGATCGCTCAACTCAAGGCGCTGTACGGCTTCGACAAGCCGCCGCTCGAACGCTACTTCATGATGCTGGGCCGCTTCGCGCGCTTCGATCTGGGCGATAGCTATTTCCGGCATCAAAGCGTGTGGTCGTTGATCGTCTCGAAGCTGCCGGTGTCGATCAGCATCGGCCTGTGGACCTTCTTTCTCACCTACCTCATATCGGTGCCGCTCGGTATCGCGAAGGCCGTGCGCAACGGCTCGCGCTTCGATCTGGTCACGAGCCTTTTCGTACTCGTCGGCTACGCGATTCCGGGCTTCGTGCTGGGCGTGCTGCTGCTCGTGCTGTTCGGCGGCGGCTCGTTCTTGCAGCTCTTTCCGCTGCGCAATCTCGTCTCGGACAACTGGGATTCGCTGTCGCTCGGCGGCAAGATTCTGGACTATCTCTGGCACATCACGCTGCCCGTCGTTGCGTCGGTGGTGGGCAGCTTCGCCGTCGTCACGATGCTCACGAAGAACGCGTTCCTCGACGAAGTGCGCAAGCAGTACGTGCTGACCGCACGCGCGAAGGGCCTCTCCGAGCGCACGGTGTTGTGGAAGCACGTGTTTCGCAATGCCTTGCTGCCGCTCATCGTGGGCTTTCCGGCCGCGTTCATCGGCGCCTTCTTCACGGGCAGCCTGCTGATCGAGACGCTCTTTTCGCTCGACGGGCTCGGCCTGCTCTCCTACGAGTCCGTGATCCGGCGCGACTACCCCGTTGTGCTGGGCACGCTCTATCTGTTCACGCTGATCGGCCTGGTGACGAAACTGATCTCCGACCTCTGCTACGTGCTGGTCGACCCCCGCATTCAATTCGAGCATCTGGAGCACTGAGTTGAGCCGAGCCCGCGTTGGCCCTGAGATGTCCTCCTCCGCGCAGCCGGTGCGCGCATTCGTGTCGCCGTCGCCGGCGCGGCGCATCTGGCAGCGCTTCAGGCAGCAGCGCCTCGGTTACTGGAGCCTCGTCGTCTTCGTGTTCGCCTTCGCGGCGAGCCTTGCGGCGCCGCTGTGGTGCAACGACAAGCCGCTCGTCGTGCGCTACGAGGGGCAGCTGTATTTCCCGCTCTTCAAGGACTATCCGGAGACCGCATTCGGCGGCGACTTTCCGACGCCCGCCGACTATCTCGATCCGTACATCCGGCATCGCTTCGACGAGCCGGGCAACTTCGCGATCTACCCGCCCAATCCGTACTACTACGACACACTCAACTATTTCTCGAAAGTCCCGAATCCGGCGCCGCCTTCGCGCGCGAACTGGCTGGGTACTGACGACCGCGGTCGCGACCTGTTCGCGCGGCTCGTCTACGGCTTTCGCGTTTCGGTGGAGTTCGCGCTCGTGCTCACGGCCATCGGCACGTTGCTCGGCATGCTGGCGGGTGCGGTGCAGGGCTACTTCGGCGGCAAGGTCGACATTGTCGGCCAGCGCCTGATCGAGATCTGGAGCGCGTTGCCCGAACTGTATCTGCTCATCATCTTCTCCTCGATCTTCGAGCCGGGCTTCATCCTGCTGATCGTGCTGCTCTCGCTGTTCGGCTGGATCGGCCTCTCCGATTACGTGCGCGCCGAGTTTCTGCGCAATCGCAATCAGGACTACGTGCGCGCAGCGCGCGCGATGGGGCTCTCCAACTGGCAGATCATCTGGCGACACGTGCTGCCCAACAGCCTCACGCCGGTCATCACGTTCCTGCCGTTTCGCATGAGCGGTGCGATTCTCGCGCTCACGAGCCTCGACTTTCTCGGCCTGGGCGTGCCGGCGCCCACACCGAGCCTTGGCGAACTGCTCGCCCAGGGCAAAGCCAATCTCGACGCGTGGTGGATTTCGATGTCGACGTTCGGCGTGCTCGTCGTGACGCTGCTGCTGCTCACGTTCATGGGTGACGCGCTGCGCAACGCGCTCGATACGCGCATTGCCGACGCCATGCGCGCGGGAGGCAACCAGTGAGCGCCGCCGTCAGCGAAAAGGCCGCGCCCGCGGCCGGTACGCCGCTGCTCTCGCTCGAGCGGCTGCGGGTGGCGTTCGGCGATACGGTGGCCGTCAACGACGTGACGCTCTCCATTGCGCGCGGCGAGCGCGTGGCGCTGGTGGGCGAATCGGGTTCGGGCAAGACCGTCACGGCGCTTTCCGTACTGCGTCTGCTCGCGGACGCTCAGGTGAGCGGCGCGATCCGCTTCAACGGAGAGGACCTGCTCGCGAAGAGCGAACGCGAGATGCGCGCCCTGCGCGGCAACGACATCGCGATGATCTTCCAGGAGCCTATGACGGCCCTGAATCCGCTCTTCACGGTGGGCGAGCAGATCGCGGAAACCATCATGCTGCACGATGGCCTGACGAAGCCGCAGGCGTACCGTCAGGCCGCGGCGCTGCTCGCGCGCACGGGCATCGCCGAGCCGGAGCGGCGCGTGGCGAGCTATCCGCATCAGCTTTCGGGCGGGCAGCGGCAGCGCGCGATGATCGCGATGGCGCTCGCGTGCCGGCCGCAGTTGCTGCTCGCCGACGAGCCCACCACGGCGCTCGACGTCACCATTCGCGCGCAGATCGTCGATCTGCTGCTGGAGCTTCAGCGCGACGAAGCGCAGAAGCGCGGCATGGCCGTGCTGCTCATCACGCACGACCTGAACCTCGTGCGCCGCTTTGCGCAGCGCGTGGCCGTGATGGAGCGTGGCGTACTGGTGGAGAGCGGGCCTGTCGAGACGATCTTCGAGTCGCCGCAGCATCCATACACGCAGCGGCTGCTTCACAGCCGGCCTGAGCGCACCGTCGTGCCCGTGTTGCCGATTTCTCCCGTGCTGCTGGATGCGCGCGGCGTAAGCGTCGATTTCCCCACCCCGTTGCCGGGCATTCGCGGCTGGTTTCGCACGGGGCGCTTTCGCGCGGTGGACGACGCCACCGTGTCGGTGCGACAGGGCGAGACGCTCGGCATCGTCGGCGAATCGGGTTCCGGTAAATCGACGCTTGCGATGGCGCTGCTCGGGCTGCAGCGCACTGCGCACGGCGAAATCGAGTTCCAGGGACGCTCGCTTGCGAGCTATCGCGGCCGCGAGCAGACCGAATTGCGCTCGAACATGCAGGTGGTGTTCCAGGATCCGTTCAGCTCGCTCTCGCCGCGGCACACCATCGAGCGGATTGTGGGCGAGGGGCTCGCGCTGCATCGGCCGCAACTCGATGCGAAGGCGCGGCGCGACAAGGTCGTCGCGGTGCTGCGCGAAGTGGGGCTCGACCGCACGGTGCTTTATCGCTATCCGCACGAGTTTTCGGGAGGGCAGCGGCAGCGCATCGCGATCGCGCGGTCGCTCGTGCTGGAGCCGCGCATCCTGATTCTCGACGAGCCGACGAGCGCGCTCGACGTGTCCATCCAGCAGCAGGTGCTCAAGCTGCTGGCCGGATTGCAGCGCAAGTACAACCTCGGCTACGTCTTCATCAGCCACGACCTCGAGGTGATCGGCGCCATGGCGCACCGGGTGGTGGTGATGCAAAACGGTGCCATTGTGGAGACCGGCGAGGTGGGCAAGATATTCGCCGAGCCGACCCATCCTTATACGCGAAAGCTGCTCCAGGCGGCCCTCGGCGGGCATATTCCCCAATGAGGTGCGTGTGATGATTGTTTTTTTCTATTTGTTTTGACACGCGAATACTTACTGGCTAGTATCGTCCAAAGTTTTCTTCTAACCCCCTGATTTTCGGGCAAATTCTACCGACCGATGCACCACAGACATTTGACCCAGGCTTGCGCACGCGCCGTCGCCGGGATGTTCATCGGCGTCCTGATGGCAGCAAGTTCCGGCACGTTCGCCGACGAAGCAAGCAGTTTTAGTCAGAATGCCTCAAATTCGTCGCAATTCTCGACGAATTCGCAGTCTCCCTCCCTCACCAGCAACACCCAGGCCCCCGCAGCGAGCGACAGCACGAGCGGTACCCGGTCCTTTCTGTCGGGCATGGCGGGCAAGGCCGGCGACGTGGTCGTGGGCGCGCTGAACATGATCGGCGTGCGCTATCGCTGGGGTGGTACCACGCCGGATTCGGGCCTCGATTGCAGCGGCTTCGTGCGCTACGTATTCCAGGACACGCTGGGACTTGCGCTGCCGCGCCGTGCCGAAGAAATGAGCCGGGTGGGCGAGAAGGTACGCCTCTCGGAGCTGAAGCCGGGCGACCTCGTCTTCTTCAACACGATGCGCCGCACGTTCTCGCACGTTGGCATCTACATCGGCGACAACAAGTTCGTGCATTCGCCTTCCACGGGCAGCACGATCCGCGTCGACGATATGGATGACGGCTACTGGGAAAAGCGTTTCACGGGCGCACGCCGCGTCGAGACCACCTATCCGCAGCAGCAGGACCTGAAGCAGCGCGTGAGCGCGACCATCGGCGGCAACTGAGCGAAGTTGCTTCGCTGGGGCGTTTCCTTTCCCCGGGTCTTCGGAAATTCGACAGAAAGCTCGCTTCGTTTGAAAGCGGGCTTTTTGTGCTTGTGGGGCTCAATCGCCCACCAGTAAACCATCGAGCACGTGGCGCTCGTGCTACCGGGGCGAGCAGCGCGGCAGATGGCGGCGCGGGACGAATTCCAGTTTGGGAAGACTCGCCCGGCCGCAGTCCCGCCGTCTGATCGAAGCGCGCCTTACGCGACCGTGGCCCGGCTCTGCGCGAGCTTGCGTTCGAGATCAGGCATGATCCGCGCCACGGCTTCTTCGCCGGCGAGAATCGCCGCATTGCGCTGACCGAAGTCGCTGCTGCTCATGGCGGACAGATTCGGCCGGATCACGAAGTCCGCATATTTGTCGAGCTCATAGGCCTTGATGGTTTGGCCCATGATGGTGAACGTCTGCATCAGGACATCGAACGAACTTTGCGTGAGTCCCGTTTCCGGGCGGGCGGAGATGTCCACGGCGATCACGAAATCGGCGCCCATCTTGTGCGCGAACGCGGCCGGCACCGGGCTCACCAGCCCCCCGTCCACATACTCGTGGCCGCCGATTTTCACGGGCTCGAAGATCGACGGCACGCTGCACGACGCCCGCACCGCGATGCCCGTGTTGCCGCGCTGGAACAGAATCGGCTCGCCGGTCCTCAGATCGGTGGCGACAACGCCGAGTGGCTTCGCCATTTTCTCGATGGGGCGGTTGTTCAGCGTCGTGTTCAGGTAGTTCTGCAGCGCGACGCCCTGCAGCAGGCCGCGCGCGCGAAACGGCATGGCCCAGTCGCTGATGGATGCCTGATCCATCGTCAAGGCAAGCTTGTTGATCGCGATGCCGCTCATGCCCGAAGCGTAGAGCGCGGCAACCACGGAGCCCGCGCTCGTGCCGCATACCAGATCGATCTGCACATTGCGTGCTTCGAGCGCCTTGATCACGCCGATGTGCGCAAAGCCGCGCGCAGCGCCGCCGCCGAGCGCGAGCCCGACCCGCAGCGGACGCGTTGGCTTGCTGACGGGTGGCGTGGCCGCGGCATTCGGCGTGTTGGGGGCGTTGTGGGTCTGTGTGCCTGCGGTGCCGCAGGCGGTGAGCACGGCCGAGGCCGCAGCGAGCGAAAACGCGCGGCGGCCCATGGATGGCGAGGAAGGCTTCAACGATTTCTCCAACTGCGGCAACGCGCGGCCGGCCCGTAGCCGGGGCGTATGCCGCGGATCATGCAACGCGCGCGGCGCGAAGGCTGTGGTGTATCGTGCGGCGCGCACCGCGTCGGCAACGGGCGCCGGCGCGGGCACATCATAAAGCAAACGGGCAGCAGTGGACGGATACACGAACCGAGCGGACATGCTAGTTCCGGCGGGACGCCAAACGTCCTGCCAGGGACATGCGGCATGCCCGGATGCCGCGCCTGGAAGGCAGCAAGCGCTGCGCGCCTGGCCTCGTTTGCGCGCGAGCCGCGTGGGCACGCCCGGTCCACCGAAGCCTCGGCGGGTATAATCGCAGGTCGAATTTTTTATTCGCGTCGCGCAGGCAAAACGCCGCAGGGCGTCATCGGCAGGCATCTTGCACTGCCGCTCGGGCAACTGCGGCGAGTCCTTCACGAGACCGAGGCAGCCTTGCCCGCACGCGCGACGCCGTCTCCGAGCTCATCCATATGACCACCTCTGTCCGTACCCGCTTCGCACCGAGTCCCACCGGTTTCATCCATCTCGGCAACATTCGCTCCGCGCTTTACCCGTGGGCGTTCGCGCGCCATCACAAAGGGACCTTCGTGCTGCGCATCGAGGACACGGACCTGGAACGCTCGACGTCGGAGTCGGTCGACGCCATTCTCGAAGGCATGGCGTGGCTCGGTCTCGATTACGACGAGGGCCCGTTCTACCAGATGCAGCGCATGGACCGCTATCGCGAGGTGCTGGCGCAGATGGCGGAGCAGGGCCTCGTGTACCCCTGCTACATGTCGACGGAAGAACTGGACGCGCTGCGTGAAAGACAGCGCGCCGAGGGCCTCAAGCCGCGTTACGACGGCACGTGGCGGCCCGAGCCCGGCAAGACGCTGCCCACGCCCCCGGAAGGCGTGAAGCCGGTGCTGCGCTTCCGGAATCCGCTGACCGGCGTTGTGGCATGGGACGACGCCGTGAAAGGACGGGTGGAAATCTCCAACGAGGAACTCGACGATCTCGTGATCGCGCGTCCCGACGGCACGCCCACCTACAACTTCTGCGTCGTGGTGGACGACCTCGACATGCGCATCACGCACGTGATTCGCGGCGACGACCACGTGAACAACACGCCGCGCCAGATCAACATCCTGCGTGCGCTCGGTGCGCAGCCGCCGGTCTACGCGCATCTGCCCACGGTGCTCAACGAACAGGGCGAGAAGATGAGCAAGCGTCATGGCGCCATGAGCGTGATGGGCTATCGCGACGAGGGCTATCTGCCCGAGGCCGTGCTCAACTATCTCGCGCGGCTCGGCTGGTCACATGGCGACGCCGAGATTTTCTCGCGTGAGCAGTTCGTCGAATGGTTCGACCTCGAGCACCTCGGCAAGTCGCCCGCGCAGTACGACCACAACAAGCTGAACTGGCTCAACAATCACTACATCAAAGAGACCGACAGCGCGCGTCTTGCCGAACTGGCCAAGCCGTTCTTCGCGACGCTTGGCATCGAAGCGGCGATGATCGAGGCAGGCCCGTCACTGGACGGTGTGATCGCGTTGCTCAAGGATCGGGCGTCGACCGTCAGAGAGATCGCGGAAAACGCTGTCATGTTCTACCGCGAGCCGCAGCCTGAACCTGAAGCGCTGGCGCAGCACGTAACCGATGTCGTGCGTGGCGCACTCGCGGATCTCGCCACGGCGTTGCGCAGCGCCGAGTGGACGAAGGAGGGCATCGCGGCCGCGCTGAAGTCCACGCTCGCTGCTCACAAGCTCAAGATGCCGCAGCTCGCGATGCCTGTTCGTCTGCTGGTGGTGGGCACCACACACACGCCCTCGATCGATAGCGTACTTTCGCTCTTCTCGCGCGAGGTAGTGGTGGAGCGCATCAGCAAGGCGCTGGCATAAGCGGGGTCGCTGCGGGTTCGTTGCGAGCGAGAAAGTTGCGTGTGAAAGCTCAAAGGGTATTTACAAACCGCAATTCGGTCTCTACAATCTCGCTTCTGTTCTGCAAGGGGGTATAGCTCAGCTGGGAGAGCGCTTGCATGGCATGCAAGAGGTCAGCGGTTCGATCCCGCTTACCTCCACCATCAGAACATCGTGAATGTCCTTTCTGCCCAGCCGGGTGTTTGTAGAAAAAAGGCTTCACAAGCAGCGGTAGGGCAGTTAATATAGCGGTCTTCGCTGTTGCAGGTAGTTGGCAGTAAGTTGCGGGCAATAAGCAGCGCAATGAGCAATACGATGCAGAAGCGGTCAATCTGCAAAGATTATGTCCCCTTCGTCTAGAGGCCTAGGACATCACCCTTTCACGGTGAGTACAGGGGTTCGAATCCCCTAGGGGACGCCAGGACATTAGCGGCGCCAAGCAGTAACCGGCGAAGCAGCATGCGGGAACTAACCGACGCCCGTAAGCCATGATGTAAAGACTGGAGCGGTAGTTCAGTCGGTTAGAATACCGGCCTGTCACGCCGGGGGTCGCGGGTTCGAGTCCCGTCCGCTCCGCCAGACAAAGCCCGTTCAGGCGCACTTGAGCGGGCTTTTTTATTAAGGTGTAAGCCTGTGTTGTCCCCTTCGTCTAGAGGCCTAGGACATCACCCTTTCACGGTGAGTACAGGGGTTCGAATCCCCTAGGGGACGCCAAAGACACACAGGGTAGCAGCGCCGTGCAGCATGAGGCGATGCAGCGTACCCGGCCACAAGGCGATGTGCGCGAAGCTGTAGAGTTTGGAGCGGTAGTTCAGTCGGTTAGAATACCGGCCTGTCACGCCGGGGGTCGCGGGTTCGAGTCCCGTCCGCTCCGCCAGAAACGAGAAGCCCGCTGGGAGTACCCAGCGGGCTTTTTTGTTGTTTGTCCCATGGGCACCGGGCGGTCGCGTTTGAGCTTGCCTTGAACTTGCCGGATCGAAACGCCAGTCCGTCGTTCCCCGCCGCTTCGGGAAAAACAGCCATTGCCAGCACACGCGGCCTGCCTTACCGTTGTGCAGGTTCTTCTCTCGCCAGTGTGCCATGTTTGCCCCGAACGACGTTCCATCCCGCTTCCACCTGCGCGGCGCCACCATGGAAGACTTCGAGTTCGCCGAAGCGCTTACGCGCACGAACATGGACGGCTATTATCGGCGGCACCATCTCGTCTGGCGCGGCGACCTGTTTCTCGCGAGCTGGCGCGAATCCGAGAACTTCATTCTGGAAGCTGAGGGCGAAGCGATCGGCGTACTGCGGGTGACTGAAGAAAACGACTCGCTGCATATCCGGGACGTACAGATCGCCGAAGGCCACCGACATCAGGGCGCAGGCACCTTCCTGCTCGGCATCTCGCATCAGTGGGCGCGCGAACGCGGTCTGAAGGAGCTTCAGCTACGTGTGTTCGTCGACAACCCGGCGGCAAAACTTTATCAGCGCATGGGATATCGGCCCGCGGGCCCCCGGCTGGCCCGGCTCGGCTCCATTCGGCACATGGCGCGCAAGGTGTAATGCGATGGATCCCATCGCTTTCGTCAGTCTCTAAACCAGCTCTTCTGCGCCCGCCAACCCGCTTCAGCAATTGCGTGATACCGCAGTTGCATCCACCGCAGATTACGTGCGCACGGGTGGCGCGGTGTCGGCCTCAACATCAGACGACAACAGCTCGTCTGGAGTGGCGAGCATGGTCCCGTTGTCCTCGCGATGCGCGATGTCGCGTGCGATGAATGCGCGCGGGCTCTGCCCGAAGGCCCGTCGGAACATCGCCGAAAACGCGCTCTGGCTCTGGTAGCCGAGTTCCTCCGCGACGAGCGACATGGGCCGCCCCTGGTTCAGCAAGGGAATCGCACGAGCGAGGATGGCCTGCTGGCGCCACTGCGAGAAGCTCATGCCCAGTTCCTGGCGGAACAGCCGGGCGATGGTACGCGTGCTCGCGCCGATGCTGGCCGCCCAGTGTTCCAGCGACACCGAGCCGGCCGGATCGGCAATCAGTGCTTCGCAGAGCGTGCGCAGCCGCTTTTCCGCGGGCATCGGCACCGAGAGCGGCAACGGCTCGGAGCGCGTGATCTCATCGAGGGCCAGCGTGCCGAGCAGCCGCTCACGATACGAAGGCAGCCCTTGCGTATCGAGTGCCGCGATCACCTCGCGCAGCAGCCCCGATACCTCCACCACGCGGCACGCATCCAGTCCCTCGGGCACCACCGTCTCGTCCACATAGAGCGTGCGCAGGAACGCATCTTCCACGATGACGACTTCGTGCGTCACATGCGGCGGCACCCAGATTGCGCGCGAGGGCGGCACCATCCAGGTCGTCCCGCTGGTGGCCACGCGCAGCACGCCGCGCGATGCGTAGGCGACCTGCGCCCAACCGTGTGTGTGCCGCGCGATGCGCACGCCAGCCGGCATGGGCCGCGAACGCACGCGGATGGGATGAACCGGCGTAGGCGCGAAGTCCGGCGGAATGTCGGCGAAGTGGACTTGGTCGGAAGAAGGCGAGGTGGCGTCGAGTAGCATGGCGGGCGCGGCTCCGGGACGGCGGCGGCTCCGACATTGTAGGCGGGCGAAGCACACGCTGCAGGCTCGCTCCTCGCGTCTGCGAGGCTCGCATGCCCGCCGGGGCACAACCCCATGCGGAGCCCCGTCGGCCGGTTGCCGCCGCCTTTTCTTCCCTGCCTCATATGCGGGCATAATGCGTGCGATTTCGACGGCATCGAACCCATTGCCAAACCCGAACCATTGGGAGGAAGCTCCATGACCCAGGCCACTGCAGATCTCTGCGACGCGCACGAGGACCAGCTCGCCGCCGGCACGCTGCGCGTGCTCGATCCGGTCTTTCGTTTCTTCGGCCGCACGCCGGCCTTTTGCGGTCCGGCCGCCACGCTGAAGGTCTTCGAAGACAACACGCTCGTGCGTGCCGCGCTCGAACAGCCCGGCGAGGGCCGCGTGCTCGTGGTGGACGGCGGAGGTAGTCTGCGATGCGCGCTGGTCGGGGGCAACCTCGGCAAGCTCGGAGAGACCAACGGCTGGGCGGGCATCGTGGTGTACGGCTGCGTGCGCGACACGGTCGAACTGAACGAATGCGAGATCGGTATTGCCGCGCTGGCCACGAACCCGCAGCGCAGCCAGAAACGCGGCGGCGGCGAGCGCGACGTGCCGGTGCGCTTGCCCGGCACCACCGTGCGGCCTGGCGAATGGGTCTACGCCGATGCGGACGGCGTGCTGGTTGCCAACGTGCCGCTCTGAAGTCGGGAGACGCTTGATGCAGTACGTGTTCGTCTACGGCACCTTGCGGGCGGGAGAGATCAACGACATCAATGCAGCCGCGGCGCGTTACGACATCGCGACGCCGGTGCTCGTGGGCGAGGCCTGTGTGCCGGGAAGGCTGTTCGACTTCGGCGCGTATCCGGGCCTGGTGGTGGAGCAGGTGGGCGATCGCGCGTTGCCCGTGAAGGGCGACGTCTACGAGATCGACGATGCGCTCGTCGCCGTGCTCGATGAGATCGAAGAGGTGTATCCGGGCGTGGAAGGGTTGTTTCTCGCCCGCCACACGCAGGTCGAGCTGCACGGCGTGGCATTCACCTGCCGGTTCTATCCCGTCGCGCTGGAGTCGACGAGAGGATTGCCGGAGATCAGGAACGGAGACTGGGTGGCGCATCGTCGCGCGCGCTGAGCGACGTCTGAGGTCGCCCGAGGGTTTCTCAATCCGCGTGCGCTACGCCGCCACCCATTCCGCCCGCTACTGCAAGCCGGCCCGCCTTTCACAGCCGGGCCGGCCCCGCAATAGCAGTCACGATACTCAGATTTCCTCGTACAACGGCAGCGTGAGGAATTCCGTGAACTGCTCTGCCGTCGACATCTGCTCGAAGATTTCAGCCGCGCGCTCGTACGGCGCCGTATCGCCCCCCACCACGTTCTTCACCTTCACGAGTTCCTCTTTCGCGAGGGCGCGCACGAGTTCGGCCGTGACCTTGCGGCCGTCCTCCAGCGTGCCCTTCGGCGAGCGGATCCACTGCCATACCTGGGAGCGCGAAATTTCTGCTGTGGCGGCGTCTTCCATCAGGTTGTGGATCGGCACGCAGCCGTTACCGGTGAGCCACGAGCCCAGGTAGTGGATGCCCACGTTGATGTTGTTGCGCAGACCCGTTTCGGTGATCGGCGCTTCCGGACGGAAGTCGAGCAGATCCTTCGCCGTCACCTGCACGTCGTCGCGCTGCTTGCCGATCTGGTTCGGCTTGTCGCCAAGCACTTTGACGAACTCTTCCATCGCCACGGGCACGAGGCCCGGGTGCGCGACCCAGCCGCCGTCGTAGCCGTCGCCTGCGTCGCGCGCCTTGTCCGAACGTACGCCGCCCATTGCCTTGTCGTTGGCGGCCGGATCGTTCTTGATCGGAATCAGCGCGCTCATGCCGCCGATAGCCGGCGCATTGCGGCGGTGACACGTCTTGAGCAGCTGCAGTGCGTAGGCGCGCATGAACGGCACGGTCATCGTGATCTGCGAGCGGTCCGCGAGGCAGAAGTCCTTGTCGTTCTTGAACTTCTTGATGGCCGAGAAGATGTAGTCCCAGCGGCCCGCGTTGAGGCCCGAGCTGTGCTCGCGCAGTTCATAGAGAATCTCGTCCATCTCGAACGCAGCGAGGATCGTTTCGATCAGCACCGTCGCGCGGATCGTGCCGCGGGCAATGCCGACAGCTTCCTGGGCGGCGACGAAGACGTCGTTCCACAGGCGCGCTTCGAGATGGCTCTCCATCTTCGGCAGATAGAAGTACGGGCCGCTGCCGCGCGCGATCAATTCCTTCGCGTTGTGGAAGAGGTACAGCGCGAAGTCGAAGATGCCGCCCGAGACGCGCTGGCCGTCCACGGTCACGTGCTTTTCGTCGAGGTGCCAGCCGCGCGGACGCACGATCAGCGTCGCGATCTTGTCGTTGAGACGATACGACTTGCCGTTCTGCTCGAGCGAAATGGTGCGGCGGACAGCGTCCTTGAGGTTGAGGTGACCGGTGATCTGGTTGTTCCAGTTCGGGGTGTTCGAGTCCTCGAAGTCGGTCATGTACGAGTCCGCGCCCGAGTTCAGCGCGTTGATGATCATCTTGCGCTCGACCGGGCCCGTGATTTCCACGCGGCGGCATGCCAGGTCTTTCGGCAGCGGCGCAATGGTCCAGTCGCCGTCGCGCACGCTCTTCGTTTCAGCGAGGAAGTCGGGGCGCTCGCCGGCGTCGAGGCGCTTCGTGCGCTCGGCGCGTGCCTTGAGCAGCTCCTGGCGGCGCGGCTCGAACGCGCGATGCAGTTGCGCGACGAGCGCCAGCGCCTCTGGCGTGAGGATCGTTTCGAAGCCCGGCGCGATCTCGCCGGTAATCTGCATGCCCTGCGGTGTCTGCAACGAATTGGCCATGATGGCTGCTCCCTGGTCGGTCAGATGTGAAT
The DNA here is from genome assembly GCF_029536165.1 of Paraburkholderia sp. SUR17. Taxonomy (NCBI): domain Bacteria; kingdom Pseudomonadati; phylum Pseudomonadota; class Betaproteobacteria; order Burkholderiales; family Burkholderiaceae; genus Paraburkholderia; species Paraburkholderia sp. SUR17. The sequence continues at coordinate 1,649,876 of NZ_CP120508.1, forward strand.
CGGATGTGAAAGCGGTTACTGCGTACGCCGTCCACGCGGAACGGCGGCCCTTCATGCGCCGGGGCTGTGGCGCACGCGGGCCGCGCTCCGGTCGGGCGGCGCATGGGTTTCGAGAAATGCGGCGAGTTCCGCCATGCCGCTGCCTGTGCCGTCGGGCCGCACGCCGAGTTCCTCGGCGGGCGCACCCTGGCGGTTGATCCAGAACGTGGTGTAGCCGAACCAGCCGGCGCCCGCGGCGTCCCAACCGTTCGACGAAACGAACACGATGTCGCGCGGGGCGGCACCGAAAGCCTGCGTGCCGAGTGCATAGGCTGCGGGCGAGGGCTTGTAGGCGCGCACGGCGTCCACGGAAAGCACGTGATCGAAGAGCCCGGTCATGCCGGCGCTCTTGATGGCGATGTCGAGCATCTGCGGATTGCCGTTCGAGAGAATGGCGAGGCCCGGCGCGCGCCCTGCGCTATTGCTGCTATTGCGGGCGCGCAACTGCCGCAGCACGGGCAGCACGTCGGGAAAAGCCGAGAGACACGCGTATTCGTCCATCAGCCGCTTTTCACCGGTGGCGGTGAGCGGCAGGCCCAGCTTGCGGGCGGAGAAGCGCAAGGCGTCGAGCGTGATGTTCCAGAACGGCTGGTAGCGCGCGCCGCCTTCGGGGTCGGAGAGCGTGCGCAGCTGCGTGTATTCGATCTGCTTTTGCCGCCACAGCTGCGACAGCGCGATTCCGTGGCCCGCGAACAACTGCTCGGCTGCGGCGACGACCGAATGCACGTCGAAGAGCGTGCCGTACGCGTCGAAAATCACTGCTTTGGGAAAGGGTGTCGTTGTGGCCGACATAGCCGTGCGCTCCGTTATCAGAGGTCAACGACGATTCTATTCGTGATGGTAAAAGCAAAGAAAGCCCTGAATCGTCACTTGATCTTTTACTTCTATCTACCTAATCTGTCGCTCACCGCTCGGAAACTCATTTTTCCGACGCTCGAACCGCTTACGGTGACGCGATGGACCGCTTCAAACAGATCGAAACCTTCGTTGCCGTGGCGGCGAAGGGCAGCCTTTCGGCCGCGGCACAGGCCGAGGGCGTGGCGCCTGCCATCATCGGGCGGCGCATCGACGCTCTCGAAGAGCGCCTCGGCGTGAAACTGCTCGTGCGCACCACGCGGCGCATCACGCTCACGTTCGAAGGCTCCGCGTTTCTCGAAGACTGCCAGCGCGTGCTGCATGAGATGCAGAACGCCGAAGCGAGCGTGTCGGCGGGCGGGGTCAAGGCGAGCGGCCACCTGCGCGTCTCGGCGCCGGCGGGTTTCGGACGGCGCCACGTGGCGCCGCTCGTGCCCGCGTTCACCGTGGCACATCCCGACGTCTCGGTCACGCTCGATCTCTCGGACCGCATGGTGGACCTCGTGAACGAAGGCTTCGACTGCGCCGTGCGTCTCGGCGAATTGCCGGATTCGTCGCTCGTGTCGTTGCGGCTGGGCGAGAACCGGCGGCTCTGCGTGGCTTCGCCGGGCTACCTCGCACGCCGCGGCGCGCCGGCCACGCTTGCCGATCTCGCCCATCACAATTGCCTTGCGCTGGCGGCGAGCGCCAACCAGCAGCGTGGCTGGACGTTCCAGCAGGACGACAAGGTGGTCTCGATCCGCGTCTCGGGCACCATGGAATGCTCGGACGGTGCGGTCCTGCACGAATGGTGTCTCGAAGGGCACGGGCTCGCGTGGCGCTCCTGGTGGGAAGTCGGCACCGACGTACTGGCCGGACGGCTCGTGAGCGTGCTCGACGCTTTTGCCGCGCCACCCATCGGCATTCACGCCGTGTTTCCCCAGCGCCGCCATTTGCCGCTGCGCGTGCGGCTCTTTCTCGATTTCCTCAAACATACCTACGAGCAGCCCGGCTACTGGGGCGAAGGTTGACGCCCCGCCTTGCGCCGCGCTGCGCGCGGGTTTCCGATATGGGTACAGACCCGCACCCGTGTGCTGGGGCGTTTTTCGGCGCACTAGAATCGAAGCAAGAGGTCCGCGATGCGAGACCATTCCGACACCACCGCCGCAGTCCGGCGCTGTGCAGATCGCGCCGCTGCCCACCACGGAGGGCGCCATGTTCAGGCACATCCTCGTTCCAACCGACGGATCGGAACTGTCGAAGAAGGCGATCGACGGCGCCATCGATCTCGCCCGAGCCGTGGGGGCGCGCGTGACGGCGTATGCGTGCCTGCCGCAATATCCGTACTCGCCGTTTTCCGAAGTCGTGATCGAGCCGCCCGTCGATTTCCAGCAGCGCAGCGAACGTGAAGCGCAGGTGCATCTGCAGGAGGTCGAGCAAGCTGCGCGCAGCGCGGGCGTGGCCTGCGACTGCCAGACGAGCGTGCACCCGTCACCGTATCTCGGGATCATCGAAGCCGCGGAACAGGGCGGTTGTGACGTGATCTTCATGGCCTCGCACGGACGGCGTGGCCTGGGCAGCCTGCTGATCGGCAGCGAGACGCAGCGCGTGCTGACCCATACGAAGATTCCTGTGATCGTGTATCGATAGCGACAAGCGAGGCCGTCAAAAACGCGGCCCGCAGCGAAATCGCGCCGGTGGTCCGGCGCGTTCCGTTCTTTTGCGTGCTGTCGCGGTTGTGCCGCGTTGGCATTTTTTCCAGGCTTGCAGTCCGTCGTATGGGGTCGACCATACTGGCCTGCGAACGCGCGTACCTCAACGCGCAGCCTGGTGTGGGGGCGGGTGGTACCTGAGGTATCCACCCGCCGCGCCTCCTCCCTGATTTGTTTTTCGAAGCCGGGATTATTCGGGCCCGGGGACCGGACCCGGCAATCCGCCGGCAACCCGCTGGGTCAGGCGACCTTCTTGTCGAAGAACTGCTCGTCTTCCGTCGAACCGTGCAGCGCCGTGGTGGAGGCGTCGCGCTCCACCGTCTGCGTGACGGCGTCGAAGTAGCCCGTGCCCACCTCGCGCTGGTGCTTGACTGCGGTGAAGCCCTTCTCGGCGGCGGCGAACTCGGCCTGCTGCAGTTCGACGAACGCGCTCATCTGCTGGCGCGCATAGCCGTGCGCGAGATTGAACATCGAGTAGTTGAGCGCGTGGAAGCCGGCGAGCGTAATGAACTGGAACTTGTAGCCCATCGCGCCGAGTTCCTTCTGGAACTTCGCGATCGTTGCGTCATCGAGGTTCTTCTTCCAGTTGAACGACGGCGAGCAGTTGTAGGAGAGCAGCTTGCCCGGGAACTGCTTATGGATCGCCTCGGCGAACTTCTTCGCGTATTCCAGATCCGGCTTGCCCGTTTCGCACCAGATCAGGTCGGCATACGGCGCGTAGGCGAGACCGCGCGACACGGCCTGCTCGAGGCCCGGCTTCGTGCGGAAGAAGCCTTCCACCGTGCGTTCGCCCGTGAGGAACGGCTTGTCGTTGTCGTCGACGTCGGACGTGATGAGGTCGGCAGCTTCGGCGTCGGTACGCGCGACGAGCACGGTCGGCGTGCCGCAGACGTCGGCGGCGAGGCGCGCGGCGACGAGCTTGGCCACGTTTTCGCGGGTCGGCACGAGCACCTTGCCGCCCATGTGGCCGCACTTCTTCACCGAGGCGAGCTGGTCTTCGAAGTGCACACCCGAGGCGCCGGCCTCGATCATGGCCTTCATCAGTTCGAATGCGTTGAGCACACCGCCGAAGCCGGCTTCGGCGTCGGCCACGATGGGTGCGAAGAAGTCGACGTAGCCTTCGTCGCCTTCGTTCTTGCCCTCGGACCACTGGATCTGGTCGGCGCGCGTAAGCGTGTTGTTGATGCGCTTCACGACGAGCGGCACCGAGTTCGCCGGATACAGCGACTGGTCGGGGTACATTTCGCCGGCCACGTTGGCGTCGCCCGCTACTTGCCAACCCGAGAGGTAGATCGCCTTGAGGCCGGCCTTGACCTGCTGCATGGCCTGGTTACCGGTCAGGGCGCCGAGCGCGTTCACGAACGGCTCGTTGTTCACGAGTTGCCACAGCTTTTCGGCGCCGCGCTTCGCGAGCGTGTGCTCGACCTGGAGCGAGCCGCGCAGGCGCACGACGTCCTCGGCGCTATAGCCGCGCTTGATGCCTTTCCAGCGCGGATCGGTTTCCCATTGCTGCTGCAGTTCCTGAGCCTGTTGTTGACGCGTCGTGGTCATGATGTGCTCTCCTTAGATTGCCTTGAAGTGAATCGATGGACTGGCTGTCTTCGCGAAACGGCGACCCTGGGAGGGGAGCGGGGCGATTCGTTTCGTGAAGTCTTATATAAGAGTCTAGGCAAAAGCAGACGGCTGCAACAGGGCGGAAGTCAGGTTTTTGAGAGATTTATTATTGTTTAAAATCAAATATTTGGTTTGCTCGTTCCATGATGAGAAATGTCGTTTTCCATCCTGGAACGCGGTAGCTTGTGCCACGCAGCACGAAATTTTACGACTCAAAAGATTTTTTCATATCGTGAAATTTGGCGAGGCATAAAAAAAGACCGGTGCCAGGGGCACCGGTCTTTAGAACCTTTGCGGCGGCACAAGAGGCCGCCGGTCGGGAAATCAGGCGTGTTGCGTTTGACGCGAACGGGGATTAGTCGCCGCGGCGCGAGGTGCGCGGACCATCCTGCCGGCGGCCGCTGTAGCCACCTTCGCGGGAACCACCAAAGCCACGCGAGTCGCCGGAGCCGCTGCGCTGACCGCCGGGGCGGCCGTCGCGCGCGCCGTAGCCATCGCGGGACTGGCCGCCGCTCGGCGCGCCGTAACCGCCGCGAGAAGCACCATCCGCAGACTTGTTGGCCCAGCCGCCAGTGCGTTGACCGCCCTGGCCGTAGCCACCGCCCGGCTTGCCGTTACCGAAACGGCGACCGCTGTTACCGCCGCCGTTGCCGCCACCGGGACGGCCACGGCCAAAACCGCGATTGGCCGGCGCCGTTTTGCGCGGCTCGAAGCCTTCGACCACGTTGACGGGTAACGTGGTGTGCACGAAGCGTTCGATGCGCTTGAGCGCGCCTTGCTCGGCGTGATGCACGAGGCTCACCGCGATACCCGAGCGACCCGCACGACCCGTACGGCCGATGCGGTGCACGTAGTCTTCGGCGAACTTCGGCAGGTCGTAGTTGAACACGTGCGTGATGCCCGGAATGTCGATGCCGCGCGCAGCCACGTCGGTTGCCACGAGCACGCGAACGCGGCGCTCGCGCAGCGCGCGGATGGTCCGGTTACGGGCGCCCTGGGGCAGGTCGCCATGCAGCGCGGCCGTTTCGAAACCGGCGTCGGCAAGACGCCCGGCCAGCTGGTCAGCGTCCATCTTGGTCGCCGTGAACACGATGGCCTGGTCGAGGCCGGTGTCGCGCAGCAGATGGTCGAGCAGACGGTTCTTATGGTCACGGTCGTCGACGTAGTGCACCGTCTGGGCGATGTTCGTGCGCGATTCCATGCGTTGCACGATCTCGATACGCTCGGGATCCTTCAGCAGGCGGCCCGTGAGCGAGCCGATCTTGCCGTCCAGCGTGGCCGAGAACAGCATGGTCTGACGCGTGGCCGGCGTGGCGGCGACGATCGTTTCGATGTCGTCGATGAAGCCCATGTCGAGCATGCGGTCGGCTTCGTCGAGCACGAGCATCTGGAGTTCGGACAGGTCGATACGGCCACGCTCGAGGTGATCGAGCAGACGGCCCGGCGTCGCAACGAGAATCTCGGGGTTCTTTGCGAGCAGCATCAACTGCTGGCCATAGGCGACGCCGCCCAGAATGCTCAGTGTGCGCAGGCGGCGCAGATGCTTGCCGTAGGTCGACGCGGCGGTGGTTACCTGCATGGCGAGTTCGCGCGTGGGCGTGAGCACGAGGAGGCCGGGGCGCGCGACGGGTTGCGGACGGCGGCCGCGGCGGTCGCCTTGTCCATCGGCCGAACGCGGCTCGCGCGGCTGGCTGGCTTGTGCCTTCTGCAGTTGGGCGAAGCGCTCGATGGCGGGCAGCATGAACGCTGCGGTCTTGCCGGAGCCCGTGGGGCTCGAAACGAGCAGGTCGCGGCCCGCGATGGCGGCGGGAATGGCGCGCTCCTGCACCGGCGTCGGAGCCTTGTAGCCCGCTGCGGTGAGCGCCGAGACGATTTCGGGCGAGAGGCCGAGCGACGCGAACGTCGGGCCTTCCGGCGTGGCAGCGGCGTCGTGCGCAGGCGCGGCCTGCTGTTCGTCGGCAGCGAACACTTCGTTGGCGAGGGCGGTCAGCGGGCTGGGGGTGTTACTCGAAGTCATGTAAATCCTTGGAACGCAGGAAATGGAACGTCGGCGCCAATCGACACAACCCTGGTCGTCGGATTCAGCGGGCATGAAGCCGCGAGCAAATCGAAAAACGGGGGCAACTCGCAATTGTGAGCGAGTTTCTAGTTAGAAGCTGTTTCGGATGCGACGCACCGGGATGGTAAGCCGCCAGCCTGATCTTTGACGGCCCGAACAGGGCCAAGGCAGAGGGGGACAGGTTCTAAACTGGATTGGAGCATAACGCTACGAAGCGCTGTGCCGCGAAACCGGTTTGCACCGAGGCCAAGGCAAAACGCAGCCCGCATTATAAAGAGATTTGTTGCGCTGCGCCACATTCATTTCGGTTTTTTGCGCCCGGCCTCGCGAGCGTCAGGAAGCCGTGCCGTTTTTCAGTGACTCCACGAGTTCGACGTACTGCTGGCGCGCCGTTTCCTGCGGCGTACCCTTGAGCGCGGCCCAGGCGTCGTGCTTGTATTTGCCGACGATATCGGCGAAACCGGGTTTGTCGCCATGTACGTCGCCTTCGGTTGCCTGCTTGAAGAGCGCGTACAGACGCAGCAGCGTCAGATTGCCGGGCCGTTCGGGCAGCTGTTTCACGTCTTCCTGGGCTTGTGCGAACAGGGCATCGACATCGCTCATCGTTTTCTCCATGGCAGTAGCGGGAATGGGCGTCGATGGTAACAGCCGCGCTGCCCGTGACGCTGGAGCAACCCTTCCAAACGGCGCGCAGGCCAACCACCGCCCGTGGGGGCAAGGGCGGGGCATTACAATAGCGGGCATGACTCAGACCGTGCTGCTTGCCATCGATACATCGACCGAATTCTGCTCGGTCGCCTTGCTTTGCTCCGCCGGCGATACGTCCGGCGCTTCCGCACCCGCCGCGCCGCGCATCTGGATGCGCCACGAGGCCACCGGCGCGGTATCCAGCACCCGTCTTCTACCCGCGATTCGCGAACTGTTCGACGAGGCGGGCTTCGTCCTCGCCGACTGCGGCGCGATTGCATTCGGCGCCGGACCGGGCTCGTTCACCGGGTTGCGCACCGCAACGGGCGTCGCCCAGGGGCTCGCATTCGGACTCGGGATGCCGGTCGTGCCGGTCGGCACGCTGCTCGCATGCGCCGAGGCGGCGCGGCTTGCCGACCCGTCGGTCACGCGGGTGCTCGCGGCGCTCGATGCCCGCATGGACGAGGTCTACTGGGCGGACTTCGCATGGGACGGTGAGCAGCAAGAATGGCGCACGATTCAGGCAGCGTCGCTGGATGCGCCTGCGCAACTTTCAATTCCCGATGTGCCGTTCACGCTCGCCGGCAATGCCGCGGCGGCGTTCGGCGAGCGCCTGCCCGCAGCGGCACATGCCCAGCGCGTGGATGGCAATGCCGTACCGCATGCCCGAGCGGTCGCGACCGCGGCGCTGCGTGCACTGCGCGCCGGCCGCACCGTGCGCCCCGACGAAGCCGCGCCCGAGTACGTGCGCAACAAGGTTGCGCAAACCGTAGCCGAGCGCCTCGCGGCCAGGTCGGCTCAAGCCCATGCCGGCACCACGGCCGCGTCGGCCTCTCGCGAGGCGCGCGGCGGCCAGGGGGGCGCCGTTGCCCACGATGGTTCCGAGGGCACGCGATGAGTGGCGTGTTGCTGGCCGACCGCTATCTGTCTCCGATGACGGAAAGCGATCTCGACGAAGTCGTATCGATCGAGAAGGTCGCCTACGAATTCCCCTGGACGCGCGGCAACTTCGAGGACTCGCTGCGCAATGGCTACTTCGGCATCTGCATGCGGCACGTGACGGGCACGCTGCTCGGCTACTGCGTGTTGATGCCGGTGGTCGACGAGCTGCACGTGCTCAATCTCTGCGTGGCGCCCAGCGCGCAGGGCGCGGGCGCCGGGCTCGCGCTGCTGCGCGAGGCGGTACGCACGGCTCGCAATCAACGGCTCGAGGGACTGCTGCTCGAGGTGCGACCGTCGAATCATCGGGCGATCCGGCTGTACGAGCGTTTCGGGTTCAAGTCGATCGGGCGGCGCAAGAATTACTATCCGGCGCGCCATCGCAGCCGGGAGGACGCGATCGTGATGCGTTTTTCGTTTGCAGAGGAGGGCGCGCATGACGCTCCATGAGACCGTGCTGGAAGAACTGGGCCTCGCGCCTTTGTGGGTGCGTCGCGGTGCGCAAGACCAAAGGCCTGCCGACGCGAGCGCCGAATCTCGTGCGGATCTGCCGCCGGTAGCGGTGGCGGCGGGGGATCGTGATGCGGACGTTGCGCCTGGCGCCGCGGCGCCGGCCGCACGGCACGAGGCGCAGGCTTCGGGCGTTCTCGCCCCGGCAGTGGCCGTATCGCCCGCGGTGGCTCGAACGTCGGGCAGCGCTGCGGCCGTCGCGAACGCCCCGACAGCTAAAGCGTCCGGGGGAGCCGACGCCGACACGGTGGTCCCGCCTTCGGCCACCACCGCTCCGTTCGTCGACGAACCACCGCCCGCCGAAGACGACTTTGCCTGGTTCGATGCTCCGTCGTCCGCGCCGGTGCAGGAAGCGCCAGCAGCTCAGGATGCGCCCGACGCGCCGTCCGTCTCGACGCTCGATTGGGACGCACTCGCCGCCCGCGTGGCGGACTGCCACCGCTGCCGCCTCTGCGAAAAACGCACCAACACGGTGTTTGGCGTGGGCGACCGCGAGGCCGAATGGATGCTGGTCGGCGAGGCGCCCGGCGAGAACGAAGACCGTCAGGGCGAGCCGTTCGTCGGCCAGGCGGGCAAGCTGCTCGACAACATGCTGCGTGCGCTCGCGCTTGCGCGGGGCAACAACGTCTACATCGCGAACGTCATCAAGTGCCGCCCGCCCGGCAACCGCAATCCCGAGCCCGACGAGGTCGCGCGCTGCGAGCCTTACCTCCAGCGCCAGGTCGCGCTCGTGAAGCCGAAGATTATCGTTGCGCTCGGCCGCTTCGCCGCGCAGAGCCTGCTCAAGACCGACGCCAGCATCTCATCGCTGCGCGGCCGCGTGCATGAGTACGAAGGCGTGCCCGTGATCGTCACGTATCACCCCGCGTACCTGCTGCGCAGTCTCCACGACAAGGCGAAGGCGTGGACCGACCTTTGCCTCGCCCGCGACACGTGGCGCAAGGGCGGGGGCGGCGAGAAATGAAGACCGGCGTGCCGGGCGAGTCCGACGCCACCGTGCCGGACGAGCCGGCACTGCCGGCCCGGTCGCAGACGTCGGTGCACGCGGGCGCGCACGTTGGGTCGCCCTCGCAGGCTCAGCCCGACCCGACAGCCGAACGGCCAACCGACGTTCGACCTGACAGGCCATCCAATATCGTTTGGGACTCGCGGTCGCAGCCCAGCGAACATGCCCATGACGATGCCCGTCTCGATGCGCTGCGCGATACCGCCGTGCGAGACCTCGCGTGGCTGCTTTTCAGTCCTGGCCTGTTGTGCGCGCAGCCGCTTGCCGACCTGCTCGCGAATCCATTCGAATCGGCCAACGAGCGTGCCGCCACCATCGACTGGCTCGCTGCGCTCGATCGCGACGCGCTCGCGCTGCACAGCGCCATCGCGGCGGCGCGCGTGACGCGTCTTGGCCGTTATGCCGAATGTCTGCTTGGCTGGTTTCTCCAGCACGGTCCCGCCGCACGGCTCGTGGCAGCGAACGTCGCGCTACGCCGCGCGGGCGTCACGCTCGGCGAATGCGATTTTCTCGTGGAGACTCAGAGCGGTCGCCGCCTGCATTGGGAACTGGCTGTGAAGTGCTACCTGCATGCGGGCGAGGGGCACGCGCGCCTCGCGGATTACGTCGGCCCGAATCTGCAGGATCGCTTCGACATCAAGTTGTCCCACCTGCTCGATCATCAGTTGCCGCTCAGCGGACGTGAGGAGTTCGGGACGCTCGGGCATCGCGGGCCGTGGGAGGCGCGGATGTTCATCAAAGGCTGGTTGTTCTATCAGGCGGAGAACCTGCCCACCGACGCTGCTGGCCACGCGGAGGCGCTTGTGCCCGAACTCGCACCCGAACTCGCGCCCGATCATGCACGCGGCTGGTGGACGACACACGCCGACTGGCCTCGCTTTGCGTCGGGCCACGCCACGGCCTGGCGTGTGCTGTCCCGGCTCGAGTGGCTGGCGCCGCGCCGGCATCATGACAACGAAGGGCAGATGCCATTCGTCGACAGCCACACACTGACCCAACAACTTGAAGGCAAAGCCGGTCCGGCAATGGTGGCCGCGTTCGCGCGCGACGCGAGCGGCACCTACACGGAGCGCTCACGCGGTTTTATCGTGCCGGACGAGTGGCCGCGCCACGCCCAGGCATTCGCGCGCCGGTGACGTGCTACGCGCTTTCGCGCGTCACCACCAGCGATAGAAGTGATGAACGGGTCCCACGCCGTGGCCGACATCGAGCCGGCTGCTCGCTTCGATGGCACCCGTCAGATATTGCTTGGCGTCGGCTACCGCTGCGGCCAGGCTGTCGCGCTGCGGCGCGAGTGCCGCAATTGCCGACGAAAGGGTGCAGCCCGTTCCGTGCGTGTTCCTGACCGGCACGCGTGCACCGCCCAGGCGCAGTGTGCCGCTCTCCTGCACGAACCAGTCGGGACTCTGGTCAGTACCCAGATGCCCGCCCTTCACCAGCACAGCGCGTGCGCCCAGCGCCCGCAGGGCTTCGCCCTGGCGCACCATGCCGGCTTCGTCGGTCACCGTCGCTTCACCAAGCAGCGCGGCCGCCTCGGGCAGGTTCGGCGTCACCACGTCGGCGAGCGGCAGCAGTTCGTCGCGCAATGCGGCGACCGCGTCGGCCGTGAGCAAGGCGTGATTGCTCTTCGAGATCATCACCGTGTCGAGCACGATGCAGGGCGGCCGATAGCGTGCAAGTGCGGCCGCGACCGCGCGCACGATAGCCGCGTTCGCCAGCATGCCGATCTTGACTGCGTCGATGCGGATGTCGTCGAACACGGCATCGAGCTGGGCCGTGACGAACGCCGGCTCCGGCGCGTGGACGCCCGTCACGCCGCGCGTGTTCTGCGCAGTGAGCGCCGTAATCACGCTTGCTCCGTACGCGCCGAGCGCGGAGAAGGTTTTCAGGTCGGCCTGGATGCCGGCGCCGCCGCCGGAGTCGGACCCGGCGATGGTGAGCACATTGGAAATGGGATGATTCATGACAGCGAGAGGGCGTGGGATTGCCCGATCAGTGCTTCACTTCGCCGATGAGCGCGACCGAATCGAACGCGCGCTGGTTTGCCTGGTGGCGCCGCATCACGAGCCACATCATCAGGCACACGAAGGTGCCGAACAGCACGATGACGAGCGCGACCGGCACGTCGAGCCAGACGAGCACGGCATAGAGGCAGAGCATCACGAGCACGGAGAGGTTTTCGTTGAAGTTCTGCACGGCGATCGAATGGCCGGCCGAGAGCAGCACGTGCCCGCGATGCTGGAGCAGCGCGTTCATCGGCACCACGAAAAAGCCGGAGAGGCTGCCCACGAACATCAGGAATACGTAGGCGATCAGCAGATAGACCGGCACGTGCAGCCGCCCGACGGAGATGTTCCAGTGCGGCGGAAAGAAGTCGCGCGTGTAGAACGCCATCAGCATGACCGCGATGCCCATGATGATGCCTACGGGCAGCACCGACAGCGACTTCTTGAGCGGGATGCGCGCTGCGGCGATCATCGCGCCGGCCGCCACGCCGACCGCCACCACGGCCTGCAGGAGAGCCCCTTCGGAGAGCGACATGCCGAGCGAGACCTCGGCCCACTTGAGCACGATGAATTGCAGTGTGGCGCCCGCGCCCCAGAAAAGCGTGGTGACCGCCAGCGAGATCTGGCCCAGCTTGTCGCGCCAGAGTACGAGGAAGCAGTCGGCGAAATCGGTGACGAGCTTGATGGGCCCGCGCTCCTGCTTCGGATAACGGGCGCCGGTGTCGGGAATGCGCAGATTGAAGAGCGCCGCGATGACGTAGATCGACATGATCACGAACATCGCCGCTTCGGCGGGCGTGTTGATGGAAGGCGGCGTGTAGCGGATGACGTGCGAGGCGATGTGCGGGCTGATCAGCGCGCCGCCCAGCACCGTGCCGAGAATGATGGAGCCGACCGTGGTGCCCTCGATCCAGCCATTCGCGGCGACGAGCCGGTCAGGCGGCAAGAGTTCGGTGAGAATGCCGTACTTGGCGGGCGAGTAGGCCGCTGCGCCGAAGCCCACCACGCCATAGGCGAAGAGCGGATGCGTGCCGAACAGCATCATCAGGCAGCCCACGACCTTGATCGTGTTCGTGATGAACATGACGCGGCCCTTGGGCCGGGAATCGGCAAACGCTCCCACGAACGCAGCAAGGACGACGTACGACAGCACGAAGAACAGCTTCAGCAGCGGCGTCATCCAGTTCGGAGCGTGGAGATCTTTGAGCAGAGCAATGGCAGCGATCAGAAGCGCGTTGTCGGCCAGCGAAGAAAAAAACTGCGCGGCCATGATGGTGTAAAAGCCTTTTCTCATCTGATGATGCGATGCTGTCCTCTCTGCCGTCCGTCCGCCCCGGACGGCTGTAAGGCATCCGGGCTTATTACGATCGAAATGGGTTGTGCGCACGGCTTTATATCACGAAAATAGCGGCATTCGGACTAGCAGATACCTCAGCCGCACCATCCGGCGGACTTCCAGGCGCTGAAAACGCATTGTAAGCTCCTGATTTGAAAGCGTCTTTACGAAAACTTCCCATGCCGCGTCCCCTCTCAGCCACGATTCACACCGCCGCTCTTGCCAACAATCTCGCCGTCGTGCGCCGCTGCGCGCCCAAGTCGAAAATCTGGGCTGTCGTGAAAGCCAACGCCTACGGTCACGGGCTCGCGCGTGCGTTCCCGGGGCTTCGCGCAACCGACGGCTTTGGATTGCTCGACCTGGAAGAAGCGGTGAAGTTGCGTGAGCTGGGCTGGGCTGGGCCTATTTTGTTGCTCGAGGGCTTCTTTCGTCCGACGGATATCGACGTCATCGATCGCTATAGCCTCACCACCGCCATTCATTCGGACGAGCAGATGCGCATGCTCGAAATGGCGCGTTTGTCGAAGCCGGTCAATATCCAGCTGAAAATGAATAGCGGCATGAACCGTTTGGGTTATACGCCCGAGCGTTTCCGTGCGGCATGGGAGCGCGTGCGTGCCTGCGCGGGCATCGGCCAGATCACGTTGATGACCCATTTCTCCGACGCCGACAGCGAGCGCGGCATCGGCTACCAGATGGAGGCGTTCGAGCGCGGCGCCGAAGGCATTGCGGGTGCGCGCAGCCTCGCGAATTCGGCGGCCACGCTCTGGCACCCGTCGGCGCACTTCGACTGGGTGCGCCCCGGCATCATTCTGTACGGGGCATCGCCATCGGGCGTGAACGCCGCGATCGACGGCGTGGGCCTGCAGCCGGCCATGACGTTCGCTTCCGAACTCATCGCCGTGCAGACCGTGGCAAAAGGGCAGACCGTGGGCTACGGCTCGACCTTCAAGGCGCGCGAGACCATGCGCATCGGCGTGGTCGCCTGCGGCTACGCGGACGGCTATCCGCGCATCGCGCCGGAAGGCACGCCCATTATTGTGGACGGCGTGCGCACGCGGGTGGTGGGCCGCGTCTCCATGGACATGCTCACTGTCGATCTCACGCCGTGCCCGAACGCGAACGTGGGCACGCGCGTCGAGCTGTGGGGCAATGCCTTGCCCATCGACGACGTGGCGCAAGCGTGCGGCACGATCGGTTACGAGCTGATGTGCGCGATCGCGCCGCGTGTGCCGGTGCGGGCGGAATAACGCGTGGCCCGACCGAAGACGCTGTACACCTGCACCGAGTGCGGCGGGCAGGCGCCGAAGTGGCAAGGGCAATGCCCCGCCTGCGGCGCGTGGAACACGCTCGTCGAAACCGTCGCTGAGCCGGCCGGCACAAGGCGCTTCCAGTCGCTCGCGAAGACTGCGACGGTGCAGCGGCTCGCCGATATCGAAGCCTCCGATGTGCCGCGTTTCACCACCGGCGTGGGCGAGTTCGACCGCGTGCTGGGCGGCGGTCTCGTGGCAGGCGGCGTGGTGCTGATCGGTGGCGACCCGGGTATCGGCAAATCGACGTTGCTGCTGCAATCGCTCGCGCAGATTGCAAGCGAGCGCCGTGCGCTGTACGTGAGCGGCGAGGAATCCGGCGCGCAGATCGCCTTGCGCGCCCAACGGCTCGCGCTGCTGGAGCCGGGGGCGAAGGCGAGCGACCTTCAGTTGCTCGCCGAAATCCAGCTCGAAAAAATTCAGGCCGTCATCGAGGCCGAACGGCCCGACGTCGCCGTGATCGATTCGATCCAGACCATCTATTCCGAGGCGCTTTCGTCGGCGCCGGGATCCGTCGCACAGGTGCGCGAATGTGCCGCGCAACTCACGCGCTTAGCCAAGCAGTCGGGTACCGCGATCATCATGGTCGGGCACGTCACGAAAGAGGGCAATCTGGCGGGGCCGCGTGTGCTGGAGCACATCGTCGATACGGTGCTGTACTTCGAAGGCGACACGCATTCGTCGTTTCGCCTTGTGCGCGCATTCAAGAACCGCTTCGGCGCGGTCAACGAACTGGGCGTGTTCGCCATGACCGAGCGCGGCTTACGGGGGGTCGCGAATCCTTCCGCGCTGTTTCTTTCGCAGCACGAGCAAACCGTGCCTGGCTCGTGCGTCCTCGTCACGCAAGAGGGGTCGCGGCCGCTGCTCGTGGAAATCCAGGCGCTCGTGGATACGGCGCACGTGCCCAATCCGCGGCGGCTCGCGGTCGGCCTCGAACAGAACCGGCTCGCGCTGCTGCTCGCGGTACTGCATCGGCATGCGGGCATTGCGTGTTTCGATCAGGACGTTTTTCTCAACGCGGTGGGCGGCGTGAAGATTACCGAGCCCGCCGCCGACCTTGCCGTGTTGCTCGCCATTCATTCGTCGATGCGCAACAAGCCGTTGCCGAAGGGCCTCATCGTGTTCGGCGAAGTGGGGCTGGCGGGCGAGATCCGGCCGTCGCCCCGCGGGCAGGAGCGGCTCAAGGAAGCAGCGAAGCTTGGTTTTTCGCGCGCGCTCATTCCGAAGGCCAATGCGCCGAAGCAGCCGATCGACGGCCTTCAGGTCATCGCGGTCGAGCGCATCGAGCAGGCTATCGACCGCGTGCGCGAGTTCGAATAGCGGATCGCGAGGCGCAATCGGGCCGTGTTCGGCTGCGAGCCGTTTTGAGTCGAGCGCTATGTTGTCCCTCGCCTTGCGGACGCTTTGTGGCCGTAATCGGCTGTAACGGACGCCGTGGACGCTGTAACCCATGAGACATCTCTTTTCCCTATGCTCGATTCGGTCTGCATTCCGTTTCGAGCGGGAAGGGTGGTGCCTTGAAACAGTCTCATGAATCCGTGGGCCAATGCGCCGTCGTGGTGCGCGGCTGCCGCGTGTCCGATCCGATCCGTCAGCCGTGGGGCGGCGCATGCCGCATCGTCGAGTGGATTGACAGCGATGGTCAGATTTCCCGGCGCGTCGTCGCGGAACACGTGACGGCTGCAGAAGTGCGCAGCACCATCGCGCGCCACGTGGAAGGGCGTAAGCATCGGCTCTACGACGACGAGCGCGAACCACGGCAGACCTTGCCACGGCGTTGAGGCCTGAGCGCGGAACACGCCTCTGGGTGTCACCGAGTTCGCCGGTTCAGGCACCACACTTGACGCCTGTTCAACACTTGTCTTGCCGTTGCGGCCCTGCGAGCGGCGTTCGTATGTTGCTCGTCTTTTCCTGCTGTGCCGCGGTGCGCGCTTCTGGGGCTTTCTCTGCATCCGGTTGTTCCGCCGTCGGGCTCGTGAAGAGCGGATGCCGTGCGGCTTCCGCCGGTGTGAGCACCGGCGAGACGCAGCAGTCGAGCGGCTCCAGCAGCTTCGACCAGTCCTCGAGTGTCCGGCTGGCAATCACGCCGGCCAGTTCGCGCGTGAGCGCGGCGGCGTCGGCACCGCCAACGGCCTGCCCGAGACTCCAGTGCCGCGTGCCCCATTCGGGCCGATCGATTGCCGCGCACAGCGTCTCCCAGAACTTCAGTTCCAGCGCGCCAACCGCAAGCCAACGCCCATCGAGCGTTCGATACAGGTTGTAGCAGGGCACCCCGCCGTTGAGCAGGCTGCCGCCCGCGTTTGGACCTTCTTCTTCGTCGTTGGCGAGCGCGATTTGCGCGACGATGTTGTGGGCGTAGGTGGCGTGCGTCATCGATACGTCGAGGAAACGGCCTTCGCCGCCGCGCGATACGTGCCAGAGCGCCGCGAGAATTTGCGTCACCGCGCTGAGCGCGCCGCCCAGCAGATCGGCAATCTGGAAGTTGGGCAGTACGGGCGTGCCGTCGCTCGAGGCAAGCTGGTCCAGTACGCCGGCATAGGACACGTAGTTGAGGTCATGGCCGGCGCGACGTGCGAACGGCCCGCTCGAACCGTAGCCCGTGATGGCGCAATAGACGAGTTTCGGATTGACCTCGCGCAGCGTGTCGTAGCCAAGGCCGAGCCGTGCCATCACGCCGGGGCGAAAACTTTCCACGAGCACGTCCGCGTCGCGAGCCAGCGCCTTCAGCACGTTGCGACCGCTTTCCGACTTCAGGTCGAGCCGCGTTTCCCGCTTGCCACGATTGACGATGCGGTAGAACGCGCCGGGGCGGCCCGCTACCCGGTCTGCGGCGCTCTGCATCATCACCCGGGCGTCGTCGCCGGCACCCGGGGCCTCGATTTTCAGCACGTCCGCGCCCAGTTCCGCGAGCCGTAACGTGGCGACGGGGCCGGGCAGCAGGCGCGTCAGATCGAGCACGCGCAAGCCTTGTAGTACAGCGGGAGACGGCACTCTCAATCTCCTTGTCGACGACGATGGGGCGTGCTCCGGGCGCCATATGACGCGGCCGGCTCGCGCCGTTCGTTAACCGATCTGCTCCAGTTCCTCGTGCGCATCGAGCCATTGCGCTTCCAGTGCTTCGATCTGCCCGGCCACCTCACCCTGCCGACGGATCGCCTCGGTCAGCCGGGCCTTGTGCTGTGCTTCGTAGCTCGCGGGATCGGCAACGAACGCATCGAGCGAGGCTTTTTCGGCGTTGAGTGAATCCATTTCCTTTTCGATCTTCGCGATGCGCGTCTGCAGGGGCTTTTTCAGCTGCGACAGCTTCTGCCTTGTTTCGGCTTCCTGGCGCCGCAGGTCCTTGCGGTTCTGCGAACCTTCGGCCGCCGCTTGCGGCGCCTCGCTCGCCTTGAGCGCGGCACGTTGCTGCGCGGCATGCTCGAGCAGCCAGTTGCGGTAATCGTCGAGATCGCCATCGAACGGTTGCAGGCGATGCTTCGCCACGAGCATGAACTCGTCCGTGGTGGCGCGCAGCAGGTGACGGTCGTGCGAGACGACGATCAGCGTGCCTTCGAACTGCGCAAGCGCCATGGTGAGCGCATGACGCGTTTCGAGGTCGAGGTGATTGGTCGGCTCGTCGAGCAGCAGCAGATTCGGCTTCTGCCAGATGATGAGCGCGAGCGCGAGGCGCGCCTTCTCGCCGCCCGAGAACGGCGCGATGGGCGCGGTGGCCATGTCGCCCGCGAAGTTGAAGCTGCCGAGGAAATCGCGCAGTTCCTGTTCGCGCGTGTCCGGCGCGAGACGCGCGAGATGTTGGAGCGGCGAATCGCTCGGGCGCAGCGTTTCGAGCTGATGTTGCGCGAAGTAGCCGATCTGCAGCCCCTTGCCCGTGCGCAACTCGCCCGCAAGCGGCGCGAGCGTGCCGGCCAGTGTCTTGATCAGCGTCGACTTGCCCTGGCCGTTCGCGCCCAGCAGACCGATGCGCTGACCGTTCTGGATGGAAAGCGTCACACCCTCGACGATGGGAATTTCGCCGCCGTCCGCCGCGCGATAGCCGCAGCGCACGCCTTCCATCACCATCATGGGGTTCGGTGCGGAATCGGGCTGGCGGAATTCGAACGTGAACGGCGAAGCGGCGTGCGCCGGCGCGATGAGTTCCATCTTTTCGAGCGCCTTCACCCGGCTCTGCGCCTGGCGGGCCTTCGTCGCCTTCGCCTTGAAGCGGTTGATGAAGCTCTGCAGGTGCGCCACGGTCTTCTGCTGCTTCTCGTACGCGCTTTGCTGCAAGGCGAGTTGCTGCGCGCGCAGAATCTCGAACTGCGAATAGTTGCCGCCGTACCGTTTGATCTGCCGCTGCTCGAGGTGCAGCGTGACGTTGCAGACCGAATCGAGGAACTCGCGATCGTGCGAGATCACGACCAGCGTGCCGGGATAGCGGCGTAGCCACTCTTCCAGCCACACGATGGCGTCGAGGTCGAGGTGGTTGGTGGGCTCGTCGAGCAGCAACAGGTCCGAGCGGCACATCAGCGCCTGCGCGAGGTTCAGGCGCATGCGCCAGCCGCCGGAGAAGCTGCTGACCGGCTGGCGCGTCTGTTCGAGCGTGAAGCCGAGGCCCAACAGCAGCGCTTCGGCGCGAGCCGGCGCGGTGTAGCCGTCCGCGTCCGCGAAGGCAGCGTGGGCTTCCGCTTCGGCGGTGCCGTCGTGGGCGGCGGATGCCGCTGCGATACGCGCTTCGATGTCGCGCAGTGCCGCATCGCCGTCCAGCGTGTAGTCCAGCGCGCTTTTGTCGACTGCCGGCGTTTCTTGAGCGACATGAGCGATCTGCCACGAAGGCGGTATCGAAAAGTCGCCGGCGTCCGCGTGCAGTTCGCCGCGCAACACGGCAAACAAGGTCGATTTGCCGGCGCCGTTCGCGCCGACGAGCCCGGCCTTTTCGCCGGGATTCAGCGTGAACGACGTCTGATCGAAAAGCGGCTTCGTGCCGCGCGTAAGACTGAACTGGTTAAAGCGGATCACAACGAGGCCCGGCGCTGACAAAAACGCTATTCTAGACTGTGCTACCCGCTCGGAGGATCGGCCGGACGGCCAGGCGCGCGCGCGGGCCTTTTCGCTTAGACTGGCGCTACTTTTTTGCGAGGAAAGCACAGATGACTTCGATCTACTCGTTCTCGGCTGCCGCGTTGAACGGCGAGCCGGTCAGCCTCGAGCGCTATCAGGGCAAGGTGATGCTGATCGTCAACACGGCGAGCGAATGCGGGTTCACGCCGCAATATGCCGGTCTGCAGCAACTGCACGAGCAATACGCGGCGCGCGGCCTCGCGGTGCTCGGTTTTCCGTGCAATCAGTTCGGCAAGCAGGAGCCGGGCGACGCGGCGCAGATCGGCAGCTTCTGCGAAAAGAACTACGGCGTGTCGTTCCAGATGTTCGACAAGATCGACGTGAATGGTGCGGGCGCGCACCCGCTGTATCGTTTCCTCACGGAAGAGGCGCCCGGTCTGCTTGGGCTCGAAGCGATCAAGTGGAACTTCACCAAGTTTCTGGTCGACCGCAACGGCAACGTCGTAAAGCGCTACGCGCCCGTCACGAAGCCCGAATCCATCGCGGCCGATATCGAAAAGCTGCTGTAGCGCGAGCGGCGCGCCGAGCCTGCTTGCGCCGCTAAAGGATAGGCGCGAAGAGCCGCGCCACGTGCATGGTCATCTTTCGCCACGCGGGCGCATTGCGGTACTCGGTACGATCGATCTCGAACGCTTCGTCGAAGTCGTGCTGCAGCATGGCCTCCACCTCGGCGGCGAAGGCCTGGTCCACGGTCAGCACCATGATTTCGAAGTTAAGGCGGAACGACCGGTTGTCGAGATTCGCGCTGCCGACCGCGGCTGCCACGTCGTCGATCAGTACCACCTTCTGGTGCAGGAAGCCCGGCCGGTAGCGAAAGATGCGAATGCCTGCCCGTATCGCGTCCCAGGCGTAGAGCTTCGAGGCTTCGAACACCACGTAGTGGTCGCGCCGGCTGGGGATCATGATGCGTACGTCCACGCCGCGCAGCACGGCCAGCCGCAACGCCGAGAACACGGCTTCGTCGGGCACGAGATAGGGCGTCGTGATCCAGATGCGCTTGCGCGCCGCATTGATCGCTTCCACGAAAAAGAGCGAGCAGGTTTCCTGGCGGTCCGCCGGGCCGCTCGGCAGCACGAGGCAATGCATGTCGTCGCTGTGCGTGGCAGGCGGCGAGTCAAGCGGCGGCAACTGCTGGGTAGCCCAGTACCAGTCTTCGGTGAATACGAACTGGATGCTCGCAACCGCGGGACCGCGCACTTCGATGTGCGTATCGCGCCACGGCGAGAGCCTCGGGTTTGCGCCCAGATACTCGACGCCCACGTTGTGGCCGCCCACGAAGGCGCGCGCGCCATCGACCACCACGATCTTGCGGTGATTGCGGAAGTTGAGTTGAAACCGGTTGACGAAGCGCCGGTTTGTCGCGAACGGGTGCACCTCCACGCCGCCCGCGCGCAGCGCGGACACGTAGCGATGCGGCAGATCGAAACTGCCGATGCTGTCATAGAGGAAGTACACGCGTACGCCGCGTTTCGCGCAGGCGAGCAGCACGTCTTTGAGCATCTCGCCCAGCGCGTCGGCGCGCACGATGAAGAACTGCACGATCACATAGCGCTCGGCCTCGCCGATTGCCTCGAGGATGGCCGCGAACGTCGCGTCGCCGTTCACGAGCGTGCGCACGCTGTTGCCCGGCAGGAACGGCATGCCGCCGAGACGCGTGAACGAGCGGATCACGCTCGTCCCCAGCGCGTCGGCAGGCTTGGCGCCCGACGAGCCCATCGAATCCCACTCGGGCGGATGAGCGCGCGAGCGCAGCGATTCGTTGCGCAGGCGCCGGGCGTCGGCGTAGCCCTCGAACTTGCTGCGGCCGAGGAACAGATAGGGAATCAGCGTGAAGTAGGGCATCGCCGTGAGCGAGACGGCCCACGCGATTGCGCCTTGCGAGGTGCGGGTGTTGAGGATGGCGTGGCACGCCGCGATGACGCCGAGGATATGCGCGAGCGCGACGAATGTGCCGAGATGGAGCAGATCGAATTGCATACCGGCGTACAGGGACTCCTGAACCGCTGCGCACCGGCTGGCGCGCAGGCCCGCCCATCTTACCGGATGGTGTTGCGCCGCGGCTGTCGAGACCACTTGTGCCCGGACAGAAGGCGCGGCGATGCATCACGTGGTAGCGCGGCCGCTCGGACCCAGCGGTCGTCGGGCGTCGGCCGGTCACTCGGCCTCGTTCAGCCCGGCAGGTCCGCGGCCTGGATCAGGAACACGTTGTCGTCACCGGCGCTCGTCGGCAGCCAGACCAGATCGAGCCCGCCGAACGCCGCTTCGACATTCGCGCGCTCGTTACCGATCTCGACCACGAGCACGCCTTCGTCTGTCAGCCAGCGGCGCGCCTCGCCGATGATGCGGCGGACGATGTCCATGCCGTCGGCACCGCCCGCGAGTGCCATTTCCGGTTCGTGCCGGTACTCGGCGGGCAGCGTCTGCATCGATTCCGCGTTGACGTACGGCGGATTCGTGATGATGACGTCGTAGCGGCGCTCGGGCAGCGGAGCGAACAGATCGCCCTGAAAGAGCGAGATGCGCTCGTCGAGGTCGTGCTCATGGACGTTGCGTGCCGCGACTTCGAGCGCCGGCGCCGAGAGGTCCACGGCATCGATGTCCGCGTTCGGGAACGCGTGGGCGGCGAGCACGGCGAGGCAACCCGAGCCCGTGCAAAGTTCAAGCACCGCGCCGACCAGTTCCGGGTCTTCGACGTAGGGCTGCAAGCCGTCCTGCAGCAGCTCGCCGATGAACGAGCGCGGCACGATCACGCGCTCGTCCACGTAAAAGCGCACGCCGTGCATCCATGCTTCGTGCGTGATGTAGGCGGCCGGCACGCGCTCGGTGGCGCGGCGCTCGATCACGCCGAGCACGGTCGTCGTTTCCTCGGCTGTGAGGCGCGCGTCGAGAAACGGATCGAGCAGGTCGAGCGGCAGATGCAGCGTGTGGAGAATCAGATACGCGGCTTCGTCGTAGGCGTTCGTGGTGCCGTGGCCGAACGCCAGTTCGGCTTCGTTGAAACGTGTGACCGCGTAACGCAGCAGGTCGCGCACGGTCTGGAAGGTGGCGCAAAGCGGATGCGGCATGGTGGACTCCTCGTGTCGTGTCGGCGTGCGTGGTCGCATCAGGCGATCAGCTGTTCGAGCACGCGCCGGTAGACATTCTTGAGCGGTTCGACGAAGGCTACGTCGATATGCTCGTCGATCTTGTGGATGCTGCCGTTCGGCGGCCCGAATTCGACCACCTGCGGGCAGATGCGTGCGATGAAGCGGCCGTCCGAGGTGCCGCCCGTGGTGGAGAGTTCGGTGGTGACACCGGTCTCGTCGCGAATCGCCTTCTCGAGCGCGCTCGACAACTCGCCGCGCGGCGTGAGGAACGGCAGGCCGCTCACGGTCCATTGAAGCTCGTAGTCGAGCCCATGGCGGTCGAGAATGGCGTGCACGCGCTGCTGCAGTCCTTCCACCGTGCTCGCGGTCGAGAAGCGGAAGTTGAAGAGCACGTCGGCGTGGCCTGGAATCACGTTGCTCGCACCCGTGCCGCTGTGCAGGTTCGACACCTGCCACGTGGTGGGCGGAAAGTATTCGTTGCCGTCGTCCCAGCGTTCGGCTACGAGTTCGGCCAAGGCCGGCGCCAACAGATGAACGGGATTCTTCGCGAGGTGCGGATACGCGATATGCCCCTGCACGCCCTTGATGGTGAGCTTGCCGCTCATCGAGCCGCGCCGGCCGTTCTTCACGACGTCGCCGAGCATGGCCGTGGAGGTGGGTTCGCCGACGATGCAGTAGTCGAGCCGCTCGCCGCGCGCTTCGAGCAGGTCGACCACCTTGACGGTGCCATCCGTGGCCGGGCCTTCCTCGTCGCTCGTGATGAGGAACGCAACGGAGCCGCGATGCTGCGGATGTGCCGCCACGAATTCTTCGCTTGCCACGACGAAACCGGCGAGCGACGTCTTCATGTCCGCGGCGCCGCGACCGTAGAGCTTGCCGTCGCGAATGGCGGGCACGAACGGCGGCGAACGCCATTGTTCGAGCGGGCCGGTCGGCACGACGTCGGTGTGGCCCGCAAAGGCGAGCAGCTTGCCGTTGGCGCCGTCGGTGCCGCGCTTGACGGCCCAGAGATTGGTGACGCCGTGCGACTCGATGGTTTCGCACGCGAAGCCCAGCGGCGCGAGGCGCTCGATCAGGATCTGCTGGCAGTGCTGATCGTCGGGCGTGACCGATGCGCGGGCAATCAGCTGTTCGGTAAGGGCGAGGGTGCCGGACATGGGAACGAGGCTTCCGATAAGAAAATTGCCGGCCCGCGGGCCGGCAACAGCATGGGTTACAGACGGCGCCAAAGCGCCGCCGCGCTAGGCGAAGAGCGCCGCATAGTGGTCGGCCGAGAAGCCGAGCGTTTTCACGTGCCCGTCCACGACTACCACCGGGCGTTTGATGACGGAGGGCTTCTCGATCATCAGCGCGATCGCGCCGGCCTCGTTCTGCGCCGCGGCCTTCGCGTCGTCGTCGAGGCCGCGCCACGTCGTGCCGCGCCGGTTCACGAGCGTGTCGAGCGGCACTTGCTTCAACCAGCCCTTGAGAAGCGGCGCCGTGACGCCGGCTTTCTTGAAGTCGTGGAACTCGAACGCGACGCCGTGCTCTTCAAGCCACACGCGCGCCTTCTTCACCGTGTCGCAGTTCGGAATGCCGTAGACGACCGTTTTGCCGGCGGCCATCTCAGTCGCCCCGCAGCAGTTCGTTCAAACCGACCTTCGCGCGCGTCTTCGCGTCCACCTTCTTCACGATCACGGCGCAGTAGAGGCTGTGCGAACCGTCCTTCGACGGCAGGTTGCCCGCCACCACGACGGAGCCCGCCGGAATGCGGCCATAGGTCACTTCGCCGGTTTCGCGGTCGTAGATCTTGGTGCTCTGGCCGAGGTAGACGCCCATCGAGATCACCGAGTTCTCTTCGACGATCACGCCTTCCACCACTTCCGAGCGCGCGCCGATGAAGCAGTTGTCCTCGATGATGACGGGGTTGGCCTGCAGCGGCTCCAGCACGCCGCCGATGCCCACGCCGCCCGACAGGTGCACGTTCTTGCCGATCTGCGCACACGAACCGACGGTGGCCCACGTGTCGACCATCGTGCCTTCGTCCACGTAAGCGCCGATGTTCGTGTACGACGGCATCAGCACGACGTTCTTCGCGATAAACGAGCCGCGCCGCGCAATGGCGGGCGGCACGACGCGAAACCCGCCCGCAGCGAAGTCTTCGGCCGTGTAGTTGGCGAACTTCGAGGGCACCTTGTCGTAGAACTGGGAGTAGCCGCCCGCCGGCATCGGCACGTTGTCTTCCAGGCGAAACGACAGCAGCACCGCCTTCTTCAGCCACTGGTTGACGATCCACTGGCCCTCTTTCTTTTCGGCGACGCGCAGTGTGCCGCGGTCGAGCTGTTCGATGGCGTGCGCGACGGCGTCACGCACTTCCGGAGAGGCCGATTTCGGCGACAGCTCGGCGCGGTTGTCCCAGGCGGTGTCGATGATCTGCTGAAGTTGTTGCGACATGTTCGTGGTTGCTGGAAGTGAAAGACAGTGGAAGAGAAGCGTGGCGCCTCGCCGTTGGCTGCAGGGGCGCCGCTTGTGCGGTGCCGTAGCGCCGCGCGCGGCCGGTGTCCGGCGCCTCGACCGTACCCGGTGCGTCTCGGATCGGCTTAGCTCGCCGCGCAAAGCGCGCGGCAGAACGAAACGATCCGCCTCGCGCCCTCGACGCATTCGTCGACGCCGGCGACGAGCGCCAGACGGACGAAATCGCGCCCTGGATTGACGCCATGTGCGGTGCGTGCGAGATACGAGCCCGGCAGAACCGTCACATTATAGTCGGCGTACAGTTGCCGGGCGAAGGCGGTATCCGAAAGGCCAGTGCGCGCCACGTTCGCCCAGAGGTAGAACGCGGCGTCGGGCATGCGCACGTCGAGGACATCCGCGATCATCGGCGTGACCGTGGAAAACTTCTGCACATACTTCGCGCGGTTCTCGCGCACGTGCGCCTCGTCGTTCCATGCGGCGATGCTGGCGCTTTGCCAGACCGTCGAGAGCGCCGCACCGTGGTAGGTGCGGTAGAGCAGGAACGGCTTGAGAATGGCGGCATCGCCCGCGACGAAGCCCGAGCGCATGCCGGGCACGTTCGAGCGCTTAGAGAGGCTCGACAGCATCATGAGACGATCGAATCCGCGCCCGAGCCGGTGTGCCGCCTCGAGTCCGCCGAGCGGCGGGGCGTTCTCGTCGAAGTAGATTTCCGAATAGCACTCGTCGGAAGCGATCACAAAGCCGTACCGGTCCGACAGCGCGAAGAGTTCGCGCCAGTCGTCGAGCGTGAGCACCGCGCCCGTCGGGTTGCCCGGCGAGCAGACGTAAAGCAGCTGGGTGCGCGCCCAGATGTCGTCGGGCACGGCCGAGTAGTCGCAGGCGAAATTGCGCGCCGGATCGCTGTTGGCGAAATACGGCTCGGCACCCGCGAGCAGCGCCGCACCCTCGTAGATTTGGTAGAACGGGTTCGGACAGAGTACGATCGGCCGTTTCGCGGGATCCTTGACACCAGCGGTCGGATCGACCACCGCCTGCGCGAGCGCGAAGAGCGCTTCGCGCGAGCCGGAAACCGGCAGCACCTGCGTCTTCGCATCGACAGCCGGCAGGCCGTAGCGTTGCGTGACCCAGCGCGCGATGGTCTCGCGCAGCGCGTCCGATCCTGCCGTAGCGGGATAGGCCGACAGGCCGTCGAGCGAAGCGATCACTGCCTCGCGCACAAGCGCGGGCGTAGGATGTTTGGGCTCCCCGATGCCGAAGCTGATGTGGCGCAGGTCGTGCGGCGGCGTGACGTCGGCAAAGAGCGCGCGCAGCTTTTCGAAGGGATAGGACTGAAGGGTGTCGAGGAGCGGGTTCACTTGGCGGATCAGGGCTGATCGAAGACGTACAGCGACAGGTGAGCGAGGTACGCGCCGGCCACCATGGAAGCCGGCCCGACGCAGATGCAGCGAGCCGCGAGGCGTGCGGTTGCTGCGGCGAACTTCAAGCAGGCGATTATAGCGTGGAGTGCCGGGCACGCGAGAGGTTGGGCCAGCCAGTCAAGGCGGTACGCCGCCCGGAATGCTCCGCGAAAACACGAAGACACGAAAGGATGCAGATTGACGTTACCGAGCAATGAGAGTGTGGACCACGGTCAGGTAGCGGAAGGCCGCGAAGGTTGGCCGCAATGAATGACCGGATTCGTTCAGACACGCGCACAAACGCGCGCCCGAACACGCCGACGAACGGTGCCGCGAGCTGGTCCACCAGTTGGCCCACGCTCGCGATCATGCTGGGCGCTTCGGTGTGGGGCATGGTCTGGTACCCGCTGCGCATGCTGGCGTCCCTCGGCGTGACAGGCACCGCCGCGAGCGCGGCGACGAGCGCCGCCGGCTGCCTCTTCGTGCTCGCGCTGCGCCGTCGCGCGATTGCGAGCGTGCGGTGGCACTGGATCTTGCCGGCGCTCGGGCTCGCGGCCGGCGTGACCAACCTCGGCTTCGTCTGGGGCTCGATTCACGGCGAAGTAATGCGGGTGCTGTTGCTCTTCTATCTGACGCCGGCATGGACCGCGCTCTTTGCGCATTTCATCCTGCACGAGCGGCTGACGTGGGGCGGCGCCGGTCTCGCGGCGCTGTCGCTGGGCGGCGCGATGCTGATGCTGTGGTCGCCGCAGGCCGGCCTGCCGGTGCCCGCCAACGCGGCGGAATGGGGCGGCCTCGCCGGCGGCATGGGCTTTGCCATGAGCAACGTGTTGATCCTCAAGGCGAGCCGGGTGCTGCCGCAGATGAAACCCGAGATGCGCACGGCGACGATCTTCGGCGGCGCCGCGCTCTTCAGCGCCTGTGCGTCGTTGTTCGAGCCGATGCCTGCGCCGCCCGCGGGTGGCCATCTGGCTATCGCGGCACTGCTCGTGCTGGCGCTCGGGTTCGTGCTGGCGTCGAACAACATGCTCGTCCAGTACGGGCTCGCTCGCGTGCCGGCTAATCGCGCATCCATCATCATGCTGTTCGAACTCGTCGTGACCGCGCTCACTGCGTGGCTCTTCGCCGGCGAAGTGCCGGGCCCGCGCGAATGGGCGGGCGGTGCGTGCATCGTGCTCGCCTCGCTGCTTTCGAGCTGGATACATCGCGATACGGGTCAGCAGCAGGGCCAGCAGAAGGGCGACCAGAAGGGCGACGGGCCGGGCGGCGAACAGGACACCGAAGACCGGCACGAGCCGGAAAGCGGTCCGGACGGGCGCACGCCGCGTCGGAATCGATCACGCGCGATGGTATGATTGCCGCTACCCGCCGCAGGTGCGCTGTCTCGCGTGCCTGCGGCGTATCCGTATGGCGCTCCGTCAACGGAAAACGCGCGCCGCACCGGCGGCGCCGCGTTCCGGCACGGGGCGCGATCCAGTTTTCAATCCCTTATAAATCAGCGATATCGCCGTGCGTCTGACCTCGATAAAACTCGCTGGCTTCAAGTCATTCGTCGATCCCACGCATTTTCAGGTTCCGGGCCAGCTCGTCGGCGTGGTCGGTCCTAATGGGTGCGGCAAGTCCAACATCATCGACGCCGTGCGCTGGGTGCTCGGCGAGTCGCGCGCCTCGGAACTGCGCGGCGAGTCGATGCAGGACGTGATCTTCAACGGCTCGACTGCGCGCAAGCCGGGCAGCCGCGCAAGCGTCGAACTCGTGTTCGACAATGCGGACGGCCGCGCCGCGGGCCAGTGGGGCCAGTATGCCGAGATCGCCGTCAAGCGCGTGCTGACGCGCGACGGCACGTCGAGCTACTACATCAACAACCTGCCGGCGCGCCGCCGCGACATCCAGGACATCTTCCTCGGCACCGGTCTCGGGCCGCGTGCGTACGCGATCATCGGCCAGGGCATGATCGCGCGCATCATCGAGGCGAAGCCCGAAGAGCTGCGCGTGTTCCTCGAAGAGGCCGCGGGCGTGTCGAAGTACAAGGAGCGCCGCCGGGAGACGGAAAACCGGCTGCACGACACGCGCGAGAACCTCACGCGCGTCGAAGACATCATCCGCGAACTGACCACGAACCTCGACAAGCTCGAGGGCCAGGCCGTGGTGGCCACGAAGTTTCGCGAACTGCAGTCCGATGGCGAAGAGAAACAGCGCCTCTTGTGGCTGTTGCGCAAGAACGAGGCGGCGAGCGAGCAGCAGCGCCAGCAGCGCGCCATCGAGCAAGCGCAGATCGACCTCGAAGCGCACACCGCGCAGCTGCGCGAAGTGGAGGCGCAACTCGAAACGCTGCGCGTCGCCCATTACTCCGCGACCGACGCGATGCAGGGCGCACAGGGCGCGCTCTACGAAGCCAACGCCGAGGTGAGTCGGCTCGAAGCCGAGATCAAGTTCATTGTCGAGTCGCGTAACCGGGCACAGGCGCAGATCGCAGCGCTCACGGCGCAGCGCGAGCAATGGCTCGCGCAGGCCCAGAAGGCCCAGGGCGACCTGGAAGACGCCGAAGAACAGCTCGCGATCGCCGAGGAAAAAGCGACGCTCGCCGAGGATGACGCCGCCGCGAAGCACGACGCGCTGCCCGCGCTCGAAGCGCGCTGGCGTGACGCCCAGGGGCAGCTCAACGACGAGCGCGCGGGCATCGCGCAAACCGAGCAGGCTATCAAGCTGGAAGCTGCCCACCAGCGCAACGCGGATCAGATGCTGCAACAGCTTCAGCAGCGCGAGGAGCGGTTGAAGGCCGAGGCAAGTGGTCTCGACGCCCCGGACGAGGCGCAGCTCGAAGAACTGCGCATGCAACTCGCCGAGCACGAGGAAATTCTGCGTGACGCCCAGGACCAGCTCGCAGAAGCGCAGGAAACGGTGCCGCGTCTCGACGCCGAGCGCCGCGCCGCCCATGAGCGCGTGCAGGCCGAAAGCGCACAGATCCACCAGCTTGAAGCCCGTCTTGCGGCGTTGAAGCAGCTCCAGGAAAACGTCCAGACCGAGGGCAAGATCCAGCCGTGGCTCGAGAAGCACGAACTCGCCACCCTGCCGCGCCTGTGGAAGAAGCTGCACGTCGAGGCTGGCTGGGAAACGGCGCTCGAAGCGGTGCTGCGCGAGCGGCTGGCGGCGCTCGAAGTCTCGAATCTCGACTGGGTGAAGGCGTTCGCTACCGACGCGCCACCCGCCAAGCTCGCGTTCTATTCCCCGCCTGTGGCCGGTCAGCCGGTGGCGGCAACGGCGGCGCTGAATCCGCTGCTGTCGCTCGTGCGTATCGACGACGCGGGGCTGCGTGCGGTGCTCAACGACTGGTTGGGCCAGGTGTTCGTTGCCGACGACCTTGCGCAAGCGCTCGCCCAGCGTTCGCAGTTGCCCGAGGGCGGCGCCTTCGTCGTGAAGGCCGGTCACGTGGTGACGCGCGTGGGCGTGCAGCTCTATGCGGCCGATTCCGAGCAGGCCGGTATGCTCGCGCGGCAGCAGGAAATCGAGAACCTCACGCGCCAGGTGCGCGCCCAGGCGCTGCTTGCCGACGAGGCGAAGGCCGCAGCGATCCGCGCCGAAGCAGCGCATACGCAAGCGGCCCAGGCGCTCGCCGACGTGCGCGCGCAGGCCGAACGCGCCACGCAGCGCGTGCACGCGCTGCAGCTGGATGTACTGAAGCTCACCCAGGCGCACGAGCGCTACACGGCGCGCAGCACGCAGATTCGCGAGGAACGCGAAGAAATCGCTGCACAGATTGAAGAGCAGCGTGGGCTGCGGGCCGAGTCGGAAGCGAATTTCGAGCGTCACGACGCAGAGCTCGCCGAGTTGCAGGCCCGCTACGAAGACAACCAGCTCGCATTCGAAGCGCTCGACGAAGAGTTGACCGCTGCGCGTGGTGCGGCGCGCGACCTGGAGCGCGCCGCGAACGACGCGCGCTTTGCCGCGCGCAACATGGCCAACCGTATCGACGAGCTTCGGCGCAGCATCCAGGTGGCGCACGAGCAGAGCGAGCGGGTGGCAGCTTCGCTCGAGGACGCCCGTGCGGAACTCGAAACGATCAATGAGCAGACCGCACACACCGGTCTGCAGGACGCGCTCGATATTCGTTCGCAGAAGGAAGAGGCATTGCGCCTGGCGCGCATGGAGCTCGACGATCTGACGGCCAAGCTGCGTCAGGCCGACGAAACGCGCCTCACCGCCGAGCGCGCACTGCAGCCGCTGCGCGACCGCATCACCGAATTGCAGCTGAAAGAGCAGGCCGCGCGTTTGAACGGCGAGCAGTACGTCGAGCAGCTGCAGGCCGCCGGCGTGGACGAAGCCGCGCTGCAGGCCAAGCTCACGCCGGATCTCAAGCCGTCGTATCTGCAGGGCGAAGTGACGCGCATCAACAACGCGATTGCGGCACTCGGGCCGGTCAACATGGCCGCGCTCGACGAACTGGCTGCGGCGAAGGAGCGCAAGACCTTCCTCGATGCGCAGTCCGCTGACTTGACGAGCGCGATCGAAACGCTCGAAGACGCGATCCGCAAGATCGATCAGGAAACGCGCACGCTGCTGCAAGGCACGTTCGACGAGGTGAATCGCCACTTCGGCGAGCTTTTCCCGCGACTCTTCGGCGGTGGCCAGGCGCGGCTGATGATGACGGGGGACGAGATTCTCGACGCCGGCGTGCAGGTGATGGCGCAGCCGCCGGGCAAAAAGAACTCGACCATTCATCTGCTCTCGGGCGGCGAGAAAGCGCTCACGGCCACGGCGCTCGTGTTCGCGATGTTCCAGCTGAATCCGGCGCCGTTCTGTCTGCTCGACGAAGTGGACGCGCCGCTCGACGACGCGAATACCGAACGTTTTGCCAACCTGGTGCGCGCGATGTCGGACAAGACGCAGTTTCTGTTCATCTCGCACAACAAGATTGCGATGGAAATGGCGCAGCAGTTGATCGGCGTGACGATGCAGGAGCAGGGCGTGTCGCGTATCGTCGCGGTCGACATGGAAACGGCTGCTGGTTTCGCCCAGAATAACGTTTGATTGGCGAGCGCCGCGCGGGCGCGCATGGCGGACGGGCGGCGCAGCGCTGTGCCGGACGGTCGCCGCGCCGCATCGCAGACGATGCCTTGTGCGGCGCATCGCTCGAAGAAGAATTGCTGATGGAGCATGCATGGACGAGTTGACCCTCGGTTTGACCGGCGCGGGTGCCGTGGTGGTGGCGGGCGTGGTGGCGTACAACGCCTGGCAGGCAGCGAAGGTGCGCCGCAGAATGCCGAGGCCGATGCCGGCCGAGACGGCGGAAACGCTGGCCCGCGAAGATCACGAGAACCAGAGCCCGTTCATCGAGCCCGCGCAGCCGGTGACGCGCCGCGAGCCCACGCTGGCGGGCGGCCAGGGCGACGAAGCGGAAGAGCGCATCGAGCCGGGCTTCGGAGCGGCGGCGCCGCTCGATACGCCCGCCGATATTCAGGCGGAGACCACGTCGCCCAATGGCGGCTTTGTCGAACCGCAGTCTGCCGAAAGCGATGACGAACGCACCGAACCGGTGCTGCCCGCCGCCACGACTATTTCTGCTGCGCCGCCGGCTGTGGTGGATCGCCGCATCGACTGCATCGTGCCGATCCGGCTTGCGGGCTCCGTACCGGGCGAGCGCATCATTCCGCTTGCGCAGCGGCTTCGCCGGGCCGGCAGCAAGCCCGTGCATATCGAGGGCAAGCCGGAGGGCGACGGCGCCTGGGAACTGCTGCAGAACGGCGTGCGCTATGAAGAACTGCGCGCAGCAGCGCAGCTTGCCAACCGCAACGGGCCGCTCAACGAACTGGAGTTCTCCGAGTTCGTTTCGGGCGTGCAGCAATTCGCCGATGCGCTCGACGCGGCACCCGAGTTTCCCGACATGATGGAGACCGTATCGATGGCACGCGAACTGGATGGCTTCGCTGCACAGTGCGACGCGCAACTCTCGATCAACGTGATGTCGGACGGCGCGCCGTGGTCGGCCAACTACGTGCAGGCGGTCGCTTCCCAAGACGGCCTGCTGCTTTCGCGCGATGGCACACGTTTTGTGAAGCTCGACGCGAAGCAAAGCCCCGTGTTCATGCTGCAGTTCGGCGACACCAACTTCCTGCGCGACGACCTCACCTACAAGGGTGGCCAGATGATCACGCTGGTGCTCGACGTACCGGTGGCCGACGAGGACATCCTGCCGTTCCGCCTGATGTGCGACTACGCGAAGTCGCTCGCAGAGCGCATTGGCGGGCGCGTGGTGGACGACCAGCGCCGTCCGCTGCCCGAGGCCGCGTTCCTTGCCATTGAAAAGCAGCTGATGACGCTCTACGCGAAGCTGGAGCAGGCCGGCATTCCCGCTGGCTCCGCGGCCACGCGACGGCTTTTCAGTCAGTAACGCCAGCAGTCGGTTCACTCTATTCCCTCCTTTGCATCTTCATGGCCCGCTCACCGCAAACGGTGGGCGGCGGCAGGCTCCGGCGCTCGGTTGCTGCACAGGTCGTTGCGAGCCTGACAGGCTGGGCGCTTTCCCGTTAAGCCGGCCCGTGACACGCTTTCATCCGGCGTGTTCGCGAAGCGCTGTCGATCGCTGGTAGTGCTCGCCGCCGCACGTACGAAGAGACAATAGCGGCCCGCACCCAGAGCGTGAAGCTGTCCTTTTGGCCGATGCCACGGCGGCGGCTTCCTGCGATAATCTGACGACTCAATTTCCTTGCGAACCTGCCCACAGCATGGCCCGAACGACTGCCCGCGAACCCGTCCACGCATCCGCTGCCGAGCGCGCCGCATGGCTGCGCAACGAGCTCGAACGCGCGAATTACGCGTACTACGTGCTCGATCAGCCGGAACTGCCGGACGCCGAGTACGACAGGATGTTCGTCGAGCTGCAGCAGATCGAGGCCGAGCATCCGGATCTGATCACGCCGGAATCGCCTACCCAGCGTGTGGGCGGCGAGGTGGCGAGCGGTTTCGAGCCCGTCGTGCACGACGCACCCATGCTGTCGCTGAACAACGGTTTCGAGGACGAGGACATCGTCGCGTTCGACCGGCGCGTGTGCGAGACACTCGATGTAGCTCACGCCGATTACGCGTGTGAGCTGAAATTCGACGGGCTCGCCATCTCGCTGCGCTATGTCGATGGGCAATTCGTGCAGGCCGCTACGCGAGGCGACGGCACGACGGGCGAGAACGTCACCGAGAACGTCCGCACGATTCGCTCCATTCCGCTCAAGCTCAAGGGCAAGCGCGTTCCCAGGGTGCTCGACGTGCGGGGCGAAGTGCTGATGTTCCGCCGTGACTTCGAACGCCTCAACGAGCGTCAGCGCGAGGCGGGGCAGCGCGAATTCGCAAACCCGCGCAATGCTGCGGCGGGCAGCTTGAGGCAGCTCGATACGCGCATCACGGCGCACCGTCCGCTATCGTTTTTTGCTTATGGCATCGGCGTGCTCGATGGCATGGAGATGCCCGCGACCCACAGCGAACTGCTCGACTGGTACGTGGACCTCGGGTTGCCCGTGAACAGCGAGCGGCGTGTGGTGCAGGGCGCGGAAGGACTGCTTGGCTTCTTTCGCGCGATCGGGGAGAAGCGCGACAACCTGCCGTATGACATCGACGGCGTCGTCTACAAGGTGAACCGCCGGGACCAGCAGGACACGCTCGGTTTCGTTTCGCGCGCGCCGCGCTTCGCGCTCGCGCACAAGTTTCCTGCCCAGGAAGCGCTGACGAAGCTCCTGGCCATCGACGTGCAGGTAGGCCGCACGGGCGCGATTACGCCGGTGGCGCGCCTCGAGCCGGTGTTCGTGGGCGGCGTGACGGTCACGAATGCGACGCTGCACAACGAGGATGAGGTGCGCCGCAAGGACATCCACATCGGCGATACGGTCGTGGTGCGGCGCGCTGGCGACGTGATTCCGGAAGTGGTGAGCGTGGTGCTGGATCGGCGTCCCGCTAACGCGCGTGCATTCGTTATGCCCACGCATTGCCCGGTATGCGGCTCGCGCATCGAGCGGCTGCCCGACGAGGCCATCGCGCGCTGCACGGGCGGACTCTTTTGCCCAGCGCAACGCAAGCAGGCGCTATGGCATTTCGCGCAGCGTCGCGCCATGGACATCGATGGTCTGGGCGAGAAGGTGATCGACCAACTTGTCGAACAGAACCTCGTGCGTACGCCGGCCGACCTGTTCAGCCTCGGCTTTTCCACGCTCGCAGCGCTCGATCGCTTCGCGGACAAGTCGGCGCAGAATCTGCTGGATTCGCTCGAAAAGGCAAAGAAGACGACGCTCGCGCGGTTCCTCTACGCACTCGGTATCCGTCATGTGGGTGAGTCCACGGCGAAAGACCTCGCGAAGCACTTCGGTTCGCTCGATCCCGTCATGAACGCGTCGGTGGAAGAACTCCTGGAGGTGAACGACGTAGGTCCTGTGGTGGCCGAGTCGATTCACCAGTTCTTTGCCGAGGAGCACAACCGCACCGTGATCGAGCAACTGCGGGCGCCGGGTCGGGTGACCTGGGCAGAAGGGCCGCCTGCGCCCAGAGCGCCGCAAGGCATGCTGGCCGGCAAAACGGTGGTGCTGACGGGCACGTTGCCGACCCTCACGCGCGAAGCGGCGAAGGAAATGCTGGAGGCCGCGGGCGCAAAGGTGGCCGGATCGGTGTCGAAAAAAACGGATTACGTGGTCGCAGGTGCGGACGCGGGCAGCAAGCTCGCGAAAGCCGAGGAACTCGGCGTTCCCGTACTCGACGAAGAAGGTATGCGCAAGCTGCTGGAGGGTCACACGCCATGATTCGCGAAATTCTCAGAATGGGCGATCCGCGCCTGCTCGGCATCGCGCGCCCGGTCGATCATTTCGACACGCCCGAGCTGCATGAGCTCATCGCCGATATGTTCGACACCATGCACGATGCGAACGGTGCCGGGCTTGCCGCACCACAGATCGGCGTCGATTTGCAGGTGGTGATTTTCGGTTTCGGCCAGAACGAGCGTTATCCCGACGCGCCGCCTGTGCCCGAAACGGTGCTCATCAATCCGATCATCCATCCGGTGTCGCAGGATCAGGAGGAAGGCTGGGAAGGCTGCCTCTCGGTGCCCGGCCTGCGCGGGATGGTGAACCGGTTCTCGATGATCCGCTACGAAGGCTTCGATCAGTTCGGCAAGCCGATCGATCGCG
Source organism: Paraburkholderia sp. SUR17 (assembly GCF_029536165.1). Lineage (NCBI taxonomy): Bacteria > Pseudomonadati > Pseudomonadota > Betaproteobacteria > Burkholderiales > Burkholderiaceae > Paraburkholderia > Paraburkholderia sp. SUR17. Next base: position 1,685,120 of record NZ_CP120508.1, read on the forward strand.
TCGCAGAGGGTTTTCACGCACGCGTGGTGCAGCACGAATGCGATCACCTGATCGGCAAGCTGTACCCGATGCGGATCACGGACTTCTCGAAGTTCGGTTTTACCGATGTCCTGTTTCCAGACCTCGATCCGGGTCAGGACGATTGATGTGATGGGTGTGACCGGCGCGCAGCAGGGCTCGTTGCCTGCTGCGCGCCTTGGGAACGGTCAGAACGATTCGTCCGGCGTCATGTAACGCCATTGGCCTTGCGGCAGCGCGCCCAGCGTCACCCGGCCCATCCGCACGCGTTTGAGGCCTACCACCTTCAGGCCTACCAGCTCGCACATGCGGCGAATCTGCCGCTTCTTGCCTTCGCGCAGCACGAAGCGCAGCTGTTCGCCGTTCTGCCAGCTGACCATAGCCGGCTTGAGTGGGGCGTCGTCAAGCGCAAGGCCGTGACGCAGCATCGCGAGACTTTCCGCCGGGAAGTGCTGGTCGATGTCGGTGCTCAAGTCGCCGTACGTCACGCGCACGAGGTACTCCTTGTCGACGTCGGACTGTTCGCCGATCAATTGCTTTGCGACGCGGCCGTCCTGGGTCAGCACGAGCAGACCAGTCGAATCGATGTCGAGGCGGCCTGCGGGCGCGAGCGTGCGCAGATGCAAAGGCGAAAAGCGGATACCGGAGCGGTCGCCGTCCCAGTGATTGGCGGGCGTGACGAGCGTCGCCGCAGGAGGGTAGCCGTCCTCGGCCTGTCCGGAGACGAAGCCAACCGGTTTGTGCAGCAGGATCGTTACCTGGCGCGCCTGGGCTGCGCGCGCCGCCGGGTTGATCTCGATCTGCTGCTCGGGGCGCACCTTGGCCCCGAGCGTATCCACGAGCACGCCATCCACGAGCACCCAGCCTTTCTCGATCCACTCGTCGGCTTCCCGCCGCGAACACAGGCCGAGTTCCGACATGCGCTTCGACAGGCGCAGCGTGCCCGGCTCGTCTTCATGGAAGCGGACGGCTTCAGGACGAGGCGAGGGCTTCGCCTTCGCGGGCACCGCCTCGGCTCGAGTAGAGGGTCGGCGGGCAGGCTTGCCTGCCGCGGGCGCGCCGCGGTCGCGGTTGCTTCGTTGGTCGCCGCCGCGGTTGCCACCTTCCCGACGGTCCTCCCGATACGCGCCTTTCACGGGCTTCGCATAGGGCCGCCCGGCGTGATCTGCGCCCGAGGAGCCGGCGCGTGGCGAGCGCTCGAATCGACCAGTGCGCGATTCGGCGTCTCGTGCAGGCGTGTCCGACCTTCGGCCGCCCCCGCCGAAGCCTCGCGCCGGTTCGTCGCGCCGGGGCGAGGATGAAGGCGCTGAAGAGGACGCGCGGCGAGGGCGGTCCGTTGCCGCCGAGCCGCGCACGCCGTCCGTCCTGCGTGCCGCGTCGGTTCGCGGTCCGTCCGTTCGCCGGACAGCCCGGCGCGCACCCTCGGCGTCGCGCGTTGGCCCGCGCGAATCTTCGGCTCTGCGGTTCGTGGCACGGTAGGCACCCTCGGCTTCACGAGCTGGGCCGCGCGGTCTGCGCTCGCCGGCTGGTCCAAACCCTGACTTTTCGGCGCGTCGGCGTTCAGCTCCTGTCGGCTGATCCGACGCAGCGCCCGCGCGGGGCCGCGATGGGCGATCTCCGCCTGCTTCTGTACGAGTCTTGAATTTCCCGTCGGAGCGCCCAAACCCCGATGCGCGTGGCGCGCCCGGCCCTGTGGCTGTGCGATTGCGTCCACCCTCGCGTGCCGCATCGGCTGCGCCGGCCGATCGAACCGTTCCCCGGTCATTCCTGCGATCGCCCGCGCGGTCGCCCCATTTTGCGCCGGTCCCTGCCGAAGCCTTTGCGGCCGGCCGAGGCCGTTTCCCGCCCGCATCGGCTGCGCCGGGCTTCGAGCCCGATCGAGGTCCCGTTCCGGTTGCCGTGCCCGCGCCGCGTTTTGCGCCGGCAAATTTCGGTGCGCCTGCGCCAGCCCCAGACGGAGTCGTCGTGGCCGGGCGGCTGGGTTTGCGCGCGGTTGCGCTACCGGAACGAACGGGGGCGCGCTCGGGCGCCGTCGGCCGCGGATGCTTGGCTGTCAGTTTGACTCGCATGGATTTTTTCAGACTGCGATCGCGCGCAGCAGCTCGGTTTCGACTTGAATCTGGAGCCGGTTGTCGGACAGCCCGTGTCCGTCCAGCAGAAACACGTCTTCGACGCGTTCGCCGAGCGTGTTGATCCGCGCCGCATGGACGCCGACCCGGTGCTCGGCCAGCACGCGCGCGATGGAATAGAGAAGGCCCGGCCGGTCGTTGGCCGACACGGAAAGGATGTAGTACTGACCGCGCTCGTCGGCCCGCAGGTCGACGCGCGGCGTAATGGGGAAGGTGCGCGACAGGCGCGACAGGCGCCCCTTCGACGGCTCGGGCAGTAGCGTGCCGGGAGCGGCCAGCCGCGCCGTCAGCTCCTGCTCCACGAGGTTCGCGATGTCGCGATAGTGGACGTCGCCTTCGGTGTATGCGACGAGAAAGTTATCGAGCGCGTAGCCGTGTTTCGTGGTGCTCACGCGCGCGTCGAGCACCGAGAGGCCGTTGCGGTCGAAATACGCGCAGATGCCGGCGAAGAGGTCAGGGCGGTCCTTCAGGTAGACGAGCACCTGCAACGCCTCGCCGATCGGCGACGGGCGCGCGCGCACCACGGGCGCCTCCGCCTGCACGTGGCGATACAGAACACGCGTTTGCCACGCGATATCGGCTGCGTCGTGGCGCAGGAAGTAGCCCACGTCGAGCTGATCCCAGAGCGCACGATGCGCGTGCTCGGGCACGGTTTCGAGCCGCAGCAGCGCAAGCGCCTCTTCCTGGCGCGACTTGAGCTCCGAGTGCGCGTCCGGGCGGGCGCCGCCGAGCACGGCCAGCGTTGCGCGATACAGGTCCTCGAGCAGCTTGCCCTTCCAGTTGTTCCATACCTTCGGGCTCGTGCCGCGGATATCGGCGACCGTCAGCAGGTAAAGCGCCGTGAGCCGGCGCTCGGTGCCGACCAGCTCCGCGAAGCGCCGGATCACCTCCGGGTCGCTCGTGTCCTGCTTCTGCGCGACATGGCTCATCGTGAGGTGGTGCTGTACGAGCCAGACCACGAGCGCTGCGTCGTCGCCTTCGATGCCGTGTTCCCTGCAGAAACGCCGCGCGTCGGCCATGCCGAGCATGGAGTGATCGCCGCCGCGGCCCTTCGCGATGTCGTGAAAGAGCGCCGCCACGTAGAGCACCCAGGGCCGCTCGAAGTTGGCGATCAACTGGCTGCAGAACGGATATTCGTGCGCGTGTTCCGGCACGGCGAAGCGGCGCAGGTTGCGCAGCACCATCAGGATGTGCTGATCGACCGTGTAGACGTGATACAGGTCGTGCTGCATCTGGCCGACGATGCGCCGGAAGTTCAGCAGATAGCGGCCCAGCACGCTCGTCTGGTTCATGAGACGCATGGCGTGCGTAATGCCCTCGGGCGCCTTCAGGATTTCCATGAAGAGGCGCCGGTTTTCGGGGTCCCGGCGCCAGTGCTGGTCCATCGCGTCGCGTGCGTTGTAGAGCGCGCGCAGCGTGCGTGCCGACAGGCCTTTCACGCCCGGCGTCTTCTCGTAGAGCAGGAAAGCTTCGAGGATGGCATGCGATTCGCGCTGGAACACGTCGTCGCTGGCAATTTCGAGCATGCCCTGCTTTTCGACGAAATGGTCCGAGAGCACCCGCGTGATGCCGCTCGTCTTCGGGAAGAGCTGGGCCTCGATGTTCTGGATCAGGATGGTCGAGAGCTGCGTGACCGCCTTGGCGGCCCAGTAGTAGCGGCGCATCAGCTGCTCGCTGGCACGCCTCGCCCCGCTCGCGCGATAGCCGAAACTCTCGGCCACGGGCGTTTGCAGGTCGAATACGAGAATGTCCTGGCGGCGTCCCGAAACGACATGCAGCCGGGCGCGCAGCGATTTGAGAAAACGCTCGTTGCGGCGCAGCTCGCGCGCTTCGCGGCCGGTGATGAGCCCGCGCTGGTCGAGTTCGCGCCAGCTGCTGCCGAAGCCCGCGGCCTGGGTGATCCAGAGGATCAGTTGCAGGTCGCGCAGGCCGCCCGGGCTTTCCTTCACGTTCGGTTCGAGCGCGTAAGGCGTGTCCTGGAACTTCGCGTGGCGCTGGCGCATTTCCAGCACCTTCGCCTGGAAGAACGCGCGCGGATCGAGCCCGGCGTGGTAGCAGTGCGAGAAGTCGTCGAAGAGACCGGCGCTGCCTGTGATGAACCGCGCTTCGAGCAGCGAGGTGCGTACCGTGACGTCGTTCGCGGCTTCCTCGACGCATTGCGACACCGTGCGCACGCTGCTGCCCAGTTCCAGCCCGAGGTCCCAGGCAAGGCCGATGAAGCGCTCGATGCGCGCCTCCACGTGCGGCGGGTCGTCGGGCAGCAACACCAGAATGTCGACGTCCGAATGCGGTGCGAGTTCGCCGCGCCCGAATCCGCCGACGGCGGCGAGCGTCAGCGCGTCTGGCAGCTCGCAGGCTTGCCAGGCGCGGCGCAGCGTGTCGTCAGTGAGACGCGCGAGCGCCCGCATCAGGGCATCGACGTTGGTGGCGGTGCGGAACCGCTCGAGCAGGGCGGCTTTGGCCGCCTTGTAGTCCGTCCTGAGCGAAGACGTATCGGGAAGGGCGACAGCGGGAACACTCATGGGCGGGCGTGTCGAGACAGAGGACGGAGGACCGGGAGCGGGGGCAGCAGGCGCTGAGCGGAAAGGCCGCTCAGGCGGCCGCGGCGACGATGTCGGGGCGCGCGGGCGTGCCGGCCGAGACCGTCAGCACCTCGTACCCGGTTTCCGTGACGAGCACCGTGTGCTCCCATTGCGCCGAGAGGCTGCGGTCCTTGGTCTTGACCGTCCACTGGTCGGGCATGGTGCGAATGTCGCGGCGGCCGGCGTTGATCATCGGCTCCACGGTGAAGATCATGCCCGGCTGAAGTTCGATGCCCGTGCCCGGGCGACCGTAGTGGAGCACCTGCGGGTCTTCGTGGAACACGGTACCGATGCCGTGGCCGCAGTACTCGCGCACCACGCTGTAACCGTTGTTCTCGGCGTGCCGCTGGATCGCGTGGCCGATGTCGCCCAGATGCCCGCCGGGGCGTACCTGGTCGATGCCGAGCCACATGCACTCGTAGGTGACCTGAACGAGGCGCTTCGCGAGAATGGACCCTTCGCCGACGATGAACATGCGGCTCGTGTCGCCGAAATAGCCGTTCTTGATCACGGTGATGTCGATGTTGAGCGCATCGCCGTTCTTGAGCGTCTTGTCGCCGGGGATGCCGTGGCAGATCACGTCGTTGACGGAAATGCAAGTCGCCTTCGGGTACGGCGGATAGCCCGGAGGCTGATAGTTGAGCGGCGCCGGTACGGTGCCCTGGACATTGAGCATGTACTCGTGGCACAGGCGGTCCAGTTCACCGGTGGTGGCACCGGCTGCGACAAACGGCGTGATGTAGTCGAGCACCTCGCTTGCGAGGCGGCAGGCAACGCGCATCTGCGCGATGTCGTGTTCGTTCTTGATCGTAATGGCCATGGCGGAGCTCAGCATTTGCTGGCTAAACGGCAATAAAACGCAATTATCGCACCTAACGCGCCGTGCCGCAGAGGTTTGGCAAGCCTGGAAAGGGCGGCGGACCCCGTCACCTAAGGCGATGAAAGGAGGTGATCGGCCATCCGTCCGCTGGGAGGTCATGCCGCGGCATGCTGGCCTTGGGTTGAGTCGTGAAACAGTCGCGTGCTATACTTATTGGCTAAGTCGCTCCCGGTTTTCCCGGATTGCGGGCTGGCCGAAAGGCGGGCTCGATGAATCCGGAGAACACGGTGGGGTGGCTTGGACCTGACGCTGCAAGTGTGAAAGGTGGTCTGCCGGAAATCCCGGCGTCGCTTGACCCACGCCGCAGCACATTCGCAAGCCGGCGCACCCAGGGTGTCGTCGTGCAAGCTTCGCCCGGCAGGGCAGGCTTGCCGCCGATACGGCAGCCGGCTTAAGACCTAACCCTCGCGGAGAATTTCATGGCAGTCACCATGCGCCAAATGCTGGAAGCCGGTGTCCACTTCGGTCACCAGACGCGCTTCTGGAACCCCAAGATGGCCCCGTTCATCTTCGGCCATCGCAACAAGATTCACATCATCAACCTCGAAAAGACGCTGCCGATGTACAACGACGCGCTGAAGTACGTGCGTCAGCTGGCAGCCAATCGCGGCACCATCCTGTTCGTCGGCACGAAGCGTCAGTCGCGCGACATTATCGCTGAAGAAGCGCAGCGCGCCGGTATGCCGTTCGTGAACGCGCGCTGGCTCGGCGGCATGCTGACCAACTTCAAGACGCTGAAGGTTTCGATCAAGCGCCTGAAGGACATGGAAGCGTCGGTCGAGGCGGGCGAGCTCGAAAAGATGAGCAAGAAGGAAGCGCTGCTGTTCGAACGCGAGATCGCCAAGCTGCAGAAGTCGATTGGCGGCGTGAAGGACATGGGCGGCATTCCCGACGCGATTTTCGTGGTGGACGTCGGCTATCACAAGATCGCCGTGACGGAAGCGAACAAGCTGGGCATTCCGGTTATCGCGGTGGTCGATACGAACCACTCGCCGGAAGGCATCGACTACGTGATCCCGGGTAACGACGACGCCAGCAAGGCTGTCGCACTGTACGCCCAGGGCGTGGCCGATGCGATCCTCGAAGGGCGCGCGAACGCCGTGAACGAAGTCGTCCAGGCCGTGCGCGGCGATGACGGCGACGAGTTCGTCGAGGTCAACGCGGAAGCGTAAGCTGCCCCGTGTCCGGCAAAAAAGGGGGCTTTCTACAGGCCCCCTTTTTTTAAGCTGTGGTGCTGCGCGAGATTGCTCCGCGCCACAACAGACCGGACGGCAAGAATGGCCGCCACCAGGGCGGTCCCAGCCGCGCGGCACGTGTAACAAATGTGTCGCTGCGAAACGAATTCCGGCCACCCGTATCGAAGTGCGGGCGGCGTGAACAGTCAGATTGCAAGGAGCGAATGATGGCGGCAATTACCGCAAGCATGGTGGCAGAACTGCGCGCGAAGACCGACGCGCCCATGATGGAATGCAAGAAGGCGCTGACCGAAGCCGACGGCGACATGGCCCGCGCTGAAGAACTGCTGCGCGTGAAGCTCGGCAACAAGGCGAGCAAGGCTGCGTCGCGCGTGACGGCTGAAGGCGTGGTGGCGTCGTACATCGGCGGCAACGTCGGCGCGCTCGTCGAACTGAACTGCGAAACCGACTTCGTCGCCAAGAACGACGACTTCAACGCGTTCGCGAAGAAGGTCGCCGAACTGGCGGCTACCCAGAATCCGGCGGACGTGGCCGCGCTGTCGGCGCTGCCGCTCGACGGTCAGACCGTGGACGCCGTGCGTCTCGCACTGGTCGGCAAGATCGGCGAAAACCTGTCGATCCGCCGCTTCGTGCGCTTCGAAACCGCGAACAAGCTGGCCGCTTACCTGCACGGCACGCGCATCGGCGTGCTCGTCGAGTACACGGGTGCGGACGAACAGGTCGGCAAGGACGTCGCCATGCACATCGCCGCCATGAAGCCGGTTTCGCTGTCGGCTGACGACGTGCCGGCGGACCTGATCGCCAAGGAGCGCAGCATCGCCGAACAGAAGGCCGCCGAATCGGGCAAGCCCGCCGAGATCGTCGCGAAGATGGTGGACGGCAGCGTGCAGAAGTACCTGAAGGAAGTGTCGCTGCTGAACCAGCCGTTCGTGAAGAACGACAAGCAGACGATCGAGCAGATGCTCAAGGCCGGCAGCTCGAGCGTGCAGCAGTTCGCCCTGTTCGTGGTGGGCGAGGGCATCGAGAAGCGTCAGGACGACTTCGCTGCCGAAGTGGCGGCGCAGGTCGCTGCTGCAAAGCAACAATAAGTAGTCCCGCAGTCTGTCGTAACCCGCGGCGGGGCAAGACCTCGCTGCGGCCGGCAGCGCCGCAAGGCGCGCCACGGGCCATCCCCGCCGGCGCGCCGATCGACGGTTGCGCGCACCCTGTGCGCGTGCCGGGGCAAATTTGGCGGCGCTTGCCCGAATCAGTATTTCACCCCTACAGTTTCAAGTTATTGTCCCTTTCCGCGCGATCTGGATACCTCCATGCCCACTGCCTATAAACGCGTTCTGCTCAAACTCTCCGGCGAAGCTCTGATGGGCGACGATGCTTTCGGCATCAATCGCGCAACGATCGAAAGAATGGTGGCGGACGTGGCCGAGGTCGTGAAGCTCGGTACGCAGCTCGCGGTCGTGATCGGCGGCGGCAACATCTTTCGCGGCGTGGCGGGCGGCGCGGCCGGCATGGACCGCGCGACGGCCGACTACATGGGCATGCTGGCCACCATGATGAATGCGCTCGCGCTGCAGGACGCCATGCGTCACGCGGGCATCGAAGCGCGCGTGCAATCCGCGCTGCGCATGGACCAGGTCGTGGAGCCCTACATCCGTCCGCGCGCCATTCGCCAGCTGGAAGAGGGCAAGGTCGTGATCTTCGCGGCCGGCACGGGCAACCCGTTCTTCACCACCGACACGGCGGCGGCGCTGCGCGGCTCGGAGATCGGCGCCGAGGTCGTCCTCAAGGCAACCAAGGTGGACGGCGTGTACTCGGCCGATCCGCGCAAGGACCCTGCGGCGACGCGCTACACGACGATTACGTTCGACGAGGCGATCAGCCGCAACCTGCAGGTCATGGACGCCACGGCGTTCGCGCTGTGCCGCGACCAGAAGCTGCCTATCCGCGTGTTCTCGATCACCAAGGCGGGCGCGCTCAAGCGGATCGTTCAGGGCGACGACGAGGGCACGCTCGTCCACGTGTAAACTCTCGGTCACGCGAGAAGGCTCGAACGCGGGTCCGGCGAGGCTTGAAGCTGCCGCAGCGGCGCGCTGGCCGGTCCGCACGTTATGATGGTTCGGAGGTTAGAAAATGGCTGTGGCTGACATCAAGAAGGGCGCCGAGCAAAAGATGCAGCGCTCGATCGACGCATTCAAGAACGATCTGTCGAAGATCCGCACGGGCCGCGCCCACACCGGTCTGCTGGATCACATCCAGGTCGACTACTACGGCTCGCCGGTCCCCATCTCCCAGGTCGCGAACCTCACGCTCGTGGACGCCCGCACGATCGGCGTCCAGCCGTGGGAAAAGAAGATGGTGCCGGTGGTCGAGAAAGCGATTCGCGAATCGGATCTCGGTCTGAACCCGGCCTCTCAGGGCGACCTGATCCGCGTGCCGATGCCCGCGCTCACGGAAGAGCGCCGCCGCGAACTCACCAAGGTCGTGAAGAGCGAAGGCGAAACGGCGAAGGTCGCCGTGCGTAATCTGCGCCGCGACGCCAACGAGCAACTGAAGAAGCTCGTCAAGGACAAGGAAATCTCGGAAGACGACGAGCGTCGCGCCGGCGACGAGATCCAGAAGCTCACGGACCGCTTCGTCGCCGAGATCGACAAGATGGTGCAGACCAAAGAAGCGGAAATCATGACGGTCTGAGGCCGTCGGGCTTTCTTTGCGCCAGTGTTTTCCGTTCCCCAAGCAGTTTGAGTCCGACGGCCATGACCTATACCAGCTCAACCGTTCGCGTGCCTGATGTGACTGCTGTCCCGCGTCACATCGCGATCATCATGGACGGCAACGGCCGTTGGGCGACGCAGCGCCGGCTGCCGCGCGTCGCCGGTCATACGCGGGGCGTCGACGCGGTACGCGCCACGGTGGAAGCGTGCGCGCGCCGCGGGGTCCAGTACCTGACGCTGTTCGCGTTCAGCTCCGAGAACTGGCGCCGTCCGACCGACGAAGTCTCGTTCCTGATGCGTCTGTTCGTCACGGCGCTCGAACGCGAGATCGGCAAGCTCCATGCAAACGGTATCCGGCTGCGTGTGGTGGGCGATCTGTCGATGTTCGACGCCCGCATTCAGGACCTCATCCGCCGCGCGGAAACGAAAACCGCCCGCAACACGCGTCTCACGCTCACCATTGCAGCCAACTACGGCGGCCGTTGGGACATCATGCAGGCGACGAGGAAACTGGTCGAAGAGGCGGCGCAAACGGGCAATGTGGTGCCGGTCAACGAAGACACGTTCGCCCAGCATCTGGCCATGGCCTACGCGCCCGAGCCCGATCTCTTCATTCGCACCGGCGGCGAGCAGCGCATCAGCAACTTCCTGCTTTGGCAACTCGCCTATACCGAGTTCTACTTCACCGACACCTACTGGCCGGATTTCGACGCGGATGCGCTCGGCCACGCCATCGCTTCGTACGCGGAGCGCGAGCGGCGCTTCGGTCGCACCAGTGCGCAGCTGGAGCCGCAATCGCAAAACGTCGATCCTCTTCCATGCTAAAAACCCGTGTCATCACGGCACTCGTTCTGCTGGCTGTCTTCCTGCCGGTCACGCTGTTTGCGCCCATCGGCGCGTTCGGTGCGCTGATCGGCTTCGTCGTGGTGTTCGCCGCCTGGGAGTGGGCACGGCTTCTGAAGGCAGGCGGTGTGGTGCCCGTGCTGTACGCGGTGGTCGCCGGCCTCGCCGTGGTGGCCAGCACGCGCCTCTCCGATACGCGGCCGCTCTTCGAAGCGGCCGCGATCTTCTGGGTGATCGCCGGACCCTATACGCTGGTGCGCAAGCCGGCGCTTGCCGAGGGGGCCTGGCGGCCGTTCCTGTTCGTCGCGGGCCTCGTGCTGTTCGCGGCCTGCTGGCATGCGCTCGTAGCGGCTCGCGCAGCCGGCGTGGCGTTCGTGCTGTCGCTGCTGCTCGTCGTCTGGCTCGCCGATATCGGCGCATACTTCTCGGGTAAGGCCTTCGGCCGCCACAAGCTGGCGCCCGCCATCAGTCCCGGCAAGACCTGGGAAGGCGCCGCGGGCGGCTGGCTCGCGGTCATGGTCATCTCGACGGCCGCCGCGACACTGCACGCGTTCGAGCCGACCCTTTATTCAACGCTCTTCGCGCACGCGGGCCCTGTCCGGGCGCTCCTCGCGCTCACGGTGCTGGTCGCATTCAGCGTGGTGGGCGACCTGTTCGAGTCGCTGCTCAAGCGCCAGGCAGGCGTGAAGGACTCCAGCGGCCTTCTGCCGGGGCACGGCGGCGTCCTCGACCGTATCGACGCACTGCTTCCGGTGCTGCCGCTGGCCATGCTTATCGTCGGCCGCAGCGTCGGCTAGAGAAAGAATCATGCAAAAACGACTGACATTGCTCGGTTCCACGGGCTCGATCGGAGACAGCACGCTCGACGTCGTCGCGCGGCATCCGGAACGTTTCTCGGTCTACGCGCTTACGGCGCACGGCAACGGCGACAAGCTGGTCGAGCAGTGCCTGCGCTTCGCGCCCGAGGTGGCGGTTGTCGGCGACGCCGAAACCGCGGCGCGGGTGGAAGCGAAGCTGCGCGCCGCGGGAAGCAAGACCGAAGTCGCATGGGGCCCGCAGGCCCTCGTCGACGTCTCGAAGAGCGACGGGTGCGATACCGTAGTTGCGGCGATCGTCGGTGCGGCGGGCCTCGCTCCCACGCTTGCGGCTGCTCGCGCGGGCAAGCGCATCCTGCTCGCGAACAAGGAAGCCCTTGTGATGTCCGGCGCCATCTTCATGGATGCCGTGCGCGATCACCATGCAGTGCTCCTGCCCGTCGACAGCGAGCACAACGCGATCTTCCAGTGTCTGCCGCGCGAGGCGGCGCTGCACGGCGGCGTCTCGAAGATCATCCTGACCGCGTCCGGAGGTCCGTTCCGTACACGCGAACCCGCCACGCTCGCCAACGTGACGCCGGAAGAGGCGTGCAAGCATCCGAACTGGGTGATGGGCCGCAAGATTTCGGTCGACTCGGCCACGATGATGAACAAGGGCCTCGAGGTCATCGAGGCGCATTGGCTCTTCGGTTTGCCGGGTGAGCGCATCGACGTGCTGATCCATCCGCAGAGCGTGATCCATTCACTCGTCTCGTATGCCGACGGTTCGGTGCTCGCACAACTCGGCAACCCCGATATGCGCACGCCGATCGCGCATGCGCTCGCGTTTCCGGAACGCGTCGATTCGGGCGTCGCGCAGCTCGACCTTGCCGAAATCGCGACGTTGTCGTTCGAGAAGCCGAACTACGAGCGCTTCCCGTGTCTCGCGCTCGCCATGAAGGCGCTGGCCGAGGGCGGCGTGGCGAGCGCCGCGCTGAACGCGGCCAACGAGGTCGCGGTCGACGCTTTCCTCGCGCGCCGCATTTCCTTCATGGCTATCGCGCAGACTGTCGACGCCGTGCTCAACGCGCTGCCGAACCGGCGGGCCACGAGTCTCGACGATGTGCTGGATGCCGACGCGGCGGCTCGCCGGGCAGCGGCATCGTTCATCGACGGTTTGCCTGCCGGCGCGCGCCATCTGGAGCGCGTGGCGCAGTGAGGCGCTTATGAATCTGCTCACCGAACTGGTCGCCTTCATCGTTGCGATCGGCGTGCTCGTGGTCGTTCACGAGTATGGCCACTACAGCGTCGCGCGCTTGTGCGGCGTCAAGGTACTGCGTTTTTCGATCGGCTTTGGCAAGCCGCTCGCGCGTTGGGTGAGCAAGAAGACGGGCGTCGAGTGGGTGGTGGCGGCGCTGCCGCTGGGCGGCTACGTCAAGATGCTCGACGAGCGCGAGGTGGTCGAGGACGCGGTGCCGATTCCCGCTGAAGACCTGCCGCGTGCCTTCAACCGCCAGGCCGTCGGCAAGCGGATCGCCATCGTTGCGGCGGGGCCGTTTGCCAACTTCCTGCTTGCCATCGTCTTGTTCGCGGCCGTGTTCGCAACGGGTGTGACGGAGCCCGTCGCCATCGTAGCCGCCCCCCCCGCAGGGACCGTTGCGGCACAAGCCGGCTTCGAAGGCGGCGAGAAGATCGTTGCCATCCGCGATGCCAACGGCGCGCAGGCTGAGCCGGTGCGATCGTGGACCGATCTGCGCTGGAAGCTGCTGGGTGCCGCGCTCGACCACGAGCGCGTGGTGCTGTCGGCACGTGACGGACAGGGCACGTATGACTTCCCGGTCAACCTTGCAGGCCTCTCCAGTCAGGATCTCGACGACGACTTCATGTCGAAGCTCGGCTTCGACGTGGGTGGCGCGACGCTGCGCGTGGCGGCGGTCGAGCCGGGCAGCCCGGCACAGCGGGCGGGGCTTGCGGCCGGCGACACGCTGCGCCGCATGGACGGTCGTCCCGTGGACAGCGCGGAAAGCTTCATCGCGTATGTGAAGGCGCACGCCGGCAAGCCGGTGGTGCTGGAGGTGGAGCACGGTGCGCCGCAGCAAACGCAGCAGAAAGCGGGTGCGAGCGACGCCGCAAACAAGAGCGGGGAGCGCGCGCGCGCCGCCGCCGCCGTGCCGGTCCAGCCAACAAGCCAACTGACCGTCGTGCCCGCGTCGCAGCGCGATGACGAAACCGGCCAGAGCGTAGGCCGCATCGGCGCGGCGCTTGCCACAGACGCACCTTCGGTGGACGTTCATTACGGGCCGATCGAGAGCGTTCGCCTGGGCGCCACGCGCACCTGGGACATCGCGATCTACTCGCTGCGGATGTTCGGCCGCATGATTACGGGCGAAGCGTCGCTCAAGAATCTCTCGGGTCCGGTGACGATTGCCGACTACGCGGGCAAGAGCGCACGCCTCGGTCCCTCTGCATTCCTGTCGTTCCTGGCCCTTGTCAGCATCAGCCTCGGCGTGCTTAATCTGCTACCAATTCCGGTATTGGACGGGGGGCATCTGTTATATTATCTGGTTGAGGCTGTAACGGGCAAAGCCGTTTCCGATCGTTGGCAGCTGGTACTCCAGAGAGCGGGGCTTGCCTGCATCGTCGCCTTGTCGGCGATTGCGCTTTTTAACGATCTGGCTCGTTTAATCCACTTTTAAAGAAGTCCGGCGGCGTCCAGCGACAGCCGTCCGGTCTGATGCAGCTATACATACTGGGGAAGCACGTTGTTTAGACCTCATCGCTTGGTTCCGAAAACGGTTGTTGCCGCAGCGTTTGCGGCGCATGGACTGGTGGCACACGCAACGACACCTTTCGTGGTACAGGACATCCGGATCGAGGGGCTGCAGCGCGTCGAACCCGGCACCGTGTTTTCCTACCTGCCCATCAAGCAAGGCGAGACGTTCACCGACGAGAAGGCTTCCGAAGCCATCCGCGCGCTCTATGCGACGGGCTTCTTCAACGACGTGAAGATTGCCACCGAGGGCAGCGTCGTGATCGTCCAGGTGGCCGAGCGGCCCGCGATCGGCACCATCGACTTCTCCGGTCTGCACGAGTTCGACAAGGACAACCTCACCAAGGCGCTGCGCTCGGTGGGTCTCTCGCAGGGTCGTTACTACGACAAGGCGCTCGTGGATCGCGCCGAGCAGGAACTGAAGCGCCAGTACCTTACGCGCGGCTTCTACGCCGCCGAGGTCACGACCACGGTCACGCCGATCGACCGCAACCGCGTTGCGATCCTGTTCGCCGTGGTGGAAGGGCCGAGCGCGAAGATTCGCCAGATCAACTTCATCGGCAACAAGACGTTCAAGTCGAGCACGCTGCTCGACGAGATGCAACTCTCCACGCCGAACTGGTTCTCCTGGTACACCAAGAACGACCTGTACTCGAAGGAAAAGCTCACGGGCGACCTCGAGAACGTGCGCTCGTACTACCTGAACCGCGGTTACCTCGAATTCAACATCGAGTCGACCCAGGTCTCCATCTCGCCCGACAAGAAGGACATGTACCTGACCATCACGGTGCATGAGGGCGAGCCGTACACGGTGTCGAGCATCAAGCTCGCGGGCAATCTGCTCGACCGCGAGGCGGAGCTCAACAAGCTCGTCAAGATCAAGCCGGGCGACCGCTTCTCGGCCGAAAAGCTGCAGGCCACGACAAAGGCCATCGTCGACAAGCTCGGCGAATACGGCTATGCGTTCGCGACCGTGAACGCGGTGCCGCAGATCGATCAGGAACATCACAAGGTCGACCTCACACTGCAGGTGGACCCGAGCCGCCGCGTCTACGTGCGCCGCATCAATGTGAACGGCAACACGCGCACGCGCGACGAAGTGGTGCGTCGCGAAATGCGCCAGCTCGAAAGCTCGTGGTTCGATTCGAACCGCCTCGCACTGTCGAAGGACCGCATCAATCGTCTCGGCTACTTCACGGACGTGGATGTCACCACCGTCCCCGTGGAAGGCACCGCAGACCAGGTCGACGTCGACGTGAAGGTCACGGAAAAGCCGACCGGCGCGATCACGCTGGGCGCGGGCTTCTCGTCCACGGACAAGGTGGTGCTTTCGGCGGGCGTCTCGCAGGACAACGTGTTCGGCTCGGGCACGAGCCTCTCGGTCAACGTCAACACGGCGCGCAGCTACCGCACGCTGACGGTCACGCAGGTCGACCCGTACTTCACGGTGGACGGCATCAAGCGCATTACCGACGTCTACTACCGCACGTACCAGCCGCTCTACTACTCGACCAATTCGAGCTTCCGCATCATCACGGCCGGCGCCGACCTCAAGTTCGGCATCCCGTTCTCGGAAGTCGATACGGTGTACTTCGGCACGGGCTTCGAGCAGAACCGCCTCGACGTGGACTCGGCCACGCCGCAAAGCTATATCGACTACGTGAACAACTTCGGCCGCGTGTCGAGCAACGTGCCGCTCACGCTCGGCTGGTCGCGTGACGCGCGCGACAGCGCGCTCGTGCCGAGCCGCGGCTACTTCACGCAGGCGAACGCGGAGTACGGCACGCCGATCGCGGGTACCCAGTACTACAAGGCCGATATCCAGGCGCAGTACTATTACTCGTTTGCGCGCGGCTTCGTGCTCGGCTTCAACTTCCAGGGCGGTTACGGCAACGGCCTCGGCGGCAAGCCGTACCCGATCTTCAAGAACTACTACGCGGGCGGTATCGGTTCGGTGCGGGGCTACGAGCCGAGCTCGCTGGGTCCGCGCGACGCCAAGACGAACGACCCGATCGGCGGCTCGAAGCTGCTGGTGGGCAACATCGAGCTGACGTTCCCGCTGCCGGGCACCGGCTATGACCGCACGCTGCGTGTGTTCACCTTCCTCGACGGCGGTAACGTCTGGGGCACGGAAGGCAACAGCATCGGTGCGAACGGTCTGCGTTACGGCTACGGTGTCGGCCTCGCGTGGATCTCGCCCATCGGCCCGCTCAAGCTGAGCCTCGGCTTCCCGCTCGTGAAACACACGGGCGACCAGTATCAGAAGTTCCAGTTCCAGATCGGGACGGCGTTCTAATCGAGAGGATGACTTTGCTAACGGGTATGTCTTTCAAACGTGTGGCCTGGGCCCTGTCGCTGGCAGCGGCCTTGGGTGTGAGCGCCGCAGCCCACGCCCAGGAAGCGAAGATTGCGGCGGTCAATTCGGACCGTATCCTGCGCGAATCCGCTCCCGCCAAGGCCGCGCAGAGCAAGCTCGAGGCCGAGTTCGCGAAGCGCGACAAGGATCTGCAGGACATGGCGCAGCGCCTGAAGTCGATGTCCGATTCGCTCGACAAGAACGGCACGTCGTTGTCGGCCGCAGACCGCGCACAGAAGCAGCGCGACCTGTCGCAGCTCGATACGGACTTCCAGCGCAAGCAGCGCGAGTTCCGTGAAGACCTGAATCAGCGGCGCAACGAAGAACTCGCCGCGGTGCTCGACCGTGCGAACAAGGTGATCAAGCAGATTGCCGAGCAGCAGCACTACGACCTGATCGTGCAGGAAGCGGTGTACGTGAGCCCGCGCATCGACATTACCGACCAGGTGCTCAAGGCGCTTGCGGCGTCGGGCGGCAACGCCAACTGAAAAGCAGGAGCAGTACGCGCACCATGGCATTTACGCTCGAGGAAATCGTCCGGCGGTTCGGCGGTGAAGTAGTCGGCGACCCGTCGCATCGCGTGGGCAGCCTGGCTCCGCTGGATCAGGCTGGCCCGCTTCAACTGGCGTTCCTCGCGAACCCGAAGTACCTGTCGCAGGTCGAGACCACCCAGGCGGGCGCTGTCCTCATCTCGGCCGACGACCTCGCGAAGCTCGCGGCCCGCGAAGGCCGTAACTTCATCGTCACGCCGAATCCCTACGCTTATTTCGCTCGCGTGGCGCAGGCGTTCATCGACCTCGCCGCGCCCAAAGTGGCGCCGGGCGTGCATCCTTCCGCCACGGTCGATGCATCGGCGAAGATTGCCGCGAGCGCGGTGATCGGGCCCAACGTGACGGTCGAAGCGGGCGCTGTGATCGGCGAGAACGTGCGTCTCGACGCGAATGTGTTCGTCGGGCGCGGCACGCAGATTGGCGAAGGCTCGCATCTGTATCCGAACGTGGCGGTGTATTACGGCTGCCGCATCGGCGAGCGCGCGATCGTTCACGCGGGCGCCGTGATCGGCTCGGACGGTTTCGGCTTCGCCCCTGACTTCACGGGCGAGGGCGACGCGCGCACGGGCAGTTGGGTCAAGATTCCGCAAGTGGGCGGCGTCGCGATCGGGCCGGACGTGGAGATCGGCGCGAACACGACGATCGACCGCGGCGCGATGGCGGACACCGTGATCGAAGAATGCGTGAAGATCGACAACCTCGTGCAGATCGGTCACAACTGCCGCATCGGAGCGTACACCGTGATCGCCGGCTGTGCCGGCATCGCGGGCAGCACCACGATCGGGCGGCATTGCATGATCGGCGGCGCGGTCGGCATCGCGGGTCACGTGACGCTGGCGGACTATGTGATCGTCACGGCGAAGTCGGGCGTGTCCAAGTCGCTCTTGAAGCCGGGCATGTACACGAGCGCGTTCCCCGCCGTGGATCACGCCGACTGGAACCGCAGCGCCGCGCTGATGCGCAATCTCGACAAGCTGCGCGACCGGATCAAGGCGCTCGAAGCGGCTGCGGCCGCGAAGACGCCGGACGAAACGTAAGCGACGGCGCAGCCGCGCCGTCCCGCCAACGAGCGGAGGTCGCGGGAACCGCGTGTTCCCCGGCCGCATGAGCCTTTCCGCAGTCATCACCGCGCAGTCAATGCGTGAGCAGAAACACCATGAGCACCGAAAAGATCAATCTCGACATCCATAAGATTCTCACGCTGCTGCCGCATCGCTATCCGATCCTGCTCGTCGACCGGGTGCTCGAGCTCGAGCCGCACAAGAGCATCAAGGCGCTGAAGAACGTCTCGATCAACGAGCCGTACTTCATGGGGCATTTCCCGTCGCGTCCGGTCATGCCCGGCGTGCTGATTCTGGAGGCGCTCGCACAGACGGCGGCGCTCCTCACGTTCGCCGAGGCGCCGCAGGATCCAGAAAACACGCTGTACTACTTCGTCGGCATCGACGGTGCGCGCTTCAAGCGCGTCGTGGAGCCGGGCGACCAGCTGATTCTGAACGCTACGTTCGAGCGCTACCTGCGCGGCATCTGGAAGTTCAAGGCGCGCGCCGAGGTGGATGGCGTCGTGGCGGCAGAAGCCGAGCTGATGTGCACGGTCAAGAACGTCGAGCCGGGCAAGTAAAGGCGGCTGCGACAACGGCTGCCAAGGGCCTGCACGGGCAGGGCGCGAGTTGGCAGAACGAGAAGCAGCAGAACGAGAAGCGAGGACGCATGAGCAGGATTCATCCCACTGCGATCGTCGAGCCGGGCGCGCAGCTCGACGAAACGGTCGAAATCGGACCGTATGCGGTTGTTGGCGCGAACGTCACGATTGGCGCGGGCACCACGATCGGCTCGCATACGGTGGTCGAAGGGCACACCACGATCGGCGTGGACAACCGGATCGGCCATTTCGCGTCGGTCGGCGGCCGCCCTCAGGACATGAAGTACAAGGGCGAACCCACGCGGCTCGTGATCGGCGACCGTAACACCATTCGCGAATTCACCACGCTCCACACGGGCACGATTCAGGACACGGGCGTCACCGTCATCGGCGACGACAACTGGATCATGGCGTACGTGCACGTCGGACACGACTGCCGGCTCGGCAACAACGTGATCATGTCGAGCAACGCACAACTGGCGGGGCACGTGATCGTGGAAGACTACGCCGTGGTGGGCGGCATGTCGGGCGTGCACCAGTTCGTGCGCATCGGCGCGCATTCCATGCTGGGCGGCGCTTCGGCGCTCGTGCAGGACATTCCGCCGTTCGTCATCGCCGCGGGCAACAAGGCTGAACCGCACGGCATCAACGTCGAAGGGCTACGTCGCCGCGGCTTTTCGCCCGATGCGATCTCGGCGCTGCGTTCGGCCTACCGTCTGCTGTACAAGAATGGCCTGTCGCTCGAAGAGGCCAAGGTGCAGCTACGCGAACTCGCCTCGGCGGGCGGCGACGGCGACGCGCCGGTGAAGGCGTTCGTCGACTTCGTCGAAGCGTCGCAACGCGGCATCATCCGCTAGGCGATGGCGCTGCAGACCCGTCCGCTGCGGCTCGCGATGGTGGCCGGCGAACCGTCCGGCGACCTGCTGGCCGCGTCGCTGCTCAAGGGCCTGCAAGGGCGCCTCGAAGGCACGACGCAGTACTACGGCATCGGCGGCCCTCGCATGATCGCCGAGGGCTTCGAGGCGCACTGGCCCATGGAGAAGCTGACGGTGCGCGGTTACGTCGAGGCGCTGCGGCACATCCCCGAGATTCTCGGCATCCGTAACGAGCTGAAGCGGCAACTGCTGGCCGACCCGCCGGATGCGTTCGTCGGCGTCGATGCGCCCGACTTTAATTTCGGCCTCGAGCAACCGCTGCGCGAAGCGGGCATTCCCACGGTTCATTTCGTGTGTCCCTCGATCTGGGCGTGGCGCGGTGGCCGTATCAAGAAGATCGCGAAGTCGGTGGACCACATGCTATGCGTGTTCCCGTTCGAGACCGCGATTCTCGAGAAGGCGGGCGTGGCCGCGTCGTACGTGGGCCACCCGCTCGCCGACGAAATTCCCCTCGAACCCGACACGGTAGGCGCGCGTCGCGTACTCGGCCTGCCGGAGAGCGGTCCCGTCATCGCCGTGCTG
The DNA here is from genome assembly GCF_029536165.1 of Paraburkholderia sp. SUR17. Lineage (NCBI taxonomy): Bacteria > Pseudomonadati > Pseudomonadota > Betaproteobacteria > Burkholderiales > Burkholderiaceae > Paraburkholderia > Paraburkholderia sp. SUR17. The sequence goes on from NZ_CP120508.1 coordinate 1,705,046, forward strand.
CCCGGCAGCCGACGCTCGGAAATCGGCCTGATCGGACCTACGTTCTTCGAGGCCATGGCGCTCATGCAACAACGCGAGCCCGGCGTGCGCTTCGTGATGCCGGCGGCCACGCCGGCGCTGCGCGCGCTGCTGCAGCCGCTCGTCGACGCACATCCTGGGCTCGCGCTCACGGTGGTGGACGGCCAGTCGCAGGTCGCCATGACGGCCGCCGACGCGATCCTCGTGAAGAGCGGTACGGTCACGCTGGAAGCGGCGCTGCTGAAGAAGCCGATGGTCATCTCGTACAAGGTGCCCTGGCTCACGGGCCAGATCATGCGCCGCCAGGGGTATCTGCCTTACGTCGGGCTCCCCAACATTCTCGCGGGGCGCTTCGTCGTGCCCGAACTGCTTCAGCATTTCGCGACGCCCGAAGCGCTCGCGGATGCCACCTTGACCCAGTTGCGCGACGACGCGAACCGTCGCACGCTCAAGGAAATCTTCACGGAGATGCATCGCGTGCTGAAGCAGAACACGTCGCAGCGTGCTGCCGAAGTCGTGGCGGGCATTGTCGAAAAGCGCAGGAGGCGCGCATGACGGGCCGCCGGAAAACCGGTGGCCGCGCGACTCAGGCGGGGCTCGAGTTCAACGCACCGGAAGACATTGTCTGCGGCGTGGACGAAGCGGGCCGTGGGCCGCTCGCCGGTCCCGTGGTGGCGGCTGCGGTCATTCTCGATCGCGCGCGACCCATTCGCGGCCTCGACGACTCGAAGGTCTTGAGCGCAAAAAAGCGTGAAGCGCTCTACGAGAAGATCGTGACGCGAGCGGTGGCGTATTGCGTGGCGTCGGCATCGGTAGAGGAAATCGACACGCTGAACATCCTGCACGCCACGATGCTCGCGATGAAGCGCGCCGTGGAAGGTCTCGGCGTGACGCCGACGCTCGCGCGCATCGACGGCAACCGGTGTCCCGTGCTCGCGGTGCGAAGCGAAGCCGTGATCGGCGGCGACGCGCTCGTGCCCTCCATCTCGGCCGCGTCGATTCTCGCGAAGGTCACGCGCGACCGGATGCTGCTGGAGTTGCACGAAACCTTCCCGATGTACGGCTTCGACGCTCATGCGGGCTACGGTACGCCGCAGCACCTTGCCGCGCTGCGTGAGCATGGCCCGTGCGAGCACCACCGGCGGTCGTTTGCGCCGGTGCGCGAGGCCTACGCGCTGCACGGCCTGTCGTTGGTGGTGCCGGGCCGCGAAAACGTTGTGTCGGCGGTTGTTTCCGCAGGCGACGCGGATCTGGACGATGCGTTTGCCGTCGCGTCGGCTGATGGCCTCGCCGGCGTAGCCAAACGGCAGCGCCCGTCACAAGCGCAACCCCAGCCGGACGACGGTACCGCACCGTTCTGAATTACCTCGGCGCCGCATCGGCGCTGTTTCTTCGTCCCATCTTCTTGCCGCGCGCCCACCAGAGCCTTGTGGGCGCCCTCGTGAAAGCCCGTGAAAACGCTTACCTCGCGCGACAATCCGCTCTACAAACGCCTGAAGGCGCTGGCCGGCTCGACTCATCAGCAGCGGCGCAGTGGCCAGGCGCTGCTCGAAGGGTTTCATCTCGCGCGAGCCTACCTGGACGCGGCAGGCCAGCCGCAGACCTGCATCGTGACCGAAGGGGCGCTGCGCCATGACGAGGCGCAGGAAATCATCGCGCGCATCGATCCACAGCAAGTCGTGACGCTGCCCGATGCGCTCTTTGGCCAGTTATCCAATGTCGTGAACGGCGTGGGGTTGCTGCTGCTCGTCGACCGGCTTGTCCCCGAGATGCCCGAGCGCGTGGCGCAGACCTGCGTCGTGCTCGACGGCATTCAGGATGCGGGCAACGTGGGTTCGATTCTGCGCAGCGCGGCAGCGGCCGGCATCCAGCATGTCTTCTGCGGTCCCGGCACCGCGTACGCGTGGTCGTCCAAGGTGTTGCGCTCCGGCATGGGCGCGCATTTTCTGATGAAGATTCACGAGGACGTGGAGACGTCCACACTGATCGAGCGGCTCGACGTACCGGTGGCGATCACGGACTCGCACGGCAGCGCGGCGATCTACGACAGTGATTTGTCCGGGCCGCTTGCGTGGGTGTTCGGCAACGAAGGGGCGGGGGTATCGGCGGCGTGGCGTCAGGTTGCGGCTTACCGGATGACCATTCCGCAACCAGGCGGCATGGAGTCACTCAACGTCGCGGCGGCGGCGGCCGTGTGTCTCTTCGAGCAGTGCCGCCAGCAGCGGCACCGCGAATGAGCACGCTTCTTCGGGCGGCGGTCAGTACGCCGGCTTGTCCAGCCTGATTTCCTGCAGGATGGTGGTGGCGATTTCCTCGATCGACTTGTGCGTCGACGAGAGCCACTTGATGCCTTCGCGCCGCATCATCGCTTCGGCTTCGTTGATCTCGTAGCGGCAGTTTTCCAGCGCCGCGTACTTGCTGCCCGGGCGCCGCTCGTTGCGGATTTCGGAGAGGCGTTGCGGGTCGATGGAGAGCCCGAAGATCTTCGTCCGGTGCGCGAGCAGCGGCGTGGGCAGCTTGCCGCGTTCGAAGTCTTCGGGAATCAGCGGGTAATTGGCAGCCTTCACGCCGTACTGCATGGCGAGATAGAGACTGGTCGGCGTCTTGCCGCTGCGCGACACGCCGACGAGGATCACATCGGCATCCGTCAGATTGCGGTTCGACTGCCCATCGTCGTGGGCGAGCGAAAAGTTGATCGCCTCGATGCGGTTCTTGTATTCGTCGGTGTCCGCGTTCTGGTGGCCGCGGCCCATCGCGTGGCTCGACTTGAGTTCAAGCTCCTGCTCGAGCGGTTCGACGAAAGTCTGGAACATGTCCAGCACGAGCGCATTCGATCCCTTCACGATCTGGTTTGAGCCGCTGTTCACGAGCGTCGTGAAGACGATTGGCCGGCGGCCGTCGTGAATCGCCGATTCGTTGATCTTTTCGACGGTCACGTAGGCCTTCTCCGTAGAGTCGACGAACGGCACGCGCACGAGGCGGAACTTCTGATCGAACTGGGAGAGGATGGAATGCGCGAAGGTCTCGGCAGTGATTCCAGTACCGTCGGAGACGATGAATACGGTGGGCGGCATCGGTAGAAGCTAAAACGTCAAGCGCGGCAGCGCCCGGTGTGGCAAGGAGAAGGATCGGCCCGAAGGCCGCGCCTTGAAGGCCATGAACGCGAGGGATCGTGTTCGTGCACCCATTCGAGGCGTTGTTCGTGCCGGCTGACACATTTCGGCACTCGGCACGGTAGAATAGCGGCAACCTGTTGGATAAGCAATTGCAGGCGAACCACGCCGAATTGCCGTCGATCCCGCGTCGTTCTGTCGCAAATATGCACAGACTCGCGGTAATTTCGGCGAATCTTGCGCTTCATCGTGCTATCGCAGCCGGCTTTGCCGGCTCCCCGCAAGGCATAGCGCTGGAGGGTCGCCAGTAGCAGCGGCTGCAAGACCTCCGCCGCCGGCGATTGCTTCTCCAACAGGTTGCGCAAGGTGCGACACGCTTCCAATGAGCCTGTCGCGCGTAAGCCCACTTGCGCAATCGAGCATTTTTTTCACACTTAGGGGCTTGTATGACTAACGCAGTTAACGTCGCAAAGGATGAGGCGTATGTAGTTCCGTTCGAACAGTTGCGGATGACCGACGTGGAAATCGTGGGCGGCAAGAACGCGTCGCTCGGCGAGATGATCAGTCAGCTCGCCGAAGCCGGTGTGCGCGTGCCGACCGGTTTCGCCACCACGGCGCTCGCGTTCCGCGACTTCCTCCGACACAACAACCTCACCGAACGTATTGCGAAACGTCTCGACACGCTCGACGTCGACGACGTGAAGGCGCTTGCCGCCGCGGGCAAGGAAATCCGCGAGTGGATCGTGGCTGCGCCGATGCAACCTCGTCTCGAAGAGGAAATTCGCGCCCAGTTCGACACGCTGCAAAAGAGTTCGCCCGGCGAGCTGTCTTTTGCCGTGCGCTCGTCGGCTACGGCCGAAGACCTGCCCGACGCGTCGTTCGCCGGTCAGCAGGAAAGCTACCTCAACGTGGTCGGTATCGAAGACGTGCTCGACCGCATGAAGCACGTGTTCGCGTCGCTCTACAACGATCGCGCCATCTCGTATCGCGTCCACAAGGGCTTCACGCACGCGGAGGTCGCCCTGTCGGCCGGCGTGCAGCGCATGGTGCGCTCGGACGTGGGCGCGGCGGGCGTGATGTTCACGCTGGACACCGAATCGGGCTTCAAAGAGGCCGTGTTCATCACCTCGAGCTACGGCCTGGGCGAAACGGTCGTGCAGGGCGCGGTGAATCCGGACGAGTTCTACGTCTTCAAGACCACGCTCGCGCAGGGCAAGTCGCCCATCATCCGCCGCTCCATCGGCTCCAAGCTGATCAAGATGGAATTCACGCAGCCAGGCGAGCCGGGCCGTGTGAAGACCGTCGACGTGCCGCACGAGCAGCGCAACCGCTTCTCGATCACGGACGACGACGTCATCGAACTGGCGAAGTACGCGGTCATCATCGAAAAGCACTACCAGCGTCCCATGGACATCGAGTGGGGCAAGGACGGCCGCGACGGCAAGATCTTCATCCTGCAGGCGCGCCCTGAAACGGTGAAGAGCCAGTCGCACGGCAAGATCGAGCAGCGCTTCAAGCTCAAAGGCCAGTCGCCGGTGCTTGCCACGGGCCGCGCCATCGGCCAGAAGATCGGCGCGGGCCGCGTGCGCGTGATTCACGATCCGTCCGAAATGGAACGCGTGCAGCCCGGCGACGTGCTGGTGGCCGACATGACCGACCCGAACTGGGAGCCGGTGATGAAACGCGCCTCGGCGATCGTCACGAATCGCGGCGGCCGGACGTGTCACGCGGCCATCATCGCGCGCGAACTCGGCGTGCCGGCCGTGGTGGGTTGCGGCGACGCAACCGACGTGCTGAAGGACGGCTCGCTCGTTACCGTGTCGTGCGCGGAAGGCGACGAAGGCCGCATCTACGACGGCCTGCTCGAAACCGAAGTGACCGAAGTGCAGCGCGGTGAGCTGCCGCCGGTGCCGGTCAAGATCATGATGAACGTCGGCAATCCGCAACTCGCGTTTGACTTCTCGCAACTGCCGAACGAAGGCGTGGGTCTTGCGCGTCTCGAATTCATCATCAACAACAACATCGGCGTGCACCCGAAGGCGATTCTCGAGTATCCGAACGTCGACGCGGATCTCAAGAAGGCGGTGGAAAGCGTGGCGCGCGGCCATGCGTCGCCGCGTGCGTTCTACGTGGACAAGCTCGCGGAAGGCATTGCGACGATCGCGGCCGCGTTCTATCCGAAGCCCGTCATCGTGCGTCTGTCGGACTTCAAGTCCAACGAGTACAAGAAGCTGATCGGTGGGTCGCGTTACGAGCCGGACGAGGAAAACCCGATGCTGGGCTTCCGCGGCGCGTCGCGTTACATCGCGGAAGACTTCGCGCAGGCGTTCGAGATGGAGTGCATCGCATTGAAGCGCGTGCGCGAGGAGATGGGCTTGACGAACGTCGAGATCATGGTGCCGTTCGTGCGTACGCTCGGTCAGGCGGAGCGCGTGGTCGGTCTGCTCGCGAAGTTTGGTCTCAAGCGCGGCGAGAACGGCCTGCGTCTCATCATGATGTGCGAAGTGCCGTCCAACGCGATTCTGGCCGAAGAATTCCTGCAGCACTTCGACGGCTTCTCGATCGGTTCGAACGACCTCACGCAGCTCACGCTCGGCCTCGACCGCGATTCGGGCATGGAACTGCTGGCGGTGGACTTCGACGAGCGCGATCCCGCGGTGAAGTTCATGCTGAAGCGCGCCATCGACACCTGCCGCCGCCTCGACAAGTACGTGGGCATCTGCGGCCAGGGGCCGTCGGACCATCCGGACTTCGCGAAGTGGCTCGCCGACGAGGGTATCGCCTCGATTTCGCTGAATCCGGACACGGTCATCGAAACGTGGCAGGCGCTCGCCCAGGCGAAGTAATTCACGAGCGCACCTGCAGCGTTCGGCAAGTGCTGTCGCTTGCCGAACGCCGCGGCGAAGAAAGCGCCCGATTCGTGCTGCAACACGTGCTATAACACCCCGGTCAATCCGGGGTGTTTTCGTTTGGGGGGATCGTCGTGGCCATTCACGGACTGTTCTGGTGGGTCGGCGCGGGGGCGATGATCGTGCTGGAGTTGATGAGCGGCACGTTCTATCTGTTGATGATCGCGCTCGGCTTCATTGCCGCGGGGCTCGCGCAGTGGAGCGGCGCGCCAGTCGAAGTGCAGCTCGCCGTGGCTGCGCTGGTGGCGCTCGTCGCCGTGCTGGCGCTGCGTCGCTCGCGCTTCGGGCGGCTGCGGCGCAAAGACGCAGCGCACAATCCGGACGTCAATATCGACATCGGGTCGCCGCTCACGGTGACGGCCTGGCGCGACCGTCCGGCACGGGCGATGTACCGCGGCGCGCAGTGGGACGTGGAGCTCGCGCCGGGCGAACCGGAGGACGCGCACTTCTACGAGATCACCGCGCTGCGCGGCAGTTGCCTCGTCGTCGCGGCGCGCAAGCATGGGTCGCCCGCCTGACGGGGCGCAATAGAAAAAGCGCAGCACAACAAACGGAGAACAACCATGGAAATACCAGTCGTCGGGCTGATCGTGCTCGTGATCGTCGTGGTGCTGATCGCGCAGACCATCAAGATCGTGCCGCAGCAGCATGCATGGGTGCTGGAGCGGCTCGGGCGCTATCACGCCACGCTGACGCCGGGGCTCAACTTCGTGCTGCCGTTCATCGACCGCGTGGCCTATCGGCACGTGCTCAAGGAGATTCCGCTCGACGTGCCGAGCCAGGTTTGTATCACGCGCGACAACACGCAGCTCCAGGTGGACGGCGTGCTGTACTTCCAGGTGACGGACCCGATGAAGGCGTCGTACGGATCGAGCAACTTCGTCTTCGCCATCACGCAGTTGTCGCAGACCACGCTGCGCTCGGTGATCGGCAAGCTCGAACTCGACAAGACTTTCGAGGAGCGCGATTTCATCAATCACAGCGTGGTGTCCGCGCTCGATGAAGCTGCCTCCAACTGGGGCGTGAAGGTGCTGCGCTACGAGATCAAGGACCTCACGCCGCCGAAGGAAATTCTCCACGCCATGCAGGCGCAAATCACCGCGGAGCGCGAGAAGCGGGCGTTGATCGCCGCATCCGAGGGACGCAAGCAGGAACAGATCAACCTGGCCGCGGGCGCGCGCGAAGCGGCGATCCAGAAGTCCGAAGGCGAGCGGCAGGCGGCGATCAACCAGGCGCAAGGGCAGGCGGCAGCGATTCTCGCGGTGGCCGAGGCGAACGCGCAGGCCATCCAGAAAATCGCCGCGTCGATCCAGTCCGAAGGCGGCATGGAAGCCGTCAACCTGAAGGTGGCCGAGCAGTACGTGAACGCGTTCGGCAATCTCGCGAAGCAGGGCAACACGCTGATCGTGCCCGGCAATCTGGCCGACATGGGATCGATGATCGCCTCGGCGCTCACCATCGTGAAGGGCAAAGGCAGCGAGGTGCGCGGCAGCTAACCGCGCTGGAGCCTTCGCCATGCAAAACGGCCCGCATGTTGCGGGCCGTGCTGTTTTGCGGGGGGTGTCCGGCAATTCGCGCCGCGTTGTACGGCTTGCCGCCCGGAAAGAGGGCGGCTTCGACGACGTTCAGCCCGGCGTGCGCATGAGCCGCGCCTTTTCGCGTTCCCAGTCGCGCTTTTTCTCCGTCTCGCGCTTGTCGTGCTGCTTCTTGCCCTTCGCGAGGCCGATCTCGCATTTCACGCGGCCGCCCTTGTAGTGGAAGTTCAGCGGCACGAGCGTGTAGCCACGTTGCTCCACCTTGCCGATCAGCTTGCTGATCTCGTTGCCGTGCAGAAGCAGCTTGCGCGTGCGGACAGGGTCGGGCTTGATGTGCGTGGACGCTTCTGGCAGCGGGCTGATGTGCGCCCCGATCAGGAACAGTTCGCCGTCGCGAATCACCACGTAGCCTTCCTTGATCTGCGAGCGGCCCGCGCGTATCGCCTTGACTTCCCATCCTTCCAGCACGAGCCCCGCCTCGTAGCGTTCCTCGATGAAGTAATCGAAGAAGGCCTTCCTGTTGTCGATGATGCTCATGAAATATGGAAAGTGCCCAACTCGTTTAAAATTGTGATTTTAGCAAAGCGGGCCGGCAATCGTGGCGCGGGCCCGTCGCTGCTGCCCAATCCTCGCCGCCTGCCGTGCATTTATGGCTGATGTCCAGAAAACCGTGTTGATACGCCATTCGGCGGAACAGATGTTCGACCTCGTCACCGACGTTGCCGACTACCCCAACTTCCTGCCCTGGTGCGGTGGCGTGGAAATTCGCCACAAGGACGAAAACGGAATGGAGGCGCGCATCAACATCCATTTCAAGGGCATCAAGCTCCATTTCGCCACGCATAACACGCAGCAACGGCCCACGCGCATCGACATGGACTTCGCGGACGGCCCGTTTCGCAAGTTCACGGGCTACTGGCGCTTCACGCCGCTGCGCGCCGACGCCTGCAAGATCGAATTCGCGCTGCACTACGAATTCACGAGCATCGTGCTCGAGAAGATCATCGGGCCCGTCTTCAATCACATCGCCAACACGTTCGTGGAGTCGTTCGTGAAGCGCGCGGATCAGCGCTACGGGCGGGCGTGAGCGCGGCATGACTACCAAGCGGCTCACCATCGACGTCTGCTACGCGCTGCCCGACGCGCAGACACTCCTCACCGTCGACCTTCCCGAAGGCGCCACGCTGCGCGACGCGCTCGACGCGAGCGGCATTCTGTCGCGACACCCTGACATCGACCTCACGCGGCAGAAGACCGGGGTGTTCGGCAAGCTCAAGCCGCTCGACGCGCCGCTTGCCGATCACGACCGCGTGGAGATCTACCGGTCGCTGATCGTCGATCCGAAGCTGGCCCGTCAGCGGCGCGTCGACAAAACGCGCCGCGAAGGCTCGATCGAAGGGCGCAAATGGTTGCCCAAGGATTCGCGGTAAGCGGGCAGGTCGCGCCGCCTACGGAGCGCTTCCAGCGCTCCTTCAGTCCCGCCTCGCGCCGTGCGTCTTCAGAGCGCGATCCGTGCATCATCAATGCGCCGCAGCTTGCGCCTTTTCCTCGATCGACTGCCCGTCGCCCCCATCCTCGTTTCCGTGTTGGCGGACTGACCAGCTCACACCTGCCACCAGCAGCACGATGGCGGCAATCTCGAGCGGCCGCGGCAGCCGGTGGTCGTAGATAAACGCGTAGAGCAGCGCAAAGAGCGTCTCGAAGACGATCAACTGGCCGGAGAGCGTGAGCGGCAACCGCCGCGACGCCGCGTTCCATAGCCCATTGCCGAGCCACGACGCGCCGATCGCGAGCCCGAGATTCAAGGCCCAGAACAGATGCCAGCGCGGTGTCGGCAGCGCCGTCTGCACGGTGCCGGCGGGCAGTAGCGCGATAGCGCCCCACATGACGAGGCCGAGCGCGCCCGTCACCACGCCCCACAGCACCGACCATTCGTTGCCGCTGAAATGCTGGATGCGCCGCAGGCAGCGTGCGTTCTCGACTGCGAACCAGGTCCAGCACGCAAGCGCCCCCACCGCGCAGGCGATGCCGGCGAGTTTCGTCAGCGTGTCGTGACCCGCTGCGTCGCTCGCCGTGCCGCCCGTGGAGAACAGGTCAACGTTGATGCAGACGATGCCCGCCACCACCATCGCGAGCGGCCAGACGAGGCGTGAAAGCGGCACGGCGCCGTGGTCGCGCCGGCCGAGCAGGGTCACGCTCACCGGCAACACGCCGACAATCAGCGACGACGGTGCGATGCCGACCATGTGGACGGCACCCGTGAGCAGCAGGTAATAGAGCAGGTTGCCGACCACGGCGAGCTTGACCAGTGCGACGAGATCCTCGCGCGTGAGGCGGCCCGGTACGGTGCGGATCATCGGCAGCAGCGCCGCAAGCGAGACGAACCCGTACATCACGTAGCGGCCCGAACTCAGCAGGAAGGGCGAAAAATCCGATAATTGACGGGGTACGAGAAACACCATGCCCCATAACGCACCGGCGAGAACGCCGTACATCACACCGCGCTGCATCTGGAATCCCGGAAACGGTCAAACGAGGCGCGCAGCTTAACAGTATGGGCGGCGCGCGGTCTTGTTCGATCCTGCAACGGGCCGGTTGCGACCGAACGCAAAAACGAAAACCGATCGAACGGCAGGCGAACCGCAAAGCGAATTTTTCGCGCCGGACACCTCAAAAAATTTCGGCAAAACGTCGCTAAGCTGCTGTTCGTGCAGTGAAAACCGGGGAGGTATCGCGTATAATCTGCTTTTGCGCCTATAGGATTTGCCATGCGTCTGATCCAGAAAGCACTCACGTTCGATGATGTGCTCCTCGTCCCGGCCTTCTCCGACGTTCTGCCGCGCGACACCAGCCTGAAGACCCGCCTGACCCGCAACATCTCCCTGAACATCCCGCTCGTGTCCGCAGCCATGGACACCGTGACCGAAGGGCGGCTCGCCATCGCCATGGCGCAGCAGGGCGGCGTGGGCATCGTCCACAAGAACCTCACGCCTGCCGAGCAGGCGCGCGAAGTCGCAAAGGTCAAGCGCTTCGAGTCGGGCGTGGTGCGCGACCCCATCACCGTGCCGCCGCAGATGAAGGTGCGCGACGTCATGGCGCTTTCGCAGCAGCATGGCATTTCGGGTTTTCCGGTGGTCGAAGGCGCACAGTTGATCGGCATCGTGACCAACCGCGACCTGCGCTTCGAAACCCGCCTCGATGAACCGGTGCGCACGATCATGACGCCGCGCGAGCGGCTCGTCACCGTGAAGGAAGGCGCGCCGCTTTCCGAAGCCAAGTCGCTCATGCATAGCCACCGTCTGGAGCGCGTGCTCGTGGTGAACGACGCGTTCGAGCTGCGCGGCCTCATGACGGTCAAAGACATCACCAAACAAACCGAACACCCGGCCGCCTGCAAGGACGAGCACGGCAAGCTGCGCGCCGGCGCTGCGGTCGGCGTGGGCCCGGACAACGAAGAGCGGGTCGAACTGCTCGTGCAGGCCGGCGTGGACGTCATCGTCGTCGACACGGCGCACGGCCACAGCAAAGGCGTGCTGGAACGCGTGCGCTGGGTCAAGAAGAACTACCCGCAGGTCGAGGTGATCGGCGGCAACATCGCCACTGCGGACGCCGCGAAGGCGCTCGTCGAATACGGCGCGGACGCAGTGAAGGTCGGCATCGGCCCCGGCTCCATCTGCACGACGCGCATCGTGGCGGGCGTGGGCGTGCCGCAGATCAGCGCAATCGCGAACGTTGCGGACGCGCTGCGCGGCACCGGCGTGCCGGTGGTCGCGGACGGCGGCGTGCGCTACTCGGGCGACGTCTCCAAGGCCATCGCGGCCGGCGCGAACGCCGTGATGATGGGCAGCATGCTGGCGGGCACCGAAGAGTCGCCGGGCGACGTGTTCCTGTACCAGGGGCGTCAGTACAAGTCGTACCGCGGCATGGGTTCGGTAGGTGCGATGAAGGACGGCGCCGCGGACCGCTACTTCCAGGACAACTCCGCCAACATCGACAAGCTGGTGCCGGAAGGCATCGAAGGTCGAGTCGCCTATAAGGGCTCGGTCAACGCGATCCTGTTCCAGCTGATCGGCGGCGTGCGAGCCAGCATGGGCTACTGCGGTTGCCGCACTATCGAGGAAATGCACGAGAAGGCCGCATTCGTCGAAATCACGGCGGCGGGCATGCGCGAGTCGCACGTGCATGACGTGCAGATCACCAAGGAAGCGCCGAACTACCACGTGGACTGACGCCAATGAAGCCACTGCTGCGCGCTGTGCTGATTGTCGATGCGCTGTTGCTGCTGACGTTCGGGGTGCTGTTTCTGCTTACGCCCTGGACGTCGCTCTACAACGCCTTGCAGCTCGTGCAGCCGCAGCCGGCGTTCGTCGGCCAGGCGTTCGGCGTCGCGCTCGTCGGGCTGGCCTGGCTCGCCTTGCATGCGTCGATCGACGGGGCGATGACGTCTACGGTGGCCAAGGTGGCGGGGCACGTCGAGTGGCTGAGCGGCGTGGTGATGCTGGTCTGGCTGATCGGCCTGCATACGCCGTCGTTGACGGGATTCGGACAGCTCGTGGCCGGGCTCGCCGCTGTGGGGTTGCTCGTACTCGGACTGGGTAGCGTGCGGCTGGCCTCGGCCGTACGCAGGCGCGAGAAGGCACGCGTGGCAGAAGACGCGACGGCTGCCCGTTCTGCGAAGCCGGCGCCGCAAAGCGCGCCTGCCGTCAGCGGAAGTGAGCCCGCATTCAATGCCGCACGCTATCGGGTTGAGCCCGCCGTAGTCGAGCCGGCTCGCCCCGAACCGGCGCCCGTTTATCACTCGGCGAGCGCTGCGCCAGGCCCTTCGGCAACCATGAGCGAAGCGCCTGTGAGTCCGGCTACCGGCCACCCTGTCGAACCCGGTCTCACCGCTGCCGCGGGGCGCGACGAGACGCAGGAAAGGGCGAGTGCAGCGGCCGGCCAGGGGGCGGCGAGCGAGACGACGGCGGCTGGAAGCACCACCAGCGCAGCCCGCGACGAAGCCCGCAGGGAGGCCGCGGGCGCCCCGCGGCCGCCGTTCCATGGCTGACGCCACGCGAAAGACTCGGCCCGCTCCAAAGCAGTCGCAATCCGTCCGCGCCCGGCACTACGCACTGAAAAGTACGCACTGAAATCCATGCCGCGCATCGTGCGCGGTTTTTTGTATCCGTTCTTTCTTAGATTCCGTCCGCTGCCATGCACGACAAGATCCTGATTCTCGACTTCGGTTCGCAAGTCACCCAGCTGATTGCACGACGTGTGCGCGAAGCCCACGTGTATTCGGAAATCCATCCGTACGACGTCGACGACGCCTTCGTCCGCGAGTTCGCGCCGAAGGGCATCATCCTTTCGGGCGGCCCGAATTCGGTCACCGAAACCGATACGCCGCGCGCCCCGCAAGCGGTGTTTGAACTCGGCGTACCCGTGCTCGGCATCTGCTACGGCATGCAGACGATGGCCGAGCAGCTGGGCGGCAAGGTGGACGGCGGTCACGTGCGTGAATTCGGTTACGCCGAAGTCCGGGCGCGCAACCACACGAAGTTCCTGGAAGGCATCGAAGACTTCAGCACGCCGGAAGGTCACGGCATGCTGAAAGTCTGGATGAGCCACGGCGACAAGGTCACGGAAATGCCCGAAGGCTTCAGGCTGATGGCCTCCACCGAGTCGTGCCCGATCGCCGCGATGGCCGACGAATCGCGTCATTTCTACGGCCTGCAGTGGCACCCTGAAGTCACGCACACGGTTCAAGGCCGCGCGATGCTCGAACGCTTCGTGCTCGGCATCGTGGGTGCGAAGGCGGATTGGGAGATGGGCCACTATATCGACGAAGCCGTCGCGAAGATTCGCGAGCAGGTGGGCGACGAGCACGTCATTCTGGGCTTGTCGGGTGGCGTCGATTCGTCAGTCGCTGCCGCGCTGCTGCATCGCGCGATTGGCGACCAGCTCACGTGCGTGTTCGTGGATCACGGTCTGCTGCGCCTCAACGAGGCCGAACAGGTCATGGCGACCTTCGCCGACCACCTCGGCGTGAAGGTCATTCATGTGGACGCGAGCGAGGCGTTTCTGTCGAAGCTCGCGGGCGTGACGGATCCGGAGGCGAAGCGCAAGATCATCGGCGCTGAATTCGTCGAGGTGTTCCAGGCCGAGGCGGGCAAGCTCAAGGATGCGAAGTGGCTTGCCCAGGGCACGATCTATCCGGACGTGATCGAGTCCGCGGGCAAGGGCAAGAAGGCCGCGCACACCATCAAGAGCCACCACAACGTAGGCGGTCTACCAGAAACGCTGAACCTCAAGCTGCTCGAACCGCTGCGCGAACTCTTCAAGGACGAGGTGCGCGAGCTGGGCGTGAAGCTTGGTCTGCCGCACGAGATGGTGTACCGCCATCCGTTCCCGGGTCCGGGCCTCGGCGTGCGCATTCTCGGCGAAGTGAAGCGCGACTTCGCGGACCTGCTGCGCCGCGCGGATGCGATCTTCATCGAAACGCTGCGCACCACCATCGACAAGGAAACCGGCAAGTCGTGGTACGACCTCACGAGCCAGGCGTTCGCGGTGTTCCTGCCGGTAAAGAGCGTGGGCGTGATGGGCGATGGCCGCACCTACGAATACGTGGTGGCGCTGCGCGCGGTGCAGACGCTCGACTTCATGACCGCGCATTGGGCGCACCTGCCGCACGAATTGTTGGGGCGCGTCTCGAACCGGATCATCAACGAGGTGCGCGGGATCAATCGCGTGGTGTACGACATCTCGGGGAAACCGCCGGCGACGATTGAGTGGGAGTAGGCGGTAAAAAAATTATAATGAAATCAATGACTTGAAATTTCGCGCGAAACTTTTACTTGTTCCGGCGTATATTTCAAGTCTTTGAATATAAAAGGATTTTTCGGCGATTCCGGAGACAGCCAAGGATGTCTGCGTCACAAGATGATGGCAAAACAGACGGTATCCATCTCATTCATTATCCGGACTCGATAATCTACCGACAGCGCGATTCGGGCGTGACGGTAAAATTTTTTCCAGAAAGCTGGGCGTGGCGCGGGTTTGCGGGCACATCGAGGGCTTGTGGTTGGTGACGGTAAAAGTTGTACCAACCACGAAAACCAGCATCGATGCTCACCGAATTTGCACTTCGCAGTCCTTTCTGAGCATTACCCGTCAGCGTCGGAATTGCATGCTGGGGCTTCCAGAATGGGGTTCTCGGTCGTGGGCAAGCTCGTACAACAATTCCTGCTGTCCACGACGCGTGTACCGACGGAAATTTTGGACAATTCAGTAGTAGCGGAAAGTTGGTCAACTGAAGAAAAGCCGCATGCTGCGGCTTTTCTTCACACTCGTCATGCCAATCGGAGCATCAGTATGAGGGGATGAATGGAGACGGTGTGAACCCGTACCCGCTTCATTCGTATGGTTCAAGACGTCCCCGTCACAATTTTTCTGGGATCGCTGGCGTTTCGTTCTCAAAGAAGGGTTATAGTCTTCGTCGAAAAGGGGCCTTCGAATAACAAGAAGGCAAAAAGGACCGGGGGATTCATGGAATCAGTACGGGGGCAAGCCGCGACTGCGGCCGGTGAAGATCAGTCCATTTTTCAGAGTAACTTGCCGCTTGTTGAAAAGCTGGAGCGAGCTCGCATCGAGTTACTCGATTTATCAGCGCGCAATCGCCTGCTTAATATGCCCCGAGGTGCTCGGGGAGGTCGCTCCATCGAGATTATCGATGAGAAAGCGGGAGAGATTTTTCGGCTGTTGGTCCGAGAGGGGAAGACTTTCTCGTTCCTGGCAGGGCGCGCCGCGGAAACCGGGGATCCGATGCGGGAGGGCGCTGACGAAGCCTCAGTAGAAGCTGCTTCGGACAAGGCGCCGACCGAACTCGATGAGATCGACGAATTGGCGCAGCCCGAAGACAACAGCACTGACGAGCGGGGTGTTTTGCGCCGGCATGCCGACACGCGTCTGCAAACACGTTTGACCAGCAAGGGTCTCCAGAAGCGCCTGCTGGAACTTTATCTGGATGCACGTACGTTGGAGGAAGAGCAGGGCGTCAACGTGCTTTTCCTGGCGATCGGCGCCCTGAAGTGGGTCGATCCGAATAACGCGGAGAACATTCGGTATGCGCCGCTTCTATTGATCCCCGTTCAGCTGGATCGCGGCAACGCGGGCGAACGCTTCAATTTGAAAGTCAGGCAGGAGGACTTTGCGTCGAACCTGTCGCTCGAAGCTTATCTCGATCGAGTGCATGCGCTTCGCATGCCAGCTTTTGAGGCGAATGATACGTTTGAGCCACTCGATTATATGGAGCTGGTTCGAAAGAGCGTTGAAACCAAGGACACGTGGGAAGTGCTCACCGACCATATGTCGGTGGGTTTTTTCTCCTTCGCGAAGTTCTTGATGTACCGGGACCTGGATCAAGCAGTTTGGCCCAAAGATGCCACGATCGCTGACCGTCCGCTGATTCGCTCACTGTTAGCAGATGGTTTTGCCGACGGTGAAGACCTCGCCCATGAGGACGCCAACATCGATGGGCTGATCCCGCCATCGGAAATGCTTCATATCCTGGATTGCGACAGTTCGCAGGCGTTGGCAATCCATGAAGTGCGACGAGGCAAGAACCTGGTCATCCAGGGGCCGCCGGGTACAGGTAAAAGTCAGACGATCGCCAACATCATCGCCGCCGCGGTCAAGGACGGGAAGAGTGTGCTCTTTGTGGCCGAAAAAATGGCTGCACTGGATGTTGTGAAACGCCGTCTCGATGATAAAGGCGTCGGCGACGCATGCCTGGAACTGCACAGTAACAAAGCCAACAAGCGCGCGGTACTGGACGAGCTTCGGCGAACGTGGGAATTGGGCGCTCCTAAGGTAGCGGATCCGGGAAGCCTGTTCGCACGTCTGACCGAAGCGCGCGACAGCCTCAACGCCCATGCCAGGAATCTGCACGCCGTCGATTCGAAATCGGAGCTATCTCCGTTCCAGGTGATTGGGCACCTGGTTCGTCTTCGCGAACAGGGTGAACGTCCCAACGACATTCAACTGGAGACCCCAGAGGAGTGGGGCAAAGATGGTTTCGCGGCGCGCCGGAGTTTGCTGGCTGATTTGGCTAGCCGCGTGATTGAAATTGGTCGGCCAGCTGATCATGCCTGGGTGGGTGTGGGGCTGGCTGCGATTTCACCGATGGATGCCGAGCGTCTGGTCGCACGCGTTCAGCAGTTGTTGCATCGGGTCGTGGCGGAGCAGCAGCAGTTCGCCGTTGCCGCGGAGCTTCTGGAACTCACGCCGCCACTTCGGCTGTCTGACATTCCTCCGATGGTGGAACTGCTCCAGCGCATCGCGGTGGCACCCATACTCTCCGCGTTGGCCATGGGACATGCTGCCTGGCGGAATCCCGATCCCATCCAGCACTTGCTCGAGCTTGGGCAACGGTATGCAGCACAACGAGAGGCTTTGGCTGACCGAGTTGTTGGGAATGCATGGGACATCGACGTGGGCGACACGCTCCGTGCCTTCACGGAGCTTCCCGAGACCTTCAATGAGGAGCAGTTCCAGCGCCTCGCCCGGCTAGCCGAAGAACTTCCCCGTTTGTTGGGCGAAGCGGCGGCGCTCGCTCGTCAACTGGGGCGGGAGGCAGGGTCCTCGTTTGAAGACTTCCAGATGCTGGCGCGCATCGGTGAGCGTGTGGGATCGGCGCCGCCCGCCAGCCCGGAAACCTTCGCGTCGGACCTATGGAGTGATGGGATTGAGCGGGCCGGTGAACTCGCGCAAGCCGTGGCCGACCTCGATGCCGCCAAGATCGCCATTGGGTCGCAGTTGACCGAGATGGCGTGGGCCCTCAACTTAGCTCCCGCACGCGCAACTTTGGCATCACGCGGCACAAGCGTCTTCCGTCATTTAAGCGGTGAATGGCGTGCAGCCCGTCGGTTGGTCGAATCGGTTCTGGCAACCCCAAATCAGCCCCTACCCATGGTGCTGGGATTGCTGGATACCTTGGCCAAGGGGCAGGACGCGAAGAAGATCATCGACGCCGAAGATGCTTTTGGACGCAGCGCGTTTGGCGACGATTGGCGTGGCGCCAGATCGCAGTCAGCACCGCTGTTGGCGTTGGTCGAGTGGATGCGGTCTCTGAAGGGGTTAGGTGCCGAGCCCCGGCTGATCGCCGCGCGCAGCCCGGAAAAAACGGAAGTGGCGGCGCGCGCCAGGCAACTGTCGTCCGTTTGCCTGCAGATCGAACACGGACTACGAGAAGTCTGGGAAGACCTGGGGGCGGTTCGAGGGCCGGTATTCGGCGACGTGGCAGCGGTGGAGCGTGCCGATTTGAGTTCCCTGCTCCAACTCGCAATGCGATATACGAGCGCGCATTCAGCCGCCGGCGCGCTATTCTCCGCGTCAGTCTCTGACGCCGGTAAAACCCGTTCTCTACTGGAAGCGCTGGCCGCTGGTCAACGCGATCGTCAGGCCGTGCGCGAAGGTTTAACTTTGGGGCAGGCAGCATTCGACAGTGCGTGGCAGGCAGAACAGTCCAACTGGGCCGTGCTCAAATCCGCCGCGGACTGGATCGGACAGAACCCGGACATCCGGGCTCTAGCCGGCCGGATCAGCGAGCGAGAGCATTTGGTACCTCGTGCCAGAGTGCTGACGGAATCCCAAGGGCTTATCGAAAGCAGCCTCAAGGCGTTGGCTGACGAACTCCAATTGGACCTGGAAGCGTCCATTGGCGGCACGATTCCGGATGCACGGCTTGAAGTTATTGTTTGGCGCCTGCGGCGCTGGAGCGAGGAACACGAACAGCTCTTCCGCTGGGTGAACTACCGGGATCGCTCGGCACGGGCCCGGACTCAGGGTTGCGGTGATCTGGTTGCTCGCCTCGATGACGGCCGACTTGCGCCGGCAGCATTGGCCACGGCATTTGAGATGGCCTATTTCGAGGCAACTTATGCGCGCATGGTTCGTCTCCAACCAGATCTCGCCCGGTTCGATGGGGCCACGCATGGACGTCTTGTGCAGGAGTTTGCCTCGCTGGATCGGCAGCGGATTATTGCCGCGAGCTCGGAAGTGGTACAGGCGCATTACCAGAACGTTCCACCTCGCGATGGTGGCGCGCTCGGGCCGCTAGGAGTGCTCCGGGGGGAAATTCAGAAAAAGAAGGGGCACATTTCGTTGCGCAAGCTTGTGGAGCGGGCTGGGCCAGCTTTACGAGCGCTCAAGCCAGTTTTCATGATGAGCCCGCTATCTGTTGCGCAGTTTCTCGTGCCGGGAAGTATGGAGTTCGACTTGCTGGTGATGGACGAAGCCAGTCAGATTCAGCCCGTTGATGCTTTGGGTGCAATCGCGCGATCAAGGCAGGTCGTCGTCGTTGGTGACCCCAAGCAGTTACCGCCCACCGCCTTCTTTGCCAAGATGACCTCGAGCAACGAAGACGAGGATGACGAAGGCGCGACCGCAGTCGCAGATATTGAGAGCATCCTTGGATTGTTCGCAGCTCGTGGCCTGCCTGCCCGGATGTTGCGCTGGCACTATCGGAGCCGTCACCAGTCACTGATTGCGGTCAGCAATCGTCAGTTCTATGAGAACAAACTTTACATCGTGCCTAGCCCTTACACGGCACAGGGTGGTAGGGGCCTGCGATTCCATCACGTCCACGAAGGTTTGTTCGATGCGGGCAACAAGCGCAATAACCTGATCGAGGCGAAAGCAGTGGCACAGGCGATCATTGCTCATGCGCGCACCTACCCGAAGCTCTCCTTGGGAGTCGCAGCTTTCTCCGCTGCCCAGCGCCGCGCCATCATTGACGAACTCGAACTTCTGCGCCGCGAGCTGTCACCGGACGTTGAGGAGTTCTTCAAGGCGCATCGTTCGGAACCGTTCTTCGTCAAGAATCTGGAAAACGTTCAGGGCGATGAGCGCGATGTCATCTTTATCTCTGTCGGCTATGGCCGATCCGTGCCTAACGGCCGAGTGCCGATGCGGTTTGGCCCACTGGGTACGGCAGGCGGCGAGCGACGCCTGAATGTTTTGATTAGCCGCGCCAAGCAGCGATGCGACGTGTTTGCGTCCATGACGGATGAAGACATTGATCCGGCCTATGCGGCGGAGCGGGCAGGGGTCAACGCGTTCCGGATTTTTCTCCAGTATGCCCGCACGGGGCGCCTGCCGATGGCGGAGGTCACGGGGCGCGATCATCACAGCGTGTTTGAGGAACAGGTGGCCAACGCATTGCGGGCGAGAGGTTACGAAGTCCAGACACAAGTAGGTTTGGCTGGCTTCTTCATCGATCTGGCTGTCCTCGACGCCGAACGCCCCGGCCGATTTCTACTGGGTATCGAATGCGATGGTGCTGCATACCACAGTGCCCGCTCGGCCCGGGATCGCGATCGGCTGCGGCAGGCCATCCTGGAGGAGCACGGCTGGACCATCCACCGGATATGGAGCACTGACTGGTTCCAGCGCCCGATCGAACAACTGGACGTTTTGATTCGTCGCATTGAAGCGCTCAAGTCTGAGTTCGATGAGTTGCGGGAAGATGCTGTGCTTTCCGAGCAACTGGATATCGAGGCGCCTTATGTAGAGCGGGAGACGGTAACGGACAAGGAAGACGCTGCCGGTTTCGCACCCTACGAAGAAGTGACCTTGCTGCGGCCGAACCATCTCACCGGCGAACTGCACGAAGCGCCACAGGGCGCGTTGACGGAGTTGGTGGTCCAGGCAGTCCAGGTGGAGGGGCCTGTGCATCGCGACCACGTCATTACCCGGATGCGGGAAGCGTGGGGTTTGAAGCGGGCCGGTGTCCGGATTGAAGATGTGGTCGGGCGATCCATTGATGTTGCGGTAACGATGGGCCGGATTACGCGTTCCGGAGAGTTCCTGTCGACGCCGAACCACGTCCCGGTGCCTCGTGATCGTTCGGGGGTTAATACGATTGCCCTTCGTCGAGCCGATATGCTACCGCCGGCGGAGATCGAAGTCGCCACTCTTCAACTGATTGAGAGGAGCTTTGGCGCCACGCGGGAGCAGGTCGTTCAGGCGGTATCACGTGGGTTTGGCATCCGCAACACAAGCAGTCAGGTTCGAAGCGTCCTTGAGCAGGCCGTCGACAGCATGATCGCTCGACGGCAATTGAAGGAAATCTCGGGAGTGTTGACTGCCACGGATGAATCGAGGCGGGCGGTGTGACCTGCCGAATGACCCTGACCCACAAAACTATCCCATTTGGAAGTGGAAAATTCCGGCATGACGTTGTCATCAAGACCAGGAGGTCATGCTGTGAAGAAGCGCAAGTTCACCGAGGAACAGATTACCTATGCGTTGAAGCTGCCGGAGCAGACGCAGCGCACCGGCGCCCTCATGCGCGAACACCTCACGCCGGCACAGCAGCGGCCGGCTTCGCGGCGCCATCCGGTTGCCGGGCGGCCTCGGCGAGTGCGTCGCGCAG
Organism: Paraburkholderia sp. SUR17; assembly: GCF_029536165.1. NCBI lineage: Bacteria > Pseudomonadati > Pseudomonadota > Betaproteobacteria > Burkholderiales > Burkholderiaceae > Paraburkholderia > Paraburkholderia sp. SUR17. The sequence continues at coordinate 1,726,032 of NZ_CP120508.1, forward strand.
CGCGGCAAGCGCGGACGACGCATACCCTTGCCGCCACGCGAGCAGCGTATCGATCTCGCCGAACCCGGTAATCGCGTGCTGTACGACGTTCTCCGTCTCCGGCTGAAGATCGAGCACCGAGCGCGGCGCCACCGCGATCCCCGCACCGGCCGCGACGCACGCGACGATTGCGTGGTACGAGCCGAGTTCCAGCACACGCGCGGGCTTCATCCCATGCGCCGCATACCATTGCTCGACGTATTTGCGGTACGTGCAGCCGCGCTCGAACGCGATCAGCGTCGACGGGATCACGTCGCGCGGCGTGCGAACCGGCGGATGGCCGCGCGGCGTGAGCAGCACGAGGTTCTCGCGGAAGATCGGCACCGTCTCGAACGTATCGGGCAGCGTGTCCGGCGCGGGCGGCCGCGCGAACAGCGCGGCGTCGATCTCGAAGTCGCGCACCTTGTCGACCAGCCAGCCGGTCGTGCCGGTCACGAGTTCGAGCGACACCTCCGGCCACGCGTGGTGATAGCGCGCCAGCACGGCCGGCAGGCGGCTTGCGGCCGTGCTTTCCATCGTGCCGAGCCGCAGCCGCCCGCGCGGCGTGTCTTCGCGCACCGCGTCGCGCGCTTCGTCGGCGAGTGCGAGCAGACGCTCCGCATACGGCAGCAGCGTGTGGCCGGCGGGCGTCAGCACGAGCCGGCGCCCGTCGCGCACGAAGAGCGCCGCGCCCAGGTCCTCCTCGAGTTGCTTGATGCGCGTCGTCACGTTCGACTGCACGCGGTTGAGTTTCGCCGCGGCACGCGTCACGCCGTTCTCGCGCACGACCGCCCGGAAAATCGCCAGTGCCGCCAGATCCATTGTTCTCTCCATGCGATGGATGGATTCTCGATTATTCATTTTCCGAGAATGCCGGGTCAAGCTACGATCGACGCGTTCCCCTCTCCGTTCCGGCCGGCGTTTCCCGCGCGGCCGCTCGCACCATGGCCCGTTCCGAAGCTCCGCCCGCCGCCGCCCGCGCGCTTTCCGCCGACGAGACCGACCGCCGCGCCGGCGCCGCCGCGCTCGCCTGCATGGTCGGGCTCGCGGTGGCGCTCGGTGTCGGGCGCTTTGCGTTCACGCCGCTGCTGCCGCTGATGCTGGCCGACGGGTCTGTCGGCCTGAAGGCCGGCAGCTGGCTCGCGTCGGCGAACTATGCGGGCTATTTCGCGGGGGCGGTCAGTTGCGCGGCGCTGCGCATGGCGCCCGCACGGATGATTCGCTTCGGGCTCGCGGCGACGGTTCTGCTTACCGCCGCGATGGGCGTCGGGCATCTGCTGGCGGTGTGGCTCGTGGTGCGCTTCGTTGCGGGCGTGGTCAGCGCGTGGACCTTCGTGTTCGTGTCGCAATGGGGACTGCGGCGCCTTGCCGAACTGCACGCGCCCGAATGGGGCGGCGTCATCTATGCGGGGCCGGGTGTCGGCATCGTGCTGACGGGGTTGATCGGCCGCGCACTGGAGGGCCATCGCGCAGCGCCCGGCTGGCTGGGATTTGCCGCGCTGTCGGCCGTGCTGTCGATCGCGATCTGGCGCACGTTCGGGAGCGCGCCTGTGGCGGGCTCGCCTGCGTCCGGTGCAACGCCGAATGTCGCGGGCACGCCTGCGTTCGGGGCAAAGCCGAGTGTCGCGGGCACGCCTGCGTTCACCGCAACGCCGCATGTCGCAGCCGTGCAGTCGTCCGCCGCCACGCCGCATGCGGTGACCACTGCCGCCGCGCCCGCCGCGGACCCGCGGCGCCATCGCGCCGATGCGATCGGGCTGGTCGTGCTGTACGGAATGCCGGGCTTCGGCTACATCATCACGGCGACGTTCCTGCCCGTGATCGCGCGCGCCGCCCTGCCGGCCGGCTCGCCGTGGCCCGACCTGTTCTGGCCCATGTTCGGCGCGGCGCTGATCGTCGGCGCGCTTGCCGCCGCGCGGCTGCCCGCGCACTGGGACAACCGGCTGCTGCTTGCCGCCGGCTGCGCGACGCAGGCACTCGGCATCGCGGCCGGCATCGTGTGGCCGAACGCGGCGGGCTTTTCGGTGGGCAGCGCCTTGCTCGGACTGCCGTTTACCGCGATCACGCTGTTCGCCATGCGCGATGCCCGGCGCCTGCACGGCACGCGTGCGACCGGGCTGATGGGCTATGCGACCGCGTCGTACGGCGTCGGGCAGATTCTCGGGCCGCTCGTCGCAGCGCCGCTGACCGCGCGCTTCGGATCGTTCACGCCGGCGCTGGGGGTCGCGGCAGCGGCCCTCGTCGCGGGCGCGGCGGGGTTCGTCGCGATGGCTATGCTCGGGCGTCGTGCGGCGGCTTGATGCGGGCGGAGGGTTTGTGTTGCGAGACAGCCAACGTTCTGAGCTGAGCCTTGGAGCCTGTCTGCCAGAGCCGCAGCGGGGCAGGCAGAACTTCGCGGGCATCCGGTGTGCTTTCTCTTTCTGACGCCCGGTTCTGTGTGAACGCCGGGGCCGGTCTGTCAGGACCCCGCCAGGAGCCCGCCAGGAACGCGCCAGGAACCCGCCCGATGACGCTCGAACAGATTTACGCCCGAATCTGGGATGACCTCGCTGCCGCTGTACGCGAAGAAGATCTGCCGTTCAAGGTGATGCAGGCCGCGACGATCGGCCTCGACGGTTCCCCGAATGTGCGTACCGTGCTGCTTCGGGGTGTGAGTGAGCAGAAGAACGTGCTCACGTTCCACACGGACCTGCGCTCGCCGAAGATTGCCGAACTGAGCCGGGAGCCGCGCATCGCGCTCGTCGGCGTGGATCCCGTTCAGAGCCGGCAGATCCGGGTGTTCGGTGAAACCCGGATCGTTCGCGACGGGCAAGCGCAACTCGATGCGTGGCGCGCCAGTCCCGACCACGACCTGATCGCCTACCGGACGCGGCTCGCGCCCGGAACGCCGATGAGCCACGCAGACGATGCGCTCGGCACGGCCCACGATGCACACGGTGTTCCGGGGCCCGACGAGGGCCTCAAGCATTTCTGCGTCGTCGAGGTTCGCCCCGCGCGTCTGGATTGGCTCGATCTTTCAGCGGAGCGCCCGCTGCGGGCGCGCTATGTGCGTCAGGGCGACGGTTGGATTCACAGCTGGATTGCGCCCTGAGCCGTCTCGTTCGAACAAGGCTGATGTCTGGCGTTGGTATCGCGTTCAGAAGCCGTGTCGAAGCGCCTCGCCGGTTGTAGGCGCCACGCCGTCAGCACCGGTTCTCCCGCTTGAACGTCTCCGACGGCAATTCGCCGAACTGCTCGCGATACTCGCCCGAAAAATTCCCGAAGTGCCAGAAGCCCCAGCGCGTTGCGACCTCAGTCACGGATCGCGCGCCGCGCAGCTCGCGCCGCACGCGTCCGAGGCGCACCGCGCGGATGTAGGCGGAGGGATTCACGCCCAGCGTTTCCTCGAACGCGTATTGCAGCGTGCGGCGGCTCGCGTGAAAGCGCGCGCAGAGTTCCGCGACGGACAACGGGCAGTCTGGCGATTCCTCCACGACGTTGCGCACCGCGCGCACCAGTTGCCAGTGCCGGGAGATTCGCGCCGCGGCGGGAGAAGCGCTTCGCGCGGGGGCGTCGTCCGGTGTTGCCGCGAGCATCTCGGCGAGCCCGAAGATGGCGTGCCGCTCGAACGAATCCACCGCGCCCGCGTCGTCCAGCAGCGCGGGCTGCGCGGTGACCGCATCGAGCATCGTCTTCAGCGTGGCGCGATACGTCTGCAAGTGAAGAGGATCGATGTTCAGCACCGTGGCATGCGTGCCGAGTCGCGCCTTGAGCGCCCCGATCTGTTCGCGTGCGAGGAGGCTCGCCATCGCGTTCGGCTCGATCTCCAGATTCACGACCACATGCCGGTCCGGCGAGAGGAACTCGAAGCCGCCGTCGCCCGAGAACACGTGCAGGCCGTCGCGGTGACTCGGCTGGCCGCACAGCAGCGCGTGTCCTTCCAGCTGGAACGGCACGCCGATCGCGATGCGCCCCGGTGCGACCGCCCCGCGCTGATACACCGTGCGGTTCAGGCGCTCGACGAGCACGCGCACGCCGCCCGCGACGAACGAACTCACGGAGCCGTCGAACGGTCCGCGCGAGATCTGGCAGTAGGTCTGGTTCCAGGCGTCGAGCAGCAGCGCCTGTTCGTCGACGTTGCGGCAGCGGCGGATGTCGACGGTGGCGCGGGTCGAGGCGCACGTCTGCATGGCGTTCTCCGGCGCGGGTAGGGAAGCTGCGGGGCACTACGAGGACCGCAGGGAAACTGGTGCCAACCCCGGAAGCGGGCGGGCGACAGGCATCCGGCCGGCCCAGTGTAAGTGAAAAAAATGCGCGCTGTATGGGTGAAACGCCGGATGCGTGGCGTTACGGGTGGCGTTATGGGTAGCGTTACGCACCCGTGTCGCGCCGCACGGCGCCGGTCCGTCACGCCTCGGCCACAGGCCCGGGGCGCAATGTTTTTTTTGCCAATTTTGGATAGTGGCTACGATTTGGGCTGCTTATCGTGACCCCAGCGTTGTGCCCAACGGAACCCAATGGAGTAACAGGAGGCATTGCATGAGCGTAGCGGCAGGCGAACACACGGAGGGCGCCGCAATGCGCCCGGGCAGGCTGGCGGGCAAGATCGCCATCGTTTCGGGCGGGGCAACGGGCGCGGGTGGCGCGGCGTCGCGGCTCTTTGCCCGCGAGGGCGCCCAGGTCGCGCTTGTCGACATCAATGCCGATGCGGGCGAAGAAGTGGTCGCGCAGATCCGGGCCGCGGGCGGTGTGGCCGAACTGTTCACAGCGGACGTCGCAAAGCGCGCTGCCGTGGACGCGGCGGTGGCCGGCGTCGCGCGGCGCTTCGGCCGCATCGACGTGCTGTTCAACCACGCGGGCAGCATCGTGGTGAAGCCGTTCCTCGACACCACCGACGACGACTACGACTGGCTCATGGACGTCAACGTGAAGAGCATGTTCATGATGACGCGCGCGGTGCTGCCGCACATGCTCGTGAACGGCGGCGGTTCGATCGTCTGCACGGCGTCGATTTCGTCGGTCGCGGCCACGCCGCTCGAAGTGCTGTACTGCACGACGAAAGGCGCCTGCGCGATGTTCGCGCGGGCCATTGCAGTCGAGTATCGGGATCGCGGCATACGCTGCAACGCGGTCAACCCGGGTTTCATCGACACGCCGCACGGCCGCCGCGAAATGAGTGCGCTCACGAAATACGGCTTCGACGCAAGCGAGGCCGCGCTCTCGGTGCAGCAGGGGCGGCTCTGCGCGCCGGAGGAGGTGGCGCAGGCGGCGCTCTTCCTCGCGAGCGACGACGCGTCTTTCATCAACGGCGCGCACCTCTACGTCGACAACTGTTTTACCGCGGCCTGAACGGTCTTGACCGTTCGCGCGGCAACGAAGCATCAGCGGCAACGAAGAAGCATCAATTCAAGGCTGTTCCCATTGCAGTTGCACTGCCCCAAATCTCGAACAAAGGATCGATCATGGATATCAACCCGGCCGTGCAACCGGCTGAGCCGGTCGACAACGACGTCAGGCTCCTGCACAAGATGGGCTACGCGCAGGAGCTGTCGCGCCGCATGGGCGCGTTCTCCAATTTCGCGGTCTCGTTTTCGCTGATCTGCATTCTGTCGGGCGGCATTACGTCGTTCCAGATGGGATTGTCGGCGGCGGGCGGCGCATCGATCGGGCTCGGCTGGCCGCTCGGTTCGGTGTTCGCGCTCGTCGTGGCCGCGGCCATGGCGCAGATCGCATCGTCGTTCCCGACGGCGGGCGGCCTCTACCACTGGAGCTCGATTCTCGGCGGCAAGACGTGGGGCTGGCTCACCGCGTGGCTCAATCTGCTCGGCCTCGTGTTCGTGGTCGCCGCCATCAACTACGGCACCTACGATCCGTTCTTCCGCACGCTGATCGCACCCATGTTCGGCGTGAATCCGGATTCGCTCGGCTGGTGGTCGCAGACGATCTTTCTTACCGTCATCACGGCTTCGCAGGCGTTTCTCAATCATCGCGGCATCCGCATCACGAGCCGCATCACCGATTTGTCGGGATACCTGATCTTCGTCGTGACGGTGGTGCTGGTGATTTCGCTGCTGGCGTTTTCGCCGGTGAAGGTGGACCTCTCCCGCCTCTACACCTTCACCAACTTCACCGGCGTGGACGGCGGCGCCTGGCCGAAGCAGACGATGGCGCTCGCGTTCCTTTCGGGCCTGTTGCTTACGGCGTACACGATCACGGGTTTCGACGCCTCCGCGCATACCTCCGAAGAAACGCACGAGGCCGCGCGCAACGTGCCGCGCGGCATCATCGGGTCGGTGTTCTGGTCCACCACGTTCGGCTACGTGATGGTCTGTGCGTTCGTTCTCGTGATGCCCGACATTGGCGCCGCGGTGAAGCAGGGCACCGGCTTCTTCCAGGCCATCCTTGCGCCGATTCCGGGGCCGCTGCGCATCGTGATCGAACTGCTGATGTTCTTCATCAACTACGTCTGTGGCCTCGCCGCAGTGACCTCGACTTCGCGGATGATGTTCGCGTTCGCCCGCGACGGCGGCCTGCCTGGCTCGAAGTGGCTGCGCAAGGTGAACGCCGCGCATCGCACGCCGGGCACGGCGATCTGGGTGTCGGCCGCGCTCGCGATTCTCGTCACGCTGTACGGCGACGCGTTCACGGTGCTGAGCGCTGGCAGCGCGGTGTTCCTGTTCGTCTCGTACGCGATGCCGACAGCGGCGGGCATCCTGGCCGAAGGCCGCACGTGGACCGAAAAAGGCCCGTTCCAGCTGGGCTGGCTCTCGAAACCGTTCGCCGTGGCCGCCGTGTTCGGTGCACTCGTGCTCGCGTATGTCGGCATCCAGCCGCCCAACGAGAAAGTGATCTACGTGATGGTCGCGCTGCTCGTGGTGCTGCTCGCCATCTGGTACGTGGGCGGCGTGCGCAAGAGCTTCAGCGGACCGCCTATCGGCGGCCTCACGAAAGAGCGCGAACGCGCGCTCGAAGGCATCGAGGGGCAACTGGACGAAGCTTGAGCGAAGCTCGGTGGTGGTGGTGGGGCCGGGCCGGGTTCGATGCCCGGCCCGGTTTGTTTTTTGAGGCGCGGCGGCTTGCGAGCGGGGCGCCGGGAACCCGGCGCTGACCGCTAGTGCAGGCGCCATGACGTGAGTTAAGGGGCTGTGCTAAGGGCCTGCGCTAAGGTGCGTTAAGGCCCTGCGTTAAGGGTAAGGGCCTGCGCCCCTAGCCGAAGTACGTCGCTTCCATATCGTCGATCAGCCCCGGCTGGGTCGGCGTCCAGTCCAGCACACGGCGCGTGCGTTCGCTCGACGCCAACATGTCCGCGCCCGCAAACCGCCCGAACCAGCCGAAATGCTCAGCGGCTTCTGCCGGCGACAGCGAAACAACCGGTATCCCGAGCCGCCGCCCGATCACTTCTGCGATGTCCTTGAACCGCACGCCTTCCTCGGCGACGGCGTGAAACGGGCCGTCTGCGGCGCCCCGTTCCAGCGCGAGCCGGAACACCCGCGCGGCGTCGAAGCGGTGCGTCGCGGCCCAGCGGTTGAGCCCTTCGCCCACGTAGGCTGAGATGCCTTTTTCGCGTGCAATCGCGATGAGGCGCGGCACGAACCCGTGATCGCCCGCGCCGTGCGTGGAAGGCGCCAGACGGACCGCCGAGGCGCGAACGCCGCGCGCCACGAACGCACTCGCGGCGGCTTCGGACACGCGCGGGTAGTTTTCGGAGCGGGGCGGCGGCACGTCGTCCTCGGTGGCGGCGCGGCCGTGTGCAAGCATCGCGAGACCGGAGGTGACGAGGAGCGGCCGGTTCGAGGCCGCCAGCGCATCGCCGATCGCCTCGATGGCGCGGCGGTCCAGCTCGCAGTTTTCGACGAACCGCGAGAAATCGTGGTTGAACGCCGTGTGAATGACGCCGTCTGCGGCCGCCGCGCCGCGGCGCAGGGCGTCCAGATCTTCCAGCGAGCCGCGGTGGACCTGGGCGCCGGCCGCGACGAGCGACGCCGCGCCGGCCTCCGAACGGGCAAGCCCGAGCACGTCGTGTCCCGCATCCCGCAATTCCCGCACAATAGCGGAGCCGACAAATCCGGTCGCGCCGGTAACAAACACGCGCATAGCCAATTCTCCTGGTTGGGGTACGCAGGCACTCTCGCGCGTTCGCGTCACGTGGTGAAGTCGTGGCGTTTTACAGGTATACGGACTAACAGCATGAGCACGCAGAACCCACCCCCCAATCTGCTGGGCGACTACCTGAAGGACCGCCGCGCACGGCTCGACCCTGCGGCGCTGGGCTTTTCGGGCACCCGCCGCCGCACGCCCGGCTTGCGCCGCGAGGAAGTCGCGCTGCGCGCCAACGTCAGTGCGACCTGGTACACGTGGCTGGAGCAGGGGCGCGGCGGCGCGCCTTCCGCGGAGGTGCTCGAGCGCCTCGCCAGCGCGCTGCTGCTCACGCCGGTGGAGCGCGAACACCTGTTTTTGCTGGCCCAGGGCCGCCCGCCCGCGGTGCGCTACGAAGCAAGCGGCGTGACGCCGCGGCTGCAGCGCGTACTCGATGCGTTCGAACTCAGCCCGGCCGTCGTCAAGACGCCGACGTGGGACATCGTCGCGTGGAATCGCGCGGCGGCATCGGTGCTGACGGATTACGCGTCGCTTGCGGCCCACCAGCGCAACGTCTTGCGGCTCTTCTTCGGCAACCCGCGGGTGCGCGAAGCGCAACTCGACTGGGAGGGCGTGGCGCGCTTTCTTCTTGCGACGTTTCGCGCGGGCGTCTGCCGGGCGGGCGCAAATGCCAACAAAAGCGCGAACGTCGAGGCGCTGGTCGCCGAGTTGAGCGCATCGAGCCCCGAATTCGTGGCCATGTGGCGCGAGAAAGACGTGCGCACGCACGGCGAGGGCTCGAAGCAACTGCGGCATCCCGTGGCCGGTCTGCTCTCGCTCGAGTTCTCGTCGTTCGCCGTGGACGGCCATCCCGATCTCACGATGATGGTCTACAACCCCGCCACGCCCGACGACGCCGAGCGCATCCGCGCGTTGATCGCCGCGCCGGCGGCGACGCCGGCTTCGGTACCGGTTTCGGTCCCGGTCCCGGTGTCGGCATGACGGTGCGCCGCCCGCCGGCCCGCGCCCGGTCGCTGGGCTCGCGCTTGCCGATGCCGGGGCAGTTCGCCTTGCCCGGTTTCGAGGTGCCCATGCCGGCCCCCACGGACCGCCTGCTGTTCCTGCTACGTCCCGACGCGCAGGCCGCCGCGCGCGTTGCTGCGCTGGTGCAGCGGCTATTCACTGGGCACGGGCAGCGCGGGCTTGCGGGCGTGCCGGTTCCCGTGCCGCTGCTGCACGTCACCTTGCATGAGCTGGGCGTCTACGCGGGCGTGCCGAACGACGTCGTCGCGCGTGCGAGTGCCGCCGCGACCGCGGTGTCGATGCGGCAGTTCAACGTCTCGTTCGACGCGGCGACCCGCTTCTCGCCGGAGCAGTCGCGGCATCCGTTCGTGCTGACGGGCGGCGAGGGCGTGATCGGCTGCGCCTTGCTGCATGAGGCGCTGGGCACCGCGCTCAGGGACGTGGGTTTTCGGGTCGGATCGGCGTCCGGTTATACGCCTCACCTGACGCTCGCGCGCGGCGACAACGGCGCGAGCGACTTCCCTGTTAAACCGCCCATTGCCTGGACGGTGAGCGAGTTTCTGCTCGTGCACAGCCTGATCGGCCAGCGCCGGCATGTGGTGCTGGGCCGGTGGAGGCTCGCGCAGTAAGGACTCGGCCCGAGTGGCCGTGTCGGCAGGTGTGCCGGCGAGCCGAAGGAACCTTCGACGAAGAGCCGCCATGCGCCGTGAATGTTTTGTGAACAGCCTGATAAAATGCCCGGGCCGCAACGCCGTGGATCGCAGATGAAATTGCTTGATGCTCTCGTCGAACAACGTATTGCCGCCGCAGCCGCGCGCGGCGAGTTCGACGATTTGCCGGGAACCGGCCAGCCGCAGGCGTTCGACGACGACCTGCTCGTGCCCGAGGAAGTGCGTGTCGCGAACCGCATTCTTAAGAACGCCGGTTTCGTTCCGCCCGCCGTCGAACAGCTGCGCGCACTGCGCGATCTGCGCGACGAACTGGACGCGGTGAGCGATCGCGCCGCGCGGTGCCAGCTTGAGGCGAGAATGCTGGCGCTCGACATGGCGCTCGAATCGCTGCGCGGCGGCCCCATGGTTCTGCCGCGCGAGTATTGCCGGCGCATTGCCGAGCGGCTGTCCGAGCGCGTCGTGGCAGACGGCGATGCCGCGAGCACGGAACAGCCGTGCGCCGACCGTGCGCTTGAAGACCGCCGTGACGGCGGCGAGACCCTGGAAGCGAGACCGCTGTGAGCGTCGTGCCCGACGCGTCCCGCTCGGCCGATACGTCAGAGGGGCTCGGCGCGTGCGCTTCTTCGAATACGCCTCGCGCATGTGCCGGCGCGGGCGCCGGTGCAGGCAACACGCCGGATGAACCGGCGCCATCCACGCCCACGAATCCTTTCACGGGCAATCCCGAGCCTGTCTCCGAACGCGATCTCCACTTCATGACGCTCGCGCTCGCCGCTGCCGAAGAAGCGCGGGCGGCCGGCGAGGTGCCGGTCGGCGCCGTGCTGGTTCGCGGCGACGAAGTGATCGCGACAGGCTTCAACCATCCCATCGGCACGCACGATCCCTCCGCGCACGCGGAAATGGTCGCGCTGCGGGCCGCCGCCGAATCGCAACGGAACTACCGCCTGCCGGGCTGCGAACTGTACGTGACGCTGGAGCCGTGTCTGATGTGCGCCGGCGCCATCATGCACGCGCGGATCGCGCGCGTGGTGTTCGGCGCACGGGACCCGAAGACGGGCGCGTGCGGCAGCGTCGTCGATGCCTTTGCCAATACGCAGCTCAACCACCACACCACGGTGACGGGCGGAGTGCTCGGGCACGCATGTGGCGAAGCGCTGCGCACGTTCTTTGCCGAGCGGCGGCGCGCAAGCCGCGAGGCGCGGGCGGCGGGCGCCGTTCAGGCGTCCCGTACCAATCTGCCCTCCTGAACCACGACGAAGATCGAACTGCTTCCTGCCATGACTGCCATGACCGCTCAGGCCCGCACCATTTCGCTGATCGCCCCCTCGGGCTACCCGCACGACCCCGACGCTATTACGCGGGCCGTCGAGCGGTTGCGCGCGCAGGGGCATCGCGTAGAGGGAATGGAGGCGCTCGCGCGGCGCTATCAGCGCTTCGCGGGCACCGACGGCGAACGGGCCGCGGAACTGAACCGCCTTGCCGACACCTCGCAGCCGCTGCCCGACGTCGTGCTCGCCGTGCGCGGCGGTTATGGCGCGGTGCGCATCCTGCACGGGCTCGACTACGAAGGCTTGCAGCGGCGGCTGCGCGGCCAGCCGGTCGCGCTCGTCGGTCATAGCGATTTCACGGCGATCCAGCTTGCGCTGCTCGCGCGCGCCGGGCTGGTCACATTCGGCGGCCCGATGCTCGCGAGCGACTTCGGCGCCGAAGAACTGAGCCCGTTCACGATGGAGCATTTCTGGGAGGCGCTGTCGAAGCCGTCTTTCACGCTCGAAGTCGCGGCGCCGCAGGTGCAGTCTGCGAGCGTCACAGGCACGCTGTGGGGCGGCAACCTGGCGGTGATGTCGTCGCTGGTGGGCACGCCGTACATGCCGCCCGTGGAAGGCGGCATTCTGTTTCTGGAAGACGTCAACGAGCAGCCGTTTCGCGTCGAACGGATGATCTATCAGCTGCACCTGGCGGGCATCCTGGCGCGCCAGCAGGCGCTCGTGCTGGGCGATTTCTCGGGCGGCAAAGCATTCGACTACGACAATGGCTACGACCTTGCGGCCATGATCGAGCAGGTGCGCGCCGTGGTGCGCATTCCGGTTATGACGGGCTTGCCGTTCGGCCACATCGCCGACATGGTCACACTGCCCGTGGGCGCAACGGCGAGGCTCGATGCCGATGCCGAGGGGTTCAGGCTGGCGGTGAGCGGTTATCCGCACCTGGGATAAGAGGGGCGGCGGGGGGCGGCGCACCCCGGAGAAGCGCAGGCGGAGCGGGCCCGGTTCAGGAGGGCCCGCTTTTTTTTCAGGTCGCTTTTTTCAGGTTCGGCGCGACAACGAAGCCAAGCCATCTCGCGCGGGCGGCTGCGGGGTGGATTTACCGCGGTACGTCCGGCGCAGGATTACGCGCCTGGTTCGTGGTACTGCCGCTGCTGGATTTCACGCACTTGTCGCCGGGGCTGACATCGAGTCCCCAATCGCCGTGTTCGTACCAGTCGTCGCCGAGCAATTCGGCCGGATGCTGGGTGCGACTTTGTCCGTTGCCACAGCGCATGTCGCTCGCCTGGCAGTAGTGATCGCAGCCCCAGCAGATTCGCTCCGGATGCAGCGGGTGCAGCGGAAATACCTTGGCCATGCGTGTTCTCCGGGCGATTCCATCGCGATAACGCAAAACATCATTATCCGGCCCGGTCAGGGACGAGAACTGAGTCTGAATGACGCAGAGACGGGCGCCCGCCTTCGCCGGAGGTGAACTGCCACCACTGCGCCCATGTTGCCTGGCTTGTCGGCCCGCTGGGCACAACCGGCTTCGATTTTGTTGACAAAAAATAGAGGCATCTGAGGACGTTGGGTCGAAGCGGGGCGCTCCACGGAACCATCGCGCACCGCGCATGGGACCTGTCTTGCGGCGATCAAGCCGGGAAACGGTACTGATTCCCGCTCGCTGCGGCCAAACCATGCCAGGCCATCTCCTCGAAAACCCCACCCAAAAATTGTTGACAATCTTTATGTCCATCCTAAGATACCAACCATAACGGCGCCTGCACGAGAGGACACACCGCCGCAGGCTTCACCGTTGGCGCCGGCGTGCCTGCACGTGGTGCGCCGCGCACTGAAACGAATCCCGGCCAGTACCAACGTCGAGGCGAGCGCCACGGTCTCGCCGCGTCGACACAAACGCCGTACGGAAAGTACGCAGACCACCGTGGCGCCCCATGCCGTTCCGCTGGCGCTCATCTGGCAGCCCGCCGGCAACCCGCCGGCAACTGGCATGAGGGATGCAGCACAACGCCGCCTGCCCGCCGATGACGCAAGACGTCATGCAAGGCATGACACAAGGCGAGTAGCAGAGCGACCGGCGTTTCCATCTCACGGAGGAGGAGTCATGGCTCAGTTCAGTGCGGCGCAAAGCGCGCCGGCAACATCCGCTTACGACGACGCCACGGCGTCCGACGCAGGCGAGGGCGGCGACGTATTGGTGCCCGCAGGCTACAGCGAGCGTCTCTACAACCACGACCTCGCACCATTGCGTCACCAGACCTGGGGCGCTTACAACATCTTCGCGTTCTGGATGTCGGACGTGCACAGCGTGGGCGGCTATGTGTTCGCGGGCAGCCTCTTCGCGCTCGGCCTCACGAGCTGGCAGGTGCTGATTGCGCTGCTCGTGGGCATCGGCATCGTGAACGTACTGTGCAACCTCATCGCACGGCCCAGTCAGATGCATGGCGTGCCGTATCCCGTGGCCTGCCGTGCGACGTTCGGCGTGCTCGGGGCGAACATTCCGGCGGTGATCCGCGGGCTCATCGCGGTGGCGTGGTACGGCATCCAGACCTATCTCGCGTCGAGCGCGCTCGTCATCGTCGTGCTCAAGTTCTTCCCGCAACTGATGCCGTATGCCGACATGCATCGGCATGGCTTCGCAGGTCTTTCCGCGCTCGGCTGGGCAGGCTTCATGACGCTCTGGGTTTTGCAGGCGCTGGTGTTCTGGAACGGCATGGAGACCATCAAGAAGTTCATCGACTTCGCCGGCCCCGCCGTCTACGTGGTGATGTTCGTGCTCGCGGGCTACATGGTGTGGCGCGCGGGCTGGAACAACATCGGCATCAACCTGGGCGGCGTGAAGTATCACGGCATGGAGGTGCTGCCCGTCATGGTGACGGCCATCTCGCTCGTGGTCTCGTATTTCTCGGGGCCGATGCTGAACTTCGGCGACTTCTCGCGCTACGGCAGGAGCTTTCGCAGCGTGAAGCGCGGCAACTTCTGGGGGCTGCCCGTCAACTTCCTCGCGTTCTCGCTCGTGACGGTGGTGACCACGTCGGCCACGCTGCCCGTGTTCGGCCAGCTGATCACCGACCCCGTCGAAACAGTAGGCCGCATCGATCAGCCCACGGCCGTGGTGCTGGGCGCGTTGACCTTCACCATCGCCACCATCGGCATCAACATCGTCGCGAACTTCGTCTCGCCGGCATTCGACTTCTCGAACGTCGCGCCGCGTCTCATCAGTTGGCGCGCGGGCGGCATGCTGGCGGCGGTGGCCTCCGTCTTCATCACGCCGTGGAATCTCTTCAACAACCCGGCCGTGATCCACTACACGCTCGACGTGCTGGGCAGCTTCATCGGGCCGCTCTATGGCGTGCTCGTGACGGACTTCTATCTCGTCAAGCGCCAGAAGATCGAAACGGGCGATCTCTACACCGTGTCGCCCACCGGCGCGTACTGGTATCGCAATGGCGTCAACTACCGGGCGGTGGCCGCGCTGCTGCCCGCGGCGCTGATTGCGGTGGCCTGCGTGCTCGTGCCGCATCTCGATAACCTCGCGAATTTTTCGTGGTTCATCGGCGCGGCGCTCGGCGCGGTTTTCTATCGGGCGCTGGCGGCCGCACGCTGATCGTTCAACCTTGGGAGTCACCATGCGCATCAAGCTCATTAATCCGAACACCACACAGCGCATGACCGATGCGATGGGCCGCTGCGCGCGCGAGGTCGCCGCGGCGGGCACCGAGGTCGTGGCGGTCTGTCCGACCATGGGGCCGCCTTCCATCGAAGGCTATTACGACGAGGCCATGGCCACGCCAGGCCTGCTCGCCGAGGTGGCCGCAGGCGAACGCGAGGGCTTCGACGCCTACGTGATCGCCTGCTTTGGCGACCCAGGCCTGTACGCCGCGCGCGAACTGGCGCGTGGTCCGGTGATCGGCATTGCCGAGGCCGCGATGCACGCGGCGAGCGTGCTGGCCCCGGGCTTCTCCGTGGTGACGACGCTGGCGCGCACGCGTTCGATGGCCTGGCATCTGGCCGAGCGCTACGGCATGCGGCGCTTTTGCCGCAACGTGCGCGCAACCGACGTCGCCGTGCTCGATCTGGACCGTCCCGGCTCGGCGGCACGCGAGTTGATCGTGGACGAATGCCGCCGCGCAATCGACGAAGACGGCGCCGAGTCCATCGTGCTCGGTTGTGCCGGCATGGCCGAGTTGTGCGCCTACGTGGAAGACGCTGTGGGCGTGCCGGTGGTGGAAGGCGTAACGGCCGCGGTGAAATGGGCCGAAGCGCTCGTCGCGTTGCGGCTCGCCACGGCCAAGCGCGGCGACTTTGCGCGGCCGCTTCCGAAGCGTTACGACGGCGAACTCGAACGCTTCAGCCCCGGCGACGACGGCTTGCCCGACATGGAGGCCCCGAAGACGGCGTACCGGTTCGGCTGAGAGTTGGGCTGACAGTTCGGCTGACAGCGGGGGGCATGGCGGTGGCCGCGAGAGGCTGGCGATGGCGCGCAACGAACGTACGTGATGCACGCCGCGAGCACGCCGCGAGCACAGCGCGAGAGCGCGATGCGATGCATGGCAGAGGCAGACCGAGCACACCCCAGGCCACGCCGGTTTTTGCGCACTGCACATACATCGCTGCTGACGGGCACTATCTCGCCCGCTGTATGGGCGCTCCGGATTGTTTTCGCTACACTGGTCCGGTCCTGAAGGCGGCCGATATCCACGCATCGCACGGGCCCCGCATAGGCATCACGTCCCGCCGGGCACCGCCTTCTTCCGTTTCGACACTTGCCTTCCATCATGACACTCGACTCTCACTATCCCCGCGATCTGGCCGGCTATGGCCGTTATCCCGTGCAGGCCGACTGGCCCGGCCGCGCGCGCGTTGCGGTGCAGTTCGTACTGAACTACGAAGAGGGCGGCGAGAACTGCGTGCTGCACGGCGACCCGGCATCCGAGCAGTTTCTTTCCGAGATTGTGGGCGCAGCAGCGTATCCCTCGCGCCACATGAGCATGGAGTCGATCTACGAATACGGCTCGCGCGCCGGCGTGTGGCGCATTCTGCGCGAGTTCGAAAAGCGCGGCCTGCCGCTCACGGTGTTCGGCGTGGGCATGGCGATGGAGCGCAACCCCGAGGTCGCGAAGGCGTTCGTCGAGCTGGGCCACGAGATTGCGTGTCACGGCTATCGCTGGATTCACTATCAGGACATGGCGCCCGAGCGCGAAGCGGAACACATGCGGCTCGGCATGCAGGCCATCGAGCGCGTCACGGGCGTGCGGCCTCTCGGCTGGTACACCGGGCGCGACAGCCCGAACACGCACCGGCTCGTTGCCGAATACGGCGGCTTTCTCTACGACTCCGATTACTACGGCGACGACCTGCCGTTCTGGATGGAGGTGGACGTGACGGGCGGCGCGAAGGTGCCGCAACTCATCGTGCCGTACACGCTCGACACCAACGACATGCGCTTCGCCACCCCGCAGGGCTTCAACACCGCCGACCATTTCTTCACCTACCTGCGAGATGCCTTCGACGTGCTCTACGAAGAGGGCGACGAAGCGCCGAAGATGCTGTCGGTGGGCATGCATTGCCGGCTGCTCGGTCGCCCGGGGCGCTTTCGCGCGTTGCAGCGCTTTCTCGATCACATCGAGCAGCACGACCGCGTGTGGGTGACGCGCCGCGTCGACATCGCGCGCCACTGGCGCGAACGGCATCCGTATGCGCAGACGGGCCGCGGAGCCGCGGCATGAAGGCCATGCGCCATACCCTCGACCAGATCAATGCGTTGCCTGTCCGCGCGTTCGTCACCGCGCTCTCGGGCATCTTCGAGCATTCGCCGTGGGTGCCCGAGGCCGTAGCGGGCGAGCGACCGTTCGCGAGCATCGAGGCGCTGCACCGCGCGATGTCGAAGGCCGTGGAAGCGGCGGGCGAGGCGAAGCAACTCGCGCTCGTCAACGCGCACCCGGAACTGGCGGGCAAGGCCGCGGTGCGCGGCGAACTGACGGCCGAATCCACGCGCGAGCAGAGCAGCGCCGGACTCGATCAATGCACGCAGGAAGAGTTCGACCGGCTTCAGCAGTTGAACCGCACCTACCGCGAAAAATTCGGCTTCCCGTTCATCCTGGCCGTGCGCGGCTACGACCGGCACGGCATCATCGCGAACTTCGAAGCGCGCGTGAACAACAGCCGCGCCGACGAACTGCGCGCGAGTCTGGACCAGGTTTATCGCATTGCGCGCTTCAGGCTCGACGAACTCATCGACGAGCCGGCGACGCGGGCCTGACACCACACACATCCGACCGTCGTCACAGACGGCATTTCCCGACACAGACACACCCAAGGAAGACAACGATGGCACTCCCGACTCTCGATCCCAACGCGCCCGATTTCACGCGCCGCTACGTCAATCTCGCGGACCCGCGCCTCGGCGCGGCGGCGCTGGAGGCGAGCGACGACTTCTTCGCGCCGAAGGACCGCATGCTGAATCCCGAGCCGGCCGTCTTCATTCCGGGCAAGTACGACGAGCACGGCAAATGGATGGACGGCTGGGAGACGCGCCGAAAGCGCACGGCAGGCTACGACTGGTGCATCGTGAAGCTCGCGCGGCCGGGCGTCATCAAGGGCCTCGACATCGATACGAGCCACTTCACCGGCAACTTCCCACCCGCGGCATCCATCGAGGCCGCTTGTGTGGCCGACGGGGCGCCAGGCGCCGCTACGCAGTGGACCGAGATCGTGCCGTCCACCACCCTTCAGGGCAACAGCCACCACTACGTCGACGTGACGAACACGGGCGCTTTCACGCACCTGCGCGTCAACATCTATCCCGACGGCGGCATTGCGCGGCTGCGCGTCTATGGACAGCCGCAGGTGGACTGGGCGGGCGCGAGCCGCAGCGAACTGTTCGACCTCGCCGCCATGGAAAACGGCGCCTACGTGGTGGCCGTGAACAATCAGCATTTCGGCGCGGCCTCGAACCTTTTGATGCCGGGCCGCGGCGTGAACATGGGCGACGGCTGGGAAACACGCCGCCGCCGCGAACCGGGCAACGACTGGACCATCATCGCGCTCGCGCAGCCCGGCGTGATCCGCAAGGTCGAAGTGGATACGGCGCACTTCAAGGGCAACTATCCGGACCGCTGCTCGATCCAGGCCGCGCGCGTGACGGGCGGCACCGACAGCTCGCTTGTCACCCAGGCCATGTTCTGGCCGGTGCTGCTCGACGAACAGAAATTGCAGATGGACGCGCAGCACTATTTCGAAGCGGAGCTGGCGGCGCTCGGCCCCGTCACGCACGTGCGCTTCAACATCATTCCGGACGGCGGCGTTTCGCGTCTGCGCCTGTGGGGCACGCTGGCATGAGTACAGCAACGATGAAGACACTCGCGATCGAGCCGCTCACGCGCGCCGCGTTCGCGCCCTTCGGCGACGTGATCGAACTCGAGGGCGCGAAGCAGGTTCCCATCAACCTGGGCACCACGATCCGCTATCACGACCTCGCGAAGATCGACGTGGCGGACGAGGGCGGTCGCCCGCTCGTCAATCTCTTTCGTGGCCAGCCGCGCCAGTTGCCCTTCGAGGTGACGATGCTGGAGCGTCATCCGCTCGGCTCGCAGGCGTTCGTGCCGATGAACGACCGGCCGTATCTTGTCGTCGTGGCGCCGGCGGGCGTGCTCGACCCGCGCGGCATTCGCGCCTTCGTGACGAGCGGCTGGCAGGGCGTGAACTACGCGAAGGGCGTCTGGCACCATCCGCTGATCGCGCTCGGCGAGGTGAGCGATTTCATCGTCGTGGATCGCGGCGGCGACGGACTCAATCTGAACGAGCAGGATCTCGAGGAATCGCTGTGGCTGACGGAAGAGGCGCTGAGGGCAGTGGTTCGTTGAGCGATCGCTGCGTCGGACCCGGCGGCAACAGGCGATAGCGCTGCTTTCGCGGATGGAAGAAGGGCCCGCGGCTGTATCGGCCGCGGGCTTTGTCGTATCGGGACGTTGAAGAACGATGTCGGGTCAGCGGACGATGCCCATGCCGATCTTGCCTGTGCGGCACGCGAAGACGCGTTCGCGATCGCTCTACGCCTCTCTCGCGACAACGTCGCACACCACGAGCATCGCAAGCTCGGCGAGCGATCGACGATGGACGATGGACGATGAACGGCGGGCCTGAGCCATTACCCGCGCCATCGGCCATTAACCCGCGCCCGCAATCAAAAAAGCCCGGCAATCGCGCACCATCGCACGATTGCCGGGCCGTCCGACCGTGGCAGCGCTGGACTGCGCCAGCCACAGCCACAGCCACAGCCACAGCCACAGCCACAGCCACAGCCACAGCCACAGCCACAGCCACAGCCACAGCCACAGCCACAGCCCATCTCCCGCCTGGTTACTGCACCGCGCCGCCCTGGAACCACGCCGCGATCTTCATCCGTTCTTCGTCGGTCATGTGCGTGACGTTGCCGAGCGGCATCGCCTTCAAGGTCACCGCCTGCTGGTACAGCCGCTGCGCGTTCTGCGAAATCTCCGCGGGCGTGTCGAACATCACGCCGGCCGGGGCGCTGCCCATGAGCGTTGGGTGTGCCGAATGGCACGCCACGCAGCGCTGTTGCAGGATCGGGGCGATGTCGGCGAGGTGCACCTTCGGCGCGTTGGCCGCTTCGGCCTGCGGGACCACTGGGCGCGGCAACGTCCATGCAAGCGCAGCCGCCAGCAGCGCGACGCCGCCCACCGGCAGATACCAGAGCACCTGGCCGCGGTGGCGCATCACGAAGAACTGACGGATCAGCGCGCCGGCCAGCATGATGATGGCGAGCACGGCCCAGTTGTAGGCGTGCGTGTAGGTCATCGCGTAGTGGTTCGAGAGCATCGCGAACACCACGGGCAGCGTGAAGTACGTGTTGTGCACCGATCGCTGCTTGCCGCGCTTGCCGTAGACAGGGTTCGGCGTGTCGCCTTTGAGCATGGCGTCCACCATCTTGCGTTGCCCGGGAATGATCACGAAGAACACGTTCGCGGACATGATGGTGGCGAGCATCGCGCCCACGATCAGATACGCGGCACGCCCCGCGAACACATGGCAGGCGAGCCATGCAGCGGCCAGCACGTAGAGCCCCACGCACACGCCCAGCACCTTGTCGCGGTTGCCGAGCACGCGGCACAGCGAGTCGTAGACGATCCAGCCGGCCATCAGGAAGCCGAGCGCCGACGCGATGGCCACCACGGGGCCCATGTCGAGCACGTTCTTGTCGATGAGGTAGGTGTTCGGCGCGCTGAGGTAGAGCACCGTGAAGAGCGCGAAGCCCGACATCCACGTGGTGTACGACGGCCACTTCGACCAGTGCAGGTCGTCGGGCATTTCGGGCGGCGCGACCGTGTACTTCTGCATGTTGTAGAAGCCGCCGCCATGCACGTGCCAGAGTTCGCCGAACACGCCGCGCCGGCGTTGCTGCGGGTCTTTCGGCGGCTTGAGGCTGTTGTCGAGCGCGACGAAGTAAAACGACTCGCCGATCCAGGCAATCGCGACGATCACGTGAAGCCAGCGGATCGCGAGGTTCAGCCAGTCGGTGATAAAGCCTTCCATGAAACGCCTCCACTCCTGATTCTTTCTATGCCGGAACGGCTCATGCCATGAGGCGGCTTAGCCGCGCGTGCAGGCTTTCGGTTCCGGTCGTGCGGGTTGATCGATGAACGCGTGCTGCGGCGCTCGCACACGGAAGCGGCGCCTGCGTGACGGCGTCAGCTGCCCCGATACGTGCTGTACGACCACGGCGAGACGAGCAGCGGCACGTGGTAATGCGCGTTGGCATCGGCAATGCCGAAGCGCAGCACGACGCGATCGACGAAGCGCGGCTGCGGCAGTTGCGCGCCCGTGGCGGCGAAATAGTCGCCCGCGTGAAAGACGAGTTCGTACTCGCCCGCCACGAGCGCGGCGCCTTCGAGCAGCGGTTCGTCGCAGCGCCCGTCGTGATTGGTGGTGGTGGTTTTCAGCGCGCGGCGCGTGTCGCCCGCGAGCGCGAAGAGTTCGACCTTGACGCCCGCGCCGGGACGGCCGTTGGCGGTGTCGAGCACGTGGGTAGTGAGCTTGCCCATTCGCAGATTTCCTTGTGTCGGTTCGACCTGTGTGCGAGGTTTCGGCGGCAGCCCGATCCGATCCAGAACTACTGGCGGCGGATCGAGGCTCCACGTCAGTGGCTACATACCCGTCGGCGGATCGATGCGAGCGCCGTGAGGGTGATTCTATGAACGATCGCCGGCTCTGCGGGCAAGCGATAGGAAAGATAATGCCAGCAGCATGTGGGCCGCGCCCGTGCGCCGCGCGGCAGAGCAGGAAAGCGGCACGGATCGCCCCCTGCTGCCGATCGTACCGGCACCAAAATTGGCCGTTATATCGCCACGCTGAGGGCGGGTATCGCAGCGGCGCGCATTGCCAGTGCAATTTTGGCCGTCGAAGGTTATGCCATGCGCAGCACGGCTGCGCGTCCCGAAGACGGCGGCACGCCGGGTAACCGGGCCAGCGGCGTTCAGAGCGGAACGCGTCGGCACGGTGCGTGCCGGGCATTGCGTTCGGACAGCCTTTCAGGCGCCGCGCCACATGAAATGAACGGCGGGCGCACACGGACGGGAGAGACGCGAATGGCAATGCAGCAGGACGGGCGCAGGACGCAAGAGGGACAGGCAGAACCGGTAGAACCGGCAGGACAGGCTGAACAGCGGATACAGGCCGCGCACACGAACACGGCAGGCGAACACGCCGCGCCTTTGACTGCATCACCGGCAGGCAAGGGCGCGCCGCGCGCCGCCCGCACGCTGCTCGTCAAACACGCGGACATGCTCGTCACGATGGATGGCGCAAGGCGCGAGATACGCGACGGCGGCCTCTACGTCGAAGGCAACCGCATCGTCGCCGTGGGACCCACGAACGAGCTGCCCGCCGACGCCGACGAGGTGCTGGACCTGCGCGGGCACATCGTGATTCCTGGGCTCGTCAACACGCATCACCACATGTATCAGAGCCTGACGCGCGCCGTGCCGGCTGCGCAGAACGCCGAGCTGTTCGGCTGGCTCACGAGCCTGTACCGCGTCTGGGCCAACCTGAGCCCGGAGATGATCGAGGTGTCCACGCTCACGGCGATGGCCGAACTGCTGCTCTCGGGCTGCACCACGTCGAGCGACCACCTCTATCTCTACCCGAACGGCAGCCGGCTCGACGACAGCATCGCCGCGGCCCAACGGATCGGCATGCGCTTTCATGCGAGCCGCGGCAGCATGAGCGTGGGGCAGAAAGACGGCGGTCTGCCGCCCGATGCGGTGGTGGAGCGCGAAGACGCGATTCTCGCCGACACGCAGCGTCTGATCGAGACGTACCACGACGACGGGCGCTACGCGATGCTGCGCGTGGTCGTGGCGCCGTGCTCGCCGTTCTCGGTGAGCCGCGATCTGATGCGC
Source organism: Paraburkholderia sp. SUR17 (assembly GCF_029536165.1). Classification (NCBI taxonomy): domain Bacteria; kingdom Pseudomonadati; phylum Pseudomonadota; class Betaproteobacteria; order Burkholderiales; family Burkholderiaceae; genus Paraburkholderia; species Paraburkholderia sp. SUR17. Next base: position 1,748,487 of record NZ_CP120508.1, read on the forward strand.
GAGTCCGCGACGCTGGCGCGGCACTACGGCGTCTCGCTGCATACGCATCTGGCCGAGAACGTGAACGACGTGGCCTACAGCCGCGAAAAATTCGGCATGACGCCGGCCGAGTACGCGGAAGACCTCGGCTGGGTGGGCCACGACGTCTGGCATGCGCACTGTGTGCAGCTCGACGACGCGGGCATTGCGCTCTTTGCGCGCACGGGCACGGGCGTCGCGCATTGTCCGTGCTCGAACATGCGGCTCGCGTCGGGCATCGCGCCGGTCGGCAGGATGCGGCGCGCGGGCGTGCCGGTCGGGCTGGGGGTGGACGGTTCCGCCTCCAACGACGGCGCGCAGATGGTGGCCGAGGCGCGCCAGGCGCTGCTGCTCGCGCGCGTCGGCTTCGGGCCGGACGCGATGACGGCCCGCGAGGCGCTCGACATCGCGACGCTGGGCGGGGCGCGCGTGCTGGGCCGCGATGACATCGGCGCGCTCGCACCCGGCATGGCTGCCGACTTCGTGGCGTTCGACCTGCGCCAGCCGCTCTTTGCCGGCGCGCTGCACGACCCGGTGGCGGCGCTTGTGTTCTGCGCGCCGTCGCAGGTGGCGCTGAGCGTGATCGACGGACGCATCGTCGTGAAGGATGGCGTGCTGCAGACGGTGGAGCTGGGGCCCGTGATCGAGCGGCACAACCGGCTGGCCGCCGAACTGGCGGCTGCGGCTGGGTAGAAGGGAAGCCGGCGAAAGAAGGCCGGCGAAAGCAGGCAGACGAGAGGAAGCAGACAGTCGAGACGAAGCAGACGAAGCGCAGAGAAAGCGCGGCAGAAACCGGCGACAGAACGCCGGCCGCCCCGCTCAAGCCTTCTCGATCAACGCGCGCGTAGCTTCGGCAACAAGCCCGCGCAGCCAACGCACTTCGTCGGAGTAATGGCAGCGCTCGTGCCAGAGCTGGTAGTACTGCATGGGGGGGAAGTCGAGCGGCGCCGGCACCACGGTGAGCGGCAGGAATTTCGCGTAGTGGTCCGCGAAGAGCCGCGTGGTGGTGAAGATCAGGTCCGACTTGACGAGCACGTAGGGCGCGAGATTGAAGTACGGCAGCGTGACGACCACGTGGCGCTTCAGCCGCTCGCGGGCCAGATGCACGTCGATCGCGCCGCGCTGGCCCACGGAATAGGGCGTAGGCGCGAGATGCGGCGCGTTGAGGTACTGGTCGAGCGTGAGCGTGCCGCGCCGCGCGAACGGGTGCGTGTTGCTCATGAGGCACACGATCTGGTCGACGAACAGGTTGGAGAGGTGCAGCTGCTCGGGCGGCTCGGGCCAGTTGCCCACCACGATGTCGAGCTTGCCGTCTTCCAGCGCGAGTTCGTAGTCGAACGCCGGGCCGAGCGAGTGGAATTCGAGCGTCGCATTGGGCGCGGCCAGCCGGAAGCGCTCGATCACGGTGGGCACGAACAGGACGTTGAGGTAGTCGGGGCAGCCGATCCGGTAGCAGCGAATCGACGTGGCCGGGTCGAACGTGTGCTGCTGGAAGCGGATGCGCTCGATTTCGCGCAGCGCGTTCTGCACGGGTTCGAGCAGGCGCAGACCGTACTCGGTGGGCACCATGCCGGACTTGCCGCGCACGAGCAGCGGGTCGCCCGTGATGTCGCGCAGGCGGCGCAGCGCGGCGCTGATGGCGGGTTGGGACTGGTTGAGCTTGACGGCCGCGCGCGTGACGCTGCGCTCCATCAAGAGGGTGTGCAGGACGCGCAACAGGTACGTGTCGATCGCCTCGCGTTGCTGACTCATGGACTCTCCGGACTATATGGGCTGGCTGATCGAACGGTGGGGTGGGTATATCGTTTTTAGTATGGACAGAAAAGGCCGTCAAGGGAGAGTTACCCGCAAAGGCACGGCTGGCGCGGTCTCCCGGCATTTTTGAAGGCTCGACTGGCGCCCGCCTGATCGGGTATCGTCACCGGCGGCACGGCGTGCCGCGCGGCCGTTGGTCCAGCCGGCCGCGCGGTTTGCAGCCCGGGTTTGCAGCCGGTTCGCAGCCAGTTTGCAGCCCGGTTCGCCTCGTAGTCACTACGTAATACGGAAACACATGAGCGATTCATCTTCACGCGGCCCCGCAGGCGCGGCCACCGTCACGGCCACCCCGCCCAGGCTTGCGCTCGCGGGCATCACGAAGCAATACCCCGCGGTGCTCGCCAACGACGACGTGACGCTCACGGTGGCGCCCGGCGAGATTCACGCCGTGCTCGGCGAGAACGGCGCCGGCAAGAGCACGCTCATGAAGATCATCTACGGCGCTGTGCGCCCGGATGCGGGCGAGATCCGCTGGGAAGGCGAGAGCGTCGAGATCGCGAGCCCGGCCGCGGCGCGGCGCCTCGGCATCGGCATGGTGTTCCAGCATTTTTCGCTGTTCGAAACACTGACGGTGGGCGAGAACATTGCGCTTTCGCTCGACGAGCCGTTCGATCTCAAGGCGCTCGCGCGTCGCATTCGTGAGGTGTCGGCGCAATACGGGCTAGACATCGATCCGCAGCGCCACGTGCACAGCCTCACCGTCGGCGAGCGGCAACGCGTGGAGATCGTGCGCTGCCTGCTGCAGAACCCGCGTCTGCTCATCATGGACGAGCCCACTTCCGTGCTCACGCCGCAGGCTGTTCGCAAGCTTTTCGAAACCCTCAGGCGCCTTGCGGCCGAGGGCTGCAGCATTCTCTACATCAGCCACAAGCTCGACGAAATCCAGGAGCTCTGCGATACGGCCACGGTGATGCGCGGCGGCCGCGTAACGGGGCACGTCAAACCGCGCGAGGAAACGCACGCATCACTCGCGCAATTGATGGTGGGCCACTCGCTGCCCGACTACACGCGCCGCGCGCATACGCCAGGCGACGTGCTGCTCGACGTGAAGCACCTGACGGCGGCCAGCGACGACCCGTTCGGCACCTCGCTCGAAGACGTGTCGTTCGCCGTGCACGCGGGCGAGATTCTCGGCATCGCCGGCGTGTCGGGCAACGGCCAGGCGGAGTTGCTCGCGGCGCTCTCGGGCGAGCGCCGCGGCGTGGACGCGAACGCCGTGACGATCTGCGGCAAGGCTGCCGGCAAGCTTTCGGCCGGTGCGCGCCGCGCGCTCGGTTTCGCCTTCGTGCCCGAAGAGCGGCTGGGGCGCGGCGCTGTGCCCGCGATGTCGCTCGCGCAGAACGCGCTCCTCACGGCGCACCGCCAGAAGATGGTGCGCTCGGGCTGGGTCAGCACGCGTGCCATGCGCGACTTCGCGAAGCGCTGCATCGATTCGTTCGACGTGCGCTGCGGCGGCCCGGACGCGCTCGCGCAAAGTCTCTCGGGCGGCAATCTGCAGAAGTTCATCGTGGGCCGCGAGATCTTGCAGGTGCCGAAGGTGCTCGTGGTCGCGCAACCCACGTGGGGCGTCGACGTCGGCGCGGCGTCGTTCATTCGCCAGCAGTTGCTCGATCTCTCGGCAAGCGGCGTGGCGATCCTCGTGATCTCGGAGGAACTCGAAGAACTGTTCGACATCTGCGACCGCATCGCCGTGCTCGCGCGTGGGCGCCTGTCGCCGGTGCGCCGCACGGGCGACACCAATGCGGAAGAGATTGGCCGCTGGATGGCCGGGCTCTTCGGCGAGCGCGCGAACGCGGTGCCGGGCGGCTCGGGCGAACCGGCGCACGCGTAACGGCGCGGCGCACCCCGCCTCGCAGGCTGCGCGCCATCCGCCGCGGCATGCGGGCATCGACAACAACACAGAACCACGCCTCACCACACGCACCATGACGTTTGCCTACCGACTCGAAGCCCGTACCACGCCGTCGCGCGCCATGCAGCTCGCGGTGCCGCTCGTCGCGGCGCTGCTCACGCTCGCCATCGGCTTTCTGATTTTCGGCCTCGTGGGCCGCGATCCCGGCGAAGCGATGCGCGCCTTCTTCATCGAGCCCATCTCGTCCGTGAACGGCTGGTGCGAGCTGCTGCTCAAGGCGTCGCCGCTGTGTCTGATCGGCCTCGGGCTCGCCCTCGGCTATCGCGCGAACGTCTGGAACATCGGCGCGGAAGGGCAGATGCTGCTGGGCGGCATCGCGGCGAGCGGCGTGGCGATCTACTTCGATCAGTCGAGCGGCTGGTGGATCCTGCCCACGATGATGCTCGCGGGCATTGCAGGCGGCATGCTGTGGGCCGCGATTCCCGCGTTCCTCAAGACCCGCTTCAACACCAACGAGATTCTCACGAGCCTCATGCTCACCTATGTCGCGACGCAACTGCTCGTGTTTCTGGTGAGCGGCCCCTGGCGCGACCCGCAAGGCATGAACTTCCCGCTCTCGGAGATGTTCAGCGGCGACGCGCTGTACCCCACCTTCGGCGGCGACTGGCACATCAAATGGCTGCGCGGCACGCGCCTGAACGCATCGATTTTCGTCACGCTGGCAGCCATTCCGCTCGTCTGGCTCTTCATGCGCAAGAGCTTTGCCGGCTACCGCATGGACGTGGGCGGGCTCGCGCCCCTCGCGGCACGCTACGCGGGCTTCTCCGACAAGAAGGCGATCTGGACCACGCTGCTCGCGAGCGGCGGCCTGGCGGGCCTTGCGGGCATGGGCGAGATCGCCGGGCCCATCGGCCAGTTGCAGGCCACGTGGTCGCCTGGCTACGGCTTCACCGCGATCATCGTGGTGTTCGTGGGCCGCCTGCATCCGCTCGGCATCGTGCTCGCGAGTCTTCTGATGGCGCTGCTGTACCTGGGCGGCGAGGCAGTGCAGACCTCGATGCAGCTGCCGCAGGCGCTTTCGGGCGTGTTCCAGGGGCTGCTGCTGTTCTGCCTGCTGGGCGCGGACCTGTTCGTCAACTACCGCGTGGTGCGGCGCCGCCATGCGGTGACGCACGCGCAGTGAAGCCGGCAGCAACGCGCAATGCGGCATCGCCCGATAACCCCAACACGCTTTCGTAACCCGCTTCCGTAACCCGCTTTTGCCACGCGATTCGTCATGGACATTCCACAAGCCAGCGCACTCGTTTCCAGCGCCGTCCTCGCCGCCATCCCGCTCATGTTCGCGGGCATCGGCGAACTCGTCACCGAAAAGTCCGGGGTGCTCAACCTGGGCGTGGAAGGCATGATGCTGATGGGCGCCGTGAGCGGCTACGCCGTGACCACGGTGACAGGCGAGCCCTGGCTCGGCGTGCTCGCGGCCGTTGGCGCGGGCATGGCGATGGCGCTGCTGTTCGGCTTCCTCACGCTCACGATGCTCGCCAACCAGGTGGCCACGGGGCTTTCGCTGACCATCTTCGGTATCGGGCTCTCGGCCTACGTCGGCAAGCCCTACACGTCGGCTGCGGTGAGCGCGACCATTGCCGCCTGGCCCATTCCGGGCCTCGAGAAGATTCCCGTGCTGGGCGCGGCGTTCTTCAGCCTGCGTCCGCTCGAATACCTGGCGTTCCTGATGTTCCCGCTCGTCGCCTGGTTCCTCTATCGCACGCGCGCGGGGCTCGTGCTGCGCTCGGTGGGCGAGTCGCCGCAGGTCGCGCATTCGGTCGGCTTTCCCGTGATCGGCGTGCGCTACGGCGCAACGCTCTTCGGCGGTGCGATGGCGGGGCTCGCGGGCGGCTACTACTCGATCGTGCAACTGCACTTGTGGCAGGAGCAGTTGACGGCCGGCCGCGGCTGGATCGCGCTCGCGCTCGTGGTGTTCGCGACGTGGCGACCCGGGCGACTGCTCGTGGGCGCGCTGCTCTTCGGCGCCGTGAACGGGCTGCAGTTCTACGCGCAGGGCGTTGGCGTGGCGGTGCCCACCCAGTTCCTCGCGATGCTGCCTTACGTGGCGACCATCGTCGTGCTCGTGCTGATTTCGCGTAACCCGACCACGATTCGCCTCAACGCGCCGGCCTCGCTCGGCAAGCCCTTTTTTGCGGCGGGATGAGGCGCGCGGCGATACCGCTTTTACGGTTCTGACCGCTTTCACCGTTTTGAATCTGAACGACAGCTACACAACAGGAGAAACAAGATGAAAAGAACACTGCTGACCGCATTCGCATCGGCTGCGGCGCTCGTCGGCGCCGTGGGGCTGCAGGCACCGGCGCAGGCTGCCGACGTGCCCGGCGTCGCCTTCGTCTATCTCGGCAACCCAGGCGACGCGGGCTGGACCTTCGCGCACGACCAGGGGTCCAAGGAAGCCGAAGCGAAGTTCGGCAGCAAGATCAAGGTGACGCGCGTGGAGAATGTGCCGGAGTCGGCCGATTCCGAGCGCGTGTTCCGCGACCTCGCTTCGAAGGGCAACAAGGTCATCATCGGTTCGAGCTTCGGCTATCAGGACTTCGAGCTGAAGGTCGCGAAGGACTTCCCCGACACGGTGTTCCTGCACGCCACGGGCTACAAGAAGGCGCCGAACTTCGGCACCTACGACGTGCGCATGTACCAGGGCGCCTATCTAGCCGGCGTGGCCGCGGGCTACGTGACGAAGACCAACACGCTCGGCTTCGTCGCCTCGGTGCCCATTCCCGAAGTGGTGCGCAACATCAACGCGTACACGCTCGGCGCGCGGTCGGTGAATCCGAAGATCCACACGAAGGTCATCTGGATCAACAGCTGGTTCGATCCGGGCAAGGAAAAGCAGGCCGCCGAAACGCTGATCGGGCAGGGCGCCGACGTGCTGCTCCAAAACACCGATTCGAGTGCGACGCTCGCCACGGCCGAGGAAAAAAAGGTCCACGCGTTCGGCTGGGACTCGGACATGAAGAAGTTCGGGCCTGACGCGCACCTGGGCTCGGTGGTGGGTCACTGGGGCGTCTACTACACGGCGGCGATCCAGCAGGTGCTGGACGGCAAGTGGAAGAACGATCCGGTCTGGTGGGGCATTCCGCAGAAGGCCGTCAACTTCGAAGACCTGAACACGGGCGCGATTCCGGCCAATGCCATCAAGGACGTGGACGCGAAGCGCGCCCAGCTGGCAAGCGGCAAGTGGGACGTGTTCACGGGCCCGATCAAGGACCAGTCGGGCGCGGTGAAGGTGCCGGCGGGCAAGACGCTCGGCGACGCGGACCTGCAGCGGCTCAACTGGTATGTCGAGGGTGTGGATGGGGCGTTGCCGAAGTAAATCGGCGTAAGGCGCGGACTCCGCTGCGGGCCGGGGAGCTCGGCAGCGGAGCCGTGAGCAGCGACTGACCGGACAGGCCCAAGGCGCCCCGTTTTAGCCGGGCGCGGACCCGCGAAATCAGGCCGGCGACGCGGCCGGGTCGCTCAGGCTGGCATCTTTCCACCGGCCAGCCTTGGATGGCCGCTTCCCTCGGCGTTTGCGAACGCTTCAAACGGCGTGCTGCCTGCCAGCCGAGCCGTTTTCTCTTTCGCCATTCGTACCATTCCTGCCGTTCATTCCTCGATGCGCAGACCCACTTTGATCGTCACCTGCCAGTGCACGATGCGGTCGCCCTCGATGTGCCCGCGCGTGTCCGTCACTTCGAACCAGTGCAGGTTGCGCAGCGTTTTCGATGCGCGCTCGATGGCGCAGCGCACGGCGTCGTCGCTCGACGTGGTCGACGAGCCGGTCAGCTCGATCTGCTTGTAGACATGATCGTCCATGGTGTGCTCCTCGCGGTCGGTTCAAAACGAGTATAGGCAACGGGGAATGATGGCGAGGCGGGCTTGCGTGTTTGTGCCTTGCGCGTTCGCGTGTTGCGTTTTGCGACTGGCGCAGGACGCATGCCCGGGCCCGGCTCGACACGGGGGACCTCGAACGGCGTCGCGGGACGAGCTGGCAGGGCGGCAGGCGGAGCAGCAAGACTGCGCACCACGAGCACACCACGAGCACACGGCGAGACGCGGGGAGACGCGGGGAGACGCGGCCGCACACCGAGTGCGACCGCGATGTCGCGCCGGTATGATGGTCGCCCGCTGATACGGGATCGACTTGAGGAGGACTTCGAACGTGGACATCGGTTTTTGCGGCCCGGGGCTGATGGGCGCGCCCATGATTCGTCATCTGCTGCGTGCGGGGCACGCGGTGCACGTCTGGAACCGCACGCGCGAAAAGGCCGAGGCGCTTGCGCCTGAGGGCGCGCAGGTGGTCGCCACGCCGCGCGAACTGGCATCGTGCGCCGAAGTCGTGCTGCTCTGCGTCGCGGACGCGGCGGCCGTGGAGGCGGTCGTATTCGGCGAGCAAGGCGTGCTCGGTTCCTTGGGACTGGTGCCCGTTGCTGACCACACGGGTTCGCGGGGCGGCCGGGGCGCGGCTTTGCCGGCGCAAGGCGGGGAAGCCCTGCCGGGGCAGGGTGGAAGCGCTCTGCTGGGACAAAGTGGAAGCGCCCTGCGGGCGCATGGGTCAGCAGCCTCACGCGTACGCCTGATCGTCGACCATTCGAGCATTCCGCCCGCCGCCACCCGCACGTTTGCCGAACGCGCGAGAGAGGCCGGCGTGGGCTGGGTGGATGCACCCGTGTCAGGCGGCGTGGCGGGCGCGCAGGCCGGCTCGCTCGCCGTGATGGCGGGTGGCGACGAGGCCGACGTCGCGGCTGTGATGCCGCTCGTCGCGACCTACGCGGCGCGCATCACGCGCATGGGCGGCAGCGGCGCGGGGCAGACCACGAAGCTGTGCAATCAGGCCATCGTGACCGCCACGGTGGCCGCGATCGCAGAAGCCGTGAGTCTCGCGCAGCGCAGCGGCATCGAGGCCGCGAAGCTCGCCGAAGCGCTTGCGGGCGGCTGGGCCGACTCGGCGCTGCTCCAGACCTTCGTGCCACGCATGACGCAACGCGACCTCGCGCCCATCGGTGCGCTGAAAACGTTCCAGAAGGACGTGGAGACGATCGCCGCCGCAGCGGCGGCCACAGGCACGCCGATGCCGGTCTCGGGGACGGTGCAGCAGCTTCTGAGGCTGGGTGCGGCGATGGGGCTGGGAGAAGCCGATCTGTCGGCATTCATCGACGTGCTGCAGACGCCGCGTACCATGTGAAGGCGGGCAGGGGGCGGGCCACGGGGCCACAATGAGGCTGCGGCACCGCCGCTAAAAGGGGCGGGCCGCGACGCAGCCGGAAGCGCATCCGGCCCCGTGAATCGAGGGCGGGAATCAAGGGTGGGGATCAAGGGCGGGAATTGGGTCGGCGAATCGGGTCGGCGAATCGCGCGAACATCCGCCCCCAGGAAAACCGGGCGCGCCGCCCACGGCACCCCACGACCCCATAACCTGCTAAAATCACGGGTTTTTCGTCGATCTGCCTCGTTTGCCCTTTGAAACGGGCCGGGGACGGTGGTAGAGCCGTGATAGACCCGTGACGAACGCGTGATCAATCCGTCGATCACCCTGCTGTAACACCCCATCTAGCACCTCCCGGGGCATCCCTCCCAGGGCATTTTCTGAGCACCACAGGACCAAAGGACACGCCGTGCTGTCTACCGCCAACATCACCATGCAATTCGGGCCGAAGCCCTTGTTCGAGAACATCTCGGTCAAATTCGGCGAAGGCAACCGCTATGGCCTGATCGGCGCGAACGGTTGCGGCAAGTCGACCTTCATGAAGATCCTGGGCGGCGACCTCGAGCCGTCTTCCGGCACCGTCATGCTCGAGCCGAACGTGCGCCTCGGCAAGCTGCGCCAGGACCAGTTCGCGTACGAAGACGTGCGCGTGCTCGACGTCGTGATGATGGGCCACACCGAAATGTGGGCCGCCATGACCGAGCGCGACGCGATCTACGCGAACCCCGAAGCCACCGACGACGACTACATGCACGCCGCCGAGCTCGAAGCGAAGTTCGCCGAATACGACGGCTACACCGCCGAAGCGCGCGCGGGCGAACTGCTGCTCGGCATCGGTATTGCCGGCGACCTGCACAACGGCCCGATGAGCAACGTGGCGCCGGGCTGGAAGCTGCGGGTGCTGCTCGCCCAGGCGCTGTTCTCGAAGCCCGACGTGCTGCTGCTCGACGAGCCGACCAACAACCTCGACATCAATTCGATCCGCTGGCTGGAAGACATCCTCAACGAGTACAACTCGACGATGATCATCATCTCCCACGACCGGCACTTCCTGAACCAGGTCTGCACGCATATGGCGGACATGGACTACGGCACGCTCAAGATCTATCCGGGCAACTACGACGACTACATGCTGGCCTCGGCCCAGGCGCGCGAACGCCAGGTCGCCGCGAACGCGAAGGCCAAGGAGCGCGTGGCCGAACTGCAGGACTTCGTGCGCCGCTTCTCGGCCAACAAGTCGAAGGCACGCCAGGCCACGAGCCGCCTGAAGATGATCGACAAGATCAAGATCGAGGAATTCAAGCCGTCGTCGCGGCAGAACCCGTTCATCCGCTTCGAGTTCGAAAAGAAGCTGCACAACATCGTCGTGGTGGCCGAAAGCATCACCAAGAAGTACGACCGCACGATCTTCCAGAACTTCAGTCTGAGCGTGCAGCCGGGCGAGCGCATCGCGATCATCGGCGAGAACGGCGCGGGCAAGACCACGCTGCTGCGCGCATTGCAGGGCAATCTGGCGCTCGACGGCGGTTCCATCAAGTGGGCCGAGAACGCGAACGTGGGCTACATGCCGCAGGACACCTACGAGGAGTTCCCGGACGACGTCACGCTCATGGAGTGGATCGACCAGTACCGCAAGGAAGGCGACGACGACCAGGCCGTGCGCGGCACGCTGGGCCGGCTGCTCTTCAATGCCGACGACATCCGCAAGTCCGTGAAGGTGCTCTCGGGCGGCGAGAAGGGTCGCATGATCTGGGGCAAGCTCATGCTGGGCCGTCACAACGTGTTGCTGATGGACGAGCCGACCAACCACATGGACATGGAGTCCATCGAGTCGCTTCAGATCGCGCTGGAGCAGTACGAAGGCACGCTGATTTTCGTCTCGCACGACCGCGAATTCGTGAGCGGCCTTGCGAACCGCATTATCGAAGTGCGTACGGACGGCAAGCTGAATGACTTCGGCGGCAATTACGAGGATTTCCTCGCTAGTCAGGGTGTGCAGTAAGCGTTACGGCGCCGGCGAAATGCCAGGCCATCGCGCCAACTTCTACCAATAAAAAATGGGCACGCTTTGCGTGCCCATTTTTATTTCAGGCGCGATCTTGTTGCGCGCCGATAGGCCGATATGCGCTGCCACGCCGTGGCTGACGTTGCGCATCGGCGCGAGGCGGCTTGAGGCCGCCATGAGGCGCCACGTCGGGGCCGGGCAACTGCTCCATCACAGAAGAATGCATTTCTTTTATGCATCGAGCACGGCTGCGCCAGAAATCGCTACGCGTCTTTAAATGCCGGCGGAGCTTATTGACCATTAGTGACAATATCTCAGTCCGCTTCTGATACGGTTATCCGGCTTAATAGCGTGCGAATTAATCTGCTTCGCATCGCTCTTTTAAACCGGACGAGGATGCGCGGAATGAATACTCCCGCAAAGCGTTTTACCGATGCGCTGCTTCACCCCAGCGCGCGGCTGACCCAGCATCTCAGGCTGTGGATCGGCGCTCAGGAGCACGATCTCGATGTGCTCGACTTCAAGGTGCGCGGCGGCTTCTGCAAGGACTACGTGGTCAGTGTGACGGTCACGTCGCCGCGGCTCGATATCGACGGCAGCGACTACGTTGGCCGGCGCGCGGGCCTGCAGATCGACGAGCGCGCAGCAGTGCCGTCGGCCACCTGGGCCACGCCAGTCGATCATGCCGCGGCTACCTTCAACGGCGTGGTGACGCGCTGGAAGCGCATCCGCACGAGCCGCGACGAGGCGGCCTACGAACTGCGCATCGAGCCGCGCTTTGCAGCGCTCGGCAAGCGCATGGTGCACTCCGATGTGCTTCAGGATGTCACGTTCGAGGAGCTGGTCCGCACGAAGCTGGTCGACGGCCAGAACATCGATGCCTTCGATGTCGAGTTCCACCTGGACGGTCCCCAGGAAAAGATGCAGCAGGTGGTGATGTACGAGGAGTCGGTGTGGGCTTTCATCGCACGTCACGCGAAGCGCAAGGGGATCTTCTGGTTCTACCGGCAGGAGCGCGGCGAGAACGGGCTGCTCGACATTCTCGTGTTCGCGGACAATCCGCGCGCCTATATCCGTTCGATCAACTTGCCGTTGCTGGCGGGTTCGGGCCTGCACAGCAACTGGCACGAGGCGGCCCAGGAGGTCCACGGGCAGCGCACGCTGGTACCGGCCACGATCGAGCTGTGGGAGCGCAACTACCGCACGCCGGAGGACCCGCTGCAGGCCACGGGGAACATCTCTTCCGGAGACGGCGACCAGTCGGTGTTCGGCCGGATCAGCCGCAGTGCGGAGTTTCATCTCACCCGGCAGCAGGGCGAAGCGCTCGCGCAGACGCGGCGCGACGAGCAGATCGCGCGTCAGGTGACGTTCGCCGGCGCGAGCGACGCGAAAGGCATCGCACCGGGCGTGGTGATCAGGCTGACCAACACGAAGATGCCGGGCGCCGGGTACGGTTTCGTGGTGACGTCGTTCAGGATGAAGGGCAGCCGCACAGACCCGGCCTATACCCGCTTCAAGGCGATGCCTGGGCATCTGGCCTACCGTCCGCGCTTCGACTACGAGCGGGACTGGCGATTCCTGAACGGCCCGGTGGTCGGTGTCGTGACAACCCTGGACTCTGCCCCCTACGCGTTTCTCGACGAGTATGGCCGCTATCCGGTTCTGCCGAAGTTCCTGCGGGGACCGGCGAATGCCCGCACCAGGCTGCTGCACCTGCGACTGCTGCGTCCCTCGTCGTCGTACCAGGGCGGTTTCCACTCGCCGCTACTGCCCGGCACGGAGGTCATGCTCGAAGCGGCTCACGGGGACGTGGACCGGCTGCACATCAGCGGCGCGCTGCACGACTACTCGCATCCAGACGTGGTGCGCGGCGACGATGCCCTGTTCAGCTATGCCATCTGGCGCTCGCCGCTGCTCGGCGCGGAGATCGTGTTCAACGACCTGCGCGGCAAGGAGAGCGCGCGCATTGCAACGGTGTACAGCCAGGCGGCGTTCAACCAGGGGTATCTGCTCAACAGCAAAAAGCTTCCGCGTGGCGAAGGCTTCGAGATCACGACCAAAGGCTGGGGCACGGTGCGCGCGGCGAAGGGTCTGTTCCTCACGGCGGACGCGGCCGCCGGGGCGGATACGCCGCACCTGGAGATGCCGGCTGCCATCGCCCAGCTCAAGGCGGCGCTGCAGCGCGTGACGGATCTGGCGATGGCGACCAGGCAGGCCGGCGCTGATGCGGCCGACCGTGCCACGCAGACGGCGTTGCTTGACGGACTGAACCAGCTTCGCGACGCGGGGCTGCTCGCGAGCGCGCCGGGCGGCATGGTGTTCGTGACGCCGAAATCGGTGCAGCACTCGGCGGGCGAAAGCGTGATCGTCACGGCGGGCAGGGACATGGACATGAGTGTCGTCAGGCGTCTGCGCATGGCAGCGGGCGACCTGATCTCGCTGTGCGCGCACAAGCTGGGTATCAATCTGACCGCAGCGAAAGGCAGGTTCACGGCAGCCGCGCTTACCGACGGCATGGATCTCTTCGCGCAGAAGCAGCTACGCATTGCCAGCGAGAACGCGGACGTGCAGGTGGCGGCGAAATCGAAGATCACGCTCAACAGCGGCGGCGCTTCGCTCGTGATCGAGGGCGGCAACATGACGTTCCACTGCCCCGGTGCGTTCACGGTCAAGGCGGCGTCGTTCACGTTTGTTGGTCCCGATAACGTGCCCGCGCAGTTGCCCGTCCTGCCGAAAAGCGACCTCAAGGTCAACGACCGTCCTCCCCATACGAACTGACACGTCATGATCATCAGCCCACCCTTTCTGCCCGCATCGGGCCTGACGTCCAGTGACGCGTCCAGGCCTGACCCCATGATGGATGCCGTCGACAAATTCGAGCTGGCGCACGGCATCTATCCGGTTGCAGCCGACCGGAGCTGGCATTGCGGCGCCCATCTTGCGCCGGACATGCACGGCCCGGTCCATGCCATCGCCGACGGCGAGGTGGTGGCATACCGCGTCTGCCAGCACGCGATGGATGACGGCAACGGCAATGCGGGTTTCGTGCTGCTCAGGCACTCGAGCGAAACCGGCGACGGACGCACGCTGACGTTCTATTCGCTCTACATGCACCTGCTGCCGCTGGCTGAATACCACACGTTCGGACACGACGGAGCCCGGCTACCGGCGTTCCTGCAAAAGTCGTCCGGGCCGGATACCCGGGGCAAGGTCACGCCTGCGGCGAAGGGGAATGGCCAGAAGGTGCGGCGCAAGGATGTGCTGGGTTTTCTCGGCCGCTATCAGGGCGTCACCTACATGCATTTCGAGATATTCATGACGCCGGGCGATTTCGATGCGTATTTCGGGCACACGCAACTCGGAGTGGCGTCGCCAGCGGCGGCGACAACCCAGGACTGCTGGGGGCATACCTGGTTCACCATTCCTGCGGGGCAGCAGTTTTACGCCTTGCCGCCGGGGGCGGACGCGCACGGCAAACTCCACGGCATCGCTTTCAAGGCGGGGCGAACGGACAGAAACCCGCTGCCGCTGGTCGTCGAGATGTACTTCAGCAAGGGAGCGAAGTACACCAATGTCTGGAGCGTGGCGGCGGACGGCTCGCGCACGCTTCTGACGCCAGAGCCGGTCGAGGAAAAGGACTACGAATACGATCTGTACCATCGCGCGATAGCGCTCTACGAAGCCTGCCCCAGCGACGGATACGAGATGCTGCGCTTCGGGCGCATTCTTTCAGTGCCTGCGACCCTCTCAGGGGCGGCGTGTGCCACGTGGGTGCAGATCACCTACGCGGCGGGGCAGTCGGGCTATATCGATATCAACAATGCGGCGATCGGAAAGCTGTCCGATGCGGATTTCCCGTCTTTCATGGGCTGGCAGAAGATCAGCGACGGCAACACGCCCTTCGGCAGTGACGGGTTGTGCGATGTCGACATGTTGAAGAAGCTCGTCAGGGACGCTGCGGCCAACGAGCAGCCCGCAGTAGTGAAAGAAGCCACCGAAGTCCAGAAGGCGGACGCGCTTTCGTACTACGTGAAGGGCCACGAGGAGGTACGTCGAGCCCTGCGCGGATTCATCTGCAACGCACCGAGCGAATGGGATAGCACGCACAACGAGACGCGCTTCGCGAAGCTGCTCGACGAGGGCGGGTTCTATCACGGCAACCGAAAGGGCTACGAGGATTTTCTGAAGTACCTCGAGGAACTTCAGTTCTGGGACGTGACGGGGTTGCCTGCTGGAGAGAAGCTCTGGTTTTTCCATCCGCTCGCGTTTATCCGGCACTTCAGGAAGTGTGCGTGGTTCTCGAAGGACGAGTTCGCATTGGTTTATTCAAACAACCACATGTCTCACAACGCGGACGTCATCCGAGAAAAGTACAGAAAACCGCTGAATTTTTCTCTGCGAAAATACGGGATGTCTAATTACCTTAGGCAGGCGCACTTTTTGGGGCAGGGGGCGGTGGAATCAAGTTTCCTCTGTTCTATGCAGGAGTCGAGCATGGTAGGTAAAGTGACGTCAGTTGCTGTTTACGGTACCCATAAAAACCCAATGTCGGTGAAATCAGAGGGGGATCTTGGTCATTGGTACGGCGCGATACCATCTGAGGACGATCCATGGTATCGATCAGCCAAATACAATTCAATTGGTCGTCTAATCGCTTCTTCATATGACTGGAGGGGTGGTAATTGTGATAAGGAGGATGCACAGAAATTCAGGGGTCGTGGGTTTAAACAGCTCACTTTCAGAAGTAATTACGCGGATTACTGGGTTTATCGAGCGTGGATTCGCAAGTCGAGTTTTACCGCGTCGTGGTGGAGTGATCCGCAATATCGCGCGAAACATCGCGTACTGATGACCAAAGTTCCCGCCCGTATTGATAACCCTGAGGTTGTCGCGGCGGTGCCGGAGAATTGCCTGGATTCTGGGGCATGGTACATAACCTGCCTTAAACCTGAAGTTGTCAGTGCCATTGACGGTGATAGTTTTAGTATGCCGAAAACTACGGCTGAACTGGCAAAAGAAGAAAATGTGATAAGAGGGGTGACAAGAGGTATCAACGGCGGGCTTATTGGAATAGACGATCGCATCAAGTTTACGCGCATGATCAAGGGGGTTCTTCTGTGAAAAACAATTTTCTTCTCTTTATCGCTCTATTTACTGTCTCGGCGTACGCATACTGCAATAGTAGTGTACCGAGCAGAGCGAGATATTTCAATTTGTCTGTGCAGTCTGAGACAGGGAACTTTCATTGTTTGATAGATGAAGAGCCGATTGACGTCACGCTGAGCTCGGATGGCAAGGCAGTTATTGTCTCAGGTACTGCCTACGTTCCTGTTGCTGAGTTAAGCCACTGTAAGGCTGATGTACCTATTCACGTTCGGCGAGCGGCTCCGCACGTGGGATTTCTATCGGATATAAATATCAAAGCTGGTATTTATGCGTCCATGGTCCCTGTTAGTGCTTCGCCCGTGTGTTTTTTGGCGGTTGTCGCGAAAATTGGAAGCGACAGAAATCTGGTGAAAAAACCAGGTTTTTATAGAACTGCGGTCAGCAAGTCCACGTTGGAAGAGGAGGGTTCGTCGGATATGAACCCTGTTATATCGCTTGACGGAAAATATATTTCGGTGGATCGGCGTCAGTGCGGCTCGGATTCTAAGATTGATGTAATTGAAATAAAAACTGGAAGGTCAATTGCAATTGACAATGAGGCGTGCAGCAAGCTGTTCAATTGGGTTTCGAAATGAAATCCCCCATCCGCAAGGGCGACAAGCTGGAAAACGGTGGCGAAGTCACAGAAGGCTCACCGTGGTTCGAGGTGATGGGCCGCCCGCTCGCCCGCAAGGGCGACGAGGCGATCTGCGAGCAGCACGGACCCACTACGATTGCCGAGGGTTACGAGAAATTTCCCGACCGGGACGGCAGGGTCGTCGCCTTCCACCACTATCGCTGTGCATGCGGCTGCAGGCTGCTTTCATCATTGATGAACTTCAACGTCGCGTAATGCCTGTCGATCTTTCTGCTGCCGGACGCCCGGGTGCCTATCCCCGCCGCCCCAGGTTCTGGCCTTGGTGGTTCTGCATCTGGCTTGCCTGCAACGTATCCGGCGTTGCCATTGCGATGGTGCTCTGGCCGAAGGGGGAACCGGCGCGCGGCGCCTGGTTCTGGCTCTGTTTCGCTGGTTTTCCTAACGGTGCGTTCGTACTTCTGTTTGCCATCGAACGGGCCGGCTTCGAGGCGCTGTGGTACCGCGTCCACTGGCGCAATGAGTTTCGTAAGCGGTGGCTGGCAGAGCGGCTGCGCGCCGCACAGACGCCCCTCCAGGTACTGGGCATCGGGTACTGCCTGCCCCTTGGCGCAGCAGTTGAACAGACGCTCGCCGAAGCCATGGCCAGCAAAATGCGGCTGCCCGCTTCACAGGTGCCGCGCGCTGGCTCGAAACCTGTCGAACATGCCCGCTTCGAGGAGGCGGACTGGCTGGTTGACGAGCCGGTCGTTATCGACCGCTTTGCTGGAGAAGAAGAGACCGCTGATCCAGCTGTGCCGGCACAGGTCTCCCTTCTCACGCTCAAGATCGCAAGGGCGCTGGAGCCGCTTGCAGTCAGCCTGCGCGCGCTCGCGTGCTACGAACGGCAATGGTGGCCGCAGGTCCGCGTGCTGAGTGTCCCCGGCAGCGAGCAGGCGGATGTTGCGCGGGTCATCGACGCCCTGCGCATCGGGGGTCTGCCGCCGCTCGCTGTGCTGGCATCGCCGGCTACGAACGGGCTGATGGTCGCCGATGCCTGGCTCGATGCGAAGGAGGCGAGGCCGCTGCTCGTGGTGGCGACGGCCTGGCATGAGAAGGGACCGCCCGAGGGCAGCACCGAGGGCTGCGTCGTGGTGCTGCTCTCGCCGGGCTATTTCAGGCTACCGGAAGCCGTGACGGTCGCAGCCTTGCTGCACCGTCCTGTCCGGGCGATTGATGGCGAGGCTGAATACGGCTTTGCCAATGCTGCCGTCTGGGGCAAGGCTGGTTCTGCCTCGCTCGTGCGCGCATGGATCGCCCGGCCCGTCGAAGGCTGCGACAGGGCGCTCAGTGCTGCCCATATGGACGCGATTGCGAAAGACGACGCGCAACTTCGGCCCGATCGCGTGGTGGGCGACATGGGCGACGCGAACGGCTGGCTGGCGGTTGCCGCCGCTGTCGAGGCCGGTGCGGCCGATGGCCCGCAACTGATCGTCGACGGCCTGCAGTCCGTAGTCCTGCGCGTCATGCCTGCAACAACCGATAACAACCGGATTACCGATGACAGACCCCAGGCTTTCCCTGCAACCGCTTGAGGCGGCAGCGTCAATGGAGCAACCGGCGTCACGGGGCCGCCTCGCGATCTGGGGCCTGCCCGTTGCGGCTCTCGTTGTCGCCCTGCTTGCGATCGGCATCGTCTCGGTGCGTGGCGACATGGTGGGTGTGGCCGCCGGCGAGCCGAAGCTGAAGGCGATCATTGCCATCCTTGCCATCTTCGCTATCGTCGTCGTGATTCATCTCGTACTGTTTGCGACCGGGACGTACGGTTTCGCGGGACGGCTTTTCGAGAGAGAGACCGGCGATTACACGAAGGCCGCGAAGCCACTCAGGCGCGACGCACGTCTGCAACGCCTGTACGAGGAACTGCGCGTCTCGCACGGCTGGTTCTGGCGCGGCCGCCTGCGCTGGCTGCTGGTGAACGGTACAGACGAACGTGTCGAACAGGTCGCGCCAGGCCTGAAGCAGGCGGCCGTCATGCAGGTAGGCGAAACGGTTCTCGTGCACGCCTCACCGGACGGCATCGACCCAGCGAAGTGGCTGGACCAGATCCGGCGGCTGCGCTGGCACCGGCCGGTCGATGGCATCGTGCATGTCGCGCACGCTAATGATCCGGACACCGAACTGCCGCGCAGGCTGTCGGCCATCGCCACGGCGCTGCGCTGGGCCGCGCCCGTCACGTTCCTGCATCCGGTCGAGGCGCAGGGCCACCCGCCTGAACAGTTCGAGCCAGTGGGTACGTTTCTGCCCGGCGGTTCACGTAGGCAGGCACAGGCGTCGGCTGGCCGCGCGCCTGCGTTGCTGGGCCAGGTGCAACGCAGGACGGCCGACATCGGCGTGTCGCAGGCAGGCGCGCCGCTCTGGATGAGGTGGACGCTGGAGGTCTCGAAGTATGTCGGCGACCACGCAGGGCACATCGCCGCGAGCCTCGGGGCACTGGCCTCATCGAACTGGCTGCGCGCACCGCTGGCAGGTGTCGTGTTCGCGCCTGTCTTTGAAGGCACGTCGCCCGTGCCGGTACCGGTCGTTGATCGCGAGAATCCGACCGGACAGGGAACCGGGACGCCCCCGGCAGCCCAGCCCGCGCCCGTGAGCCTCGTCACGCCGCTCCAGCCCCGGGCGCTGGTCCCGGTGTGGAAACAGATTGCCGCCTCGATGCCGGCCTACCACGGCCGCCGCACCGGGCTGTACTGGCCCAACGTCCTCGCGACATGCGTGCTGGCCGCCGCCGTTGTGTGGACGGTGCTGCTCATGGTGTCCGGTCTCGGCAACCGGGCGCTGGTGCATGACGCCCAGACGGCTGCGGAGGCCGCACTTGCGGCCACCCCCGGCACACCCGATGCGCTGCGTGCCCAGCTCGCCCTCCAGAACCGCATAGCGACACTCGAATACCGCCAGCAGCACGGCGCCCCGTGGTACCTGCGTGCGGGCCTTTCGCGCAACGACAACCTGCTCGCCGCACTGTGGCAGCCCTACCAGACCGTCGCCATCCGCAACCTGCGCCAGCCGGTCGCGCAGGCGCTCGAAGGGCAACTCGCCCAACTCTCGCAGGTCCGTGCCGACGAGCAGCAGAGCCACGACGCGCAACAGCGCGCCTACAGCCGCCTCAAGGCCTATCTCATGCTCGCCACGCCAGCCCGCACTGACGCGCCATTCCTCAAGGCGCAGATGCTCGAGGTGTGGCCCGCGGTCGCCGGCATGCGCGCGGGCGAATGGCTCGACGTCTCGCAGCAGCTCACGGGCTTCTGGTCCGCTCACCTCAGGGTGCATCCGGAGTGGCGGCTCAACGCGTCGGCGCCGCTCGTCACGCAGATGCGTTCGACGCTCGTGAACCAGATCGGCCTCGCGGCCAGCGACGACGCGCTCTACCAGCGCGTGCTCGGCGATGCGCGCGGCCGGTACGCCGATGTGTCGCTCGCCACGCTGCTGGCCGGCGCCGACGCACACGGCCTCTTCACGACCACGCAGACGGTGCCGGGCGTCTTCACGCGCGCGGCCTGGGAAGGCGTGGTCGAAAAGGCCATCGACGACGCCGTGAAAGGCCAGCATGTCGAAGGCGACTGGGTACTGACCGGCGAACAGCCGATCGCGCGCGTCAATGCCACCACCGTGGAAGGCGCGGTCGGGGCGGCGCAGGCCGAAGCGGAAGCAAGACAGGGCGCGGTCGCCCTGAAAAAGCGGCTGCGCGAGCGCTATTTCACCGACTACACGACCGCATGGGCAGGCATGCTCAACAGCTTCCAGTGGCTGCCCGCCAACAGCTTCTCTGCGGTGATCGACCAGCTCACGCGCCTGACCGACGCACAGACCTCGCCGCTGCTCGCGGTCATGAAGTCGGTGCAGTATCAGGGCGAGGCGGGCCGTCCCTCGCAGGCCCTCACCGATACGCTCGTGCGCAGGGCGCAGGGTCTGTTCGACGGCGGCGACAGCAACGCGACGCAGGCGCCAGTGGTGAATCCGCTGGACCGCACGTTCGGTCCGCTGCTCGCGCTGATGGGCGCGGCAAACGCGGCGCCGCCAGCCGCGGGGAATAGCGAGGCGGCCAATGGCACGAATGCCGCCGCGTTCAGCGGCGTGAGCCTCCCGCGCGTGCTGACCGCCGACACGACCGTGCGCCTGAAGCTACAGCAGATCCAGTCGAGCCCGGACGCGCAGGCGATGGCGCGTGCGCTTGCGCAGGCCGTGTTCCAGGGCAAGCTCTCCGATCTCACGCAGGCACGCGACGACGCGGCGCTGACCGCCGCGAGTCTCGGCGCGCAGTGGGCGGGGTTCGGGCAGACGATGTTCGTGCAGCCGCTCGACGCGGCATGGGAGGCCGTTTTGCAGCCCGCGGCCGCGAGCCTGAACGAGGCATGGCGCGCGGGTGTCGCGGCCCCGTTCGCCTCGACGTTCGCCTCGCGCTATCCGTTCTCGCCGACGGCGGCGGATGCATCGTTTGCGGAATTTGGCCGTTACGTACGGCCCGATACGGGGCTCGTCAACCGCTTCATCCAGGTCGAGCTGTCGGGTGTGCTGAAGCGGCAGGGCGACCAGTGGGTGCCGAACGAACTCGCGCCGCAGTCGCTGCAGTTCGATCCGAAGTTTCTCGCCATGCTGCGCCTGACCGGTCCGATGGGGGCACGTCTCTATGCGCAGGGCGAGGCCAGCTACCGCTTCGCGCTCATGCCGCAGTCCACGCCGGGCGTGACGCGCACGGAGCTTTCCGTCGACGGCCACCGCGTCGCCTACTTCAACCAGCAGGAAGCATGGACGCCGTTTGCCTGGCCGGGCGACGGCCTGCACGGCCAGGCGTCGCTGACGTGGCAGACGCTGAACGCGGGCGTGCGCATCGCGTTCGACAGTACCGGCGACTGGGCCTTCCTGCGCCTGCTGGAAAAAGCCCAGGTGAGGGCACTCGACGATACGCGCTACGAACTGGTCTGGAACAGCCCGGCAGGTGGCGATGACGCGAAGGCCGCATCGGCTGCGAGTGTCGCCCGCGTGGCCAGTGCTGTCACGAACCCCGATGCACCTCCACCACTGCGCTACCTGCTGCGCGTACAGGCGGGCGCCGGGCCGCTGGAACTGCTGAAGCTGCGCGGCTTCCGGATGCCGGAGCGGATCTTCGTGACGGGCCGTGCGGGCGTGATCGCAGGCCTGCCGTCGCTGCCGCCGTTGCCACCGGAGCTGCAGCCGTGAGCGCGCCGTGGAAACCGCACCAGCAGGAAGAGGCCAGTCCGCTGCTGCGCTATTTCGATGCCGAGATGCGTTATCTGCGCGAGGCTGGCCGCGAGTTCGCACGCGCCCAGCCCGACGCGGCGCGACGTCTCGGCATGCAGCCAGGCCAGGCGCGAGGCGAGGAGGACGGACCGGTCCGGGCAGTCAGTGAAGGTTTCGCGCTGCTCGTCGCGCGACTGCGCATGAAGCTCGACGACGGGATGCCGGAAGTCACCGAAGGGCTGCTCGACAATCTCTACGGGCACATGGCGCGCCCGGTTCCGTCGCTGTCCATCATCGAGTGTTTGCCCCTCCAGCGCGGCGGTTCGATGACGGCGGGCATTCCGGCCGGGGCCGTGGTGCGCTCGGCGCCGGTCGGGCCCGACGGGGTGCGCTGCCCGTTCCGCACGACACAGGCGGTCGACCTGCTGCCGCTCTCCATCGAGGACGCAACCGTGGCGGTCCGTGCGGACGGGCGCACGGTCATCCGCCTCACGCTGGGCCTCTGGTTCGGGGACCAGCGCGAACATGCGGACCTGTCGCGTATCCGCTTCTATCTGCACGGCGAGCGCGCGGCCGCCGCGGCCCTGTACGCGACGCTTACTCGCCAGGTTGCGTCGGTCGGCCTGCGCTTGCCGTCCGTGCGTGACGGCGAGCTTCAGCCACTCGACGGTGTGCGTTTCGAGCCGTCAGGCTTCGGTCCGCCCACGCGGCTGTGGCCAGTCATGGACGCCGCGCGCAACGAGGCACTCGATCGCGAACAGACACTGCTCGAGTATTTCGTGTTCCCGCAGAAATTCCACTTCGTCGACCTGTGCGGCTTCGACAGTGCAATGGTGCCGGCGAACGAAACGCGCCTGACCTTCGAGTTCGAACTGGACGGTCGCATGCCCTGCGACCAGCCGGTGGGCCGCGACAGCTTCCGGCTCTTCTGCACGCCGGTAATCAACCTGTTCGAGGTGGACGCGTTGCCGCTGCATCCCGCCGGCTGGCACGACACCGAACACCGCGTGCGCGTGCATCCGGCGCTGGAGGATCACGTCGAGCCCTACGACCTGCTCACGGTGACCGCCGCCGACCCGGAGGGCAGCGCCCGGCATGCCTACACGCCATTCACGAGCTTCCGGCATCGCGGCTGGATGCTGCGCTACGACAACCCCGAGCGGTACTTCCATACCGCGACGCGCCACGGCGCGGTGGGACGCGAGCTGTGGGTGACGCTGGCTGGTCAGCTGTGGGCGGGGACGTATGGCGACGCACACGGCGATGAGGACCGTCCCCAACCCGACCACCACGTGATGGTGCGCGCGCTCGCAAACAACGGCCGCCTGCCGCGCCTCGCGCTCGCGCAGGTGACGATCACGGAGACCGTCACCGGTTTTACCGGCATCGCATCGGTACGCAACCTGACCGCGCCCAGCCTGCCGCAGTACCCGCCGCGCGACTACCCGGGCTATGACTGGCGCGTGCTGGGCCACTACACCGCGAACGGCGCGAACGAATTCAACCGGATGCTCGTGGAGGGCGCTCCGGTGCTGCGCGAGGTGCTCGAACTCTACGACTGGGCGTCCGACGACACGATCTCGCGGCGTATCGATGCGATCCGGTCGGTGCGTTTCTCTCAGGAGCAGACCACCCGGCGCAGGGACGTGTTGCCGGTCGTGCGCGTCCATGTCGAACTCGATGCGGGTGGTTTCGACGGACCGGGCGATGTCGTGCTGTTCGGCGACGTGCTGGCCCATTTCCTCGGGCGCTACGCGAGCCTGCAGCATTCCGTGCAACTGGTGCTGACGGTCGATGGCGAGGAAACGCTCTGGCCGGGCACCGACTGGAAGGGAGCCGCATTCTGATGACAACTTCAATCAGGCGATACACACCCGGCGTGATCCTGGCGCTGACGGTTTCCGCATGCGGGACGTGGCAGTCGGTGAAGGGGGGCGCCGTGAGTGTCACACGCGCGGTGTTCGAGACGAAGGTCGAGCAGATGAACCTGGAGATCACGGCGCGCGGTGCGCTGAACCCGGACGCGCACGGCGTGCCGCTGCCGGTCGTGCTGCGCATCGTCCAACTGAAGGACGGGAAGGCATTCGCCACGGCGACACCCGCGCAGATGCTCGAAGGCAGCGAGGCACTGACGGCGGCAACACTCTGGAGCCGGGACGTGACGCTCGGGCCGTGGCAGACGGTCAAGGTGTCCGAACCGATCGGCGATGCGGCGAACTACGTGGGGGTGGCGGCGTTCTTCCGCGACACGGGCAGTCGCGAATGGTCCGTGCTGGTGCCGAAGTCGCAGTGGAAGAACACGGATCCGGTGAGGCTGGTGGCGGCGGACCGCACGCTGGAAATCGAGGCCTGGCGAAGGTGAACGTCGTGTATTGGCGCCTGTGACGGCCATCCGGCCGCCCGCGTCGCTCACGGCGCCGACGGTGACTGCGGAGCGGTCTCCGACGATGCGGCCGGCGGCCTGAACCGGCCGCTCACAGGGCGCCGCCCGGCCTTCCAATACACCAAAAAGCTGGCAAGCGCGCCGTTTCGCCGCCGTTGCCGACATGACGTCGATCAACAACCGGCGATTTTTCCGCCCATCCGCATGAGTCGTTGATTTTGCGCAAAGCGCGTCTGTCGCGTCACGCGATCATGGCGGCTTCGTCACCAAAGAAGCGGGCACCCCTCATGTTTCCATCTCACCCGTTCGCGCCGCTCAGAATTCGCGGCCGCGCGCTGTTGCCCATCGTGCAGGGCGGCATGGGCGTCGGCATTTCGGCTCATCGGCTCGCCGGCAGCGTGGCGCGCGAAGGCGCGGTCGGCACGATTGCGAGCATCGACCTGCGCCACCATCACCCGGATCTGCTCGACATGTGCCGTGCGGACCCGCGGCGCGAGACGCTGGAGCGCGCGAACCTGATCGCGCTCGCCCGCGAGATCGAAGGCGCGAAGCGGCTCTCGGAAGGCCACGGCATGATTGCGGTCAACGTGATGAAAGCGGTGAGCGCGCACGCCGACTACGTGCGCGCGGCCTGCGAGAACGGCGCCCACGCCATTGTGATGGGCGCCGGTCTGCCGCTCGATCTGCCCGACCTCACGCAGGGTCACGACATCGCGCTGATCCCCATTCTCTCGGATGCTCGCGGCATCGCGCTCGTGCTCAAGAAGTGGATGAAGAAGGGCCGCTTGCCGGACGCGGTCGTCATCGAGCATCCCGCCCACGCGGGCGGCCACCTCGGCGTGACCAATCTTTCCGAAATGAACGACGAGCGTTTCTCGTTCGAGCGGATTTTCGCCGAGCTCGATCCGGTTTTCACGTCGCTCGGTCTGCGTCGCGAAGACGTGCCGTTGATCGTGGCGGGCGGCATCAATAGCCACGAGGCCGTGCGCAAGTGGCTGGCGGCCGGCGCGAACGGCGTGCAGGTCGGCACGCCTTTTGCCGTGACGGAGGAGGGCGACGCGCATCCGAACTTCAAGCGCGTGCTGGCCGATGCGCGTCCCGAAGACATCGTCGAGTTCGTGAGCGTGACGGGGCTGCCTGCGCGCGCGGTGAAGACGCCATGGCTCGCGCGCTACCTGCGCAACGAGTCGCGCATTCGCGCCAAGATCGGCAGCATCAAGAATGCGTGCCCCACGGCGCTCGAATGCCTCTCGGTGTGTGGCCTGCGCGACGGCGTGGAAAAGTTCGGCCACTTCTGTATCGACACGCGTCTTGCCGCCGCGCTGCGCGGCGACGTCGCCAATGGGCTCTTCTTCCGCGGCCGCGAGTCGCTGCCGTTCGGCAACGCCATTCGCAGCGTGCGCGAGCTCATTGAACTCTTGCTGACGGGCGTGGCGCGACCGGCTGTCGCACGATCGGGGGCGTTTGCGCTGGCTTGATAAACGTCAAATCTCCGTGGCAATAAGCCCTACAGAATGCAAGGGCATTTTGACCACGGGGAAAGACATGCAAAAGCTCATCAAGACCCTTGCCGCTTCAGCCTGTGTGCTTGGCGCGGCATTCGCCGCCCCGGCGGCCAACGCGGCAGACGCCGCCACCACCACGCCGGACGCGGTGTCCGACGCCACCAGCGGCGGCATTCATGCCGGCGACTGGCTGGTACGTCTGCGCGCCATCAGCATCGAACCGAATGCACGCACGAGCGATACGCTTTCCGCGCTGAACGTCGATGTGAACAACGCGATCGTGCCGGAACTCGACTTCACCTACATGATCCGTGACTACCTGGGCGTCGAGCTGATTCTCGGCACGTCGCGCCATCAGGTCACGTCGAGCCTCGGCAACCTGGGCGGCGTCGGCGTGCTGCCGCCCACGCTGCTGCTGCAGTACCACTTCAACCATGCCGGCAAGGTTCGCCCGTACGTGGGCGCCGGCGTGAACTACACGCTCTTCTACAACAACGGGTTGCATGCGGGCGGCTCGCAGATCTCCGTTGGCAACCACAGCTTCGGTCCGGCGCTGCAGGCCGGTATCGACATCCAGGTGACGAAGAAGATCTTCGCCAACGTGGACATCAAGAAGATCTGGATGAAGACGGATGCGTCGCTCAACGGCGCGTCGCTTGGCACGCTCCACATCGACCCGCTCGTGGTGGGCGTGGGCGTCGGTATGAAGTTTTGACCGACAGGCGCAACGCAAACGCGCCACAGAGCGCGTTCAGGGGGGAACAAAAACGCCGGGGAAACCCGGCGTTTTTTTGTTTCTGCTGAGGCGACAGGCGCCTATAGCTTGTCGTACTTGAAGCGCATTGCCGTGCCTTCGCGCTGGATGCGTTCCCAGACGGCGCGCTTTTCGTCGCGGCTCATGAAGACCCAGTTCGAGACCTCGGAGGCCGTGCGTCCGCAGCCCTTGCAGACCTCGTCGAAAAGCGTCGAGCAGACGCCGATGCAGGGGCTGTCGGGAAGGTCGTGCAGATTGGAGGTCATCGGGAAGAATTCAGGGGAGATCCAGCGAACATCGGCAAGTGCCGCTATGGTAACCGATGCCCTGAACGCCTCTCGCGCGGTAGGGATATCGGGCCGCGCTGCGTGGGCCATCAGATAGGGCGACGCGCGCCACGGTTACCGCACCGCAGTGGTGCAATCCGCTTCCGCGTTTGGGCCCGCTCTGTGCCCCCGTTCGGCCCGCAGTCAGGCCTCGCAGCCGGCCTCATTGCCGGCCTTGCATTTGCCACCGCTTTTGCCACTGCATTTGCCACTGCTTTTGCCACCGCATTTGCCACCACCTGCCAGGCTTTTTTCGCAGTAGACACCGTCGCATAACCCGATAAAATTGCGCCCGATTTGCGCGTCTCTCCGGCTTGCTTCACCGGTTGCCGGACGAGGCGCTGCCGGCCGGCAAGCAGGCGCCCGTCACCTCACCCTCGGGGGCAGGGCAGCCCGAGGAGCGGCTTGGGCAAAGGCTGTGCCGTATCCGCGACACCCGGGCATTTTTTTTGTCGCGGACAACGATTAGTGGTACGTTTCGGGTTTTTCGGAGGAGCCGCACCGGTTACGGCGCGGCGTCAGGCGGGGTTAAACAGGATCAAGCGGCATCGAGCGGGATCAAGCACCGGCACGATGCCGGTCACATGGAGAACGGGATGAAGAAACAGGTGGTGGGCCAGCTGGCGGCGCTCGTGCTGTGCGCGGTGCCCTTTGCGACGGCGATGGCGAAGGATACGCAACTCAACGTGTACAACTGGTCCGATTACATCGCCAAGGACACGATCCCGAACTTCGAGAAACAGACCGGCGTGAAGGTCCGCTACGACAACTACGACAGCGACGACACGCTGCAGGCCAAGCTCCTCACCGGCAATTCCGGCTACGACATCGTCGTGCCGACCAGCAACTACGCGGGCAAGCAGATCGCCGCCGGCATCTTCGCGCCGCTCGACAAGTCGAAGCTGCCGAACCTCAAGTACCTCGATCCCCAACTGATGAATCTCGTGGCGGGCGCGGACCCGGGCAACAAGTACGCCGTGCCCTGGGCATGGGGCACGACGGGCCTCGGCTACAACGTGACGAAGGTGCAGCAGATTCTCGGCAAGAACGTTCCGCTCGATAACTGGGACATCCTTTTCAAGCCCGAGAACATTTCGAAGCTGAAGGCCTGTGGCGTCTCGGTGCTCGATGCCCCCGACCAGATGTTCGCCGCGGCGCTCCATTACATCGGCAAAGACCCGATGAGCCGCAACCCGGACGACTATCGCGCCGCGCTCGCGATGCTCAAGAAAATCCGGCCGTACATCACGCAGTTCAACTCGTCGGGCTACATCAACGACATGGTGGGCGGCGACGTCTGCTTCACCTACGGCTGGTCGGGCGACGTGGTGATCGCCAAGCACCGCGCGATCGACGCGAAGAAACCTTACAAGATCGAGTACTTCATTCCGAAGGGCGGCGCGCCGATCTGGTTTGACGTGATGACCATTCCGAAGGACGCGGCCCACAAGGAAGCCGCGCTCGAGTGGATCAACTACATCGAAACGCCGCAGGTCCACGCCGCCATCACAAATGCCGTCTACTATCCGAGCGCCAACGCCGAGGCGCGTAAGTACGTGGACAAGGACATCGCTAACGACCCGGCCATCTACCCGCCCGCGGACGTCGTGAAGACGCTGTTCCTGTTGAAGCCGCTGCCGCCTGAAATCCAGCGGCTGCAAACGCGACTGTGGACGGAATTCAAGTCCGGCCGCTGATGTGGCGGTCATGGCAGCGGCCGCGCGAGAGGCGCTAGCCGCCATGCAACCACGAGGCCCCCGGTGTCCGCCGGGGGCTTTGTTCGTCAAACCCCGTGTATCAACCGTGCTGGAGCAGGGCAGCAGATCATGAGTGAGCAGTCGAGCGCGCCGGCAGCGGCCGGTGCAGCGCCCCGAGGCAATGCGCCCGTTGCAGACCGTGCAACGGAAGATTTCGTTCAGGTCATCGACGTCGTCAAGAAGTTCGGCGAGACGGTGGCGGTGAAGAACGTGAGCCTGTCGGTGAGAAAGGGCGAACTGTTCGCGCTGCTCGGCAGCTCGGGTTGCGGCAAGTCCACGCTGCTGCGCATGCTGGCGGGCTTCGAGCCCGTCACGTCGGGCAAGATCCTGATCGACGGCGAAGACCTCGCGCAGTTGCCGCCATACCGGCGGCCCGTGAACATGATGTTCCAGTCGTACGCGCTCTTTCCGCACATGACGGTGGAGGCCAACGTCGCCTTCGGCCTCAAGCAGGAAGGCGTGCCGAAGGCGGAGATCAAGGAGCGCGTGCAGGCCGTGCTCGACCTCGTGCAGATGAGCCGCTTCGCGAAGCGCAAGCCGCACCAGCTGTCGGGCGGCCAGCAGCAGCGCGTGGCGCTTGCGCGCTCGCTCGTGAAACGGCCGAAGCTCCTGCTGCTCGACGAGCCGATGTCCGCGCTCGACAAGCAGATCCGCCAGCGCACGCAGATCGAGCTCGTCAACATCCTCGACAAGGTGGGCGTCACCTGCATCATGGTTACGCACGACCAGGAAGAGGCCATGACGATGGCGAACCGCCTCGCCGTGATGAGCGAAGGCGAGATCGTCCAGCTCGGCACGCCGAGCGAAGTCTACGAATACCCGAACACGCGTTTTTCGGCCGAATTCATCGGCTCCACCAATCTCTTCGACGGCAACGTGGTGGAAGACGAACCCGACCACGTGTTCGTGGAATGCGCCGAACTGCCGGTGCGCCTCTACGTGAACCACGGCATTACGGGCCCGCTCGGCATGCCCGTGACGATCTCGGTGCGGCCCGAGCGCATCGCGCTCACGCGCAAGCCGCCCGAGGGCGCGTTCAACTGGGGCCACGGCGTCGTGAAGAACATCGCGTACATGGGCGGCTACTCGCTCTATCACGTGAAGCTCGACTCGGGCAAAACCGTGATCGCGAACGTGTCGAGCCTCGCGCTTTCCGAGATCGATTCGCCCACCTGGGACGACGAGGTCTACGTGCGCTGGAGCGCCTCCGCCGGGGTGGTGCTGACGTCATGAAGAGCAAGCTGACGGCGCTGGCCCAGTGGCCGGTGCGGCGATTCAACCTGACCGGTCGCACGGCCGTGGTGGCAGGGCCGTTCGTCTGGCTGCTGCTGTTTTTCCTCGTGCCGTTCATCCTGGTCGTGAAGATCAGCTTCGCGGACCAGCAGCTCGGCATTCCGCCGTACACGGAACTCACCTCGTACGCGGACGGCATCGTCCACGTCGCGCTCGACCTCTCGCACTACGCGTTCCTGCTGCAAGACAGCCTGTATTTCGCGACCTACGTGAACTCCGTGATGGTCGCGGCAATTTCCACGCTGCTGTGCCTGCTGCTCGGCTACCCGATGGCGTACTACATCGCGCGCTCGAACCCGGCCACGCGCAACATCCTGATGATGGGTGTGATGCTGCCGTTCTGGACGTCTTTCCTGATTCGCGTCTACGCGTGGATCGGCATTCTCAAGAACAACGGGCTGCTCAATAACTTCCTGATGTCGATCGGCATCATTCACGCGCCGCTCGAGCTTTATCACACGAACACGGCCGTCTATATCGGCATGGTCTATTCGTACCTGCCGTTCCTCGTGATGCCGCTCTACGCGCACCTCGTCAAGATGGACCTCACGCTGCTCGAAGCGGCCTACGACCTGGGCGCGAAGCCGTGGAAGGCCTTCCTGCAGATCACGCTGCCGCTCTCGCGCAACGGCATCATCGCGGGCTGCCTGCTGGTGTTCATTCCCGCAGTGGGCGAGTACGTGATTCCGGAACTGCTGGGCGGCGCCAACACGCTCATGATCGGCCGCGTCATGTGGAACGAGTTCTTCGACAACGCAGACTGGCCGATGGCATCCGCGGTGACCTGTGCGATGGTGCTGCTGCTGCTCGTACCGATGGCGCTGTTCCAGCATTACCAGGCGAAAGACCTGGAGGGGCGCAGCCGATGAAGCCGAATCGCATCCTGCAGATCGTCGCGCTTGGCATAGGCTTCGCGTTTCTCTACATCCCCATCGTGAGCCTCGTCGTCTATTCGTTCAACGACTCGCAGCTCGTGACGGTATGGACGCATTTTTCGACGAAGTGGTACGCGGCGCTCGTGCGCGACGACGAACTGATCGCCGCCGCCTGGCTTTCGTTGCGCATCGCGCTGATGACGGCGTTCGCTTCCGTCGTGATCGGCACATGGGCGGGCTTCGTGCTCGCGCGTATGGGCCGCTTTCGCGGCTTCACGCTCTACACGGGCATGATCAACGCGCCGCTCGTAATTCCCGAGGTGATCCAGGGCATTTCGCTGCTGCTGCTCTTCGTGGAAATGGGCAAGCTGATCGGCTGGCCCGCGGGGCGCGGCGTCTTCACGATCTGGATCGGCCACGTGATGCTGTGCATTTCGTACGTCGCGATCATCGTGCAGTCGCGTGTGCGCGAACTGAATCCGTCGCTGGAAGAAGCGGCGCTCGATCTGGGCGCCACGCCCGTCAAGGTGTTCTTCGCGATCACGCTGCCGCTCATCTCCCAGGCGCTGGTGGCGGGCTGGCTGCTCTCGTTCACGCTCTCCATCGACGACCTCGTGCTCTCGGCGTTCCTCTCGGGTCCGGGCTCCACGACGTTGCCGCTCGTGGTGTTCTCACGCGTGCGTCTCGGCCTGAACCCGGAGATGAACGCGCTCGCCACGCTCTTCATCGCCGTCGTGACGGTCGGCGTGATCGTGGCGAATCACTTCATGCAGCGCGCCGAGCGCCGGCGCCTTGCGGAGGCGGTTTAGGTTCAGGACGGCTCGCCGGCGGCACTTCGCGGACTTCGCCTGGCCGCCGCCGAGCCGAGCCCGCTTGACCGACCCCGCTTCACGCACCCCGCTTCACTCATCCGCCTGGCAGGCGGCCCGCTTGGCAAGCGAGCCGCTCCGCGCTGCCCCGAGCCGCCGCTTAAACCCGATAGCCCATCCGGAACCCGCCCCAGTGGCGCCCATTGACGAAGATGGGCGCCGACGCATCTTTCATCAGCACGAACGCGCCGCCGCCCATGTCGCGGCGATACGTCTGCAGCAGGAAAGGCTTGGTGTGCGAGCCCGCCGCGAGACCTGTGCGGTCGTTGAAGAGGCGCCGGTTGCGGCAATTGGCCGAGTTCCAGACAGGGTCTTCGCGTTGCGGCTGCGAGAACTTGAGGTTGTGCGTGGGCAGGTAGCCGCGCGTGTCCACGGCGGCGCAGAACGCCACGCGCTCGTCGAGCTTGAGAAGCGGCTCCTGGACAGCGGGCAGCACGCGGTCCGTGAACGTGGTGAAGCGCGTCATGAACTGCTGCGGGTCCGTGCCGGCGATGGGCACGTAATGGCCGTCGAAGAGATCGTCCGTCGTGATATCGCCGCGCGCCACTGCCGCCTCGAACAGCTTGCCGATCTTCGCCGCGGCTTGCTGCACCGCCTCGATGAACGGCGTGTCGGCCGTTTCCACGCCGGTCGCCGCAGTCAGCTCGATTAGCGACTCCGACACGCCCAGCAGCTTGCCCAACTGATCCTTCGCGTGGACGAAGTTGCGGCCCGAATCCTCCACGTCGCTCGCCATCTCCAGCACCTGCGCCTCGAGGCCGTCGCATTGCACCTCGATCTGGCCCGTGAGTTCGGCGATCTGCGCGGCCTCGTCGTTGAGTTGGGCGATGGCGTGGCCCGTCGAATGCACGACCTCGCCGATCATGGCCGTGCCGGTGCGCACGCGGTGGGCGCGCGCGGTGTTCGCGGCGCCTTCGGTCATCAGTTCGTCGGTCTGGCGTGTGAGCTGGGTGAGGGTGGTTTCGATCTGGCTCGTGGCCTGCGCCGTTTTCGCCGCGAGATTCTTCACTTCGGCGGCCACCACGGCGAAGCTCTTGCCGGACTCGCCGGCGCGCGCCGCTTCGATCGCCGCGTTGAGCGCGAGCAGATTGGTCTGGCGGGCGATCAGCGAGATTTCCTCGGACACGCGGCTCACGTGTTCCAGCGCCGTGCGCAGTGCCGCGATCTGGGTCTCGATCACGGTGACGCCTTCCACGAGGCCGTGGATGTCGGCGAGCGACGATTCGATGGTTTGCTGCGACTGCTGCACGTTCTCCGCGGTGCCGGCCGTGACGGTGCGCATGGCGCGCGCCGCTTCGGCAATGCGATGGTTGCCGCTCAGGGTCTGCGCCGCCGACTCGCGCAGCGCGTGACAGACTTCGGCCTGCCGCTCCACGCGTGCCGCGACCTCGTCGACGTGGCCAGAGACGTCGCAGATCTCGATGCCGAGCCTGCCCGCCTGGGCCGCAATATCGTCGACGATCGACCGCGCGCGCGTGGTGCGACGAAAGCGAAAACGCGTCATCGGGGAGTCTCCTTCATGGTGCGCAATGGTGCGAAACAGCGCGAAACGGCGCGGTCGTCAGCGTGCGCAGGCCGCGTCTTCTTCACGTGTTTACGGCGGGCTGGCGGGTGACTTGAGTTGGCGCGGACTGGGGCAGTCTGTCGCAGCGGGTGAGGTTCGGTAAGGGGGCGTAACCCTCGCGGGCAGGACTTTTGGGAGCATCGTCACCGCTTTCGACGCTTCATTTTCCAGGTCCCGTTTTCGAGGTCCCGTTTTCGAGGTTTTACCCAGGGAGAACCCACACATGAAAAAACGCCCCCTTTCGCTTGCCGTGGCGGCCTGCATGCTCGGCACGACGCTGTCGGTCTTTGCGCAACCGGTCCCCGGCGACCCGCCTCCCGGGGGCCCTGCGCCACAGGAGCGGCCCGGCCCGCACGGCGACGGCCCGATGGGGCATGATGCGCGGCGTCCCGTGCCCCACAGCGACTGGCACCGCGGCGACCCTGTGCCGCCCGACTATCGCGATCCGCGCTATGTCGTGAACGACTGGCGCGCGCGCGATCTGGCGCCGCCGCCCGCCGGCTATCAATGGCTGCAGGTCAATGGCGAGTTCGTGCTGGTCGCAATCACGACCGGTGTGATCGCGACGATCCTGCTGGCCCCGCACCGTTGAAACCGGGGAGTACGTCATGACGAAACTGAAAAGGGTCTTTGCCGTCGCTGTGCTGGTCGCGTTGACGTCGACGCTCAACGGCTGCTGCTGGGGTTGGCCATTCTGTGGCGGACCCGGCGGCCCCGGTGGCGGCCCGGGCGGTGGGCCCGGCGGTGGCCCGGGAGGCCAGGGCGGTCCGGGATCGGGTGGCGGTCCGAGGGGCGACGTCACGGTGCCGCATGCGACCCGCGTCGCTTGAGGCCAACCTTCTGCGCTTGTTGTCCGCCATGCGAGCGTTGCCCGGGGCATCTGGGCAGCGCCCTCCAGCACGTGCGCCATGGCTCGCGTAACCGCCCTCGGCTTGCCGCACACGGGCGAAAATGAGGGCGAGCGGGCGCGCAGCGCCCGCGCTCCGATGCGCATAAGGACAATCGCGATGATCGACACAGTAGCCGCGCTGGCGGACCGGTTTGCCGGCCAGACGGCGCCCGGCTTTGCCGCCGGCTGGGACCAGCTCGTGCGGCTCTGGGAACTCATCGTGCTCGTCGTGCGCTTCCTGTGGGGCCTGCTGCGGTTTCTGGGCGGCGGCTGAAAGCCGGGCGTCATGCGAGGCGTACCGATCTCGGGTAACGTGGTGCGTCTTTGACGCGACCGAGGATGCCCGATGCTGCACGATTCCACCCAGCGTTTCACCGACCGCGTGGCCGACTACGTGAAATACCGGCCGTCGTACCCGCGCGAGGTCGTCGCGTTCGCGCATATCGACTGTGGTGTGGCGCCTCATGCGCGCGTGGCGGACATCGGCGCGGGGACGGGCATTTCGGCGCGGCTCTTTCTCGAGGCGGGACACCCCGTGGTGGCGGTGGAGCCGAACACGGCCATGCGCCACGCGGCGGACCAGTGGCTCGGCGGTTATCCGGGTTATCGCAGCGCCGCTGGCACCGCGGAGGCCACCACGCTCGGCGACGCCAGCGTGGATCTCGTCATCGCGGCCCAGGCGTTTCACTGGTTCGACGAAGAAGGCGCGAAACGCGAGTTCGCGCGCATTCTCAAGCCGCGCGGCGTCGTCATGCTGTTCTGGAACAGCCGGCTCGTTGCAGGCACGCCGTTCCTCGAAGGCTACGAGGCGCTGCTGCAGCGTTATGGCGTCGACTACCAGGAGGTGGCCGAGCGCTACGGAGACGACGCTGCGATGGCGCGCTGGTTCGGCGACGGCTTCGAGCACAAGGCGGTGTTCCCCAACGCGCAGCGACTCGATTTCGACGCACTGAAGGGCCGGCTGATGTCGTCGTCGTACGCGCCCAAACCCGGGCATCCGAACCATGAGCCGATGCTCGCGGCCCTGCGCGAACTGTTCGACGCGACCGCGCAGGACGGCACCGTGGAATTCGCCTACGACACGCGCGTGTACGCGGGCCGCGTGGCGGCCACCCCGGCGCGCTGAGGGACGAGGGCGGCCGGTCTGTCGCCCTGCTGGCCGGCCCTATGCCTTCATGCTCACGGCGAAAAATGCCCGCAGATCGGCCAGCACCTGGAGCGGCGCTTCTTCCATCGGAATGTGGCCGAGCCCGGGGTACATCACGCGTTTTGCGCCCGGAATGCGTGCCGCGAAGTCGGCTGCGTGCGCGGGCGGAATCCAGCGGTCCTTTTCGCCCCACAGCACGAGCGTGGGCACGTCGAGTGTCTTCAACACGTCCGTGTCGAGGTCCGCGAAGTCGAGCGTGGGCACCATCTTGCCGATGGCCTCGCGCGTGCCTTCGCCGTGAAAGAAGTCGACGTAGCGGCGCAGCGTGACGGCATCAATCTTGCGCGGGTCGCCGTAGACGTTGCGCACGGCGCTTTTCACGATGGCTTCGGGCAGCATCCATGGCGCGCTGAGACGCACGAGCGCATGGTTGAAGAGCGCAATGTAGACGGGCAGCTTCATCGGAAAACCGGCGGCGTCCACGAGCACGAGCCGCTTCACGGCGCCGCGATGCCGCACGGCGTAATCCCACGAGATCAGTCCACCTAACGAGTTGCCCACGAGTGTGGCTTGCCCGATGCCGAGTGCGCTCATGAAGGTATCGATGAAGCGCCGGTACATCGGCAGGTTCATCGTTTCGATCGCGCCGCGCGCCGAGCGCAGCGGCCCCGTCACGCCGAACGGCGGCAGGTCGAGCCGGATCACGCGATGCTCGCGCGCGAGCCCCGCCGCCACGACGTCCCAGGTATGCAGCGACGACGCGAAGCCGTGAATCATCACGATAGGCTCACCGTCGCCTGCGCTGCCTTCACTGCTTCCTTCATCAACGTAATGCACTTTCGCGCCCATGACGTCGATAAATTTCGAGCCGGTTTGCGTGTAGCGCTGCGCGACCACGTCGCGGGGCACGCTCACAAGGCCAAGGCGCTGCGCGAACGAGCGGGGCGGCAGCGCGCGTGCGCCGGCCGATGCATCGGGATGCGTGGAATCGAGGCTTGCCATTCATGTCTCCCTGTTCTTGTTGGTGGAGGCTGCGGTGTTTCTGATGCGGCTGGACAGGCACAAGCTCAGTACAGCTTCAGCACGTGCATAACGACATGCACGCGCAGCGAGCAGCAGCCCGTCCTACGCGAACGCTACGCCGTAAAGCGGTATTCGCTTTCGCGCACGCGCCGCGTGCGGCGCCGGAAGCTGAACGTGAAGCCCGGCCAGATCGACGTGTTCTTGCCGCTGCGCGTCTGATACCAGCTGTGACAGCCGGTCTGCCAGACGGTGCGCGCGAGCGTTGCCTGGAGCCGCGCGTTGAAGTCGTGCTGCACGTCGGGGAGCACGTCCATCGTGCGGGCACCGCGGCGTTCGAGCGCGCGAATGCAGTCTGCGATATAGCGGACCTGCGACTCGATCATATAGATCATCGAGTTATGGCCGAGCCCCGTGTTCGGACCCACCATCATGAAGAAATTCGGGAACCCCGCGATGCTCGTGCCCAGATACGCCTGCGGGCCATCGCGCAGCCACGCGCCGCTGAGATCGGCACCGCCCACACCGGTTACCTCGAACGGGGCGCCCACGTCGTTGACGTGAAAGCCGGTGCCGCAGATGATCGCGTCCGCGCGATGATGCGTGCCGTCCAAGGTCACCACGCCGTCGGCCACCACCTCGCGAATGCCGGTGGTGATCACGTCGACGTTCGGTTGCGTGACGGCAGGGTAGAAGTCGCTCGACAGCAGAATCCGCTTGCAGCCGGGCAGATAGTCGGGCGTGAGCTTCGCGCGCAACTGCGGGTCTTTCACCTTGCGCGCGAGGTAGCTGAGCCCGAACTGGCGCGGATACTTCATGAGCCCGGGGCTCACGACGAAGGCGATCGCCCGCGATTCGAGCCGCCAGTAGATCGTGCTGCGCACGAGGCGCTGCGTGAACGGCAGATGCCGGAACAGCCATTGCGCGCGGCGGCTCACGGGATGGTCGGGCTTTGGCAGGATCCAGGGCGGCGTGCGCTGGAAGAGGGCGAGATGACTCACGCGCGGCTGGATCTGCGGGACGAACTGGATGGCGCTCGCACCGGTGCCGATCACGGCCACGCGTTTGCCCTCGAGCGGCCACGCGTGGTCCCAGCGCGCGGAGTGAAAGAGTTTGCCCTCGAAGCGCTCCAGTCCTGCTATCTGGGGAAGCGCCGGGCGCGAGAGCGGCCCGGCGGCGCAGATCACGACGTCGGCCTCGACTGTTTCCGTTGTTTCTGTTGTTTCCGTTGTCTCCTGCGAATGCGTACCGTGCTGTGGGTCATGCGTCTGAAGCTGCAGATTCCAGACGCTGCGCGTTTCGTCATAGCGCGCCGCGGCGACGCGCGTGCGCAGCCGGACAAGCGGTTCGACGCCGTACTTGCGCGCGCAATGCCGCAGATACTCGAGAATCTCGGCCTGCTGTCCATAGGCGCGCGTCCACGCGGGATTCGGCTCGAAAGAAAACGAATACAGATGCGAGGGGACGTCGCACGCCGCGCCGGGGTAAGTGTTGTCGCGCCAGGTGCCGCCGATGTCGTCCGCGGCTTCGTAGAGCGCGAGCGGCGTAATGCCCATGCGCAGCAGACGGATCGCCATGCCGATGCCGGCAAAGCCGCTGCCCACGATGGCGATGCGCGGCATGGCGGACGAACCTGGCGAGCCAGGCGAGGTGAGCGGCATGCGATGGGCTCCAGCGGACGAAGGGACGGATGCGCCGGTGTCTTCAAGCTTCAGGTTTCAGGCGCAATGCGAGGCTTGATTTCAGGTGCCATCACATGCAATTGCACGAAGGCCGGCGTTCACGGCGCAGGGTAGACAAGTGTACACTTCGCGTCAAGGCGGCCCGTGGTTCAGGCGGCGCGCCGGAACGACATAACGGCTGCATTCAAACAGCGTTCAACTGACGAGACGGCACGCGCGCGTGGCATACCGGTCCCGCGCCGCGTTTCCGAGCCTGTCCTTCAAACCGCATGCAAACTGCTCCAGAGGAACCCGAACTCGCGCCCGGCAAGCGGCGCCTCATCGAAGCCGCGCTGCGTCTGGCCGCGGGCGGGCGCAGTCTCGCGACGCTCGGTATCCGCGAACTCGCGCGCGAGGCGGGTCTCAACCCCAACACGTTCTACCGCCACTTCGATACGCTCGACGATCTCGCGCGCGAGGCGCTCGAGTGGATCAGCGCGCGGCTGCGTCCGATGCTGCGCCGCGAGCGCTGGCTCGCCGCGCACGACGAACCGTTCAGCGTGCCGCGTCGCGCGTGTGCAGCATTCTTCGGTTTCGTGCTCGACCATCGCGACGCGTTTCTCTGCGCGCTCGCCGAGTACCACGGTACGTCGGCCGCGTTGCGCGACGCGGTGCGCAGCAATCTCAACGAGGTCTCGCAGGAAATGGCCGACGACGTCGTGCAACTGAACCTCGTGCCCGGTCTGCCACGCACGGCCGTCGATGAAATCTGCGCGCAGATCGTGCTCCAACTCTTCCATCTCTCGCACGAATACATCCATCACGCGACGCAGCGTGAAGCGCTCGTGGGGTACGCCGAGCGCTTCATCATGCGGCTCTTTGCGGGGGCGGCGATGCTCGCGCAGCACGATATGAGCTGAGCGCTGCCGCATCGAGTCGCGTCCGGCGTGCAAAAAGAAACAGGCTCCGTGGCGTGGGCCGCGGAGCCTGTGTCTGAGTGGCGCTGTCGGTGGCGGACGGGCTGCTCAGGTATCGTTCCAACCGCCCGAGTCGTCGTTGCCGAGATCGACGTTGCCGCCCGAGCTGTCGTCGTTCCAGTCGTTCGAGCCCTGACCGAAATCGACGCCTCCGCCGTTGTCGGCTTCGCGGCGGCGCCGTTCGTCGTCGACGATCACGTCGCGTTCCACCACGCGGTCGCGCCCGCTGTTGAGCGCCTCGCCGAGCAGCACGCCGGTGAGCAGCCCGCCCATGCCGCCGCCGAAACCGCCACCGCCTTGCTGGATGATCACAGGCGGCTGTTGTTGGGGTGGGGGCGCGGGCCAGGGGCCTTGCTGACCATAGCCGGGCTGTTGGCCGCGGCCGAAGCGTTCGTCCGCTTCGCGCGCGAACACGGATTCGCCTGTGCGGTCACCGGACGCTGCGGTCTGCGCGGTCTGCGCGTTCGGATCGGGCCGGCCCTCGGCGCGTGCCTTGAGGCTTGCCACCTGGCGCTCGAGCGCTTCGATCTCGTAGGGCGGCACGGGGTTGCTCGCATTCGAGAGCGCCTCCACCCGCTCGCGCAACTGAGCTTCGGTGGCTTCAACGTCCTTTTCGAGCGCCTCGTGACCCGGCGCCGTGGAAAGGCGCACGTCGAGCTTCAGCGAACGCACTTCGTTGAGCAGGTCGGTGGCGCGCTTGAGCTGCACGCGGCGATCGTCGTTGGCGCGCGTGTCTTCGCTCGACTTCGCGCGGCGCACGGTCCAGCGCAGCACGAGCGCAATGGCGACCAGCAGCACGGCAATGCCGATCCACATGCCCATCGAAGGACCGTGCTTCACCGGCACTGCGGAGAACGTGCCGGGCGGCGGCGTCTGCGCGGGCGCGGCCTGCTGGACGAACGGGTTGTCGGCGCGGCGCGTGGTCACGCTGCCGGCCCGCTGCGCGCTTGCGCGAATGCGCGCTTCGACCTGCGCGAAGCGCGATGGCGTCGTAAAGCGGATTTGCGGATCGAGCGACTTCGCCTGTTCGACCTGCGCGAGCGCGTCGCCGTAGCGGCCTTCGCGTTCGAGCACCTGGCCATAGAGGTAGTGCGCGTGGGCGTTGTTCGGATGCGCTTCGAGCACTTGCGTGAGGCCCGCGTCGGCTTGCTGCCAGTTGCCTTGCGACATGGTCGATTCGATCTGCTGGACGCTCGGCACCGCGAACGCGCCGCCGCAGATCATCGCGAGCGATGCAAATGCAGCGACTAGAAACTTTTTCATGATGTGGGCCGGGCGGTTTGACGCCCGTCTCCATGACAGTCGGGACAGGAAGGCGGCGCGCAAGGTGCGGACCCGCAAGCGCGCCGTGTGATGCATGAGCGCGGCGCCTTCCACTCGCACGGCCGCTTACTGGGGCTTATTGCGCCGGCGTATTCAACTGCTTCTTCAGCGCCTCGAGCCGATCGTCGACGGACGGCCCCTTGGTAAGCGCCGCGAGCTTGTCGTCGAGCGCCTTGCCGCTTGTCTCGTCGGCGGAGTTCAGACGCGCGTCCGAGCGTGCGTTCGAGAGCGCGACCTTGTCTTCGAGCTTCTGGAAGTCCTGCGAGAGGTTCTTGCCGCCGATGCCGCCGAGCGCCGTGGCTGCCACGTCTTTCGCTTCGGCGATCTGCTGCTTCGCCTGCAGGATGTTGGAGCGCGCGTTGAGGTCGTTGCGGCGCTGACGCATCTCGTCGATCTGCTGCTTCAGATGATCGACCGAGGGTTCGAGCTTCGCGAGTTCGGCCGTGAGCGCGTCGCGCTCTGCCTCGGCATTGGACTGCGCGGCAAGCGCCTCGCGCGCGAGCGCTTCGTCGCCGGATTGCAGCGCGCGCTTGGCGCCGTCTTCGTACTTCTTCGCCTTGTCGGCGGCCACGTCGCGCTTGCTTTGTTGCGTGGCGACCTGGGCCTGGATCTCGATCAGCGAGTTTTCCGCTTTCCCAATGCTGTCGTCGAGCTCGCGCACGATCTGGCGCGCGTCGCGCGACGGATCCTGGACCGATTCGGCAGCATCGTTGAGCAGACCCTTCAGCGTGCGCGAGACAGAATCAAAAAGCGACATGAATTCCTCCGTGGATTGAAAGCGGCGCGCATCGCGGTGAGGCGGCGCGCCGTGCATGCGGGGCCCTTCAGCTTACGCTGTCTGGAACGGACCGCGCATGCAGCGCGCAGATCGGGGCGCCTTGCGAGATTGCAATAGCGATGAGTGCCATCGCAGCTTGCGGTACAGCGCGACGCGCGGACACGAAACGCGTGGGGAGTTGCGCTGTCGGCAAGGCCCGAACTGCTCGCGGATATTACACCACCGGGTCGCTTAAACAGGTCTTAAAGGGGAACGATAAACCGGCCTTAAAGGGGGAAATCGGGAAGCGGTCTGGCGTGCCACACGGGCAGCGGCGCGCAAGCGCGCGGCAAGCCCAATTGCACGAGGCCGCGCAGGCGTCTCACGCGAAATGTCCGCCTTCGGGCGCTGTGCCGGAGAAGGGTAGATCGTCGCTGTCGGCTTCCCTGCGCGTGGCCGTTGCGGCCCGCTTTGCCGCGGCTGCCGCTGGCGCCCCGCGCCCGGGCGCTTCGCCCGCGAGCGCATCCG
The DNA here is from genome assembly GCF_029536165.1 of Paraburkholderia sp. SUR17. Taxonomy (NCBI): domain Bacteria; kingdom Pseudomonadati; phylum Pseudomonadota; class Betaproteobacteria; order Burkholderiales; family Burkholderiaceae; genus Paraburkholderia; species Paraburkholderia sp. SUR17. The sequence continues at coordinate 1,790,031 of NZ_CP120508.1, forward strand.
CCACCTGCGGAGCAACAGCATGCGACCCGCTCGATGCGGCTTCTGCCGCGGCCACGCGCGCCACCGCGTTTTCGACGTCACGCAGCAATGCTTCGTCCGGATCGGGCGGAACCGACAGGTCCGGCAGCGGCGGAAGCGCAGGCGGTTCGGGCAAGGGCGGCAAGACGGCAGCGACGGGTGAAGCAGGGGGCGGCAAGGAACTCGCCGCAGCGTCGCCCGGACTTCTTTCCGCTGAGTGCGTTGTTGCGCGCGCCCCGGCTCTTGCCGGATCTTTGGCAGCACCTCGTTCCCCGTTGAGTGAGCCGTTAAGTGCCCCGTTGAGTGCGCCAGCGCCGCCTTGCGCAGTCCGCGTGTGTGCCGTGACCTTGCGCAGCGCTTCGGCAAGCGCATCCGGCTCACGCGGCGCATGGAGTCGATCCACGATGCTTGCCGCCTTCACCTGGTCGGCCGTGCCGCCATAGGCGAGCACCGCCCGCCGCATCAGCTCGCTCACGCTGATGCCGAGCTGTTCTGCGCTTGCGGCTATGGCGCGCTTCTGCGCAGGCGTGACGAAGACGACGATACGTTCGCTGGGCTTGTTCATGGTCGGCTCGTTTGCGATCGGCTCGCGGGAATAAGGCCTCGATGGAAAAACGGCGGACGCGCTAGACATTGCGCGTCCATCATACGGCGACGCGGGCTCTCGTGCGCTGTCGCAGATGGGGCCCGACTGGCATAGGGCTCGAAGGCCCCTTGAAGACGACCCGAAACGGGCATGCCAAGAAAATATCGTGCCATCAAAGGCTTGCCAGGTTTGCAGAGGCATTGTCCCCAGGCTTTTCAACAATTTCTGTTGATAACCCGACACTTTGGCAAAGCCGTGTCGGCCGGGCTTGTGCCGAGGCGAAGTGGCAAAGCGGCGGCGGGCTACGACAGCGCGAAGGTAAGCCCGGGAACTTTCGCAAGGAAATTCTTACAAAAAAAGCGCGTAGCAGCCCGCGCGAATTCTTTAAAATGCGCTGTTGCACTGCGCCGGGATACCGCATTCCAGCGCGGCGTGGCCGGACGGGGGCGTAGCCGGCCATGCGCCTTAGTTTCGTGTTCGTTGCGCTTTCGCCTCTTCGCGCGCCGTACCGCGTACGAGACGCGCCAGGCAAGGTGAGGCGCAGTCCGCGTCACACGCCATGACCACGATCCACACGCGTGCGGCCGCACGCAGCAGGGGTGCAAGAGACACCTCCGAACCATTCCAGTCATGCCTATCATCAAACGACCGTCTTCCCCGCGCTACCCGTCCGACGATCGGGAACCTTCCTTCCACTCCAGCCGCCAGCCGCAGGGCCGCGAACCGCAGCGACACACCACGTCGCGCGATGGTGTCGACCGTGGGCGCTCCATCGGCCGCTCAATCGCGTTGTGGTTCGTCGGGTTGATCGCCACGCTCGCCGTCGTCGGCGCGTTGATCGTGGGCTACGGGCTCGTGGTGATGGCCCCGCAATTGCCCTCGCTCGATGCGCTCACCGACTACCGGCCGAAGGTGCCGCTGCGCGTCTACACCGCGGACCACGTGCTGATCGGCGAGTTCGGCGAAGAGCGCCGGCAACTCGTGCGCTTCCAGGACATTCCGGACGTCATGAAGAAGGCGGTGCTCGCCATCGAGGACTATCGCTTCTACGAGCACGGCGGCGTCGACTTCGTGGGCATTCTGCGCGCGGGTTTCACGGACCTGCTGCACGGCGGCGCCTCGCAGGGCGCGAGCACGATCACGATGCAGGTGGCGCGCAACTTCTTCCTGTCGAGCGAGAAGACCTACACGCGCAAGATCTACGAAATGCTGCTCGCCTACAAGATCGAGCGCGCACTCACGAAGGACCAGATTCTCGAGCTGTACATGAACCAGATCTATCTGGGCCAGCGCGCCTACGGCTTTTCGGCCGCTGCGCGCGTGTACTTCGGCAAGGATCTCAAGGACATCACGCTCGCCGAGGCCGCCATGCTCGCGGGCCTGCCGAAGGCGCCTTCGGCCTACAACCCGGTGGTGAACCCGCACCGCGCGAAGGTGCGTCAGGAATACATCCTCAAGCGCATGCTCGACCTCGGCTACATCACGCAGCCGCAATACGAAGCCGCGGTGAAGGAAGAGATCCACACGAAGGCCGCGGGCAACGAGTACAGCGTGCATGCCGAGTACGTCGCCGAAATGGTCCGGCAGATGATGTACTCGCAATACCGGGACGAAACCTACACGCGTGGGCTCACGGTGACCACGACCATCGACTCCGCGGACCAGGAAGCCGCCTATCGCGCCGTGCGCAAGGGCGTAATGGACTACGAGCGACGCCACGGCTATCGCGGACCGGAGGGCTTCGTCGAATTGCCGGCGGCGGGCGACGATCGCGAGCAGGCGATCGAAGATGCGCTCACGGATCACCCCGATAACGGCGAGATCGTCGCCGCTGTGGTGACCGAAGCGAACCCGAAGACCGTGAAGGCGCAGATGCTCGACGGCACGGGCGTCACGGTGACGGGCGAGGGGCTGCGATTCGTCGGCGCGGCGCTGTCGCCGCGCGCGGGCCAGGCACTGCGCATTCGGCCCGGCTCCATCATCCGGCTCGTGGCCGACGCGAACGGCAACTGGCAGATCACGCAGCTGCCGCAGGTGGAGGGCGCGCTCGTCTCGCTCACACCGCAGGACGGTGCGATCCGCGCGCTCGTGGGCGGCTTCGACTTCAACAAGAACAAGTTCAACCACGTGACCCAGGCGTGGCGTCAGCCGGGTTCCAGCTTCAAGCCGTTCATCTATTCGGCCTCGCTCGAAAAGGGCCTGGGGCCAGCCACCATCATCAACGACGCGCCGCTGTACTTCCCGCCCACCACACCGGGCGGCGATGCCTGGGAGCCGAAGGACGACGACCAGCCCGACGGTCCGATGCCGATGCGTCTTGCGCTCGCGAAGTCGAAGAACCTCGTCTCGATCCGCATCCTCTCGTACATCGGCACGAAGTACGCGCAGGACTACGTGACGCAGCGCTTCGGTTTCGACGCGGACAAGACGCCGCCGTATCTGCCGATGGCGCTCGGCGCGGGGCTCGTCACGCCGTTGCAGTCGGCGGGCGCGTATTCGGTCTTTGCGAACGGCGGCTACCGGATCAACCCGTATCTGATCAGCGAGGTGGACGACGCGCACGGCCAGCCGCTTTCGAAGGCGCAGCCGCTCGTGGCCGGACAGAACGCGCCGCAGACGCTCTCGCCGCGCAACGCGTTCGTCATGAACAGCCTGCTGCACACGGTAGCGACCTCGGGCACGGGCGCGGGCACCAACGTGCTGCATCGTTCCGATCTGCAGGGCAAGACGGGTACCACCAACGACGCCAAGGACGGCTGGTTCGCGGGCTACCAGAAGACGCTCGTCGCGGTGGCCTGGATGGGCTACGACCAGCCGAAGAGCCTTGGCAGCCGAGAGTTCGGCGCACAGCTCGCGTTGCCGATCTGGGTGGAGTACATGCAGCGCGCGTTGCGCGGCGTGCCGCAGGAAGAGCCGCCGCAACCCGATGGCGTGACGGTGGTGAACGGCGAGCTGTATTTCGCCGACATGACGCCCGGCAACGGTTTCGTTGCGAGCATCGGCATGGACTCGGGCGCGGCATTGGCCGGCGCGAGCGACGCGACAGGCAACGTGGGGCCGGCCGGAATGTCGCCGCCCGCCGTCAGCTCCACCGAGAAGAAGCAGATCATCGATCTGTTCGAATCCAACAAGCCTTAAACGCTGTAGCAACACTCGTTGAACCTGCCCCGGCGCATTTCGCATCGCATGCCGAAAGCGTCGGCGGCTCAACGGGTTAGGGCATTTGTCGGCGAGTTTTCAACAGGCTCTTCAACACAATCTGGGGATAACTGTCCGGCAGTGCGTCACCATCCGCGCGGACGCCTGACGCAGGTGGCCCGCACTTGTCTCTCCGCTTAGACGCTCCAGGCGCTCACGCGCTGGTCCGGCCCGCCGCCCACGCGATCACATCTTCAAGCCGGTCGTTTCCCCAGAACATCTCGTCGCCCACGAAGAACGTCGGCGCGCCAAAAATGCCGCGTTCGATTGCGGTCGCCGTTTGCGTGCGCAGCTTCGAGCGGTGCTCGTCGCTCTGCGCCGCGGCAACGATCTCGTCGGCAGGCAAGCCCAGGCGGTTGAGCGCTTCGTGTACGGCTTCGGGCGTGTCGATCTCGCGGTCCTCGGCGAAGTTCATCTGCATGATCTCGCGGCACCAGGCACCGATCCACGGCTCGCTCGCGGCGAAGGCGGCCACCCGCATGGGCAAGAGCGCGCGGCGCGGAAAGGCGGACGGCCACGTCCACGGCAGACCGTATCTGGCGCACAGGCGCTCCATGTCGCGTTTCACGTAGGCGCCTTTTTCCTTCTGCACGACGAACGGCGGTCCCGACCAGCCGAGCCGCTCGAACACGGGCCCGAGCAGGAACGGTTGCCATCGCACCGGGACGCCGGCTTCGGCAGCCGCCTGTTCGATGCGCATGACGCTCAGGTAGCTGTAGTTGCTGGCGAAGTCGAACCAGAAGTCGATTTCGCGCGGCGCGGTGGGCGCGGTGGGCGTTGAGGCGGGTCGTTCGGACATGGCGACGTCTCCGGGTTCGCTACGCCGCAAGCATAGCGCTGTCGGGGCACCCGAGCCGACGGTCAGCGCGCTGCCGTGCTCTCGCTATTGCCTGTATCGCCGCTCGCTCGCTGCGCAGACGCGGCGGGTGCCGCCTCTGCGCGAGGCGCGGGCGGATCACCCATGGCCTGGAACAGTGCCGCCGTGTCCGAGAGACGCGCGCCCGTATAGCGGATCTCATCGAGCTGCGCGTTGTGCCACTGCTGCTCCGCGGAGCGCGCAGCCGACGGCGGCAGCGCGCCAAGACGCTCGCGCGCAGCGGTCTCGCGGAATGCGCCTTGCGCCGCGCGTGCCGCGGTGCCCGCCGCCGCGAGCGCCTCGGCGTCGTGTTCGAGCGCGGCGAGCGTATTGGCCACGTTCTCGAATGCGGCAAGCACGGTTTGCCGGTATTGCGCGACGGCCGCGTCGTACGATGCGACCGCGGCGCGCCGTTGCGCGAGGAGCGCTCCACCATGAAACACCGGCTGCGAGAGCGACGCGCCCACGCTCCACAGCGCGCCCGCGCCGGAGAGCATCGCGGGCCAGCTAAAGCCGCCTTTGCCCATCGACGCCGTGAGCGAAAGGCTCGGAAACATCTGTGCCGTGGCCACGCCGACGTCGGCTGCCGCGGCCTTCAGCGCGGCACTCGCGGCGAGGATGTCGGGACGCGACTGCAGCAGGTCCGAGGGCACGACGACAGGCACGTCGCGCGGCACGTCGAGGCTCGCGAGATCGAGGTCGGGCGGGGCGGCGTCGGGCGTGCGGCCCATGAGCACCGCAAGCGCGTGGCGCGTGGTGAGCCACTGCTGGCGAAGGCCGGGCAGGCCAGCCGCGAGCGACGCGGCGTTCTGCTGTGCAGCCAGCACATCCGCGTGCGCGACGGCACCAAGCGCGTAGCGCTTCTGGCGGTCGCGTGCTTCGTCGTTGGCGAGTGCGACGAGCCGCTCGGTGGCATCGATCTGCGCGTGCAGCGCCGCCGCCGAGATCGCCGCGGACACGATGTTGGCCGCCAGCGCCCGTCGCGCCGCATCGAACTGGAACGCCTGCATGCCGACGCGTGCCGCGAGCGCCGCGTTTTCGAGCCGCGCCGCGCCGAACAGGTCGAACGTGTAGCTCGCCTGCAACTGGCCGACGAACACGTTGTAGAGCACCGTGTTTGGTCCTGCTTCCGGAATGCCGAGCGCGCGCTCGCGCGTGGCCTGGCCGCCTGCGTCGATGGAAGGCAGCAGCGACTTGCCGATCTGCGCGCGCAGTTGCTCGCGGGCCGCCGCGAGGTTGTGGTCCGCGGCGGCGAGCGTGGGGCTGTTGCGCAAGCCCTCGTCGACGAGCGCATCGAGTGCATCGGAACGGTACAGCTTCCACCATTCGGGCACGGGCGTCGCGCCCACCACGAAGGTCTGCGCGACGCCTTGCGCGGACACGGTCTGCGCAGGCTGCGCCGCCGCGCCGTAGTGTTCGGGCTGCGGCATGGCCGGCGGATTGCCGTTCGGACCGAAGGAACAGGCACTGAGACTTGCCGCTGTCGCGATGGCGAACGGGACCACAAGCGTCTTCATGATCAGTTCCCCGTATGTTCGTCGGACGCACGCGGGCGGCGCTCGCGTTCGTTCTCACGCTCGCCCTCAGTTTCGTCATTGCGCACGCGGAACGACGCCGCATAGAGCGCGGGCAAATAGAAGAGCGTGAGCACCGTGGCGCTCGTGATGCCGCCCATCAACGCCGTCGCCATCGGCCCGAAGAAGTTCGAGCGCAACAGCGGTATGAGCGCGAGCACGGCAGCTGCCGCGGTCAGCGTGATGGGCCGGAAACGCCGTACGGTGGCGCCCACGATCGCATCGAAGCGCCGGTGGCCCGCCGCGATGTCCTGTTCGATCTGATCGACGAGGATCACCGAGTTGCGCATGATGATGCCGAACATCGCGATCACGCCGAGCATCGCGACGAAGCCGAAGGGCTTGCCGAAGAGCAGCAGCGTGGCCACCACGCCGATCAGGCCGAGCGGCGCCGTCAGCACGACCATCAGCACGCGCGCGAAGCTCTGCAGCTGGATCATGAGCAGCGTGAGCACGGCGATGATCATGATCGGCATCTGCGCGTTAATCGACGCCTGGCCCTTCGCGCTTTCCTCCACCGAGCCGCCCACCTCGATGCGATAGCCCACCGGCAGCGTGGCGCGAATGGGTGCGAGCGACTGGTCGATGCTTTTCGTCACGTCGATGCCCTGGGCGTTGCCCGTCACGTCCGACTGCACGGTGAGCGTGGGCTGCCGGTCGCGTTCCCAGATCACGCCGTATTCGAGGTCGGGCTTCATGCTGCCGAGCGCGCCGAGCGGCACCGGACCGTTCGGCGTGGGCATGGCGAGCGTCGTCAGGCGCTCGGGGTCCACGCGTTCGCGCTGCGGGGCGCGCAGATCGACGCTGATCAGCTTGTCCGCCTCGCGATACTGCGTCACGGTGTAGCCCGAGAGCGTCATGGCGAGAAAGCTGGCGATGTCTTCCGAACTCACGCCCAGTTCGCGTGCTTTCTTCTGGTCGATCTCGAAGCGCATCGAACGTTCGGCCGGTTCGTCCCAGTCGAACTGCACGTTGACCGTGCGCGCGTCGTCGCGCATCTTCGAGGCCACACGTTCGGCGATGGAACGCACCGTCGCGATGTCGTCGCCGCTCACGCGGAACTGCACGGGATAACCGACAGGCGGTCCGTTCTCGAGCCGCGAGAGCCGCGTGCGCAACGCAGGGAACCTGTCGCGCAGCATGGGTTCGAGCCAGCGCGCAAGCTTCTCGCGCTCTTCCACCGACTTCGCCGTAATCACGAACTGCGCGAAGTTGGGCAACTGCAACTGCTGGTCGAGCGGCAGATAAAAACGCGGCGCGCCGGTGCCGACGAAGTCGATGCTGTGATCGATCTCGGGCCGACCTGCAATTGCTTGTTCGAAACGCCTGGCCTCGCGCAGCGTCGCCTCGAACGACGCACCTTCGGGTAGCCGCAGATCGACGAGCAATTCGGGACGGTCGGAGCTTGGGAAGAACTGCTGCGCGACCTGCGTGAAGCCCGCGAGCGACACGATAAAGAGCGCGACGGTGATGGCCAGCACCACGAAGCGTCGCTCGATGCACCAACTGACCCAGCCGCGCAGGCGGTCGTAGAAGCGTGTGTCGTAGATGTCGGTGTGCTCGTGGTCGTCGTCGTGTCTGGCGGGATCGTTGGCCGCGTGCGCCGGCCGTTTGCGTTCAGACAGCAGGTGATAGCCCAGCAGCGGAATCAGCACGACGGCCGCGAGCCACGACGCGATCAGCGCGATGGCGGAGACCTCGAAAATGGAGCGCGTGTATTCGCCGGTGCTCGACTTCGCGAGCGCGATGGGCAAAAAGCCCGACACGGTGACGAGCGTGCCCGTGAGCATCGGAAACGCGGTGCTCGTGTAGGCGTAGGCCGCCGCGCGCGTGCGATTCCAGCCTTGTTCGAGCTTCACGGCCATCATTTCGACGGCGATGATCGCGTCGTCCACGAGCAGGCCGAGCGCCAGCACGAGCGTGCCGAGCGACACCTTGTGCAGACCGATGTCGAAGAGGTACATGCAGAGCGCCGTGACGGCGAGCACGACCGGAATCGAGATCACCACCACCATGCCCGTGCGCACGCCGAGTGAGACAAGGCTCACGATCAGCACGATGGCAACGGCTTCGGCCACGGCTTCGAGAAAGTCGTCGACCGAGCGCGAAACCGCATGCGGCATGCTCGACACCTGCACGAGCTTGAGTCCCGCCGGTAGCCGCGCCTGCAATTCCGAGGTCTGCGCGTCGAGCGCCTTGCCGAGGCGGATCACGTCGCCGCCCGGCTGCATCGTGATGCCGATGCCGAGTACGGCTTTGCCCCCGGAGCGCATCTGCGTGACGGGCGGGTCGTCGTAGCCGCGCCGGATCACGGCGATGTCGCCGAGGCGAAACGAGCGGTTGTTGATGCGCACGAGCAGATCGGCGAGCGCTTTGACGTCCTTGAACTGGCCGCTCGGGCGCACGAACACACGGTCGTCGGCGGTGGTTAGCGTGCCCGCAGCCGCGACGGCGTTCTGCGAATTGATGGCCTGCGCGAGCTGCTGCGGCGTGATGCCGAGGCGCGTCAGCTGCGTGTTCGATATCTCGATGTAGATGTGCTGGTTCGGGTCGCCGAAGTAGTCCACTTTCGCGACGCCGGGCACGCGCAGCAGCACGGTGCGCAGCTGGTCCGCGTAGTCGTGCAGCTGCGCCGGTGAAAAGCCGTCGCCTTCGAGCGTGTAGATGTTGGTGTAGACGTCGCCGAACTCGTCGTTGAAGAACGGGCCTTGCACGCCGGGCGGCAGCGTCGCCGCCATGTCGCCCACCTTCTTGCGCACCTGGTACCAGGTCTGCGGCACCTCCTTCACGGGCGCGGAGTCTTTCATCGTGAAGAAGATCAGCGATTCGCCGGGGCGCGAGTAGCTGCGCAGGAAGTCGATATAAGGCGTTTCCTGGAGCTTGCGGCCGATGCGGTCGGTGACCTGTTCCTGGACCTGACGCGCGGTGGCGCCGGGCCAGAAGGTCTGGATCACCATCACGCGGAACGTGAAGGGCGGGTCTTCGGACTGCGCGAGCCGCGTGTAGGCCAGCACGCCGAACAACGTGGCAAGCACGATCACGAACACGACGAGCGCCTGGTGGCGCAGCGCCCATGCCGAGAGGTTGAAGCGTTGGGTGGGGCCGGCTTCGGCGGCTGTGCCCACGCCCACGCCTGAATGGGTCCCTTCCTCGCGTGCGGCCGTCATGACGCGAAGTCCTCAGGATGCAGTGGCGCCACGGGCCGGACCTGCTCGCCGGCCGCTACCGTATGCACGCCTTGCAGCACGACACGCTCGCCGCTCGCGAGCCCCTGCGTGACGGCGATGGTGCGCTCGCCGTAGCGCGCCACGGTGACGCGGCGCAGTTCGAGTGTGCCCGTGTCGGCTGCGGCGCCTGCATTGGCCGCGTTCGCCGTCTTTGCAGCGCTGGCCGCCTGGCCGGCAGGGCTGTTCATCCGCACAACCCACACGGCCGGCGCGTTGCCGTCGTGAAAGAGGGCCGTGGCGGGCAGCGTGAAGGTCGGGCCGCTCGACTGCACGAATGGGGTGGATTGGCCGGCCTGGCTGGCTTGGGGCGACTGGGAAGCTTCAGCGCCCGTCATGCCATTCGCACTCGCGAAAACGACGTTCGCCGTCATGCCGAGCCGAACGTCGGCGCCCGCATGATCGAGCGTGAGCTTCACGCGATACGTGCGGCTCTGCGGATCGGCCGCAGGCGAGACTTCGCGCACGCGCGCAGCGAAAACGCGGCCCGGCAGAGCCGGCAGCGTCACCTGCGCCGCGCGTCCGGCCGCAAGGCCGCCCACGGCGTTTTCGGGCACATCGCAGACCACGTCGATGTCGCCGGTCCAGGCCAGCGTGTAGACCGCCTGGCCCGCCGCGACGTTCTGCCCCGTATCCGCCTGCTCGGCGGTGATCACGCCGTCATGGTCGGCGTGCAAGGTGGCGTAGCGAAGCTGGTCGCGAGCGAGCGCGGCTTGCTGCGCGGCCTGGTCGCGCTGGGCGGCGGCGGATGTGTAAGCGTCTTCGGTCTGTTCGAGCTGAGCGGGCGCGATCAGTTGCTCGCGCGCCTGGGCGCGGTCACGATCGAGCTGCTGCTTCGCATACACGAGCCGATGCTGTGCCGCCTCCAGCTGCGCCGCGGCGCTCGCGGCGTTCTTCTGCACGTCGGCGGGGTCGAGCTGCGCGACGGTCTGCCCGGCCTTCACGGTATCGCCGAGGCGTACGCGCCGCTCGACGATCTTGCCGCCGATGCGAAACGACAGCGGCGTCGAATAGCGCGACTGCACCTCGCCGGGCAGCGACGCCATGACCGGCGCGCCATCCGGTTGCACCGCGACGGCGACGACGGGCCGCGCCGCGGGCGCGATGTCGGCCGGCTTGTGGCAGGCGGAGAGGAGGGCGAGGGGGGCGACGAGGGCGAGGAAAAGCGTCCGGGTGCCGCGGCGCAGCAGCCGCGCGGTGTCGCGCGTGGGTACCGCAGCCCCGGCGCGGCGGGAGTGTCTTGTTGCGAAGGGCCATACGTCACAACCGGGATGATTCACATCGACCTCGACTGGAGAAACGGCCCCGCGCCGACGCGAGCGGCGCGGGGCCGGACGCGGCAAAAGACGAGGCAAAGGCAGAGCAGAAAGCAGGGCATAGCGGCAGGCCACGTCGATCGCGATCCGATCTCGAACAAAGAAGTGGAGCGACGGCAACGCTGCGCGCATTCCGACTACAGCGCTGGATTCTAATACAGTGTTGTATCTGAGTGTGAGGATGCATCCGATTTTTTGTCCCGGTGCTAGACTGCGCACATGAAACGCAAACGACTCACTCGCGAGCAAAGCCGTGACCAGACGCGCCAGCGTCTGCTCGACGCTGCGCAGGCGATGTTCATGAAAAAGGGATTCGTTGGCGCAAGCGTGGAAGACATCGCGCTTGCCGCCGGCTACACGCGCGGGGCGTTCTACTCGAATTTCCGCAGCAAGCCGGAGCTTCTGATCGAGCTGCTGCGGCGCGACCACGAGGAAATGGAAGCCGGGCTCAACGCGATCTTCGACCCGGCACTCACGCGCGAGCAGATGGAAGCGAAGGTGCAGACCTACTACAGCCGTCTGCCGCAGGACAACAAGTGCTTCCTGCTATGGGTAGAAGCGAAGCTGCTCGCGGCGCGCGAAGCGCGGTTTCGCGTGCGCTTCAACGAATTCATGAAGGAAAAGCGCGAGCACCTGGCGGCCTATATCAACGAGTTCGCGCGCCGCGTGGGCACACCACTGCCGTTGCCGGCGGACGTGCTGGCGCTGGGACTGATCGGGCTGTGCGACGGCGTGCAGTTTCTCGCCACGGCAGACCCGCAGAACGTCTCGGAGCCGTTCGTGGAGAACGTGCTGGCCGGTTTCTTCAGCCGCGTGGTGTTCGGGCGCATCCCGTCTGCCGGCGGTGAACCCCAGGCGTGACACTCGCGATTGCGCTCGCCTGCGCTGCCCGCGGTCAGACCGACAACCCCGGCCCGTAATTGCTGCCGATCAGCCGCGTGACGGCCGCAATATCCGCGTAATCCTGCTCCGGCAGCCCGTCCAGCATCGTCAGCACTTCATTGCTCGCGCCCGCGGCGCGGGCCGTGTCCACAAGCGCGTCCTTGTTCGCCGGCCACGCCACTGCGCGCAGCACATCGGCGATTTGCAGGTCGATGGATTCGTCGGGAATGTTCGAAGAGGGCATGCTCGCGTTCCTTGTTGGCGATCCTGAACGGCATAGTAAGGCTGCGTCGGCAGCGGGGCGATGCGGCTTGGTGTCTTGGCTGCGGCCGGACAGGCCTCGCACGCCGTTCACGTCCGCAGATGCTCGTGGGGCGCCGCGAAGTGCCCGAGATGCCGCGACGGCGGTAACGTAATGTGCTGCCAGCGTTGCGGGCCCACGTTGGCGTCGACGGGAACGTCGGGCGCGGGCGGGGCGACGGGAGCCGCATTCGCGAGCGCCGCGGCGTCGGCGGCGAAGGCAGGGGGCCGGGCAAGATCGGCGAGATTTTCGCGCGCGGTGTGAACCGGCGCGGCGAAACACGAAGCCGACAGCAACACGGCGGTCATCAGCGTCGAGGTTTTCATCGCTCGACCTCCTTTCTCATGCAGCTCCGTGGGAGCTGCAGCAAGTGCCGTGCCATTTCATCCGCGCTCGCCGCGCTTCGCGCCGTTGCACGGCAGCGGCGCCGTGCCGGCACCCCATACAGGGCGGCCGGCGCACGTACGCCTGGCCCAAGCCTTTCGCACGGCACAAAGCGCGCCGCAACAGCCTGGAAAACGTACGGGATACCTCATCATGGCAGGATGCCAAAAACGCGTCGCGAACGAGCGTTCGATATTCCGGCCACCGGCACGAAGGCGGTCGTTCGATGCAGGTTCAGCGCCGGTTAGTCATCGTTTCGTCGTAGTTTTGTGGGCTCTTTGGTGGGCACCGACGAAGCTTCCCCCGGTTCCTGCAGGCCTCGCCGCGCGCGCCGTGAGCTGCTTTCAGCGCAGCACGTCGAAGCGCGTCCACGGCCACGATGGCCGGTCGCGCATGTAGCCGTTCAGCCAGTTCCACTGCGGATGCCGCTTCATGAACGACTGGGCGTCGAACGGCCGTCCGCACGGATGTCCCCAGCGCGCCCAGAAGGCAAGGTCGCGGGCCATCTCGCTGTCTACCACCTTGCCGTCGTTGGCGCCCCATGGGTTGAACGGGCCGTGATCGGTACCGCCGAAGCGCGCGTCGTCGAGTTCCAGGTGACCGCAGATGGTGCGCGAGCACGGGTTGTCGCTGCGGTCGAGATAGACGTCGTGATGGTCAGCGATCATCTGCTTGGCGACTTCGATATCGATCTTGCCGCGATGCAGTTCCTCCAGCTGCATGAAACGCGTTCGGCGCGCGCCGTTCTTGCGCACGTCGGTGTAGTCCTCGCCCTCGCCGGTGCATTCCTGGTTGCGGATCTTGAGGTCGGTGGCCGTGTTGTAGCCGCTGTAGAAGCCGTCTTTCGTGCTCTCGAAGCCCGAGTAGTGCAGCCCCAGTTCGTAGCGCGCAATCTCGCCCGTCTTCGTGTCGCCCAAAAGCCAGCTGTTGGCGTAGCCGCCGTTGTTCGCCACCGCGAACATCTCGCACCATTCGCCGATGCTGTTCGCGTATTGCGTGGCGCGCCGCGATCGATAGAACTCGGGTGCGCCGGCCGGGTTGTAGCCCACGAAGTTGGAGATGGTGGTCTCGGTCACCATGAGGCCCGCGGAGGTAACCCAGAAATCGGTGAGGCTGGAAATGCAGCCGGGCAGCCCCTGCATGAGGATGCGATGGCCGCTGTCCGGCACGATATCGAACACAACGTTGAACGCGTCGCCCGCCGCGTAGCGGTCCCACGAGTTGTGCGCCATGACGATGCGGCCGTCGCGCGTGGCGCTGCCTGTGGCGATGAAGGCGCTGCAATGATGGCCGCGCCGGCCGCGCCAGGGCTTCGCGGCCAGATGGGGCTGCTGCGCCGCCACATGCGTGGGCCACCAGCTTTGCAGCAGATCCATGTAGCCGTTCCACGCGAGCACTTCGGAGAACGGCAGCTTCGCGCCGTCGGCGATGCCCTGGATTTCGTCGGCGTATTCGGTGTCGAGTCTCGGCGCGAACTGCGAGACGGCCGCGTTGACGAAGGTGTCGAAGTCTTCGCCCGTGTCCCATTTCGCGAGATAGCGCGCGGTGCGGATGGCGTTCTGGATTTCGGCCGCGAGCAACTGGCCATGCTGCTCGCCGCGGTCGTACGGCTCGCCTTCGATATGCAGGAAGATCCAGCCGGCGTGATCGCGGCGTACGGCATCGATGGACGGTTCGCTCATCTTCGCTCCGGGACTGCGCTGTCTCCGGCCTGCACGGCGCGCCCGGCAATCCGCGCGGCATGCGGCTTCTGGTTCGCTTGGTTCGTTCATTGTAGAGAATCTGTCCGCCGATGCCAGCCCTCGCGGCCGCGCGCCATCGGGCGCTTGCCGCGCCGCACGGGCTTCTGCGCGCACATGCCGGATGGCGCCAGGGAAAATGCCGAGTGGGTTGCGGGCAAGGCCGCAGTGTGTGTGCGAAACAGGTCGCCAGCGAAAAGCGTCGCCGGCGCTCAGCGCACCGGGTTCATGCGGCAGTACGCATCGAGCAGCGACGTCTTGTAGACCACGCCCGCCAGCGTCGGACACTGCAGGCTTTCCACCACGGGCAGCCGCTCGCCCTGGAACGCCATGAAGTGCTGGAGCGCGACGCCGATCGGCATGTCGGGCGTGAGCACGTCGAATTGCGACTGAAGGTAGTCCGCGGCGGTTTTGGTGGACGTCTCGCGCTTTTCGAGCAGGTCGGAGGTGATGTCCTTGAGCGCGACGACGCCCAGAAACCGGTTCTCGCGATCGGTCACGTAGAGGTACTTCACGGGGTATTCGAGGAACACGCGCGTCATGTCCTGCACGGTCGCGCTGGGCGGCACGACGGTGGCCGCCGGGCGGATCAGTTCGCGCATCTGCGTTGCGCGCAGTCGCATGCGCTCCTGCTGCTCGCGATTGCGATGCAGCGTGATGTCGTACATCGAGGTCTTGCCGATCGCGCGCGCCACGAAGTACGCGACCACGCACGAGAGCATGAGCGGCAGGACCACCTGGTAGCTGAGCGTCATCTCGAAAATCATGAGGATCGCCATCAATGGCGCTTGCGTCGCGCCCGCGAGGAAGGCGCCCATGCCGACCATCGCGTAGGCGAACGGCGCCGAGGTCGCATGCGGCCAGAGCGCATGCATGCCCTCGCCGAACAGCGAGCCGAGCACTGCGCCCACGAAAAGCGTCGGCGTGAACACGCCGCCCACGGCGCCCGAGCCCACCGTCGCCGCCGTGGCAACCAGCTTGAAAATCACCACGGTGGCGAGCGCCGTCCACGTCCACGGCGAATGCAGGATGGAGTTCACGACGCTATAGCCGTTGCCCCACACCTCGGGCACCCAGACCGAGAGCACCCCGACCACGAGCCCGCCGAGCGCGAGTTTCACGGGCAGCGGCAGCGCGAGCCGCGCGAAGCCTGCCTTGGCGCCGTCGAGCAGCCGCAGGAACTGCGGCGCCATCGCGCCGCACAGAACGCCGAGCGCAACGAACAGCAGCACTTCGAGGCCCGCGATAGGCGGGAACACCGGCATCTGATAGGGCGGGCTGTAGCGTGTGAACTCGCGCATCGTGATGTTCGCCACCACCGACGACACCACCACCGGCCCGAAGCTTTCCATCGCGATGGAGCCGAGCACGATTTCGGTGACGAAGAACGCGCCCGCAATCGGCGCGCTGTACGCCGACGTGATACCGGCCGCCGCGCCGCACGCAACGAGCAGGCGTAAACGCGGCGGGTCGAAGTGGACCCAGCGTCCGATCAGCGAACCGGCGAGCGCGGCGAGCTGCACCATGGGGCCTTCGCGGCCGATCGAGCCGCCGCTCGCGATCGTGAAGAGCGACGACGCGCTGCGCCACAGGCTTTTCCAGACCGGCACGACGCCATCGCCGATGGCCACCGCTTCCATGTAGTCGATATGGTTGCCGCGCTCCGAACCGCGGCGTGCCACGAGGAGCAACAGGCCCGCCACGAGACCGCCCAGGGCGGGCAGCACGATGCGCACCGCGGGCGGCAATCCGCGCGCGATCGCGACGAAGCTGCCTTCGGTACCCGAGAACACCAATTGCAGCAGCGCGATCGCCTCGCGAAAGGCGATGGTCGCGAACGCCCCCGCCATGCCGACGATCACGGACCAGACGAGCATGGTGTGCGCGTCCGAGAGGCGGAACAGGGTTTGAGCGCGGGTGCGCAGTTTCAGCAGGAAGGACAGCACGGGCGGCGGTCGGTCGGGAAAGGTTGGAGGAGGGCCGCGCGGGCGGGCGTTTCAGGGGCCATGGGATCTGGCGCAATGAGTTCTGGGCGACGAGTCTCGCGCAATGAGTCGGGTGCGATGAATCCTGCGCAACGAACCGGGCACAACGAACCCGGCGCAACGAGCCGAGCGCAAGAATAGCATCGCCGTCGCGCAATGCGATGCCTTGCGCGGCTCGGTGCAATCCGCGGCGCGCCCTTCAGCGCGAAGCTTTGTCGAGCTCCGGGTAGTGCCGGAAGATGCACTGCTCGTTGTGCGGCAGACGACGATCCGAGGCGAGGTAGGCCGCGATGTTCGGGCGCGTCATGACGGCCTGATAGAGCGCGGCAAGCCGCGGGTACTGCTCGTCGAAGCGCTTCGTTGCCTTCGGGAACGCGTAGCGCAGGCCGTCGATCAGCTGGAACATCGAGAGGTCCACGTAAGTGAGCGCGCTGCCCACGAGGTGCTGGTCGCCCTCGGGGTTCTGCCGCAGCACGCGTTCGAAGTAGCGCATGAACTTCGGGATGCGATGGTCGATGAAGTCCGAGGCGCGCGTCTTCGCGGCTTCCTTCTGGTCTTCGTAATAGAGGCTGCTCGCGAGCGGGTGATGCGTGTCGTGGGCCTCCGTCACCATGTCGGCGATGGTGAGCTGCAGGCCGTTCGCCACGTAGCGCAGCCCCTCGTCGCGCGGCAGGAGGCCGAGCTTCGGGCCGAGGTACAGCAGGATATTCGCGGTTTGCGGAACGATCAGGTCGCCGTCTTTCAGAAAGGGCGGCGCGAAAGGCGGATGCGGCTCCGAGCGGCTGCCGAGCACCGCCATCATGGCGCTCGTGCCGAGCCCTTCGTCCTCGGGGCCCCGCGCAATCTCCACGTAGTCGGCGCGCGCTTCTTCGAGCGCAAGCCGCACGAATTCGCCACGGCCTTGCAGGCCGTCCCAGTAATACAGTTCGTAGGCCATCGATCGTTCTCCGGTGTTGCCGCACAGGAAGGGATGCGAGCCGACAGTATCGCGCGGCGTCGCCCGGCGTGCTGAATATGCCGGATGCGCCGAACGTGTCGGCGAACATCTCCAGATGCGGCGTGCCGCGCGCGAAAAACGACGCCCCCCCTGACGACGAACGCCCCGACGACGAACGCCCCGCACACGGCGGGGCGCTCAGAGGCAAGACCGACGAGGGGCGCCGGGGCGGTCGTTCCATTCAACGAGGGCGTCAGTGGAAGATGCGCAGCACGCCCCACGTAATCGCGAAGCCGCCGAATATGAGCCAGGCGTAGACAATGAGCCCCGCCGTCAGCGCACGCGGACCGGCCTCGCGGATCTGCGACACGCGGGTTTCGATGCCGAGCGCCGTCATGGCCATGGTGAGGGCGAAGGTGTCGAGCGTATCGAGCGTCTGCGTGGCCGCGGCCGGCAGCACGTGCATCGAGTTCACCACGACGAATGCGAGGAAACCGAGCGCGAACCACGGCACGGCGATCTTGCGCGCCTTGGGGTGGGCGGCATGGCCCGATGTGTGTCCATGCGTGTGCTCATGCCCGTGCTGATGCGAACGAGCGGCGTCGGCGGCTTCGTGTGCTGCGCCGCTCACCGTGCCGCGTGCCGTGCGGTTGAGCCACACGCCGAGCAGCAGGAGCACCGGTACGAGCAGCATCACGCGCGTCATCTTGACGATGGTGGCGATATGCGTGGCTTCCGGGCTCACGTTGCTCGCGGCGCCCACCACCTGGGCCACCTCGTGAATCGTGCCGCCGAAGAAGAGCCCCACGCCTTCGGTGTCGAGCGGCAGCCAGCCGGCGTGGTAGAGCACGGGGTAGAGGAACATCGAAAGCGTGCCGAACAGCACCACGCTGCCCACGGCCATCGCGCTCTTGTGCGGCTTCGATTGCAGCGTCGATTCAAACGCGAGCACCGCAGCCGCGCCGCAGATGGCGCTGCCGGCCGCCGTGAGGATCGCCGTGTCGCGGTCCAGCTTCATCAGCTTCATGCCGACCCAGGTGCCGATGGCGAGCGTGCTGACCACGACGAGTACCGACACCGTGAGCCCCGGCAGTCCCACCTGGGCGATTTCCTGCAGGCTCACGCGCAGCCCGAAGAACGCGACGGCAATGCGCAGCAGCTTGCGCGCGGAGAAGTTGATGCCGGCGTTCCAGCTTTCGGGCATGCCGTCGCGCAGCGCATTGCCGTACACGGCGCCCGCGACGATCCCGACGATGAGCGGGCTCATGCCGAGCCCTGCAATAGCCGGCAGCGAAGCGAGGCTCGTCACGGCCGCCGCGAAGAGCGCGACGAACAGGATGCCGTTAAGTTGACCGCGCGTCGACGAGCCGGACGCGAGCGCAGGGGTAGAGGCGGTGGACATGATGATCGGCCTTGGTGGATGACGCAAAGCTGACGGGTCCCCGGTGAAAAAGGGGCGCAGGGCAGCGAACGGCCTAATCCTAAATTGAATATATCGATATGAGAAATCGTCATTTGTGACGTACGATATCGGGAAATCCGATAGTCGAGTGACGATGACGCCAGATCAGCTTATAACCTTCGCTGCCGTAGCCGAGCACCTCAACGTGAGCCGGGCCGCCGACGCCCTGCACCTCTCGCAGCCGGCCGTTTCGGGCCAGTTGAAGCTCTTGCAGGAGGAGATCGGCGAGCCGCTGTACCAGCGCGACGGCCGTGGCGTGCGCCTCACGCCGGCAGGGCAGCAACTGGCGGCCCATGCGGTGCGCCTGCGCGACACCTGGCGCGAGGCGCAGGCTTTCCGCGACGCGCTGCGCGGACTCGAACGCGGCACGCTGCGCATTGGCGCGAGCACGACGCCCGCGAGTTATCTGCTGCCGTACCTGCTCGCGGATTTCCACCGGCGCTATCCGGACGTCTCGCTCGAAACCATGAGCGGTAATACCGGCGACGTAGTCGCGTTGCTCGGCACGCTGGATATCGCGCTGATCGAAGGACCGGTCGGCATGGATTTGCCCGTGGACACCACCGCCCACGAGTGGAACCAGGACGAGGTGGTGGCCATCGCGCCGCGCGGGCACGCACTGGTCTCGGGCGACGGGCAGTCGTCCACTGCCGCGGGCGATGCCCGAATCACGCTCGCTGCGCTGGGGGCATGTCCGCTGGTGCTGCGCGAGGCGGGCTCCGGCGTGCGGCAGACGGTGGAGCGCGCGTTCGCGCGAGCCGGCGTGCCTATGCGTGTGGCGCTGGAAGTGGCCGGCGTGGAGGGCGTGAAGGAGGCCGTGCGCGCCGGCATGGGCGTCGGTTTCGTCTCGGCGATGTCGATGCGGCACGAGGACGGTGCGCTCGCCCAGTTGTCGCTCGCGCCGGAGCCGCTCACGCGGCGCTTTTCGATTCTCGTGCCGCACGCCGCGGCGGCCTCGCGGGTAGCGCGGCGATTTCTGGAGCTGTGTCTTGCCGGCGAGGTGGCCGGCTGATCACGGCTTGCCGCGGGTTGGGCTGAGCGCAGACGCTGGACTAACGCGCCAGGGATTTCCACTATGGCCTTGTCACTATGCCCGGCGCACTATCGGAACCAGTTTTGGAACCGGTTCCAAGATTGATCAAACGATCCTGCCGCTGTCATGCTGGGACGCTGCGGGAAGCCGGAAATAGCGAAAGAAAGGAGGGCTGTCCCATGACCGAAGTGGTAATTGTGGCAAGCGCGTTCGGCGCCGAGGCCATACGGCGCGACGGCCACCGGGCGTGGATTGCGACGGCCGCTGCGGCCGGGGCCTCGGGCTTCGAGGTGCGCCGCGAACTGATTGTGGGCGAGGCCGGCGTGCAGCCCGCCGCGCTGCGTGAACTCGGTGCGGCTATTCGGGAAGCGGGCATGTGGCCGGTCTGGTCGACGCCTGCTGCGCTTTACAGGGCCAATGGCGCGGCTCACGACGTGGCCAACGGCGCGACAGACAGCACGACCAAAAGCACGATCAACAGCGCACCCGCCGGCACGCTCGACGCCACCGCACTGAGCCGCGCGCTCGACGAAGCCGCGGCGCTCGGTGCGCGTTTCGTGAAGCTCCAACTCGGCGCCTTCGCCGGCGAGACGCACGCGGCAAGCATCGCAGCGTGTCTGCGTGGTCGGGATACGCGGCTGGTCGTCGAAAACGGGCAGTTGAAGGAAGGGGGCATGGCGGCCCAGTTCGTCGCGTTCTTCGAGGCGCTCGAAGCGCAAGGGCACGGGCGCCTCGCCGGCATGACCTTCGATATCGGCAACTGGCAGTGGACGGGCGTGGCGCCCGCGGCCGCGGCGCAGAAACTCTCGCCCCATGTGGAGTACATCCATTGCAAGGCGGTAGCGGGCGAGGGCGCGCGGCGTTTCGCCGTGGCGCCCGCCGCGGACGACCCCGTGCTCGCGGCTGTCCTGCCGTTGCTGCCGAGGCACGCGCCTCGCGGCATCGAGTTTCCGTTCCACGCCGGGCGCGTGGCCGAAGACGCCGTGCGCTACGTCGAATGGCTCGCCGCCGCTTGAGCAGGGCGTGCAGCGCGACGCGAAGCACGGCATAAAGCACGACGTGAAGCAGGAAAGCAAACCCATGACAGACACCCCACTCGATGTCGTTACCTATGGCGAAGCGATGGCCATGTTCGTTGCCGCCGAGGCCGGAGCGCTCGCGCGCGTCGGCCATTTCACGAAACGCGTGGCGGGCGCGGACCTGAACGTCGCGATCGGTCTTTCGCGGCTCGGCTTCAAGGTGGGCTGGATGAGCCGGGTGGGGCGCGACTCCTTCGGCGACTACGTGCGCGACACGCTGGAAAAGGAGCGCATCGACCAGCGCCGCGTGCTCACCGACGAACGCTACCCAACCGGCTTCCAGTTGAAATCGAAGACCGACGACGGCACCGACCCGGTGGTCGAATACTTCCGCAAGGGTTCGGCCGCGAGCCATCTTTCGCCCGACGACTACGACGCCGACTACGTGCTTGGCGCGCGTCATCTGCACCTAACGGGCGTCGCGCCCGCACTCTCGGCAAGCTCGCGCGACCTCGCGTTCCGCCTGGTACGCGAAATGCGCGCCGCGGGCAGGACCCTCTCATTCGACCCGAACCTGCGCCCCACGCTGTGGCCGTCGCGCGAGGCGATGATCGAGACGTTGAACGCGCTTGCCGCGTACGCCGACTGGGTGCTGCCCGGCATCGGCGAGGGCAAGGTGCTGACGGGCTACGACCGGCCCGAAGACATCGCGCGCTTCTATCTGGAGGCCGGTGCGCGCGCCGTGATCGTGAAACTCGGTCCGCAGGGCGCCTACTACCGCACGGCGGACAGCGAGGGCACGATCGCGGCGCAACGCGTCGACAACGTCGTGGACACCGTGGGCGCCGGCGACGGCTTTGCCGTGGGCGTGGTGAGCGCGCTGCTGGAAGGCCGCCCGCTGCCCCAGGCGGTGGCGCGCGGCAACCGCATCGGCGCGCTCGCGATCCAGGTGATCGGCGACTCGGAAGGGCTGCCCACGCGCGCGCAACTCGATGCGCTCGAAGCGGCTGAAGGGGCTGAAGGCGCTGAAGGGGCCGGCGCCAACCAGACCGACGCCACCGCTTCATTGGACAACCACAACAAGATGTCGGCAACGGCGCACTGACGCAGGGCGCACTTCGCGTGCCCGCGCGTCCGCATCCGCTGAACGATGCTTTCATTCACTGCATGAAGGAGACACTCATGGGTTCGTCCACACTCGCCACTCTCGCGCCACGCCGCTGGTGGGCGATCATGCCGATCGTGTTCATCACGTACAGCCTCGCCTATCTCGACCGCGCGAATTACGGCTTCGCCGCCGCGGCGGGCATCAATCAGGATCTGGGCGTGAGCAAGGGCCTCTCGTCGCTGATCGGCGCGCTGTTCTTTCTCGGCTACTTCTTCTTCCAGATTCCGGGGGCCATCTACGCCGAGCGCCGCAGCGTGCGCAAGCTCGTGTTCGTGAGCCTCGTGCTGTGGGGCGGGTGCGCGGCGCTCACGGGCATCGTGCGCAACATCCCGGCGCTCATTGCGATCCGCTTCGCGCTCGGCGTGGTGGAGGCAGCCGTGATGCCGGCCATGCTCATCTTCATCAGCAACTGGTTCACGAAGCGCGAGCGCTCGCGTGCCAACACGTTCCTGATTCTCGGCAACCCCGTCACGGTGCTGTGGATGTCGATCGTCTCCGGCTACCTCGTGCATTCGTTCGGCTGGCGCCACATGTTCATCGCCGAGGGCCTGCCCGCCGTCGTGTGGGCCGTGGCCTGGTGGTTCATGGTGCGCGACCGGCCCGAGCAGGTGGCGTGGCTCTCCACCGAAGACAAGCAGGCGCTCGACGCCGCGCTGCGTGCCGAACAGGCCGCCATCCGCCCGGTGCGCAACTACGGCGAGGCGTTCCGCTCGCCCGCGGTGATCAAGCTCTGCGCGCAGTATTTCTGCTGGAGCATCGGCGTCTATGGCTTCGTGCTGTGGCTGCCGTCCATCCTGAAAGGCGGCTCGACGCTCGGCATGGTGGAGACGGGCTGGCTCTCCGCGCTGCCGTACCTTGCCGCGACGATCGCGATGCTCGCGGCGTCGTGGGCCTCGGACCGGCTCAATCGCCGCAAGGTGTTCGTCTGGCCGTTCCTGCTGATCGGGGCTGCCGCGTTTGCGGCTTCGTACGTGATCGGCACGGGCACGGGCACGCACTTCTGGTTCTCGTATGCGCTGCTCGTGATCGCGGGCGCCGCCATGTACGCGCCTTACGGACCGTTCTTCGCGATCGTCCCCGAACTGCTGCCGAAGAACGTGGCCGGCGGCGCGATGGCGCTTATCAACAGCATGGGTGCGCTCGGCTCGTTCGTGGGCTCGTATGTCGTGGGCTATCTGAATGGCGCGACGGGCTCGCCTGCGGCATCCTATGCGTTCATGAGTGCGGCGCTGGTGGCCGCGGTGCTGTTCACGCTCGCGGTGAAGCCGCAGCCGCCGCAGCCACAGTCGCACGAGGAAATCGACGGGCGCAGGCTTGCCACGCCCATGCAAGGAAAATGACCGGATGAAGAACAGGATCGTCGCCTACAAGCCGTTGCCCGCCGACGTGCTCGCCTTTTTACGCGAGCACGCCGACGTGATCGAAGTGGACGCCGCCCGGCACGATGCGCTCGTCGCCGCACTGCGGGAGGCGGACGGTGCCATCGGCGCGAGCGTGAAGATCACGCCCGCCATGCTGGACGGTGCACAGCGGCTCAAGGCGCTTTCGACGATCTCCGTCGGCTACGACAACTTCGACGTGCCGGACCTCACGCGGCGCGGCATCGTGCTCGCGCATACGCCTGACGTGCTGACCGAATCGACGGCGGACACCGTGTTCTCGCTGATTCTCGCCACCGCGCGGCGCGTCGTGGAGCTGGCGCAGTGGGTCAAGGCGGGGCACTGGACGGGCAGCATCGGGCCCACGCACTACGGCACGGACGTGCAGGGCAAGACGCTCGGCATCGTCGGGCTGGGACGCATTGGCGGCGCCGTGGCGCGCCGCGCGGCGCTCGGCTTCAACATGCGCGTGCTCTACACAAACCGCAGCGCGAACGGGCAGGCGGAGCGCGATTACGGCGCGCGGCGCGTGGAACTGGCGGAACTGCTTGCCGCGTCGGACTTCGTCTGCCTGCAGGTGCCGCTCACGCCCGAGACCCGGCATCTGATCGGCGCGGCCGAATTCCGGCAGATGAAGCGCAGTGCCATCTTCATCAACGCATCGCGCGGCGCGACGGTCGACGAAGCGGCGCTGATCGACGCCCTGCGCGCCGGCACCATTCACGGCGCGGGGCTCGACGTGTTCGAAGAAGAGCCGCTGCCGGCCACGTCGCCGCTGCTCGCCCTGCCCAACGTGGTCGCGCTGCCGCACATCGGGTCGGCCACGCACGAGACGCGTCACGCGATGGCGCGCTGTGCGGCGGAAAATCTCGTTGCGGCGCTGGCCGGCACGCTGGCCGTCAACGTCGTCAACCGCGAAGTGCTGGCACGATGAGCCGCACGCCTGCCCAACCCTCGGCGGCGTCGGCAACGCCGATGTCGCCCCGCCGCGCGACGATCAGCGACGTCGCGCGCGAAGCCGGCACCGGCAAGACCAGCATTTCGCGCTACCTGAACGGCGAGTTCAACGTGCTCTCTGCGGAGCTGCGCGCGCGCATCGAGGCGGCCATCGAACGTCTGGACTACCGGCCGAACCAGATGGCGCGCGGCTTGAAGCGCGGCCGCAACCGGCTGATCGGCATGCTGCTCGCGGACCTCTCGAATCCGTACTCCGTCGAAGTGCTGCAAGGCGTGGAGGCGGCGTGCCAGGCGCTCGGCTACATGCCGCTCATCTGCCACGCGGCCAACGAGGTCGAGATGGAAGGCCGCTACCTGCAACTGCTCACGACGTATCGCGTGGAAGGCGTGATCGTCAATGCACTCGGCGTGCGCGAGGCGATGTTGAAGCCCGTGGGCAGCGGCGGGATTCCGTCGGTGCTGGTGGACCGTACCGTGGAAGGGCTCGACGCCGACATGGTCGGGCTCGACAACGAAGCCGCCGTGCGACTTGGCACGGCGCATTTGCTGGAGCGCGGCTACGAGGAGATCGTGTTCGTCGTGCAGCCGTACGAGCACGTGAGTTCGCGGCGGCGTCGCGTGACGGCGTTTGAGGACGCCATGCGGGCGACGCCGCAGGTTCGTGCCGACACGGTGGTGCTCGATCTGCAGAACGACGAAGCGGCGCGCGCTGCGCTCGCGGCGCTGGACGAGCGCATCGGTAAGGGCGCGGACGAACGGCAGCACGATGCACGGCCACGCATTGCGCTCTTCGCGGGCAATGCCCCGGTAGCGCTGCGCATCGCGCTGCATCTGAATGCGCGCTACGGTGTGCAATGGCAGCGGCGCGTCGGGCTGATCGCGTTCGACGATCCCGATTGGGCCGAACTGGCCGGCATCACGACGATCCGCCAACCCACGCGCGCCATCGGCTATCGCGCCGTGGAGTTCCTGCATCAGCGCATCGAGGGCCTCGCCGACGTCGCGCGCGAATGCGTGTTGCCGGGCGAACTGATCGTGCGCGCCTCGACCGGCGGTTGAGCCGACGCGGCGTGGTGACGTCCATCAGGCCGCGTATCGTCGCGGGTAGCCGCTTGGCCTGAATCGATAATCTGCGATCATTCGGTCTGCGGCGCGCAGGCGGGACACTTCCTGCATGGCGTGCCGGCTGTCTCAAGGACCCTCATGACCGTATCGCCTTTCACGCTTACCTGTCTCTCGCTCGCGACGCTCGCCGTCGCCGCTGTTCCCGTTCTGCTGTACCGGCGCCTGCGCTCGCCGCTCGGTTTCGACCGGCGGCCCGCCATCGCCGGCATTGCCGTCTTCGCGCTCTTTGCCATGGTGATCGAGCGCGCGCTCAACGACTACCTGCTGAGGCAGAACCCGATCACGTCGGCCTGGCTCATGCGGCCTGCGGCGTTCGTCGTGTACGGCGCGCTCGCAGCCGGCATCTGCGAGGAGATGGGCCGGTTCATCGCGATGCGCATGCTGCTGAACCGCTTCGGCCGCGGCCGGCCCGCTGGGGAGGGCGACGGCATGGGCTTCGCTTACGGCATCGGTCACGGGGGCGCCGAAGCGTGGATGATCGGCGTGCTCGTGCAGGTGCAGTGGATCGTGTTCGCCGTGCTCGAGAATCGCGGCCAGCTCGACGGCTATCTGCCCAACGTGTCCGAACCGGCGATGATGCGTATCCACCTGATTCTTGCCAGTCTCTCGCCGGCCACGGCGGGCATTTTCGCGCTGGAGCGGCTCGCGGCACTCGCTTTTCAGATCGGACTTTCCGTGCTGATGTGGCAAGGCGTGCGGGCCGGCTGGCGTGGCATCCTGCCGCTGGCCATCGCAGTCCATGCATTGATCGACGTGCCCGCTGCGCTGTTTCAGGCCCACGTGCTGCCGCTTGCCGTGGTGGACGGCGGCTACGCGCTGGCGGGCGTGGCGGTTGCAGGCGTGCTGGCGAAGCGGGTGAGCGATGCACGAAAGACGCGCGCCACGCGGCCTGGACAGACGGTTTGACGGCTCGCCTGGACAGACGGTTTGACGCCGCGCCTGGACGTGGCACTAAGCGGCACGAAAGGGCATGAAGCCCCACGAAGGACGGCACGATCTCTGGCGCCGCCCGACACGACAACTTGATGGGCAGAAGATGGAAGGCTACCAGTACGAATGCGCGAGCCCGGAGTTCGAGGAGCTTGCGCGCGTCATCACCGATCTCTTTCCGGAGCAGACACGCTTTGTCGAGCACCCCGCCGACGACGGCACGCCGCAACTCACGGTGCACTGGGTCGCAATGCGGTTCGGCGCCACGGCCCGGCGCATCGCGCTGACGATCGCGATCACGCCGGCGGCACTGGCGCGCTACCGGGCGTTGCCGGCGCGGCTGCGCGGACGCAGCTATGCCGTGCTGAGAGCCTATGTGGAAGCCGAGCTGGGTTCGCTCGAAGAACAGTATGCGAAGGGCGAGGCGGTGCCGCGCGAGGTAACCGTGGCACCCGGCGACGACTTCGCCTGAACGAAGCCGTCGCGTGTCTGCGCAAGCATGCTGCTAAAAGGAAGCGCGAGGGCCGAAGGGAGTCGTGCGAGCAGTACGCGAGGCGCCTGCGAAAAGCGGCCGGGCGCTCAATCCGCGCGGCGATAGACCTTCGCGAAACGTTCCGCCTTCACCACGCCATAGTCGCCGGGCGCGTACTGCATGACCCAGTCGCCGGCCGTGCCGTGCAGCACGTCGCCGCCGGCGGCCGAACGCGCAATCGAGAATGCTTCGTCCATCTGTCTGGCGAGCACCACGACCGGGCGATTACGATACGACCCCGGCTCGCCATGCGGCAGTGCCGGGGCGGCCGGCAGATACTTCGCGTCGAAGCGTTCACGCGACACCACCCAGCGCTCGCCGCCTGAACTCGTGATGAGCGCGTCGCCGCGCACATAGCGGTTCGGGCCTTCAAGGCTCATCAGCTCGCCTTCCTGCGTGGCGAATTCGACCGTGACGGTTTCGTCCTTGACGACGCGCTGTGCGGCCGGGTCCGCGCGAAGGTCGAGATGTTCGAGTGCGATCATCGTGCTCACTGCGCCTTGGACGGCTGCGGCGATTGCTGTGATTGCGGCGCCTTGCCCGAACGGTGACGGCGCGATGCCTGCCGCTCGTGGAAGGTCTGGTCCGCAAGCTTCTTCTGATCCGGCGAGAAGCTGTTGTAGAGCGGCTCGAAAGCATCGACGAGCTTCTTCATGCCCTCCGCGTGCGCCTGCGTGATCTGCGCGTACTGCTTCATGTCGTCGAGCGCGGTGCGGTTCGTATCCGCCTTGCGCTGCTCATAGAGCTGCGCCATGGTCTGACCGTTGCTGCGCATGACGTCGGCAAAGGCGTTCCATTGGCTTTCCTGCTGCGGCGTGATCTTGAGCGCCGAATGCAGATACGTGATGCGCTGCTCGACGTGCTGTTCACGCATGGGCGCGCTGGCGGCGGCCGGCGCCGAGGCCGGTGCGGTGCTCTGCGCGAAGGCGCTCGTCATCGAGAGAACGGCGGCGAAAACCACGAGGGTTTTTTTCATTGTTGCTCCTTGGAATGTTGCGTAGCGAGGCAGGGCGCATTGCTGAAAGAGATCCACTGCGAAGACCCGCGTGGAAAGTCCGCTGCGCCTTGGGCGCTATTAGTATCACGATATCACGGCGCTCCGTGTGACCCGCCACAACTCCTTACAAACGAAACGATCGGCAAAAATGCGCAGATAGCGCGTCCGTGAGGCACACGCGAGGTGGTTCGCCGGCACGTCCCCGCGCGGGCGATAATCGCGTCTTTCAACCGACTCCGTTCGCCCTCCGATGAGACCTCCGCGCCTCGACCAGCTCGACGAACTCGACCGCAACCTCGTTGCGCTGCTCCAGCAGAACGCCCGCGAAAGCGTGGCGAATCTCGCGCGCCAGCTCGGCGTGGCGCGCACGACGGTCATTGCGCGCATCGCGCGGCTCGAACGCTCGCAGGTGATTGCGGGTTACAGCGCGCGGCTCGGGCAGGACGTGCTCGATGCCAGCATCCAGGCCTGGGTGGGCCTCATCATTGCGCCCAAGCACGGGCCGGACGTGCAGAAGCGCCTCGGCAGGATGCCGGAGGTGCAACTGCTGTGCGCCGTGAGCGGCGAATACGACTACGTGGCCTGGCTGCGTGCCGACTCGCCGGAACGGCTCAACGACCTGCTGGACCAGATCGGCGGGCTCGCGGGCGTGGAGCGCACCACGACGTCCATCGTGCTCGCGCGCAAGATCGATCGCGGCACCGTCACGGGCTGACGGTGGGCTGGCGGTGTGCTGACAGCAGGCTGACAACGTCGGCTGACAACATGGGCTTAAGCGCGCCACGGCAGGCCGCCGTTGACACGCTTTTTATACGTTTTCGTCAGACCGGCGAGAAGCTTCGTCTAAACGGCGAAAGCCATGGTCGAAGCGCAGCATTTTGCGCCTATGATCCGTACCGGGCCGTCTCTACACTGTGTCGCGCAGGTTCGCCATACGACACAAAACACAAGGAGAAGCCCATGAAAGTCGCGATCGTCGGTGCCGGTCTGATCGGACACACCATTGCCCATTTGCTGCGCGAAACCGGCGACTACGAAGTCACCGCGTTCGACCGCGACCAGCCCGCGCTCGACAAGCTCGCGGCCCAAGGCATCCCCACGAAGCGCGTCGATTCCGCCGACCCCGCCGCGCTGCGCAACGCCATCCAGGGGTTCGATGCGCTCGTCAACGCGCTGCCTTACTACCTCGCCGTGAGCGTCGCGGCCGCGGCGAAAGGCGCGGGTGTCCACTATTTCGATCTGACCGAGGACGTGCGGGCCACGCACGCCATCCGCAGCCTTGCCGAAGACGCCGAGCACGTCTTCATGCCGCAATGCGGTCTCGCGCCGGGCTTCATTGGCCTTGCGGCGCACGAACTCGCGAACCGCTTCAGCGAGATTCGCGAGGTCAAGATGCGCGTGGGCGCGCTGCCCGAGTTTCCGACCAATGCGCTCAAATACAACCTGACCTGGAGCGTGGACGGCCTCATCAACGAATACTGCCAGCCGTGCGAGGCGATCCGCGACAGCCGTACGCAATGGGTGCAGCCGCTGGAAGGCCTCGAACACTTCTCGCTCGACGGCATCGAGTACGAAGCGTTCAATACCTCGGGCGGCCTCGGCACGTTGTGTGAAACGCTGGCGGGCCGCGTCGAATCGCTCGATTACAAGTCGGTTCGTTATCCGGGCCACCGCGCGCTCATGCACTTCCTGCTCGAAGACCTGCGGCTCGCGGGCGACCGCGACACGCTGAAGTCGGTGTTGCGCCGCTCGGTGCCATCCACGGCTCAGGACGTTGTGCTCGTTTTCATCACGGTGACGGGCATGCGCGATGGCCAGCTCGTACAGGACGTCTTCACGCGCAAGATTTTCGCGAAGACCGTTTGCGGCGTGCCGATGAGCGCCATCCAGATCACAACGGCCGGTGCCATGTGCGCCGTGCTCGACCTGTTCCGCGAAAAGCGCCTGCCGCAAAGCGGATTCGTGCGCCAGGAGCAGGTGTCGCTGCGCGAGTTCCTCGGCAACCGCTTCGGCCAGCTGTACGAAGGCGCGACGCTAGACGCGATGGCCACGGTCTGATCGGGTAGCAGCGCAGCAGCCAACGCCGGGGCGAAA
This sequence comes from Paraburkholderia sp. SUR17, assembly GCF_029536165.1. Taxonomy (NCBI): domain Bacteria; kingdom Pseudomonadati; phylum Pseudomonadota; class Betaproteobacteria; order Burkholderiales; family Burkholderiaceae; genus Paraburkholderia; species Paraburkholderia sp. SUR17. The sequence continues at coordinate 1,819,727 of NZ_CP120508.1, forward strand.
TCGGGGTGAAAGCGGGGCCCCGGCAGGCGAGCAACAGGAACCGGAAAGCAAGCCTCGACTACGGCGCCGCGAGTTGCGCGAGCAGGGCGTCGTAGTCGGCATCCGAGGGCGCCGTGCTGTCGAACATCAAAAGCCCTTCGCATGCGGTACCTGAGGGCACGAAACGCCGCTGGCGATACTCGTCCCAATGCGCGAGCTTGTAGGCATCGTTGGGATTACCGCGCGCGACGATGCGCCGGTGCGCCGTCTCCTCGGACGCATGAACCCACACGATGCGGATGGCGACATCCGCGCCCACCCCCAGCCACGCGCGATCGAACAGACGCCGGTCGCGCACCTCGCGCGAGAGCGGTCCGATCACGATCACGCTGATACCGAGTTCGAGATTCTCGCGCGCCGTGTCGATCAGCCCCAGGTATTCGGGGTCGCGCAGATGCTGAAGGTAAAGGGGGCTGTCGCGATCGTTCGGATCGCCCGTGAGGGCGCCGATGGCCGCGGCGCTGTAACGCCCATAGAGCGTGTCCTTGTCGAGCAGGCAGAAGGCCTCGCCCGTCGCGCGCATGAGCGGTGCGATCAGGCGCTTTGCCAGCGTGGACTTGCCGGTGCCGGCATGACCGCAGATGAAGATCAGTCGGGCCACGAATACTCCATTACATCCATTGGCTTCAAAGTCGAACGGTAGCGTTGGCCGATCATGACGGCGAAGGGAGCGCCGCGCAAGCGCGCGAGGCGAGCGGGTGGTGCGTGCGTAGTGCGCGGGTGTGCGTGGCGTTGTGTGCGCGGCCGCACATCGGCGCCCATGCCTGGGCACGCGCACGCTGCGATCGATAGACCGGCGCGGGTATCATGGGCGCGCGTGCCGTCCGCGCTGTGATTCGTGCCGTGCGCGGGCAACGCATGGCGGGCCGGCAGACGGCGCACAGGCGGCAACCAGACAAACAGAACATCAGGCATGGTCGCCCGAGCCGGGTGACGCGAGGGAGGCCGGAACATGCTGTTACGGCGCATGCAGACCAGAAGGATCACCGAGATCGCACACACGGGGCAAGGCGAAACAGGCGGGGCCGGCGTGCGTGCCATGCACTGCGCGTGGAACGCGTCGCGCGCCTGCCTCGCAACCCTGGCGACCACCGCAACCCTGACCGCCGTCACCACGATTGCCCTTACCGCCGGTCTTGCCGGCTGCGCCGAAACACCCGGCACGCCGCTGCCGCTTCGGCCCGTGCCCGCAGAGCGCATCGTGAAGCCCGGCTACACCATGCAAGCCGAAGGCAAGGTCGCCGTCGACGTGCGCCGCGAGCCAGCGACCAACGTGCTGGTGCGCCTGCGCGACGTGCTCGTCTACGTGGACGGCGAGCGCGTCACCGACCTCATGCAGGGCGAACACGTCACCTTCTGGCTCACGCCGGGCCTGCACCGCATCGCGGTGTCCACGCAGTTCGATCCTGTCGTCGAGATTCCCTTTCAGGTCGATGCCCGGTTCACGAACCGGGCGAGCGTCAGCTTCAACGCCGACCACCGTGTCGGAGTCCGGCGGGTGGCGCAGTAATGCAGGGCGCCCGCTGCGCCCATCCGCCAGGGATTACCCGTACGACCCTGCATCGGCCGTACGCATCATGCGCCGGCCGCTGCCTTGCCGCGCCTCGCTTTCCGCCCGAACGGCGGATGCGGCGTGGCAGGCCCCCGTGTGCGACGCAGCAGCGCCCGCCGTTGACACGGCGTTTTGGCAATGCCCAGAATAGGCGCTCGCAAACGTTTGCGCGCTAAAAATACGGCTCATCCGAGCCTGACAACAAGGAGATAACCAGAATGAATTCCCGCATTCGCCGCCGCGTCCTTGCGGCCGCCGTGGCCCTCACCGCTGCGGCTGCGTTGCCGTTTTCCACCGCTCACGCCGAAGCTGCCAGGAAGCCGAAAGTCGCGCTCGTCATGAAGTCGCTCGCCAACGAGTTCTTTCTCACCATGGAGACCGGCGCAAAGGACTACCAGAAACACAACCCGGGTCAGTTCGACCTGATCACCAACGGCATCAAGGATGAAACCGACACCGCGGCGCAGATCCGCATCGTCGAGCAGATGATCGTCTCGAAGGTCGACGCGATCGTGCTGGCGCCCGCCGATTCCAAGGCGCTCGTGCCGGTGGTCAAGAAGGCGGTGGATGCCGGCATCATCGTGGTGAACATCGACAACCGGCTCGACCCGGACGTGCTCAAGTCGAAAGACCTGAACGTACCGTTCGTGGGCCCGGACAACCGCAAGGGCGCGAAGAAGGTGGGCGACTACCTCGCGAAGAAGCTGAAGGCGGGCGACGAAGTCGGCATTCTCGAAGGCGTGTCGACCACCACCAACGCGCAGCAGCGCACGGCCGGCTTCAAGGACGCGATGCAGGCGGTGGGCGCGAAGATCGATTCGGTGCAGTCGGGCGAGTGGGAAATCGACAAGGGCAACGCGGTGGCCTCGGCCATGCTCAACGAGTACCCCAACATCAAGGCGCTGCTGTGCGGCAACGACAACATGGCGATCGGCGCCGTGTCGGCGGTGCGCGCCGCGGGTCGCCAGGGCAAGGTGTACGTGGTCGGCTACGACAACATCAACGCCATCAAGCCCATGCTGAAGGATGGCCGCGTGCTTGCCACGGCCGACCAGTACGCGGCCAAGCAGGCCGTGTTCGGCATCGACACGGCGCTCAAGGCGATTGCCGACCACAAGAAGCAGTCCGAGCTTTCGGGCGTGGTCGAAACGCCGGTCGATCTCATCACGAAGTAATCGACCGGGCGCGGCCGGCCGGGAACCCGCAAGGCAAGTCGCGCATCAACGAAGCCGGCGTCGCGTCCGTGCGTGGGTGGTTCGGGCGCGCCGTCCGGCGCTCAAGAAAAGCTTGGCGTCGCCGTTATTCACCGGTATAGCGTCATGGCGGCAGACGCGGCCATTCGATTCGCATGAATGGCCGGTCGGCAGGCGAACAGGCGCGGCGTGGGCAACGCGGCAGGCGCGGGCGGGCCCGCTTGCCGACGCGGCCACGCAGCAGGTCACGATGGAGCGGGAGCCATACAGCAGCAGATGCTGTCGAGCCCCGCGGCATCGGCCTTCAGCCAACATGACACACGAAGCGGCAGTCGGGCTTTCCGCCGCCACAGTGCGGTGACCAGGCCGGCGAGAGCGGCTTTCGACAACAGGATGGAAATGGATTCAACGGACTCCGACGTGCCGCGCGCGCCGTCCGGCTTGCCTGCCGTGCTTTCGGTCACGGGCATCGGCAAGACCTGGGCGTCGCCTGTGCTTGCCGACGTGAGCCTCGAGCTGCGCGCAGGCGAAGTGCTCGCGCTCACGGGCGAAAACGGCGCGGGCAAGAGCACGCTTTCGAAGATCGTAGGCGGTCTCGTGGACCCGACGACGGGCTCGATGCAGCTGGCCGGCGCGCCGTACCGGCCCGCCAGCCGCACCGAGGCCGAAGGGCTCGGCGTGCGCATGGTGATGCAGGAGCTGAACCTGCTGCCCACGCTTTCCGTGGCCGAGAACCTCTTTCTCAACCGGCTGCCGCACTTCGGTCCCGCCGCGTTCGGCTGGATCGACCGCAAGCGGCTGCGCGAGGACGCGCGTGAGGCGATGGCCCAGGTGGGGCTCGACGCGATCGACCCGGATACGCTCGTGGGCGAACTCGGCATCGGCCACCAGCAGATGGTGGAGATTGCGCGCAACCTGATCGGCGACGCGCGCGTGCTGATTCTCGACGAGCCCACCGCCATGCTGACCGCGCGCGAGGTCGAACTGCTGTTCGAGCAGATCGCGCGGCTCAAGGCGCGCGGCGTGGCGCTCGTCTACATCTCGCATCGACTCGAAGAACTGGCGCGCGTGGCCGAGCGCGTGGCCGTGCTGCGCGACGGGCGTCTCGTGCACGTGGACGCGATGGCGAACCTCACACCGGATCGCATCGTCGCGCTGATGGTGGGGCGCGAGCTGGGCGAGCGCATCGACCTGGGCGAGCGGCGCATTGGCGCGCCGCTCTTGCGCGTGGAGCGCCTCACGCGCAGCGAAGCGGTGCGCGACGTGTCGTTCGAGGTGCGCGCGGGCGAGATATTCGGCATCTCCGGCCTGATCGGCGCGGGCCGCACGGAGCTGCTGCGCCTCATCTACGGCGCGGACGACAAAGACGGCGGCACGGTGGCGCTAGCGCCATCGCCGGGCGCCACGCCTGTCCCCGTGAAAATCGCCTCGCCGGTGGATGCGGTGCGCGCCGGCATCGCGCTCATCACCGAAGATCGCAAGGGCGAAGGGCTGCTGCTGCCGCAACCGATCGCGGCCAACGTGTCGCTCGGCAATCTCGGCAGCGTGTCGCGTCACGGCGTGGTCAACGCCACGCGCGAGAACGCGCTTGCGGCACGTCAGATCGAGGCGCTGCGCATCCGCACCTCGGGGCCGGGCCAGCCGGTGGGCGAGCTGTCGGGTGGCAACCAGCAGAAGGTCGTGATCGGCCGCTGGCTCGCGCGCGAGCGCAAGGTCCTGCTGTTCGACGAACCGACGCGCGGCATCGACGTCGGCGCGAAGTTCGATATCTATGGCCTCATGGGCGCACTGGCGCGCGAGGGGCGCGCACTCGTGGTGGTCTCGAGCGATCTGCGCGAGCTGATGCTGATCTGCGACCGCATCGGTGTGATGTCGGCGGGACGCATGACCGGCATCTTCAGCCGCGATACGTGGTCGCAGGACGCGCTGCTGGCGGCGGCCTTTGCCGGTTACCGCAGCCGCGAGGCGCTGCTGCACAGCCCCCACGACGATGCCAACGACGCCAACGACGTCCCCGGCGGCCCACGCCGCGAGGACGCTCAACCGAATGCACGGAGTCTGTCATGAACAACCAACCGCTGCCGCAGGGCCATGCCCCGGGCACGCAGGAGAGCGCGGCCGGCGGGAATGCGGCCAGTGTGGCGAGCGGGGCGAGCGCGAAGCCGGCCGGCACGCGCCTCGGCTTCTCAAACTATCTGGGCCTCGCGGGCGCGCTCGTCGCGATGATCGCGCTCTTCTCGGTGCTGAGCTCGCACTTCCTCACTTACGACACGTTCAGCACCATCGCCAACCAGATTCCCGATCTCGTGGTGATGTCGGTGGGCATGACGTTCGTGCTCATCATTGCCGGCATCGATCTTTCGGTGGGCTCGGTGCTCGCGCTCGGCGCCTCGGTGGTGAGCGTTGCCGCGCTCAAGTGGGGCTGGGGCGCATGGCCTGCCGCGCTGATCGGGCTTGCCGCCGCAGCACTCACCGGCACGTTGACGGGCGCCGTGACGGTGGGCTGGCGCATTCCGTCGTTCATCGTTTCGCTCGGCGTGCTGGAAGCGGCGCGCGGGCTCGCCTACCAGATGACGAACTCGCGCACGGCCTATATCGGCGATGCGTTCGACTTCCTTTCGAATCCCATCGCGGTCGGCATTTCGCCGGCGTTCCTGATCGCGGTCGTCGTGATGGTGGTCGCGCAGCTCGTGCTCACGCGCACGGTGTTCGGGCGCTATCTGGTGGGCATCGGGACCAATGAGGAAGCCGTGCGGCTCGCGGGCGTGAACCCGCGGCCCTACAAAGTGATCGTATTCGCGTTGATGGGCGCGCTGTCGGGTCTCGCCGCGCTGTTCCAGATCTCGCGCCTCGAAGCCGCGGACCCGAACGCCGGCGCGGGGCTCGAACTCCAGGTGATCGCTGCGGTGGTGATCGGCGGCACGAGTCTGATGGGCGGGCGCGGCTCGGTCATCAGCACGTTTTTTGGCGTGTTGATCATTTCGGTGCTGGCGGCCGGGCTCGCGCAGATCGGCGCGAACGAGCCGACCAAGCGCATCATCACGGGCGCGGTGATCGTGGTGGCCGTCGTGCTCGACACGTATCGCAGCCGGCGCCGGCGCGCGTAGGGCGCGAGGGCACAGAGCAGAACACAGCAGCAGACAGCGAAGCAGGAGAGCAACAGCTTATGGCGACGATCAAGGATGTAGCGGCCGTGGCAGGCGTGTCGTTTACGACGGTATCGCACGTCGTCAACAACTCGCGCCCGGTGTCCGCGGATGTTCGCGCGAAGGTCGAGCGGGCCATCCACCAGCTCAATTACGTGCCGTCGGCCGTCGCGCGCTCGCTCAAGGCGCGTTCCACGGCCACGGTGGGGCTCGTCGTACCGAACGGCACGAATCCGTACTTTGCCGAACTCGCGCGCGGGGTCGAGGACGGTTGCGCGCGCAAAGGCTACTGCGTGTTCTTCTGCAACTCCGACGACGACCCGGCCAAGCAGCGCAGCTACCTGCGCGTCCTGCAGGAAAAGCGCATCGACGGACTGATCGTCGCATCGGCCGGCGACGACGCCGTGCTCGCGCAGACGCTCTCTGGCTCGCGCGAGCCGCTCGTGATCGTGGACCGCAACATCGAAGGCCTCGCCGCCGACCTCGTGCAGATCGACCACGAGAAGGGCGCCTGGCTCGCCACGCGGCATCTGCTGGAACTGGGCCATTCGAAGATCGGCTGCATCACGGGGCCGGTGTCCACGGCGGTGAGCGCGATGCGCGTGCACGGCTTTCTGCGCGCCATGGCCGAACGGGGCATCGAGATTCCCGCGGGCGCCATCGTCGAAAGTGACTTTTCCGGCACGGGCGGCTACCGCGCGGCGAGCCAGCTGTTCGATTCGGTACGGCCGAGTGCTATCTTCGCCGGCAACGACATGATGGGCATCGGCGCGCTGCGCGCCGCCGCCGAACGCGGCCTGCGCGTGCCGCAGGACTGCTCGGTGATCGGCTTCGACGACATCGAACTGGGCCGCTTCACCTACCCGGCGCTCTCGACGGTGGGCCAGTCGGTGCGCGCGCTGGGCGAAACGGCGGCGCAGACGCTGATCGAGCGCATTACGGGCACGGGGCAGACCGACGGTGCACCGCCGCGGCGGCGCGTGGTGGCGCCGCAGCTGATCGTGCGCGAATCGACGGCGCAGTGGTCGGGCGACCATGCGCAGGGGTTCGTGGCCTGACAGGCGCGGCGACGGGCGAGCGCGCTCGGGTCAGGCAACGCAGTGAAGCGCGACGACGACCGACGAAGACCTGCGCGGCTCGATGCAACGCAAAGACGGCAAGGCGGAGAAGAGCGTGGCGGACGAAACAGCGGCAACGACAGTGAACGCAGTGAACGCAGGAAGCGCAGCAATGACAGGCATCCCGGGTAAGGCAGAGCAGGGGCAGGGGCAAGAGCAAAGGCAAGGGAAAAGACACGGCCGCGTGGCCGTGGTCGGCAGCCTCAACATGGATCTGGTTGCCCGCGCGCCGCGCATGCCGAAGCCGGGCGAGACGCTGGCCGGCCACGCATTCGCCCAGGTGGCGGGCGGCAAGGGCGGCAACCAGGCCGTGGCCGCCGCGCGGCTGGGCGCCCGGGTGGCGATGGTGGGCTGCGTGGGCGCCGACGCGAACGGCGAGCAGCTGCGCGCGGGCCTGCTTGCCGAAGGCATCGATTGCACCGCACTTGAATCGAGCGCAAACGCCCCGACCGGCGTTGCGCTGATCGTCGTGGACGACAGCAGCCAGAACGCGATCGTCATCGTGGCCGGCAGCAACGGCGAGCTCGCGCCTGCTACCGTCGCGCGACATGAGGCCGTGCTGGCCGCCGCCGATGTCGTGGTCTGCCAGCTGGAGACGCCGGTCGACGCCGTGCATGGCGCGCTGGCGGCGGCGAACCGGCTCGGCAAGACCGTGATCCTCAATCCCGCGCCGGCCACAGGGCCGCTGCCTGCGGCGTGGCTGCCGCTCATCGACTATCTGATTCCGAACGAACTGGAGGCCGCGACGCTGACCGGCCTGCCGGCAAGCACGCCCGAAGACGCGGCGCGCGCCGCTGCGGCGCTGTGCGCAGCCGGCGCGCGCAATGTGCTGGTGACGCTGGGCGCGCAGGGCGTCTGCGCCGCGCTTGGTGGAATGGAGCCCGTGCACTATCCGGCGCCGCGTGTGACCGCCATCGATACGACTGCGGCTGGCGACACCTTCATTGGCGGCTTTGCGGCGCAACTCGCGGCAGGCGCGAGCGTCGACGAAGCCATTCGCTTCGCCCAGCGTGCGGCGGCTATTTCCGTCACGCGTGAAGGCGCCCAGCCTTCCATTCCGCGCCTCGCTGAGGTCCGCGCTTCTTGAGCGTTTCGTCAGTCGCGCGTGCCTCCTTCATAGCGGTCGTCGCGTTGCCGGAGCCGGCGTGGTGTGCTGCGCCCGGTTTTCCGAAGATCATCACCTGAAGTTCATGCTGCCTGTGCAGCACGCGGCGGCCCGGCTTTCTTTCTTCTTCCGCCGCGACACAGCGCGTCGCCGGTTCTCCCTCTCGTACCCGCTTGTCCTTCCATGTGCGCCGTGCGCGATGTCCGGGCGCCAATGAACGCCCCATTCGAACGCGCCATTCCGCATCATTCCTCAGTCTTGCAATTTTTACCTGATTTCATGGTGAATATGATCAGACCATATAAAAGATTCAAGCATCAGGCTTTCTTGCCGTAAACGCCGTCATAGCACCGCACAGAAGATGGTGCATCGAGCGCCGCCAGTGAGACCCTGGCAAGGCCATCCGGAACCGGCCTCCCGCTTTTGCACACAGGAAGAACATGAACAAAGGCATCACCATCAAAGCCCGCATCGGGCTGACCATGACTTTTCTCGCGGCGCTGCTCGCGGCCATCAGCGTGCTGGGGCTCATCGGGCTCACGCGGGCCAACGATGCGCTGAAAAACACCTTCACCAATCAGATGCCGAGCGCCGTGTCGATCGCGAACTCGGAAGTCTATGCAGCGCGCGAACGCCTCGCGCTGGACCGCGCGGCGTTCCTGATCGGCACCTCGGAGGTGGCCGCGACGGTGGAACGCGCGAAGCTCATGCGCTCCGAATCCGACAACTGGTGGAAGAAGTATCTGGCCTTGCCGCGCGGCGCGGAGGAAGACCGGCTCGCGCAAGTGGTGGCGGGCAGGCGCGAGGCGCTGCACACCGAAGCCGATGCCTTCGCCGCCACGGTCAACGCCGGCGACCAGTCCAAAATTCCGGACTCGGCCAAGCGGCTGCAAAAGGTCTACAACGACCTCGTCAACGCCGACAGCGATCTCGTGCAACTGCAGTTCCAGCAGGCGAAGGAGGGCTACGACAGCACGCAGTCCATGGTCGGCTTCTTTCGCATGACGAGCATCGGCGCACTCGTGGTCGGCCTTGGCGCCGCGCTCTTCTCCTTCTTCACGCTGCGCGGCGCCATTGCGCGACCGCTCGCGGAAGCGCTCGGACACTTCGACGCGATCGCAGCCGGCGACCTGCGGCGCGCCGTGGTGGTGCGCTCGCGCGACGAAATGGGCCAGTTGATGGAAGGCGTCGCGAAGATGCAAAAGAGCCTGATCGACACGGTCCGCACGGTGCGCGCCGGCAGCGAATCGATCGCGACGGCCACGCGGCAGATCGCCGCGGGCAACGTCGACCTCTCGTCGCGTACCGAGGAGCAGGCCTCGGCGCTCCAGGAAACGGCGTCGAGCATGGACGAACTCACGGGCACCGTGCGCCAGAATGCGGACAATGCGCGGCAGGCCAGCGCGCTCGCCGCAAATGCATCGGAGATCGCGAACAAGGGCAACGCGGTGGTGAGCCAGGTGGTGGGCACGATGGGCGACATCAACCAGAGCTCGGCGAAGATCGCGGACATCATCGCGATCATCGAAGGCATTGCGTTCCAGACCAATATCCTCGCGCTCAACGCCGCCGTGGAAGCGGCCCGCGCGGGCGAGGACGGACGCGGCTTCGCCGTGGTGGCGGGCGAGGTGCGCAGCCTCGCGCAGCGCTCGTCGGCGGCGGCCAAGGAGATCAAGGAACTCATCGACACCTCCGTGGAGCGCGTGCAGTCGGGCTCGGCGCTGGTCGACGAAGCGGGGCGCACGATGGGCGAGATCATCGGCGCCGTCCAGCGCGTGACGGACATCATGGGCGAGATCGCCGCGGCATCCGAGGAGCAGAGCAGCGGCATCGACCAGGTGGCGCGCGCGGTCACGCAGATGGACGAAGTGACCCAGCAGAACGCGGCGCTGGTGGAGGAAGCGGCTGCTGCTGCGCAATCGCTGGAAGACCAGGCGGCGAAGCTGCGCCAGGCGGTGGCGGTGTTCCAGGTGGACGAAGGCGGCGCGGCGATGACGTTCGCGCAGCCGGTTCGGGCGGCCACGAAGGCGGCGAAGCCGGCGGCGGCAGGGCACAGCGCCGTAGCGACGCCGGTTGCGCGTGCACGGGCGAGCGCCCCGGCTCGCGCAGTGTCTGCTGCGGCGAAGGGCTCGACGGTTGCGGTCGCTGCGGTGCCGCCCTCTGCTCCCGCCGCATCGGTGCTAGGCGCTTCGGCAGCGAGAGCTGCGCCCCTCAGCGCTGGGTCGGACAAGGACTGGGAGACGTTCTGACCTGCAAACGACGCCGGTCGCGACGCCGATTGCGCTGCGCATCGGCGTCGCGCGAGAGCGTCCGGCAAGCCGCATTCCTTTTCATTCGCGGCATGCGAATGTCCAGAAAAGACCGCCATGACATGCAATGGCGGTCTTTTTTTCATTCTTCATAAATGAACGGTCGCGACGCAGCCCGGGTTCCGGTACATTGTCGTGCGCGGTAGCCATGCGTCTGCCTGGCACGCCGCCTGCACGGATGCGGCGGCCAAAGCCGCAGCACGCTGACGCGATGGCGTCGCCGGTATCTGCCGCAGCAGCCATGCGGGCGGCACCGCTTCGCCGCCAGACGCCGGTGCAGGGGCGGCAGCAAACCAACGGAGCGAGCGAGGAGGAATCCCACATGACGCGTAACGACCTTGCGCAATACCTCATCGATGCGCGCCGCGAGCATCGCCTCATCGAGACGCTGTCTGCCGATGCGCTGCCGCCGGACGCGGCCACCGCCTACGCCATCCAGCAGAAGGTGATTGCGGGGCTCGGCACGACGACGGGCGGCTGGAAGATCGGCGCCCGCTCGCCCGGTGGGGAGGCGGCCGGCGCCCCCATTCCCGCCACGGCTGTGTACGAATCTCCTGCGCGGCTCGAGCGCGGCCTGTTTTTTCGTGTGCTGATCGAACTCGAAATCGCGTTTCGCTTCGGCCACACCATTGCGCCTCGCAGCGAGGCGTATGCGCGCGACGAGGTGCTCTCGCTGGTCGGTTCCGTGCTGCCGGCTATCGAGATCGTCGATAGCCGCTTTGGCGGCTGGCCCAACGTCGCGCCGCTTGCGCAACTCGCCGACGCCCAGAACAACGGGGCGCTCGTCATCGGCCACCCCGTGTCCTATAGCGGTTTCGCGCGCACGTTCGACTTTGTCGCTCCAGAACTCGAACTGTCGTTTGACGGCCGTTCGCTCGTGCCCGAAGCGCCGGGCAATCCGGCGGGCGATCCCCGCGAACTGCTGGTCTGGTTCGTCAATCACTGCGCCGCCATGGGCATCACGATCGAGCCGGGCTGGACGGTTACCACGGGCTCATATGTGGGGGCCCATCGCATCGAAGGGCCGGGGGCGGTTCATGCGCATATCGACGGCCTCGGCGAGGTCGAGGTTTCGCTTCTTTAACGCTCGCCGCTTTCTTCCGCTCACTGCTGTTTCCCTGTCGCCGGCTGACGCGCAAGCGCCGCGACATGCTGTCCGCCTCCGGCGTGCGCATGCCGCATTCGCTGCGGTCGTGCCGTCTTCCTTCGGGTCCGGGTAGACCCTCTCGTGGATAACCCCTCTCGCTGACAACGTTTCGCCCGCCGTTATTACAGGTGAAGCGCCACAGGTTTCACACATACGGAACACGCAACTTCGATCGGGCTGCAGCCTGCGAAACAGCAGGCATCCCCCTTGCACGGTGGGCGTGACATCGAAGCGCAGGAAGAAGTTGTAACACGCTACCAAGGCTGTAATCGCACAATGAGGTCGGCGCGTTGAAACGGAAAACGGCAGCTATATCCCCGGCGCTACCCAGGCATGAACGTATGGCTTCGACAGACATGGTGAGACGAACCGGGTGGAACCACCAGAGCCTGTGCGTTGCTGAGCCGTGAGCAGCAACCATGGAAAGGTGCTAACGGGCATGGGCTGATGTGCCATGAACGTGACAGTGCGTCGCGTAGCGTGACAGAGCGTGAAGGGGTTGGGGCAAGACGTCTTGATGTTGCCCATCGAGGTTTGCTTGACGAAGCAGATGTACCGCAGGAATGACGCAGCAGGGACGAAGATTGTAGGTGACGCTGTACGCGCTTTCCAGCGCGTTTTGCGCGAACGCAGTACGGCGCTTTTTTAGCAACGAGCCCGTGAAAAAAAATTTAAAAGGGTTTAGGATGAATTCGAGCGATGTCGTTTCCGATTAGCGCGCCGCGCACGACATCGGTCGCAGACTTCGGCGAGGAGGTAGCATGGATATCTACAGCAGTTTCGCGACCCGCTTCGAGAAAACGCGAGAGGAGGAACTCTCGCTCGAGGAGTATCTCGCGCTCTGCAAAGACAATCCCGCCGCGTACGCCACCGCCGGCGAGCGCATGTTGATGGCCATTGGCGAGCCTGAACAGATCGACACTCGCAACGACCCGCGGCTCTCGCGGATCTTCGCGAACAAGGTGATCAAGGTTTACCCCGCGTTCCGTGAGTTCTACGGAATGGAAGATGTGATCGAACAGGTGGTGTCGTACTTCCGCCATTCGGCACAGGGGCTGGAAGAGAAGAAGCAGATTCTCTATCTGCTTGGACCGGTAGGAGGCGGCAAGTCGTCGATTGCGGAGCGTCTCAAGCAGTTGATGGAGCGCGTGCCGTTCTACGCGATCAAAGGGTCGCCCGTGAACGAGTCGCCGCTCGGCCTGTTCGATTACGACGAGGACGGTCCGATCCTCGAAGAGCAATACGGAATTCCGCGACGCTACCTCAAGAGCATTCTGAGCCCGTGGGCCGTGAAGCGGCTTCACGAGTACAACGGCGACATCCGCAAGTTCCGCGTGGTGCGCCGCTATCCTTCCATACTGCGGCAGATCGGCATTGCGAAGACCGAGCCCGGCGACGAGAACAATCAGGACATCTCTTCGCTTGTCGGCAAGGTCGATATCCGCAAGCTCGAACAGTATGCGCAGGACGACGCCGACGCCTACAGTTACTCGGGTGGCCTGTGCCTCGCGAATCAGGGCCTGCTCGAATTCGTGGAAATGTTCAAGGCGCCGATCAAGGTGCTGCACCCGCTGCTCACCGCGACTCAGGAAGGCAACTTCAAGGGCACGGAAGGCTTCGGTGCGATCCCGTTTGACGGCGTGATCCTCGCTCACTCGAACGAGTCCGAGTGGAAGGCATTTCGCAACAATCGCAACAACGAAGCACTGCTCGACCGGATCTTCGTCGTGAAGGTGCCGTACTGCCTGCGCTACTCGGAAGAGATGAAGATCTACGAGAAGCTGCTGCGCAATTCGTCGCTTGCGAGTGCGGTGTGTGCGCCAGGCACGCTCAAGATGATGGCGCAGTTCTCGGTGCTCACGCGTTTGCAGGAACCGGAGAACTCCAGTCTCTTCTCGAAGATGCAGGTGTACGACGGCGAGAACCTCAAGGACACCGATCCAAAAGCGAAGTCGTACCAGGAGTATCGCGACTTTGCCGGCGTGGACGAGGGCATGACCGGCGTGTCCACGCGCTTCGCGTTCAAGATCATGTCGCGCGTGTTCAACTTCGATTCGACCGAGGTTGCGGCCAACCCGGTGCACCTGATGTATGTGCTCGAACAGCAGATCGAGCGCGAACAGTTCCCACCGGAAACGGAACAGAAGTACCTCTCGTTCATCAAGGATGTACTTGCCTCGCGCTACGCCGAGTTCATCGGCAAGGAGATCCAGACAGCCTATCTGGAGTCGTACTCCGAGTACGGGCAGAACATCTTCGACCGCTACGTGACGTACGCCGACTTCTGGATTCAGGATCAGGAGTTCCGCGACCACGACACGGGCGAGAGCTTCGACCGCGCGGCCCTCAACGCCGAACTGGAGAAGATCGAGAAGCCCGCGGGCATCAGCAACCCCAAGGACTTCCGCAACGAGATCGTCAATTTCGTGCTGCGCGCACGGGCGGCCAACGCGGGCAAGAACCCCGCCTGGATCAGCTACGAGAAACTGCGCGTCGTGATCGAAAAGAAGATGTTCTCGAACACGGAAGAACTTTTACCGGTCATTTCGTTCAACGCGAAGGGGTCGGCGGAGGAACAGCGCAAGCACGAAGACTTCGTCAACCGGATGGTCGCCAAAGGCTACACGCCGAAGCAGGTCCGGCTCCTGTGCGACTGGTACCTGCGTGTGCGCAAGTCGTCATGAAAACGGCGGGCGTACAGCCCGCGCGAGCCTGCTTGACGGGGACCGCGCGGGCACCGTGCGAGACGCGGGCCGCATGGCCGCCGGTTGCGGGATGACGTACACGTACGTCGCATCCGCAACCCGCGCTTCGCCTCTCTAAAACTGGAGCGGGAGACCGGATGTGCTTCACCAGATCATCGACCGCAGACTGGCCGGCAAGAACAAGAGCATTGCAAATCGCGAGCGCTTCCTGCGTCGCGTAAAGAACTACATTCGTCACGCCGTTTCGGAAGCGGTGCGTGACCGCAGCATCAAGGACATTCAGAACACCCAGAGCATCACCATTCCCCGCAAGGACATCGCCGAACCGTCGTTCCGGCATGGCCCGGGCGGTCGGCGTGAAATGGTGCATCCCGGCAATGCCGACTACATCCGCGGCGACCGCATTCCGCGGCCCCCGGGCGGCGGCTCGGGCGGAGGCGGCAGCCAGGCGAGCAACGAAGGCGAGGGGCAGGACGACTTCGTCTTCGAACTCTCGCGCGAAGAGTTCATGCAGTACTTCTTCGACGACCTGGAGTTGCCGCGGCTCGTCAAAACGCACCTGCTTGCCGTGCCCACGTGGAAGAGCGTGCGCGCAGGCTGGGCCGCTGAAGGCACGCCGAACAACATCGACGTGGTGCGCTCGCTGCGCAGCGCACTGGGCCGGCGCATCGCGCTGGGTGCGCCGCTCGTCAACGAGCTGCACGAACTCGAACGGCAGCTCGAAGAGCTCAAGGCCGACCCGGCGGACCGGCGCGAAGAGATCAAGCTGCTCGAAGACGAGATCCATCATCTGCGCGGGCGCATCTGGCGTATTCCGTTCATCGACCCGTTCGATCTGCGCTACGTGAACCGCGTCAAGCAGCCGCAACCGTCCAGCCAGGCGGTGATGTTCTGTTTGATGGACGTTTCGGGTTCGATGGACGAGCAGCGCAAAGATCTGGCCAAGCGCTTCTTCATCCTGCTGTACCTGTTCCTCAAGCGCAATTACGAGCGCATCGAGGTGGTGTTCATCCGTCACCACACGCGTGCCGAAGAGGTCGACGAGGACACGTTCTTCCATTCGACCGAAAGCGGCGGCACGGTGGTGTCGAGCGCGCTCGAACTCATGCGCAAGATCATCGAAGAGCGCTACTCGCCGACTGAATGGAATATTTACGGGGCGCAGGCGTCGGACGGCGATAACTGGACCGACGACTCGCCAAAGTGCCGCAAGATCCTTTCGGATGACATCCTCGATAAGGTGCGGTATTTTGCCTATATCCAGGTGACCCCCGAAGAGCAGAACCTCTGGCTCGAGTACGCCCAGTTGGCGGAAACCGTCCCGCACCTTGCGATGAAGAAGGTGGAAACGGCCGCCGATATCTATCCGGTGTTCCGGGAGCTGTTTGAAAAGCAGGCGGCCGCATCATGACGACCCGGCATCTGGATAACGAAGCGCGCGGTTACCAGCCGGAGCGCGGCAAAGACGCGGGCTCGCAGAAGCACGACGAGCCGCGCGTTCAGAAGGAAGCCGCGCAGAGCGCAACCGAGCAGGGTGAAGCGCGGGGGCGCACCGAAATGCCCGTCGCCGGGCAAAGGGAAGTCCGTATGAACGTAGCCGACAGAAGGCCGTTGCCGTGCCCGTCAGACTGGACCTTTGAGCTGATCGAAGAGTACGACACGCATATCGCCCGTGTTGCGGAGCAATACGAACTCGACGTCTACCCGATCCAGCTCGAAGTCATCAGCGCCGAACAGATGATGGACGCCTACGCGTCCGTCGGCATGCCGGTCAATTACCGGCACTGGTCGTTCGGCAAACATTTCCTCTCCACCGAAAAGAGCTATCGCCGGGGCCAGATGGGCCTCGCCTACGAGATCGTCATCAACTCGAACCCCTGCATCGCGTATCTCATGGAAGAGAACACGATGACGATGCAGGCGCTCGTGATCGCGCACGCGGCGTACGGGCACAACTCGTTCTTCAAGGGCAACTACCTGTTTCGCCTCTGGACCGACGCGCACGCCATCATCGACTACCTCGTCTACGCGAAGAACTACATCGCCGAGTGCGAGGAGCGCTATGGGCTCGACCGCGTCGAAGAGTTGCTCGACTCGTGCCACGCGCTCATGAACTATGGCGTGGACCGCTACAAGCGACCGCAAAAGCTCTCACTGGAGCGCGAGGCAGCGATGCGCCGCGAACGCGAGGCGTATCTGCAGTCGCAGGTGAACGACCTGTGGCGCACCTTGCCCACACGGCCGTTGCAGATGGCCGAAGAAGTCGAGGAACGTTTTCCGCCCGAGCCACAGGAAAACCTGCTGTATTTCGCGGAGAAAAACGCGCCGCTGCTGCAGCCGTGGGAGCGCGAAGTCATCCGCATCGTGCGCAAGATCGGCCAGTACTTCTATCCGCAGCGGCAGACCCAGGTCATGAACGAAGGCTGGGCTACCTTCTGGCATTACACCCTGCTCAATACGCTCTACAACCAGGGCAAGCTGGAAGATAGCTTCATGATGGAGTTTCTCCATTCGCACAGCAATGTGATCTACCAGCCGCCCGTCACCAAGCCCTACTACAGCGGCATCAATCCGTATGCGCTTGGTTTTTCGATGATGAGCGACATTCGCCGCATCTGCGAGTCACCTACGGAAGAAGACCGGCAGTGGTTCCCGGAACTGGCGGGCAGCCCCTGGCTGCCGGCGCTGCACTACGCGATGCGCAACTTCAAGGACGAGAGCTTCGTGGCGCAATATCTGTCGCCGCACCTGATCCGCGAAATGCGGCTCTTCTCGGTGCTCGACGACGACATGCGCGATGCACTCGAAGTCTCGGCCATCCACGACGACAGCGGCTATCAGTACGTGCGTCAGGCGCTTTCGCGGCAGTACGACATCCATCACCGCGAGCCGAACATCCAGGTGTGGTCGGTCAACACGCGTGGCGACCGGAGTCTCACACTGCGCCACTTCATGAGCGACAACCGGCATCTCTCGAGCGATAGCGACGAGGTGCTCAAGCACATGGCGCGGCTCTGGCAATTCGACGTGTACCTGGAGAGCGTGGACGAGAACGGTACGGTCAGGAAGCGCTACGAGTGCCGGTACGTGCCGCCGGCGCTGAGGCTCTAGATTCGCGCAAAACGGGTACGGGCATGGCGGGCTTCCTGCTCAGCGGTTATAGCGACCACAGCGCCACAGCAACATGCCATGCAAGGCCAGCCTCCGGGCTGGCTTTTTTTTGTTGCCGCCGGTCTTAAGCGACGGCCTCCATAGCACGCGCGGACAATCCCCCGGCGTCATTAGCCGGAGCGCACATCGGCATTCACCCGCCGCGCATTCCTTTCTAAAACTATTCAGTCAGCTTTCTGGGATATCCGCTAAGATACGCCGGCGCCGAATCTTACGATCTGCCGACTCCGGCGCGCGCCCGCCCAGCAAGAGGCGGGGCCGGCAAGGCGGCATCACGACCGCCGTCTCTATCCAGCCAGAGGACCCACCCAGCATGACAGACCAGACCGCTATCGCCGCGCCCGATGCCGCAGACGTGCGCCGCCGCATTTTCGCCATTGTCGGGGCATCGTCGGGCAATCTCGTCGAGTGGTTCGACTTCTACGTCTACTCGTTCTGCGCGCTGTATTTCGCCCCGGCGTTCTTCCCTAGCGGCAACACGACGACGCAGTTGCTCAACACCGCGGGCGTGTTCGCCGCGGGCTTCCTGATGCGTCCTATCGGCGGCTGGTTCTTCGGCCGGCTCGCGGACCGGCATGGCCGGCGCACCGCGATGATGATCTCGGTCTTCATGATGTGCGGCGGCTCGCTCGTCATTGCCGTGCTGCCCACCTACGCGCAGATCGGCGCACTCGCGCCGGCGCTGCTGCTCGTCGCCCGGCTGTTTCAGGGTCTTTCCGTGGGCGGCGAATACGGCACCAGCGCCACCTACATGAGCGAGGTGGCGCTGCGCGGCCGGCGCGGCTTTTTCGCATCGTTCCAGTACGTGACGCTGATTGGCGGACAACTCTGCGCGCTGCTCGTGCTCGTGATCCTGCAACAGGCGCTCAGCAGCGAAGAACTCAAGGCGTGGGGCTGGCGCGTGCCGTTCGTCGTAGGCGCACTCGCGGCCCTCGTGTCGCTCTATCTGCGCAAATCGCTCGATGAAACCACGACGGAGGAAACCCGCCGACGCCGCGAAGCCGGCACGCTGCGCGGCCTCTGGCAGCATCGCGGCGCATTCCTGACGGTGGTGGGCTTCACGGCGGGCGGCTCGCTGATTTTCTATACGTTCACGACCTACATGCAGAAGTACCTCGTCAACACGGCCGGCATGCACGCGAAGACCGCGAGCAATGTGATGACGGGCGCGCTCTTCGCCTACATGGTCATGCAGCCGCTGTTCGGCGCATTGTCGGACCGTATTGGCCGGCGCAAGTCCATGCTGCTGTTCGCCTTCTTTGCCGTGCTCGGCACCGTGCCGCTGCTGCATGCGCTCGCGAGCGTAACGAGCCCGGTCGCAGCCTTCGTGCTCGTTACGATCGCGCTTGCCATCGTGAGTTTCTATACGTCGATCAGCGGCCTCATCAAAGCCGAGATGTTTCCGCCTGAAGT
The DNA here is from genome assembly GCF_029536165.1 of Paraburkholderia sp. SUR17. NCBI lineage: Bacteria > Pseudomonadati > Pseudomonadota > Betaproteobacteria > Burkholderiales > Burkholderiaceae > Paraburkholderia > Paraburkholderia sp. SUR17. The sequence goes on from NZ_CP120508.1 coordinate 1,838,625, forward strand.
GCGCGCGATCGGCGTCGGTCTCTCGTATGCGGTGGGCAACGCGATCTTCGGCGGCTCGGCCGAGTACGTCGCGCTCTGGCTCAAGCAGGCGGGCAGCGAGTCGATGTTCTACTGGTACGTCACGGCCATGTGCGCGCTGGCCGGCATCGTGTCGCTGCGCATGCGCGATCCGTCCGCGGAAGGTTATCTGCGGCACGAACCCTGATGTCGGAAGCTGAAGGGCAGGGCGCGCGCCGCGCGCCCTTGCGAACGCTTCAGCGACGCACTCAGGGCAGCCGCACCCTGGTCGTGTCCACCACCTGCTCGCCCGCCAGGGGCGCCGGTTCCTCGTGCGCATGCCGCGCTGCCTTGCCGATCATGAGCAGGTGATAGTAGAGGCGAGGGCTCAGTCCGTAGCGGTAGGCGTGCAGATGGTGGAGTGCGAGATTGAGCCCCGCGCGGGCCTGTCCGTTGCGCGCGTAGAGCGAGACCACGATGGGCACGAGGCGGCGCAGCGCTACCTTGCGGGCCGGCTCGAGTGCCGCAGGCAGCGCGAGCCCCTTTACGAACTGCCACGCGGCCATCGACGCCGCGCTCGTCGTATGGCGCGTGGACTGCGAAACGGAGACGTCGGTCTTGCGGTAGCACGACACGTATTCGTCCACATAGCAGATCTGCTGCGCCGCGAGGCACAGGCGCGTGCCGAACACGAAATCGCAGCACGTGCCGTAGTGTCCGTCGTAGCCGATGCGCTTCACGAGCGCCGCATTGGCCATCCACCCATTGTTGGGAAACATCTGCACGAGACCCACGCGGCCCGGCTGCGGCTGCAGTCCCGCTGCGCGCGGCGTTCGATGGAACGCCGCGTTGAGCTTGCGACTCGCCGTGAGATCGACGCGCCCGTGCTGGTCTACCTCGTATTGATTGCCGAACGCCACCTCGAGCCCCGGATGCCGCTCCCATTGCGCAAGGAGCCGCTCCACGCCGTTCGTGATGAGGGAGTCGTCGTCGTGGATCAGGAGAATCTTGTCGCCGCTCGCGCGGGCAAAGAGGCTCTCGACGTTGCGTGCCTGGCCCAGCGGCGGCGTATTGCGCTGGTAGACCACGCGCGGCTCGTGCCGGTAGCGCGTGGCGATGAGCCGCTCAGTGCGGTCGTCGCGCGAGTCGTCGCCGATCAGGATCTCGAGGTCGGCGTGGGTCTGTCCGAGACACGAGTCGATGCATCGCACGATCAGGTGCGGACGGTCGCACGTCGGCAGGCAAATGGAGACTTTGGTACTTGTCGTCATGACACGCTCCGGTCGTGGAAGGCGCCGCGGCGGTATTCGCAATGCGAACTTTTGCCGGGTGGCATGACGGTAGTTGAAAAAAACTCGAAAGAAATCGGAAATTATTCGTCGCGCGTGGCCGATACGAAAAGCGCGTGCGTAGCGCGAAAAAACCAGACGAAAGGCGAGAGAAGCGCGAATTTATCTCGAAACCGTCTGAGGAATGAATGTTGCGGCGCAGTAAGGCGAGGTGAGGATTTTGCCGAAGCGCTTTGGCGAAACCGCCATGCGAGACACGCTGACCGAGCCGGCAGGCCGCCGCAAAGCGACCTATGCTGGATGGCACACGCGCTGTTTTCGTCGACCGCTCTTTTCATGGAGGTGCGTCATGCCGATGTCAGCCACCCTTGAGGAGTGCCTGCGCAGCAAGGGCTCCCGCTACGAGATCGTGCATCACCCCTACAGTCATTCGAGTGTTGAGACCGCGGTCGCGGCGCACGTGCCCGGCGACCGGCTGGCCAAGACGGTGCTGCTCGAAGACGAGCAGGGCTACGTGGCCGCGGTGTTGCCCTCCACCTACGCTGTGCGGCTCTCCGAGCTATGGGCGAAAACGGGCCGCCGCCTGACGCTTGCGCGGGAGATGGACCTGCGCGAGCTCTTCAAGGATTGCGACGTGGGCGCGCTGCCGCCCGTTTGCGCCGCCTACGGGATGAAGACGTATCTCGACGAAAGCCTCGCGCAGCAGCCGGACATTTACTTCGAGGCCGGCGATCACGAAGAACTCGTCCACATGGGCGCCGAGCAGTTCCTTTCGCTCATGGGCGACGCCGAACGCGCGCGGTTCGCGCATCGCATCCAGCGGCTCGCGATCTGAACGCTGCCGGCCGTCCGGCTGGCGTCGGCGCCGTGCAGCGCGCGGACCGGCGATCTTTGGCGCCGGCCTTCGCGCGCCGTAGTCACGCTTGCTCGACGCCTGCTTGCCCATCGCGCCGGCATCAGCCCAGCCGGAACACGGAGACCGCCGACCTGAGCCGCCCCGCCTGCCCGTCGAGCGACGATGCGGCCGCCGCGGCCTGTTCCACGAGGGCCGCGTTCTGCTGCGTGACGTCATCCATTTGCGCAACGGCCTTGCCAACCTGCTCGATGCCGGTGCTCTGTTCTTCGGAAGCGGCCGAGATCTCGCCCATGATGTGCGCCACCTGGCCGATGGCGCGCACGATGTCGTTCATGCGCTCGCCCGCCACTTCCACGAGCCGGCTGCCGCTGTCCACCTTGCCGGCCGACACCTCGATCAGTTCCTTGATGTCCTTCGCGGCTGCCGCGCTGCGTTGGGCGAGCGAGCGGACCTCGGCGGCCACGACGGCGAATCCGCGTCCTTCTTCGCCGGCTCGCGCCGCTTCGACGGCGGCGTTGAGCGCAAGGATGTTGGTCTGAAACGCGATGCTCTCGATCACCGTCGTGATGTCGGCAATCCGCCCGGACTGCTGCGAGATCTGCTGCATGGTGTCGACCACCTCGCGCACGGCAGCGCCGCCGCGTTCCGTGGCGAGCCGCGCGGCGCTTACGATACCGTTGGCCTCGCGGGCGTTGTCGGCGTTCTGCTTGACCGTCGCCGTGATCTGCTCCATGCTCGCGGCCGTTTCTTCGAGCGATGCCGCCTGCTGTTCGGTGCGTTGCGAGAGGTCGAGGTTGCCTTGCGCGATCTCGCCGGTGCCCACGGCGATCGCGTGGGTCGCAGACTGGATTTCGGCAATCGTGGCGGCAAGCCGCGTCTTCATTTCGCCGAGCGCGGCCAGCAAGCTGCCTTTGCCGGCACGCGTGGCATCGAACGCGATGCCGAGGTTGCCGTTGGCGATCTGCGTGGCCACCTGCGCGGCGTGGGCCGGCTCGCCGCCGAGCGTGCGTCGCACGCTGCGCAGCACCGCCCACGCGATGCCCGCAAGGGCCACCGCGATGACGAGCGCGATGCTCCCGAGTACGATGGCGAGCCGGTTGAAGGCGGCGTTGATGTCGTCGTAGAAGAAGCCCGTGCCGATCCACCAGTCCCAGTCGGGAATGGACACCACGCCCTGGAGCTTCGGCTCGACGTCCGCGTCGGGGCTGCGCCTGATCAGCACGTCGACGAGCGCGAAGTGCGACTGTGCCATGCCGGCGCGGTAGGCTTCGCTGTCCGTGAGGCCCTCTGTCGTGCGGTTGCCTTTGGCCCGGGTGCCGATGAACTTCGCGTTTGGGTGCACGAGGTTGATGCCGTCCGAGGTCGTGACCCAGTAGTAGCTCTTCGTGTTCGCGTTGAGCTGCGAAAGCGCGACTTTCGCCTGCTGCTGGGCCTCGTCGCGCGTGAGCGTGCCGCGCGCCTGCAACGCGCGGTACGCGTTCACGAGATGCTCGGCCTTCGCCAGGAGAATGACGATCTCTTCGCGGCGGCTCTCGATGAGCGCGCCCCGCAGCGTCTGCAACGCCATGGCGGCAAGCAGCACGACGCCGAGCAGGGCGGCGCCGACGAGCAACAGCAGTTTCGTGGACAGTTTCATGTGGGTCATGTGGGTGATGTAGCGGCGTGGGTACAAGGTCGGGAGACTTTATTAACTATCTGGTACATATATCGGCGTGGCCCTTCAATGCTTGAGCCACGGCGGCTACGGGGTAACCCGCGATTCGTGCGGTGATCGCACGCACCGATGAATGCTTTTGTGAAGGATCAATCCGCGCAGGAAACTTCATGCGCGAATGGCTTGTCTGGCCAATGCAGGCCGGCCCAGTGACGACAGCGCCGTGAGCCGGCGCCGACAACAGTAGAGAAGGGGAGAAACAACAATGAGCGGCGATCAGACGTCGTGGAAAGCGTATCTGGCGTTCCTGTCGACGCCCGTGGACGAAGCGCGTCCATTCGTTCTGGAGACCGGGCAGGCGGTGTCGCTGCATTTCGATCACCTCGCGACGCAGAGCTTCATGTCGCTGCGCCAGCCAGACCGGCTCGTGCTGCCTTATACGCGGGCCATGATGGGATTCCTGCTGCTGCAGCCCGCGCCACGGCATATCGCGATGATCGGGCTCGGGGGCGGGTCGCTTGCGAAGTACTGCTATCGCCATCTGCCGCAGGCGAAGGTCACCGCGATCGAAATCAATCCGGAAGTCATCGCGCTGCGCGACACGTTCCGCATTCCGCCCGACGACGCGCGCTTCGAAGTGCTCTGCGCGGACGGCGCAGACTACATCGGCCAGGTCGGGAGCGCCGGGCCATTGCTCGACGTGATCCTGCTCGATGCATTCGGCGCCGACGGCATGCCCGAACGATGCACGAGTGTCGAGTTCTTCGCGGCGTGCCGCGAACGCCTGACGGACGGCGGTGTGCTCGCCATCAATCTCGGCAATGACGATCCGGCGCTGCCGCAGCAGCTCGCGCGGCTTGAAAGCGCGTTCGGCGCGTCGCGTTCCGTCTTCCCGGTGGCGACGGGAGACAACTACCTGGCGTTCGCCTGGAAGGAGGCGCAGGCTTTGCCGTCAAGACAGGTGCTTTTCGACCGGGCGCATGCCCTGGCTTGGGCGCGCAACCTCGGCTTGCGTGCGACCGCGCAGCGTTTGAAGGAGGGCGAGTGCTTCGACCCGAAGCGGCTCGTCTGGCACGAGCCGGGCATTTCGCACTGGAAGGTGCCGGACTGGACGAGGTCCGACTGACTGTGAACGATCGCGCCGCGGGCAGCCTAGCGTTCGGCGCCGTAAAACCAGTCGAGCATGTCGTCGATCACCGGCACGACTGCAAGCGAGATCAGCAGCGCGGCGAGCGGCACCGTCGAAACATACCCGACATGCTTGAACCCGACCGCACCCGCAAGGCCGCCCGAGAAGAACATGGCGAGCGTGGTGGCGTGAATCTTCAGCTTTTCGCGGTTCGCGATCACTGTTTGGGCGTCCGTGCCGACTCGCGACGAATTCCAGTAGAACAGCTTGCCGAGCTCGATGCCAATGTCGGTGACGATGCCGGTCATGTGCGTCGTGCGGATCTCCGCGCCGGAGAGCTTCGTGATCATCGCGTTCTGCAACCCCATGATGAAGCACAGCAGAATCACGGTGACCGGCACGAAGGCCGCCTCCCATAACGCCAGGTGACTGCCGAGCAGGCCGAACAGCAGCAGCAGGGTGGCTTCGATGAGCAGCGGCAAGACGTACTGGCTGTGCAGGTCGCGCCGGCGCCCCCAGTTCACGAGCACCGCAGAACAGCCGGCGCCGATCAGGAACGAGATGAGCGAGCCGATGCCGGCCAGCACGAGTTCGATGTCGCCGAGCGCGAGCTGGTCCGCGATGGTCGATACGACGCCGCTCATGTGCGAGGTGTATTGCTTGACCGCCAGAAAGCCACCGGCATTGGTGGCCCCGGCGATGAACGCGAGCTGGAAACCGAGCTGGCGGTTCGCGCTCGTCTTGCGGTCTTTACCCGCGAGGCGTCGAAGGTAGTGCGCAGGCATGAATGTGTTCGCGAAATGGACCCCGGTCCAAGGCGGCAGGCGCGCTGTTGCGCCTGCCCGGCGCGAACGGCGGCGTACGCGCGGACCGGGTAATGCTTATAGCATGTTAACCATATTAACATGCCATGTAACACTGCCTGCGTGAGCGTTACCGGTCGCCGCGCCGCCGGAAGGCCCACCATCCCGCCAGCGCCGTGAAGCCGGCCACCAGCACCACCATGAGCCAGAAACCGTGCTTGTTCTCGGAGAAAGGCACGCCGCCCACGTTCATGCCGAAGAAGCCGGCCACGATATTGATCGGCAGCGCAATCACCGTCACGAGCGTCAGCGTGAAGAGCGTGCGGTTGTTCTGCTCGTCGAGCCTCGAGGTGATTTCTTCCTGCAACAGCCTGATGCGTTCGACGAGGCCCGCGAGGTCCGAGAGCACCACCGAAAACTCTTCGGTCGACTCGCGCAATTCCTGCAGGTCTTCGGGCAAAAGCCAGGCGGGCGGCTTCGCGAGCAGACGGAAGATCGAGCCCGGCTCGGGCGCGAGCATGCGCTGCAGGCGGGTGAGGGTGCGGCGCATCGCGCCCAGCTGTGTCCGGTTGGCCGTGGGGCGCTCGGAGAGAAACCGGTCTTCGATGCGATCGACGTCGACGCTCGCGCGCCGCAGGATCTGCATCATCAGGTCCGCCTGGTCGCGCAGCAGATGAATCAGCAGTTCGGCCGGGGAGCGAAAGCGCTCGCCGTGCCGCACGCTTTCACGCAGCGTGTCGATGGAGCGCAGCGGCTTGGCGCGCGCCGTGACCATCATCGTCCTGTCGACGTAGACCCACATCGTGGCGATCTCGGACGCTTCCAGGTCGAGTGTGAACATCACGTCGTTCACGACGGCGCGCAAGGTGCCTTCCTGCTGCTCGATGCGCGTGGAGTGCGAACCCTCGCGCAGGAATTCGTAGAACGTCTCGGGCAGACGCAGATGGGCGCGCATCCAGCGCTCGCTGGCCGCATGGGCCAGATTGAAATGCAGCCACAGGAATTCGCCGGGCTGGGCGGGGCTGTCGGTAAGGCTTGCGGCCGTGTCCGCGTCGAGCGCCTCGCCTGCAGCATCGGACGTGAAGCGAAAGCCGCAGATCATGCCTGCCGTGTCGGCGCCATAGCTTTGAAGGGTCGTCTCAGGTTTCATCGACTGTGTCCGCTGTTCTCGAACGCAGCGCCGTTCGGCCACCGGCCGGTCGCACGCGGGCCGCGCTCGATGCGTAGCGTACGCCAGCCAGGCGGAAGCTGGATGACAGCCGTACGAAAGCGGCAGCCGGAAGCGTGACGCAGGGCGGGGCGGTGACGGTCGGCGCCCTGTTGCGGGTTCGGGCGGGCGGCCTGCGCGTTGGCCCGTTCGCCCGTCCTCGGTCGCGCGAGGCGCGGGGCTTAGCGTGCGCCGCGCATCCAGAAGGTGGGATCGGCCGGCACGGCGGCGCTCGTCGTGCGGCGCCTCGGTGCGCCATAGGCACCGTGCGCCCGGGTGCGATGGATGGACGACGGCCGGCCGCGTGGCGCGATGGGCGCCTTCATGGCGTCGACGGTGCAGCCGATGTACCACGCGAGACCCGCGCCCATGGTGCCGAGACTGAACGTGTGCTGGCTGACGTCGTCCTCGCTCAGGACGTGAGACGCCCGTTGCTGGTCGTACGCGACATAAGTGGAGAGCGCCCGGGACGCGGCGGCCACCTGGACGAGCGCGAATGCGGCCGTCTTGATCTGATAGGCCTCCTTGCTTTCGCCCACAGGCGGCGCGTCCACGCGCGCGAGGGCGTCCGCGAGCGCCTTGAGTTCGCGATGCAACGCCCAGGCCGGATAGTACGGTCGCAGGCGGAGCGTCTGTAGTCGCGCCCGGCTTTGCGCGTCGTCGGCCGCGCCGTATTCGACGCCGAGATACTTGTCTTCGTCCGGCGGCACCTGCTCGACAAGGGCGTCGAGCCTTGCAACGGACTCCGTGTCGCGCGCGATCTCGCTTTGCCGGGTCTCGACACACTCGGCCTTTCTGTCGGGCGCGGGGCTATCGAGCGCGGGAGCCGCCTGCGCCAACGTGCTGGCCACGGCGGCGGCCATGGCGACCAGATGCCTGAACATGGTGTCTCCCTGTCTGCTTTTTGTGGCGTCCCTGGAGCAATCGGCGTGCGCGGGGCCGGACGCGAGTCCTGTGCGCTGACACAATGAATCTAGGAGGCGGAGGTGGAGCGGTCAATCGTGGAAACGGTGTGGGCGCGCGACAAGGTAAGCGTAAATTCCTGTCATAAGCATTTGGTTATGGAAACGCGCAAAATCATTTCGAACTGAGCTGGATGTGCTGCTTGACCCGATCAGCTGGCTCGACGCGATCGGGCGCTTCGGCATCGCACTTGCCGGCGTTCCGGCATCAAAGCATGCAGCCGATGGCGCGTCTCCTTTTTCCAACCCAGGTACGTCCGTGACGATGCAGTGTGGGTGCGCGCCGGCTTTCGGCGCGATCACGCGATATCGCGCTCGGGGGTATCCCGCGTCTGACCCAGCGATTCCGTGATCACCCGATTTCTTCCCGCGCGCTTCGCCGCATAGAGCAGGTGATCGGCGCGCGCCAGCAACGCCGCGACCGCCTCGCCTGGCCGATACGGGGCAACGCCGGCGCTCATCGTGACGCAGATCGTAGCGTCGATTTCGTTGAAGCGTGAAGACTCCAGGACGGTGCGCAAGCGATCTGCAATCTGAAACGCGGACTGTTCGTCAGCGCCTGGCAGCAGAAGCACGAACTCCTCGCCGCCGATACGCGCTACCACGTCTTTCTCGCGCACCGCGGCACGCAGGATGGCGGCGAACCGGCGCAACACCGTGTCGCCGGCCGCATGTCCGTAACGGTCGTTGATGGATTTGAATTTGTCGATGTCGAACGCGATCAACGCGAGCGGGTAGTTTTGCCTGTCGGCAATGCGGTGGCGCGCGACGCGTTCAAAGGCACGCCGGTTCAACGTTTCGGTGAGCGGATCGAGATCGCGCTCGAGAGTCAGCCGGTCGATCACGTCCGACATCGCGGCGGCCAGCAGCACGAGTCCCAACACAGCGCCCATCAGGGCGAGCGACAACTGTAGCAAGACCCAGAAAATCGTTTGCCCGAAGGGTGCAGTGCTATGAGGTAAAGGCCGGATCGTCGTGAGCGGCGTCCTGATGAAAAAACTTGCGCCGAAGATCAGCAGCACCCAGAGAAGCACGTGGTTAACGATGCGCCCATTGCAGCGCTTCCTGAAGCGGAGCGCGGTAATCATCATCAGCAACCCGGCGTTGAGATTCAGAATGTAGACGCGCACGAGCAGATTCGGCGCCACGAAGGAGAAGTAAAACATGCCGCCCATCACCAGCGCGAAGATCGACGCATGCGTTGCCAGCCTGAAGTGAAGCCCCGCCCTGCGTAAAACACCTTCCGCTAACAGTTGAATGCTTGAGACATAAAACGTCGCCGATATCAGCGCGTTCCATCGCCATTCATCCGGCAGGTGACAGATCTGCACTGCCGAACCGAAGGCGAAAGCAGCAAAAGAAGCGGCAAGAAAGCGGAGGTAGCGCAGTCGTCTATCGTAGATCCATGCACAGGCAAAACCGAGCGAGAAGACGGCCGTGATACCTGGGATGATCAGTTGAACGAGTTGATTGGGTGTTATCTGAGCGGGCATATGGCTCGTTCCCCACTGACGGGCACGAAGTTGCCGGGCCTATGGGTTGGCGGTTCTCACGGTGTTGTCGTCCGGGGCCGTTGACGACGCCTCCTCAAAAACTATATGTCACCCGATGTGACGGGAGAATTTTACGCCCGGTGAGCGAAAGCCCTTGGGTTGGCCGCCTTGAAACTGCTGCTATCGACGGACACGATGTCTTTATTGAGCGGCACTACCGGATGATAAGTTTGCGGCATCCGGTCCGTTGCTCGAGCGGTTGTCCGATCCGCTCACGATGGAGTGCTTGTCGTTCGCGTCGCCCCAATGGAGCCGGTCTCGAGGAGGAATTGTCTCCGGTTGCCTCGTCAGGCTCAGAGTCGATAGACGAGGGCGCTCATCGGGCAAAGGTGGTCGTACGTTTGCTCAGCGCCCGGGTCCCATACGGCAAAAGATCGACGACGTGAACAATCTGGTTGTTGACGTCAACAGGGATCCTGCCGGGCCAGCGTGCGATAAAGGGCACGCGCAAGCTGCCTTCCATTGCATATGGTAGGTGCCTGTCCACGGCCAGCCGTTCCCCGATACGGCGCGCGCAATTCGGGACCGTTTAGCAGCCGTTGGTTTAGCGCTCGTTCTTCGATTTCCGCGACGTGACGGACGGCCGTTTCAAAGGCCGATTAGCCAGCGGTGTCGACATTACAAGCGAAGTGCGGGTTTCGCCATACAGGTTGATCCTCTCGATCAACCGCTCAAGGTCGGTCATATTCGTTGCCACCAATCGCATGATGTACGAGTCAGCCCCGGTCACGTGATGGCATTCCAGTACCTCAGGGATCGTGTCGAGCAGATTGAGAAACTTCGCTTTCGCAGGTTGAGGGACCGTAATTCCTATCAATGCGCTCACCGCGTAGCCCGCCATAACGGGATTGACTCGGGCGGCGTAACCCTCGATAACCCCGGCCTCTTCGAGACGTTTTACGCGCTCCGTCACCGCAGGCACCGACAGATGGACCTGACGGGCAAGTTCTGTATAGGTTATGCGGCCATGCTGCTGCAAAAGCGAAAGTACCTTCCAGTCCAGGTCGTCCATGACGTCGATATCTTTAAGGTTAAATTGCCAATTTACCTTAAAAATTGCATTCAGCGGCCTACAAATAGTGCCTACGATGTGTTTCCGTAGCAACGCATATCGTAGGAGCAGAAAAATGCTGTTCATCAAATCTGTCGCGATGGGTTTCTCCATCGCAGCCCCGGTCGGCCCAATCGGCATGCTATGCATCCAGCGAACCCTGAGTCGTGGTTTTCGCTCCGGTTTCGCTACAGGCATCGGTGCGGCATGTGCAGATATGGTCTATGGACTGCTGGGCGCACTGGGCATCGCAGCCATTGCGACGACCCTGCCGGTACTAACCATCGCCCTGAAAATTGGCGGTGGAGTTTTTCTCGTGTGGCTCGCCTGGACCATCGGACGTGAGGCGGCGACGACTCCGTCGGCTCTACCGGAGACACCGCATACAACGATCGCACGCGATTTTCTGACGACGTTTGGCCTGACGCTGTCCAACCCAATGACCATCCTTTCGTTCATCGGTGTTTTTGCCGCGCTTGGGCCACTGTCGGCCAGGCAGGGAGCGCCGGAAGGTGCAGGGTGGCTGACGGTATGGCCTATGATTGCGGGCATCTTTTTCGGCTCCGCAGCCTGGTGGCTGTGCCTGAGCAGCGCGACGGCGGCATTGCGCAGAAAGATGCCTGCCTCCTTCATGCACGGTATCGCGCGCCTGTCGGCCATCGTGATCGCGGTATTTGGGGGGATTCAGGTAGTCGCCGGACTCAGCTATTTCATTTAGGTTCTCGCACGCCATCCGGACGGCGATATCGATGCAGTCTCAGGAAGCCGCACGTGTTCGCATGGATCATCGTCTTCACACGCGTTTCGCGGTCGATGCTGCCTGCGGCAATGACAGGCACGCCTGCGGCCTCGACGACATGCCTTTGCGCGGATGGCGTCATGCATGCGTACGGGCACGATGGGCACACGGTGATGCTGCTGGGCGCGGCGCGCATCCTGAAGGAACTGCCGCCGTTGCCTGGCACCGTTAGTGAATTTACATAATATAAATTATCGACATTTAATGTGTAGCGGCTATTTGGTAATGTCCGGTTTGGGCCAGTTAGAAATGTCCGGTTCAGGCCTGCCCGAGGCGCATGCTGTCGACGCGCAATCCGGCGGAGCCTGCCATGAACGAGCCTGGACTGGTGACGATCAGCATGAACGAGTTACGACGCGTCAAGATCATCGAATCGGTCGTTGAAGGACGTCTGAGCGGCGTGCGTGCGGCTGAACAGCTGGGACTGAGCGAGCGTCAGGTGTCGCGTCTGAGGCGCCGCTTCGAGGCCGCCGGGGCTGCCGGTCTGGTTTCCGCCAGACGTGGCAGGCCGGGTAACCGGCAGTTTTCCGTGAGTCTGCGAGCGCGTGTGATTGCCATCATCCGGGAGCGCTATGCCGATTTCGGCCCGACGCTGGCGCGCGAGAAGCTTCATGAGTGTCACGGCATCGTGCTGGCCAAAGAAACGTTGCGCCAGTGGATGTACGCGGCTGGACTGTGGGTGCCACGGGCGCAGCGACCGCCGAAGGTCTTCCAGCCGCGCAACCGTCGGGCCTGTTATGGCGAACTGATCCAGATCGACGGCAGCGATCACCGCTGGTTCGAGCAGCGGGCGCCCGCCTGCTCGCTGCTGGTGTTCATCGACGATGCGACCGGACGGCTGATGACGCTGCACTTCACGGCGACGGAGTCGACGTTCAGCTATTTCGAGGCACTGTCGAAGTATCTGGGCGCGCACGGCAAGCCGGTGGCGTTCTACAGCGACAAGGCCAGCGTGTTTTACGTGAAGGACCGCTCGGCGACGGCAGGCAAAGGCGTCACGCAGTTCGGGCGTGCCCTGTACGAACTCAATATCGAGACTTTCTGCGCGAATTCGAGCCAGGCCAAGGGGCGCGTGGAGCGGGCCAACCTGACGTTGCAGGACCGGCTGGTGAAGGAACTGCGGTTGCGCGGCATCAGCACATGGGAGGCCGCCAATGCGTATGCGCCCTCCTTCGTCGCGGACTTTAACCGGCGTTTTGCCAGGGCGGCCGCGAGCGATCACAACGCTCACCGGCCGGTCCGCGATGACGAGGACCTGCGGCAGATTCTGGCCTATCGCGTGCCGCGCAAGGTCACGAACGCGCTGACGGTGCAGTATGACCGGGTGATGTATCTGCTGCAGGACACGGTAGCCAACCGCAACCTGATCCACCAGTACGTGGAGGTCGTCGAGTATCCAGACGGAAGGATCGAGATTCAGGCTGACGGCATCGTGTTGCCGTACACGGAATACGACCGCATTGCGCGGATCGACCAGGGCGCCGAGATCGACAACAAGCGCCTCTCGCATGCGCTTGCCGTGGCCCGCTCGATACAGGAGATACGTGACGATCGACGCGCGGCGGGCTCGCCGTCACGAACGCATATTGGCGAAGCAGTCCGGGCGAAGAAAGCACTGCCTGGGCTGAAGAAACAGCGTGCAATCGAGGTTGCTGACCTGAACCAGGCCATTCTCGGAGTCAGCGTGAAAGAAAAGGGGGACGGGGGGCGGCTGCGCCGCCCCAACCCCGAAACATAAAAAGAAACAGGACCAACACCACGCTCAAACCGGACATTTCTATCTAGCCAGAGTCCCGACATTTGAATCTGGCCTCGGCATAATGTGTTTAGTCCAAAGTTCAGATGTCGTGTTTTGACCTCGGTATGCTTACCCGTTCCCCATGGAGCCTCGAAGCCGGCAATGCATCCAGCGACACTGGTGACAGTTTGGGCGTCCGCTATTCGGCCCATCGTACGCGGCCCGTCCGCCGGCTAACGGCCACCGAAATCTGCTTTCGTGCCGCGCCGATGTTTCCGTCGCGCAACCTGTGATATATGACCTATCCGTCTTCCCGTACGCAGCCGCCACCGGCTGCAAAGCCCACCGGCCCAGGGGCTGTTGTTCAGTGACGGCCGTCCGGGCCGCGGCGACGCGACAGCTTGAACCGCGACAGGTCGAACAATCATGATGAACTGAAGTGTAGGACTGCAATGTCGAATACCATGCCTCTTGCCGCTAATCTGGAATGTTCCCATGTGAACCGGGCACTGCTCGTCGCGCTAGACGAACGGGACGGCGACACATCCGGGCATTGCCTGCGGGTGGGTTTGCTCGCCGAATCGCTGGGGCACGCATTGGGCGTGCGCGACGCCGATCTCGTCATGCTGCGCGAAGCGGGATTCGCACACGACATCGGGAAAATCGCCATTCCGGACAAGGTGCTGTTCAAGCCCGGCGCGCTCGACGACACGGAATTCCAGGTGATTCAGGCCCATAGCGCCATCGGCGAGCGGATTCTGTCCTCGCAGAATTCGCAAGGCGCCGCCAACGCGCTGATTGCTGACGCAGTGCTCCATCATCATGAGCGGTACGACGGAACCGGCTATCCGTCCGGATTGAAGGCAGCCGATATTCCGTTCTGGTCGAGAATCATTGCCGTCGCCGATTGCTTCGATGCGTTGACCATGACGCGCCCATACCACGACGCCATGTCGGCCGGCAGCGCGGTCGACCTGATTGTGGCCAGTTCCGGAACGCATTTCGACCCCGACGTCGTAAGTGCATTCGTCGCGCTGCAGCCCGGCTAAAAGCAGCGTTTCGCCTTTGAAGACCCGCCGCGCGTCTCGCCGCGGCCGATCAGGCACTCGCGGTGCCCTTCCCCCGCGCCTCGTTTGACTGAATCAGCCACTCCGGCACGGGGAAGCAGCAAGCCGACGCGGGTCAGCTACGCTCACTGCCCGTCCCCTACATTGAACGCCGCCACCGCATCCTTCAGCGACGTCGCCTGTTCTTCGAGCGACTGCGCCGCGGCCGCGGCCTCTTCCACGAGCGCGGCATTGCGCTGCGTGACCTCGTCCATCTGCGTGACGGCGAGGCTCACCTGCTCGATGCCGCGGCTCTGTTCTTCGGATGCCGAAGCAATCTCGCCCACGATGTCCGACACCTGCTTGATGGCAAGCTTGATCTGATCCATGGTCGTGCCCACTTCAGTGGCCTGGGTCGCGCCGTCGCGAATCATGGCTACGGAGGAACCGATCAGTTCCTTGATCTCCTTGGCCGCCGATGCCGAGCGCTGCGCGAGGTTGCGCACCTCGCCCGCCACCACGGCGAAGCCGCGCCCGTCTTCGCCGGCGCGCGCCGCTTCCACGGCTGCGTTGAGCGCAAGAATGTTGGTCTGAAACGCGATGCCCTCGATCACACCCGTGATCTCGGAAATCTTCGCGGAGCTGCTGTTGATCCGCTCGATCGTGTCCACCATGTGGTGCACCGCGGTGTTGCCGGCGCCCGTGATGTCCGTGGCGCGCGCGGCCAACGCGTTCGCCTCGCGCGCGTTGTCGGCGTTGTGCTTCACGGTCTGCGTCAGTTGCGTGAGGCTCGCGGCGGTCTCCTGGAGCGATGCCGCCTGTTCTTCGGTGCGCGCCGAGAGGTCCAGGTTGCCGCTCGCAATTTCGCCGGTGGCCACGGTGATCGTTTCCGCCGCGCGCCGGATGTGCTTTACCGTGCCGCCCAGCGCCTCGCGCATGGCGCGAATGCCCTGCATGAGGCTCGACGTATCGCCGCTGCGTGTTTCGACGGCCACCGTCAGGTTGCCGGACGCAATCTCGTGCGTGACCTGCATCGCGTGAACCGGGTCACCGCCTATCGTGCGTTCGATGCTGCGATTGATGAGCGCAACCAGCAGTCCGAGCACTGCGGATACGGCGAGGAACAGGCCGACCGTCACATAGAGCGAGGTGTAGAAACTGTCCTTGATGTCGTCCAGGTACGCGCCCGTGGAGAGAATCCAGTTCCAGGGTTCGTAGCGCAGCACGTAGCCGAGCTTCGGCACGGCCTTCGCCGGCTTCACGCCCGGGCGGGGAAACACGTAATCGACGAAGCCCGCGCCTTGCGGCCCCGTTGCGACCTGCACGAACGTGACGTAGTGATGCCGGCCGTCGGCGTCTGTCACTTTGGAAAGATCGGAGCCTTCGGTTTTCGGCTTCATGGGGTGCATGACCATCCGCGCGTTCCCATCGAGCACGAGGAAGTAGCCGTCGCTGCCGTAGCGGACGCCGCGCAGTCGCTCGAGCGCCTGTTTGCGCGCATCGTCTTCGCTCAACTTGCCGTCGTGCGCGAGCGCGGCGTACTCCTTCACGATGGAGAGGCCGATTTGCGCGCTGTTGACGAGATCGACCTTGCGCTCTCCAAGGCGCGTCTCGTACGAGAGATAGGCAGCGGACACTGAAATGACGAGCAGTGCCGCGAGACTTGCGATGAGGGGCAGCCAGAGTTTCTGCTTGAAGCCGAGTGTGCGCATGGTGGTTTCACGTGAGGTTGCATCACCGACGGATGGACCGTCACTTGCGCCTGCTTCTGCGTCAGAAAACGACCATCGACAGACGCTGCACTGTATTACGGTCTTTCGCTGCGCGGACTGAAGAGAAATCCTGGCTGGATCGTGCCCTTTACGACTGGGGTTTTCCCTGCAATTGAGGGTTTATATGGGGATAACTTCGACGTTGCCTTACTGGCTATCTCGATGCCTTACGGTTTTTCATGCCCCGGCGCCTCGGAGCGCGAGGTCTTCACGATTACGCCGTCGGGCGAGAAATGCGCGTTGAACATGGCATCCGGCGACACGCCGCCCTCGTCCCAATGCCAGCTCCACACCTCTTCCTGGCTCAGCGCGTACTGCGCCACCTGGGCGGGCTTGCCGAGCAGGCGCCGCACGTCGTCCTTCGTCATACCCGGCACCACGCGCGCGATGTTGGCGGCGCTCAGCGCCTGGGTGATCGTGACGAGCCGGCCGTTGGCATCGAAGTCGAGCATGTACGTGTGCGTGCCGTTGGGTCCGCGCGGATATTCGAGCCGCATCGAACCGTCGTCGTTTTGCCAGACGATTTCGGGTTTGCCGGCGTCGCGGCGCACGTCGTCGACGGTGGACACGCCGGGCTGGAGATGGCCGAATGCCATCGGGTCGGGCTTGATGGCGTTGACCACGTCGGCCACCTTCTGCTCGTCGCAGCCGGCGACGAGACTCATGGCGGCAAAGGCCGCGAGCAGGCAAATGAAGCGTTTAGGCATGGAGGTCCTGTCAGGCGTGCCCGAATCGGCGCGAAATGGATGCCAATCGATGCAAATCGATGCGCCGCTCCAGACATGGAGGAGACCGGCCGCTAGAAGCGCGTGCCGGCGTGGCAGCCGCCAAACGCGGCGCCGTTGGTCGCTGCGCCGCCGCAGCCGAAAATGCCGCAGCCGCCCTGCGCAAGCAAGGCGGCTGCAAGCAGCACGGCGGCGATGGCCTTGCGCACCGGCATGGGCTCAGCACTCGCCCTTCTTCGCGTGGCCGGGCGGGCAATGGCGATGGTCCTTGCCATGGCGCTGATGCGCGTTCCAGTCGTCGCGGCTCCAGTAGCGGTTGCCGTCGTAATAGCGATCGCCGTACCAGCCCGGCGACACGACCGCGACTGGCGCGGGCGCCGTCACCACCGCGCCGGGCAAGCCGACGTTGACGCCGATCTCCACGGCATGAGCCGCGAGCGAAAAACCGGCTGCGGCGACGCTGGCGAGCATCAGCAGGTGCGATTTCTTCATGATGTTTCCCTGAGACGAGATGTTTTCACGGAGGCGAATCCCCTCGCCGCCTGCCGACTGAAAACGTTCTGCAATCCTTCGGGTTGACGCTGCCCGCCCGTGACTCGCCTGACTTGACCATCTTTGACGATTGCGTGCGCTGCCACGCGGCGGACCGCCCTTGCCACTCGTCCTACGCTAGTCCCTGCAAGCGCCCGATCGTCTCCTTGAGTTCCGCTTCGAGCTGCGCCATGAGTTCGGCGGCCGGCATCTCGCGCGCGAGCGCCGCGGCCTGGCCCGCCCATTGCGCGCCATAACCGAATTCGCCCTTTGTTTTCGCCGCCGCGTGCAGCGCTTTGCCGGCGTCGTAGGCGATCGGGTAATCGGGCGTGGCGGGTGCCGCAGGAGCACTGCCGAGTTCCGTGAAGCGGTTCAGCATGGCGCGCGCCGCGCGGCCCGAGATAGCCTGCGTGAGCGTGGTGTGGCGCGCGGCGTCGCCCAGAATCGCGCGACGGTAGCCTTCGTCGATCGACGTTTCGGGACACGCAACGAACGCCGTGCCCAGTTGTGCCGCCTGCGCGCCGAGCGCCAAGGCCGCGGCGATGCCGGCGCCATCCATGATGCCGCCCGCCGCGATCACAGGCAGATCGAATTCGCACGTAAGCAACCGGGTCAGCGCGAACGTGCCGAACTGGTCGTCGCGTGTGGCCGGATCGAACACACCGCGATGGCCGCCGGCCTCGATGCCCTGTGCCACGATTGCGTCCACGCCGGCATTCGCGACCTGGGCAGCTTCATCGAGATTGGTCGCGCTCGCGAGCAGCCGGATGCCGGCCGCGCGCAGCTTCGCGATGACGTCGGCGGGCGGCAGGCCAAAGTGGAAGCTCACCACAGCGGGCTTTTCGTCGAGGAACACGGCAAGCATCGCGGGGTCCGCGACGAAGCTCGTATAGATCTCACTGAGGTTCGCTGGCGGCTCTGCGCCGTAGCGCTGGAACACGGGCGCGAGCCACTCGAGCCATTGCCGCTCCACGGCGGCGTTGGCAATGGCCGGCCGATGGCAGAACACGTTGACGTTGAACGGCCTCGCGGTGAGTTCGCGTGTGTCGCGAATCGCCTTGCGTGCGGCCTGCGCGTTCATCGCGCCTACGCCGATGGAGCCGAGGCCGCCCGCGTTCGATACCGCCGCCGCAAGCGCCGGCGTACCAACGCCGGCCATGGGCGCGAGCACGATGGGTTTGTCGATGCC
Organism: Paraburkholderia sp. SUR17; assembly: GCF_029536165.1. Taxonomy (NCBI): domain Bacteria; kingdom Pseudomonadati; phylum Pseudomonadota; class Betaproteobacteria; order Burkholderiales; family Burkholderiaceae; genus Paraburkholderia; species Paraburkholderia sp. SUR17. The sequence continues at coordinate 1,856,926 of NZ_CP120508.1, forward strand.
GAGCCGACGCAGCAATGCGCGCGCCTCTCCTTGCTGGGTCATGTCGCCCTCCTTTTGACCAAACGTGATGGGTACAGCGGGCAAGCATACTGCGGCAAGCGCATGCATGCCTTGCCCGTCGCCATCGCGGCGGGCAAGGCATCGACGGCGACGGCACCCGCCGGCAAGACGCGGGTTCCTGTCGGCAATGTCGGGAAGGACGCCGCGAAAGCGGCCTTACTTCGCCGTGGGCATGGCGAATTCCGCGCCCTTTGCGATGCTCTCGGGCCAGCGCTGCATGATCGACTTCTGCTTCGTGTAGAAGCGCACGCCCTCTTCGCCGTATGCGTGCATGTCGCCGAACAGGCTGCGCTTCCAGCCGCCGAAGCCGTGCCATGCCATGGGCACCGGAATCGGCACGTTGATGCCCACCATGCCCACTTCGATACGGCGGCCGAACTCGCGGGCCACGTTGCCGTCGCGCGTGAAGCACGCCACGCCGTTGCCGAACTCGTGCGCATTGATGAGATCGACCGCTTCACCGAAGTCCTTCACGCGCACGCATGCGAGCACCGGCCCGAAGATTTCTTCCTTGTAGATGCGCATCTGCGGCGTGACGTGATCGAACAGCGTGCCGCCCGTGAAGAAGCCGTCTTCGTGACCCGGTACCTTGAGGCCGCGGCCGTCCACCACGAGTTTTGCGCCCTCTTCCACGCCGAGCCCGATGTAGCCTTCGATGCGCTGCAGCGCCTCACGCGTGACGACAGGGCCCATCTCCGCATCGGCCTCCATGCCGTTGCCGATGCGCAGCGTGCGCGCGCGTTCGGCGAGTGCCGGCACGATCTTGTCAGCCACGTCGCCCACCAGCACCGCCACCGAGATCGCCATGCAGCGTTCGCCCGCAGAACCGTAGGCGGCGCCGATCAGCGCATCCACCGCCTGGTCGATGTCGGCGTCCGGCATCACCACGAGATGGTTCTTCGCCCCGCCGAGCGCCTGCACACGCTTGCCGAGCCGTGCGCCGGTTTCGTAGATGTAGCTCGCAATCGGCGTCGAACCGACAAAGCTCACCGCCTTCACGTCGCGGTGCGTGAGCAGCGCGTCCACCACCACCTTGTCGCCCTGCACGACGTTGAACACGCCGTCGGGCAGGCCGGCCTCCTTCAGCAGGCCGGCCATGAAGAGCGACGCCGAAGGGTCGCGCTCGCTCGGCTTCAGCACGAACGTGTTGCCCGACGCGATTGCGACCGGGAACATCCAGCACGGCACCATGCACGGGAAGTTGAACGGCGTGATGCCGGCCACCACGCCGAGCGGCTGGCGCACGGTCCAGTTGTCGATGCCGGTGGAAACCTGCTCCGTGTAGTCGCCCTTGAGCAGTTGCGGAATGCCGCATGCGAATTCGATGACGTCGATGCCGCGCGACACTTCGCCCTGCGCATCCGAGAACACCTTGCCGTGCTCGGCCGTGATGATGGCGGCCAGTTCGTCGCGATGCTGGTTCATGAGTTCGAGAAAGCGCAGCATGACGCGCGCGCGGCGAATGGGCGGCGTATCGCTCCACTTCGGAAAGGCCGCCCTGGCGCTCGCGACGGCGGCTTCCACGTCCGCGGCTTCGCCCAGCAGCAGCTTGCGGGCCCGCGCGCCCGTGGCCGGGTTGAAGACGGGCTGCGTGCGGCTGCCGGTGCCGGCAACACGCTCGCCATGAATGAAGTGACCGACGTCTGCGCTGTCGTTGTAGGCCTGCATGAGGAGCTCCTGTGCATACGGAATGGGATGCCTGTCAGTGTAGGAAGAGCCGGGCCGTCTGCAAAGGTGCTATCGTTGAACGCGTTGTTTGCCATTGTGAACAATGAGCGTATGGATATCGAAAAAATCGAAGGTCTGTGGACCCATCTGCACTGGCTCGCCATGCTGGCCGAACAGGGCAGCTATACGGCGGCCGCGGCGCGCCTCGGCGTCAGCAAGGCGGCCATGAGCCAGCGCATTTCCGAACTGGAGCGAGCCGCGGGCATTTCGCTCGTGCAGCGCACCACGCGCAGCGTGCGGCTCACCGAGGCCGGGCAGCGGCTCGTCGAGAACACGCGGCATCACTACGAGCAGATCGCGGCCAGCTTTGCGAGCGTGCGCGAACTGGCTGGCGTCGCGCGCGGATTGTTGCGCGTGACGGCACCCGTGGCGTTTGCGCGGCAGCAACTCGTGCCGCGTTTGCCCACATTTCTAAGGGCAAACCCTGAGGTGCGGGTTCAACTCGAAGTGTCGGACCGGCTCGTTTCGCTCGCCGCCGAAGGGTTCGATCTCGCCATCCGTCACAGCACCGACGCGCCCGACACCTGCGTCGCGTGGAAGCTGTGCGATACGCGTTCGGTGATCGTGGCGACCCGCGCGTATCTGCGCCGCCGCGGCACGCCGACGGTGCCGGCCGACCTCGTCGGCCACGATTGCCTGTTCTACCCTCGCTCCACCGGTCCGGCGATGTGGTCGTTCGAGCACAAGGCAACGCGTCGGGCCGCCGCGAAGACGCCGGCGAAAGGGACGTCCAGACCCGCTGTGCCGCAGGTTGCCGAAACGATCGCGTTGCCCGTGAGCGGCCCGTTTTGCGCGAACAACAGCGAGACGCTGCGCGATGCCGCGCTGGACAACCTGGGTATCGCGCTTCTGCCCGACTTCACCGCCCAGGCGGCCGTGCGAGCGGGCAAACTCGTGGAAGTGCTGCCCGAGTGGCGTATTACGGGCACGTTCGCCGACCAGCTTTATGTGCTGCGACCCTACACCTCGCACGTGCCGCGCGCGGTGAGCCTTTTCGTGAACTATCTGCGCGAGAGTTTTGCCGAAGGCTTCCCGCTCGCGTAGCCGGCCTTGCGCCTGTTCACATTGGAAACAGGCCGTAGTGCAATTCGACGCCGATCAAATTCACGGTGTGGCCAGGCTCAAGTCACTCTCAAGTCTCTGCTCTTGCGTGCCGATATTCGTAACGTAGCCGCCGTATTCGCCGAAGCGGCAAACCGTCAAAGCAGCGAAGTGGCAAATACGGCGTGCGGCATTCGTCCGACTTTTAGCTTTTCTAAATAAAACCCGGAAAAGCCCGCATCGCCTCCGCGCGAAGCATCCGTGGCGCCCGCGGTGCTTCCCGGCAGAGACTTACCGATTCACCGATTCACCGACTCACCGACACGAGGCTTGTCGCTCATGAGGAGACCCGATCCCCAACCGCTCGCGCGCAGACGTGCTGCCGCGCCGGCTGTTGGCTCGCCGCGCATCGATGCCCGGCCGGTGCGGCTGCTCGCAAGCGTCGCGCGTGCCGCCGCGCCTTCGGAGGACCGCGGCAACTTCGCCATCGAGTACGCCATCGTGCTCCCGCTCTTTCTCGCGGTCGTGATCGGCATGTTCCAGTTCGGTGTGATCTTCACGACGCAGTCGCTAATGGACAACGCCGCGCGCGACGCCGCCCGGCTGATCCGCATCGGCACGTTCACCGGCAGTTCCGGCGGTTATTCGAGCGCGCTGACCACCGCCGTCTGCAATGACCTCACCGTGAGCGGCTTCAATCTTGTACCGTCGTGCTCGTCGAATATCCAGATCTATGTGGCCTCCGCCGCCTCGAGCACACCGGCGGGCAGCGGCTTCAAGACACTCGTGCCCGCCACCATCACCAACGGCGTGATGACGCAGACCAAGGCGGCGCTCTCGCCGAAGTACGACGTGATTCTCGAAGTCGGTTATCAGATGCCGTGGGTCGCTGCGTTCTTTTCGGGCAACGCGATGCTCACCTCCACCCTCGCCTTCCAGACGGAGCCCTACTGATGCGCACGGTTCTGCGCCGCGCAGGCGGCTTCGTGCAGGGTCTGCTCCACAACACGCGCGGGGTGGCGGCGCTCGAGTTCGTCTTCATCCTGCCGCTCATGACAGGCGTGCTGTTCGGCATCTACGAAATCGGGCAATACGCGCGCGTGAACATGCAGCTTGCGAATGCGGCGACGTCGATGGCCGATCTCGTCTCACAGCAGGCCGCAGGTGTTTCAGGCGGCACCACGGGCAGCCTCGGCAACTTCTGCGCAGCGGGGCGCCTGATGATGAACCCGTTCCCCGCCAGTGCGACATCGGGCGCAGGCTCGTTTTCAGCGGCCATTGCGAGCGTGACGAACTATACCGCCACGGGTGTCACGGTGGACTGGGAAAGCGACCACGCCTGCACCGTGACGGCCACGGCGCTCGGTGCCACGGCGAAAACGCTGGTCGCATCGCCCACGAATCTGGTGCCTAACGCGGGTACGCCCGGCGACAGCGTGATCGTCGTGCAGGTGACGTATCAGTACAGCTCGCCGATCCAATACCTGATTCCGTCTGCGTTCACGCTCACGCAAACCGCCTTCGCCCGGCCGCGCATCACGGGCACGATCGCGTGCGCGGCGCCCTGCTCCTGAGGACTCCCGCATGCCGTCCGCCACGTTGACCACGTTAGCCGCATTAGTCACGTCAGCCCCTTCGGGCAGACTGTGGGCCGCCAGAAACCCCGTGCGCACTCGCTTGCCGCGCACGGCGCGCAACCCCTTCGGCGCCGCCGCGGACGACTCGGGCTCCATCGCCGTCACGTTCGCGCTGCTGCTGATCCCCATGATGCTGATCTTCGGCCTCGTGGTGGATTACGCGCGCATGGTGCAGTGCCGCGCGATCCTGCAGAACGCCGTGGACGAAGCCGCGCTCGCGGGCGCGAGCGTCTTCACGACCTCGGACCAGGGCGCGAATGCCGCCACCGTCGCGACCAACTACTTCAATCGCGCGATTCTGCCCGCCACCATGAAGGCCGGCGCGCCCACCGTCACCACCAACGCAAACGGCACCATCAACCCGGCGCTCGGCACGGCCGTCGCCTACACCGTCACGGTTTCGGCCAACGCGACCGTCTCCACCACGCTGCTTTCGATGCTGCTGCCCTCGGTCTCGATGACGGCCACCGGCACCGCGAGCGATCCGGTGGTGTCCGCGAAGCTCGGTTTCACCAACGTCAATTCCGTGGCCTGCGACGGCAACGCCGTCTACCTGTACCAGGTGCCGAAGAACGCGAGCGGCTCCGGCTATGACTTCGGCTCCGTGCCCACGTGGTCCACGGGTTCCAGCGGCAATTACTACGAGATCGGCAACAGCACCGGCGGCTCCCTGCCCTCGGGTCAGGCACTGCCCACCATCAGCGCGAACCAGCCGCTCGGCGTGGCGATGGTGAACCAGACCAACGGCAACACGGGCAACTCGGGCTGCGGCGTGACGGTGACGGGTGCGAATTCCTACGGCGCGCCGCACAAGAGCACGCAGACGTTCTATTCGTCGCTGCTGCTGAACGGGCAGCCGCCCACGCAGAACTCCAACTACAACTACACCGTCACGGTCACGCAGAACTCGGGCGGAACCATCACGGGCGTCACGGCGACGGTGGGCAGCCAGACGTGGTCGGTGCCGGTCGCCTCGTCGTCGTACAACAACCTCTCCACCTATCTCGGCATCAATGCGCCCAGCACCGGCAAGTCGAACTGCACGTCGTCGTCCACGACGTCGGGCTCCGGCTGGAGCGCCACGACCACGACGGCCTACAACTGCCGCACCCAATATTTCACGTCGAGTTCATCGTCCACCCCCAACTGCGTGCTCTACGTGCAGACGGGTGTCACGCCGAGCTACCTCGGCGGGCTCTCGAATTCGAGTTCAGCGCCCGCCGCGGCGCTCACTAAATGCTTCGCGCCGACCACGGGCGGCGGCAGCTACTCGGCGCCCACCTGCGCGCAACTCTCGGCCCTTCAGAGCGGCGGCTCGAACATCGCGCCTGCGGCGGTGTACTGGTGGGACGATGCAGGCGGCGTGGGCCCGGGCGAACAGTATTACGGCCCCTCCAGCCACTGCTCCGCGACCAGTTCGAACGGGCCGGGTTATGGCGAAGACTGCCAGTACAAGAACAACTTCTTCGCCATGCAGTGCCAGACGACCGGCGGCAGCGGAAGCGGTTTTACCGAGGTGGTGCTGAGTCAGTAGACGTTCGGGTAGACCGCTGCGTCTCAGAACAGGCCCGGCATCACGCGATACCGCACGCGCCGCGCGTAGTCGCGATAGGCCGGGTCCTTGAGCAGCATCTTTTCCTCGCGCAGTACGCGATACCCCTGCAACGCCCACAGCGAAACGAGGATGAGCAGGTTGCGCACGCCGAAGTTCGCCGCAAGAAAACCCACGTTGGTGATGAAGTACCCCACATAAATGGGGTGACGCAGCACGCGGTACGGCCCGCGCACCACGACGCCGCGGTTGGCGGGCAGGATGCCGTACGAGCGGCGCAGCGTGAGCTTCGCACTGATCTGCAGGGCCATGCCGGCGATCTGCAGGCCCGCCGCGACGGTTTCAGGCAGCACGCGCGAGCCCGGTGCCAACTGGAACGCCACGAAGTAGAAGCTCGCGCAGGTCGAGATCACCACGGTGAGCGGATGCCAGTCGCGCTCGCGCGGCACGCGCGTGCAGACGGCGAGCGCGAGCGTGATCGCCTCAGACACGACGAGCAGCATCAGCGTGAGCCGCGTGGGGTCGCGATAGAACTGATGCAGCGCCGAGGAAACGAACATCGAGAACATCAGCACGGCGCCGAGCCGCACCGCGATTTCGGTAGCGAACCGGCCCGGTGTGAGGGACGGCTTGAGATCCGCCGCCGTCGCTGCAATGGCCTCGCCCGCGTGCTCCGGGTTCAGGAGGTCCAGGCCCGTTGCCGGCGCCTCTGGCGCGCCACCCTGCCCGGCCTCGGCTACCGTCGGCAGCGGCATTGACGTCGTCGTTTTCATGATCGCTTCACCCTGCCCTGTGACTCGTCGCGTGTGGCGTCATTGCGCAAGCGGGCCGTTGGCCGCCTGCGTCACGGCCGCCGGAAGCGCACTCACCGCCGATTCCTTTGCCATTCCTACCTTCGTGGCCGTTGGCGCAGACATGGGTGCAGACATGGACGATGGCGCCGAAGCCCCCATGAGCCGCGCCCGCTGCAGCGCGTAATAGCGCAGATTATCGTCCACGGAGGCCTTGGGCAGGTCCTGGCCGAGCAGTTCGGCGGCGGCCTCGGTGTTGCCGAGCAGGCCGTAGGCCAGCGCGAGGTCTTCGCGGGCCTGCGGCGGCGCCGAAGGAAACCGCGTCACGTCGAGCAGCACGTTGGCACCTTCGCGCGGGTGCCCGCTCAGCACGAGCGAGAGCCCCAGATTCACGGCCAGCATCGGGTCGCCCGGGTTCGCCTTGAGCGCGGCGCGCAGCACGTCTTGCGCGCCCGCGTGATCGCCGGCCAGGTCGAGCGCGGCCCCGAGTCCCGCACTCGCGAGCGCATCGTTCGGCTTGAGCGCGAGCACGCGATGGTATGTCGCCGCGGCATCGGCAAGACGCCGCTGATGCATCGCCACGCGCGCCATGCCGATGAGCGGCGCCGTATTGTCCGGCTCGATCTGGCTCGCCTTCTGAAAATACACGCCCGCGCGCGTGAAGTCGCCCACGGCATAGAGCGTGTTGCCGAGGCCCGTGAGGCCCGACACCGAATTCTCGTCGGCCTTCACGATGCGGCTGTAGATCGTCGTGGCCATATCGAGGTTGCCCGATTCGAGCGCCGTCTCGGCAATGCGCAACTCGCTCGCCGTGGAAGGCGTGCCGCGCGGTTCGAGCGGACGGATGTCGGTGGCGTGCTGCGTCACGGTGGTCGTGCAGGCTGCGGTGGTCAGCACGCAGACGAGCACCGTTACGCGGAAAAAGAGATCAGTTTTCATTGCGATGCCATGAGCGCGATGAGTTGAATGACGGACGGCCCCGCCGCAATGACCACGACGGCCGGCAGAATGAAGATCATCATCGGCACCACCATCTTCGGCGCGAGTTTGGCGGCCTTTTCTTCGAGCGTGACGAGATGCGTGAGCCGCTCGGCGCGCGACAGCGTGCGCAGCGCGTGCGTAATGGGCGTGCCGTAGCGCATGGCCTGGATCAGCGTGGAGATCAGCGCGCGAATGGAGGGCAGATCGATGCGGTCGGCAAGCCCCTGCAATGCGCGGGTGTTGTCGCCGGAGAGTTGCAGTTCGTCCGCCGTGAGCGAGAACTCGTCGGAAAGCGGCGCGCAGATGTCAGCGAGTTCGTCCGCCACGCGCCGGATGCTCACGGCCAGACTGTTGCCCGCGTTCGTGCAGATCACGAGCAGATCGAGCGCGTCGGGCAGGTAGGTCGCCATGAGCCGGCGGCGCCGCGAGGTGGTGAACGCGAGCACGTATTCGGGCAACACCTGTCCGACCACGAACGCGATCAGCATCATCGACCCACGCACCGCGGGATAGTGGCCCACGTTCGGCACATGCGAGCCGAGCATCACGGCAAGCGTCGCGCACGAAAGCGCCATGACGAACTTCAGTGCAAGCAGCACGGACACCGCGTGACGGCTGCGATACCCGCCGCGCAGCATTTCCTTCTGCAGTTTCGCGCGGTACGCCACGTCGAAGAACGGCAGGCGGTCGCCGATGCGGGCCAGCCGGTGCGCGAGCCGCGTGCGCCAGCTGGCTTCGTCGTCGGTCTCGTCGGTGTGCACGCGCTGCGCGCGCTGCGAGAGCGCGGCCTGACGTACGCGCTCCGCGATACGCCCGCGCAGTCCGCCATGCTTGCGCACCCACCACAGCGCGAGCGCGCCGAAGAGCGCCAGCAGCATGAGCAGGTTGACGAGCGTTTCGGTGTGGTTCGGGCTCATCGCATCGTGTTCAGCTTCGACATCTTCGTGATCAGCGCGACGCCCACCACCACCGACACCACGGCATAGGTGAGGATGTTCGTCCCGGTCGGCGTTTCGAACAGCACCATCACGTAGCTGCGGTTGATGAGGAACATCGAGAGCAGGATGAGCGGCGGAATCACCGTGAGAATGCGCGTCGTGATACGCGCCTCGCCCGTGAGCGCACGCGTCTTCTGGCGAATCTCGCGACGGCTGCGCACGATGCCCGCGAGGTTCTCCAGCGTTTCGCCCAGTTGCCCGCCCGTTTCGCGTTGCAGCTTCAGGCACACGCAGAAGAACGAGAAATCCGCGACAGCGATACGCCTCGCCGCCGTGGTCAGCACTTCGTCGAGGTCGAGGCCCACCTGCAGCGCGTCGCCCATCAGCCTGAACTCCTGGCGCAGCGGCTCTTCCACTTCGTCGGCCGCCGTGCTGATTACGTGCGTGACGGGCACGCCCGCGCGCACCGCCCGCACGAGCAGGTCGATCACGTCGGGAAAGCCGTCCAGAAAGCGCTGGCGGAAACGGTTCACGAGCCAGCTGTAGGTCTTCATTGCGGCGAACACGGGCAGCGCGACAGGCAGGATTGTCGCGACGAAGCCCGGCAGCGGCATGAATGCGAGCATCACCACGGCCACCATCTCGGCCGCGAACGCCACACCCACCACGATCTTGAGACCGCGCTTGCCCGCCACGGTGCGCAGACGCGCCAGCTTCGGCGCCGTCCAGCGCGCCCATGCGCTCTCGTAGCGTTCCACCTTGAAGAGATCCGCATGCTGCCGGCGCGCCTTGCCGTCGGCCTTCTTCGCGCGCTGCGCGAGGTCGAAGGCCGTTTCCATGCGGGCGTGAATGCGCGCGGCGGGCAGCTTGCGACGCATGTCCTGCACGATCAGCCACATCACCCCGCTCACGATGGCGATGCCGAACGTCGCAACGGTGACGAGGTCGATGGTATTCATGGCTTCATGGCTTCCAGCAACTGCTCTTCGAGCCCGTAGTACGCGGCGCGCGGCGCAAAGGCCGGGCGTACCGGCGCGCACTCGAACTCGCCCTTCACTTCCTCGCTGTAGGCGCTCGCGTCGTAGCGGAACGTGAACAGGTCCTGCGTGATGATGACGTCGCCCTCCATGCCGACCAGTTCCGTGATGCGCGTGACGCGCCGCATGCCGTCGCGCATGCGCTCGATCTGCACGATCATGTGCACCGCGCTCGCAATCTGGCGGCGAATGGAGAAGAGCGGCAGGTTGCCGTTGGCCATCATCACCATGCTTTCCAGACGCGTTATGCCATCGCGCGGCGAGTTCGCGTGGATCGTCGTCATGGAGCCGTCGTGGCCCGTGTTCATGGCCTGCAGCACGTCGAACGCTTCGGGGCCGCGCGTTTCGCCAAGGATGATGCGGTCCGGGCGCATCCGCAGCGCGTTGCGCACGAGATCGCGCTGCGCCACGGCGCCGAGACCCTCGGTATTTTCGGGCCGCGTTTCGAGACTCACCACGTGCGGCTGCACGAGCTGGAGTTCGGCGGCGTCTTCGATGGTGACCACGCGCTCGCCCGCATCGATGAAGTGCGAGAGCGCATTGAGCAGCGTCGTCTTGCCCGAGCCCGTGCCGCCCGACACGAGCACGTTGAGGCGGCACGTGCTCGCGATCTTGAGCACCGTCGCCATGGCGGCGGAAAGATTGCCCTGCTGCGTCATGCGGTGCAGCGTGATGTTGCGCTTCGAAAATTTGCGGATGGAGATGGAGGCGCCACGAATGGCCAGCGGCGGGAGCACCACGTTCACGCGGCTGCCGTCGGCGAGGCGCGCATCCACCATCGGGCTGCTCTCGTCCACACGGCGGCCCACGCCCGCGGCAATGCGCTGTGCCACGTTGATCACGTGCGCGTTGTCGCGGAACTTGCATGTCGTGAGTTCGAGCCGCCCATGCCGCTCCACGTAGACCTGGTCGGGGCCGTTCACGAGTATGTCGGTCACGCTTTCGTCGGCAAGCAGCGGCTCGATGGGGCCAAGGCCGAACATGTCGTTGAGCAGTTCGTCGACAATCTGCGTCTGCTCGGCCATCGTCATGTTCAGATGCTCGCGCTCCGCAATTTCGAGCACCAGTTGCTCGACGCCGGGCTTCATCTGCTCGCGCGTCTTGCCGACGGCGGCCGATGCGTTCATCGACGAGAACACGCCGTTGCGGATCACGCGAAAGAGATCGGAACGCACCAGCGATTCGGCGTTTTCGGCCTGCGCCGAACGCACCGGCTGCATCTCGCGAACGGCGAGCAGTTCCGCGAGCGGCGGCGCCGACGCGGCGCTCGCTCCGCCCGCCCCGCTCTCTTCGAACTCCGGTACGCGCTTCTTCTGGCCGAACATCAGCGTTTCCTCAAGAGGCGGAAGCGCGGCACGCGCTTCGGTGCTTCGGCGGGACGCTGGCCCGTGAGGTCGCTTGCGATGCGCCGCACCGTCTGGTTGAAGCCGTTGGGCGCGCGCTCGCGCGGCGACTCGCCCAGGTTTTCGGCCACGGCCACCGCCTTCGCCTCATACGGAATCTCGTGCAGCACCGAACGGCCCACGGCGGCCGTGAAGTCAGCGAGTTCCACCTTGCCGGCGCCCGCCGGCGAAACGTTGTTGACGAGCAGCGATGTGATGGGATTGTTGTCGCGGTCTTCCACGAAGCGCAGCAGGCGCACGGCCTCGCGCGTGGAGTGCACCGAGCGGTCGGCGACCAGATACACGCGCGAGGCGTGATCGAAGGCCTCGTTGCCGAGCGCATCCGCCGGGGCCGCCACGTCGAGAATCACGTAGTGGAAGCTGTCGCACAGCAATGCGAGCAGACGCGCGAGCGCGCCGGGCTCGTAAGGATGCGGCGCGCCGTAGTCCAGTTCCGCCGACAGCATGAAGAGCCGTGTGCCGTGCGGGACCAGCGTGCGTTCCACGTATTGCGGATCGATGCGGTGCACGTTCTGGAGTACGTCGAAGAGACCGTTGTTGCTCTGCGCGCCCAGCATGCAGTTCGCCGCGCCGCTGTAGAGGTCGAGATCGACATAGGCAATGCGCCGGTGCGTCTCTTCGGCAAGATGCCGCGCCACGTTGAGCGCAACGGTGGTGACGCCGACGCCGCCGCGGGTGCCCGCGAACGCGATGGCCTTGCCGGCACGCGCCAGCATGACCTGATTCACCACGCCGTCGGTCACGTTCACCGTGCGCTTGATGAGCTCCACCGTGAGCGGCTTGACCAGATAGTCCCGCACGCCGATCTTGAGCAGGCTGCGGAAAAGGCCTACGTCGTTGCGCTCGCCGAGCGTTATCACCTGCACCGAGGGCTCGCACACTTCGGCAAGCCGCCCCAGATCCGAGAGCGGCATCACGCAGCCTTGCAGATCGACCAGCAGGAACTGCGGCGAGCGGTCGAGCTTCGCCAGATGGGCGATCGCGTCGTCGATCGTGCCTACCGCGATGTACGTGTGCGGCATCGCCTGTTCGAGCACGTAGTTCTTCAGCACCTGCTCCGTGGCCTTGTCTGCGACGAACGCCACGAAGTCGGCCGCGCGCGCGGCGCTGCGGGGCTTCGGGAGAATGGACGGCATCGTGCTCATGGTCGGCTCTGGTTTGGCGTGCGTTATTTCGCGTCGCGCGACGTGGTCGGGTCGAGCGGCGTCAGCTTGCCGGTTTCGTAGCGGCGCACAGCGGAGGCCGCCATCGCCGCATCCGCGGGGCCGAGCGGCTGCGGCGCCACGAGGTCGCGCGGATTGGCGATCTGCGCGGCGAGATTCGTGTACGTGGCGCAGCCCCATTCCATGCGCGGCCGCACGTGCCCCGCATCGATCGCCACCGAGGCGCGCGAGAGGCGCTCGCAGTCGGGCGGCATCACGGTGTCGCCGCGCAGCGTGAGCACCGAGGTGTCGGGCATGTCGCGCGGCGGATGAAAGCACCCCGTGAGGCTCGCGGCGCAGGCGCACATGACGAGCCAGCGAACGGGTTCGAACGGAAACGATGCGCGTGTCATGGCGGGCCTCTCAGTAGACGTAGCCGGCCGCGCCCACGAGGCGGGGTTCGGCGCTGCTCGCCGTGCCGTCGCCCGGGGCATGCCCGAAGCGCCGGCCGAAGCTGTATTCGATGTCGTTGGCCGGCGACTGCAGCGATTCGAGCGGCGAGCGCAGGCGCGCGGCCTGGGTGGGCTGCACGATGTACGGCGTCACCATGATGACGAGTTCGGTCTTGTTGTTCAGGTAGTTCGTGGAGGAGAACAGCTTGCCGAGAATCGGAATCGAGCCGAGGCCAGGCAACTGCGACACCGTGTCTTTCGTCACGCTTTGCAGCAGGCCCGCAATCGCGAAGCTCTGGCCGCTGCCCAGTTCCACCGTGGTATCCGCGCGGCGCACCGAGAGACCCGGCACCGTGATGCCGCCCGTGGTCACGCTGACCGAGGTGTCGATCTGGCTCACCTCCGGGCGCACCTTGAGGCTGATGCGGTTGTCGGCGAGCACGGTGGGCGTGAAGTCGAGCTTCACGCCGAACTGCTTGAAATCCACGGTGATGGCGCCGTTCACCTGCGAGACCGGAATCGGAAATTCGCCCCCCGCAATGAAACTCGCCGTCTGCCCCGAGAGCGCGACCAGGTTCGGTTCGGCGAGCACGGTGAGGAGCCCTTCCTCGTTGAGCGCGTCGATCAGCACCTGGAGGTTGCTGTGGGCGGTCGAAAACGCGCCGAACAGCGAGAATGCGTTGTTCGTCGGCAGGTTGGCCGCGGTCACGCCATTGGTCGTCGTGAAGATCGGGCGGCCGCTGAAAACGCCGCCGAACCAGTTGCCCGTAGCATTGCCGATAGACTGCCAGTTGATGCCCAGTTGCTGCGTGACGTTGCGGTCCACTTCCGTGATGCGCACGAGCAACTGCACCTGGAGCGGCCGGGCCACCGTCATGCGGTTGATCAGCACCTCCTTGTCGTCGAGCCAGGGCGTGACGGCCTGGACGACGGCGTCGGCATCGGCGGCGTTGGCGACGTCCCCCGCAATCTGCAACGAGCCCACCCCTTCCGTCACGGAGAGCTTCAGGTTCGGAAAGCGCGCGGCGAGTGCGGCACGCAGCGCGTCGGTGTCGCGCGAAACCGTGATCGCGCGTTGCAGCAGCGTGCGGTTGTTGGGGCCGAGCACATAGAGCGTCGTGGTGCCGCTCTTCTTGCCGAGCACGAACACCGCGCGCGGCGACGGCACATGGACGTCGGCCACATTGGGGTCGGCCACGAAAACCGAGGTGGCGTCCTCGTTGAGCCGCAGCAAGGTGCCCTTGCCCGCGGTGACGGCGAGTGGTCCGTTTCCGTATGCGGGGAGTTCGGCGCGCGCCGCGTTGGTTTCGCGCGCGTCGTGTGAACTGCGCGATGCGGCGGCTTCCTTCCTGTTTGCGCCGATCGCCTGACGACCGGCCACCGTTGCTTCGCCCTGCGGCGCAGCCGCTTGCGCGGGCACGATCCACGTGAGCGCGGCCGACGCGAGCCCGGCCGCCCGGATGAACGCCCAGACGCGTGCCCAGACGCGCGCCCGGCACGCCGCGCGTCGAGTTCCGGCGTACGGCGCGGCGCTGCGAATCGGACTATAGGGCTGGCTCATGCTTCGGGTTCCTGAAAAAGGCACCATGCGCGTCAACGCGTGGGTTGCTCGGGTGCGCCCGGCGCCGGCGGCGGGCCGCCCGCCGGCATGCCGGCGTTGCCCGACAGGGCCGCCGCAGCAGCCGCCATGGTCGAGGGCAGCGGCGGCGTGCCGGCACTGCCGCCACCCAGGTTGTCCGAGCGTTCCGAACCGCGATAGATGACAACGGACTTCGGCGTGGGCGCGACGGCAACAGGTGCGCCTTGCGCGGCGCGCGCCACGTGCGGGGCCGGCAATTCGCGTACTGCGCTCGATATGTCGCCCGCCCAGACGGGGTGCGCCTGCAGCGGTCCCGAGGCAGGTACAGCGGCGGCAGCGTCGGCCTCGCGGCTCGCCTTCGCGAAGCTGCGCAGCGCGAACGACAGGCTGCCGAGGCGCGCTGCGACCGACACCACTTCGGCCATGTGCGGTGTGACTTCCAGCGTCACGGTGCGCGCGCGGTTGTTGGCGTCGGGGGCGTCGCTCGTTTTCGGGCGGCTCAGTTCCGAACCCACCGCCAGCACGCGCACGCGCTCCACGACGGTTTCGCTCGATACGGCGAGGTCCGGGGAATCTGTGCGGTGGTCCATCTGCTGGGTGAGCAGCAAGTCCACGTAATCACCCGGCTGGATCAGACCGGCGTTGCCGGAAACATCGTCGATCGCGACCGAGACGGCGCGCATGTCGGGCTTGAGTGTCGCGGCGAGGAAACCCGGCGCGCTCGGCAGAATCACGTCGTCGGGGCCGAGCACGGTGCCCGCCGCTGCTGCGTGACGCAGCAGCGCGCCCTTCAATTCGATGGCGTTCGGCGCGTTGGCGACGATGGCGGCGGCCGGCACGTTGCCTGCGGGCACGTCTTTCCAGGCGAGGTCGTCGTCGCGCAGCAGCAGACCTTGCGGCAAATCTGCCGCGCTCACGCGGATCTTCACGGTGGACACGGCCTGAGCCGCGGGATGCGAAATGCTCGCCACGACCGTTCGCACGATCAACGCGATCAGCACGGCGCCCACGAGCAGCAGCAGAATCTTGATGATGTTCGACATGGCGGGCCCCTTCTATCGCACAGCCACCAGCGAGAACCACGCGGGCAGACCGATCACGGCCGTGCCGCCCGCAGCGAGCGCAACGCCATAGGGCACGCCGCGCGTGCCCGAAAACATCGCCAGCGCCCGCACCGCTCGCGCCCGATGCTGCGGGTCAAGACGCTGCGTCGCGAGGCTGACGAGCGCGACTACCGTGCCGCTCACCGATATCAGCACGAGTGCGGGCCACGAGAGCGGCAGGCCCGCCCACAGAAAGATCGCCGCGGCCAGCTTGGCGTCGCCGCCGCCCATCCAGCCGAGCGCGAACAGCACGGCACAGACCGCGAAGACCACGCCGGCCAGCACCACGTGAGAGAGCACATCGGACGCGCTGCGGTGAACCACGAGCGCATCCGCGAAGAAAAGCAGCCCGAGTGCGAGCACGGATCGCGTAGGCAAGCGTCGCGCACGCACGTCGATGACGGCGAGCGAGAACAGCACGGCCAGCGCCACGGCCCGAAGGGCGAGAGAAAGTAACGGCATGATGCAAGCAGGGGAACCGGCACGCGGCAGACTCCCCTCGCCAGACGAATCAGCTCGCCGAAGCGTTGGTGATCTTCGTGTAGAGGTTCGCGAAGAGCGCCGTGATGTTGTTGTTGAATGCCGTTCCCACAGCGGTCAGTGCAACAGCAACGATGCCGGCCATGATGGCGTACTCCATGGCGCTCACGCCACGTTCGTCGCGGACAAATGCCTTCAGAAGTTTGCGCATTTGAGATTCCTTTTCCCAAGGAGTTGAACAAGGGCGGCCTTCCGGACATCCGTAAAACGATGGCGATATACGGACCCAGGATGGCTAGGCAAGTTAACGGCGAGCCGTTTTTTATCTTTAGGAATACGAGATTCCTGCGCGCTTTCCCTGGTGCCGATGCGAGACGAAACGCGGGGTCGTTCATTTGATTTAGCTCAATGTTCGCCTCGCGCAATTGTCGTTGTGTGCAAGGTCGTGCGTGCGCGCCCGTGCCGTCAGGCGTTAGGTACGGTGAGCGTCAGACGTTCTGAACCTCTTTAGATTGTTCTTTTAGTTCAAGCGCGAAGCGCTATGGTCTGATGAATGCGCGCGCGCTGGACGGCACGATTTTACGACCCATTGTTCTGGACTTCGAAAGATGCGAACCGTGCATGAAACACGAATTTCGCGCGATGCCTGGTGCTTTCCCTGGCCACACCTTCATGACGCGGAAAAACTGCCGTGCTACGAAGCGCCGCACCGTCCGGGCACGTGTTCGTGTTGATCGGGAAGACGAAATGACAACGGGCGACCGGTTGCTGACCGGTCGCCCGTTTGAACTCGAGAATGACTTGTGCTGTGGCGGCCCCGGTAGCCGGAGCCGGCCCCGGAATCAGGCGGCCGCCGCCGTGATCAGGGTAGGCAGATACGCCTGCAGATATTCCTCGAACTCGTCCTTGACTTCGGGGTGGCGCAGCGCGAACTCCACCGTCGCCTTGAGGTAGCCGATCTTGCTGCCGCAGTCGAAGCGCGTGCCGTGATAGCGGTACGCCAGTACCTGTTCCTCGGCGAGCAGCGATTGCAGCGCGTCGGTCAGCTGAAGCTCACCGCCGGTGCCTGGATTCAGTGCGCGAATGTGCTTGAAGATGGTCGGCATCAACACGTAGCGCCCCACCACGCCGAGGTTCGACGGCGCCACTTCCGGAGCCGGCTTTTCGACGATGCCCGAAAGCTTGATGACATCCTCTTCCCATTCACGGCCGTCCACCACGCCGTACGAGCGGCTGTGCTCGCGCGCGATCGTCTCCACGCCCACCACGGAGCTGTGATAGTGGTTGAAGACGTTGACGAGCTGCTTCATGACCGGCGTCGTGCTGTGCAGCAGGTCGTCTGCGAGAATCACGGCGAACGGGCTGTCACCCACGAGCTTTTCGGCGCACAGCACCGCGTGCCCCAGGCCCAGCGCTTCGGGCTGGCGCACGTAGAAACAATCCACGTGACTCGGCTTGATGCTGCGCACGAGTTCGAGCAGCTTGTCCTTGCGGCGTGCTTCGAGTTCCGCCTCGATCTCGTACGACTTGTCGAAATGGTCTTCAATGGCGCGTTTGCTGCGGCCCGTTACGAAGATCATCTCCGTGATGCCCGCCGCGATCGCCTCTTCTACCGCGTACTGGATCAGCGGTTTGTCCACGATGGGCAGCATTTCCTTCGGGCTTGCCTTGGTAGCGGGCAAAAAGCGTGTCCCGAGACCAGCCACAGGAAAGACAGCTTTGGTAACTTTTAGCATTGCAGGTATTCCCCCATCGATTGCCGATATATGGCACGCCCGTGCAGCGGCGAGCCGGCATCCCCGAAAAGTCTGGTGGAAATTATTTTTGTGACATGGCGTATTCATTGCCTCTTTGAATACGCTAGCAGGAAAAAAACAGGTGGTATGCGCGGAACCGAACTCATGTGGATACCGCCGCCGGAAAGATTTGCAGCCAGCAAAATTGCGGTGCAGCATGATTTTCCGGCCTGAATGGCCTCGCCGACATAGCGCACACGACATGCCACGCATACCCGAGCAGAACGCCAGTCTACTCGGTTTCGTCGGCGTCCGGCAACTTGCCGGAAGACGTCGTAAAGCGCCGGATCGGCTCGTTGCGCAAGGCTTCCCGGTAGGCCGAAGCGGCCACGAGAATCAGGATGACGGCAATGCCCGCCAGTAGATGCAGATTCATGGCTCTACCCTTGAACAGAAGAATGCGAGATTCACCAAGATTCAAGTTATCACGAAAAAAACGGCAAATAATTCAGGACGAAATCCCGCCGAAAGCCCGCTTCCTGTGAATGGCTTTATTTCCGGGCAACATCTTTGCGTCAGGTTACAACGCGATTTTTTATCCATTTTTTCGCTGCATTTTTGGCCATCCCGCTGCACTACGATTGGGGCAGGCGCATCGACGCGCCTGTCATCACCCGTTATCCGTCACGAGGACCCGAATGAGCGATCCCGCACTCGATGCCGCCGGTTCGTCCCTGCGCGTCGCCGCCGTCCGCGAAACGCTTCGCGACACGCTCCATGTCGACGCGGCAGCCGGCAAGGAACACCTCATCGACGCCATGCGCGGCTTCGCCGCGCTGCTCGTCGCCTATTTCCACTGCCGCCAGGTGGTGTGGGTCGGCATGCAGAGCTTCCATCAGACAATGGGACACGCGCTCACGCCGGACGCAATTGCCGCGTGGCTTACGCTGCCGGTTGCCTGGGGTTCTGCCGGCGTGCCGATCTTCTTCGTGATCAGCGGTTATTGCATTCACCGCGGCGGCGCCCAGCGGCTCGCGGCACAACCAGGCTACCGGCTCCCTACCCTCAATTTCTGGGCGCGCCGCTTCGCGCGCATCTATCCGGTGCTGCTGGCCGCCCTGATTCTCACGTTCGTACTCGACTCCATCAGCCTGCACCTGCCGCCCGTGAGCCACAAGATTCGCGACATCGGGCTGCAGGCGTTCCTCGTCAATCTGTTCTCGCTGCAAGGCGTAGCCGGCAAGACCTATGGTTCGAACGGCGCGCTCTGGACGCTCTCGCTCGAAATCCAGTTCTACGCGGTCTATCCGCTCGTGTTCGCGCTCAGAAAGCGGATTGGCATGCCTGCGCTCGTGGCGCTCGTCGCACTCGTCAACGCGGCCTCGGCCTGGCTGCTCGAGCGGCACGATCTGCAGTTCTTCACGTCGTACTGGCTCTCGTGGATGCTGGGCGCGTGGATTGCCGACGCGGGTGCCATGCGGCCTGCAGCGGCCTTTGTACCGGTCGCATCGGGCGCCGCTACGCCGCGTCGGCAGCCGTCGCGCCTCTGGTATGCCGCTGCGGCCGCGCTCATCGTGCTGGGCTGCGGCGCATTCCACTTCGGCCAGTACGGTGCATTCCAGCTTTGGGCCACGGGCTTCGCGTGCTGGCTCTACGCGGCGCTTGGCCGGCAAGCGGCACAAGCGGCACAAGCGGCCTCGCGCGGCGCGGCGGCACGCACAGGCGACGGTGCACCGGGGGTCGCGCTCAGCGTGCTGTCACGCTTCGGCGACTTCAGCTACTCGCTCTATCTGATCCATCTGCCCATCTTCGTGCTGCTCGGCTCGCTGTTCTTCCGCTCCGAACTGCAGCTTGCGATCTGGCCGTCGTTCGCTTTCATGCTCGCCGTGCTGCCCGTGGCCTGGCTCTTCTATCGCATCGTCGAACTGCCTGCCATGCGCTGGTCCGCGAGCCTCAAGCCGCGCGCGGCCAAACCGCTGGCAACGCCTCAAGGCGTCCAGCGATAAACCACGAGGCTCGACCCGTTGTAGTTGTCCTTCGTAATCACGTATTGACCGGTCGAGCTCAGGTAGGCGCGCACGCCATACATCGAGTCCACGTCGTTGCCCACATCCATCGCGCTCGTGTTGTTATTCACGAGCGTAGTGGTGAGCGCGCCGGTGTTGAGGTCGAACACGTCGATGTTCGGCACGGTATGAACGTAGCCGAGGAAGAGATAATGGCCCGCCGCGGCCATCGACTTCGCATTGGCGCTCGTAAGCGTGATGACGGGATTCGGCGTGGTCGTGTTGCCTGCATTCCACCCGTGATACACCTCGATGCGCGTGCTCATCGCCGTCCAGTCCCAACTGCCCGCAATGCCCTGCGCGAGGATCATCGTGTCGCTCTCGGGCAGGTAGATGATGCGCGTGAGCGGGCGGACGCTCGTCGGAATACGGATCGTAACGGGCGTGCCCCATGTGGGCCTGCCGCTCGCATCGAAACCGGTAAGCGGATAGTGATAGATGTGGTTCGTGCGGTCGAGTCCCGCCCAGATATCGCCACGGCTGTCGATACAGAAGCCGCCTGTGACCTGTCGCGTCGTATTGAACGCGGTGCCCGGCAGCGACCCGTCCGGTATCGCGACGTAACCGCTTGCCGGGTTGAAGTGATAGAAGTTGAAGGCACCCGGATTCTGGCCCGACGCGACCAGAATGCGGTTGCCGTTCACGGCGACGAGCTGGCCGAAGTGCTGGCCGCGCTGCGTGTCGTTCATGTCGAGCCGCGGATCCGTGGGATAGGTGAACGGATCGATGGTGTTCGCCACATAGGTGCCGCCCGCCGTTCCCGTGTAGACCTCGTTGCCGCTGTAGAAGAACGCGCCGTCAGTGACCGGATCGGGCGCAGCGGCGGCCTCGAAATTGAGCGCCTGCAGCTTCCAGCGCAGATTGCCGGCCGGATCGTACGAGTGAATGTCGGTGGCGCCGTTGCGGCCCAGGTCCCAGCCGCCGCCCCAGGGATTGTTGAGCACGTAGAGATTGCCCGCGCCGTCCTTGCTGATGCCCACCACGCGCGTGAAGCGTTTAGGGCCCACCTGCCCTTTCACGCCGGTCGTGCTGTCCAGGTAGCCGCCCGTCACGCCGAAGGTGCCCACGAGCGTCGGCGTAGCGGCGACGTTGTAAAGCTTGATGTTCATGTCCGGCCCTTCGTCGCCCACCATCAGTTGACCTGACGATGCGTCGAAGTACAGCGCAGACGGGCGTGCGTTCGTCGCCATCTGGATCGTGTTGAGCAACTGGCCGGTCGGGCTGAATTCGGTCACGGTGCCCGCGCTCTGCTGCGCGACCCAGAGGTTGCCGGTGCTGTCCACGGCGAGTGCGCCGGGGCCCGTGATATTGATGTCGCGCTGCCAGGTACCGTCGGTGGTGTACACGCGCACGCGGTTGCCTGGGAAATCGCTGGCGTACAGCAGCGAGCCCGCCGTGGCGAGCCCCGTGATGACGTCGCCGCGCGTCACCGCGTTCCACGCGCTCACCTGGATCAGCAGATCGCGCGTGCCTGTGGTGCGGTTATAGCGGCCCACTGCGCCGCTGCCGTAGGTCGTGCTGTACTGGAGCGCCGCGAAGATCGACGTGACGTTGCCCGTGATCGCGCTGCCCTGAAACTCGCTGTGAATGCCGATCGAGCCTGCGCTCTGACCGTTCTGGTAGATCGCGACGCCGCCTTCGTTCTCGTCCCACAACGACGAGGTGTAGATCACGCCTTCGGGCGAGACCCACATGGAACGCGCGCCGTTGCCCACGTGCGCGGCGATTGTGCCGTAGGTGTTCGCGAGCCAGTCGGTGGTGTATTGCGCGTGAGCATCGGGTGCCATGGTTGCCATGGTGCCGACCGTGGCCGCCATCGCCACAACCATCACAGCGCGAGCAATACGCGTGAGACCCGCTGTACGAACCCGTTCATGAACGTCTTTCGCGACCCGCTGTTCGGCAGATTCGCCGGCGCGCTGGCGCGTCCCTGTTTTGTTCTGTTTCTTCTGTTCCGCCACCATGACCGATGCTCCGTGATTGAAGCTACCCCATCGCCTGCGGGGCAGCGACCTTTCGCAAAATGCGTTCCACGCCGTCCACATAAGTCTTCGTGCCGAAGCGCCGCCGCGCGGTTTGCAAGCCGTTGGCGACCAGCCTCTCGCGCAACCCGGTGTCCGCGCGCAGTTCGGCGAGCGTATCGGCCAGCGCGTGCGCATCGCCGGGCGCACACAAGAGGCCGTTCACGCCGTCTTCCACGATCTCCAGCACGCCGCCGTCGCGCGCGGCTACGACCGGGCGCGCGGCGAGCATGCCTTCCACCACCACACGCCCGAAGGGCTCGGGCGTGATCGAGGTATGCACGACGACATCCACGGCGCACATGCAGGCCGCGACGTCGCGTTGAAAGCCGAGAAAATGCACACGCTCGCCGAGGCCCTTCGCGAGCACATAGGCACGTAGTTCTGCTTCGTAAGCGTCTTCGCCGAACAGCGGCGCGCCCACCAGCACCGCATGCATCTGCGGGTTGAGCACCATCGCTTCGAGCAGCACATGCTGCCCTTTCCAGCGCGCAAGGCGGCTGAACGAGCCGACCAGATACGCGTCCTGCGGCAACCCCAGGCGTGCCCGCAAGCGCGCCGGCGGCACCTCGCGCAGGGCCTCGAACGGCGCTTCGTCGATGCCGTTGAACACCACGTCGATGCGCGATTCGTCGAACTGCGTGAGCGCGGCGAACGCCTTCGCCGAGGCATGCGAATTCGCGATGACGTGCGCAATGCCGAGCTTCGCGCACCACTTGATGATGGTGCGCTGCGCCGCGCCGAAATGCGCGGGGCTCACGATGTCGCGCAGATGCCAGACCACGGGCCGCTTCGCGAGCCGGCCCGCCAGCGCGCCGATCACCATGGCGCGCTGCGTGTTGGCATAGATCACATCGGCGCTCTGCGCGCGTCGCGCAGTCTTGCGCACAAGGCCTACGACGCTCGCCAGCACCTTGCCCTTGGGCAACGCACGGCCCTGCTTTCGCACGGCACGCAATGCGCCCGCCTCCAGCACGTTGACCGTAACGCCCGCGGCATCGAGCGCCGTGCGAAACGGTCCGTCTTCGAACAGCACCACTTCGATACGCTCGCGCAGTGCCTTCACGATTTCGAGCAGCGAAAGTTCGGCGCCGCCCAGCACGCCGCTCTGGTCCACCGCGAGAACACGCAGCGCGCGAGCCGCGGCCGAAGGCTTCGATTCATCGAGGCCGGGCGGCTGCCCCAGCGCGGGCAGCGTCGCGCCTTCGAGTGCAGGCACGGCGGAGCGCACGAGCGAGAAGAAGCGTTCGCGAAAATGCGTGATGGAAAAGCGCTCGGCATTCGCCCGGCAGTCCATCGGCGAGAACGCGCGCGCGTTGGACTCGAATGCCTCGACGGCGGCCACGATGGAATCGGCGCGTTGCTCGTCGAAGAAGAGGCCCGTGGGTTTCGGCTCCGAAAGATCGCGCACGGTCTCCAGCGCCCCGCCCTTGCCGAACGCGATCACGGGCGTGCCGCTAGCCTGCGCTTCGACCACCGAAATGCCGAAGTCCTCTTCGGCCGCGAACACGAATGCCTTCGCGCGACGCATGCGATCCTGCAGAACAGCGAACGGCTGATAGCCCATAATCTCGACGTTGGGTGCCGCCTTCGCGCGAATCTTCTGCATGTCGGGGCCGTCGCCGATCACCACGAGCTTGCGCTCGGGCATCTGCGCGAAGGCCTCCACGATGAGGTCGATCTTCTTGTACGGCACCATGCGCGAGGCGGTGAGATAGAAGTCGTCCTTCTGCGTGTTGAGCGTGAATGCCTCGATGTCCACGGGCGGAAACACGACCTGCGCGTCGCGCTGGTAGACCTTGTGAATGCGCCGCGCAATGAACTCCGAGTTGGCGACGAAGTGGTCCACGGCGTTCGCCGTGCGGATGTCCCACGTGCGGATGTAATGCAGGATCAAACGCGCGGCGGCGGACTTGGGCCCGTTCGTGAGCTTCGATTCCTGCAGGTATTGATGCTGCAGGTCCCACGCATAGCGGATCGGCGAATGCACGTAGCTAATGTGGATCTGGTCCGGTCCCGTCAGCACCCCCTTGGCGACCGCGTGGCTGCTCGAGATGACGACGTCGTAGCCTGAAACGTCGAGTTGCTCGATGGCAAGCGGCATGAGCGGCAGGTACGAGCGGTACTTCGCGCGCGCGAACGGCAGGTTCTGGATGAACGAGGTCGTCACGGGCTTGCCGCGCAGGAACGTGCGGTCGTCGAGAAAATCGACCAGCGCGAAGAGGTCCGCCTCGGGAAAGCACGCCACGATCTGCTCGAGCACGCGCTCGGCGCCCGCATAGGTGACGAGCCAGTCATGCACGATCGCGATGCGCACGGGCCGATTGCCCGCGGGCGTGCGGCGTGCCGGTATGGACCGGCGCGCCACGGCCGGTGTCACGGCGGCATCGGAAACCTCGGTGCGCGCGAGCGGCACCGGTTGCAGAGCGGCGGGTTCGAGCAGTTCGGGATTCATGCGCTTTTCCTCGGATTCAGCCGCACCAGCAGCGAACGGGCCAGTTCGCGCAGTGCGGGTGTCGTCGTGACCGACCACACGACGTTGGCGGCCACCACCGCCGCGCAGGCGGCAATGGCCATGGCGAGCGTAGGCACGAGGCTCGCGAGATACAGGCTGCCCGCGAGAAACGCGAGATGCGGCAGCATGTCGAGCAGAATGGGCCGCATGTGAATGCGGCTCAGGTACAGCAGCACCACGTAGTCGAACAGCGCACGCGTCACGACCGCGACCGCCGCGCCCGCGAGCCCGAAATGCGAGATGCCGAACCACAGCAGCCCCGCGAAGATGGGCAGTTCGATGAGCCCCACGCGCGCGGCCGCAGCGGGGTTGTTCTGCGACTGGATGAGAATGCGCGTAACGCTGGCCTGCCCCACGAGCCACACGCCGATGATGAGAATGCGGCCCACGGGTGCCGCTTCGTTTGCGATGACGTTGCCCACCCACAGCCGCAGAAACGGCTCCAGCACAATGGTGGCTACGAGCGCGACCGGCGTGAACACACCATTCAGGAATTCCAGGGACTGGCGCGCGATCTCGTCGGCATGGTCGCGGCGCACGGCGGACAAGCGCGGAAACAGGGTGCGCACGAGCGCGTTGGGCACGATGTTGAGGCGCGTCACGAGGTTCTGCGGCACCGTGTAATACGTAACGAAGCGCGCGCCCAGACCGGTGCCCAGCAGCACGCGGTCCAGCGATTCGGCCACCATGTTGGTCACGCTCGCCACGAGCATCCATCCGCCGAAGCTGAAAAGCGCCTTCGACGTACCGAGCCGTGGCCCGCGTATGCGCGTGAGACCCAGCACGCGCAGCGCCGAACGTCCGAGCAGCCAGGCCGCAATGAGGCGCGCCACGACGGCCGCCGCAATCACGTTTTGCAGGTTCGGCGCGATGAGCCAGGCGGCGCCGAGCGGCAGCAGCTGGAACAGAAAGGTGCCGATGGTCTGGTTCGCGTTGTAGATGCCGAAGCGTTCCGCGCCGTTGATCGCGCCCGCGAACACCCACGAAACGTTCGCCACCGGAATGGCCACGGCGAGCCACGGCAGCGCCATGTAGACCTCGTGTTGAAGCGCGGGCGGCACCTTCGTGAAGTACGCCGTATAGATGAACGCGCCGAAGTAGATGAGAAGCCCGCCAATCACGCCGGTGCCCAGATTGAGCCAGAAGGCGCTCCAGAACACGTCGGCGCATTCGCCTTCATCGTTGGAGGCACGCGCCTTCGAAATATGGTTTTGCGCCGCCATGCTCATGCCGAGGTCGAGCACGCTGAAGTAACCGATCAGCGTCCACACGAGCGCGATCACGCCATAGCGTTCCACGCCGAGCAGATGGATGTACGACGGCACCGTGACGAGCGACACGAAGGTCGGCAGCACGAGCCCGAAGAAATTGATTGCGACGTTTTTGAGGATGCCTTTGTCCATCAGATGAAGCCTTTGCGTGGAAAGTGCATGCGCCCAGGGCGGGCTTCGCCCGAAACGGGCGGCCTGCCGTGCAGGCCGCGCTGCAGTAAAGCACGTAAAAAATCGGCGCAGCCGGGTTTTCCCGTACAGAAAAATATTCGCGCTGGGTCGCGGTGGGTCGCGGCGAGTCGTGACCATTGCTTGCGAACGTGCGGGCCTGCGTGCCCGCATCGGCTTCAACGACCCATCAAGCCGGTTTCCAGCGATACATCATCACCTTGCCTCGCGCGTCTTCCTCCACGAACACGAGGTACTCGCCGTTGCTGCGCCGGTAGGCGCTCACGCCGAACGGCACGTCGACCCAGCCCGATGCGTGCCCCACCTCGGGGCCCGGCCGGATCATGCCCACTTCCTTGCCGCTCGCCTTGTCGTAGACGTGCACCACGCCCACGGGCTCGACCACGAACAGGTACTGCCCTTCCACTGTCACGCCGATGGCCGTGGCAATGGGCTTCGACTGCGTGTTCCACGGCAGCGTGACCGTGTAGCGCGCCTCGGGCTTGCCGCTCGACCAGTGGTCGTAGCGCACCAGCACGCGGCCCGCTTCCTTCCAGAACGCACGGTCCGGCGGCGCCTCCTGCGTGTAGCCGGTGGCATAGAGCGTGTCGGTCTCGGGCTCGTAGATCGCGCGGCGCAATTCGGTGAACGGCGCGGGCACCGCATACGCGGTGAGGTCCGTGTACGAATACTTAGGATTCCCCTTCGCATCGAGCCCGCCGAAGCGGAAGCGAAAAATGCCCTTCGCGTCGCGCGTGCGCCAGATGTCGCCGGCCGTGTCGATCCACCAGCCCCAGCCGCCCGCGAGCTTCGTGCCGCTCGTGTTGAGGTCGAATTCGTCGGCGTCGAAGCGGCCGTTGCCGTTCCCGTCACGCCAGATCCAGTCGCCGCCGGGCGGCGCATTCGGCACGCGCGCCACGGCCTTCGCGCGGCCCGCGATGAAACCCGAGGGAATCGCGGTCTCGCCTTCACGTTGCGGGTCGAAGCGATAGATCTTCAGGTGGTCCGCATACATGTCGGTGAGGTAGAGGAACGTGTGGCCGTTGAGCCTGCGCACCGTGGGCAGCCCTGGCCATTGGTCCGTGTTGAAGACCGGGTCTTCGGGATAGCGGAAGCGGTTCGAGAGGAAGCCCGCGTAGCTCCACTCCTCGCCCACCGGTTTCGAGAAGTCGAGCACGAAGCGCTTGTTGCCCGTGTAGACGCTGTCCGGCCGCGACGGATCCACCCACGCGCCATCCACGAACAGCAGCCCCTGCAATTGCCACAACCGCTGACCGTCGGGCGCATAGCTTTCGAGCGTGGCGCCCAGACCCGCGCCGATTGGACCGTTGTGACCGCTCGCGCTATCGGGCGGCCCGATGCCGTTGGTGGACACGTAGATGTTGCCGCGCGCATCCACGCCCACGCCGGTGAGCCCGTTGAAGCGCTGCGGCCCCGGGCGGCCTGCTATGCCCGCGAAGATGCCGCCGCGCTCGCCGAGCGTCGCCGTTTGCGTATAACGTCCGGCGCTGCGGCTGTAGATCAATACCTGCTGGCGCGGACCGTTGTCGGCAATCAGCACGCGGCCTTGCGAATCCGCGGCGATATCGACGGGCACGGTGTCGGCGGGCAGGGCGAACGTGTCGTCGATGGCCCGGCCCGAGGCCGCGTAGTGCGCCACGTGCGGCGCGCGCCCGCTGTGTGTACCGGTCAGCACCCAGAGCGTGCCGTCGGCCGCGAGCGCCATGCGGCCCGGTTCGGGCACGTCCCACTTCGTCTTCAGCATCATCGACTCGGCGTCGTAGACCTCGATGCGATTGCGCGCCGTGTTGGCCGCGTAAAGCGTCGTGTCGTTGGCAGCAAGCCCGCCTATTTCGCTGGTCGTGCCGGTGCGGTTCGCGCTGTCGTCGCTCGCTGCGTTTGCCGGGCTCGTGCCCGGCGTGGGCACGTCGTTCACCATCAGGAAGCTCGCGGCGAGCCTTGCATGCGGATCAGCGGCTTTTGCCTGCTGCTGTGCCTGCGGCTGAAAAGGCGCCGCCTGCTTCGGGTCTGCAATCTCGCGGCGCGTGATGCCGTACCACTGGTGTCCTTTGTCCGGCCAGATGCCGGCGCCCTTCAGGCGCCCACGTTCGTTGCCCACCGCCACGGCCGCAAAGACATAGCGCCGGTTCACCGCAATTGCGTTGCCGCCGCTGTTGCCCCAGCCGTGCGTGCCGCCCGCGAAGCCGAGCGCCCTGCCGTTCTGATACACGCTGATTTCGGCGCCGCTCTCGTCCCACGGCGCATTGGTGTACACCTTGCCGTCCGGCGCAACAGCGATCGCCGTAATGTTGATCTGAACCCACGTGCCATCGCCGTAACCGAATGTGTTGCCGATCCACGAGGTCTTCACGTCGAGCGCTTTCGCTTCGGCTTGTGCGTGGGCTGCTTGTGCGTGTGCAGAGTGCGGCGCGATGGCGGCGCATGCCGCCATGAATGCGCAGACGAGCGTGGCCGCGAGCGGCCTGATCGACGCGTCGGGACGCGAACGCGAACGCAACTGCAAACGAAGCGGCGAACGCAATGGCAAGACGAACGGCGGCAAGCACATCCTCCAGTCAGTAAAGCGTGCGATGAGGCGACGAGGACCGCCGAGGTCGTCGGGCCGGCTGGCGGTCCGCGTGGACAGGCATCACAGTAAGCGGAAAAATCTCCGCGACGAAAATCGAAAATAATTCAAAAATATTCGTTTCAGCGAAGAGGATTGAAAGGTCATTTCGTTAAAACCCGAAGATCATCGACGCACGGTGAAATGACGTGGGTATGACATATTCCATTCCCGCGCCAGCGCTATCCCGGGCGGTTTTACATCTTTTCGGCTAAATGGGTAATGAATTACCGGAAAGGTTTTCGCCATTCATCGGATTCAATCGTTGTTTCACGCTGTTTCATTTCCGTTTTTTCGTCATTTTCTTTTCCCTAGAATCGAATTGCACGCAAAGACGGTTGCGCCCTTGAGGCCTTCCGCTGCTTCTGCGCGTGCTTCTTTCGACTTTCGTGGACGGTTCATGACAGCGAGTACCTTGCCTGCCCCGCCCTCCCACAGCCGGCGCATCGTGCAGCTCGACGGGCTGCGCGCCATCGCCGTGCTCGCCGTGTTTGCGCAGCATGCGCTGAAGGCGCCGCTCTGGATGGGCGTGGATCTCTTCTTCGTGCTGAGCGGCTTTCTGATCACCGGCATCCTGCTCGACCGCAAGGCGCGCCAGGTGTCCTATTTCGGCTACTTCTATGCGCGCCGCGCGCGGCGCATCCTGCCGCCGTACGTGCTGCTCATGGTGGTGTCGTCGCTGCTGTTCGGGCTCGGCTGGGCCAGGTACTGGCCGTGGTACACGTTCTTTGCGACCAATATCGGCGACGCACTGGGCCAGAGCGGGCACGACAGTCTCAACGTGCTGTGGTCGCTCGCTGTGGAGGAGCAGTTCTACATCGTCTGGCCGTTCGTGGTCCTGCTCGTTTCCGAACGTGCGCTAGGTTTCGTTGCGGCGGCGCTGATCGTCGTGGTGCCGTTGCTGCGTGCGCTGGCCACCCCATGGTTCGATACGTTCTGGCCCATCTATTACCTCACGCCGTTCCGCATGGATCTGCTTGCCGCGGGCGCGCTGCTCGCGGTGGTGTCGCGACGCGATTCGCAGGCGATTGGCCGCTTCAAGCCGCTCGCGGTCTTCGGCTTCGTTGCGGCGCTCGCGGTGCTCGCATGGCTGCATCTGCACTTTCCGCGCTTTCGGGCGGCCAATACGCCGCTTTCCAACGCGGCGCTCTACAGCATTTCGCTCGTGCTCTGCACGTCGATCGTTGTGATCGCGCTGGAATCGAAAGGCATCGTGAAGCGCGTGCTGTGCCATCCGGTACTGGTCTACATCGGTACGGTGAGCTACACGATTTACCTGATCCACCTCACCGTGCTCTACGCGGTGTGGCCGCTCGGTCACAGCCGCCTGGCGAGCGCGGGCATTGCGCTTGCCATCACGCTCGTCTATGCGAGCCTGAGCTGGTTCGCGTTCGAGCGTCGTCTCATCTTCGGCACAGGGCGTACGCCAGTGGCAACGTCAGCGCATGAGCGGTCTACGTCGGCAGTGCAAGCCTCATCAACTGCACAAGCCGCCGCGAGGACGCGCGCATGAAGCGTCCGATGAAGCGTCTGACCCAGCGCCTGATGAAGCGTGCCGGCTCGTGCGTGCGGCGTGAAGCGGCAACGCGCGATCTTCGCCGCACCGCGATAGCCATGGCCGCATGCGTCTCGGCATTGAGCACAGGCGCTGCCCCTTCGCCTGTGCTCGCCGCTACAGCGAACGACGTCACGAAGAGCAACGGCACCGTCGTGATAGAAGCCTACGGCGACTCCACCACGCTCGGCATTTCGTGCGCGGACGGCCGCTGCGGCCCGCGTCCTCAAAACGCCGTGACCTACCTGCAGGACGACCTGCGCGCCGCACACGGCGAGCGCGTGAGCGTCGCGAACTACGGCATTGGCGGCACGATGGCGAGCCAGCTGCTGGACGGCAGCAGCCGCAATCCGCCCTGGAAGGAACGCCTTGCGTCCTCCCCGGCTCAGATCGTGACCCTCAACTACGGCATCAACGAAGTGATGCGCAACCAGACGCCCGAGCAGTTCTATGCCGCCGAAACCGCACTCGTGAAAGACGCGCTCGCCGCAGGCAAGCTGCCCGTGCTGCAAACGTCGAACCCGATGCCCGATGGCCGCCTCAACGCGAAGCTGGGCGCCATGGTCGCGATGACACGGCGCGTCGCCCAGGAGCAGCACGTGCCGCTCGTCGATCACTACGCGTCGATCCAGACGCTTGCCGACTGGAAACTCATGATGTCCGACGGCGCGCATCCGAAGCCCGAGCTGTACCGGCTGAAGGCCGGACACGACTTCGAAGTGATCGATCCGCTCGTGCAGAAACTTCTGGGTGACGGACGGACGGCGAACAGCGCGGCACGCCACGCGCGAGACGTTGTCGAAACCAGCGGCGAACGCGCGGCCTCGCATGGGCACGTTCCCGGCGGCCAGTCCTGAGTCCTGAGTCCTGACACGCACGGCCCGGGCATTCGGGCGCACACTTTTTCTCCGACATAGGGAAGGCACATTCCATGAGCAATCAACGCAAAGCGATCATCACCGGCGTGTCCGGGCAGGACGGCGCGTATCTCACGAAGCTGCTGCTCAGCAAGGGCTATCACGTGACCGGCACCTACCGGCGCACGAGTTCCGTGAACTTCTGGCGCATGGAAGAATTGGGCGTGCTCGATCATCCGCATCTGGAACTCGTGGAGCACGACCTTACGGATCTC
This sequence comes from Paraburkholderia sp. SUR17, assembly GCF_029536165.1. Lineage (NCBI taxonomy): Bacteria > Pseudomonadati > Pseudomonadota > Betaproteobacteria > Burkholderiales > Burkholderiaceae > Paraburkholderia > Paraburkholderia sp. SUR17. The sequence goes on from NZ_CP120508.1 coordinate 1,887,940, forward strand.
GGCTCCACGCTGCGGCTGCTTGAACGCGCCGAGGCGCATGAACTCTACAACCTCGCGGCGCAGAGCTTCGTGGGCGTGTCGTTCGACCAGCCCGTCACGACGGCGGAAGTCACGGGCGTGGGTGCGCTGAATCTGCTGGAAGGCATTCGCATCGTGAATCCCGCCACGCGCTACTACCAGGCTTCGACCTCCGAAATGTTCGGCAAGGTGCAGGCCGTGCCGCAGCGCGAGGACACGTCGTTTTACCCGCGCAGCCCTTATGGCGTCGCGAAGCTGTTCGCGCACTGGAGCACGATCAATTACCGCGAGTCGTACGGCATCTTCGCGTCGAGCGGCATTCTGTTCAATCACGAGTCGCCGCTGCGCGGCCGCGAGTTCGTCACGCGCAAGATCACGGATACCGTCGCGAAGATCAAGCTCGGCCAGCGCGACGTGCTCGAACTGGGCAACCTCGACGCCAAGCGCGACTGGGGCTTCGCGCTCGAATACGTCGAAGGCATGTGGCGCATGTTGCAGGCCGTGGAGCCGGACACCTTCGTGCTGGCCACGAACCGCACGGAAACCGTGCGCGACTTCGTGCGCATGGCGTTCGCCGCGGCCGGCTATCAGCTCGAATGGTCGGGCAAGGACGAACGCGAAACGGGTATCGACGTGGCCACGGGCAAGGTGCTCGTGCGCGTGAACCCGCGCTTTTATCGGCCTGCGGAGGTGGACCTGCTGATCGGCTGCGCGGACAAGGCCAAGGCCGTGCTCGGCTGGGAACCGAAGACCTCGCTGGAGCAGTTGTGTCAGATGATGGTTCAGGCCGATCTCGCGCGTAATCAAATCCACGAAACGTTCTGATCGGAAGAGGCGGTGGGCAAGGGTGCCGGGTAGAGGTGCTGGGTAGCGGCGCCCTCACCCACCCTTGCCTGCTATCTCGATGTCTTCGCCCGATAGCGCAGCGAAAAAAACCACGTCGCTCCACGTCGCCACGTCGCCACGTCGCATTGCAGACCGCAGGCCATGCCGCACGGCCCGCGTCCCGCTCCACCTCAATGCACGCGTTCGGCGATCGCCTCCTCGTACACCTGCGCCACACGCCTCGCGATCACCGCGTTATCGAAGTTGTCGCGCGCATAGGCGTAGCAGGCCTCGGCGTCCGGCAAACGGAGCGCGCCACGCAGCGCGGCAGCAAGGCCATCGGCAATCGCGGATGCCCCCGTCGACGGCAACACCAGATCCTGTGACAGGCCCGCCACGGCTTCAGGCAGCCCGCCCACCGGCGTAACGAGCACCGGCGTGCCCGACGCGAGCGACTCCACCGTGATGAGCCCGAAGCCCTCCAGCGCCACCGTGGGCACCACGCTGATCGTAGCGGCGCGATAAAGCGCGGCGAGATGCGCATCGGGCACGAAGCCGAGCAGCTTCACGTTGTCGCTGAGCCCCGCTTCGTCGATGCGCCGTTGCAGCTCGCCTTCGAGACGCCCCTTGCCTGCGATCAGCAGCAACACATCGGGCACGCGCTTCTTGAGCAGAGCGACGGCGTCGATCAGATCTTCGAGCCCCATGCGGCGCACCAGCCGCCGCACCGCGAGCACGATGGGCCGGCCTTGCGGCAGTTGCAGCTTGAGCCGTGCATCGGCCGGCGACATCGGCAGATTGAACTGCTCGACGTTGACGCAGCCCGGCACCACACGCACGCGTTCCGGCGGAATGCCGTAGCGCGACGTGAGGATCTGGCCGAACGCATTGGAAAGCACGATGAGCCGCGACGAACGTTCGTAGACCGACTGCTCGAGGTAGCGCTTCATGCGCTGGCCGAGCGAGTCGGCGCCTTCCACCTGGCTCTCGTCGGCCCACGGTCCCTGAAAGTGCGAGACCTGCGGAATGCCGCGCGTGACGTCGAGGCCGGGAAATGTATAGAGCGCGAAGTGCGACGAGATCACGTCGGGCCGATGCCGGCGAATTTCGCGGCGCAGCGCGCGGCGCGCGGCCATGAGGCGCAGCGGCAGCGACTGCGACGCGGAGCCGAAGCCGTTGATGGCGCCGCCCGTATCGGCCGCCACGCGCGGCGAGCCCGCCACGACGCCGCGCACTTCCACGCCCGCGCCGGGCAGCGCGCCGACGAGCGAGTAGTACATGCGGTCGAGCCCGCCGGCACGCTCGGGAAACCAGTGCATGCCGATCTGTAGCGACTTGATTGAACGGGTGGTCATGGCAGTTCCTTTGTCGTTTTGCATGGGTTGCTTGCTGACGTGTACCTGGGCGCAGGCGCCCGTTCGCCACGTCTTAAGTGCTTCACGCTATTGCGCGTAGGCTGCATCGGGCGCTTCGGCGCGGCGGCCCGCTTCGCCGTCCGCGAGTTGCCGGTAGAGCGCGAGATACTGCTGCGCCATGCGGGTCCAGCCGAACTGCGTGGCCAGTTCGCTCGCGGCACGCCCCATGGCCTCGCAGCGGTCCGATGAATCGGCAAGGCGCGCCACGGCTTCGGCCAGCGCGTGCGGATCGTCGGGGTCTTCCAGCACGATTCCGCATTCGGGCGTGATGATCTCGGCGCCGCCCGCGGTGCGCGCGGTCACGACAGGCAAGCCCGCCGCCATCGCTTCGAGCAGCGAAAGGCTCATCGCCTCGTAGCGCGAAGGAAACACGAAGGCGTTCACGGAATGCATGAGCGCCGGCATGTCTTTCACGAGACCGAGAAAATGCACGCGGTCCGCAATGCCGAGCTTGCGGGCCATCTCGGGGTACGGGCTGCCCGGCAGGTAGCCGGCCACGGCAATCTGTACGCGCGGCGGTAACACACGCAGTGCCTCGAGCACGGTGCCGAGGTTCTTGCGCGGCGTGCGCAGGTCGCCCACGAAAAGCAGCAGAAACGCGTCGGCGGGCAAATCGAATTTCGCGCGGTCGCCGCTCGCCGCGGCGAAGCCCTGCGTATCCACGCCGTTGTAGATCACGTCGAGCCGGTTGGAAGGCGTGAGCCCGATGCTGCGAATCTCGTCAGCCACCTTCTTCGACACCGCCGTGATGACGCGCGAGCGTCGATAGGCCCAGCGTTCGAGCCACGCATTGCAGCGCGTATAGACGTACTGATACGACGACCACAGGCTGCGGCCGATACCGAACGGGTAGTACCGGCTGCGCGCCCAGCCGCTATGCACGAAGTGCGCGGTGTTCACGTCCGCACGCGCCCACGTGATGAAGCCGTTCACGTGCAGCACGTCGTATTCGCTGCGATGCGCGCGCAGCCACAGCGCGCTTTTTGCGGCAAAAACCTGCTGGCGCAGCAGGTTGGTGGGCCACCATTTGCCGGGCTTCACGCAGACCCAGCGCACGCGCGGATGTGCGAGCAGTTCCGGCGCGACGTGCGAGGCCACCAGCGTGACCTCCATGCCCTCTTCGAGCGCGGCCCGCGCAATCTCGTGATTCACGCGCCCCTGGCCGTCGTTGTGGCGCACCACGTGGGTGACGATGGCGACTCTCAATCAGGTGCCTCCGTTGAGCGTTGCGGCACGTCTGCGCATGGCTTTCTGAGATTTCTGCCAGTGTGCCGCGGAAAGAATGGAAAACACGCTTGAAAACAGCAACAGGCCGCCGGTACCCACAAGCGAGTTGGTGAAGACGAGCATCGCGAAGATGGCGAGCGCAAGGCTCAGGCACGCGGAGGCATAACGGTCCTCGCGCAGCGCGAATGACGCCCGCACGGCCCGCGCGAGCAGCCACAGCGTGCCGGCGAGATAGAGCAGCGTGCCGGGCCAGCCGAGCACAAACGGAATGTTCATCACGCCGCTGTCGAAACTGCCGTACTTGCCCAGTTCGCCGCTGTCGCTCGAGAGCTTGGTCGAGGCGCCCGTGGCGCCCAGCCCTTCGCCCGTGACGTCGGTGAACGCGGTTTTGGCGAAGTTGGCGTAGAACTCGTTGCGCGCGGCGTAGCTCTGGTCGTCGCGCAGGTTCACGAGCGTGTCGAGCCGCGCCTGCATGCGCTCGGCGACGGGGCCCACGGCAAGCAGCGGCACGCTGAGGCCCGCGAGCAGCACGCCGCTTGCCACGATGCGCACGCGCACGCGGTTGTTCGACTTCATGAGCTGGATGAGGAGCGCGATGACCCAGCCGCCCCAGGTCGAGCGCACGAGCGAAAGCGCAAACGAGAGGAAGCCGAGCGCGCCGGCCACCCAGCGAAAGCGATGCTGCGCGGCCATCACGAGCACCATGGCGCCCATCATCGCGAACGCGAACGGGCCGGAGGAGTTCATCGTGCTGAACACGCGCACGCCGAACGGCACGGGGTCGCCCTGCGAGTTCATGTTCGAGCCGATCATCCACATGGCGTCCCACGGCGGCATGATGAAGAACTGCACCACGCCGTAGGCGCCCATCACGAGCATGCCCCAGATGAAGGTGTTGACGATGGTGTCGCGATACTGCAGATACTGGCGCGTATTGGCCATGATGTGAAAGCCGATCAGCACCGGGTAGATCCAGTTCGCGAGGTCGTAGGTGGCCGCGAGCGGCCCGCTTGCCACCACGCCCACGATGAAGGCATAACCGATGCCGCCTAGTATCAGCAGCACCGGCAACCCGCGCCGCTGGGCGAGCACCGGGTAGTAGCGCAGCAGCGAGAGCGCGCTGATCATGGTCACTGCGAGCGGCGCGATCTGGATCAGGCTCGTGGGTGTGAAGCCGCCCTTGCCGTAGTCGGCAAGGCGCCGCACCTCCGGGCTCAGAAACCAGGTCCACCACATGAAGCCGACGTAGCGCGCGGGGCTGCGGAAATAGAGCCACACGCCCGTGACCGTGGCGAGCACGGGAAACGCGAGCGTGAGCACCGTGCCCTGGTGCGCGACGATCAACGCGGCGGTAATCACCCAGAGCGCAACCGGCGGCATCCATTCGAGCCAGTCGCCGCCGAAGAGGCGCGACGCGCGGGCAGCAGGCGCCTGCGCGCCCTGCATGCTCCCATTCGCCGCACCGCCGTTCGGATGAACGGGGCCTGTGACGGACATCGTCATCGGCTATCGCCCTCCCCTTGCTTCGCTCGGCGCGCGCCGCATGACGGCGGTTTCGGTCGCCTTCGCTTCGTCGGCGGCCGTTGCGCGGGCACGAGGTGACACGGGCTGAGGTTGAGATTGCGGGCGCGCAAGGCGCAGCATCTCGCGTGTGATCTCGACGTGCTGCTGCGCGAAGTGCTGCGTCGTGAGGTCGCGCGAAACGAGTTGCGCCGCCGCCGCGCGTGCCTGGGCAAGGGCCACCGCGGGCTGCGCCACGAGCCGGTTTGCGGCCGCGCGCAACGCTTGCGCGTCGAACGGCGGTACGTAGGACACGGCCTTGCCGTCGAAATAGTCCGCGAGCGCGCCCACGTTCGTCACGATCATCGGCTTGCCCACCGCCGCGGCTTCGAGCATCACCGTAATGCCCGAGGCGTGCGAGTTGGGGCGCAGCGGCACCACGATCACGTCGGCCCAGTCGTAGAGCGCGTGCTGCTTCTTGAGTCCCGAAGCCGACGCGATTTCCACGTTCGGTGCGTGCAGCGAAGCGGGAATGCGCCGGCGCGTAGCCAGCTTCACGGCGTAGCGCGCGTCGTGGCCGAACGCCTTGATGAGCGTTTCCCAGTCGCGATCGCGGTCGTTGCCGATGGCCGCGATGCGCAGCGGCGCATGCGGTGTCCAGGCCTCGGGTTCACGCACGGGGAAGTCCGTGGTGTTGAGTCCGTAGTAGACGTGGCGCGCCTCGCGCTTCAGATAGTCGCGACACAGCGCGGCATTTTCGCTGGCAAGCGTCGTGAGCATGTCGGCGCGCGCAATCAGCTTGCGATAGAACGCGCGGCGCAGCGCGCCGTATTGCGGCCACTTGTCGAAGAGCCACACGCTCTGGGCGAGCAGCATCGGCGGTGCGGCGCGCCGGCCCAGCAGGAGCAGCAGCAACGCCACGGAAAGATGCTCGTGCTCCGTATGCGTCCAGATCACGTCCGAATTCAGGATGGCTGAGCGATTGCGCCACGTGTGAATGAAGTCGAAACCGAGCACGGCCTTGAGCGCGCGACGCGCAAGCCGCACCGGCGCGCCTTCGCGTGCGTCCTCCGAATAGGACAGCGCGAATTCAGGCGACTCGGCGTGGTGATATCCATACAGGCAGCCGATGTTCTCGCCCTTTCGGTAGTAGCGCGGATCGGCGCCGTAAAAAAGATGCACGTGGACGTGGGTCACGCTCATGCGGTTCTCCGGAAGGTGTTCGCGGGCCAGGGCAGGACCTCGAGCGCGGTCAACGGCGTGGGTCATAGCGCTGCGCGCCGTGCCTCATGCGCGCCCGTTCGCACCGCGCGCCAGCGGGCGATGGTGGTGCGTCCGCGCTTCGAGGCCAGCGCAAGCGCCGCATGTACGAAGCCGGGATAGACGCGCGTGCCCACCAGCGCGTACCACCACCAGGCTGTCTCGCGGCGCAGCGGCGGCAACTGGGCGCGCAGGATCAGATGCAGGTTGTAGGCGGCGTTGCGCACGGCCTGCATGGTTTGCGCGTCGCGACGGTCGTCGTCGAAGCGTTCGGCAGGGAAATGGTCCACGGCCACCTGCGGGTCGTAGACGAGCTTCCAGCCCGCGTTCTTCACGCTCATGCTGAAGGCCATGTCGTTGTGGACCTGGGCGCCCGCGCCGCGCAGCCGGTTGTCGAAGCGGATGTGGCGAATCGCCTCGCGCCGGTAGCTCATGTTGGCGCCCTTGAGCACGTCCACTTCGCGCGCGCTACCCACGCCGAGGTGATGGTTGCCCACGATCTTGCCCGACAGACGCAGCTTGCCGACGAGCGGGCGCGCGCCGTCGAGCACGCGGCCCTTCTCGTGCACCCAGTCGCGACCGCCCAGCGCACCGAGACGCGGGTCGCTTTCGAAGCTCATCGCAATGCGCGCGACCCAGTCGGCACGCGGTGCGGCGTCGTCGTCGGTGATGGCCACGACGTCGCACGTGGCGGCATCGAGGCCGCGGTTCAGTGCGGCCACCTGGCCCGGCTGCTCCACAGGCACCACGACGAGCGGCAGCACGCGGCTCGCAACGTGTTTGGCAAGGCATTCGTGCGTGGCGTCGTCGTCGGGGCGCGCCACGACGATCACTTCGTCGGGTTGGCGCTGCTGCCGCTGGAGCGCGGCGAGACATCGCGAGAGATCCGCGGGGCGACGGAAGGTGGGAACGAGTACCGAGACTTTCATTCTGGCTCCTGGGTATCGTTTGACGTATGACTGAACAGGTACCTGGGCTGAGACGTCACGCGCTCAGATATTCCTGCACGGCTGCATAGCCGCGCCCGTAGGCGCCGCGCGCCCGCTGCGGCATCGCGTTGAAGATGGCGCCCTGCACGTGCACGCCGCCTGCGCGCAGGCGCTTGAGCATGTCGCCGATCTCGCCTTCGCTATGCATGCCCGAGCGCACCACGACGAAGGTAGTGCCCACGTGCGCGCCGATCACGGCGGCGTCGGTCACGGCCAGCACAGGTGGAGTGTCGATCAGGATCGCGTCGTAGCGCTTCGCGAGCGCGTCGAGGTATTGGGCGAGCCGCGGCGACATCAGCAGCTCGGACGGATTCGGCGGCCGGCGTCCGCAGGAAATGAACTGGAGGTTGTCGACCTCGGTGGTGCGGATCGCTTCTTCGAGCGCGATCTGCCCCGAGAGCAGTTCCGAGAAGCCGTTGTCCTGCGGGCCGCCCAGGTAGCGTTCCAGTGCGCCGCGCCGCATGTCGCCGTCGATCATGAGCACGCGCTTGCCCGAGTGCGCGAGCAGCACGGCGAGGTTCACGGTGAGAAAGCTCTTGCCCACACCGGGCATGGAGCCGGTGAGCATGATGGCGTGGTTGCTCGCGTCCATCATCGTGAACTGCAGCGCGGTGCGCAGACTGCGCAGGCTTTCCACGGTGACGTCTTTGGGTCGCACGCTGGCAAGCACCGAGCGCAGGCGATTGCCGCCGCGCACCACGGCGCTTTCGAGCGCGGTCTGTTCCGTGGAAAGCGGGATCATGCCGTACACGGGCAGGTGGAAGGTGCGTTCGATGTGCTCCGGGTCCGCGATGCCCTTGAACATGTTGCGGCGAACGAACACGAAGCCCGTGCCCACGATGAGGCCGAGTATCGCGGCGGCCGATACGATGAGCGCCTTCTTCGGCTTCGACGGCATGCCGGGCCGCATGGCGGCGTCCACGATATGCACGTTGCCGCCCGTGCCCACGCGCTGCACGGAGAGTTCCTGGATGCGGTTGAGCAGCAGCACGTAGATGTCTTCGGCCACCTTCGCATCGCGTTGCAGCTGCACGGCCTTCACTTCCGTGGCGGGCAGATCGCGAAAACGCGTGTCGTACTTCGCGCGTTCGGTTTCGAGCTGCGCGAGTTGCTGGCGCGCCGCGATGAGCACCGGGTGGTCTTCGCCGAAGCGCTGGTCGAGCGAGGCGATCTGCAGCTTCATGGCCGAGATCTGCTGCTCGTATTGAACGCTGCCGTCCAGGTAAATCTTCGCTTCGTCGCTCGCGTTGATGGAGCCGGACTTGCTCTGGTAAGCCGTGAGCGCCGCCTCCGCACGCACGAGGTCGCCCTTCAGGCGCGGCTCTTCGGCCTTGAGGAAGTCGAGCATCTTGTTCGCGTCGGCCTGCTTGGTGGCCACGTGCTCGCGCACGTACGACTGCGCGAGCGCGTTGGCGATCTGCGCGGCACGGCCCGCGTCGGTGTCTTCGAGCGAGATCTGGATCACGCCCGTCTGCTTGCCCTGCTCCTGCACGTTGATGGCCGACTGGAACGCCGAGATGGCATCGAGGTTGTTGAGGCGCACTACCGTAAAGCGCGTGCCGGGCCGCGCCACAAGCCGGCTCACGAGCATCGTCACGCCGTTGCCCTGCGCCTCTTGCCCGGCTTCGCCGCGCAACAGCAGACGGCCTTCGCTGTCTTCCAGCGTGTAGCGGTTCGCGCCTTGAGCGACGAGCGTGAGCTTCTTGCCCTCCAGCGACGGGTCCACGTCGATCGAATCGACGTTCGCCACTTCCCCGCCCCACGCGTACGAATCGAGGCCGAGCCACGGCTTCGCGGGCTCGCCCGGCGTGGCGAGTCGCGCGGCAAGGCTGCCGAGCACGGGGAACGTCTTCGGCGCCACGAAGAAGTTGAGCTTGAACTGATCCACCACGGGCTCCACCACGCTGCGGCTCTTGATCATTTCGATCTCGGCGTCGGTGGGCAGCGCGGACGAACCCGTGGACACCGCGGCGCCCGTCTGCGTTTGCGTGAGCGGCTGCGAGGTGTAGTCCGCCGCCTCCACGCGCACGCGCGCATCGGCCGTGTAGACGGGCTTCGCGACGTAGCAGTAGAACACCGCGATGCCGACGACCATGGCGGCAATGGCGATCAACCACCAGATGTCGTCGAGCAATACCTGCAGCAGATCGCCGAGGACCACGTCCTCTTCTTCGGTTCGGGCCGTGATGCCCAGTGGAGTGTTTGCTTGCGTGCTCACAGTTCGGTCCCGATGGATAAGAGGCAGTTCGTGCGCGTCATGTCGTGCATCAGCGCGTGATCTGCTTCGTGTAGAAGATGGTCTGGATGGTCGGCAGCACCTGCTGAAGGACGCGGTTGAACGTCGTCGAGGCGGCCGTGCCGACGTAGACCACGTCGAGCGGCTGCAACTGGAACTTCGTGGAGAGCATGATCGAGTTCGGCTGCGTCATGTCGAGCCGGTACACGTCCGGCTTCGTGGGGTTGTCCATCATGCCGCGCATCACGTAGATCTGGCGCGGGTTGGCGTCGGTGTCCAGAATGCCGCCGGCCTGCGTGAGCGCGTCCGCAATGGTGAGCCGGCCCTTCAGCATGGGCATCTGCGTGGGCGTCTTCACTTCGCCCAGCACGAACACGCGGCTGTCGGAGCGGTCCGGAATGTTGACGATGTCGCCGTTTTGCAGCATCACGTTCTGCGTCACGTCGCCGCGATCGAGCAGACGGTTCGCGTCCAGCACATAGAGCTTGTTGTTGCGCGTGAGGCGCACGCGCTGGATGTCGGCGTCCGCGGTGGTGCCGCCCGAGCGCGTGATGGCATCCACGAGCGTGAGCGGCACGTCGCTGATGGCAAGCGGTCCGGGCTGCTTCACTTCGCCCGTCACCTGCACTTTCTGGCTGCGGTACGCGAGCACGCGCACGTCCACCTGCGGATTGCGGATATAGCGCACGAGCCCCTTCGAGAGTTCGTCGCGCAGTTCGTTGACGGTCTTGCCCGCGGCGCGGATACGGCCCACGAACGGGAAATAGATGGTGCCGTCGGCGGCAACGGTCTGGCCATACGGGTCGGCCTGGCCCGACAGCGCGTTCGTGTAGGGCTGCGTGAGCGCCTGCGCGACGGTCTGCGTGGTATTGCCGCCCGTGGAAAACGTGCTGCCCTGGGGCGTGGAAAGTTCGGGATGGTCGTAGACCGTCACGCCGAGAATGTCTTGCGGCGCGAGGTGGTACACGTAGTCCGCGGGGCTCGCGTAGCGCGATGCCGGCAGATCCACGGGCACCGCAGCGGCCTGCATCTGCGTGGCCACGAGCTGCGAGTCGATCAGGTGCACCGGATACGTTTCCTGCTGCTTCTGCTCGCTGGAGTCTTTCAGACTCGACGTATCGAGGTAGTTACCGGGCGCGGTTGCGCAGGCCGACAGGAAAGCGGTCAGCGTCAAGACGATTCCGATGTTTCTCTTCAGCATATTTTGTCCAGCCATCCCTTCACCAGATGTTCGATCAGCGCGAAGCTGTCGCGGTATGCCGCTTCGTCGCGGCCATGCGGGTCGATCACGTCCGAGTCTTCCCACTGCCCGAGCGCGTAGACCTTGCCGCGCGAGGTGGGCTCGAGCGCTTCCACGTCTTTCACCTGACGGCGCTCGGTCACGAGCACGAGGTCCGCGTCGCGAACGAGCCGCCGCGTGAGCCGCCGCGCGTGATGGGCGCCGGCTGCGATGCCGCGCTCCGCGAGCAGGCGCTCCATCACGGGGTCCATGCCGCCGCCTTCCATGGCGCGAATGCCGGCCGAGTGAAAGGCCGGCGTGCGCGGCGAGCGGGCCGCCCTTGCGGCGTGCCCCGCCTGCGCGCGGAAGAGCCGCTCCGCGGCCGGCGAGCGGCACACGTTCGCATGGCAAACGATCAGGACGTTGTTGAACATCGCGGGCTCTCCGTCGCCTGTTGCGGTCTCATTGCGGTCTCATGCCTTGGCGGTTTCGCCCGCCGGCACGTTGCCTGCCGTGCGCGGCTGCACGTTGGCGCGTGCGCCTGCAATCGCGCCTTGCCGCCCAATGGCGTGATACTCGATGCCGAGTTCGGCCATCGCTTCGGGCTCGTAGAGGTTGCGGCCATCGAAGACGAGCGGCATCGTCAGCTGCGCCTTCAGCGCTTCGAAGTCCGGCATCTTGAAGACCTTCCATTCGGTGAGGATCACGAGCGCGTCCGCGCCTTCGGCCGCTTCCATCTCGTCGTCGACGAACACGAGACGGGCCTGCTGCTGCGGCGCGCCTTCGAGGTCGAGCGCGAACACGCGGCGCGCTTCATCGGTCGCGACCGGGTCGTAGGCCTTCACCGTGGCGCCGCGCGCGAGCAGCGCCGCGATCAGCGCGCGGCTGGGCGCTTCGCGCATGTCGTCGGTATTCGGCTTGAACGCGAGGCCCCACACACCGAACGTGCGCCCGGTCAGGTCTTCACCCAGACGCGCGACGATCTTGTGCGCAAGAATCTTCTTCTGCGTTTCATTGACCGCCTCGACCGCCTGCAGGATGCGAAGGCTCTGGCCTTGCTCGTCGGCGGTGCGCACGAGCGCCTGGACGTCTTTCGGAAAGCACGAGCCGCCATAGCCGCACCCCGCATACAGAAAGTCGTAGCCAATGCGCGGGTCGGAGCCGATGCCGCGACGCACGGCTTCGATGTCGGCGCCCACACGGTCGGCCAGATTGGCAAGCTCGTTCATGAACGAGATGCGCGTGGCGAGCATCGCGTTCGCGGCGTACTTCGTGAACTCCGCGGAGCGCACGTCCATGTATAGCGTGCGCTCGCGGTTGCGATTGAACGGCGCGTACAGGCGTTTCATGAGTTCGCGGGCCTTTTCGCCGGGCACGTCGTCGTCGCAGCCCAGTACGATGCGGTCGGGCCGCGTGAAGTCTTCCACGGCCGCGCCTTCCTTCAGGAACTCGGGGTTCGAGACCACGGAGAACATGTGCTGCACGCCGCGCGCGCGCAGCTCGCCCGCAATGGCCTCGCGCACGCGCGCCGCAGTGCCCACCGGCACCGTCGATTTGTCGACGACCACCTTGAAGCCGTTCATGTAGTGGCCGATGTTGCGCGCCGCGGCGAGCACGTATTGCAGGTCCGCCGAGCCGTCTTCGTCGGGCGGCGTGCCCACGGCGATGAAGAGCACGTCGCCGTGGGCGACCGCGGCTTCCACGTCGGTTGAAAACGTGAGACGGCGCGCCTTGCGGTTGCGCGCGATGAGCTCCTGCAGACCCGGTTCATGGATCGGCACGCCGCCGCTGTTGAGCACGTCGATCTTGCGTGCATCCACGTCGAGGCAGAACACGTCGTTGCCGATGTCGGCAAGACACGCGCCGGTAACGAGGCCAACGTAGCCGCTTCCAATGATCGTCAGGTTCATGAATCACACCTCGAGGACAAAACATCCGGTTTCAGAAAACGGAGCGGAACGGGCCGCGCCGTGTCGAATCGTGTGGCGTGCGCCTCGTGCTCCTCGCGCGCCGCCGCGCCGCGCCGCTCTGTTGCGCTATTCCACTAATACGCGTTGCGGCCCGCGAAGCCCTTCCACATGGTCAGCGCTACGATCTTGAGGTCGAGCCAGAAGGTCCAGTGCTGCATGTAGTAGAGGTCGAGCTTCACGCGCCCCATCATCTTTTCGATGCGGTCCGTCTCGCCGCGATAGCCGTTGATCTGCGCCCAGCCCGTAATGCCGGGCTTGATGCGGTAGCGGTGCATGTAACCCTTCACGAGGTCCTTGTAGATGTCGTCGTGTTCCAGCGCATGCGGGCGCGGACCTACCACCGACATCTCGCCCTTCAGTACGTTGATGAACTGCGGCAACTCGTCGAGACTCGTGCGGCGCAGGAAGGCTCCAACCGCCGTGATGCGCGGATCGCCGCGACGCGCCTGGGTCACCTTGCCCGCTTCTTCGCGATGCACCTTCATCGAGCGGAACTTGTAGATCTCGAACTCGTTGCCGTCGATGCCCTTGCGCTTCTGGCGAAAGAACACCGGGCCCGGCGACGAGAGCTTCACGAGCACGGCGATCACGAGCATCAGCGGCGAGAGCGCCGTGAGCGCCGCGAGCGCGAAGAGCCGGTCGAACACGAGCTTCGGCAGCACGCGCAGATCCGTGATGGGCGACGCCGCCAGGTTGATCGCGGGCACGCCCAGCAGATCGACCACGGGCTGGCTGAAGAGCGAGAGACTCTGCACGTCCGGAATGAACCGGATGTTGACGAAGTCGTGGCGCAATTCCTTCACGAAGCGATGGATCGTGCGCTCCTGCGAAATGGGCAGCGCGAGCCACAGTTCGCGGATACCGCGATGGCGGATCAACTGGATCATCGCGGCGAACCTGTGCTCGACGGGCACGCCTTCGATCGCGCCCGTGTCGGGCGTCGCCGCCTCGCCTGTCGCGCTGAGACTGCCGTCGTCGAACACGGCGACAGGCTTGAAGCCGGCCTCGGGGCGCCCGCGCATCTGCTCGATCAGAAAACGTGCGTAGCGTGGGCTGCCCACGATCGCCACGGCCTTCTGGTTGTAGCCCTCGCGGCGCAGCCCCTTGAGCACCGTATGCACGACGGTCTTCGTCACGATCAGGAGCGCGACGGTCGCAATTGCCCAGTAGCCGAGCCACAGCCGCGACAGCATGTCCGCGCGGTGCAGGCTGAAGCTCATGAGAATGCCCATGCCTTCCACCGCGAGCCACGCGAGCGCCACGCGGCCCAGCAGGTCGTAGAGCGGCTTGCCGCGCCACGACTGATAGATGCCGAAGGCCGGAAATATCCAGATCATCAGCAGGCAGTTGAACGCCAGCGCGACGTTCTGCATGTCCGTGAGCCAGACGAGCGACCCACCATGCAAGGCAGCGGCAATCAGCGCGCCCGCGGCAACCATCGCAATATCGATGACTCTGGATAGAACGCTCAGCATGAACCGCACCTCGGATTGTCGATCAAGTTCGTGTTCCGTCCGGGAATATGAGTGAATACCCTCGTACAGGTATCAATAAAGCGGTATTAAAATTCGGCCCGCAAGCACGCAAAATATCTCGAAATGTATCGGTAGACATTACCGAATTTTGTCTATTTTTGTTCGGTAATTGCTGCTTTTTTGCGGCGTTTACGGGGCCAACGGGGCGCCGCAGAGGCCCTCCAGCGGGACACGGGCACATCTTGTCAGACATTTCGCGCCGCTCCGCTCCGCAGTTCGTCCAATGCGCACCTTTCCCGGGTCGAGCCGTGGCGGCTTTTCTTTCCTTTTATTTTTTTAATTTCATCCGTCAGCGAAATAAAAACGCCACAATCGTTATGCGATTTATCGAATATCGAATTCGTTTCAATAAAGCGCTTTTGCAGAAGTTTCGTAATGCGTTTTATTGACTATTTACGTCGTGCTACAACTGCTCGCACTGATCTTCGATCCTGTGTGAGGAGAACGACATGTCTCATCCGGTAATTGCAGCGGCGGCTGGCGCCGGCGCTCGTATGGCCGCTCCGGCCGGCGTGAAACTGAAGGTCCATCCGGTGATACTCGCGGGCGGCTCCGGCACGCGCCTGTGGCCCATGTCGCGCGAGCAGTATCCGAAGCAATTGATCGGACTGCTTGGCGATGATTCGCTGCTGCAATCCACGGCATGCCGGCTCGATGCGCTCGACGCGGGCTATCCGCTCGCCGAGCGGATCGTCGTGGTGGGCAACGAGGAGCACCGCTTCACGACAGCGGAGCAATTGCGCGTGAGCGGCAAGGTGGCACGCCTGATTCTCGAACCCACGGGGCGCGACACGGCGCCGGCACTCACCGTTGCTGCACTCTCGATTACGGCCGCCGATGAAGACGGCATCATGGTCATCATGCCCGCAGACCACGCCGTAACCGACCTCGCCGCATTCCAGGCCGCGGTGGCGGCCGGTGTGCAGCATGCCGCGGCGGGTCGCGTGGTGACGATGGGCATCGTGCCGACGCGTGCGGAGACCGGCTACGGCTATATCCGCGTGGGCGAGCCGTTCGCTCAGGGCGACGGGTCAAGCGACGAGTCAAGCAACGAGGCAAGCGATGAAGCGCGGCGTCTCGAACGCTTCGTCGAAAAGCCGCATCTCGAACTCGCGCAGCAATACGTGGCCTCCAATGCGTATTGGTGGAACAGCGGCATCTTCATCATGCGTGCGTCCACGTGGCTCAAGGCGATTCGCCACTTCGAGCCGGCCATTCACGAAGCGTGCGTCACGGCCTGCGAACGCGGCCGCGACGACGGCGACTTCTTTCGCGTGGACCGCGAAGCGTTCGCCTCGTCGCCGTCCAATTCGATCGACTATGCAGTGATGGAACAACTGGGCAGCGACACTTCCGTGGTCACGGGCGTCGTGGTGCCGCTCGCGGCGGGCTGGTCCGACGTGGGATCGTGGGACGCGATCTGGGAGATTTCGCCGAAGGACGAGGCTCATAACGTGGGCCGCGGCCGCGTGCTGTTCGAAGGCGCGCAGACCACCTTCGCTCATTCGGAAGGACGCCTGATTGCCTGCGTCGGCACGCACGATCTCGTCGTGGTGGAAACGCCCGATGCCATTCTCGTGGCCGACAAGGCGCACGTGCAAGACGTGAAGAAAGTGGTGGGCCGCATTCGCAGCAGCCGCGGCACCGAGGCGGCGAACCATCGCAAGGTCCACCGCCCCTGGGGCCACTACGATTCCGTGGATATGGGCGAGCGCTTCCAGGTGAAACGCATTGTCGTGAAACCGGGCGCCCGCCTTTCGCTGCAGATGCATCACCACCGCGCGGAGCACTGGATCGTCGTGCGCGGCACGGCACTCGTCACGCGCGGCGAGGAGCGCTTCATCGTCTCCGAAAACGAATCGGCCTATATCCCGCTGGGTGTCACGCACCGGCTCGAGAATCCGGGCAAGATGCCGCTCGAAATCATCGAGGTGCAGTCGGGTTCCTATCTGGGCGAAGACGACATCGTGCGCTTCGACGATACCTACGGGCGACAGTGACGCGTGGAGGTGGACCGGCGGGGCGAGCCTGTTTAGCCGGCTCCTGCGGCGGCGAAGCGACTTTCGCTCGCCTGCCGCCCATGGGCCGGTCGCGATTGCGATGAGGTTGTGCCCTTGCCTCGGATCACTGAGTTAGATCACTGCATTAGTTCAGACGCGGGTCGCGTGCAGTGGCGTGCGATGCCTCAGTTCACGTGAGTCAGTTCGCGTGCCTCAGTTCGCATGCGTCAGGAACTGCGAGACTCTCGGTGCGCGTTCGGGCCCGTGATCGGGTGCGCGTTCCGGCATGCGTTCTGCCGTGCGTTGCTGCGCGGGCTGCGAAAGACTTGTGCCTTGCGCTTCGCTGTTGCCGATCCCATCCAGCCCAGCATCTTCGTTTCTTGATACGACGTCGGTCGGGTAGCGACGCAGCGCCACCCATCGCGCGTTCACGTTGAGCGCGTCCGCCGCACTGCGCGTTACAGGGCCTGCGTTCGGCACGGTGGGCAACGCCCTCTGCACCTGATTGGCAAGCGGCGGCCGGCTGGCCACGGGCGCGCCCGCGGCGCAGCCTTCGCGTTGTTGCGCGAGCTGCTGCGCTGCTGCACGCGTGCGGCAATCGCGGTCGATCCACTGCTGCGCCCACTCCAGCGCATAGCGTTGCGCGTCGTCGGCATCGTCGAAACGCGGACCGACGAGACCCGAGCGCTCGACACGGCGTCCATCGCGCATGATTTCGGCGGCGGCTCGATACAGACGATTGGGAATCGGCTGCGCCATCGCGTAAATCACATAGCCGCGGCGATCCACCAGTTGCTCGCCCTGTACAGGCAGACTCGACCACATCGGGTCGCGTGTAACGACCTCCTGGCCGTCGGACGTCTGAAGCGGGCGAGTCGACTGGGGCGACGAAGGCAAATTTGTAACGTTCTGCCCGGCCGCCGCCGCTGCGCCCGACGCGTTCGCATCCGCCGCATCGCTTTCAGGTGCACCGGTAAGCTGACGCGTGATGTTCGCGATGGGATCGAGACGGCCGAGCGAATCGAGCGAACGGCCGAACGCGCGCCAGCCCGGCGTGGCATCCGGTGTCTGCCACGATTCGGGGCTCTTCCAGAACACGCCGCGCATGCCGTCCGCGCGCACGCTTTCTTCGCGCGCGGGCGGGGGGCTGGCGGGCGCAGTCTGGCGTACGACGGGCGCCGACGGTTCAGGCACGTAGGCGAACTTGCGGCCGCCTTGCGAGAGAATGCGGACCACCTCGGCCAGCGTGCCGTTCAGTTGCCACTCTTCGAAGCGGCGCCGGCAGGTTGGCCCGGACGGATAACGGCCCGGCAGTTTCGACCACGGCTCGCCCGTGGTCAGTATCCAGAGGACAGCGTTGGCCACGACGCGAGGCTCGGCACGGGGCCGGCCGCGCCGGTTCAGGCGCACGACTGGCTCGTCGGAAACGAGCGCGGCCACCTGCGCCCATTCTTCATTGCTTAGCTCATCGAAAAACATGTGTTTCTCCACGCAGCCAGGCCGGGCTGCGGCTTTGAACACGCACGAATTTCATGAAACGGTGATTCGTGTCGTGCCCTCGGTTGCACAATAGGCTTATGCGTTTTGTGCCACTTTCGAACGGTCGCACTGAGGTAGTGCGAACATTCCCCGGCGCGACGCACAAAACGGGGTCTCACTCGTGCATGGGAGAATTTGTGCACGAAGCATACCATCACCAGGGTTTGCATGAATATGACAGAGACAGTTGTTACGCATGGAAACAAACTTGTCCTTTTTGCGGCGTAGATGCGGCTGGCTTGAAAACGGAAATGATGGCAGCGGCAGCACGCCGGACGCAGGTCCGGCGGCCTCAACCGGCTTTGTGACAGCTAATGTCACATATCAGCGGAGCACTCGCGGCTTATCGATTTTTTTATGAATTTCTTATCACGTCGATATAGCTTGCGCTGAATACCGTCATTCCATGCCAATTGCGTAATGCGCAATACGCCTGCGATGCTTCACGCATAGTCTGCACAGCGCTTCAATCTGCGATACGGCCTGGATAAAAGCGCTTCACTGGGCGCGCACGGGCGTGGCGGCCTGCTCGCCGACCACGGTCTGCCAGCCCCGCACCTGCCAGCGCGTGACGAGCCCTTCACGCACGTAGGGATCGGCGCGTGCGAAGTCTTCGGCGACGGCGGGCGTTTCACCCGTGAAGAGCAGCACGGCGCCGTCGACGGGGTCGGTCAATGCGCCCGCCAGCAGCAATTCGCCGCGCTCGGCCGCGGCCCAGGCGAGCGCCAGATGCGCGGCGCGATATTCGCCGCGGCGCTGAAGATAGTCGGGTGCAACGTCGTACATGAGCAGATAGTGCATTGACGTCTCCGTGACGAAGCTTGAGGTAAAACCGGGCGGCCGCCATCTGTGCCGGCCACGGCGCATTGCATGTGAATCATATCGCCGCAGGCCAAACGTGAAAGCGTGCGCGCCAGGCCGTGTGTCCTCGCCTGCCCAGGGTATAACCTGCCTGCCCTTTGTCAACCAAAGCCGCCGCCGCCTCGTTTTCAGAGCGGCTTTGCCACGCGCGGGACGGTGCCGATAAACTGGCGCCGTCCATGCCGCCCTGACATGACAACGAGAAAGTCCAATCTCTGATGGGAGTGTGTCCATGAAAATCCAATCCGCTATCGCCGCAGTCGTGCTGGGTGGCGTATTCGCTGCGCCGGTGTTTGCTCAAACTGCCGCGCCTGCTGCGCCTGCCGCTGCCAATACGCAGCAGCAGAAAATGAAGGCCTGCAACACGCAAGCCAGCGGCAAGAAGGGTGACGAGCGCAAAGCGTTCATGAAGCAATGCCTTTCGGCCGATGCTCCCGCCGCCGCGTCCGGCCCGATGAGCCAGCAAGACCGCATGAAGATGTGCAACCAGCAGGCCACCGGCAAGAAGGGCGACGAGCGCAAGGCGTTCATGAAGTCGTGCCTCTCGACCAAGAACTGACACCGGCCGGTCGTACACGCTCTATCCGGCCCGGGTGCCCGCCTGGGCCGAGCGCAGTCCTTCTGTTCAGCCCCGTTTCCCCCTCCCGTTGCCGCAGCGCGCCCGTACACCACGTCGGCCGTTTTCTTCTATGATGGCGGCCAAGGCGGCGCTTCCATCACATGCAAACACAATGAGCCATCGGGCGCCGACCGGTCGTTGATGCCGCAGTGCATTGAACGGAGGCAGGGATGGCATGGAGACAAAACCGCTGGGTGCGGCGCTGGCTGATCGTGATCGTCTTCTGGGCAGTGCCCGTGGCGATCGTGGCTGTGCGCGAGATCCAGGAAGAAATGGCCTACAACCGGGCGGACCTGCAACAGGCGCTGACGTCCTGGACATTCACCGATGCCCAGCGTGCCGCCGGTGCTCCGCAACGCTGCCACGGCACCCCCGATGAAGCGGCCGGCGCCGGGTGTCCGCAAGACGTGCTCGCCGCGAACGCCACGCGCCAGCAGGAGGCGCGCGACGAATACGCCGTACGGCGCGCCACCCTCGCCAGCTATCTCTGGCACGCCTTCGTGGGTTACTGGATCGTGCCGGCTGCCACCCTCTTCGCCGTGGGGCTCCTGATCGCGGGCATCCGCCGCGCGCTCAGACGGCCGCCCGTCGAGCGCCCTCCCGTCAAGCGGCCGGCTCCCCATTGAATGGGTGTCGCGCACCCGATTCCTTTCGATTGGCATTCCAGTCGGTCACAACTTCCCCCGCACGCCGTCCATTCGCCCGCGGGCCCTGATGCCACCGGGGCACACCGCTTGCTACTCCAGCCATGACTGAGCCACGCGCGGCATGCGAACCCGCCGCGCAGTGACACAGTGGCTAACCTCGAGTAGCCGACGTCACCCTCCGCTTGCCGCGGGCCTCCCCGTACGGCAAGCGAGACCCGCCGCGCATGGCTAAACGCCCTCGAGCACACAGCCACAAGCGTGACGGGTGCGATGTAGCACGATGTCGCGTCCAGGGAGGCCGTCATGGTCCCCGTGTTATAACGGGCCAGGCAGTTCCCGGCCGCCGCCGAGGGTCGGCGGCCGCTTCCGGAAACCACAACGGAGAAAAAACGATGCAAAAACGCAACCTGATTCTGAAGGCTTCCACCGCGGTCCTGCTCGGCGCGCTGGCGCTCGCGGGCTGCACGACCACGCCCAACGAGTCGAATACGGCGTCGACCAATGCGTCCAAGCGCCACTCCATCGACGCGAGCGTGGACGGCACCCTGTCGCGCCTGTATCAGACCGTGCCGGGCTCGCGCGAACTCGTGGCCAAGGCGCGTGGCGTGCTCGTGTTCCCGTCGGTGATCCAGGCCGGCTTCATCGTGGGCGGCCAGTACGGCGAAGGCGCGCTGCGCGTGGGCGGCAGCAGCGTGGGCTACTACAGCACCGCAACCGGCTCGTTCGGACTGCAGGCGGGCGCGCAGTCGAAGGCCATCGTCTTCCTGTTCATGACGCAGGACTCCCTCGACAAATTCCGCAGTTCGGACGGCTGGGCGGTGGGCGGCGACGCCTCGGTCGCGCTCGTGAAGGTGGGCGCCAACGGCGCCATCGACTCGAACACGGCCACCGCGCCGGTGCAGGTCATCGTGCTGACCAACGCCGGCCTGATGGGCGACCTGTCGCTGACTGGCACGAAGGTTTCGCGCCTTCACATCTGAGTATCACGGGCGTCGGCGGGCGTCGGGCCCGCCACGTCTCAGGCGCAGCCGGAGCCTGCTCTGCGGGCCTCGGCTGCGCCTGTGTCGTTTCATCAGCACATCAGCACGGCCGCGACGGCACGGCTTCGTTCGCGTGCGCCGCAGCGTGAAAGCGCTTCACGTCGTGGACGCGTCGATCACCTTGAAGCGCGAGCGCTTTTGCGCGCGAATCACAGACTGATAAGCGTCCACGTACTCCTGCGCCATGCGGTGCGACGTGAAGCGCTCCTCGAAGCAGCGGCGCACCCCGGCCCTCGACACGCGATTGAGCCGATTCACGGCGGCGCACGCGCCGATCTCGTCTTCCACGATGAAGCCGCTCACGCCTTCGTCCAGCACCTCCGGCACCGAGCCGCGATTGAACGCGATCACCGGCGTGCCGCAAGCCATCGCCTCGATCATCACGAGCCCGAACGGCTCGGGCCAGTCGATCGGAAACAGCAATGCATGGGCGCCCGAGAGAAACTCGGCCTTTTGCGAATCGTCGATTTCGCCGATGTACTCGACATGCGGCAGTTCAAGCAGCGGCCGGATATCGCGGTCGAAGTATTCGCGGTCCGCGGCATCCACCTTGGCCGCGATGCGCAGCTTCATGCCGCAGCGGCCCGCGATGCGGATCGCGGTATCCACGCGCTTTTCCGGCGAGATGCGTCCGAGGAACGCAAGGTAGCGCTGCTCCACCGGCTGCGGCGTGTAGAGCCGCTCCGGCAACCCGTGATAGACGGTGGTGAGCCACTTCGCCTGCGGCAACGGCTGGCGCTGCGCATTCGAGATAGAGACGACGTGCTGCGTGTTGAACGTATCGAACACCGGCTGCTGTTCGGGCAGGTCGAGCCGCCCGTGCAGCGTGGTCACGAACGGCGTTTCCTGGCGCTTGAATACCGAAAACGAGTAGTAGTCCATGTGGAAATGCAGCACGTCGAACTGGTCGGCCTGGCGGCGCACCAGTTCCATGAGCAGCATGTGCGGCGCGACGCGGTCGCGAATGCCCGGGTCGAGCCGCAGCGCGCGCGGCCACACGGGTTCGAGCTTCGCGCTCGTGATCGAGTCGCCGCTGGCAAAGAGCGTCACGTCGTGACCGAGTTCCACCAGCGCTTCGGTGATGTACGACACGACGCGCTCGGTGCCGCCGTAGAGCTTCGGCGGCACCGATTCGGTCAACGGTGCGATCTGCGCAATTCTCATTGGTCTCTCCATGAAACGGCCTGAACCTTGAACGCTGGCTCGCGCGCACGCGTCTGCCCGCGCGGCAGGTACGGCCGATGGGTGGATTATTGTTCAGCCGCCGCGCCCGCGCCCCTGGTATTTCAATTGAAAAGCGCTGTTACAGTCGCGAAACAGTATGCTTTTCAAGAGAAAATGGCGCGCACGGCCTCGTCGCGGACGGCGCTCAGCGTGCCGGCCCTCAGTGTGCCGGCCCTTAGCGTGTCGGCCCTTAGCGTGCAGGCCATTTCCAGGCGGGCAAATCGAGTTCGTCGGCCTGGGCGATGCGCGTGGCGCCCAGCGTCTTTTCGAGCACGATCGAGTGGCTGCCGCCCTCGCGCTCCAGCGCCGCGATGAGCCGCGCCGCATGCGAGACGACGAGCACCTGCGAGCGCGTGGACGCATCGGCAATCAGCCGCGCCAGCGCGGGCAGCAGGTCGGGATGCAGGCTGGTTTCCGGCTCGTTGAGCACGAGCAGCGCAGGCGGGCGCGGCGTGAGCAGCGCCGCGACGAGCAGCAGATAGCGCAGCGTGCCGTCCGAGAGTTCGGCCGCCTTGAGGGCGCGCAGCAGGCCGTGCTGCTGCATCGTCACCTCGAAGCGCCCGTCGTGGTTGACCACGGCCACGCTCGAGCCGGGAAACGCGTCTTCCACGGCGGCGTCGAGCGCCCGCGGATTGCCGATCTCGCGGATGGTCTGCCACGCCGCGGCGAGGTCCGCGCCGTCGTCGGCCAGCACCGGCGTATGGGTGCCGATCTGCGGCTGGCGCGCAGGCGCCTCGGCGTCGGTGCGGAAATGGTCGTAGAAGCGCCACGAGCGGATCTGCTCGCGCACCGCGATCATCTCGGGCGCGGTCTTCGGGTCCGAGAACTCGGTCATCATGCTATCGAAGCTCGCGATGGGCTGCGCCACGGGCGCCCACTCGCCCTCCTCGTCGCGAGTACGCAGCGTCGCGCCCTGCCGGTCCACGAGCAACGCCGACGGGCGCAGCATCGGCCCGCTCCAGATGCACTCGCGCTTGATGACGGGGTCCAGCTGGAACTGCGAGACGCCCGGCAGCGGCAAGCCAAGGTCGATCGCGTAGCCGAACGTACTGCCCGCAAAGCCGAGCCGCAGGCTCACGGGCTCCTTGCGGCGCGTTCCCTGTACGGGCACCTCGCCCGCGAGCATGCCGCGCGAGAAGCGCTCGGGGCCAGCCCAGAGCGTGGACGGCAGACCGCCTTCGCGCGCGAGCGACGCAATCAATCCGCCGCGCGCCGTCGCCGCGAGCAGGCGCAGCGCCCGATAGAGGTTCGACTTGCCGCTGCCGTTCGGTCCCGTCACCACGTTGAGCGCCGCGAGCGGCACCACCAGTTCGCGCAGCGACCGGTAACCCGCGATGGCGAGCGTGCCGAGCATCGCCTCGCGTTCGCGCTCGCCGTTCATGCCGTGGCTGTCCCGTTTGCTGAGGTCATGTCGTCGCGCCGCCATGCCGCCATGTCGTCACGCCTCGCGCTTCAGGCTGCGCAGGTCACGCAGGAACGAGTCGCGCCACACGCCGAGATCGTTCTTCCGGAGCGCCGTCATGTTGGTTTCGTGGCGCGCCTTGCGTTCGGCAAGCGGCATCGCCAGCGCCTCTTGCAGCGCCTCGCTCATGCCGATGGCGTCGTGCGGATTGACGAGCAGCGCGCCCGAAAGCTCGGCAGCCGCGCCCGCGAAGATGGAGAGCACGAGCACGCCGGGATCGTCGGGGTTCTGCGCCGCCACGTATTCCTTGGCGACGAGATTCATGCCGTCGTGCAGCGGCGTGACGAACCCGATCTGCGATTCGCGGAACAGCGACATCAGCTTCCAGCGGTCGTAGCGCTGGTTGAGATAGCGGATGGGCGTGTAGTCGAGCGCGGAAAAGCGGCCGTTGATGCGCCCGGCTTCCCCTTCCAGCTCCTGGCGGATCTGCTGGTAGGTATCGACATCCGAGCGCGTGGGCGGCGCGATCTGCACGAGCGTAACGTTGCCGCGCCATTCGGGCGCGCGCTCCAGCAGTTGCTCGAAGGCGCGAAAGCGCTCGACGAGCCCCTTCGAATAGTCGAGCCGGTCGACGCTCATGATGAGCTTGCGGCCCTCCAGGCTCTGCTTGAGGTCAAGCACGTGCTGGCGGCTTTCGTAGCGTTTCGCCTGCTCGGCGATCTCGTCGGGGAACACGCCGATGCGATACACGCCGGTGTGCAGCGTGCGGCCGAACGCCGAAGCAACTGCGCCTTCGCTTTCGCCCGTGTCCGTCACTTCGCCGCGTGCATGGCGCACCAGGTAGTCGTGGAATGCGACCTGGTCGTTGCGCGTCTGGAAGCCGATCAGGTCGTAGCAGCACAACGACTTCACGAGTTCTTCGTGCGGCGGAATGTTGAGCAGGATCTGCGGCGCGGGAAACGGAATGTGCAGGAAGAAGCCGATCAGGTTCGTCACGCCTTCGGCGCGCAAGGCCTCGGCAAACGGAATCAGGTGGTAGTCGTGGACCCAGATGACGTCGTCGGGCTCGATCAGCCTGGTGAGCTTGTGCGCGAGCCAGGCGTTGACGCGCCGGTAGCCCGCGTATTCGTCGCGCTCGTAGCGGGCCAGATCGTTGCGGTAATGGAAGACCGGCCACAGCGTGGCGTTCGAAAAACCGCGGTAGTACTGGTCGTAGTCCTTGCGCGTGAGGCCCACGGTGGCGAAGGTTACCGACCCCTCCTGCTCCAGCACGGGCCCCGCGTTGGCCACCGTCTCGCTCACCACGTCGCCGCTCCAGCCGAACCACACGCCGCCCGCGTCCTTGAGCGCGCCGAATACGCCGACGGCGAGGCCGCCCGCGGACCCTTTCGTCTCCGTGGGCGTGGCCACACGGTTTGATACTACGATCAGTCTGCCCATGAAACCTGTTCTCCCGATTCCTGTTGTGCCGAGTGTTCGTCTGCTCGCGTTGCGCCGGTCTCGTGGCGTGTGGTGGTGAGGTTATCGCGCCTGTCGCTGCGGTGCCTCGTCCTTGTGTTTGTGCGGGTTGCCGGAACCTGCGCGGCTTAGCCGTGGCGGTCGCCGTGAACGCGATGGCTGCCGTGTCGTATCAAGACGGACCGATCTGGCGGGCCAGCCACCGTGGCCGCGTCCAGTCGCGCGCTATCGGTCCGGCGCTTGCGCCTGGGCCGGCTGGCTGCCTCTCGCCTCGCCGTCGACGGGGGCAGGCACGTCGCCGGCAGCCCGTTCGTCGTCGTCAGACGGACGCGCCGCGCGGCCTGCGGCACGCGCGCTGCGGCCCGCCACCGGGTCGGCCTCGGTATGCGCCGCCGTGCTCGATGCGTGGTGTCGCGAGCCTGGCACGTGGCGGCCGTGCGCGCCATGCGTGCTGCTCTCCAGTTCCGCCGACACTTCGGCCCGTGCACGCGGCAAGTATTGCGGGTAATGCTGGTTCACGAAGTCGAGCAGCCCTTCGCGCACGCGGCAGCGCAGGTCCCAGTTCAGCCCGGAATCCTGCGAACTGACGAGAATACGCAACTGCATCGCGCGTTCGCTGGTGTCGGTCACTTGTAACACCTGCACACGCCGGTCCCACTCGGGCGCTTCGGCGACGATGCGCGCCAGTTCCTCGCGCAGCGGCGCGAGCGGCATGCGGTAGTCGAGCCAGAGATACACGGTGCCGATAATCTCCGCGCTGCTGCGCGTCCAGTTCGTGAACGGGTTTTCGATGAACCACTGAAGCGGCACGATGAGCCGGCGCTGGTCCCAGAGCCGTACCGAAACGTAGGTGCCCGTGATCTCTTCGATGCGGCCCCACTCGCCCTGAATGACCACCACGTCGTCGAGGCGAAGCGGTTGGGACAGTGCGATCTGCAAGCCCGCAATCAGGTTGCCGAGCACCGGCCGCGCGGCGATACCGGCCACCAGACCCGCCACGCCGGCCGAGGCGAGCAGGCTCGCACCGATCTGCCGCACGTTCGGAAAGGTCATGAGCGCCGCGCCTACGCCGACGATCACGATCACCACCATCACCGAGCGCGCCAGCACCCGCGCCTGGGTATGGATGCGCCGCGCCTGCAGGTTGTCCGCGGTATCGAGCGGATGCGCCTCGATGATCGCTTCGCCGATCGCGGCGGCCGAGCGCACGGAAAGCCAGGTCATCCCGCCGATCAGCGCGAACGCCGCGAGATCGCGCAGGCTGCCGATGAAATGGAGCGTGTCCGGCGCCTCCCACCAGACGATTTCGAGCATGAGAATCGCGACGACGAAGAGCGCCGGCTTGTCGATGTAGCGCAGAAAGACGCTGAGAATCGGATAAGGCCGCGCGATGCGGATAAGCACGCGGCCGCCTGCCCAGTGGACGCCGAAAGCGAACGCAAGCCCGATCGCGGTGAAGAGCAACGTTCCCGGCCACGCTTCCAGCGGTGCCGAGGCGATGCGTTCGAGATCGTCGATCGTGATCATGAGCGGCCTTCTCCTCCTTCTCCCGGTAGCGGGAAGACGGGCGACTTATCAGGCAACCTGTGGGGCAGCCTGCGGGGCGGCCTCCCGGGCGACCTTTCACGCAAGCAGCCTTGCGTCACGCAGCGACGCCGCTTCCCACAATCTGCCGCGGCGCGCCCGCGTGGCCGCCCTCAGCAAACGCTGCCCGCCCGTGCAGCCCGCCGCTGGCACAGCCCCAGGCCGGCAACGGCGCCCGGTTACCCGGCGGCTCGCGGCTAGTTGCCGGTCTTGCAGGGAAAGGCCTTGCCGAGCCCCAGAGAAACCGCCGTGCTCGCGTTGTAGCCGGCCACGTTCGGATTGTCGGCAATGTACTTGCGTACCGCGTCCGTCAGTTGCGCGGAGCGCGCGTCCGGCGGCAGGCAGAAGTATTGACCCACGCGCGGGCCGGTGGTGCCGCCAATGGCGTCGATGGTATTGAACACGCCGTCTGCCGCGCCTTCGATGTAGGCAGCGCATGCGGCGCGCGACGCCACGTCCGTTTTCATGCAAAGGCGGTTGAGGTCGCTCGCCGTGAACGCGAAGGCGGCAACCGGCAAGACAAGCGCGCCGGCGCAAGCGCCGGCCCGGATCAGAACCCGCAGCATGATTCTCCCTTGATGCATACGTGTGGTCCGGCGCGGTCGCGCGCAGGATGCGCCCGGCCCCGCTGCCGGCCGAAAAAGAGGATGCAACGATCGCGCAAGAAAAGCGAGCAATGCAACGATGCGCCGCGTGGGCGGCCCTTCATTTCCGCGCGCGGCGCATCAATCCGCTATTTTGCACTGTTTTGCGGTGCCGACGCAGCCGCGGGCGCCTGCTGCTGCGTCTGGGCGATACGGGCGGTCAAGCCTTCCACCACGTCCGGCGCCTTGTAGTGCTTCGCGAAGTCGAGCGCCGTGAGACCCAGCTGATTCTTCACGTTGAGATCCGCGCCGTTGTCGAGCAGCAGCTTGACTGTCGAAATATGGTTGCCACGCGCGGCCATCATGAGCGGCGTGGTGCCGTTGGGCGAGCCCGCGTCGACATAGGCCGACTGATCGAGCAGCAGCTTCACGACGTCGTCGTGGCCGTTCGCCGCCGCGTAATGCAGCGGCGCCCAGCCCTTCTTGTTGACCTCGGCGCCCTTCGCGATCAAGAGCTTCACGAGGTCGAGGTCGCCGTTCAGCGCCGCGAGCATCATCGCGTTCTCGCCTGCCTTGTCTTGCGCCTCGATATTCGTCTTCGGATTCGCGACGAGCGCCGCGGCCACCTTGTTGGACTGCTCGCGCGCCGCCAGCACGAGGAGCGGGATGCCCTGGTCGTCGGTCAGGTTCGGGTCCATGCCGTTCGCGAGTTGCTTGTTGACTTCCTTCACGTCGTCGAACTTCACGGCCTTGATCATCGTGTCCGCAGGCGCTGCCTGCGCGGGCGCGGCCACCAGCGTGCCGGCGAACCCGGCGGCGAGCGCCAGGGACGCTACGCCGCGCCGCAGCAAAGCCGATACCGATGCAACACCGGCATGCCGGGACGATGCAGCCCGATGGTTCACCAAAGAACCGTCTGCCAGGAAACCTGCAATAGCGCGCGAAGGCCGAAGATCGAATTTCATGTTTTACCTTAAATTATTTGTCTATCTTACTGATCATACTGAAATATTGCCTGCACACTCGCCGCATGTACCGCCGCGCCTTCAGACATCCTGGGGAGCAGGAATACGGAACAGGCGGAAGAAGTTGCGCGTGGTCGCCTGGGCCACCACGGCGTCGGTGACGTCGCGTTGCTGGGCAATGAACCTTCCGACATAACTCACGTACGCAGGTTCATTGGGCTTGCCGCGGTACGGCACAGGCGCGAGATACGGCGAATCGGTTTCGATCAGGAGGCGCTCGAGCGGCACGCGCCGCGCCACGTCCTGAACGTCGGTGGCGCTCTTGAACGTGACGATGCCCGAGAGCGAAATGTAGAAGTTCTGCGCCAGCGCGCGTTCGGCCACGGGCCAGGGCTCGGTGAAGCAGTGCATCACGCCGCCGGGCCCGCTGGCGCGCTCCTCTTCCATGATGCGCAGCGTGTCGTCCGACGACGCCCGCGTGTGGACAATGAGCGGCTTGCCCGTGGCGTGCGCCGCGCGAATGTGGGTGCGAAAACGCTCGCGCTGCCATTCCATGTCCGCGATGGTGCGCTCGCCGAGGCGGTAGTAATCGAGCCCGGTCTCGCCGATCGCCACTACCTTCGGGTGCTGCGCCAGTTCGACGAGTTCGGCCACGGTCGGCTCCTTCGCCTCCTCGTGATCGGGATGCACGCCCACGGACGCGTAGACGTTCTCGTAGGTGCCCGCGATGTCGAGCACCGAGGGCAGCGTTTCCAGATCGACGGAAACACACAACGCGTGGCTCACGTCATGCGCGCGCATGTTTTCGAGCACCTGCGGCAGGCGGTCGCCGAGTCCTTCGAAGTTGATGTGGCAATGCGAGTCGACAAACATGGGGAAATCCTGCGCGGGTCGGTTGTGGTGGGTTATGAATGACGGTTGCGGGGTTTGACCGGCAAGTGTGGCGGACGTGCGGATAGCTTGCGTCCGCGTTTGCGGCAGGGTTTGCGTCCGGTAACCGGCAACGCGCGAAGAGCCAGTCTCAGCGACCGTTACGCGGCATCAGCGCGACGGGATCGACCGGCTATCACCCCTCGGCATCGACCCGCTTGCCGAGAATCACGAGATCGCGCTCCACGCCGTCGAGCACCGCGACGCGCGGCAGCGTGCCCCAGGTCTCGAAGCCGTAGCCGCGAAAGAGCCGCAGGCTCGGCTCATTGTGGCCGAAGATGAAACCCAGCACCGAGTGAATGCCGAGCGCAGGCGCCGCCTGAAGGGCTGCGGCGAGCAATTGCCGGCCGAGGCCTTTGCCGCGCACGGCCTCGTCCAGATAGATGCTGACCTCCGACGTATGCCGGTAAGCCGGGCGGCCATAGAAGTCCGAGAAGCTGAGCCACGCGACCACGCGGCCGGCCTCCTCCACGACCCACAGCGGTCGCGTGGCGGGCCCGTGCGCATGGAACCACGGCACCCGGCTGTCTACGCTGACCGGCTCCAGATCCGCCGTGACCTGGCGCGAGGCGACCGTGGAGTTGTAGATGGCGACAATGGCGGGCAGATCGTCGAGCGTGGCATCGCGATACGAAAGGGTCATGGCAAGTATCCGGCTAGGCTTACAGAGGATTTCGGGAAGGCAAGGCGCCGGCAACGGCAACGGGGCAACGCGACGGTGGCGCAATGACGCCGCAATGTCGACTTGACCGCGCCCGCCGTCAGCCGAACAGCTCCCGATAACCCAGAAACAGTTCCTCGAATACCAGACGCGCGTTGAGCGGATGGTTCTCCACCCTGCGCTGGCGCGTCACGGTTCTCTGGAAACGCGCGAACGCGTCGGTGTTCATCTCGCCGGCGCAACGCGCGAGCGCCGATGACGCCTGCGGAAAGTAACGCGGCCGGCCCGCCGTGCGCTGCGCCAGAAGATCGTAGAGCCAGCGCTGGAGCCAGCCGATCACGAGCGGCACGGGCAGTTTCTGCAGCGTCTCGCCGCAGGCGAACGCGTCGCAGCGTGCCCCGGCGGCGAGTTGGGCCAGCGTCCAGTCGCGCAGCGTGCGGTTTTCGTCGTGCGCAAGCGCGCGCGCGGCGAGCGGCGCACCGCCTGCTTCGGCGAGCAGCGCTTCGGCGTCATCGGCGCCTTGCGCCTTGAGCCAGGCGGTGGCGTCTTGCGCCGAGGGCGTGCCCATCGGCCACTGGCGGCAGCGGCTCACGATGGTGGGCAGCAACCGGTCGATACGCGCCGACACCACCAGGAACACGACGCCCGCCGGCGGCTCCTCGAGCGTCTTGAGCAGCGCGTTGGCCGCCGCGACGTTGAGTGCCTCGGCTGGATAGAGCACGACCACGCGCATGCCGCCCCGGTGCGAGCCGATGCCGCTGAAGTCCAGTAGCGCACGGACCTGCTCGATCTTGATTTCCTTGCTCAGCGTGCGGGTCTTCTTGCCGCTGCCGTCGTCGGCGTCGTCCTTTTCGGGCTTGCCTTCGTCTGCGGCGGTGGCGCCCAGTTCAGCGGCTAGCGCTTCGGGCACCACGATCCGGTAGTCCGGGTGATTGCCCTGTTCAAACCAGTTGCAGGCGGCACAAGCGCCGCACGGCTCACCGTTGGCCTGAGGCGCCTCGCAGAGCAGCCCCTTGGCGAGATGCCGGGCAAAGTCGAGCTTGCCGATGCCGGCCTGCCCATGCAGCAGCAGCGCATGCGGCCAGTGCGCACGGAGTTGCTGAAGGCGATTCCAGTCGTCGGCCTGCCACGGATAGATCATCTTTTCTATTTTAAAATCAATCGATTACGAGAAATTATTCGTGCGATGCATGAGGATATTGCCGGTTTCACAGCGCCGCCACGATCTCATCCAGCTGCCGGCGAATCTCTTCGATGCTCTGCGTCGAGTCGACAATCGCAAAACGATACGGCGCCTCTTCGGCGCGACGCAGATACTCGGCCCGCGTGCGCGTGAAAAAGGCGTCGGACTCGCTTTCGAAGCGGTCCGGTTCGCGCGCCGCGCCGCGCCGGGCGCTGGCGGTTTCCGGCGGCACGTCGAAGAGCACCGTGAGATCCGGCTGGAAGCCGCCCTGCACCCAGCGCTCCAGCGCTTCGAGCTTGTCGCGCGGCAGTCCGCGGCCGCCGCCCTGGTAGGCGAAGGTGGCGTCGGTGAAGCGGTCCGAGAGCACCCAGTCGCCGCGCGCGAGCGCCGGCTCGATCACCTGGGCGAGGTGCTCGCGGCGCGCGGCGAACATCAGCAGCGCCTCCGTTTCGAGGTCCATGGATTCGTGCAGCAGGATATTGCGCAGCGCTTCGCCAAGCGGCGTGCCGCCCGGCTCGCGCGTCATCACCACAGCGTGCCCGGTGGGGCCGACCTTCTGCTCGAGGCGCTCGCGCAGCCACGCGAGATGGGTGGTCTTGCCCGCGCCGTCTATGCCCTCGAGCGTAATGAATTTGCCGCGCGCCATTTATTGCCCTCGGATGTACTTGTCGACGGCCTTGTTGTGATCGCCGAGCGTGTCAGAAAAGATGCTGGTGCCGTCGCCGCGCGACACGAAATAGAGCGCCGCGCTGGGTGCCGGATTCACGGCCGCCTGCAGCGACGCGACCGACGGCAGCGAAATGGGCGTCGGCGGCAGCCCCATCCGCGTGTAGGTATTGTAGGGAGTGTCCGTCTGCAGGTCGCGCCGATGGATTCGCCCCGTATAGCTCGCGCCCATTCCGTAGATCACGGTGGGGTCGGTCTGCAGCGGCATGCCCGCGCGCAGCCGGTTCGCGAAGACGGCGGCCACGAGCGGCCGGTCCGCGGGCTTGCCGGTCTCCTTCTCGATGATCGATGCCATGGTCAGCGCCTCGTACGGCGTGCGGAACGGCAAGCCCGGCGCGCGGCCGGCCCACGCTTCGGCGAGGCGCTGCTGCATCAGGCGGTAGGCGCGGCGGTACACGTCCAGGTCGCTCGTGCCCTTGTCGAACAGATACGTATCCGGAAAGAACAGCCCTTCGGCGTTGCCGAGGGGCGGTGTATCGGCGGCGCCGATGGCTTTCAGCAGTTCGGCGTCGCTCATGCCGGCCGTCTGGTGCGCGAGCGCGGTATTGGCGTCGATCTCCGCGCGCATGTGCCTGAACGTCCACCCTTCGATGATGGTCGCCGCGAACTCGTTCACGTCGCCGCGCGCGAGCTTTTGCAGCACCTGCCACGGCGTGACGCCCGCCTTGAACTCGTAATTGCCCGCCTTGACCTGGCTTTGCAGGCCCACCACGCGCGTCATGGCGACGAACAGCTCCGGCTGCACCGGTACGCCGCCGCGCACGAGCTGCGCGGTCACGCTGCGCAACGTGCTGTGCGGAGCGATGGAGACGTCGAGTTGGGAAGCGGCAAGCTTGACGGGGCTCGTCGCCCAATACCAGACGCCGCCCGCCAGAGCGGCAACCGCCAGGACGACGAGCGCCGTGCCGGCGGCGAGACATTTCTTCAGCAGGGACATGCGAAACAGGGCTCAGATAGACCCCATATAATACTTGCTTGCCCTCGCTCAAGTCAGGATTGACTCAATCCCGTTTCCATGAACTCACCGCTCGCTCCCGCTCCGGCCACGGCGGCCGTCACCACCGCCGCTGCTCCCCTTGAACGCCCCGCTGCCGGCGACTTCGACGCCGTGCTGGAACGCGGCGCCTGGATGCGTCTCACGCAGTTCGGCGCCATCGACGCCACGGGCGACGACGCCGCCAACTTCCTGCACAGCCAGCTCACCAACGACATCCAGCACCTCGACGCCGCAAACGCGCGCCTTGCGGGCTACTGCTCGCCGAAGGGCCGGCTGCTCGCGTCGTTCCTCACCTGGCGCACGGGCGAGACGATCCGGCTGCTGGTGTCGAAGGACGTGCAGCCGGCGGTGCAAAAGCGCCTCTCGATGTTCATCCTGCGCGCCAAGGCCAGGCTCGCGGACGCAAGCGATGCGGTCGCCGTGGTGGGCCTCGCCGGCGACGTGCGCGGTGCGCTTTCGCGCGTGTTCGACGCGCTGCCCGACGGCGTGCACGTGAAGGTGGACGGCGCGGCGGGGTCGCTCATCCGCGTACCGGACGCCGCGGGGCGCCTGCGTTATCTGTGGGTTGGCCCGAAGGCCGAGGTCGAAGCGCGGCTTGGGACGCTCTCCGAACTCGCGCAGGTGTCGCCCGCGGTGTGGGACTGGCTCGACATTCGCGCGGGCGAGGCGCGCATCACGCAGCCCGTCGTCGAGCAGTTCGTGCCGCAGATGGTCAATTACGACGTGCTGGGCGGCGTCAATTTCCGTAAAGGCTGCTACCCCGGCCAGGAAGTGGTGGCGCGCAGCCAGTATCGCGGCACGATCAAGCGGCGCACGGCGCTCGCGCGAATCGGCGCCGAGGCCGACGCGGCTGCCGGGGCCGCAGCCGGCGCTCTTCATGCCGGCGCAGAATTGTTCCATTCGGACGATCCCGGCCAGCCGTGCGGGATGGTGGTCAACGCCGCGGCGGCGCCCGCCGGCGTGTACGACGTGCTCGCCGAAATCAAGCTCGCCGCGCTCGAATCCGGCTCCGTGCACCTGGGCGCCGCAGACGGCCCGGCGCTCGCGTTCGAGCCGCTGCCCTATTCGCTGCCGGTCGAGGCTTGACGCGGTGACGGCCGGCAGTCTTCACGGCGTGGCCGGTGCGACGCCATGTGCCTGATCGTGTTCGACTGGCGCCCCGACGCCACCGAGGGCGCGCTCTTCACGCTAGCCGCCAACCGCGACGAATTCTTCAGGCGCACCGCCGAGCCGATGCACTGGTGGTCCGATGCGCCCACGCTGCTGGCCGGGCGCGATCTCGTGGGCGGCGGCACGTGGCTCGGCATGACGCGCGACGGCCGCTTCGCCGCGCTCACGAACTACCGCGCGCCGCGTGAAATGCGCGCCGACGCGCCGACACGCGGCACACTCGTCTCGGCGTGGTTGACGCAACCCCGCACAACGCCGCTCGACTACTTGCGGCGCGTGGCGCGCGACGGCGAGATCTACAACGGCTTCAACCTGATCGTGGGCGACTGGACGCGGCGCGAACTGGGCTGGTACTGCAACCGGTCGAGCGCCCCGCCCGCCTTGCTCGAAGCCGGCACGCACGGCATTTCGAACGCCGTGCTCGACACGCCGTGGCCCAAGCTCGTGCGAAAGCGCAGCGAGCTGGCCACGCGCCTCGCGGCAGACCCTCATGCGCCGCTCGCGAGCCTCGTCGAGATGATGCGCGACCCGCAACTGGCGCGCGACGACGAACTGCCGGCCACCGGCATCACGCTCGAACGCGAGCGCGCGCTTTCGGCGGCGTTCATCGACACGCCCGACTACGGCACGCGCGGCACGACGGCCTTACGCGTGGCCGTACACGGTGAAGCGATCAGCGTGGAAGCGATCGAGCGCAGCGACGACAACGGTTCTCACCGCATCGCCCGGCCCGGCCACTATGAACGCGAGTACGCGTTCGACGTGACGCGCGCGTTGTAGCGGGACGTAGCGCGCGTTGCGACGCGTTGTGGCGCGTGGTAGTCGCAGCGCACACAGAGCGCGGTCACGGCAAGAGGCAGGCCACGCCGTGAAATACCGCGCCGCCCGCTCGCCACTCAAACCGCCCCAAAACCGCCTCAGACCGCCTCAAGCCCACCTCAAACCGCCCCAAACGCCGCGCGCAGCGCCGCTGCCGCATCGGCATGCGCGTGTGCGACCTCGGGCACGAAGCCGCCCATCTTGAAGAACTCGTGGATCATGTCCGGATAGCAGGCCAACGTGACGACGTTACCCGCAGCCCGGAGCTTGGCGGCGTAAGCGTTGCCTTCGTCGCTGAGCGGGTCGTACCCGGCAATCGCGATCCACGCGGGCGCGAGACGATCGAACGACGGCGCATCGCGCTCGCCGTCGAGCGGCGCGAAGCGCCAGTCGTTGCGATCGTCGGGCTCGCGCACGTACTGGGCGAAGAACCATTGAATGGTGTCGCCCGAGAGCAGATAGCCTTCAGAGAGCCGCGCGTGCGACTCCGTCTGCTGATGCGCCGAGGCGCCCGGATAGATCAGCAGTTGCAGCGCGAGCGGGATGCCCGCGTCGCGCGCGAGCACGGCGCAGACCGTGGCGAGCGTGCCGCCGGCGCTGTCGCCGCCCACCGCGATGCGCGCCGCGTCGATGCCGTAGACGGCTGCGTTCGCATGAAGCCACGCGAGCGCATCGAATGCGTCGTTCACCGCAGTGGGGAAGCGATGCTCGGGCGCAAGCCGGTAGTCCACGGAGAGCACCGCGCAATGCGCGTCGTGCGCGAACATGCGGCACAGCGCATCGTGCGTATCCACGCTGCCCACCGTGAACCCGCCGCCGTGGTAGTAGACGAGCGCGGGCAGCGGCTCCGCCCATTGCGGCTCGACGGGAAAGTAGAGCCGCGCGCGAATGGCGGCGCCGTCGCGCACGGGCACCTCGATGTCCTCCACGGAGAACATCGGGGCGCTCCCAATTTCAAGAATGGGCGCGCTGCGCTCGTAAGAGGCGCGTGCCTCGACCGGCGTCAGTTCGTGATACGGCGGCCGCTTTGCGCGCGCCACCATGTCGAGAACCAGCGCGATCTTGGGGTTCAGTGGCGTCACGCCGAGTACCCCGTCTCAGGCTTCAACGACATCGGATCGGTAGGGTTGCGCATCAATTCGATGTCCTCGTGGCGCAGATGCACGGAGGGCAGAATCGCGGGATGCGTGAGGATGTAGAAGCGCCGCTCGCGGACGGCGTCGAAGGTGAGCTCGGCCACGTCGGCGGCCAAGAGCTTGCCCGATTTCACCGCGCGCTGAAGCTGCACTTGCGCGACGGCCTGGGAGCGCGTGGGTGCCTCTGTGTTGCGCAGCGCCTCGGGCCGCGCGCGATGCGATTCGGCGATGCCGGTCGGTACGAACGCCGGGCACAGCAGCGAACAGCCCACCTCGCCGCCCACGATGTTCAGATCGTGATAGAGCGTTTCGGTCAACGCCACCACGGCGTGCTTCGACACGTTGTAGACGCCCATGGCGGGCGGCGCCAGCAGCCCGGCTACCGACGCCGTGTTCACGATGTGTGCCGGCTCCTTCTGCCGCAGCATGATGGGCGCGAACACGCGCACGCCGTGTGCCACGCCCATCACGTTGACGCCGAGCACCCACGTCCAGTCGTTTTCGGTGTTCTCCCAGAGGAAGCCGCCCGTACCGACGCCCGCGTTGTTGAAAAGCAGATGCACCTTGCCGAAGGTATCGAGCGCCGTTTGCGCGAGCGCCTCGACCTGCGCGGATTGCGACACGTCGGTCGCCACGCCCACGGCTTCGGCGCCCTCGTCGCACAGCGCGGTCACACACGCGGCGAGCGCGTCGCCGTCGACATCGGCGAGCACGAGCTTCATGCCGAGCACGGCTGCCTTCTGCGCGAAAGCCCGGCCGAATCCGCTCGCGGCGCCGGTGATGACGGCGACCTTGCCGTCGAACTCGAAGGGAACGGTCATATCGAAGATAAGCTCCACTCAGTTCAGATGAGCTTTACCAACTGCTTGCCGAAGTTCTGGCCTTTGAGCTGGCCGATGAACGCCTCGGGCGCGCGTTCGAGCCCTTGGGCAATGCTCTCGCGGTAATGCAGTTTCTTCTGCGCGACGAGCGAGCCCAGTTCGCGCAGCGCCTCCGGCCAGCAATCGAGATGTTCGGTCACGATGAAACCCTGTACGAGCAGCCGCTGCGTGAGCATCAGTTCGGGATGGGCGAGCGGCGTGGGCGCGCCGTCGTAGCGGGCGATCATGCCGCACAGCGCGATGCGTCCGGACGGATTCATGCGCGCAAGCGTGGCGTCGAGCACCGCGCCGCCCACGTTCTCGAAGTAGCCGTCCACGCCCTGCGGCGTCGCGGCCTTGAGGTCCGCGTAGAGATTGCCGGCCTTGTAGTCGACGCAGGCGTCGAAGCCGAGCGTCTCCACCACGTAGCGGCATTTTTCCGCGCCGCCCGCGATGCCCACGGCGCGGCATCCGGCGAGCTTCGCCAGTTGCCCGACCACGCTGCCCACCGCGCCGCTCGCCGCGCTCACCACCACGGTCTGGCCCGGCTTCGGTCCGATGATGCGGTTGAGGCCATACCAGCCGGTCACGCCCGGCATGCCGACGGCGCCGAGGTACGCCGACAGCGGCACGTGGGTGTCGTCCACCTTGTGCAGCCCCTCGCCGTTGGAGGTGCCGTACTCCTGCCAGCCGAACATGCCGACCACCTTGTCGCCCACGGCGAAGTCGCGATGCGTAGACTCCACCACTTCGCCCACCGTGCCGCCCAGCATCACTTCGTTGAGCGGTTGAGGCGGCGCATACGACTTCGCGTCGTTCATGCGGCCGCGCATGTACGGATCGAGCGACAGATAGTGGTTACGCACGCGCACCTGGCCCGCTTCCAGCGGCAGCAGCGGCGTTTCGACGAGCCGGAAGTTGTCCGGCGTGGCGGGCCCCGGCATGGGCGGCCGCGAGACCAGCAGGATCTGACGATTGGTCGGGGACATGACAGGCACCTCTTCGATTGGATTGAGCCAGCGGGACAGGTGACGGGAACAGGAAGCGAGACAGGAAGCGGCACGCCACGATCCGCGCGCGGCGCGCCAGCCGGGTGAAACGCTCAGCCGTCGCTCGGCCCGGGACGCGCTGTCGGATCGGTGCGCAGCCGCTGCTGCGTGATCTCGCGGCCCACGGCGAGGCGGCGCATGTACTTGAAGGTGCCGAGCGCCTTGGCGACGAAGTGACCGGCCGTGTCGCGAATCTCGCCTTCGCAGTAGGCCATGGTGGTGGAGCGATGGAGCACGCGCGCCGACGCACGCAATTCGCCGCGGCCCGGCTGCATGAAGTTCACTTTCATTTCGACGGTGACTACACCCACGCCGTCCGGCGCGAGGCTGCGCGCCGCCATGGCGAGCGCGACGTCGGCGAGCGTCATGGTGACGCCGCCATGCGCGACGTCCCACGTGTTCAGATGCATCGGCGCAAGCGGCAGCACGACTTCGCTCGCGCCGTCGGCGGCACGGACGACCTGCACGCCGAGATGATCGACGAACGGGCTTTCGATCATGGGCGGCGTTTGTGGGCTTGCTCCCGCCGGAGGCTGTGCGTCGCTCATCGCGAGGCTCACACTTCGTAGTCCACGCACTGGCGCGCTTCGCGCACCCCGGAGATGAACTTCTTCACTTCCTCGTGCACGGGATGGATCTGATAGGCGTCGAGCGCGGCCTTGTCGGCGAAATCGGAGACCAGCACCACGTCGTAGGTCGACTCGAGGCCGGGCGCCGCAAGCCCCACTTCCAGATGCTCGATGCCCGGCACGATGCCGCGGCACGCTTCGAGCTTCGCCTTGAGGGTCTGCGCGTTCTGTTCACGCGTGGCGCCTTCGGCGGTTTCCTTGAGCTTCCACATCACGATATGACGGATCAACTTGTTCACCTGTAGTCGGGTTGGTCTGAAACGGCGCGGGCTCGCCCGCCGTGGCGCGCGGTGCCACGCCGTGCGGGTGGCAAGCCGCCATGATACCTGCTCGCCTACGCGGCCTGGATGGCCGCGAACCGCGCCGCGCGGAGGCATCGTGCCTTCTCCGTCATCCGGTTGGCCGCTTCAGTCGCGGCTCCTCGCGCACGCCATGGTCGGCTTCATGCCGGGTTTCCGTTTAACAATTCTTCGCACTTTCCAGCGCGTCGCGGTGCTAATGTTCCCTCCGGCGGCGCGACGGTAACGGCCGCCGCAGCGACTCGCTATCCGCCTGCTACCCGAGTGGCCAGCGAGTCGATTCGTACGATTGATGTTCCACTTTGACGGTGATTGCCATGGGAATTCTGAATACGGTAGGTGAGATCGCGGGTGCGATCGCAGCAGTGGAGGCAACGGAGAAGGTCGATCCAGACGCATCGCTTCTCACCAAAGGGCTCGCCGCAGTCGCCGGCTTCGAAGGCGCCAGCGCACTCGAAAAGCATCTGGAGAAAAAAGACGACGAGCAGGCAGACGATGCAGCCGCCCAGCCCGCCGCGGATGCATCCCCGGATCAGAGCGCCGATCCGCAAACCTGATGGGCTGATGGTCCTATGGTCCTATGGTCTGAAACGCAGCAAGGTTCGCGGGCGCGCCGCCGTTTATCCGGCCGCGCCCGCAGCTTCATGACGCAACTTCGTGACGCAACTTCATGGCGCAGCCCTCGATAAACACCAACGTCACTTCTTACTGCCCCGCCGCTCCCGCCCTCCTACTCGCCTCACACCACCTCGAACAATCCCGCCGCGCCCTGCCCGCCGCCGATGCACATCGTGACCACCACGAACTTCGCGCCGCGGCGTTTGCCTTCTATCAGCGCATGCCCCGTGAGCCGCGAGCCCGACACGCCGTACGGGTGGCCGACCGCAATCGCGCCGCCGTTGACGTTGAGCCGTTCGTTCGGAATCCCGAGCTTGTCGCGGCAATAGAGCACCTGCACGGCGAACGCTTCGTTGAGCTCCCACAAGTCGATGTCCTCGACCTTGAGCCCCGCCTGCTTGAGCAGTTTCGGCACGGCGAAGACCGGGCCGATGCCCATTTCGTCCGGCTCACAGCCCGCCACCGCGAAGCCGCGGAAAATACCGAGCGGCTCGAGCCCCTCGCGCTCCGCCACCTTGGCGTTCATCACCACGCAGGCCGAGGCGCCATCCGAGAACTGGCTCGCGTTGCCCGCCGTGACGACGCCGCCCGGCAGCGCCGTGCGGATCTTCGCCACGCCTTCGAGCGTGGTGTCCGCACGAATGCCTTCGTCGGCGGCAATCGTCACCTCCTGCGTGAAGAGACGGCCGCTCGCCTTGTCCGCGACGCCCGCGAGCACGGTCAGGGGCACGATCTCCGCATCGAACAACCCCGCCTCGCGCGCCGCGGCCGCGCGCAGTTGCGATTGCACGCCGTATTCGTCCTGGCGCTCCTTCGAAATCGAATAGCGTTTCGCGACGTTCTCCGCCGTCTGCAGCATCGTCCAGTAGATTTCGGGCTTGTGTTCGAGCAACCAGCCTTCGGCCATCATGTGGCGGTTCATCTCGTTCTGCACACACGAGATCGACTCCACGCCACCCGCCACGTAGACGTCGCCCTCGCCCGCCATCACCCGCTGCGCGGCAAGTGCGATGGTTTGCAGGCCCGACGAGCAGAAACGGTTCACCGTCATGCCGGGCACGCTGACAGGCAGCCCCGCGCGCAGGCCGATCTGGCGCGCGATGTTGCCGCCCGTCGCGCCTTCGGGATTCGCGCAGCCCATGATGACGTCTTCGATGCGCGCAGGGTCGAGCTTCGCGCGCTCGACGGCGGCCTTCGTCACGTGGCCGCCCAGCGTCGCGCCGTGCGTCATGTTGAATGCGCCCCGCCACGATTTGGCGAGACCCGTGCGGGCCGTCGATACGATTACTGCGTCAGTCATGCCTGTCTCCTGCCATTCATGTTGCTGTTGATGTGTGGGTGTGGCCGCGCTTTTGGGGCGCTTTTGGCGGCTCTGCCTTCAGCGCAGCACCTCGGCGCTCTGCACGCGGCTCACGCCCGCGGCCTGCAACTGCTGCCAGGCCACGGCAAGCGAGCCGTTGAGGTCGATGGCGCGTGTAGCGTCTTCGATTACGACCACCTCGAACCCGGCCGCGCGCGCATCGAGCGCGGACCACGCGACGCAGTAGTCCGTGGCGAGTCCGCAGCACCACACGCGCGTGACGCCTGTCTCGCGCAGATAGCCTGCAAGACCCGTGGGCGTCTTGCGGTCGGCTTCGAGAAACGCCGAGTAGCTGTCCACGTTCGCGTGGTGCCCTTTGCGGATCACGCCGCGCGCATGCGGCACGTCGAGCTCGCTATGGAACTGCGCACCGGGCGTGGCCTGCACGCAGTGCGCGGGCCACAGCACCTGGTCGCCGTACGGCAGCGCGATGGTTTCGAACGGCGCACGGCCCGCATGGTTCGCCGCAAACGAAACGTGCGAGGCCGGGTGCCAGTCCTGTGTGAGCATCACGTGACTGAAGCCGCGTGCAAGCCGGTTCACGACCGGCACGATCTCGTCGCCGTGCGGCACGGCGAGCGCGCCGCCGGGCATGAAATCGTTCTGCACGTCCACGACGAGCAGAACTTCGTGTACGCCTTTCATCTCGTCACTCCGCTGGTGTTCGCTGCGGCTAAAGGTCAATGGGTCAATTAAAACCGCGGCCCTGCGCCGCCAGTTCGACGATGCGCGGCGCGATCTGCCAGGCGTCGCCGTTGGGTTGCGCGGCGTAGCGGCGAATGGCCCGCTCCACGTTGTAAAGGCCCACCGTGTCGGCGTACAGCATCGGGCCGCCGCGCCACAGCGGAAAACCGTAGCCGGTCAGATAGACCATGTCGATGTCCGATGCCTTCGATGCGATGCCCTCTTCCAGAATCTTCGCGCCCTCGTTGACGAGTGCGAACACGAGTCGCTCCACGATCTCGTCGTCGGCGATCTTACGGCGCGCCACGCCGATTTCCTTCGAGTACGCGACGATCATCTCGTCCACCACGGCGGACGGTTGCGCCGTACGGTCGCCCGGTTGGTAGTCGTACCAGCCGCCACCCGTTTTCTGGCCGAAGCGGCCGGCTTCGCAAAGGCGGTCGGCGATCTTCGAGTAGTGCATTTCAGGCTGTTCGCGATAGCGGCGCTTGCGGATGGCCCAGCCGATGTCGTTGCCGGCGAGATCGCTCATGCGGAACGGGCCCATGGCAAAGCCGAATTTTTCGATGGCCCGATCGATCTGCGCAGGCAGCGCCCCTTCTTCCAGCATGAAGAGCGCCTGGCGCAGGTACTGCTCGATCATGCGGTTGCCAATGAAGCCGTCGCACACGCCGGAGACCACTGCGGTCTTCCGGATGGTCTTCGCGACCTGCATCACGGTGGCGAGTACGTCTTTGGCCGTCTCGCGGCCGCGCACCACTTCGAGCAGCTTCATCACGTTGGCCGGGCTGAAGAAGTGCATGCCCACCACGTCCTGCGGCCGCTTCGTGAACGACGCGATGCGGTTCAGGTCCAGCGTCGAAGTATTCGAGGCCAGGATCGCGCCCGGCTTCGCCACTTCGTCGAGCTGACGGAACACCTGCTCTTTCACGCCCAGCTCTTCGAATACGGCTTCGATGACGAGGTCCGCGTCCTTCAGGTCGTCCCACGCGAGCGTCGCGCGAATCAGCGCCATGCGTTTTTCGAGCGAATCGGC
Source organism: Paraburkholderia sp. SUR17 (assembly GCF_029536165.1). Classification (NCBI taxonomy): domain Bacteria; kingdom Pseudomonadati; phylum Pseudomonadota; class Betaproteobacteria; order Burkholderiales; family Burkholderiaceae; genus Paraburkholderia; species Paraburkholderia sp. SUR17. The sequence continues at coordinate 1,930,214 of NZ_CP120508.1, forward strand.
GTTGAGCTTGCCCTTCTTCACGCTCGCTTCGTAGTTTTTGCGGATCGTGGCGAGGCCCCGGTCAAGCGCTTCCTGCTTCGTTTCGAGCAGCGTAACCGGCAACCCGGCGTTGGCGAAGTTCATCGCGATGCCGCCGCCCATCGTGCCCGCGCCGATCACCGCGACCTTTTCGATCTTGCGCACCGGCGTGCCGGCGGGTACGTCGGCAATCTTGCTTGCTGCCCGTTCGCCGAAGAACGCGTGGCGCAGCGCGCGGCTTTCCGGCGTTTGCACGAGCGCCATGAAGCATTCACGCTCGATGGCAAGGCCCTTGTCGAAGCCGTTCTTCACGCCAGCCTCGACTGCATCGATGCACTTGTGCGGCGCCGGATAGTGCCTTGCGACCGCGGCCACGCTGTTGCGCGCGAACTGGATGAAGCCCGCGGCGTTCGCATGCTCGATCTCGCGCTTGCGCAACAGCGGATGCGTGCCGCCCTTGTGCGCCACCTTGCGCGCAAACGCGAGCGCCGCGTCGAGCAGGTCGCCTTGCGCGATTTCATCGAAGAGCCCCGTGCCGGCGAGTTTTTCCGACATCACCGGCGTGCCGGACACGATCATGTTGAGCGCGGTTTCGAGGCCCACCGCACGCGGCAGACGCTGCGTGCCGCCGGCGCCAGGCAGCAGGCCCAGCTTGACCTCCGGCAGCGCAATCTGCGCGCCGGGGGCCGCGATGCGGTAATGCGCGCCCAACGCAAGCTCCAGTCCGCCGCCCATCGCGACGCTGTGAATGGCGGCTACGACCGGCTTGGCGCTCGCTTCGACCGCCTTGATGACGGTGCCGAGCATCGGCTCCTGAGTGGCCTTGGGCGTGTTGAATTCGGTGATGTCGGCGCCGCCCGAAAAGGCCTTGCCGGCACCCGTGAGCACGATCGCGACGATGTCCGGGTCGGCATTCGCGCGGTCGAGCCCTGCCACGATGCCGGCCCGCGTGGCGTGGCCCAATCCGTTGACGGGCGGGTTATTGAGGGTAAGGACGGCGATGCCGTCCCGGGTCGTGTAGTCGACTGCCATGTGTCTGCCTCCATGCTTGCCGGTGCGCGTTGGGCGCTGTCGGCTGCATTGTCCGACAAACCCGGGTCAGCTGGAGCATACACAAAAAAGAACGGTCGTTCAATTTAACTGCGCGAGTGGTGGCTCAGTCTCCACCCAGGCCACCGCATTCCCCACCCAGCGCAGTCGGCAGCACGTGGTGACGGAACATATCGCGCAGCTTGAGCTTCTGCAGCTTGCCCGTTGCGGTGTGCGGCAGTTCGTCGACGAACACCACGTCGTCCGGAATCCACCACTTCGCGACCTTGCCTTCGTAGAAGGCGAGCAGGTCTTCGCGCGTCACCGTCTTGCCCGCACGCTTCACGACCACGAGCAGCGGCCGCTCGGTCCAGCGCGGATGCGCGCAGGCGATGCACGCGGCCTCGGCCACGGCGGGATGCGCCACGGCAATGTTCTCGATGTCGATGGAGCTGATCCACTCGCCGCCCGACTTGATGACGTCCTTGCTGCGGTCGGTGATGTTGAGAAAGCCGTCGGCGTCGATCGTGGCGACGTCGCCGGTCGGGAACCAGCCGTTCACGAGCGGCGATTCGTCGTGGCGGAAGTAGCGGTCGATCACCCATGGCCCGCGCACGTGCAGGTCGCCGAACGCCACGCCGTCCCAGGGCAGCTCCGCGCCGTCCGGTCCGACGATTTTCATGTCCACGCCGAACATCGTTCGGCCCTGCTTTTGCAGCAGCGCGTGCTGCGCCTCGCGCGGCCGCTGGGACTGCTCCCAGTTGAGGCTCGCCAGCGTGCCGAGCGGCGACATCTCCGTCATGCCCCAGGCGTGGATCACACGCACGCCGTAGTCGTCCTCGAAGGCGCGCAGCATCGCAGGCGGACAGGCCGAGCCGCCGATCACCGTTCGTTCGAGCGAGTGAAACCGCGTGCCGTGTTGCCGCACGTGGTTGAGCAGGCCCATCCAGACGGTCGGCACGCCCGCTGAAAACGTGACGCGTTCGGCCTCCATGAGCTCGAACAGCGACTTGCCGTCGAGGTCCTTGCCCGGTAGCACAAGCTTGGCGCCCGAAAGCGGCGCGGCATGCGGAATGCCCCATGCGTTCACATGGAACATCGGCACGACGGGCAGCACGGAATCGCGCGACGACAGCCCCATGGCGTCGGGCAGCGACGCCCCGAACGCATGCAGCACAGACGACCGGTGCGAATACAGCGCCCCCTTCGGATGCCCCGTGGTGCCTGACGTGTAGCAGAGGTTCGATGCGCTCTGTTCGTCGAGCACGGGCCAGTCGAACGCGCCGTCTTCGGCTGCGAGCAGCGTTTCGTAGCAGAGCACGGGCGCCGCGATGGACGCGCAGGCAGCAAGGTGCGCCTCGTCGGTCAGCGCGACCCAGGCGCGCACGTTCGGGCACTGCGGCGCGAGTTGCGCAACGAGCGGCGCGAAGGTGGTGTCGAACAGCACATAGCGGTCGTCGGCATCGTTGACGATGAACGCGATCTGCTCGGGAAAAAGGCGTGGATTGATGGTGTGACACACCGCGCCGAAACCGGTCACCCCGAAGTAGGCCTCGAGATGCCGGTAGCCGTTCCAGGCCAGCGTGCCGATGCGCTCGCCCGCTGTGATGCCGAGCCTCATGAGCGCCTGGGCAAGCTGCTTCGAGCGCCGTTCGCAATCGCGATAGGTGTAGCGGTGAATGTCGCCTTCGATGCGGCGCGACACAATCTCGGTGGTGCCGTGATAGCGTGCGGCGTGCGCGATCAGCGACGACACGTTGAGCGGCACGTCCATCATCTGTCCCAGGAGCGGCGTTGTCATTGGCACGGGTCTCCTCACCTCGTTCTGTGCTCGTTTTGTCTTTACCGTGTCTGTCACGGCGCTGCGATGGCAGGCCGCTCGACATTTCGCGAGGCGCCGCGGAGGACAGAACCGCGGTAGCCGCGGCGGCAGTGTGAAGCCCTCGCCACTGAAGCCTCGCTACGGCCCAGCCGTGAGGCCTTGACCGGGCCGGCCAGGCCGCCTGCAGGCCCGCGGACGCGGACTTACAATATCGGTTAATCCAGAGGCGCTCAACATGTCGTTTTCACCAGGCACTTCACAAGCCGCCGGCCGTAGCGACGCGGCTGTGACCACCCATTCCGATGATTCTTCCGCCACGGCGGGCACTGTCGAACAGGGCGCATCCACGTCCGTGCTCTCGCGCGTCACGTCGTCCATCACGACGTCGCGCGAAGGCGCGTTCGCGGGGCTCGGGCCGACCTTCATGACGCGATTGCCCGCCGCGCCGCTGCCGGAGCCCTACGTCGTGGGCTTTTCGGCAGAGACGGCGCGGCTGCTCGGATTCGATCCTGCTGTCGTAAAAGACCCCGGCTTCGCCGCCTGGTTCAGCGGCAACACCACCCGCGACTGGTCCGATCATGCGATGCCTTACGCGTCCGTGTATTCGGGACACCAGTTCGGCGTGTGGGCCGGGCAACTGGGCGACGGACGCGCGATTGGGCTCGGCGAAGTCGAGCACGCCGGCCGGCGCTATGAGCTGCAACTGAAAGGCAGCGGCCGCACGCCCTATTCGCGCTTGGGCGACGGACGCGCCGTGCTGCGCTCGTCGATTCGCGAGTTCCTGTGCTCCGAGGCCATGCACCACCTGGGCATTCCGACCACGCGTGCGCTTTGCGTAACGGGCTCGGATCAGCCGGTGCGACGCGAGGAGATCGAAACGGCGGCAGTGGTCACGCGCGTGTCGCCCAGCTTTGTGCGCTTCGGCCACTTCGAACACTTCTACGCGAACGACCGCGTCGATGCGCTGCGCACGCTCGCCGATCACGTCATCGAGCGCTTCTATCCGCACTGCCGCGAAGCCGACGACCCATACCTCGCGCTGCTTGCCGAGGCAGTGCAGTCCACGGCCGGGCTCGTCGCGCAGTGGCAAGCGGTGGGTTTTTGCCACGGCGTGATGAACACCGACAACATGTCGATTCTCGGCCTCACCATCGACTATGGTCCCTTCGGTTTCATGGACGGCTTCGACGCCGGCCACATCTGCAATCACTCGGACTCGCAGGGCCGCTACGCGTACCGCATGCAGCCGCAGATCGCTTACTGGAACCTGTTCTGCCTCGCGCAGGCGCTGCTGCCCGTCATCGGTGAGCGCCATGAAGAAGCGAAGCGCGGCGAGCGTGCCGTAGAAGACGCGCAGCGCGTGCTGGAAGGTTTCAAGGAACGCTTCGCGCCGTCACTCGAACAGCGGCTGCGCGACAAGCTCGGTCTCGAGACCGCGCGCGACGGCGACGACGCACTCGCCAACCGGTTGCTCGAAATCATGCACGCCAACCGCGCCGACTTCACGCTGACGTTCCGCCATCTCGCCCGTGTATCCAAGCACAGAAAGGACGACGTGAGCGCCGACGCGCCGGTGCGCGACCTGTTCCTCGACCGCGCAGCCTTCGACGCCTGGGCCGCCGACTATCGCACGCGGCTCGCAGCGGAAGCGCGCGACGACGCGTCGCGTGCCGCGGCCATGAATCGCGTGAATCCGAAGTTTGTGTTGCGCAATCACCTTGCGGAAACGGCGATTCGCCGCGCGAAGGAAAAAGACTTCAGCGAGGTGGAACGCCTCGCCGCCGTGCTGCAACACCCATTCGACGAACAGCCCGAATACGAGCGCTATGCGGCGCTGCCGCCCGACTGGGCCGGCTCGCTCGAAGTGAGCTGCTCGTCGTGATCGCACGATTCGCGATGCCACCGTTCTTCGCCCTTTAGCGGGAAAGACCCATGGGAAAGACTCATGGGAGAGCCCCCCGGGCAAGACCCACAGAAACAACCCACAGGACACACCATGACCGAGGACGATCACAACTCCGACGCCTACCCCGGACACCAGGACGACGCTGACTGGCGCTCGAAGCTTTCCGAAACCGAGTACCAGGTGACGCGCCACGCCGCGACCGAGCGCCCGTTCACGGGCCGCTACTGGGACCACTGGGACCGCGGCGTCTACGACTGCGTCTGTTGCGGCACGCCGCTGTTCGAATCGGACACGAAGTTCGACGCGGGTTGCGGCTGGCCGAGCTACTTCCGCCCGATCAACGGCGAGGTCATCGAAGAACGCACCGACCGCTCGCACGGCATGCTTCGCATCGAAGTGCGCTGCAAGCATTGCGGCGCCCATCTGGGCCACGTCTTCGAAGACGGTCCCGCACCCTCCGGCCTGCGGTACTGCATCAATTCGGCTGCGCTACAATTCGAGCCGAAATAACGGCGGGTTTTGCTGGTGGCGCCGGGTTTTGCCAGTCTTGGCTGATCATCGCCGGTACGCCCCCGATTCCGGCAACGACTGAGCGTATTGCCCGGCCCCGCGATTCCACGCCGCCACGCGCCGGGCGGCAACGCGGCACGACGCAAGATGTTTCGCGCGCCGCACCCGCCCCGGCTGCGCCCGCACCTCCCATTCTCCGGAACCTCAACCCACGATGAAATTCCTGTTCGATCTGTTCCCCATCATCCTGTTCTTCATCGCGTTCAAGGTGTGGGGCATCTTCCCGGCCACGGCCGTCGCGATTGCCGCGACGCTCGTGCAGATCGCATGGGTCGCGTTCCGGCATCGCAAGGTCGACACGATGCTGTGGATCAGCCTCGGCGTCGTCACCGTGTTCGGCGGCGCAACGCTCGTGTTCCACAACGACACGTTCATCAAGTGGAAACCCACGGTGCTGTACTGGGCGTTTTCCGTCGTGCTCGTGTTTTCGCAGTTCGCGTTCGGCAAGAATCTGATCGAAGCGATGATGGGCAAGCAGATCACGCTGCCGCACCGCGTGTGGGGCCAGCTCAACATCGTGTGGGCCGTGTTCTTCGTGCTGCTCGGCTTCGTCAACCTGTTCGTTGCCTATAACTTCACGACCGACACTTGGGTCAACTTCAAGCTCTTCGGCGCGACCGGCCTGCTGGTGGTGTTCATCGTCGGGCAGAGCCTGTGGCTCGCGAAGTACATGAAGGAAGAGGAGTAAGACGTGAGCGACACCTTCCTGCACGCCAGCCCCGACGAGCGCCTCGCGCTCATCCGCAGCCGCCTTTGCGCGGCACTTGCGCCCGTGGTTTCCCTCGACGTTCGCGACGACAGCGCGCAGCATGCGGGCCACGCCGGCGCCTCTGCCGGCGGCCATTACAGCGTGACGATCGTGGCCGCCGCGTTCGCGGGCAAGCCACGCGTGGCGCGGCATCGCATGGTGTATGATGCGCTGGCCGATGCGCTGCAGCGCGGCATTCACGCGCTCGCCATCACGGCGTACACGCCCGAAGAAGCCGGCTCGCTGCCCCGCTAGCAAGCCCACATTTCTTTGCTCCGTTAGGACTTTTCCGATGACCTTGAAGAAGACCCGTCTCTGGGTGATGCTGGCTGCGTTCGCGGCCGCGCCCGCGTTTGCACAGAACATCGCCGTCGTGAACGGCACGCCGATTCCGAAGTCGCGCGCCGACGCGCTGATCGCACAGCTCGTGCATCAAGGCCAGCAGGACACGCCGCAACTTCAAACGGCAGTGCGCGAAGAGCTGGTCAATCGCGAAATCCTCATGCAAGAAGCGGCGCGCCGCGGGCTGCCCACGCGGCCGGACATCAAGGCGCAGATCGCCGTTGCCCAGCAGACCGTCGTGCTGCGCGCGCTGATCGAAGACTTCATGAAGAACAACGCGCCCACGGATGCGGATATCAAGGCACGCTACGACAAGCTGGTTCATGAGGCGGGCGGCAAGGAATATCACCTGCACCACATCCTCGTGGACAACGAGCAGCAGGCCAAAGACCTGATCGCAAAGATCAAGGCCGGCGCGAGCTTCGAAGACCTCGCGAAGCAGTACTCGAAGGACCCGGGATCGGGCAAGAACGGCGGCGATCTCGACTGGTCGGATCCGCGCGCCTACGTGCCCGAGTTCGCCGCAGCGGCGCAGAAGCTCCAGCAAGGCCAGATGACGGATACGCCGGTGCACACGCAGTTCGGCTGGCACATCATCCGCGTGGACGGCATTCGCGACATCACCCCGCCGCCGCTCGAACAGGTGAAGACGCAGATCGTCCAGCAGATGCAGCAGGAAAAGCTTCAGGCGTTCGAGGAAAACCTGCGCAAGCAGGCGAAGATCCAGTAACGCCGAACGGAACGGCGCCGTTGCTGTTGCAGCGGCGCGCTTCCAAAAACAATGCCGCCCTCGGGCGGCATTGTCGTTTATGGCGGCGTGCCGCCCGAAAGACCCGTCAACCGAGCCAGCGGCGCGCGTTCTGGAACACGCGCATCCACGGGCTCGCTTCGCCCCAGCCCTCGGGATGCCAGCTCATCTGCACCGTGCGATGCACGCGCTCCATGTGCGGCATCAGCACCGTGAAGCGGCCGTCCGGCGTGGTGACCGAGGTGATGCCGTTCGGCGAGCCATTCGGATTGAACGGATAGCGTTCGGTCGCCGAGCCTTGATGGTCGACGAAGCGCATCGCCACGGCCACGCGCGCCGCGTCGCCCTGCTGCGAGAAGTCGGCGAAACCTTCGCCGTGCGCGACCGCCACCGGAATGCGCGAGCCTTCCATGCCCGCGAAGAAGAGCGACGGCGACGCCTGAACTTCGACGAACGAGAAGCGCGCTTCGAACTTCTCCGACTTGTTGCGCGTGAACTTCGGCCATGCCTCGGCGCCCGGAATCATCGAGGCGAGGCTCGACAGCATCTGGCAGCCGTTACAGATGCCGAGCGCGAACGTGTCCTTGCGCGCGAAGAACGCGGCGAACATGTCGGCCAGTTGGGCATTGAAGCGGATCGTCTTCGCCCAGCCCTCGCCTGCGCCCAGCACGTCGCCGTACGAAAAGCCGCCGCAAGCCACGGCGCCCGTGAAGTCGGCGAGCGTCGCGCGGCCTTCCAGCAGATCGCTCATGTGAACGTCGTGCGCGTCGAAGCCGGCGCGGTCGAAGGCATAGGCCGTTTCGAGATGCGAGTTCACGCCCTGCTCGCGCAGGATCGCCACACGCGGCCGCGCGCCCTTGCCGATGAACGGCGCAGCCACGTCTTCGGCCGGGTCGAACGTGAGGCGTGGCGTGATGCCGGGGTCGTTCGCGTCGAGCAGCGCGTCGTATTCGGCGTCGGCGCACGCGGGGTTGTCGCGCAGGCGCGAGATGCGCCAGCTCACTTCGCTCCACGCACGTTGCAGTTCGGCGCGCGGCGCGCTGTAGACCTTCTTCGCGTCGCGATAGATCTCGATGGTGTCGTGCGTGTTCGGCTTGCCGATCACATGCGAGCACGTCGAAAGACCATGCTCGCGCAGCGCGCCCAGCACCACGTCGCGCTCCGCTGCGCGCACCTGGATTACGGCGCCCAGTTCCTCGGAGAACAGCGCGCGCAGCGTGCGGTCTTCGCGACGGCCGCTCGTCTGCTTTGCCCAGTCTTTGGCGTCGCCGTAGTCGAACTCGTGGTCCGCGTCCAGCGTCAGCATGTCCACGTTCAGCGACACGCCCACGTGCCCCGCGAACGCCATTTCGCAGACCGTGGCCCAAAGGCCGCCGTCCGAGCGGTCGTGATAGGCGAGCAACTGGTCCTTCGCGTTGAGCGACTGAATGGCGTTGAAGAAGCGCTTCAGGTCTTCGGCGTCGTCCACGTCGGGCACCGCGTCGCCGATCTGCTGCGTGACCTGCGCGAAGATGCTGCCGCCCATGCGATGCTTGCCGCGGCCGAGGTCGATGGCGATCAGCACCGAGTCCAGCGCCTCGCCGGCTTCGTCGTGGGTGCGCAGTTGCGGCGTGAGGTGGCGGCGCACGTCTTCCACGGGCGCGAAGGCCGAGATGATGAGCGAGACCGGCGCCACGACTTCCTTCGCGACCCCGTTCTCGTCCCACTTCGTGCGCATCGACAGCGAGTCTTTGCCCACGGGAATGCCGATGCCGAGCGCCGGGCACAGTTCCATGCCGATCGCCTTCACGGTTTCGAAGAGCGCCGCGTCCTCGCCCGGCGAGCCGCACGCGGCCATCCAGTTCGCGGAGAGCTTGAGCTTGTCGAGCGACGCGATGGGCGCCGACGCGATGTTCGTAATGGCCTCGCCCACGGCCATGCGGCCCGATGCGGGCGCGTCGATGACGGCGAGCGGCGTGCGCTCGGCCATCGTCATGGCTTCGCCGTGAAAGCCCGCGTAGTCCATCGTCGTGATCGCGCAGTCGGCCACCGGCACCTGCCACGGGCCGACCATCTGGTCGCGCACGCTGGTGCCGCCCACCGTGCGGTCGCCAATCGTAATGAGGAACGACTTGCTGCCCACCGTCGGGTGGCGCAGCACGCTCGTAGCCACTTCGTCGAAGGCGACGCCCGTCACGTCCACGGGCGTGAGCGTCTTCGCCTCGCGCTTCACGTCGCGGTGCATGCGCGGCGGCTTGCCGAGCAGGATGTCCATGGGCATGTCGACGGGCTGCGGTTCACCCGCGGCGGCATGCTCGGCATCGATCAGCTTCAACTGACGCTCAGCGGTCGCCACGCCGACCACGGCGAACGGGCAGCGCTCGCGCGCGCAGATCGCTTCGAACAGGGCGAGGTCGGTCGGCGCGATGGCGAGCACATAGCGCTCCTGCGCCTCGTTTGACCAGATTTCGCGCGGCGAGAGGCCGCTCTCTTCGAGCGCGACCTTGCGCAGCTCGAAACGCGCGCCCTTGCCCGCGCCGTCGACCAGTTCCGGGAACGCGTTCGAGAGACCGCCCGCGCCGACGTCGTGAATGCTCAGGATCGGATTACCGTCGCCCAGCTGCCAGCACGCGTTGATGACTTCCTGCGCGCGCCGTTCGATTTCAGGATTGCCGCGCTGGACCGAGTCGAAATCCAGTTCTGCCGTGTTGGTGCCGGTGGCCATCGAGCTGGCCGCGCCGCCGCCCATGCCGATGCGCATGCCCGGGCCGCCGATCTGGATCAGCAGCGAACCTTCCGGCAAATCGTGCTTGTGCGTATGCCCGGACGAAATGTTACCGATGCCGCCCGCGATCATGATGGGCTTGTGATAGCCGCGCACGGTGCCGGCCACGTTCTGCTCGTAGACGCGGAAGTAGCCGCCCAGGTTCGGCCGGCCGAATTCGTTGTTGAACGCGGCGCCGCCGAGCGGGCCGTCGATCATGATCTGCAGCGGCGACGCGATGCGGTCCGGGCGGCCATAGGCACCATACATGCCTTCTGCCGAGGGATCACGGTGCGCGAGCGGCTGGGCCACGTCGCGGGCGTTTTCCCAGGCCTCGCGGGCATCGGGCAACTCGAGGTTGGACACCGTGAAGCCCGTCAGACCCGCCTTGGGACGCGCGCCGCGCCCGGTCGCGCCTTCGTCGCGGATCTCGCCGCCGGCGCCTGTGGCGGCACCCGGGAACGGCGAAATCGCCGTGGGGTGGTTGTGCGTCTCCACCTTCATGAGCGTGTGCACGAGCTCGGTGTGGCGGCCGTACTTCTCGTTCGGACCGTCCGTTGCCTTGCGCGGGAACCAGCGCTCGGCGGTGGCGCCTTCCATGATCGCGGAATTGTCCGAGTACGCGACGATCGTGCCCTGCGGATTGAGCTTTTCGGTGTTGCGGATCATCTGGAACAGCGACACGTCCTGCGGCTCGCCGTCGATAGTCCATTGCGCGTTGAAGATCTTGTGGCGGCAGTGTTCGCTGTTGGCCTGCGCGAACATCATGAGTTCGACGTCCGTGGGATTACGGCCGAGCTTCGTGAACGCCTCCACGAGGTAGTCGATCTCGTCTTCCGCCAGCGCGAGCCCCAGCTCGCCGTTCGCGGTCACGAGCGCGGCGCAGCCGTGCGCGATCACGTCGACGGTCGCGAGCGGCTTCGCGGGCAGTTCGTCGAACAGATGCCGGGCGTCGTCACGCGAGGCCACCACGCTCTCGGTCATGCGGTCATGCAGCGCGGCGGCCACCGCGGCGCGCGCCTCGTCCGTGAGCCCTTTCTTGCCGCCGAAGAGGCCGGTCTTCAGCAGCACCGTGTATTCGATGCCGCGTTCGATGCGGCGCACCTGATGCAGACCGCAGTGGTGAGCGATGTCCGTCGCCTTGCTGGCCCACGGCGACACGGTGCCGAAACGGGGCAGCACGAGGAAGCTTTCCTCGGCGCCACGCGCCTCGTCCGCGTCGAACGGCGCGCCGTAGTGCATGAGCGCCTCGATCTTCGCGCGGTCTTCCTCGCCGAGCGGGCTCGTCGCGTTGACGAAATGCAGGAACTGGCCGCGCACGCCGACGATGTTGGCGTCGATCCGGCCGAGCGTTTCGAGCAGGCGGGTTTGACGGAAATCGGAAAGCGCGGACGCGCCGGGGAAACACGAGAAGTGAGCCATGGACTGGACTAGACCTTGCGTCGGTGGACTGATGCGTCGCGCGAGAAGGCGACGTGAGGCGAAAGGGAGACCGCGATTATAACCCGGAAGCGCCTCTTTCCGCCCCTCGTGGGGGCCGCCGGGCTTGGCGCGACGGGGCTGCGCCGGGCGTTTTCGGGTTGCTGCGCGTGCTCGCCCCGGGCTCGTCCCCGGCCGCGCTCGCTGCCGCGTGCATGCCGCGTGCGTGCCGCGCTTTGTATCGTTTGACTGCTATCATTGCCGGTTTCATCGGACCGGCGCGCGCTGTGCGCGCCACATGCTCCCCAAGGGCATGCCCCTACACGGCAAGCACCGCGCACCGCGGCGCTCCGGCCGGCAGATCGAATCATCATGAATGTCATCGTCATCGGCGGCGGGATTGTCGGCGTCGCCACCGCCTACCAGCTGCGCGCCGCGGGCCACCGCGTGTGCGTCGTCGAACGCCACGCCACGGTCGCGCAGGGCGCCACGTGGGGACATAGCGGCATCGTGCTGCCCACGCCGCTCGACGTCTGGTTCGGCCCGACCTTCATGTCGGGCCGCCGCGGCGTGGCAAGCGGCGTCATCAGCAAGACTGGCTTCAACGGGCCCGCGCGCGCCTTCGTACGCCGGCTCGCCGCGCTGCAGGACGCGAATGCGTTCGCCGCGCAGTACGAGCGGCTGCGCCCGCTCGTGGAATCCGCGCGCGACGCGCTTACCGATATCGAAAGTCGCTTCGGACTCGAATTCGAGCAGAGCACCGGCGTGCTGCACCTCGTGCGCGGCAGCGCCGACTGGGAACTCACGCAGCCTGCACTCGACCTGCTGCGCCGCTTCGAGGTGCCGCATCACGTGCTCACGCCTGCCGAATGCGCCGAACACGAGCGCGCCGTGCCGTCCGAGCCCGCCTTTGCGGGCGGCGTGCTGTTCGAGTCCGAACGCACCGCGAACTGCCCGCTCTTCGTCAAACTGCTCAAACAGGTGCTCGACACCGAAGGCGGCGTGCAATTCCAGACCGGCCGCGAAGTCACCGCGATCCGCCTCGATAACACGCGCGCCGCAGTCGAGCTGGCGCCGCGCGAAGGCGAACCGGCACGATCGCGTGAAGTCGACGTGATTTCGGGTGACGCCGTGGTGCTCGCCGCGGGCGCGGGCAGCCTGCCGCTCGCCGCTCGCCTCGGGCTGCGCCTGCCGCTCTATCCGCTGCGGTTGCACACGCTCACCGCGCCCATCGCGCACGAAGAATGCGCGCCGCACATGACCGTGATCGACAGCGTGAAGCGCATCGTGATCGCGCCGCTCAGCCAGCGCCTGCGCATTGCCGGCGGCGCGGTGCTGCAGGCGGCCGGGCTCGCCGACAAGCCGTTGCCCGAAGCGCTCACCGAAGACGCGCTCGCGCTGCTCGGCGAAGCATCGCGCGACTGGGTGCCCGGCGCGGCGAAGATTTCCGCCGCGCTGCCATGGGAAGGGCTCAAGCTGCTCGCGTCGGACGGCCTGCCCGCTGTCGGCAATGCGCTCCACCCGCGATTGTTCGTCAACGCCGGACATGGCCCGGCCGGTTGGGGCGTGGCGCTCGGCTCTGCTAAAGTGGTTGCAGACCTCGTGTCGGGCGCAACGCCTGCCGTGCCGCCCGACACGCTCGCCGCGCTGCGGCCCGAGCGGCTGCAAGACTAGCCGACGCGCCGTGGCGGGGCTCTTCACCCGGCTTCCTCAACCGGGGTTCCTCTCCGACCCGCCGCCATGACCGACGCCTCCTCGCCCGCCTCTTCGCCCGTCTCGCCTACCTCCCCCGCGCTTGTTTCCACTCAGGACCGCGCGCTGCCGCTGCTCACGGTAGCGGACCTGCGCGCCTGCGAGGCACACGCCGAAGCCACGCTGCCCGCCCACACGCTGATGGCGCGTGCCGGCGCCGCTGCGGCGCACTGGCTGCGGGAGCACGCCGCGCATGACGGTTCCGTCGATGCGGCCCACCCGGTCTGGCTGGTCGCCGGCCCCGGCAACAACGGTGGCGACGCGCTCGTGATGGCGACGCAACTCCTGCGCGCAGGCGTCGCCGTCGAGGTCTGCATGCCGGTCGACGTGAAGCCCGAAGATGCGCGCTGGGCGCTGGCCGAAGCCCGCGCCGCGGGCGTGCCCATTTCGGTGGAACCGCCCGCTTCGTTCGAAAACTTCGGCTGGCTGGTGGACGGCATGTTCGGCATTGGGCTCGGACGGCCGCTCGACGGCGTGTTCGCTGCCCTCGCCGGGCGTCTGGGCGAGCATGCGCGCACTCACGGGCGCGTGCTGGCGCTCGACGTGCCGAGCGGGCTCGACAGCGATACCGGCAACATCGTGGGCGGCGGCGTGGCGGTGCGCGCGACGCACACGCTCACCTTCATCGGTGCGAAGCCTGGGCTCTTCATGACTGCCGGGCGTGATTGCGCGGGCACGGTCACGGTCGCGACCATCGGCGTCATCGGCGTCATCGGCGTCGACACGCAGACGCCCGCACTTCTCAATACGCCCGCGCTGCTCAACGCGCCCGCCCTCTTCGCATCGCATCTGCCGGCACGCGGCTTCGCCACGCACAAGGGCACGTTCGGCAGCCTCGCGGTGGTGGGCGGCGACACCGGCATGTGCGGCGCACCGGTGCTCGCGGCACGAGCCGCGCTCTACGCGGGCGCGGGGAAGGTTCACGTTGCGTTCATCGGTAGCGGCTGGCCGCCCTACGACGCGCCGCATCCCGAACTCATGCTCCATGCCGCAGACGATCTGCCGCTCGACACGATGGACGCGCTCGCCGTGGGCTGCGGCATGGGCGGCAGCGACCACGCGCGCGACGTGGTGACCCGCGCGTTGCAAACGGGCGTGCCCGCAGTGCTCGATGCCGACGCGCTAAACCTGCTTTCCCGCGACGAAGCACTGGCCGGCCAACTGGTGACACGCAAGGCGCCTGCGTCGCCCTGCGTGCTCACACCGCATCCGCTGGAAGCAGCGCGCCTGCTCGGCTCCGACGCGCGCAGCGTGCAGCACGACCGGCTCGCTGCCGCACGGGCGCTCGCCTCGCGCTTCGCATCGGTTGTGGTGCTCAAAGGCAGCGGCACGGTGATTGCTGCGCCCGACGGCCGACTCGCGGTGAATCCCACGGGCAATGCCGGCCTCGCCACGGGCGGGACCGGCGACGTGTTGGGGGGCATCATCGGTGCGCTGCTCGCGCAGCGGCTGCCGGCCTGGGACGCCGCGCTCGCCGGTGTCTATCTGCATGGTCTTGCCGCGGAACATCTCACGGCGCGCGGCGACGGCCCCGCGGGGCTCACGGCGGGCGAACTCGCGCCGATGGTCCGTGCGCTGCTCAACCGGCTCTTCTACCGCGACGCGCCCTGAGTTCCTGAGCATGCCGCGGTCACACGACGACGCTATACTGACCCACTGCGCCGCCTTCCGCCGCCGCCCTGCTGCAATGCTTATGTGTTGCAATGCCTGATCGGCGGTCCTGCTGCCTTCGCGATGCGATGTGGTCCCGCGAGTGATCGACGTGATGCGACTGCGCCCCACGTCGCTCTGTTTCGCGGCAAGCCCGTCGTTCCTCATGAGCAGCAGGTGCATGGCGCGCCGGGGCTCGTACGCCTCATCGCCGGCGGTGATTTGCGACTGCGCCGCCTTTCCCCTTCGCCCCCATCGTTAGACGAACCGTTATGACGACGCTGAAATCGCTTCCCGCCTGGTCCGCCCTGCAAACGCACTACGGGCAAATTCGCGACGCCCAACTGCGCGACTGGTTCGCGCCGCAGAACGATACCGCGCCGACCCGCGCCGAACGCTTCACGTTCACGGGCGGCGGTCTCGCCGCCGATTTTTCGAAGAACCGCATCACCGACGAAACCCTGCGCCTGCTCGTTCAGCTTGCACGCGAGGCCGGTGTCGAAGCGCGTCGGGACGCGATGTTCGCGGGCGAAGTCGTGAACCCCACCGAAGGCCGCGCGGCCTTGCACACCGCGCTGCGCGCAACGGACCCGCAAGCGCCCTTCCATGCCGAGGTGAAGGCCGAGCGCGCGAAGATGGCCGCGTTCGCCGACAAGGTACGCAGCGGCGCCTGGACGGGACACACGGGCAAGCGCATCCGCCACGTGGTGAACATCGGCATTGGCGGCTCGGACCTCGGGCCCAAGATGGTCGTGCACGCACTGCATCACCTCGCGACGCCCGACATCTCGACGCACTTCGTGTCCAACGTGGACGGCGCGGACCTACATCGCGCGCTCGAAGGACTGAACCCCGAGGAAACGCTCGCCATCGTGGTGTCGAAGACGTTCACCACGCTCGAAACCATGACCAACGCGCGCTCCATGCGCGACTGGTTCGTGGCGAGCGGCTGCGCCGAGAGCGGGCTCGCGAAGCATTTCGTCGGCGTTTCGGCGAACCCGGCGGAAGTCGTGAAGTTCGGCATCGACCGCGAAAACGTATTCGAAATGTGGGATTGGGTAGGCGGACGCTATTCGCTGTGGTCGGCGGTGGGCCTCTCGATCATGATTGCCGTGGGCCCCGCGCAGTTCGACGAACTGCTCGCCGGCGCGAACGACATGGACCGGCACTTCCGCGAGGCGCCGCTCGAACGCAATCTGCCGGTGCTGCAAGCGCTCGTCGGTATCTGGTATCGCAACTTCTTCGGCTCACAGAGCTATCTCGTTGCGCCCTACTCGGAGGCGCTGCATTACCTGCCCTCGTACCTCCAGCAACTGGAGATGGAGAGCAACGGCAAGTCGGCACGGCTCGACGGCGCGACGGTGGATTACCCGACCTCCGCCGTGACGTGGGGCGAACCCGGCACGAACGGCCAGCACGCGTTCTTCCAGATGCTGCATCAGGGCCCGACGATCGTACCCATCGACTTCATCGCCGTGCTCACGCCCGAGCATCCGCTCGCGAGCCACCATGCGAAGCTGCTCGCGAACTGCTTCGCGCAGAGCGAGGCGCTAATGCTGGGACGCACGGTCGAGGAAGCGCGCAAGATCGCCGGCCCGAACAAGCCCGAACTCGTGCCGCACATCGTGTTTCCGGGCAACCGCCCAACCACCACGCTGCTCGTCGATGCCCTGACGGCACGCTCGCTCGGCGCGCTCATCGCGCTCTACGAGCACAAGGTGCTGGTTCAGGCCACGGTGTGGAACATCAACCCGTTCGACCAATGGGGCGTGGAACTCGGCAAGATTCTCGGCAAGGTGGTCGAGGCCGATCTCACTGCCGCTGCCGGCGACGTGAAGGCACACGATTCGTCGACGTCCGCCCTGATCGCGCGGGCGCGCTCGGCGTTGAAACGCTGAACGGCAAACGAAGCGGGGAAAGGCCGCGGGCCGCTCAGACGAGACGGCCCGCTTCGATCGTCACGGTGGCGTCGCAGCGGCGCGCAAGTTCGACATCATGCGTGACCAGCACGAGCGTCGCGCCATGTGCGCGGTTCATGTCGAACATCAGGTCGATCACGGCGTGGCCGGTTGCGGCGTCGAGGCTGCCCGTGGGCTCGTCCGCAAACAGGATGGCCGGACGCGTGACGAACGCGCGCGCCAACGCCACGCGCTGCTGCTCGCCGCCCGAAAGCAGTTTGGGATAGTGCCCCGTGCGCTCGCGCAGGCCCACTTGCTCGAGCAGTTCCCGCGCGCGCGCCGAGGCTTCACGAGCCGACACGCCGCCTTGCAGTTCGAGCGGCAGCATGACGTTTTCAAGCGCCGTGAGGTGAGGCATCAACTGGAATGACTGGAAGACGAAACCGACCGAGCCGCTGCGCAATGCGGCGCGGCCGTCTTCATCGAGTTCGGTGAGTTCATGACCCAGCAGCCGAACCGAGCCGGACGTGACGCTGTCCAATCCGGCGAGTAATCCGAGCAACGTGGACTTGCCCGAGCCGGACGCGCCGACGATCGCTACGCTGCTGCCGGCCTCGATCGACAGATTGATGTCGTCGAGAATCGTGAGCTCGCCTGTCGCGTCCTTGACCTTCTTGCACACACCCCGCACTTCGATGACTGGATCTGTTTTCTTTTGCATGATGAAGCACAGGTTGAAAGTACGCGCCATGCGACTTGTCGCGGCACGGGGCATGGTTGCGGCTGCTGCGGCCGTTGTCACCGTGGGAGCCGCCTGCTTGCCGCAGGATGCGTCTGCCGCGAACGATCAGCCGTCCGGCAAGCCCGTCATCGTGGTGCTGGGCGACAGCCTCTCCGCCGAATACGGCCTGCCGCGCGACAGCGGCTGGGTGGCGCTGCTGCGTCAGCGCCTCGCCAGCGAGCGGATCGATTATAACGTTGCCAATGCAAGCATCAGCGGCGACACCACCAGCGACGGCCGCTCGCGCCTGCCTGCGCTGATGCAACGGCTCAAGCCCGCCATCGTGATCGTGGAACTGGGGGCCAACGACGCCCTGCGAGGCGTACCGCTCGCGACCACGGAAGCCAACCTGCGCGCCATCGTCGAAAGCGTGCGGCGCGGCAACGCGAAAGTGGTGCTGGTCGGTATGTACGTACCGCCCAACTACGGCCCGGCCTACACGCAAAAGTTCCACAGCCTGTACGGCCAGCTCGCGCAGGACATGCGCATACCCCTGGTACCTTTCCTGCTCGCAGGGATCGAGAACAAACCGGCCATGTTCCAGGCGGACCAGATCCATCCCACGCAGCAGGCGCAGCCCGCGTTGCTCGACAACGTCTGGCCGACGCTCAAGCCGCTCCTGCGCAACCCCGCCACGCAGTAAGGCGCGCTTTACATCTTGTTTCCGGAAGATGCGGAACATGACCGGCAAGGGGTGATCTGACACGTTCGCTTCACCTTCAACAACCGGCTCGTTCAGAGCGCAACAGGAGGGAGATGCCGTGAAATACTTACCGCTTATCGCGCTTACGGTTGCAATATCGGCGTGCGCCACGCGTCCCGCGGGCGTGCAATCCGTTGGAGAAAGCCGGCAGCCGCCGGCCACTGTCGCGCAGTGCGTCGCCCAGAAATGGGCCGACAAGTCGCAGCAGCAGGTCACCTCGCAGGTCATGCTGGCAAACGGCCAGGCCGTCGATGTCTACGCGCCGGGCCAGCAGCCACCCAATGGTGCGGCTGCCGTGATTCGTCCGTCGTGGTCGGGCAAGGGCGGCACGTGGGCTGGTTTCCGCCCGAACGGCGCCGCGGGCAGCGACGCAACCGGCGACATCAGTGCGTGCCTGTGACTGTCGTGTTCGCTTGGGTGTTCGCTCGGGCGTTCGTTTGATCGTTCGCGTGTACCGTTGAGTTCGTCTGCAAACGACGCACGCCAAACCGGTGTGCAGAAAAACAAAGCCCCGCGAATGCGGGGCTTTGTTTTCATGTGCCGGGCCACGAACGGGCCCGACCGATACCGTTGTTAGCCGGCGCGTGCGCGCTGCTCAGTTACCGCTCTGAGGCTGGCTCGGCGAATCCGCCGAGCCATACAACTTCACCTTCGAACGGGCGCGTACAGCATCGACGTAGGCTTGCACCTGCGCTTGCCCCGACACCTGAGCGATCTGCTGCTGGGCACCTGCAAGGCGCTGAGCATCGACGGGAGCGGCAGGAACGATCGAGTTCACGCGGTAGATTGCGTAACCGTCGGCGCCAAGATCCACTCCGACGTAGGCTGGCAAGTTCTTCGCATCGGCCTTGTAAATTGCGCTCAGCGCAGCGGGCGGCACGCCCTGCGTATCGTTGCGCGACACCTTGAGCGGCGAGGAGAAACCGTCCGTCGACTTCGACTTCTGCAACGCGGCCAGCCTGGCCGTGCCGTCCTTGCGTGCAAGCTCAGCGGATTGTTCCGCGATCACCTTTTGCCGTACAGCGTCTTTCACGGCATCGAAGGCAGGCACCGCGGCCGGCTTGTACTCCGTGACGTGGGCCGAAATGAGCGTACTGTTGCCCACGTCGATGGCCTGGGTGTTGTTGTGCGACTTCACGGAGTCGTCTGCGAACACAGCGGCCAGCAACTTCGGGTTGTTGAGCGGGCTGTCCGCCGGTAGCGCCGGGTTGGGCGTCGGGGACACGGTGGCGGTCTGCAGCGTCAGTTTGTACTTGTCCGCAGCGGGTTGCAGGCTTTTCGCCTGTTCATACACCGTTGAGGAGAAGCCCTCCGATTCGTCCGCAAGCAGCTTCGCGGCCTGTTGGGACTTCACTTCGCTCGCGATCGCGGTTTTCACTTCATCGAACGGCTTCGTGGCGGACGGCTTGACGTCCGTGACCTTGATGATGTGATAGCCGAAGTCCGTCTGCACGACGTCGCTCACTTCGTCCTTCTTGAGCTTGAACGCTGCGTCGTCGAACGCCTGGCCACCTGCGATCATGCCGCGCGTGAAGTAGCCAAGATCGCCGCCCTTCGATGCCGAGCCCGGATCCTGCGATTCCTTCTGCGCAATCTGCGCGAACTGGTCCGGGTGCACCTTCACTTCGGCGAGCACGGCGAGCGCCTTCTGCTTCGCCTTCTCCTTGTCGGCCGCGCTTGCATCCTTCGGCGCCGCGATCAGGATGTGGCTCGCACGTACTTCGCCTTCGGTGCGATAGCGCGCGATGTTGTCGTCGTAGTACTTCTTCAGGTCGGCATCGGAAGGCTGGACGGCCGCAGCCACCGTGGCCGGGGACAGCACGACATACTGGATCGTAGCCGTGGCGGGCGTCGCAAAGTCGTTGCGGTGTGCGTCGTAGAAGGCCTGAAGTTGCGCATCGGTAGGCTGCACTTTCGAGGCGTAGTCCCGCGCGCGGAACGCAAACCCCTGAACCTCACGCTGCTGCTCAGCCAGATCCGTGAGCTGCGTGGCGAGCGCCTTGGGTGTGAACGCAGAACTTTGAATTGCGTCGGGCAGTTGCTGAGTCGCGAGGCCATAACGGATACGTTCGTCGTACTGCTCGGGCGTCATGCCTTGCATGGCGAGCAGTTCCTTGTATCGCTCCAGGTCGATCGTGCCGTCAGGCTTCTTCAGCGACGAGATGATCGGGTCGGCCAGCAGCACGCGCCGCACTGCTTCGTCCGATGCCGTGAGATGCAGACGCTGGGTTTCATCGGCGAGCACGCGCTGCTGGATCAGTCCGTCCAGCATCTGGCGCCGGCGCTCGGGTGTATCGAACTGCTTCTGATCGAAGCGGGCGCCGAGCACCTGCCGGGCGCGATCGAGTTGCTGACGGATCGCATTGTCGTACTCGACGCGCGTGATCTTGTGCCCGTTGACGCTCGCGATATTCGCGCTGTCGTCAAAAAAGCCGCGGAAACCCTGGATGCCTACGAAGCCCAGACCTGGCAGCACAACCAGGATGAGCATGAACATCATCAGCCGTTGGTGATTGCGGAAAAAATCGAGCATGCGTAGCCGTTAGCCCTAAAACAGAACGCCCGATATTACAACAGCGGGCAATAAAAAAGGCGAACCGGAGTTCGCCTTCTTGCTTGACTGGCGGAGTGGACGGGACTCGAACCCGCGACCCCCGGCGTGACAGGCCGGTATTCTAACCGACTGAACTACCACTCCTTATTGATGCCCTGCCACCTGCCTCAAGCTCGATGTACCTGAATCACGTGGCGGACCGACCGGGAACTGGTGGGTGCTGAGAGGCTCGAACTCCCGACCTACGCCTTGTAAGGGCGCCGCTCTACCAACTGAGCTAAGCACCCGTCCCTCGGTCTTGCGCCATTACCTTTCGGCTGCGACGCTTCATGACTGCCTGCCGGTTGACTACGCGTAAGACGCGGCATTGTTTGCAGCGCCCAACTCATCAACCAACGAGCCCGCTAGTTTAGCGCATCTTTCAGAGCTTTGCCAGGCCTGAATTTCGGCACCTTGGCTGCCTTGATCTTGATCGCCGCGCCCGTACGCGGATTGCGGCCCGTGCGCGCGGTGCGCTTGCCGACGGCGAATGTGCCGAAGCCGACGAGCGTGACCGTACCACCCTTCTTCAACGTCCCCTTCACGCCAGCGATCACGGCTTCGAGCGCACGTCCCGCTGCGGCCTTCGAGATGTCAGCCTGTTGAGCGATGTGGTCGATTAATTCCGTTTTATTCATTCCAGCCCCCGAGAATGTGTTTGGGCAATTCTGAGTGCGCACGAAGCGCGGGAAATGACGGCCCCGGCAACGCGCCGGGCCCGGTCATTAGAAGAGGCCGAAACCCTTGTGTCAAGCGGGGTTGAGCCTGATCGGGCAGGCCTTCCCGGCGAACTTTCGAAGCTTTCTGGGCAATAAAAAACCCGCGGCAAAAACCGCGGGTTTCAGGACGACTGCAAGAAGAACGGCTATCGGTTCCTAGTGCTTCACGACATCCGTCGCACCAGACTCTTTGCCCGGCTCGCCAACCGGCGGCGTACTCTTCACCTCTTCTTCCGGCAAGGCTTCCGGCGTACGTTCGAGCGCCAGCTCAAGAACCTTGTCGATCCAGCGGACCGGCACGATCTCGATCGCGTTCTTCACGTTGTCCGGAATCTCTGCGAGATCCTTCACGTTCTCTTCCGGAATCAGCACGAGCTTGATGCCGCCACGGTGCGCTGCCAACAGCTTTTCCTTCAAGCCACCAATGGGCAGCACTTCACCGCGCAGCGTGATCTCGCCCGTCATCGCAACGTCGGCTCGCACCGGAATACCCGTGAGCACCGACACCAGCGCCGTCGTCATCGCAATACCGGCGGACGGACCGTCCTTCGGCGTCGCCCCTTCCGGCACGTGGATGTGGATGTCCTGCTTCTCGAACGCTTCGTCCTTGATGCCAAGACGCCGCGAACGCGAACGCACCACCGACCGCGCCGCTTCGACCGATTCCTTCATCACGTCGCCAAGCGAGCCCGTACGGATCACGTTGCCCTTGCCCGGCATGACGGCCGCTTCGATCGTCAGCAGGTCGCCGCCCACTTCCGTCCACGCGAGACCGGTCACCTGACCGATCTGGTTTTCCTTCGCCGCGAGACCGAAGTCGTACTTGCGCACGCCGAGGAAGGTGTCGAGGTTACTGCCGTCCACCTTCACCGCACCTTCGGCCTTCTTGAGCAGAAGCATCTTCACGACCTTGCGGCAGATCTTCGACACTTCACGCTCGAGCGAACGCACGCCCGCTTCACGCGTGTAGTAGCGAATGATGTCGCGGATAGCCTGCTCCGCGACTTCGATCTCGCCTTCCTTCAGGCCGTTGTTCTTCTTCTGCTTCGGCAGCAGGTAACGCTGCGCGATGCTGACCTTTTCGTCCTCGGTATAGCCCGACAGACGGATCACTTCCATCCGGTCGAGCAGCGGAGGCGGAATGTTCAGCGAGTTCGACGTCGCCACGAACATCACGTCCGAGAGGTCGAAATCCACTTCGACGTAGTGGTCTGCAAACGTGTGGTTCTGCTCCGGGTCAAGCACTTCGAGCAGCGCCGACGAGGGATCGCCGCGGAAGTCCATGCCCATCTTGTCGACTTCGTCGAGCAGGAAGAGCGGATTGCGCACGCCGACCTTCGTGAGGCTTTGCAAAATCTTGCCCGGCATCGAACCGATATACGTGCGGCGGTGGCCACGAATCTCGGCCTCGTCACGCACGCCGCCCAGCGCCATGCGCACGAACTTGCGGTTCGTCGCACGTGCAATGGACTGCCCCAGCGAGGTCTTGCCGACGCCGGGAGGCCCGACGAGACACAGAATAGGTGCCTTCACCTTGTCCACGCGCTGCTGGACCGCGAGGTACTCGAGAATGCGTTCCTTCACCTTCTCGAGCCCGAAGTGATCTTCGTCGAGCACGCGCTCGGCGTTCGAGAGGTCGTTGTTGACCTTGCTCTTCTTGCGCCACGGCAGGCCGATCAAGGTATCGATGTAGTTGCGCACGACTGTCGCCTCAGCCGACATCGGCGACATCAGCTTGAGCTTCTTCAACTCGGCGTCGGCCTTCTTGCGGGCTTCCTTGGGCATGCGCGCGGCGGTGATGCGCTTCTCGAGCTCTTCGAGATCCGCGCCTTCTTCGCCCTCGCCCAGTTCCTTCTGGATCGCCTTTACCTGTTCGTTCAGGTAGTACTCGCGCTGGCTCTTCTCCATCTGACGCTTCACGCGTCCGCGGATGCGCTTTTCGACCTGCAGGATGTCGATCTCGGCTTCGAGTTGCGCGAGCAGATGTTCGAGGCGTTCCACGACGGGGAACATCTCGAGGATGTGCTGCTTCTGGTCGAGCTTGAGCGGCAGGTGCGCGGCAATCGTGTCCGCGAGACGGCCGGCCTCGTCGATACCCGAAAGCGACGTGAGAATCTCAGGCGGAATCTTCTTGTTGAGCTTCACGTACTGGTCGAACTGCGAGACGATCGCGCGGCGCAGCGCTTCGGTCTCGGCGCTGTCGGCATGATCCGGTTCGAGCGGCATCACTTCGCACGAGAACTGCGTTTCCTGTTCTTCGATGGAAAGCGTCTTCGCGCGTTGCAACCCCTCCACGAGTACCTTCACGGTACCGTCGGGCAGTTTGAGCATCTGCAGGATGTTGGCGATACATCCCACTTCATACATGTCTTTTTCGGTGGGCTCGTCCTTGGCGGCAGTCTTTTGCGCGACGAGCATGATGTGCTTGCCGCCCTCCATCGCCGCCTCGAGAGCCTTGATCGACTTCGGACGGCCCACGAAGAGCGGAATCACCATATGCGGGAACACGACGACGTCGCGCAGCGGGAGCAACGGGAGCGTGGTGCGTTCGGGCGGGAGGAGTTGGGTTCCTGACATTTCATTTCCCCATGGATGGAATCAGATTGTTCGGTAGGTGAGGCCGGCGAAATCGATTGCAAGCCTCAAGCGTGTGGGAAAAGTTCAGTGACACCAAAAAGTACGCCTTGACCACAAGATAAACGAAAAAAGCCGTTCACACTCCCATGAACGGCTTTTTTCCACAACTCTTTAGCCGATCAATTCGACCCTGCAACCTTCGGTGCGTCCTCGTAGATCAGAAGCGGCTTGCCATCGCCCTCGATCACGTTGTCATCGATGATGATCTTACTGACACCTTTCATTGCGGGCAGCTCGTACATCACGTCCAGCAACGCCTGTTCCAGAATCGAGCGCAGCCCGCGCGCACCGGTCTTGCGGCGGATTGCCTTGCGCGCCACGGCCTGCAGCGCGCCGGGGCGAATCTCCAGTTCGACACGTTCCATCGCGAACAGCTTGTGGTACTGCTTGACGAGCGCATTCTTCGGCTCGACCAGAATCTGCATCAGTGCCGCTTCGTCCAGCTTGCCGAGCGTGGCGACCACGGGCAGACGGCCAATCAGTTCGGGGATCAAGCCGAATTTGATCAGGTCTTCCGGTTCCACTTCGCGCAGCACCTCGCCGGCGTCGCGGTCCTGCTTGCTCTTCACGCTGGCGCCGAAGCCGATGCCGGTTTTCTCGGTGCGATCGGTAATGACCTTCTCCAGCCCGTCGAACGCACCGCCACAGACGAACAGGATGTTCGTGGTGTCAACCTGGATGAAGTCCTGGTTAGGATGCTTGCGACCACCCTGCGGCGGCACCGACGCCATCGTGCCCTCAATAAGCTTCAGCAGGGCCTGCTGCACGCCCTCGCCCGACACATCGCGCGTGATGGACGGGTTGTCCGACTTCCGGCTGATCTTGTCGATTTCGTCGATATAGACGATACCGCGCTGCGCCTTGTCGACCTCGTAATTGCAGTTCTGGAGCAGTTTCTGGATGATGTTCTCGACGTCCTCGCCGACGTAACCGGCTTCCGTCAACGTGGTGGCGTCCGCAATCACGAACGGCACGTTGAGCAGGCGCGCCAGGGTCTGGGCGAGCAGCGTCTTGCCGGAGCCCGTGGGCCCGATCAGGAGAATGTTGCTCTTGGAAAGCTCGACATCGTCCTTCTTGTCGAGATGCTTGAGGCGCTTGTAGTGGTTGTAGACCGCTACCGCGAGAATCTTCTTCGCGCGCTCCTGGCCGATCACGTACTGATCGAGGATCTCGCGGATTTCCTGCGGGCTCGGCAAGTCGGATTTCGACAGACCCGCCTCGACACCCGCGCCGGCTGCCTCGTCACGAATGATCTCGTTGCAGAGGTCGATGCATTCATCGCAGATGAATACCGACGGACCAGCAATCAGCTTTTTCACTTCATGCTGGCTCTTGCCGCAGAACGAGCAATACAACAGCTTCTCGCTGTTAGAACCTTTCTTGTCCGCCATGGATAAATGAGCCTCCGGACACTCTGTTACATGATACGCCGTTTCCTCCCGCCGCAACGGCGGGAGCGCGTGAACCGCACTGCTATGACGGCGTGATGGCCGCAGGCCGCGGGGGCGCTGATCCCGATTATTTCACAAGCGCTGCGCCGGGCGCTCCCACCCCAATTTGGGCGGAAAGCGCGCCGCGTCAGGGGCGCTTATGCAAGACCTGGTCCACGAGGCCATACGCTTGCGCATCTTCGCCGGACATGAAGTTGTCGCGGTCGGTGTCGCGCGAGATGCGTTCGACCGGCTGACCGGTGTGATGGGCCAACAGATGGTTGAGCCGGTCCTTCAGGTAGAGGATTTCGCGCGCCTGGATCTCGATGTCCGATGCCTGGCCGCGCGCGCCGCCAAGCGGCTGGTGAATCATCACGCGCGAGTTCGGCAGCGCAAAACGCTTGCCCTTCGCCCCCGACGCCAGAAGGAACGCGCCCATGCTGGCGGCCAGTCCCATGCACAGCGTCGATACATCTGGCTTGATGAACTGCATGGTGTCGTAGATCGCCATGCCAGCCGAAACCGAGCCGCCCGGGCTGTTGATGTAGAGGCTGATGTCCTTGTCCGGATTCTCGCTTTCCAGAAACAGCATCTGGGCCACCACCAGGTTGGCCGTCTGGTCGTTCACTTCGCCGACCATGAACACGACGCGTTCCTTGAGCAGACGCGAGTAAATGTCATACGAGCGCTCGCCACGGCCGCTCGTTTCCACGACGATCGGCACGAGGCCAAGCGCCTGAGTCTCGAAGTCCCGCGGCGCGTGGGAAGCCAGCGTGTCCAGCAATTGAGCGCGAGTCGTCATGCAATGAGTCCTTGTCCGGAAAATATCGTCTGATTCGCCACGTGGCGACGAACGCCGCGCTATTCAACCATACCGTGGGAAGGGCCAAAAAACGCGGACGAAAAAACGGCGTGCGGGCCGTCGCTCCGACAGCCGGCACGCCGTTGCAGCGACGCCTTACGCCTGCGCCGTCGCGCTTGCCAGTTCTTCGAAGCTGACTTCCTTGTCCGTCACCTTCGCCTTGCTGAGCACGAACTCGACGACGTTGCTTTCGACGACGAACGCTTCCATTTCACCAAGGCGCTGCTTGTTCGAATAATACCAGCGGACGACTTCCTTCGGGTCTTCGTAGCTCTTGGCGAATTCGTCCACTTCGGCGCGAATCTGCTCGGGCTTTGCCTCGAGGCCGTTCTGCTTCACGAGTTCAGCCAGCACAAGGCCCAGCTTGACGCGGCGCTCGGCCTGATCCTTGAACATTTCGGCCGGGATCGGCGCGTCCTTCGCGTTGGGCACGCCGCGCTGCATCAGGTCCTGACGCGCCATCTCGACGAGACGCTCCTGGTCCTGCTCGATGAGCGCCTTGGGCACGTCCAGCTCGGCGATCTTCAGGAGTGCGTCCATGACCTGGTTCTTGACGATAGCCTGGGTGCGACGCTTCGCTTCACGCTCGAGGTTTTCCTTGATCTCGGCGCGCATCTTGACGAGATCGCCGTCGGCGATGCCGAGCGACTTCGCGAATTCGCCATCGATCTCAGGCAGATGCGGCCATTCGACCTTCTTCATCGTGATCGTGAACTGCGCGGTCTTGCCGGCCACTTCCTTGCCGTGATAGTCGTCCGGGAACTTCAGGTCGAATTCGCGCGCTTCGCCCACCTTCAGGCCCTGCGCCGCCTTCTCGAACTCCGGCAGCATGCGGCCTTCGCCGAGCACGAACGCGAAGTCTTCGGCACTGCCGCCCTGGAACGCGACGCCGTCGATCTTGCCGACGAAGTCCACGGTCACGCGGTCGCCGTCCTTGGCCGCCGCGTCCGCGCCGCCATCGCCGTGCTCGCCGGCTTCGCCGCGGGCGTGGAAGTGCACGCGCTGCTTGCGCAGGATGTCGAGCGTGCGATCGATTTCGGCTTCGCTGATCGTGGTGGTCGTGCGCTCGATCTCGGCCGTGGAGATATCACCGAGCGTCACTTCCGGATACACCTCGAACGTCGCGTCAAAGGCGTAGGCGCCTTCGGAGGCGTCCGTTTTCGGGCTGAAGCTCGGCTGACCGGCCACGCGCAGATTCTCGGCGCGGCTGATGTCGAAAAACTCCTTGCCGACCTTGTCGCTCAGCACTTCCGCTTCGACCTGGCCCGAATACTGTTGCGTGACCATCTTGAGCGGCACCTTGCCCGGGCGGAAGCCCGGCATGCGCACATTCTTCGCGATCTGGCGAATACGGGACTCGATCTCCTTCTGCACGGCCTCCTTCGGCAGGGAAATCGTCACGCGGCGTTCGAGCTTGCCGAGGTTTTCAACAACGTTAGCCATGGCTTCAATCGTCCTAAAATTATTCGAGCGAATCTGTCAGTCTTTGCCGTACCGCGCGGTGCCACCGCGTAGGCTGCTTTGCGCTGCAGCCCCGGTTCTGCGAACCGAGCCCTGAGAGCCGCTTCGCCGCGGCCGGCACCGGCCTCGAGTCTCTTTGGCCCCGGCCCATCTGCGGCGCGCCTGCCGCACGCACTTGTTGCACGCACTTGTTGCACGCACTTGCTGCACGTACCTGCCACAGTCCAGGAACCGCCTTCCGGGCACCCACTTTGAGGCCACTTCCAGCACGGTTTGGTCAAAAGAGCCCAGTAGTTTAGCAAACTATTGACGCGCTCAAGCGGAATCGGCGTACCTGCCGTATTCGGCGTGGGTCGCCTTGCGCAAACATTCGGGCGCAAGCGTCCGATGTCCGTCATGCGAGCGCCCGTATCGCGGGCGCGAGCGAGGCTGATAAGCTAACGGGCGCGCATCGCGCGTAGGGCACTGTGGCGGCCCGATGGTGGCCCCACGCCACGCCTTTGCCGATTATTCCAACTTTCACGAGACACCCAGGAACACTATGTCAGACACGTCCGTCGCGCCTGTCGTCGTCATCGCTCCCGACTCCTTCAAGGGTTCGCTCAGCGCCGCCGAGGTGGCCGCCGCCATCGCCGAAGGCGTGCGTCGCGCGCGCCCGGATGCGACCGTGCGTCTGTGTCCCATGGCCGACGGCGGCGAAGGAACGCTCGATGCGCTGCTCTCGCACGGCGGCGTGCGGCGCATCCTCAGCGTGCACGGCGCAGCCGGTACGGCGCGCGAGGCGGCGGTGGGCTTGCTCGAAGACGGCAGCGCCATCGTGGAGACCGCCGAAATCGTCGGCATCACGGACGCGGACGGCATGAGCGTGCCCGTCGAGGCGCGCAGCACGCGCGGCATGGGCGAAGCGATCCGCTCTCTGCTCGACGCGGGCGTGCGGCGCTTCTATGTGGCGCTGGGCGGCAGCAGCACCAACGACGGTGGCGCCGGCCTGCTCGCTGGCCTCGGCCTGAAGCTCTTCGATGCCGCCGGCGAAGCCCTCGAACCCACGCCGGCCTCGCTCGCGCGCCTCGCGCGCGTCGATGTCTCGCGACTGGACGCGCGCGTGGCCGAAGCCACGTTCGTCGGCATGTCCGATGTCGATAATCCGCTCAATGGCGAGCATGGCGCGACCGCCGTATTCGGCCCGCAGAAGGGTGTCCGGCCCGAACAGGTCGAGGCCATCGACCGCTTGCTTGCGCGTTTTGCCGATCTGCTCGAAGCCGCGCTGCAGCGCACGGCGCGTCATGAGCCGGGCGCGGGCGCCGCGGGCGGGCTTGGCTTCGCGCTTCGCATGCTTGGCGCGCATTTCGAGCCCGGTGCCGAAGTGGTGGCCCGCGAGGCCGGCCTCGACGCCTCACTCGCCGGCGCGAACTGGCTGATCACCGGCGAAGGGCGCTCGGACGTGCAAACGCTCCACGGCAAGGCGCCTTTTGTCGCCTGTCGCCACGCGCGCGCTGCCGGCGTGCCGGCGTCGCTGCTCTCCGGCGCAGTGGATCCCGCCGCATTGCCCAGACTGGCGGAGCACTTCAGCGGCTGCTTCTCGCCGGCGCCGGGTCCTATCACGCTGGACACGGCCATTCGCGACGCGGCGCAACTGCTCGCCAACGAGGCGGAACAACTGACCCGCCTGAAATACGGCGTGCGCTGATCGACGATCGACGCTGCGAGCAAGAAAAAACACAGGCACAACGCGAGGCGCGTCGACCACACATCTCGCGCAACGACACCGTGATTCATGCCGCATGCCGCGCGAGTCGTGCCACGCGCGTCATCTCCAGTATCGACGTGCAGCGACGCGTCGGCATCACGCCGCGCGTTGACCGGCTGCACAGTTGCAGCAACAATCACAGCGTCATGACGGCGTCATGTTGCCCGCGTCACTACGCCGCCCTCCCCACTACGACCAGGACCCCCATGAAGGCCGACGACAAAGCCGGACTCGACCAGTTTCTGACCTATCGCCTGCACGTCCTGAACAAGCTGTCCGAACGCGGTATCAGCGAACGCTACCAGTCGAAGCTCGACGTCACGCTGCCCGAGGCCCGGATCATTGCCGCGGTGGGATCGTTCGGGCCGTTCTCGGTGATGGACCTCGCGCGCCACGCGAATCTCGACAAGAGCCAGGCGAGCCGCGCCGCGGAAGCGCTGATCCGCCGGGGGCTGGTGGCCCGCGACAGCGATCCCGCGGACGGACGCGTCGTGCTCGTTTCGCTCACGCCGGAAGGCCGCGCGCTCTATCGCCGCGTGATGCCCATTGCCCGCAAATGGAACGCGGACCTGTTCGATTGCCTCGACAACGCCGAGCGCGTCGCGCTCGGCAACATGCTCGACAAGGTGATTGCGAACGCGCTGACGCGAGCGGCCGGCTGAAGCCGCGTCCGCAGCATCCTGGGCATCCGGGGCATCCGGCCGGTGTCAGCGGCCGCTTTACGGCCTACGTTACTGGCCGCTTTGTCGTCGCGGCTCATCGCCCCGCTTCGTCGTTCTCTTCACAGCCAGAATCACAGTCCGCTGTTCGCCGCACGCTGTCTCAGCAAGCCAAGCACCGCGTCGCAAAACGGCGTAGGCACACCGAGTTTTCTACCCAACTCAGGAAACACGCCGAGGATCGGCCCTACCTCGAGCGGGCGTCCCGCCTCGAAGTCCTGCAGCATCGACGTCCTGAACGATCCGAGCCGCCGTGTCACGGCAATGCGCTCGGCCGGACTCATGCCCGTGGAGAGGCCAAGGCGCGCGCCGATCGCTTCGGCTTCCTCCATCATGCGCAGCACGAGCGCATGCGTGAACGGATCGTCGAGCAGTTGCGTCGAGGTAGAACCCGTCAGCGCGCTCAACGGATTCATATTCATGTTGCCCCAGAGCTTGGCCCAGATCTCGGTACGGATGTCGTCCGCGAGGGCCACGTCGAAGCCACCTTCGCGCATCGCACCGGCGAATGCCGCTGCGTGGGCGTCTAGCGCGTCAGGCGCGCCCGGGCCGCCGTTCGCCACGCGCGGGGCGCCTACGATCAGATGATTGCCGCGCCCGCGCCGCACCACGCCCGGCGCATCCGTGGACGACGAAAGATGCACCACGCAGCCAATCGATCGGCGCGGTGGCAACGCGGCCGACACCGCGCCGTTAGGGTCCACGGCCTCGATCGGTGTGGTCGCGAGCGGCCCGTCCGTGCCCGCGAGGAACCACCACGGCAAACCGTTCATGGCGGCGACGATCACCGTATCCGGACCCACGAGCGGTGCAAGACTCGCAGCCACACCCGGCAGCGCCTGCGCCTTCAGCGCGACAACGACGAAGTCCTGTACGCCCAGTTCGGCGGGCGTGTCGGTAGCGATCACGCGCGTCACCGTTTCGCCCTCCTCGTCGATGATGCGAATGCCGTCGCCACGAATGGCGTCGAGCGTCTTGCCTCGTGCAACCACGCTCACCGCGTGCCCTGCGCGGGCCGCTGCCGCCGCGATCAATCCGCCGATCGCGCCCGCGCCCACTACTGTCGTTCTGATCTGTCCTGTTTTCATGTCTGCCTTGAACCGAGACGCGCAGCGACACGCTACGCCTTGTACGAAGGATCGATCCGATCCACCTGCCGCAGCATGGCATCGAGCACATCCTGCCCCGCGCCGTGACGCGGATCGAACTGCAGTGCGTCGCGCGTGCAGCGCATCGATACCTCGTCGGGAATGAGCCGCGCCGCACCGAGCGACGCTGTCGCGAGTTGAACCTCGCATGCGCGGTTGAGGGTCCAGAGCCGCGCAAACGCCTGCGCAACGGTCTCGCCGATGGCGAGCAGCCCATGATTGCGCAAGATCATCAGGCGCTTCGCACCAAGATTCGCAACGAGCCGCGGCCCTTCGTCGGAGTGAATCGTGACGCCTTCGAAATCGTGGTACGCCACGGCGTCGTGCAGTTGCGCGGAATAGAAATTCGAGTTCTCGAGCCCTCGCTCAGAACAGGCAACGGCAAGGCCGGCCGTGGTATGCGTGTGCATCACGCAGTGCGCGTCAGGCACCGCGCGATGAATCGCCGCATGCACGACGAAGCCCGCGGGATTCACCCGCGCCGCGGTCCCGTCCACGACCTGCCCGTCGAGATCGATCTTGACGAGATTCGACGCCGTGACCTCGGAGTAATGCAGCCCGAACGGATTGATCAGAAAGTGCCGCTCGGGGCCAGGCACGCGCACGGTGATGTGGTTGTAGATCAGTTCGGTCCAGCCGAGCATGGCGAAGATCCGGTAGGTGCCGGCGAGCAAAACACGAAGCGAGCGCTCGTCGGTCGCGCTTGCAGCCGAAACCGGATGCGTGGCGTCGACGGTCTGCATGGCGGTCTCCTTTCCCGGCGCGGCCGAGTGTTGGATAAAGGCGGATGAAGCAAGCCCATGCAGGATAGGAGAGGACGGTTGCGGGGGCAACCATGCGCGGTCGTGCGGCGTACATGCCGCGCTCCGCACGAAAACCCAGCACGAAAAAACGGCACGAAAAAACGGCCGGACAAAGCCGGCCGCACAGACGTTCGATGCTACTGAGTCAAATAGATGATGGTGCGAGGAGCGGGACTCGAACCCGCACACCATTGCTGGCGTCAGGACCTAAACCTGGTGCGTCTACCAATTTCGCCATCCTCGCCGCCGGGCACGCGGCAACGCTCCTGGCGCTGCCGCCGGCCCGATATCCGGCACCGCTGCCGGCATTGGTGCGGCGGGCGCCGCACGCCGGAATCGCGTGAGGGCGAGATTCTAACCGATTGCCTCACGCTTGTCTGCATGCGCACTGAATCTGCAACCCGCTGCAGTGCTAGAATTTGCTGTTTCGCGTGACGCACCCCATCGCATACCACCGCGCATGATCGCG
Source organism: Paraburkholderia sp. SUR17 (assembly GCF_029536165.1). Taxonomy (NCBI): domain Bacteria; kingdom Pseudomonadati; phylum Pseudomonadota; class Betaproteobacteria; order Burkholderiales; family Burkholderiaceae; genus Paraburkholderia; species Paraburkholderia sp. SUR17. Next base: position 1,962,931 of record NZ_CP120508.1, read on the forward strand.
GCAGACGCGCCGCTGCGCGATGGCCGGCGTGCACGTCGGCGAGAGATCCGTCCCCTGCCCCTACCGCCCGCACTGTGAATTTCGACGAATACTGCCTGCAAAAGGCGGCCCCGCCTGGATCGAGCACCTACTACGCACTGCGCCAGGCGCCACTCGCACAGCAGCCGCTGCTCGCGGCGCTGTTCGCTTTACGGCGCGAGTTCGAGGAGACGGTCAAGGAAACGAGCGACCCCACCGTGGGCCGCACCAAACTCGCGTGGTGGCAGAAGGAAACGGCTGCACTGGCGGCAGGCTCGCCCTCGCACCCGGTGTCCATGGCGCTCGCCGCGCACCTGGGTGACGTCGCGGCCGAATACCCCGCGCTGCAGGCGCTGCTGGCGGGCTTCGAGATGGACCTCGAGCAGGCGCGCTACCTCGACTTCCCGAATCTGCGGCGTTACATGGACGGTGTCGGCGGCACGTTTGCCGCGCTTCTCGCACGCGTCTCGGCCAAAGGATCGGCCCAAGGATCGGCACACGACGCTGCCCAGGCACAGGACTGGGCCGCATCGCTCGGTCGCGCACTCATGCTTGCGCAGTTCGTCCACGAAATCGGCAACGACGCGCGCCACGGCCGAATCTATGTGCCCATCGACGAACTGCAGCGCTACAACGTGACCGCCGCGGATCTCATCAACCGCCGCTACAGCGACGCGTTCACGCAACTGATGCAGTTCCAGACCACGCGCGCGCGCGACGCGCTGCATAGCGCGCTTGCCGCCATTCCCGCGGCCGAGCGCCGTGCGCAGCGCCCGCTGCGTTCGCTCGCTGCGCTCTCGCTCGCGCTGCTCGACGAGGTCGAGCGAGAGGGTTATCAGGTCTTGCACCAGCAGATCGTGCTCACGCCCATCCGCAAGCTGTGGATTGCCTGGCGCGCGGCGCGGCGCGGCTGAGCCCGCTGGCGGCTGACCTCTCGCCCGCCTTTCGCGACGCCCGACGCGCGACGCCCGACACCCATCTCTCACGCGCGCAGCAGCGGCAGTGGGTCGAACCGCTGCTTGAGCACGGCCTGCGCATCCATGCCCCACCACGTATCGAGCACCGTCGCGTAAAGCTCGCGAAAGTCCACGCCCACGGGCAGATTGCCGTTGCCGTCGAGTCTCGCAAGCACGGGCGGCACGCCATAGAAGCCGCCGCGCACGCGTCCGCCTGCGACGAAATGCGGCGCCACCGTGCCGTGATCCGTGCCGTTGCTCTGGTTCTCCTGCACGCGCCTGCCGAATTCGGCGTAGGTCATGACGAGCGTGCTGTCCCACCGGCCCAGCTCGACGAGCGCAGCGCGCATCGCGGCCATACCGTCGGCGAACTGGCGCAGCAGCGCAGCCTGCTGACCGGGCTGGTTCTGATGCGTGTCGAAACCGTTCAGCGTAAGCCGGATCACCGCGACGCCCTGCCCCGGCATCGCCTTGCCTTGCGGCGTGGACGAAGCCGCGAGCACCTGCATTGCCGTCTTCACCGACGCACCGAACGCCCCGCCCGGAAACGCCGTCTTCAGCGTGTATTGCCCCGGGCGTGGGCGCAGGCGATCGGCGGCCTGCAGGATGTCGTTCTCGACGTCCAGAATGTGCGCAAGCTCGGGATTGCGCTCTTGCAGCGAGACAGGCGTGACGAGCTTCGACGCCTGCACGAACTGCGCGGGATTGACGAGTGCAATGGCACGCGCGCCATTGGCAAGCGGCCCCATCTCCGCGCTGCCGATCACCACCCCGTCAGCGGCAAACCCGTGCGGCACCGCGCGCTGCCCGAACGCTCGCGTGAGCCATCCCTCGCGCAGGTATTCGCCGGCATCCGACGCCGTATCCCAGATCTCGATGGAGCGAAAGTGCGACAGGTTGGGCTGCGCATAGCTCACGCCCTGCACGATGGCGAGCTGCTTCGTCTGCCAGAGCGGCATCAGCGGTTCGAGCGCGGGATGCAGCGCCGTGCGTTCGTCGAGCTGAATGACCTGCTCGCGCTTGATGCCGATGTTCTTGCGCAGCTTCAGGTAAAGCGGATCGGCGTAGGGGATGACGGTGTTCAAACCGTCGTTGCCGCCTTTGAGCTCCACGAGAATCAGCAGGTTGTCGTAGCCGTGTGCGATTGAAGAACCCGAGCGTGAGGCACCCTCGCCGGCGTACGCGCGAGGCGCGCCGCGCGCCAGCCACAGCGACATGCCGGCGGCGCTCGCCATCGTCAGGAAATCGCGTCGTTTCATGCTGTACCTCGTTCGGGCGGTCTCGCCTGTGCCGCCGTCGCGGCAACGCGGGCTGTGCCGCGAGCGCCATCGCTTCGGCAAGCGCGGTTCATCGTCATTTGAGCTGGTAAGCCGGATCCATCAGCAGCGCTTGCAGATAGGCGCTCGCGGTGGAGTCGGTTGCGATCGGGTCCACCGGCGCGAACGGCAACACCGCATGCTGCAACTGCAGTTCGGCGGTAAGCCCTGGCCGCGCTGTCGGCGACGTGCGGAAGTCCGTCAGCCACCGCGCAATGTCGAAATGCATGCTGCCCTTCACCATACGCCCGGCCGGCACCGCAGCCGTGGAGCGCAGCAGTTGCTCGACGAATTGCTTGCGCGCGAGCAGCGTCGAGCTATTGATCCACGTTTCGCCGCCCGGCCATCCCTTCACGTTCGGCGGATAGAACAGGTTCTCGCCGAAGTTGCGCATGGCGCCCGCGAACGGCGCCGTGCTTTCGTAACCGATGTCGAAGGCGCGCACCGCGCCGACCACGAATTCGGCCGGGGACTTCACGAGCACGCCGCGATTGCGCTCGTCCCAGAACGCGTCCGTGAGAAACAACCCACGCAGCGCGACCTTGATGTCGTAGCGACTCGCGCGAAAACGAGCGGCAATGGGTTCGATCTGCGCCGGGTCCGGGCTGTCCGAAACGAACTCGCGCCACAGCTTGCGTACGACAAAGTCGGCTGTCTCAGGGCGCGCGAGCAGAATGTCGAGCACTGCGTCGCCGTCGAACGGTCCTGTTTCGCCGAGTACCGTCTTCATGCCGTTGTCGTGGCGATCCGCCTGCCAGACGTAGGCCGCTGTGTCGGGGTCGACACTCCAGCCGGTGTACGCGCGAGCCGCCTCGGCCACGTCACGCTGCGTATAGCGGCCCTCGCCCAGCGTGAAGAGCTCCATCACTTCGCGCGCGAAATTCTCGTTCGGCTTGCCTTTGCGATTGCTCGCACCATCGAGGTATTGCAGCATCGCGGGATCTTTTGCCACGTCGTGCAGCATCGTCGCGAAGCTGCCCAGCGCGTCGCAGCGCAACAGCACGTTTTGCTGTGCCATCGACTGCGGCCAGCTCACCTTGTCTTGCGCCGACGTGAAATGGTTGTGCCAGAAGAGCGTCATGCGTTCCGTGAGCGGCGACGGCGTGGTGGCCATTTCGCGCACCCACCACGCGCGCAGTTCGTCATAGCGCTGGCCGCGCGTCTGCTGCTCGCCGCGGCGCTCGTCGGGTGTCCATGCGTTGCGTTCGGCGCGCGTGGGGACGGGCTCGGCTGTCCACAACGGCATCGGGTTCACCGCGACGATGCGCGTAGCGGAGAGCACACGGGCCACGGCCTCTTCGCGCGTGAGACCGACGTACTGCGCGACTTCAGCGTGGTCGGGAGCGAAGCCGGTGCGGGTGAGGAAGTAGCGGGCGTCGTCGGCGTCGAGTACGGCCTCGTGCGTGGGGTGCGAAGGCACCGCGGGTGGCCTGGCGGTGACGCGACGAGCGGTGCGTGCCGCCGTGATACGCGTTGTGGCGACAGGGTGGCCGGTACCAAAGCCGCCGCTAATCGCCGTGGCATGCGCGGGCGGAATCAGCGCCCCTGCAGTGGCGCACGACGCTGCTACCGCCAGCACGGCCTGCCGCGCCACCCGCGCAAGGCTCGGGCGCATTGTCATAAGCGTATTCATGGTCGACCGGTTCGGGACTGGGCTGCGGTAGCGAGGTCAGCTCTTACACGGCGCGGGCCGGCCTTTTCCGTCGTCAGCGCTTGTAGAGTTCGCGCACGGCGTCCTCGATATGCTGGCGTAGCAGGCGGCGCTCTTCGGGCGTCATGTGGCCGTCGCGGCGGCGCTGGTCGAGGTCGGGGGGGACGGCGGTGCGCATCGCAAGGTCCGAGGCGGGCTGCGGGGGCACAATCACCGGGCGGCGATACGGCTTCGTGCCGTTGGGCGTGCGTGGGGACAGACGGGAATGGGGAAGCCGGTCGGCAGCCGGCTGAGCGAGAACGGAAGTGGGTTCGAGCAGGCTCGCAAGAGCACCGGCCACGGCGAGCCCTGTCACGATGAGGCGCACCCTTGGCCTGACCCCTCCCTTCATCTTGTTCCCTTCGTGGCGCGGCAAACGGCTTACCTCAAATACATGTGTGCATGTGCAAGACCCAAAGAAGGCGGGCGCGAGCGTTATAGTCTAATGAAGTATCCACCGAACAGCCGCAGTCAGTAAAGGAGTGTACGCGTGGCCGCTTTACGTCGTGCCACGGGGCGGGTAAATTTTGTAACTGACTGTAACTCGGCAATTCGCCAAAACTCGCACCCCTTTCTAATCGCGCTAAGATGCCGTCCATGGAAACCAAGAACCCTTCAAAAATCCTTGTCGTCGACGACGATCCGCGCCTGCGCGACCTGCTGCGGCGCTATCTCGGCGAACAGGGATTCAACGTCTACGTCGCTGAAAACGCACCGGCCATGAACAAGCTCTGGGTGCGCGAGCGTTTCGACCTGCTCGTGCTGGACCTGATGCTGCCCGGCGAAGACGGCCTCTCGATCTGCCGCCGTCTGCGCGGCAGCAACGACCGCACGCCCATCATCATGCTCACGGCCAAGGGCGAAGACGTGGACCGCATTGTCGGCCTCGAAATGGGCGCCGACGACTATCTGCCGAAGCCGTTCAATCCGCGCGAACTGGTGGCACGCATTCATGCAGTGCTGCGTCGCCAGTCGCCTTCCGAGCTCCCGGGCGCGCCCTCCGAAACCACGGAGGTGTTCGAGTTCGGCGAGTTCGCCCTCAATCTGGCCACGCGCACGCTCACCAAGGCCGGCCAGGAAATTCCGCTCACTACCGGCGAATTCTCGGTACTCAAGGTGTTTGCCCGGCATCCGCGCCAGCCGCTTTCGCGCGAAAAGCTCATGGAGCTCGCCCGCGGTCGCGAGTACGAAGTGTTCGACCGCAGCCTCGACGTGCAGATTTCGCGCCTGCGCAAACTGATCGAACCCGATCCGGGCAGCCCGCGCTTCATTCAGACTGTCTGGGGACTCGGCTACGTGTTCATTCCGGACGGCGCAGCCTGATCCCGAGCCCAGCTTTGCGGTTCGTTTCTCTGACAGGGACGGTCCATGCGGATTGACCGGCGCGTCCTCACGCACGCCTTCGGCGGACTTTTCTGGCGCACCTTCCTGCTGATCGCGCTCCTCATTGCGGTAAGTCTCGCGGCGTGGTTCCAGAGCTTTCGCGTGATCGAGCGCGAGCCCCGCGCGCAGCGCGTGGCGCTTCAGCTCGTCGCCATCGTCAAGCTCACCCGCACCGCCCTGCTCTACTCCGATCCGGATCTGCGCCGTGCGCTTCTCCAGGACCTGGAAAGCAACGAGGGCGTGCGCGTTTATCCGCGCGAGACCACCGACAAATACAAGCTGCAGCCCGACGAATCGCTGAACCGGCTGATTGAGCACGACATCCGCAGTCGCCTCGGCGACGACACGGTGATCGCGCAGTCGGTCAACGACATTCCCGGCGTGTGGATCAGCTTCAAGATCGACGACGACGATTACTGGGTCGCGCTCGATCGCGATCAGCTCGACAACGTCACGGGCCTGCAATGGGTGGGCTGGGGCGTGTTCGCGCTCGCGCTCTCGCTCTTCGGCGCAGCGTTCATTACGAGCCTCGTGAACCGCCCGTTCTCGCGGCTCTCCATGGCCGCGCGCAAGGTGGGCTCGGGGCAGTCGCCCGAGCCGCTGCCCGAACGCGGCATGGGCGTGGCCGCCGAAACGAACCGCAGCTTCAACCAGATGGTGCGCGACCTCGAGCAGCTGGAAGCCGACCGCGCCCTGATGCTGGCGGGCATTTCGCACGACCTGCGCACGCCGCTCGCGCGCCTGCGGCTGGAAACCGAAATGAGTCCGTCGGACCAGACGACCAAGGACGCGATGATCGACGACATCGAGCAGATGGACATGATCATCGGCCGCTTCCTCGACTACGCGCGGCCCGTGCAGCGTCAGCCCGAGAAGGTCGACCTCTCGGTGATCGCAAGCGAGCTCGCCGCGCGCATGTCGTCCGAAGACGGCATGCGCCTGATCACGCGGCTTGCGCCCGCTGCCGTGGTGGAAGCCGATGAAACCGACATGCGTCGCGTGGTGGGCAACCTGATCGAGAACGCCCGCAAGTACGGCATCAGCGAGACCGACGGCATTCCGCACGTCATGCTGGAAACGCGTGTCTCGCATTCGCGCGTGGAGCTTTCCGTGGTGGACGAAGGCCCCGGCATTCCCGAGGACCAGCTTGCGCTCGTCACGCGGCCGTTCTACCGCGTCAATTCGGCGCGCACGCAGGCCAACGGCACGGGTCTCGGCATGGCGATCGTGCAACGCCTCGTGGGCCGTTACCGCGGCACCTTGCGGCTGCGTAACCGTGCACCGGGCCCGGGCCTCGAAGTCACGATCGAATTTCCGCTCGCCAAGGGCGTTTGATCCGGCGGGCCACGCCGGCATTTCTGCAGCGCCTCCCCTCGCTCGCGCCGGCAGCCGGCGCATCATGACCCGCACGGGTCCCGCTGTCAGCGCGCGGGCACAACCCATGCTGACGCCGTACGCCTAAAAGCATCCTCCCGACGTTTAGACAATTTCTATTGAACAACCCAGTCAATAGACCAGTCTTTGCAGGTGTAGCGGATGCGCTCCCGCTGACCGGAGCGTCACCGCTCTGTCTTTCATCGAATCCATCTCTGCACAGGAGCAAGCGCATGAAAACCGTGGGCGACAAACTCGAAGCTTTCACCGTCACCGCTGCGAAGCCGGGCTTCAACAACCATGAAGAAAACGGCGCGTCGGCGTTCGAAGAAATCACGGAAACGTCGTTCCCGGGCAAGTGGAAGATCATCTACTTCTACCCCAAGGACTTCACGTTCGTGTGTCCGACAGAGATCGTCGAATTCGCGAAGCTGCAAAAAGCGTTCGAAGAGCGCGACGCGGTGCTCCTCGGCGGCAGCGTCGACAACGAGTTCGTCAAGCTCGCCTGGCGCCGCGAGCACAAGGACCTCGACAAGCTGAACCACTATTCGTTCGGCGACGTGAAGGGCGAACTGATCGACCAGCTCGGCATACGCGACAAGGAAGCGGGCGTTGCACTGCGTGCCACGTTCGTCGTGGACCCGGACAACACGATCCAGCATGTCTCGGTCAACAACCTGAACGTGGGCCGCAACCCCGACGAGGTACTGCGCATTCTGGACGGCCTGCAGACCGACGAGCTATGCCCCTGCAACCGCGCGGTCGGCGGCGCCACGCTATGAGCGCGACAAAGCGGCTCGCCATGCCCGGCAAAGCGGGCGAGCTTCTTGCCGACTGATCACGAAGCGACCACGAGGAGGTATTGATGGAGTTTCTTGCCGCGATCAAGGAGCGCATTCCCGACTACGCGAAGGACATCCGCCTGAACCTCGACGGCACGATTGCGCGTTCGTCGCTCGAAGGCAACGACGCCGTGGGCGTCGCACTCGCCGCCGCCTTTGCCGCGAAGAGCGCGACGATCGTGAAGACCATCCGCGACGCCGGCGTGCTGTCGCCCGAGGAAACCCACGGCGCGCTCGCCGCGGCCGCGCTGATGGGCATGAACAACGTCTGGTATCCGTATGGGGAGATGGCCGGCCATGCCGACCTCAAATCGCAACCGGCCGGTCTGCGCATGAACGCCTATGCGTCGCACGGCGGCGTCGACAGGCGCCGCTTCGAACTGTACGCGCTGGCCGCATCGATCGTCGGCAAATGCCACTTCTGCGTGAAGTCGCACTTCGACACGCTCGCTGAAGAAGGCATGTCGTCGACGCAATTGCGCGACGTCGGGCGTATTGCCGCGGTGGTGAACGCGGCCGCGCAGGTGATTGCCGCGGAGAACGCGTAGGCACGCGGTACGCGTTGGGCTGCGCGTGCGTGGTCGCGCACGGCAGCAAACGGCGCTGAACGATCGCGAGCCGTCGCAGGCGACTTAGCGTGCGCCGAGGTCCACTGCCGGTTGCTGCCCGGCAAGGCGCCTGCGAATCGCCGCTTCGAGCGGCTTCTTGAGTTCCAGCAAACGCTTTTCAAGCAACTGCCACGATAGATGCGCGAGCAGCAGCGCAAGCAGAAATTGAAGCATCACCGGCAAGCCAATCTGCAGCCACGCAGGCACATGAAGACGCGCATACAGATACGGCGCTTCGCCGAGCTTCGATGGAATCAGGTTGTGGAACAGGTAGAAGCCGTAGCTGACGGTGCCGAAGTAGTCGAGCGGACGCCATTCGAGCACCGAGACGAGCATGCTGTTCTGCCGGTTGACGATCCAGAGGAACACGCCGAGCAGCGTGAAAGACAGGCCGACGTCGAGCACCCCCGCCAGCGCGCCATCGGCCGGGGCGCCGCGCGTCGAAACCCGCCACACCAGCACCGCAACGAGCCCTGCCGCGCATACAAGCAACGTGAGCGTGGCGCCTGCCACGGCGGCCACTACCCGATGGCGCGCACAGGCAATACCGCCCATGCCCCCGAGCGCGAGCAACGCGAAGTTCCACGGCGAGCACGCATAAACGAGCGGCGGACTCGCCCCACCCGCATCGAGCGCCACATGGACGACGGCCGCGACGGCAACGAAGCCCGCGCACAGCGCGACGTGGCGTGACGCTGGCGTGAACAGCAGCACGAACGGCGCCACCAGATAGAACTGCTGCTCGACGGCGAGGCTCCAGAAATGCGAAACGGTGCCCGGCCAGCCGTCCTGCACGAATCCGATCCAGTAATCCGAAAGATAAAGGACATGCCACGGCAAGCCGAGATTCACCTCGCGCTGATAAAACAGATGATGTGCAATCGCGAGTGCCGCAAGCAAAAGGTAATAAACCGGGAAAATACGCAGCGCGCGTTTCATATAAAACACGTACAGCGCCGCATTACGCCGCGCGCCCGCTTCTTTCGCTTCTTCAATACGCAGGCGATTGCGATGCAGTTCCCCCATGATCAGAAAACCACTGATGAGAAAGAACAGCCAGACGCCCAGTTTTCCGGCATCCACGGCTTCGCCCATGCTGCCCAGATGGCCTTTGTGAGCAACGAACACGAGCGTCACCGCCAGCGCCCGTATGCCATTGAGGCCCCTCACATGGCCTCGAAGTTCTCGAGCTGCGCTCATCGCCCTTCCTGCATGCCAGTACCCGCGCAGTATAGGGCGACAAATATTGAAATTAATCCGGGCCGAAGGTTCGCCCGTTATTGCCGCGACCGCGAGCGTCCATTAGAGCATGGCAACGCTTTTACGACTTTTTGTTCTTTTATTTCACGGTCTTTTTACCGGACGCGGGCTCGCGGCACGCCATCCGGCAATCCTGCCCGGCTCTCGCCGCAACACGCGTCAATCACGCCCGCATGAGCAGCACGGCCGCCTGCGCCTCGATGCCCTCGCCGCGCCCGAGGTACCCCAGCTTCTCGTTGGTCTTGGCCTTCACGTTCACGCGGTCGAGCGGCAATTCGAGGTCGGCCGCGATATTGGCGCGCATGCCGTCGATGTGCGGCGCAAGCTTCGGCGCCTGCGCGATCACGGTGCTGTCGACGTTCGCGATGGCGAAGCCCGCCTGCTTCACGCGCGCCGCGCACTCGCGCAGGAGCACGCGGCTGTTCGCGCCCGCAAAGCGGGTGTCGGTGTCGGGAAAGTGCCGGCCGATGTCGCCGAGCGCCGCCGCACCAAAGAGCGCGTCGGTGATCGCGTGCAGCAGCACGTCGGCATCCGAGTGGCCGAGCAGCCCGCGCTCGTAAGGCACCGTCACCCCGCCGATGATGAGCGGGCGCCCCGGCACGAGTGCGTGTACGTCATAGCCCTGTCCGATTCTGAAATCCATGCGTAAGTCCGTAGTGAAAATTCGGGGGTGCTCGAGCTCAGTTCAAGCTCACTTCAAGATCACTGAGCAGCCGGCCGGCTCAGGATCGCTTCCGCGAGATCGAAATCCTCGGGATAAGTCACCTTGAAGTTGCGCAGGCTGCCCTGCACGAGCCGCGGCGCGTGACCAAGCCATTCGATCGCGCTCGCTTCGTCGGTGAGGTCGTGGCCTTCCTGTTGCGCCCGCTCGATCGCGTGGCGCAGCATGCCAAGCCGGAACATCTGCGGCGTCTGCGCCTGCCAGAGGCCGTCGCGCGACTCGGTGCGCGCCACGTGCGGCGGCTGCGCAGGCGCCATGCGCTTGAGCGTGTCGGCCACGGGCAGCGCCACGATGCCGCCTACGGCGTCGTCCTTGAGTTCGGCAACCAGCGTGCGGATCAGCGCGGGCGTAATGCCCGGACGCGCCGCATCGTGCACGAGCACCCAGTCGTCGTCGCGCGCACCGAACCCCGAGAGCGCGATGAGGCCGTTGAGCACCGACGCCTGGCGTGAAGCGCCGCCGCAGCGCTGCACCGCGAAGCGCAGGCCGGCGAAGCGGCGCGCGTCGAAATGGGCGTCGTCGGGCGAGATTACAACGAGTGTCTGCGCGAATTCGCTGCAGGCGTCGAACGCGGAAAGCGTGTAGTGGAGCAGATCGCGGCCGGCCACGGTACGGTACTGCTTCGGCATGGCCGAACCGGAACGGCTGCCGGTGCCGGCGCACGGAATGAGGGCAAAAAGGCGTGAGGTCACAGTAGTCGGATGCTTGCGGACGCCGCTCGCCGGAGCGCCCGTCTGAGCCGGGTGCGAAAGCTGCGGGAGCCAAATGGAAGGACGGATTTTATAATAGGTCCTTTGCGTTGACGCCGGAGCACGCCCGAGCGCGGTCCGGCGGCCGCTGCAATCGCGCATCATCACGGCTTCATTGCCGCCCAAGGCCGCTCCCTTTCCTATGTCCGATACCGCCGCTTCATCGTCGTCCCCGTCTTCTCCGTTGCCGCCGGCCTGCCCGGTCGCGCTCGTGAAGAGCGGGCAGCGCTTCGCGTTCGACGGCACGCACGGGTCGTCCGATGCACTTCTGATCGCCCGCTACCATCTCGCCTACCGCGACAAGATTCCGCTGCTCGCGGTGGTCTGCGCGAGCGCCGTGGACGCGCAGCGGCTCTCGCAGGAAATCACCTTCTTCGCGCCGAATGCCCGCGTGCGTCTGCTGCCGGACTGGGAGACGCTGCCCTACGACACCTTTTCGCCGCACCAGGACCTCGTCTCCGAGCGGCTCGCCACGCTGCACGACCTGGGCGAAGGCCGTTGCGACATCCTGCTCGTGCCTGCCACCACGGCGCTGTACCGCATGCCGCCCGCGTCGTTCCTCGCGGCCTACACGTTTTCGTTCGCGCAGGGCGAGCGCCTCGACGAAGCGAAGCTCAAGGCGCAGCTCACGCTCGCGGGCTACGAGCACGTGAGCCAGGTGGTGCGTCCCGGCGAGTACTGCGTGCGCGGCTCGCTGATCGATCTCTATCCGATGGGCTCGCCGCTGCCGTACCGCATCGACCTGTTCGACGACCAGGTGGATTCGATCCGCGCGTTCGACCCCGACTCGCAGCGCAGCCTTTACCCCGTGCGCGACGTGCGCCTCTTGCCCGGCCGCGAGTTTCCGTTCGACGAAACCGCGCGCACCGCGTTTCGCAGCCGCTGGCGCGAGGTGTTCGAAGGCGACCCGAGCCGCGCGTCGATCTACAAGGACATCGGCAACGGCGTGCCGTCGGCCGGTATCGAGTACTACCTGCCGCTCTTCTTCGAAGAGACGGCCACGCTCTTCCATTACCTGCCGCCCGCGGCCCACCTCGTGTTTTCGGGCGACCTCGACGTGGCGATCCGCCGCTTCACCGCGGACACGAAGCAGCGCCACAGCTTCCTCTCGCACGACCGCGACCGGCCGATTCTGGAACCCCAGCGGCTGTTCCTTTCCGACGACGACTTTTTCACGCTCGCCAAACCGTTCGCGCGCCTCGTGCTGCCGGGCGCAAGCGGCGGCGGCTGGGCCGCGCCGCTGCCAGGCCTCGCACTCGACCGCCACGCCGACGACCCCGTCGCCGCACTGCGCGCCTGGCTTGCCACCACGCCGAACCGCGTGCTGTTCGCGGCCGAATCGGCGGGACGCCGCGAGACCATCGCGCAACTGCTCGCCGATAACGCCCTGCGCCCCGCGCAGACCGACAGCTTCGAAGACTGGCTCACGGGCGACGCGCCTTTCTCGCTCGGCGTCGCGCCGCTCGCGAACGGGTTCATCGTGCCGGCCGAAGGGCTCGCCGTCGTTACCGAGACCGAGCTTTACGGCACGCTCGTGCGCCGCACGGGCCGGCGCCGCCAGGAGCAGGCGAGCAACGTCGATTCGATGGTGCGCGACCTCTCCGAACTCAAGGTGGGCGACCCCGTGGTCCACGCGCAGCACGGCATCGGACGGTACTGCGGGCTCATCACGATGGACCTCGGCGAAGGCGAAACGGAGTTCCTGCACCTCGAATACGCGGGCGACAGCAAGCTCTACGTGCCCGTCTCGCAGTTGCACGTGATCTCGCGCTACAGCGGCGCGGACCCCGAAAGCGCGCCGCTGCACGCGCTCGGCTCCGGTCAGTGGGAAAAGGCGCGCCGCAAGGCGGCCCAGCAGATTCGCGACACCGCGGCCGAACTGCTCAACCTCTATGCACGCCGCGCCTCGCGCGCGGGCCATGCGTTCAAGCTCGAACCGCGCGACTACGTGAAGTTCGCCGAAAGCTTCGGCTTCGAGGAAACGCCCGACCAGGCCGCTGCGATTGCGGCCGTGATCGGCGACATGACGAGCGGCAAGCCGATGGACCGCCTCGTCTGCGGCGACGTGGGCTTCGGCAAGACCGAAGTCGCGCTGCGCGCCGCGTTCATCGCGGTGATGGGCGGCAAGCAGGTGGCGCTGCTCTCGCCCACCACGCTGCTTGCGGAACAGCACACGCAGACCTTCACGGACCGCTTCGCCGACTGGCCCGTGCGCATTGCCGAACTCTCGCGTTTCAAGTCGACGAAGGAAGTCAACGCCGCGATCCAGCAGATCAACGACGGCACCGTGGACATCGTGATCGGCACGCACAAGCTGCTTTCGTCGGACGTGCAGTTCAAGCGGTTGGGGCTCGTCATCATCGACGAGGAACACCGTTTCGGTGTGCGCCAGAAGGAAGCGCTCAAGGCGCTGCGCGCCGAAGTCGACGTGCTCACGCTCACGGCCACGCCGATTCCGCGCACGCTCGGCATGGCGCTGGAAGGCCTGCGCGACTTCTCGGTGATCGCCACGGCGCCGCAAAAGCGCCTCGCGATCAAGACCTTCGTGCGGCGCGAGGAAGACGGCGTGATCCGCGAGGCCATGCTGCGCGAACTCAAGCGCGGCGGCCAGGTGTACTTCCTGCACAACGAGGTGGAGACCATCGAGAACCGCCGCGCGATGCTCGAAGCCCTCGTGCCCGAGGCGCGCATCGCCGTGGCCCACGGCCAGATGCACGAACGCGAACTCGAACGCGTGATGCGCGACTTCGTGGCCCAGCGCGCCAACGTGCTGCTGTGCACGACCATCATCGAGACCGGCATCGACGTGCCCACGGCCAACACCATCCTGATCCATCGCGCCGACAAGTTCGGGCTCGCGCAGTTGCACCAGTTGCGCGGACGCGTGGGCCGCTCGCATCACCAGGCCTATTCGTATCTGCTGGTGCACGACCCGCAGGGCCTCACGAAGCAGGCGCAGCGCCGCCTCGAAGCCATCCAGCAGATGGAGGAGCTGGGCGCGGGCTTCTATCTCGCCATGCACGACCTGGAAATTCGCGGCACGGGCGAAGTGCTGGGCGACAAGCAGTCGGGCGAGATTCAGGAGATCGGCTTCCAGCTCTACACGGACATGCTCAACGACGCCGTGAAGGCGCTCAAGGAAGGCCGCGAACCGGACCTCAACGCGCCGCTCGCCGCAACCACCGAGATCAACCTGCACGCGCCCGCCATCTTGCCCGCCGACTATTGCGGCGACGTGCAGGAACGGCTCTCGCTCTACAAGCGCCTCGCAAACTGCGAACACGACGACGCGATCGACAGCATCCAGGAAGAGCTGATCGACCGCTTCGGCAAGCTGCCGCCGCAGGCGCACGCGCTCGTCGAGACGCACCGCCTGCGCCTCGCCGCGCGGCCGCTCGGCATTTCGAAGATCGACGCGGGCGAAGCCGTGATCGGACTGCAGTTCGTGCCGAACCCGCCCATCGAGGCCATGCGGATCATCGAGATGGTGCAGAAGAACCGGCACATCAAGCTCGCGGGTCAGGACAAGCTGCGCATCGAAACCCGCAGCCCCGACCTCGCCGTGCGCGTGGCCACCGTCAAGGAAACGCTGCGCGCGCTCGGCACGCCGGCCCGTCATGCGGCCGCTGGCGCCGCCACGTCGGTGCGGTAAGCAGGGCAAGCCACGCGAAGGCTGCGGTTTGCACCGCCCGCTGCGCTTCGCGGCGGGCGGCTTGCAGGACGACACGCGCTGCGCGCCGCGCGTGTCTTTCGCGCTGCTTCGTGCTGCTTCGAGGTGCTTCGTGCTGCTTCGTGCTCCGCTCACGCTCCTCGATACCAGAGCGCAAGGCATTCATGCTGCAACGCGCAAACCCCTTGCCGAGCCCTTACTGGTCGCTTACCTTACGCCGCAAGCCTTTGGCGAGGCTCGGCTTTTTCTGTATGATCCAACGATAAACCAGTGGAGTTCTGCCATGTCCCAGGTTGCTGCGTCAGCGTATCCCGCCACGTCGCCCGGTCTGTCTTCCGCACCCTCCGCCGTCCCTCCTTCCGCATCTTCCGTTTCATCCGATTCAAACGCTTCCCCCGCTTCGCTTCCGTGGGTGACCCGCCTCGTGTCGATGGACACGGTGAGCCGCAATCCAAACCTGGGTCTGATCGAGACGGTGCGCGACGCGCTGCGCGCGCTCGGCGTGCAGTCCACCCTCACGCACGACGATAGCGGCAAGTGGGCCAATCTGTTTGCGACCATTCCGGCGCACGACGACCGCATCGCAGGCGGCATCGTGCTCTCGGGCCACACCGACGTGGTACCCGTGGACGGCCAGGCCTGGGACAGCGATCCGTTCAAGCCCGAGATTCGCGACGGCCGCCTGTACGGCCGCGGCACCTGCGACATGAAAGGCTTCATCGGCGCCGCGCTCACGCTCGTTCCCACGATGCTCGCCACGAAGCTCGCGAAGCCGATTCACCTCGCGCTCTCGTTCGATGAGGAAGTGGGCTGCGTAGGCGCCCCGCTCATGATCGACGAACTCGTGAAGCGCGGCGTCGCGCCCGAAGGCTGCATCGTGGGCGAGCCGACCAGCATGCGGCCCATCATCGCCCACAAGGGCATCAACGTGTATCGCTGCTGCGTGCGCGGCCAGGCCGCGCACTCGTCGCTCACGCCGAAGGGGCTCAACGCGATCGAATACGCGGCGCGTCTCATCTGCCACATTCGCGACATGGCGGACCGCTTCCGCGAGCAAGGCCCGTTCGACGAACTCTACGACGTGCCGTTCACCACGGCGCAGACCAGCACCATCGCGGGCGGCAATGCCGTGAACACGGTGCCCGCCGAATGCACCTTCGCCTTCGAATTCCGCAATCTGCCCACGCTCGACCCCGACGCGATCTTCTCGCGCATCGAGTCGTACGCACGCGAAACGCTGTTGCCGAAGATGCAACGTGAGCACGCAGCCGCCGCCATCGAATTTACGAAGGTTGCCGCAGCACCGGGCCTCGACGACGCCGAAGCGGCCGCCGTCACGCAGCTCGTGCGCGCACTCACGTCCGACACCGGCCGGCGCAAAGTCGCCTACGGCACCGAAGCCGGACTCTTCGCGCGGGCCGGCATTCCGAGCGTGGTGTGTGGGCCAGGCGACATCGAGCAGGCGCACAAGGCGAACGAGTTCGTCGCGCTCACGCAGCTCGCCGAATGCGAGCGCTTCCTGCATCGATTCATTCACAGCATGTCGCTCGAGGCGCAGCTGCGCTAACGCGCACGCTTCGCAAACCGTTCACGCCGACGCCCGCGCGCCATGTCCACCGCCACCCCGCAGCACACCGACCATACGATAGACGGCGAGCCGATTCCCACGCTCGACGACATCGCCACGCAGCACTTCGCGCTCACGCCGTGGGTAGTGCGAACGCCGGTGTTCGAGCGCCACGACTTTCCGTCGCTCGAAGACACCATCGTCAACTTCAAGTTCGAACTGTTGCAGGCGGGCGGCAGCTTCAAGGCGCGCGGCGCGTTCACGAACATGCTCGCGCTCGACAGCTCCCAGCGCAGCGCGGGCGTGACCTGCGTGTCGGGCGGCAATCATGCGGTGGCCGTGGCCTATGCGGCCATGCGGCTCGGCATCGGCGCAAAGGTCGTGCTGTTTCATTCGGCCAATCCCGCGCGCGTGGCGCTGTGCCGCCAGTACAAGGCCGAGATCGTCATGGCCGGCAGCCCGGCAGAAGCCTTCGAAACCGTGCGCCAGGTCGAGGCAGAAGAAGGCCGCTACTACGTGCATCCGTTCAACGGCTATCGCACGGTGCTCGGCACTGCGACGCTCGGCTACGAATGGGCCACGCAGACGCCCGACCTCGACGCCGTGATCGTGCCCATAGGCGGCGGCGGGCTCGCGGCCGGCGTGGCCACGGCGCTGCGCCTCGCCAATCCGCGCGTGCACGTGTACGGCGTGGAGCCCGAAGGCGCCGACGTGATGAGCCGCAGCTTCGCGGCCAATCACACGGTGAAGATGAGCCACGTGGAGAGCATTGCCGACTCGCTGATGGCGCCGTTCACCGAGCAATACAGCTACGAACTGTGCCGCCGCCACGTGGACCGCATCGTGACCGTTTCCGACGACGCCTTGCGCGCGGCCATGCTGCTGCTCTTCAACCAGCTCAAGCTCGCCGTCGAGCCGGCCTGCGCGGCCGCCACGGCGGCGCTCGTCGGACCGCTGCGCGAGACGGTTCAGGGCAAGCGCGTGGGCGTGCTTCTGTGCGGCACCAACATCGATCCGGCGAGCTTCGTCGTGCACATCGGCCGCGCGGTGGCGGGTGCGGGCGCACATGCAGGCACGAAACCGGCTTGAGGGCATGAGCCTCGCCTCGCAGCGCGAATCGCTACCCTCACGGTAAGACGTTGACTATCATTGGCCGAACGGCGTGCTTTAATGCCGCGCTACCCAATCAATAACTTCAAGGAGGTCCGCCCCATGGGCATGATCAAGGAATTCAAGGAATTCGCCGTCAAGGGCAACGTGATGGATCTGGCGGTCGGCGTCATCATCGGCGGCGCGTTTTCCACCATCGTGAATTCGGTCGTCAAGGACCTGATCATGCCGGTCATTGGCGTTGTCACCGGCGGCCTCGATTTCTCGAACCAGTTCGTCCGGCTCGGCACCATTCCGCCCTCGTTCAAGGGCAACCCCGATTCGTATAAAGATCTGCAGACAGCCGGCGTGGCCGTGTTCGGCTACGGCTCGTTCATCACGGCCGTGATCAACTTCCTCATCCTCGCGTTCATCATCTTTCTGATGGTGAAGTTCATCAACAAGCTGCGCCAGCCCGCAGAAGCCGCGCCCGCCGCGCCGGCGCCCACGCCCGAAGACGTGCTGCTGCTTCGCGAGATTCGCGACACGCTGAAGAGCCAGCCGCGCTGATACCTGCCGGCATATTGCTCTGCTCGCGGTTTGCGCCGGCAGAGCAACGAGGGGCTATCGAGCGCTATAGGCCCAGATCGACGTCGCGCGCCGTCTGCTCGAGTGGTGGCGTCGCCCCCGGCGGTTCGGCCTTCTGCCTCGCCGCGCTCTCGATCAGCTGTTCGAGCTGCGCGAAATTCACCGGCTTGGTGAGATGCCAGGTGAAACCGGCTTCGATGCTGCGGCGCACGTCCTCGTCGGTGCCGAAGCCGGTCAGTGCAACGGCCGGCACCGCCGAATGCTCGCGGAAAGCGCGGATGAAATCGAGGCCTGTACCGTCCGGCAAACCCACGTCGCTGATCACGAGATCGAACTCGATGCTCTGGGCCGCCGCCAACGCATCGGCCACGAGGCTCACCACCGTCACGTCATGACCAAGGCTGCGCACAAGCTGCGCCATGACCTCGGCCGTGTCCTCGTGATCTTCGATCATCAGGATCGTCAACGTGCACGCGGCCATGGATACGGCCGACACGGGCGCCGCCGGCTCAGCCTGCGGCGGCTCGCAGACAGGCAGCACGATCGTGAAGGTCGCGCCGCAATGCACGCCCGGACTCTTCGCGCTCACGTGGCCGCCATGAGCGTCGGTGAGTGCCTTCGTGATCGCAAGGCCCAGCCCCAGGCCGCCGAACTGACGCGTCATGTTGTGGCTGCCCTGCTCGAACGCATTGAACAGCTTGCCGATCTGCTCGGGCGCAATGCCGATGCCGGTGTCTTCCACCGAGATCTGGATCTGCGAACCTTCGTCGCGCGTGCGCACGTAGATGTGTCCGCCGTCGGGCGTGAATTTGGCGGCGTTGCGCACGAGGTTCCATAGCATCTGCTGCAGGCGCGCGCGGTCGGCGCGCACGTAGTGATGGCGCGCCGCCGTGTCGATGTGCACGTCCTGCTGCTTGACCTGAATCTCGCTGCGAAAGAGTTCGAGCACGCTGTCGATCACCTCGTGCACGTCCACCGTTTCCAGCGTGAGGCTCAGCTTGCCGTTGGCCACGCGCGTGAGATCGAGCAGATCGTCGATCAGGCGCGCTTCCAGTTCGATATTGCGGCGGATCATCCGCACGCTCGCGCGCGCCTGCTCGGGCAGATCGACAATCATGTCCAGCACGCGCGTGCCGGCCAGCACCGGCGTGAGCGGTGTGCGCAGCTCGTGCGACAGCATGGCGAGAAAGCGGTCCTTCGCGCGATTGGCGTCTTCGGCCGCCTGTCTCGCCGCCTGCTCCGAGGCGAGCAGCCGTTCGCGTTCCTCGATCGCCTCGCGCTGAGGCTGGATGTCCGTGCAACTGCCGAACCACTTGTTCACGCCGCCGCGCGGATCTCGCACGGCGACGATGCGCACGTCGAACCAGCGGTACGCGCCGTCGTGGCGCCGGATCCGCATTTCGTGGTGGTAGTAACCCGTCGCGCCGCCCGACACCGCCGCAAGCCAGGTGCGACGCACCTCTTCGCGGTCGTCGGCGTGCACGGCGTCGAGCCAGCCAAGGCCCAGCGAACGCGTTTCGTCGAGGCCCGTGTACTCCACCCACTGCTTCGAGATGAAATCGCAGCGGCCATCTGAGCGACACGTGAGCACGAGGTGCGGCAGCGCCTCGGAAAGCGTGCGGTAGTGCTCTTCGCGATCGAGCAGCAGGAGCGCTTCGGCCGACGCGCGTTGCAGGCGAATCTGCGCGAGCACGCGCTCCACCGCTTCGGGCAGATAGTCGAGATAGTCGCCCGACTTCGGCACCACGTCGGAGACGCCCGCGCGCAGCGCCTGGATCACGCGCGACTCGTCGGTGAAACCCGTGACGAGAATGGCCGGAATGCGCACGTCTTCGGCGCGCAGGCGGCGGAAGAAATCGAGCCCGGTTTCGGGGCCGTCGAGCTGATAGTCGAGCACGAGCAGATCGGGCGCCTCGGCGGCGATCAGTTCGCGTGCGCTCGCGGCGCCCGTGCAGGTCGCCACGCGCACGCCGGCCCGCATCAGCGACTTGCGGGCAAGACGGAGAATGCCTTCGTCGTCGTCGACGACGAGAATGTAGGCGGCAGGCGTAGCGCGGTCGGTCATGCTGGTGGAAGCGGCGGCGTGTGTTGTGAAAAAGCGTTCGTTCGTAGCGGTTCCCCGGGGTGCGGCGCCGGCCGCGTCGTCATCCATGTGAAGCGAACCGTTGGCCCTGCGGCAGCTTCACGACCTGAAGGAAGAAGCCGAGCCGCCGTACCGCCTCGATGAACGCGTCATATTCGACGGGCTTCGTGATGTAGACGTTGCAGCCCAGTTCGTAGCAGCGTTCGATCTCGCGCGGGTCGTCGGTGGTGGTGAGCACGATCACGGGCACCGCGGCCGTTTCCGGCGACGCCTTCAGCCGGCGCAGCACCTCGAAGCCGTCCACGCGCGGCATGCGCAGGTCGAGCAGCACCACGACGTTCGTGAGCTGGTCGCGCGCAGGCCAGGCGCGCTCCGCGTGCGCGGCCGGATCGCCGAAGAAGTAGTCGAGCGCTTCGGCACCGTCCCGAAGGCGCAGAAAGCCGTTCGAAATGCCCGAGCGGCGCAGGTTGCGTTCGACGAGCGTCGCATGGCCGTCGTCGTCTTCGACGAGCACGATGCTGACGGTCTCTCCTTGTGTCATGGTTGGCTCCGGAAGGAGAGGCGCGCGTGGCGCGTGGCGAGGCGGACGTGAGATCTCGGCATGGTGGGCTGGGTGGTTTGCTTCGCGGTTGGTTGTCCGGTGCACTCTGAGGTTAGCTTCATGGTGCACGCAAGGGCTGCTCGGGCAGCGTGAAGAAGAACGTGGACCCGGCGCCTTCCACCGATTCGACCCACGCCCGCCCGCCGTGCCGCTCCACGGTGCGCCGCACGATGGCAAGGCCGATGCCCTCGCCTTCGGCCGTGTCGGTGCGCAGACGCGAGAACGCGCGGAACATGCCCGGCAGCGAGCCCGCGGGAATGCCCACGCCATTGTCGCGCACATAGTAGGTGCGCATGCGAGGGCGCGGCACGGCGGCCGGATCGTGTTCGTCGACGGGCTCTTCCGGTTCGGGGTCGAGCGCGCCCACCTCGATGCGGCCCGGCCGCGCGGGGTCGAGATAGCGCAGCGCGTTGCCGGTCAACTGGCCGAACACCTGTTCGATCGCTGCCGGGTCGCCCCATGCCGGCGGCAATTCGCGCACCGCTATGGAGGCGCCGCGCCCGGCGAGCGTCCCTTCCAGGCCGTCCACGATACGTGCCATCACACGGCCTATGCTCACGCGCTGCCAGTGGTACTCCACGCGCCCCGCGCGCGAAATGCGCAGGAGCGCGTCGATGATGGCCGCCGCCCGGCTCACCGCGTGCCGCACGAACTGCAGCGACTCGCGGATGTCGCCGTCCAGCACTTCGGCGAGGCGCTCGTGTTCGGGTGCGGGCAGTCGCGCCGTTTCCACCGTGGTGCGCAGGTCGTCGCACGAGACCTGCAGTTCGTTCGAAAACCCTTGCAGGTTCACGAGCGGCGAGCGCAGGTCGTGCGAGACGCTGTAAATGAACATCTCGTTGTCTTGCGTCTCCTGGCGCAGATGCTCGTTCAGGCGCGCGAGTTCGGCCGCGCGCGCTTCGAGCTGCGCCTTGAGTTCGGTCTGCTCGCGCTCGGCGCCACGCAGCCGCGCGCTGGTGTCGTGCAACACGGTGTCGAGTGCCGCGATCTCGTCGTTGCCCGACAGCGGCGCGGTGAGCGGCTGGCTGTTGCCGAGCCGCCCGGCATTGGCCGTGAGCACCGCGAGCCGCCTGCCGATGTTGCGCGCGAACACGAACGCGGAACCCGCCCAGATCAGCATGGATCCCACCACGGCAGCAATCAGCGCGGCCTGCTGGCGCGTGCGCGTGAGCGCGAGCGATGCACGGCTCTCCGAATCGCGGCGCCGCTCTTCGGTAATGAAATCGTCAAGCTGTGTGCGCACGAGCTGGATTTGCGGCGGCAGCGCATCGTTCTGGGCGTCGGCATAAGGGCCGATGGTGCGCCCTTCGTAGAGCGCGCTCGCCACGCCCGACACCTCGGTGCGCCAGGCCTCTGCCGCGGCGCGCATGCGGTGCACGCGTGCTACCTGTTCGGGCTGGTTGGCCACGAGATGTTCGAGCTGGCCGAGACGGTCCGAGAAGTCGGCCCAGATGGCGCGCCGGTCGATGAAAGACGGGTCGCCCAGCACCACGCCTGTGCGCACGCGCGCCGCCTCGCGCAACAGCGGCTGGGCGAGCGTGGTGGCCTGCCAGAGAACCTGCTGGCTGTCCGCCGCGCCTTTCGCGGCCTGCATGGCCTCTTCCTGGGTGCCGAACACGAACCCCAACAGCGCCAGTTCGACGGCGCTCGGCACGGCGATCAGCAGCAGACCCTTGGTGAACAGTTTCATCGATAGGCGTCCAGGTTGCCGAATCGTGCGCTCGTGGCTCTTATGCTCTTGTGCACTTCTGCACGACATGCGCGACGCTGCGGGCCGCGCCCGAACGGATAGACGGGCGCCCCGCGAGGGCGGGAACTTCGCATGTACGGAAGCGGCCCATTATCCTGTTGAACGGCAGATATTTCAACGACCCGCCCTGCAAGCGCCAGCGCACATAAGGCACACACTAACAGCGTGCAAGACGGCCTTTTTTATGGGGCCTGCATGCACTGCGCGGGCATGCCGGTCTATATTATGGCTACAGACAGAAGTCCGGAGACGCCTGCAGCGCGGCGCGCGGTCCGGCATGAGACGTGCGGTGCACATGAGTCGGACAGTTGGTCGAATCATCGTGAATCCGGCATTTTCGTATGCTATAAAAGATCGACGTGCGGCGCGCGAGGCCGGGAGTGGTCGCATGAGAACGCTGCGTTTGTTGCAATTCCTTTTCAGGCGAATGTTTATGTCCTTCCCGAAGAAGCGTAAGCGCGTGAAGGCGGACAGCGACGAGTCCTTTCTCGCCGTACTCACGCATTTCAAACCGTTCGGCCAGCTCGACACGAAGATCGCGCGTGCGCGCGCTCAGGACGAGCCCGTGCTCTATGCGCATGTCCTCCCCGGACTCGACGTGCTGTTGTGCAGCGTGCGCGGCGCGCAGCCGCCCTACCCGGCCACCGCGGAGTTGCGCCGCCGCTGTATCGAATCCATTGCGAATGCGCTCGAGCAGCCGCTCGACGGTCTCGAGAACGGCGGTTATTGGTATGAGGCCGACGGTTTCGGCTTCCTTGTCTTTGCGAGCCGCGCTCGCGGGCGGATTCTGCCCGAGTTCGGCGCTACGCGCGCAGGGCTCGCCGCCCGTCGTGGCGCGCGGCGCCAAGACGCGGCGGGCGACGCCACGCCGCGCTCGCTGCGCTAGGGTCTGCTGCGCCGGGCCTGTTCAGTTCATAACAGGCCCGGGCGTCGCTTGAACACTTCCAGCTAAATCCTGGGTAAGCCCTGCCGGTCCGGCCTGCTATCGCGAGGCCGCACCACCTGGCGCGTGCGCGCCCGTGCCCGCCGGTGGTAGACGCGGCGCCTTCTCCTTCTGTCCCGGCGGCGGAGCCGTGGGCTGCTGTCGCATCTGCGCGAGCAGATTGGCGCATGGCAACGGCTGGTTGTTGCTTGGGGCGATGAGCGGAATCAGCGCTGCGAACGGATTGAGCAACCCGAGCCCCACCATCGCCCCGCCGCGCAACGCGAGCGCGGCGGCGTCCACGCCGACGTGCGGGTCTTTGAACGTGCCTTTCACGTAGAGCGGCGAGCGCAGCGAGAACACACGAAAGCCCTTTGTATGGGGATGAATGTGGAGATCCATCGACTCGTCGTGAAGATTCACCTTGCCGTCGATGTTGATCACCGCGTCCTCGGTATCGAGTGCGAACACGCGCGAGTCGAGCACGCCGTCGGTCGCGACGAAATCCGCGGCGGCGCAGTTGATCTTCACGTCGCGCGTGCCGAAGAGCTTTTCATAGACCACGTTCGCCACGTTGAGCCCCGCCGCTTCCATGAGCAGCAGGCTGATGGTGCCCTGCGTCACGAGCGCCTTCACCTCGCCGCTCGAGGTGGCGGCAAGCGCGGCGGGCGAATTGCCGGTGGCCGTGAGCGACGCGTCGCCGTTGATCTCGCCGAGCGCCGATTGCATCGACTTCACGCCCGGAAACAGCTGTTTGAGCTTCAGGTGACGCGCCGCGGTGGCGAAACGCCCCTTGAGCGGCACGCCGCTGCCGTCGAGGTCGATATTCGAATCCAGCGTGCCGCCCGCCACGCCGAAGCGCAGCGGCTGCAGCGAGAGCGCGCCGTCGCGCAGCAGCACGTGCGTGTAGAGGTCCGTGATCGGCAGGTTCGCGTTCTTGACGATGCGCCGGCCCGTGAGCGTCACGTCCGCGTCGATGGCCTTCCAGCGGTCGGTGCGAAATGCCTCGACGGGAATCACGCGGTCCGCCGGCTGCTTCGAGACGTCGCCGCGCTTGCGCTTGCTCGCGTTGGTATCGGCGCCGATGATCGGCGCGAGGTCGGAGAACTGCAGCAGGTTCGACACCAGCTGGCCTTGCAGCAGCGGCCGCGGCTGACGCTGGAACCACGCCAGCGTGCCGTTGAGATCGCTACCGCCCACGCGGCCCGTGAAATTCTCGTAGCGGAACACGTTGCCGTCGCGCTTGAACTGGCCGACGAGCCGGCCATCCGTCGCGTAAGGCGGCGTCTCGGGCAACGTGATGCCGGTGAGCGTGTAGAGATGCGCCATGCTTGCGCCTTGCAGCCACAGGCGCAGATCGACGGCCGCGAGGTGCGCGGGATCGGTGATCGTGCCCACGAGCGCAATGTGCGTGTCGCCCGCGCGTACGTCGGCCTGCACGGGGAACGGGCGATTCGCGTCTTGCAGCGCGAGTATGCCGCCCAGCTTGCCGGCGCCGGAGACGGGCGCGTGGTTGTAGGTGCCCTTCAGCGTCCAGCCGATGGCGTAGAGCGGTGCGGCGGCAGGCGTGGCAGTAGCGCGGCCGGCTTCGCTTGCACTGGCGGTGCTGCTTGCACTGGCGGTGCTGCTTGAACTGCCGGTGCTGCTTGAACTGCCGGTGCTGCTTGAACTGGCGGTGCTGCTTGAACTGCCGGCACTGCTGGAACTGGCGGCCCTGCTTGCACTGGCGAAGCCGCTGCCCGCCGAGGCGACCGCGCTCGCCGAGGCCACCGGAGCCCTGGCCGCCGACCCCGAACTGACCGAACCTGGCGTGCCCGGAGCCGACGCGGCCGCCGTCCGCGAACCGGAAGCAGCCGCAGTCGCGCCCGGAACCGAAGTGCCAGAAGCGCCGGAAGCCCCTGAAGCGCCGGAAGCCCCCGAAGCCTCGACAGCCCCCGAAGCCTCGACAGCCTCCGACGCCTCGATTGCCTTCGCCTGGGCCGCCAGCCGCGCCGCGCCCGCTTTGCCCACCATCTGCGCCGACGCGTTGCGCGACGCATTTTCCTGCGCCGCCATCACGTCGCCGATCGGAATCGCCTGGCCCAGCGTGTCCACGGTCAGTTGCACGTCGGCCTTCGTTTTCTGGTCCGCATACGCGACATAGCCTTTGGCGAACGCGACATCGTGCAGATCCAGCTTCCAGGTGGACGGCCCGCTCGACGACGGCAGCTTGAAGGTCCAGTTGTTGCGGTCGTCCTGGGTACGCTCCAGATCGACGGACGGATTCACGAGGTTGATCACCGGCACCACGATGCGATGTGCGAGGAGCGGCAGCAGCTCGACCTCGAAGTCGATCTCGTCGAGCGTCGCGAAGTAGCGCGTCTTCGCCCAGTCGGGATTGGCCACAGTGATGTGCGCCGCCGAAAAGCGCGGCCACGGCACCCATGCGCGCCAGCCGGTCTCGCCCACCGGATGCTGCCAGCCCAGCTTGAGGTCGCCTTCGATGCGCAAGGTGCGGCCGATCGCCTGGCTCACCTTGTCGTCCACCCAGGGGCGGGCGCGGTTCCAGTCGAACGTGAGAAATACCACGGCGACCACGACCACCACGGCGACGAGGACAGCGACGAGCGCTACGAGCCATGCGATGATCTTGCCGACGCGTCGGCCGGGAGTGCGCGCGGGGGTCTGCTCCGGCGTCATGCCTGCTCCGTTGTGTTTTTGACCGTTTATAAGGGCGGCAGCAGAGTCCGTGCC
Source organism: Paraburkholderia sp. SUR17 (assembly GCF_029536165.1). Classification (NCBI taxonomy): domain Bacteria; kingdom Pseudomonadati; phylum Pseudomonadota; class Betaproteobacteria; order Burkholderiales; family Burkholderiaceae; genus Paraburkholderia; species Paraburkholderia sp. SUR17. Next base: position 1,988,851 of record NZ_CP120508.1, read on the forward strand.
CGCCGCAGCGGCCAGTCCGCTTTCACGCCCCGAAGGCTCCGTATGATGCCGCAGCGCGGCATGCCCCGCAAACCGCGGCCCGGCCTCGTGCGGGCCGCCCGCGAAGCCATCCGGCCACGGACGAAGAAACCACGCGAGCGGTGCCGCCGCGCCGCAGGTCCCCGAATAACCGCGCCCATGACCGATACGCCCCTTCTCGAAGCCCGCGCCATCGTGCGCCGCGATGCCGAGCGCGGCCAGCTGCTGCTCCACGCCGCCAGCCTCGCGCTGCATGCGGGCGACCGCGCCGCCGTCACCGGTCCCTCCGGTTCGGGTAAGAGCGTGCTGCTGCGCGCGCTCGCCCTGCTCGATCCGCTCGATGGCGGCGACGTGTGGTGGCACGGCCAACCCGTCTCGCGCGAGGCGATGCCGCGCTACCGGCGCAACGTCGCCTACATCCGCCAGCGCCCCGCCATGCTGGACGGCACCGTGGAAGACAACCTGCGCTATCCGTATTCGCTGCGCGTCTACCGCGACGTTTCGTTCGACCGCGAGCGCGCCGCGGCACTCGTGCGCGCGGCGGGACGCGGCGACGACTTCCTCGCACGGCGAGCAAGCGAACTCTCCGGCGGCGAAGCGCAGATTGCGGCGCTCGTGCGCGTGCTGCAACTCGATCCGCAAGTGCTGCTGCTCGACGAACCCACGGCGTCGCTCGACCCCGAGTCGTCGCGCGCCATCGAATCGCTCGTGCTCGCATGGTTCGAGGCCTGCGACAGCGGTACGACCCAACGCGCCGCGATCTGGGTCTCGCACGATCCCGCCCAGGCGCAACGCGTCAGCAACCGGCATCTCACGATGCGCGCCGGCGTGCTCGGCGGAATGGACGCGAACGCAGAAACGGACGCGAACCCAGAAGCGCCCGCCGCCGCAGCCACGGCGCCGCTGGAAACCCGGCCCCGGCACGAAGGCAAGCAACCCGCGACGCAGTCCGATTCGACCACCCCGAAGGAGTCCCCGCGATGAACACGAGCCTGCAAAACCTCAGCCTCGTCGACGTCGGCATCGCGGCGTTGCTGATCGTGGTGAACGGCGCGGTGTCGGTGCTGCTCAAGCTCGATCTCGAACGCAAGCTCGCCTGGGCCGCGGTGCGCACCGTGGTGCAGCTGCTCGCGATCGGTTACGTGCTCGGATGGGTGTTCCAGTACGACCGCTGGTACGCCGTGCTGCCGTTGATGGCGCTGATGACGCTGATCGCCGGTTTCGCGGGCGCGCAGCGCGGCTCGCGCACCTACGCGGGCCAGCGCGCGGACAGCATCGTCTCGATCTGGGTCAGTTCGTGGCTCGTAGCGGCCGTCGGGCTCTTCGTCGTGATTCGCATCCGGCCGTGGTACGCGCCGCAATACGCGATTCCGATACTCGGCATGATTCTCGGCAACACGCTGACCGGTGTGTCGCTCGGCGTGGAGCGCATGACCGAAGAACTCACGGCCCGGCGCGACCGCGTCGAAATGGCGCTCGCATTGGGTGCCACGCGCTGGGAAGCGGCGCAGGAGCCCGCGCGCCAGGCGGTGCGGGCCGGCATGATTCCTACGCTCAACCAGATGGCCGTGGTAGGCGTGGTGAGCCTGCCCGGCATGATGACGGGCCAGGTGCTCGCGGGGCAATCGCCGCTGCAGGCCGTGCGCTACCAGATCGTGATCATGTTTCTGATCGCCGCGTCGTCGGCGCTCGGTACCGTGGGCGCCGTGCTGCTTACCTACCGGCACCTGTTCTCGGCCGAGCACCGCTTTCTCGCGGCGCGGCTCGTGGAGCGAACGGCGGGCCGCGCCTAGCGTTTGGCAGACACGCTGACCTGCGTGCCGTCGGTGAGCGTGACGGTCTTCACCGTGCCATTGGTGGGCATCGCGAAGCGCAGCACCTGGTTCGTCGCTGCGAAGGTCGGACAGGTCAGCGTCTTGCCGCCGCTCTTCACCGTCGCCTTGCCGCGCGGCGCCTGCGCCTGGAAGCTCAACTGCACGGTAGCCGTGCCGTCGCTCGCGACGATGGGCGCAAGGCGAATCCGCGTCTGACGCAGCAGCGCACCGTTCGCGTCGAGCGGCAGGTCCGCGTAGCCGGGGCATTGGTTGTTCACGCTCACGGAGCCGCCGGGCGGCACGGTCTTCCACGTGAAGTCGTCGGTCTGGCCGGACCGCAGCGTGCGCGTCTCCTGCGCGTTGCCGAACTCCTTCGACACGACCTTGACGGTGTACTGGATGGGACCGTCGGGCGGCGTCTGCGACGTCACCTTGACGGGCGGCGCGGCCTCGGCCTTCGTCATGAATCTACCTCCCGAAACGACGGCAAGTACGGCTGCGGTAACAACGGCCCGGCGTGTACGGCGGGAGCTCATACCTCACCTCCTTGTTGTGGCGCCGCGCCATCGCGCGTTCAAACGGCCACGCATGCGGCGCGGTGCTGCCTTCCAGTCTTAGGGTGTCCTGCCAGTCTAACTCCACCCCGCGACCGCCGCGACGCGCACCGATTCAGGTATTCCCCCGCTTGTCGCCGCGCGTTTTTTGCGCGTGGCCCCGCCGCCCGGACCCGCGCATGAACCCCGCATGAGCCCCGCATGAACCCCGCATGAGCCTATGTGCCGCGCTCAGAACCCCGACAGCACGATCTTTCCGATAGCGCGCCCCGCCTCCAGCAGTTGATGCGCATGCCTCACGTTCTGCGCGTTGATCGTGCCCAGATGCTGGCCTACGGTGGTGCGCAGCGTGCCCGCATCCACGAGGCGCGCAACTTCGCCCAGCAGACGGTGCTGTTCGATCATGTCGGGCGTGCCGAACATGGAGCGCGTGAACATGAACTCCCAGTGAAAGGACGCGCTCTTCGCCTTGAGCAGCTCGACCGGCACGGGCTTCGCGTTCTCGACGATCGTGCAGATGGCGCCCTGCGGCTTCACGATCTGCGCGGCGGCCGGGAAGTGGGCGTCCGTGTCGTTGAAGAGCAGCACGTAGTCCACCTGCTCAAAGCCCGCAGATTTCATCTGTGCGGGCATATCGCCGTAGTGGTCGACGATGTGGTCCGCGCCGAGCCCGCGCGCCCATTTCGCCGATTCGGGCCGCGACGCCGTGGCGATCACCGTGAGCTTCGCGAGCCGTTTCGCGAGCTGGATGCCGATGGAGCCCACGCCGCCGGCGCCGCCCACGATCAGCACCGAGCGGCCCGCATCGGCGCCTTCGGGCGACACGCCGAGCCGGTCGAACAATGCCTCCCACGCCGTGATCGCGGTGAGCGGCAAAGCTGCGGCGTGCGTGAAGTCGAGCGAGGCGGGCTTGCTGCCCACGATGCGTTCATCCACGACGTGGTATTCGCTGTTCGCGCCCGGCCGCGTGATGCTGCCCGCGTAGAACACCGGGTCGCCCACCTTGAAGAGTTCGACCTCGGGGCCTACGGCGGCCACCGTGCCCGCAGCGTCCCAGCCCAGGATGCGCGGCGCTTTCTCCACCGTGTCTTTCGGTGCGCGCACCTTGTAGTCCACGGGATTGACGGAGATCGCCTCGACTTTCACGAGTAAATCGCGCCCTTGCGGCTCAGGCGTGGGGATGTCCACGTCGACGAGTGCTTCGGGATGGTCGACGGGCAGATAACGATAAAGACCAACAGCTTTCATCCGAGGCTCCTTACTGGAATGGAATGATGCGCCGGGCGCAGCACATGCCACGAGCGCGGCTGACGGCAGTCCGCTTTCCCCGATCTCCGCTCGCGTGCCCGGGGCTATACGTCGCCATACGTCGCCATACGTCGCTATACGACGCTATACGTCAATGTATGCCGTTGTATGCGGCTACGCGCTTCAGTTCTTCACGCCAAGCCGTTTTTTCATGGTCGCGGTAATGCGCTGGCGCGTCTTCGCATAACCGGCCCACGGGTCCTGCCGCAACGCGTCCAGCCGCTCGTGAAGATTCGCGATCGTCCACTGGTCGCCGGCCGTGGTGCCGGGAACCTCGTCCCACGTGATCGGCACCGAGACACCGAGCCCCGGCCGCGCACGCACCGAATACGCGGCGATGGTGCTCGACCCCCGGTTGTTGCGCAGGTAGTCCACGAATATCTTGCGCTTGCGATTCTGCGGGCCCATCTTCGCGCTGAACCGGTCCGGCAGCGTAGCGGCCATATGCTGCGCGACAGCCTGCGAGAAGGCTTTCACCTCGTCCCAGCCGGCCTGCGGCGTGAGCGGCACGACCACATGCAAGCCCTTGCCGCCGCTCGTCTTGCAAAACGATTCGAGGCCCAGTTCAGTGAGGATCGTGCGCGTGAGTTCCGCGGCTTCGATCATGCGGTCCCAGCCGAGCGCCGGGTCGGGGTCGAGATCGAACACCATGCGCTCGGGCCGCTCGATGTCCGTGACGAGCGCGTTCCACGTGTGCAGCTCGATCACGCCCATCTGCGCCGCGCCCACGAGGGCCTCGACGCTGTCGATGGTCAGGAGCGGCGCGTGGCCCGGATCGAGGCCCGCGTGCTGGGTGATGTGCGGAATCTCCAGCTTCTGCGCGTGCTTCTGGAAGAACAGTTCGCCGCCAATGTCGTCGGGCGCGCGCACGAGCGAAACGGGCCGGTCCTGCAGATGGGGCAGCAGCCACGGCGCCACCCACTCCCAGTAATGGACGAGGTCGAGCTTGTGCGTGCCGCTGTCGGGGTCGATCACCCGATCGGGATGCGAGATGCGGACGCCCGCCACCTCGGCCGATGCATTGCGCGAGCGGGCTTTCGACAGAGCGGATGCGCCCGATGCCGCCGACAACGTACCGCGTGCAGTAGGTGCAGTACGTGCAGTACGTCCAGCCTTCTTCGAGCGGGAGGGCTTTCCCACTGTTTCCCCGGTCTGCTGCATGGTGTCCTCCTCATTCGAACGGTCCTGTGCCGGTTCATCCGCGGATGCCGCCGCATGCACCGGCGCTTCGCGGGTCACCTGACGCGCGGGCTTGTCGCGGCGCAGGCTCACGAACGAGGCCTGGCGCACGAGGCCGTCGCCCGTCCACTGCGCGAAATTGCACTCGCAGACGAGTTCGGGCTTCACCCAGTGCACGGGCGTGCTGCTGCGCTCGCGCGGCATGGTCGCAAACGCCATGCGCTGCGTTTCGAGCGCGTCGAGTTCCTTCTTCACGGCGCGCAGCCTGGCGGCGTCGAAGCCCGTGCCGACCCGGCCCGCGTACTGGAGCTTGCCCTTCGCGTCATAGACGCCGAGCAGCAGCGAACCGAACGCCGCGCGGCTGCCCGCGGGCTCGGTATAGCCGCCGATCACGAACTCCTGCCGTTGCCGGCACTTCAGCTTGATCCACGACGACGCCCGCGCCGACGTGTAATGGCTATCGGCGCGCTTGGCGATGATGCCTTCGAGTCCGTTCGCGCAGGCGCCTTGCAGCAGTTCGTCGGGATTCACCGCGAAGTCCTCGGAAAAACGCAGCAGCCCGTGGGTGCGCTCGTCGACGTCGGCAAGGAGTGCGCGCAGGATCGCGCGCCGCTGCACGAGCGGCACGCCGCGCAGGTCGTAGCCGTTGAGAAACGGCACGTCGAACACGAAGATCGTGATGTCCTGGGGACGGTTTGCGTCGAACGCGTTCTGCAGCGCCTGGAAGTCCGGCATGCCGTGACGGTCTAGCACCACCGCCTCGCCATCGAGCCACGCGCATTCGAGGTCCAGCCGCTCGCACGCGCGCGCCTGGCGGCTGAACTTCGCGGTCCAGTCGTTGCCGGTGCGCGTGAAAATGCGCACCGTCTCTTTGCGCGCGTGATGGTCGATGCGCGCGAGTACGCGATAGCCGTCGAACTTGATCTCATAGACCCAGTCGTTGCCGGGCGGCGCGAAATCGACGAGCGTGGCGAGCTGCGGCTTGAGCGTGGCCGGCAACGCCGCCTTTACCGCGCCTTCGATGCCGGGCTCGCGCGCAAGCTCGCGCAGCGACTCGGTGTTGCGCGTGGCGACGATGTCGGGGCGGTCGGCCTTCGATGACTGCTTTGATCGGCGCGGGGTGCCTGCGCTGTTGCGGCGTGCCGCGCCCGCAGTGCCGGCTGGGCCTGCGGCACCCGCGGCACCCGCAGGCCGCGCCGCCGCTGCACCGCGTGGCGAAAGCACGCTGCCGGGGCGTTCGGCGAGCACGTCGTACTCGTCGGTGCGGCGCGCCTCTTCGTCGCGCTCCTTGATGAGCAGCCACTGCTCCTTGTCTCCGCTGCCGCGCATACCGCTTCGCACGAGCGTCCAGCCGCCGTGCAGCTTCGCGCCTTCGAGCCTGAACTTGAGCTTGCCCGCGCGGTAAGACTCGAGCGCCTCCTTTTCGCTGCCCGCGGGCTCCCACACGCCGCGGTCCCAGACGAGCACCGTGCCCGCGCCGTAGTTGCCTTCGGGAATCTCGCCCTCGAAGCTGCCGTATTCGATGGGATGGTCTTCGACATGAACCGCCAGCCGCTTCACCGACGGATCGAGACTCGGCCCCTTCGGTATTGCCCACGACTTGAGCGTGCCGTCCAGCTCGAGCCGGAAATCGTAGTGAAGCCGCCGCGCGTCGTGCTCCTGGATCACGTAGGACAGCGCATGGCCGTTGCCGCGCCGCTTCGCGCGCGCAGTGGCGGCGGCGGTCTTTCCTGTACCTGTACCGCGCGTACCGCGAGCGGCACGCTTCGGCGCGCCGGATGGCTCCGGCGTGGCATCGAAGCGGCGTTTGCGCTGATAGGTGTCGAGTTTGCCGGCCATGCCCGTTTGCCTTTGCTTGTGCCTTTGCTTGTGCCTTTGCTTGTGCCTTTGCTTGTGCCTTTGCTTGTGCCTTTGCTTGTGCGTTTGCCTCAACCTGCTGCTGCGCCTCGCGCCATCACGCCGCGTGCCGCTTTCTGTGCGGCGTTTCCTTGCGCGCGGTTTCGCTGGTTTTGCGGCCTGTGCCGCGCGAGGTCGAGCGCGCCGTTGTGCGGCCCGTGCCGCGCGCGGCGGCGTGGCTGCTTCGCGCAGTCGTGCCGTTTGTCGCACGGGTTGTCGTGCCTGCGCCGTCGCCGCGCGCACGGCTACGCGATTTGCCGCGCTTGCCGTCCTCCGATGCTTCGCCGCCCGACGGGTCGTCGTCCGGCTCTTCGTCGCGCTCGGCTCGCCCGCTCCCTCGGCCCTTGCCGCGCCCGAGGCTGCGCCGCAGCAGCTCCGAAAGATCCAGGATGTCGGCGCTACGCCGCGGCCGCGGCTCTTCCGGCGTTTCGATCTCTTCGGTCTTGCCTTCGCGGATCTTGCGCTCGACAAGTTCGAGCACGTCGTCGCGGAACGTGTCGTGATAGCGCTCGGGGTTCCAGTCCTCGCTCATGTCGTCGATCAGCTTTTTCGCCATGTCCAGTTCGCGGGCCGTCACGCCGGCCTTCTTCGCGTCTTCGGGCGGCAGCGTGAGTTCGCTCACGGGCCGGATCTCGTCGGCCCAGCGCAGCGTGTTGAGCGCGAGCACGGGCCCGAGCGGCACGAGCGCAGCGAGATGCTGCTTGTTGTGCATGACCACGCTCGCCACGCCGATCTTGCCCGACGCCTTCAAGGCTTCGCGCAGCAGCGCGTAGACCTTCTCGCCCTTGCGGTCCGGCGCGAGGAAGTACGGCGTTTCGAGATAGAAGAACGAGATGGCGGGAGCATCCACGAAGGCGAGGATGTCGACGGTCTGCGTGGATTCGGGGTTCGCCGCGCGGATCTCGTCGTCGGAAAGCACGACGTACTTTTCCTTTTCGTACTCGTAGCCGCGCACGATCTGCTCGCGCGGCACGTCCTTGCCGGTGCGCTTGTTGATCTGCCGGTAGCCCACCGGGTCCATGGACCGCTTGTCGAGCAGATGAAAGCTCACGTTCTCCGAACGCGTCGCCGGAAACAACTGCACCGGCACGTGCACGAGGCCGAAACTAATCGCGCCTTTCCAGATCATGCGTGACATGTTGCGCTCCCAGGTCTTGAACGAAGAACCAAGCAGCATGCGTGCCTGAGCACCTGAAGCCAGTACGGGTCGCGACAGGGCCGCCTCGAGCCCCACCTCGAGCCGCTTAGCGCCGCCCGGAGCCGCCGGCGCTCGCTCAAGCGGAACAGCGGCAAGTCCGCGCGAGGCGCGTTGGCCCTGGGTTGGCCCTGGGTTGACCCTGGGTTGGCCCTGGGTTGACCCTGGGTTGGCCCTGTAACGCCTGCGCCACGGCGTGCAAAAGCTGCCGATGACCAGGAACGCCAGCACGACACCGACTCCCGAGCCGCAAACCCGCCCCCGCTGCCACGGCACCGGATCGCCCGCCCCGAACCGTTACAATAGCCGGATTTTCCGCGCCCCTTCTTCTCCGACTATCCCGCCTCGCGCGCTGCTGCATAGCCCATGAATCTCGTCATCCAGGCCTCGTCGCCGTTCAACCCGGCCCACCAGAAACCGCTCGTCGCGTTGGCACGCGGCCGCCGCGCCGTCGAAATCGACGCGCACGCCATTCGTATCGAAGACGCCGATCCGGCGCAGCGTCCCGACCTCGATGTCTATTGCACCACCCACGCGCTCGACTACGCCTTCGTGGAGCCGGGCCGCTCGCTCGCGGACTTCGGGCTCGTGACCATGGACATGGACTCCACGCTCATCACGATCGAATGCATCGACGAGATTGCGGATTTCTGCGGGCTGAAGGCCGAGGTGTCGGCGATTACGGAAGCCGCGATGCGCGGCGAGATTCAGGACTTCAACGAAAGTCTGACGCGCCGCGTCGCCCTGCTCGCGGGGCTCGACGCGAACGTGCTCGGGCGCGTCTACGAAGAGCGGCTGCGCCTTTCGCCCGGCGCCGAACGCATGCTGGCCGGCGCGAAGGCCGCGGGTCTGAAAACACTGCTGGTGTCGGGCGGCTTCACGTTCTTCACGGAACGGCTCAAGGCGCGGCTCGGCCTCGACTACACGCGCGCCAATACGCTCGAAATCGTGGACGGCAAGCTCACGGGCAAGGTGGTGGGCGAGATCGTGAATGCCGACGTGAAGGCGCGCACGCTGCTCGAAACCTGCAAGGAAATGGGCATCGACCCGCGCCGCGCCATTGCGATGGGCGACGGCTCGAACGACCTCAAGATGATGGCGGCGGCCGGACTTTCGGTGGCGTTCCGCGCCAAGCCCGTGGTGCGCGAGGCCGCCAGCGTGGCCTTCAACTTCGTTGGCCTCGACGGGCTGTTGCGCCTGTTCTGAAATGGCGGGCGGCGTGGCGGCTCATGTTTGCTGCCTGACATCGCCGCCCCCGACTCACCTCGTCACACGACATTGGCCGCGTTGCCGGTTGCCGTTGCCGCATAAGGCGGCGACCAGCAAGGCCGCAACGCCTTCGCTAGCCGAGGCCGATCCAGGCTCATCCAGCCTGACCCAGGCTGACCCAGGTTAATCGAGCGCCGCGAGACAGCGTTCGATATCGGCCTGCAGATCGGCCTCGTCCTCGAGTCCCACGTAGAAGCGCACCAGCGTGCCGCGATACGGCCAGCGGCTCGCGCTGCGCATCGACGCCACGTCGTACGGCATGGCCAGACTGTGCGCGCCGCCCCAGCTCCAGCCGAGCGAGAACAGCTCCAGCGATTCGCAGAACGTGTCGATCTGCGCGGGCGTGTAGCGCTCGTCGAACACCACCGAAAAGAGGCCGCCCGCGCCGCTGAAGTCGCGCGCGAAAAATTCGTGGCCGGGGCAGTCGGACAGCGCGGGGTGCAGCACGGCGGCAATCTCGCTGCGCGTCTTCAGCCACTTCGCGAGCGCGAGCGCGCTGCGGTCGTGCTGCTCGAAACGCACCTTCATACTGGGCAGGCTGCGCAGGATCAGCGAGCAATCGTCCGACGACACGCCGATGCCCATGCGCATGCGCGCGAGCTTGAGCTTCAGGTGCAGTTCCTTGTCCGCGGTGATGGTGGCGCCCATCAGCACGTCGCCGCCGCCCGACTGGTACTTCGTGAGCGCCTGCACCGAAATATCCACGCCGTGTTCGAACGGACGGAACGCGAGGCCGGCCGACCAGGTGTTGTCGATCGCGGTGATCACGTTGCGTGCGCGCGCGACGGTGGTGATGGCCTGCACGTCGGGCACTTCCATCGTGACCGAGCCCGGCGCCTCCAGCCAGATGAGCTTCGTTTCCGGGCGGATCAACCCGGCAATGCCCGCACCGATCATCGGATCGTAGTAGCGCGCCGTGAGACCGAAGTCGTGCGCGAGCCACTCGGCGTGGTCGCGGTTCGGCGAGTAGACGTTGTCGGGAATGAGCACGTCGTCACCCGCCTTCACGATGCCGAAGTACACGTTCGAGATGGCCGAGAGCCCCGAGGGCTGGAGCAGCGCGTGATTGCCGCCCTCGATCGCGGCAAGCCGCTGTGCGAGCGTGAGCGAGGTGGGCGTGGCGTGCAGGCCGTAGCGCCACTGCGCGTCGTTACGCCAGTCGAGCGCCCGCAAGGTGGCGAGATCGGGAAAGACGACGGTGGATGCCCTCGTGACGGGCACGGCGAATGACTCGAAGCCCGGCGTGAGCTGGTCTTCGGCGCGCACGATGCGGGTCTGGAGGCGGCGGTTCGGCTTGGAAGGCGGTTGGGTCATGGCAGCGAGCGCGACGGGAACGTTATTGGATGAGGATGGTAGCGGCGCGAGCGGACTGAATGACCGATGCCCGGCGCGCGCTGCGTAGACTGAAGATTAGCCGAGGTCGCGGTGCGCAAGGTGCCATGTGCAAGGTGCCATGTGCAAGGTGCCGCCAATGCGGCCGCGACGTGGATGCTGTCAGCGGGACAGCACCGCGCGCAGTACCCGGCCGCGCAATGCTTACCCTGGAGGACCATCGGTGCGCGATCAATCGCCGATGGTGAGATTGCTCACGCCGCCCACGGCATGCGCGCCGGCAGCAGGCGCCGACGACGAGGCCGCCGCCGCACCCACCGGCGGCTGCGCCGCGGGCTGGGACGGTGCAGCCGCCGCCTGGGCTGGGCCCTGCACTTGCCCCTGCACTTGCCCCTGCACTTGCGCCGCGGGCTGGGCAGCCCCGGCCGGCACCGGTTGTCCCGCCGCCAGCGGATGCAGGTCGAACGGTTGCGGGTCCGAATCGTCGACGTTCATGCGATCGCCTTGCAGCACGCCGTCCGGCCCGAACTTGCCGACCCAGTTGCCGGTGATGTGCGTGCCGTCGTTCGACTCCTCGACTTCCAGCGTGTCGCCTTCGCGGTCGCCGGCAATCAGGATGACTTCGCCCGTGTCGGTGAACTGATACTCGCCGTGCACGCCGGAAGGATCGTCGGTCTTCGGTCCGAGCCGCAGCACGATGGCACGCTTGCCGAGCGTGCCTGTGTAGCGCGGGAACTTCGCGAATTCCGGGCTGGGCTTGAGCGGCAACTGGATGGGCGGCGGCGCGGCGAGTTCCTTGACGGCGTCGCTTTGCGCTTGCGCGGCGAGCGGCACGCTAGCGCTCAGGGTGGCCGCGAGCAGCGCGAAGGTCAATGCGAAGGCCCTGGCGTGGCCAGACTTCAAGCGGCCGGCCCTGGCGCTGCCCGACCTGACGCGGCCCGACCCGGCTCCCTTCGAGCCGGTCGCGCTCATCGCATCGCACTCGCCCGCCGCACTCCGTGCAACGGTCGCGAACCTCGCCAGCCGGTCGGCGATTCCCATGTTGCCCAACCTCGTTGCCTGCAATCCTTCCATCAGCCCTCTTCCTTGCGGCTGCCGCGCCTTGCCCATCGCTTGCCGGCGTGCCGCGTATTCAGATCCGTTCGAACACGGCCGCAATGCCCTGCCCGCCGCCGATGCACATCGTCACGAGCGCGTAGCGGCCGCCGATGCGCTGCAGCTCGTACAACGCCTTCACCGTGATCAGCGCGCCCGTCGCGCCGATGGGATGCCCCAGCGAAATGCCGGAGCCGTTCGGGTTCACCTTCGCGGGATCGAAGCCGAGTTCGTTGCTGACCGCGCAGGCCTGCGCCGCGAAGGCCTCGTTCGCTTCGATCACGTCGAGGTCACCCACCGTGAGGCCCGCGCGTTCGAGCGCCTTGCGCGAAGCCGGCACGGGGCCGATGCCCATGTAGGCGGGATCGACGCCCGCGTGCGCGTAAGCGACGAGGCGCGCGAGCGGCTTCACGCCGCGCTGCTGCGCGACGTCGGCGGACATCAGCACGACGGCCGCGGCCGCGTCGTTGATGCCCGACGCGTTGCCCGCTGTCACCGTGCCGTCCTCCTTCGCAAACACCGGCCTCAACTTCGTGAAGTCCTCCGGCGACGCCTCGGCGCGCACGTGTTCGTCGGTGTCGAAGACGGTCTCGCCCTTCTTCGTCGCCATCGCGATCGGCAGGATCTGGTCCTTGAAGTAGCCGTTCGCGATGGCGCGTGCCGCGCGGCGGTGCGATTCGAGCGCGAGCGCGTCCTGCGCCTCGCGCGTGATGCCGTACTTGCGCGCCACGTTCTCCGCCGTCACGCCCATATGCACCGACTGGAACGGGTCGTTGAGCGCGCCCACCATCATGTCGACCAGACGCGCGTCGCCCATGCGCTGGCCGAATCGCGCCGCCGGCATCGAATACGGCGCGCGGCTCATGCTCTCGGCGCCGCCGCCGATCGCGATGTCCGCATCGCCGAGCAGGATGCTCTGAGCCGCCGAGACGATGGCCTGCAGACCCGAGCCGCAGAGCCGGTTCACCGTGAGCGCCGGCACGTGCTGCGCGACGCCGCCGTTGAGCGCGGCCACGCGCGCGAGGTACATGTCCTTCGCTTCGGTGTGCACGACGTTGCCGAACACCACATGGCCCACCTCGTCGCCCGACACCTGCGCGCGCGAGAGCACTTCGCGCACCACGCGCGCGCCGAGATCGGTGGGCGCAAAGTCCTTGAGGCTGCCGCCAAAATCGCCGATGGCGGTGCGCACACCGCTTGCCACTACGACTTCCCGTTGCATGGTCTGTCTCCCTTTTTGTGCTGCGAATGTGTAAGCGCTGAGAAGGTATCGCTCAACCTGCGAGCGCGCGTTCGACCGTCTCGCGTAGCGGAATGGGCGCGACGGCACCGAAGCCCCGAGTGGAGAGTGCGGCCGCCACGTTCGCGTAGCGCGCCGCGGCGAACGGGTCGTCGCCCGCTACGAGGCGCGCCACGAAGGCGCCGCCGAAGCAGTCGCCGGCGCCCGTGGCATCCACCGCGTCCACGACGTGGCCCGGCACGACGCGGCGCTCGTCCGGCGTCGCGACGTAGGCGCCGTCGCGTCCCAGCTTGAGCGCTACCACGCGCGGCCCGTGGGCGAGCAGAAAGTCCACGATCTCGTCGCGGCCCGTGAGTCCGGTGAGCGCGGTCACGTCGTCCCAGCTCGGCAGGCAGATGTCCGTTTGCCGGATCGCTTCGAGCATCACGGCGCGCGCCCGCGCGAGCGGCCAGAGCTTGAGCCGCAGGTTCGTATCGAAACTCACGCGCACGCCGTTCGCCCGCGCATGGTCGATGGCGGCCAGCGCAGCGTCGCACGCGGACACGCTGATCGCGAGACTGATGCCGGAGAGGTGCACGACCTGGGCAGCCGCGATCGCATCGAGCGGCAGGTCCCGCGGCGCGTAACGGCTCGCCGCCGAACCCGCGCGCAGATAGTCGAACTCATGGCCCGACGGCCCGTGCGAGACGAAGTACACGCCCGTGGAGGCGCCGCCGTCGGTGCGTACATACGACGTATCGACACCTTCGCGCTGCCACAGATCGAGCAGCAGACGCCCGAAATGATCGCTGCCCACGGCGGACACGAAGCCCGTCGCGGCGCCCTGGCGCGCGGCCGCAATGCAGAAGTTCGACGTGTCGCCGCCGAAACCCTGCAGGTACTCAGGCGCGTTCGGGGACACCTGGTTGAACTCGATCATCGCCTCGCCGAGCGCGAGGATCTGCGGTGTGCCGTGACCTGTGGAAGCTGCCGGACCCGTGGATGCCATGGCTCAGACCTCGCCCCACAGGTCGTGGCCGTCCGCGCCCGTGATCTTCACGGAAACGAAATCGCCCACCTTGTAGCGCTTCGAGGGCTTCGAAGGCGGCGCCACGTAGACCACGCCGTCGATCTCGGGCGCATCCGCGGCCGTGCGGCCAATGCCGCCGTCGGCGTTCACTTCGTCCACGAGCACCTTCAGCGTCTTGCCGACCTTGCGCTGAATGCGTCTGGCCGACACGGCTTCGGCCACTTCCATGAAGCGCGCGCGGCGTGCTTCGCGCACGTCGTCTGGCAAGGCGCCGTCCAGCTCGTTCGCGCTCGCGCCTTCCACCGGCGAGTAGGCGAAGCAGCCCACGCGGTCCAGTTCGGCTTCGCGGATAAAGTCGAGCAGCGTTTCGAACTGCTCCTCGGTCTCACCGGGAAAGCCCGCGATGAACGTGCTGCGGACGGTGAGCTCCGGGCACACCTTGCGCCAGGCCTGCACGCGCTCGAGCGTCTTTTCGGCGTTGGCGGGCCGCTTCATGCGCTTCAACACCTCGGGGTGCGCGTGCTGGAACGGCACGTCGAGATACGGCAGCACGTGGCCCTTGAGCGGCCCTTCGGCCATCATCGGAATGATTTCGTCGACGTGCGGATACGGGTAGACATAGTGCAGCCGCACCCACGCGCCGTACTGCGCGGCCAGTTCGCCGAGCGCGCCCACCAGCTCGGTCATGCGCGTCTTGAGCGGTCGGCCGTTCCAGAAACCCGTGCGGTATTTCACGTCGACGCCATAGGCGCTCGTGTCCTGCGAGATGACGAGCAGTTCCTTCACGCCGGAGCGAAACAGGTTCTCGGCTTCGAGCATGACTTCCGCGACGGGGCGCGAGACGAGGTCGCCGCGCATCGACGGAATGATGCAGAAGGTGCAGCGATGATTGCAGCCTTCGGAGATCTTGAGGTAGGCGTAGTGGCGCGGGGTGAGCTTGACGCCCGCCGCCGGCACCAGGTCGACGAACGGGTCGTGCGGCTTGGGCAAATGGCTGTGCACGGCCTGCATCACCTCGCCCACGGCATGCGGGCCCGTCACGGCCAGCACCTTCGGATGCACTTCCTCGATGAGACCCGTGCCGCTCGCGCTCTTCTTTGCGCCCAGGCACCCGGTCACGATCACCTTGCCGTTTTCGGTGAGCGCTTCGCCGATGGCGTCGAGGCTTTCCTGCACCGCCTCGTCAATGAAGCCGCAGGTGTTGACGACGACGAGGTCGGCGCCGTCGTAGGTGCCCGAAATCTCGTACCCCTCGGCACGCAACTGGGTGATGATCTGTTCGGAATCGACGAGGGCCTTGGGGCACCCCAGGCTGACGAAGCCTACTTTGGGGACGGCGGGCTGGGCGGAATCGCTGGATGAAGCGGGGGAAAGGCTGGGCGGCATAAGAGAGGTCCGGCGCAATGACGACAATGGCGGCGAGACAGTCGCACACGGTCACGCATGCGCCGCCTCGCGGAGTTCCTCGCGCGCGGCGGGCGCCGGCGCGTAACCGCGTATTGTACCGCGCGGGGCTGTGGGAGGCGCCCGGCTGGTTCGGTGCGAGAGGCGCTGGGCGCGCCTTGTGTAGCAGCGCCCGCCGCTTCGGTCGCAACGGAATCGACTGCGTTGCGCGGGCCACGCTTGCCCCGGCGCAACGCAGCGGCTCACGGCTATGTGCGGCGGCTTTCGGTCTGCCTTCAGACCGAAAGCCACCATGTTTGCCGCCGTTTGCCGCGGTTCGCCGCGGTTCACCTTTACTTGCTCTCCGGTTCCTTGTCCGGATTCGGCTCGCCGCGCGCCGCTCCGGCCGAAGGCGAAGCGGAACCGCTGCTGCCGCCCGCGCCCGGGGCGCCCCCCGGCTGCTTGAACGGGAAGCTGCTGAACATCGTCTTCGCCTGGTTCTGCATCTGCTCCTGCATCTGCACGAACATGTTCTTCGACTGCTCGATGTAGCTCGTCATCATGCCCTGCATCATCGGCGCCTGCATGTTCATGAACTGGGACCAGACCTCCGGGTTCATCGCGTTGCCTTCGTACAGGTTCTTCGACTGGTCGGCGAGCTTGTTCTGGATGTCGATGAACGCCTGAATGTTCTTCTCCAGGTACGTGCCCATCATGCCCTGCATCGCATGGCCGTAAAAACGGATGATCTGCGAGAGCATGGACGACGAGAACATCGGCAGCCCGCCGCTCTCCTCCTCGAGGATGATCTGCAGCAGGATGCTGCGCGTCAGGTCCTCATTCGTCTTCGCGTCGATGACCTTGAAATCCTCCTGGTCGAGCACGAGCTGCTTGACGTCGGTCAGCGTGATGTACGTGCTCGTTTCAGTGTCATACAGCCGACGGTTGGGATACTTCTTGATCAGTCGTTCGGCGCTCTTCTTTGTAGTCGTCATGTATCGCCCTTTCGCGCGTAACAGCGCAGAAACGGCGCCCGCCCGGCGCACGGCCATCCGTGCGCGAACATCGCGCCGCCAACCTTCTTCTGATCCGTGGGCGCCCTTGCAGCACCGGGCGCCGGCAGGATCAGCCCATGTGCAGACCGCCGTTCAGCGAGAAGTCCGCGCCGGTCGCAAAGCCCGACTCGTCCGACGCCAGCCACCCGACGATCGATGCAATCTCGTCCGGCGAGCCGAGACGGCGCACCGGAATCGTGGCGACGATCTTCTCCAGCACGTCGGGACGGATCGACTTGACCATGTCGGTGCCGATGTAGCCCGGCGACACGGTATTGACGGTCACGCCCTTGGTCGCCACTTCCTGGGCAAGCGCCATCGTGAAGCCGTGAATGCCAGCCTTCGCGGTGGAATAGTTGGTCTGGCCGAACTGCCCCTTCTGCCCGTTGACCGACGAGATGTTGATGATGCGTCCCCAGCCGCGCTCCACCATGCCGTCGATCACCTGCTTGGTCACGTTGAAGAGACTCGTGAGGTTGGTGTCGATCACCGCCGTCCAGTCTTCGTGCGTCATCTTGCGGAACACGACGTCACGCGTGATGCCCGCATTGTTGACGAGTACGTCGACCTCGCCCACTTCGGCCTTCACCTTGTCGAACGCTTCGCGCGTGGACTCCCAGTCCCCAACGTTACCTTCCGACGCGACGAAATCGTAGCCGAGCGCCTTCTGGTCTTCGAGCCATTTCACGCGGCGCGGCGACTTCGGACCGCATCCGGCAATCACCCTGAAACCCTGCTTGTGCAGGCGCTGGCAGATGCTCGTGCCAATGCCGCCCATGCCGCCCGTTACATATGCAATTCGTTGTGACATAAACCACGCTCCGTTATCGTTTTCGGGGCACCGACTGGCGGCCCCATGCCTCGCCCCTCTACCGCTCCTCCTGCTGACCTCGGATGCTGCGCCTACCCGCTCCTACACGCTGCTGCACGCTACGCCGCCGCACCGTGCGCGGCGGCGTAGCGCCGGTGAATCAATGCGGCATTACACGCGCTCGACAGCCAGCGCGACGCCCATGCCGCCGCCGATGCACAGCGAGGCCAGGCCGCGCTTCGCGTCGCGCTTCTGCATTTCGTGCAGCAACGTGACGAGAATCCGGCAGCCCGACGCGCCGATCGGGTGACCGATCGCGATGGCGCCGCCGTTCACGTTCACCTTCGACGTATCCCAGCCCATTTGCTTGTGCACGGCGAGCGCCTGCGCAGCGAACGCTTCGTTGATCTCCATGAGGTCGAGGTCCTGCACCGACCAGCCTGCGCGTTCGAGACAGCGGCGCGAGGCCGGCACCGGGCCCATGCCCATCACCTTCGGGTCGACGCCCGCATTCGCGTACGCCTTGATGCGTGCGAGCGGCGTGAGGCCCAGCGCTTCGGCCTTCTTCGCCGACATCACCACGACCGCCGCGGCGCCGTCGTTGATGCCTGAGGCGTTCGCGGCCGTCACCGTGCCTTCCTTGCTGAATGCGGGCTTGAGACCTGCCAGCGATTCGGCGGTCACGCCGTGCCGCACGAACTCGTCGGTGGCAAAGCGCAGCGGTTCGCCCTTGCGTTGCGGGATCTCGACGGGCACGATCTCGTCGTCGAAGCGGCCGGCCTTTTGCGCGGCTTCGGCCTTGTTCTGCGAGAGCGCCGCGAACGCGTCCTGCTCTTCGCGCGTGATGTTGTATTCCTTCGCGACGTTTTCGGCCGTCACACCCATGTGGTACTGGTTGTAGACGTCCCACAGGCCGTCCACGATCATGGTGTCGACGAGCTTCGCGTCGCCCATGCGAAAGCCGTCGCGCGAGCCCGGCAGCACGTGGGGCGCCGCGCTCATGTTCTCCTGGCCGCCCGCGACCACGATCTCGGCGTCGCCCGCGATGATCGCGTTGGCCGCGAGCATCACGGCCTTCAGGCCCGAGCCGCACACCTTGTTGATGGTCATGGCCGGCACGGCCGTGGGCAGGCCCGCCTTGATCGACGACTGGCGAGCCGGGTTCTGGCCGCTGCCCGCTGCGAGCACCTGGCCCATGATCACTTCGCTTACCTGCTCGGGCTTCACGCCCGCGCGCTCGAGCGCGGCGACGATCACCTTCGAGCCCAGTTCCGGCGCTGCGATCTTCGCGAGCGAGCCACCGAATTTGCCCACCGCCGTGCGGGCGGCCGATACGATCACGACATCAGTCATTTCAGGTTCCTTCGGGCATCAGTGCGCCGGGCGGCGCGAGCCCTTCGAGTTAAAAATCCGTCCGGCCAGGCGAATGGCCGATACGCCGTGCGCTTCAGTCGCGCTGCAGCACGTAGCGTCCTGGCGCCGGCTCGATCTCGGGAAACTCCGCCGAGCCGGGCTGCGTGCGCGCCTTGATCTTGCGTCCCGCGTACTGGTCGAGCCAACTCACCCATTCGGGCCACCAGCTGCCGGGCACTTCCTCCGCCGCCTCGAACCATGCGTCGGCGTCTTCCGGCAGATGCTTGCCGTCGCCGCGCACAGTCCCGCGCACAGTCCAATAACTGCGCTTGTTTTTCGAAGGCGGATTGATCACGCCCGCAATGTGGCCCGACGCACCGAGCACGAATCGCAGCGGCCCCGTAAGGAGCGGCACCGAGGCGTACGCCGTGCGCCAGGGCACGATGTGATCTTCGCGCGAACCGTAGATGAAAGTGGGCACGTCGATGCGCGAGAGGTCGACCGGCTCGCCGCAGACGGTGAGCGCGCCCGGCTCGCGTAGCCGGTTCTCGAGATACGTATTGCGCAGGTACCACACGTACATCGGGCCCGGCAGGTTCGTCGAATCGCTGTTCCAGTACAGCAGGTCGAACGGTGCCGGGGTGCGCCCTTTGAGATAGTTGTCGACCACGTAGTTCCATACGAGATCGTTCGGACGCAGGAACGAGAACGTGTTCGCGAATTCGACGCCGCGCATCAGGCCCGGCATCGCGCCGTCCTTGCCGCCGATGGTCTGCTCGCGCATCTGCACGTGCGCCTCGTCGACGAACACGTCGAGCACGCCGGTGTCCGAGAAGTCGAGCATCGCGGTGAGCAGCGTCATCGAGGCGGCCGGATGTTCGCCGCGCGCAGCGGCCACGGCGAGCGCCGCAGCGAGCAACGTGCCGCCCACGCAGAAGCCGAGCGTATTGATCTGCTCGCGCCCGCTGATGCTGCGCACCGTTTCGATCGCGGTGAGCACCCCCTCTTCCACGTAGTGGTCCCAGCTCTTGTGCGCAATCGACGCGTCCGCATTGCGCCACGAAACCAGATAGACCTGGTGGCCCGACTCCAGCGCGTACGCGACGAGCGAATTCTCGGGCTGCAGATCGAGAATGTAGAACTTGTTGATACACGGCGGCACGATGAGCAGCGGCCGCTCGCGCACCGACGACGTACGCGGCTTGTATTGGATCAGCTGCATCAGGTCGTTCTCGAATACGACCGAGCCTTCCGTATTCGCAAGATTCTTGCCGACCACGAAGCGCGACTCGTCGGTCTGCGAAATCTTGCCGCGCTGCAGGTCGGCGAGCAGATTCATCACGCCCTGACGCAAGCTCTCGCCGTGACTCTCGAGCAGCGTCTTTTGCGCTTCGGGGTTGAGTGCGAGGAAGTTGCTGGGCGAAGCGGCGGCGGTCCATTGCTGCACGGCGAAGCGAATGCGCTCGCGCGTCTTCGCGTCGGTCTGAAGCGCATCGACCAGCTCATGCAGATAGCGTGCGTTGAGCAGATACCACGCGGCCGTGAATGCATAGGCCGGCGTTGTCTTCCATGCGTCGGCCGAGAAGCGGCGATCTTTGAGTTCGGGCGGGGTCTGGGCCGTGTCGGCTGCCTGTTGCAGCAGTTGCATCGCCTCGCGCGAATAGTCGGATTGGAGCGACTGCAAACGCTCGGGCGCAATGGATGCCGTGGGCAGTTTCAACGCCTGCAATGCGGAGAACGGCGAAGACGCGAACGATGCGGCAGCCTTGGTGAAGTCGGGCATCGGCGGCATGGCCGGCATCGAAGGCATAGCGCCCGCGTTGAATGCCCCAGCCGCGCCCGGTGCGCCGAGCGGCCACCAAGGCCACGCGGACGCCGCACCTGCGCTTTCGTTCTTACCGGCACCATTTGCACCATGGGCACCGGCGGCGCCATGGCGTGCCGCATTCGCCGCAACCGCGGCGCCTTCCTGCACCTGTTGAGTGGCAGCATTCGCGAGCGAACGCCAGGCATTGAGCCAGGCATCGAACATCTGCTGCATGCCGGCAGCGTCCGGCGAGGTTTGCTGCGTGCTGTGCGCCGAAGCGTTGTTACGCGAGGAAGCGGAGGAATCTCGTGATGCAGCCATACCTGCTGTTGACCGGTGTGCCCCGAAGGACGGGTTGAGAGGCAGGTTGCATGCGCACGGGCCGATTGCTCGCGACCTCGACGCCCTGTCCCGTGGATGGGAAACATTCTTGCTCCCCACCAAAAGCCATGTCAATGCTTGGTCCCGATTTTGCCGCAGTGCGATATTTTTTTTATTATCGTTTTCCCCCATCCGTTATGCTGCGCAGCAATTCGCGCACGCGCACGATGCGTAATGGGACGGCAAAGGGACGGCGAAGCCATGCGGGGCGGCCTCTTGCGACTGCCGCGCTGAGACAGGATGTCGCGAACATGCCGATATGTGCGGTGCCGCGCAGAACATGGCGTGCGACGGCTTCTGCGCAGATGCTGCATTCGACATGCGGCATCTGCGTAACCGGTTCGCTCGCGCCTCGTGCATTCGTCGTGCGATTGCAGCCGCCATACGTGATTGCAGCCGCGATACGTCAATGACTCGCGCAGTATCCATTCATCCGCGCGTCCCGCATTTGCTCGCGCGGCGGCGAATTGATCGCACGGTCATGCCGCACGTCACCCCGCATGTCACCCTTCAATCGTTGAGCCAGATCATGGCCGCCATGCGTCCCGTTACGCGATCGCGCCGGTAAGAATAGAAGTGCTCGCGATCGGTGACTGTGCAGTGGTCGCCGCCTGCAATCGATTCAATGCCGATTGCATTCAGGCGCAAACGCGCAAGCGCCGGCAGGTTGGCCAGATATTTGTCGCGCGTATGCGGATGCGCGACGAACGCACTCGCCGTTCCGGCCGCGATGGCAGACGACGTTCTCGCCTGTCGCGACTCGTCCACATCGGGCAAGCTGTTCATGAAGACGTCACGCACGTCTGCGCCGACTTCGAACGCGGCCGGACCAATGGCGGGGCCGAGATAAACCTGAAGCGACTCGACCGCACAACCGGCCTGCGCGGCCACGCGTGCAGCGGTCTTTTCGATCACGCCCGCAGCAAGCCCGCGCCAGCCCGCATGCGCGGCACCCACGGCACGTCCTGCCGGATCGCAGATCAGCACCGGCATGCAATCGGCAACCATCACTACGCAGGCCACGCCTGCCCTGGCGGTCACGCTCGCATCGGCGCGCAGCGGCGTACCGTCCGTGTCCAGCGCGGAGAGCGCGTCTTCCGCCTGCACCACCTCGCTGCCGTGTACCTGTTCGAGCCATGCGGGCCGCGCGCCAGCGAGCGCGACGAGACGCGCGCGGTTGACCTCGACGTGCGCGAGATCGTCGCCGGTATGTGTGCCGAGGTTCAGGCCGCCGGGCCCGTCGGCGCCATCGCGCCAGCGGCCGTAGGGCGGCTCGCTCACACCGCCGTTGCGTGTCGTCACGCATGCGCGCACGCGCGGCGAGACGGTCCAGCCGGGTTGGAGCACGTCGGCGAGTGTCAGATCAGGCACGGTCATGCGCGAGGGTCCTTGTCTTCGTCGGAAGACGGATCGTAGCCGCCTTCGTCGGTATCGTCATAGGGTTCGTCTGCGTACGTGTCTTCGTCTGCGTCTTGTTCGTACGAATCGTCTTCGTACAGGTCTTCTTCCGCAAAACCGTGAGCTGCGTCCTCGGCGCCGAAGCCGAGCGCTGCGATCAGTTCCTGCATGTCTTGCGGCACCTCGGCGCGCCAGCGCATGGGTCGGCCGGTACGCGGATGCACGAGGCCGAGCTGCCACGCGTGCAGCGCCTGACGAGCGAAACCACCAGGCAACGGCGTGACGGAACGCTTGCCGCGCGCGCGTCCGTACACGGGGTCGCCCAGCAGCGGATGACCGACGTGCGCGCAATGCACGCGAATCTGGTGCGTGCGGCCCGTCTCCAGATCGCAGTGAATCGCGCTGACGGGCTGACCCTGCCAGACCGTCGAGTCGACCAGCCGAAAATGCGTGCGCGCCGGCTTGCCCGAAGCCCCCGCCACGACCGCCATGCGCGTGCGTTCGCGCGGATCGCGTCCAATGGGCGCGTCGATGGTGCCTTCCTCGGGCATGTTGCCCCACACGAGCGCGAGATAACGGCGCTTCACTGTGCGCGCCTGCAACTGGCGCACGAGATCGGTCTGCGCCTCGAGCGTGCGCGCCACGACCATCAGGCCCGATGTTTCCTTGTCGAGCCGGTGCACGATGCCCGCTCGTGGCAGCCCCGCCGCCGCCTCGCCATAGCGATGCAGCAGGCCGTTGAGCACGGTGCCGCTCCAGTTGCCCGCGGCGGGATGCACGACGAGCCCGGCCGGCTTGTCGATCACGACGAGCGTGTCGTCCTCATAGACAATCTCGAGCGGCACCGGCTCCGGCGTGAACGCCAGTTGCTCGGGCAAGAGGTCGGGCACGAGTTCGATCGTCGCGCCAAGCGGCACCGGCTGGCGGATCTTTGCGGGCGCTCCGTTCACGCGCACACGCTGCGCCTCGATCCACGCCTGCAGGCGGCTGCGCGAAAATTCCGGGAAGACTTTGGCGACCACCTTGTCGAGTCGCTCACCGGCCAGTTGAGGCGGCACCTCGGCCACGCGCGGCGCGGCCGCGTCGCGTTGTGGGACCTCGGCGCCGACGTCCGCTCCGCGGCCGGAAAGCGCGAGTTCGTCGCTCTCCAGTTCGTCGTCGAGCGGCTCGCCTGCAACTGCGTCGTCGGGCGAGCCGCCCAGGCTATAATCGCTGCTGTTTTTGGCGCCGGCTGCTGCGGCGTCCCGAGGATCTGAACGGGTCATTGAGTTGGGTCGACTGGACCTGAAGCTGAACTGGAAAATGCGAGCCTTGAACACCACTACTCCATCCGGCCCACGCGCCGCACGGGTCACTGACCAGCAAGCGGCGCGACTCGCGGCACATTGCGGGGCCCAACATGAAGCGCAGGAAGCGGCCGAAGGAACGATCCGGTCGGGCTCGCGCACGGCTCGCGGCATCGTGAAGTACGCGGTTTGCGCCGCGGCGCTGGCCATCGTGGCAGCCTGCCATGGTCTGCCGGAAAAAACCGACGAGACAGCGGCCTGGCCGAACAACAAATTATATACGGAGGCCCAGGACGCGCTCTCCGGCAGCGACTGGGGCAAGTGCGCGAAGTACTTCGAACTGCTTGAAGGTCGCGACCCGTTCGGCCACTTCGCCCAGCAGGCGCAGATCAATGTGGCGTACTGCAACTGGAAGGACGGCGAAACGGCCGCCGCCGACGACGCCGTCGACCGCTTCATCCGGCTGCATCCGGATCACCCCGACATCGCCTACGCGTACTACCTGAAGGGCATGATCCACTTCAACGACGACCTCGGTCTGTTCGGCCGCTTCTCCGGCCAGGACATGAGCGAGCGCGATCCGAAGTCGCTGCGCGAGTCGTATGACGCGTTCAAGACCGTGGTGGACCGCTACCCTAACAGCAAGTACGCACCGGATGCGGCGCAGCGCATGCGCTACATCGTGAACGCGCTCGCCTCGCACGAAGTGCACGCCGCCGACTACTACTATCGGCGCGGCGCCTATGTGGCCGCCATCAACCGCGCGCAGCTGGCGATCAAGGAGTATCGCAATGCGCCCGCTATCGAAGACGCGCTGCACATCATGATGCTGTCGTATCAGAAGCTCAACGAGCCGCAGCTTGCGGACGATACGAAGCGCGTGCTGGCCTCCACGTTCCCGGACAGCCCGTACGTCACCGGACACGCGCGGCCCACCAAGGCGAAATCCTGGTGGCAGTTCTGATCTGACCGCATCGCTGTTCTCAAAACAAAAACGCCACGGCATTGCGCCGTGGCGTTTTTCTTTACAGCCCGGGTTGCGCTTGCGGCGGACCGCAAGCACGACCGCCCGCTTAATCCCCTTCAGTCCCGCTCGAACAGCGCGATCGACTCGACGTGCGAGGTATGCGGGAACATGTTCACCACGCCCGCGCCCTTGAGCCGGTAGCCGGCTTCGTGCACGAGCAGACCCGCGTCGCGCGCGAGCGTGGCGGGATTGCACGACACGTAGACGATGCGCGACGGCAGCGGACCGTCGCCCGACTGCGCGATCTCCGCGAGTGCCTTGGACACCGCAAGCGCCCCTTCGCGCGGCGGATCGACGAGGAACTTGTCGAAATGTCCCAGCGCGCGCATGTCGTCGGCGCTCACCTCGAACAGGTTGCGGCACGCGAACGACGTGTGCCCGTCCACACCGTTCTCTTTCGCGTTGGCAAGCGCACGCGTGGTCAGCGCCTCGCTGCCTTCGATACCCACCACCTCGCGCGCGAGTCGCGCGAGCGGCAGCGTGAAGTTGCCGATGCCGCAGAAGAGATCGAGCACCCGGTCGCTTGCAGCGGGCGCCAGCAGCCGCAACGCACGGCCCACCAGCACACGGTTGATCTGGTGATTCACCTGCGTGAAATCGGTCGGCTTGAACGGCATGCGGATGCCGAACTCCGGCAGCGTGTAATCGAGCTGCGCATCGAGCGGATAGAACGGGAAAACGGTGTCCGGTCCCTTCGGCTGCAGCCAGAACTGTACGTTGTGCTCGTCGGCAAACGCGCGCAGCAGCGCCTCGTCGGCGGCGTTGATCGGCTCGAGAATGCGCAGCACCAGCGCCGTCACGCTGGAGCCCACCGCGAGTTCGATCTGCGGCATGCGTTCCTTGATCGACAGCCCCTCCACAAGATGCCGCAGCGGCACGAGCATTGCTGAAACGTGAGGCGGCAGCACTTCGCAGCTCGTCATGTCGGCGACATAGCTGCTCTTGCGCTCGTGAAAACCCACCAGCACGCCGCCCTTCTTCGGCACGTTGCGCACGGTGAGCCGCGCGCGATAGCGGTAGCCCCACGACGGGCCGTGGATGGGCCGGAACATGGTTTCGGCGCGCAGCTTCGCGAGATGCTGAAGGTTGTCTTCGAGCACCCGCTGCTTCACGGCAATCTGTGCCCGCACGTCGAGATGCTGCATCGAACAGCCGCCGCAGGTGCCGAAGAATTTGCACTGCGGCACGGTGCGCGTCACGCTTTCGCGCAGCACGTCGACCACCTGGGCCTGCTCGAAGCTCGGCTTCTTGCGATAACTGGAGTACGTGACGCGCTCGCCCGGCAGCGCGCCTTCGACGAAGATCACCTTGCCGGGCTGGCCGTCGTCGGTCACGGTGCGGCCCACGCCGCGCGCCTCCATGTCGAGCGACTCGATTTCGAGGGTCGGCGCCTGAAACGCGGTTTGCGGCGACGCGCCCTGGGCGCCACCGGCGGCGGTCTTTTCTTTTCTGGAGCGACGGGTGGAAGCAGCTTGGGACACCTGCGAATTCCTGGCAGACAATGGCTGGCACGCCAGCCGGTGAAAAACGGACAACAGCGCGGCAAAGGCGAGATTGTAGACGATGTGGACCGCGCGCCCGCGCAGTCCCGATCCGTCGGCAGCGCGGCACCGCAACCAACCGTACCGGGAGATGACGATGCGACTGATCAGCTGGAATGTCCAATGGGGACGCGACGCCGACGGCAAGGTCGACCTCGCGCGGACCGTGGCCGAGGCACGGCGCCTCGTGGACTTCGACGTGTTCTGCATGCAGGAGGTGACGCGCGGCTTCGGCGCGCTGCCCGGCCATCCCGGCGACGACCAGTTCGCCGAACTCGCTGCGTTGCTCCCGGGCTTCACGGTGCTCGATGCGATCGGCGCCGATCTTCCGGCGTTGCCGGCCGGCTCCGGCAGTTCGGGTTCTGTCGCTGACCTGGGCTCCGCCGCGGCCCACCCGCGCCGGCGGCAATTCGGCAACGCCATTGCCACGCGGCTGCCGGTCGAGCACGTGATCCGCCATTCGCTGCCCTGGCCTCCCGACCCAGCTGCGCCGTCCATGCAGCGCGTCGCGCTGGAGGCCATCATCCGCACGCCGGATCTCGGCCCGGTGCGCGTGCTCGTCACGCATCTCGAGTTCTATTCGATGCAGCAGCGCGTGGCGCAGGTCGACGAGCTGCGGAGGCTGCAACTGGAAGCCGCGGGCCACGCGGCCCATCCCGCTCCCGCCGAAAATGCCGAGGGACCGTTCGCGCCCACCAGCCGGCCCGCGAGCGCAGTTATCTGCGGCGACTTCAACAGCGATTTCGGCAGCGAGGCGTATCAGCGCATGCTCGCGCCGCTGGCGGGCAGCCCTTCCTTCATCGACGCGTGGACCACGCTGCACCCGGGCTTGACGCCGCCGCCCACGGCCGGCGTTTACGACAAGGCGCAGTGGAGCGATGGGCCGATTGCCTGCGACTTCGTATTCGTCACGGAAGATCTGCGTGACCGGCTGAGGCGCTGCGAAATCGACGGCGCGACGCGCGCGTCCGACCATCAGCCGGTCGTGCTGGAAATGGATTGACGGGACTGAAGCAGGTTCGCTTAAGGGGACGGCGCAAAGCGCAGCGGACCGTTCACCGATGGCGCATCACTGGTCGAACGCCGCGAGGTATTCGGCCCAGTGCGCGGCCGGTTCCTGCGCGAGCGAATTCTTCACGAGCGCGATCTCGTCCGCGTATTCGTCGGCGGAGAGGCCGCCGCGCATCAACTGGAAGCGGCAATACAGCAGGTAGGTATTGACGACGTCCGTCTCGCAGTAATTGCGGATTTCCTCGATCCGCCCCTCCTGGAACGCCTGCCATACCTGGCCGCCGTCCATACCGAGCTTGCCGGGAAAACCGCACAGCTTCGCGAGTGCGTCGAGCGGCGCATTCGCGCGCGCCTGGTACATCGCGAGCAGGTCCATCAGGTCGGTGTGGCGCGAGTGGTAGCGGCTGATGTAGTTGTTCCACTTGAAGTCGCGATCGTCCTCGCCGAGGTCCCAGTAGCGCGACGCGCGGATGCCGTGCACGAGTGCCCGATAGTGGAGGACCGGCAGGTCGAAGCCGCCGCCGTTCCAGGACACGAGCTGCGGCGTGTACTTTTCGATGGTGCGGTAGAACGACTGGATCAGTGCGCCCTCGCCGTCCGCGAGCGTGCCGAGCGAGCGCACGCGAAATCCGCTGCTGTCGCGAAACACGCACGAGATCGCGGCGACGCGCTGCAGATGGTGCGGCAGGAAATCGCTGCCGGTCTTTTCGCGGCGAGCCGCGAAGGCGTGCTCCGCCACTTCGGCGTCGGTCAGCGTGGCGGGAAGATCGTCGAGGCGTCGAATGCCGGCGACATCGGGAATCGTCTCGATGTCGAATACGAGGATGGGTGTCATCAGTTACAGAACGGCGTCCTTGCGCACGCCATTGGAGGCGAAGAAACGTTTGAGCCGCACGAGTGCCTCCTGCTGGATCTGCCGCACGCGTTCGCGCGTGAGGCCCATTTCGTCGGCGAGTTCTTCGAGGGTGGCCGGTTCGATGTGGTTGAGGCCGAAACGGCGCTCGATCACGTGGCGGTGCTTGTCCGAGAGGCGCGCAAGCCAGGCGCGCGTGAGCGTTTCGAGTTCGCGGTGCTGGACTTCGGCATCGGGCGACTGGCTCTGGTCGTCGGACAAAAGGTCAAGCAGGCTGCTTGCCGGGTCGAGGTCGAGCGGCGCGTCGAGCGAGGCCGTATGCTCGTTGAGCGCGAGGATGTCCGTGACTTCCTCGGTGGTCTTGCCGGTGAGATAAGCGATGTCGTCGATGCTGGCGTCGCGCCGCTCGGCGGCTTCGCCCGAATTGAGCGAATTCTTTTCGAGGTGGCGCTTCGCGCGCAGCACCTGGTTCAGCTCGCGGATCACGTGCACGGGCAGCCGCACGGTGCGCGCCTGGTTCATGATGGCGCGCTCGATGCTCTGGCGGATCCACCAGGTGGCATACGTCGAGAAGCGGAACCCGCGTGCCGGATCGAATTTCTCGATGGCGTGCATGAGGCCCAGGTTGCCCTCCTCGATCAGATCGAGCAGCGGCACGCCGCGATTCAGGTAACCCTTCGCGATGCTCACGACGAGCCGCAGATTGCGCTCGATCATGACCTGCCGCGCCTCGAACTCGCCGGCCTTCGCGAGCCGCGAGTAGCGCTGCTCCTCCTCCACGGTGAGGAGCGGTTTCACGCTGATGCGATTCAGATAATGCTGGATGGTGTCGGCCGTGAGTTCGGCCTGCAGGAGCGCGCGAAAGTCGTCGGCGTCGGGTGCCGCCTCCCGGCTGCCCTCCTGCTCTTCGGCTTCGTCCCCACCGGCTTCCCGCTCGTCGAAATCGCGACCGCCGTCGTTGCTGTCGAGCGATTCGTCTTCGTTCGCCGATGCGCCGCCCTCGTCCACCGAAGCCTCGGCGGCTCGGTTCACGGACTCGCTCCCGGTTTGCTGCTGGCGGCGCTTCGGTTTCGGCATGGTCAGCTCGCTTATTGCGGCGGCAAATACTTCAGCGGGTCGACAGGTTTACCCTGACGGCGAACTTCGAAATGCAGCATGACGCGGTCCGAATCGGTATTCCCCATTTCGGCGATCTTCTGCCCCTTCGTGACCGCATCCCCCTCTTTTACCATCAAAGCGCTGTTATGTGCATACGCCGTGAGGTACGTCGCATCATGCTTGATGATAATGAGATTGCCGTATCCGCGCAGCCCATTTCCGGCATAGACCACGCGTCCGTCCGCTGCGGCCTTCACGGCCTGGCCCTGCGAGCCGCCGATGTTGACGCCCTTGTTCTTCGAATCGTCGAAGGTATTGAGGATCGGGCCGCGCACCGGCCACGAGAACGCGATGGTGCCGCCGCTTGCCGCGCTCGTGTCGCTCGCGGCGGGCTGCGGAGGAATCGTGGTTGCCGTGGAGGCTGAACCGTTCGTGGAGGGCGCAGTTGCCGAGCTCGTCGACGCAGCCCCCGCGGCAGTCGAGCCGCCAAGCGGTGCGCTTTGCACGCCGCCGCCCACGATGGGTGACGTGGCCACGCCAGGCGTTGCACCGGCAACGTTCGCGCCCGGCGGCGCCACGCGCAACAGCTGATCGACCTCGATCTGGTTGGGGTTCGCCAGGTTGTTCCACGTGGCGATGTCGCGATAGTTCTGACCGTTCTCAAGCGCAATGCGATAAAGCGTGTCGCCCGGCTTCACCCGGTAATAGCCCGGCGGGGGTGGTCCGAGCGGCACGGCGGGCTGCGCCGTGGCAGCGGCCGTGTTGAGCGCACTGGAGCGATCGACCACCGGCGCGTTGTCGAGCCGCGTGGCGCACGCCGTCAGCAGAGAAATCGCGAGCACGCATGCGCTACGTTGAAAAACCGTCAGATCTACATTCATTTTGTTTCTTTGCATCGCGCGCAACATACTCATCGTTTTCAAATCACTCCGGATTTTAAGGGGACAAAGAAAACGCGATCAAGCCGCACCTCGCGCCATTGCGCAGGCCCCGTGCGCTCCACCAGCGTGAGCACCTGGGCGCTCTCGCCTTGCGCGCCCACTGCGCCCGCAGCGCCCTGCTCCGCCACCGGCGCCACGAGCCGGCCGCCGATGGCGAGCTGATCGAGAAGTGCCTGCGGCACGTCGAGCCCAGCCGCGGCGATCACGATGGCGTCGAACGGCGCCGCTGCCGGCAGGCCCAGTCTCCCGTCGCCGTAATGCAGGCGGATGTTCGGAATGCGCAGCGGACGCAGATTCGTCTTGGCGCGCTCGTAGAGCGGCTTGATCCGTTCGATCGAATACACCTCGCGTGCCACCTGGCTCAGCACCGCGGCCTGATACCCGCAACCCGTGCCGATTTCGAGCACGCTCGCCAGCGGCCGGCCCGCGGCAGCAAGCTCGATCATGCGGGCCACGACCGAAGGCTTCGAGATCGTCTGGTGATGGCCGATCGGCAGCGCCGCATCTTCGTAGGCCTGGGTCGCGAGGCCCGGGTCGACGAACATGTGGCGCGGCACGACCGACATCGCATTGAGCACGCGTGAATCGGCAATGCCGTTCGCCCGCAGCCGTTCGACCATACGCTCGCGCACCCGTTCCGAGGTCAGCGCGAGCGCGCCGTTCAAGGCGACATTGGGCGCGCCGGCCAGCGTCGCGCGAGCGCCGCCAACGCCGACTGCCCGGACCGGATTCGACAATAACGACGCGGCGCCAGCCGCCTTCTTCGGTGCGCCGGCAAGCGAAGCGACAGACGCGCCTCGCGGCCGCGCCGCGCTCTGGGGCTTCGTCGACACCGTGCCTTGCGGCGTGCCGGCGTCACGCGTCTTGATCGCGATGGGCTGCGCTGACTTCGCCGTGGCAGGCCGCGCTGCACGTGGCGACGTGGCCGCCGCGGGTTTCGCTACAACGCCGGGCTTTGCCGCAGCAAGCGGCTTCGGTGATAGGGCCGGCGACCTGGCGACGCCCACCGGCTTCACCGCGCCCGCCGCGCTCGTCGACTTAGCGGCGCGCGCATCGAGCGGACCGGCGTCGCGCTTGCGCGGCTCGCGCACGAGGTCGGCGAGCCCCAGCGGAAAACGCTTTGCGCGCTCGCCTGTCATGAAGCCCTGCGGCCTGCGCGAAGCCAGTCGCGCGCAACGGGAAGCATCTGCGTGTGGGTAAGGTCGAGTTGCAGCGGCGTGATGGACACGTGGCCCGTTGCGACCGCGTGAAAGTCGGTGCCCTCGCTCGCATCGCGCGCGCTGCCCGACGGACCGATCCAGTAGATCGGCTCGCCGCGCGGATTGGTCTGGCGGATCACGGGCTGCGACGGATGGCGCTTGCCGAGGCGCGTGACGCGCCAGTCGCCGAGTTCGTCGTAAGGCCGGTTCGGAATATTGACGTTGAGGAGCGGATGCCCCGGCAGCGGATGCTCGAGAAAGTGCGCGACGATTTCGACCGCCACGCGGGTCGCATCTTCGAGATGCACCCAGTCCTTGTCGACCAGCGAAAACGCAATGGCCGGCATGCCGAACATGATGCCTTCCGTAGCGGCGGCAACCGTGCCTGAGTACAGCGTGTCCTCGCCCATGTTCTGGCCGTTGTTGATGCCGGATACGACGAGGTCGGGCTTGTGATCCAGCATGCCCGTGAGCGCGATGTGGACCGAATCCGTGGGCGTGCCGTTCACGTAGTAGAAGCCGTTCGCCGAGCGCAGCACCGAAAGCGGCCGCGAGAGCGTGAGCGAGTTCGACGCGCCGCTGCAGTTTTGCTCGGGTGCCATCACCGTGACATCGGCAAGCGGCTTGAGCGCCGCGTAAAGCGCGGCGAGTCCGGGTGCCAGATAGCCGTCGTCGTTGCTGAGGAGTATTCGCATCGGCCGATTGTAACCGAGGAAAGAAGGCACGCGAACGACACAGCTTGCCGCGCCGCCGTCTACGCATCACCGCGCGAGTGCGCAGTTTTCCAGCGGGCGACGCAGGCGCAAAAGCGCACGTCCGTTCGCCATGCCGTACACTGCACGTCCGGCATTCGCCTGCACTGTGAGGAGACGTCATGCGCGCAATACGCTGCAACCAGTACGGCCCACCTGCAACGCTCACGCTCGAGGTTTTGCCCGATCTGGTGCCGCCGCCGGGCCATGTCGTGATCGACGTGAAAGCCGCGAGCGTCAACTTCCCCGACGTACTGATCATCGAGAACAAATATCAGGTCAAGCCGCCGCTGCCGTTCACGCCCGGCGCAGAAGTGGCGGGCGTGGTGCGCGCAGCGGGAGACGGTGTCACGCTCGCGCCCGGCACGCGCGTGGTCGCATTCGTGGGTTACGGCGGATTTGCCGAGCAGGTGGCAGCGCCTGTTTCGGCCTGTATGCCCTTGCCCGACGACGCCGATTTCGCGACGGCCGCAGCTTTCACACTCGCATACGGCACCTCGCATCACGCCGTGGTGGACCGTGGCGCGCTGCAGCCCGGCGAAACGATGCTCGTGCTGGGTGCGGCGGGTGGCGTCGGGCTTGCGGCGGTGGAGATCGGCAAGGCGATCGGCGCGCGCGTGATCGCCGCTGCCTCCACGGACGAGAAGCTCGCCGTTTGCACCGCACACGGTGCAAACGCCACGCTGAACTACGCGCGCGACGACCTGCGCGCGCGAATTCGCGAGTTGACCGACGGCAAGGGACCCGACGTGATCTACGATCCCGTGGGCGGTATTTATACGGAGCCCGCCTTTCGCAGCATTGCGTGGCGTGGTCGGCATCTCGTGGTCGGCTTCGCGAACGGCGAGATTCCGAAGCTGCCGCTCAATCTCGCGCTGCTCAAAGGCGCGAGCGTGGTCGGTGTCGCGTGGGGTGAATTCGCCAAGCGTGAGCCGCAACGCAATGCCGCGGCGTTCGCGCAGATGTTCGACTGGATGAAGGCCGGCAAGCTGCGGCCGCATATTTCGGCGCGCCATGCCCTCGCCGATACGCCGCGCGCACTGGCCGACATGGCGTCGCGGCGCGTAACCGGGAAGATCGTCATCGAGATGTGAGCGTGCGCGCCGGGTGCTTTTCTTTGGTGCGCGCGCGACGGGTTGCGTCTCGGTTCTGCCCAGCACCCGCCTTCGTGCATTGATTAGATGATCTGCCGCTCTCGCAGCTGCGCGATGCTGTGAGCGTCGTAACCCAGTGCGCCCAGCACTTCGTCCGTATGTTCGCCGAGCTGCGGGCCGAGCCAGCGCGTCTCGCCCGGCGTCTCGGAGAATCTGGGTGTCACCGCGGGCAGCGCCACCTCCACACCGTCCTGCCACTTGAAGCGCTGGATCATCTGGCGCGCGATGTACTGCGGGTCCGTGAACATGTCGGCGACGCTGTAGATGCGGCCCGCCGGCACGTCGGCCGCGTTGAGCACCGCGAGCGCCTCGTCGATGGTGCGGCTCGCGAGCCATGCCGCGATCGCGCCGTCGATTTCCACCGTGCGCGGCACGCGGCCGTCGTTGTGCGCGAGCGCCGGGTCGTTGGCCAGGTCGTCGCGGCCGATGGCGAGCATGAGGCGGCGAAAGATCGGATCGCTGTTGCCGCCGATCACGATGCTGCCGTCACGGCACGGATACGTGTTGGACGGCACGATGCCCGGCAGGGATGCGCCGGTGCGTTCGCGCACCATGCCGTAAAGCCCGTATTCGGGCACCACGCTTTCCATCATGTTGAAGACGGCTTCGTAGAGTGCAACGTCGACCACCTGCCCCTTGCCGCCGTTGACCTGGCGATGATGCAGCGCCATCAGCGCGCCGATCACGCCGTGCAGCGCCGCGATCGAATCGCCGATGGAGATGCCGATGCGCGGCGGCGGCAGATCGGGATAGCCCGTGATGTGACGCAGCCCGCCCATCGATTCGGCGATCGCGCCGAAGCCTGGCCGGTCGCGATACGGGCCGCTCTGCCCGTAACCGGAAAGACGTACCATCACGAGACCGGGGTTGCCTTCGGAGAGCACGTCGTAGCCGAGGCCCAGCTTTTCGAGCAGCCCTGGCCGGAAGTTTTCGACCACGATGTCGGCTTCGCGCGCGAGACGACGCACGATCTCCTTGCCCTCTTCGGCCTTGAGATTCACCGTCACCGACTTCTTGTTGCGCGCCTGCACCGCCCACCACAGCGAAGTGCCGCCCACCTCGGGATAAAGCTTGCGCCACTTGCGCAGCGGGTCGCCGCCCTTCGGATCTTCGATCTTCACGACGTCCGCGCCGAACTCACCGAGCAGCCGCGCCGCGAAGGGGCCCGCGATCAACGTGCCGAGTTCGAGCACCTTGACGCCGGCAAGCGGACCGCGCGGCTTGTCGGTGGCTGGCGTGGCTTGCTGTGCGGCGCCGTCGTCCTGTGCGGCAGGATGGTGCGGAGATTGGGGGGAAGCTGCGCTCATCTGTCTCGTGTCTCTCGGTGATGTCCGGCGCGAAGTTCTCGTGACGATTGCAAACGCTCGCTGCGGACGCCCATTTCCGGCTGCGTTTTCTCGCGACGTTCGTTGCCGCCCGCGCTGGTCGGACCTGGCGCCGCGTGGCGACCTCGCGCCATCCCGCGGCGCCGCTAAAGCGAGCGTCTGTCGAGCATCGCGCGCGCGATCGTGCCGGCGTCCACGTACTCGAGTTCGCCGCCCACGGGCACGCCGCGCGCGAGTCGCGTCACCGTAAGGCCGCGTGCCTTGAGCGTCTGGCCGAGGTAGTGTGCGGTTGCCTCGCCTTCGTTCGTGAAGTTGGTGGCGAGCACCACTTCCTTGACGATGCCGTCCGACGCGCGCTTCACGAGCCGGTCGAAATGGATTTCCTTCGGACCGATGCCGTCGAGCGGACTGAGCCGCCCCATCAGCACGAAATACAGGCCGCGATAGGTCAGGGTCTGTTCGAGCATGATCTGGTCGGCCGGCGTCTCGACGACGCACAACAGCGTCGGGTCGCGCTCGGTGTCGCTGCAGACTTCGCAGATGCGCGCCTCGGTGAAGGTATTGCATTTCTCGCAGTGCTGCAGATGCTCCGTTGCGAACAGCAGCGCGCGGCCGAGCTTCTGCGCGCCTTCGAGGTCGTGCTGCATCAGGTGGTACGCCATGCGCTGCGCGGACTTCGGCCCGACGCCGGGCAGCGCACGCAGCGCTTCGACGAGCGCTGCGAGGGCGGATGGTTGCTTCATGCGAAATCGGTTCCGCTTGGCCTGCGCCTCAGAACGGCAACTTGAAACCCGGCGGCAGCGGCAGACCGGACGTCATGCCGCCCATCTTTTCCTGCGTGGTGGCTTCGGCCTTGCGCACGGCGTCGTTGAAGGCGGCGGCGACGAGGTCTTCCAGCATGTCCTTGTCGTCGGCGAGCAGGCTCGGGTCGATCGAGACGCGGCGCACGTCGTTGCGGCAAGTCATGGTCACCTTCACGAGACCCGCGCCGGACTGCCCTTCCACCTCGATCTGCGCGAGCTGCTCCTGCATCTTCTTCATGTTTTCCTGCATCTGCTGGGCCTGCTTCATGAGCCCGGCGAGTTGGCCTTTCATCATGGTCACTGCTCCTTGTGGATTCTGTGGATTCGAAAACGGAACGCCTCGCGCGCGACGAGGCGTATGCGGGTTAGTGGCCGGCTGGCGCGCCGCCGGCGCTCGTGCCTGCGTCCGGCACGATGGGCCGGATGGAGCCCTGCACGATGCTCGCGCCGAACTCGCGGATCAATTGCTGCACGAATGGCGCGGCGCCGATCTCGCGCTCGGCGTCGCGCTGGCGCTGCGCGCGCGCGGCGGCATCGAGCGCAGCCGCTGTGCGCCGGGCGGGCCCCACCTCGACCTGCACCTCGACGGGTTTGCCGAGCCGCTCGGCGAGCGCCGACTTCAATTTCGCGACCTGCGTGGCCTCGGCGTATTGCGGCACCGGAACACTGAGCTTGAGCGTGGTGCCGTCGAGCGCCGTCAGTTCGCTGTTGAACGCCAGTTGATACGAGATGCCTTTGAGCGCGAGACCGACGGCGAGCGCGGGCCAATCGCCGGCAAAACCGATGGCGTCGAGTGCGATGCCGGGCGACAACTGGCTCACGTCGATCACAGGCGTGGGGGCCGGCCCGGCAGAAGCCGGCCTTGCGTCGGCGGACGGCGGGAAACCCGGCTCGCTGTCGAATACGGGCATGAACCGGTCGTCGTGGTCGTCGTGGTCGCCGGGGGACGCGAAGTACGCGTCCTCGGCCCCGGCGGGCAGGTAGTCGTCCGGCGGAATGTCGTCCCAAGGTGGCATCGACGTAGCGGCATCGGCTGCCTGGCGAGCCTGCGGACGGGCGCCGGGCGGCGACGCCTCTTCCGCGCGCCGCGGTACAGCCGGCGCGGAAACCGGGACGTTCACGCGAGGCGCAACGGTCTTGCGTTCCGGGGCCGGTTGGCTGGAAGACTGTGCAGCGGACTTTGACGTGGCCGTTGCAGCCGGCCCAGCCGATGCAGCAGCGGAACGGCTGCGATCCGACGATACCTTCATGCCGGCGTTGCGCAGCACGTCGAGCGCCGCACTCGCACCGCCGCGGCGCGGCGCAGTGGATGCCGTATCGGCTGCTGCCGTTGCCGCTGCCGATACGGCTGCCGCGGGCGGCTGCGCTGAGCGATCTGTCGATGCAGCCGGCGCGTCGAGAGTCGGCGCACCGTCCGACGCGCTATCCGACATGGCCTCGGGCACAGGAGATGCAGCATCGACAGGTGTGTCGTTACTTGCCGCCTGAGTTTCTTGCGCGTCCCCATGGGCCGCGCTTTTTGTCGTTACGTCCGCCCCGGTTTCCCAAGGCGGAACAACGGCCGGCGACTGGGCAGGCGAAGGCGTCGCTGGCGGCGCAACGTCGGCGGTTGCGGGCGCTGCGGTTACGGAAGACGTGTCCTCGGACAAAGGCGCGGGTGCCGACGATGGTTGCGTGGCGAGCGGCGCCACGGCTTGCGCGGCCGTCGCCATGGCGGGGGTAGTCGAACGCGAGCCAATTGCGCCGCCCGATGCGGGTTTCGCCGCGCGCGCACCGCCACTGCCACCACCACCTGCACCACCCGCTGCTCCGTTCGCAGCGGGCTCGAAGGCCAGCATGCGCAGCAGCGTCATGGTGAAACCGGCGTATTCGTCGGGCGCGAGCCCCAGTTCGCTTCGGCCGATCGTCGCGATCTGGTAGAAGAGCTGCACGGCCTCGGGACTCAGCGCGTCAGCGAAGCGGCGCAGGTCCGCGGCTTCGGGCCATTCGTCGAGCACCGACGACGGCGCGAACTGCGCCCAGGCCACGCGATGCAACAGGCCGGCGAGATCCTGCAGCGCGGTGGAGAACGAGAGGCTGCGCGTGGACATTTCGTCAGCGATCGCGAGCACGGCCGCGCCGTCGCCTGCGATCAGCGCATCGATGAGGCGAATGAGATAGCTCTGATCGAGCGCGCCGAGCATCCCGCGCACGGCTTCTTCGGTCACCTGGTTCGCCGAATACGCGATGGCCTGATCAGTAAGCGAAAGCGCATCGCGCATCGAGCCGTCCGCGGCGCGCGCGAGCAAACGCAGCGCCTGCGGTTCGAACGCCACCTGCTCCTCGCCGAGAATGCGCTCCAGATGCGACACGATATGGCCGGCCGGCATCTGTTTGAGGTTGAACTGCAGACAGCGCGAAAGCACTGTCACGGGAATCTTCTGCGGGTCGGTGGTGGCGAGGATGAATTTGACGTGCGGCGGCGGCTCTTCAAGCGTCTTCAACATTGCGTTGAAGGCGTGGTTCGTGAGCATGTGCACTTCGTCGATCATGTAGACCTTGAAGCGCGCATCCACCGGCGCATAGACGGCGCGCTCGAGCAGCGCCGCCATTTCGTCCACGCCGCGATTACTCGCCGCGTCCATTTCCACGTAATCGACGAAGCGCCCTTCGTCAATTTCCCGGCACGCGCGGCACACGCCGCACGGCGTCGCGGTCACGCCGGTTTCGCAATTGAGCGCCTTCGCGAAAATCCGCGAGAGCGTGGTCTTGCCCACACCACGCGTTCCGGTAAACAGATAAGCGTGATGCAGCCGTCCGCCGTCGAGCGCGTGCGTGAGCGCGCGCACCACGTGCTCCTGTCCGACGAGCGAAGCGAAATCCTTCGGCCGCCACTTGCGTGCGAGAACTTGATAGGTCATCAGGAAATTGTATCAGCAACCCAGGTGCGCAAAGACCTGTCCGCGCCCGGCGGCGCGACGTGACGCCGGCCTGTCGGAGCGCGCGCAGACGCAGCTGCCGCGGATGATACAGGGCGAACGCCGTGGCTTGCGAGAGCCGCGCGAAACGAAACGCAGAGCGGGCAAAGCAACGCCGTGAAATCGCACGAAGGCAATTGCAGGAAAGAAGCGAAAAAACGCCAACGAGGGAAACGCGAGAAGTGCCGCGAAAAGGCGTAGGAAGGCGCGAACCAAAACCGCGCAAAACAAAGGAAGGACAGAAGAGGAAGGTGACGAGCCTGACCCTCGGCACTGGTGGAAAACGGCTGTGGCTGCTTCGTTCCCGACCTGACCAGGTTGACCGCCCCTCCATGCGAGGAGGCCCGTCACGTCGCATTCTAGCATCGCTCGCCGTGCAACGCGACTGCTCTTGCGTCGAAACACGTTTCATGGAGCTCGCTCGCGAGCTCTTGTATCCGCTCCCGGTGCCACCAGATAGGCCTCGTAGCGAGATCGAATCATCGGTAACCCTGCCGCCGGCATGAGTACTATCACCACCGGCAGCACATAGCAATTTAGGCTACACTTGCGCTGCAAATACCGGCAAAGCCGCTGCAATTCAAGGTTTTCTCGCGAATCCGACGTCGGTGTCTTTTGAATATCGCAGACGCTTTCGGCCTGATCGCAGCAGCGGTGCGAACGGACGTTTTTTCAGTTTTGGTGTATCGTGGCGAACACTTTTGGCAAGCCTCGATCCGAAAGAGGTATTCACACAATGAGCGAACAAATCAAGCACATTACCGACGCATCGTTCGAGCAGGACGTCGTCAAGTCCGACAAGCCGGTGCTGCTCGACTTCTGGGCCGAGTGGTGTGGTCCCTGCAAGATGATTGCGCCGATTCTCGACGAGGTCGCGAAAGATTACGGCGACCGCCTGCAGATCGCGAAGATCAACGTCGACGAACATCAATCGACGCCGGTCAAGTTCGGCGTGCGCGGCATTCCGACGTTGATCCTCTTCAAGAATGGTGCCGTTGCGGCACAGAAGGTGGGCGCGCTGTCGAAGTCACAGCTCACCGCCTTCCTCGACAGCCATCTCTAAGCGCCTGATACGCGCGTTGCGCGAGTCATTGCGCGTTGTTGTCAGCCGGCAACACGCGCAATGACAACATGCCCGTCTGCCGCGCAGGCAGATTTTCGCGTGTGCTATGCTAGAATCAATAAGGCGTCGGACAGGCGCCTAAGTCCTTGAGCGGTTCCGCTCACCCTCCTCCCATATTTCATTTCGTCGCATTCCTCCCCGACGGGTTCTCCGTATGCATTTATCCGAGCTCAAGTCCCTGCACGTGTCCGAACTGATCGAGATGGCCAATGGCCTCGAGATCGAAGCGGCGAACCGCCTGCGCAAGCAGGAACTCATGTTCGCGATTCTCAAGAAGCGCGCCAAAACGGGTGAAACGATTTTCGGCGACGGCACGCTCGAGGTGCTGCCTGACGGCTTCGGCTTCCTGCGTTCGCCGGAAACCTCGTATCTTGCGAGCACGGACGACATCTATATCAGCCCGTCGCAAATCCGCCGCTTCAACCTGCATACCGGGGACACCATCGAAGGCGAAGTGCGTACGCCAAAAGACGGCGAACGTTACTTTGCGCTCGTGAAGGTGGACAAGGTCAACGGCCAGCCGCCCGAGGCCTCGAAGCACAAGATCATGTTCGAGAACCTCACGCCGCTGCACCCGAACAAGGTGCTGCTGCTCGAACGCGAAATGCGCGGCGAGGAGAACGTGACGGGCCGCATCATCGACATGATCGCGCCCATCGGCAAGGGCCAGCGAGGCCTGCTGGTCGCCTCGCCGAAGTCGGGCAAGACGGTGATGCTTCAGCACATCGCGCACGCGATCAAGCAGAACCATCCGGACGTCGTGCTGTTCGTGCTGCTGATCGACGAACGCCCCGAGGAAGTGACGGAAATGCAGCGTTCGGTGGCGGGTGAAGTGATCGCCTCCACGTTCGACGAACCGGCCGCGCGCCACGTGCAGGTCGCCGAAATGGTGATCGAGAAGGCCAAGCGCCTCGTCGAGATGAAGCATGACGTGGTAATTCTGCTCGACTCCATCACGCGCCTTGCGCGCGCTTACAACACCGTGGTGCCGGCGTCGGGCAAGGTGCTCACGGGTGGTGTCGACGCCAATGCGCTGCAGCGTCCGAAGCGCTTCTTCGGCGCGGCGCGCAACATCGAGGAAGGTGGCTCGCTCACCATCATCGGCACCGCGCTCATCGAAACCGGCAGCCGCATGGACGACGTGATCTACGAAGAGTTCAAGGGCACCGGCAATATGGAAGTGCACCTCGAGCGGCGCCTGGCAGAAAAGCGCGTCTATCCGTCCATCAACCTCAACAAGTCCGGTACGCGCCGCGAAGAGCTGCTGATCAAGCCGGACATCCTTCAGAAGATCTGGGTGCTGCGCAAGTTCATCCACGACATGGACGAAGTCGAGGCGATGGAATTCCTGCTCGACAAGATCCGCCAGACGAAGAGCAATTCCGAATTCTTCGAGATGATGCGACGCGGCGGCTAATCACCGCAGATCGCACATATCGCATGTTTTGAACGCCCGCCTTGCGCGGGCGTTTGTATGTGTGCCGACCGTACGATGGCAGCAATGGCGCCCGCGCTCATCGCGCTCAGCGTGGCCGGCACCGGGGCCCTCGGCCGGTTTGCCCGGCATCAGTGGCACCATCCGACGACGCTCATGCGTCTGCATGCGTTGCGCGAAAAGACCTTTCAGATGGGACTCGCGCTTTACGTTCCCTACTACTACGAGTCGACCGGCTTCAGTTATCTGATCTCACGCTTTCTCGAAAGCGGCCTCGCTACTCCGTCGAGAACGCGGGCCGGCTCGTCGACGTAACGTCGCTGATTTCCGCCAGTACATTGTTCGTGTATCTGCGCTACGCGAAGCTGCTGCCACGCAAGAAATGGCTGATCGTCTCGGGCTTCGCCGTCGCCGCACTCGCCGCGTTTTCGATGACCCGCATGACGCCCGACGCAAGCGAAGCGACACTTGTCGTGCCGTTGCTGCTGCGCGGCCTGCTGCTCTTCATCGTGCTGCCGGTCGCCAATCTCACGTTTAGAATATTCGCGATCGACGCGTTCACGCACGGCTACCGGCTGAAGAACATCGTGAGGCAACTGACGATTTCATTCGCCACCACGTCGGTCATCGTGGTCGAGCGGCATCGCGACACGCTGCATCGCACCCGGCTCGTGGAAGTCGCCACCCCGTTCAACCCGCTGTTTCGCGACGCGC
Source organism: Paraburkholderia sp. SUR17 (assembly GCF_029536165.1). Classification (NCBI taxonomy): domain Bacteria; kingdom Pseudomonadati; phylum Pseudomonadota; class Betaproteobacteria; order Burkholderiales; family Burkholderiaceae; genus Paraburkholderia; species Paraburkholderia sp. SUR17. The sequence continues at coordinate 2,030,167 of NZ_CP120508.1, forward strand.
TCGCCGCGCTGACCCAGGGCTTCGAAGCGGCCGGCCGCACCACGGGCGAAGCGCACGCGCTCGCCACGGCGGAGATGAGCCGGCTTGTTGCGCGGCAGGCGAGCTTCCTGACCTCGCTCGACGGCTTCTACTTCCTGATCGGCGTGGCCGTGTGCAGCGCGCTCTTCGCGGCGTGGCAACAGCAGATCGACTAACGCAACCGTTACAGCACCGACCGGACAAGCCCACCCCGATGCTTTCGAAACTCACGCAATGGCTGGATACGCGCCGCCGCGACCGCGCGCTGCGCACGCATGCGATTTCCGACGCGCTGTGGCGCAAGACACTCGACGGCTTGCCGTTTCTCTCGCATCTCGACGCGACGGACCTCGAGCGGCTGCGCGAACTGACGAGCCTGTTCCTCGCCCAGAAGGAGTTCTCCACGGCGCACGACCTCGCGCTCACCGACGAGATGACGGTCGCCATCGCGGCCCAGGCATCGCTGCCGGTGCTGAACCTGAGCCTCGACCTGTATCGCGGCTGGGTCGGCGTGATCGTGTATCCAGGCGAATTCGTGATCCGCAAGACGGTGGAGGACGAAGCCGGCATCGTCCACGAGGTCGAGCACGACGCCAGCGGCGAGGCCTGGGAAGGCGGTCCCGTGATTCTTTCCTGGGAAGACGCCCAGATGACGGACGGCGCCGACGCCTACAACGTCGTGATCCACGAGTTCGCGCACAAGATCGACATGCTGACAGGCGAAGCGGATGGCCATCCGCCGCTTTTCAGGCGCTGGCACGCGCCGCTCGATACCGAAGCATGGTCCGATGTCTTCGACCACGCCTACGACCAGTTCTGCGCGAAGGTGGACGCGGTGCCGGAGCGCCGCTGGGCGCGCTTCGAGCGCGATTCGCTGATTGACCCTTACGCGTCGGACCACCCGTCGGAGTTTTTCGCCGTCTGCAGCGAGGCCCTCTTCGTCAAACCGAAGGCGTTCGAGGTCGAATATCCCGAGCTTTACCGGCTGCTCGCGCGCTATTACCGCCAGGACCCGGCGAAGGTCGGCGCGCTGGAGGCGCAGTGAGCCGCCGGAATGCCTCAGCGAGGCGTGACCGACCGCCAAAAAAGTCGCCAACCGTCTGATTTTCTGGCATAATCGCCGCTTTTCGACCTTAGGCAAGTGGCTCGCGCCGAACTGCCAGCGCTCGGGAATGCCGGAAAGCACGGCGCCTCGTCGCGGCACGCGGGTTGGCTACCGCCAGACTAAAGGAAAGACCATGAAGAAAGGCATTCATCCGGATTACCGCGAAGTCCTGTTCATCGACGTGTCGAACGACTTCCGTTTCGTGACGCGCTCCACCATCCAGACGCGCGAAACCGCCGAGTTCAACGGCAAGACCTACCCGCTCGCGAAGATCGAAGTGTCGTCGGAATCGCACCCGTTCTACACGGGCCAGCAAAAGATCATGGACACGGCCGGCCGCGTCGAGAAGTTCAACAAGAAGTTCGGTTCGCGCGCCACGGGCAAGGTCGCGAAGTAAGCGAAGCAGGATCGCCTGCGATGCCGGCTCTTACCGCCGGGTCCGAACCGCAAAAGGGCAGCGCACGCTGCCCTTTTTTGTCGCCGGGCGATTTTGTTTCACCGCGGTTGTCATCCCTGTCTTACCGGTTGCCTTACCGTCTGTTGACCGACGGCCTGGCGCACCGTCCGCACGACCCGCACCACCGTGACGCGCCCCGGCAGCCCCGACTACAATGCCGGATGCTCCAGCCCGGCCGGCTCGCAGGCCAGCCTTCATCGAGCCTGTCCTGGCAGTCCGGTCCGCCTTCTTTGGCGTATTCGTCTCTTCCTGGCGGGCCGGCTCGCTCGCCATCGGCCCGAGCGTCCATCCAATCACCGCACACTGCATGAAGCCTGTCGTCCGTCTCACCGCCTCCGCCACAAGCGCCCTGCCGCGCTGGCTGCTGCTCACCATCTGCATCGTCTATGCGTCGTTCGGGCTCTTCGGCCGCGATCCGTGGAAGAACGAGGACGCGGCGGGCTTCGGCGTGATGTGGACGATGGCGAACGGCACCACGCACGACTGGCTGCTGCCCAACCTCGTCGGCAAGTACATCACCTCGGAAGGCCCCGTGGGCTACTGGCTGGGCGCCGCGGCCATCCGCGCGCTCGCGCCCTGGGTCGATGCGAGCAACGCCTCGCGCGTCTTCACCGGCCTGCTTTTCTGCGCGGCCTGTGCGTTCGTCTGGTACGCCGCGTATCTGCTTGGCCGTCGCGCCGAGGTTCAACCGTTCAAGTACGCGTTCGGCGGCGAACCCGAACCGCGCGACTACGGCCGTACGCTGGCCGACGGCGCACTGTTGATCCTGCTGGGCTGCTTCGGCCTTGCCGAACGCGGCCACGAAACCACGCCGCAGATCGCCCAGTTCGTCTGCGTGGCGATGCTCGTGTACGGCCTCGTGCGTGCCATCGACAAGCCCATCCAGGGTTCGCTGTGGTGGGGAGTCGCGATGGGCCTCGTTGCCGTGACGAGCAACCCCGTGCTGGTGGGCGCGCTCCTCATTGGCACCTTCGCGATGGCCGTCATCGCGCCGGAGGTGCGCACGCGCTGGTTGCTGCTGGCGGGCCTGCCCGTCGCGCTCGTGATTGGATTTTCGTGGCCCATCGCCGCACTGCAGCGCTTTCCCGACGACGCCGTCTGGTTCCTGAACCAGTGGGTGCGCGGCAGCGTCAACGCGTTCGCCGGCCCGCCGGGCTCCGCGCTGCGCTATGCGGCCAAGAACCTGCCGCTGTTCACGTGGCCGGCGTGGCCGCTCGCCGTCTGGGCCTGGTTTAGCTGGGCAGGCCTGCGCCGCGCGCCGCACGTGGCGATCCCGCTCTCCGTGATCGCGCCGCTTATCGTGCTCGTGGTGCTGCAGAGCCATCAATCGAACCGGCTCTACATGCTGCTGCTGCCGGCGCTCGCGGTGTTCGCGGCGTTCGCGCTGCCCACGCTCAAGCGCGGTGCGATCAACGCCATCGACTGGTTCGCTGTCTTGAGCTTCACGATCGTCGGCACGATGGTCTGGCTCGTCTGGATCGCCGCGTTGACGGGCTTTCCGGCGCCGCTCGCGCGCAACCTCGCCCGCTATGCGCCGGGCTTCACGCCCGAGTTCAAGATTCTCTCGTTCGTCTGTGCCGTGGCCGTCACGCTGTGCTGGTTCGTGCTCGTGCAGTGGCGCGTGGCGCGGCATCCCAAGGTGTTGTGGCGCAGCGTCGTGCTGACGAGCGGCGGCACCACGCTCATGTGGGTGCTGCTCATGACGCTGTGGCTGCCGGTCGTCAACTACAGCCGGACCTACAAGGACGTCGCGGAGCAGATCGCCGCCCATCTTCCCGCCGACTACAACTGCATCTCGCCCGCGCGTCTTGGCGATGCGCAGATCGCCACCTTCGCCTATTTCGGCGATATGCATTTTTCGTTCGACGAAGACTGCGACGTGATTCTGCGTCAGGACTCGCAGGACTTCGGCGCGCCGAGCTCGATGTCGGACTTCGTCTGGAAGCTCGTCTGGGAAGGACGGCGTGCGGCGGACCGCGACGAGCGCTTCCGGCTCTATGTCCGCATCGACCGTCCGAAGCCGCCCGTCACGCGCCGCGTCTGGCGCAACCGCCACAAATAGGATGAGCTCGACGATCCCGCTGCACAGCCTGCGCGCCGATGCGCGCCGCATCGCGGCGCTCGCCTGGCCCGTGCTGATCGGCCAGCTTGCGATCATCGCGTTCGGCGTGATCGACACGGCGATGGTAGGCCGCTACTCGGCCACCGACCTCGCCGCGCTCGGGCTCGGGTCGTCGATCTACATTTCGGTCTTTATCGGCCTCACGGGCATTCTGACCGCGCTGCAGCCCGTCGCAGCGCAGCTCTACGGCGCACGGCGCGAAGCGGAAATAGGCGAGGAAGTGCGCCAGGCGCTATGGCTCGCGCTCGCACTGACCATCGCGGGCTTCGCAATTCTGTACTTTCCGGGCCCGCTGCTCGATCTCGCCCACGCCCCCGACGCGCTGCGCGAGCGCACCGAGGGCTACCTCAAGATCCTCTCGTTCGGACTGCCGGCGAGCCTCGTGTTTCGCGTCTACAGCTCGCTCACGAACGCGGTGGGCCAGCCGCGTCTCGTGATGATCCTCCAGGTCGGCGCGCTGATCCTGAAGGTGCCGCTCAACATGTGGTTCATCTTCGGCGGACTCGGCGTACCCGCGCTGGGCGGCCCCGGCTGCGCGCTCGCGAGCACGCTCATCAACTGGACACTGGCCATGGTCGGCATGCTGCTGATGACGCGGCTCGACGTGTTTTCGCCCTTCGGCATCTTCAAGCGGTTCTGCTGGCCGGTATGGTGGCGCCAGGCCGAGTTGCTCAAGCTCGGCATTCCAATGGGACTCTCGTACCTGATCGAAGTGACGTCGTACACGTTCATGGCGCTTTTCATCGCGCGCTTCGGTACGACGACGCTGGCGGGCCACCAGATCGCAGGCAACGTCGGCGCGGTGCTCTACATGACGCCGCTTTCCATCGGCATTGCGACGTCCACGCTTGTGGCTCAGGCTCTGGGCGGCCAGCGCCACGCGGACGCCCGCACGCTTGCGCGCCACGGCATCGCGATGGCCGCTGCCATCGCGCTGTGTTACGGCGCCGTCGTGCTCGCGCTGCGGCCGTTCATCATCGGCGGATATACGCCGGACCCGGCCGTCGCGGCCGCGGCCATGCCGCTCGTGCTGATCGTGACGTGCTATCACTTCTTCGACGCCATCCAGGTGACGACCGCCTTCGTGCTGCGCGCCTACAAGGTCGTGGTGATTCCGACGGTGATCTACGCCGTCGCGCTGTGGGGCGTGGGCCTGGGCGGCGGCTATGCGCTCGGCTTCAATGTGAGCGGCGCAGCGCCCGCGTGGCTCACGGGCGCTCGCGGCTTCTGGTTCGCGAACATGGCGAGCCTGATGGTGGCTGGCGCCGGACTGCTCGTTTATCTGCGTGGCGTCAGCAGACGATATTTGCGCGCGGAAGGTTGAGCGGCGCGCAATAACGGTGCGTGGTTACGCAAACCGCCGGGCCATCACGCCGCCTGCGCCGCTTCAGCGGCAGTCTTCCCTTCACGCTCGCGTCGCGTGAAAACCTCGTGCGCGGCGAAAAGCGCATTGAGCGCTGCGGGAAAGCCGGCATAGAGCGCCATCTGCATGAACACCTCCACGATTTCGTCGCGTGTACAGCCCACGTTCAGCGCCGCCTCGATATGCACCTTGAGCTGGGGCTGGGCATGACCGATGGCCGCCAGCGCGGCGATCGTCGCGATCTCGCGCGATTTCAGATCGAGCTGCGGCCGGCTGTAGATGTCGCCGAAGCCGAATTCGATCAATAGCCGCCCGAAGTCCGGCGCGACCGGCGCGAGCGCTTCGATCACGCGCTCTCCCGCCTCGCCGTCGATTTCCTTCAGCTTGTTCCAGCCCCGCGTGTAGCGGTCGTCCTGTGCGTATTGCATGGTGTGTCCTTTTCCTGTCATTGCGGGTCAGCGGTCAGTTGCCTGACTGGCTTGCCGTCGTGACGACGGCGTCCTCGTCCCGGACGCCTGCGGCATGGCGCCGGCCTGCCGTCCGTTCGAGGTCCTTCGTCATGCGACTTTCCGCTTCTCATTGCGCTGGTCGTTGCGCTTCTCATTGCGCTTGTCATTGCGCTTCGATGTTCCGGCTTGCTGGGCACGCCGCTGTGCCTCGTCGTAAAACTCGATCTTGGCCGTGATCGTTTCGAGACTCGTCTGCAGTTCCGCGATGCGTGCAAGCACGGCCTCGCGATGCGCTTCCAGCATGTCGCGGCGCGCCCCGATCGAGACGTCGCCCTGGCTGCGCAGCGCCGCAAACGCCTGCATGCCGGCAATGGACATGCCCGTCGCCTTCAGGCGCATCACGAACTGCAGCCAGTCGAGATCGGCCGGCGAATACAGACGATGCCCGGCTGCCGTACGCCCCACGGGACGCAACAGGCCAGCCTGCTCGTAGTAACGCAGCGTGTGCGTGGAGACGCCGAGCTGAGCGGCGACTTCCCCAATGTTCAGCGGTTTCGACATGACGGAACTCAGGTTAGGACTTCGAGTGCACTCCAGGTCAAGCGTCGCGTGACGCCGGCTGGAAAACACGTCGACGACATTGCGGAGATCGTAATGGCCTGACGCAAAAGGTTAAAGAATGTGAGGCGACATTTACTTCGCTGGGGCGGATCGGTATAAATCGTGCCTTCCCACCGAATAGGACTGGCCAATTGTCCTATGCTGGAAGCACAGCGGCTCGTCACAGAGCGTCGTCCGTTCCGGCTTCCCGTTTTGCCATCAATGGAGTGATTGCCATGCTGAAGAAGCTGTTCATGCTGTGTCTCGCCCTCGGGCTGTCGCTGTCCGTAGCGCTTGCCGCTGCAGTCGAGGTCAACACCGCCGACGAAGCCGCCCTCGAATCGGTGAAGGGCATCGGCCCCGTTCATGCCAAGGCGATCATCGACGAACGGACGAAGAACGGTCCGTTCAAGGACGCCGACGATCTGGCCGCACGGGTGAAGGGCATCGGCCAGAAGTCGGTGGTCAATCTCGAGGCGGCAGGACTGACGATCAACGGCTCGTCGGTGCCGCCCACCGGCAAGGCCATGCCGAAGAAGAGCACGGAAGCCGCTGCGAAGACAACCGCACCGGCGGCGCCCGCAACCACGGCTGCGTCCGCGGCCCCCTCGACCGTACCGGCGGCTCCGTCCACGGCGACGGCACCTAACAAGGCGGCCCCATCCATGACGCCGGCCGCCCCGTCCATGTCGACCGTCCCGGCAAAGCCGGCAACGTCGACCGGTACTGCGCCTGCCAGGACTGCCGCAGCCGCTGCTGCAACCCCCACGCCGACGGCCAGCGCAGCCGCGGCCGGCACGGCATCGGGCGCCAAGGCAACGAAATCGAAGAAGAGCAAGAAGGCTGCGGCTGCCGAACAGGCATCCGCCGCTGCGGCGCCCGGCACGGCTTCAGCCAGCGCGCCGGCTGAAGCCTCGGGCACGAAAGCCGGCAAGGCGAAGAAGGCCAGGAAGAGCAAGGCGGCATCGGCCGCTTCAGGCGCCTGACCGGCGTTGCGCCAGAGCCCGGCGCGCGCCGCTACCAAACGTCCTGCGGCACGACAGAAATCGGTCACAGAAACCGGCCACAGAAGCTCGCCGTCGAAAGCGGGCAACGGTTCGCAGTAAAACTCCTCAACATGGCGCCGCGCGAATGCGCGGCGTCTTCCCCCTGTCGGCGCGACGACGTCGTGCCTTTTTCAAGAGAAATTGCCATGAGCCTACTCGATTCCCTCGGTTCCCTCCTCGGCCAGTCGTCTTCGGGCGGCGGCGGTGCTCAACAGGCGCTCATCGCGGCCGCGCTCGAGTACGTCAACAGCCAGCCCGGCGGCCTGATGGGCCTCGTCCAGAAGTTTGAACAGGGCGGCGCAGGCGGCATCATCCAGTCGTGGATCAGCAACGGTGAGAACCAGCCGATCTCCTCCAGCCAGTTGCAGAACGTGCTGGGCTCGGACGCGGTATCGGGTCTCGCGCAAAAAGTCGGCATGCAGCCGGATCAGATCAGCGGCCTGCTCGCGCAAGTGCTGCCCCACGTAGTCAACGCGGCGACGCCCGAAGGTGAGGTGCCGGCCGAAGGCAAGCTCAACGCCGACACGGTGCTTGGCACGCTGGGCGGCCTCGCGTCGTTGTTCGGCAAGGCGTAAGGCAGTCTGCGTCCGCGGCGCGCCGACCCGCGCTCAGCCGCAGATAACGCACACATGAAAAAGGGCAACGAATCGCTTCGTTGCCCTTTTTTCCTGCCCGGCCGGCGACAGTCATGGCCGGCTCGGCCCTCCAGCCCCCGTCAGTGGACGACCCGTTCGAATACGAACTTGCCGTTTTCCACGTCGACCGGAATCACGTCCTTCGGACCGAACTTGCCCGCGAGGATGAGCTTCGCGACCGGATTCTCGATCTCCTGCTGGATCGCGCGCTTGAGCGGCCGCGCGCCGAACAGCGGGTCGTAGCCGACCTTGCCGATCTGATCGAGCGCTTCCTCGGATACCACGAGTTGCATGTCGAGCTTCGCGAGCCGCTCGTGCAACCGCTCCAGCTGGATCTTCGCAATCGACTGGATGTTCGACCGGTCGAGCGCGTGGAACACCACGACTTCGTCGATGCGGTTCAAGAACTCGGGCCGGAAATGCTGCTTGACCTCGCCCCACACGGCGTCTTTCACCGCTTCCTGCGGTTCGCCCGACATCGCCTGGATCAGGTGCGAGCCGAGGTTCGACGTCATCACGATCACCGTGTTCTTGAAGTCGACGGTACGGCCCTGGCCATCGGTCATGCGCCCGTCGTCCAGCACCTGCAGCAGCACATTGAACACGTCCGGATGCGCCTTCTCGATTTCGTCGAGCAGGATCACGCTGTACGGTTTGCGGCGCACCGCTTCCGTGAGGTAGCCGCCCTCCTCGTAGCCCACATAGCCCGGCGGCGCGCCGATCAGCCGTGCGACGCTGTGCTTTTCCATGAACTCGCTCATGTCGATGCGGATGAGATGTTCTTCCGAATCGAACAGGAACGAAGCCAGCGCCTTGCACAACTCGGTCTTGCCCACGCCGGTCGGGCCGAGGAACAGGAACGAGCCGTACGGCCGGTTCGGGTCCGCGAGACCCGCGCGCGAGCGGCGAATGGCATCGGCCACTGCGGTGATCGCCTCGTCCTGCCCGACCACGCGCTCATGCAGCTTCGCCTCGATCTGCAACAGCTTTTCGCGCTCGCCCTGCATCATCCGCGAAACGGGAATGCCCGTGGCGCGCGACACGACTTCGGCGATTTCCTCCGCGCCCACCTGGGTGCGCAACAGACGCGGGCGGCTCGGGTTTTGCTGCTCTTTCGCTTCGGCCTGCGTGACCTGCTTCAGTTGCGCCTCGAGTTGCGGCAGTTTGCCGTACTGCAATTCGGCAACCTTCTCGAGCTTGCCCTCACGCTGCAGACGCGCGATGTCGGCACGCGTGCGCTCGATCTCTTCCTTCAGTTGCGCGCTGCCCTGTACCGCGGCCTTCTCGGCGGTCCAGATTTCTTCGAGGTCCGAATATTCGCGGTTGAGCCGCTCGATTTCCTCTTCGATCAGTTGCAGGCGCTTTTGCGAGGCCTCGTCCTTCTCCTTCTTGACGGCTTCGCGCTCGATCTTCAACTGGATCAGGCGCCGGTCCAGACGGTCCATCTCCTCGGGCTTCGAGTCGATTTCCATCTTGATCTTCGAAGCCGCTTCGTCGATCAGGTCGATCGCCTTGTCCGGCAGGAAGCGGTCCGTGATGTAGCGATGCGAAAGCTCCGCGGCCGCGACGATCGCCGGGTCGGTAATCTCGACGCCGTGGTGCAGCTCGTACTTCTCCTGCAGACCGCGCAGGATCGCAATGGTGGCCTCGACCGTCGGCTCGTCGACGAGCACCTTCTGGAAGCGGCGTTCGAGCGCGGCGTCCTTCTCGATGTACTTGCGGTACTCGTCGAGCGTCGTGGCGCCGATGCAGTGCAGTTCGCCGCGCGAAAGCGCCGGCTTCAGCATGTTGCCGGCGTCCATCGCGCCTTCGGCTTTGCCCGCGCCCACCATGGTGTGGATCTCGTCGATGAAGACGATGGTCTGGCCTTCGTCTTTCGCGATGTCGTTGAGCACGGCCTTCAGGCGCTCTTCGAACTCGCCGCGGTACTTCGCGCCCGCGAGCAGCGCCGCCATGTCGAGCGAGAGCACGCGCTTGCCCTTGAGCGTCTCGGGCACTTCGCCGTTGACGATGCGCTGGGCGAGCCCTTCCACGATCGCGGTCTTGCCGACGCCCGGCTCGCCGATCAGCACCGGATTGTTCTTCGTGCGGCGCTGCAGGATCTGGATGGAGCGGCGGATCTCGTCGTCGCGGCCAATCACGGGATCGAGCTTGCCGGCGCGGGCGCGTTCGGTCAGGTCGACGGTGTACTTCTTCAGGGCTTCACGCTGGCTCTCGGCATCCTGGCTGTGCACTTGAGCACCGCCGCGCACGGCCGCAATCGCGGCTTCGAGCGCCTTGCGCGTGAGACCGTGCTGGCGCGCGATGCGGCCCGCCTCGCCCTTGTCGTCGGCCACGGCGAGCAGGAACATCTCGCTCGCGATGTAGGTGTCGTTGAGCTTCTGCGCTTCCTTGTCGGCCTGATTGAGCAGGCCGAGCAGTTCGCGGCCGATCTGCACGTTGCCGTCGGTGCCCTGCACCTGCGGCAGCCGCGTGATCGCGTCGTTAAGCGCGGTCTGCAGCGCCTGCACATGCACGCCCGCACGCGAGAGCAGCGAGCGCGCCGAACCGTCTTCCTGCGCGACGAGCGCCGCCAGCAGGTGCACGGGTTCGATGTACTGGTTGTCGTGGCCGACCGCGAGACTCTGCGCGTCCGACAGGGCTTCCTGGAACTTGGTGGTGAGTTTGTCGATTCTCATTGATGAGCGCTCCAATTCTGACTGTCACCAAAATGAGGCGCTTCAGGGCGGTTTCAAGGCACTTTTTGCATGCTTTCGCACGCGGCGGCACGTTTTTGCGAAAAACGATGCGCGCGGAACCGTCCTGCGCCGAAGGTCTGCAACACAGTGCACTCGCGGCGCGCGAGGGTGTTGACGAGCGTCAAACGGTGCCGGAACCGGGCATCCGGGCGGACCGGCTAATCGGAACGTCGATGGGAGCGTCTGAAGCCGGTACGTCTCAGATCGAACCGGCGGGAGCCTGCACGATCGGTACGGCAACCGGAATACCGAGCAGCGCCGCAAGCTGGCCCGGCGGCTCGATGAGTTCGGCCACCGTGTGGCGATCGAGCTCGGCGAAGAACGCGGCACGCGCGGCTTCGAGCACGTGCTTGAGTCGGCATTGAGGATCGATCACACAGCCGCGCCGCACGCCTTTACTGTCCGGAAAGCAGCCCACCAGCGCAAAGTCGGTTTCCGTGGCGCGGATGATCTCGCCCACCGTGAGTGCGCGCGAGGCGGGAGCGAGCCGCAGCCCGCCATTGCGGCCGCGCACCGTCTCCACCCAGCCCAGTTCGCCGAGTTGCTGCACCACCTTCATCAGATGATTTTTCGAAACGCCGTAGGCGTCGGAAATTTCCTGGATGGTCGAAAGTCCTTCGTCGCGGGCCGCCAGGTACAGGATCACGCGGAGCGAGTAGTCGGTATAGTCAGTCAGTCTCATGGCAACGAGTCGGCCTTCGACGCGCGTTTCGCGTAAAAGACCCTGTCCGTTTCGGGGTTGCGGCAATCGACGGCGCGCCATAACATGCGCCGTTGATGCTCGTTTTTGAGGGCAATGTCAGCTATTGTCCTTCAGTTTCGCTGTTTGCGGAGCCTGTGCTCATTCATGGGGCATATCTCCCGATGACCGGACAAAGGCCGCTACCGCGCCTCTGTCTCACCACTACCACGCTTCATGACGCCGTCCGCTTCACTTTCCAGCGCTGCCGCCCCGGCCACGCGCCACCCCGAACCGACCACCGAAAATATTCGAGCGCTGGTCTACGCGTTCTACGACCGCGTGCGCGCCGACCCGCTCCTCGGCCCCGTGTTCGACACCGCGCTCGCCGGCCGCTGGGACACCCATTTGCCGAAAATGTGTACGTTCTGGGCGAGTCTCGTGCTCGGCGAGAAGGGTTATCGCGGCAATGTCCAGCAGGCGCACGAGCCGCTGCCCGGCGTCGAGCCGAAGCACTTCAGCCAGTGGCTCTACCTGTTTCTCGATACCGTGGAAGCGCGCTACGAACCGGCTGCCGCGGTCCGCTTCATGGAGCCCGCACTGCGTATCGCACAAAGCCTCCAGTTGAGCCGCTTCGGCTGGGACTACGCGATTCCGCCGGAGCAGCAGGCGCTGCTCGAGCGGGTTGCGCCGCGCCGGTCGGCTCACGGCGACAGTCACGCCGGGCACGATGCCGGGCGCGATAGCCCAGTCGGCGAACCCTTCCCGGCAAAGATCATTGGACGTGGAGCGGACGCGTCGTAACGACGTCGCCGCGCGGCGACAGCTTCAATGGTGCAGCACGGCAGCGGCTACTTCGCCGCGTTACCCGACTTGATGCCCCAGCGCGCCAGCGCCGCGTCGTCGGACTCGCGCGCATCCACCCAGCGCTCGCCGGCCGCGGTCTTTTCCTTCTTCCAGAACGGCGCCTGGGTCTTCAGGTAATCCATCACGAACTCGCACGAGGCGAACGCGTCACCACGATGCGCGGAAGTGGTCGCCACGAGCACGATCTGGTCGAGCGGATAAAGCTTGCCCACGCGATGAACGATCAGCACGTCCACACCCGGCCAGCGATCACGAGCCGCATCGACAATGTCGGCGAGCGCTTTTTCGGTCATGCCCGGATAGTGCTCGAGCTCCATTGCTTCGACGCCGCTGCCTTCGTTGAGGTCGCGCACGGTGCCGACAAAACAGGCCACGGCGCCGATGCGCGGATTCTGCGCGCGCAGCGCCGCCACCTCGGCGGAAAGGTCGAAGTCTTCGGTCTGGACGCGCACGGTCATGGCGTACCTCCTGAGTGTGCGCAACGCGCTCAGCCGCCCGTGACGGGCGGGAAGAACGCCACTTCGCAACCCTCGGTAATGCGCGTGCCGGCGTCCGTCATCACGTGGTTGCAGGCCATGCGTAGCGCGCGCCCTTCGGCGAGCGTGTCGGCCCAGACGCCGCCGCGCGCGCGCAGCCAGCCGCGCACGTCGCCGATGGTCGCGATGCCGTCCGGCACCTCGACGGATTCATGCGCGACGCCCAACGCCTCACGCACGCTCGCGAAAAATTTCAGCTGGATCTTCATGTAATCAAGCGGCGCCGGCCCTGCATGACAAAGCCGGGCGCCCGCATCAGTAGAGCAGTTCGGAAAATGGCAGGAAGCGCACCGTCTCGCCTGCGCTGATCGCGTGATTCGGCGGATTGTCGATGAGCCCGTCGCCCCACACTGTCGACGTCAGCACGGCCGAGCTCTGGTTCGCAAAGAGGTCGAGACCGCCCGCCGGATTGACGCGCGCGCGCAAGAACTCGTTGCGGCGATCGGCCTTCGGCTGCGTGAAGTCGGCGCGCAGCGACAGCGCGCGCGGCGCGACCTGCTTCACGCCCGCAAGGCGCAGCACGAACGGCCGCACGAACAACAGGAACGTGACGAAGCTCGAGACAGGATTGCCCGGCAGGCCGATGAAGAACGCCTCGTCGTGGCCGGCTTCATCGTGCGCCCCAGTGCGCTCGCCACGCCGCACGGCGCCAAAGGCCAGCGGCTTGCCCGGCTTCATCGCGATCTGCCACATCGAGACCCGCCCTTCGGCTTCCACGGCGGGCTTCACGTGATCCTCCTCGCCCACCGACACGCCTCCGCACGTGAGAATCAGATCGTGCCCGCGCGCGGCGTCGCGCAGCGTGGCGCGCGTGGCGTCGAGCCGGTCGGGCACGATGCCGAAGTCCGACACCTCGCAGCCCAGGTTCTCGAGCAGCCCGCGCAGCGTGAAGCGATTCGAGTTGTAGATCGCGCCGGGCCGCAGCGGCTCGCCGGGCATCGTCAGTTCGTCGCCAGTGAAGAACACGGCCACCTTGAGCCGCCGCACCACGGCAAGCTCGGCATATCCGACCGAGGCCGCGAGTCCCAGTGACTGAGGCGTGAGCCGCGTGCCGGCGGGCAGGATGACCGAGCCGCGCCGGATGTCGGCGCCCTGGGCCGTGATCCATTCGCCTGCCTTGGGCGTGTGCAGCAGCGCGACTTCATCGCCGGTCGGCTCGGCCTGCTCCTGCATCACGATCGCGTCGGCGCCGGGCGGCACGGTCGCGCCGGTGAAAATGCGCGCCACCGTGCCGGGCTCGAGCGGTTGCGGCGCGTGGCCCGCGGGAATGCGCTGCGACACGCGCAGACGGGCCGTGCCGTGCGCGAGGTCGGCCACCCGCACGGCGTAGCCGTCCATGGCGCTGGTGTTCATGGGTGGCACGTCGAGCGGCGACACCACGTCAGTTGCCAATACGCGATTGAGCGCATCGAGCGTGGGCAGCATTTCGACGCCGGCGAGCGGCCGGGCCGCGGCAAGCAGCGTGGCGAGCGCGTCGGCGGTCGACAGCATGGGAGGACGCGCGCCCGGTGAAGTCGGTGTGGACGGCGTGGAGGACGGAGAAGCGGGCGTGGACATCGTGCGGGTTCGAATGGGCTCGGACGACAGATCAAGTCATTGTAGCGGCGCGCCCTGCCGCGTGCGCGGCGGGCGTCCGGGCCCTCTTCTGCCCGTTGGCCGCCGCGCGGTGGAACCACAACGTTCAGCGGACCTCTAGCGGCCTCTCGGCGTGCCTCATTCGCCCGTATGCGTGGCGATGAAGTCCTTCACGCGCTGCGCGTCGGCCGGCAGCACGTCGAACCGTTGCGGCAGCGCTTCGAGCCCCTCGAACGCGGCCGGACGCTGCGGCTCGCGCTGCAGCGCCTCGCGAATGGTCTCGCCGAACTTGACCGGCTGCGCCGTCTCCAGCACGACCATCGGCACGCCCGGTTGCAGATGCTCGCGCGCGACTTTGACACCGTCGGCCGTGTGCGTGTCGATCATCGTCTCGTAGCGCGAAAACACGTCGCGGATCGTCGCGATGCGGTCGGCGTGCGTGCTGCGGCCCGACACGAAGCCGAACTCGTGCACGCGTGCGAAGTCGCCGCTCGCCGCGAGATCGAAGCCGCCCTTCTCTTCCACGTCGCGGAACAACTGGACCACACGGGCCGGCTCGCGGCCCAGCAGGTCATAGACGAAGCGCTCGAAGTTCGACGCCTTCGAAATATCCATGCTCGGGCTGCTCGTGTGCCACGTTTCGGCAGCCTTGCGCACGCGGTAGACGCCCGTGCGGAAGAACTCGTCGAGCACGTCGTTCTCGTTGGTCGCCACGACGAGCTTCTCGATAGGCAGGCCCATCATGCGCGCGATGTGGCCCGCGCAGACGTTACCGAAGTTGCCCGAGGGCACCGTGAACGACACGCGTTCGTCGTTCGACTTCGTGGCCGCGAAATAGCCCGCGAAGTAGTAGACGACCTGAGCCACCACGCGCGCCCAGTTGATCGAATTCACCGTGCCGATCTTGTGCTTCGCCTTGAACGCGTGGTCGTTCGACACCGCCTTCACGATGTCCTGGCAGTCGTCGAACACGCCTTCCACCGCGAGGTTGAAGATGTTCGGGTCCTGCAGGCTGTACATCTGCGCCGTCTGGAACGCGCTCATCTTGCGGTGCGGCGAGAGCATGAAGACGCGCACGCCGGCCTTGCCGCGCATCGCGTATTCGGCGGCGCTGCCGGTGTCGCCCGAGGTGGCGCCAAGGATGTTCAGCGTCTCGCCCGTGCGCGCCAGCGTGTACTCGAACAGATTGCCGAGCAGTTGCATCGCCATGTCCTTGAAGGCGAGCGTGGGACCGTTCGACAGTTCGAGCAGCGCGAGCGGCGTGCCGTTTTCCACGCCGAGCCGGTGCAGCGGCGTGATCTGTGCGGCGTCTTCGCCGGCGCGCACGTTGCAGTACGTCTGCGCCGTGTAGGTGCGCCGCGTGAGCGCGCGCAGGTCGTCGTGGGCGATGTCGTCCGCGAACTTCGCGAGCACTTCGAATGCGAGGTCCGCGTAAGACAGCGTGCGCCAGCGCGCGAGTTCCTCGGCCGTGACGCGCGGATACTCACGCGGCAGATACAGCCCGCCGTCTTTCGCGAGGCCGCCAAGCAGGATGTCGGAGAAGGAGTGACGCTCGCCGGCTCCGGCGCCGCGTGTGGAAACGTAATTCATGTGCGCTTTCCTGCGTGAGTTTCGGGTGCGGTCACTGGCTTGCGCTCAATCGAGCGATTCCATGCGCAGCTTCGTGACCTTCGACACGACGGTCGTAAGCGCCTCGATTTGCGCAATCGCGGCGTTGATGTTCTTTTCGAGCGTCTCGTGCGTGATCAGGATGATGTCGGTCTCGCCGCGGCCGCGTTCGTCCACCTGTTCGGACTCCTTCTGCAGGAGCGCGTCGATGGAAATGCCCGTGTCCGCGAGAATGCGCGTGATGTTGGCCAGCACGCCCGTCACATCGGCCACGCGCAGGCGCAGGTAGTAGCCGCTCGTCACTTCGTCGATGGGCAGGATCGGCGTGTTCGCGAGGCTGTCCGGCTGGAACGCCAGATGCGGCACGCGATGCTCCGGGTCCGCCGTATGCAGGCGCGTCACGTCGACCAGGTCGGCGACCACGGCCGAGGCCGTCGGCTCCGCGCCCGCGCCCTTGCCGTAATAGAGCGTGGTGCCCACGGCGTCGCCGTGCACCACCACCGCGTTCATCGCGCCTTCCACGTTGGCGAGCAGACGCCGTGCCGGAATCAGCGTGGGGTGCACGCGCAGCTCGATGCCGCGATCCGTGCGGCGCGCGATGCCGAGCAGCTTGATGCGGTAGCCGAGTTCCTCGGCATAGCGAATATCCGTGGCCGAGAGCTTGCTGATGCCTTCCACGTAGGCCTTGTCGAACTGCACGGGCACGCCGAACGCGATTGCGCTCATGATCGTGGCCTTGTGCGCGGCGTCCACACCTTCGATGTCGAAGGTCGGATCGGCTTCCGCGTAGCCCAGCGCCTGCGCGCCCTTGAGCGCGGTGGCGAAGTCGAGGCCGCGCTCGCGCATCTCGGAAAGAATGTAGTTCGTCGTGCCGTTGATGATGCCGGCGATGTACTGGATGCGGTTCGCCGTGAGCCCTTCGCGCAGCGCCTTGATGATGGGAATGCCGCCCGCCACCGCCGCTTCGAACGCGACCATGACGCCCTTCGCGTGCGCGGCTTCGAAGATTTCCGTACCGTGCACGGCGAGCAGCGCCTTGTTGGCCGTCACCACATGCTTGCCGTTGGCGATCGCGCGCAGCACGAGTTCGCGCGCAATGCCCGTGCCGCCGATCATTTCCGCGATGATCGAGATCGACGGATCGTCGACCACGGCGTTGAAGTCGCTCGTGATATCGACCTCTCCCGCACCGCCCATCGTGGCGAGCGCGGCCGTCGCCTTGGCGGGATTGCGCACCGCAATGCGCGTGATTTCGATGCCGCGTCCCGCACGGCGTTTGATTTCTTCCTGATTGCGGCGCAGTACCGTGAAGGTGCCGCTGCCCACCGTGCCGAAGCCCAGCAGTCCAACTTTGATCGGTTCCATGCAGCGTGTGTTTCTAAGGTGCGGGTTGATATGAAAAGGAACAGGCCGGGACAAAACAGATGCCGCACGTGCGGTGCTCACCTGCGCCGGCCCGGGCTCCGGCTCAGGTTGCGTGACGCTTGCGGTAACCGTCGAGGAAGCGCGCGATGCGGTTGATCGAATCGGCGAGGTCGTCGACGTTCGGCAGGAACACCACGCGGAAATGATCGGGCGACTTCCAGTTGAAGCCGGTGCCCTGCACGAGCAGTACGCGTTCGGCGAGCAGCAGGTCGAGAATGAACTGCTGGTCGTTTTCGACCGGATACAGCTTCGGGTCCAGACGCGGGAACATGTAGAGCGCGGCCTGCGGCTTCACGCAGCTCACGCCCGGAATCGCCGTGAGCATTTCGTGCGCAAGTTCGCGCTGACGATAAAGGCGCCCGCCGGGTGCAATCAGCTCGTTGATGCTCTGGTAGCCGCCAAGCGCCGTCTGGATCGCGTACTGGCCCGGCACGTTCGGGCACAGCCGCATGGAGGCGAGAATGCCGAGCCCTTCGCAATAGTCCTTCGCACGCCGGCGGTTCTCGCCGCCGAGGCCCGAGAGGAACATCCAGCCGGCGCGGTAGCCGCACGAGCGGTAGCTCTTCGAGAGGCTGTTGAACGTAACCGTGAGCACGTCTTCCGAAAGTGCGCCGATCGACGTGTGCTCGCGGCCGTCGTAGACGATCTTGTCGTAGACCTCGTCGGCAAAGATGATGAGGCCGTGCTGGCGCGCAATCTCGATCAGGCCGAGCAGCAGGTCGTCCGGATAGAGCGCACCGGTGGGATTGTTCGGGTTGATCACGACGATCGCACGCGTGTTCGGCGTGATCTTCGCGCGGATGTCGTCGAGGTCGGGCAGCCAGCCGTTCGCCTCGTCGCAGATGTAGTGGACGGGCGTGCCACCCGAGAGGCTCACGCCGGCCGTCCACAGCGGGTAGTCGGGCGCGGGCAGCAGCACTTCGTCACCGTCATTGAGAAGCGCCTGCATCGCCATCACAATTAGCTCGGACGCGCCGTTGCCGATGTAGATGTCGTCCAGTTCGACGCCGCGCACGCCCTTCTGCTGCGCGTAATGCATGATCGCCTTGCGCGCCGAGAACACGCCCTTCGAATCCGAATAGCCTGACGAATCGGGCAGGTTCAGGATCATGTCCTGAATGATCTCGTCCGGCGCATCGAAGCCGAACGAGGCCAGGTTGCCGATGTTCAGCTTGATGATGCGATGACCTTCCTCTTCGAGGCGTTTCGCGTGCTCGAGCACGGGCCCGCGGATGTCATAGCAGACGTTCAACAGCTTGTTGGATTTGAGAATCGGTTTCACGGCGGGCAGATGAAGCAATAGGAAGCCAGGAGTTTCGTCAGGGCAATGGCTCGGGTGGCGCGGCAGGCTGTCCCCGTAACCAGACCCGGTCTCACGACCCGCGCCCACGATGGATGGGATGGCAAGCGTGAAGCGGTGCAATGGCGCGCGATGGGTGCCTTGGCTTGGGCATTCGCGGTCCGTGGCTTGTGGCGGGCGGCGCGCGAGGCGGGAAGCGCCGCGGGGGCGGCTAAAAAGCTATAATTTAGCGGATTTTGTCGGACTTCCGCAATGCAAGAACCGCGGCGGCGGGCCTCGAGGTCGGTCTGGATCAGCCTGGATGGTCTCGATCACCCCGCTTGCCACGTGGGCGCACCATGGCGGCACACCCATTGCGGCCCCGCATTGCCACAACCCGGAACACCGATTTTGAAATTACATCAGGACTCGAGCGGCGCGCTCAACACCGTCACGGGATACGGCCCCGACTACGTCGACATCAATCTCCAACGTCACACCGGCAGCGTGATCGTGCAGCCCGACGCACCGGTTGCCGCCTGGCCCGTCTCCTCGTTCGACGCCCTCACCCCCGAACTCTTCGAACAGTTGCTTTCCCTCGCGCCCGAGGTGGTCGTGTTCGGCAGCGGCGAGCGGCTGCGCTTTCCCCACCCGCGGCTCACGGCCGTGTTGACGGGCCGCGGCATCGGCGTCGAGACCATGGACTTCAAGGCCGCCTGCCGGACCTACAACATCCTCATGGCCGAAGGCCGCAAGGTCGCGGCGGCGTTGCTGATCGAAGCCTGAGCAACGTCCCGGCGAGGCTCGAACACGGGCTGCGGCAATCGGCCCGAACGGGCCGCCCGCCCGCCTGCAGCCGTCCATTTTTCCGTCCTCGCGCCGCGATGGCGTAAACTGCGCGGCAATTCGCGGCCGGCCGGCTTCGCCGTAGGGTCGTTCCGCCGTAGGGTCGGGCAACATCCGCGCGTGCGAGTTTCGGCCGAACTTCGGGCCATCGGTATGGCGATGCTATGCCGCAGCCTTCCGTGCTCCGGGCGAGGCAGTGAAGCGAAACGCCGCCCCATGCCGCTTTCCCCGGACCGCCCGGCCCCCTGTCATTCCCGAACAACAACAGGTCATATCACCCATGAACGATACGCCGTCCCGGCTACCGCTCAATCGAACCACCATCCTCCTGCTTGTCGTGGCGCTCGCCGTCATCTGGTTCGTGCCGCTCGGCTGGCGCCATTTGCTGCCGAGCGACGAAGGCCGCTACGCCGAAATGGCGCGCGAAATGTTCCTCACCGGCGACTGGATTACGCCGCGCTACAACGGCTATAAGTACTTCGAAAAACCGCCGCTGCAAACCTGGGCCAACGCGCTCACGTTCGCGGCGTTCGGCATCGGCGAATGGCAGGCGCGGCTCTACACGGCGCTCGCCGGCTTCGCGGGCGTCCTGCTGATCGGCTTTACGGGCGCGCGCGTGTTCAATGCGGCGGCCGGCGTGTTCGGCGCCCTCGTGCTTGCCACGTCGCCGTACTGGAACCTCATGGGCCACTTCAACACGCTCGACATGGGCCTGTCGCTGTGGATGGAACTCACGCTCTGCGCGCTGCTGCTCGCCCAGCGCCCCGGTCTGCCCAAGAATCAGGCGCGGCTCTGGATGGGGCTGTGCTGGGCCGCGATGGGGCTCGCCGTACTCTCGAAGGGCCTGGTCGGCCTGATCCTGCCGGGCGCCGTGCTCGTGCTCTACACGCTCGTCTCGCGCGACTGGGCGCTCTGGCGCCGGCTCTACATCGTGAGCGGCCTCGTGGTATTTCTCGCCATCGTGCTGCCCTGGTTCGTGCTGGTGCAGGATCGCAACCCCGAGTTCTTCAATTTCTTCTTCATCGTCCAGCAGTTCCGCCGTTATCTGACCCCGGAGCAGAACCGGCCCGGAGCGTTCTACTACTTCGTGCCCGTGCTGCTCGTCGGCTTCCTGCCGTGGCTTTCTGTCGCGGGGCAAAGCCTGCGCCATGCGCTGCGGCTGCCGCGCCAGCCGAACGGCTTTTCGCCGGTGCTCATGATGGTGGTCTGGACCGCCTTCATCTTCCTCTTCTTCAGCGCGTCGCATTCCAAGCTGCTCTCGTACACGCTGCCCATCGCGCCGCCCATCGCGCTCGTGATCGGCCTGTACCTGCCGCTCGTGCCGCGCGAGTCGTTCCGGCGCCATCTGCTGGGCTATGCGGTGTTTCTCGTTGTCGCGGCGATTGGCGCGCTGTGGCTGTCGCGGCTCGGCGATGCGCGCAATCCCAACGCGTTGTACCGCGCGTTCCAGGTGTGGGTGGAGGCGGCCATCGCGGTCGCGTTCGTGCTCACGCTTGCGGCGCTCTGGCTGGTCCGAGGCCGCCGCCGTGGCAGCGCGGCGGATGGCAACCGCGGCGCCGGCATCGGTGCGGCTGCGGTCGCCTTCGGCGCCGCCTGGCTCTTGCTCGGCACGATTGCCGGCACGGGCCACGACGTGTTCGGCCGCCTGAGTTCGGGTGCGCCGCTCGCGCCGGCCGTGAAGGCCGAACTCGCGAAACTGCCGCCCGATACGCCCTTCTATTCGGTGGGCGTACTCGATCACACACTGCCGTTCTATGTGAACCACACGATGATCATGGTCGAGCATCCGGATGAACTCGCGTTCGGCGTGAGCGTCGAGCCGCAAAAATGGGTACCGACCATCGACGAATGGCTGCGGCGCTGGAAGGCCGACCGTTACGCGCTTGCGCTCATGTCGCCGCAGCGCTACGAGCAGTTCGCCACGCAAGGCCTGCCGATGCGCGTGGTGGCGCGTGATCTGCGCCGCGTGGTGGTCGAGAAGCCGTATTGATGCAGACCGATGGGCCGGCACCGGCACGCGCCGGCGCGGCCCGCGGGCAAACGCTCTGAAACCCTGCGAAAGAACCCTCAAGAACCGAGGAAATGGATACCCTCCGATGAATCCCGTCTCGCTCATCTGCATCCTCGCCGGCGTTGCCCTCAACGCCTGCGCGCAACTGCTGCTCAAAGCCGGCGTCAGCGCCGTTGGACACTTCGAATTCACCCGTGCGAACATCCTTCCGGTCGGGCTCAAGCTCGCCATGCAACTGCCCATCATCGGCGGCCTTGCGTGCTATGTGGTGAGCGTCGTCGTGTGGATTCTGGGCCTGTCGCGCGTGGACGTGTCCGTTGCCTACCCCATGCTCTCGCTCGGCTACGTCGTCAACGCGTTCGCCGCGTGGTATTTATTCGGCGAAGCGCTGACGGTCCAGCGGCTCGTCGGCATCGGCATCATTCTGATCGGCGTGTTCATCCTGGCGCGCAGCTGACGCGCCGCTTAAGCTTTTCGTAAGCAGCAGGCCGTCATCCTTGCAGGTCGCACCCTTTTTCTTCGATTCCAGCCACTCATGACCCAGCCAACCGACTCGTCCTTGCCGTTCCTGCCGTTCGTGCGCCCCGAAATCGACGAAGCCACCATCGCGGGCGTAGCCGACGTATTGCGCTCGGGCTGGATCACGACAGGCCCGCAGAACACCGCCTTCGAAGCCGCGCTCTCGGAATTCTGCGGCGGCCGGCCAGTGCGGACCTTCAACTCCGGCACCGCCACGCTCGAAATCGGTCTGCGCATTGCCGGCGTGGGTCCGGGCGACGAGGTCATCACCACGCCCGCGTCGTGGGTCGCCACGAGCAACGTGATCCTGGAGGTGGGCGCAACGCCCGTGTTCGTGGACATCGATCCGCGCACGCGCAACATCGACCTCGAGCGCATCGAAGCCGCCATCACGCCGCGCACGAAGGCGATCATCCCCGTCTACCTCGCGGGGCTGCCTGTGGACATGGACCGTCTCTACGAGATCGCGCGCCGCCACCAACTGCGCGTGATCGAAGACGCAGCCCAGGCCTTGGGCTCCACGTGGCACGGCGAGCGCATCGGCAAGCTGGGCGACATCGTGTCGTTCAGCTTCCATCCGAACAAGAACCTGACCTCGATCGAGGGCGGCGCGCTCGTGCTCAACAACGAGGACGAAGCCGTGCTCGCGCAGAAGTACCGGCTGCAGGGCATCACGCGCACGGGGCTCGACGGCATGGATTGCGACGTGCTGGGCGGCAAGTACAACCTCACCGACGTCGCGGCGCGCGTCGGGCTCGGCCAGATGCCGCATCTCGCGCGCTTCACCGCGCAGCGCAAGGCACTCGCGCGGGCCTATTTCGCCGGCTTCGAAGGCAGCGCCGCGGTGCGCCTCGGCGTCGGACTGCCGGTCGCGGATTTCGAGAACAGCAACTGGCACATGTTCCAGATCACGCTGCCGCTCGAACGGCTCTCGATCAGCCGCGGCGAATTCATGGAGCAGTTGAAGGCGCGCGGCATCGGCTCGGGCGTGCACTACCCGGCCATTCACCTTTTCACGCTGTACCGCGCGCGCGGCTTCAAGGAAGGCATGTTCCCGCACGCGGAGCGCTTCGGCGCGAGCACGGTCACGCTGCCGCTCTTCACGCAGATGACCGCGGACGACGTGACGCGCGTGTGCCGCGCCGTGAACGAAATCTGCGAAACCTGCGCGAAATGAGTACGCACTGAGTACGAAACGGGCGCAAAAGGACGACGAAACAAGCAGGAAAGAAGTACGAAACGAGCGCGCAATGAACGCACGCGCGCGCAACCGAAGTACGTCGGGCCGCCGCGGCAGCCCGACGCGCTGAACCAGGCGCAAGACCTGGGAGCCGCCCTCCGTGAGCCGAACCTGAGCGGAGAGCCGAACGGAGACGGATGGAAGCGCAACCCCTCGAAACGGAAAACAACGACACATGAGTCAAACCGAACATCGCTCCTCGCTGCTGGACCGGACCGAACGGCCCGAGGTCTCGGTCGTCATCCCCGTCTACAACGAGGAAGCCGGCCTCGCGGCCCTGTTCGCGCGTCTTTACCCAGCGCTCGATGCGCTCGGCACCGGCTACGAAGTGATCTTCGTCAACGACGGCAGCCGCGACCGCTCGGCCGCGATGCTCGCCGAGCAGTTCCGCGTGCGCCCCGACACCACGCGCGCCATCCTGCTCAACGGCAACTACGGCCAGCACATGGCGATTCTCGCGGGCTTCGAGCACGCGCGCGGCGACATCGTCATCACGCTCGACGCCGACCTGCAGAACCCGCCCGAAGAAATCGGCAACCTCGTCGCGAAGATGCGCGATGGCTTCGACTACGTGGGCACCATCCGCCGGCAGCGCCAGGACTCGCTGTGGCGGCGCAAGGCGTCGCGCGCCATGAACCGGCTGCGCGAGCGCATCACGCGCATCAAGATGACCGACCAGGGCTGCATGCTGCGCGCCTACAGCCGGCACATCGTCGATACGATCAACCGCTGCGGCGAAATCAACACCTTCATTCCCGCGCTCGCCTACACCTTCGCGCAGAACCCCGTGGAAATCGAGGTGGGTCACGAGGAGCGCTTCGCGGGCGAGTCGAAGTACTCGCTCTACAGCCTGATCCGGTTGAACTTCGACCTCGTCACGGGCTTTTCGGTGGTGCCGCTGCAGTGGCTCTCGTTCATCGGCGTGATCCTCTCGCTCGGCTCAGCCGCCCTCTTCGTGCTGCTGCTGATTCGCCGCTTCATCATCGGCGCGGAAGTGCAAGGCGTGTTCACGCTGTTCGCCATCACGTTCTTCCTGCTCGGCGTGATCATCTTCGCGCTGGGGCTGCTCGGCGAATACATCGGACGCATCTACCAGCAAGTGCGGGCACGTCCGCGTTATCTGATCCAGACCATTCTCGAGGACCGCGACGCGCAGGCCTTGCGCGCAACCAGCGCGGCCGGCCCGTCCATCGTTTCCACCGCTTCCACCGCTTCTTTCGCCGATCCGGGGGCGAATCCATGAAACCGCGTGCTGTCGTATTCGCCTATCACAACGTCGGCGTGCGCTGCCTGCAGGTGCTGCTCGCGCGCGGCGTGGACGTCGCGCTCGTGGTCACCCACGAGGACAACCCCGCCGAGAACATCTGGTTCGGCAGCGTCGCTTCGGTGGCGGCCGAACACGGCATTCCCACCATCACGCCCGCTGATCCGAAGAGCGCGGAGTTGCGTGCAGCCGTGAGCGCCGCGCGGCCCGACTTCATCTTCTCGTTCTATTACCGCCACATGCTGCCCGCCGACCTGCTCGCGCTCGCCGCGCGCGGCGCGTACAACATGCACGGCTCGCTGCTGCCGAAGTACCGCGGCCGCGTGCCGGTCAACTGGGCGGTGCTCAACGGCGAGACTGAAACCGGCGCGACGCTGCACGAGATGGCGGCGAAGCCCGACGCGGGCGCGATCGTTGCCCAGACGCCGGTGCCGATCCTGCCCGACGACACGGCCGCACAGGTGTTCGACAAGGTGACGGTCGCGGCCGAGCAGACGCTGTGGCGCGTGCTGCCCGCGCTGCTCGCGGGCGAGGCGCCGCATCTGCCCAACGACCTCGCGCACGGCAGCTATTTCGGCGGCCGCAAGCCCGAAGACGGCCGCATCGACTTCGCGAAGCCCGCCCGCGAGGTCTACAACCTGATTCGCGCCGTGGCGCCGCCCTACCCGGGCGCTTTCACCGACGTCGACGGCCAGCGTTTCGTGATTGCCCGCGCGCGGCTCGCGCCGCCGGGCGCGGTCCCCGCAGATTTGCCGCCGGGCCTCGCGGTAAGCGATAATGCCCTCCTCGCGATCTGCGGCGACGGCCGTGCGATCGCCATTCATGAATTGCGGCACCAGCACGACGGCATCGAGACCGTCGTCACGCCGGCCGGATTCGCCCAGCTCATTCATTCTTCCCGTCATTCATGAAAACCGAAGGTTTCGCCAAAAAAGTCCTGATTCTGGGTGTCAACGGCTTCATCGGCCATCACCTGTCCAAACGCATTCTCGAAACCACCGACTGGGAAGTCTTCGGGATGGACATGCAGACCGAGCGCCTCGGCGACCTCGTGAATCATGAGCGGATGCACTTCTTCGAAGGCGACATCACGATCAACAAGGAGTGGGTCGAGTATCACGTGAAGAAGTGCGACGTGATCCTGCCGCTCGTCGCGATCGCCACGCCTGCCACCTATGTGAAGCAGCCGCTGCGCGTGTTCGAGCTCGACTTCGAGGCGAACCTGCCCATCGTGCGCTCGGCCGTGAAGTACGGCAAACATCTGGTGTTCCCGTCGACCTCCGAGGTCTACGGCATGTGCACCGACGAGCAGTTCGACCCGGACGCCTCGCCGCTCATCTACGGCCCGATCAACAAACCGCGCTGGATCTACGCGTGCTCGAAGCAGTTGATGGACCGCGTGATCTGGGGCTATGGCATGCAGGAAGGGCTCAACTTCACGCTGTTCCGTCCGTTCAACTGGATCGGGCCGGGCCTCGACTCGATCTACACGCCGAAGGAAGGCAGCTCGCGCGTCGTCACGCAGTTCCTCGGCCACATCGTGCGCGGCGAGAACATCAGCCTCGTGGACGGCGGCGCCCAGAAGCGCGCTTTCACCGACATCGACGACGGCATCGACGCGCTCATGAAGATCATCGAAAACAAGGGCGGTGTGGCGTCGGGCAAGATCTACAACATCGGCAATCCGTCGAACAACTACTCGGTGCGCGAGCTCGCGAACAAGATGCTTGCACTCGCTGGCGAGTACGCGGAATACGCGGATACG
This sequence comes from Paraburkholderia sp. SUR17, assembly GCF_029536165.1. Lineage (NCBI taxonomy): Bacteria > Pseudomonadati > Pseudomonadota > Betaproteobacteria > Burkholderiales > Burkholderiaceae > Paraburkholderia > Paraburkholderia sp. SUR17. The sequence continues at coordinate 2,056,314 of NZ_CP120508.1, forward strand.
GCCAAGCAGGTGCAGCTCGTGGAAACGTCGTCGGGTGCTTACTACGGCGCCGGCTACCAGGACGTGCAGAACCGCGTGCCGAAGATCGACAACACGATGCACGAACTCGGCTGGGCGCCGAAGTCCACCTTCGACGACGCGCTGCGCAAGATCTTCGAAGCGTATCGCGGCCACGTCGCCGAGGCGCGCGCGCTCGTCGAGCAGCAGTAAGCGGGACGCGCCTTGGCCCGTATCGTCCTGAAGATCGACGTCGACACGCTGCGCGGCACGCGCGAAGGCGTGCCGAATCTCGCGCGCATCTTCGACCGCTTCAAGGCCCGTGCCACGTTCCTGTTCAGCCTCGGCCCGGATCACACGGGCTGGGCGCTGCGCCGCGTGCTGCGGCCGGGGTTTCTCAAGAAGGTGTCGCGCACGTCCGTAGTGGAGCACTACGGTGTCAGGCAGTTGATGTACGGCGTGCTGCTGCCAGGTCCTGACATCGGCGTGCGCGCCGCGGCGGAGATGCGCGCCATCCACGAAGCCGGCTTCGAATGCGGCATCCATACGTGGGACCACGTCTACTGGCAGGACAACGTGCGCAGCCGCTCGCGCGAGTGGACCGTCACCCAGATGCAGCAGAGCCACGCGCGCTTCGTCGACGTGTTCGGCACGCCGCCCGTCACGCACGGCGCGGCCGGCTGGCAGATGAACGACGCGGCATTCGAGCAGATCGACGCGTGGGGCATGCACTACGCGTCCGACGGACGCGGACATACACCGTACCGGCCGGTGGTCAACGGCCGCACGCTCGCGCACGTGCAGCTGCCCACTACGCTGCCCACGCTCGACGAAGTGCTGGGCGTGGACGGCATCGACGAGGGCAACGTCGCCGACTGGATGCTCAAGCGCACCGAGAACAATCCCTGCGACCAGGTGTTCACGCTGCACGCCGAGCTCGAAGGCCAGAAGCTTGCGCCCGTGTTCGAAGCGCTGCTGGCAGGCTGGCGCGCGCAGGGCCACACGTTCGCCACCATGGGCGACTACTACGCGACGCTGGACCACAACGCGCTGCCATCGTACCCTGTCACGTGGGGCGAGATTCCCGGCCGCTCCGGCGAGTTGATCGTTCAGCCCGATTGACTGTCGATCGATTCCCGATCGATCTCCGGTCGATCCCGCCGCTTCAGCAAGCCCGTTTCCCCGCAGCACGCGCGCGTCGCATCGAGGTGCAACGCGCCGTGCCTGCCGGCCGTTCCCGCTCCCGACGTGCGGCCTGCGCGATACCGTCGTGCGGCGCACATCGTCCGTCATGTCCGTCATAAAACCAACAACCGGAGAAACACGTGCCCATCGCAGTCGACCAACCCGTCCCCGACTTCACCGCTCAGGCGACTGGCGGCGATTTCACGCTTTCCAGTCTTCGGGGCAAGAAGGTGGTGCTGTATTTCTATCCCAAGGACAACACGCCGGGCTGCACAACCGAAGGCCTGCAGTTCCGCGACCTGTATCCGAAGTTCAAGAAGGCCGGCGCCGAGATCGTGGGCGTATCGCGCGACAGTGTACGTTCGCACGACAACTTCAAGGCCAAGCTGGAACTGCCGTTTACCTTGGTATCGGATGCCGACGAAGCGCTCTGCTCGCTCTTCGACGTCATCAAAATGAAGAAAATGTATGGCAAAGAGGTACGTGGAATCGAGCGCTCCACTTTCCTCATCGACGGGCAAGGCGTGCTTCGCCAGGCGTGGCGCGGCGTGCGTGTGCCGGGCCATGTCGAGGAAATCCTGGAGGCTGTACAAGCGCTTTGAGGCGCGTTATATTGGGTTGCAATGAGTGCCTGTCCACCCCATTCTTTTCGCAGTCGTGCCCGCCGCCGTCCGGCCGTTCAGTCCGCCGACGCTGATGCCGCGAGGTACGACGCGACAATGGTAGTAGTCGAGCCGCTTGCCTCGCTTACCGGGGCAGCGGCTTTTTTGTTTGCGCCCCGCCGGAGTCCCCTCCGGTCACGCGTTTTTCCCAAGGAGCCCATCGAAAACCAGGCGAACCGGCATTTTCAGACCTGAGCGCGCCGCGATACGCCTTCATGAAACGCCAACCCGGCGTTCGCATGAAGCCGCAGACGGCGCACGATACTCGACCCGATTTTTTCGAGGGACACCATGCCTTTGCCTACCCCACCCAGCAAACTCGGCAACCTGCTGTCGCCTGACGAGTACAAGGCCAAAGCCCGCCCCGCAAAACCGGTGAAGAAGCAGGCAGCCGAAGGGGAATTCACCGATACGGCTGAGTACGGCGCGGCCAGCGTTGCCACGCCGATGACCGAAGCGGCGAACGCCGCCACCACCTTGCGGCAGGTGCCCCTGCCTTCGGCGCCCGCCATGGCCGCCGCGCTCGAGCCCGTGGCGCCCGCACCGCGTGCCCGCAAGAAACAGACGGCCGCGTTGCTGCAAACCCGCGCCGCCGAGGACGAACTCGAAGCGCCTGCCGTACCGCTCGCGCCCAGCAGACCGGTCGCACCGGTTGCGCGCGATGGCAAATCCGCGCCGACCGAGGCACGTGCCGGCGCTGCGCCGCGCGCCCAGGGTTCACGCAAAAAACGCGTTCACCCCGAAGAGGTGACGGAAGTCCGCAAGCTCTTCGTGCTCGACACCAACGTGCTCATGCACGACCCTACCTGCCTCTTCCGCTTCGAGGAACACGACGTCTATCTGCCGATGATGACGCTCGAAGAGCTCGACAACCACAAGAAGGGGATGTCGGAGGTCGCACGCAACGCGCGTCAGGTGAGCCGCACACTCGACTCGCTCGTCGCGAACGCAGGGCCGATTACGGAAGGCATTCCGCTGTCGCGCCTGGGCAGCCTCGAAGCGCTGGGCCGCCTGTATTTCCAGACACAGCTCACGGAGATCGAACCCGTCGAGGGCCTGCCGCAAGGCAAGGCCGACAACCAGATTCTCGGCGTGGTCCGCGCGCTGCAGCGCGACCGGCAGGATCAGCTTGTCGTGCTGGTGTCGAAAGACATCAACATGCGCATCAAGGCGCACGCGCTCGGCCTGCCCGCGGAAGACTATTTCAACGACCAGGTTCTCGAAGACAAAGACCTGCTCTATACCGGCATCCGCGCCCTGCCCCAGGACTTCTGGACGAAGCACGCGAAGGGCATGGAAAGCTGGCAGGACACCAAGACCGGCACCACGTATTACCGCGTGACCGGGCCGCTCGTCGCGTCGATGCTCGTCAACGAGTTCGTGTACCTGGAGCCGCAGAACGGCGAGCCGGCGTTCCATGCCATCGTGCGCGAACTCAACGGCAAGACGGCGCTGCTGCAAACCTTGCGCGACTACGGGCACCACAAGAACAACGTGTGGGGTATTACGGCGCGCAATCGCGAGCAGAACTTCGCGCTGAACCTGTTGATGGATCCGGAAATCGACTTCGTCACGCTGCTCGGTCAGGCCGGCACGGGCAAGACGCTCGTCGCGCTCGCGGCGGGCCTCGCGCAGGTGCTCGACGACAAGCGCTACAACGAGATCATCGTGACGCGCGCGACCGTGCCTGTCGGCGAGGACATCGGCTTTCTGCCCGGTACCGAAGAGGAAAAAATGCAGCCGTGGATGGGTGCATTCGACGACAACCTCGAAGTGCTTCAGAAGACCGACGACGCCGCCGGCGAATGGGGTCGCGCGGCGACGCAGGAATTGATCCGCTCGCGGCTCAAGGTGAAGAGCATGAACTTCATGCGCGGCCGCACTTTCGTGGACAAGTACCTGATCATCGACGAGGCGCAGAACCTCACGCCCAAGCAGATGAAGACGCTCGTCACGCGCGCGGGTCCCGGCACGAAGATCATCTGCCTTGGCAACATCGCGCAGATCGATACGCCGTACCTCACGGAGGGCAGCTCGGGCCTGACATACGTCGTAGACCGCTTCAAGGGTTGGGCGCACAGCGGCCACGTCACGCTGGCGCGTGGCGAACGCTCGCGGCTCGCAGACTACGCCTCGGACATTCTGTAGGCCGCGCGTACCCTGCCGCTGCCGGTTGCCCCGGCAACGCAAGTCTCACCAGGAACCGCATCCGGTTACCGGATGCGGTTCTTTTTTTGCCCGTCCCGGAATGGCGCCGGATCGACGCCGGCGCCTCCCGCCAACTGAACGGCAATACAACACTTAGCGCGTAAACTTCACGTAACTTATGAGGATTTCTTGCCGGAGCCGCGTCGCACGGGCTACCATCGGCACATTCCCGTATCCGGCGCGCGCCGCTCAGGCGCCCGCTTCCGCCATGCTCCGTCTCTGGACTGTCCTGCTGATCGCATTGCTGCTGGCGGCGTGTTCGAGCCCTCCGCAGCGCGTGTCGCGCGCGGCAGGCGGCTCGGGTACATCCGGCGAAGCGTTTCGCACGAGGCCGCCGGGTCTGCCGAATTTCGTCGATCACAGCGTGGGACGCGAAGAAATTTCGATCCAGGCGATGAGCCTTGTCGGTGTGCCCTACCGCTGGGGCGGCAATACGCCGGAGAGCGGCTTCGATTGCAGCGGACTCGTGCACTACGTGATCGCCCGTGCCGCGTCGGTGAATCTGCCGCGCACGACGGCGGAAATGAGCGGGCGCGGTGAATCCGTCGACCCCGACGAGATCGCCCCGGGGGACCTCATTTTCTTCAACACGACGGGGCGGCCGCACTCGCACGTCGGCATCTACGTCGGCAAGTTGAGGTTCGTGAATGCGCCGTCCACGGGCGGCACGGTGCGCCTCGATTACCTGACGAACCCCTATTGGGCAAAGCGCTTCGACGGCATTCGCCGCGTCGCGCCGCCGAAGACGGCGCCCACACCATTCGATGCGCCGGCTTACGAAGCCTCGACGACACCGCCTCAGCGTGGTCTGGCGCCGCGGGTGGCTGCCGCGGCGGGTGCGCCGTCGCCCGCACCAGCTCGCGTGGCAGCGGTTGCGCCGCCTGAGCCTCGCGTCGCGGCAAACGTGGCGCCGTCGCCCGCTTCGGCGCAAACCTATCCACCGTATCCGCAGGACGCAGGTCGTACGAGCGTGACTGCCGCCTCCGCTGCCACGATGCCAGCTGATGCGTTCGAACCGCCTCCGCCCCAGATGAGCGCCGCGCAGCGACAAGCTCAGGCGGCAGGCGCGATGGCGCCCTCGGCGTCCGTCACGTCGCCCTCGTCCGCTACGTCGGGCACGCCGACCGTCGCCGCGGCGCCGTCCGTGTCGGCACCGCAAGCTGCGCCTGCGGCCGGCACCGCCTTCGAGCCGTCGGGTAATCGCCCTGCGCAAGCCACTGCGGCGCGCGCCGCCGACCCCATCGACGCCGCCGCCGACGCATTCGAGCCGCCTCCGCCGGCCACCGTCGCGGTCCGGCAAGCCCAGCAGGCCCAGCAAACCCGACCCACAGGCGAAGCAACAGACGTCCAGGTCATGCGCGCCTCCACGGCGTCGCGCGGCACGCCTGCGCCCACGCAATCCAGCGACGATCCCATCGCGCGCTTCGCCAACGGCAACTTCTGAGCGACACGCGCCGCCCGTCTCGCACGCGGCTGCCCGCAGCCTCTGCTATCGTTGCGCCGTAGCGTTCCTGGCGCGGAGGGTCAACACGATGGATCTCGAGCTTCGTAACAAGGTGGTACTGGTCACGGGCGGGAGCAAAGGCATCGGCCTCGCCTGTGCTCGCGCGTTCGGGCGCGAAGGCGCCAAGGTCGCGATCGTCTCGCGCGATCCCGCGAATCTGGCGCGGGCGCGTGAGCAGCTTGCCTCCGAAGGTCTGCACGTCCATCTGACCCGCGCCGATCTACACGAGCCGCACGCCGTGGCGGATCTGGTGGAAGACGTGACGACCTCCGTCGGGCCCATCGACGTGCTTGTCAACAGCGCCGGCGCCGCCCGCCGCTACGACCCCGAAACGCTCGACGCCGCCGCGTTCAAGGCGACCATGGAGGCCAAATATTTCCCCTACGTCTACACGCAGCAGGAGGTGCTACGGCGCATGGTGGAACGAGCGAAATCGGCCGGCACCGAAGACGCGGGCTCGATCGTGAACATCATCGGGATGGGCGGAAAGATCGCGAGCGACATCCATATTGCGGGCGGCGCGGCCAATGCGGCGCTGATGCTCGCGACCGTGGGACTCGCGCACTATCACGCCCGCTACGGCATCCGCATCAACGCGATCAACCCCGGCGCTACGCTCACCGAGCGGCTACAGGAGGCGCTTCAGCTCGAAGCCGCACAGCAAGGCCTGGACGCGGCCCAGGTGCTGGAGCAAGGTCAGCGCAAAGTCCCGCTCGGGCGCTTCGCGAAGCCGGAGGAAATTGCCGAGGTAGCGCTCTTCCTGGCGAGCCGGCGCGCAAGCTACGTAACGGGCGCAATCATCCCCATGGATGGGGGTTCCGCGCCCCTCATCTGAACGGGCGGCAACCACCGCCCGCCGCGGGCTACAGGAAACGATGCCCCAGCCACCATCCCGCGGCAGCGAGCACCGCGGACGCCGGAATGGTGAGCACCCAGGCCCAGACGATATTGCCGGCCACGCCCCAGCGCACCGCGCTGAGCTTCTGGGTAGCGCCCACACCGACAATGGCGCCGGTAATAGTGTGCGTCGTCGAGACAGGAACACCCATCGACGAGGCGATGAAGAGTGTCAGCGCCCCGCCCGTCTCGGCGCAAAAGCCGCCCACGGGCTTGAGCTTCGTGATCTTCTGGCCCATGGTGCGCACGATGCGCCAACCGCCGAAGAGCGTGCCGAGCCCCATCGAGAGATAGCAGAGCCCGATCACCCAGATGGGCGGCGCATCCGCCGTGGCGGAGGCATAGCCCGTGGCGATCAGCAGCATCCAGATGATGCCGATGGTCTTCTGCGCGTCGTTGCCGCCGTGGCCCAGGCTATAGAGCCCCGCCGAAATCAGCTGCAGACGGCGAAAACGCCGGTCCACCTTGCTGGGTGGCGTGCGGAAATAGATCCACGACACCGTGAGCATGAAGAACGAGCCCAGCACGAAGCCGAGCAGCGGCGAAATGAAGATGAACGCCACGGTCTTCAGAATGCCGTCGACGTTCAGCGCACCCCACCCCGACTTCGCGAGCGCGGCGCCCACGAGGCCGCCGATCAGCGCATGCGACGAGCTCGACGGAATGCCGTAGTACCACGTGACGAGGTTCCAGCCGATCGCGCCTACCAGCGCACCGAACACCACGTAGTGGTCCACGATGCCGGGGTCGATGGTGCCCTTGCCCACGGTCTGCGCGACCTTCAGGTGAAAGATGAAATAGGCGATGACGTTGAAGAGCGCGGCAAACGCCACGGCTTGCTGCGGCTTGAGCACGCCCGTCGAAACGACCGTGGCGATGGAGTTCGCCGCGTCGTGAAAGCCGTTCATGAAGTCGAACACGAGCGAGATCATGACGAGCATGGCCACCGCCCAGATTGCGAGTTGTATCGAATGCATCGTCTAGTCCGCTCAGGCGTTTTCCAGCACGATGCCTTCGATAATGTTCGCGAGGTCCTCGCACTTGTCGGTGATCGACTCGAGCAACTCGTAGATCGCCTTGAGCTTGATCAGCGTCTTGACGTCGTCTTCCTCGCGGAAGAGCTTCGACATCGCGGTACGCAGCACGGCGTCCGCTTCGGATTCGAGGCGGTCGATTTCCTCGCACGCCTTGAGAATCTGGCGCGCCTGCTTCATGTCCGAGAGCAACGCGACCGCGTTTTTCACCTGTGCGCTCGTGGCCGAGCAGATGTGCGCAAGCTGGCTCGCTTCGGACGTGACCGACTGCACGTCGTAGAGCCAGATTGCCGTGGCGACGTCCTCCATCAAGTCGAGGATGTCGTCCATCGTGGTGATGAGCTTGTGGATCTCGTCGCGGTCGAGCGGCGTAATGAAGGTCTTGTGCAGCAGGTCGATTGCTTCGTGCGTGAGCCTGTCGGCGGCCTTTTCCGAAACCTGGATGTTCTGCTTGTGGACCTCGGCTTCCCCGAGGTTGTCGATCAGAAGCTCGAGCTCCCGACTTGCGGAAACGATGTGCTCTGCGTGGGCGTTGAAAATTTCAAAGAACTTGCCCTCGGTGGGCATAAATCGACCGAACATGGGAGTCCTGTAGTGGAATCAGGGTGCTGACACAAAAGTGCAATATTGTACCGTTGCAGCCTTGGGCACGCACCCGTCCCATGTCGTATCGCGGCGTTCTTGCCACGGCGTGGCGCAAAAACACCCTAAAGCGGCCTCATTCCCCGCCGTAGAAATTCTGCGGGCCCGCGAAGTTGTCGAACTTGGTGAACTGACCATGGAACGTCAGGCGCACCGGGCCGATCGGACCGTTACGCTGCTTGCCGATGATGATTTCCGCGGTGCCCTTGTCCTGGCTGTCCGGGTTGTACACCTCATCGCGGTAGATGAAGAGAATCACGTCGGCGTCCTGTTCGATAGCACCCGATTCGCGCAGGTCCGACATCACCGGACGCTTGTTGGGCCGCTGCTCCAAACCCCGATTGAGCTGCGAAAGCGCGATGACGGGCACGTCGAGTTCCTTGGCAAGACTCTTGAGCGAACGCGAAATTTCGGAGATTTCGGTCGCGCGGTTCTCGCCCTGCGACGAACCGCTCATGAGCTGGAGATAGTCGACGATGATGAGCCCGAGCTTGCCGCATTGCCGCGACAGACGCCGCGCACGCGAGCGCAGTTCCATCGGGTTGAGGCCACCGGTTTCGTCGATGAAGATCTGCGCCTCGCTCATCTTCTGCACCGCGTGCGTGAGCTTCGGCCAGTCTTCGTCGGTGAGACGCCCGGTGCGCATGCGGTGCTGGTCGAGCCGGCCTACGGAACCGAGCATCCGCATGATGAGCTGCGTGCCCGGCATTTCCATCGAGAACACGGCGACCGGCAAGCCATACTCCACCGCCACGTATTCGCCGACGTTCATCGAAAACGCGGTCTTACCCATCGAGGGGCGGCCCGCCACGATGATCAGTTCGCCGCCGTGCATGCCGGAAGTCATGCGGTCGAGGTCGACGAAGCCGGTGGGCGTGCCGGTCACATCGCTCGGATTGGCCGTGTGGTACAGCGTGTCGATGCGCTCCACCACCTGCGTGAGCAGCGGCCCGATCTCGAGAAAGCCCTGGGTGCCGCGCGCTCCGTCTTCGGCAATCGAGAACACCTTGGCTTCAGCCTCGTCGAGCAGCTGACGAACCTCCTTGCCCTGCGGATTAAACGCGTCGGCCGAAATTTCGTCGGCCACCGACACAAGCCGGCGCAGCACCGCACGATCGCGCACGATTTCCGCGTAGCGGCGGATGTTGGCTGCGCTCGGCGTGTTCTGCGCCAGCGCATTCAGATAGGCGAGGCCGCCGACCTCATCCGCCTTGCCCGAGGTGCCGAGCGCCTCGTACACCGTGACCACGTCGGCTGGGCGTGAGCCGGCAATGAGCCTGCCGATGTGCTCGAAGATGATCCGGTGGTCGTAGCGGTAGAAGTCGCTCTGGGAGAGAAAGTCGGCGATCCGGTCCCAGGCGCCATTGTCGAGCAGCAGACCGCCGAGCACCGACTGCTCGGCCTCGATCGAATGCGGCGGGACTTTCAGCGACTCGATTTGGGGATCTTTCGGTGCGTTCATGGTCGGCAATTATCGGCGAAATCAGAGGCGGCGGGAATCTGTGCGAGCGCCGTCCCAGCGAAGTGCGACAGCGGCGGGCAGAGCCCGGCAGCGGCCGAAGATAAACGAAAAAAAGCGGAGAAGAAAAAAGGCAGGAGCCGAATAACGGCTCCTGCCTTCGTGTGCTGCGATGCTGACGACCGGTCTGCGAAGCAAAACGCCCGCGGCCGGCCGCCGCCGTCTTTAGACGTGCTCGCCGAGCACCGACACGGTGACGTCGACTACGACGTCCGTGTGCAGCGCGACTTGCACCGGGTGGTCGCCGACCATCTTCAGCGGACCTTCCGGCAGGCGAACCTGCGCCTTCTCGACTTCGAAGCCTTGCTTCTTGAGCGCCTCGGCGATATCGGCATTCGTGACCGAGCCGAACAGACGGCCGTCCACGCCTGCCTTCTGCGCGATCTGCACGGTCAGGCCAGCCAGCTTCTCGCCTTGTGCCTGAGCGGCTGCCAGCTTTTCAGCGGCGACCTTCTCGAGTTCGGCGCGACGCACTTCGAATTCGGCGATCGCTTCCTTCGTGGCACGACGAGCCTGCTTTTGCGGGATCAGGAAGTTACGTGCGTAACCGTCCTTGACCTTAACGATGTCGCCCAGGTTACCCAGATTGACGACCTTTTCCAGAAGAATGATTTGCATTCGGATGCTCCTTGTTGCGTCGTCGTTCGGGTTAAGCCTTGTGCTGGTCGGTGTACGGCATCAGCGCGAGGAAACGCGCGCGCTTGATCGCCGTATCGAGCTGGCGCTGGTAGTGCGCCTTGGTACCCGTGAGACGCGCCGGCGTGATCTTGCCGTTTTCGCCGATGAAGTCCTTCAGCGTTTCGATGTCCTTGTAGTCGATCTGCTCGACGCCAGCTGCCGTGAAACGGCAGAACTTCTTGCGCTTGAAGAGCGGGTTTTGTTGCTGACGACGCTTGTCGAATTTCTTGCCAGTCGGGCGGGCCATGTTCAGTCCTTTCCTGTGTACTGCAGTTCTGTGATGTGAAACACCAGGGTTCGCGCGTTGCGGCTTTTCTTCGCCAGAAAACCGGTGAAGAGCGCTTCGACGCCCATCTCGCAGCTTTCCAGCTTGCCGCTCGCTTCGCCGGCCGCAACGGCCGGCATCGTCAGCTCGATCTGCCGGGAGACCCCGGCTTCGACGACTTCGGCGTGGTGCTGCAACGTACAGCTTGCGATCGGAACGCCGGCCGGGGTGTACCGCACCGGTTCGCGTTCAACGATGGTTGCCGTGAGCTGCAGCCGGTTCACGTGGGCCGTGAGCGTGAGCGAAACGCTTCCCTGATGGCTTGTGCTCTCTTAAGCCTGCGCTTCGGAAGGCTGGGCAGCCGCCTTGCGGGCTTCTTCGCGCTGCACTTCCTTCATCATCGGCGACGGGCCGGTTTCAGCCTTCTTCATCTTGACGATGAGGTGGCGCAGCACGGCGTCGTTGAACTTGAACGCGTGTTCCAGCTCGTCCAGCGTGGGCTGGTCGCATTCGATGTTCATGCAGACGTAGTGAGCCTTCGCGAGTTTCTCGATCATGTAGGCCAGCTGGCGACGGCCCCAGTCTTCGATACGATGGACCTGGCCGCTGTGCGACGTGACCATGGACTTGTACCGCTCGATCATCGCGGGCACCTGTTCGCTCTGGTCCGGGTGCACGATGAAGACGATTTCGTAATGACGCATACACACTCCTTGTGGATAGAAGCCACCCGGGCGTCGGAACCGGTGTGGCAAGTGAGAAGCCGGAGAGTGTAACCCGAATGGCTGGAACACGCAAGGATTGCGGTGAATCGGGCGCGAGATTCAGCCGTGTTTTCAAGGACTTGAGGGGCGGACAGGGCGAGCAGGACGAGTTGGGCTCAAACGCAGCCATGGTGATGTGATTTCAGCCGCCCCGAGCGGTCGTCGCACGGCCACTACGCGGCCCGCGGCCACCTCACGCGGGGCTACCTCACACGCGGGGCTACCTCACACGCGGGGCCACCTCACGCGCCGCCGCCCAGCCGCGCAGCGAGCACCGCCTGGAAGCCGGCCAGCACGGACGATTCGGCGTCGCTCACCGCCCACCACGTCATGCCGGCCGCCTGCCAGCGGCGCACGGCATAGCCGTCCGACTGCGTCGCGAGCGGCGCGCTCTCGCCGCGCTTCGCCGCCTCGGACGTGGGCAGCACGTAGACGTCGATTACATGCTTGCGGTAGCGATAGATCAGCACTGCGACACGCCGATGCCCCACGTAGTCGAGCCGTCCGCCCGTGAGCGCGAAACCGCTGGCCGCAAGATCTTCCACCGGCGGGGCATAGTCGAGCCGCCCGTTGAACCAGGGTTTGACGGTGTGCTGGTCCGTGGAGACCACGTCGATGTCCCGTCCGGAAAGCTCCGCCCGCACGTGGCTCGCGACGAGTTCGTTCACGAAAAGGCCGCTCTCGGCCGGCCGGCGCACCAGCAGCACCGTCGTCGCGACCGCGGCCACGAGCAGGAGGCCCACGCCGACGAGCAGGCTCCCGCGCGACACAGCGGCCGCGGCCCCGGCGCTCGACCAGCCTGCCGCGCCTGCTCCGGCGGCCACACCTCCCCGTCCGGCTCGTGCGCCCGCGGCGTCGGAGGGTCGGAATGCGTCAGCGAGCCATGACAATGGGCCGCGCGAAGGCGGGCGAGCGCGTGCGCCATTGCCGGCTCCGCCCACCACGGCAGCGCCCACGCCGCTGCCATCCTGGCTAGCGCCGTTGTTTACACCGTCGTTCACACCGTCGTTCGCACCGTGGCTTGCTCCGCCACCGACGCCCGCGTCCCCGTAGCCCGCTTCGCCGCCCACCCTCGCACCGTCGTCCTCATGCCCGCCCGATGCGGGCCGTCCGTCGCGCTCGACACGCCGTTCGCGCTGCTCGTCCGCTCCCGCCACGGCGGCAGGCATGGGGACGCGTGTCTGCGCGTGAGCCTCCCCCGGCAGCATCGCGACGATTCGCGCCCTCAGCGCCTCGGGCGCCCGGTAATAGTGCCCTCCACGCCTCACCGTACTGGCCAGCGCCGCGAGCGCATCGCGTGCTTCACGGCACGCCGCACAGCCATCGACGTGTTGCTGCACACGCAGCGCTTCGAGCGCCGGCAGTTCACGATCGAGATCCGCATCGAGCAGCGGACGCACTTCCTTACATTCCATCGAAGGCCTCCGATGCGGTGTTGTCTGGATGGGCCCGCCGCGCGGCGTCGCCGCCCGGACGGGCGGGCTTCGCTACGAGGCCGCCTGCCTGCGGCGCTTGCTTCCCCTGCGGCGGCCGTCCCGGCGCGCCGCTGAGCAGCGCGGCGAGCTTGCGCCGGGCGCGGGCAAGGCGCGACATCACGGTGCCGACCGGCAGATCGGCAATCGCCGCGATCTCGCGGTAACTCAGATCCTCCATTTCGCGCAGCACCAGCACCTCGCGAAATTCGGGCGGCAACTGTTCGAGGGCCGCGTGCACGCGCCGGGCGTCTTCCTCGCGAATCAGCAACGCCTCGGGATCGAGACCACCCACGCTCCAGCCGTCGAGGGCGATCTCGCCGTCGTTACCGTCGTTGTCGTCGAAGGGCGCGACTTCGTGTGTGTTGGCGCGGCGCCGCCACTCGGTGTACCAGGTGCGGCGCACGATGGTGAGCAGCCACGGCCGCGCGCTGTCGCCATGAAAGGTGTCGAAGAAGCGGAACGCGCGCACGCAGGCTTCCTGGACGACGTCTTCGGCATCGCTCGGATTGCCGCAGAGCCAGCGCGCAAGGTTGTAGGCCGCGTCCAGATGCGGCAGCGCGAGCTGCTGAAAGCGCAAGCTGCGTGCGGCGGCCTGGGCGCCAGAGCAGGCGTCGTCCGGCGAGCGGTCCATACGGTGCGACGCGGTCGGCTCAGCCTCGCCATATGCCGCGCCGGTATCACCCGCACTACCGCCCGCACTACCGCCCGCACTACCGCCAGCGCCGTCACCGCCGACGTCTGCGCCGCGCGCTGCCTCGCCCGCCGTGCCGTGCACGTCGCCGCCTTGCCTGTCCTCGTCCAAGGTTTGCGCCACCCCGGCCCTCCGGTCGCTCATCGTTTCGCCGTGCGTGCGCGGCTCACGGCGCCGGCCTCACCCCGTCGCTCCTGATCCGCACCACGCTTCACCCGGCAATACCGGTCACACCGCGAGTTTATTCCCGGGCCCGGCGGCTGCGGCCCCCCGCCAATACCCTGGCTGGGCGTAGACGTCCTTCAGGTAATCGATGAAATAGCGCACCCGGGCAGGCACGTAACGCTGCTGCGGGTACACCGCGAGGATGTCGTAGTCGGGCAGCGCGAACTCGTCGAGCACGGTCTCCAGCTGACCGCTTGCGAGCTGTTCCTCGACTTCCCAGGTGGACCGCCAGCCGAGGCCAAGCCCCTCGGACACCCAGCGATGCAGCAGCTCCCCGTCGTTGCAGTCGAGCGTGCCGCCCACCCGCACGGTGACGAGCTTGCCGTTGCGGCGGAAATACCAGCCGCGGTTCTGGCCGCCCTGCAGGTTGAACGCGAGGCAGTTGTGGCGCGGCAGGTCTTCGAGCGTCTTCGGCCGGCCATGGCGGCTGAAGTATCCCGGCGTGCCGCAAACCACGCGCCGGTTCGACGCCAGCTTCACGGCAACGAAATTCGGATCCACCGAGCCGCCGATGCGAATCGAGAGGTCGTAGCCCTCGCGCACGAGGTCCACCACGCGGTCGGTCAGGTTGAAGGAAATCTGCAGTCCGGGCTTGTCGGCGAGAAACGCCGGCGCGAGCGGCGCCACATGCTTGCGCCCGAAAGCCGCGGGCGCCGAGACGATCAGATGGCCGTTCACCGCGCGCCGGCCGGCCGCCAGTTCGTTTTCCGCCTGCTCCCATTCGGCGAGCAACCCGCGGCAGCGTTCGAGGAACGCGGCGCCCTCCTCGCTCACCACGAGCCGCCGCGTGGAGCGATACATCAGCTTCACGCCGAGGCGCTTTTCGAGCGCGTCGATACGCCGCCCGAGGATCACCGGCGACACGCCTTCCTCGAGCGCCGCTGCCGCAAGGCTCCCGGCCTCGGCCACGCGCACGAACGTCTCGATCTGCTTGAAGCGGTCCATGTTCGTCTCCTGAGCGGCGGCCGGCTCGACCAGCCGCCACCATTCGATACTTTTTGTTTCGTATTAAACGACCGGCACTGATCTTATCAAACCTTTGATGCACCCCTAAAGTGACTCTCGACAGGCGCTTCCCGTGATCCATCGCGCGATTCGCGCCATCCGCTTTCGCAGATCTTGAGAACTCCAGGAGACACGCATGACTAGGATGAGAGCCATCGACGCCGCCGTTCTGGTGCTCGAAAAGGAAGGCATCGACACTGCGTTCGGCGTGCCCGGCGCCGCCATCAACCCGCTCTACTCCGCGATGAAGAAGGCGGGCGGCATCAGCCACGTGCTCGCGCGCCATGTGGAAGGCGCTTCCCACATGGCCGAGGGCTACACGCGCGCGGCGCCCGGCAACATCGGCGTGTGCATCGGCACGTCGGGCCCCGCGGGCACGGACATGATCACGGGCCTCTATTCGGCCTCGGCGGATTCGATCCCGATTCTCGCCATCACGGGCCAGGCGCCGCGCGCGCGGCTCTACAAGGAAGACTTCCAGGCCGTCGACATCGAATCCATCGCCAAGCCCGTCACCAAATGGGCGGTTACGGTGCGCGAACCGGCGCTCGTGCCGCGGGTGTTCCAGCAGGCTTTTCACCTGATGCGCTCAGGCCGCCCCGGCCCGGTGCTGGTCGACCTGCCGATCGACGTGCAACTGGCCGAAATCGAGTTCGACATCGACACCTACGAACCGCTGCCCGTCTACAAGCCGCGTGCGACGCGCCATCAGATCGAAGCCGCGCTCACGATGCTCAACGACGCTGAGCGTCCGCTGATCGTCTCGGGCGGCGGCGTCATCAACGCGGCCGCCGAAGACCTGCTCGTCGCGTTCGCCGAAACGCTGGGCGTACCGGTGATCCCCACGCTGATGTCGTGGGGCGCGATTCCCGATGACCATCCGCTCATGGCCGGCATGGTCGGTCTGCAGACCTCGCACCGCTACGGCAACGCGACGCTGCTCGCCTCGGACTTCGTGCTCGGCATCGGCAACCGCTGGGCGAACCGCCACACCGGCAGCGTCGAGGTCTATACGAAGGGCCGCAAATTCGTGCACGTCGATATCGAACCCACGCAGATTGGCCGCGTGTTCGGGCCGGACCTCGGCATCGTGTCGGACGCGTTGGCCGCACTCGAACTCTTCGTCGACGTGGCGAAAGAATGGAAGGCGGCGGGCAAGCTCAAGGACCGCAGCGCGTGGGCCGCCGAATGTCTCGAACGCAAGCGCACGCTGCTGCGTCGCACGCATTTCGAGAACACGCCGGTGAAGCCGCAGCGCGTCTACGAGGAAATGAACCGCGTGTTCGGCCGCGACACCTGCTACGTGAGCACGATCGGCCTCTCGCAGATTGCGGCCGCGCAATTCCTGCACGTCTTCAAGGCGCGCAACTGGATCAATTGCGGCCAGGCCGGCCCGCTCGGCTGGACGATTCCCGCCGCGCTCGGCGTGCGCGCGGCAGACCCGGCCCGGCCCATCGTCGCGCTTTCCGGCGACTACGACTTCCAGTTCCTGATCGAAGAACTCGCGGTGGGCGCGCAGTTCAAGCTGCCGTACGTGCACGTCGTGGTGAACAACTCGTATCTGGGCCTGATTCGCCAGGCGCAGCGCGCGTTCGACATGGACTACTGCGTGCAGCTCGGCTTCGAGAACATCAACGCGCCCGAGATGAACGGCTACGGCGTGGATCACGTTGCCGTCGCCGAAGGGCTCGGCTGCAAGGCGCTGCGCGTCTTCAAGCCCGAAGACATCGCGCCGGCCCTGCGTCGTGCGCAGTCGATGCTCGGCGAGTTCAACGTGCCCGTGATCGTCGAGGTGATGCTGGAGCGCGTGACGAACATCTCGATGGGTACCGAAATCGATGCGATCAACGAGTTCGAAGCGCTTGCCGAAAAGCCCGAAGACGCGCCGACGTCGATCGGCGTGCTGTCCTGATCCGCTTTCCTCCTGCTTTCTGACCGACCACTGGACCCACGCACCATGCCCAAATTCGCAGCCAATCTCACGATGCTGTTCAACGAAGTGCCGTTCCTCGACCGCTTTGCCGCGGCCGCGCAAGCGGGCTTCGATGCCGTCGAATTCCTGTTCCCTTACCCGTACAGCGCGGCCGATCTCGCCGCGCGGCTCGAGCAGCACGGCCTGCGTCTCGTGCTGCACAACCTGCCGGCCGGCAATTGGGAAGCCGGCGAGCGCGGCATCGCGTGCCTGCCGCATCGCGTCGCCGAGTTCCAGGAAGGCGTGGGCCGCGCGGTCGAATACGCAAAGGCGTTGCGCGTGCCGCAGCTGAACTGCCTCGTGGGCATTCCGACGCCCGACGTGGATCGCGACACCGCGCGGGCAACGATCGTCGAAAACCTCCGCTATGCCGCGGGCGAACTCAAGAAGGCGGGCATCAAGCTGCTGGTGGAACCATGCAACAGCTACGACATTCCGGGCTTCGCGCTCAACCGCTCAGCCGAAGCGCTCGACGTGATTCGCGCGGTCGGCTCGGACAACCTGTTTCTGCAATACGACATCTATCACATGCAGCGCATGGAAGGCGAACTCGCCGCGACCATCACGAAACACCTGCCGCAGATCGCGCACATTCAGCTAGCCGATAACCCCGGTCGCCACGAGCCGGGCACGGGCGAGATCCACTACCCGTTCCTGTTCGACCTGCTCGATTCGCTCGGCTACACCGGCTATGTGGGCTGCGAGTACAAGCCACGCACCACCACGGTGGAAGGCCTCGGCTGGCTGCAGCGCGCCGGTCAAACGCGCGTGGCCGCCTGAGGCGGCCTTCGCACGCACCTCAACGAACCCATACCGACATTCATTCATCGGAGAACGACACACATGGCAAAGATCGGATTCATCGGACTCGGCATCATGGGCGCGCACATGGCACGCAATCTCATCAAGGGCGGGCATACGCTGTTCGTGAACGGCGCTTATCCCGTGCCCGACGATCTGCGCGCGAAAACGACCGTGGTCGAGAACTCGACCACCGTCGCGCAGGCCTCGGACATCGTGATTGCCATGGTGCCCGACACGCCGGACGTGGCGAACGTGCTCTTCGCCGACGACGGCGTCGCGAAGGGCCTCACGGCCGGCAAGCTCGTGATCGACATGAGCTCCATTTCGCCGCTAGAAACGCAGGCCTTCGCGAAGCGCATCAACGCGTTGGGCTGCGACTATCTCGATGCCCCGGTGTCAGGCGGCGAGATCGGCGCACGCGAAGCGACGCTCACGATCATGGTGGGCGGCCCGCAAAAAGCCTTCGATCAAGCAAAGCCGCTTTTCGACCTGATGGGCAAGAACGTCTCGCTCATCGGCGACAACGGCGCGGGGCAGACCTGCAAGGTGGCCAACCAGATCATCGTGGCGCTCAACATCGAGGCCGTGGCCGAAGCGCTATTGTTCGCGGCGCGCTCGGGCGCAGACCCTGAGCGCGTGCGTCGTGCGCTGATGGGCGGCTTTGCGTCGTCGCGCATTCTCGAAGTGCATGGCGAGCGCATGACGAAGCGCACCTTCAACCCGGGCTTTCGCATCGAACTGCACCAGAAGGATCTGAACCTCGCGCTCGACGGGGCGCGCAAGCTCGGCATCGCGCTGCCGCACACCGCGAGCGCGCAGCAGCTTTTCAGCGTGTGCGCCGCGAACGGCGGCAAGGGCTGGGACCATTCGGCGATGGTGCGCGCGCTCGAAATCATGGCCAACTTCGAGGTCGCGCAAGCGCCCGATGAGCAGGCCAAGGCCGCCTGAGCAAGGCTGCATGTGTTGCGCGGGCGGCGGCGTCTCGTACGTCGCCCGTCCATCGACAGACGACCGTCGCCTCACGCGGCCGCGGTTGCAGGTGGGGCGCTCCGGCTCGTGCATAGAAGTGCACGGGAAGGAGCCATCGGGGCCGCCCTGGGCTGAGGGCGGCCAGTGGGGTCCGCAGCGGCGCCCGGCGAAGGCGGGGAAGCCTTGGTCGGTCAGACGTCGTCGCCGGGTGTCCGGCTGTCGGATTCTTGTCGTATCGAAGTGAAGAAGCGAAGCCGCCCGCCGGCGCGGATACCGTCAACGCCCGGGTGATCAAGCGGCAATCAAGCGGTAATCGGGCGGTAATCGGGCCGCAATCGGGCGGCAATCAGTACGTATCGAACACGCGCTGTAGCGCCGCGCTGTCAGTCGCGCCCGAGGCAAGCGCCAGCATCAGCAGCACGCGCGCCTTGTAGGGATTGAGCGTGCCTGCGCTCACGAAACCCATTGCGTCGTCGGGCGCGGCGCCGTTGCGCATGACGTGCCCGGAACCCACGCGCGACGAACGCACCACGGCCACGCCGCGCGCCGCCGCTTCGGCTAACGCCTGCTGCAAGGTGGCGTGGATCGAGCCATTGCCCGTTCCCGCCACGACAAGGCCGCGCACGCCCGCGACAACCAGTGCGTCGACGGCCAGGCGCGAGACGCCTGCATAGCTCGCCAGAATTTCCACCTGCGGCCATGGCGCGCCGACGGCAAACGGCGTCGCCATCGTATGCGCGCGCACCACGCTGCGCTGGAACTCCACACGCCCGTCCTGCACCCAGCCGAGCGCGCCGATCTCGGGCGACTGGAACGCGTCCACGGCGTAGGTGCTCGTCTTCACCACGTCGCGCGCGCTGTGAATGCGGTTGTTGAAGGCGAGCAACACGCCCTGCCCGTGCGCCTTCGCGCTCGCCGCCACGGTCACGGCGTTGAGCAGATTCAGCGGACCGTCGGCCGACAGCGCCGACGACGGACGCATCGCCGCGGTCAGCACCACGGGCTTCGCACTCTTCACGGTGAGATGCAGCAGGTAGGCCGTTTCTTCGAGCGTATCGGTGCCGTGCGTGATCACGATGCCGTCCACGTCGGCGCTGGCAAGGAGCGCGTTCACGCGTTCGGCGAGCGTGGTCCAGAGCGCGGGCGCCATGTCTTTGCTGTCGATGCTCGCGAGCTGTTCGGCCTGAATGCGCGCCACCGACGAGAGCGCCGGCACCGCCGCGAGCAATTGATCGACGCCGACCACGCCGGCCTGATAGCCCGCGGTATTGGCCGCGTCCGGCGCGGCCCCGGCGATGGTGCCGCCCGTGGCGAGCACCGCGATGCGCGGCAGCGCGCGAGCGGCCGCGGATGGGGAAGTGAGAGGTGTATTCATGGCCGCGATTGTAAGCGAACGCGAGCGGGCGATTCGCGGCCATAGGCGGTGCAGCGGTGCAGCGGTCCAGCAATCGAGTCACTGCAACCGCCTCGCGCGTAACGCCAGGCGCGGCAGGCCCGACAGGTGCGGCAAGCGAACCGCGCCGCCGCCATTGCACGCCCGTCAATCCGCCCGCATCAGCCCGCCTCGCGCAACTGGCTCGCGATCTGCGCTTCGGTCAGATGCGGCGCGAACATCTCGATAAGCCGGTACGCGTACTGGCGCAGGAACGCGCCCTTGCGCAGGCCCACGCGCGTCGTGCTCGCCTCGAACAGGTGCTCGCTGTCGAGCGCAACGAGCCCGGTATCGCGCTTCGGGTCGTACGCCATCGCCGCCACCACGCCGATCCCCATGCCAAGCTCGACGTAGGTCTTGATCACGTCTGCGTCGATGGCGGTGAGCACCACGTCGGGCAGCGCGCCCGCCTTCGCGAAGGCCTGGTCGATGTGCGAGCGGCCCGTGAAGTCCTGGTCGTAGGTGATGATCGGATACTCCGCCACCTCTTCGAGCGAGAGGTTCGGCCGGCCCACGAGCGGGTGATCCTTCGGCACCACGACGACGTGATGCCACGAGTAGCACGGGAACGTCACGATGTCGGGAAAGCGGTCCAGCGCCTCGGTGGAAATGCCGAGATCTGCCTCGCCGCTGATGATCATCTGCGCGATCTGCTGCGGACTGCCCTGGCGCAGCGCGAGATGCACCTTCGGGAACACTTCGCGGAAGCGATGCACGACCTTCGGCAGCGCATAGCGCGCCTGCGTGTGCGTGGTGGCGACGACCAGGTGGCCGCTGTCCTGGTCGGCGAACTGGCGTGCAACGCGGCGCAGGTTCTCGGCGTCGAGCAGCATGCGCTCGATCAGCTGGTGCACCGCCTTGCCGGGCTCCGTGAGGCCCGTGAGCCGCTTGCCGCGGCGAATGAAGATGTCCACGCCGAGTTCGTCTTCCAGATCCTTGATCTGCTTCGAGACGCCCGACTGCGAGGTGTACAGCACATTGGCCACCTCGGTGAGATTCATGTTCTGGCGTACGGCCTCGCGCACGAAGCGCAATTGCTGAAAATTCATCTGTGTCTCCGGTTCTGCCAGAGTGAAATAGTAATGGGTTCGGACGGACCCGGACCGGCTCAAACAGCCGGAAACACGCGCAACGCGCGCGGCACGACGGTCGCGCCGTCGCCCACGGCAAGGTGCAGCTCGCGCCACGTTTCGCGGTCGAGTTCGGCTTCGAGCACGCTGCCTTCGCGTGCGGCGAGTTCCACCCGCACCGACCCGCCGAGCGGCACGACGCGCCTCACATCCACGACGATGCCGTCGGCGCGCGCGGCCCCTTGCGGATAAAGCACGAGATCGTGCGGACGCACGTACGCATACGCGGGGCCTTCGAACGCGGCGTCGATGCCGATCGGCTGCACCGCCCCTTCCGCCACGAAACCGCCGCCGTCCACGCTGCCGCGCAGCCGGTTCGCGGCCCCCAGGAACTCGTAGACGAACGGCGTGCGCGGATGGTCGTACACCTCCTGCGGGCTGCCCACCTGCTCAACACGGCCGTGATTGAGCACGACGATGCGGTCTGCCACTTCGAGCGCCTCCTCCTGGTCGTGCGTGACGAAGAGCGTCGAGATGTGCAGATCGTCGTGCAGCCGCCGCAGCCAGCTGCGCAGTTCCTTGCGCACTTTCGCATCGAGCGCGCCGAACGGCTCGTCGAGCAGCAGCACCTTGGGCTCCACCGCAAGCGCCCGCGCCAGCGCGATGCGCTGCCGCTGACCACCCGACAGCTCCGACGGATAGCGCTGCGCCAGCCAGTCTAGCTGCACGAGCTTCAGCAGTTCGTGCACCTTCTCGCGGATCACGGCTTCCGCAGGCCGTTCCTTGCGCGGCTTCACGCGCAGACCGAACGCGACGTTCTCGAACACCGTCATGTGCCGAAAGAGCGCGTAGTGCTGAAACACGAAGCCGACTTGCCGCTCGCGCGCGCCCACAGCCGCCACGTCCTGGCCTTGCAACACGACTTGCCCCGCGTCGGCGAATTCGAGGCCGGCAATCACCCGCAGCAACGTCGTCTTGCCGCAACCGGAGGGCCCGAGCAGCGCGACGAGTTCGCCGGGCGGAAAGTCGAGGGAGACGTTGTCGAGCGCGGTGAAGTCGCCGAAACGCTTTTGCAGGTTGCGAACGATGATGCCCATTTACTGCTCTCCATGATGAACCGGGCGCGCCAGCGCCACGCGCGGCGCGGCTGCGGTTTCTTTCGATACGGGTGCGTTGGCGCTGGCGAGCGCAGCGGCGCCGGCATGCACCGCGCCGCGCGCCGTCTCCTGCTCGGCCGACATGTGCCGCTCCGCAAGCAGCTTGAGGCCGAGCGTGACGAGCGCGAGCAACGCCAGCAGCGAAGCCACTGCGAACGCCGCCGCGAAGTTGTACTCGTTGTAGAGAATTTCCACGTGCAGCGGCATGGTGTCGGTCTGTCCGCGAATGTGTCCCGACACCACGGAGACGGCGCCGAACTCGCCCATCGCCCGCGCGTTGCACAGAATCACGCCATACAGAAGCCCCCAGCGGATGTTCGGCAGCGTGACGCGGCGAAAGATCTGCCAGCCCGAGGCGCCCAGCACGTGCGCGGCTTCTTCCTCGTCGTTGCCTTGCGCCTGCATGAGCGGAATCAGCTCGCGCGCGACGAACGGGAACGTCACGAAGATCGTGGCGAGCACGATGCCCGGCACCGCGAAAATGATCTGCACGTCGTGGGCTTGCAGCCACGGACCGAACCAGCCTTGCGCGCCGAACATCAGCACATAGATGAGCCCGGAAATGACGGGCGAAACCGAGAACGGCAGGTCGATCAGCGTAGTGAGCAGCGCCTTGCCCTTGAATTCGAATTTCGCGATGGCCCACGACGCCGCCAGTCCGAACGCGAGATTGAGCGGCACTGCGATGACGGCCGTGGTGAGCGTGAGGCGGATGGCGGCAAGCGCGTCCGGGTCGGCGAGCGATTCGAAGTAGACACCTACGCCCTTGCGCAGCGCCTCGTAGAAAACCGCCGCGAGCGGCACGGCGAGAAAGAGCGCGAGAAAAGCGAGCGCGACTGCGGTGAGGGTCCAGCGCACGAAGCGCGATTCGGTGACGGGGTCTGGCCGACGCGCGCCCACGCCGGTCGTGCCGCCCACCTCGGTTGCGGCGCCGCCGGCGGCGCTCACGGCGGACGCCGCTCTACGGTTGCCGCTCATTGCGCACCTCCCGTCGCGGGCGATGCAGTGCCCAGCGCCGGTATCGCGCCCGGCCCCGCCGATGCAGCCGACGCACTGCGACTCGTGCGCCGCTGCAGATACCACTGCAGCGAATTGATGAGCAGCAGCATGAGGAACGACACCACGAGCATCACGACCGCGAGCGCCGTCGCGCCGGCATAGTCGTACTGCTCGAGCTTGGTGATGATGAGCAGCGACGTGATCTCGGACTTCATCGGCACGTTGCCCGCAATGAAAATCACCGAGCCGTACTCGCCGAGCGCGCGTGCGAACGCAAGCGCAAAGCCCGTCAACAGCGCGGGGAGCACCGCGGGCAACACCACGCGCCGGAAGGTAAGCCAGCGCGAGGCACCGAGGCACGCCGCCGCTTCCTCCTGCTCGCGCTCGAAGTCTTCGAGCACCGGCTGCACGGTGCGCACGACGAACGGCAGCCCGATGAACGTGAGCGCGACCAGCACGCCGAGCGGCGTGAACGCGATCTTGATGCCGAGCGGCGCGAGGAACTGGCCGATCCAGCCATTGCCCGCGTAAATGGCGGCAAGCGAAATGCCCGCCACCGAGGTGGGCAGCGCAAACGGCAGATCGACCACCGCATCGACGACGCGCTTCGCCGGGAACGTGTAGCGCACGAGCACCCATGCGACGAGAAACCCGAACACGGCGTTGATCATGGCCCCGCCCAGCGCGGCGAAGAACGTGAGCCGGTACGAGGCGAGCACACGCGGCGAGGTGACCGCGCGCACGAACTGCGCCCAGTCGAGCGTGGCCGTCTTGAGAAACGTGGCGGCGAGCGGGATCAGCACCACGAGGCTCAGATACGCCACCGTAATACCGAGCGTCACGCCAAAACCGGGCAACGCCGCCGGTTTGCGGAAGGTGAACGTCGTCATGCCAATGCTCTGTCAGGGTTGCTTCAGGGTTACATCGACGTCCGGTCATGCAGCCGACGAGGCCGGCCGCGCACGCGGACGATGATGCCCGCGCCCTGCTGCCGTTCCCGTCGCTGCGATCTGCCGGTCGCTCTTATCGTGATACGCGTTGGTGATGCCGCGGGACTGCTCTTCGGTGCCGCGCTGCTGTGCTGCTGTGTTGCTCCCGCCGTGCTGCTCCAGCCACCGCCGTTACTGGGGCTGATAGATCGAATCGAATACGCCGCCATCGGCAAAGTGCGTCTTCTGCGCGTTCGTCCAGCCGCCGAAGGTGTCGTCCACGGTATAGAGCTTCAGCTTCGGAAACTTCTGCGTGAGTTCGGCGGGCACCTTCGTCGAACGCGGTCGGTAGAAGTTGCGCGCCGCAATTTCCTGGCCCTCTTCGCTATAGAGGAAGTTCAGGTAAGCCTCGGCGACCTTGCGCGTACCGTGCCGATCCACGACCTTGTCCACCACCGCGACGGGCGGCTCGGCGAGGATGCTCACCGAAGGCACCACGATCTCGAACTTCTCCGGGCCGAATTCCTTGAGCGACAGGAATGCTTCGTTTTCCCAGGCGATCAGGACGTCGCCGATGCCGCGCTGCACGAAGCTCGTCGTCGCGCCGCGGGCGCCGGAATCGAGCACGCCTGCGTTGTGATACAGCTTCGCGATGAAGTCCTTCGCCTTCTGCTCGTTGCCGCCCGGCTGGTGCAGCGCGTAGGCCCACGCCGCCAGATAGTTCCAGCGCGCCCCGCCCGAGGTCTTCGGGTTCGGCGTGACGATCGACACGCCCGGCTTCACGAGATCGTCCCAGTCCTTGATGTGCTTCGGATTGCCCTTGCGCACGAGGAACACGATGGTCGAGGTGTACGGCGAGGCGTTGTCGGGCAGGCGCTTCTGCCAGCCCTTGTCGATGAACCCCTTGTTCGCAATCGCGTCGATGTCGTAGGCGAGCGCGAGAGTCACGACGTCGGCCTGAAGCCCGTCGATCACCGAACGCGCCTGTGCACCCGACCCACCGTGCGACTGCCTGAAGGTCACCGTCTCGCCGGTCTTCGCCTTCCACTCCTTCGCGAACGCCTGATTGACGTCCTGGTACAACTCGCGCGTGGGGTCGTAGGAGACGTTGAGCAGCGTGGTGTCCGCGTGCGCCGTCGTGACAGCCCCCGGCGCGCCCAGCGCTGCGGCAAGTCCGAGGCCGAGGGCGGCGATCCAGTGTTTTACCTGGCGCTTTGCCACCTGTGCCACCTGTGCCGCCGCGGGCCCGGAACCGCTTGCCCTGGCGAACCCCGTTGTGTGGTTTTGCATCTGCCTGCTCCGTTTTGTGTCGTGTTGGCTTTGCGCTTGTGCCTTGCGTCTGCGCTTGTGTCGTGTCGTGGCGTGGCGGCCCGTGCGTTGCGTGGCCGCGCCTCGAAGTGATGCGAACCAGTCTAATGAGACCCCTTCATGATTAAAAATAATCCTTCTTCATTTTTTAATACGGAAAAGTGGTAACGACGGCGGGATGGGGCGCTCCGGCGTTTTTTCGGCTGCGATAACGGCGTAATCCGGCGTTACGGCGAAGGCTCGCCGCGCGAACTTCAAGTAACGCTTGAAAAGTGCCGGATACTGTATAAAAATACAGTCACCTGTCTATCCATACAGTGGCGCCATGACCAAACTCACCGCACGACAGCAGCAGGTTTTCGATCTGATTCGCCGGGCCATCGAGCGCACGGGGTTCCCGCCCACGCGCGCTGAAATCGCCGCAGAACTCGGGTTCAGCTCGGCCAACTCGGCGGAGGAGCATCTGCGGGCACTGGCGCGCAAAGGGGTGATCGAACTGGCGGCGGGTGCGTCGCGCGGCATTCGCCTGCTGCCGGGCGTCGACGACATGCCGCATCAGTTCACGTTGCCGCACTCCAGCCTCATGCAGCTTTCGCTACCGCTCATCGGGCGTGTGGCGGCGGGCAGCCCGATCCTCGCGCAGGAACATATTTCGCAGCACTACGCCTGCGATCCCGCACTCTTTTCGAGCAAGCCGGACTACCTGTTGAAAGTGCGGGGGCTTTCCATGCGCGACGCGGGCATCTTCGATGGCGATCTGCTCGCTGTGCAAAAACGCACCGAGGCAAAAGACGGCCAGATCATCGTGGCGCGGCTGGGCGACGACGTTACGGTAAAGCGCCTGAAGCGCCGGCCGAACGGCATCGAGCTGGTCGCCGAGAACCCGGACTACGAAAACATCTTTGTGGAAGCCGGCAGTGCAGATTTCGCACTGGAAGGCATTGCGGTCGGCCTGATCCGCCCGACCGAATTCTGAACATCTGAACGCCGCCTGGAGAGATTCATGGAACGTCTTGCCCGCCTGCTGCCCTTCCGCCAGTTCGGCCGCCTTCGTCACCTGCGCACGCTGGTACCCTGCATTCCGGTCGCTTCCGCTGCTTCCGCTATCGAAGCGGCGTCGGTACCGCGTACCGCGCCCCTCTTCGGCAACGAAGCGGAGTCGCTGCCGGCCTTGCCCTCGGCACAACCGGCATTCGCCCGTGTCTCGCTCAACGCCGGTGTACACAGTGAGCCCGCGCGCCGTGCCCCTGTGCGCGTCTATCACGGACCTTCGCGGCTCATCATGGTGGGAACGTTCGAGGCCGTGTGCCGCATGATCGACCATTGCATCGCCGAACAGGGCGCGGGCGCGTGAACGAGCCGGCAAAGCACGCTACGCGGCGACTCGTCGTCGCGGCCGTCGTGTTGCTCATGGTGGCAGTGCTGGGTTACGCCTATGCGTCGCCCTACATCGTGCTCGATCGGCTCAAACGTGCCGCGGACGCGCGCGACGCCGAGACGGTCAACGCCTATGTCGACTATCCCGCCCTGCGCGTGAGTCTCAAACAGCAGGTCACCGAACTGCTGATGCGGCGCATCGACGCGCAAAAGCACGGCAACCCGTTCGCCGTGATCGGCGCGATGATCGGTGCTGCGCTGATCGGTCCGCTGGTGGATGCGTACGCCACACCCGATGGCGTCGCGGCCATTCTCAATGGCATGCCGCCGCGCGGGCAGCCTGGCGAGCGGCCACCGCCGGCGGGTACATCGGGCGGCACGCCGAACCCTGAGGCCGGCAGCACCGCATCAACCGCACCCTCTACTGGCCAGACGCCCGCGGTGCCTGCCACTCCCCAAGCGCCTAACCAGGCACCCGCCCAGGCACCTACCCAGGCGCAAACGCCCCCTCCTCAGCCACCGCAGACCACCGCCGGATACCGCAGCCTCAACGAGTTCGTTGTGACCTACCAGCACGGCGTCGGCGACACCCGGTATGCCGCCATCCTGCGTCGCGATGGCCTTTTCTCGTGGAAGCTGTCCGCCGTGGATCTGAATGGGTAAACCG
The DNA here is from genome assembly GCF_029536165.1 of Paraburkholderia sp. SUR17. Lineage (NCBI taxonomy): Bacteria > Pseudomonadati > Pseudomonadota > Betaproteobacteria > Burkholderiales > Burkholderiaceae > Paraburkholderia > Paraburkholderia sp. SUR17. The sequence goes on from NZ_CP120508.1 coordinate 2,083,749, forward strand.
TCTGGCTCCGCGCGATCAACGGCTCCCGCCCTGCGCCCCGGCTAGGCGGCCGCAGCCTCCTGCTTCTCCTCGGCAGAAGACGAACAGGCAACGAGGATGCTGCACGACACACGATCCAGCAGTTGGGTATTGCCAGCTCCCATCCACCAACGCGACAGGCCCGTGCGGCACCGGTGCCCCACTACGACCAGGTCGGCCTGCAATTCATTGGCCAGATTCGCGATCTCGTCGATGGGGTGCCCAAAAGCGAAATGGCCCTGTGCCTTCACGCCGTGCTCGGTCAGCCAGTCCACGCCCTCCTGGAGTATTTGCCGCGCGGTCTCTTCGAAGCGGCCGCAGGCCACGTCGGTCAAGAGTCCCGCGCTCTGTGCAATGCTGGAACGCATGTCGACCACCGAAAGCAGATGGGTCTCCGCTTTCAGGTCCAGTGCCAGTTCGGCGCCGCATCGCAGCGCCTTGCGGCCTTCGCGCGAGCCGTCGTAGCACAGCAGGATTTTCTTGTAGCTCGCCATGATGTTTCTCCGATCCGCCTTCCCTGCGGTTTGAACGTACTTTCATCATGGTGCGCCGCAATTCCGGTTGCAAGGGCTGGAAAACGCCAGGTGTGCGCAACCCTCCGCAGCCTGCCCGTGGCCATTTTCAGCGCGATGCCGCAGCGCGGAAATGCTTGCCGCGACAGGCGTTGCGGGTCAAACGCAAATGCAGCGATGCACTAGAATAGGCCGCCTTGCCTCCCTCCTGCCCGCATCCGGACCGCGCCGTGCATTGCGTGACCGGTGCGGTTTCCTGGTACACGAACACGAGTCGCCATGTCCGCCGCCATCGAATTCGAACAGGTAGAAAAACGCTACGGCGAGAAGAAGGTAGTCGACGGTCTGTCGTTTCATGTCCGTCCCGGCGAGTGCTTCGGGCTGCTCGGCCCCAACGGCGCGGGCAAGACCACTACGTTGAAGATGCTGCTCGGCATCTCGTCGCCCAACGCCGGCGCGATTCGCCTGTGCGGAGAGCCGGTACCCTCGCGCGCACGCTTTGCCCGCGCGCGGGTCGGCGTGGTGCCGCAGTTCGACAATCTCGATCCCGACTTCACCGTGCGCGAGAATCTGCTCGTGTTTGGCCGCTATTTCGGTTTGTCGGCCGCACACACGCGTGCGCTCGTGCCCATGCTGCTCGAATTCGCGCGGCTCGAAAGCAAGGCCGACGCCCGCGTGAACGAACTCTCGGGCGGCATGCGCCGGCGGCTTACCCTCGCGCGGGCGCTCGTCAACGATCCCGACGTGCTCATCATGGACGAGCCCACCACCGGCCTCGACCCACAGGCGCGTCATCTGATCTGGGAGCGGCTGCGCTCGTTGCTCGCACGCGGCAAGACGATTCTGCTCACCACGCACTTCATGGAAGAAGCCGAGCGACTCTGCGACCGCCTGTGCGTGATCGAGGAAGGCCGCAAGATCGCCGAGGGCGCGCCCAACGATCTGATCCAGTCAGAGATCGGCTGCGACGTGATCGAGATTTATGGTCCCGACCCGGCTGCCCTGCGCGACGAACTCGCGCCGCTCGCCACGCGCACGGAAATCAGCGGCGAGACGCTCTTCTGCTATGTGACCGACCCACAAGCCGCGCTCGAGCGGATCAAGAACCGGCCGCAGTTGCGTTATCTGCACCGGCCGGCCAATCTCGAAGACGTGTTCCTGCGCCTCACGGGGCGCGAGATGCAGGACTGAACGAACGCGACCAACCAACGGCACGACATGGACGCACGCACCTACGACACACCCGGCCAGCCCGCCCCCATGCGAGAACGCATTGCAGCGCTGCCCTCCAACGCCACGAACTGGATCGCCGTGTGGCGGCGCAATTACCTCGTCTGGCAGAAGCTTGCGCTGGCCTCGATGTTCGGCAACCTGGCCGATCCGATGATCTATCTGTTCGGGCTGGGCTTCGGGCTCGGCCTGATGGTGGGGCACGTGGACGGCGTCTCGTACATCGCGTTCCTCGCAGCCGGCACGGTGGGATCGAGCGTGATGATGTCGGCGAGCTTCGAGTCGATGTACTCGAGCTTCTCGCGCATGCACGTGCAGCGCACGTGGGAAGCGATCATGCACACGCCGCTCACGCTCGGCGACGTCGTGCTCGGCGAGATTGTGTGGGCCGCGAGCAAGGCGCTGCTCTCCGGCACGGCCATCATGATCGTGGCCGCGGCGCTCGGCTACGCGAGCTTTCCGTCGATGCTGCTCGCGCTGCCTGTCATTGCCCTCGCCGGCCTTGCGTTTGCAAGCCTCGCGATGATCGTGACGGCCCTCGCGCCTTCGTACGACTTCTTCATGTTCTATCAGACGCTGGTGCTCACGCCGATGCTGCTGCTTTCCGGCGTGTTCTTCCCCATCACGCAGTTGCCCGCAGCGGCGCAGCAGGTGACGCTGCTGCTGCCGCTCGCGCACGCAGTCGCGCTGGTGCGGCCTGCCATGCTCGGCCGGCCGGTGGAAAACGCGGCGTTGCACGTGGGTGTGCTGGCCGCTTACGTGGTGGTGACGTTTGCGATATCGGCGGTGTTGTTCCGCCGGCGCATGATGCGCTAGACGATGTGATGGGCGTTACCGCGTGCGCGTAATGCCATCGGTCAAGAGCCGTCGATCGAAGCAGAGACGCCGCTACCGTAGCGGCGTCTCTCTTTTCAGCAAGACATTCAGTCCTCGTCGTCGCTCCAGGGAATCTCGACGTCGGTAATGAAGGCGACCGTCGCGAACGGTCCGCCGTCCTGACGGCCCATCTTGCCATCCGCGCGATGCCATTCCACGCGAAACACGGTGGCCGCCGTATCGGCGAGCAGACGCACCGCACGCAGTTCCTCAGGATCCGTTTCCTCGACCGGACCGTCGAGCGATACCAACAGTTGCTGCGGCCACAAACCGTTCGCGGGATCGTAAATGCGATCGCCGTCCGGCACCGACGTGTGCGCTTCCACGCCGATCGTCGCCGATGCCTCCACGATCATCTTGCCGAGCGCGCGCAGCACCGCTGTCGCGCGTGCCGAATTGGCCTGGCGGATCGCCAGGTCGCCGCGCGTGAGCGCCTGTTCGAGTTTCGGATTCGTTTTCTGTTGCGCCATTCTGAGCCCCCGGTTCCTTTGCTTCTGCCACGCGCCCTCGCGGCGCGCGGCGGGTGGCGCGCATGCAGCCAGTCATGTACGCCGCATATCCCACCGTTGTTGCATGCTACACCGCTTCACCGGCCCGGTGGCCGGCACGTCGGCCGCGGTTAGAAGCCGAGCCCTGTTGCGATGAGGCCAGCCGCGACGCCGAACAGCACCACGGTCAGCGCGACGATTGCGAGCACTCGGGGGCGGAACGAACGCGCCAGCATCGCGAGCGACGGCACGCTCACGGGCGGCAGCGTCATCAGGAGCGCGCCCGCCGGCCCCACACCCATGCCGAGCGACAGCATGGCCTGAATGATCGGTACCTCACCCGCCGTCGGAATCACGAACAGCATGCCGGCCACTGCGAAAGCGACGATCCAGCCGAGGCCGTTGCCGATCTCCGGACCGATGTGCGGAAAGAGCCATGCACGCACGGCGCCCAGCACCAGCACCAGCACGATGTATTCGGGCACGAGGCGCACGGCCATGCGGCCGAGCACGCGCAGCCATCGCGCAAACATATTGCCTTCGGCCTGCTGCATCACGAGCCGGGCCAGTTGTTCGTCGGCTGAGCGCGATTCCTGCGGCGTCACGAGCCGGTTCAGGAACCAGCCGAGTCCGAATACGAGCGCCACGCCGAGCACGAGGCGCAGTGCCGTCCAGTGCCAGCCCAGCACGAAGCCCATGAAAACCAGCGTCGCCGGATTGAGCACCGAATTGCCGAGCCAGAACGCGATAGCGCCGCCCGGCGACGCCTGACGCGCGCGCAGACCGGCCACCACGGGCGCGGCACAGCAGGTGCACATCATGCCGGGGATAGCGAGCAAGCCGCCCGCCGCCACGCTGCCGAAGCCGTTGCGGCCCAGCATGCGCGCCACCCACTGCGCCGGCACGAGTGCCTGCACGGCGGAGCCAAGCAGCAGACCGAGCACCATGGCTTGCCAGATGGCCTTGCCGTATGCCCAGGCGTAGTCGAGCGCAGCCTGCAGCGTCGGCGCGGGCGGGCTCGCAGCCGTGCCCATCAGGATCGACTTGCCGATGGAATGCGTCTCCGCCGCTGTGAACGCGCGGTGGTAGTACGGGAACCACTTCACGTAGAAAAGGCCCGCGACGGCAATCAGCAAAAAGAGCATCCATCCCATTGCGGGTGGCGCTGGCGTGTGGCGTGTGGTGTTCATCGGTATCGTCGTTGGGTGATTCGGATTGAAAACTCGGGGCGCTTCAATTGCCTGTACTACTTGCGCTGCTTGTGTTGCCTTGTACCGCGCGCGCCTCGCAATTCCATGGACAAGCTACGCGGCCTGCCCGTACTTCAGGGCTGCGCAGCCGGATGATGCGCGCGCTCCTGCGAGGCATCATCGGACGCAGCACCTTCATGGCCGCCCAGCCGGTCGAGCAACGCCCTCGCCTGCGCGACGCTGTCGGCGGCATTGGGCCGGAACTCGAAACAGAGCGCGTGCGCGAGGTTGCCGAAATGCTGCTGGCTGCTGCGCCGGTACGCCGGATCGTAGTGCCGTTCGATCAGCTCGCCGAACAACTCGGCGCGCGCGCCGCTGTCGATCAGTTCGTGCCAGTGCCGCACCTGCTCGTGGCTATGCAGCCCCACGAGCTTGCCGAGCTGCGCCTTGAACTGCTCCGGCGCGTCGAACAGGTGCGCGTAGTCTTGCAACAGGAACGCGACGCGGTCCTCGCGCGTTGCCTGCACTTCGATGCAGGTGCCGCCGTGGATACCGCGCAGCAGGTTCTCGGGCAGCGAGACGGTGCCGATGCGCCGGCTCTCGGCTTCGACGAACACGGGCTGGCTCGCATCGAAGCGCTCGAGCGTACCGGCAAGCGAGGTCTCGAAAGCCTTCTGCGACGGCTGGGGCTGGCCCGGCAGCGCGCCGAGCAGCGAACCCCGGTGACACGCGAGCTGCTCGAGATCCAGCACCTGCGCGCCCGCGAGCCGCAACGCCTGCAGCAGGCGCGTCTTGCCGCTGCCCGTGTGGCCCGTGAGCGCCACGTACCGGTAGCGGCCCGGCAGCGCTTCGAGCTGCTCCAGCACGTGGCGTCGCCACGTCTTGTAGCCGCCTTCGAGCTGACGCGCCTTCCAGCCGATCATGTTGAACCACGTCGTCATGGAACCCGAACGCTTGCCGCCGCGCCAGCAGTAGATGAGCGGGCGCCAGTTGCGCGGCCGGTCCGCGAAGATCGTGTCCAGATGCATGGCGATGTTGCGCGCGACCATCGCGGCGCCGACGCGCGTGGCGTCGAACGGCGAGACCTGCTTGTACATCGTGCCGACGATCACCCGCTCCTCGTTGCTGAGCACGGGCGCGTTCGTGGCACCGGGAATGTGGTCCTCGGCGAATTCGAGCGGCGTGCGTACGTCGACGATCTCGTCGAAGTCGCCGAGCTGGTCCAGGGTCGCAAGCAGGTTCTTCAATTTGGCCTTACCGGAAACGGGGCGCCGCCCGTGCCGGCCACCGTCGGCGTGCGACGACGCCCGGCGCCGGGGGCGCAAGCCTCGAATTATCGCACGCGACCCGGCAGCGGCCTGGCCCTCCCCGGCGGCCCTGCCCTCGGGCTTACGGCGCGGGATTCGGCTGCGCTTCGTGCAGCGCGTCGATTTCGGCGAGCACCTCCGGCGAGAGCCGCACGTCCGCGCTTGCAATGTTTTCCTTCAACTGCTCGAGCGACGTTGCGCCGATCAGGTTGCTCGTCACGAACGGCCGGCTGTTGACGAAGGCCAGTGCCAGTTGAGCCGGCGAAAGACCATGGCGCCTCGCGAGCGCAACGTAGCGGCTCGTCGCCTCCACGGCCTGCGGCTTGCTGTAGCGCTGAAAACGCTCGAACAGCGTGATGCGCGCGCCCGCGGGCCGCGCGCCGCCTTCGTATTTGCCCGAGAGCCAGCCGAACGCGAGCGGCGAGTATGCGAGTAGGCCCACGCCCTCGCGATGACTGAACTCCGAAAGCCCCGCTTCGAAGGTGCGGTTGAGCAGGCTGTACGGGTTCTGAATGCTCACGATGCGCGGCAGCCCCAGCTTTTCGGCCGCGCGCAGAAACTGGGCGATGCCCCACGGCGTTTCGTTCGACACCCCGATGTGGCGCACCTTGCCCACCTTCACGAAGTCCGCGAGCACGGCGAGCGTTTCTTCGATGGGCACCGTGTAGGCGTCGTCGATCCACGGATAGGCGGCACGCCCGAAAGTCATCGTGCTGCGATCCGGCCAGTGCAGCTGGTAGAGATCGACGTAATCGGTCTTCAGTCGCGCGAGGCTGCCGTCCAGCGCCTCGGTCAGGTTCTTGCGGTCGAACTGGTTGGTTTCGCCGCGAATGTAGCGCGGGTTGTGCGGCTGGCGCGCGGGACCGGCCATCTTGGTGGCAAGCACGATGCGCTCGCGCGCGGCCGGATGTTTCTCGAGCCACGTGCCGATATAGCGCTCCGTAAGACCCTGCGTCTCGGCGCGCGGCGGCACCGGATACATTTCGGCTGTATCGATCAACGTCACGCCGTGATCGAGCGCGTAATCGATCTGGGCATGCGCCTCGCTTTCCGTGTTCTGCTGGCCCCATGTCATCGTGCCGAGGCCGATCAGGCTCACCTTTACATCCGAATCGCCGAGTTTGCGGTATTCCATTGCAGTGTCCTGTGGGTTGATTGTGCGTTGATTTATGGGTGGACCGTGTGCCGGATCCGCAGATTGACCGTGCAGCGGCTGCGGGCGGCAAAAACGCAAAACGTACCATAGCGACGCGATTTCTTCAGCGTGGCTACAATGGCGATCCGGCGCGGCATGTCGCTCGCTCGGTACTGTGTCATTCGCGACGCGCGACGTTTTTTCAAACGGATTTCAGACGCTTTTCGATTACGTCGCAATTCAGTTTCAATCAGTCTCAAGCGGTCTCAAGCAGTCTCAAGCAGGCCGGTTTTCCACAGTCAATCCATTTAGCCTCGCGCTGCGTTCCTCGCTTGCCACCCATGTCAGGTTCCTCGTCTACCGCCCTTCGCGCACCGGAATCGCCATTGATCGTGTTCCTCGTCGCAGGCGCGTTCTTCATGGAGAACCTCGACGGCACCATCATCGCGACCGCCCTTCCGCAGATGGCGCGCTCGTTCGGCGTGCATCCCGTCGATCTTTCCATCGGCATCACCTCGTATCTGCTCACGCTCGCCGTGTTCATTCCGATCAGCGGGTGGACCGCCGACCGCTTCGGCGTGCGCCGCGTCTTCACGGCCGCGCTTGCGGTGTTCACCGCGGCCTCCGTGGTGTGCGGCATGACCGATGGCCTCGTCAGCTTCACGGCGGCGCGCATCGTGCAAGGCATAGGCGGCGCGATGATGGTGCCCGTCGGTCGGCTCGCGGTGCTGCGCGCCACGCCGAAGGACGACCTCATGCGCGCCATCTCCATCATCACGTGGCCGGGGCTCGTCGCACCCGTGATCGGGCCGCCGCTGGGCGGGCTCATCACCACGTATTCGTCGTGGCGCTGGATCTTTTACCTGAACCTGCCGCTCGGTTTGATCGGCATGGTGCTCGCGTGGCGTTTCATCGACGGTCGCGACGACGATACCGAGCGTCGCCCCTTCGATAGCCTCGGCTTCGTACTGTCCGGTGTCTGCTGCACGGCGCTCATGTACGCGATGGAGCTGATTGGCCGCAGCGATGCACCGTGGCGCGAAGCGCTCGCGTTCTTTGCCGCGAGCGTGGCGACCGGTGTCGCGGCGTTCTTCCACTTGCGGCGCTGCCCGCATCCCGTCGTCGATCTGAGCGCATTGCGCGTGCGCACCTTCGCGGTGGCGATGGGCGGCGGCTCGCTCTTTCGCATCTCGATCAGCACGGTGCCGTTTCTGCTGCCGCTGATGTTCCAGCTCGGCTTCGGGCTCAACGCCTTCGAATCCGGACTGCTGACGCTTGCGGTGTTCGCCGGCAATCTGTCGATGAAGTTGGTCACCACGCCCGTGATGCGGCGCTACGGCTTTCGTTCGGTGCTGCTCGTGAACGGCGCGCTCGCCGCGCTCTCGCTCGCCGCCATGAGCCTTTTGACGCCGACCACGCCGTATGTGTGGGTCGTCACGCTGCTGTTTTTCTCGGGTCTTGCGCGCTCGCTGCAATTCACGGCGATCAACACACTGAGTTTCGCCGACGTGCCGAAAACGCAGATGAGCGCCGCCTCCACCTTCGCCAGCACGCTCAGCCAGATGACGATGGGCATGGGCGTGGCCGTGGGCGCCATTGCCATGCGCGTTGCTGCGTGGCTGCATGGACATCCCGCGCAGTCGGTCACGCCCGCGGACTTCAGTCTCGCGTTCGTGCTCGTTTCGCTGGTGGGATTTGCCGCGCTCTACGACGTGTTCGGATTGGCGCGACATGCGGGCGCCGAGGTAAGCGGACACGCAAAGCGGTAGGACGCGGGCACCCTGGCTATTGCACCGTGTATTGCACCGTCTATTGCACCGGCTGGTCGCTGCGGACCGTGAGGTTGCGCTTTAGCGCTGCGCTCATCGGCATGTCGAGATTGGCGCCGCGCGGCGGGATCGGGGACTCGAACCACTTCGTATAGAGCCGCGCGAACTCGCCGCTTTTCATCAAGCGCGTGAGCGTGCCGTCAACGAGCCGTTTGAACGCGGGGTCATCCTTGCGCACCATGCAGGCGTACGGTTCCACCTGCAACGCTTCTCCGGCAACCACCCAGGTATCCGGCTCGCCCGTGTTCGCACGCATGCCGTAAAGCAGAACGTCGTCCAGCGCGAGCGCGGCCGCGCGGCCGTCCGCAACGGTTTTCAGCGCTTCGCCGTAATCTTTTGCAAGCACGACCTCGGCGTCGATGTGCTGCGTATCGAGCTGGCGACGCAGCACCTTCTCGTTGGTACTCCCCGCGACCGTGACGACCGTCTTGCGCGCAAGATCGGCGTAGCCACCAATATGCGAGGCGCGCTTCGCCATCAGACGCGTTCCCGCGTAGAAAAAGTTGATGGAGAAAGCGACGTCTTTGCCACGCGCCGCCGTGTTGGTGGTCGATCCGCATTCGAGGTCGTAGGTGCCGTTGACGAGCAGCGGAATCCGGTTTTGGCCAGTGACGGGAATGTATCGGGTACGAAGATCCGGACGCTTGAGCGTGCGGCGAACGTCGTCAACGATCGCCTCGGTGATGTCCACCGAGAAACCGACCGCTTTATGCGGCGTGAGCAGATAGCTGAAGGGCACTGCGGATTCGCGTGAGGAAACGACGATCTCGTTCGATCGAGCGATCTTGTCCAGGGTTTGCGCGTGAGCGGCTGTGAACGCTGTGTGCGCAACAAGCAGCGCGGCAAGCGCCGCGAATGGCCGATTGATCATGGTGTCTCCCCTGTTTGCGGTGTGGTGGCTGCGGGTGCGCGAGTGCGTGTTTTTGTGTGCCCGTGCAGCGCTTTTTTTTTGTGCTTGCTGAAATTCAATATAGGCGGCGTCGGAGCGGCGCAATTGATGCAGATCAGGGGTGCCGACCCTATGTGGGGTTTTGTTTTTTCGTCTGCACAGAAGGCCTCACGGGTCTTTATCTCATCACGAAAAGCTTGAATCTCCATGCACTCAAGCGTGGGGCATGGAGCCGATCAAATTCGACCGATTCAAACAGCATAAATAGGTAACTTCTGGAAAGATTCACGAAATCACGGCTTATTATTGGCGCACCGCCAGCCGAGAGGAGCGTCACGTGAAGGATCGCCTCAAGAGCCTGATGAATCGTTTCGCCCATCGCGAAGAAGTCGTCACCGTTCCGGAGCCCGTCGGGAAAGAAGAGACCGGCATGATCTTCACGATCGAGGAACTCGACCGGAAGATGGCCGAGTGCCATGCTGCCGCAGCCATTTCCGACGCTGCCATGCGCCGTGCCTTTACGACCTTCAGGATGGCGCCCACCGGAACCGATCTCGACCCGTTCGGCAAGGAGTACGCAAAGCAGCAGATGGCCCTTTACGAGGGCATCGCGGGCAAGCCGTATCGGTTGCAGAACGAGGCATACCCGCACGATATCGCCCAGCTCGACAAGCCATTTCCCTACAGCACCGGCGCGCCCGAAGTCATTGGCGGCCAGTATCTGGCGATCGGCTCGCTTATCCGGCGTCTTCATGTCAGCGCGCCGGCTCGCATCGTCGAGTTCGGCGCGGGATGGGGCAACATGGCGCTCGCTCTCGCGCAGTCCGGATACGAGGTGACAGCAGTCGACATCGAGAAAGGTTTCACGGACCTGATCCGGCGACGCGCGACGCAGATGGACCTTCCGGTCCAAACGATCAACGCCGACTTCATGTGGGCGGAAACTGCCGCGGAGCGCTTCGACGCCGTCGTCTTCTTCGAGTGCTTCCACCATTGCGCGGATCATCCGCGGCTTCTGCGCGCGCTCCATCGAATCGTCCGACCCGAGGGGCGCGTGTATTTCGTCGGGGAGCCTATTGAAGACAGGCTACCGGTGCCATGGGGCGTTCGCCTTGACGGCGAATCGCTCTGGGCAATCCGGCAACACGGGTGGCTGGAGCTTGGATTCCAGGAAACCTACTTCCGCGAAATCTTGCGGCGCACCGGCTGGAACGTCGTACGGTACGCCTCGACGGAGTACGCCGCCGCACATGTTTGGGTGGCTACGGCTATTCGGTGACCGGCTGATGTGGGTGCTGCTGGAGGGGACTTACGAGGGCAGGCGTGAAAGCCTTGGCGGTGTTTTGGGGTGGCTGATGGGACTCGAACCCACGACAACAGGAATCACAATCCTGGACTCTACCAACTGAGCTACAGCCACCACTGCTACAACTTTTGGCTTGCCTTGAATAGCTCGCCGATGAAGAAGCGAGATTATACAAACACCTTCTGCGTTTGCCTAGCCCTTATTCAAACATTTCGGCGTCTTCTCGCAGATACTGTCGCGCCTCGTCGAAGATCGCGAGATCGCGGGCGGCCAGCTTGCGGCTGTCCGACAGCACGCGACGCCAGCCTCGTGCGCCTGCCACGCCGCGGTACAGGCCAAGCGCGTGGCGCGTCATCGCGCCGAGATAGGTACCGCGCGCGAGTTCGGTTGCACAGTACTCGACGAGCCTCGCCTCCACCTCCGCGCGGCTCGGCGCTGCGGCAGTCGAGCCGTAGAAGCGCGCATCGACGTCCGCGAGCACATACGGGTTGTGATACGCCTCGCGCCCGAGCATCACGCCGTCTACGTGCTCCAGGTGCATCGCCACTTCGTCGAGCGTCTTGATCCCACCGTTGATGACGATCTCGAGTTGCGGAAAGTCGCGCTTCAACTGGTACGCGTACTCGTACTTCAGCGGCGGAATCTCGCGATTCTCCTTTGGGCTCAATCCTTTAAGGATCGCGTTGCGCGCGTGCACGATGAAAACGTTGCAGCCGGCCTCGGCCACCGTGCCCACGAAATCGCGTACGAAGCCATATTCCTCGACGGCGTCCACGCCGATCCGATGCTTCACCGTGACGGGCACCGACACTACGTCGCGCATCGCCTTCACGCAGTCCGCGACGAGCTGCGGCTCGTTCATCAGGCACGCGCCGAACGCGCCGCGCTGCACCCGCTCGGACGGGCAGCCGCAGTTGAGGTTGATCTCGTCGTAGCCCCACTGCTCGCCAAGCCGCGCCGCGCGCGCGAGGTCGTCCGGTTCGCTGCCGCCCAGTTGCAACGCGACGGGCGCCTCCTCGGGCGTAAAGGCCAGATGGCGAGCAACGTCGCCATGGATCAGTGCGCCCGTCGTCACCATCTCGGTATAGAGCCACGTGTGGCGCGACACGAAACGGTGGAAGGCGCGGCAATGGCGATCGGTCCAATCCATCATCGGCGCCACGCTGACGCGGCGAGGACTGGGGGAACGGGAAAGAGACATGGAAAAAGCAGATGGACAGCGGGTAAACCGGCGGGCCGCACAACCCGGCTGCACAACCGGGCTGCAAACCGGACCGCACGACACTAATCAGCCCGTAATTCTACCGCAAGCCGCGCAGGCGACTTCCCGGCGCCAAGATCTGTCACTTTCGCCGCACAACGGCACTCGACACGGATTGCCGCACTGCAAAACCCCTCTCCCAGTATGTAATCTGCCTGCGTCGAAAAATGCAGTTTTTGGGGTTGAATCACCGGAAACGCATGCTGGCATTGGTCTCCAGCATTGTTTCCCGGTCTAGAACAGTAAATTCGGATTATCGTGATTATTTTCCAATAGTAGGTGTTTACACTGAGCATCACTGACGTAGCTCACGGGCACTACCGCACCACCCTCGGCGCCGCGTCATTCCGAAATGCAGTTGAACCTCATTGGAGTTGACACCATGAAGACCAAGACCCTCGCCGCCCTGCTCGTTGCAGCCTCCGCCTCCATCGCCGCTCCGGCTTTCGCCAGCGGTTACGGCCCCGCCCCGTACTACAGCCCGGCCGTCGGCGCGCCGGCTTCGCAGCAAGGCCAGAACAGCCAGACGCTGGCAGCGGAAGCCGCGCAAGCCCGCTCGAACGAAACCGCCTACGGCGGCGTATCGAGCACTTCGTCGCAAGCCGGTAGCGCCCGCTCGCTGGAACGCGGTCCGCAATCGGTCTACTTCGGCGCGCACTAATCGCCGTCGGGCCACCGCTCAAAGCGTCCCCATCTTGATCGAGCTACCCGCGAACCGGGCGCCATAAGCGCCCGATCCGCGGACACACGAAAAGGGCTGCTCGCGCAGATCGCGCGGCAGCCCTTTTCCCTTCCTGACGTTATCGCAAGCGCGCAATCCCTTTCTTTCCGTACACCCCGCGCCCACCTCTCAATCCTTAACGAGTTCCCGGTCGATCACGGTGCGCGCCGCCTCGAGCCCGGCCTCGGCGGCCGCGCGTTCGGTCGGCCACAGCCGGTCGATGTGTACGAGCCGCCAGTCGAGCGCGACGGCACCGTCTTTCAGCACGCGAAAATGGGCTTTTACGCCTGTCATGACCTGCTCGACCGCTACCTCGATGTCGTGATTCCGGTAGCGCTCCGCGTAATCGCCCATGTCGATGCCCTTGGGCTCCATGTTCGCCTCCTTCGTGACGAAGGCGCGGCGTGGCGCAGGGCTGGCGTCCCCCTACTCGCCGCGCAGGCACGAAATCGCCCGCACGACGTTCGAACACGCCGTGAGGCGCACCGCATACACGCCTCGATGACGAACGACCGTCAGTCGCAGTCGCCGGACAGGTACTTGCGGCCGTCGCAGGTGATGTGGACGCGATCGGCGCCGGCGCCTGTCGCAAGGCCGGCGCCCACCAGTTCCTGGGTCAGATCCGGGGACAGCACAGGCGGCGCCTGCTCGCTGGCTGTATCGTTCAACTGCCGCAGGGCTTCGATCGCTTCGAGACTCAGTGACTTCGACATGGCCGTCTCCGTCGTGGTGCCGAAATTCATGCTAGCACTTCCCACGACGTGTGGCGGCCTATGGAGCGGCGACGACGCCTGGTGTTCGACCGCTCTGTACAAATTCAATGGGCCGCGAGCGCGTCCTGCGTTTCCTCGCTCCAGTACCTGGGCAACCCGTTGTACGGATCAGGCAGCGTCTTCGACGTCAGATAGACCGAACCCGCGCCCCGTGCCGACGCCTGCGCGGTAAACGCCGCGACCTGCCCCGCATTGACGGCGTACACGATGTGCGCGAACCGCGCCTTCGGATAGCCGGTCTGCCACGCCTGCGGTGTGTATCGGACATACCGCTTCGCGCTGTCTTCGAATACGACGAGTTGATCGGCCACAGGCAGGCTCGCGTAGATTTCCGGCACGTTGGTGCCCGGGTTGCCGGTCACGGCGTATGCAGCCGAGAGGCCCTTGATGTAGTTGTAGACCGACTGGTAGTACTGAATGTGCGACATCACGCTGTCGGCCGTCATCTCGTCGATGAAGAAGCCGTCCAGCTTGTAGAACGACACGTAGGCATTGATGTCCTTCACGACCGCCGAGAGCGACCGTTTGCCGTACACGGTCGATACGTAGCCGATCACCTTGCCGCCCGCCGCGTGCACGTTGGCAATCGCCGTCGTGTACCCGGTGTCCACCGACTTTCCTGGCCCGCTGTCGGGATTGAGGATCACGGTGGTCGGTACCGTGCGGGCGGTGGTGGCCAGCGTGTGCCAGCCGGTGAGACCGGAGCCGTACGTAGCGAAGTACGCGGGCACGAGGAGCGCTTCAGCGCGTGCCGCAACGGGCGCCGCCAGCGCAGCGGCAGCCATCACCGCTGTCCAGAGCCAGTTGGCTGCCGTGGCCCTGCTGGTTGCGCGGCGTCCCAAAGATGCATTCATGTCGTGCCTCCTGATAACGGCGGCTCCAGCGGTTGCCGGAACGCGCCCATCGTTCGGCCCGCCGCCGACGGCAGCCGGCGGGCAACTGGCTGACTTCCAGGAATGGAAGTCCCTCTAGCTTTGCGTCGCCGGATCGCTCCGGTTTTGCCCTTTATTGACCCGTCCGCGAATTTACGGCACGCGACCTGGAACCTTTAATTCGTGCAAGCACCAGGGGACAAGGGGAGACGTGCCAACGCCCACAAACGCGCGAAGGCAGCGGCACGCTACGTGCGGCATGCCGGAAGAATGGACGCCCGCCGATTCAAACGGCCGGTTCGACCGCAGAATGCACGCGAAGCGTCCGATGCCGAAACGGAGACACGCGAGATGGACAGGAAAGCGCTTTCAGGAGAACGACGGCTGCTCGCCGTCGCAGCGATGGCGATGACCGGGACCCTGCCGGCAACGGCACATACCCAGGCGACACCCCAAGCGCCGGTGCACCCGCCAGCCGTCGATCGCTCGGCGTCGATGGTGAAGCCGCCGCAGGCGGCCTCCGACGCCGTGAACGCCGATAACCCCGACAACATGCCGGTCAAGCGTCCGCGCAAACCGGTCAACGAGGGTATGGCTCGCGAGCCGCCCGCGAGCGGCGGAACCCCAAAGTAGCGGCGGAGCTGGCGCTCAGAGGCGCGCGAGAGAAACTTCGGTGGACTTGACGAGCGCCACCACTTCGGTGCCCACCTTCAGGTCGAGTTCGTCGACGGAGCGCGTCGTGATGACGGACGTCACGATGCCGAAGGGCGTATCGACGTCGACTTCGGAGACAACCGGTCCGCGAATGATCTCGCGAATCTTGCCTCTGAACTGGTTGCGCACGTTGATGGCGGAAATGCTCATGTGGGATGGCTCCGTGGAGAGAGGGTGTGTGCCGTGCCGATATTCGGCATCCTGACTATTCAGACTTCGTATTCCGGTTTCAGACAGCCCACCGCACTTCATGAGGCCGCACACTCGCCCGCAAGCCGGATGCGCTGTGCGGCCCTGTTGGCTCCGAATCGCCCGGCTGCGTCTTCAGCACACGCTGCAGCACGTAATCTTCGAGCTCCGCGAAACGCGCCGAGGCTCGCACGCGCGGTCGTTCGAGCGACACCGGCTGATCGAGCGCGATACGGCCGTCTTCGACGAGCAGAATCCGGTCGCCCAGCGCAACGGCTTCGTGCACGTCGTGCGTGACGAGCAGCGCCGTGAAACGGTGCTCGCGCCACAGCCGTTCGATCAGTGCGTGCATCTCGATGCGGGTGAGCGCGTCGAGCGCGCCGAGCGGTTCGTCGAGCAACAGCAGACTCGGCCGATGCACGAGCGCACGCGCAAGCGCCACACGCTGACGCTGGCCGCCCGAGAGTTGCGCGGGCCAGTCGTCGGCACGCGCAAGCAGCCCTACCTCCGCCAGCACTGCGCGCGCATTCTCGCGAGCACTGCGCGGCAGACCCAGCATCACGTTCTGCAGCACGGTTTTCCAGGGCAAAAGCCGCGCATCCTGGAACATGATCCGCGTGTCGAGCGACGCGCCGTGTGCCGCGCGCTTCACGAGCGAGCCGCCCTGCGGCGTTTCGAGTTCCGCGACGAGCCGCAGCAATGTCGATTTCCCGCAGCCGCTGCGACCGACGATCGCCACGAAGCTGCCGCGCTCGATGGAAAGATCGAAGCCGTCGAGCACGGTGCGCTCGCCGTAGCGCTTCATCACACCGCGCAGTTCGACGGAGTAGTCGGCGGGGGCGTCGGGCGTCGCTACGTCGGGCGTCGCCACGCTGTCGCGCGCAACCCAGCTTCGCTGTAACGTCTCACGAGCGCCATCCTGATGCTGCCTCTGCGCACGCAAGCCCTCGCGCTCTAACGCCACAGCACGCGATACCTCGCCATCCTGCTCGCGCGGCTGCGCCAACTCCGCTTCCAGGTCGCTGCCCGTAATGCCGCCGAAGTTCGCCGCTAATGTCGTGGCGTTCATGTCTTGCTGCCTCCCTGGTAAGCCGGATGCCAGCGCAGCGCCACGCGTTCGATGCCCTTCGCGAGCAGATCCGCCAGCTTGCCGAGCCCGGCATAAAGCAGGATGCCGACCACCACCACATCGGTTTGCAGAAACTCGCGTGCGTTCATCGTCATATACCCGATGCCCGATTGGGCCGAAATCGTT
The DNA here is from genome assembly GCF_029536165.1 of Paraburkholderia sp. SUR17. Lineage (NCBI taxonomy): Bacteria > Pseudomonadati > Pseudomonadota > Betaproteobacteria > Burkholderiales > Burkholderiaceae > Paraburkholderia > Paraburkholderia sp. SUR17. The sequence continues at coordinate 2,100,314 of NZ_CP120508.1, forward strand.
TCCGCGACGATGAGCGTGACCCACATGAGCCCGAACGCGAAGCGCACACCCACGAGGATCGACGGCAACGCGCCCGGCAGGATCACGTCGCGGTACAGCGCGAAACCCTTCACGCCGTAGCTGCGCGCCATCTCCACGAGATTCGCGTCCACCGACCGGATGCCATGAAACGTGTTCACGTACACGGGGAAGAACACCCCGAGCGCAACCAGAAACACCTTCGCCTCTTCCTCGATGCCGAACCAGAGGATCACGAGTGGAATCATTGCGAGCGCGGGAATGTTGCGGATCATCTGCACGGTGGAGTCGAGCGCGACTTCCACGGGCTTGAAGAGCCCTGTCGCAAGACCGAGCGCGAGGCCAATGCCGCCGCCGATGGCGAAGCCCGACAGCGCGCGCCACGTGCTCACCTTGACGTCGGCCCACATTTCGCCCGACTGAATGAGCGACCACGCCGCCTTCACTACCGCGAGCGGCTCCGGCAGCACGCGCGTGGAAAGCACGCCGCTGCGCGCCGCCAACTCCCACGCCAGCAGCACGGCGAACGGCACGATCCACGGCGCGAGATGCGCGCCGGCCTTCGTGAGCGCTGCCCGCACGGCGTACCCGGACTGGATGCCGCCAGCGGCTCGATGGTGGCGCGGCGGCCCACTTGTGACTGCGGACTGCGTCATGTGAACGTCCTCCTTGCTTCGTGCAATGCGCCCAACAAGCGAGCCAACTCAGCCGCGCGGCTCAACTCTGGCTCGCGCGCGGCGGATAGTGGTTGCCCACCACCTCGCCGAACGGTCCCGACAGCGGGCCGCCCGTCTTCGCACGCGCGCGCCCCGGCAAGAGCGGAAAGACGAGCTCCGCGAAGCGATACGACTCTTCGAGATGCGGATAACCGGAGAGGATGAACGTCTCGATACCGAGGTCCGCGTACTCGCGCATGCGCGCAGCCACTTGCTCCGGACTCCCGACGAGTGCCGTTCCCGCGCCGCCGCGCACGAGCCCGACGCCCGCCCACAGGTTCGGATAGATCTCGAGATCCTCGCGGCTGCCGCGCTTGCCGCCATGCAGCGCCGCCATGCGCCGCTGCCCTTCCGAATCCATCTTCGCGAACGCGGCCTGCGCACGCGCCACGGTCTCGTCGTCGAGACGGCTGATGAGACGGTCTGCGGCGGCCCACGCTTCGTCTTCGGTCTCGCGCACGATCACATGCAGCCGGATGCCGAAGCGAATCTCGCGCCCATGTGCCGCGGCGCGCGCGCGAATGTCCGCGATCTTTTTCGCGACGGCCTCGGGCGGCTCGCCCCACGTGAGGTAGGTATCGATGTGCGCGCCGGCCATCTCGTGCGCGGCCGGCGACGAACCGCCGAACCACAGCTGCGGATGCGGCTGCTGCACTGGCGGATACAGCAGCTTGCCGCCCTTCGAGCGCAGATGCGTGCCGATGAAGTCGATGGACTCGCCACGATGCGAGGCTTCGAGCAGCCCGCGCCAGATGTGCAGAAACTCGTCGGTGATTTCGTAGCGCGTGTCGTGATCGACGAACACGCCGTCGCCTTCCAGTTCCACCGCATCGCCGCCCGTCACCACGTTGATGATGAGACGCCCGTTCGAGAGACGGTCGAAGGTCGCGGCCATGCGTGCGGCGAGCCCCGGCGACGAAATGCCGGGACGAATCGCCACGAGAAACTTGAGCCGCTTCGTTGCGGCAATGAGGCTCGATGCAACGACCCACGCGTCTTCGCACGAGCGTCCCGTGGGCAGCAGCACGCCTTCGTAGCCGAGCGTGTCGGCGGCCGCCGCAATCTGCTGGAAGTACGGCAGGTCCGCGGCGCGTGCGCCTTCGGAGGTGCCCAGATAGCGCGTGTCGCCGTGCGTGGGAATGAACCAGAACACATTCATGCGTTGCTCCTGCTTGTTCGAAACGAAGGGGACGAGGCAGGCAGGATCGGCAACAGCAAGGTCATCGCGACAGCTTCCCCGAAAAACGTGCGCAAGCGCCGTGGAACGGCGGCTTGCCGGTGGCGGCGTTGCCGCCTGCATGGGAAAGCAGTCTATGGACGCGGTCTCTCCTTTTGAACGATTTTTTTGAGCTTAGGTTTTCCGCTTTCGTGATTAGCCTGATGCCCGGGCATACAACGCGGCATATTGCGAGACCTGCGGCGCGCGGAACGTTCCGCGGCTACGAAGCGGCGTATCCGGGCGCACAGGGCAAAAGCAGTGCGCCGATATAATGGCGCACATTCGGGTTCGCGCCTGTAGCGTCCAAGGCGCGCCGCACCCTTTCAGGCAGCTCGCGCATGCAAAAATTCATTCTGCCGTTCATGTCCGGCTTTCTGGCTTCGCTGTTCTTTCACGAGTCGACGCTCGCACTGTTGCACGCAGCGGGACTGATCGACGCCACAGGCTTTTCCACGGCGCCCTTCGTGCCGCTCGGACTGCCCGACTTTCTTGCCAATGCCATCTGGAGCGCCGTGTGGGCCGTGCTGATGGCCTGGCTTTTGCGCGTGTCGCCCGCCCGCCCCGCGCCCTGGGTGCCGGCATTCATGTTCGGCGGCATCGTGCTCACGGCCGCCGCCGTCTTCGTGGTCGATCCCATTCGCGGCATCTGGCCGAGCGGCAACATGCTGCCGCGCCTTGCCATGGGCTTCGCGGCCAATGCGATGTGGGGCTGGGGCGCGCTGGTGTTCATGCGCGCTTTCATGAGCGACGCGGGCGGCGACGAATAGCGTCTGATTCGAATAGGCCGGTCGCGGCCGTACCCGTCCGAAGATCGCAGCTAACGCGGCATTAACCCAGCAGTTCCCGCAGCGGATGCGTCTGCGGCGTCCACGGGCTTTCGAACATGCGCGCAACGTCTTCGGGCGTCACGTCCTCGATGCGCGCAATGCGCCATGCCGGGCGATTGTCCTTGTCGATGATCCGGGCGCGAATGCCCTCCATCACATCGCCATGCGCGAACGTGGAGCGCGTGAGATCGAGATCGCGGCGCAGCGCGCACGCCATCGAATCTTCCGAACGCGTCACCACTTCGAGCGACACCGCCATCGAAAGCGGCGAGCGTTCGCGCAGCACAGCCACCGTGCGCTCGGCCCATTCGGCTGCGGCGCAATCCTGTTCCGATTCGAGCGACGCGAGGATAGCCGGCACGTCCGCGTGCGAAAAATGCCGGTCGATGAGCGTGCGCGTGTCGGCCAGCGTGGAGGTGTCGGGCGTCGGTACGACCTTGTGCCGGGCGGCTTCGCGTTCCACGAGCGCGACCACGTCGGCGCCGCGTTCGAACGGCTCCGTCTGCAGCGCCTCAACCAGCGCGGGCAACGCCGCCTCGTCCATGTAGGTATCGGCAAGGCCTGCATAGAGCGCGTCTGCCGCGCCGATCGTTTCGCCCGTCACCGCGAGATAGCGGCCGATCGCGCCGGGTGTGCGCGCAAGGAACCAGCCCGCGCCGACGTCGGGAAAAAGGCCGATGCGCGTCTCGGGCATCGCCATGCGCGTCGACGATGTCGCCACACGCAGGCCGCCCGTGCGATGCGCACCCTGCGAGATCCCCATGCCGCCGCCCATCACGACGCCGTTCATGAGCGCGATGTAGGGCTTCGGATACGTGAAGATGGCGTGATCGAGCCGGTATTCCTCGGTGAAGAACGTATCGAGCGCGTCCTGGTCGCCGCGGCGGGCCGCCTCATAAAGAAAGCGGATGTCGCCGCCCGCGCAGAACGCGCGCGCGTGCGGCGAGCGAACCACCACTGCGAGCACGTCGGGGTCCTCGCGCCAACGCTCGAGCGCCGCATGCATGGCGCGGATCATGTCCGTCGAAAGCGCATTGAGCGCCTGCGGGCGCTCGAGTTCGATAAAGCCGACGCGGTTCGCAACGCGCGTAACGACGTCGCCTTGCGACGACGGCGCAGCGCCGGAAGAGAGTGTTTGATTCATGGCGTGAAAGCAGCAGGCAGACGTGAGGAGCTACGGTATCACGCACGGGCCGCTTTGCGGCGCATAGCGGGCACGGTGGGGCTTGCGGGTGCCGCGGAATCTGCAGCGACTTCGCTGCCTGCGTTCGGGGCCAGCTTTGCACTGGCCTTTGCCGGCAACGCCGCTTTGCGCCTCACGTCCGAGCCCGCGACCGGGTCCGTGTCCGGGTCCGTGTCCGACAGCGCTTGCGCCTTCTTCGCCACGTTCCCGCCGGCTTTCGCCGCCAACCGGGCACGCGGCTTCGTGGCCGCCTTGCCGCGCATCTTCGCCGCCCTGCCCGGCTCGGCAAACCAGGCTCCCAATGCCACGTCGACCAGCAGTTCAGGCGCCGCATGCGGAAACGCAGGACACGTCAGCTGCAGCGCCACGATGCCGTGCAAAGTGGACCACAGCGTCTCGGCCCACACGGCGCTTGCCGTGGACGGCAACGGCAGCCTGCCCGCGTCGCGCAGCGCATCGAACGCGTCGATCATCATCTGGAATGCGGCGTCGCCGCTGTCGTCCGAGCGGTTGCCCGCGAGCGTCGCGCTCGTGTAGCTCGGGTCTTCCATGAAGATGAGCCGATAGGTCTGCGGATGCGCGAGACCGAACGCGACGTACGCGCGGCCTAGCGCATGCAGGCGCTCGCGCGGGTCCTCGATGGCGGCGAGTGGGGCGAAGGTCTCCAGCAACTGGGCGTAGCCCTCGGCGCACAGCGCATGCGCAATCTCGTCGCGGTTCTTGAAGTACAGGTACAGCGTGGCGGGCGAATATTCGATGGCGTCCGCGATCTTGCGCATGGAGAGCGCGGCAAAACCGTCGCGCATGACGATGCGACGCGCGGCGTCGAGAACGCGCTCGCGCAGCGCCTGTTTTTCACGTGTCTTTCGTTCGGCGATTCCCATGCGGGTGATTCTCCGGTTGACATCCTGAAAAGTCAAATTAAACTGAACACCGTTCAGTGAACAGTGTTCAGTCCAAAATAGAACTTGCCCAGGAGCGCAACAGTCATGGAAAACGCAGGCAGAGTCGGATTGCTGGGGGCCACAGGCGCCATCGGTGCGAGCGTTGTAGCCGCACTGCGCGCCGCTGGCCGACCGTGGCGCGCGATCGGACGCTCGCGCAAGGCGCTCGAAACGGCATTCGGCAACGATCCGCTCGCCGAGATCGCGACGTGGAATCCCGAAGACGCAAACTCGGTCGCTGCAGCCGCCACCGGTCTGCAAACAGCCGTGTATCTCGTCGGCGTGCCCTACAACCGGTTCGAACTGCATCCCCGGCTCATGGAAACGACGCTCGCGGGGCTCGCCGCCGCCGGGGTCGAACGGTTGATTCTGGTCGGCACGGTATATCCGTACGGACGCGCGCAGACCATGCCGGTCACGGAAGCGCATCCGCGCGAACCGCACACGTTCAAGGGACGCATGCGGCTCGCGCAGGAGAACCTCGTGCTCGACGCGCACGGCCGCAATGGCCTTTCGACGCTCGTGCTGCGACTACCGGACTTCTACGGGCCGCGGGTGACGAACAGCTTCCTCGACGGCGTATTCACGGGCGCTGCGCGCGGCACGCGAGCCCAGATGATCGGACCGATCGACGTGCCTCACGAATACGTGTTCGTGCCCGACGTCGGCCCCGTAATAGAGACGCTCGCGCGTACAGAAGGCGCCTTCGGACGCGTGCTGCACCTCGCGGGCGCGGGCACGATTACGCAGCGTGAAGTGGCAACGCAGGCCTACGCGCTCGCGGGACGTGAGCCGAAATTGATGGTGGCGGGCAAAACGACACTGCGCGTACTCGGACTCTTCAATCCGATCCTGCGCGAGGTGGTGGAAATGCACTATCTGCAGACCGATCCTGTCGTGCTCGACGACAGCGCGTTGCGCGCACTGATCGGACCTGTCAGGAAAACGCCGTACGAAGACGGCATTCGTCTGGCATTTGAGGCTGCCCGTAGCGCAGTGCCCGCATCGGAAAACGCCGTCGCATGAGACGTGGCGCGAGCCGCAGCGCTGGCGGGCACGCGTTTGGTTCGGGCTAGACCCTGTCGGGCGGAAAGTGTCCGCTCTTGAGCAGCACGGGCGTGCCGTTACTGATGCGCAGATGTTCGCGTGCCACGGCCTCGATGCGCGAACGGCCTGAGTCGAATGCGCGGATCCACGCGTCGCGGTCGGCCGCGCGTGCGCCGAAGTGATCTTCCAGTGCTTCGACAGAAATGGCGCACGGCACGCACTCGCCATCCACGAATGCGGCGAATACGACCGTGAGGTTGGCGTCCCGGTAGAGAGGCGCATCCGGGGAGAATTGAATGTCCATGCTTGCCTCGACAGAAAATGCTCGGGAAATGACGCGCCGGTCAGCACCGGCTACAGCACGGCAAGAGATTTATCGTACCCGGCACATCGCGCCGCCGTCCAGTGGCGGCACGCTGAGCACGCTCGTTCAGGGCTCGCCGTAAAGCCGGTCGATGTACTCGCGTGCGGCTTGTTCCACCTGGTCGAGTGCGTCGTCCTCGCAGGCGAAGCGCCGGCCGTCGCCCAGTTCGAGCAGCGTTTCGATGCGGCGCGGCGTGTCGAGACCGCCCAGCGAAAGGCTCACTGAGCCGACATAGACGCCGCCACGCGGATCGTGCGGCTCGCTGCCGCCACGCTGCTGGAGGTCGCCCGGTTCATCGGTTCGCGCCTGGAACGGGCGAACCGGCCCTCGCCCCGCATCGTGCGACTCGGCTGCGGGAGGCGGCGTAACGAGACGCGCCGCCGCGCTGATGTAATAGCCGCGATACGGGCCACTGACACGTTCAGCCATGATGGATTCTCCGTTGCGTTCGATCGAGCCCTCGCGCCCCGGCTTTTGCTCGCGATTGACGAACACGCGCGGCTCCAGGTCGTCGTTATCTGAGTGATGAGTCGGCGCCGCGCGCAAGAAGTTTCCTTGCGGACGAAGAAAGGCGCGTGTCGGGTCGTTTCGGGCACTACAGCGCGCGGCGCGCCGGGCACGAATGATGCGCTGCACATCGATCGGGAGAATCGCGACGTGGAGCACGCATGGGAAAGTACTTTTTTCAGGACCGCGAGGTGCAGGAACCGGATGCGGCCAATCACTGGTTCGCCTACGCGAAAGATCACGACATCGATATTTCGCGCGCCATCAGCATCTGGGAAGACGCACTCTCGCGCGATGGAGAAGAAAGCCGCCGTGCACTGGGCGACGCAGGCATTCGCGTGAATCTGGCGGCAAAACGCTGAACGGCGGCGGGGCGATGCGTGCAATGCCACGAACAACGCGGCACGGCGTGAAGAAGCGGCATTCGCCGCACGATGCGGACGTCGCGCTGTGCCGGCCAGGCCTTCAGTGCGCTTCCATCTTCGAAAACACGTTGAGCACCACCACACCGGCCACGATGAGCCCGAGCCCCACGACGGCGGCCGTATCGGGCACCTGCCGATACAGCGCGAGCGCGACGAGCGTAATCAGCACAATGCCCGCACCGGACCAGATCGCGTAGACGATGCCGACCGGAATGCTTTTCAACGTGAGCGAAAGCCCGTAGAACGCGATGCTGTACCCGAGCACCACGATTACGGACGGCACGAACCGCGTAAAACCGTCGGACGCGCGCAACGCGGACGTGGCAACGACCTCGGCCAGAATGGCGATGGCAAGCCACGCGTAGGCAGGCAGTCGCATCGGCTCAGGCCTTTGCGAGCGCGAGCTTGCTGTAGTCCTCGTCGAGCAGCGCGCACAGCGCCTCGACCACGAGTTCGTGGTCCGAGCGTTGCGGCAGGCCGGAAACAGTGACCGAACCGATGACGCCGGCACCAGCCACGGTCAGCGGAAAGGCGCCGCCGTGCGATGCGTAGCCGGAGACCGGCAATCCATGCTTTTCGGCGAGCGAGGTGCCCGCCTGTTGCATGCGCAGACCGATGGCGTACGAGCTGCGCCGGAAGTGCTCCACGACGTTGCCCTTGCGTCGCGCCCAATCGACGTTGTCGGGCGTAGTGCCGTCGAGCGCGGCGAAAAAGAGCGGCTGCCCGAACGTGCGCACGTCGATGACGACGGCGAGCGCGCGCGCCTTCGCGATCTCGTGAAGCCACGCGCCGACTTCCCACGCGCGGTCCGCATCGAAACGCGGAAACACGAGCGTCTTTTCCTGGTGCGTGATCGATTGCAAATCGTGTGCGATGTCCATATTCCTCGACCCGGCGTGATGGTGAAAAAGCGTGGCAGACAACGGATGGTCCCCGATTCTAGCCCAGCGCCCATGCCCTGCCTACGCGGGCACGTGCTCGCAGGCGACACGCATCCGACCATGCGCGCCGCGGCATCTACGTCGTCACATGTGCGATCACGGGCGTATGACGACGCGGGCCACACGACGCATCGGTGAGCAGTTTCTCCACCGCTCTCAGAGAATGTGTTGCGCGCATGTCGGCTTTGCCCTATAATTTCATCTTTCGACGGACGCGGGGTGGAGCAGTCTGGCAGCTCGTCGGGCTCATAACCCGAAGGTCGTAGGTTCAAATCCTACCCCCGCAACCAGATCCGTTTGCCGTATTCACCAGCAAGGTGCGGCATTACGAAAATGCGCGAAAACCAGAAAGCTCACCACTCGGTGGGCTTTTTTGTTTTTGGCATGCAGGACGGAAAGCACGCCGCCCTTTTTGTGGCATGCCTTCCGTGCTGTATTCCAGCCCCCGCCCAGCCTCCGTGCGGGCACGCGCACGGTGATACACTCGCATCACCGTTCACCGTCCCCATCCCATGAAATTCTGCTCGATCTGCGGCCACGCCGTCAGCCTGCGCATTCCGCCCGGCGACAACCGCGAGCGCCACGTCTGCGCGCATTGCGGCACCGTGCATTATCAGAATCCACGCAACGTGGTCGGTACGATTCCCGTCTGGGACGACAAGGTATTGCTGTGCCGCCGCGCCATCGAACCGCGCTACGGCTACTGGACCCTGCCGGCCGGCTTCATGGAGATGGGGGAAACCACGTCGGAAGCGGCCGCGCGCGAAACGCTCGAGGAAGCCGGCGCGCGCGTGGAAGTGCAGAGCCTGTTCTCGCTGCTCAACGTTCCGCACGTGCACCAGGTGCATCTCTTCTACATGGCGCGTCTGCTCGATATCGACGTGGAAGCAGGCGAGGAAAGCCTCGAAGTGCGCCTCTTCGACGAGCATGAGATTCCCTGGGACGACATCGCCTTCCCCACCGTGGGACAGACGCTGCGCTTCTTCTTCGCCGACCGCGCCTCGGGCAGCTACGGGCTGCACACGGGCGACATCCTCCGCTCGCTGCGGGAAGGCTGAGCCCCACGAGCATGGTGCCCTGGCTCGGACCCGACGATCCGTTCCCGCCCGTGGAACGCGCGCTCGGCGCGTCGAGCGGCGCGCCCGGGCTGCTCGCGGCAAGCGCCGACCTGCTCCCCTCGCGCCTCATCGACGCCTATCGTCATGGCATTTTCCCGTGGTACTCGGACGGCCAGCCCGTGCTCTGGTGGAGCCCGGACCCGCGCATGATCCTGCGTCCGCGCGAATTCAAGGTGTCGCCGTCGTTCAGGAAGACGCTCAAGAAAGTGCTGCGCGACGACGCGTGGGAAGTACGCGTCGACGCCGATTTCCCCGCCGTCATGCGCGCCTGCGCAACCGTGCCGCGGCACGGCCAGCGCGGCACATGGATCACGGCCGACGTGATCGATGCCTATACGTCGCTGCACCGCCGGGGCGACGCGCACAGCGTGGAGACCTGGCTCGACGGCAGGCGTGTGGGCGGCCTCTACGGCGTCTCGTTCGGCCGCATGTTCTTCGGCGAATCGATGTTCGCCGAGGTCACCGACGCTTCGAAAATCGCCCTCGCCGCGCTGGTCGCGCACTTGCGCTGTCACGAAGTAGAAATGATAGACTGCCAGCAAAACACGTCCCATCTGGCGTCGCTCGGCGGCCGCGAAATCGCGCGCAAAGCGTTCGTGCAGCATGTGCGCGTGTCCGTCGACGCCGCATCCATTCCCTGGCGGTTCGACAAGAGCGTCCTCGCCGATCTGATCGCTCGGTCCGCATAACCTGACGGCCCCGATGGCTCGATAGCGCACGCCGCGGTCTGCCGCACATTCGCGGCTTCGTCGCGGCGGTTGCAAAGCGGTCGTCAAGGGGGCGCCAAATGGGGGTGGCGGGGCTGGCGCGGCGGGTTCCGCCCCACAGAACGCATCGAGAGCTGCCAAGTGACTCATCCTAACGAGCTGCCGCTTTCACCGCTTTCCGCGCTGCAGTTTTATGCCACAGCGCCCTACCCCTGCAGTTATCTGGAGGGACGCATCGCGCGCTCCCAGGTGGCTACGCCCAGCCATCTCATCAACTCCGATGTCTACACCGATCTCGTAAAGGCCGGCTTTCGACGCTCGGGCGTATTCACCTATCGCCCGTACTGCGACGGCTGCCGCGCCTGTGTGCCGGTGCGTGTGCCAGCCGCGCGATTCACGCCGAGCCGCACGCAGCGCCGTGCCTGGAAGCGGCACAGCGATCTCGTCGCCACCGTCTCGCCGCTTCACTACGACGAGGAACACTACGCGCTCTACATGCGCTACCAGTCCGCGCGGCACGCGGGCGGCGGCATGGACCGCGACAGCCGCGACCAGTACGAGCAGTTCCTGTTGCAAAGCCGGATCAACTCGCGCCTCGTGGAGTTCCGCGAGCCCGACCCGCACCATCCGAACGCGCCGGGCGTGCTGCGCATGGTGAGCATGATCGACATCCTCGGCGACGGGCTTTCGTCGGTCTACACGTTCTTCGAGCCCGACGCGCCCCACGCGAGCTACGGCACCTACAACATCCTCTGGCAGATCGAGCAGGCGCGCAGTCTGCAACTGCCGTACGTCTACCTTGGCTACTGGATTCGCGAAAGCCCGAAGATGGCGTACAAGTCGAACTTCCGGCCGCTCGAAGGGCTCTTCGATGGCGCCTGGAAAGTCATCAATCCGCATCACGTCGGTTTGCCGCCGGTGGACGCGGCAATGAAGGATACGCGCGGCGGCTGAATCTGGTTGAGCCCACTGAATCTCGCTGAACCCCGCTGAGCCGCACTGAGCGCCGCTCGAACGAACGGACGCGCCGGGAACCGGGAACCGGGAACCGGGAACCGGGAACCGGGAACCGCTTCGATTGCCGGTAAAATACCGGGTTCCCATTTTCCGGCCGCCACGGCCCGTCCGCTGTGTTCAGTTCCCTCTACCCGCTCTTGCGCGCCCAGCTCTTCCGCATGGACGCGGAAAACGCCCACCATATCACCCTGCGCGCGATCGGCGCAGCCGGCCGTACCGGCATCGCGGGCCTCGTCGCACCGCACGTGGCCGATGCGCCGCGCACGGTGATGGGCCTCACGTTCCGCAATCCGGTGGGGCTCGCGGCCGGGCTCGACAAGGACGGCGCGGCCATCGACGGTCTCGCCTCGCTCGGCTTCGGCTTCATCGAGGTCGGCACGGTCACGCCGCGTGCGCAGCCGGGCAATCCGCGGCCACGCATGTTCCGGCTGCCCGAGGCCAGCGCCATCATCAACCGGATGGGCTTCAACAACGCAGGCGTCGACCAGTTCGTGAAGAACGTGCAGGCCGCGCGCTATCGCGGCGTGCTGGGCCTCAACATCGGCAAGAACGCGGACACGCCCATCGAGCGCGCTGCCGACGATTATCTCTATTGCCTCGAGCGCGTCTATCCGTTCGCGAGCTACGTGACGATCAACATCTCGTCGCCGAACACGAAGAATCTGCGCCAGTTGCAGGGCGCGGGCGAACTCGACGCGCTGCTCGCCGCGCTCAAGGACAAACAGCAGCGGCTCGCCGACCTGCACGGCAAGCTCGTGCCGCTCGTGCTCAAGATCGCGCCCGATCTCGACGACGAGCAGGTCAAGGCGATTGCGGGCACGCTGCTGCGCCATGGCATCGAAGGCGTGATCGCGACCAACACCACGCTCTCGCGCACCGCTGTCGCGGGCCTGCCGCACGCGGACGAAGCCGGTGGCCTCTCGGGCAAACCGGTATTCGACCTGTCCAACCAGGTGATCCGCAAGCTGCGCGCCGAAGTGGGCGACACTGTGCCGATCATCGGCGTCGGCGGCATCTTCTCGGGCGAAGACGCGCGCGCAAAGCTGGCCGCGGGCGCCTCGCTCGTGCAGCTCTATACCGGCTTCATCTATCGCGGCCCGGCGCTCGTCGGCGAGTGCGTGCGGGCATTGGCGTCGTAGAGACCGATCGAGGCGCCTGCCCGAGCCGCTCAGCGACTCACGGCCTGCCCCGTTGCCTGCAATCGGCGGACACGGGGCCACGCGCGACAGATCGATCGGCCATCGATCGATTCGCGCTTCGCGCCCTCATTCGTCCATTCATCCGCCCACTCATTCGCCCGCGAAGCGCAAGCCAAGCGCCGCGCGCGACGCGTCGGCCATCGCAATCATGTGGCGCGACGTGTCGTGCGTCATCACGGGGCTTTCCAGCCGGCCCGCCCGAATCAGCTCGCAGAAATGCGCGGTTTCGTAGTTGAGACCGCCGCCTTCGAACGGCGCCTCCAGCTCCACGCTGCGTCCGTCGGCATAACGCACGGTGGCGCGCACCGGGTTCCACCAGTTCTCCTGAATCGTGACGTGGCCTGCAGGCCCCGCCAGCAAGGCGTCGCCTTTGCCGTACAGGTCCAGCCCGCAGAAGAGCTGCGCGATGCCGCGCTCGTGGCGGCAGTTCAGCGCGGCGAAGGTGTCCACGCCGGTGGGGCCGAGCCGCCCCGTGGTTTGAATCTCGAGCGGCGCACCCAACCAGTCGACGGCGAGAAACATCTCGTAGATCCCGATGTCGAGCAGCGCACCACCCGCATGCTCGAACGAGAAGGACGGATGGTCGGCAGGCACGGTGGAGACCGCGCAACCCGCGCGCACGAGGCCGATTTCGCCGATGGGGTCCACCGTCAGATGCGCGCGCAACTTCCGGTAGAGCGGATAGAACGGGGGCTTCATGGCCTCCATGAAAAGCCGTCCGGCGCGATGCGAGGCATCGATCACGCGCTCCAGTTGCGCGCCGTTGATGGTGGCCGGCTTCTCGCACAACACATGGAGTCCGGCGTCGAGCGCCGCGATGGCGTACTGCGCGTGAGTATCTTGCAGCGTGGCGATATAGATGGCGTCGATGCCCGCGGACAAGAGGGCATCAAGGTTCGAGGCAGCGGCGCAATCGGTGTCGCGCGCAAACGCAGTCGTGGTCTCGGCACGCCGCGACCAGACGGCGGCAAGCTGGGTGTGCGGTACGTGTCTCAGGCTCTCGGCAAAGCGGCGCGCAATGCGGCCCGCGCCGACGATGCCCCAGCGGATGACGGCGTCGTCTCTCATCGATTCGGGAGTGCGGCTGTGGTGAGGGAGCCGCCATTGTCGCAGCAACAGCGGCCACCCGCAGCCGGGCATCGACGCAACCCGCACAACCGGCGCAACCCGCACAACCGGCGATCAAGCAATCGCCAGCCAGACGCCCTGCCGCGCGTCCTCGTTCAATGGCTCAGACGCGCTCCGCATGCGAGACCGCGAATGCCTGCTCCACTTCGTCGGAGGTGAAGTCGATCAGCGCGAGCGAAGCTGCTTCGGCCTCCTTCGGATCGTGTCGCTCGATCGCTTCAACCACCCGTCCGTGCGTACGCACAACCGTCTCCCAAGCGCTTTCCTTGCGCATGATGATCGGATTCACCGCGGACAGTGCACCGCGCACGATAGCGGCCATCTGCTGGAAGAACTGGTTGCCGCTCGCGGCCACGATGCGCGTATGCAACAGCTCGTCGGCATCCTGATAAGCGGGGTCGTTGGGAGCGATGGAGCGGAACGCGTCGAACGCTTCCCGAATGCCGGCGACCTCGGCAGGCGTGGCGCGCATGGCCGCGAGCGCCGATGCCCTCGGCTCGATCAGCACGCGAAACTCGATCACGTCGCGCAGGAACTGCGAATCGGGCTTGGCTCGAAAACGCCAGCTGACCACGTCCTCGTCCAGCATGCGCCAGTCGCGCATGGGTCGTATGCGCGTGCCGATCTTGGGCCGCACGTCGAGCATGTGCCGCGCGAGCAGCATCGACAGCGCCTCGCGCATCACCGTACGGCTGACGTTGAACTCCTTCGAGAGCACATCCTGCGGCGGCAGGATGGCTCCGTACTTTTCCTCGACGATGCCCGACACCAGGCCATCCATCACCTTGCTGACGAGCGAACGATCCTTGTTGGCCGTTTCCATGGCACTCTCCCCGATATGGCTTTCGCCTGTCTATGAAGACTGATGAAGAAGCGCCCTCGCGTCTGTGTTCTTCTTCTCATCTAACAATAAATTGCTTGCTTCGTGGGCACTGCGCCAGTGGGAAACGTCCTGACAGGGTTATCCCTCTGAAGAATTGTTTCAACTCTGCAACGCGGTTAGCAATGGGCGCCGGCAGGCCTCGCGTAACGTGCAAAAAACCGGCAAAGCTTGCAATGATCGAAGGGGTTCGTAGCCTCGTCAGCCACGCCCGTCAAGCCTCGTTGTCAAACGAGCGCGAAATTATTCCAGACTCCCAGGTATCGTCAGGTGCGGCTCGCATGTAGCTCACGTGTTGCACGGATAGAACGTCCACACAGTCCCGAACTCAACGATGCCTGACGTTCGCATAGTGACCGCCGAAGAACAGCAACGGTGCGTGGTCTTCGAGCGAGAAGGCCTGTACCTCGCCGATGAAGAGCGTATGGTCGCCGCACGGATGCCGGTCCACTACGCGCGCTGCGAACCGCGCCACGGCGCGGTCGAGCCATGCGATACCCGGCACGCCCTGCGCCTCGCTGAAATGCGGCGCGAGCCAGGTTTGATGTTCGCCCGCGTAGTGCCGGCTGTGCGCTTCCTGCTCGTCAGTGAGCACGCTCACGGCGAAGAGTTCGTGCGTCATGAGCCGCTCGTGCATGCGCGCGCGCTGCCCCACGGAGACCACGATGAGCGGCGGCCTGAGCGAGCCCGACATGAACGCGTTGGCCGTCATGGCGTGAAGCGTCTCGCCGCAGCCGGTGGAGACCACCACGACGCCGGTCGCGAAGCGGCCGAACGCGCGCCGCAACAAGCGCTCGCCCGCATCGACAGGCAGCTCGGCCACACGCTGCACGTCGGGCTCCATCGTTGGAGCCGCAGGCGCAGGCACCGATGCAAGCGAGGTCTCACGCATCGAGACGCAAGGTTCGGCGATCCGGTTCATTGTCGTTGCTCCCCCAATCGCTACGCCCGGCGCCTCGTCCGCAGCGGACGAGGCGCCGGGCCGTCAGTCGATTGCTCAAGTCTTCATTGCAATCTTTAGCGATGCTTCATTTCGCCAACGGCCTATGAGCCACTCATATCCGCGCATGTCCGCTCATGTGCGTTCATGCGGGCTTATGCGCCACGTAATGCACCCACCAGGCGTTGCTCGTGCCCGCGTCGTCAGCAATGCGGTCGCCCTGATCGCTGCCGAACGCCGCGTCGTTCACGAAGCCCGTTTCCGTCAGTTGCCGCCGCTGCTCCGCCACCGTCGTGTAGATGATCACAATGCCGAAGTAGTGCGCCGCCGCCGCGCGGACTGAATAGCCCGGATAGTCACGGTTCAGGTTCATATGCCGCAGGTAGTTGGCGGTCGCGACCGGCAGCCTGACGAGCGAGCGCAGCACGCGCCAGCCGAGTCGCACCGGGTTCGGCGTGAAGCGCGGCAGCAGCTTGAGCGGCGTCTCGCCGTAGCCCGGGCCATCGCGGTTGTGCGACGAGACCAGCACGTAGCCGCCGGGACGCGTCACGCGAAACATCTCGCGCAGAATGCGCATGCGGTCTTCGTAGTCCACGCAGTCGATGCCGTTCCAGCTGAATTCCACGAGCCCGTAGTGATCCGAGGGCAGCGTGTGCATGTCGCGCGCGTCCATGTGGCGCAGGTCCACGCCGGGATGGCGGCCGCGCGCGAGTTCGAGCAGCTTCTCCGTGTAGTCGATGCCCGTGTAGTCCGTGGAGATGGCGCGCATGAGCGGGATCGTGCGGCCCGCGCCCACGCCGATGTCGAGCAGCGGCGTGCCCGCGCAGCGCGGCGTGATCCACGCGAACGCGGCCGCTTCGCCGGCGTCGGTCCATGTCTTTTCGAGCGTGAACTCGCGCTCGGCATCGTGGGAATTCCACGCGTTCTGGTTGATGCGGTCGAGATCGGAAGTCGGGTTCACAGCCTGGCTCCATCGAGGTACGGCGGCGTGGCGCTCGCGCGCGCCGCCGCAGGTCGCGCTGACTGGCCGCCCGTGTGGGGCGCAGCCTGAATCAGCTCCGTAAACAGCCAGCGCTCGGCATCGGCCATCACGGCCTCGCGCGCGGGCCGTGTAAACAACGCATGGTCGAGCTTCGGCAGCGTCGCCGCGCGCACGCCTTCGTGACAGTGCAGCGCGGCGAGCCGCGTGCCGAACTGGATGCGCGCTTCGTCGAGCCCCACGTCGTAATCGCCATATACGAGCCGCAGGCGCACGCCCTTGCGATGAATCGCGCGCACGAGGTCGCGCGCCTCGTTGGCCGCGAGCGCCCAGCCGGTGCAGCGCTCGATCCAGCCCGCGGCCGTAAGCCAGCCGCGCCGCGCGAGCCGCGCGCCCACTACGCGGGCGATCCGCAGCGGATGGCTCTGCCCACGCAGGGCGCGTGCCCACTTCTCGGGGTTGAGCGCGGCGCGCCAGTACACCTTCGAGGACGCGAACTGATGCGCCCCGGGCGCGCGCGCGTCGCCGTCCCAGATGAACTTCTGCAGGTTCACACAGAACGCGCCCTCCACGGCGGCATGCCGTGCACTCGCGTGCAGACCGGCAAAGGCGCCGCCGCACACGCCGAATACGGCTACGCGACGATGCCCGTGCGCGACGAGCCAGTCGGCGCCGGCCGCGGCGTCGCGGCAGGCATCGTCGGAGTAGATGGTGTCGAGCGTGACCTCGGGCGCAACGGGCGTGGCATCGCCGATGCCACCCAGATCCATGCGCAGCGACGCGATGCCGAGCGCCGCGAGCCGCCGCGCGAACAGCACGAAGATGCGGCCGTCGCCGATGTGGTGACTCGCGCCGGTGTTGAGAAACAGCATGGCGGGCGCGCCTGCGCGCGGCACGTCGGGCTCGCAGTAGATGCCGAAGTACGCGCCGAACACGACCGGGCGCTCCGTGGCGCGCGTGCCGGCAAGGCGCAGCGCCGGAGCTTCGTCGTCCGATGCAGCCACGCTTTGCCCGCCTGCCGGCGCAGCGGTGGAACGCTCGCACGCGCCTGCCGCGAGCCACGTCGTCACGCGTTCGAACGCGCTCGCGGGTGCTTCGCTGTACAGCGCTTCCACGAGAAAGCGGTCGAGTTCGTCGAGCGGGCCGTGCTGCACCTCCACGCCATGCGCGGCGTAATGGGCGGCCAGCGCTTCCGTACGCGTGCGGTTGCTCGAATCGAACAGCAGGACGCGCGCGGCCGGCGCGTGGGTGTCCTTGCACAGGTCGACGGCTGCAAGGCGCGCAATGTCCTCGCCGTGAATGCCGAAGCCGAACGCCTCCACATAGGCGTCGGGGTTCGCGATGGGGTCCGCGTTCATGCCGGCCGGCGTGCTGAGCCAGCTCTGCCGGTGAGCGCGCAGTTCGCGCACGTAGTTGCGCCCGAGCACCGCGGGCGCGAGCAGCACCAGCGAATCGACGCTACCGACATTGCGTTGTGCGGCGAGCGCGGCGAGCGTCGCACCCAGCCGCAAGCCGACGAGCGACACCTGCTTCACGCTGGTCCATTCGCGCAGCCGCGCCATGGCCGCTTCGATACTGCCCAGCCAGGCGGCGAGGCGCTCGGGGTCGTCCTCTGCGCCGTCCGAATCGCCCGCGCCGGGGTAATCGAAGCGCAGCACAGGCATGCCCGCCGCCGCGATGCCCTCCGCGAGCGCGCGCCAGCCGCGATGGGTGCACAGCGCGTCGTAGCCGAACGGGTTGCAGAGTACGACGCCGCGTTCCCCATCCGCCTCATGGAGCCAGCCGAAGCAGCCATCGAACACGACAGGTCTCATGGGATCCATCCCTTTGCGCCGGCCCGGCTTACCGGTCGACGGTCATTTAAGCAACGTGCTTCTCGCACATTCTGTTCGGGTGCGCACACACTCCCGGAGGACGTTGTGCGCCTGCAAAAACCGCATAAAGGCTCGCTTAGGGGCAGCTTAGGGGGGGCTTGCTTAAGGGCCCGCTCAGGGGCCTTGCCTGGCGGCGACTAAGTCTCCGCACAACGGCTTGCCCCACGGCCCGCACGAGGCCCCCGAAACCACACGCAGCCCCGTTTCACCTCATCCGCGCGGTCCATCCGCGGTGCCGGCCACGGGCACCGTGGGCGCCGGCCGCCTGCGCAGCCACGCGCGCGCCACCCGCACGAGGTCTTTCACGCACGCCTGCACGCCCGGCCGCAACGGGTTGTACCGATACCGCCAATGCACGCACATCGAAACGAACTGCGCCGTGAGCCGCCACGCGCTGCGCGATTCGTAGAGCGCCGCGCGCGCGAGCAGATACTCGCCCACCGCTTCGTAACGCCGCGACGCATCGAGCAGTTGCGGCGCGAAGCGCGTCGGTGTGCGCTGCGCGAGTTGCGCGAGGCCGTCGCGATACTGCGCGGCAATCGCCGCGCGTTCGCGGTACGCCGCGGCCCCGCTCGCAGCCACCCGGGCACGCGCGTGACGCAGCCCCGCCTGCGGCGCGCCGCACGCGTTCTTGCCATGCTGCCGATACGCGACGAGCGGCGCCTCCACCACGCGCACCGTGCCTGTCACGTCACCGAGCAGCGACGCCCACTCGTCGTGCGCCACCTCGGTGTGCTCGCCCGGAAAATTCGGCAACCGCGGACGTTCGAGCAGCAGCGGCAGCAGCGCCGCGTCGAAGCAGATCTTCATGCCCGCGAAGAAGCCGAACGGCGCCACCCTTCCCGGCCCCGATCCGCGCTTGCGCACCCACGTGTGCAGCGTGTCGCCCGCGAGCGGTTGCAGGTTTTCGTCGACCGTGCATACGCGGTGCGCCACGAGCGTCACGCCCGGTTCCGCCGCCGCGGCGGCCACGCGTTCAAGCTTGTCTGCACGCCACACGTCGTCCTGGTCGCAGAAGGCGATCCAGTCGCCGCGGCAATGCGAGGCCGCCAGCAGAAAGTTCTCGGCATAACCGAGCCGCGCGGCATTGCGATACAGCCGCACGGGAAACGGCGCGTGCTGCGCGAAGATCTCGACGAGTTCGGGTGTGCCGTCTGTGGAACCGTCGTCGGTGACCACGAGTTCGTACGGCAGCCAGCGCTGCGACACGAGGCTCGCCAGTTGCTCCGGCAGATAACGCGCGCCGTTGCAGGTGGCGAGCGCAATCGAAATGGCGGGCAGCCTGCGAGCCCGGCCTGCTGTTTTCGTGTCTCGTGTCATGAGGTCCTCCTGAGCGCCGTGCGCCTCGAGAGGCGCGTCGCGAAGCGCCGCACGCCGTCCGCGATGAGCGGTTCCGTGCGCCATGCCCAGACGCAGGCCACCGCCACGAGCAGCAACGCCGCCGGTGTCGCGGTCCACGTGGGCCAGCCGCCCGCGGCGATCAGCGCGAAAGTGGCGACGAGCGTAAGCACCGGCGCCACGAGCCGGCGCCAGAACGCGCCGCGATAGCCCGCCAGCCACATCAGCACGACGCCATCGACCGCGCATCGCACACTCCACGCGAACGCCGCGCCCACCAGACCGAAGGCGTGCATCGCGCCCCACAGCAGCGCGATGAACGGCACCAGTTCCACCACGTGCAGGCGCGCGACCACGTCGGGGCGTCCCTGTGCCTGGAGCTTGTCGAACGCGACGTGCGCGAGGCTGTTGATCCACACGCCCGCGAGCAGCACTTCGCCCACGAGCGACGCATGCGCGGCGAACGCCGCGCCCACCCAGAGCCGCAGGAACGGCTGCATCGCGAGCATGCCCACGACCACGACGGGCGTGATGAGCGCGGCGAGCCCCGTGATCGCGCGTTCGGCAAGCGCGCTCGAATGTTCCGTGGCGAGCGCGGAGAGGCGCGGAAACAGCGTGCGGCAAAGCACGGCCGGAATGAGCCGCAGCCGCGTGGCGAGATTGAACGGCACCGTGTAGTACGCCACGGCGTTGGCACTGATGACGCTGCCGATCAGAAAGCGGTCCGCGGCTTCCAGCAGCGGGCTCACGAGATTCGTGAGCGTCACCCACATACCGAAACCGAAGAGCGGCCGCACGTGGCGGCGCGCGGGACCACCCGCGCCGCGCAGCGGAAACACGCGCGCAACGGTCGCGGCGAGCAGCAGCAGCGTGAGCGTGCTGCCCACCATCGCGGCCAGAATCAGGTGCTCCAGTTGCGGGCCGAACAGCAGCGCCGCGGCGAGCGGCAGCGTCTGGTAGAGCAGCATGCCGACGAACTGCACCGCGTTGAGCGGCCCGAACCGTTCGATGCCTTCGAGCGCGCCCGAGAACACGCCAGTGAGCGTGGCCATCGGCACCGCGCAGGCGATGAACGGCAGCGCGGGAATGACTTCGGCGCGAATCGATGCGTCCATGTGAAACACGTGGCCGAGCGCAAGCCCCGCTACGCCGTAGAGCACGAATCCGCCCAGCACGCCGAACGCCGCGTTGAGCACGACCGCGGTCCACAGCAGCGACTCGCGCTCCGCATGCGGCGCGCCGCCCATGCGCGCAACCTGGTTCGACGTGGCGCGCGTAAGCCCCAGATCGAAGAAGCCGAAATAGCCCTGCAACATCCACACGGTGACGAGCACGCCGTAGCGCGCGTCGCCGATACGGTGCAGATAGATGGGCACCGTGACGAGCGCCACCGCGAGCGGCAGCACGCTGCCGAGCAGATTGAACAGCGCGTTGCGGGCGAAGCCCGGAGCCTTGGGGGCGTCTTTCATGACCGATGCCGATGAGAAGTGCCAGAACCGCGTGCCAGAACCGAATGTCAGAGCCGATACTGCACGGCACAAACGCTTCGAGTCTGTGGTCTGCGCCACGCTGGCGGGCACCTCGGACTTGCTGCGGTTTCAGGCGGCCCCGTATGCTTTCAGGCGGCTTCGAGAAGGCTTACGGCACGTCGCGCAGCAACAGGCCCGAGCGCACATTTCCAGCGCTTCGTGCGCCGACGAAACAGTCCAACGAAACAGTCCAACGAAGCGGCCCCGCGAAGCCCCCGGCTCGGCCCAACGAAGCCCCGCGAAGCTCCACCCTTCACGCGGCCACCGTATCCAGCCGCCGCTGCCGGCGCGCCGCATAGAGCCGCTCGAAGCGATGCGCGACCTTCTCCCACGCGTAGTCGAGCGACGTTTCCCGTGCACGGCGTTGTAGACGCGCCCAGTACGCGGGATCGTCGACGAGCGACTGCACCGCGCTCGCCAGCGCCTCCGCATGACCGGGCGGCACGATGAGGCCGTTGTCGCCGTGGCGCAGGAACGCACGCAATCCGCCGATGTTCGAGCCCACCGGCACGAGTCCGCACGCCATGGCTTCGAGCGGCGAAAGCGGAAAGCCTTCGTACATCGAGGGAAACATCAGGATGTGATGCGACGCGAGCAGCGCAGGCAACTGCGCGTTGTCGAATGCGGGCACTGCGGTGATGCGTTCGCGAATCGACTCGGGAAAGCGCGCGAGCGTCGCCTCGGCGCCCTCGCCCGTGCCGAACAGCGTGAGCGTGAGCTGCGGATTGCGCGCAAAGAGCGCGGGCACCGCCTTCGTCATCGTCTCGATCCCCTTCCAGTAGTTCGCGCGGCCCATGAAGGCGAGCTTCGTGGGCGCAGCGGGCATCGGCTCGATGCTGTGTTCCTGCGCGAGCGCCGGCTCGCTCTGGGCGCTCAGCGCTGCGCGCGCCACCGAGGCAAAGGTCTCGTCGATGCCGTTGTCGATCTGCACCACGTGGTCGCCCGGAAAGCCGAGCTTCGTTACGGCAAATTCGCATTCCGTATCGTTGAGCAGCATCGCGACATCGGCCCAGGCGAACGACTTCGTGCACTCCCAGAGCCGCAAGCCGCCGTGATAAAGGGGATAGCGCCACGAGCGGTCTTCCTCGCCGTTGCGGCAGCGTTCCAGAAAGAGTTCGTGCACGACCGGCTCCATGCCGTGACTGCGCGTGACGGACAACTGCTTGGGACGCCAGCCGAACGCACGGCGCGCGAAGTTGATGAGCCAGCCGTCGCCGGAGGACATATCGAGCACGTCGTACTCCGGGTGCATCAGCACGTGCGCGAGCACGAACCAGGGGAAGAGCATCGTGCGCAACATGCCTGTCACCCCTTTCACGTCGTCGTGCGAAAAGATGCGCACATCATGGCCGCGCTGACGCAGCGCCTCGGCAAGCTTCACGGTGACGCCGGGCGCGCCGGCGCTGCGGCTCAGGGTGTGGTGGATCGTGAACAGGATGTTCATGGGTTCGCAGTGGTGGAGTGAATCGGATCGCGCGCTCGTGCGCTTGTTTGATGTTCGCTTTTTGCAGTGCGTAGGTTTTCTGCGTTTTGGTTTGCCGTGTGCGCTATGCCCGCCGTTCGTCCTGTTCGCCCCGTGCGCCTGTCGCGCCCCGCTAGCCGCAACGCGCACAGGCGGGCACCGACCGCCGCCACGCGCGCCACACGTTGGAGCGCCGCACGATCTCCGGCAGCGAGCGCAACGCGCCACGCCGCGCGAGATACACCGTCATATGCGCGAGCCAGTACGACGCGAACGCTGCGAGCTTGAGCGCATCGGGCTCGATGCTGCGGTAGCGCTTCACACCGATGTAGAGCCGCGCCGCCTCGCAGCAGAGTTCGTAGCGCGAGAGCGCGCGGGGCGCATCGTCCGCGGGCGTGGCGAGCACGCCCTTGCCGGCCTGGGTGTCGCGCGAACGCAGCGCGGGCACGAGTTCGATCGGATAGCCGCGCTTCACGGCCCTGAGCGAGAGTTCTGCGTCCTCGCTGCCAAAGTAGATGTTTTCGTCCCAGCGTTCGGTGCGAAAGAGCGCGAGCGGAAACACAGCGGCGTGGATATTCACGCACTCGGGCCGCTCCGATGCCGTGAAATAACCGGCGAACGAAAGGCGCACGGCGGAACATGAAGTCGCGTGGCCGGCGCACGCCTCGGCGAAATCCGCCGACGTGGCGGACGGTCCACCCGTGAGCACCGTCTGCGTGCGCCGTGCCGCAGGCAGCGCCGTGAGCCATGTCTTCGCCACGGCGAAGAAGTCGGGCGCGGGCTGCACGTCGTCGTCGATGAACGAAACGTGCGTGCATTGCGGCGCCTGCGCGAGGCACTGCATGACCGCGTTGTTGCGATTCGCGCATACGCCGCGGCGCGGGCCGGCGAGCCACGTCACGCCCGGATAGCGCGCCACCACGGCAGCGTTCGCCGCGCGCGTGTCGGGCGCCGGCGAGTCGTCGCTGACCACCACCCACGCGGGCGGCGGCACGCAGCGCGCGAGGTTCGCAAGACACGCGTCGAGCGTCGCCGTGCGGTTCATCGTCGTAATGCAGACGGCGAAGCGGATCTCGGAGAACACGTTGCGAGCCGCGAAAGGGCCGCGGCTTCCGGTGTTGCTGCCGGTGCTCTTGGTGCTCTCGGTGCGCTGGGTGCCCGGGACGGAGACCGCACCGGCGCCATCGGACACAGCGTCTGTCGCATCCGATCCGCTCTGCGCGGCACACGGGCCGGTCTCGGGCCACGAGGGGTTCGGCGCACTCGGCGCACTCGACTCGCTCAACAGATTCCGCGCGTTCATCGCACCACTCCACGCGCCGACGCCGTGCCTCGCGCGGCGCCGTCCGACGCTGCCGTCGTCGCTCGCGCCCCCGCACCGCGGGCGCGGCCGGCGCGGCGCGCTTCGAGCGTGCGTTCGTAGAGCGCAAGGTAATCGGTGCACACGCGCGTCACGCTGAACACGTCGAGGTATTCGCGCGCCCGCGCAGCCAGGGCATGTCGCGCAGCCGTATCGTCGATGAGGCCGCCAATCGCAACGGCCAGCGCCGCTGGGTCAGACGCCGGCACGAGCCGCCCCGCTTCGCCGCGGTCCAGCATTTCGGGGTTGCCGTCCACGTTCGTCGCGACGATGGCGCAGCCCGCTTCGCGCGCCTCGGAGAGCACGAGGCCACCGGGCTCGCGATGCGAGGCAAGCACGAACACGTCGGCCTGCGCGAGCCACGCGCGCGGGTTCGCCATGAAGCCCGTGAAGTGCGCGCGGTCCGCCACGCCGAGCGCTTGCGCCAGCGCTTCCATGCGAGCGCGATCGGGACCGTCGCCGACGAGATACAACGTGGGCTGCACCGCCCGATGCGTCTGCCCGCACAGCATCGCGAACGCACGCAGCAGATCGGCAATGCCTTTGCGCTCGTACATGCCCGCTACGGTGACGATGCTCGGCCGCATGACCGCCGGCAGCACGCTAGCGGGCTGTGCCTCTGCGCTCGAATCGCCTTCGGCCACATCCGGTCGGCCACCGCTATCAACGGCAAACCGCGGCGTGCCGATCGTCCCGTTACGCACCACCGCGAGCTTCGCGGCCGATATGCCGCGCGCCGCCATCGACGCGGCCACCGCGTCGCTCACGGCCACCACGCAGTCGCCCACGCCCATCACCGTCGCGCTCTTCTGAAACTCGTTGTGCACCGTGGTCACGAGCGCAAAGCGGCGCCGCGCCGTGCAAAGCCGCGCCATCAGCGCGCCCGTCATCATGTGCGCATGCACGACGTCGGGCTGCGTCTGCGCCACGAGCCGCCGCATGCCCGCGAGCATGGCCGGCACGCGCCAGGGTGTCTTCGATTGCCGAAGCTCGACGTGACGCACGCCATAGCGCGCGAAGAGCGGCTCGAAGCCGCCGCCCGAGGTGGCCACCGTCACCTCGTGGCCTGCGCGCGCCTGCATGCACGCAAGGTCCACCATCATGTTGACGATGCCGTTGCCCACGTTCTGCGCATGATTGGCGAGATGGACGATTTTCATGACGACCCCGGATGAAGCGCGGCACGCGCCGCGCGGGCAGAATCAGATGGCAATGCCGGCGGCCTGAAGCGATACATGAGCACCTTGCCGTGGCTGTCTTCCTCGACGAACACGAGGTACTCGCCGGCATACGGCCCCGAGTCGATGCGGTGGGCCGTAACGGGCATCGGCACATCGACGATTCCGCTTCGCTCGCCCACTTCAGGCCCCGGAGCGAGGCGCCCCACTTCGCGCCCGGTGTCGCGCTCGCGCACGTGCACCACGCCCGCGTGCGTCTCCACGGTGAAGAGGTAATCGCCCGCCACGGTCCAGCCGTTCATCGAAGCCGGGTCGGGCGGCCCGCGGTCGGGCAGATCGATGGCATAGCGCAGCACCGGCTTGCCGCGCAGCCAGTGGTCGTAGCGCGCGAGCCGCGAGCCCGTGCCGTTCCAGTTGTATTCGAGGAACGGATGCGCGGGCGTGGAGCCCGAGAGATAGAGCGTGTCGTCGGCGGGGAAATACGCGACGCGCGCAATGCGCGTGAACGGCGCCGGCAGCGGCCACACGCTGACCGCGCTGTAGCGATAGACAGGATTGCCAACGGCATCGAAGCCGACGAGCGCAAAGCGCCGGATACCCGCTGCGCCCAGCCCTTGCCAGACGTTGCCCGCGTCGTCCACCCACCAGGCCGTAACGCGCGGCGCGCCCTGGCCCCACTGCGGCTGATCGAAGTCCGTCACGGCGAAACGCCCCTTGCCTGCGGTGTCGCGCCAGATCCATTCGCCGCTTGGGGGCTGGTTCGGCGGCCACGGCTTGTCGATATGCGAAGGCGAAAAGAGTCCCGACGGAATCGCGGTCTCGCTGCCCGCTTCGAAGCGGTAGACGCGCAGGAACGACGAGGTCATGTCCGTCGTGTAGAGCAACCGGTGCCCGTGCACGTCGCGCACGAGCGGCAGCCCGCGCATGCCCTGGCCGAGATGCAGAAACGGGTCGTAGCGATAGCGGAAACGGTCCGCCGTGAAGCCCGCATACGACCACTCCGCGCCGCTTCCACGCGAGAGGTCGAGCGCAAAGCGCTTGCTGCCCGTATAGACCGAGGGCGGCGTGCCTTCGACAAACTGCGCGCCGTCCACGAAAAGCAGCCCCTGCACGCTGAAGCGGCGCGTGCCGTCGGGTGCGTAGCCTTCTATCACCGCGCCTTCGGTGTCGCCCGAGCCGCCTGCGAAACCGCGCGGGCCCGTGCCGTTCATCGCCACGTAGATGTTGCCCGCCGCGTCCGCGGCCACTGCCGTGAGACCGTTGAAGCGCTGCGGCCCGGGCGTGCCCGCCCTGCCGGCATAGATGCCGCCCGCCACGCCCAACGTCCCCGACAGTTGCATGGAAGCCTCTTGATTCGTGATGCGGCCATCCGCAGCCGCCGCGTTGTTCTTGTGCGTGGGCGCGCCGCCGCTTGCGGCTGGCGCGAAGATCAGCACCTGCTGGCGCACACCGTTGTCCGCGACAAGGAGCCGCCCGCGCGCATCCACGGCGAGGTCCACCGGCACCGTGCCGCGCGGCAGCGCGAGCGTGCCGAGCACGGTGCCCTCGCGTGCATGGTGGACGACGCGTTTTGCGCTGTCTGTGCGGCTGCGCTCGATCACCCACAAAGTCCCGTCCTTCGCGAGCGCAAGGCGGCCAGGCTCAGGCACGGAAAAACCGCCGGCGGGCTGCATGGTCTGCGCATCGAAGATGTCGATGCGGTTGTCGTGAAGATTCGAAACGAAGAGGCGCGTGTTGTCGGCGGCAAGCCCGCGGATGGCGTCGTCTTTCGGCTCCGGCGCTTGCGAGACCACGCGAAACGCGAGTCCGCTGCCGGGCCAGTCGGCTTCGCCGGCGAACGGCACGCCGCGGCGCACGTCCGCGCGGCTGCGCCGCGAGACGCCGAACCAACGCATGCCTTCGCGCGGCAGATGTTTTTCGGCCGCCATCGCGTTGCCGATGCTCACCACGATCTGCGCGGCGAACACGTAGTCGTCGTTCACCGCGATGGCGTCGCCGCCCAGCATGCCCCAGCCGTGCGAGCCGCCGCCGTAGCCCAGCAGCGCGCCGTCGCGGTAATGGCCGATCTCGCCGCCGCCCTCGTCCCAAGGCGCGTTGGTGAAGAGATCGCCGTTCGGCGCGACGGCGAGCGCCTGCACGTCGGACTGCACCCAGCGACCATCGCCGAAGCCCCACGTGTTGCCCACCCACGAGGTGCGGTACGAGAGCGGCGGTTCAGCGGAAAAAGCGGTGGAAACAGCGGCAGCAGAGACGGCGACAGCGGTACCAGCGAAGACGGCAAAGGCAGCAGCGAAGGTCGCAGCAAGGGCGGCCGCGCGAAGAGCGACGCGTTTCATCGCCAGCGCGCTTCAGTGCGCCTCGATTGCTTCGCGATAGACGCGCGCCACGCCGCGCGCGACCACGGGCAGATCGAAGCGGCCCCGCGCGTAGGCAAGGCACACGTCGGCGTCGGGCAGCGCGAGGCGCCCGCGCAGCGCGTCGGCCACGCCGGAGGCAATCGCGTGAAAGCCGCCCGCGGGCAGCACGAGGTCCGGCGAGAGCGGCGCCACGGCCTCGGGCAATCCGCCCACGGGCGTGACGAGCACGGGCGTGCCCGCGGCGAGCGATTCGATCGTTGTGAGTCCGAAGCCTTCGAGCGACACCGTGGGCACCACCGAAAGGTCCGCGGCGCGATACCAGAGCGGCAGTGCGGCGTCCTCGACGAAACCCGCGAGATGCACCGCGGACGCGAGACCGCGCGCCTCGATACGCCCCTGCAGTTGCTCGGCGAGCGGCCCTTTGCCTGCGATCACGAGCAGCACGTCGGGCACGGCCTGGCGCACGAAGAACATGGCGTCGATCAGGTTTTCCAGCCCCATGCGCGTCACGAGCCGCCGCACGCAGAACACGAGCGGACGGTCGTTGGCCACGCCGAGCCGCTCACGCGCCTCGGCCTTCGTGGTGGCGATATCGAAACGATCCACGTCCACGCAGCCCGGCACCACGCGAATGGACTCGTCCCGCACGCCATAGGTGCGCTCGAGAATGTCGCCGAACGCGCGCGAAAGCACGATGTGCCGCGTTCCACTGCGATAGACGAAGCGCTCCAGCGCCCGGCGCGCCGCGATCGACAGTCCGCCCCCGCCTTCGGGAAACGACTCGTCGGCCCACGGTCCGTGAAAATGCACGACGCGCGGCACGCCGCCGAACACGCCCGCCAGCGGCGCCGCGTAGAGCGCGAAATGGGTGGCCACCACGTCGGGCCGCTTCGTGCCCACGAGCCGCCGCGAGTGCCTGCGCGCGCGCCAGAGCCGCACGCCGAGCGGCGCGTGGGCGTCGGCGAACGCTTCCACCCGCCCCGCCGACGCTTCGCGCACCGCGCCGCTGCCCGCCACGAGCCCGCGCACGTTCACGCCCTCGCCGGGCAGCGCCTCGACAAGCGACATGAACATGCGGTCGAGCCCGCCCGGCCGCTCGCCGAACCAGTGCATGCCGATCTGCAACGAATCGATGGGCCCGGTCATGGCCGCGCCGCCGCGATGGCATGCTGCGCGCGCGCCGCGTGGGGCGCGTGCGCGCGCACCTCTTCGTAGAGCGCGAGGTAACGTTCGGCCATGCGCGGCCAGCCGAGCGAGCCAGCACGCTGCCGGGCGGCCTCGCCCATGTGCCGCGCGGCCCCGCGGTCCGACGCGAGCCGCGCGAGCGCGGCGGCGAGCGCGGCGGCGTCGTCGGGATCGTCGAGCACGATGCCGGCGGCGGGCTCGGCGTACGGCGCGCCTTCCATGCGGCATGCGTTGTCCATCCCGCCGTCCTTCCCTTCGCCCTTCTCTTCGTCTTTCGCGTTACCCGGCGCGCCAGCTTCGATCATCTCCGCGCCGCCCGCGGTGCGCGCGGTCACGACGGGCAGCGCCGCGGCCATTGCTTCGAGCAGCACGAGCCCGAGCGGCTCGTAGCGCGAGGGAAACACGAAGGCATCGACGGAACGCATGAGCGCCGGCATGTCTTTCACCAGATCGAGAAAATGCACGCGGTCGGCCACGCCGAGCGAGCGCGCAAGCGCCGGATACGGGCTGTTGCGCAGAATGCCGGCCACCGCCAGATGCACGTGCGGCGGCGTCTCCCGCAGGGCGCGCAGCACCGTATCCAGGTTCTTGCGCGACATGCGCAGGTCGCCCGCGAAAAGTGCCATGAACGGCTCGCGCGGCAAGCCGAAGCGTTCGCGCTCGCTTTCGCCTGGCGCGAATTCGTCGAAATCCACGCCGTTGTGAATGACGTGCAGCCGCGCGTCGGCAATGCCGAGCGCGGCCACCTCCTGCGCGACTTTCGCGGAGACCGGCACGATGGCCTCGGCACGCCGGAACGCCCAGCGTTCGCACCAGGCGTTGAGCCGCGTATAGAGCACCTGATACGCGTGATAGGCGCCGCGCGTGGCACGAAACGGATAGAAGCCGCAGCGGTACCAGCCGTCGTGAACGAAGTGCACGGCGTTCACGTGCGCACGCGCCCACGTGATGAAGCCGTTCACGTGAATCACGTCGAACGCGTCGCGATGCGCGGCGATCCACATCGCCGTGCGCCACGCGAAGAGCTGGTATTGCACGAGGCGCGAAGGCAGCTTCGAGGGCGCGATCTTGACGAAGCACGCACGCGGATGCGCCGCGAGCGCGCTGTCCGCCGCGGAAGCCAGCAGCGTGACCTCGTGGCCCGCTTCCAGCGCGGCGCGCGCGATCTCGTAGTTGACGCGCCCCTGGCCGTCGTTTTTCGTGACCACGTGCGTGACGATGAGAATGCGCATCGGCGGCCCGCTCATGGTTGCCCCCTCGGGTTGAGCGGTCCGGGGCCGCCACGGAAAACGCCGGGCCGGCCGCCGCTCGCATCGGTGCGCAAGGCTCCCGTTGCGCCCGGGCGCGCCGCGCTCGTGGGCACGGCAACGGCGGTGCCCGCGCGAGCCTCCGGCGGCGCCGTCCCTGCGCCACTGCACGCAGCGGCCAGCGCGCGGCGTCGCCGCAGCCACTGCATTTCGCGCGCATGGCGCTGCGCAATGGCGGGCAGCAGCACGCCGACGAAGAAGAACAACCCCGGCAAGCCCGTGAGCGTGTTGACGAACACCATCATGCCGAGCATCGCGAGCGCCACGCCCACCGCCGAAATCGCGAAGCGGTCGCGCCCGCGCGCAAGACTCGCCCAGAATGCGCGCCACAGCAGCATCACCACGCCCGTCACATAGAGCAGCGTGCCGGGCCAGCCCATCACGTAGGGCACTTCCATGAGGCCGCTGTCGAACACCACGTTGGCCTGGGTGCCGTCGTTGTCGTCGGCGGCCAGCTTGGTACCCAGACCCGTGGTGCCGAGCCCTTGCCCTGAAATGTCGGTGAGCGCGACGGAAAGAAAGCTGCGGTAGAACTCCGCGCGAATGCGGTAGCTGTTGTCTTCGCCGAGGTTCTGCATGGAGTCGAAACGCTGCATGATCGGCGCCGAGATTTCGTCGATCATCAACGCGGGCGCGCCGAGCAGCGCAAAGCCGAGCAACGCGCCCAAAAGACGCAGCCGGCTTTTGCCATCGAGCATCGCAAGCGGATAGACGAGCCCGAGCGCAAAGCCGCCCCACGCGCTGCGCACCGCCGTGAACATCAGCGACGGCACGCCCACGAGCGCCGTGGCCACCTTCAGCCGGCCGCGCGCGGCGAGCGACATCAACAGGATCGACATGATGGTCTGCGCGTAGGGCCCCGACGAATTCATCGTGCTCGATACGCGCATGCCGAACGGCACGGGGTGCCCTTCGGACTCCATCTGCGAGGCGAGCAACCAGAACGCGTCCCACGGCGGCGGCGAGATGAACTGGATCACGCCGTAGAGGCCAATGGCAAAGCCGCCCCACGTGAAGGTCTTGAGCAGCACGTCGCGATAGAGCGGATAGTCGCGCCACGTCACGAGCAGACGAAACGCAACGAGCACCGGGAACGCCCAGTTGACCACCGTGAAGGTGGCCGCGGCGGGTCCGGCCCTCACCACGCCCACGATGTAGGCGTAGAAGAGCCCGAGCACCACGAGCACGAGCGGCATGGCGCGGCGCTCGCCAAGCACACGCAGGTTCGAGAGCAGCGAGAAGCCCGAGAGCGCGACGGCCAGCATCGGCGCAATCATCACGGGGCTCTTCGGATTGAACGAGCCGTTCACGAAGTCGGCAAGGCGCCGCACTTCGGGCGAGAGGAAGAACAGCCAGCACACGAAGCCCAGGTAGTGGGCCGGCGAGCGCCGGTAGAAGCGCAGCGCGATGGCGAACGCGCCAACCGGATAGACGAGTTCGACGAGCCGCCCCTGGTGCAGCACGATGAGCAGCAGCGTGAGCCCGAAGAGCGCGAGCGGCAGGCGCAGCGGATGCCGCTCGCGCGCGGTGCGCGCGGTGTGTGATACGGCGCGGGCTGCGCCGGCCGGGCTCGTGGCGCTCGCCTGCGGTCGGGCGCCCTCCGGCTCGCCCGCACGCGCGCCTGCGGACAAGCCGGAAAGCGGCCCCCCGGCGGGCTGCAATACCGGCCGCAAGCCGGGGCCCGGACCCGGCATGGGCGCCATGGCGGTACTCACAGCTCGAAGATGCTGCCGAGCGTGAAACCGCTGCGCTCTCGGCGCGTCCCGTTCACGACCGCCTGCGCCGCGCGCGAGCTGCGTGTGAGACCGATGAACGGCACGCCGTATTCGAGAAACGGCCCTTCGGTTTTTCGGAACCCGAACTGTTCGTAAAACTGCCGCAGTCCGAGCGGCGCGCTCACCCGCACCACGCGGCCCGGCCAGCGCTGCGCAATGGCGTTCAGCACGCGTTCGATCAACTGCTCGGCGGTGCCGTCGCCGCGCCGCGACGGGCTCGTGAGCACCTTGTCGATCACGATATCGGGGTCTTCCGCGTCGCCCGGTTTCACCCGCGCATAGGCGACGATCGGCATGGGCCGCGTGATGTCCTCGGCACCGAATACGTGCAGCGCCGCTTCGTCGTGTCCATCGGGATCGAGGCATACGTGCGACTGTTCGACGACGAACACCGCACTCCTCGCGCGCAGGATCAAATACATCTCGCGCGCCGTGAGTTGCTCGAACTCAAGCGTCTTCCAGTTCATCTGGTCTTTCCTCGGCTATTCGTTTTCGTCCCGGGCCGCGTGCTTTGCGCACGCTTCGTCGCGGTGTGCGTAGCGGCTTTTCGCCGCGTTGTCGCCCCATTCACGCCGCGTTTCTCGAAGTCCCGCGCCTTCTGTGCGGCCCGCTTCGTTGTATGGGGACACGTTACGTGACGTAGCTATGCGGTTTCCGTGCGGAATCGCACCGACCGCCCCTGATCGCGGTCCGTTAAATACGCACTGCCGGCTCTCTCGCCGGACATGCATACCAAACGCGTGCGCCGCAGGCACACAGGCTGCGACGATCGACATGACCAAAACGTGAGGGCCTCTTACATGAAAAACGTACTGCGACGAATTCTTTCCGAGTCGGCTCGCCTGTCTGTTTCACCGGATACGCTCGCCGACGACGCCGATCTGTACGCAGCCGGCCTTTCCTCGCTTGCGACCGTGCACCTGATGCTTGCCATCGAAGACGAGTTCGGCATCGAGATTCCGGACCGGATGCTCACGCGACGCCTGTTCTCCAGCATCGATTCGCTTGCCGCGGCCGTGACCGAGCTGCAACAGGCAAAGGCGGCAGCATGAACGCCCCGCTCCTCCATACCCCCGCCGCGCCTGGCGCGAACGAAGCGGCGCAAGACGCACAGGACGCGGCCGGCGCATCGGCCGCCCCGCTCGCCGCCGTGGAAACGGAACCGGGCTGGCGCGCCGCCGCGCGCCGCGCGGCCCAGGTTGCGGCGCAACATGCCGACGCGGTGGACCGCGACGCGCGCTTTCCGCACGAAGCCTTCGACGCGCTGCGCCGCGAACGGCTGCTGTCGGCCATGCTCGCGCCGGAGCTGGGCGGCATGGGCCTGCCTGTGGCCGACATCGCGACCATCTGCGGCATCCTCGCCGAAGCCTGCGCGTCCACCGGCATGATCTACGCCATGCACCAGATCCAGGTGGCCTGCATCGACGAGCATCGGCACGGCTCCGCCTGGCATCGCGACTTCCTCGCGCAGCTGGCCGACAAGCAGTGGCTGCTCGCCTCGGCCACGTCCGAAGAGACCATTGGCGGCAACACGCGCACGAGCGCCTGTGCCGTGGAACTGGACGGCGACGACGCCGGCGCGGCCCTGCGCATCGAAAAGCTCGCCACGGCGGTCTCGTACGGCGCTTATGCCGACAGCGTCCTCATGACGGCACGCCGCAACGCCGAAGCGGCTGCGTCGGACCAGGTGCTGATCGTCACGCTGCCGTCCAACACGACGCTCGAAAAGCGCGGCACGTGGGACTCGCTCGGCATGCGCGGCACCTGCACGGAGCCGTTTCGCATCGTCTCGCACGGCACCGCCGCGCAGATCCTGCCCACGCCGTTCGCCGACATCTCCGACCAGACCATGCTGCCCATCTCGCACATGCTGTGGTCGTCGGTATGGACGGGTGTGGCCACCGACGCCGTGAACCGCGCGAAGGCCTTCTTCCGCGCCCAGGCGCGCGCGAAGCCGGGCTCGGTGCCGCCCGCGGGGCTGCGTCTGGCGCAGGCCGTGGGTCTGTTGCAGATGATGCAGGCACGCCTTGCGGTGGCGCTCGACGCCGACCGCGCCGCGCATGCGGCACGCCAGCGCGCGGGCGACCAATGCCAGTTCGACGCGCCGCTCGCGGCCATGCTCGGTTTCGCCTCCGACATGAACACGCTCAAGACCAGCATCTCGGCCACGGCGCTCCAGGTGGTACAGGAAGTGCTCATGATCTGCGGCCTTGCCGGCTACAAGAACGGCACGGAGTACAGCGTGGGCCGTCATCTGCGCGACCTGCATTCCGCGCCGCTGATGATCAACAACGACCGTATCGCCCAGAACACGGCCAATCTGCTGCTTGCGCAGCGGCCGGCCGCGCCCGGGAGGGCCTGAGATGAACACGATGACTGAAGCGGCCCAACTGGCTGCCGTGGATTCAACCGAACCTGCTGCGGCAAAGACCGACGCCCGCGCGGCACCCACCTTCCGCGACGAACTGCTGGCAAAGGGCATCCTGATCGACACGGGCGAAAACGGGCTCTACGGCCGCAGCCAGGTGTTCGAAGACGTGGTGGACCGCCTCAACGTCGCCATCACGCATCTGGGCGCGGACCAGAACCCTGAAGTGCTGCGCTTTCCACCCGCCATGCGCCGCACCGACTTCGAAGACAGCGAGTACCTGAAGAGCTTCCCGAACCTCGCGGGCACCATCCACTCGTTCTGCGGCAGCGACGCGGGCCACCAGCGCCTCTTGCGCTGCCTCGACGACGCGATGGCCGAGCGCGACGACGACCGCGACCCCGCCTGGATGGAGCAGCAGCAGCCCACGCGCGTGGTGATGACGCCCGCCGCGTGCTACCCGGTGTACCCCGTGATCTCGCGGCGCGGCCCGCTGCCGCAGGGCGGCGCGACCATCGACGTGCTCTCGTACTGCTTTCGCCACGAGCCCTCGCTCGACCCCGCGCGCATGCAGATGTTCCGCCAGCGCGAGTACGTGCGGCTGGGCTCCCCCGACGAAGTGATGGCGTTCCGGCAGATGTGGATCGAGCGCGGCTCGCTGCTCGTTTCGCTGCTTGCGCTGCCGGTGGACGTGGACCTCGCCAACGACCCGTTCTTCGGCCGCGGCGGCAAGATCATCGCGGATAGCCAGCGCCAGCAGGCGCTCAAGTTCGAACTACTGATTCCGGTAGCGAACCCCGAGAGCAAGACCGCGTGCCTCTCGTTCAACTACCACATGGACCACTTCGGCGTGATCTGGAAACTGCAATGCGCCGACGGGTCCGTAGCCCACACGGGCTGCGTGGGCTTCGGCATGGAACGCATCACGCTCGCCCTGTTCCGCCATCACGGCCTCGACGTGAAGACCTGGCCCGCGGACGTGCGCGCGCTGCTGTGGGGCGACACGCAACGCGTGGTGGAAAACGCACTCGACGCGAACCGGGGAGGCACGGCATGAATCCGCCACTGACCACCGTGAGGAAAACCGTCCACCTGGCAGCCGGCGAAACACCCGCCATGTGGCCGGCCCAGGCGAGGCCGCCGCGCGTGCATACGGCGCACGCGCTGCACCAGGGCGAGCGCGTGTGGCAGGAGACGAACTGCTACGTGGATCTGTGGATCGAGCTGCTGCACGGCTACGGGCTCGACCCGCGCGCGGCGCTCGCCTTCACGGTGACGCAGGACTTCGAGGGCGACCAGTTCACGTTCTTCAAGTTTCCGCTGGAAGACCTCGACCTGCTCTACGGCACGCAGGTGCAGGAATTGGCCATCTACGACTCGCTCGAAGACCGCGTGTTCGCGCAGACGCAGCGCGGCCACACGGTGCTCGTCGAAGTGGACGGCTATTACCTGCCCAACACGCGCGCCACCTCGTACCGGCGCGAGCATCCGAAGACGACCATCGGCGTCGACTTCATCTCGCCCGCGGAACAGCGGCTCGGCTACTTCCACAACACGGGCTACCACCACCTGGACGGCGAGGACTACGACGGCATCTTCCGCAAGCTGCCGCGTTTCGAAAATCAGCCCGACGTGCTGTTTCCCTACGTGGAGTTCGCAAAACAGGTGCGGCCCGCGCTGCAGGGCGCGGAACTCGTGGATGCCTCCGCGGAGCTGCTGTGCGCGCACCTCGAGCGGCGCCCGCTCTCGAACCCGGTCACCGCATGGCGCGCCGTGTTCCCGCAGCACATGGACCTGCTGCTCGCGCGCGGCGAAGCGTTCTTCCATCCGTACTCGTTCAACCTGATGCGGCAGCTGGGCGCGAACTTCGAATTCCTATCGAAGTACCTGCAATGGCTCGGCGCGCAGGGCGTGGACCTGCCGCCCGAGATCGCGGTGTCGGCGCAGAGCATCGCGTCCGAAGCGATGGTGATGCAGTTCCGCCTCGTGCGCGCCATCACGCGCGGGCGCCGCGACCTGTGCGACGACTGCTTCGACGTGCTGGAAAGCGCGTACGAGAAGACCGTCACGACGCTCGCCGCGCATGTGCTGTGAGGACGACGGTGCGGCCCGCATTGCCGTCCAGGCCGTCGTCGCCTGAGGCCGCAGGATGCGGCGACGAGGCCGCGGCGCATGCGGTTGATGTGGCGATTGACGTGGCGATGGATGTGGCGATGGATGCAAGCGCGCGGACAGCGGCTGAAGCAGGCGAAACGCCTCGCGCGGGCGCTGTGGCCGCGGCTCATCGAGTGACGCCCGAAGCACCGGACCTCTGCGTCTGGCCTGTCCCGCTCAGCGAAGGCTGGCAATGCGTGAGCACGCCGGCGGGCGCCTGCGCCACGCCTGCCGACCTGCCGCACGAGGGCTGGCTCGACGCGCCCGTGCCCGGCACCGTGGCAAGCGCCTGGCGCGCGGCGGGCCGGCTCGATGCAAACCTGGGTGCCGTCTTTGGTGTCGCCGCGCTTCATGGCCAGATCGATAGCGCTCTTCGCGGCCCGCATCACGGCCCCGCACCGCCTCCCTTCGCCTTCGACGACCACTGGTATCGCCTCACGCTCACCGGCCACGGCACGGAACGCCTGCGCCTGCACGGCCTGGCCACGCTCACCGAAGTCTGGCTCGACGGCGCGCTCCTGCTCACCTCCGATTCGATGTTCGAGCGCCACGATCTCGACGTGACGCTCGACGGCCACGCCACGCTCGCACTCTGCTTTCGCGCCTTGACGCCGCTGCTCGACGCGCGCCGTACACGCGCGCGCTGGCGGCCGCGGCTCGTCTCGCCCGCCACCTTGCGCAACGTGCGCACCACGCTGCTGGGCCATATGCCCGGCTGGTGTCCGAGCGTGCAGGCAGTCGGCCCGTGGCGGCCCGTGGAACGCCTCGCGGCCACGCCGCGCGCCTTCGATACCGTGCAACTCGCGCCGCGCCTCGAAAGCGACGACGGCGTGCTCGCGCTCACGCTGACCTTCGTGAAGCCGCAGCCCGCCTCGAGCGAGGCGACGCTCGCCTGCGCCGGTGCACAGGCCGCGCTCGCCTGGCGCGACCCGCACACACTGGAGGGCACGCTGCGCGTGCCGGGCGTCGAACGCTGGTGGCCGCATACACATGGCACGCCCGCGCTTCACGAGGTCACGCTGCATCTGGACGGCACGCCCGTCGCGCTGGGCCGCGTGGGCTTTCGCGCCATCGAGGTGGACCGCGGCGCCGACAGCGAAGGCTTCGCCTTGCGCGTGAACGGCACGCCGGTGTTCTGCCGCGGCGCGTGCTGGACGAGCGCCGACCTCGCCACGCTCGCGGGCACGCCGGCGCAACTCGCGCACGCGTTCGCACTCGCGCGCGACGCGGGCATGAACATGCTGCGCGTGGGCGGCACGATGGTCTACGAATCCGACGCGTTCTATCGCCTTGCCGACGAGCACGGCATCCTGATCTGGCAGGACTTCGCGTTCGCCAACTTCGATTACCCGCGCGACGACGCCTTTCTCGCTTCCGTGCAGCGCGAGGCCACGCAGTTCCTCGAACGCACGCAGCGCTTCGCGTCGCTCGCCGTGCTGTGCGGCGGCAGCGAGGTGGACCAGCAGGCCGCGATGTTCGGCTTGCCGCCTGCGATGCGCGAACAGGCTCTGTTCACGGAGCA
The DNA here is from genome assembly GCF_029536165.1 of Paraburkholderia sp. SUR17. NCBI lineage: Bacteria > Pseudomonadati > Pseudomonadota > Betaproteobacteria > Burkholderiales > Burkholderiaceae > Paraburkholderia > Paraburkholderia sp. SUR17. The sequence goes on from NZ_CP120508.1 coordinate 2,137,882, forward strand.
TCTGCCTGCGCTCGCGGCCGCGCTGCGGCCGGACGTGCCCTACGTGCCCAATTCGCCGACGGGCAGCACCTGGCCGTTCTCGACGCGCACGGGCATCACCCATTACTACGGCGTGGGCGCGTATCAGCGCCCGCTCGACGACGTGCGGCGCGCACACGTACGCTTCGCCGCCGAATGCCTCGCCTTCGCCAACGTGCCCGACGACGCCACGCTTCACGCAGCGGGCGGCATGCAGCCCTACGACGCGCGCTGGAAGGCCGCGGTGCCGCGCGATGCAGGCGCGGGCTGGGACTTCGACGACGTGCGCGAGCACTACCTGCGCACGCTCTATGGCGTGGATCCGGCGCGGCTGCGCTATGAGGACGCCGCGCGCTATCTCGAACTCTCGCGCGCCGTGGTGGCCGAACTGATGACGGACGTGTTCGCCGAATGGCGCCGTCACGGCTCGCCCTGCGGCGGCGCGCTGGTGTGGCAGTTCCAGGACCTGCAGCCGGGCGCGGGCTGGGGCGTGATCGATTCGACGGGCCGCCCCAAGAGCGCGTGGCACGCACTCGCGGCAGCCCTGCGCCCGGTGCAGATCGCCATCACGGACGAGGGCCTCAACGGTCTGGACCTGCACGTCGTCAACGAAACGGAGCGGCCGCTGCACGCGCGGCTCGCGCTGGTGTGTCTGCGCGACGGCAGCGTGCGCGTCGCCGCAGGCGAGCAGATGCTCGAGGTTCCCGCGCGCGGCACGGTGCGCGTGGAAGCCGCGGCGTGCCTCGGCCAGTTCTTCGATTTCACCCACGCCTACCGCTTCGGGCCGCCTTCGCACGACGTCACCATCGCCACGCTCACCGATGCCGCAAGCGGCGAGGTGCTGGCCGAAGCGTTCCATCTGCCCGACCGCTCGCCCGTGCCGCGCTACGACCCGGGCCTCACGGTCACGCCCATGCAGGGTCCCGACGGCTGGCAGCTCGTGATCGAAACGCAGCGCTTCGCACGCTTCGTCCACGTGACGGACGCACACTACCGCGCCGCGTGCGACTGGTTCCACCTGGCGCCGGGCAGCCGGCGCGTGGTCGACCTGGTTGCTCTCAGCGCTTGCGCGAGCATCGATCCCACCTCACCCACGCCGTTGTGCACGAAAGATACAGCCACGGCGCCCGCGGGCGAGGTGCGCGCCATCAACGCGCCCGCGCCTGTTTTCTACGGCTGAACCCTCCGGCCACGTCCAACCCGCTCAAGAAGCGCATGAAGCCTTGCGATACGCGAGGCTTGCATCGCGCGCGTCTGCGTCAGGCTAATGACATGGAACTGTCAAAAAGCCGTTCCGTGCGGGAGCCCACGCAACCCATAGAACACAACTGAATCATTTCGGTTCGCGCGAACCGTGCACGGGCGAGACGCATCCAGGGCGTGTTTGCGGCGTGCCAGGGGCGCGCCGCCATCTTTGATCAAAAACAAAAAAAGCCTATTTATCAACGGGTTGATGTGCGCGGAATAAACCAGCTACTTAAGAGTTTCCAGCCCTGCGGCGTTGTGCAGATTTGAAACAAAAACGCACGCTTTGCCGCAGTCCGCCTCGCAGGGTGGGTCGCCCTATGTCGCTGCGCCGCATCAAGCCATGGTCTGACGTGTCTGGCACGGTCTTCGCTAAATGTGGTCCGCAACACGGTGCATACGCCGGGCAACCGAGGGCCCACGGCGCATGCACAGGAGGCCAAACGGGGCCGGCGCGATATGAACACGGAAAGCCTGTCGATCGACGGCAGGCAACACGACACGTGCAAGTCGCGCCGGATGAAGAAGAAGCGAAGCTGCACGCTGCGCGGCTTCAAACGAGGACCGATCATGTTGACCCTTCAATCCGACCTGCACGGTAACCATCTGCTGGGCGCACTGCCGTCACACGAATGGCAGGCACTGGCACCGCATCTCGAACTGGTTCACCTGCGCACTGAACAGCTGCTGTGCGATTCCGGCCAGCGCATTCACCACGTGTATTTCCCGACCACCGCCATCATCTCGATGCTCTCGACGATGGAAGACGGCAGCTCCGTGGAAATTGCCGCGGTGGGACGCGAAGGCATGACGGGCGTGCCCGTGCTCACGGGCGGCGAAACCATGCCGAACCGCGTGCAGGTGCAATGCTCGGGCTTCGCGTATCGCATGAGCGCGCAGGCGCTGCGCCAGCAGTTCGCGCGCTCCGACTTCCTGCGCCGCCTGATGCTGCTCTACATGCACGCCCTCCTCACGCAGGTCGCGCAGACGGCGGCCTGCAACCGGCATCACTCGCTCAGCAAGCAGCTGTGCCGGTGGCTCCTGATCGAAGTGGACCGCGTGGCCTCCGACGAACTCACCGTCACGCAGCAGCTCATCGCCGACATGCTCGGCGTGCGCCGCGAAGGCATCACCGAAGCCGCGGGCCGGCTGCATGACCAGGGGCTGATTCACCATAGCCGCGGCCACATCAAGGTGCTGGACCGCAAGGGTCTCGAAGCGCGCGCCTGCGAATGCTACGGGCTCGTGAAGCGCGAGTTCGACCGGCTGCTGCCGCGCCTGCATGAAGCCAGCCACGCGGAAACCGTCAGTTGACGGCCGCGCGAACGGAAACGGGAACGAGACTCCACGACAGGAACAGGACGAGGAACGCGCCATGATGTTCGCCAACGTCGCCCGGTGTCTCGATGCGCTCGCCGTCATTGCAGGCGCGCTCCTCGCGTACCTGCTGCGCTACCCCGCGCCGATCGTGCTCACCGATACGCAGTCCCTGCTCATCGCCTTCAACTGCACGCTCGCCATGCTGCTCTTTCCCGCGTTCGGCGTGTACGAGACGTGGCGCGGCAAGCCGCTCGTCGCCATGCTCATGCGCGTGGTGTGCGCGTGGCTCATCGTGGTGGTGGCGGGCCTCATGCTGGTCTTCACGCTGCATCAGATGAACGCGGTGTCGCGGCTGTGGTTCGGCTATTCCACGCTGATCTCCGGCGCGCTCATCGTCGCGATCAAGCTCGTTGCGCACCTCGCGCTGCGCCGTGCGCGCAGCCGCGGCATCAACTGCCGCACGGTGGCGATCGTCGGCGCGCCCGGTTTTGCACGCTCGCTCGTCGCACACCTGCAAGGCATGCCGCAAGGGGGCTTCAGGCCCGTGTGCGTGTTCGACGCAACCACGGCCGGCGCCGTGCCCGACCCGTACGCGCTGGAAGAGCGCGGCGCGGAGCGCATCGGCAAGCTGCCCGTGCTCACGGATGCCGACGCGTTTGCGGCGAAGGTGCGGCGCGAACACGTCGACGAAGTCTGGCTCGCGCTGCCGCTGTCCGAAGAGCACACGCTCTATCGCTTCATGCGCGCGTTTCGCGACGACTTCGTGAACCTGCGCTTCATACCGGACGTGCGCTCGATATCGCTGTTCGATCACGGCGTGGTGGACATCGTGGGCCTGCCCACCATCAATCTCACGGCCCCGGCGGTGTCGCCGCCGCAGCTGTGGCCGAAGATGGTGTTCGACCGTCTCTTCGCGCTCGCCGCGCTCATCGCGCTTTCGCCGTTGCTCGCCGCGATTGCTGTCGCGATCAAGCTCACCTCGCCTGGCCCCGTGATCTTCAAGCAGACGCGCAAGGGCGTGGACGGTCAGCCGTTCAGCATCTACAAGTTCCGCTCCATGAGCGTGCACCGCGAGACGCCCGGGCAGGTCACCCAGGCCACGCGCGGCGACGCGCGCGTGACGCGCATCGGCGCGTTCCTGCGCCGCACGAGCCTCGACGAGCTGCCGCAGTTCTTCAACGTACTGCTCGGACAAATGTCGGTGGTAGGCCCGCGCCCGCACGCGCTCGAGCACGACGACCTCTACAAGGATCTCGTCTACGGCTACATGCATCGCTACCGCATCAAGCCGGGCATCACGGGCTGGGCCCAGGTGAACGGCTACCGCGGCGCGACGCGCAAGGTCGAGAAGATGGAAACGCGCGTGAAGTTCGACCTCTTCTATATCCACAACTGGTCGTTCTGGTTCGACATGAAGATCGTGCTGGTCACGATTCTCAAGGGCTTCACGGGCCGCAACGCGTACTGAAAGAACACAGCAGAGAGAGAGACCACGCAGCAGCAGTCGCCGCAAGGCTACGCCACGCAGTGGCACGCGGCAGCAATGCATTACCACGCATAGGCAGCAGACAGCATCGCATAGAGCACACCGGGGAAAAGCCGTGAAACTGACCGTGATCGTACCGACTTGGCGCCGCACTGCCGATCTGGCGCGCTGCCTCGCCGCACTCGCCGCGCAGCGCCGCACCGCCGACGAAGTGCTGGTGGTGGCACGCCCGGACGATCACGACACGCATGCTTTCTTGCGCGCGCAGGAGACCACCTTACCGTTGCGCGTGGTGTGGGTTCGGGAGCCGGGCGTCGTGGCCGCGTACAACCGCGGGCTCGACACGGCAACGGGCGACGTGTTGTGTTTCACCGACGACGACGCCGCCCCGCATGACGACTGGCTCGCTCGCATCGAAGCCGCGTTTGCGGCGGATGCGGCGTTGGGCGGTCTGGGCGGACGCGACGTCGTGCACGAGCGCGGCGGCGTGCTGCAGGGACATAAAGCGGCGGTGGGCCTCGTGCGCTGGTATGGGCGTGCGATCGGCAACCACCATCTGGGGCATGGCGAGCCGCGCGAAGTGCATGTGTTGAAGGGCGTGAACATGGCGTTCCGGCGGGTGGCGATCGGCGCGTTGCGCTTCGATCCGCGCCTGCGCGGCAGCGGCGCACAGGTGCACTGCGAGATGGCGTTCAGTCTCGACGTGCGCCGGCGCGGCGCGAAGCTCGTCTACGACCCGGCGCTCGTGGTGGAACACTACCCGGCGCCGCGCAGCGACGAAGACCAGCGTTTCACGTTCAGCGACGCGGCGTTCTACAACGCGTCCTTCAATCTCAGACTCATCATGTGCGAACACCTGTCGCCGCCTGGCCGCTGGGCGTTCGTCGCTTACTCGTCACTAATAGGCAACCGCGCGGATCCGGGGCTTGCGCGCGCGTTGTCACTTGCGTTGGGGCGCGACGGGGTTGCGCTCGCCTTGCGCAAGTGGTGGGTCGGCCTGTGTGCCATGCGCGTTGCGTGGCATGAGGCCGTACACACAAGAAGCTGAAAAGAAGCTCGGGGTTGCAAAAAAGAGGGACCATCCACATGAAGATCAAAACACTCGCCGCGGGCAGCGCGGCCATAGCGCTTTGTGCCTGCTCACTCGCGCCCGGACCGTATCTGGACAGCAAACGGCTCGACGAAAGTGCGCAGGCGCAGCAGGAAGCCGACCGCTTCCCGGTGCAGCCCATCGACGTCGCGTGGTTCCGCGATCTCGCGAAGAAGGAGACGGCGGCGGTCAACGAATCGACGTGTCCGCTCAGTTGCGTGACGCCTGCCACGCGTGGCCAGTATCAGTACCGCGTGGGCATCAACGACCAGCTCACCATCATCGTCTGGGATCACCCGGAACTCACGGGCGCAGGCTTCGGCAGCGCGGCGGGCTCGCCGCCGCTGCCGCAGGGCTATGCCGGTTACGGCGCGGGCGGCCCGGCGGCGGCCGCAGGCGGCGAAGGCGCGGGCAGCGCCATCGCCAACGGCACGGCGCCCACCGTGGGCGGCGGTGGCGGCGAGGCCGGGCTCACGGTACGCATTGCCGCAGACGGTACGTTCTTTTTCCCGCGCGTAGGCCGCGTGCAGGCGCGCGGCAAGACCGCCGCGGAGATCCAGCGCGACCTCACCAAGGGCCTCGCGAAGACCATTCGCGACCCGCAGATCGACGTGCGCGTGTCGGGCTTCAACAGCCAGATCGTGCAGGTGACGGGCAGCGTGCGGGCGCCTGTGGCCGAGTCGATCACGGACCTGCCGCTTTCGGTGATCGACGCGATCAACCGCGCAGGCGGCGCCCAGGCCGATGCGGATCTGCAGAACGTGGGCGTGACACGCAACGGCAAGCGCTACACCATCGACGTCGCGGCGCTGCTCGACACGGGCGACCCGCAACAGAACGTGCTGTTGAAAGACGGCGACATCGTCGACGTGCCCGACCGCGCGAACAGCCGCGTATTCGTGCTGGGCGAAGTGGCCAAGCCCACTTCGCTGCCGATGAACCGCGGCAAGCTCACGCTCGCCGACGCGCTCACAGGCGCCGGCAGCCTCGACGTGAAGACGGGCGACCCGCACTTCATCTACGTGATTCGCGGCGCGGACAAACTGCTGAACCCGGTGACGCGCGACACGGTCATCAACTCGCGCACGCTCACGCCCACGGTATTCCGGCTCGACATGACCCAGGTGGACGCGCTGCTGCTGATGACGAAGTTCGACTTGCAGCCGAAGGACGTGGTGTACGTGCAGGTGGCGAACTCGGCGCGCTTTAACCGTGCGCTCCAGCAGATCACGCCGACGCTCGAAACGCTGTTCTTCACCCGCCAGCTCACGCGCTAAGACCCAACGGAGTCATCAACATGAGCACTTACGAAACACTGGAGCACGCCCCGGCGGGAAGCGACGAAGATGCCGTGATGCGCGACCTCCTGCGCATCATCGGCGAACAGATCGGCTGGGTGATCGGCATTGCGGGCTGCGTGATTCTCGCGGCCGTGATCTACGCGCATCTCGCCACGCGCATCTATTCGGCCGACGCGCTGATCCAGGTGGAGCCCGCCGCCAACAACGCGAACAGCACCTCGCAGGCGCTCGCCTCGCTCGTGCCGTCCGCGGGCGCGATGCGCACGGACGCCGAGATCGAGATCATCAAGAGCCGCGCGGTGGTGGAGCCCGTGGTCGAGCAGTTCAAGCTCAACTTCAGCGCGGCGCCGAAGACGATGCCATTCCTCGGCAAGCTCACGGCGTTCTTCGCACATCCCGGCGAGCCCCTGCCGGCATGGTTCGGCATGGATTCCTACGCATGGGGCGGCGAGCAGTTCGCCGTGGATTCGATCACGGTGCCGAAGTCGCTGGAAGGCGTGCGACTCACGCTGCGCGCGCTCGGCGACGGACGCTACACGCTCGTCGACCCCTACGGAAAGGCGCTGCTTGCGGGCGTAGCCGGCGAACGCGCGACGGAAAACGGCATCTCCATTCTCGTGAGCACGCTCGTGGCGCGCCCCGGCACCGAGTTCTACGTGACGCGCGCGAACCAGCTCGACGCCGTGGCCGGGCTCGCCTCGGGGCTCCAGGTGATGGAGAAAGGCCGCGAAACCGGCGTGGTGCAGCTTTCGTACATGGGTACCGACCCGCACGCCATCACCGCGATCACCAACGCCGTGGCCGCGTCGTACCTGAAGGAGCGCACCGAACGCGCGCAGGAAGAAGCGAGCCGCATGCTCGCGTTCCTCAACAGCGAACTGCCGCGCGTACGCGACGAAGTGCATCGCGCGGAAACGGCGCTCTCGGGATACCAGCAGCGCGTAGGCTCGTTCCAGCCGACCCAGGAAGCGGGCATGTACCTGTCCGGCGGGCTCGAATACGAGAAGCACATCGCCGAGCTGCGCATTGCACGGGCCCAGCTGCTGCAACGCTTCACGAACGACAGCCCCGAAGTGCGCACGCTCGATGCGCAACTCGAAGCGCTCTCGCGCGAAAAGGCCCGCTTCGAAGACCACTTCAAGACGCTGCCGGGCTCCGAGCGCGAAGCCATGTCGCTGCAACGCGACGCGAAGGTGGCCGAAGAGATCTACGTGGCGCTGCTCAACAAGATCCAGGAGCTTTCCATCTCGCGCGCGGGCACGATCGGCAACGTGCATATCGTCGATGAAGCGCTGCTGCCCTCCTCGCCCGTGCGGCCGAAGGCGGCGCTCATCATCTCGGCGGGCACCGTGCTGGGCGTGATTGCCGGCATCGTGTTCGCGTACTGCCGCCGCACCTTCTTCACGGGCGTGAGCGACCCCGAGTTCGTGGAGCGGCGCTATCAGCTGCCCATCTTCGGCGCGATTCCGCTGTCGCTCGAACAGGCGCGCAGCGACCGCATCGCCCTGAGCTCGAGCCGGGCGGCGCTGCCTAAAGGGGCGGCGCAGCCCCGGGGCGCAACGCCGAGGCACGGTCTGCCGGCGCTGCCGGCCGGCCTCGCGCGGCTGATTCGCCCGCCGCACATGGCCGGCGCCGCGGGAGCCGCGACTGCGCCCGTGCAGGTGTCGCTGCCCACCGGCACGCAAACGGTGATGCCGGCGGCGCGGCCCGCGCTGCGTCCGCTGCTCGTGAAGACGCACCCGTTCGATACCTCGGTGGAAGGCCTGCGCGGGCTGCGCGCGACGCTCCAGTTCGGTCTCATCGATGCGCCGAACCGCGTCGTCGCGGTGACGAGCCCGGCGCCCTCGGACGGCAAGAGCTTCCTCTGCGCGAACCTCGCGGCGCTGCTCGCGGAATCCGGCAAACGCGTGCTGTTGATCGACGCGGACCTGCGACGCGGGCGACTCGCGCAGTACCTGGGCCGCTCGCCCAACGGCGGCCTCACGGAACTGCTCACGGGCCAGATGGACCTCGAAGAAGCCGCGCGCGCCACAGGCGTGGACGGGCTGCACTTCATCGCGGCGGGCGCCTATCCGCCGAACCCGTCGGAGATCCTGACCTCGGCGCGCTTCGTCGACATCCTCTCGCGCTTCGAGCAGCAGTTCGACCTCGTCATCGTGGATACCCCGCCGCTCCTCGCCGTGGCCGATGCGGCGATCGTGGCGAACATCGCGGGATCGACGGTGCTCGTGATGCGGGCCGGCGCGCACACGGAACGCAACATCGCGGAGTCGCTCAAGAAGCTGCGGCGCGCCCACGCGCGCGTGATCGGCGGCGTGATGAACGCGATGCCGCTCAAGCACGGCGGCCGCTACGGCACCTACGATTACGCGTATGCGTACACCTATACGGCGGGCGGCCCGATGGACGGGAAGACGCATTGAGTGAGGCAGGACGGATCGGAGCGCGGGTGGGCTCCGATCCGGTGTGAGACTTCAGAGGGAATGACAAGAAGCGATCACGGCGGTGGCGTTCCTTTGCGACGAAGGAACGCCACCGCGTTTTGTTTGTGATGCCTGGGTTTGATGCTTCTCGGTTTGATGCGGCGGGAAAGCGTTGCTGCGGCGGCGATAAGCGGCGATGGTGGCGACGGGCGGCAACGCATCACCGCGCTGCCACCCCGGCCGGAATCAGATAAAGATCCCGACGTCCGTATGAAAGCGCTCGGCAAGCGCCTTCGCGACGTTCTTGCTGATGGCGCGGCGGCCCGCGAGGATATCGCTAATGACCGTGGGCGACGCGATGTCGGCGAGGTCCTTCTGCTTGAGCCCATGCGTGCGCAGCAGCTCGCGCAGCACTTCGCGCGGCGCAGCCTTGGGCAGCGAGACGCGATGGGTCTCCCATACCTGGATCAGGTCCTTCACCACGCCGACGAGGTCCGCGAGCGGACTGTCGGCGTTGCCGTTGATCTGCGCGGTGAGCTGGCTGGCGAGCCGCAGCATGCGCTGATAGTCGGCTTCGCTGCGGATCGGCTTGAGCAGGATCTGCCGTTGCAGCAGCATCCACGCACTCGCGATGTCGGGGAAGCCCCCGTTAAAAGGTTCTGCGTTCATTGTCGTATGGCCCCTTCTGTGGTGTGTGCCCCGCTACGGAGGCATCGATCTGTCTTCTCTTGAAGCGGGTCTTTCAGCGGCCCCACATGCGACCTGCCATGCTGCCGCCCACTGCATCGCGAGGCATGGCCGGCGCCTGCCTCACGTCGAAACTCAATTCGGAATCCGTAGCGGGTTCGCGGGCCTCGTGATCCGCGTAGCCCTCGTAGCCCGCGTGGCCCTCGTGGCCCTCGTAGCCCTCGTAACCCGGTACACGCTCGTAGCGTTCATGGTTCGCATGGCTGCCGTGCAGCCCGGTTCTCGCGGCCGCGATGGTGCGCGTCACTTCCACCATGAAAGCGCGCCTGAAGGCCGCTGCGCTGAACCGCTCGGCATTCGCGCGGCACGCCGCGGCGCTGATCTTCGACTGCTCGCGCTCGAAGCGGTCCACGGCTTCGAGCAGCGACGCCACGCTCTGCGTGCCGAAATGCATGCCCGTGGGTTGCGGCTCGCCGAGCGGGACGACCGTTTCCAGCGCCCCGCCCTTGCCATAGGCGATCACGGGCGTGCCGCACGCCTGAGCCTCGACGACCACGATGCCGAAGTCCTCTTCGGCGGCGAACACGAACGCCTTCGCGCGCTGCATGTGGTCCTTGAGCACCTCGAACGGCTGGTAGCCGAGCACCGTCACGTTGGGTCCGGCTTTCTCGCGTATCGCGGCAAAGCCCGGGCCGTCGCCGATCACGACGAGCCGGCGTTCGGGCACGAGCGAAAACGCTTCGACGATGAGGTCGATGCGCTTGTACGGCACCATGCGCGAGGCGGTCAGATAGAAGTCTTCCTTTGCGCTGCACGGCTCAAAGCGATCGACGTCCACGGGCGGTGCGATGACCGCGGCCTCGCGCCGGTACGTCTTCATCACGCGGCGGGCCACGAAATGCGAATTCGCGATCAGGCGGTCCACGCCGTTGGCCGAACGCGCATCCCAGCCGCGCAGGTAATGCAGCAACGCGCGCGCCGCCCACGACTTCGGGCCGCGTTCGAGATGAGCCTCGCGCAGATACGCGTGCTGCAGGTCCCACGCGTAGCGCATGGGCGAATGCACGTAGCTCACGTGGGTCTGGTCCGGGCCCACCAGCACGCCCTTGGCCACCGCATAGGAACTCGTGATGACGAGGTCGTACGGCGAGAGATCGAACTGCTCGACGGCGAGCGGCATGAGCGGCAGATACCCGCGATAGCGGCGCTGCGCGAACGGCAGATGCTGGATGAAGGACGTGGTGACCGGCTTGCCGCACACGGGCGTGCGGTCCTCGAGAAAGTCGACGAGGCTGAACAGGTCCGCGTCGGGAAAACACCGGATGATCTGCTCCAGCACCTTCTCCGCGCCGCCTGGCTGCACGAGCCAGTCGTGCACGATCGCGACTTTCATCTTCCCCGCCCCCTAGTCTCGTATCTCGCGAACGAGTGTAAGACGGCTTATGCGTTGCCGTGCGTGCGCGCGACCACACAATTCAGGGAACGTAACGAGAATAATGGCGGCCAGATGCGAGACCTCTCGCCACTCTCTTCACGCCTTCGCGAGGTAAGCGCCGATGAATGCATCCGAACTCCGTGGCGCGGCTCATGGCTTGTCGCAGGCGCAGCCGTCGGCGGTGGGGTCTGCAGTGGGCGCCGTGGCCGGCTCGCCCAATGGCGCGCTTGTGTCCGGCCTCAAGGCGAAATCCACCGTGCTCTTCGTCGATCAGAGCGGGCAACTGGGCGGCGCCGAATTCTCGCTGCTGCCGCTCGCCCAGGCGTTCGCCGCGCGCGGCGCCGTGCTGCTGCTCTCGGACGGGCCGTTTCGCGAGCGGCTGGCGTCGCTCGGCGTGAACGTGAGCGTAGCGAGCGAGGCGCGCGTGTCGGGCATCAGCAAGGAAGCGCTGCGCTTTCGCTGGCTCTTCGCGCTGCCGGCCATCGTGCGCCAGGTGCGCGCCATCGCCGAGGCCGCGAAGCGCTACGACGTGCTGTTCCTCAACACGCAGAAGGCGCTCGTGCTCGGTGCGCTCGGCAAGCCGCTGCACAGGCGGCCCGTCATCTGGCATCTGCACGACATCATGTCGGCCGATCACTTCGGGTCCATGCAACTGCTCGCGGTGAAGTTCATCGCGCGCCATCTCGTCGATCACGTGGTGGCCAATTCGCGGGCCTCCGCGCAATCGCTCGCGTCGCTCACGGGCATTCCGCTCGCGGCGATTCCGGTCGTGCACAACGGGATCGATACGCACGCGTTCGCGAATGTGGACGGCGCCGATCTCGCCGCGCTGCGCCGCCGCCTCGGCCTGCCCGAGCACGCGTGGCTCGCCGGGCTCTTCGGACGGCTTGCGCCGTGGAAAGGCCAGCACATCGCTATCGCAGCGCTACCGCGGCTGCCGGACGTGCACCTGGTGCTGGTGGGCGCGGCGCTCTTCGGCGAGGACGATTACGCGCAGCGGCTACGCCGCCAGGCGCTACGGCTCGGCGTGGCCGACCGCGTGCACTTCGCAGGCTTTCGCGACGACATGGCGGCGTGGATGAAGGCGATGGACGTGATCCTGCATACCTCGACGGAACCCGAGCCGTTCGGGCGCGTGATCATCGAAGGAATGGCGGCGGGCAGGCCCGTGATTGCGGCGGGCGCGGGCGGCGTGAAGGAGATCGTGCGGCATCGCCGCAACGGCTGGCTCGTGGCGCCTGGCGACCTGAACTCGCTGGTGGATGCGATCGAGACGCTGCGCGCGGCGCCCGAACTCGCGCAGCGCCTCGCCGAACAGGCGCTCATCGACACGCAGCGCTATTTCTCGCTCGACGTCTATGTCGAGCAGATGACCCGTGCGATCGGCTGTGTCAGTCCTTGAGACTGAGGCCTTGATACAGGAGTCCTTGAGACACGAGGCCTTGATGGGCGAGGCCGCGTCCTTCGAAGGGCGAGACCTCGCGTGATGCCGTGACGCGCTCAGCGCTTCGCGTAGGTGATGGTTTCGACACCGGTTTCGGTGCCGAGCAGGCACAGGTCCGCGCCGCGCTGCGCGAACAGGCCCACGGTAACGACGCCCGGCCATGCATTGATGACGGCTTCAAGGCCGCACGGGTCGCTGATGGCGAGACCCTTCACGTCGAGAATTTCCTTGCCGTTGTCGGTGATGAACGGCGTGCCGTCTTTCGCGACGCGCAGCACGGGCACGCCGCCGATCGCCGCAACACGGCGGCCGATCGCGGTGCGCGCCATCGGCATGACCTCGATGGGCAGCGGGAACTGGCCCAGCACGTCCACGCGCTTGGAGGCGTCCGCGATGCAGACGAACACGTCGGCTACGGACGCCACGATCTTCTCGCGCGTGAGCGCCCCGCCGCCGCCCTTGATCATGGCGCCGCGGTGATCGATTTCGTCGGCGCCGTCCACGTACACGGGCAGCGACTCGATCTCGTTGAGATCGAACACCTGGATGCCGTGCTGCTGCAGCCGCGCGGTGGTGGCCACCGAGCTGGACACCGCGCCGCGATAGCGGTGCTTCGTGGCGGCGAGCGCGTCGATGAAGCAGTTCGCGGTGGAGCCGGTGCCCACGCCGATCACGGTGCCTTCCGGCACGTTGGCGTTCACGTAGTCGGCGGCGGCCTGGCCGACCAGTTGCTTGAGTTCGTCTTGAGTCATGGGATGAGGCGGCTTTAAGGAGGAAGCGGAGAAACCAGCCCGCGTGAGGCGCGGAAAACACGCAAGTTTACCGGAGTCGGACCGAAGCGCCCTGGATGGTCCGCGCTCCCTGTCCTCGCCGCTCTCTGTTCTCTGCCCTCTGCCGCGCTAAGGCGTCTGCTCAACCGGCAGCTCAGGCGTCCGCTCAGGCGCCTGCCTTCGCGTGCCGTTGCCGGACGGCCTCGAAGAGACACACGCCGGAAGCCACGGACACGTTGAGGCTTTCCACCGTGCCCGCCATCGGAATCTGCATGACTTCGTCGCAGGTGTCGCGCGTGAGGCGGCGCATGCCTTCGCCTTCGGCGCCCATCACGATTGCCACGGGGCCGTCCAGCTTCGTGTCGTAGAGACTTGCCTGCGCATCGCCTGCGGTGCCTATCACCCAGACGCCGGCTTCCTTCAGTTCACGCAGGGCGCGCGCGAGGTTCGTGACGGTGATGTACGGCACGGTATCCGCGGCGCCGCTTGCGACCTTGGCGGCTGTCGCATTGAGGCCCGCCGAGCGGTCGCGCGGCGCGATGATGGCGTGCGCGCCGGCCGCGTCGGCCACGCGCAGGCAGGCGCCCAGATTGTGCGGGTCGGTGACGCCGTCCAGCACGAGCAGGAGCGCCGTGCCCTGAATGCCGTCGAGCAGCTCGGCCAGGTTCTGCGCGAGCGGCAGGTCGCCCGCGCGCGCCACCACGCCTTGATGGCGCTCGGTGCGCGCAAGGCCCCAGAGGCGCGTTTCGTCGGCGGCAATCAGCCGGACGCCCGCCTCCTTGGCGAAATGCAGGAAGTCCTGCATGCGGCGGTCGCGCCGCGTGGCGTCGTAATAGACATCTTCGACCGTCGATGCATCGTGGCGCAGCCGCGCGGTAACCGCGTGGAACCCGTATAGAACCTTGAGACGTGACATGGATGAGACAAACCTTTGAATACTTTTGGCGGTATTAGCGCTTCTTGCGCGACGTGCCCTTGCCCTTCGCGGCGGCCTTGGGTGCGGCGTGCTTCTTCGCCGTCTTGGTCGCCCCGCGCGCGGCGCGGGCCGCCTTCACGGCGGCATTCGGAGCGGGCGCGGCCTTCTTGCCGCGCGGGCCGTCCTGGCCTTCGCGCGCCTCGCGCACGTCTCGCGGCGACAGCGCCCGCACGCGCGGCCCGGCCGATTCGGCCGTTGCCTTCTCGGCCGGCGCGCCGCGACCCGCCAGCGGCTTCTTGAGCGTGTCGCGCACAAGGCGGAAGTCGATCTTGCGTGCGTCGAGGTCCACGCGGCTCACCTGCACGCGCACGCGGTCCGAAAGACGGTAGCGAATGCCCGTGCGCTCGCCGCGCAGTTCGTTCTTGATCTCGTCGTACTGGAAGTAGTCGGAGCCGAGTTCCGTGACGTGCACGAGGCCTTCGATGAAAAGCGCATCCAGCTGCACGAAGATGCCGAACGACGTCACGCCGCTCACCATGCCGCCGTACTCCTCGCCCAGCTTGTCGCGCATGAAGTAGCACTTGAGCCATGCTTCGACGTCGCGCGAGGCTTCGTCCGCACGCCGCTCGTTGGCCGAGCAGTGCAGGCCCAGCTCTTCCCAGATCGCCGTGTTCGGACGGCCGCGCCGGCCGTGCTTTTCCTCGTCTTCCTGTTGCATCGCGCGGGCACGCGGCGACAGCGCCGTGTTGAGCGCGACGCCTGCGGGCGTTTCGGGCTGGTACTTCTTGCCCTGCAGGACTGCGTAGATGGCGCGGTGCGTGAGCAGGTCGGGATAGCGGCGAATCGGGCTCGTGAAGTGTGCGTACGCCTCGTAGGCAAGGCCGAAGTGGCCGATGTTGTCGGGGCTGTAGACCGCCTGCTGCATGGAGCGCAGCAGCATGGTCTGCAGCATCTGCGCGTCGGGCCGGTCGCGGATGTGCGCCATCAGCGCCGCGTAGTCGCTCGCGTGGGGCGTCTCGCCGCCGCCGAGCGAGAGGCCCATGCCGCGCAGGAACGTGCGCAGGTTTTCGAGCTTCTCGGCCGTGGGGCCGGCGTGCACGCGGTACAGGCCCGAATGCCGGTTGCGCTTCATGAAGTCGGCCGCGCAGACGTTCGCGGCCAGCATGCATTCTTCGATGAGCTTGTGCGCGTCGTTGCGCTGGCGCGGCACGATCTGCTCGATCTTGCCCTGCGCATTGCAGACGATGTAGGTCTCGGTGGTGTCGAAGTCGATCGCGCCGCGCTTCTGGCGCGCCGCGAACAGCGACTTGTAGACGCCGTACAGGTTCTGCAGATGATCGAGAAGGCCCGCGCGCCGCGCGGCTTCCGGCCCCTTGGTGTTCTTCAGCACCGCGGCCACTTCGGTGTACGTGAGCCGCGCGGCCGAATGCATGACGCCCGGATAGAACTGGTACGCCTTGATCTCGCCGCGCGTGGTGATGACCATGTCGCACACCAGCACGCAGCGGTCCACGTGCGGATTGAGCGAGCAGAGCCCGTTCGAGAGCTTCTCGGGCAGCATGGGAATCACGCGGCGCGGGAAGTACACCGAGGTGCTGCGCTCGAGCGCGTCCACGTCGAGATCGCTCGCGGGGCGCACGTAGTGCGAGACGTCCGCGATCGCGACGATCAGGCGAAAGCCGTCGCCGCGGCCTACCTTGACGGGTTCGCAGTAGACGGCGTCGTCGAAGTCGCGCGCGTCTTCGCCGTCGATCGTGACGAGCGGCACGTCGCGCAGGTCCACGCGATGGCGCACGTCGACAGGACGCACCTCGTCGGGCAGCTTCGCGGCTTCTTCGAGCGCGGCGTCGCTGAATGCATGCGGCACGCCGTACTTGCGCACCGCGATTTCGATTTCCATGCCGGGGTCGTCGATGTCGCCCAGCACTTCCACCACGCGGCCGAGCGGCTGCGAATGGCGGCTCGGGAAGTCGGTCAACTCGACCACCACGACCTGGCCCACCTTGGCCTTCTTGGCGTTCTGCGTGACGAGAATGTCGTGGCCGATGCGCTTGTCTTCGGGCGCCACGATCAGCGCGCCGTTCTCGTTGAGCAGGCGCCCGATCACGCGGCGGTTCGCGCGGTCCGTGACCTCGACGATGTGCCCTTCAGGACGCCCGCGCCGGTCGAAGCCCACGATGCGCGCAAGCACGCGGTCGTTGTGCATGACCTTCTGCATCTCGGGCTGCGGCAGGAACAGATCGTCCTGGCCGTCGTCGCGCACCAGAAAGCCGTAGCCGTCGCGGTGCCCCTGCACGCGGCCCGCCACGAAACTGGACGGATGAGTCAGCTGGTAGTGCCCGCGCGCATCGAGCCGGATCTGGCCGTCGCGCTCCATGGCGGCGATCCGCCGGAAGAAACCTTCGCGCTCCTGGCGCTTGATGGCGAGCGCTTCGGCGATGTCGTTCGCCGTGAGCGGGGAATCGCTCGTGCGCAGCACGCCGAGGATTTCTTCACGGCTCGGAATCGGGTACGGATATTTGCTCAAGGGCTTGTCGATGGTTTTTCTCGTTGCGTGGGACGTCGGTCGATGAGACGCGGCAAGCGCGCCGGGCGGCTTGCTGCGGGCCATTCTAACACCCGTGCATGACGCGCCGTCCGCCTTGCGGCACGGTGAAACGGGCACTCCGATGCCGCGCGCGCGCCGTACTGACCGACCGCTCGAATTGCTTGACAGCGTTCGACGAGCCGCTATAATGGCGATCTTTGCTTCGCGGCACCTAGCTGAACCAGCGACGGGATCAAGCGAAAGCAGAGCACCTGCCCAGGTGGCGGAATTGGTAGACGCACTAGTTTCAGGTACTAGCGGGTAACTCCGTGGAGGTTCGAGTCCTCTCCTGGGCACCAGATTCAAAGGCCAGCACACGCTGGCCTTTTTCTTTTCCGGCTGCGTCCGCAGTAACGCATAGCCCTCCCACGCCGAGCAGCACATAGCCCCGCCACACGGCCGGCTCAGAACGCCTCGCGAATTGTCCGATTCGCGGGGCGCTTTTTCTTCCGCCGCCGGGCTCCGCACGACTACCCACCGGTCCCTCGTCCCCCATCCGTCGGCACACAAGACGCTGCCTTCTGCGCTCGTGCCTTCCTCGCCCTCCTCTGGCCGCGACGCCGGTTTTGCGCTCGATCCGCATCCGCGCGCTCAAAATGCTCGTTTCAATCACAAACCGGGTTTACCTGTAGTTGATTCGACCAAATCGATCACATAAACTGACCGAGTCGATCAATCACGCGGTATCGGATGCCAATATTTCGGTCAGACGCCCCGGCAGAAACGATCGATTCAATCAAAAAAACTGACTGACACTATGGAGACGAAACCAATGAGAAGGTCCCTCGCACTGTTCGGCATGCTGGGCGTCGCGATGTCGGCGCAGGCGCAAAGCAGCGTCACGCTTTATGGTCTGATCGACACGTCGTTGATGTACACGAACAATCAGAAAGGCGGCACGAACTATCAGATGTCGAGCGGCGTCGAGTCGGGCAGCCGCTGGGGCCTCAAGGGATCGGAAGACCTGGGCGGCGGCCTGAAGGCGATCTTCACGCTGGAAAACGGCTTCAGCGGCACGACCGGTACGCTGGGGCAGAACGGCCGCATGTTTGGGCGCGCGGCATGGGTGGGCCTCGGCACGCCGTACGGCACCGTGACGCTGGGGCGCCAGAACGAACCGTCGGCCGATTTCGTCGGGCCGCTCGTTGCCGCGAACCAGTGGGCGGGCGGCATCGGCGCGCACCCCGGCGACACCGACAACCTGTATGTCAATTCCCGCATCAGCAACAGCGTGAAGTTCCTCTCGCAGGACTACGGCGGCTTGCGCGCAGGCGCCCTGTTCAGCTTCGGCGGCACGGCCGGCAACTTCAGCAACAACCGCATCTGGAGCCTCGCGGCGGGCTACAACCGCGGCCCGCTCGCGCTGGGCGTCTCGTACATCGACACGTCGCGGCCCAACACCGCGTTGTGGGACGGCACAGCGGGCGCCGCCGCCATCTCGCCGAACAACACGCCCATCTTCTCGGGCTACACGTCGGCACGCACGCAGCGTGTCACGTCGGTCGCGGGCAACTACACGTTCGGCGCCGCCAGGCTCGGCCTCGTCTATTCGAACTCGCGCTTCGAGGATCTCGGCTCCGGCGCCGCGTCCGCGCCGATTGCACGCTACAAGGGCGCAACGGCCGTGTTCGACAACGCCGAAATCAACTTCAACTATCAGTTCACGCCGACGCTCCTGATGGGCGTAGCGTATGAGTACACGCGCACCCACGGCGCGGGCGACGCGCACTACAACCAGGTGAACCTCGGCGCGGATTACTTCCTCTCGAAGCGCACCGACGTCTATCTGACCACCGCCTGGCAGCGCGCAAGCGGCATCGACTCGACCGGCAAGGCGGCCGTCGCGGCATTGTGGCCGGTCGCGGCGTCCAGCAATTCGCATCAGATCGCCGCGGCGCTGGGCTTGCGCCACAAGTTCTGAGGCCCACGCAGCAAGCAGTCAGCAGGCATTGTGGAGAACAGCATGTCAATCACGTTCAAGGGCATCGTCCCTGCCCTCATCACACCGATGAGCGAAAACGAGGAAGTGGACGAAGCCGGCTTGCGCACGCTTGTCGATCGTCTGATCGACGCCGGCGTGCACGGCCTCTTCGTGCTCGGCACGAACGGCGAGTTCATCGCGCTTTCGGAGGCGGAGAAACTGCGCGTGGCGCGCATCGCCGTCGATCAGGCCCGCTCGCGCGTGCCCGTCATTGCGGGCACCGGCGCGTATGCGACCCGCGACGTGATCGAGCTGAACGGCAAGATGGAGGACGTCGGCGTCGATGCCGTTTCGGTCATCACGCCGTACTTCAACGGCGCGACGCAGCAGGAACTCTTCACGCACTACGAGCGCATTGCGCGCGGCACGTCGCTGCCCGTGATGCTCTACACGATTCCGGCCAAGGCCGGCGTCACGCTGAACGTGGACACCGTGCGGCGCCTCGCCGAGATTCCCAACATTCGCGGCATCAAAGACAGCGGTGGCGATTTCGATCGCCTGCTGCAACTCATCAATCTGCGCCGCGACGATTTCGCCGTGTTCACCGGTACGGATTCGATGATCCTGTGGACGCTCATCGCGGGCGGCGACGGCGCGGTTGCCGCCACCACGAACGCCGTGCCCAGTGTTGTCATGTCGATCTGGAACAGCTTCCAGTCCGGCGACATCGACACGGCACGGCGCGCGCAGGAATCGCTGCGCGCCCTGCGCGATGCGTTCGCGCTCGGCACGATGCCCGTCGTGCTGAAAACCGCGGCAGCCATGCTCGGCATGCCTGCCGGCCCGGCACGCTCGCCCGCGCAGCCGCTCGATGCCGCCGCGCGCGAGCGTCTTGCCAAAGCACTCGCGCATTACCCGCGCGTGGGTTGAACGCAGGACATCTTTGCCACCCGCATTCGCCAATCCGTATTTGCCACAACCTTTTGCTACAGCCTTTTGCCGCGACCTTTTGCTACGGCCTTTTGCCACGCTCCCACGATCGCCAGACCCAGAGATTTTCGACATGACCGCCGTCTATCACTTCCAGACCGTCCCGCACATCGTGCACGGCCCCAACAGCCTCGCGCAGCTGCCCGAGCGGCTCACGCTGCTCGACCGGCCGGTGCGCCGCCTGGCGTTCATCACGCAGCCCGTCATGGAAGCCAACGGCGTGGCGGGTCGCGTTGTCGCCGCGCTCGAACAGAAGGACATTCAGGTGCTGATCGTGCGCGACGTCGAGCCCGAGCCGAGCATCGAAAACGTCGAGTCCGTCTACCGCGAGCAGATCGCGCCGTTTGCGCCCGACGCGGTGCTTTCGATCGGCGGCGGCAGCGTGCTGGACGCCGCCAAGCTGTTCGCCGTGCGGCTCACGAATGCGCAGCCGCTGCGCGAGTGGCTCGGCATCGACCTGATCGCCTCGCCCGGCGTGCCGCTAATTCTGGTGCCCACCACCGCGGGAACCGGCTCCGAAGTCACGCCGAACGCCATCGTCACGCTGCCCGACGAAGCGCTGAAGGTCGGCATCGTGAGCCGCCATCTGTTGCCGCAACTGGTGATACTCGATGCCACGCTCACGCTCGATCTGCCGAAGCCGATCACCGCGGCAACGGGCATGGACGCCTTCATTCACGCGCTCGAATCGTATATCTCGACAAAGGCCAATCCCGTCAGCGACATGTACGCGATGGAGTCGATGCGCCTGATCGGCGCCAACCTGCTCGAAGCGTACGACAACGGGCAGTCACTGAAGGCGCGCGAAGCCATGCTGCTCGGTTCCATGTACGGCGGCCTCGCGTTGACCGCGGCCGGCACGGCCGCCGTGCATGCGCTCGCCTACCCGCTCGGCGGCATGTTCAACGTCACGCACGGCGTGGCGAACTCGATGCTGCTGCCGCACGTCATGCAATTCAATCTCGACGCGATCGAAGCGCGTCTTGCTAACGTGGCGCACGCGCTCGCTATTGCGCATCACGACGACAGCGACGCGCAAGCGGCGGAAAAGCTGCTCGCGCGCATTCGCGAATGGACCGCAGCGCTGGCCATTCCGCAGGACCTGCGCCGCTTCGGCGTCAGCGAAGACCATCTCGATGCGCTCGCGGTGGCCGCCTCGAAGGTCAAGCGCCTGCTCGGCAACAATCCGAAGCCGTTGAGCCTTGACGACATCAAGGCGATCTATCGTCGGCTGCTGCCATGAACGCGCCATCCATTAGCCCTGCACGCTTGCTGTTCATCGGCGACGACCTGTCGGGTACCGCCGACTGCGTCGCGGCATGCGCACGTTATGGGCTAAACGCGGGACTAAACGCGAGGTTGAGCGCGGGGTTAAGCGCGGGGTTGAGCGCGATCGTGAGCCTCGACATCGGCGAGACCAGCGAAGCCCGTGACGCCGACGTGCTCGCCATCGACACCGATACGCGCCGCCACGCTGCCGCAGAGGCGGCGCGCGCGAACGTAGAGGCATGGCGAGCCCATGCGCACGGCCGCCGTGTGTACAAGAAGATCGACTCGACGCTGCGCGGCAACGTGGCCGCCGAAATCGCGGCCCTCGTTCCGCTCGCGGGCATGGCCATCGTCGCGCCGGCCTTTCCGGCTGCGGGCAGGACGACGCACAACGGCCGGCAGTACCTGTTCGGCGAACCCGTGGAAGCGTCCGAGGTCTGGCGCAACGAGCACCTCGCCGGCACGGCCGATCTGTGCGAAATGCTGCGCGATGCGGGCTTGCGCGTGGCCCACATCGGGCTCGACGAGGTACGCCAGGGCACCGCGTCGCTGCACGCGCGGCTTGCCGTCTGCCAGCATGACCGACGGCAGGCCGTGGTCTGCGACAGCGAGACCGAAGAAGACCTTGCCGCGATCGCGAACGCGTCCATCACGCTCGACGACGTGTTCTGGGTCGGGTCCGCCGGGCTCGCCGCTCCGCTGGTTGACATGCATGCGGCGTCGATGCGGGCGAACAGTGTGAGCGGTGTGAGCGGTGCAAGCGGTGTGAGCAAAGAGGCACGTACAGGCGCATTCGTGGCGGGCAATTCGCGCTTGTGTGGCGTGCTGACCGTAGTGGGCAGCATGTCCAGCGTCTCGCATGGGCAAGCCGCAACGTTGTGCGCCACGGTGAGAGACGCAGGCGAAGCCATCGACCTCGTCGAAGTCGACGCGCAGGCGCTGCTCGCCCCCGGCGATACCGACACGCTCGCGTTGACCCCGCAGGTCGCAGAGGCATTGACGCAGGGCCGTCATGTCGTCGTCGCATTGAGTCAGAGCGGCCGCCTTGACGTGGCCGACGGTGCGCGGCTCGCACGGCAGCTGGCCGCGCGGCTCGCGCCCGCCGCCGAACATGCCGCCGCGCTCATCGCCACGGGCGGCGAAACGGCGCGTGCGCTGCTCTCGCAGATGGGCGTGGCGACGTTGCACGTGGCCGAAGAAATCGAAAGCGGCGTGCCGTTGCTCGTCGCCGCGCATGCCGGCAGAACGTTGCCGGTGGTCACCAAGGCTGGCGGCTTCGGCCGGCCCGACACTCTGTATCGCGCGTGGCGGCGGCTCGCCGTCGCGCAACAGGCGCACGGGCAGGCGCCGCATCCATCCAGCGCATCGAGCGCATCCAGTGCATCCAGCAAAGAGGAAGCTATGACATATCGTCCCGTAATCGGCATCACGATGGGCGATGCCGCCGGCGTGGGACCGGAAATCATCATGAAGAGCCTCGCGCACGCGTCGGTCTACGACAGTTGCCGTCCGCTCGTGATCGGCGACTCGCGGCGGTTAGTCGATGCGGCGCGCCGTGCCGGCGTGACGCTGACGGTCCGCTCCATTGCCACGCCGGCCGAGGCGCATTTCAGCCACGGCGAAGTCGATTGCATCGACCTGGGCCTGATTCCCGCCGACCTGCCCTACGGCAAGCTCTCCCCCGTCGCGGGCGATGCGGCCTATCAATACATCGCGCGCACCGTGGAACTCACCTCGGCGGGCGAACTGGATGCGATCTGCACCGCGCCGCTGAACAAGGAAGCCCTGCACGCGGGCGGCCACATCTTTCCTGGGCATACCGAAATGCTCGCGCATCTCACGGGCATTCCCGAAGTCTCGATGATGCTGGTCGCGCCGAAGCTGCGCGTCATTCACGTCACCACGCACATCGGCCTGCTCGACGCGATTCGCCGCATCGAGCCGGGGCTCGTGCAGCGCACGATCGAACGCGCTCACGACACGCTCGTGCGCGCGGGCATCGAATCGCCGCGCATCGGTGTGTGCGGCATCAACCCGCACGCGGGCGAAAACGGCCTGTTCGGTTACGGCGAGGAAGAGGAGAAGATCATCCCCGCCGTCAACGTGCTGCGCGAACGCGGCTGGGATGTCGAAGGTCCGCTGCCCGCCGACACGCTGTTCTTCCGCGCGGGGCGCGGCGACTTCGACGTGGTCGTGGCGATGTACCACGATCAGGGACACGGCCCGGTGAAGGTGATGGGTCTGGAAGCAGGCGTCAACGTCACGGTCGGCTTGCCCGTGATTCGTACGTCGGTGGATCACGGCACCGCATTCGATATCGCCGGCAAGGGCATTGCCGACGAACGCAGCATGCTGGAAGCGCTCAAGCAGGCACGAGACCTGGCGACGCGCTGCGCGGTACAACCCGCGTAACGCTATTGCCGTCATGCGCGGCTCGCGCCGTGCATGACCCAGACGGGCGCCGTAGCGAGGCGCGCCCGCAGCCAACAACAATCGGAGACAGCAATGAATCACTTCACCGCATGGGACACGGCCGTCATCGTCGCGATGGTCGTCGTGTACATCGTCATCACGGCGTGGATCAGCATCCGGCTGCGCAGCAAGACCACCGAGCAGTTCATGGTGGCGGGGCGCTCCACGCCCGCCATCGTGATCGCCATTCTGCTCATGTCGGAGTACATCGGCGCCAAGTCGACCATCGGCACCTCGCAGGAAGCCTTCAACGTGGGCATCGCGGCATCGTGGTCGGTGATCTCCGCCTCCATCGGCTTCGTGTTCTTCGGGCTTTTCATGGCGCGGCGGCTCTACCGGTCCGGCGAATTCACCATCTCGGGCTTCATTGCGCAGAAGTACGGCAAGTCGGCCAGGCTCGTCGTGTCGGCCATCATGATCTACGCGCTCTTCATCGTGAACGTGGGCAACTATGTGAGCGGCGCGGCTGCGATATCCACGGTCATGCGCGTCAATCTGCCGACAGCGGCGTTCATCACCGCGGTCGTGAGCACGATCTACTTCGCGTGGGGCGGCCTGAAAAGCGTGGCCTACGTGACGATCCTGCACAGCGCCATGAAGCTGCTCGGCATCGCGATTCTGGTGTGGGTGGCGCTCTCGATGACGGGTGGCATTGCGCCCATGATGCAGAGCATGCCGGCTCAATACTTCACGTGGAACGGCATGCTGAGCGGCGGCACGATCGGCGCGTGGATCATCGGCACGGCAGGCGCCATCTTCTCCACGCAGTTCATCATTCAGGCCATTTCCGGCGCGAAGTCCGCAAACGAAGCGCGTAACGCGACGCTGATGGCCGGCGTGCTCTGCGTGCCCATTGCGATTGCGCTCGGCTTTCTCGGCGTGGCGGCGAAGTTTTTGTTCCCCGGCATCAAGAGCCTCTATGCGCTGCCTATCTTCCTGCAGCACATGCATCCGCTGCTCTCGGGCATCGTGACGGTCTCGCTCGTGGCGTCGATCTTCGTGAGCGTCAGCACAGTGGCGCTCGCCATCGCCTCGCTGATCGTCAAGGATTTCTACGTGCCGCGTTACCGCCCTTCGCCGGAACGCGAACTGCGCACCACGCGCCTCATCTCGCTCGTGGTGGGCTTCCTGCCGCTCGTCTTCGTGCTGTTCGTGCCGCAGATTCTCGCGCTGTCGTTCTTCACCCGCGCCTTGCGGCTCACCGTGACCGTGGTCGCCTTGATGGGCATCTATCTGCCCTTCTTCAACAGCAACCGCGGCGCGATCTGGGCGCTCGCGCTCGCCACCATTGCCACCACTGCCTGGTTCCTGCTGGGCAATCCGTTCGGCGTCGACAACATGTATGTGGCGCTTCTCACGCCGGCTGTCGTGATGGTCATCGAAAGGCTGCTGTTCCGTTCGTCTAACCACGGCGCGCCAGTCGAACAAGGCCGCATTGCGCGCACGGATTCGTGAGGCCTCGCACCCACCGCGACACTTCGTACGCAACACACGCCCTACCGTTTCAGGATTCGATCATGACGAGCCACTCCACTCTGCCCGCACAGGCCACCGCGATGCCGGGCCAATTGCATCCCGCGCCTGGCGACGATGCACGCGTCGATGCCTATCTGCCTGCCGCAACGGTGCAGAATCACGCCGCGAATCTGCTCGCGCTCGACAACGGCGACCTGCTTTGCGCGTGGTTCGGCGGCACCCAGGAAGGCGTGCCCGACATCTCGATCTATCTCTCGAGACTGCCCCAAGGCAGTTCGACATGGACCGAACCCGTGCGCCTTTCCGAAGACCCGACGCGCTCCGAACAGAACCCGGTGCTGTTCGCCGCGCCCGACGGCAAACTGTGGCTCATCTACACGGCGCAGTTGTCGGGGCATCAGAACACGTCGATCGTGCGCCGGCGCATTTCCGCCGACAACGGCCACACCTGGGGGCCGATCGACACGCTGTTCGACAAACCCGGCACCTTCGTGCGGCAACCCATCGTCGTCGCGCCCGACGGCGCATGGCTGTGCCCCGTGTTCCTGTGCCGCGTCGAAGCGGGCGAGCGATGGTCGGGCAACGACGACATCAGCGTCGTGATGCGCTCAACCGACAACGGCACGAGCTGGAGCGAGCACGACGTACCGGGCAGCACCGGGTGCGTGCATATGAACATCCAGGTGCTGCACGACGGATCGCTCGTCGCTCTCTTTCGCAGCCGCTGGGCCGACCACATCTATCTCAGCCGCTCCGCCGACGGCCGCACGTGGAGCGAGCCGCAGCCGCTCGATCTGCCCAACAACAATTCGTCGCTCCAGTTCGTGGTGCTCGCCAACGGCCATCTGGGTCTCGTGTTCAACCACAGCAGCGCCGCGCAAAGCACGCAACGCCGCGCGTCGCTCTATGACGACATCGAAGACGCCGAAGACAGCGGCACGCTGGTTACGCAGGCCGCGTCGGCGCGCGACACCGCGTTCTGGGGTGCGCCACGCGCGCCGATGACGCTCGCCGTGTCGACGGACGGCGGCCGCACCTGGCCTATCGCGCGCAACCTCGAAACGGGCGACGGCTACTGCATGACGAACAATTCGACCGACAAGCTGAACCGCGAATTTTCATATCCGTCCATCGTGCAGTCCGCCGACGGACGCCTGCACATCGCTTACACCTACTTTCGCCAGCGCATCAAATACGTGTGCGTGACGGAAGACTGGGTCGCGTCGGCAGGCCCTGCGCAGGCATAAAGCAAGGAGCACGGGCACGCTCGACCGGTGCCGCAAGGCGGCGCAAAGACAGGCTGAAAGAGACACGGAAAACGGGAAATGGATAAACTACCGTCGCGCCGAACCGTGCGCCCCGCCGCCCGCCATGTCCGCAGGCGGCGCATCGAACCCGTCACCGACCGAAATATGAAAGTTGCCCGCCGCCGCGAGGCGATGCTCAAGGCTGTCCTGTCAGGCATGACGGAAGTGGCCGAACTGTGCGAACACTTCGGCATGTCCGAAGCCACTGTGCGCCGCGACCTGCGGGCGCTGGCCGACGAAAGGCTCATTCTGCGCACTTACGGCGGGGCGGCGTCGGTCAGCATGCATGCGCGCGAAGAGTCCCTCGAACAGCGGCGGCAAACCTTCCGGGCGGAGAAGGACGCTATCGGCCAGGCCGCCGCCGCCCATGTGGCCGAGGGCGACACCGTCTTTCTCGACAGCGGCACGACGACAGCGGCGCTCGCGCGCGCACTCGCCGGCCGCGAGAACATCCAGGTGGTCACCAACAACCTGCTCGTCGTGCAGATACTCGCGGCAAGCAAGGTCCACCTGACGCTGATAGGCGGCGAAGTGCGCGAATCCAGCATGTGCACGCTTGGCGCCATAGCGCAGCTCGCGTTGACGCGCATCACCGTCGACAAAGCCTTCCTGGGCGCGGACGGCGTCGTACCTGGGCGCGGCCTGTGCGAAGCCACCGCGGACCAGGCGTATCTGAAGGAATGCCTCATGCGTCAGGCGGCCAGCATCTTCGTGCTCGCGACCTCGGACAAGCTCAATCGCGACAGCCAGCAACACTGGGCGCCCATCGAAAAACCGTGGACGCTCATTACGGATGCCACGCCGCCGCACGCCGGCCTGCACGCGTTCGAGAACGTAGCGGGCATCACGATCGAATCGGTGAGCGCGCCTCGCGCGGGCGGGCACTGAAGCACGAATGAATCGAAATGAATCGAGCCCGCATGCAGGACAACACATGACGAGACGCATCGTAGTAACAGGCGCGAGTTCGGGCATCGGCCACGCGGTTGCGGCGCGGCTGCTGAAGGACGGCTGCGAGGTGATCGGCATGAGCCGCACCCAGCCCGATTTCTGCGAAGCGCACTTCCCGCGCTTCCCGCGTTTCCAATACGTGCCCGTGGACCTCGGCGACATCGACGCCATTGCGCCGCTGGCCCGCGAGCTAGGCGCAGTGGACGGCCTGGTTCACGCTGCGGGCTTCATGAAGACGGCGAGACTCGGCGGCCTCGATCTGCCCGGTGGCGAGGCGATGTGGCGCCTGCATGTCGGCGCGGCAGCGGCGCTTGCCGATGCACTCGCCCCTTCGATGCGCGATGGCGGGCGCATCGTGCTGATCGGCAGCCGCGTGTCGGGCGGCGCGGCGGGCCGCAGCCAGTACGCGGCGGCCAAAGCCGCGATGGTGGGCATGGCGCGCTCATGGGCGATCGAGCTGGCACCACGCGGCATTACGGTCAACGTGGTGTCGCCCGCCGCAACGGAAACGCCGATGCTGAACGATCCGCAACGTACCTCCAGCGCGCCGGTGCTGCCACCCATTGGCCGGTACGTGAAGGTGGAAGAAGTGGCGTCGCTCGTCGCCTGGCTGTTGGGCGAAGACGCGGGCGCTGTCACGGGACAGCAGATCATGGTCTGCGGCGGGAGTTCGTTGAACTAGCGTCGCGATTGACAAGCTGAAACGCTCGGCTATAATGCCGGTCTTTGCTTCGCGGCACCTCGCTGAACCAGCGACGGAATCAAGCGAAAGCAGAGCACCTGCCCAGGTGGCGGAATTGGTAGACGCACTAGTTTCAGGTACTAGCGGGTAACTCCGTGGAGGTTCGAGTCCTCTCCTGGGCACCAGATTCAAAGGCCAGCGCATGCTGGCCTTTTTCTTTGGTCCACGTTTTTCTTTGGTTCATCTCTTCCTCGGCTGCGTACTGAGCCGGCCTGCTCTGTCCCGTTCCCTTCGTTATCGTCCGTCCCTTCGCGAGCGTGGCGCCGTCCGCAATGCCGTCATTCGCCACCGCGACGTGTCAGACGTGTCAGCCCTGCCGGGACGCTGTCAGCCTGGCGCCATCTTCGCCCCCGTATCCTGAACGCTCACTCTGAAACGCCGGCTGACGCCGGGCACGCATGCGCGCCGCGCCTCCCGCGGCGCGTGGCGCCGTCATGGCGTGGACGCGTGCCCACGCATGCCGAGGCCGGCTTCCTTGCGAGCAACAGACGATGCAGACGGACGTACGGCGGTCGCTCGAAGTGGACTTCTTCCGGGGTCTCGTCCTCCTCGTCATTGCCGTGGACCACAACTCCGGCAGCGTCCTTGCGAAGTTCACGCTGCACAACTTCGCGTACTGCGACTCGTCGGAGGTGTTCGTCTTCCTCGGCGGCTACGCATCGGCGGCGGCATGGGCCGCGGTCTGCATGCGGCGCGGCGAATCGGCCGCCCGCAAGCGGTTCGTGAAACGCAGCGGCCAGATCTACGGCGCGTATCTGCTCACGGCGGCGCTGATGCTCGCGAGCGGCGCCTTGCTGCTCGGCCTGCACCTCGACTCGCCGCTCGTGCGCTACACAGACTGGACAGACTTCCTCGCGCGGCCCGCAGGCCTCTTGCTGGAGGTCGCATCGTTCCGGCGTCAGCCGTATCTCTCCGCGGTGCTGCCGATGTACGTGCTGTTCGCCCTCGCCGTACCGCTCGCCGTGCCGGCCGCGGCACGCCGCCCCGCGATGCTGCTGGCCAGCAGCATCGCGTTATGGTGGCTGGCGCCGGAGGCGCTCGCGCTGTTGCCGGCCACCGCCTCGGATACCTGGTCGTTCAATCCGTTTGCGTGGCAGTTGATGTTCGTGCTCGGCATGCTCGCGCGCGCACAGCCCATCGACACGCGCATCCATGCCTCGCCGCTTGCGGCGCTCTGCAGTGTGGCGGCGCTTGCGCTCGTGCTCGCTCTTGCAGCGGCCCACCTGCACGAAGCGCATCCGCTTGCGGGCGAACTCAAGCAGAACCTCGCCTTCGTGCGCGTGGGCAACTTCGTGGCCATCGCATGGCTCGCCGCGCGCGCGACGCACGCGGGCTGGGTCAGGCAGCTCGCCGTCCGGGCGCCGTGGATCGTCTCGGTGGGCCGACGCGGGCTCGTGTGCTTCGTGTTGGGCAGCGTGCTTTCCGTGGCAGTGGACACGGCCACGCACGCGGCCATCGCGCAACCCTTTCCCTGGCTCGCGGGCCTGGTGTGCGACGCGTTCGTGATCGGCACGCTGTGTCTCGTCGGACGCTACGGCAACAATGGTCAGCCCGAGCGCGCCATGCGCCGCGCAATCGCGACGCGGCAAACCGTATAGCGCGGTGCCGGCGCGCTCTCCAATCGCAGACGTCTGCATCGAAGTTGGGCCGTGGCACGACGGACGGCCCGCACGCACGAAGCACTCACGATTTCCGCGCTGTGAGCGTTGTAACGGCAGATTGTCCAGCCGTCGTGAACGCCGCGCGCTCGAAACCGCTTGCCCCGCGGCGAAGCACGCGTGTTTCGCCGCACGCTGCAGCGAGCCTGTGATCGCTCACGCAGCGGCGGCATCCCGCGCCCCGAATATTGCGGAACACTCATTTACAACCCATTACGTTTGCGCAAGCACGCATCCGTACCATGGGACGCACTGCAACCGGTAAAACCACGCGACGCGGCAAGGGCCGCTCAATCGCCATGCCGCCATTTCAACGGAGAACACGCTCATGCGATCAAAACTCAAGCCTTTCGTCGCCGCACTCGCCGGCGGCTGCACGCTGTTTGCCGCAGGCGCGGCCATGGCTCAGCACGCACCCGGCTATGCACCCGGCTACGCGCCGGGCTATGCCCCGGGCTACATGGCGGCCGAGGCTCCCGCGGCCCATCTGATGCCGGTCGACCTGCACGTCTCGATAGGCTGGCATGGCGACCGTTACTGGGACGGCCGCCGCTACTGGGCGCACGACGAGTGGATGCGTCACCATCCGCGTGATCCGGGTCCGCCGCACCGCATGCACGACGATCATCGCGACGACCACCGTCCGCCTCCGCGCTACTGATCGCGCCACCCTTTCCGCCGCTTCATCCGCGCGCCCGCCTGCTCATGCGAAGCAGCCGGGCGCGCGGCTTTTTGCGCGACACGTCCCGGGCAATCCGCGCATCGGCACGCTCGCAGGGCGGCACGCCGCTTCGCCTGCACGCGGCGCGCCACCCGCTACATCTGCCACACGAACATTTCATGTGCGCGCGTGGCGGCTTCGATATCGACCTCGCGCCGCTCAGTCTTGCCGTTGTAGTTCGCGCTGACCACGTAGCGCCCGTGCGGTAGCGAGAGCAACATGAAAGGCCCGTTGGCCTTCGTGGTCAGCAAGCTGTTGCCGTGCGCGTCCGCGATATGCACCGGCACGTCCGCCAGATATTCGTTGTCGGCGCCGGTCTTGCCGACGAACTCGAGCACGAGCGGATAACGGTGCATGACGCTCTTGATCGCGCTGGACTGGTCGCTCCCGACACCACCCGACAGATAGCTGATCGCGCCCGCGCGCTGCATGGGCGGCAAGCCCGGTTCGGCGCCATACGCGAACTGCAAACCGCACGCCGCCGCGAGCACGCCCGCGGGCAACCACAGAATGGCACGCTTGTTCATATCGACCTCCTTGCTGGTCACGTCGATGGAGGCGCATAGGACGCAAACATCCCACGCGTCGCGCTTGAAGGTAGGGGGCGAGGCTTAAAGCGCGCTTAATCGGCGCAAGGAAGCGCCACGCGCACGGATGGCACGGCTTCCGGGTTCATGCAAGCGTTCGTGGGGCGTTCATATGCGCGTTCATTCGCAGCGGCCGCCGCAAATTTTTGCCGAATCTATTGCATTGCAATATGCACGGGAAATACCTGATACGAGTCCCTGATATTTACATTATCAATACATTAAATACATCAAGCTTTCATTCCGACTCGAATTAACCAGGGATTAGTACCGATTTGGCAGCGAGTTTCATGCAGACGTTTAAACGTCGGCGTACACTCGCCGCAAGCCCGCACCACGGGGCGTGCCGGGCGCCTCGCTGCTTTCGCCCAACTGCGCGGAGCACCGCAGACACAGGAGAAAAATCAAATGAGCTGGACGCGAGAACAGAGAAACGTAACGATCGCCGCCTATCTGGGCTGGACGCTCGACGCATTCGATTTCTTTCTCATGGTTTTCGTATTGAAAGATATCGCTGCGGAATTCAATACGAAAATTCCCGCCGTTGCCTTTGCCATCACCCTTACGCTTGCCATGCGGCCGATCGGCGCCCTGATCTTCGGGCGGCTTGCGGACAAGTTCGGACGTCGTCCCACGCTGATGGTCAACATCGCGTGCTACTCGCTGCTCGAACTGCTCTCGGGCTTCTCGCCCAATCTCACCACGCTGCTCGTCATGCGCTCGCTCTTCGGCATCGCGATGGGCGGCGAATGGGGCGTGGGCTCGGCACTCACCATGGAGACCGTGCCCGCGCACGCGCGCGGCTTCGTTTCAGGTCTCCTGCAAGCGGGCTACCCGAGCGGCTATCTGCTGGCAAGCGTGGTGTTCGGCGTGCTCTATCAGTACATCGGCTGGCGCGGCATGTTCTTCGTGGGCGTAGCGCCCGCGCTGCTCGTGCTCTACATTCGTGCAAGCGTGCCCGAATCGCCGGCGTGGAAGGCCATGGAAAAGAAGCATCGGCCCGGTCTCGTCGAGACGCTCAAGCGCAACTGGGGCCTCTCGCTCTACGCCATCGTGCTGATGACCTGCTTCAACTTCTTCTCGCACGGTAGCCAGGACCTGTACCCGACCTTCCTGCGTGAACAGCATCACTTCGACGCGCATACGGTTTCGCTCATCGCGATTGTGCTGAACGTCGGGGCGATCGTGGGCGGCCTGTTCTTTGGCTCGCTCTCCGAAAAGATCGGTCGTCGCTGGGCTATCTTCATCGCGGCCCTGATCGCACTGCCCGTGCTGCCGCTGTGGGCGTTTTCGAGCGGTGCAGTCGCGCTCGCGGCTGGCGCCTTCCTGATGCAGATCTCCGTGCAAGGCGCATGGGGCGTGATTCCCGTGCACCTGAACGAAATTTCGCCCGACGAAATTCGCGCGACGTTCCCGGGGCTCGTCTATCAGCTGGGCAACCTGCTGGCTTCGGTCAATGCCACGATGCAGGCATCCATTGCCGTGAGCCGGGGCAACGACTACTCGTTTGCGCTCGCGGCCGTCGCCGGCACCGTGGCGGTCGTCATCGCCGCGCTGATTCTTTTCAGCCGTGAACGGCGCGGCATAGATATGACACAATCCGCGAAACAGGTGGCGTCGATCGACTAGCAGGTTCATCGCGCGCGCAGCAGCGCCGCAGCAACACCATCGCAACACGACAAACATCCAATAAGGCGGGCTACGGTCCGCCGGCCACAGCAGTCCTTACGAGGCCGTCCCGATGACGAATCGGGACGGCTTTTTTCGTTTGTGCCGTGCAGAACGCGTTGAGCCCGCCCG
This sequence comes from Paraburkholderia sp. SUR17, assembly GCF_029536165.1. Classification (NCBI taxonomy): domain Bacteria; kingdom Pseudomonadati; phylum Pseudomonadota; class Betaproteobacteria; order Burkholderiales; family Burkholderiaceae; genus Paraburkholderia; species Paraburkholderia sp. SUR17. The sequence continues at coordinate 2,170,498 of NZ_CP120508.1, forward strand.
ACGTGGTTCGGCCAGCACATTGTGCAGTGCACCTGCATTGCGGCACGTCATAGGGCCGCCTTTTTAGAGGAGTCCGTCCACGCTCACCTCTTCACGCTCGACCAAGCTGTCTCGTATTCTCGGTAAAACGCCTGTTTCAATTAAAAATTTGAATCGCTTGTTTGCGTGCCGGGCCACCGGCAATGGAGGCGCAACATGGCAGTCCGCAACACGAGCCGGGCCACCGGCGACACGAAAACCCGCATCCTCGATGCCGCCGAGACCCTGTTCGTCGAGTTCGGCTACGAAGCGATGTCGCTGCGGCAGATCACGTCGCGCGCCGAGGTCAATCTGGCCGCGGTCAACTATCACTTCGGCAGCAAGGAAGCGCTGATCCACGCAATGCTCTCGCGCCGGCTCGACCGTCTCAACGAAGCACGGCTTCAACTGCTCGACCGCTTCGACGCGCTGCTCGGCGAGCGGCTCACCTGCGAGCACGTGCTGGGCGCGATGTTCATTCCCGCGCTGCGCCTTTCGCGCGATCCGCTCGTGGGCGGACGTGCGTTCCTGCGGCTCCTGGGCCGCGCCTATACGGACCCGTCGTCGTTCATTCGCGACTTTCTGAATGCGCATTACGCGTCGGTTGCCGAGCGGTTCTTCGCCGCGTTTCAGCGTGCGCTGCCCCACCTGCCGCGCGAGGAACTGGGCTGGCGCCTGCACTTCGCCATCGGCGCGCTCTCCGGCGTGCTCGCGGGCGCGGATACGGACCGCCTCATCTCCGAGTTCTCGCAGGGCAAGTCGATGAACGACCTGCAACTGATCGCGCGACTCGCCTCGCTGATGGTGTCCGCGCTGAAAGCCCCGCTGCCCGACTCGGCACAGCTCGCGATGTTCGCGGCCGTGCTGGGCGACGCGGGCGATGGTGTGGAGGTGATGGCGTGCAGCACGGCAGCCGCAGCCACGACGTCGGCGCCGGCGCTGAAGGCGGAAGGCAGCACACCACCTGCGCCGTCCGGCGACGCATCGACCACCTCGTCCGCGGCGCCGCCTGGTTCGGCGGCGCGTGAAGCGGAGCGTCCGGGCGGCGGCGTGGCCTCGGGATCGACACTGCATCGGGCCGCAAGCGGCGCGATGTGATCGCGGGCAAAGCAGGCGCTTAGCAGGGGACTGCTTTGCACCTGCACCGCACCCGCGAGGTCACCCGCGGCATCACCTGGAAAGGCACCTGAGTGGGAGGACAAGCGGGCGTCGGTGTGCGAGGCGCGGATGTGGCCACGCCTCCCGCACCGGCAACATGACCGCCGAAACACAATAAACAAACACGGTCCGCTAACAAGACGGCTATAAGACCGGCTGAGCGGCCCACACCGACAACAACAAAACCGCTTCACGCCAGTCACGGGCTTGCACTCGCCCGCCGGCATCGACGTGAACAGGTCGCAGACAGGCTAATCAGGGAGGAAAACGCCATGTCGTGGTTCATCGTTGCGTTCGTCATCGGCGCGGCCGCGCTGCTTTACGTCGAGGCCCATGCGGGGTGGTGGCTCACCGCATCGATCGTGTGGGTTGCCGCCGCGCACCTTGCGGGCGTTGCGGGCACGTTGGGCACAGTGCTGCTCGCTGTTGTCGTCGTGCTGCCCGCGCTGGTGCTCGCGCTCAAGCCGCTGCGCCGCACATGGCTCGCAAGGCCCGTGCTCGATACGTTCCGCCGCATCCTGCCGGAGATGTCGCCCACGGAGCGCGATGCCATCGAAGCCGGCACCGTGTGGTGGGATGCCGAACTCTTCGCCGGACGCCCGCATTGGGACGCCCTGCTCGCACACGGCCCCGCCACGCTCACCGCCGAAGAGCAGGCGTTCCTCGACCACGAATGCGAGGAACTGTGCCATCTCGCGAACGACTGGGACACCACGGCCGTCTGGCAAGACCTCTCGCCGCAAGCGTGGCGCTACATCAAGGAGCAGGGCTTTCTCGGCATGATCATTCCGAAGCGCTACGGCGGGAAGGAATTCTCCGCGTACGCGCATTCGCAGGTCATCATGAAGCTCGCCACGCGCTGCTCGGCGGCGGCTGTTTCGGTGATGGTGCCCAATTCGCTCGGCCCCGCCGAACTGCTCATGCACTACGGCACCGAAGAACAGAAGAATCACTACTTGCCGCGCCTCGCACGCGGCGAAGAAATTCCGTGTTTCGCGCTCACGAGCCCCTATGCCGGGTCCGACGCGGCCGCCATTCCCGATGTCGGCATTGTCTGCAAGGGCCTGTTCGAAGGCCGCGAGACGCTCGGCTTTCGCGTGACCTGGGAGAAGCGCTACATCACGCTCGGCCCGATCGCCACCGTACTCGGCCTCGCGTTTCGCGCGCTCGATCCCGATCATCTGCTCGGCCCCGACGACGAACCCGGCATCACCTGCGCGCTGATTCCCACGACGCACCCCGGCGTGCAGATCGGCCGGCGCCACTGGCCGCTCAACGCCGTGTTCCAGAACGGCCCGAACTGGGGCAAGGACGTCTTCATTCCGCTCGACTGGGTGATCGGCGGCCGTGCTCAGGTGGGCAACGGCTGGCGCATGCTGATGGAGTGCCTCGCCGCAGGACGCGCCATCTCGCTGCCTTCATCGAACGTCGGCATGGCGAAGCTCGCGGTGCGCGGCACCGGCGCCTACGCCGCCGTGCGCCGCCAGTTCCGCACGGCGATTGGCCGCTTCGAGGGCGTGCAGGAAGCGCTCGGTCGCATGGGTGGTCATCTCTACGTGATGGACGCGGCGCGCCGGCTCTCCGCGCAGGCCGTGGATCTGGGCGAGAAGCCGTCGGTGATCTCGGCGATCGCGAAATATCACATCACCGAGCGCGCCCGCAAAGTGATCAACGACGGCATGGACGTCGTCGCCGGCAAAGGCATCTGCATGGGACCGTCGAACTTCCTCGCGCGCGCCTATCAGCAGGTGCCCATCGCGATCACCGTGGAAGGCGCGAATATCCTCACGCGCTGCCTCATCATCTTCGGCCAGGGGGCGATACGCTGCCATCCCTACGTGCTCAAGGAAATGACCGCAACGCGCGAGAGCCATAGCGAAGCGGACTATCCACGCGCGCTGCGCGAGTTCGATGCGGCGTTCTTCGGGCACCTCAATTTCACGCTCTCGAACGCCGTGCGCAGCCTCGTCTACGGACTGACAGGCGGCCGCTTCATTCGCGCGCCACAGCGCGCGGACGCCGCGCTCGCGCCGTTCTATCGCGCGGCCACACGCTTATCCGTGGTGTTCGCGCTGCTCGCGGACGTTTCGATGTTCGTACTGGGCGGCGACCTCAAGCGGCGCGAGCGCATCTCGGGGCGACTTGGCGACGTGCTCGCCCAGCTCTACCTGATCTCGGCGACGCTCAAGCGCTACGAGGACGAAGGCCGCCAACAGGACGACCTGCCGCTCGTGCACTGGGGCGTGGAAGATGCGCTCTTCACGGCGCAGCAGGCCATTGACGGCGTGCTCGCGAATTACCCGAACCGCGCCGTCGCGTGGCTCGTGCGGGTGCTGGCGTTCCCGTTCGGCCTGCCGCATCGCGCGTCGTCCGATGCACTCGGCACGCAGATTGCCGATCTGATGCAGACGCCCGGCGCCGCACGCGAGCGCCTCGTCGCGGATTCGTACGTGCCGCCTGTCGAGGTGGACGCGATCGGCTACGGCGAACTGGTCTTCGCGCTGAGCCCGCGCGTGGCCGCCATCGAGCGCAGGCTGCGCGACGCCGTGCACGCGGGCAGGCTCGCGCCAATGCCGCAAAGCATGGCCGCGCTCGCCGCCTGGACCGCGAGCGCCCAGCAGCAAGGCTTGATCGATGCAGATGAACGGCAAACGCTCGACGACTACGCGCGCTACGCGGCCGAGGCCGTCAAGGTGGACGATTTCGCGCCGGACTTCGATATGCTCACGGGCCTGCAAAAACGCCGCGAGGCACTGGAAAAGGCGATGGATCTGGCCGCATGAGCGGGCACAACACGCGGACGGGCACGAGGACAAGCGCGCAGGCACGCGCGTGAAGACACGAGACTACGAACGCCCGCTAGCGTCACCGCCACCACGACATCCAACGAGAATCCAACGCAACGCGCGCCCCTTACGAGGACCACCACGAAGATGAACGACGCTTACCTGAACTTCGTGAACTCGCCGCTCGGCGGCAAGCTCGTGCGCTCGCTCGGGCTGCCGAAGCCGGAAGTGCTGCGCCGCTATCGCGCGGACCAGCCCGAGTTCGACGGGCTCGTCGCGATCGGCGCGGGCCGCGAGCCGCAATGGCTCGATGCGCTCGCCGGCATGATCGCGCAGCTCGGCATGACGAGCGTGGCGCACGAGAGCGCCGCGCTGTGGATGCCGCTCGCGGCACGGCACGGTCTCATGACGGGTCGCTTCGAGCCCGTGGACGCCGGCTCGCCCGCGCGCGTGAGCGCGCTGATCTTCGACGCATCGGGCATCGACGACAGCCGGCATCTCGAACCGCTCTACACGTTCTTTCACGACGCGCTGCGCTCGGTGGCGCGCTGCGGGCGTCTCGTCGTGCTGGGCCGCACGCCGCAGCACTGCGCGAGCGCGCGGCAGTGGACCGCGCAGCGAGCGCTCGAAGGCTTCGTGCGCTCGCTCGGCAAGGAAGCGCGGCGCGGCATCACCGCGAATCTCGTCTACGTGGCGCCGGACGCCGCGCACGGCATCGAATCGACGCTGCGCTTTCTGCTCTCGCCGCGCTCGGCGTATGTGTCGGGCCAGGTCGTGCGCATCGAACATGCACCCGTTATGCCGGAACTGCCCGACACATTCGACTGGCAGCGCCCGCTTGCCGGCCGCCGCGCGATGGTGACGGGTGCCGCGCGCGGCATCGGCGCGGCGATTGCGCACGAACTCGCCGCCCAGGGCGCGCACGTGATGGGCGTCGACATTCCCGCGGCCCGCGACGCGCTCGACTCGACGATGCGCCAGATCGCCGGCACCGCCCTCGCCTTCGATATCACCGCGCCCGAAGCCCCGGCGGACATTGCCGCGGCGCTCGACGAAAACGGCATCGACATCGTCGTGCACAACGCGGGCATCACCAAAGACAAGACCGTGGCAAAGATGAGCGTCGAGGCATGGCGCAGTGTGATCGACATCAACCTGAGCGCGCAGGAGCGCATCGACGACGCGCTGCTCGACGCCGGCACGCTGCGCGACGGCGGACGCATCGTGTGCGTGTCGTCGATTGGCGGCATTGCGGGCAACGTGGGGCAGACCAACTACGCGGCCTCGAAGGCCGGCGTGATCGGTCGCGTGGAAAGCATGGCCGCGCCGCTGCGTGCGCGCGGCATCACGATTAACGCGGTGGCGCCCGGCTTCATCGAAACGCAGATGACCGCGAAGATGCCGCTCGCGATTCGCGAAGCCGGCCGGCGCATGAACGCGATGAGCCAGGGCGGCCAGCCCGTGGACGTGGCGCAGACCATCGCATGGCTCGCGCATCCGGGCAGCGCGGGCGTGACGGGCCAGGTGGTGCGCGTATGCGGCCAGAGCCTGATTGGAGCATAGCCGTGAGCAGCGGGCAGCCATTCGGCAGCGGACCAGGACACGCAGGCGGAAATGGATCGCAACATGGCGAGCCCTCCGCAACGCGGCGTCCGAAGACCGTCGTCGTTGAGCGCGTCCCCGCTCCTGCGGTGCTCTACGCGCGCGCACTCGCGGGGCTCACGCGACGCCATCGCGTGAACGTGTTGCCGGCACTGCGGCTGGTACGCCCTGCCGTCACGCTCGACCCGCTCGCGATGGAGCGCTACGCGCGCGTGTGCGGCTTCATTCCCGAGCACGGCGTGCCGCTCACGTTCATTCACGTGCTCGCGTTCCCGCTGCATCTCATGTTGCTCACCGACCCGGCGTTTCCGTGGTCCGCGCCCGGCATCGTGCATCTCGCCAATCACGTGCACCTGCGCAAACCGCTTGCCGAAGGCGACGTGCTGCGCGTGGAGGCCGAGTTCGGCGCGCTGCTGCGCCACGAAAAAGGCCAGGCATTCGTGCTCAATTCGCGCGTGTACCGGCGCGGCGAAGCGGTCTGGGACGGCGAGAGCGTGTACCTGAAGCGCGGCATCGCCGCAACGGGCGACCCGCTCGACAGCATGGCGTTCGAGCGCGACGCGCTCGCGCGGCTCGCGCGCTGGCAATTGCCGCGTCAATTGGGCCGCGACTATGCGAGCGTCTCCGGCGACTACAACCCGATCCACCTCACCGCGCTCTCCGCGAAAGTATTCGGTTTCCCGCGTGCCATCGCGCACGGCATGTGGACGCTCGGGCGCGCGTGCGCCGCGCTGCAGCCGCCGAAGCCGCTCGCCAGCGCGAGTGCCAGCGCCGAATTCAAGCTGCCGCTCGCGCTGCCGGGCGAAGCATCGCTCTGGAGCGCGGCCACTTCGCTCGTGGAACGCGAGTTCGAGGTGCGCGACGCCGCAGGCGAGAAGCCGCATCTGCGCGGCCGGTTCCAATGGGTGCTGCGATGAATGCCGCGCGCCGCCGCAAAGCCCGTACAACGATTGGCTGTAAAACCACGACCAGGAGCCCCGCATGACTCTGCCGCTTCCCGCCGTGCGCCGTGTCGCGATTGTCGGCGGCAATCGCATTCCGTTTGCCCGTTCGAACACCGCCTACGCTACCGCGTCGAATCAGGACATGCTCACGTTCGCGCTGCAGGGGCTTGTCGATCGCTTCAACCTGCATGGCGAGCGCCTGGGCGAGGTGGCCGCGGGCGCGGTCATCAAGCATTCGCGCGACTTCAACCTCACGCGCGAGTCCGTGCTCTCCACCACGCTCGCGAAGGAAACGCCCGCCTACGACGTGCAGCAGGCCTGCGGCACGGGCCTCGAAGCCGCGCTGCTCGTGGCCGGCAAGATCGCGCTCGGGCAGATCGAGGCCGGTATCGCGGGCGGCGTGGATACGACCTCGGATGCGCCCATCGGCGTGAACGAGAAGATGCGCAAGATCCTGCTCGAAGCGAATCGCGGCCGAAGCACCGCCGCGCGCGTGGGCGCGCTCGCGAAGCTGCGGCCCGGCATGCTCGTGAAGCCGCAGCTGCCGCGCAACGTCGAGCCGCGCACGGGGCTTTCGATGGGCGAGCATTGCGAACTGATGGCCAAGCGCTGGAACATCGCGCGCGAGGCGCAAGACGCGCTCGCGCTGGACAGCCATCGCAAGCTGGCCGCCGCTTACGAGCGCGGCTTCTTCAACGACCTCATGACGCCCTACCGCGGCCTCACGCGCGACAACAATCTGCGTCCCGACCTGAGCGCCGAAAAGCTCGCCTCGCTTACACCCGCGTTCGACCGCGACGCCGGCACGATGACGGCCGGCAACTCGACGCCGCTCACGGATGGCGCCTCGGCCGTGCTGCTCGCAAGCGAGGCCTGGGCCGCGGCGCGCGGGTTGCCGGTACTCGCTTATCTGACGGCCTACGAGACTGCCGCGGTGGATTTCTTCGAGAAGAAGGAAGGCCTTCTGATGGCGCCCGCCTACGCCGTGCCGCGCATGCTCGCACGCGTCGGCCTCATGCTGCAGGACTTCGACCTCTACGAGATCCACGAGGCCTTCGCAGCGCAGGTGCTCTGCACGCTCGCCGCCTGGCAGGACAAGGAGTACTGCCTCACGCAGTTGCAACTGGACGCGCCGCTCGGTCCCATCGATGCGGCGAAGCTCAACGTGAACGGCGGGTCGCTCGCGACGGGGCATCCGTTCGCGGCCACGGGCGGCCGGCTCGTGGCGAGCCTCGCCAAGATGCTCACCCAGCTCGGCAAACCCGAAGGCACGGCACGCGGCCTGATCTCGATCTGCGCGGCGGGAGGCCAGGGCGTGGTCGCGATACTGGAGCGCTAGGCTCGCCCTTCAGGCAAGGCAAGCACGCGTGCACACGATTTCCCTACAAGAATAGTCAGGAGACGAAGCGATGAACCAACCTATCCCAACGGCACCTGCCGTGCCGACAGCGCCCACCGTGCCCGCTGCGGGCGCCGGCTCGATGAGGCCCGCGCCCAACACCGACGGCATCTGGTATGCCTCGTATCCATCCGACGTGCCGCACGAGATCGACGTCAACCAGTACGCGTCCATCGTCCAGTTCTTCGACGAATGCATCGCGCAGTTTCGCGAGCGCGTGGCCTACGTGAGCGTGGGCGAGGACATGACCTACGGCGAACTTGCGCGCAAGGCGACGGCGCTCGCGGCGTATCTGCAGTCCATCGGCGTGAAGCCCGGCGACCGCGTGGCCATCATGCTGCCCAACACGTTTCAGTACCCCGTGTCGCTCTTCGGCGTGCTCAAGGCGGGCGGCATCGTCGTCAACGTGAATCCGCTCTACACGGTGCGCGAGCTTGCGCATCAACTGAAGGACAGCGGCGCGCAGACCATCATCGTGTTCGAGAATTTCGCGAAGACCGTGCAGGACGCCCTGCCCGGCACGCAGGTGCGCAACGTGATCGTGACGGCGCTGGGCGACCTGCTCGCGGACGGACTCAACCTGAAGGGTCGGCTCATCAACTTCGTGTTAAAGCGCGTGAAAAAGATGGTGCCCGAGTACCGGCTGCCCGGCGCGGTGCGGCTGCTCGATGCGCTCGCGCTCGGCTACAGCCGCCCGCACACGCCCGTGCAGGCAGGCCACGACGACATCGCGTTCCTGCAATACACGGGCGGCACCACGGGCGTGGCGAAGGGCGCGATGCTCACGCATCGCAACATCATCGCCAATCTGCTGCAGGCGAAGGCGTGGTCCGCGGGTCAGCTCACGGGCGAAGTGGAAACGGTGCTCACGCCGCTGCCGCTCTATCACATCTACTCGCTCACGGTGAACGCACTCATCTTCATGGGACTCGGCGGGCGCAACATCCTGATTGCGAATCCACGCGACACAGCGCGCGTGATGAAGATCATCCGCCATGAGAAGTTCACGGGCATCACGGCAGTCAATACGCTCTACAACGCGTTCCTCGACAACGAGGAATTCCGCAAGCGCGACTTCTCCGGGCTCAAGCTCGCCATGGCGGGCGGCATGGCCACGCAGAAGGCCGTGGCCGAGCGCTTCAAGGCCGTGACGGGCAAGCCGATCATCGAAGGCTACGGGCTCACGGAATGCTCGCCCATCGTCGCGATGAACCCCGTGGATCTGTCGAACCTGCACGACTTCGAAGGCTCGATCGGCGTGCCGGCGCCCTCCACCCAGGTGCGTTTCAGGAAGGACGACGGCAGCTGGGCCAACATCGGCGAGCCGGGCGAGTTGTGCGTGAAGGGTCCGCAGGTCATGAAGGGCTACTGGAACCGCCCCGACGAAACCGCGAAGGTGTTCGACGAAGACGGCTGGCTCGCAACGGGCGACATCGGCGTGATGGATGCGCGCGGCTTCATCCGGCTCATCGACCGCAAGAAGGACATGATTCTCGTCTCCGGCTTCAACGTGTATCCGAACGAAGTGGAGGACGTGATCGCGATGCATCCCGACGTGCGCGAAGTGGCGGCCATCGGCGTGCCCGACCCCGCACACGGCGAACACGTGAAGGTGTTCGTGGTGCGGCGCGACCCGTCGCTCACGGCCGAGGCGGTAATCCAGTTCAGCCGCAAGCACCTGACCGGCTACAAGGTGCCGAAGGAAGTGGAGTTCCGCGAGTCGCTGCCGCAGACCAACGTGGGCAAGATCCTGCGCCGCGAATTGCGCGACGAGGAATTGCGGAAGCAAACGCGCGGCTGAACCGTTTACTCTTCCATTTGCCGGCGCCGAGGAGCCTGTGGCGGCTCCTTTCGCCCAACATGGAGAGTGAACGATGAAGCATCCACCGGCGGCAGGGCGTGGCCACGCCTTGCTTGCGTTTGTCTTGCAGGGGTTGTGGGGACGTGGTGATGTTGGGGCCGCTGCCGGAGTTGACGGGGTTGCCGCTGAAGCAACCAGGGGTTCGTCGCGCAGTGGCGTTGCTGCACTGACCCGGCATATCGGCGCGCGTGTCGCCGCGTTCGCTACCGCGGTGGCGTTGGCGGTGACCATGGCAGTGCCCGCCGCGTTGGCGCCGGTGCCCGCAGCCCTGGCTGCCGAGTCGGCCGGCGAGCATGCAGTCGCTGCTCAAACCGCAAGCGACGCCGACTCAAACGCAGAAGCAAACACAGAAGCAGACGCAGGCAGCGCGAACGCTCCCGCCGATGCCCCGGCGAACGCCACCACCGAAGTGGCCGCCACGGCACTGCCGCCTACCTCCCCCACCTCGCCCCGTATCGCCAACGTGCCGCCCGGCGAGGCCGGCAAGCTCGCGCCCGACGCGCAGGTCGCCTGGCTCGTGCACGCCGCGAAGAGCGGTCTGCTCGAAAAGCTCGACGACGGCCAGCTCGTCTCGCTGTTCGAATCGCTCGATCCGCTCACGCTGCCGCGCTATCTCGCCACCGGTTCGGGCGGCTACCCTTCCTGCGAATTCACGATGTGGCGCAGCGAACGCGTGCGCGGCATCTGGCCGGGCAAGCCCGATCACATGCTGGTGCGCCTCACGCACGATCCGCTGCGCATCTACGCGAAGTGGCTGCCCGACGGCGCACACGCAGGCCAGGAGGTGCTTTACGACGCGTCGAAGCGCCGCGACGAAATGTACGGCCACCTGGGCGGCCTGCTCAACGTGATGCCGCTATGGGCCTCGCTCGATGGCGTGCTCGCGCGTGCGCAGTCGAACCATCGCGTGACCGATCTGGGCACGGCGTTCATCGTTCATCAGTACCTCACAGAAGGCAGGAAGTTCGCCGAGGCGGGCATCACGCACCCGAGCCAGATCGAAGTGAAGACGATGAACGGCGTGCGCGTGGTCGCGTTCACGTGGGAGACGCCGACGGGCCGGCCCGCGTTCTACGCGAAGAAGGAAGTGCTGGGGCTCGACCTGCGGCATCCGTGGTTTCGCACCATCGAGTCCTACGACAACGACGGCAGGATTTTCGAGCGCATCGTGTTCGAACACATTTCGCCGAAGACCTTCGACGACCTCACGTTCGATCCGAAAAATCCGGAGTACCGGTTTTGAGTGAAGGCAACAGTACCGACGTGTCGTGACAGAAGACACCACGGCCACGCGGCTCGCTGCGCGCAATAAAGCTTAATAACGCTTATGAAGCCACGATCGTGAACCACACGTGTTCATCGAGCCCACCGCGCAGATCGTCGCGTCGTACGCCGCCCAGGGTCTCGCTGTGCACATGCCATCTGAAGCTGCGCTGCATGTGCGCGAGCCGCGAGAGCACGAAGAAATCCGCAGGCCGCGTGAAGCCGACCAACGTCCACGGCTCGCGCGGCAGGCTCTGCGTGCGCATCAAGTCGGGCAGCAAGTCGCGCATCAAGTCGGGCAACAACACGCCGTACCACGCCTCGGCGATGTCCTCGCCGACCGGCACGCAAGACAGCCGGTCCAGCGCGGCGTAACCCGTCGACCCCGCGTCGCGCACATAGCGCGCGAACCCGTGTTTCGCCACCAGCGCCTCGTCGAACAGGACCATGGCGCGGGCCTTGCCCGCCGCCCGCACCGTCCACGGCGGCAGGCACAGGCCGGCAGCAAGCCCTCCTCCTGTCATCACGAACCTGCGTCTGTCCACGTCGCCCCTTCTTTTGTCCCTGCGTTTGCCTGCTCTCTGCACGTTCATGTATAGCCGCGTGCGCTGCGCCACGCGCGCGGCCACACGCCCTGCTTGCCCGGCGAAAGCACGCCTTGCGGATCGAGTGCGTCCTTGATCGTTTCGGCAAGGCGCAGCAGCGCCCCGTCGTTGAAGCTGTACTGCGCGGCGGCGAAGTCCATCCACGCGAGATGCGAGCGATACACGCCGTAGCCCGCGGCGCGCGCGTCGCTCATCAACGCGCGCATGAGGTCGCTTGCCTGTTGCGTGAGGAGCGCATCGCCGGACGGGAAGATCGCCGAAAAAATGTGATGCAGGTGCCGCCCGCCCGCGGTGAAGCCGCCGTAGTAGTCGAAGCCGTATTCGGCGGCGCGCGTCTTCACGAGCGTGTACTGGCGCATGGCGTCGCCGCCTGTTGCGGGACAGAGCGGCGAAAAATCCACGTGCGCACCCGTGCCGCCGCGCCAGTCGAGCATGCGAAAGGCGCTCATCGCAGGAATGCCCGCGCGGTTGCGGGCGCCGCCCGCCGTGGGCTGTTCGTCGCCGCTGTACTTCGTCACGATGAACCGCGCGTCGCGCACGGACGCGAACGCGCGCTCGACGATGCGGTACTGCGCGGCCATCACTTCCGGTTCGCCGTAGAGCCCGAAATGCAGGTTCCAGCGGCCCACGCCGAGTTGCTTCGTCATCGACGCCACGACGCTCTCCGGCATGGCGCCGGGCCCGTCGTACCAGTGCTCGCGCGGCGAGAGCCCCGCGGCGCGGCGAATCGCGCCTTCTATCACGGCATGCTGGCCGATCGTGCCCGCGAGTTGCAACGGCCGCAGCGTCTCGACGAGCGGCGCGAGATCGTCCTCGCGCGGAAACTGCACTTCGACGATCCAGTACGCGGGCGGCGCCGGCATCAGCCACACGCCGAGCTTCGTCACGATGCCGTAGTTCGACTGCATGAAGAGCGGATCGAACTGCGGACCGTAGCCGTATCGATAGAGCTGCCAGGCCGTGCCGGTATCGATGCCGCCCATGCCGGTGCGCACCACGTCGCCGTTCGCGAGCACCACTTCCATGCCGCACTGCGTGGCCGCGTGATCGCCGTAAGGCGTGTAGCCGAAGCCGCGTTCGAGCGTGTTGCCCATCACGCTGCCCCAACCCGCGGCGGGCGGGTCGGTCCAGAGCCGGTAGCCGTGCGTGCGCAGATGCTGGTACAGGTCGAAGTAGCTGACGCCCGGCTCCACGAGCGCATAGCCGAGCGGCTCGTTGACTTCGAGAATACGGTTCATCCGCTGCAGATCGAGCACCACGGAGCCGGCCAGACGCGGCGCCGCGCCGCCGTAGCCGTAGTTGCGGCCCGTCGAGACGGTCCACAGCGGCACGCCATATTCGTTGGCGACGCGCAGAACGGCGCGCACTTCATCGACGGACGCCGGCGTGAGCACGGCCGACGCGGTGAACGCGCGCTCGCCATCGCCCGGCGCGAACGGGTCGGCGTAGCGCGCGAGTTCGGCGGCCGTGGTCGACACCTGGTTCGCACCGACGATGGCGCCGAACGCGGCAAGGGCCTGCGCAAAGCGCGCGGCGGAAACATGGGGTGGCAAGGTGGGCGTCATGTTGCGCGGCAGCGGTTGAGTCTCGTCGGGTCTCGTCGGGTTTCGTCATTCACGCTCGGGCCGACTGGGTATGGGGTCCTGAGTGCGGGGCGCATCGGCGGCGCCTTCATCGGCACCCCCATCGGTGCCCCCGTCGGCGCGCCTCGGCGTCCTTCAACGCCTCCCGCCGCCCATGCCGCCATGCATGCCGCCGCCGGCCCAGGCGTGCATGCCGCCGCTGTGGAATCCACCGCCATGAAAGCCGCCATGGTCGTGAAAGCCGTGGTCGTGAAAACCGCCGCCATGGAACCCGTGAGGGTGGTGATGAAAGCCGTCGAAGAATACGAATCCGCCGCCCACCACCGTGACGGGCGCGGCGCCGTACCACCCGTCATCATAGTAGTCGGCGTAGTCCGCATAGGGGCCCGGATAGACGACCGTGGCTTGCGGACTGGCGTCCGTGCGCCACGTGCCGTCCGGCTGGCGGCAGGCGGTGCCGCGCACGGTTTGCGGCTGGCCGTCTATCTCGGCTGTCGTCGTGATGGTGCGGCACAGCGTGTCGTTCAGCGGCACGGCTGCCACGGGTGGCAGGGTCTCGCTCGGCGGCGGCACGGCGCAGCCGTACAGCGTCGCGGCGAGAGCGAATCCCAGAGTACGAGCAAAGGTATTCGGCATGACGTTCGTCCTGCAAACAGGACCGCCAACGGGCACGCGTCTGCATGCGCAGGCCATGCAACGCCGTCGACGGTTGAGTCTTGCAACGGCCCGCGCCTGTCGTCGGCGCACGGCTGGCGAGCTGGGCTTCGGCGTGGCTTCGGCTGCGCTGCCTGCCTGAAGCAACGTCGCGAAGGCACCTTCGCGTCGGAACGGTCGTGCGCCGTGAGGCGGGGTCTGCACGTTGTAAACGCCTCGCCGGGGCCACGCTATTCCGGCAGCGCAGCGCGGCCGTTGCGGGCCCTATTACGCGATGTTTCGCGGCTCACCACTGTTCGGGCTTGCCGCCGAGCGCGGTGCAGACGTCCACGGCGATGGCATGCAGGCGGCCTTCGGGAAGCTGGCCGGAGAGCGCATAGCCGGTGCGGTCGGTGATCCAGTAGATGGTGCGCCGCTCGCCTTCGCGCAACGTGCGCAGCGCGGCCGCCTGGTTCGCGGCGCCCGTGACGTAAAGCGTGAGACGCGTGCCGGCGGCGTTCTCGTACATGAACTGCGCAGCCGGGCCGGTGTCGCCCGGCAGCAGACGGCCACCCACGAGCGTGTAGCCGTAATCGCCGAGCGACGGGACGGAGAGCGGCCGGTCGAGCCGCTTCGAAAGCCAGGCGACGAGCTGCGCCTGATCGTCCGCCCCCACTTCCACGGGGTGACGGCGCTCCGGCGAATAGACTGCGTAGGCCACGTCGGCGCGCTGCGCGAACGCGGCGGGCTTGCCGTAGCCGTCGTGATGTTCGAAGAGCGGCGGAACGAGCGCGGCGAGCGTCATGGCAAGTCCCGCGCCCGCGACGAGCCAGCACGCCGCCAGCCCCGCGCGCTGCCACCACGGCGCGCGTGCGTGCAGCACGACATAGGCCGTTTCACTGCCCGATTCGTATGCCGCTTCACCCGACTGCGCCGCACACAGCGCGCGCAACGCGTTTCTCTGCGCGCGGTAGGCGGCTACGCGGCTCGCGGCGGCGGGATCGGCGGCCAGTCGCGTCTCGATCTCCGTGCGCGCGCGCTCCGGCAGTTCCGCATCGACGAACGCGGACAACGCCTGCAAGGTGCGGGCATCGAGCGCGTCGGCGGGCGGATCGGCGTGGTTGGTGTGGCCCCGGCCCTGGCTGTGGTCGTCGTTGTTCATCGCGAATTGCTCACTACGGTCAACGTACAGGGCCGCGCCGCGGGCCCGGCGGCGAGCAGCATGCGCAGATGCTCGCGTGCGCGAGAGAGCCGCGACATCACCGTGCCGGCCGGCACGCCGAGCACGGCGGCCGCCTCGCTATAGCTGAGTTCCTCCACGCCGACGAGCAGCAACACCTCGCGCTGCTCGACGGTCAGGCAGTACAGCGCGCGCTCCACATCGCGCAGCACGAGTCCATCCACCTCGCTGCGCGGCGCTTCCAGGTTGCGCCAGGGCGCGCCTTCGTCATCGACGGCGAACTCGCGGCGGCCGCGCAGCTGATCCACATAGAGGTTGCGCAGAATCGTGAACAGCCACGCGCGCAGATTGCTATGCGGACGAAACGCGGACCAACGCGAAAGCGCACGCTCGGCGGTGTCCTGCACGAGGTCGTCGGCCCATGCCGAGTCCCCTGTCAGGGCACGTGCGTAGCGGCGCACCTGCGGCAACCAGCTGACGACTTCAGATTCGAAATCCTGCGGCGGACGGCGAAGCACATCGCGGCTCGTCAATAACCGCCGCTGCTGCCGCTCGACTGGCCGCTGCTGCTGGAGTTCATGTCGCTGCCGGTCGAGCACGCCGTGGCAAGCGAGGACAGCGCGAGCGCGCAGAGCATCACGAGAAGAGAGAAAAGGCGTGGCGATTTCATGTGTCGTCTCCGAAAGACGTCTCGCGGCAGGCGGCGGCAAAGCCGCACGCCACGATGGCGGTGGGCAAGGGAGGCAGCCGCAGATGCGCTACCTGTCACCTGAACGCGCGGGCAAACACATTTATTCCAGGCCAGCCGTTTTTCTTCCGGCGGCGCACGGCCGGATGGCATGCGCGGACGCGCATCGCGGGCACGACCTAAACCGATGCCGCGGACACAGGCAAGCGCAAGCGACAAGACACGCCACTCGCGCCGGTCGGCAGGCGGTCCAGAGGCGCCCGGTTCGTAACGAGACGTAACATGACGCTCTCGTAGTGCGCAGGCCGGCGCAAGCGTCTATAGTGGGCGTGTTTTGTCCAGTCAGCGCGCGCTCGCCCTACACAGGGTAGAATCGCGGCGAGCAATCGTTTTCCCATTACTGCGGCGTTGCGCCGCCCGCCTCGAACATCCATGCCTTCCGCAGAATCGCATCCGCAAAACGACTTCATGAACGCCGCGCGCAAGGAACGCAAGCGCGTGGAGATTTACCTCGTCAACGGCATTCGCTTGACGGGTTGCATCGAGTCGTTCGATCAGTACCTGGTGATGCTGCGCACGCCCGTCGGCCTGCAAGGCATTTACAAGCGCGCCATTTCCACCATCCAGCTCGATACGGGCACGCGCCCCGGGCCGCGCACGGGCCGCCCGTCGCACGGCGAGCATGGCAGCACCCGTGGCCCGCACGGCATGCATGGTCCGCGTGAATCGCGCGAACCACGCGACGCGCAAGGCACGGGCGGCACGCCCTCGCCCGGCGGCGAGCGCACGTCGTCGTCCGAAGGACCGGTGGTCGTGACGCGCCGCCGGCGGCTCTACGGCAACGCCGGCAACGGCGGTCATGGCGATACGGGCAACGGCGGCCACGGGGACGGTGGCGGCAACTCCGGCGGCCACGAGTAATCAAGACCGGCTGAGCACCCGACGCTTCGTTGTGAGCTGTCGTGTCGTGTTGCGCGGCACGACGTACATCGCCCAAGGGCGCCCGAATGCGGCGCCCTTTGCGCACATGGGCGCGACGCCCTGCGCTCTCCAAACGATGATGGTTCTACAGCGGGCCCAATGCGGCCGGCGGCGCGGATTGTCTTGTACACCACCGCCACCGACCCCGACGCGCGCCGGGCAAGGCGCGGCGCCCGCGGCGCTAAGCGGGCACGTTGTCGAGCCGCGCGAGCAGCATTTCGAGCCGTCTGTCCTGTTGCTGCGTGAGTTCGAAGTCGGTCTTGACGGCCAGCACCCGGCGGCGCCAGTAGCCGGCGCTCAGCGGCCGGCGCATAGGCTGGCGCGTGGCCCATTCCAGATGTTCCAGCTCGGCCTCGACCAGATGCGAGGCGTGGATGCGCCGCATCCTTTCCCTTCGGGCTGTTTCCATGTACGTGCACCTTGTTTGTGTGCGGAGAAAGAGCACGATGCGTGCCGCATCCGCGACACTCCGAAGACGAATGTCGTAGCGGGAAATTGTAGAAATGTGGCGACCTGTGGCAGCCTCTACAAGGCTAGTACAGTCGTAACCTTAACGTAAGAACTGGCGGCCACTTTTGCGTCTGGACAAATTGCGAAAAGAGATCGCAAGTGCCGCTCGCTGCCCACGATAAACGTGCAGCGTGACATTTGCGTTTGGCTTTCATCGGACGGTTCAATGCAGGGCGCGTCGAGGCTGCGTCGAGGCTGCGTCGATAGATGCCGGGCTTTAGCGCGACGAGCCTGGTCGGAGCGGCTCGCACCCGCGCACGGTTGAACTATCCTTCTCAGGATCAGCCGATGCCCCGGAGAACGCCATGACGAAGCCCGCTCCCTTCACGCCGCAGCCTGGCAGGCCGCAACCCGACGCGGCACATCCCGTCGAGTCGGCGGACGAGCGGCTCGACGAGGCGCTCGAAGAAACCTTCCCTGCCAGCGACCCGATTGCGGTCGACCCCACGGAACCGGAGGACAAGGGGAAGAACAAGACGTAGGCAAGCGGCACGGCGCGAATCGCGCAACGACACTGCGAGCACGCTCGCCCACACGCGCCTGAAGCAGGCACAAAGGCGCACCGAACGGCGCGCCGGAAGCCGGCATATATACGGAATCTGGCTGCGGCGCACCGCCGCAGCCGTCATGCTCGTCGCAAACGCCGCGAATCAGTGCGTCGGCAAGCCGCTTTCCAGCTGACGCTGGAGCTCGCGCACCTGGTGCTGGGTCGCACGCAGCTGGTCCTGCGCCGCGGCCTTCTGGTTCTGCAGCGCACTCGCCTGCTGGCGGGTTTCCTTCTGCTGGGTCGCCACAGCAGCCTGCTGCTGGCGCGCCACCGAAAGGTCGGCCTCGAGGCGGTTTGCGCGCACCTGCTGCAAGGCAATCAGGCGCTCGGTGAACGCCTTCTGCGCTTCGAGCCGCGTGCGGCGAATCTCGACGTCCGACAGCTGTACCGTCTGCCGCGCGAAATCGCGGTAGATGGCTTCGGCGCGGGTTTCGTCGGTGGTCTTGATGACGCGCCAGAACGTCTTCTGCTGGAACAGCGCGACGTAGTACGTCATCTCTTTGGCGTAGAACAGGAGGCTCGCGCCGTAGCTGCCGTTGTAGGTGGTGCGCAGTTCGGCCAGGTCAGGGCCGTGGATCATGCGTTGCAGTTCCGCCACATTGCCGCCGTCCGTCGCGGAATCGTTTGCGCTGGCAGCCGCAGTGGAAGACGCAGCGGCCGGCGTGACCGCCGGCAAGGGCGCCGGTACTGCCGGCTGGGACTCTACTGCCCCTGCCGTCCCCGCACTCCCCGTTGCCCCGCTCTCAGCCGGTGCGGTTTGCGCGCAGCCGGCTTGCACTCCCCCGATTGTCAACATCGCGACGAGCGCGATCTGTCGAAGTTTTGACTTCTGGTCCATGTAACCCCTGCTCGAACAGTTTTAGTTTTAACAATTCGGGGGTCATTATTACTCAGTTTCCCGGCTTTCGGGCTCCTCCTCGAAAATTTGGTACTTCCGCATCTTTTCCCACAACACCTTGCGGCTGATGCCGAGGTGCTGCGCCGTGTCCTGGCGGCGCCAGCCGTTCGCGTCAAGGGCCGCGAGCACCCGGTTGCGTTCGGCCATGTCCCACTTGCTGCGGTCCACCAGCACCTCGGCGACGCTTTCGGCGGGCACGGGCTGGGTGCTGCGCACGAGCGCGAGCAACCGCTGCAGGCGCGCGGCGTCCCATGAGCCCACCTGGCGCACCGTCACGCCGATCCGTTCGGCCAGGTTGCGCAGCTCCCGCACGTTGCCGGGGAAGTACATGTCCGCGATGGCGTCTGCGAGCCAGTAAGGCAGGTCGGGCAGCGCCGCGAGCCGCTCGGCGCCCACCACCGTCGCGATGAACGCCTTGAAGAGCGCGATCTTGTCCACCGCGCCGCGCTCCTCCAGCGAGGGCACCTTGAGTTCGATCACGGCGAGCCGGTAGTAAAGATCGGCGCGGAAGGCGCCGTCTTTCACGAGTTGCGGCAGGTTCTTGTTGGTCGCCGCGACCAGCCGGAAGTCCACCTTGACCGCCGCCGGAGAGCCGATGCGCGTCACCGCGCCGTCCTCGAGCACGCGCAGCAGCTTCACCTGCTGGTAGAGCGGCAGGTCGCCGATCTCGTCGAGAAAAAGCGTGCCGCCGTCGGCCTGCTCGAAATAGCCCTTGTGCGCCACCACCGCGCCCGTGAACGAGCCTTTTGCGTGGCCGAAGAACAGCGACTCGAAGAGGCCGTCGGGAATGGCCCCGCAGTTCACGGCGATGAACGGCCCCTTGCCGTAGCGCGTGTGCTTCTCGTGCAACAACTGCGCGATGCGCTCCTTGCCCACGCCGGTTTCGCCGTGCACGAGCACGCTCGTTTCGCAATCCGCGAAGGTATCCACTTCGTGCAGCAGCGCCTGCATGCATTCGGAGCTGGCCACGAGCGCGTCCGATGCCGCCGTCTGCGCCGAATGCGCGCGCAGTTGCAGCGCGAGCTTCGAGATCATGCCGCGCAGTTCGGCGCAGGTGAAATCGAGCGGCAGGATGTGCGAATACTCGGCCGGGTACATGGCGGGATCGTGGTCGCGCGGCGCCTGGCCGACCCACACCACGGGCATGCCGTGCGCCGCCTGCCAGTCGCGCAGCACGAGCGCGCCCGAGTCGATCACGCTCACGCTGATGATGGCGAGCGACGGACGCAGCGCCGAGCGCTCCGGCGAGATGGCGATGTCGTCGGCGCGGATCACTTCGACGTCGAAGCTGGCCATGCAGCGGGCAACCCGGTCGACGATGTCCGCCTTGCCTTCCCAGACGTAGACGTCGAGTTCCTCGATTTTGGTGGGGGTTCTCATGGGTGGGTGTCAATAAACCAGTTGAGCCTCGCCGCACGACAGACCGCTGTCGTGCACGGTGGCGACGCCGAGCTGCACGCCGAGCAGTTGCAGCAGCGGCACGAGCAGCACGTCGAGCGAATCCAGAACAGGCGCGAGCGCCTTGAGAAGCAGGTCGAGCAGCGGCGCGAGCACGACGCCGACCACGGACGTGACGTTCACGCCGTTGAGCGTCGCGTAGATCGAGTTCGGCAACTGCGTGGCCAGTTGCGTCAGCAGGCCGCCCGCCGCGCTGCCCAGTGCGTTCGAATTGACGGACTGGTAGTCGTCGCTGTCGCCGGCCACGCCGTTGAAGTTGAGCGAGGTGTAACCCGTGGTCGATGGGGCAAGCTGAAGCTGCAGCCCCGTCTTGTTGGTCGGGTCGCCGACGTTGACGGTCACGCTCAGAGCCGCGGGCGGGATGCCCACCGTCAGCGTCGTCACGGCGGCAGGCTGCGTGCAGCTGGACGGCTGGCTGTAGTTCGTGAAGTTCGCGGCGGCGTTGCCGCCCACGCACACGCCCAGCACGCCGGGCTGCACGCCGATCGTGCTCTGGCTCGTGGCCCGCGACGCCGTGCAGCGCGTACTTTCCAGCCGCGCGTTGCCGGTGCCGCCGGTTTCGAGGTAGACGGGCAAATTCAGCGCCGTCAGATTGACGAGCCCGAGATCGACGTTGAGCAGGCTCACGTCGAGATAAAGCCGCACCTCGGCCGAATGCGCCGTGGTGCGCCAGTTGCCGGCGGCGTCCTGTCCCGCCTCGCCCACCGCGATCACGGGCGGCTCCAGGATGCGGGCCTGCGCCGTGACGTTGGCGAGCGGCCCAAGGTTCAGTGCCGCGCCCAGATTGATGGTGGATTGGCCGTTGGCGATCTCGGCGGCCACGAGCAGCATGTCGAGCGGATTGACGGTGGCCGACGCGGCGGACTGCGCATCCGCGAGCCCCACGGCCAGCAGCGGATTGCCCGCGCCCGCGCTGCTGCCGATGTTGATCGACGGTCCCGAAGGAATCGACGCAGCGAGCGAGCCAAGCGCGCTCGTGGCACTGGCGCTCGCCACGTTGCTGGCCGCGAGCGCAGTCACCATGGCGCGGGCGAGATCGCGCACCTGGATCTGCGTGGCGAGCAGCTCGCTCACCGAAGCGGCGCCCACGGCGGCTGCGAGATCGCCCAGCTTGATCTGCGCGGAGGCGAGCGCCTGGTACGAGGCAACGTCGAGATTGAGGCTCGTGCCGAGCAAGGCGCCCAGCAAGCTGTTCAGCAGGCCGCCCTGGAGCGTCGCGAGCGTGGTGGTGAGCGAGAACGTGCCGATGTTGGTGGATTGCGCGATGGCCGTGGCCTGCACCTCGCGCGCAGGCCCGACGAAGAAGTACGGCACCTGGCGCGCCACCGTCACCTGCACGGCGTTGAGCGGTGCGCCCGTGGTGCCGAAGTACGGCTGCAACGTGTTCGACGACGGATCCCAGCGCCCGCAGGTCACCGTGACGGTGCCCGTGGACGGCAGGCCGTTCACCTGGGTGGCGTTCGCTTGCGCCGAAGCCGTGGCGCCCGCGCATCCCGTTGCGCCCGACACCGTCTGCGCGCCCGCGATGGCGGCCATGTCCGCGACGCGCTGCAACGTGCGTCGGGCGAAGTAGACGTTGCCCACGTCGATGGCGCCGAGCGCCGCTACCGCCACGAGCATCCACGCAAGGCCGAGGATCGCGACCGAGCCGCGTTGTTTCCGCGGCCCGCGGCGAAGCGCGCGCAGAGCGGCCCGACGACGGACGCCGGAAGGGACACGACGACGAATGCAGCCAGTGAGCATGTCAGTTCGACGGCGGCGTGCCGCCGTACCCCACGAGCACGCCTGCGCCGTTGCCGCCCTGGCCCATCGACGAGTCGAAGCGTTCCGGTATCTTCGACTTGAACGATTCGAGATAGCGCTGGTAAGCCAGCGTCGCTTCGGCGCCGAGCGTGGGTTGCGCGGGCGCGGCCGCGGCGTTGCTGCGCTGGAGTGCGAGCCAGGCCGCGGCGGCGTGGCCGATTTCGCTCGCTTTGATGGCGGCCGGCGCCTGCGCCTCGGCAACACGGGGGCTCTCCTGGGCGTGAGCCGTACCGACGACGAGCCACGGCGCGAACGCAAAAGCGAACGCAGACGCACAAAGCGCCGACGCCCAGGCGCGCGGCACACCAGCCGCCCCATGCGCGCGCCGATCAGTGGTCTTCATGTTTTCCTCCCTGCCTTCGTTCTTTCCCCGCCGCATGCCTTCGCTATTGCGAGAAGCGCTGCAAGAGCCGCGGCGATACGTCGATGTCCGACTGGCCCGACTGGCCCGACTGACCCATCTGCATGTTCGCCATCGGCATGCTCTCGCCAACAGCCGGTCGTTCGATACTGCCCGCGTCCGCACGACCTGCACTGCCCGCGCTGCCCGTCTCCGACAGATGCGCACGTGCCGCGGCGCGCTGGCGCAGCCGGCTCGCCTGCGCGACCTTCGCGGCGTCGCTGCGGATCGCCGCGCGCACCTCGGGCGCGATGTTCTGCTGCTTCATCACGGCCTGCGCTTCGGCGTTCTGTCCATCCGCGACGAGAAACAGCACCACGTTGCTCACGATCTTCGGATTGTGCTGATCGAGTTCCGCGGCCTTCATCAACGGCACGCGCGCGCCCGTTACGTCGCCGCTGCGCAGCAGCGCATAGCCGAGATCGGAGAGCGTGGACGCATCCGTGGGCGCAAGGCGCACCGCCTCCTGGAGCTCCGTGGCCGCACGCGTGAAGTCGTCCGCCCCGCCCGCCAGCAAACCCAGTCCACGATGCCCGCGCGCCGCAAGCGGCGTGGCGAGCAGTTGCCGGTAGGCGTCTGCGCTTGCCGCCGGCTGACCCGTGGCGCGCAACGCATCGGCGCGCAGCAGGATCGACTCGGGCGACGCGCCGTACTGCTTCTCGTAGGCGTCGATGTGCGCGAGCGACGCGTAATAGA
This sequence comes from Paraburkholderia sp. SUR17, assembly GCF_029536165.1. NCBI lineage: Bacteria > Pseudomonadati > Pseudomonadota > Betaproteobacteria > Burkholderiales > Burkholderiaceae > Paraburkholderia > Paraburkholderia sp. SUR17. Next base: position 2,193,511 of record NZ_CP120508.1, read on the forward strand.
GCCCCTGCGCCTGCATCCGGTCGATGAGGCCCAGGTACATGCCGGGCGTATCGGGCTTATCGGACGCGGCCTGGCTCGCCTGCTGCAGCTTCGCCTCACGCTCGGCCTGCGCGCCCACGCCGTAGCCCTGCTCCTTGAACGCGCAGGCGCCCAGCAATGCAACGGCGGCCAGCGCGAGCGTACGGCGCAGCGTCTCGCTGACGTGGTTCATGACGCTTCCTTCATGGCGCGGTTCCCCTTGTTCCTTCCCGTTCATTTCCATGTGCGATCCCCGTGCCCTCGTGCGCAGTGCTACCGGTGCGGGTGCACTGACGCCAGCGAGTGCGTGACGGAGAGCACACCCGGCCCTGCGGTGACGATCAGCAGCGCGGGCAGCAGGGTGAGGATCATCACCGCGGTCATCTTCACGGTGAGCCGGCCGATGCGCTCGCGCAGCATCGCGCGTCGCACTTCGCGCAGGCGGTCGCCGAACTGCCGGAGCGGTTCCTGCACGGCGCCGCCGTGCCGGTCCACCTGGATCAGAAGCCGCACGACGGCGCGCAGGTCCTCGTTGTCGTAGCTCGATGCGAGCCGCTGCAGCGACTGCTCGCGCGTGCGGCCCGCCGTGAACTGACGCTGCGCGATTTCGAGTTCGCCCGCGAGCACCGGCAGCACGCCGCGAAATTCGTTGACGAGCACCTGGAGGCTCTGGTCGAGTGAAAGGCCCACGCCCTGCAGCAGGCGCAACAGATCGACCAGCATGGGCAGTTCGTCCACCACGGCGCGCCGGCGCCCGGCTGCACGCCGCTGCACGTAGACCTTCGGCACCATGAAGCCGAGCACGAGCCCCGCCGCCGGCACGAAGAGCCGCATCACGCCGCTGCCCATCCAGTCGAACGCGGCCACGCCGCCGTGCATGAACCAGACGGCGAACGTCGCAACTGCAATCGCCGACGCCAGGCGCGCCATCAGGAAAAGCCCGCGCGAGCGGGCGTCCACGAAGCCGCATTGTTCGAGCAGACGCCGCTCTTCGTCGGCCACGGCCTGGCGGCCGAACGGCGTATCGAGCCAGCGCACGCCCGCGTCGGCCATGCGGTCCACCCATGCAGCGAGGCCGCGCGGCTGTGGGCGTTTGCCGGCGCCGCCCGCCGTTCGACTTGCGGCCTGCGCGGCAGAACCTGTCATGCCCGCCATGCCGTTCACGCCCGCGGCTGCAGCGGCGCTTGCGCGCGCCGCTGCGCCCGGACTGGCACCTGCAGCCGAACTCGCCGCGGTACCCACCGTGCCAGCTACGCCCATACGCGCCGCCGCCTGGGCAGCAACAGAAGAAGACGCCATCGCCGCAGCCGCGGCCCGCGCCTCGAGCGCCATTGCGAGCGTGCGCGCGCTGCGCCTCGTGCCCGCGAGCCGCACCAGCGCATGCGCCGCGAGCAGCGCGCAGCCAAGCGCGCCCAGCACCAGCGCGGCGGTGAACAGCGACCCGGCGCTCATGTGCCGCTCCTCATGTGCCGCTCCGCAGGCGCGTGAGCCGGTACAGCATCCACGCGCCGAAGGCCTGCAGCCCGAACGCGACGAACACGAGCCGCCGCCCCGCCTCGTCGTACCACATCGTGCCGAAGTACTTCGGGTTCGTGAGCACGAGAAAGCTGCCGATGGCCAGCGGCAGCAGCGCCAGCACGCAGGCCGAAAGCCGCGTCTCCGCCGACATCGCGGCAAGCTCGCGGCCCGCCTGTTCGAGGTCGCGCATGAAGGTCGCCATGCGATCGAGCATGACGTCCGCGCGTCCGCCGTATTTGACCGAGAGGCGCAGCACGGCGCCCACCAGTTCCAGTTCGCGCGTGCCGTACACGCCGGCCACGTGATAGAGCGCGCGGTCTATCTCCACGCCGCTGCGCAAGAGGCGCGAGACGTGGTCGAGGCACTCGCGCAGCGGTGCCTCGGTGGTTTGCAGCGCAGCCTGGAACGCGGCCGGCACGCTGTTGCCGAGCACGATGAGCCGCACGATGCCATCCAGAAACGACGGCAGCTGCCGCACGATTTTTTCGCGCCGCCGGTACGCCCGCCGCGACACGACGAAGCCGAGCCCGGCCGAAACGAATGCGAGCGTGGCCAGCACGCCCCACACGCCGCCGCGCGCAAACGCCCATATCGCGAGCGCCAGCGTGCCGAGCGACACGCAGAGCAACGGCATGCGCGCATTGCCGATGCCGGCGCGGCGCAACGTGTTGTCGATCATGGTGATGACACGCGCCTTCCAGTACTGGACGTGCGCGACGAGCGGCGCGCCGCGGCCAGGGGTTGCGCTCATGAGCGTCTGGGCTGCCGCCATAGATCTCGGCGCCAGGCGGGTCGCCTGGTTTGCATGGGCGGCATGGGCCGAGTAGGGAGCCGCCTGTGCCGCGAGCCCAGCCTGTGCGGCGTGCACCCCCTGCCCGGCAAGCGCCGCCCCCTGCGCCGCCGACGCCACACGGCTTTCCACGAAACGCGCGGCCGCCGCGCGGTCGCTGCGCTGCGCGCCGCTGCGCCAAAGCAACAGCGCAGCCGCCGCGCAGAGCAACGCGAAGGCCGCGATCAATAGCGCGACGGCGCTAGCCACGCGAGCCTCCGCCGCGTCCCCCGCCGAACCCTCCGCCAAAGCCGCCACCCGCCCCGCCGCCGAAGTCGCTACCGAAGCCGCCAGGCTCACCGCCGTAGTGGCCACCATAGTTGCCACCGTACCCACCACCCGCCCCCAGCGTCTGGCGGAAGCGCGCGAGTTTCGGCGAATGCGGATGGATGCCGAGCGACGTCCACTGGTCCACCTCTTCGCCCTCGGGCGTCGTGAGCGGCTCGTAGCGATAAAGCTCCTGCGTCGCGATGATGTTGTCCGCGAGCCCGGTGACCTCCGTCACCGAGAGAATGCGGCGGCGTCCATTGGAAAGCCGCCCGATCTGCACGATGAAGTCGATGGCATTCGCGATCTGGCGGCGCAGGCTCGACTCGGTGCCCTGGAAGCCCGCGAAACCCGCCAGCATTTCGAGGCGGTACAGGCACTCGCGCGGCGAACTGGCGTGCACGGTGCCCATCGATCCGTCGTGGCCCGTGTTCATGGCCTGGAGCATCTCCAGCACTTCGCCGCCGCGCACTTCGCCCACGATGATGCGGTCCGGCCGCATGCGCAGCGTGTTGCGCAGCAGGTCGCGAATCGAGACCACGCCCGTGCCGTCGAAACCGCCGGGCCGGCTTTCCAGCCGCACCACGTGGGGATGGTTGAGCGACAGCTCGGCCGTGTCTTCAATCGTCACCACGCGCTCCGGCTCGGGAATGTGGAACGCGAGCGCGTTGAGCAGCGACGTCTTGCCCGAACTCGTGCCGCCCGACACGAGCACGTTGCAGCGCGCCGCCACCGCGGCTTCGAGCAGCGCGCCGATCTCGGCGTTGTAGGTGCCGTTGCCGAGCAGGTCGTCGGGGCGCAGCGGGTCTTTGCGGAACTTGCGGATGGAGACGACGGGGCCGTCGATGGAAAGCGGTTCGATCACCACGTTGATGCGCCCGCCGTCGGGCAGGCGCGCATCCACCATCGGGTTCGATTCGTCCAGACGCCGCCCGATGGGCGCGAGAATGCGCCGCACGATGCGCAAAAGATGCGCGTTGTCGGCGAAGCGCACCGGAATCTTCGTGAGCATGCCGTGGCGCGACACGTACACGTCGCTGTAGCCGTTCACGAGGATGTCTTCCACGGCCGGGTCGTTGAGCAGGTCTTCGATCGGCCCGAAGCCCGCCAGCTCCTTGGTGAGCGCTTCGGCAATCTGGCGCACCTCGGCCTCGTTGATCGGAATGCGGCGCAGCCTCACAAAGCTGTCCATCTCCAGATCCACGAACTGGCCGATCGCATTGCGCGACCAGCGGCCGAACTCCGCGCCCAGCTCTTCGATACGCGTGAGCAGATGTTCGTGCGCCGCGTTCTTGATGTCCTGGAACTGCTGGCTCTGCGCGAACATCGGCGTGTCGTCGGCGAACTCGATGTCTTTTGCCATCGTCTATGACCGCTTCGTTGAGGTTGGAAGAAGACGCCGCAGCGCCGCGAGCGCCGGGTATGCGCGCGTGGCGCGGGCCGGCAGCCCCGCGCTCGCAGCAGGCCCGCCCAGCCGTTCGATCAGCGGTTCGAGCGCGCGCACGTACGGGTCGCGCGGCGCCGCGTCGGCCAGCAGCTGGCCGCGGTTCGCCGCCTGCCCGAGCGCCACGCGCCGCTCGGGCAGCACGGCAAGCAGCTCCACGTCGAGACGCTCTGCGATCTGCGCGGCGGTGAGATCGAGTTGCGGCTCGAAGCGGTTCACGACGAGCCGCACGCCGCTCGTATCCACGTCCTCGGCGCGCAACGCATCGAGCACGCCCACCGCCGAGACGATCGACGCCACGCCCTGGTCGCACACAAGCCAGGTTTCGTCGGCGGCCTGCACGACCTGCGCGATGAACTCGCTGTTGGTGAAGCCGCCCAGATCCACGATCTGCTGGTCGAAAAACGCGCGCAGCCGCGCGAGCAACGCGAGCGACGACGCGTACGAAACCTCGCGCATCTCCGCGAGGTTCGGCGGCAGCGTGGTGAGCGCAAGGCCGCTCGTATGGCGCGACAGCGCCGTGTGCACGAAGGTCTGATCGAAGCGGCGCACGTTGCGCACGGCCTCGACGAAATGGAATTCGCTGCGCGTATTGAGCAGCAAGGTGCCGTCGCCCGCGGGCAGGCCGAGATCGAGCAGCGCCGCCTGGCGGCCGAGCGCCGCGTCGCGTCGTGCCAGCGTGACGGCGAGGTTCGCGGCGAGCGTGCTCACGCCCATGCCGATGCGCGCGCCGAGCAGCACCGCGAGCCGGCCGTGGCGACTCACGGGCTCCACGAGGTTGTCGAGCACTTGGCGCGCGATTCGACGCGCGTCGTCGGCCGGCGCGGCCAGATCGACGAAATCGCGCACGCCGGCGCGCAGCGCGGCGAGCGCGCTTTCGGGTTCGGCAAGCGAGCCCACCGCGACGATCTGCAAGCCGGGATACGCGGCGCGCGCGGCGGCCACGGCGGCACTGGCCGCGGCCACGTGGCCGCCCGAAAAATCGACGAACACGAGCGACGGGTTGAGCGCCGCGATGCGCTGCGTGAGGAGCGTCGGGTCGAGCGTGACCGCGTCCACGGCGCCTACTGCCACGAGCGTGCCGGCCAGCCATTCCACGTGCGCGCCGGCCAGCGATGCGAACACGAAATAGTCGGCGACGGCGCGCTCAGTCAAAGCCTGCGTTCTCGCGTTCATGTTGGACTTCTCCCTGCGGCCGGGTTGTCGTGCGCGGCGTGATCGGTTGCTGGGGCCATGGTGTCGACCATGACCATGACCATTGAGTCGTGAGCCGTCGTCGTACCGGGGCGTTCATCGCGAGAACCCCGGCGCGGCATCGCGCGACAACGCGCCGCCAATGAATGAGCGCCACACGGGACCATCGCGCTGTTCGGCCTGCTCGCCCGGCGTCGCGGGCAAGGCCGCGCCTTTTGCGAGCGGCGAAACGAGATGCGGCGTCACGATGATCACCAGTTCCTTGTCGTTCTGCTGATAGTTGAGCTGCTTGAAGAACGCGCCGATCACGGGCAGGTCGCCGAGCACCGGCACCTTGTCCACGTTCGACGCGGTCTCGCGGTCGATCAGCCCGCCAATCACGAAGCTCTCGCCGTCGCCCAGTTCCACGGTGGTGTCGGCGCGCCGCGTCGTGATGGCCGGCACCGCGATGCCGTTGATCGTGACGGCGTGCACGAAATCGAGTTGGCTCGCTTCGGGCGCGACCTTGAGCGCGATGCGCTGCGGCGAAAGCACGGTCGGCGTGAGCGTGAGGCCCACGCCATAGGGCTTGTATTCGATCGACGTGGTGCCGAGCGCCTGCGGCACCGGCACCGGAATCTCGCCGCCCGCGAGGAAGTTCGCGCTCTGGCCCGAGAGCGCGACGAGCGTGGGCTCGGCGAGGATGCGCGCGAGGTTGTTGCTCTCCATGAGGCTCAGGTCCGAGAAGATGCCGTGCGAGGCCGACTGGAACACGAGGTTGAACGCGGACGAAATCGGCGTCTGCAATACAGAGAGCTGGTTGTTGGAAACGGCTGTCGAAGAAGTCGGCGAAAACGTGCCGAACGAGAAGCCGTTGTTCTGGCGGAAGAAGTTGAAGCCCACCTGCTTCAACACCTGGCGGCTGAATTCGACCACGCGCACGTCCACCTGCACGACGGCGCGCGTGGCGATGGTCGACGTGTCGAACACCGTGCCGTCTTTGCCGATGGAGCCGTTGGCCGCCACCACGGCGCGCTGGTGCTTCTCGAGCGTGGGTGTCGAGCCGCCGATGAGCGCCGTGCCGCCCAGCACCTTGACGCTCGGCGTGTCGTCCGAAAGCAGCGCGCGTGCCGCGTTCGTCGTGACGTTCACGGTGTAGGTGACGGGCGCCTCGCGGTTGCGCTCCCAGAGCATCACGCTCGTCGTGCCCGCAGCCTTGCCGACGAGCAGCACGCCGCCGCCCGCACCCTTCACGATCAGCACGTCGGCCACCGATGGATCGCCCACCGCCACGCGCGTGAGCGCGTGACCGGCTGCGAGCGTCTGTTGCGCGCCTACGGTGAGATCGAGGGTCTGGTGCTGCGTGCTCGCGGCGGCGAGGCCCGAGGCCGGCGCCGCGCGTGCGTCGTTCGCCTGCGTGGCGAGCGCCATGCCCGCGAGGCAGAGTGCCATTGCAACTTTAACGATGCGTTTTGTCATGTTGTCGTGGATGTGTGGACGTGCGCGTCCGCATCCGCTCCCTGTTGCTCAACCGGCGCCCTTTTCATCTTCGAAGGCGTCCCACGGGGCTTCTGTCTGCCTCCCCTGCCTGATGCCGCTGCTACCACGCCACCGTTTCGGCGTGCCCTCCCCGAACGACTTCGATGCTGCTGCCGCGCCCGCTGCCCGTAGCCGCCGCGCCGCGTGCGGCGGCTGTCAGCACCGGCGCCGGGCGCGGCGCGGCAGGCGCGCGGCTGCCGGAACCGGCGCCGCCCGCGAGTTCGTCGAGCGCGACGCCCGCGGCGGCCTGCGTGGAGCCTTGCAACGGCTCGCGCGACACCGTCTTCACCACGCCCGCATAAGGCGCGAACGCGGACGGGTCCGCCACCTCGTCGTCCTTCGGATTACGCAGCGCGAGCACGAGCCGGCCCGCGCTTTCGGCGAGCGTGAGCTTGTCGACGTCGGCCACGGGCACCGCGAGCACCGCGGTGCGTGCAACGCCATTCGGGTCCGCGCCGAAGCTGGTGTTACTGCCCCCCGCGTTCTGCGCCGGATTGCCGAACGCGAGCACGCGCACCTTCGACATCAGGAGGCGCGCCTGTGTACGGCCGATCTCGCCGCCCGCACCCATGCCGCCGTCGCGCTTCAACGTGAAAAACACGTCCACCACGTTGCCGGCGCGCACCCGGTTGCCCACCGCGTTCGATTCGTCCACGCGCACGGCCACCGCGCGCTGGCCGGGCGCGATGCTGTCGGCCATGCCCGAAGAGAGCTGCGTTTCGAGCACCGGAGCATCCGGGGCGATGTCCGCGGTGGGCACGCGGCCGGCGACGAGCGTGGGGTCGCTGAACGCGCCGCCCGGATGAATGGGCAGCATCTGCACGCGCAGCGCCTCGGCGGAAACCGGCTTGCCGGCGACGAGCGTCTGCGTGGCGACCACGACCGGGAACGTCGCATGCGCCACAGCCGCCGTCTGCGGCGGCGTAGCAGGACGACGCGCCAGCATCCAGGCGAACCCGGCGAGCAGCAGCGCGAGCACGAGCAGCACGCCTGCGGTGATACGGGTCAGGTTGGCCATGCGCGCCTCCTCTGGGAGCGGTCGTTCATGGCAGGCATGGCGTTCCTCACAGGATGTTCTCCGGATTGAGCTGCACGGTGGACTGCGTGACGATGGCGTCCGGTATCTTGAAATCGACGAGCGGCAGGCTGGGGACGAGCGGATGGTTCTTGTAGTCGTACGAGAGCTGAACCTGAACGCAGGTCATGGTGCTGTCGTAGCTGCAGTTCTGCGCCTGCGGGGAACAGGTCAAGGCGCTGCTGCCGAGCCAGCTCGCGGCGTTGGTGGCGGCAAGACAAGCGGCACTCGTGCGGGCCGCGAGCGCCGCGGTCATATCGGTGGCCTTCTGGTAGCGCAACGCGGCGCGCGCGCCTTCCTCGGAGGCAAGCGTGAGGCTCTGCTGCGCGACGAACACGAGGCTGTACGAGACAACCGCATACGCGATGGCGAAGAACACGGGAAACAGCAGCGCGAATTCGACGGCGGTGCTGCCTCGCTCGCGCAGACGCGTGTGTGTGCGCGTGCCGAGGGGCGCGCGACGCGGCGTGCTGCTGTCTGAACTCGCCTCGGTGGAACGAACAGGAAAGTGGGCGGTCCGCGTCGAGCGCAGTTTGATGGAGCGCGTACGCCGCAGCGCGTTCATCCGGCCACTCCCGCCGACAGGTGCAACGCGCGCAGCACAAGCCATGCGATGGCAGGCACCGTGAGACACGCGGCGTAAGGCGTTCCGCGCGGCGTGCGCGGAACAAAGTCCGACGATGCTTGCGGCCCCGCCTGTGGCCCCGCGTGTGACCCCGATGAAGCCGTGCTTCCGCGCATCGCGACTCGCGTCGTAAAAAGCAGCACGACGGCATGCACGCCGGCCGCGAGACTCGCCGCCACCCACAGGCCCAGCAGCGCATCGACCCCGCACCAGGCGCCCAGCACGGCGAAGACCTTGACGTCGGCGGCGCCCATCACGCCGAGCGCAAAGAACGGCATCAGCGCCACGAGCCCCACCGCGGCGCCTGCCAGCGCGCGCACAGGCGTCATGCCGAAGGGACTACCGTGGACGAGCGCGAACGTCAGCGCGGCGATCAGGCCGGCTGCGACGAGGACATTCGGCACACGCCGGCTGCGGCAGTCGCACACGGCGACGACCGCGGCCCACGCGGCGAACACGAGGCTGCTGACGAGCGGGTTCATGTCGGATCCGGCAGACAGCACCCTTCGCACGAGCCAATAGACGGCCCGCGCGAATTGCGCTGCTGCTTTCAATCAGGATCGTTGACGGCTACGCGTCAGGTGCCCTTCGCCGTATTGATCGACGACGCGATGTTATCGAAAACCGTTTTAAGGTTTGTGCCGATCGTCGTGACCCCGCCCACGATCAGCAATGCAATCAACCCCGCAATCAGCCCGTATTCAAGTGCGGTTACACCCCTGTTATCTCTCAGGAAACGCCCGGCGAACTTTTTCATTTTAGCCCTCGAAACTGCGTTTGATCTTTGTATGCGAATTGAAATTCGTACGCGCGCGCATATGACGGCCATTCACGGCTGTTCTTTGCAGCCGGGTTTGCCGATTCTTCTTCTAGGAGCGCGTCGCTACATTAGCAGCTGAAATCAGCCGCGCACAGAGGATAGGATATCCGGTCCGATAATGCACCTCCCTCGTCAAACTCCGTATTCCCAGGCGTTATAACCGATCAATCGGCAAGAAGCAATTTCCCACCGAATTTTTTCCGACTTTTTTCGGTTTTTCCCAGCGACCTTTCCCTAATGTTTGAGGTAAGGCTTTCGTGCCGCTTTGCTGCGGTCTTGTCTGGCCGTGGTCTGGCCGTGGTCTGATTATTGTCTGCTTGTTGCCTCGCCCTTCCCTGCGACTTCTTTTTTCCGGCCCACCGTCGAGGCGGCGGTTCAAGCGCCAGAGAAGCGTAGCGGCAGATCAGATGCGAAACAGGTAGGGCTAACCATACGTTAGACGCGTTTCACTAATTCACCGTTGAACGCACGTTTCAAGCGTCGTGTAACCCCCGTTACGCATGCACGCGTAACGGGGGATCGGGCTCGTTACGTTACGCGGCCATTGAAAACGCATTAATTCGCCGCTTCTTCACCCCCATCGGATCGATACACGACATCACGCCAATAGCCGCAAAGCCGCGCGGGTTCTCGCTCTGCGTCTTGCGTGGCGAATCAGGCGCCGCGTTCGCGACTGAAATGGCATAGCTGTTGCAGAGAGTCTTCGCGCAAGACTTCCAACAACATGCTCATGCGAGGGCGAAATGCAGATTCAAACAATAGAGACCGGACTGCGTACAACGACGATTGCGGCCACTGTAGTCGTCGTTCTTTCTCTGGCTGCTTGCGGCGGCTCGGGAACGTTGAGTTCGGGCACCGGGGGCGGCGCGGGGAGCGGCAGCAACGGAGCGATTTCTACGGGAGGCACGGGCTCGGGGGGAACGCAAAAGCCGGGGGGCGGCGATAACAACAATAACAACAACAATAACAACGGCACCACGCCCACCGCCAATGCAGCGGGCCAGGTGGTGGGCAATGCCGGCAACGTCGTGAGCGACGTGGGGTCGACGGTATCGAGCATCGGCAGCGTGATCGGCTCGCAAACGCTGCCCGGCGTAAGCACGCAGACCACCCAGGCCGCAGGCGGCATCGTGCAGAACGTGGGCGCGGCGGTTTCCACGCTCGGCAACGGCGTCACGCAGGGACTCGGCCAGCTCGGCACGGGCGGCAATTCCGTGGGCACCACGCTCGCGAGCGTCGGCGGCGCCGTGAGCAACGTGGGCGGCGCGGTAACGAGCGCCGGCAATCTCGTCACGAGCCTCGGCAGCGGACCGCTGGCGCCACTCGGCGCCGTGACGTCGCCGCTCGGCGGCGCAATCGATACGCTCGGCGGCGCCGTGACGAACGGCGGCGCCACGCTCACCAACGCCCTCTCCACGGGCCCCGTGCAGCAGATCACGCAACAGGTCAGCACCGCCATCACGCCAATCACGTCGATGGTGGCCGCGACCACGCAGACCGTTGGCACGACGACGGGCCTCGGGGCGCCCGTGGCCGGCCTGCTCGGCACGCTCGGCGGCGGACTGGAGAAAGGCGGCGCGCTCGTCGCGTCGTCGGCGGGCGGCAATCCGGTGGCAGCGAGCCTCGGCAACGTCGTCTCCGACACCGGCAAGACCGTGGCGTCGGTGGGCGGTCTCGTGACCGGCGGCACGGGTGGCAATCCGCTTGCGCCGCTCACCACGGCACTTGGCGGCCTGGGTGGGCTCAGCGGCGCCACGGGTGGATTGACGGGCGGCACCGGCAGCGGACCACTCGCGCCGCTCACGGGCGTGCTCTCGTCGGTGACGGGCGCGCTCAGCGGCGCGGCCGGTGGCGCGAGCAGTCCGCTCGCGCCTGTGACCGGCCTCGTGAGCACGGTCACCGGGACGCTGAGCGGCGCGGCCGGCGGCACGGGCAGCGGCAACCCGCTCGCTCCCGTCACGGGACTGCTCGGCACGCTCACCGGCGCATTGACAGGCGCCGCGGGCGGCACAGGCAGCAGCAATCCGCTCGCCCCGGTCACCGGCATCGTTTCGACGCTTGCCGGCGCGGCAACGAGCGCTACGTCGGGCGCGGCACCGGCGGCCACGTCCGGCACGCCGGGCATTTCGCTGACCTCGTCGAGCGGCGGCACCAACAGCGCGTCGAACCCGCTTTCGGGCGTGACGTCGCTCGTGGGCGGACTGCTCGGCGGCATCGCGAAGAAATGACGGCGCGAAATGATGATGTGAAGCGACGACGTGAAACGACGACGCGAAGCGACGACGCGAAACGACATCGATGAATGACGGCAAGAAAAGACGCGTGAGGGCACGGGCATCACGCGAGGCAGACCACCCGCATCCCAAAGAAACCGAGAGAGACTGAGGAGCAACCATGACCCACCACTCAACCTTCACGTCGGGCCACGCACGGGCGGTCGTCGCATCGCTGCGCGTGCCTGCCATCACGCTTGCCGTGGCCTGCCTCGTGGCGGCCTGCGGCGGCAGCAGCGTCAACGCGCCGCCGGCCGCGGCTTCGAGCGGCGGCACCAGCGGGTCCGGCAGCGGCGGCCAGACGACCGCGGCGTCAACCGGCACATCCGGCGCGCTGACCACCGTCGCGAAGACGGCGGGCGACCTGGGCAGCACGATCGCTTCCACGACGATTCCGGGCGTGAGCCCACAGGTCACGCAGGGTCTGGGCAACGCGGTATCGAGCACGGGCGGCGTGGTGGGTGCGCTCTCCGATGCGGTGAGCAACGGCATCGGCCAGACGGGGTCGACGGCCAATCCGGTGGGCACCACGGTCGCGGGACTCGGCTCGGTTGTCAGCACAACGAGCGGCGTCGTGCAGGGACTTTCCACGGCCGTGGGTGGCGTGGGCACGGGCAACCTCGCCCCGCTCTCGCCGGTCACGACGCCCGTCGCGGGCCTGCTCGCCAACACGGCGAACGCGGTCAACGCGGGAGGCGCGACGCTCGGCAATGCCCTGGGCTCGGCGCCGGTCCAGCAGATCACGCAGCCCGTGAGCACGGCGATCACGCCGCTCTTGCAGACGGTAAGCGATGTAACGCAGACGGCTGGCGTGACGACGGGCCTCGGTGCCCCGCTCTCGGGCGCGCTCGCGCAGGTGGGCGGCGCGTTGAAGCAAGCGGGCTCGACGGTGGGCGGCACGACCCAGAATCCGCTCGGCGCGGACGTGGGCAGCCTCGTGGGCTCGCTCGGCAACACGGTGACCAATGCGGGCGGTCTCGTGAACCCGAACGGACCGAACGGTGCGGCGCCCATTCCGGGCCTCATCACGAGCCTCGTGGGCAGCTCCAACGTGGGGGTCGCAAATGGTCCGCCCGCCGGCGGCTACAACCCGCTCACGCCGCTCTCGAACCTGCTCGCAAGCCTCGGGCTCGGCACGAACCCGCTCGGCTCGGCGACGTCGCTGCTCACCGGCACGCCGCTCGCGCCGCTCGGTTCCGTGGCGGGATCGAATCCGCTTTCCACGCTGACCTCGTCGCTCACGGGCAGGGGCGCAGCCAGTCCGCTCGCGGGGCTCACGTCGACGCTCGGCAGCGGGACGAGCGGCGCTTCGAACCCGCTTTCCGCGGTTACGGGCGCCCTGGGTGGCGTGGGTAGCGTGGGTAGCGCAGGCGGCACGGGCGGCAGCGCTCAGTTGCTCGCGCCGCTCACGGCAATCGTGAGTCAGGTGACGGGCACGCTCGGGACAGCGGCGGGCTCGAGTGCGGGCACGGGCTCCACGACGGGCGGCCTCTCGGCGCTCGGCGGCATTCTGCACAAGCAATGAGCTGAACGTGCGTGACGGCGCCGCGTGAATGCGGCGTCCGTCGACGCCTATGTCGCCGCGCGGACCGACCAGACCGACCAGACCGACTAGAGCGACCAGAGCGACTAGAGCGACAACCCGCACGGCACGCGATCAAGGCGAGCGAGAGTCCTGGCGATCGCGCTGCCCGGCAACATCGCACGCCGCAATGCTTCAGCGCTTCACAGATCACGCAGCAAGCAGCACACATCGAACAGCAGCGTTGCACACAACGCGCGCACAACAACAATGGCCTACGAGGACAATCCGATGAACAACGGATACAACCGCTGCAACCCCTGCAACCCCTGCAACCGGTACGCGATCTGGACGATCGCGCTGACGGCGCTTGCCACCAGTGTCGCCCACGCGCAGAGCCGCCCCGCCGCTGCTGGCGGCAATCCGCTTGACGCCCTGCCGCAGATCAATGCACCGCAGAAGGCGCCCAACGTCACCGTGCAGGTTCAGCCGCAGGCGCCGCAATTGCAGCAGCTGCTCGCGCGGCATCTCACGCCCACGCGCTTCCAGGTGGAAGGCGTGAAGTCGATTCCATTCGACGATGTGGCAAAGCGCTTCACGCCGCTCGTGAATCACGACATCACGATCGGCGAGTTGATCGAGGTAGCCAACGGCGTCACGAAGCTCTATCAGGAACGCGGCTATGCGCTCTCGTTCGCGTTCGTGCCCGCGCAGACGTTCGAGAACGGCGTGGTGCGCGTGACCGTCGTGGAGGGCTATGTGTCCGAGGTGAAGGTCACGGGCAAGCCTGGCAACGTGGAAGGCAAGATCCGCGCAATCGCGGAGCACATCCGCGCCGACCGGCCGCTGCGCCTTGCCACCTTCGAACGCTACATCAACGTGCTCGGTCTGTTGCCCGGCGTGAAGGTGGCGGCCAACGTGCCGCCGCCGCAGAACACCGATGGCGCCACGGCGCTCGAATTGAAGGTGGACCGCAAGCCTGTCGATCTGAGCACGGGCATCGACTTCAATCATCCCGGCGTGCAAGGCCTCGTCACGGCCACGGAGAACGGGCTCACTTCGCTCGGCGAGCAGTTGAGCGTGTCCGCGCTGCTGCCCAAGGGCCGCGATCACCAGACCTACATCGCCGCGCACGGTGCGGTGCCGGTGGGCAGCGACGGGCTCATCGCGAAGATCGATGCCTCGCACTATCGCGGCAATCCCGTCGACAATCCGGGGCTGCCGTCGTATGTGGAGCGCACGGTGATCAACGAAAAGCTGGGCGGCTCGCTTGCGTATCCGCTGCTGCTGAGCAATACGCGCAGCGTGGTGGGCACCGTAAGCGCCTACGCCTCGCACGACGAAGACCGTTATCACAACACCCTCAACGGCGCGCAGTACGGGCTGCGCTCGCAGGTGCGCGTGCTGCAGCTCCAGGCCGACTACACGGGCGTGCAGACGGGCCAGGTGCGCAAGGCGAGCATCAACGTGGCGAAGGCGTTCGACATATTGGGCGCGTCGAAGTCCGTCGATACGAACCTGCCGGGTCTCGTGCAGCAGAACCCCGTGTCGCTGCAGTTCGTGCGGACCGGTGCGAGCTTTTCGCAGACCAACGAGTGGCCGTTCAAGATCGGCACCGCCATTTCCGCGACGGGACAGTACAGCCCCGACACGTTGCCCACCTCCGAGCAGATCTCGTTCGGCGCGCAGCGTTTCGCGCAGGGCTATGAACCGGGCGAGGCATCGGGCGATTCGGGCTGGGCCGTTTCGTTCGAGATCAATCGTGCGTTCACGCCAGGCTTCACGTATCTGCGCACGATCACGCCGTACGTGTCGGTCGACACGGCGCGCGTCTACCTGCATGCGGGCACGCCGCAGCCGTCGCGGCTTGCCTCGGTTGCATTCGGCTTTCGCATCTCCGACGCGAAGTACTACAGCCTCGATCTTTCGGTCGCGAAAGCCGTGGGCGACGCGCCCGTGGAAAGCGCTTCGCGCAGCCCGCGCATCAACGCGACGTTCTCTTATCAGCTCAACTGAATGCGCGCCGCGAGTGCCTGCGACTAGAGGTTTTACTCGCAAACGCGCGGCGCGCTTTCACGTATCCTGCCCTTTCGGTTTGCGATCGAACGATCGATAACCGGTCGCTGGAAACAGGCAAGGCGTCGCCTGTCGATGCATACGACGCCGCGCGAAACCCGCCGCCCGAAGCACCCTCAAACACCTCTCATGGCGGGCATTCGCGACGACTCTTACTCAGGAGGAAGACAATGATCCGCATGACCCAACGTGCGCGCTCCGTCGCGCTCAACACCATCCGGCAGGCCGCGCTTGCAGGCGTTTTGCTTACCGGCGCCATCACCGCCATGGCGCAGACCGACACCCCCGTCGGTGTCTGGCAAACCATCGACGATCACACGGGTCAGCCCAAGGCGCTCGTGCAGATTACGCAGGACGGCGACGGCACGCTGTCGGGCAAGGTGATCAAGGGACTCAACCCCGCCGATTCGCCCGACCGCCGCTGCACCGAATGCACTGACTCGCGCAAGAACCAGCTGATTCTCGGCATGACGATCCTCAACGACCTGAAGAAGGACGGTGACAAGTGGGACGGCGGCCGTATCCTGGACCCCGAGAACGGCAAAGTCTACAAGTGCAAGATGCACCTCGAGGACGGTGGGCAGAAGCTCGTGGTGCGCGGCTATATCGGCGTGTCGCTGCTCGGGCGCTCGCAGACGTGGGTCCGGCAGCAATAAGCTGGAAGGGATCGCGTCACGCAAGGTTGCGGGTGCAAGGCCCGCAACCTTCTTCGCGTAATGCCTGACTGCGCTCAGCGTGAACTCGCGAGTTCACGCGTTCAGGTGAGCGACGTATCGACAAGCCGGCGCGGCGTGTCGAGATATTCCTTCGATTGCATCTCCACGATACGCGACACGGTGCGCGTAAATTCGTTGGCCATCGGGCCTTCGATGTAGAGTTCCTCGGCCCTCACGGCGGCCGACATCAAGAGCTTCACCTTGTGGTCGTAGAACACGTCGATGAGCCACGTGAAGCGGCGTGCTTCGGAGGCCATGCGCGGCGTCATCTGCGGCACGTCGGAAAGAATCACCGCATGAAAGCGGCTCGCCAGTTCGAGGTAGTCGTTCTGCGAGCGCGGGCCGCCGCATAGCGTCGCGAAGTCGAACCATACGACGCCGTCCGCGCGGCGCAGCGCCTTGAGCTCGCGCTTTTCGATGTGCAGGATCGGGCTTTCGTCAGGCACCGCAGCGAGTTCGCCGTAAGCGTGGCGCAACGCGCGGTCTGCCGCCGCACCGAGCGGCGTGTGATAGACCTGCACCTGGGCGAGCGTGCGCTGCCGGTAGTCCACGCCCGCATCCACGTTGATCACGTCGAGCTTCGCCTTGATGAGCTCGATGGCGGGCAGCATGCGGTCGCGATGCAATCCGTCGGGGTACAGCGTATCGGGTGCGTAGTTGGAGGTCATCACGAACTGCACGCCGTTCGTGAAGAGCCGGTCGAGCAGACGGTACAGGATCATCGCGTCCGCGATGTCGGAGACGTGAAATTCGTCGAAGCAGATGAGCCGGTAGCGCCGCGCGATACGACGCGCGAGTTCATCGAGCGGATCGGCCTGGCCCTTCAGTTCTTCGAGTTCGCGGTGCACTTCGCGCATGAACTCGTGAAAATGCAGACGCGTCTTGCGCTGCACGGGCACCACGGCATAGAAGCTGTCCATGAGAAAGCTCTTGCCCCGCCCCACGCCGCCCCACATGTACACGCCGCGCGGCAAGTCCGGATGGATGATGAGCTTCTTGAAAGCGTTCGAGCGGCGCGCCTTGTAGGCGACCCACTCTTCATAGCACCGCTGCAGACGGTCCACGGCGGCACGCTGGGCAGCGTCCGACTGGTAACCGCGCGTCCGCAGTTCGTTTTCGTAGTACTCGGTGACGTTCATCGTGCAACGGTAAGAAAGAAGGCGGGAGGGATTCGCACCCTGCCCGCCTTCGTAGCCTGCTTTATGAGACCGGTTTCATGCAGCCGACTTCAAGCGGCCGGCTTGAAGCCGGTTTGAAGCGGCCGGCGTCATTACATGTTCAGCGCGCGCTTGTCGACGGCGAGCGCCGCTTCGCGCATCACTTCGGAGAGCGACGGGTGCGGATGGCAGATGCGGCCGATATCTTCGGACGCCGCCTTGAACTCCATCGCGACCACGGCTTCGGCGATCAGGTCCGACGCGTTGGCCGAGATGATGTGCACGCCGAGCAGCTCGTCGGTCTTCGCGTCGGCGATCATCTTGACGAAACCGTCCGCCTTGTTGATGCCGAGCGCGCGGCCGTTGGCGAGGAACGGGAACTGGCCCGTCTTGATCTCGCGGCCTTCGGCCTTCAGCTGCTGCTCCGTCTTGCCGACCCACGCGATCTCCGGCTCGGTGTAGATCACCCACGGAATGCAGTTGTAGTCGATGTGCGGCTTCTGGCCGTCGATCACTTCGGCCACCAGCACGCCTTCGTCTTCGGCCTTGTGCGCGAGCATCGGGCCGCGCACCACGTCGCCGATCGCGTACACGTTCGGCACGGACGTCGCGCAGTGCGCATCCACGTCGATGAAGCCGCGCTCGTTCGTCTTGAGGCCGATGGCTTCGAGACCGAGGTTGTCCGTGTTCGGCACGCGGCCGATCGAGACGATCAGGCGGTCGGCTTCGAGCGTCTGCGCGTTGCCGTCCTTGTCCGCGTAGGCGATGGTGACGCCCTTGGCCGTCGCCTTCACTTCGCCGATCTTCACGCTGAGATGAATGTCGAGACCCTGCTTCTTGAACTGCTTGGCCGCTTCCTTGGCGAGCGCCTGGTCGGCAGCCGCGAGGAATTCGGGCAGCGCTTCGAGCACAGTCACTTCCGCGCCCAGACGCCGCCACACCGAACCCAGTTCGAGGCCGATCACGCCCGCGCCGATCACGGCGAGCTTCTTCGGCACGGCCTCGAACGAGAGCGCGCCTTCGTTGTCGGCCACGATCTTGTTGTCCACCGGCACGTTCGGCAGGTGGCGCGCCTTCGAACCCGTGGCGATGATCACGTTCTTCGCCGTGACCACTTCGGTTTCGCCTTCGCCGCTCACTTCGATCTGCACGCCGGCGTCGGTGCGGCCCGTGAACTTGCCGTGGCCCTTGAGCCACGTGATCTTGTTCTTGCGGAACAGGAACTCGATGCCCTTCGTCATCTTTTCGACGATGCCTTCCTTGCGGGCCATCATCTTCGTGACGTCGATCTTGACGTCCGACACGCTGATGCCGTGGTCGACAAGGTGATGCTGGGCGTTCTCGAATTCTTCCGACGACGCGAGCAGCGCCTTCGACGGAATGCAGCCCACGTTCAGGCACGTACCGCCGAGCTTCAACGCGCCGGCGGGGTTCTTCCACTTCTCGATGCACGCAACCGTCTTGCCGAGCTGGGCGGCGCGAATCGCGGCGATATAGCCGCCGGGACCGGCACCGATCACGACGACGTCAAATTCCTTGGACATAAGAATCCTTTCGATATGAAGCGCCTTGCGCGGGGCGCGCCCATCACGTCCGTTCGGTGCGTCATGGACGCGCCCGCGGCGCCTTGCGGCGCACCGGGCGCTTCGATGCAGTCAATGCAGGCGATTACAGGTCGAGCAGCAGGCGAGCCGGATCTTCCAGCGCATCCTTCATGGCGACGAGCGAGAGCACCGCTTCGCGGCCGTCGATGATCCGGTGGTCGTACGAGAGCGCCAGATAGTTCATCGGACGGATCACGATCTGGCCGTTCTCCACCACCGCCCGTTCCTTGGTGGCGTGCACGCCGAGAATCGCCGATTGCGGCGGGTTGATGATCGGGGTGGAGAGCATCGAACCGAACACGCCGCCGTTCGAGATCGAGAACGTACCGCCCGTCATTTCCTCGATGGAGAGCTTGCCGTCCTTCGCCTTCTGGCCGAACTCGGCAATCTTCTTCTCGATGTCGGCAAGGCTCATCTGGTCGGCGTTGCGCAGGATAGGCACCACGAGACCGCGCGGCGAGCCCACGGCGATACCGATGTCGAAGTAGCCGTGATAGACGATGTCGTTACCGTCGATCGACGCGTTCACGAGCGGGAACTTCTTGAGCGCGTGCACAGCCGCCTTCACGAAGAACGACATGAAGCCCAGCTTCACGCCGTGTTCCTTCTCGAACTTGTCCTTGTACTTGTTGCGCAGGTCCATGACCGGCGCCATGTTGACCTCGTTGAACGTGGTCAGGATGGCGTTGGTTTGCTGCGACTCGAGCAGACGCTCCGCAATACGCGCGCGCAGGCGCGACATCGGCACGCGCTGCTCCGGACGGTTGTTGAGCCACGTTTCGGCCGATGCCGGCGACTTGACGTCGGGCAGCGAGGGCTTCGCCTGACGCGCTGCGGGCGCAGCGGGTGCGGCAGCCGGTGCCGCCTTGGCGGCCGGCGCGCCCGCGCCAAGCACGTCGCCCTTCGTGATGCGGCCGTCGCGGCCGGTACCGGCCACGTCGCCTGCGGCGAGGCTCTTCTCGGCCATCAACTTCGCCGCGGCGGGCGAGGCAACAGCGCTCGACGATGCCGTGGCAGCAGCCGCGGGTTGCGCGGCGGCCGGAGCGGCAGCCGTAGCGGCCGGTGCCGGTTTCACTTCGGCTTCCACTGCCGCGGCGCCTGCCTTGCCTTCGGTGTCGATCTTCGCGATGACTTCATCGGCCACCACGGTGTCGCCGTCGTTCTTGACGATCTGCGCGAGCACGCCGGCAGCGGGCGCCGGCACTTCGAGCACGACCTTGTCGGTTTCGAGCTCGATGAGGATTTCGTCCTGGGCAACGGCTTCGCCCGGCTTCTTCTTCCACTGCAGCATGGTGGCTTCCGAAACCGACTCGGAAAGCTGGGGAACCTTGACTTCAACAATAGCCATGTGATTTTCCTGAATACGTGTATGTCGTGTACGGCGGACCGGGCGGGCAATGCGCGGGATGAAGCGCGCAACGAAGCGCGGGAAAGCGCCTGCACGCTTTCCCGGTCCGCTCAATCTTTATTTCGCGATGGACGCGCTCTTGAGCCGGCCGAAGGCGCCTTCGATGAGCGCCTTCTGCTGCTCGTAGTGCTTCGCGTAGTAGCCCACAGCCGGCGAAGCCGAAGCCGGACGGCCGCTGTACGCGAGCTTCATGCCGTCCCTCATGCCTTCCTTGAGGTGGTGCTCGATGTAGAACCACGGGCCCTGATTCTGCGGCTCGTCCTGCACCCACACCACTTCCGTCGCGTTGTCGTACTTCTTGATTTCCGCTTCGAACTGCTTGTGCGCGAACGGATAGAGCTGCTCGATACGGACGATCGCGACGTCACCCGCCTTCGCTTCGCGGCGATGCGCGACGAGGTCGTAGTACACGCGGCCCGAGCAGACCACGACGCGCTTGACCTTCTTCGCATCGATGGAGGCATCGGTTTCGCCGATCACGGGCTGGAACGTGCCCTTCGCGAGTTCGGACAGGTCCGACACGGCTTCCTTGTGGCGCAGCAGCGACTTCGGCGTGAAGACGATGAGCGGCTTGCGGAAGAGGCGGATCATCTGGCGGCGCAGCAGGTGGAAGATCTGCGCCGGCGTGGTGGGCTGCACGACCTGCATGTTGTGCTCGGCGCACAGTTGCAGATAGCGCTCGATACGCGCCGACGAGTGCTCCGGACCCTGGCCTTCATAGCCGTGCGGCAGCAGCATCGTGAGACCCGACACGCGGCCCCACTTCACTTCGCCCGACGAGATGAACTGGTCGATCACGACCTGCGCGCCGTTGGCGAAGTCGCCGAACTGGCCTTCCCATGCCACGAGCGTGTTCGGCTCGGCAGTCGAATAGCCGTACTCGAAGCCGAGCACCGCTTCTTCGGAAAGCACCGAGTCGATCACCGTGAACTTCGCCTGGCCTTCGGCGATGTTCTGCAGCGGGATGTACGTGCCGTCGTTCCAGCGTTCGCGGTTCTGGTCATGCAGCACGGCATGGCGGTGTGTGAACGTGCCGCGGCCCGAGTCCTGGCCCGTGAGGCGCACGGCGTAGCCCGAAGCGACGAGCGACGCGTATGCGAGGTGTTCGCCCATGCCCCAGTCGAGCGCTGCTTCGCCGCGGCCCATGGCGCGACGGTCGTTGATCACGCGCTCGACGAGCGGGTGAACCTTGAAGTTCTCCGGAATCGTCGTGATGCGTTCGCCGAGGCGCTTCAGTTCGGCGAGCGGCACAGCCGTGTCGGCCGCGTCGGTCCACTTGCGGTTCAGGAACGGCACCCAGTCCACCGCGTACTTGCTCTTGTAGTTCGAGAGCACGGGGTCGACCGTGTGGTGGCCGTCGTCCATGGCCTTGCGGTAGGCCTTCACGTAGGCGTCCGCGTCGTCGGCGCCAATCACGCCCTGCTGCACGAGCTTCTCGGCGTACAGCGCACGGGTGCCCGGGTGCTGCGCGATCTTCTTGTACATCAGCGGCTGCGTGACAGCCGGCGTGTCCTGCTCGTTGTGACCCAGCTTGCGGAAGCACACGATGTCGATCACGACATCCTTGTGGAACTGCATGCGGTAGTCGATGGCGATCTGCGTGGCGAGCACGACCGCTTCCGGGTCGTCGCCGTTCACGTGGAGCACCGGCGCCTCGATCATCTTCACCACGTCGGTGCAATACAGCGTGGAGCGCGCATCGCGCGGGTCCGACGTCGTGAAGCCGATCTGGTTGTTGATGACGATGTGCAGCGTGCCGTGCGTGCCGTAGCCGCGCGT
Organism: Paraburkholderia sp. SUR17; assembly: GCF_029536165.1. Lineage (NCBI taxonomy): Bacteria > Pseudomonadati > Pseudomonadota > Betaproteobacteria > Burkholderiales > Burkholderiaceae > Paraburkholderia > Paraburkholderia sp. SUR17. The sequence goes on from NZ_CP120508.1 coordinate 2,215,354, forward strand.
TTGCGCGAGGTTCAGCGTTTCCATCACGACGCCCTGGCCCGCGAAGGCCGCGTCGCCGTGGATCTGCACCGGCAGCACCTGGAGGCCGGCGTCGTCGCCGCGGCGGTCCATGCGGGCCTTGGCCGAGCCTTCCACCACCGGGTTGACGATTTCGAGGTGCGACGGGTTGAACGCGAGCGACAGGTGGACCGGGCCGCCTTCGGTGGCGACGTCCGACGAGAAGCCCTTGTGGTACTTGACGTCGCCTGCCGGCAGGTCGTCGACGTGCTTGCCTTCGAATTCGGCGAAGAGGTCAGCCGGCATCTTGCCGAGCGTGTTCACGAGCACGTTCAGACGGCCGCGGTGGGCCATGCCGATCACGATTTCCTGCACGCCCTTGGCGCCCCCGTGGCGCACCACTTCGTCCATCGAGGCGATGAAGCTCTCGCCGCCTTCCAGCGAGAAGCGCTTCTGGCCGACGTACTTGGTGTGCAGATAGCGCTCGAGGCCTTCGCCGGCCGTCAGGCGCTGCAGGATGTGCTTCTTCTTGTCGGCGGTGAAATTCGGCGTAGCGCGGATCGATTCGAGGCGCTCCTGCCACCAGCGCTTCTGTTCCGGGTCGCTGATGTACATGAACTCAGCGCCGATCGTGCCGCAGTACGTGTCGCGCAGACCCTTGACGATCTCGCGCAGCGACGCCTGCTCGAAGCCGAAGTACAGATTGCTTGCGCTGTAGGTCTGATCGAGGTCCGCTTCGGTGAAGTCGTAGAACGCGGGTTCGAGCTCGGGAATGGAGGGACGCTCGCGACGCTTCAGGGGATCGAGATTGGCCCATTGCGAGCCGAGGAAGCGATAGGCGCTGATGAGGGTCTGGACGTGGACCTGCTTGCGGGCCGTGGCGAGGTTTTCGCCGCCTTCGCGCGGGATGAAGGCATTGGCCTTCGCGCGCTGCGCAAACGACTCGACGATGGGACCGTGGGCGACGTCGCTTGCCGATGTGCCATCCGATGCGGGAACGTTCTGTAGCGCATCGAAGTATTCACGCCAGTTCTCGGGCACTGACGCCGGATTATCGAGATATGCTTCGTACAATTCTTCGACGTACGGAGCATTGCCGCCGAACAGATACGAGTTCAGCTGGAATTGCTTCATCATTTTTACGCTCACCTTTCTTCGAGTTTCTCGAGAAATAGCGGGTTACTCAACCTTCCGCGACACGGCCTGACCGTTTAGCGGATTGCGCGAATCAAGTCTTGCTTGGAAGGACCTAAAACTGGCATCCGCGGAGCATAGCACAGATCGGATGCGTCCAATAGCCGCGAGATACGCCGCAAACGCCTGTCGCATCAGCACTTTTCGGTATTCGCAACATTGCTTTGCAGCGCGTGGTGCAATGCAAAGCAATGTTCCTCAACATCCCATCGACATCTCGTCGACGTCCAATTAACGGCATCGGCCGACGCTTTCTGAACCATGAAAAAAAGCCGCCCGAAGGCGGCTTTGCCGTTTGTTTCCAGCGAATCACCGAAAGCGGTGCGGCGCTTCAGTCGACCGCGGCTTCGCGGCTCGCGCGGCGGCGCTCGTGCTCCTTCAGGTGGCGCTTGCGCAGGCGGATGGACTGCGGCGTCACTTCCACGAGTTCATCGTCGTCGATGAATTCGACCGCGTACTCGAGCGACATCTGGATGGGCGGCACGAGGCGCACCGCTTCGTCCGTGCCCGAGGCGCGCACGTTCGTGAGCTGCTTGCCCTTGATCGGGTTCACGACGAGATCGTTGTCGCGGCTATGGATGCCGATGATCATGCCCTCGTAGAGCGCGTCGCCGGGCTTCACGAACATGCGGCCGCGATCCTGGAGCTTCCACAGCGCATAGGCGACGGCCGCGCCGTCGTCCTGCGAGATCAGCACGCCGTTGCGGCGCTCGCCGAGCGAGCCTTCCTTCACGGGGGCGTACTCGTCGAACACGTGGCTCATCAGGCCCGTGCCGCGCGTGAGCGTCATGAATTCGCTCTGGAAGCCGATCAGGCCCCGCGCCGGAATGCGGTACTCCAGACGCGTGCGGCCGCGGCCGTCCGACGCCATGTCGAGCATTTCACCCTTGCGGCGGCCCAGCTCTTCCATCACGCCGCCCTGATGCGAATCTTCCACGTCCACCGTGAGGAGCTCGTACGGCTCGTGCTTCACGCCGTCCACTTCGTGCAGCACCACGCGCGGGCGCGAAACGGCCAGCTCGTAGCCTTCGCGGCGCATGTTTTCGATCAGGATCGTGAGGTGCAGCTCGCCGCGGCCGGAGACTTCGAACACGGTTTCGTCGCCGGTGTCCTTCACGCGCAGCGCCACATTGTGGTTCAGCTCCTTCATCAGGCGGTCGCGAATCTGGCGGCTCGTCACGAACTTGCCTTCCTTGCCCGCGAGCGGCGAGGAATTGACGAGGAAGTTCATGGTGAGCGTCGGCTCGTCCACGGTGATCATGGGCAGCGCTTCGGGCGTATCGAGCGCGCAGATCGTGGCGCCGATGCCGATGTCTTCAATACCGTTGATCAGCACGATGTCGCCGGCTTCGGCCGACTCCACCTGCACGCGCTCGAGGCCGCTGAACGACAGCACCTGGTTGATCTTGCGCGTGAGCACCTCGCCTTCCGGGCCGAAGCGCAGCGCGACCTGCTGGCCCGGCTTGATGCGACCGCGGCTGATACGGCCCACGCCGATACGGCCAACGTAGGTCGAGTAGTCGAGCGACGTGATCTGGAGCTGCAGCGGCGCATCCGGATCGGCCGGGCGCACCGGCACGTGTTCGAGAATGGCGTCGAAGAGCGGTCGCATATCGCCTTCGCGCACGCTCGGATCGAGCCCGGCATAGCCGTTCAGGCCCGATGCGTAGACCACCGGGAAGTCGAGCTGCTCTTCGGTGGCGCCGAGCTTGTCGAAGAGTTCGAAAGTCTGGTTGATCACCCAGTCGATGCGCGCGCCCGGCCGGTCGATCTTGTTCACCACGACGATGGGCTTGAGGCCCAGCGCGAGTGCCTTCTTCGTGACGAAGCGCGTCTGCGGCATCGGGCCTTCCACGGCGTCCACGAGCAGCAGCACCGAATCCACCATCGAGAGCACGCGCTCCACTTCGCCGCCGAAGTCCGCGTGGCCCGGCGTGTCGACGATGTTGATGTGCGTGCCTTCGTATTCGACGGCGCAGTTCTTGGCGAGAATCGTGATGCCGCGCTCCCGCTCGATGTCATTGGAGTCCATCACGCGTTCGGCGATCTGCTGGTTTTCGCGGAACGTGCCGGACTGGCGGAGCAGCTGGTCGACGAGCGTGGTCTTGCCGTGGTCGACGTGGGCGATGATGGCGATATTGCGAAGGGCGCGGGACATAGAAACCTGGGAACAGTTGGAGTGCGCCAGACGATTCCTTGCGGCAATGCCGACTACCGACGCCTGCTGTCGCAAAAAGCCGGGACCGGGAAGGCCGCGGGGCGACGGGCGAGGCAAAACCGGCTCGGCGAATCCGAACCGGCACAGAGCGCACTCTTGGGAACCCAAAATTCTAGCACGTTCACGTGAACAAATTGATAAGGGTCATAAGGAGAACGCCTCGAACGACGCGCAAGCCGCAATTCCACAGGCAATTCAACGACTACGGACGGACGACACGGCAAGCCCGCAGGGAGTAATCCGCTAGCAATCCATCGATTCCCTGCCTAAGCTGAGAAAACACTTGCCGCGTCAATTAACCGCCCCTATAATGCCTGCCTGGTCAACCATTGCAGTCGCACGAGAATCATGGCCGATCCCACTCCAGCTTCACAGCCGCCGCAGGCCGCCGCCGCTTCATCGGACCTGCTCAACTACCAGTTCGGCGAGAGCGTCGGCTATCTGCTCGCCCGGGTGAAATCGAGCATGTCGAACCTGGTCAATCAGCGCACCATGGCGGAGCTGGGTATCACGAGCCAGCAGGCGAGCGTGCTGTTCATGGTGGCAAGCGGCAAGTGCGTGCTGGCGGCTGAACTCGCACGCGAGTACGGCATCGACGCGAGCGCGGTCACGCGCCTCGTGGACCGGCTGGAGAAGCGCGGGCTGCTCGAGCGGGTGCGCAGCTCCGAAGACCGGCGTGCCGTGCGGCTCGCGCTCACGCCGGAAGGTCTCGCGCTCGCGCGGCGCATGCCGGCCATCTTCTCGGGTGTGATCGACCGGCTTACCGCCGGCCTCTCGCCGGAGGAAATCGGTTTTCTGAAGAGCATGTTGCGGCGCATTCTCGGCAATGCCTGCAGTTGCAACGCCGCCGACAATGCGTGACCTGGCAAGCAGTTGAAGAAGAACAGCTGATCAAATTAGCTGCACCGTCCAGCATTACGGACACACACACCGACACCTTTCAGGCAACGAGACGCGCAATGAAACCCTCATCCCTGTCTGCGCCCACGCCGTCGTACCGGCGCATCGCCCTTGCCGTGGCGGCCGCGGCGACGGCGCTCGCCTTCTCCGGCTGCGCGAACTACTTCGGCATCAAGAGCGACAAGGCGATCGCCGATTCCACGCAGTACGAGTCCTCGCAAAGCATCCCGGCTCAGGGCGGGCAATGGCCCACGCTCGACTGGGCGAGGCAGTTCGGCGACCCGCAACTGTCTGCGCTGATCGACGAAGCGCTGGCGGGCAACCCCACCATCGCGCAGGCGCAGGCGCGGCTCGCGAAGGCGCAGTCGTACATCGAAAGCTCGAAGTCGAATCTCTACCCCAAGGTGGAAGGCAGCTATTCGTGGACGCGCGAGCTGCTTTCCGGCAACGGGCTCTACCCGCCTCCGTACGGCGGCAACTGGTATAGCGAGAACAACGTGCTCGCCAGCGCCTCGTGGGAACTCGACGTCTGGGGCAAGAACCGCCAGCGGCTCGGTCAGGCCGTCTCGCAGGAAAAGGCGGCTGAAGCCGATATGCAGCAGACGCGCATCACGCTCGCCTCCTCCGTCGCGCGCACCTACAACCAGCTTGCCCAGCTCTACGCGTTGCGCGACATCGCGGCACGCGAGATCGACAACCGCAAGACCATCGGCACGATCACGAACCAGCGCGTGACGGCCGGGCTCGACACCAACGTGGAGCGCGAGACGGCGAACGGCAATATCGCGACGAGTCGGGCCAACCTGAGCGACCTCGACGGCCAGATCCAGGCCGTGCGCTACCAGTTGGGCGCCCTGCTCGGCAAGGGGCCGGACCGCGGCCTGCAGATCGCGCAGCCCACGCTGAATCCGCTCGCCAACATCACGCTGCCCGACAACCTGCCCGCCGATCTGATCGCGCGCCGGCCCGACATCGTCGCCGCGCGCTGGCAAGTGGAAGCCGCCACGCACGACGTGAAGGAAGCGAAGGCCGAGTTCTTCCCGGACATCAACCTCGCTGCCGGCTTCGGCTTCGATGCGTTCGGCTGGGGCCGCTTTCTGCACGCTTCGAGCCGCCAGATCCAGGCGGGCCCGGCGATCCATCTGCCGATCTTCGACGCGGGCGCCCTGCGTGCCCAGCTGAAAGGCCGCTATGCCGACTTCGATCTGGACGTCGCCAACTACGACCAGACGCTCATCAACGCGCTCAACGACGTCGCCACGCAGGTCGCGTCGATCCGTTCGGCCGACCAGCAGCTCGTCGACGCGCAGCACGCGCTGGATGCCTCGACGAAGGCGTGGCAGCTTGCGGTCGTGCGCTACCGCGCCGGGTTGTCGCCGCAGTTGCAGGTGCTGAGCGCCGACCAGAACCGCCTCGCCGCGGAGCAGACGGTGACGAACCTCAACATGCGCCGCCGCGACATGCAGATGGCGCTCATTACGGCGCTGGGCGGCGGCTTCGATGCGAAGGACGCCGGGCTCGTACCGCCCGTCGCGGTGAACACGAACGGCGCACCGTGGAGCCCCGAGCCCGCACCGCCCGCGCCACCCGTCACACCCGCGGCTGGCCAGCAAGGCGCGACGGCAACGCCGGCAACATTGGCAGCAAGCCCCGCAGCAACATCAGCAGCGAAGGTCACCGCGAGCACAACCGCGACCGCCTCGAATTAAAGAACAGCCACAAAGAACAATCGAACGAACAGCACGAAAGCACTGGAGAGCCCTGTCATGAGCACCCCGCAACAACCGGCGGCCAACCCGCAGCCCGCCAATGCCAACGGCAAACGCAAGCGCCTGATGGCGCTGCTCGTCGTCGTGATTCTGATCGCGGCAGTTGCCTACGGTCTTTACTACTTCCTCGACGCGCGCTTTCACGAAAGCACCGACGACGCCTACGTGAACGGCAACGTCGTGCAGATCACGCCGCAGGTGACCGGTACCGTAGTCGCGGTGAAGGCCGACGACACGCAGACCGTGAAGGCCGGCGACCCGCTCGTCGTGCTCGACCCCGCCGATGCGCGCGTCGCGCTGGAACAGGCCGAAGCCAATCTCGCGCAGACCGTGCGCCAGGTGCGCGGCCTCTTCGCCGACGACAGCCAGTACGAAGCCCAGGTGGCGCAGCGCGAATCGGACCTGAAGCGCGCCCAGGACGACCTGCACCGCCGCATGCAGGTGGCGCAGACGGGCGCTGTCTCGCAGGAAGAAATCTCGCACGCACGCGATGCCGTCGCGAGCGCCCAGGCCGCGCTGAACGCAGCCGAGCAGCAGCTCGCCGCGAACCGCGCGCTCACTGCGAACACCACGATCTCGACGCATCCGAACGTGATGTCCGCGGCCGCGAAGGTCCGCGACGCGTATCTCGCCAACGCGCGCAACGTGCTGCCCGCGCCGGTGGACGGCTACGTCGCGAAGCGCTCGGTGCAGGTGGGCCAGCGCGTGTCGCCGGGCACGCCGCTGATGTCCGTGGTGCCGCTGAACGCAGTGTGGGTCGATGCGAACTTCAAGGAAGTGCAGCTGAACCACATGCGCATCGGCCAGCCCGTGGAAATGACGGCTGACGTCTACGGTTCGTCGGTGGTGTATCACGGCAAGGTGGTGGGTTTCTCGGCCGGCACCGGCTCGGCCTTCTCGCTGCTGCCGGCGCAGAACGCCACGGGCAACTGGATCAAGGTGGTTCAACGCCTGCCGGTGCGCGTGGAAATCGATCCGGCCGACCTCGCGAAGCATCCGCTGCGCATCGGTCTCTCGATGCAGGTCGACGTGACGGTCAAGGACGAGAGCGGCGGCCAGCTCGGCAACGCGCAGAACACGGTCTACCAGACCAACGTGTTCGATCACTACGGTGCGGATGCCGATGCCGAGATCGCACGGATCATCGCCGAAAACGCAGGCTCGAACGCGAACAGCAAGACGGCCAGCACGGCGCAAAAGGCGATGGCCTCGCGCACCGCGAAGCTGATGTAAGGGCAAGCCGCCCGCACGGCAACTTCCTACCCGCATACATCGGAAAGGGGCGCGCAAGCGCCCCTTCATGCTCTCATGTCCCAGCCACAAGCTGCCCACCCGCCGCTTTCCGGCGCGCAACTCGTGATCGGTACGATCGCGGTCTCGCTCGCGGTGTTCATGAACGTGCTCGACACGTCGATCGCGAACGTCTCGATTCCGTCTATTTCCGGCGACCTCGGCGTGTCCTCCGACCAGGGCACGTGGGTTATCACCTCCTTCGCCGTGGCGAACGCCATTTCGGTGCCGCTCACGGGCTGGCTCACGGACCGCATCGGCCAGGTGCGCCTTTTCATGGCGTCGATCGTGCTGTTCGTGATCTCGTCGTGGATGTGCGGCCTCGCGCCCACGCTGCCGTTCCTGCTCGCTTCGCGCGTGCTCCAGGGCGCCGTGGCCGGTCCGATGATCCCGCTCTCGCAAACGCTCCTGCTCGCCAGCTACCCGCGCGCGAAAGCACCGATGGCGCTCTCGATGTGGGCCATGACGACGCTGATCGCGCCCGTGGCCGGTCCGATTCTCGGCGGCTGGATCTCCGACAACATCTCGTGGCCGTGGATCTTCTACGTGAATATTCCCGTGGGCACGGTGGCGGCGCTCGCGACGTGGGCGATCTTCCGCAACCGCGATTCGATCGTGAAGAAAGCGCCCATCGACATGGTCGGCCTCGCGCTGCTCGTCACGTGGGTGGGCTCGCTGCAGGTCATGCTGGATAAGGGCAAGGACCTCGACTGGTTTTCGTCGGCGACCATCGTCGTGCTTGCGCTCGTCGCCGTGATCGCGTTCGCGTTCTTCGTGGTGTGGGAACTGACCGCCGATCACCCCGTGGTGGACCTCTCGCTCTTCAGCCTGCGCAATTTCACGGGCGGCACGGTGGCGCTCTCGGTGGGCTACGGGCTCTACTTCGGCAACCTCGTGCTGCTGCCGCTGTGGCTGCAAACGGACATCGGCTACACCGCGACGGACGCCGGCCTCGTGATGGCGCCCGTGGGGCTGTTCGCGATCCTGCTCTCGCCGGTGACCGGCAAGATCCTGCCGCGCACGGACCCGCGTTACATCGCGACCGCGTCGTTCCTGATCTTCGCGTTGATCTTCTGGATGCGCTCGCTCTACACGACCGGTGTGGACACGTGGTCGCTCACGCTGCCGACGCTGATCCAGGGCATCGGCATGGCCGGCTTCTTCATTCCGCTCGTCTCGATCACGTTGTCGGGGCTGCCAGGCCACCGCATTCCGGCGGCGTCGGGCCTCTCCAACTTCGTGCGGATCATGTGCGGCGGCATCGGCACATCGATCTTCCAGACGGCGTGGGACCATCGCACGATCCTTCACCACGCCCAGCTCACCGAGCAGGCCAACGCGTTCAATCCCGTCTTCGACCAGTCGATGCGGCAAATGCAGGGCGCGGGCTTCACCGAACCGCAGGCGCATGGCCTCTTCAACAACATGGTGACGCAGCAGGCCGCGCAGCTCGGCGTCAACGATCTGTTTTACGTGTCGGCGGGCATTTTCGTAGCGCTGATCGCGCTGATCTGGATCACGCGGCCCGAACGTGCAGGCGGCGGCGATGCGGGTGCGGCGGCTTCGGCAGCGCATTGAGCGCCGCGGCGCAGGCAAACAAAAAAGGCGTTGCTGCCCTTTGGTCTGTGGGCAGCAACGCCTTTTGTTTTGCTCCTGCTCTGCGCGCCTCGCTTTGTCGATTCCTATGACGCCGCCGTCACGACGAGGCGCTCCGGCGCCAGCACGCCGTCGCGCGCCTTCGCGACACCCAACAGCCGGCCGTCGTCGCCATATACGCGCACGCGCGGGGTCTCGGGAGCTTCGGTAAGCGCAGCGTCGATCGTCAGTTCGTCCAGGCGCAAACGCTGGCCATGCAGAAAGCGCTTCGTTGCCACGGCATCGAGATGCACTGCCGGGAACGTGCTGAGCAGGGCGTCCACGGGCTGCAGCCAGGCGTCGCGCGTAGCTTCGGGTGCATCGGAGAGCGCGTCCAATGTGATCGCATGCTTCAGTGTCAACGCGCCGACACCTGTGCGGCGCAACGCGACCAGATGTGCTCCGCAACCGAGCGCTTCGCCGATATCCTCAGCCAGCGTGCGCACGTAGGTGCCCTTGCTGCATGTCACGCGAAACGTGACGTCGGGCAGCGCGCAGGCGATCAGGTCGAGCGCATGAATCGTCACGCGCCGGCCTTCGCGCTCCACGACCTGCCCTGCCCGCGCGTATTCGTAGAGTGGCTTGCCGTCGCGCTTGAGCGCCGAATACATGGGCGGCACCTGGACGATCTCGCCACGAAAGCCGTCGAGCGCGCGCCGCACGGCGGCCTCGTCGCAATGGACTTCGCGCGTGGCAATCACCTCGCCTTCGGCATCGCCCGTCGCCGTGCGAATGCCAAGGCGCATCGTGGCCTCATAGGTCTTGTCCGCATCGAGCAGGTCTTGCGAAAACTTGGTGGCCTCGCCGAAGCACAGCGGCAGCAGGCCCGATGCGAGCGGATCCAGCGTGCCCGTGTGCCCCGCCTTCTTCGCGAGGAAAAGACGTTTGGCGCGAATCAGCGCGTCGTTGCTGGACAGACCCACGGGCTTGTCGAGCAGCAACACGCCATCGAGCGCGCGGCGCGGCAGCTTCGGCCGCGGAGTTCCGGAAGATGCAGTCATGCGGGCGCGGCTCAGTCGTCCTTCGCGCGCGTCGCGTTCGCCTCGTCGATGAGACGCGACATTTCGACGGCCTGCTCGATCGTCTTGTCGTAGAAGAAGTGCAGCGTGGGCACGGTATGGATGTGCAGGCGCTTGAAAAGCAGGTTGTGCAGGTGACCCGCCGCGTGGTTGAGCGCCTGCCGCGTTTGCTCGGGGTCGCCCGTGAGCGTCGTGAAATAGACCTTCGCGTGCGCGTAGTCGGGCGTGAGCTCCACGCTCTGGATCGTGACGAGACCGATGCGCGGGTCCTTGACCTCGCGACTCACGAGTTCGGAAAGGTCGCGCTGAATCTGGTCAGCAATCTGCACGTTGCGATTGGGGGAAGTGCGTTTCTTCGCCATGGTGAATCCGTAAGCCGTTCATCGGCTGAGGGGCCGGCGCGCCATGCCGCTGAGGCACGGCGCGCGGCGCCCAAAAACAAAGGGCGGAGCCGGCTTGCGCCCGCCCCGCCCGGATGCGTAGCGCCGGGTATTACAGCGTACGCGCCACTTCGGTAATCTCGAAGACTTCGAACTGATCGCCTTCGACGATGTCGTTGAAGTTCTTGATCGACATACCGCACTCGAAGCCCTGCTTCACTTCCTTGACGTCGTCCTTGAAGCGCTTGAGCGAATCGAGCTCGCCGGTGTGGATGACCACGTTGTTGCGCAGCACGCGCACCGACGACGTACGCTTGACCACGCCGTCCGTGACCATACAGCCCGCCACCGTGCCGACCTTCGGCACCTTGAAGACCTGACGGACTTCGACCATGCCGGTAACGATCTCGCGCTTCTCCGGTGCCAACATGCCGGACATCGCCGCCTTCACCTCATCCACAGCGTCGTAGATGATGTTGTAGTAGCGGATATCCACGCCGTTGGTTTCGGCCAGCTTGCGCGCCTGAGCATCCGCGCGCGTGTTGAAGCCGATGATGACCGCCTTCGAAGCCGTGGCCAGGTTGACGTCGCTTTCGGTGATGCCACCCACTGCGCCATGCACGATCTGTACGCGCACCTCGTCGGTGGAGAGCTTGAGCAGCGCGTGCACCAGCGCTTCCTGCGAGCCCTGCACGTCCGCCTTGACGATGAGCGGCAGGTTCTGGACTTCGCCTTCGCCCATCTGCTCCAGCATGCTTTCGAGCTTCGCGGCCTGCTGCTTCGCCAGCTTCACGTCGCGGAACTTGCCTTGACGGAACAGCGCGATTTCGCGGGCCTTGCGCTCGTCCGGCAGCACGATGACTTCCTCGCCCGCAGCCGGCACTTCCGAAAGACCCTGAATTTCGACCGGAATCGACGGGCCGGCTTCCTTCGCCGGCTTGCCGGTTTCGTCGAGCATCGCGCGCACGCGGCCGTAGGCGCTGCCTGCGAGCACAACGTCGCCGCGGCTCAGCGTGCCCGACTGCACGAGCACCGTTGCAACCGGACCCTTGCCCTTGTCGAGCTTCGCTTCGATCACGAGGCCCTTGGCCGGCGCATCGACCGGTGCCGTAAGTTCCAGCACTTCGGCCTGCAGCAACACGTTTTCGAGCAGGTCGTCGATGCCGGCACCCGTCTTCGCGGACACCGGCACGAACGGCGAATCGCCACCGTATTCTTCCGGCACGACGCCTTCGGCGACGAGCTCCTGCTTCACACGCTCGGGATTCGCGTCCGGCTTGTCGATCTTGTTGATCGCCACGACGAGTGGCACGCCCGCTGCCTTCGCGTGCGCGATGGCTTCCTTCGTCTGCGGCATCACGCCGTCGTCGGCCGCCACCACGAGAATCACGATGTCCGTCGCCTTCGCGCCGCGGGCACGCATGGCCGTGAAGGCCTCGTGACCCGGCGTGTCGAGGAACGTGATCACGCCGCGCGGCGTTTCGACGTGGTAAGCGCCGATGTGCTGCGTAATGCCGCCCGCTTCGCCCGCCGCCACCTTCGCGCGGCGGATGTAGTCGAGCAGCGAGGTCTTGCCGTGGTCCACGTGACCCATCACCGTGACGACCGGCGGACGCGGCAGCATTTCCGCGTCGGAGGCCTCGCCTTCCACGAGCAACGCTTCCGGGTCGTCGAGCTTGGCCGCAACCGCACGGTGGCCCAGTTCTTCGACGACGATCATCGCCGTTTCCTGGTCGAGCATCTGGTTGATCGTGACCATCTGGCCGAGCTTCATCATGACCTTGATGACCTCGGATGCCTTCACCGACATCTTGTGAGCCAGGTCGGCCACCGTGATGGTTTCCGGCACGTGCACTTCGCGCACGATCGGCTCGGTAGGTGCCTGGAACGCTGAACCCGCATCCTGATGCTTGCCCCGGCCCTTCGGGCCGCCGCGCCAGCCGCGATCCACACCGCCGCTCGTGTCGCCGCGCGTCTTGATGCCGCGACGCTTCGCGGCGTCGTCCTGCCAGCCACCCTTGCCGCCGGGCTTCTTGGCGCGATCGCCTGCCGGCGCCGCCGGCGAAGCGGGCGTTGCGGCCGGTGCCGGCGCGCCGGCCTTCTTGACTGCCGGGCGAGCGACTTCGCCGGCCGGACGCGCGGGCTTGTGCAGCGTACCCTTCGCCTCGGCGGCCTTCGGTGCCTCGACCGGCTTCGCTGGTTCGGGCGCCTTCACCTGGGCCTTGCGCGGCGTGTTCATCATTTCGCGGATGGCGCGTGCTTCGGCTTCCGCAGCAGCGCGGCGGCGAGCGATCTCTTCCTGCTCGGCGCGTGCCTTTTCGGATGCTTCGCGGGCGGCGTCTTCGGCTTTCTTCGCCGCTTCACGCTGAGCCGCTCGCTCGGCTGCTGCGCGTGCTTCGTCCTGCTCGGTTGTGGCCGTACGTTCGGCCTCGACCGTCTGGGCAGCCAGCTCGCGTGCCGCGGCTTCGGCCGCCGCGCGCTTCTTCGCCGCGTCCTCTTCGGCACGGCGACGCTCGGCTTCAGCCGCTTCTTCGCGTGCGCGGCGCTCCGCTTCTTCGCGTTCGAGCCGTTCCTGGCGTTCCCTCAGCTCCTGCGCCTGCTTCTCGAGCAGTTCCGCCTCACGGCGTGCCTGCTCCTCGCGGCGCTGAAGCTCGAGCTCGTCGTCGGCGGTCGCATGATTCGATGCCTCGGCCTGTTCGGCCGACTCGTCGCGGCGAACGAACGTGCGCTTCTTGCGCACTTCGACCTGAATGGTACGAGCCTTACCCGTCGCGTCGGACTGCTTGATCTCCGACGTATGCCGGCGCGTCAGCGTGATCTTGCGCTTGTCGCCGTCGGTGGAACCGTGGGACTTGCGCAAGTGGTCGAGCAGACGCGCTTTGTCCGTCTCGGACAGGGCATCGTCTTCGCTCGCTTTCTGGACGCCTGCCGCCTGCAACTGCTCGAGCAGCACGCCAGCAGGCATTTTCAGTTCCGCGGCAAATTGGGCTACGTTGTTACTCGCCATTCATTCCTCTTGATGCAAGGATCCATTCCTTGCGGTTGACATCGGATCGTGCGGCCCTTCGACATCCGGCCGCGTCAGGTTCAGTGCTTCATGGTCGGGTCCCGTTCAGGTCCTGGTCATCTTTCACTGGAACCAGTGTTCACGTGCTTTCATGATCAACGCCTTGGCGGCGTCCTCTTCCATTCCTGTCATCTCGACCAGTTCGTCGACTGCCAGCTCCGCGAGATCGTCGCGCGTATGGATCTGTTGCTCGGCAAGCTTCGCGAGAAGGTCCGCGTCCATGCCGTCAAGGCTCTTCAGGTCGAGCACGGCGCTCTCCACCTTCTCCTCGTTGGCGATCGCCATCGTGAGCAGCGCGTCGCGTGCGCGGTTGCGCAGCTCGTGCACCGTGTCCTCGTCGAACGCCTCGATTTCGAGCATCTCGTTGAGCGGCACGTAGGCGATCTCTTCGAGGCTCGTAAAGCCTTCGTCGATCAGGATGTCGGCGACTTCCTCGTCCACATCGAGCCGCGCCATGAACAGATCGCGCAGGACCGTACGTTCCTGGTTCTGCTTCTGCGCAGATTCGTCCGGCGTCATGATGTTGATCTGCCAGCCGGTGAGCTCGCTGGCAAGCCGCACGTTCTGGCCGCTGCGGCCAATCGCGACAGCCAGTTCGCTTTCGTCGACGACGACGTCCATCGAATGCTTTTCCTCGTCGACGACGATCGACTGGACAGCAGCCGGCGCGAGCGCGCCGATAACGAACTGGGCGGGATCTTCCGACCATAGCACGATGTCGACGTTTTCGCCACCGAGCTCATTGCGCACGGCCTGCACGCGCGAGCCGCGAATGCCGACGCAGGTGCCGATCGGATCGATACGCTTGTCGTACGCCACCACGCCGATTTTCGCGCGAACGCCCGGATCGCGTGCGGCAGCCTTGATTTCCAGCAGGCCCTGTTCGATTTCCGGCACTTCCATTTCGAAGAGCTTCACGAGGAATTCGGGCGCGGTGCGCGAAAGCTCGATCTGCGGACCACGCGCCGTGCGGTCGACCTTCGCGATCCACGCGCGCACGCGGTCGCCCACGCGCAGGTTCTCCTTCGGAATCAGCTGATCGCGGCGCAGCAGCGCTTCCACACGACCCGATTCGACGATGAAGTTGCCCTTGTCGAGACGCTTGACGGATCCCGTCATGATGCTTTCGCCGCGTTCGAGGAAGTCGTTCAGAATCTGCTCGCGCTCCGCGTCGCGCACCTTCTGCAAGATCACCTGCTTGGCGGCCTGCGCGCCGATGCGGCCGAACTCGATGGACGGCACCGGTTCCTCGATGTAGTCGTCCACCTGCGCATCGGGCTTCTGCTCGCGCGCTTCGAACAGCAGGATTTCCTGATCCGGCTCCTGGAGGCCCGCCTCGTCCGGCACGACACGCCAGCGGCGATACGTTTCGTGCTCGCCGCTTTCCCGGTCGATATGGACGCGGATGTCCGCGTTTTCGTCGAAGAGTTTCTTCGATGCCGATGCAAGCGCCGCTTCAAGGGCGGCAAAGACCACGTCCTTGTCGACATTCTTCTCGCGTGCCAGCGCATCCACCAGCATCAACACTTCGCGACTCATTATTTGCGGCTCCTAAAGTCAACTTTGGGCACAAGGCGCGCGCGATCGATGTCCGCGAGCGTGAAATCGAGCATTGCAGCGCCTTGTTTCCCTTCGAATTCCAGACCGATCGTTTCGCCCTCGGGAGCATGCAGGATGCCCCGGTACGATTTCCGTCCGTCCAATGGCTTTTTCAGCGTGATCACCACTTCGCTTCCCGCGAAGCGTTCGAAGTCCGCCAGCTTCTTGAGCGGGCGATCGAGGCCCGGCGACGACACCTCGAGCCGTTCGTAGTCGATGTTCTCGACCGTCAGGACGTGCTGCAACTGACGCGTGACCTTCTCGCAATCTTCGATCGCAATGCCCTGGGGCTGGTCGATATACACGGTCAACATGCCGCGCCCGGTGCGTTCGAGATCGACCAGTTCGTAGCCGAGGCCCGAGACCGTGGTTTCTATCAGTTCCGTCAGTTGCACAATGCCCACTCCAGATGTTCGCGCGACAAGCCTGCGAACATCTCGCGCGGGCTGCGCACCAGGTGGGCGTGCCCGTTCCGTTCCCGCCCGACCCGAGATGCGCAACCGTTTCGACCAAAAAAAAATGGGCTGAACGCCCATCTTCTTCTAACCGGTGGTCGCATCTGAGCCGCACATTGTGAAACCGCGCGCCCAGCGACTTCGCAATTGTAGCCTTTTTCCGATATGAACGCAAACCGGCAAGGCTTCCCGATGCTTTGTCATATGGGGCGGCGCGCCTTGATTCTCAAGGCTTTTCACCTCGGGTTTCGCGCCGCCCTCGGGCTTCAGTGACCGCGGGAGCGGTTGCGCTGCGGCCCGCGCTGGCCACCGCGCTGCCCGCCCGTACCGTTGTTGTTGCCCGAACGGCGGTTGCCATTGCCGTTGCCATTGCCGTTGGCATTGGCGTTCGGATTGGGATTGGCCTTGCCCGAGCCACGCTTGGCAGGAGCCGGCGCCCGGTTGCCGTCGACGTCGCGTCCGCCGCGGCCACCCTGACCGCCCACGCCGCCCCGGCCACCCGTGTGACCGCCCGCCTGGCCACCGCGGCCGCCATAACCCGAGCCGGCGTTATTGCCGAAGCCGCCCATACCGCCACCCATCCCGCCCGCGCCGCCTCGACGGCCTTGACGCGGCTGGTTGAAGTTGCCGTGCGCGGTCAATACGGGCTCCTTGTGGATGAAGCCCATCGATGTCTCCATCGGGTCCGGCTGGCGGCGCTCCGGTGCACCGTTGCGACCGCCCTTCTCCTCGACAGGCGCCTTGAGGCCGACCGACGACATCAAGCTGCGCACCTGGTTGTCCTCGAGCTCTTCCCAGCGGCCGCGCTTCAGGCCGCGCGGCAACGAGATCGGACCGTGCCGCGTGCGGATGAGGCGGCTCACCATCAGGCCGACCGCCTCGAACATGCGCCGCACCTCGCGGTTACGGCCTTCGGCAAGCGCAACGTGATACCAGTGATTCGTGCCTTCGCCGCCGCCGTCGCGAATGCGCAGGAAGTTCGCGGGACCGTCGTCGAGTTCGACGCCGCGCAGCAGCTTCTGGCGCGAGCCTTCGGTCAGCTCTCCCACTACCCGCACCGCGTACTCGCGCTCCACGCTATAGCGCGGATGCATGAACCGGTTGGCGAGGTCGCCGGACGTCGTCAGCATCAGCAGGCCTTCGGTGTTGAAGTCGAGGCGCCCCACCGCGAGCCATTTGGCCGTCTTCATGGGCGGCAGCTTGTCGAACACGGACGGACGCCCCTCGGGATCGGCATGACTCACGATCTCGCCCGTGGGCTTGTGATAGAGCAGCACGCGCGGCGGCTTGCTCTGCAGCTTGCGCTTGACGGGCTTGCCGTTGATGCGAACCTGATCGGTGGGCAGGATGCGCTGACCGATGTGTGCGGGCTCGCCGTTCACAGACACGCGGCCGGCGACGATCAGCTCTTCCATCTCGCGGCGCGAACCCATGCCGGCCTCGGCGAGAACCTTATGGAGCTTGGGTGCGTCGTCGTCCGGCGAAAGCACGCGCTTGGGCGCCTGAGGACGGCCGCGGCGCAACATCGGCGCGCGCACGCCCGAGCCCGGAGCGCTGTTGTCGGCGTCGAAGGCCGGGGAGGTCACGTAAAGGAACAGGTCGTCCTGGGCTGCACCCTCCGTGCTCGCGCCTGCCTGGCCCTGCCGGCCTTGCGGGGCGTCACCCTGGCTGCGGCCCTGACCTCCTTGACCTTTCTGGCGCTTGCCGCCCGCCGCATTGCGACGCCCGCCTTCGGGCTTCGGCCCCTTCTCCTTGCGCGGGGTGCGTACCTGCGCGACCACCACGCCGTCGGGCGGCGCTTCCGTAACGGCGGGCGCAGGCGCGGCCTGCTCGGTCGAGCCTTCGGCGTTCTTTGTCTTCGAACCCGCGCGGCGGCGAGCAATCAGACTGCGCGGACCGCGGCGCAGTCCCCGGCGGGGACGATCCTCTGCCTGCCCGCCCTGGCCTTGAGCGCCCGGCTGCGCGCCGTCGGCGGCGCCGGTCGTCACGTTCGGCTCACCGGCCTGCGCCGGTTGTGCGGCATGCCCGGACTCGGACGCCCCGGTCGAATCGGTGTCATGGGTATGTGTCAAAACAACCTCGAAATGTCAGGTCGCGCGCGCCCCTTGCGGGCGCGGCACAGGTGTTTGTTCAGGTCAGGCGTTACGGGACGCGGCTTCGGGGCTGGCCGGCATTTCCCGGTCCTGCTCCGCGTCGCGGCCGTCTTCCGGCGCTTCGTCGGCGTTCTGCTCCGGACGGTGTCCGGACACAGTCGCCTCGCCGTGTTCGCCGTTGGCCTCGCGCATGGCGGGTTCGCCCTGCGCAGCGTCAACGTTCTCGCCGTCCGCCGGCCCGTTGCCGGCCAGAGGCGGTTCATCCCCGGCAGACGCGCTGCCGGCGATCGATTCTTGTGTTTCGGTACTGCTGCCGTTCCCGGCCTGCGGCGCTTGCAACGGCGTGCTAGCCGCATCTGCGGACGGAATCTCGTCGGCTTGCGCCAGTTGGCTCGCGCCCCCAGCCACGACGCTTTCGTCTCTTTCGCTGCCGTCGTATCCGGACCCACTCGCCGCCGGCGCTTCATCTTCGTTTCCGGACACTGCCCGACTTCCGTCGTCCGCTTGATGCTCAGCGACCGCGTTGTCGAAGCCGTTGTGGGCTGCGGACAGAACCTGCGACTCCTCGTTCGTCTCGTGCGCGGTCTCAACGCCGCTATCGTTCTGCGCTTCGTGCTCGCCGCCAGACTGAGCCGCCGCTTCCGCCTCATCGGCAAAGTCGATCGCACTCTGGCCGAGCATCTCGACATTGAGCTGCGCGGACGGGTCGTCGAGCGGCGGCAATTCGTCGAGCGACTTCAATCCGAGGTCGTCGAGAAATTGGCGCGTCGTGGCGTACAACGCCGGACGGCCCGGCACGTCGCGATGCCCGATCACCTCGATCCAGCCACGGTCTTCGAGTTGCTTCACGACCTGCGTATTGACCGTGACGCCGCGAATTTCCTCGATATCGCCCCGCGTGACCGGCTGCCGGTAAGCAATGATCGCGAGCGTTTCCAGCACGGCACGCGAGTATTTGGGCGGCTTCTCCGGATGCAGCCGATCGAGATACGTGCGCATCGCCGGCTTGCTCTGAAAGCGCCAGCCCGAAGCGAGCCCGACCAGTTCGACGCCGCGTCCCGACCAGTCACTCCTGAGATCTTCGAGCAATGTGCGTACCGCGTCGGCAGAAACGCCGTCGGCAAACAGCTTGCGCAAATCACCGAGCTTGAGCGGCTCCTGCGCGCAAATCAAAGCAGTCTCGAGGACGATCTTCGCCTCTTGGGTATTCATGCAGCCAGGTCAGACCTTATGTCAGGTTCAGGAAACCGGATCAGACAGACGAAATGGAACTGGAGACGCGCTCGCCCGATTTCTGATCGGTCATATTGATGGGAGCACGCGCCGGGGGGCCATGAAGCGGGCATTGTAGCCAGACCCAGCCGGACGGAGCAGCGAAATTCCTTAGGCAGGAATCGCGTGACTGAGCGCCATATTACGCAAAAACCTCTGGTGCGTAAAGACGAAATCCCTGGCGCACCGCAATGGTGTTCAGCCGCGTTCAGAAAGGCGCCGCGGCCGCATCGGCACGGATGAGTCGAGACCTATGCGCGCAGCATGCAGGCCATGCGGGCAGGCCATTTCAGGCGCCGGACCCGGTACACGCGCCACGGCCCGCCGCGCTATCGCGCGGCTGATCCGCGCGTCGCGCCGCGTTCAGCGCAGACCGTGTTCCGCGAGAAACCGCGCCAGTCGCTCGACGCCGACATCGAGCCGCGCCGGATCGCACGCATAGCACCACCGCACGAATCCCTCGCCCTCAGGGCCGAACGCACTGCCCGGCGCGAGCCCGAGATGAGCCTCGCGCACCAGCGCCTTGCACAGATCTAGACTGTTCTGGCCGCCCGGTAACGGAAAGAACAGATACATGGCGCCGGCCGGCACTTTCACCTCGATACCGGCACGCTCGCGAAGGAGGCGCGCCAGGTGATCGCGCGAGGCACGCAGGCTGGCGACGAGTTCGAGCGTGAAGTCCGCGCCCTGCTCGATCGCCGCGATCCCGGCACGCTGCACGAATTCGGGCGCGCACGACGTGTTGTACTCCACCAGCTTGCCGAGGTCGTCCATCAACGCGCGCGGCGCGACGATCCAGCCGAGTCGCCAACCCGTCATCAGCCACGCTTTCGAAAACGAGTTGACGCAGATGACGCGCTCGTCGCGCCCCGCGAGGTCGAGGAACGAAGGGGCCGTCAGCGCGCCCGGCTCGCCGTAGTAGAGACGCTCGTAGACTTCGTCCGCGACGATCCAGATGCCGTGCCGCCGGCAGTGATCGAGCACCGCGCGCTGATCCTCACGGCTCATCACCCAACCAGTCGGGTTGTTGGGCGAGTTGATCATCAGCAGCTTCGTATCCGGCGTAAGGGCCGCGAGCAGCCGGTCCAGGTCGAGCGTCCAGCCGGACGGGCCATAGTCCAGCGCCACGGTCTCCACATGCGCGCCGAGAATCTTGGGGATCTCGACGATGTTCGGCCACAGCGGCGTCACGGTCACGACGCGGTCGCCCGAACCGGCGACGAGTTGCGCCGCGAGCATCAGCGCATTGACGCCGGCGCTCGTCACAGCCACGTGATCCGACGACGTCTCGCCGTGCAGGCTGGTGACGTAGCGCGCAATAGACGCGCGCAGCGGCGCGATGCCCAGGTTGTGCGTATAGAACGTCGCGCCGGCCGAAAGGGATGCGCTCGCCGCGTCGCGGATGAACGCTGGCGTCACCCGGTCCGACTCCCCGAACCAGAACGGCAACACGTCCTCGACACCGAACCCGGCATTCGCCACCTCGCGGATCTGCGAGGGCCGCAGGTCGCGCACGGCGTCACGGGCACGAAGGGACTGCGGCGCGAAAGCAGGGGAAGGGGCGGACGCATCCGGCGCAGTGGAAGTCCGCAGCGGCGGATCGAGCTCGTTCATCGACGCACTCATTCAGGCTCTCATTGGGCGACGTGCCCATCGGTTTCGGTCAAAGGCCGCCAGTGTAGCGCGCCTTCCGGCGGGCTCGCGTGCGAGCCCGCACAAGCGTTCAGGTTTCGCGGCGGGCATCAGGATTCGGGACGAGGGGCAGCGCCGACGCTGCGTCGCGCGGACTCACCCCAGGTCTTCGGCGCGCTTAGGCATCTGTCCGATCAGCGTCCATACCGCTTCGGCGGCCGGGGAAAGCGAACGGTCGCGCCGACGCACGAGCGCGACGGTGCGTTCGGCGCGCGGCACGAGCGGGCGCGCCACCAGCGACGCACCCGCCGGCAGCGGCAACGCGAGCCACGGCAGCACGCTCACGCCGATACCGGCCTCGACGAGGCCATACACCGTCGCCGAATGCCCCAGTTCCTGCACCACCGTGACATGCACGCCCTGCTCGCTCATCACGGCATCGATGATCGGCCGGCTGCCGGATGCCTGATCGAGCATCACCAGCCGCTCGCCATCGAGATCCTTCCATGCCACCTCGCGACGGCCCGCCAGTGCGTGGTCGTCGCGCATGACTACACAGAACGAATCGGTCATGACCGTCTCGCTCATCATGTCGTCGGCTGCGAACGGTCCGATGACCACCCCGAAGTCCACCTCGCCCGAACGCACCTTGCGCACCACGTCGCTCTGCACGTCGTCGCGCAGCCCGAGCGCGACGTACGGAAACTGTCGGCCGCATGCGGCGATGACGCGCGGCATCAGGCGACACGCCACCGTCGGGCTCGCTGCGACGACTACGCGCCCACGCCGCTGCTCGCCGATCTCGCGAATTTCGCGCAACGTATCGTCGAGATCAGCCAGCAGGCGCGACACGCTCGCCACCAGATTGGCGCCCACGTCCGTGAGCTGGACGTCGCGCGTCGTGCGGTCGATCAGCTTCAGGCCGATTTCGGCCTCGAGTTCGCGCACACAGCGACTCACGGCGGACTGGGTGAGTCCGATCTCGTCGCCGGCGCGGCTGAAGCTTTGCCGTTGCGCGACTTCGATGAATACCCTTAGCTGCCGCAGCGTCACATTCATTGCGTTGCCTCATAAGTAAAAGTGATTGATGCGTATTCTAGACTGCCGCGGCGTGGCGCGGCGGCGCTCGGGCCGTCTGACCCGCCTGTATCGAAAAACAGGCAAATGGTGCGCAACTATTCGCGGCAATGCAGCAATAGAGCGCAAACGCACGCTGGACGAGCCTGACTGCACAAGATTGGTGATTGTCCCGATTTGCGGGATGTGCGTTTTGGATTCTTATACGCCCCTGGCTAGCGCCCGCGTGAGCTTGATGCTGCGCGGCTTACAGGTGAACGCTGCGTACATGGCACGCTTCATGCAAAGGAATGCGCACAGGGCCGGCAACACCCGCGACGATGCACCTTTCGGTCGCGGCAAGCCCGGTCCCTCCTGGCACTCCACGGGGTGCGTGAAGAGTGCGCGGCGCGGGGCAGCGCACCGGAGTTAGCTTCGCTGAGGTGAAACATGATGCTGTTCGACGATTTGAGAGATAACGAGTGGGCGCTGGTCGAGGCGTTGTTCTGTGCGGAGCCCGCACGGAGCGAGCGGCGCGGCAGGCCTCGTGTCGAAGCGCGTGCAGTTGTCAACGCGGTGCTATGGGTCCTGTCGACTGGCGAAGGCTGGTCGAAGCTGCCGGGTCGCTATCCGTCGCCGCCGACATGCCGCCGCCGTTTCGACGAATGGCAGGCCGACGGCACGCTCGCCGAAATTGTGAAGCGCCTCGGTTCGAGCGGCCGGCAGATTTCGCTGCGCGGACGCATTGGCGCGACGGCCGCCAAGCCGCCGGCGCCGCCCAGCCGTGACCGCCTGCGCGGCGCGTTCTGGACCAATCCCGAGTCCTGGCGCGCACCGGTCAAGATGGCCTGAGCACGAACCTTTTCCTTTGACACCGGGCGCTCTCGTGCGCCCGGTGTGCTTTCGATCTTCTTTTTCCGTCTTCCGTCTTCCGCCGTCCCTGCCTGCCGCAACCGGGCCTCGCGCATTTTGCCGTGGCGCGTGGTAGAGCCGGTTACGACGTAGTCTCGCCTCCCTCCCAGGCCGCCACCCTCACGTACCGCCATCAGCGCGCCTCGCTGCAATGCGTGCCTGCGCCCGCTTAGGTCTTCAGCGTTCAGCGAAACATCTCTTTACTATTATTTACAGCCCGCTTTCGGCTCCCAGCATACGGTAGGAGCATGCAAACAGGTCCAGCACGACTGGCTTGACAGGAAAGCGCCATGAAATTGGCACCACGGCTTACGAGCGGCCTGCTGGTCGCGCTGGTTTCGTGGCTGGCGGTCGCAGTTCACGCGCAACAGCGGCCACAGGGCTGGAACTGGCGTCCCGACCGACCCGCAACGATTCAGACCTGGCGGGAAGACGGCATGCGTGGCCGCGGTTTCACGCCGCCTGCACCGCGCGGCGATCTGCGTGGCGACATCGCGAGCAATGTCCGCGAGCGGCCGGACCCGCCCATGCCGAATGCGCGTCGCGCATTGCCACGCAAATGAGGTTGCCTACACCTGCAGCGGGAACCCCTTGCCGCCGACGAGGTCTATGAAGTGCCATCAAGCACAGCGTGGCAGCAGTAATCCGGTAAGCCCGTATCTCGCGATACGGGTTTTTTTTGTGCCTTGCGGCAGCGGAGGTAGGGGCGCCGTCAGGATGGCCGTGTTACCGTGTTAAACGGCATTACTCATGACGTCAATCAATGGCGTGCCTCGAGGTCGGCTTCGTGCGGCTGGCGGGCCACGTAGTCGCTCATGCGGCTGGCTTCCCATTGCAGCGACCGTTCGTCGCGAGCTAAGCGGGCAAACTCCGCGCGGCCGCGATCCGTGAGCACCGCAATGTCGACGGGCGCATGAAAACCCGGCGCGGGTGCCACCGTACGCTGCCGCACCGTCTCCATCAGCCCCAGGGCGCGAAGATATTCGAACACCTCGGGACGCCGGGCCCAAGGGACCTGACGATACTGCGCGCGCCGCAATGCTTCGAGTACCGCTTCGTTGGAATACGTCGTCATCTCGCTTCTTTCTCAAAGTGCAGCCATGACACAACCCGATCCGACGTCGCCGTGCCGGCCCGCAGGCGCGGCAGACCACGGTATGGCCCGCAGCACCGGCGCCTGTGCGCGCTCACGCGCGCGGCGGACATCGCGGCTGCTCCGGCATGGGCGATCAGCAATCAGACATGGCTGACCTTGCGCGGCGGCCGCGTTTATTCCGGTCCCCGTACGAACGTCGTGCTACCGTTCCTTGCGCGCGCGGACGATGCAACCTTGATGGCGCGATGGCTACACGCACGTTCACCGGAAAATCCATACATTACCGCAAATAAATTGCTTTTATCGACTTTATTCGCGCTGTTCGTGACCGCTTTCATGTTGTGGCGCAGCGCGCGCAGAGGTATCGCCGTTGCCGCAGCGATGGTCTTCTGGTTGCTCGCAGCTGGCTGGCTCACACAGGCTCTACTTGACTGGGCACAACCCTCAATCTATCGGATTCCTTATGACTCGACGGCAACCCACGCGACGTTCACTTCGGCGGGCGCGGGTACGCTCATCGTCATGCTCGGCAGCGGCACGGAATTCAGCGACGATCGCGTACTCGTCCCCAAGCGCGACGCCATGGCGCGCATCGCGACCGTGTCGAAGCTCTACCGCAGGTGTCATGACGATGGGGCGAACTGCCGCGTGATCGTGAGCGGCGGCAATCCGCAACGGCACCCGGCATCGGAGGCCGACACCTACCTGCCCTACCTGTTGACGCTCGGTGTAGCGCGCAAGGACATCGTCCTCGAGAACACGAGTCTCACCACTTACCAGAACGCTCGGAACGTCGCGGCCATTCTGCAGCAGCAACGTTACGATTCGTTGATGCTCGTGACATCGGCGTACCAGATGCCGCGTGCGATGCTCGACTTTCACCGGTTCGGCTACGCTCCCCAGCCGGTCGTGTCAAACGTGCGGCACGCAAAATGCGGCTGGCTGCCGAGGCTGTCGAATCTCGTGGCGGCCGAGACAGCGTTGCACGAGCTTGTCGGCATCGCCCAGTTCCACGTTTACCGCCGGATCGGATGGTTCTGATCAGGACGTTTCGAGCGGCCGCGCCGACGCCGATTACCCATCACGCATAGTCCGTACCGGGCGGAGGAAAAAACGTCCGTCGAGCAAACGACCTGCGGCGACGAGCCGCGTGCAGGCCAGTCCCTCACACCCGGCACAAAGATGTAACGGGATGTAACTATGCGTCAGTTGTGTAACTCGTCGTCATCTGGATCCGATATTGCTCGTTAGAATGAATTGTCTTTCCAAACGTCTTCTTGGACTGGACAGGCACCAGCTGGGTCCATAAACCGCTCCTACGGAGGTAACGATGAAGAAAGTGTCCCTCGCCATTCTGGTTTCCCTTTCCGCACTGACCGGCGCCGCCTACGCGCAGTCCGACACGGGCATCACGATGAGCACCGATCCGGCCAAGGCCGCCGACATCGAGCAACGCGCCCAGGCACTGCAGTCGGCGCAGCCGGCCGAAGCAGCGCCGGCAAAGCCCATGCGCCATCACGGTCCGGTCCGTCATCACAAGAAGGCGGGCAAGGCAGCCGCTGCTTCGGGCGCAAGCATGTAATGCCGGACACGCGGTCGCACAGCGGCGCGCGTCACCCAACAAGACAGGTCGATGCCGGATCACCCGGCACCGGCCTGTTTTGCTTTTCACCGGCGCATTTACTGCAATGGCGCGTCGCGACGGGCGGCGAAATCACGCGGCGATGCGCGGCTGTAGATGGCGGTCTCTCGTAGTGCGCAGGCTCAATGGCGTAACGGTCTACTGCCCGCGGAGGCGCGGCACCGGTATGCTAAAGTCGCGCACTTTTCCCTTATCCCGGGCCGGCTCTGTAGCCAAGGCCCGGCACGCGAGCAAGCATGCGCCTACCGGTGCGGAGGACTCAATGAGCAATATCCAGCTGGACATCGAATGGACCGAAGCGGCATCGCGCAAAATCGAGAAGCTGATGCCGCGCGGCGACAAGGAAGCTTTCCTCGCGCTGCCGCCGGTCGAATGCCTGCCCATGGAGGGCGACGTACTGTTCCTCGGGCCTCAAGGCAAGCAGCAGCCGTTTATCGTCGCCGAGCGTCAATATCATCACGATGGCGACGCCGACTGGACGATCATCCTGATCCTCGACGTGCCGCAAGCTGCGCATTGAGGTCGCCGAGGGCGCAGCCGTCCGACGCGATGCCGATCCGGCGGGTCGTGCCCGCAGTGCGCTGCCGTGAAGCGCCCACGCGGGCGACAGGTGCGCTCTCCGAATTGTCGACATAGCAAGTGCGCAACAGTGGGGAATGGCCGCACATACGCACATCCAGGCCATGTCCGCCGTGCAGCATGACGGCTTACCATGTGTCGATACTCGATGACGGCCACCTTACGGCCTCGCCCCATAGCGCACGGCCCCCTCGCAGCGCGGCGGCGCCTGTCGCTCCTGACGGTCCCGTCGACCACGACACGAGCACTGTGATTACCCGTACATTCGCCGAACGCCCAAACTGTTAGACTCGCCTCGACTTATGCCATTGAGTCGGGATCACGGCAGCAGACAGGCACTGCAATCCGGCACTGCAATCGCGCATTGCGTTTCACACTGGCCATACCGGCGGTTACGATCCTCGCCCCTGGCGCGCCAGGCGCGCCAGGGCATAGCGCGCGGGACGCAATCGCCATCGCTATTCCAGACATCACACTTCGGCGTTTTGCCATGTCCATTGTCGAAGACCGGACGATTACCGCCCTGCTGCCGCATCTCGCGCGCAACGAGTCCGGCTGGACCGCGACGTGGCGTGACTACGCGCTGTCGAGCGTGTTTCAGCCGGTGCTGTCGATCACTCATCAGCGCGTGGTGGGCTATGAAGCGCTGACGCGCGCAACCGACTCCACCGGCCAGTCCGTTGCGCCCGAAACGCTTTTTGCGCAGCCCAAATCCGCCAGCGACCCGGTGCAGCTCGATCCGCTTACACGCTGCCTGCACGTGGCGAACTTCGTCGAGCAGCGCATCGAGACGGGTTGGCTCTTTCTCAACGCCCTGCCGCAAGCCTTTGAAACGGGCTGGCCGCATCGCGCGTTCATCGAGCAGTTGTGCGAGTACTTCGGCCTGCCTCACGAACGCGTGGTGATCGAAGTGCTCGAACATCGTGCCGACGACGAAGCCGCCGTCGCCGCGATGGCGGCTTCCCAACCGCGCGACTTCCTGATTGCCATCGACGACTTCGGCACCGGCTTCTCGAACTTCGATCGCGTCTGGCGCTACCGGCCCAACATCGTGAAGCTGGACCGCTCGCTCGTGACGCGCGCCGCGCTGCACAGCGGAGATGCGTCGTTCATCGGTCACCTCGTCACGATGCTTCATCAGGCGGGCACGCTGGTGCTCGCCGAGGGCGTGGAAACCGAGGAAGAGCTGATGGTGCTGATGCGCGCCGACATCGATTTCGTGCAGGGCTTCTGGTTCGGCCAGCCGAATGCATCGATCCGCGCAGCCGGCGCCGCCGCGCCCGCGCAGCTACGCTCGATGTGGAAACGCTACGCGGCCTACGAACGTCGGCATGCGCGCCGGCAGCGTCCTTCCTTCGACGATTTCACCCGCGCGGTCGCGGACGCCGGCAGCGCGTTCGCGACGACGGGCGATCTCGAGCAGGCCGCCCATGCCGCGTTTCGCGTGGGCGAGGCCTGTCGCGTCTTCGTCACGAACGAGTCCGGCGAGCAGGAGCTGCCCTCCATTGCCGCAGCGCATCTGCCGCCTCCACCCGCGCGACTCGCACCGCTCTTTCCGGATACGCACGCCAACTGGTCGCGGCGCGACTATTTCCGTCGCGCCATCGCCGCGCCGGGCCGGGTGGCGGTCATGGGGCCGCACTGCTCGCTCACCGAAGGCGCGGATTGCTACACGGCGGCCGTCGCGGTCATGCATGCGGGCAAGCTCCACGTGCTCTGCGTCGACTTCCTGGGCGAACCGCCGCGCACGTCGCAGCAGTAGTCCGTCACCCAGGTTTCGTCAGTCGAAGCCGACGCGTCCGCGCCCTGCCTTCACCGCACTGTGCTTCGTCTTGCTGTCGAGGCGACGTGTCTGCGACGCGCGCGTAGGCCGCGTCGCCACCCTGGACTTACGCGTCACGCTCACGCTTTCGATCAGTTCATCGAGCCGCGCCAGCGCCGCCGCACGGTTCATCTCCTGAGTCCGATACTCCTGCGCCTTGATGATCACGACGCCTTCGCGTGTCACGCGACGGTCGTGCAGCGCGAGCAGGCGCATCTTGATGACCTCGGGCAGCGACGACGCCCGTACGTCGAAGCGCAGGTGAATCGCGCTCGATACCTTGTTGACGTTCTGGCCGCCGGCGCCCTGCGCACGGACGGCGGTCAGCTCGATTTCGTTGGGCGGTATCGCGTATCGAGGATTCATGCTTTGGCCTCCTGGTTCGCATTGCGCAACGCTTCGGCGATTCGTGCCGAAAGACCGGAGTCACGTTGCGTCGGCGTCGCGACGGCTTCGGCGAACACCGCGCGTGAGCCTACCACCTCGACGCGCGCTCGCGCGCGCGTGACGGCCGTGTACACGAGTTCACGCGACAGCACCCGGCTGGCACCGGCCGGAAGCACGAACGCCACATGGTCGAACTCCGAGCCCTGCGACTTGTGGACCGTCAGGACAAACGCCGTGTCGTGGGGTGGCAAAGCAGCGGGCGACACCGTTCGCACGCCGCCATCGCTGGTGCGAAAGTGAACGCGCAGCACGCCGTCCGCGCCCGCCAACGCGATCCCGATGTCACCGTTGAAGAGACCGAGTGCGTAGTCGTTGCGCGTCACCATGACAGGCCGACCGGCGTACCAGTTCGCGCCCACCCCGACGACCACGTTGGCGGCGCGGCGCACCCGGGCCGCGATCAACGTGTTGAGGGCATCGACGCCGCGTGGCCCGAGGCGCGTCGCGCACAGCACGCGGAACTGATTGAGCGCGTCGAATAGCGGTACAGGGTCGGGCGCGTGAGCGGCGAGCGCGCTACGAAGGGCGTGCACATACGGAGCGAAGGCGCTGGCCAGGCGGGCCACGGTTCGCTCCGAAAGTGCCGCGCTGTCGTCTTCATAAAAGACAGCCGGGGTAGCGGGCACGGCGTGGCTCCCGGTTGCGGCAACAGGTGCAACCGGTGCGACCGGTGCAAGCGCATCCAGCGCGGCCTGCGCATCTCCACGGCGAATGGCAAGCGAGAGCCGGCCGATCACCGAGTCGAGCCCGAAACGGTAGTTGCGCTCCAGCCAGACGACGCAGTCGGCGAGTACACGAGGCGCGCCGACAGTCGGGCCGGATGCCGCTACGGGCTTCGGTTCTTCTTCGACCGGCAGCCGATCGAACAGGTCGCCGAGCGCCGCATCGCTCGCACCGCTGCGATGAACCGTCTGGTTTGCCGCGGCCGCATCGCCCACGTGCCCCGTCTCATGCGGGGAATCCTCTTTCCTCACGTGCGTATCGGGCAATGCCGTCTCGAACTGCTCCGCCCCGATTCCCAGTGCCGCCGCGATGCGCTCGACGCCGCGTCGGCTGAACGCGAGACGTGCGCTCAACTCGGCGAACACGGCGCCGGCCTCCACGGCTGCCAGTTGGTCCTTGTCGCCAAGCATGACGAGCCGCGTACGGGGTGCAAGCGCATCGAGCAGATGCGTCGCCATCGCAACGTCGATCATCGATGCCTCGTCCACCACCACCACGTCGTACGGCAACGGATTATCGCGGTGATAACGGAACCGCCCCCCCGGCGACTGCCCGAGCAGCCGATGAAGCGTCCAGGACGTCGCCGGCAACCGCGCGGCGAGTTCGGCGGGAAGCGTGGCCGCACGCGTGAGCAGCGCTTCCTGCATACGCTGTGCTGCCTTGCCCGTGGGCGCGGCGAGCGCGATGCGCAAGTCCGGTTGGGTGTCGAGCAGACACGCAAGGAGGCCCGCCACGGTGGTCGTCTTGCCCGTACCGGGACCGCCGCTCACGATGGTGAGTCCGCCGGACAAGGCCGTCACTGCCGCCACACGCTGCCAGTCCACCTCGTCGTGCGGCGCGGGTCCGAAAAAGCGTTCGAGTTTTTCCTTCAGTTCGTTCGCGTAAGCCGCGCAAGCCGCTGGCACGCCCTGCTCATCTGCGCCGCGCGCATGCGTCACCAGCAATCGGGCCAGTCGTTGCTCGTAGTCGTAGTAACGCGCGAGATAGAGCCGGTCTGCGGCGTCGATCACGAGTGGCCGCAGGGCCTCGACCTTCTGCGTTCCGTCGCAGGCCACGCCGCTCGCGAGAAGCGCTGTGCGGATCTGTGGGACATCGTCGCCGCCACGGGTCGCGAGCGCCGATAGCGGCACGCATACGTGCCCCTCCGAGGTCGCGCGGCTGACCGCAAATGCGGCGCGTTGCGCCCAGCGCACGCTATTCGCGTTGGCGCCGAGCCGCCTTGCCAGCATGCCGATCCTCGCCGCGAAGCCCTCCGCGAGCGCGAGACTGAAGTCCGCAGACGCCGGCATGGCGGCGCCGGTCGGTGCGCTCGTTAGTCGTTCGGTCGTACTCACGCCTCGCCCCCTGCCATCAGCGCATCGAGCGCCTCGATGAGGGCGGCCGACGGCCGGCCCACGTGCACGCCACCCGCCTTGCCACCCGCGCGCCAGGCCACCCGCACGCCGCGCACGAACAGGTACAGATAGCCGCCCATATGCGTGTCGTACGCGTAATCGCGCAACCGCGTCCGCAAATAGCGATGCAGGGCGACCGTGTAGAGCAAGGCCTGAAGGGGATACGCGTGAGCCGACATCGCCTCGTCGAGCGAGGCTGCATCGTAGTCTTCAGGCGCATCGCCGAGATGATTCGACTTCCAGTCGACGATCCAGTAACGCCCGTCGTGTTCCACGATCATGTCGATGAAGCCCTTCACGAAGCCGCGTAACGTGCCGGGTTCCAGCGCGACGTCGGGATAGCCGTGCGCAAGGAGCAGCGTGCGCAACGCGGCGAGATCCAGCGCACCGGCGGGAAACACGAACTCGAACTCGTTGAGACGGCGCGCGGGATCGAGCGATGCGAGCTTCATGCCCGGCACCAGTTCGACGGCAACCACGTCCGCGAGCAGCTTGTGCATCATCGCCGGCAAACGTGGGACGAGTTCGGGCGCCGCGGATGCGGGACGTTCCACGAGCGCGCGCCGGGCGGCTTCGGGCCAGGTGTTCGGGTCGGAGAAGTCGGCCAGTTCGAACATGCGGTGCAGGCATTCGCCTGCCGCGGCGCCGCGCGGAAACGCGAGGATGTCGTCCGCGGGCAGAGCGAGCGTCGGGCGAGCCGGGACCCAAGGCGGGGCCTCACCCGCTGCGTCGGCCAGCTCGTCGTGGTCGGGCCGCGCGTCCTCGCTGACAGACGCCGCCTCGCCGCGGCTCGCGCCGGCCGCCACGAGCGAGCTGAAGCTCGCGAGGCGCCACGGGTCGCGCAAGATGCGCCGGCTTGCACGCGCCTGCATATGCGCGCCGGCCGCGACATCGGCCTGAAGCGGCAGACGTCCCGCCACCTTCGGCAACGGTTCGACCGCTATCGGGCCACCCGCGAGTGCGTGCCACTGTTCGACGAGCACGGACACATCGGGCGGATCGGCAAGCCAGGTTTCGAATTCACGACCCGCGCCGGCCACGAGCCAGTTGAGCACGCTGCGCTGCGATTCCTTGGTGGAGCGCGAAGCGAGATACGGGCCCGCGACCAGATAGCAGCGATAAACCGCGCGTGTCAGCGCCACATAGACGAGCCGCGCGCGCTCGGCCGCCTGCTCGCGCTGCGCGTAGCGGTCGGCCTCGCGTGCTTCGTCTTCGCCACAGCCGTAATGGAGCACGGCATGACCCGCTTCGTCGTGGTACTCGCGCGCATCGGGCAGGCCTGACGACGGCGCGTCGCGCAGCCCGCCGTCGTTGAGGAACGGGCAGAACACCACCGCGTATTCAAGCCCCTTGGACTTGTGCACGGTCACGATCTGCACGAGATTACGGTCGGACTCGAGGCGCAACTGCGCCTCTTCGCCACCGCCCTGGGCGCGCTGCGCGGCAAGCCAGCGCAGTGTGGGCGCAATGCCCGGCGTGAGCGCCGCGCGTGCCTGCACGAGTTCGGCGAGATGGTTCACGTCCGTGAGCCGGCGCTCGCCCTCCGGCCCGCTGACGATGCGTTGCGCGACGCGCAGCTCGCGCATCAGCGTGCGCCACATCACGGCGAAGCCGCGTTCGTGCCATAGCGTGCGGTAACGCGAAAAGCGTTCGACCCACCTCATGGCGTCGGCGGCGTGAGCGGGATCGTCCTGCCCAGCCGGCGCATCGGCAAGCTGTTCGAGCCGCCAGAGCGCGGCCGCGTCGAGACCAAGCCAGTCTGTGGCGAGCGCCGCGCGCAGGCGGCGCAGGTCGCCCGGCGTATCGATGGCCGCCAGCACGCGCTCGATCTGCTCGGCATCGAGCGTCTCGAACACCGATGCCTGAGCCAGTTCCACGCTGCCTACGCCCCACGCCGCCAGCACACGTTTGACGAGGCTACCCTGCCGATGCGTCTGCACGAGCACCGCGATGTTGCCGGGCGTGAGCGGCACCGCACCGATCGTGACGTGTCCCTCGCGCGCACCGCGTAGCAGCCGCACGATTTCCTGCGCGCACGCCTCGCTGGCTGCGCGTTGCGCGGCGCTCTTGCTGAGCATTGCCTCTTCGCTCTGTGCGCCCGCCTCGGCCTTCGCGCCGTCCGGCAGCATCCAGACGCGGAAATCCGCGCCCGGCGCCGCGTCGTCGTGCAGCGGCGGTCGCTCGCGCGAGCCGGCCCGAACCGGCTGATAGTCGAGCCGATCGAGCACGAACGCGCGCGGATTGGCCTCGAAGAGACGGTTGCAGGCGTCGACGATAGGCCGCGTGGAGCGCTGATTGACCGCGAGCGTGTAGCAGTGAGAGGCGGCGTCGCGCGCGGCCAGATAGGTATGCAGGTCCGCGGCGCGGAAGCTGTAGATCGCCTGCTTCGGATCGCCGACGAGAAAGAGCGGACCGCGCGGCGCGAAGATGCGGCTGAAAATGGCGAACTGCAGCGGATCGGTGTCCTGGAATTCGTCGATGAGCGCGGCCGGATAGCGTGCCCTCAGCGTCTGGGCAAGCCACGGATGTTCGCTGAGCGCGCGGTAGAGGTTCGAGAGCAGGTCGTCGAACGACACGACGCGACGCGCGCGCTTGCGCGCAGCCAGTTCCCCGGGCGCGAACGCGAGCCACGCCTCGACGAGCCCGAGCCAGCGCGCGCGCTGCGCCGCCTCGGCTGCCTCGGCGGCGGCCGCGAGTGTGTCGGCCATCGCGAAGAACGCGTGCTCGGGCGGCGTGAATTTCGTTTTCGTCGCCTTCTTGAGCGCCGACGCGGTGAGCTTCAGCGCTGCGCGCGGCGGCGGCGCATGGCAATCGCCCTCGGCAAACCAGTCGCTCCAGGCGGCAATGGCCGCGCTCACGGCCTCGGGCTTGTGCGACGTTTTGCTGAGCCGCTCGCTCGCGTCGGCGAGCAGGCTCACGATGGCGTCCCGCTCCGCGCACCAAAGCTCGCGTGCGGCGTCGAAGCGCGCCTGCGCGTCTTCACCGCTTGCGGCTGCGTCGACCACGCCATCCCAACGCAGCACGGCGAGCGGCTTCTTGAGCCGGCGTGCCAGCTGCGCATCGAGCGATGCGGGACCCGCCCGGTTCGCGACGAGCCACGCAGCAAACGCGGGATGCGCGGCCGCGACGGGTTCGACCTGCTCGCGCCAGAAGTCCGCGGCCAGTTCGAAGCGCAGTGGGGCGTCGTCCGCCTCCATCTCGAACGCGAACGGCATGGCCGCAGCGAACGGCGCTTCCTGCAGTGCGCGCTGACAGAACGCGTGGATGGTGTGGATGGCCGCCTGGTCGAACATGCGCAGCGCGCGCCGCACGCGTTTCGCGGCGGTGTCCAGATCGATGCCGCGCTCCGGCGCGAGCGTGGTTTCGAACAGGCGTGCCACAAACGGATCGAGGTCGCCCTGCTCCGCCTCGCCCACTCCTTCTGCGATAGCCCGTTCGATCTCGCGGTGAAGCTGCGCAAGACGCCCGCGGATGCGCTCGTGCAGTTCGGCTGTGGCCGCCTTCGTGAAGGTGACGACGAGTATCTCGTCGGCCTTGCAGTCCTTTTCCAGCAACAGGCGCACGTAGAGCGCGCAGATGTTCCAGGTCTTGCCGGTGCCGGCCGACGCTTCGATCTGGTTGACGCCGTCGAGCGGGCACGCGAACACGTCGAGTTCGGTAGGCACGTCGTGGCGCTGCGTGGTGACTGCGGTCATGACGTGCTCCGCAGATGGGCGACGAGCGGCTCGAATACGAGCGAGCTCAGCGTGCCGAACGGCTCGTCCAGCGTGAGCGGCGTGCCGCGCAGCGCGATGCGCCAGGCCGGGTCGTCGGATTCGCCGCCTGTGCGGTCATTGATCCACGCCCCCTGGGCTGCGGATTCACTCTCGGTGAACCTCTTCCACGCGCTTCTCGGAAAAAAGCGCAGCGGCAACATCTGCCCGGCGCGATAGAGCGCGGCAAGCGGCGCGAGCTTATCCAGCGGCGCATCGACGGGCGCAAATTCGAACGTTTCGCCGTTGCCGTGCCACACCGTGCGGCGAGGGCCGGCCGGCTGCGCCGCGCAATAGACGAGATGCGCAAGCCAGGCGGCCAGATAGTCGCGCGCGCTGGGACGGGCATAACGGAAAATCACCTGGCCGTTCCCGGTAAGCAGATTCAGCGAACCGTGCAGTTCGAGCGGCGTGGCCTGCGCCGCTTCGCGCAACACGCGCTCGTGCGCACCGAAGAGCGGAACGTCCGCTGTATCCGGCCAGCGCGGATCGATAGTGAGCGCAAACGGCAGCCGTTCAACGCCGCCTGCCATTTCGCTCTGCACCCGGTCGGCAAGCAGCCGCAATGCGTTGAGTTCGCGCTCCCGCCACACGGCGCCTGTCGCCCCGCCCGGCAATTCCGGACTCGCCACGGCCACGCGCCGCGCGCGTTCCAGCGCATCGGTGCGCGCTTGTACATCGAGCAGCATGGGCATGAGGCGTGCCGCAAGCGCGTCGCTGCCCGCGTAGTCGAGTTCGAACGGCTCGGTGTCGAGCAGTTCCGCCTGGGCATCGGCGAGCACGATACCCAGGCGGTCGCGCAGCAATGCACGCGCGGGATGGCGCCAGAAACGCTGAAAGTCGTCGAAGGCGACGAGCGGCGCGGTATTGGCCGGCAACGGTTGCGAGAAGAACGGCACACGCGCTTCGACGTGCCGCGATGCGAGCAGTTCGGCCAGTTCGGCGCGGTCGGGGTCGTAGGTGAACAGTGCCGGCCGTGCGGCGAAATAGTCGGCGGAAAACGGCTGAAGCGGATGGTCCACGATAAACGCTCGCCGCGCGGCCTCCACCTCGTCAGGACCGGCGCCTTGGCCGGCCGACACCGTGGCCAGATGATCGAGCAGTTCGTCCACCAGCGCGGCGGGCGGCAGCGGCGCGTTGTCGCGAATGCTGCGCCCCGTGTAGGCGATCAGCAGCCGGTCGCGCGCGGCGAGCAGCAGATCGAGGAACAAATTGCGCTCGTCGTCGCGCCGTTGACGGTCGCCGGGCTTGCTGAACGACGCCATGAGGTCGAACTCGTCGGCACGCGCGAGACTCGGCAACACGCCGTCGTCCATGCCGAGCAGGCACACCACGCGGTACGGCAGGCCGCGCAGGCTCGTCAGCGACGAGAACGTGACGCTGCCCCACGGCACGCCGCCGCGCGCAGGGTCGTCGAGCGCCTCGGCGAATGCGGTGCGCACCACCGCCGCGGGAATCACGGCGATGTCGGCACCATCGGCACCGTCGGCACCGTTGCCCATGCCGTCGGCCATGGCACGCACCATCGCGTCGATCGCGTCGCGTGCGCCGGCGAGCATCGGCGCAAAGGCCACGCCGGTGTCGAAGCATTGCGCGAGTGTATCGAGCAGGAGCGTGCTCCAGCCGGACGGCGTATTGCCTTCGGCGCAGCGGCGCGCGAACGCGTCGATGTCGTCGACGAAACGCGCGAGCCGGCCGAGCAGTTCGGCCTCGGAACCGTCCGCGCCTTGCACGGGCAACCAGGCGTCGACCGGTTCGCCGCCCTCGGGCAGCGCGTAGCCCAGAAAGAGCCGCGTGAGTGCGTCGGAAAACGTATGGCGTGCAACCGGCACGTCCTCGCCCGCGGGCTCGCCGGGCACGAGCCCACGCCGCGCGCCCGCGGCAGCAAGCCAGGTCTGGGCCGCTTCGAGCGCCGCGGCGTCGATGCCGTAACGCGCCGCGATCGCATCGACGCGCAACCACTCGATCAACTCCGGCGCGCCGACGCTGCGCTCCGGCAACGCGAGCCAGTCGAGCAGCACGCGCGCCACAGGGTTCGCCTGCGACGGCGGCAACCCGGTGATGCGATAGGGAATGCGACGCGTATCGCCAAGCGCGGCCGTGCCGAATACCGCGTCGATCAGCGGGCCCGCGGCGCCCAGATCGGGCACCGCGACGAGCACGTCGGACGGCTGCAGGTCTTCGATCTCGTCGAACCAGCCGAGCAGCCGGTCGTGCAGCACCTCGAGCTGACGCGAGAGGCTATGGCAAACGTGCACTTCGATGCCGCGCTCCGCTGGCGCCGCCGCCCCCTGCGTTTCGGGCTCGAGATTGAGCATCGCGTTCTGAATACACGCGAGCCAGGTGGATTGCGGGTTTTCCTCGTACGCCGACGCCTCGCCCGATGCCGCGCTCTCCGTGAGTTCGTGGACCATGTGCAACTGCGCCTGCGTCTGCCGTCCCCATTCCGCCAGCAGCGGATGCCCCACTTCG
Organism: Paraburkholderia sp. SUR17; assembly: GCF_029536165.1. Taxonomy (NCBI): domain Bacteria; kingdom Pseudomonadati; phylum Pseudomonadota; class Betaproteobacteria; order Burkholderiales; family Burkholderiaceae; genus Paraburkholderia; species Paraburkholderia sp. SUR17. The sequence goes on from NZ_CP120508.1 coordinate 2,251,769, forward strand.
TGATAGTCGCGCTCGCCGGCCGCATCCAGCGCTTCGAGCCGCGCCTCGGTCACGATGTCGAACCAGAATTCGCGGCACGGATTGAGCATGTAGAGACGCACGTCCATCCAGCGCGAAAGTTCGCGCAACAGCGCTACGTGCAGCGGCGGCATGGTGGGCAGCGCGAACACGCTCACGGCCTCGGGCCAGCGCGCCCGCGCCACGGCATCGAGGTCGAGCGTGCGCACGACATCGAGAAAGCGGTAAGCGGGCGGTGTCGCCTCAGCGAGCGGGTGCCCCTCGCCCGCCACCTCCTGCAGCAGTGTGCGCCACAACGCCGCCTGCCAACGCTCGTCTTCGTGCTGGGCGTCGCTCGCACCAGGCAGTTGCAGACGCGGCCCGCTCGCCAGCGGGACTTTGTCGCCATCACTTGCGCCTGCGGCCAGAATCGAATGGCCAGCCTGCCATTGCAGCAGCCATTCGGGCCGATACGTCAGGTAGTGATCGAAGACCATGGCGATGCGCCGGGCCAGTTCGTAGCGCATCGTTTCGTCGGCGGCACGCAGATAGGTTCCGAGCCGCGGCGAGGCGAGCCAGGGCGACACTTCTGCGCCGGGCGCCGGATCGAGCAGCCGGTAGCAACGCCACACGAGCCTGTCCGGCGCGAACGGCGAATGCTCGGGCACCGGAATCACGCGGCCGATCTGCGCCCACAGCCAGCTCGCGAGGTAACCGAACGCGATGTTCGCGCACACGCCATATCGCCTCGCGATGTCGAGTTCCAGCTGACGCCGCACGGCGGCGTTCGGCACGATGACCGGCTGCGCGCTCCACGGGTCTTCCGGCGCGTGCCGCAGGTCTTCGAGCAGCGCACTCGCGAGCGTCTCGTACCGGTTGGAATAGAAAAGCTGCAGCATGGGCCTTTGCGAAAGAGACGGCGAACCCGGCCAAAGCGGCATGGATCACGGATGAGGCGACAGCATAACAAAGAGGACTTTCGGGCTGAACCCGGCCGAACGGACGAGGTCTGAGGGGAGGCTAAATCAGTTAGACTCACCCGCAGTCTGTCGAGCGAGGCGCCACGCGGGCTTGCGTGCAGTCTCGCCATCGCACACGCTTCATGCCGTTCCGTTTGACGTTCGGCCTTTCCCTTTTTGCCTCGCCCGTTTTCGAGACACCGGCAGTCGATGCGCTATTCCATCGAGATCAAGAAATTCCTCTACAGCCAGTACTTCTACGGCGGTCTGCGCATCGCGTTCGGGGTGTCCCTGCCCGCGGTGCTGAGCCTGATCGTGTTCCACAACAGCGAGGTGGGTTTCACCATCGCCACGGGCGCCCTCGGCGCCTGCGTCGTGGACATGCCGGGGCCGCTCAAGTACAAGCACAACGAGATGCTGGCGTGCAGCGTGATCGGCTTCCTTTCCGCGCTGGCCACCGGTCTCGCCACCGTCAATTCGGTGGCGTTGTGGTGCACGGTGGTGCCGCTCACGTTTGTGCTGTCGCTGATCGTGGTCTACGGCAACCGCTGGCCGCAGATCAGCTTCGCCACGCTATTCATGATGATCATGACGCTCGAGGAGCACTTCACGCCGCACGAGGCCCTCGTCAACGCTGCCTGGATTCTGGCGGGCGGCCTCTGGTACACATACTGGGCCACGCTCGTGAGCCGTCTGCTCATGGACCGCATCGAGCAGCAGGCCATTGCCGAAAGCGTGTTCGCATGTGCCGACTATCTGCGCGCGCGGGGCCAGTTCTACGACCTCGCCAACGACCTCGACGAGTGCTATCGCAACCTCGTGGCGAGGCAGATCGGCGCGGTGGAGCGCCAGGACGCCGCACGCGACATCGTGCTGCGCAACCTGCCGCGGCTGCGCAGCGGCAAACTCGATCCGCGCCGCGCAATGCACTTCAATCTGTTCATCAACACGGTCGATCTGCATGAGCTGTTCGTGGGTGCGCACACCGACTACCCGCTCGTGCGCACCACGTTCGGCGGCTCCGACCTGCTCGTGTTCTACCGCGACCTGATCGACAAGGCCGCGGCAGACCTGGAAGACATCGGCCTCGCCGTACTGCAGAACCAGGCGCCGCGCGGGCGCATCAACGTCAAGGCGGAATTGCGCGCCATCGAGTACGAAATCGAACTCATGCGCGAAAACGAGCTGCCCACGAAGAACCCGGAAGCCTACGCGGCCGTGGCTGCCACGTTCCGGCGCATCTGGAGCGCCACGCGGCTCATCGACCGCATGCGCAAGAGCCTCACGAGCGAAACGCCGACCACGCAAACCGAGCTGCGCATCGACGAAGCGCTCTCGCGCTTCGTGTCCAACCGCCGCGTACCGTTCCGCCAGATCTTCTCGAATCTCACCATGGCGTCGCCCAGCTTCCGGCATGCGCTGCGCGTGACGATCGCCGTCGCGGTCGGCTTCTGGCTGGGCCGCCTGCTGCCGCTCACGAACGCCTACTGGATCGTGATGACCACGGTCATCATCCTGAAGCCGGGCTATTCGCTCACAAGGCAACGCAACACGCAGCGGATTATCGGCACGCTGATCGGCTGTGCCGCCAGCATCGCGCTGATCCTCTTCGTGAAGGAACCGCACGTGCTGATCGTGGTGATGTTCGCCTCGATGGTGATGAGCTACAGCCTGCTGCTCTTCAATTACGCGGCAAGCGTCGTGTTCACGTCGTCGTACGTGCTGCTGCTGTTCCACCTGCTCGCACCGGGCAGCATGCGGATCATCGGCGAGCGCGTCATCGACACCGTGGTGGGCTGCGCCATCGCGATTGCCGCGAGCCACCTGTTCCCCTACTGGGAATACCGGCTCATGGGCAAGCTCGTCACCGACATGATCGCCGCGATGCGCCAGTATCTGGACGCCACCTGGTCGTGGATCGCACGGCCCGCGGCCGCCATGGCGACCAGCGCGGAGCTCGCGACCGAAACAGCGGCACGCGTGCCGGCCATCGCGATGGCGGCTGCCGCGCAGCCCGCGGCCAGCGGCGTCCCGGCAGCGGCTGCAAGTCCGGCCCAGCCGATAGTAGCGGCCGTGGGTAGCCGGGCCGCGGCTGCTACGGCGTCGGCTACGGCGGGCGCGTCGGCGGCGGCGAACGCGCTCGACCGCGACTTCCGCTATCGCCTCGCGCGCAAGAACGTGCACATCGCGTTCGCCAATCTCGGCCAGGCATTCCAGCGCATGATGCTGGAGCCGAAAACGGCGCAAATGTTCGTGGCGGAACTCAACGACCTGCTGGTCCGCAGCCACGCGCTCGCTTCCCAGATCACGGCCGCCGCGCCGCTCCTCAAGACCACCGCGCCGCTGCAGGAACATACGTCGCTCCAACCGCTGCAGCGCGTCCTTCTCATCGTGCGCGAAAACCTCTCGGCCGCCGACGACGGCATCGCGCCGCCCGCCGATCACGCCGAGATCACGAAGCGGGTCTCCCGCGAACTCGACGCGATGGTGGTGGAAGCGGAAAAGTCGCCGGATTGCCCGGCCGATGCGGTGCACGAGTTGAAGCTGCTCGCGCACCAGTGCAAGCAGATGCTGGCGGCCTCGTGGCTGATCCGCAAGGACGCGAGCGTGATCCGGCTGCCCGAAGAGGGTTAGAAGGCGGGATACGCCACGGAATATGACGCGCGATACGAAGCGCGGAATGCGAAGCGAAGCGCGTTATCGACGGGCCGCCCGGCAATCGGCAGAGGGCGACGTGACGCCGCCCGACGTGACGCCGCCCAACATGACGCCGCCAATAGGCACCGCTGCCGCACGGGTCGCTGCCACAGGCGTCGCTGCACGCCTCACCGCATAGCCAGTTGCACAGCTCACTGCGAAGCCGCGCTTGCCGCGACAGCCGGTGCGCTCGCCGGCGCCGTAAGCTCCGTTGCGGCCGATGCAGCGGAAGCCGCAGCGGACGGCGCCTCGTTCGTTTCGTCGTATTCGCGCTTGCCGCGAATCGCATTGAAGAGCAGCGTGCCGATCACGAGCAGCACCGCCACCACGATGAAAACGGCAACGCCAAGGGTGGGGTTCTTCTTTCGCTGGTCGTTCATGGGAGAGACTCGGAATCCGATGGGTGTGGCCGACAGGTTGGGCTGCCGGGTCTGGCTAACTTCGGCAGACCCGGCATTCTACGCCGCCGCACCTTGCGTCCGCCTTGCGGCTTACACCCCACGCAACGCCTGTCAGCGCCCGTCCAGCAATGCCGCCGGCCGCACCGGCAACGCCGTGGAATATTTGATCTGCTCCATTGCGAAGCTCGAACTCACGTCGAACAGCGGCACCGCGCGAATCAGCTGCTTGTAGACGCGGTCGTAGTCCTCGATGTCGGACACCACCACGCGCAGCAGGTAGTCCGTTTCGCCGCTCATGCGATAGACCTCGACCACCTCGGGAATGTCCTGCACAGCGCGCGTGAACTGTTGCGCCCACGCTTCGGTGTGCTCGTTGGTGCGCACCGCGACGAAGACCGTCGTGCCCACGCCCAGCTTCTTCGGATCGCATAGCGCCACCTGGCCGCGTATCACGCCGGTTTCCTTGAGACGCTGCACCCGTTTCCAGCACGGCGTCTGCGACAGATTCACCCGCTGCGCCAGTTCCGCCACCGGCATCGTGGCGTCCTGCTGGAGCAGCTCCAGCAGCTTCCGGTCGATGATGTCCATTCCCACACACCCCTTTGAATAGAAATTTATTCTACTTTTCAGCCTAAGCGGGAAATTATATGGAAACCGTTTCTCTGCGCAAGCCGGTATAAATCGCAGTATCGAACCACAACCGGTGCCGTCCCGACGACCGCCATGAAATCCACCGCCGCTGCCCCGCTCTTCCAGCCGTGTTCGTCCGCGCGCGCCGCCATCCAGCGCCTGTGCGATCACTTGAACGAGGCTTTCGAGAGCACCGCGCCAGCCGGCGACTCGCGGCTTCGCTCAAGCAATGCCGCGTTCGCGCAGCGCGTCCGCACGGCGCTGGCCGAGGCCATTGCCGACCCGGGACTGCTCGACGAGTCTGCCTGCGAGGGCGACGCCCACGGGTACCGCCGCCACCTGCTCGCCGCCGACGCGCACGGCCGCTACGCCATCGCCGCGCTCGTCTGGATGCCGGGCCAGGCGAGCCCGGTGCATGCGCATCACACGTGGTGCGGCTATGCGGTGGTCGAAGGCGAACTCACGGAATCGCTGTATCGCTGGGACGAGGCTGGCGCCGGCGCCACTGCGCTTCGCACGCAGCCGCGCGCGGCCGGCGCAGTGTCGTTCACGCGCGCAGGACATGCGGCGATCCATCGGCTTGCCAACGAGAGTGGCCGGCGCGCCGTGTCGTTACACGTCTACGGCGTGGCGGGCGCGCAGATCGCGACGCACGTGAACGATCTGGTTCGCGTGGACGAAAGCGGCGTCGAAAGCAGCATCGGCGCGATATCGAGCGGCTTGAACCGCGACGGGCAAACCGTTGCGCCAGACGTCGTCGCGCAAACGCCCGTGCGCGAGGCCGCGCTCACCTAGCCTTTCGGCGCGTCGCCGGCCACGGGGATCTGCGGCGGCGCGGCCATCGAGCCGCCGGTCGGCGCCGGCGCCGGCCGCGGTTCGTGCGAGACGTCGCGTGCCTGCGCCTGCGGCACGTCGACAGACGACCTTGCCGCCGTAACGCCCGCCGCCGGTTGCTCGTGAGCGGCTCCTATCTCGTGCCGCGTCGCGGACGACCTTTCCTCTGCCCCATCCGCCTGCCGCCCGTGCGTTCTCGCCGACGTGTACACCTGCATCTGCGGCACCGGAATCTCGATGCCCGCCTCGTCCATGCGCCGCTTCAGCCGCACGTTGAACGCGCGCGCCACGCTCCATTGCTGCAGCGGCCGCGTCTTGATCTGGCCTTTCACCACCATCCAGTTCGGATCGAAACGGTCCAGCCCCCACACTTCCACGGGCCCCAGCATTTCGTTCCGATAGCGGAAGTCGGCGGCAAGATCGGCGCCCACCTCGCGAATCAGCGCCGTAATCATGTCCACGTCGGCCGAGAACGGCACGCGCACCTCGAACACCGCATAAGCGAAGTCGCGCGAGAGGTTCTTCACGATCTTGATCTGCGAGAACGGAATGGCGTGAATGGCGCCCTGCCCGTCGCGCAGCCGCACGGTGCGGATGGTCAGATGCTCGACCGTGCCCGCATGGCCGCCGTCTATCTCGATCCAGTCGCCCACCGAAATCGTGTCCTCGAGAATGATGAAGAGGCCCGTGATGAGGTCGGTCACGAGCGACTGCGCGCCGAAGCCCACCGCGAGCCCGATCACGCCCGCGCCCGCCAGCAGCGGCGTCACGTTGATGCCGAGATTGGCCGCCGTCACGATGGCCGCGATGGTGAGGATGGTGACCGCGAGCGCGTTGCGCACGAGCGGCAGCATGGTGCGCGCGCGGGTGCCGGGGTTGCGCGACTTGCTGCGCGGACCGCCCGGATTGAGCGCCTCCTGGATCGCGGTATCCACGAGAATCCAGATCAGCCACGCGACGAAGACGGTGGTGAGTATGGCCGTGACCGCATGGGCGATGCCGCGCGCGGTCACGCTGTCCTCGATCATGCCCGCGAGCGACACGCCCCATAGCCGCGACGAGAACTCGAGAAACGCGAGCCAGACGAACAACATCACGAGCGTGCCGGCGAAGCGTAGCAGCCGCCAGAGATACGGCGAACGGTGGCGCCGGCGGCGATGCGTGTCGTTGAGACGCGGGCGCGTCAGGCGCAGCACGATGGCCGAAAGGAAGAACGCGATCACGAGCAGCAGCGCCGTGACCACCGAAATCTGCAGGACGTCCTCGCTCGAATCGAGCCCGCCCAGCGTCGCGACGATCGACGCCCCCGCGAGCAGCAGCATCGGCAGATGCCAGAGCGAGGCGAGCACCTCGAAGCCCTCGGTCGCCGCGCGATGATCGTGCCGCTGCTCGTAGGACCGGTTGCGGATCAGATGCGCAACGGGCTGCCGGAACGCCAGCGCGAAATACGCCGTGAGCACCGCGGCCGTCATGTTGGCCACCGTCGAGACGAGCCCCGCCAGATTGGGGCCGAGCTGATGCGCGACGTCGTAGTTGACGGCGGCGTCGCCCAGTGCACCGCACACGCCGATCGCGAACAGCAGCCGGCGCGCGTCGCGCAGCAGCACGTGCACAGCCGCGCGCCGGTGCCCGGAGCCGAACAGCGAAAACATGATGAGACAGATTGCCGAAAACACCGCGCCCGCCACGATCGCGTAAGCGATCACCATGCCGAGCGTGCGGCCCAGCGCCTCGGGCATCGCGCGCACGAAGGCGAGCGCCGCGACGAACGCGACGACCCAGGGTCCGACACGGCGCAAGGCGAAGATCAGCAACTCGCGCGTCGCCGGGTTCGGCTTTAGCCCCTCCACGATGCCGAAGCGCGCATGCAAACGGCGTTGCAGCCAGATCAGGCTGCCCGCGCAGGCGCCCCAGCCGGCGAGCATCGCCAGCATGTCGAGCACGACCTTGCCGAAATGCTCGGAACCCTGGCTCGCGACGATGGCGTACAGCTCGTTGGCAGCAGCGTTGATGCGCCCGCTCCAGTAACGCGCCGGTGTGCGGCCCTGGTGCACGTCCGCCGCAACCGACGCGAGGCCCGAAGCGATGGCCCCGAGCAACCCCGCTGCGCCCTGCGCGGCCGACGCCGCGGCAGGCGGCGCCGCATGCTGCGAAACGTCGCGCAGCTTCTTCAACTGGGTCACGAGGGCCCGACGCTGGCGGTCGTTGTCGAGCGTCGAAATCACGCTGTCGAGCGAACGCGCGAACTCCGCCTCACTGGCGGGCGACGCCGCCGAAGCGGCATCGGGCGCCGAGGCGGATACCGCCGCCGACGCCGTCGCGCTGCTGATGAGGCTCTGGAGCGCCGGCAGCACGGGCGTGGCCGCGCCGGGCGCCGGCGCGCTGGGCAGGCCCGGCGCACCGGACGCACCTGCCGCACGGGCAACGCCGGGCACGCAGGCAAAGCTCGCGAGCATCGCGAACGCGACGAGCCAGAGGGCAAGGAACGGCGCCGCGAGGCGCGCGCAGAACGGTCGGCCGGTGCGGGAAGACCCGCAGCGACGACCGGAACGACGAGGAGAACGAGCGGCGGTCCGGCGCGCCGGCGCAAGGGCCGGCGTGCCTGCATCACGCTGCTCCAGGCTTGACTTCATGGCGAGCGGGACGGGTACGAAAAGGACGCACAAGTTTAGCTGTCCTCCGGCACCGGACGCGTGAAGCTGCGTGAGCGTGCGTAACAGATTGTCAGCACGCTTGCGCGCGCCTGTCTGATCTGCCCTTACCGCCTTACTACGTCTTAGTACGCGACCGTTGCGATCTGACGCACGAAGCGCGCTTGCTCCAGCTCGTCGACGAATGCAATCGCGTAGTCTTCGGCGGAAATGCGGCTCGTACCCGCGGCGTCGGCAATCAGCGTGCCGGCGCCCGTGCGGAACTGGCCCGTACGTTCGCCCGGCGCGATCATCGCGGCGGGGGCGAAGAACGTCCAGTCGAGGTCAGAGACCGTGCGGTAGTAGTGGAGCGCCTCGCGGTGCGCGAGCGCGACGGCCTTGTAGGCTTCCGGGAACCCTTCGGCATCGACGAGCTGCTTGCCCGGCGCAACTTCGAGCGAACCCGCGCCACCCACCACCACGAGACGCTTGAGCCCCGCTTCGCGCACACCGGCCACCAGCGCGCGGGTGGCGGTGTCGAGCGTCGCCGTGTTGTCGAGGGCGGGAGCATAGGCGCTCGCGACCACGTCATGGCCGCGCACAGCCGCCGCCACGCTCGCCGCATCGAGCAGATCGGCCTGCGACGCATGGATATTCGCGGTGTCCGTCGGCACGCGCTGTGGATTGCGTACGAGCGCGGTGACCCGGTGCCCGCGGCGCGCGGCTTCGGCGGCAATGCGTGAACCGATCATGCCGGTTGCGCCAAACAGCGCGATTTTCAACGTCTTGCTCATGTCGATACTCCTTTTGTGAAGATCAAAAAATGTAACTAACTCGATTACATATACAGCGAAAAAAACCGGGGCAATGCCCCGTTCCTGATTACCTGTTCCCTAACTACGCATTCCCTGGCCGGCAACCACTCCGCCCACCCGCTCTCACGCCGCATCAACCCTCGCTGCGCGCCGTGCGCCGCTTGCGAAGCCGTTCGCGGCGCACCACGTCCGAGAACGTATCGGCAACCGTGCGTGCCGCAAGCGATGCCTCCATGGCGCGCTGCGCGTCGTCCATGATGCCGCGCAGCACCTGCTGGATGTTGCGGCCCACCATGCACGCCGGGTTCGGCTCCTCGCGATGCAGGCCGAACAGCTGCGGGTCTTCCACCGCGCAGTAGACCTCGAGCAGCGTGATGTCTTCGGGCGCACGGGCCAGCAGCGCCCCGCCGCCCGCACCCAGTTGCGAGGTGGTCAGCCCCGCCTGCGCCAGCATGGTCAGCAGCCGGCGAATCAACGCCGGATTCGTGTTCACGCTGCCGGCGATGATCTCCGACGACAGCGGCACGCCCTCCTGCTGCGCCAGCAGCGCAAGCACGTGCACCGCAAACGCGAAGCGGCTACTCGTGTTCATCACGCACCTGCACGACAAAAAGTGTACGCATGGTAGTTACATTTATCGAAGCAGTCAATCCGGGATCGGGCTTCACGGGCTGGTACGCGCCGGTGCCCCGCTCGCGCCTGCCGCACCCGATGCGGCCCCTTGAGTCGTCGCCCCCCCTGCCACGGACGAAGCCCCCGCCACCGTGCTCGCCCACTGCTGGAGCTTGCGGCCCGCCTGTTCGAGACTGTTGCCTGCTGCCGCGGCAGCCGCGCCGGCCACTGCGCTTGCGGCGCCCTGCAGATGGCCTTGCGCCATCGAAGCAAGCGCGCCCGGGTCGATAGACAACGTCGGCGCGGATGCCCCCACGGCCGCAGACGCGGCAGACGCCGCCTTGTCGATATGCTTCTGCGCCGCGGCGCGTGCCGCGTCGAGCTGCTGACCGACGAAGCTCGCCGCCTGGTCGAGCTTCTGGCCGGCCTGCTTCGCGGCGTCGTTGAGCTTTGCGTCGGCGTCCGACGGCGAAGTCTGCTTCTCGCAGCCCGCGAGCAGCACGAGCGGCGCGAACATCCACGCGAGCGCGGTGCGCGAGGCGATCGTGAAGCGACGACGAGAAGCCCCGCCAGAACACCCGGAGTGGCCCGTACGACGGGAAGCGTGAGCACTGTTACGGAAGGTCATCGGAAATCCTGTGTCGCGTTGAGCGGCTTGCACATACGAAAACGGCGCAATGATACGCCCTCGCGCCAGACCACCTCGTCCCCGGCACAGCCGAAGCCCGCCCGCTCGAACACGCGTCTGGCCGCGGCACTCGCGTCGGCCGTGAGCACCACGGCGCCCGCCTCGCGCGCCGCGCCCTCGAGCCGCGCGAGCAGGCTTGACGCGAGCCCCCGCCCGGCCCAGCGTGGCGCCGTGTAAAGCATCTCGACGTGGTCGGCGGGATGCAGCTGGGCAAACGCCGCCAGCGCTTCTTCGCCATGTGCGGCTTCATCGTCGCGGGGCGGGGCTACGGCGACGAGTGTCAGCCCGTGCGCGAGCGTGCGCCGGAACGCATCGAGGTCGTCGGCGCCTTGCGCCCACGCGGTGCGGGCGCGCTCGTCGTAGTGTGTCGCCGCCAACACCGCCTCGCGAAACAGCGCGGCCAGCGCCGGGGCGTCGCGGCGCGCGTAGCGCCGCCATCGGAAAGCATCCATCGACTGCGTCACCGATTCATCAACGATGCTGGAGTAGACTCCACCGACGTCCGCAGTGTTCCGTTCCTCAACCGGAGACTTACGATGGCAGCGAAGAAGATTCTGTTTCTCACCGGCGACTTCGCCGAAGACTACGAAACGATGGTGCCGTTCCAGGCGCTACAGGCTGTGGGCCATACGGTAGACGCCGTGTGCCCGGGCAAGAAGGCCGGCGAGCGCGTGAAGACCGCCATCCACGACTTCGAGGGCGACCAGACGTACACGGAAAAACCGGGGCACCAGTTCACGCTCAATGCGTCGTTCGACGATATCGACCCGGCTCGCTACGACGCCATCACCATTGCGGGCGGCCGCGCGCCCGAATATCTGCGGCTCGACAAGCGCGTGATCGACCTCGTGCGCCACTTCGCCTCCGCCCAGAAGCCGATCGCGGCGATCTGCCACGCGGCCCAGTTGCTCGCCGCCGCCGACGTGATCCGCGGCAAGCGGATCTCCGCCTACCCGGCCTGCGCTCCCGAAGTGCGGCTGGCGGGCGGCGACTATGCCGATATCCCGGTCGACGCCGCCATCACCGATGCACCGTTCGTCACGGCACCCGCATGGCCCGCGCATCCCGAATGGCTGCGCCAGTTCCTCATCCTGCTCGGCACGCGCATCGAGCTTTGAGCGCGGCCCGCCGTCGTGCCGCATCTCTCTCGCGTGCAGGCAACGTGCTGACACACTGACGCGCAGCACGACGAGAGAGCCGCCCTCACCCTCTCAAACCCGCGCCGTGCCACCAAGACCCGTGACACGGCGCGCCCACATCGGGCGGCCGCACAACGGCACGCGGGGGCCCGCAACGCCCCCTTACCCCTGCGTCTCCGACGACCCCATCGCCTCGGCCGTCAACTGCGCCTTCGCCGCCGCCTCGGGTAGCGAGAAGTAGAACGTCGTGCCCACGCCTTCGGTGGATTCCACCCAGATGCGGCCGCCGTGCCGCTCCACTACGCGCCGCACAAGCGCAAGCCCGATGCCCTCGCCCGCGGCGACGTTGCCGTGCATGCGCTGGAACGCATTGAAGAGCCGCGGCAGCGCGACCTCGGGAATACCGAGGCCGTTGTCCTTCACGTAGAAAATGCGCAACGTCTGCACGCCGGGCGGCGCGGCCGTCGTGCCGATTTCGATGCGGCCTTCGCGTGCGGGGCTCAAATAGTTGACCGCATTGCCGATGAGGTTGGCGAACACCTGTTCGAGCGCGGTCGGGTCGCCCCACACCGCGGGCAGCTCATGCACTACGGTTTCGGCGTGCCGCGCGCGGATCGAGACGCGCATGGCGTCGATCACGCGTTGCACGATGTCCTCCACGTCCACGGGTTGACGGCGGTACTCGACACGGCCTACCCGCGAGAGCCGCAGCAACGCGTCGATGATGTGCGAGGCGCGCAAGACCGCCGACTGCAGGTACCGCAGCGCGACCGCGATGTCGTCGTTGATGAGCTGCTCGATGTGTGCGCGCTGCTCGGGCGAGAGCGACGACTGCGCCACCACGCGGCGCAGGTCCTCGCACGCGTGCGTCAGCTCTTTCGAAAAGCCTTGCAGGTTGACGAGCGGCGCGCGCAGATCATGCGAAACGCTATAGATGAACATCTCGTTTTCCTGGGTCTGCTGCCGCAGGCTTTCGTTGATGTTCGCGAGTTCCGCGGCGCGGCGGCCGAGATCCGACTGGAAGCGCACCTGCAGACGCTCGGCTTCGATCAGGCGCCGGCTCGTCTCGTGGAGCACCAGGTCGAGCCGCGAGATCTCGTCGTCGCCGCCCGTGAGCGGGGCGAGCGGCTCGTTGCCCGCCAGACGCCCGGCGTTGTCCGAAAGCAGCGCGAGGCGCCCGCGCAGACCGCGCGTGAACAGATACACCGCAAGCGCGACAAATACGATGGACGCCACCACCGCCGTGACGACGAGCGTCTGCTGCCGCGCACGCGCCGCTTCGGCCGCCGTGGCGCGCAGCACGTCTAGACGCTTCTCCTCCGCCTGGAATGAGATCACCTGGACGCGCACGCGGTCCAGCACATCGGTCACGCCGAGGTCGCGAAAACGCGCAAGCACGTCGGCGCGGCGGCCCGAGCGCAGCAGGTCCTGCACGCGGTCCGACCATTGGCGGTAGGCCTGCACGGCCTGGCGAACCTGCGCGGCGCGCTCGACCTGCCCGGGATTGTCGGCCACGAGTTCGACGAGTCCGTCGATGCGGCGGTCGATGTCCATCCAGAGCGAAACGGGCGTCGCGTAGGTCGTGTCGGTCGCGGCTACGGCGCCGCGCAGGCGCGCCGATTCGAGCAGGACAGGTTCGAGAATGCGCGACGTCTGGGTCAGCACGTCCTGGCTGTGCTGCGCGGCACGCTCGGCTTCGAGCGCATCGGCCTGTGCCTTGACGATTCCCGAGAGAAGCGTCAGCTCGAACACGGCCGGAATGGCGATCAGCAGCAGCCCTTTGGTCGTCAGTCTCATGCGCGCAGGAAGGTTCGTGAGTCCGCCGGGCGGCATACGTCAGACTCATGGCGGGGGTCTCATTATGTCGCCTTTGAGCCCGGGGACAAAGGCGCACGCGCCCGGGCCGCGGTGCGACGGCGCGAGGGCCTTGCCGGGCGGGGCATGGCGCGTGAAGCCGGCACCGACAACCACGCGCGTCGCCATGCGCGCGGCATGGCGACGGCGAGGACGTAAGGCAGTTTTAAGAAAATGCCTCAAATTGGCGTGCGACGGCCCTCCCTCGGATCGTACGCACATATTCGGTGCCATTTGCCTGAATTCAGTGCACGCGCGCTGCTGATATCTCGGCGCCGACATGTGAGGCGATTCACCCGACCCGCCCACGGCGGTGCGTTGTTGCACCTTCATGAGGCCATCTTGATCCATTTTGGCCCGCATCTTGCTTTCTCTGCCCGTTTTTTGCGCATAGCAGGACGGACAGATGGAAAACCTCAAGACCGGCACCGACACGCTCTTTCTGTTGCTCGGTGCCGCCATGGTGCTGGCCATGCACGCGGGCTTCGCGTTTCTGGAACTCGGCACCGTGCGGAAAAAGAACCAGGTCAACGCGCTCGTGAAGATCCTGGTCGACTTCTCGGTATCGACCCTCGCGTACTTCTTCATCGGCTATACGATCGCCTACGGCGTGCAGTTCTTCGATCCCGCCGACGTGCTCGCCGCCCACAACGGCTACGGCCTCGTGCGCTTTTTCTTCCTGCTCACCTTCGCCGCCGCGATTCCGGCCATCGTCTCGGGCGGCATCGCCGAACGCTCGAAGTTCAACCCGCAGCTGTTCGCGACGTTCGTGATCGTCGGCTTCGTCTATCCGTTCTTCGAGGGCATCGTGTGGAACGGCCGCTTCGGCGTGCAGGCCGCGCTCGAGCAGTTCTTCGGCGCGCAGTTCCATGACTTCGCGGGTTCCGTGGTAGTGCACGCGTTTGGCGGCTGGGTCGCGCTGCCGGCCGTGCTGCTGCTCGGCGCCCGCCACGGACGCTACCAGCGCGACGGACGCGTGGCCGCGCATCCGCCGTCGAACATTCCGTTCCTCGCGCTCGGCGCCTGGGTGCTGGCCGTAGGCTGGTTCGGCTTCAACGTGATGAGCGCGCAGACCGTCGACAAGATCAGCGGCCTCGTGGCCGTGAACTCGCTGATGGCGATGGTGGGCGGCACGCTCACGGCGTGGCTCGCGGGCCGCAACGACCCCGGCTTCACCTACAACGGTCCGCTCGCGGGGCTCGTGGCGGTCTGCGCGGGCTCGGACGTCATGCATCCGCTTGGCGCGCTCGTCACCGGCGCGGTGGCCGGCGTGCTGTTCGTGCACCTGTTCACGCTGGTGCAGAACCGCTGGCGCATCGACGACGTACTCGGCGTGTGGCCGCTGCACGGCATCTGCGGGGCCTGGGGCGGTATCGCGGCGGGCATCTTCGGCCTGCGAGCGCTGGGCGGACTGGGCGGCGTGTCGCTCGGCGCGCAGATCGTGGGCACGCTCGGCGGCATCGTCATCGCGACGCTGGGGGGTGCGCTGGTGTACGGCGCGCTGCGTGCCACCGTGGGGCTGCGCATCGAACAGGAAGCGGAGTACAACGGCGCGGACCTCTCGATTCACCGCATTTCCGCGACGCCGGAGCGGGAAACCGCGAGCTGAACGTGGCGCGGGTGCGGCCGTGCTTGCGCGACGGCCACTGCGAAGCTAAGCCGTCCGCGAAACGCAGGCGTGGCGTGGCTCACGCCTGCACTGCGATCACGGTGCGACCTGATCGCCGCCGGGCAGGCCCAGCACGCCGAACTCGATGGGACAGCGCGTGTAGAACACGTGCACATTGGCGCGGCGTACGGCATCGAGCAGCAGTTCGGACTCCGTCTCCGTGACGGCGAAGATGACCTGCATCGGCTGGTCCGCCAGTTCGAAGAACCGCGCGGCGTGGCGCGCCCCGGCATGGCCGATGCCTTCGGCCGCCGCAATGACCGTCGCGCCTTGCACGCCCATCTGCTTTGCGCGGGCCATGAGCCAGTCGACAACCGGCTGGTGCTCGTGGCGCCGGCTCTGCTCCGTGTAGAACGTGAGTTGATAGCCTTTCATGTCGTGTCCCCGTGAAGTCGCAGCAACCGCCGCTCTTGCGATTTTAGGCCACCGCATGAACCACGGCAGCGCGGCGTAAGCGCACCGAAATTCGCCCGATGCTAGACTCTCGCGCTGAAAACGGCAGGCGCAATGGTCCCGCTTCGACCATCTTTCGGCCACCTTTCGGCCACGATCCGAGCCACCTTTGCCCCTAGCCAGGCGCAGGTTTCTTTTCCTCTACAGATTTCTTTCCCGCTATGTATCTGTCGATTCTTGCCGTCGCCATGGGTGGTGCGCTCGGTTCGCTGCTGCGCTGGCTGCTCGGCATCCGGCTCAACGGCCTCTTCCCGGCCCTGCCGCTCGGCACGCTCGCGGCCAATACGATGGCGGGTTACATCATCGGCGTGGCGGTCGGCGTATTCGCGCGCTATCCGGGCCTCGCGCCCGAATGGCGGCTCTTCGTCATCACGGGCCTGATGGGCGGCCTCTCCACCTTCTCGACCTTCTCCGCGGAAGTCGTCTCGCACCTTCAGGAAGGCCGACTTGGCTGGGCAGTGGGCGAGATCGCCATTCACGTGGGCATCTCGCTCGCGATGACCGTGCTCGGACTCCTCACGGTCACGCTGCTCGCGCGGCCGGCATAACAGCCCGTTCCGCGAAAGACGCGCAACGGCAGCACGAGCACGGTGAAGACACGCGTATGGCCTCACCGTGTCATGCCTTGCTACGTCATCAGAACTTGTGGCGAATGGCTGCGCGAAACACGAACTGGCTCGACGTGGACGAGACCGCATCCGCGCCCGGCACATAGGCGACATCGAGCACCGTACCGGTCTTGTCGCCACCCGCATGCTGGTAGCCGCCCTGCACGTAGACGTCCGTTCGCTTCGACAGGTTGTAGTCCGCCATCAACCCCACGCTGTGGTATTGCGGATGAAGCTGACCACTCGTCGCATTGAAGCTCGTGCGCGTGTACGTGTACGCCGCGCCGACGAAGAAGGCCGGCGTCACCTGATACTTCGCGTTCACCTCGAAGTTATTGAACCTGAGCGACGACAACGTTGCGCCCCCGGTCGGCGTGATGGCGCCCACGTAGCCCGAACTCAAAGGCTGCTGAACAAGGGTATTCGTGTACGCGAACCCGAGCGTTGCACTGCCGAACGTGTAGTTGATACCCGCGCCGAACACGCGCAGGCGGCTTGCGACGAAGTTCTCGTCGCCGCCGTTGTTGATGGCGCCGCCCGCCGATGCCGAAGGATTGTTCGCCTGGAGATAGGCCGCTGCGAGCAGCAGCCCACCGGTCGCGTACTGCATGCCGACGCTGTACTGGCGATTGTTCGCGAAATTCGTGTCGTTGCTGAAGCTGTAGGTGCCGCCGAACTGGAACCCTGCAAAGGTCGGGCTTGTGTACTTCACCGTGTTGTTCACGCGGAACGAGTTGTCGGTGTTGTCGTTGTCGTACGGGTGCGAAAACAGGTAGCCGCCCCAGTTGCCGTTGGCGGTAGTTTGCGCGAGGAAGTCCACGAGCGAGTCATACTGGCGCCCGAACGTGACGCTGCCGTACTGGTCGCTGACGAGGCCGACGTACGCCTGGCGGCCGAACATCAAGCCGCCCTGCCCCAACTTCCCGTTGTTCACGTTGAAGCCGTTTTCCAGCTGGAAAACGGCTTTGAGGCCCCCGCCCAGGTCTTCCGTGCCCTTCAGGCCCCAGCGGCTGCCCTGCGCATAGCCGCTCTGCAACTCGTACACCTTCGAACCGTTCACGTTGTTCGTGAAATCGAAACCCTCGTCGATGAGACCGTAGAGCGTCACGGTGTTCTGCGCGAAGGCAGGCAAGGCGGCGGCAGCGAGCGCTGCGCCAATGATGGTCTTTTTCACAAGTTCTCCAAACTTTATGGGCCGCAGGACGGCCGTTAATAATTCACTTCTTGCTCGTTACTGCAACTGCAATGGGCACGACGTACCAACTCAACACCTCGCGGGTGACCCCGTCCCGCAGGAAATACCAAACTGCCTGCGCCGGCCCGTACTGTTACGGCTGACGCACCAGATTACGCACCAGATTACGCACCGAGTTTGCCGGTCAGTTCCGGCACGGCCTGAAAAAGGTCCGCTACCAGGCCGAGATCGGCAACGCCGAAGATGGGTGCCTCTGCGTCCTTGTTGATGGCGATGATGGTCTTCGAGTCCTTCATGCCGGCCAGATGCTGAATTGCACCGGAAATGCCGACCGCGAAGTAAACGTCCGGCGCCACGATCTTTCCGGTCTGCCCGACCTGGAAGTCGTTGGACACGTAGCCGGCATCGACGGCTGCGCGCGAAGCGCCCAACGCCGCCTGCAGTTTGTCGGCGAGCGGCTCGAGAACCGCCTTGTATTGTTGCGCCGACCCCAGTCCCCGCCCGCCCGACACGACAATCTTCGCAGCGGTCAATTCGGGGCGCTCGAGCTTCGTCAGTTCGCGGCTGACGAGCGTCGCGAGCCCTGAATCCGGCGCGGGCTCGAGCGTTTCGATCGGAGCATGGTCGGCCACACGCGCACTGACAGGCGCGAACGCCGAGAGGCGCACGGTGATGACCTTCACCGGATCGAGCGACTGAACGGTCGCGATCGCATTGCCCGCGTAGACGGGGCGCTCGAAGGTGTCCGCGCTGAGTACCGCGGTCACGTCGGAGATCTGTCCCACTGCGAGCTTCGCCGCCACGCGCGGCGCAATGTTCTTGCCGTATGCCGTGGCCGGAAACACGATGTGCGTGTACCGATCGCCCACGGCAACGATGGTCGGTTCGATGTTTTCCGCGAGACCGCCCGCGAGATGACTCGCATCGGCGTGCAGCACTTTCTGCACGCCTTCGAATGTGGCGGCTTCAGCCGCCAGCGCGTGAACGTTGTGCCCCGCCACGAGCACGTGCACCGCCGCACCGAGTTGCCTCGCCGCGGCGAGCGCATGCAACATCGAAGCCTTCAGGGTTGTGTCGTCGTGTTCCGCAATCACCAGAATCGTCATGGCTTGACCTCACATCACTTTCATATCGTTCTTCAGTTTCTGGACGAGCGCGTCGACATCGGCCACGCATTCGCCCGCAGCCCGTTTTGGGGGCTCGCTGACTTTCAGCGTCCTGATGCGTGGCTGGATGTCGAGGCCGAGTTCGGCCACGTCGATCACATCGATCGGTTTTTTCTTCGCCTTCATGATGTTGGGCAACGTGACGTAACGCGGCTCGTTGAGTCGCAAGTCCGTCGTCACCACGGCCGGCAAACGGACATTCACCGTTTCCGAGCCACCATCGATTTCGCGCGTCACGCTGGCTGCGCCGTGCTCCACTTGCAGATGGGACGCGAAAGTGGCTTGCGGCAACCCTGCCAGTGCGGCGAGCATCTGACCGGTTTGATTGGCGTCGTCGTCAATGGCCTGTTTGCCGAGCATCACGAGGCCCGGCTGCTCACGCTCCACCACCGCGCGGAGAATGCGTGCCACGCCGAGTTGCTGCAGTTCGCTCTCCACCTTCACATGGATGCCGCGGTCTGCGCCCATGGCCAGCGCCGTGCGCAACGTCTCCTGGCTCTGCACCGGCCCGGCCGATACCACGATCACTTCGCTCGCCTGCCCGCTTTCTTTCAACCGGACGGCCGCCTCCACGGCGATTTCGTCGAACGGATTCATCGACATCTTCACGTTGGCGAGTTCAACCCCGGACTGATCCGCCTTGACGCGAATCTTCACGTTGAAATCCGCCACGCGTTTTACGGCAACTACAATCTTCATTCATCAACCTCTATTCATTGTTCATTTCGTCATCCGAACCGACGTACCGGTCGCTGCTTCGTATGCACGTTTGAGCCGGCGCACGCCCTCCTCAATCGCGGCGATATCGGGCGCAGCGAAGGAAAGGCGCAAGCTGGAGGTGTCGGCGTGATCCGCGAAAAACGCGTTGCCCGGCACGAAGATCACCTTGTGCTCGATGGCGCGTGCAAGCAATGCTGCCGCGTCGAGGCCTGGAATGCGCGCCCATACGAACATGCCGCCCAAAGGCGCGTGAAATTCGATCCGATCACCCAGCTCGACGCGAAGCGCGTGGCACAGCGCGTGATTCTTGTCGCGATATGCCGCGACGATCCTGGGCACGTGCCGCTCCAGCGCCCCATCTGCGAGGTACTCCGCGGAGATGGCCTGCGTCCACGGCGCGCTGCACAGGTCGACCGTCTGCTTGGCAATGACGCAGCGCCGTGCGATTGCCGTGGGCGCAATGGTCCAGCCCACCCGCAACCCCGGCGCTACGATTTTCGAGAGACTGGAGAAATGCACGACCCAGTCGCGCGAGCCTTCCACTTCGCTCGTCAGCGCGAGCATCGAAGGGATAGGCTCGCCCGAGAATCGAAGGTCGCCGTAGGGATCGTCTTCGACAATCAGGAACCGGTAGCGCACCGCGAGTTTGAGCAGCGCAATACGGCGTTCGCGCGTCAGCGTTGCACCAGTCGGATTGGCGAACGTCGGAACGGTATACAAGAGCCGTGGGCGGGATACCGCGCCCGACGCGAGCCGCTTCGCAAGGTGTTCTACATCGAGGCCATCGCGATCCACCGGAATCGTGACGACCTGCGCTTGCTGCAAACGCAACGCCTGAAGCGTGGCGGGATACGCGGGTTGTTCCGTGAGAACGACGTCGCCCGGGCTGACGAGCACACGCAGAAGCAGGTCAAGGCCCTGCTGCGAGCCCGTGGTGACGACGAGCTCGTCCGTCGCGCACGATACGCCGCGCCTCGTCATCAATTGAACGAGTTGTACCTTGAGCGCCGGCAGCCCGTCGGTCGGGCCATATTGCAGGCATTGCGCAGGCGCCTGATACGCACGCGTTGCAGCCGCATTGAGCCCTTCGACGTCGAAAAGGTCGCTCGCGGGATAGCCACCCGCGAACGAAATCATGCCTGGCTCTCCGAGGTACTTGAACAACTCTCGTATTGGCGAGCCGGCAGGTTGCTGAAAAGGTGCAGTGAATTCGTACATGTCTTCGTTTGCGATAAGCCGGCCGATGAAAAACGAAGTGGCCCGCTATACGACGTTCTTTTCGACGATGGGCCGGTTCTCCAGAACGCGTTCCCAACTGAGCGACGACAGATCCAGCGTCGTGTACCGGCCATTGACGATGAGTTCGCTCACACCGCGTCCAGTCGCCGGGCCCTGCTGCAGGCCGTGGCCGCTGTAGCCGTTCGCGAACACGCAGTTCTCGACATCCGGGTGATAGCCGATGATCGCGTTGTGGTCGAACACGTTGTATTCGTAATAGCCGGACCAGCAGTTCTCCACACGCAATGCTTCGAAGCCGGGCACGCGATTGGCGAGCGTCGGCCAGATCACCTCGTCGAAGAGGTCGTGATCCACCTCGTCGAGCGGCAGGTCGTTCGGATCGTTGTCTTCGCCCGGCGAGGTACCCGTGATGTACGTCTTGCCTTCCGGTCTGAAGTACACGCCAGTGGGGTCGATCAGCAGCGGGCTGTTCGCAAGTTGCGCCGGCGACGACACGTTGAAGATGCTGCGGCGGCGCGCGTAGACCGGAATATCCACGCCCATCAGTTCCGAAATGCGCCGTGCCCATGCACCAGCGGCATTCACCAGCGTGTCGCATGCATGACGTTCGCCGTCGCCGGTCAGAACGTGGGTCACTTTGCGTCCGTCGCGCTCAAGGCCAGTCACATCCGCAGCCACGTAGCGTGCGCCAAGCGACTGAGCCTTCTTTCGCAGTGCCTGCACGAGACCGTAGCCGTCGAACCAGCCTTCACCCGAAAGACCGTATGCGCCGGCCACGATGTCGTCGACGTTGAGCCACGGGAACTTCTGCGCCAGTTCGGCGGGAGACAGCAGCGCGATATCGGCGCCCAGGCTCGTTTGCAGGGCGTGGTTTTCACGCAGCGTGGCTTCCCCGGCTTCCGTCGCCAGAAAGAGATAACCGCCTTCGTGCAGGTCGATGGATGGCCGGTGGCCCTCCACTTCGAGACGTTCGCCGATATCGCGCAGAAATTCGATGCCGTACAACGACATCTGGATGGACAACGGCGTAGAAAACTGCTGCCGGATAGAGGCAGCCGACAGCGCAGACGACGACCTCGCATAGCTCGGATCGCGTTCGATGACCGTCACCGAAATCGTCGGGTCGGAAGCGCGCAGAAAGTAAGCGATAGAACTACCGATGACGCCGCCGCCAACGATAACGACTTTAGAACTCACGACATGCTCCAGATTGCAGATGGTTCGATGCACGGCGTGAGATCTCGTCCACCTTATCGCCCGCTCCATTGCGCGCGAAACGCCTCCCACGCCCCATGTGCGCTGCTATTCGATGTTGAAATCGACGCCCTGTGCGAGCGGCAGCGCCGAAGAGAAGTTGACGGTGTTGGTTGCGCGACGCATGTACCCCTTCCACGCGTCCGAACCCGATTCGCGGCCGCCACCGGTCTCCTTCTCGCCGCCGAATGCCCCGCCGATCTCCGCGCCGCTTGGTCCGATGTTCACGTTCGCGATGCCGCAGTCGCTGCCGGACGCCGACAGGAAACGCTCGCTCTCGCGCATGTCCGTGGTGAACACGCACGACGACAGACCGTGATGCGCCGCGTTGTTGGCTTCGATCGCATCGTCGAAGCGCGAATACTTGAGCACATAGAGAATTGGCGCGAAGGTCTCCGTGAGCACGACATCGATTTGCGTCGGCATTTCCACGATGGCAGGACGAACGTAGAAGCCCTTCTCGTTACCCGCGACGCTCTGACGTTCGCCGCCGAACACCTTGCCGCCTTCACGCTTCGCCTGTTCGAGCGCCGCCTGCATACGATTGAACGACGGCTCGTCGATGAGCGGCCCCATGAGCGTGCCTTGCTCCAGCGGGTTGCCGATCGTGACCTTGCTATAGAGCGTCTTCAACCGCTCCACGGTCTTGTCATACACGCTTTCATGTACGAACAGGCGGCGCAGTGACGTACAACGCTGCCCCGCCGTGCCGACCGCGGAAAACAGGATGCCGCGCAACGCGAGTTCCATGTCCGCCGTTCCCGACACAATGCCGGCATTGTTGCCGCCCAGTTCGAGAATCGCCCGGCCGAATCGACGCGCCACTTCCACGCCGACTGCGCGGCCCATCTCGGTGCTACCCGTGGCGCTCACGATATTCGAGCGCGGATCGGCGACGAGCTTCGCACCTACATCGCGGCCTCCATTGACGAGCGCAGTCAGGCCTTCAGGTGCCGAGCCGAATTCCGTCAAGGCATCCTGAAGAATCTTGTTTACGGCCAACGCGGTGAGCGGCGTCTTCTCCGACGGTTTCCAGAGCACGGCATTGCCGCAGACGAGTGCGAGCGCAGCGTTCCACGACCACACGGCCGCCGGAAAATTGAACGCCGAGATCACCGCGCAAACACCCATCGGATGCCACGTCTCGGCCATCCGGTGGCCCGGCCGCTCCGATGCGATCGTCAGCCCATACAGCTGACGCGAGAGCCCCACGGCGAAGTCGCAGATGTCGATCATCTCCTGCACTTCGCCCAAACCTTCCTGGAGAATCTTGCCGGTTTCGAGCGTGATGATGCTGCCGAGTGCGTGCTTCTTCTCGCGCAGTTTATTGCCCAGCAGGCGAACCAGTTCCCCGCGGCGCGGTGCCGGCACGTTGCGCCAGATCTTGAATGCCTCGTGAGCTTTCGCGAGCGCCGCATCCACGTCGGCCACAGACTGGCTCGCCACGCGGCCAATAAGCTCGCCGTTGATGGGCGAATGAACCGCGATATCGCCCGCTTCTGCAAGCTGCGAAATGCCGAGTTCGGAGAGAATGGTTGATGCTTTCACAGTAGAGCCTCTTCAGTGTTTCCAATCCAGGTGCCGGGCCGAAGCCGCGCGTCGGCGTGCGAAAGATGCGTGGGATCTCTGACGTGTGCCTCACGCATCCTTCGCTGCACGCTTAGATGCCTAGTCGGCGGTCTTCGTCGTGATCGGCGTCCAGGCCACGTTCTTGACTTGATACATGGTCGAACTGGGGTTCTTCAGATCGCCCGTTTGCGTGAATGCGATACGGCCCGTAACGCCCTGATAGTCGGTGCCTTTCATCGCTGTGTTGAAGTCCGCGGGCTTCACGGAATTGGCCTTTTGCATCGCCTTGATGGCGACCCACGTTGCGTCGTACGCGAACGGCGCATAGGCAAGCATGTCGGCGCCGTACTTCTGCTTGAACTTCGCCTCGAAATCCTTGCCCTTGGGCAGCGTCGACAGCGGCTGGCCGTATTCCCACACGGACGAACCGTTGGCGGCGTCGCCCGCAATCTTGATGAAGTTCGCGTCCATCACGCCGCCGCCGGCGAGAAACTGCGCCTTCATGCCGAGCTGGCGCATCCGCTTGACGATCATGGCTGCCTGGGTATCAAGTCCGCCGAAAAACACGAGGTCGGGATTGGTGCTCTTGATCGCCGTCAGTTGGCCGGAAAAGTCCACTGCCTTGTCGTTGGTGAACTGTCGGTCGACGATGGTGCCGCCGCTCGCCTTCACGGCCTTCTCGAATTCATCTGCTTCGCCCTGCCCGAATGCCGTTCTGTCGTCGATGATGGCAATACGCTTCGCCTTCGTCACCGTGGCCGCATAAGTGCCCGCGTTGCCTGCGTTCTGCGCATCGGTTGCTATAACGCGGTAAATGGTGGAGAGCCCTGCTTGCGTAATGGTCGGATTCGTTGCCGCGGGCGTGATCATCGGAATGCCCGCCTTCGCGTAGATCTTCGACGACGGCAGCGTGGTGCCCGAGTTGAAATGGCCAATGACCACCGACACCTGGTCGTCCACAAGCCGTTGAGCGACCTGCACGCTCACGCGCGGGTCGCTCTGATCGTCCTGCGAATCGATGACGAACTTGACCGGCTTGCCGCCGATAGTGGGATGACTCGCATTGGCTTCTTCGATGGCCATTCGCACACCGTTCTCGATGTCTTTGCCGTAGGCCGCGCCGCCGCCCGTGAGCGGACCGGCGATGCCGATCTTGACTTCCGCTTCCTGGGCGCAAGCTGCCGCGGAGACGAAGCAAAGGGAAAGAGCGACAACGAGAGGGCGACGGGACACGCAAATACGGGAGAGCATGGGGAGAGTTCCTTTGATATTTGTAATCGACACACTGCGCACGGCACGATTGCCTCGACGACCGCGCGCAACACACTCATCTCCCGGCCAACCACTGGCGGCTAACACACGTCCGGTGATGATGTGGAGCGATTGTCAGTAGCCAATAGACCTGCATCAAACGATATCTATGCACGACGTGATGCGTTCTGATCATCAACCCCGAAAATTCCGAGGTGTTCGACGCAGCCGGAATTCCGTTGCAGGCGCACAGGGCATTCCCTCATTGCTTCGATTCGATAGCAAAAAGGGGACGCTGCGCGTCCCCTTGCTCATCAAGAACCAATCAATCTGTTCAGGATACCGACACGACTTCGCTCACCGCTTCAAGAGGCAGATCGGTTTGAGGAAGGTGCGTCAGCTTGATTGCTCTTTGCGCAAGCTGAGCGATATGCAAGGTGTGCCTGCCGGCGCCCTGTTGGATCTGTTCGCGACAACTGAAGCCATTCGTCACGACGATCGTTTCGGGCGCTGCGTCGCGCACTAGCGGCAGCAACTTGTCTTCGCCGATTTTCAGCGAGAGGTCGTAATGTTGCGCATTGAATCCGAACGAACCCGCCATGCCGCAGCAGCCCGTATCGAGCAACGACCAGCGGACACCGAGCTTGTCGAGCAGCGCGGTCTCGCCCTTCATTCCAAACACCGCCTTTTGATGACAGTGCCCGTGCACGACTACATCGGCGTCGAGTTGTGGCCACTGAAAGTCCGCGCGCGCTACAAAGTCCGAGAAGAGAAACGTCTGCTCCGCGAGCCTTTTAGCCATGGCGTCGTCCGGCAACTGCTTCAGCAATTCGTCCTTGAATACGGAAAGGCAGCCTGGTTCAAGCCCGACCACCGGTACGCCAGCGCGGATGTCTTCGCATAGCTCATCGACTGCATCTCGCAGCAGCGCACGCGCCTCGTCGAGCAGGCCATAGTCGTAAAGTGGCCGGCCGCAGCACAGTCGCTTGCGCGGCAGAACGACTTCGTAGCCCAGATGCGCCAGCACGTTGGTTGCAGCCATCGCGACCTCGGGCGAGAAGTGCTCGTTGAAGGTGTCAACCCAGAGAATCACCTTGCCGGACCTGGCCGCCTTCGCGGCATCGTTCGCTTGCCGGCGACGACGCGCCAATGCGCGGTACGTCTTCGGTGCGAACACGGGAAGATTGCGCTGCGGTGCCACGCCTGCCACCCACTTGCTGATACGTGCCAAGGGACGGGAGGAAGTCATAAAATTCGTAAGCCACGGAAAGCGGCTCGCCAGCGGTGCCCATTGCCCGATTCTCCCCATGAACATCGCCTGCCGCGGCCGACGATGTTTCTCGTAGTAGTGCGACAGAAACTCGGCCTTGTACGACGCCATATCCGTGTGGGTCGGGCAATCCGATTTGCAGCCCTTGCAGGCCAGACAGGCATCCAGCGCGTCTTTCAGGGGCTCGCTGTCCCAGCCGTCCGCAATCACCTCCCCCTGCAGCATTTCCCAGAAAAGATGGGCACGCCCCCGCGTCGAGAACTGCTCTTCGCGAGTCGCACGATAGCTGGGACACATCGTGCCGCCATCGAGCGAACGGCATTTGCCCATCCCGATGCAGCGCTCGATCGCGCGCTGCATGCCGTTGCCTTCCGGACTCGCAAACGTCAGCTTCGTATTCAGCGTAACGGTCTTGTACGCCGGGCCCATGCGCAGGTTCTCGTCAGCACGATAAGCGTGCACGACCTTGCCCGGATTCAATCGATTGGCCGGGTCCCAGATCGCCTTGAATTCCTCCATGGCGCGCATGATTTCGGGCCCGTACATGATGGGCAGAAACTCGGCCTTCGCCTGGCCGTCGCCATGTTCGCCCGAAAGCGAGCCACCGAAGTCGACCACCAGTTGCGCGGCCTCGCGCAGAAACCCGCGCCATTTCTGTACGCCTTCTACTGTTCGGACGTCGAACGTAATGCGCGCGTGGACGCAACCGTCGCCGAAGTGGCCGTAGAGACACGTCTCGTAGCCGTAGCGGTCGACCAGTGCCTGGAACTGGCGCAGATAGTCACCCAGCCGCATCGGGTCCACTGCAGCATCTTCCCAGCCCACCATCGGATCCGGGGCTGAAGGGTCAACCGAAAGCGCCACCGCCGATGCGCCCGTTTCTCGGATCGACCATACCTTCTGCTGCTGCGTCTTCGCTTCCACCACAAAGCCCGTTACGTCGGCGCCACCCTGGCCGGACCTGAAATACGCATGAGCCTCCTGCGCCTGTTGCACCGCTTCGGCATGCGTGTCGGCGCCGAATTCGAGCACGACCCATGCGTCGCCATCCGGCAGCAGCGCGATTTCGTCCTTCTTCAGCCCGCGCGCCTGAAGGCCGCGAATAATGGCGCGGTCCAGGCCCTCGATGGCAATGGGCGCGAAGCGGTTGAAGTGCGGCACTGCGTCGGCCGCGGTGTAGATGTCCTTGAAGCCGAGCAGGAGCAGCACACGGCAGGAAGGACTGTGGACAAGGCGAACCCTGGCCTGCAGCGTGACGGCACAGGTGCCTTCGGTGCCCACCAGCGCGCGGGCAACGTTGAAGCCGTTTTCAGGCAGCAACTGGTCGAGGTTGAATCCCGACACGCGTCGTTTGATTTGCGGAAATTCGGCGCGAATCTGTTCTGCGTACCGGTCGCGCAGATCGCGCAGCTTCGCGTATATCTCGCCTTTTCGGCCGCCCCCGGCAATGATGCTTTCGAGTTCGGCGTCGTCGGTCGGACCGACCCAGAAGCGTGCGCCGTCGTAAGTGGCGATCTCGAGCGCTTCGATATTCTCGACGGTCTTGCCCGCCATCACCGAATGCGCGCCGCACGAGTTGTTCGCGATCATGCCGCCCAGCGTGCAACGGCTGTGCGTGGCCGGATCGGGTGCGAAGGTCAGGCCGTGCCGCTCGGCCGCTTCGCGCAGCGTGTCGCAGACCACGCCCGGTTCGACGATCGCGGTTCGGCCGACCGGGTCGACGCTCACCACGCGATTGACGTACTTGCTTGTGTCGGCCACCACCGCGACATTCACGCACTGCCCGTTCTGCGACGTGCCGCCGCCTCGCGTGAGGAACGGCACGTCCATGCGGCGGCACGTGTCGAGGGCCGCCACGAGGTCGTCCACGTCTGCAGGCAACACCACGCCGAGCGGAATCTGCCGGTAGTTCGAAGCGTCGGAGGCATACAAAGCTTTCGAGCCCGCGTCGAACCGAACTTCACCGCACGTGGCGCGACGCAGTTCGCTTTCCACCTGCTGAAGCAGGCTCCTGCTTGCCTGAAACGGCGTGGCTGCTTTCACGGCTTCTACCCTACCTTGCCGCGTTGGCCGTCATCTTGAAGATGCCCGTCGCGTTGCCGGCGTCAAAGCGCAGGTCCGTCTTCCAGTTGCGCGCGGCTTCGTCGAACTCGCGCTTGCGGGTAATGAATTCATAGAACGAGCCAGGTACTTCGCGCGTCACGATGCTGCCGTCGGCGCTACGAAACTCGCGCTTCACGACGTCCGCGCGATAAGCGGTCTGAAACACGCGGCCGGAACGCGACCGCTCGACATCGGGCTTGATGGGGCGTCCCTTCGCCTTTTCGTCGTCCGAGAGCTGGAACACGTTCGCCACGCGATCCGTCGCGTGATTGAATGCGTTGCCCTCCGTCGAAATCCACGCCATTTCTGCGGACTCCAGAAGAATGGCCTCGTAGTCCTTGAGATGCGGCATGTCGTGCTGACGCGCGAATGCACTCACGATGACGGGCAGCAGTTCATGTGCCGCCTCGATCGGCAGGTGGCCGTCGCGCTCCAGCTCGGAAAGCTGGGAGACCGCGAGCGGCGTGAGCGGGTCTTTCGACGAACGCAGCACGTTGGAGACGGCCTGCTGGAACTCGCTCGAAAAACGCTCAGGGTGCAGTTCGCTGACGAAGAACTGCGCGATCTCGTCCGGCGCGTCGGCGTGCACGTATGCGCGGCCCGTCATGCCCAGCTTGTCGAGCGGATAACGGCCATTGAGCCTGAAACCCAACGGACGAAGGATGCGCGTGAACGCGGCCTCTCCCGGCGGCAGCGCGCCATTGTCTGCCCAACGCACCGTGCGCAACGCGCCGTGGTCGAAATAGACGGAGCCGCCGTTCGCGATCGCGTCCTCGGTGTAGGCGCGCCCGTTTGGCGAGCGTTCGAGAAGATCGTCGAACAGCGCCATGTTCATGGCCTGCGCCAGTTCGGCACGGGTCACGTTGCCGTCCTCCCAGTCCGTGAGCACGGTGGGGAAATTGAGGGTGGCAAAGAGCCGGCCGGTCTTTTCCGGTCCGAGCAGTTTTTCCAGCAAACGTTCGACGTTCGAATTACGCATGATTGGTTCTCTCAGGCATGTCCGCGCAAGCGCGGCGGGGAAGCTCGCGTTGGCGTACTGCGCGCACACCAACTCTGCATGCTGCGCATTATTGAAATCGTTGTGCCTTGCGTAAAGCGAGATAAAATTGCCACGTGATGAGTTTTCGGAATTAAGATGCGCAAATTCAAAATTCCAAACATGGGCGCGCTGACGGCGTTCGAAGCGGCTGCGCGGCACGAGAGCTTCACGCACGCCGCGAAGGAACTGTTCCTCACGGAGAGCGCCGTCTCCCGTCAGATTGCGACGCTCGAATCGCAACTGGGCGTACGGCTCTTTGTCCGCGCGAAACAGCGCGTCGTGCTGACCCGGGCGGGACGTCTGTACGGCACACAGGTGCGCCGCGCGCTGGAAAATCTTGACCGGGACACCCTTTCGATCATCGCCCACGGCGGCGGCGGCGGATATCTGGAACTCGCAGTACTGCCAACCTTCGCGTCGCAGTGGCTGATTCCGCGCATCAAGGCTTTCTACGACCGCGCGCCGGACGTGAGAGTCAACATGGGCGTGCGCACCGACATGTTCTCGTTCGAGGAATCCCATTTCGAAGCGGCCATCCACTACGGCAAACCAACGTGGCCTGGCACCGCCGCCGACTACCTGTTCGGCGAAGAAACCGTTCCCGTCTGCTCCCCTCGCCTGCTTGCCCGGGCGGTGAAGAAGCCGCATGAGCTGCTGGGGTATCCGTTGCTGCACTCCACCACGCGCCCCGACGCATGGACGCGCTGGTTCTCGGACCTGGGTGTCGAAGACAATTCGACCATGCACGGCGTGCGCTACGAACTGCACACCATGCTGATTGCGGCAGCGGCGGCCGGCCTCGGCATCGCGCTGGTGCCGAAGTTCTTCGTTGAAGACCGTCTCGAGCAACTCGGTCTGATCGTTCCGTTCAACGCCTCGACAGAGGGCGATTCCGGCTATTACCTCGTGTATCCCACTGAGCTGTCGCACGGCAAACCGCTGGAGATGTTTCGCGCGTGGCTCCTTGAAGAAGCCGGCTCGTACAGCGCGACAAAGGGCCAGGCAGCCCGGTAGCGCCGGTTTCCGATACGAAATTTATTTCACATCAGAAATTGATAGGGTAGTATCTGCCGAACGATCCATTCGGCAGGAGACTCATGTGGAGGACGTCGTTGTCATCGGCGCCGGCGTAGTGGGAACCGCCGCGGCATTCAATCTGGCGAAGTCAGGATTCCGAATGACGCTTGTCGACACCGCGCCGCCCGGAATGGGCTGCTCGTTCGGCAACGCCGGACTGATAGCTGTCGATCACGTCGCCCCGCTTGCCAGTCCCGACACGCTGTCGGGCGTTCCGCGCATGCTCCTGCGCTTCGATAGTCCGCTGCGCCTTCACCCATGCAGCGTGCCGCGCATGACGCCGTGGATGGTCGAATTTCTACGTCAGTCACGGCAACGGAATTTCGAACGCAATACGGCGGCACTCGCCAGCATCATCACGCGTGCAGCGGCGGCATGGCATCGCCTGCTCGACCAGCACATTGCGCGCGACCTCTTCCGGGATATCGGTTCGCTCTACGTATTCGAGAAACCGGTTGCTCGCAACGCGGAGCACCGGGCGCTTTCCTTGCTGGACCACTACGGCGTGCAGTATCGGAATCTGACGGCACACGAAGTTCGCCGCGAATTTCTCCCGACGTTGACGCCGCACATCAGCCATGCGCGCTACTTTCCGGGTATGGCTTCAGTCGCGAATCCGCATCAGGTCGTGCAAGGTCTGTTCGATGCGGCGCTGAACGCCGGCGCGCGCTTCAGACTGGCATCCGTCGATGGCATCAAGCCTTCGTCCGGCGGCAAGATCGAGTTGCTCATCAACGGCGAACGGACCCTTGCCGATAAGGTTCTGATTGCCGCAGGCGCGCGAAGTCGCCAATTCCTGGAAGCGCTGGGCAGCAACGTTCCGCTCACGCCGGAACGGGGATACCACGTCGAGCTTTCTCAACCGAGGACCGACTTGCTGAAGGTGCCGGTGAGCTTCATGGAACGAGGCTTCACCTGCAATCCCATGGCGGATGGCATTCGTCTTGCCGGCACGGTAGAGCTTGGCGCAGGTAGCGAACCCGACTGGAAACGCGCCGACATTCTCGCGGCTCACTTTCGCGAACTGTTTCCGGAGGGTGCAATACCCGAAGTCGCGTCGCGATGGCACGGTGACCGCCCTACCCTACCCGACTATCTGCCCATGATCGGCGAGTTGCCCCACGCACGAAATGTCTTCGTTGCAACAGGACATCAGCACCTGGGTCTGACGCTCGGACCCCTGACGGGTGAACTCGTCTCACAGCTGATGGCTCGCGCTACGCCCGAAGTCGATCTGCTTCCATTCCGCGTAGACCGTTTCTCCCGGGGCAAAGACCGTTCGCATCGGCGCATTTAATAAGGAGAAGAAAGTATGGAAACGATCGAGGTTTTCGACGCCGGGGCGACGGCACGACTTCTCGACTTCAGCGCTCTGGTGGAAGCGTTGAAGCAAGCTACGCTTGAGCATGCGGCAGGACTCATCCACGCACCGGTCCGGATGAGCGTACCGCTCGAGGACGGCGGCGTGTTTCTCTCGATGCCTGCAAGCGCCGCGGAGATTGCCATCCATAAGCTCGTCAGCGTGAGCCCTGCAAACGTCGCAAAGAATCTGCCGACCATCTTCGGCATGGTGACGGTTTGCGACGGAGCGACGGGACAGCCGGAGTTCATCCTGGACGGCCCAACGGTCACAGGGCGGCGAACCGCCGCGCTCTCCATGTTGGGCGTCCGTCTGCTTCACCCCCACACGCCCTCGTCGTTCCTGCTAATCGGCACCGGTCAGCAGGCCCGGTTCCATGCCGCCGCAATCGGCCAGTTGTACCCCGACGCATCCCTGTACGTTCGCGGACTGCACATGGAAGCAGAGCGCGACTTCTGCGCGGCGATGAACCAGTCAGGTGTGGCCGTCATGTCTGCGTGCGAAGGAAAGCCGCATGACATCGACACAGTGATCACGGTCACCACAAGCAAAACCCCCGTTTATACCGAAGCAGCGAATGCGGGCCGGCTCGTCATCGGCGTGGGTGCATTCACGCCCGACGCTGCCGAGATCGCACCGCAGACCGTCAAAGCAAGCACCGTCTTTGTCGATGACCTCAACGCCACGCGCGAGGAAGCCGGCGATCTGATTCAGGCGGCGGTGGACTGGCCGGCGGTGCGCTCGCTGGCGTCGGCCTCCAAAGAGCCGGTGCCGAAGGACAAGCCGATCCTGCTGAAGACCGTAGGCAGCGGCGCATGGGACCTGGCGGCGTGCCGCGTCGCGCGTTCGGCGATTCGGGGCCGTTGAATCAACGACCAACCCGTACCTGTCGTCTCGGCACCTGTGCGTGATGAGACGAGGAAGCCGTTTGAAAGACTTCGTCCAGACAGACAGTGCCTGCCCTACGTCTGGATTCGGGTTCCTCAAGCGTTCGGCGTGGGCTTCGGTGAAATATCTTTCACGAAGCGCATACCGTTGCGATAGTTCGTGTTCCTTATGCTTTTCATCGTCAGCCGCAGCCACGCCCGTTCGGGCGACGCGCCCGAGCTTGTCTGATCGATGTTCAATGAGGAATGCCATGAACCGCACGTCCAGAATGCTGATTTCCGCCTTTGCTCTCGTCGCCAGCACCAGCGCACTCGCCGCGAAGCTTACACCGCAGGAATGCAACGACTACCCGTTCGTCCCGCTCAAAGGCGAGGTGACGCACGCACAACTGATGCAGGAACTGGAGGAACTCGAATCGGTTGGATACAACCCGTCCGCAGGCGACGACGCGGACTATCCCAACGATATCGACACAGCAGAGCAGCGGCTGCACGCGAAATACGAGGCCGACTGCCACCCTGCGGATCATGTTGCCGCCAACAACGCTGCAGCGAATTGAGCGCGATTGAGCACCAGCTCCACGCGCGACCTCACCCGCCGGTCTGCCCCACGCAAAGACGCGTGCGGCAGACCGGCGTTTCAGCATCGCCGGACCTGACGTCGCAGTAGCGACGGGCGGTCTGCTAGAACCGGTGAATCATCGCCACGCGATACACCATCTGGTTTTCGCTCGTCGACATACCGGCCGCGGCAGGAATATCCGCGAAGTCGAAATCCGTACCCGTGTGCGCGCTGACCACGTGCTGATAGGCGCCCTGCACGTAAAGCGACGTGCGCCGGCTTACGTCATAGTCGAGCATCAGCCCGATCTGATGCCACTTCGGCTCGAACGAGCCCGCCGTGGAATGCAGGTGAGCCTGCGTGAAGGTATAGCCGGCACCGAGCCAGAAATTCGGCTTGAAGTAGTACTGACCGTTCAGCTCGAAGTTGTCGAATTTCCACGCATTCCATTGGCCGCCTGAAGGCTGCGTACCTGCCGTCGTGAAGTACGCGTTGGCCGTCGGGTCGTACACATCCACGTGCGAGTAGGCGACGCCCACAAGCACCTTCGTGAACCGGTACGACGCGGCAACGCCGATGTTCTGCTCAGATGAACCGACGAAGAGCGCGTCGCTTCCCACCGCGCCCGCGGCGGTCGCGCCAGGACTGTTGAACTTCAGGTACGACGCGGCCATGCTGAGCCCGCCATTCTGATAGTTAAGCGTGCCGCCCCACATGCGGTTGTCGGCAAAACCGCCCGCCTGATTGCCGAACCCGTACATCGCTTCTGCCGTCAGGCCGCGGTAGGTCGGGCTGACGTACTTGACCGCGTTGTCGATACGAAAATCCCAGTCCGCGTTGTCGTTGTCGAACGGGTGCGAGTTCACGTCGCCGGCCCAGCCGCCGGCCGCCGTCAACGCGCCGAAGCCGAGCGCATCGACGCTCGTGTCGTACTGACGTCCCAGCGTGATCGTGCCGTACTGGTCCGATGACAGACCCACGTAGGCCTGACGCCCGAACATGCGCTGGCCCTGGCCAAGCGTCCCGCTATTGTTGTCGAAGCCGTTTTCGAGCAGGAAGATCGCGTGGTAACCACCGCCCAGGTCCTCGCTGCCCTTGAGCCCCCAGCGGCTACCGTAGGTGTCGCCGCTCTTGAGCTGATATGCGTTGTGTCCGCCGGCGTTGCTCGTGAAGTTCAGCCCTTCGTCGATCAGACCGTACAACGTAATGCTTGACTGCGCGTGCGCGGTGCCGGCAACGAGCAACGCAGGCAGCCACGCGCAGAGGCGTAGTTTCAACCGCATCGTCTTCTTCTGTCTTGTCTTCATCATCGTGGTTCCTTATGCGAGGTGCTGGAATGTCCAGGTCCAGGGCGGCGCGCATCGGCAATGGCCGGCGCGAAAACCAGTGGACGACGAAGTCTATGGAGGCCGAAATACCGGCACGTCGCGAAATACTGCAATTCAATCTTCCACAAAATGCGGCACGCACACCGCGCACCTGTTTGCGCGCGGATCAGCTACGAATATCCGTTCGATCACGCGCTGTGGCGTCGTTGTTTTTTTGCCGATGGACGTCTTGACCAACATTGCGCGTCTACATAGTGGTCAGCAGTTGCAGCGCACGGCAAAGGGCAGCTTCCTTAAACAACTTTTCATGTTCGGCTCGCGACTTCTTCAATCTCTTTACCGAATCGGGGTTCGATAATCCGCCTGTCGAATCAGGAGGTCATGAAGATGCGATATCCAATGTCTGTCGAGATGGTCAACGAATACGGCGCGCACGCGGTACGCGTGGCGATTGCAGAGCACGAAGCCATGCTCGACGCAGCCGAAGTCGATGGGTTGATCGAAGAGCTGGGCAAGATCCGGGCGCACATGCAACCCGCGGTTGCGACACAGCCCTCGCGTACGCATCAATATCTGCTCGAAATCGACCCGTGCTGGTACATCGAACGCAACCCGCTCTTCGACGGCATCGTACTTTTCCTCCGGCACACCGGGTTCGGCTGGACCGGTTTTGCGATTCCCACCGAAAGCCTTGCCCGCATGAAAGAAGCAATCGCTTCGTCGGAGCCCGACATGGCCATGTCGGTTCACGCTCACGCATTGCCGAACTGAACGGACCGGACATGAACCAGCTACAAGCCATGCGGGTATTCACCCGCGTCGTCGAATTGAGCAGCTTCAATCTTGCAGGCAAGCAGCTTGGCATGTCGGCTGCCGCGGTGACGCGCAGTGTCGGCATGCTGGAGGCGCACCTGAACGTACGTCTGCTCAATCGCTCCACGCGCAGCCTTTCATTGACGGAAGCCGGACGCGTCTATCTGGAAGGCTGCCGGGCCGTGATCGAAAAGCTCGACGAGGTGGAGTCCGAACTGGTTCGCGCCGTGCGTGACCCAAGCGGTGTACTGCGCGTCGCCGCGCCGACGGTCTTTGCGGCGGGCCTCGCGCCTTTGCTCGCCACATGGCGCGGACTCAATCCGCGCGTGGACTTCGACGTCACGCTCTATGACGCACCCATCGATATGATCGAAGGCGGCTTCGACGTCATCTTCACGACAGAACATCAGACCGTGAACGCGTCGCTCGTGAGCCGACATCTGACTTCGGTGAAAGAAATCGCGGTGGCCTCGCCCGCCTACGTTGCGCGCTGCGGAATGCCGCGCGACCCCGTTGCGCTTGCGAGGCACGATCTGCTCGCCGTTTCGAACGGCACACGTGTATGGGAATTTCACGGGCCGACAGGCGCGCATCGCGTGTCGGTCAACAGCACCCTGGCCGCAACGAGCGGCGCGATGGTTCGCGCGGCCGCACTCGCCGACATGGGCATCGCCGTGCTGCCCATGCCGTTCGTCGTGGAAGATCTCGCTCGCGGGCTGCTCGTCACCGTGCTGGACCGCTACGAGATCAACGGCGGCCTGCAACGCATCTCGATCGTGTATTCCGGACGCCATTACCTCACGATGAAAGTACGCAGCTTCATCGACTTCGCCGTGGAGCAGTACCGCGGGCCGACCGGCACGCCGTCTTCCGACGGCGCTTCGCCGGCCACCGTTTCGAATGCAAGTCCCGGCGCGGTATTGCGCGCTGTGGCATGACATTCCGCACACGCCTCACCCTATAGTCAGCATGCCGAAGATACTCACCATAGAGGATGACGAGCTCACGGCCGAAGACCTGGTGCGCGTGCTCAGTCATACCGGATTCATCGTCGACGTCGCGCGTACGGGACGCGAAGGCATCGCCATGGTCATGGCGGGCGACTACGACGCCGTCACGCTCGATCGCCGGCTGCCCGACCTCGACGGACTCGCCATCGTCACGACCATGCGCGGCGTCGGCATGGAAACACCGGTGCTCATGATCAGTTCCATGACCGGCGTGGAAGATCGCATTCAGGGCCTGCGCGCAGGCGCCGACGACTACGTCCCGAAGCCCTTCTCGTCCGACGAGGTCTACGCGCGCATCGAAGCGCTGCTGCGCCGCCGCTCGAAGCCCGCTGCGGACGAAACGGTGCTGCGCGTCGGCCCGCTCGAACTCGACCTCGTCAAGCGCCGGGCCACGTACCGCTCGCATGTATTGAAGCTTCAGCCGACGGAATTGCGTGTGCTCGAATTCATGATGCGCCACGCGGGCCAGGTGCTCACGCGCACGATGATCTTCGAGTCCGTATGGGGCGGCCGGTTCGATCCGGGCACCAATCTCATCGACGTCCATATGGGCCGTTTGCGCAAGAAACTCGACGAGGCCGGCGAGCGCTCCCTCATCCGTACGATCCGGGGCTCCGGTTATCTCCTCGGTTGAGCCTCGGGGCCCGCGCAAGCGGGCCTTGTGCTTTCTCGTGACTCCCTCTTTCGCCCTCTCCAGTCGTCCTAAAACTTCTTTCATTTTTTTGGCCCGTCGCTGTTAGCGCTACCCCGCCAGAATGCAATCGCCGCACGAATGCGGCACCGCGCAAAGCCTTCGCGCTCACCCGGCTTGCCGCGGTCCAAGGCGTTTCGAACGGAGTCATTCCTGATGCTGAAAATAGTCCGGCTAGCCCTGAACCGGCCCTACACCTTCATCGTGCTGGCCATGCTGATTCTTCTGGCTGGCCCGCTCGCCGCGCTGCGCACACCCACCGACATCTTCCCGAACATCCGCATTCCCGTGATCAGCGTGGTGTGGAACTACACCGGCCTGCCGCCCGCGGACATGGCAGGCCGTATCGTGACGTACTACGAGCGCACGCTCGGCACCGCGGTCAACGACGTAGCCCACATCGAATCGCAGTCGTATCGCGGCTACGGCATCGTGAAGATCTTCTTCCAGCCCACCGTGGACGTGCGCACCGCGACCGCCCAGGTGACTTCCATCTCGCAAACCGTGCTCAAGCAGATGCCGCCGGGCACCACGCCGCCGCAGATCCTCAACTACAACGCGTCGACGGTCCCCGTGCTGCAACTCGCACTCACGAGCAATACGCTCGACGAACAGAAGCTCGCCGACTACGCCACCAACTTCATCCGGCCGCAGCTGATTTCGGTGCCGGGCGTCGCGATCCCCACGCCCTACGGCGGCAAAGTGCGCGACGTGCAGATCGATCTCGATCCGCAGGCGCTCCAGGAAAAGAAGCTCTCGGCCGAGGATGTGGCCACCGCGCTCGCGCAGCAGAACCAGATCATTCCCGCGGGCACGCAGAAGATCGGCCCGTTCGAATACAACATCGCACTCAACAACAGCCCGCTCACGCTGGACGAACTCAACGACCTGCCCGTAAAGACCGTGGACGGCGCGGTGATCTACATTCGCGACGTCGCACACGTGCGCGACGGCTATCCGCCGCAAACGAACGTCGTGCGCGTGGACGGCCATCGTGCCGTACTCATGAGCATCCTCAAGAACGGTTCGGCTTCGACACTCGACATCATCGCGGGCGTCAAGGCGAAGCTGCCGCGTATCGAAGCCACGCTGCCGCCCGGCCTCAAGCTCGTCACCATGAGCGACCAGTCCACCTTCGTCAAAGGCGCCGTGAGCGGCGTGGCGCGCGAAGGCGTCATTGCAGCGGCGCTGACGTCGCTGATGATTCTGCTTTTCCTCGGGAGCTGGCGCTCCACGCTCATCATCGCGGCTTCGATTCCGCTCGCGGTGCTGGCGGCCATTGCAGCCCTTTCGGCGATGGGCGAAACACTCAACGTGATGACACTAGGCGGGCTCGCGCTCGCAGTGGGCATTCTCGTCGACGACGCGACGGTCACCATCGAGAACATCAACTGGCACCTCGAACAGGGCAAGAACGTGCGCGCCGCGATTCTCGACGGCGCCGCGCAAATCGTGGGGCCCGCGTTCGTTTCGCTGCTGTGCATCTGCATCGTGTTCGTGCCGATGCTGCTGCTCAACGGCGTGGCGCGCTTCCTGTTCGTGCCGATGGCCGAGTCCGTGATGTTCGCGATGATCGCTTCGTTCGTGCTGTCGCGCACGTTCGTGCCCATGATGGCGCGCTACCTGCTGCGGCCGCATGCATCGGGCGGCCACGCGTCCGGCGAACTGGCGGCGGTGATGTCGCCGCACGGAGCGCATCCGCGTGCGCCGCGTTCGCGTAACCCGCTTGTACTTTTCCAGCGTGCCTTCGAGCGTAGATTCGAGCGCGCGCGCGCCCTGTATCGCATGGTGCTCGGGCTGGCGCTGATGCATCGCAAGCGCTTCATCGGGGGCTTCC
This sequence comes from Paraburkholderia sp. SUR17, assembly GCF_029536165.1. NCBI lineage: Bacteria > Pseudomonadati > Pseudomonadota > Betaproteobacteria > Burkholderiales > Burkholderiaceae > Paraburkholderia > Paraburkholderia sp. SUR17. The sequence continues at coordinate 2,290,126 of NZ_CP120508.1, forward strand.
TCGCGGTGGTGGCGCTGTCGTTCCTGCTCGTACCGTGGCTGGGACGCAACTTCTTTCCCGACGTGGACACGGGCGAAATCGCGCTGCACGTGCGCGCGCCCATCGGTACGCGGATCGAAGACACCGCAGCCGAATTCGATCGTATCGAAGCCACCGTGCGCAGCGTGATACCGCCCGCCGAACTCGCGAACATCGTGGACAACATCGGGCTGCCCAATAGCGGTATCAACCTCACGTACAGCAACAGCGGCACGATTGGCCCGCAGGACGGCGACATTCTGATCTCGCTCACCGCGGACCACGCGCCTACCGCCCGCTATGTGCACGAACTGCGCACCGTCCTGCCGCGCGCGTTCCCCGGCACGACGTTTTCGTTCCTGCCGGCCGACATCGTGAGCCAGATCCTGAACTTCGGTGCGCCCGCCCCCATCGACGTGCAGGTGAGCGGTCCCAACCAGCCCGCGAATCGCCGCTATGCGAACGAACTCCTGCGCCGCCTGCAGCTGATTCCCGGCATCGCGGACACGCGCATCCAGCAAGCGTCCACCTATCCGCAGTTCACCGTATCCGTGGATCGCTCGCGCGCCGACGAACTCGGCATCACGGAACAGGACGTGACCAATTCCGTGGTGGCGAGCCTGTCCGGCACGGGCCAGGTCGCGCCCACTTTCTGGCTGAACCCGCACAACGGGGTGTCGTATCCGATCATTGCGCAGACGCCGCAGTACCGCATGACCACGCTCTCGGACCTCGAGAATCTGCCCGTCACGGACAAGAGCGGCGCCTCGCAGATTCTGGGCGGCATCGCCACGATCACACGCGGCGAGACCGATGCCGTGGTCTCGCACTACAACATCGAGCCGCTCTACGACATCTTCGCCACGCCGCAAGGGCTCGACCTGGGCGCGGTCGCCACGCGCATCGCCGATGCGATTCATGCCACCGCGCACGACGTGCCCAAAGGGTCGGTCGTGACGCTGCGCGGCCAGGTAGAGACCATGAACAGCGCATTTACGGGCCTGCTGCTGGGTCTCGTCGGCGCCATCGTGCTGATCTACCTGCTCATCGTCGTGAACTTCCATTCGTGGAGCGACGCGTTCGTGATCGTCACGGCCCTGCCCGCCGCGCTCGCCGGCATCGTGTGGATGCTGTTCACCACACACACGCCGCTTTCGGTGCCCGCGCTCACCGGCGCGATTCTGTGCATGGGCGTGGCCACGGCCAACAGCATCCTGGTCGTTTCGTTCGCACGCGAGCGGCTCGCCGTCACGGGCAACGCGCTCGTGGCCGCGCTCGAAGCGGGCTTCACGCGCTTTCGTCCGGTGCTGATGACGGCGCTCGCCATGATCATCGGCATGGCGCCAATGGCGCTCGGACTCGGCGACGGCGGCGAGCAGAACGCACCGCTCGGACGCGCGGTCATCGGCGGGCTCATCTGGGCCACGTGCGCCACGCTGCTGTTCGTCCCCGTCGTTTTCAGCCTCGTGCATCGCCGCGACGGTGCCCACCATTCAGATCACCCAGCCATGGAACCGGGAGAAACCCATGTCCACTGAAGTGCAGATCGAGATCAGCCAGCCGCAGCGGCTGCGTGCCTTGAAGTCGGCCGGCGCCGTTGCCATCCTCGTTGTGGCCGGTGTCGTGTCGGGCGGCATCTTCAGCCGCGTTCACGCCAGACAGGAACTCACGACGTGGACCCAGGCGCAGGCGATTCCCACCGTCGTCACCGTGACGCCGCAGCACACGGCGGCCAGCCAGTCGCTCGTGCTGCCCGGCCGCCTTGCCGCGTTCGTCAACGCGCCCATCTATGCACGCGTTTCGGGCTATCTGCATGCGTGGTATGCCGACATCGGCACGCAGGTGAAGGCGGGGCAATTGCTCGGCCTGATCGACACACCCGATCTCGACGAGCAGTTGCAGCAGGCCAAGGCCGATCTGCAGAACTCGATCGCCAACGAAAAGCTCGCGGCCACCACCGCACGCCGCTGGACCGAGATGCTCAAGCAGGACTCGGTCTCGCAGCAGGAGGCCGATGAGAAAACGGCGGACCTGCTCGCGCGCCAGGCCACGGTCGAAGCCAACGAGGCGAACGTGCGGCGCCTCGAAGCGCTCGAATCGTTCAAGCGCATCACGGCGCCGTTCGACGGCGTGGTCACGGCGCGCAAGACTGACGTGGGCGCGCTGATCGATGCGGGCAGCGGCAGCGGCCCCGAACTCTTCGCTGTTTCGGACGCGCATCAACTGCGCGTCTACGTGAGCGTGCCGCAAAGCGAGTCGGCCGCCATCCATCCCGGCATGACAGCGACGCTGACCGTGCCCGAGCGTCCGGACATGCGGTTCGACGCGAAGCTCGTGGACACCGATCACGCCATCACGCCGTCGTCGGGCACGCTGCTCGTGCAACTCGCGGTGGACAACCGCGCAGGGCTGCTGTTTCCGGGCGAATACACCGAAGTGCATCTCGCGCTGGCCGGCAACGCGCACGGACTCATGATTCCGGCCAGCGCGCTCATCTTCCGGCAGAGCGGGCTGCAAGTGGCCGTAGCCGACGCACAGGGCCACGTGCAGCTGCGCCACGTGAGCATCGGCACGGACCTCGGAACGCAGGTCGAAATCGCCTCCGGGCTTCAGCCTGACGACCGTGTGATCGACAACCCGCCCGACTCGCTCGCGCAAGGCGACGCCGTGCGCGTAGCGTCGACAGAGAAGGTCGCGGCAACACCCGCGGCCCACGACGCGGAGCAGACGCATGGCTAAGAAGACCCTCGCCGTGGCGGTGGCGCTTGTCGTGGCCACGCTGGGCGCGTGCTCGTTTGCGCCGCCCTACCACGCGCCTGCTACCGCCATTCCGACGCACTTCAAGGAAGCCGGACCGTGGCAAACGGCCCGCCCTGCCGACCGCATTGAGCGCGACGGCTGGTGGCGCGTATTCAACGACCCCGTGCTCGACAGGCTGGAGCCGCAAGTCGCGGCGGCCAATCCGGACGTGGCGGCAGCCGTGGCTCGTCACGACGAAGCCGCGGCGCTGTTGACGCAGGCCCGCGCGGGGCTCTTCCCCACCGTGGGCGCCGAGGTGGACATGGAGCGCGACCGGCAATCCGCACGCCGCCCTCTGCGAGGCGTGGATCAACCCAACGTCTACGGTTCGAATACGCTGGAGTTGGGCGCGAGCTACGACCTCGACCTCTGGGGCAAGGTACGCAACGAGGTGAAGGCGGGTGGCGCCGAACTCGACGCGGCCAGTGCGGATCTCGCCTCGCTGCGCCTGAGTCTGGAGGCGAGCCTTGCCACCGCGTACTTCGAGCTAAACGGTCTGGACCGGCAGGCGCAACTGCTCGACGACACCATTGCCGCGTATCGCCGCGCGTTGCAACTCACGGTGAGCCGCCACAACGGCGGCATCGCTTCGGCACTCGACGTCTCGCGTGCGCAGACGCAGCTCGAATCCGCCCAGGCCGCCGCGGAAGACATCAAGGCACGCCGGGCGCTCTTCGAGCACGCCATCGCCACGGTGACGGGCGTGCCGGCCTCGCAGTTCTCGCTCGATCCCGCAACCGCGACACCGCACGTGCCGCACATTCCCGTCGGCATTCCCGCCGCGCTGCTGCAGCGCCGTCCCGACGTGGCCGCCGCCGAGCGTCGCGTGGCCGCCGCCAACGCGCAGATCGGCGTGGCAAAGGCAGCCTTCTTTCCCGACATTTCGCTTGGCCTCGCAGGCGGCTTCCAGAGCGACACGTTCTCGCCGTGGCTCGCGGCACCCAACGAACTCTGGTCGATCGGCCCCGATCTGATGATGACGCTCTTCGACGGCGGACGGCGTGCCGCGGTCGTGCGCGAAGCGCGCGCACAGCTTGCCGAAAACGGCGCCGACTACAAGGCCACCGTGCTGCTCGCTTTCCAGCAGGTCGAAGACAATCTCGCGCTGCTCCATCATCTCGGAGACGAATCCACACGAGAGAATGCTGCGCTCGACGCCGCGCAGCACACGCTCGCGCTTTCCATGTCGCGTTATCGCGATGGCGTGGTGAGCTATCTCGACGTGGTCACGGCTCAAACCACCGCGCTCACCACGCAGATTTCAGCGCTGGAGTTGCACACGCGGCGGCTGAAAGCAGCTGTCGGTCTGATCGAGGCGCTGGGTGGCGGCTGGTCGGCGCAATCGCTGCAGACCACAGCGGCTGCGGCATCCTGATGCGTCGCCTGCACGGCACAGTTTGACCGCGGCACAAGTGCGGTAAAGAACCCTGCAAACGAGCGCCGGAGCAGTCGAAAAAAAGGCCGCCTGCAATGCAGGCGGCCTCAAGATCACTGCGTTATACGTTACAGCCCTCTTGTCGCGTCGCCGCGAGCCCTTGCCTCAGAAGCGATGGCGGATACCGGCCGCCACCACCACCTGCTTGTCGTTCGACGACGCCGCGAGCGAATAGATCGACGCGTTGCCGAGCACCGCGATGCCATCCGCACCCGAGACGTGCTGGTACACCCCTTCGAGATAGAGGTCCGTGCGGCGGCTCATCGCATAGTCGGCCTGCAGCATGAACTGATTCCATTTCGGCGAAACAGCACCCGTCGCCGTTCCGAAGTGTCCGTCCGTGAACGTATACGAGCCGCCCAGGCTGAAGCGCGACGTGAGCGCGTAGCGGCCATTCAGTTCGTAGTTGTTGAACGTGAGGTAGTCGCCACTGACTGCGCCGTATGAGCCGCCCTGTGCGATCTGGCGCGGGTCGTCGACCGTCGTGCGAGTGAACACGAGCCCCACCGTCGCGTTGCCGAAGGCATAGCGCCCGCCCGCGCCCAGAATGCGTTCCCGCGCCCCGGTGATGGTCGCGTTGCCGTCGTTGCTGCTCATCGCGCCGCCCGTGTTCGTCGGGCTGTTCACGCCGCCCGGCTGGTTCGACTGGAAGTAGGCGAGCGCAAGATTGAGCGGGCCGCCGTCATAGGCCGCGCCGAGCGTATAGGCGTTGTTGTTCGAGAAGCCGCCCGCCATGTTGCTGAACGCGTACGCGCCTTCGAACGAGAAACCGGCGTAATTCGCGCTGCGAAACTTCATCGCATTGTTCATGCGGAAGTCGTTGTTGAGGTTGTCGTTGTCGAAGGGATGGTCCGCAATGTTGCCGCCGAAACCGGAGCCCGTGGCCGAAAGCGGCGCGACGAAATCAACCAGCGCGTCGTACTGGCGACCCAGCGTAACGGTGCCGTATGCGTTGCTGCCGATCCCCACCCACGCCTGGCGCCCGAACTCGTCGCCGCCGTTGCCGAGCTTGCCGTTCGCTATATTGAAGCCGTTTTCGAGGTCGAACACGGCCTTCAGGCCGCCGCCCAGGTCTTCGGAGCCGCGCAGGCCCCAGCGGTCCGTGCTCAGGTTGCCGGACTCCATGATCCAGTTGTTGTGTCCCGCACCCGCGGCGCCCTTCTGGTTGCTCACGTAGTCGATACCGGCATCGACCGTACCGTACAGCGTGACGCTGCTTTGCGCGTGGGCAAATGATGAAACCGTCCCCGCTACCACAGCGAGCGTAGTCAACAACGCTTTTTTCATGTTCAAGTTTTCCGCGGAAAAGAATGAAATCTCCTGCGCCTCGCGAAGCGTGGTTTGCCTCGTATGCGCATCCTCGCCACCGCCTGGTGGGAGCGGAAAATGTAGGATTGGGCGGTGACAGCGGCGTGTTAAAAAGCAGGTGAAAAATGAAACTTCGTTCATCTGCGCGACACCCTTTTTTCAGAACGGCCGCCAGCACTTCCCCGGCGCATGCCAATCTCTAAAACTTTCTTCATGGTCGCGCATTCAATTCGATAGGCGCTGCTCACTATCCTGACTCTGACCGGAATGCAATGGCACAACTTGCCTGGCACACCGGATCATCAATCCAGTCAATGAGGATAGCCAACATGAAAACGCTGCTGATCGCTGCCACCTTTGTCGGTCTCGCTTCGGCCACGTCCGCTTTCGCGCAGTCCACGCCGTCCGCCAACGCTTCGAGCCCGGCCACGGCGGCCACTCAAGTCGCCCAGAACACCGCGGCAACGCCTTCGCAAGGCGGCTGGGTGCCGCCCTATGGGCAGCCTGTCATGCAGAAAACGCGTGCTCAGGTCTATCAGGAACTCGTGGAAGCAGAGAAGGACGGGCAGCTCGCATACCTCAATTCCACCATCTACGCTCACTGATCGCTTTGCCTGCGCATAGGCGGCACGACCGTACGCGGCGCCGGCAAGGCTCCGCGTACTCGCCGGATAGCCCGCCTGTGGAGCGGCAACCTTGAACCCGATGAGCCTCTTGAAGAAGTCCTCGCGCTACGCCATCGCGGCGATTGCCGCCGCGGCGCTGGCCGGCTGCGCGCTGCCGCCGGCCAACAGCGCAAAGTCCGATTGCGTGGGGCCGCCCAGTTTCTGCGTGCCCTACTTCGGCTCCTGAAAACCGCGTTCGTCCTGAGGGCAACGGCGCCACGCCGTTGCCCTCCTTCTTTTGTTTCTATTGGCCGGTATTCAGTTCGTAGCCGTACCGGCTGACGGTTTCGATGCGCGCGCGAAGCGCGTGTGCCTCAAGCTTGCGACGCAGCCTGGACACGACGAGATTGACGCTCGACGGTTCGATGTCTTCCCTTTCGGGCCACGCGTAGCGAATCAACTGTTCGCGCGGCACGGGCGCATTGGTCTGACGCAGCAAGCACTCCATCAGCAGATACTCGCGCTTGGTCAGCGGTACGCGCCGGCGCTCCTCGACCAGTTCGCGTGTCAGTCCATCGAGCCGCGGCATACTGCCGGGCGCGTACGCCGGGACCGGGGACACGGCTGCCGTGCGCTGAAGCGCCTGCATCCGTTCGTGCATTTCGATGAACGACCATGGCTGGTCGAAACACGCATCGGCGCCCGCACGCAACACTCTGGACCGATCGCCGGCGCTCGCGCGGCCGAGCAGCACGATGATCGACGCCGCGCCGACCGCCGCGAAGCGCGGCAACGTTTCCACGAGGGGCGTGAGCGTCGCCGCCTCGGTTGCCACGATCACGATGACGTCGTAGGGCTCTTGCGAGGCGAGAAACACGCCGTCGCGCAAATCTTCGGTCCGTTGCACGCTATGGGTACTTTCGCGCAATGCCTTATGCAGCCACGCGCCCTCTGCGTGCGGCGCGGAGACAAGAAGGATTCGCATGGCGTCACGGTTCCGTTCGGGTCACGCAAGCGCACGCGGCCAGCACTCGACCGTGATCTTCGTGCCGGGACCAGCGTGCGTCGCGTTGACCTCGTGGCGGTTCGCGTCCTCGATATGCAGCGTGAAATCGTGCACACGCATGACCGCAGATACGATGCTGAGCCCGAGCCCCGACCCCGGCACGTAACGCCCCTGCTCGCTACGATAGAAACGCTGCAGGACCGCATCGCGCTCGTTGGGTGGAATGCCGGGACCCTCGTCGTAGACGTCGACGGCCGGGCCCCACGGCGTTGCGCGCAACGTCATGCCCACCGCCCCGCCTTCCGGCGAAAACTTGATGGCGTTGTCGAGCAGGTTGCTGAACGCCTCGAACAGCAGTGCGCGGTCGCCATGAATTTCATCGACCGGTTCGGCGAGCAGTGTCCAACCCATGCTCCGGCTCTCGGCCAGCGGCTCGTAGAGTTCGCCGAGCTCCTCAATGAGCAGACGCAGATCGACGCGACCGAAACCGCCTCTGCGCTGCAACGCGCCGATCTCCGAGATACGCAGCATGGCGCGAAAACGCTCGAGCAACGTATCCGTTTCACTGCGCGCGCGCGTGAGCAAGGTCGCGACGCCGTCGTCGCCGCACTGCGCAGTGCGCTCCGCGATTCGTCCCAGCAGCGTATGCACGTGTGCAAGCGGTGTGCGCAGGTCGTGCGCAATGCCGTCGCACGCTCCCTTCACCTCGCTCATCAACCGCTCCACCTCTTCGAGCATGTGATTCACGAGATGGGAGAGCATGTCGAGTTCGTCGCGTCCGCCAATCGGCAGCCGCTGATTGAGGTCGCCCCGGGCAATGCGCTGCGTGACGCGCCGAATCTCGCGCACGCGGCGCAACTGTCGCACGCTCAGTACGAGCCCGCCGGCAACACCTGCAACGAGGACCAGAAGACCGCCTATCACGAGCGCCCGAATCACGGCCTCTCGCATCTTGAGAATGTGCGTGAGGTCGCGCGCGACCAGCAGGATCGTGCCGTTCGTGCGCCGTTCGCACATGGCACGCACGATTGGAGACTGCTGTCCGTCCACGAGTTTCAGGGTGTGGCGCAGCGTTCGCCCATTGCGGTCGAACGTGAGCCGCGGCGGCAAGTGCACGACGTCGCCCGCAATATGGCGGCCGTCGGCCGTGAAGAGGCCGTAGAAGTTCGTGTGCATCCGTTCGTGTTCGAGACGGCTGTGTATGGCGCCCGCCAGTTCGACGTCGGGTATGGAGTCGAAGTAGATGAGCTGCCAGGCCATGATGTCGTCGGTGTCGTGCTCCATCGCGTTCGTCGCCGCCCACGCGATGACACCCACGAGCAACGTCATGGAAGCCGCAAAGATCGCCGCATAACCCGAGAGCCAGCGGAATGTCGTGGTGTGCCAACGCCGGCCCACGCCGATCGGCGGGGAAGAAGAAAGTTCGTTCAAGGGGAGTACTTAATAGATCAGCCGATCATGTAACCCGCGCCGCGTACCGTCTGGATCAACGGCGCCACGCCGGGCGGGTCGATCTTTCTGCGCAGACGCCCCATATGGACGTCGATCAGATTGGTGCCGGGATCGAAGTGATAACCCCAGACGGCCTCGAACAGCATGGTGCGCGTAATCGTCTTGCCCGCATGACGCATCATGAACTCGAGCACGCGGTACTCCGTGGGCAACAGCGCGATTTCTTCGTCGTCGCGGCGCACCTTGCGCGAAATGAGATCGAGGCTCAGCGGGCCGACGCACAGCACCGTCTGCGGCGCCACGGTTCGCGCCTGGGCACGCCGCAGCAGCACTTCGAGCCGGGCGGTGAGTTCCTCGGGATCGAACGGTTTGGTGAGGTAGTCGTCGCCGCCGGCGCGCAAGCCGCGAATACGTTCATCGACATCGCCCAGCGCGCTGAGCATCAGCACGGGCGTCTGCACGCCGATCGTGCGCATGGTGGTGAGGATCGTGAGGCCGTCCACGCCGGGCAGCATGCGGTCCAGTGTGATGGCGTCGTACTGCTCGCTCATCGCCCGGCTCATGCCTTCCTTGCCGTTGTCGGTCCAGTCGACTTCGAAACCGCATTTCCTGAGTTCATCGATGATCTCGTTTGCCGTGACGGCATCATCTTCGACGGTCAGTACGCGCAATTGCGCCATATCGCATTCCTTTTTCGATGCGCGGATTTTACCCGCGTGGAGATGTCGGCTCGCGCTCCGGTTCATGAATATAAATTCATGTTTGCGCCAGAGATGTAGACGCGAACCATCGAATCGACGCCGTTCGGAGAGAGAAACGCAGGGCGAAAAAAAAGCGCCACGCTGTCGCGTGACGCTTGAAAAGTTCTAGCCATTCCGAGGGCCGTGCTAGAACCTGAGAGACGGTAATCCGAAGTCCTGGGGGACTCGTGCGGGGACGGAGTGCACCACAGCCGGCCGGGCTGGAGCGTGCATGAAAGCGCCTGTGCGTCCTCGTTGTCGCGGCATATTATGCAATTCGCATATTTTGACACACATCGGGAGCCGGACAATAAATGATGCACCGAAGCGGCAATTCGAAATCGGGTTCCATTTTTTCCATTTATGCTGACGAAGTCAAGAAAAATTTGGCTTTGCGCGCATCGCCCGCGCCGGACGGCACGCCGCGGTACAGTAGAATGATCTGTCGCGAAAATCAGCACTCCGACGATAAACCCCATGCCCCGGAACGAGACTCACAATATGAGATGAGCGGCCAGATCGACATTGCCGGCCTCCGTAGGTTGCTCAACTAAACTGAAATGATGTTTCATAAACACTGACCATGACCACGACGCCCCACCCGGTCGCCAATCCCGCCAAAGACAAGGACGGATCCGGCGACGAAGTCACGGCGCTCGCACGCGGCCTTGCCGTGCTCCGCTGCGTCGCCGCAGCCCACGCGCCCATCAGCAACCGCGAACTCACCGAACAGACCGGCATCCCGAAGGCGACGCTCTCACGCATCACTGCGACGCTCGTGAACGCGGGCTTCCTGCTCCGTCTCGCGGACAGCGAACGCTTCGTGCTGACGGCCTCCGTGCTCGAGCTTTCGCATGGCTTTCTACGCAACTTCGACATCCGGGCGCGTTCCCGGCCGTTCCTGATCGAGCTTGCCGAGCGCACCGCGCTCTCGGTCCATCTCGCCGTGCGCGACCGGCTCGACATGGTCGTGATCGACGCCATCCGGCCGCGCTCCGCGGTGCTGGTATCGCGGCTCGAAGTGGGTTCACGGATCGACATGCCGCGCACCGCCGTAGGCCGCGCGTATCTGGCCGCGCTCGACGCGCCCGAGCGCGACAAGATGCTCGTCGCGCTGCAGGCAGCCACAGGCGACGACTGGGCGCTGATCGGCGGACGGCTCGATGCAGCGCTGCAAGAGACCGCGACGCAAGGCTTTGCGATTGCGACGGGCGAATGGCACGAAGGGCTCAATGCGATCGCGGCGGGCTTCGTCGGGCCGGCCGGCGAGCGCTACGCCGTCAATTGCGGCGGAGCGGCGCACCAGTGTCCGCGCGACTGGCTGATCGAGCGCGCCGTGCCGGCTCTCGCCGAATGCATTGCGAACATCGTGCGCGAGATCGGCGGCACGCCGGGGCAGCGGCTGGACAACTAGGCCGGGCGGTCTGTCGCATTCGCGGCCTGGCCCGCGGGACAAGGGGCGGCGGCGCCCGTCTGCTGGTCGCCTCTTGTTCGACCCCGGCCATTGGGCACCCCATCACGCCACCGTCAGCACCGAAGCTGTACCAGCCACTCCAGCCACACCTCCCGCGCGGCGTGCATGACCCGCGCGTAATCCACCGAAAAATACGTCGCTGGACTGTAACTTGGGCGCGGACGTAGCATCATGGTTCTTCGACGCGGCCGCAGTGCGGCTTGCGTGCCGTTCCGGCGAGGCGCGAGCGAGGGGCCGTTGCGCGGCGCAGTGTCCCGCTGCCCTGTCCGCTGCCCGCATCCTCACGGTCCGACGCCCACGCGCCGCATGCACCGCTGTCGCGCCGTTCGCTTGCACTGTTTTTGCCGCACATGCCGACCACACCCGCTCACTCAACCGATTGCACATCCGATACCCGTTGCCGCCTCTTCGTCCCGTTCGCCGAGAACGAGCCTCCCAGGACAAGGCGCGGCGCATGCGGCCAGCGAAAGGCCGCGGACCGGCGCACCGGGCAGACCGCAACCCAGGCCACCGCGCGGCCTGACCGCCCATTCCGATGAGCGTCATCGCGGGAACGTCACCGCTTCTTCCACGTTCCTCGCGTAGCATCGAGCCGATTCCGCGCGCCTCGGCCGCCGTACCGCTGCGGGACCGGCGCCCGCGCCACGTGACCACTCCGCAGGCGCCCGCCGCACCGGCCGCGCCGCTTCCACCTACACGCCAGTTACCGATCTGACCGATGGACGAACAACAAAAGCCTCTCGACACGCCGCGCAACGACGAGCCCGCCCAGGCATCGCGGACGCCGTCCGCGCCGACCGGACCTCAGGACACACACGGCACGCAAGGCTCGCCGGGCGGCAACCCGCCGCCGCAAAAGCCGCGCGGCCGCGGCCGTGCCCTTGGGCTGCTCGTCGTCGCGCTCATCGTGGCCGGCATCGTGATCGCGCGCTGGCATCCGTGGAGCGCGGGAAGCGGCGCCGCCGCGCCCGGCGCCGCCAGCGGAGCCGGTGGGCCGGGCGGCCCCATGGCGCGACGCGGCGGCCCCGGCGCGTTCGCCAACATGCCGCAGCCCGTTCACGTGGCCACCGCGTCGCCCGGCGACATGCCGATCGTGATTACCGCGCTCGGCACCGTCACGCCGCTCGCCAACGTCACGGTGCGCACCCAGCTTTCGGGCACGCTCCAGTCGGTGAACTTCAAGGAAGGGCAGATGGTGAAGCAAGGCGACGTGCTCGCCCAGGTCGATCCGCGCCCTTATGAAATTTCGCTCGCGAACGCCGAGGGCCAGCTGGCACGCGACGAAGCGCTGCTCGCCACGGCACGGCTCGACCTCAAGCGCTATCAGACGCTGCTCTCGCAGGACTCGATCGCGAGCCAGCAGGTGGACACGCAGGCCTCGCTCGTCAAGCAGTACGAGGGCACCGTGAAGTCCGACCGCGCCAACGTCGCCACCTTCAAGCTGGATCTGGCCTACGCGCGCATCACGGCCCCCGTCTCGGGCCGCGTCGGCCTGCGCCAGGTGGATCCGGGCAACTACGTGACGCCCTCGGACACCAACGGCATCGTCGTGCTCACGCAGATCCAGCCCATCAGCGTGGTGTTCACCACTTCGGAGGACAACCTGCCCGCCATCATGAAGCAGCTGCACACGGGCACGAAGATGTCGGTCACGGCCTACGACCGCAGCAACACCACGTCGCTCGAAGGCGGCTACCTCGAAACCGTGGACAACCAGATCGACACCACCACGGGCACCGTGAAACTGCGCGCGCTGTTCCCGAACACCGGGCTCGGGCTCTTCCCGAACCAGTTCGTCAACGCGCGCCTGCTCGTGGACGTACTGAAAAATGCGGTCATCGTGCCGACCTCGGCCGTGCTGAACGGATCGATGGGCCAGTTCGTCTATGTCGTGAAGCCGGACAACACGGTCACGGTGCGTCCGGTCAAGGTGGGGCCGGTGGACGGCGAACGCTCGAGCATCAAGTCCGGCCTTGCCGCGGGCGAGCGCGTGGTGATCGACGGCTCCGACCGCCTGCGCGAAGGCGCGAAGATCACGATCCCGGCCGACATGCCGCGCGGCACGTCGGGCGCGCGGGGTGCGTCAGGCGCCTACGCAGCATCGGGTGCCTCGGGTGCCTCGGGTGCCTCGGGTGCCTCGGGTGCCTCGGGTGCCTCGGGCGCTCACGGCCACCGCCGCCATGCCTCGCAAGCCGCCGCCAACCAGTAACGCCGCATGAATCCATCCCGCGCCTTTATCCTGCGCCCGGTCGGCACCGCCCTCTTGATGGCGGCGATCATGCTGGTCGGCCTCGTCGCGCTGCGCTTCTTGCCGCTCTCGGCGCTGCCCGAAGTGGATTACCCGACCATCCAGGTTCAAACGTTCTACCCGGGCGCGAGCCCCGAGGTCATGACGTCTTCGGTCACCGCGCCGCTCGAGCGGCAGTTCGGGCAGATGCCATCGCTGAACCAGATGTCGTCGCAGAGTTCGGCGGGTTCGTCGGTCATCACGTTGCAGTTCAGCCTGGATTTGCCGCTCGACGTCGCCGAACAGGAGGTGCAGGCCGCCATCAACGCAGCCGGCAACCTGCTGCCCTCCGACCTGCCCGCGCCGCCCATCTACGCGAAGGTCAACCCGGCCGACGCGCCCATTCTCACGCTTGCCATCACCTCGAAGACGCTGCCGCTCACGCAGATCCAGGATCTCGCCGACACGCGGCTCGGCCAGAAAATCTCGCAGGTAGCGGGCGTCGGGCTCGTTTCGCTGTCGGGCGGGCAGCGTCCCGCCATCCGCATTCAGGCCAACCCGCGCGCGCTCGCGGCCTACGGGCTCAATCTGGACGACCTGCGCACCACCATCGCGAACCTCAACGTGAACACGCCGAAGGGCAACTTCGACGGCCCCACGCGCAACTACACGATCAACGCGAACGACCAGTTGACCGACGCCGACGCCTACAAGAGCGCCGTGGTCGCCTACCGCAACGGCCGGCCCGTGATGCTCACGGATGTGGCCAACATCATCCAGGGCGCGGAAAACACCAAGCTGGGCGCGTGGGCGAACAACACGCAGGGCATCATTCTCAACGTGCAGCGCCAGCCCGGCGCGAACGTGATCCAGGTGGTGGACAGCATCAAGCGGCTCCTGCCCACGCTGCAGCAATCGCTGCCGGCCTCGCTCGACGTGAAGGTGGTCACGGACCGCACCACGACCATCCGCGCCTCGGTGCGCGACGTGCAGTTCGAGCTCTTGATGTCGGTGGTGCTCGTCGTGCTCGTGATGTACCTGTTCCTCGCCAACATCTACGCCACCGTCATTCCGAGCCTTTCGGTGCCGCTCTCGCTGATCGGCACGCTCGCCGTGATGTACCTGTGCGGCTTCTCGCTCGACAACCTTTCGCTGATGGCGCTCACCATCGCCACGGGCTTCGTGGTGGACGACGCCATCGTGATGATCGAAAACATCGCGCGCTACGTGGAGGAAGGCGACACGCCGCTCGAAGCGGCGCTGAAGGGCTCGAAGCAGATCGGCTTCACGATCATTTCGCTGACGGTGTCACTGATCGCGGTGCTGATTCCGCTGCTCTTCATGGGCGACGTGGTGGGGCGTCTCTTCCGCGAATTCGCCATTACGCTCGCGGTCACCATCGTGATTTCCGCGGTGGTGTCGCTCACGCTCGTGCCCATGATGTGCGCGAAGCTGCTGCGCCACACGCCGCCGAAAGAAAACGGCGGCTTCGAAGCACGCGCCCACGCGTTCATCGACTACGTGATCGAACGCTATTCGGTAGCGCTGCGCTGGGTGCTGGACCACCATCGCCTGACGCTCTTCGTGGCGCTCGGCACGCTCGTGCTCACCGCCGTACTGTACGTCTTCGTGCCGAAGGGCTTCTTCCCCGTGCAGGACACGGGCGTGATTCAGGCCATCACGCAGGCGCCGCAGTCGGTCTCGTACCAGTCGATGGCCGAGCGCCAGCAGGCGCTCGCCGCCGAAGTGCTGAAGAACCCGAACGTGGAAAGCCTCACTTCGTTCATCGGCGTGGACGGCACCAACATCACGCTCAACAGCGGCCGCATGCTCATCAACCTGAAGCCGCGCGACGAGCGCAGCGACACGGCAAGCGAAGTGATCCGCCAGATCCAGCAGCAGGTGGCGCATTTCCCGGGCGCCTCGCTCTACATGCAGCCCGTGCAGGACCTCACGATCGACTCGACGGTGAGCCCCACGCAATACCAGTTCATGCTCACCACGCCCAATATCGCGGAATTCGCGACGTGGGTGCCGAAGCTCGTGCGCCGTCTGCAGCAGTCGCCCGAACTCGCCGACGTCGCCACCGACCTTCAGCAGAACGGGCAGTCCGTCTACATCGAGATCGACCGCGCCACCGCCTCGCGCTACGGCATCACGCCGGCCACCGTGGATAACGCGCTCTACGACGCGTTCGGCCAGCGCATCATCTCGACCATTTTCACGCAGTCGAACCAGTACCGCGTGATTCTCGAGTCGCAGCCGGACATGCAGCACTACACGGACTCGCTCAACTCGATCTACCTGCCCTCCTCAACCGCCACCAACGGGCAGGTGCCGCTCTCGGCCATCGCGAGCTTCCACGAGCGTGCGGCGCCGCTGCTCGTCACGCACCTCTCGCAGTTCCCGGCCACCGTGGTGTCGTTCAACCTCGCGCCGGGCGCCTCGCTCGGTGCGGCCGTGAAGGCGATCGACCAGGCCGAGCAGGACATCGGCCTGCCCGCGTCGTTCCAGACGCGCTTCCAGGGCGCGGCGCTCGCGTTCCAGGCGTCGCTCTCCAACGAACTGTTCCTGATTCTCGCGGCCATCGTGACGATGTACATCGTGCTGGGCGTGCTCTACGAGAGCTTCATCCATCCCATCACGATTCTCTCGACGCTGCCCTCGGCCGGCGTGGGCGCGCTGCTCGCGCTGATGCTGACGGGCCATGACCTCGACATCATCGGCATCATCGGCATCGTGCTCCTGATCGGCATCGTGAAGAAGAACGCCATCATGATGATCGACTTCGCGCTGGAGGCCGAGCGCGTGGAAGGCAAGCCGCCGCGCGAAGCGATCTACCAGGCGTGTCTGCTGCGCTTCCGCCCCATCCTCATGACGACGATGGCGGCGCTGCTGGGCGCGCTGCCGCTCATGCTCGGCACAGGCGCGGGCTCGGAACTGCGCCGGCCGCTCGGTATCGCGATTGCGGGCGGGTTGATCGTGAGCCAGTTGCTCACGCTCTTCACGACGCCCGTGATCTACCTCGGCTTCGATTCGCTCGCGCGCCGGCTGCGTGAGCGGTTCGGCATGGAAAGCGGCGGCAGTAGCGGCAAAAACAACGGCACGGGCGGCGGCACAGGCGGTAGTGCGTCCGCCACGACGCCCGAGGCATAAGCCATGAACCTCGCGCGCCCGTTCATCGCCCGGCCCGTCGCCACCACGCTGCTCGCCATCGGCATCGCACTCGCCGGCCTCTTCGCCTTCGCGCGGCTGCCGGTAGCGCCGCTGCCGCAGGTGGACTTCCCCACCATCTCCGTGCAGGCCACGCTGCCCGGCGCCAGTCCGGAGACCGTGGCCACCAGCGTGGCGAGCCCGCTGGAACGCCATCTGGGCACCATTGCCGACGTCACCGAGATGACCTCGATGAGTTCGGTCGGCAACACGCGCATCACGCTGCAGTTCGGCCTGAACCGCGACATCGACGGCGCCGCGCGCGACGTCCAGGCCGCCATCAACGCGGCGCGCGCGGATCTACCGTCGAGCCTGCGCAGCAATCCGACCTATCACAAGGTCAATCCGGCCGACGCGCCCATTCTGATTCTCGCGCTCACGTCGAACACGCTCACGGCGGGCCAGCTCTACGATTCGGCGGCCACGGTGCTGCAGCAATCGCTCTCGCAGGTGGACGGCGTGGGCGAAGTGGACGTGAGCGGTTCGGCGAACCCTGCCGTGCGCGTGGAGCTGAAACCGCAGGCGCTCTTTCACTACGGCATCGGGCTCGAAGACGTGCGCGCCGCGCTCGCCTCGGCCAACGCGAACAGTCCGAAAGGCGCCATCGAGTTCGGCCCGAACCACGTGCAGCTCTACACCAACGACCAGGCCAGCCACGCCGCGCAATACCGCGACCTCGTGATCGCGTATCGCAACGGTGCGGGCGTGCTGCTCTCGGATGTGGCCGACGTGGTGGATTCGGTGGAAGACCTGCGCAACCTCGGCCTCTCGAACGGCAAGCGCTCGGTGCTCGTGATCCTGTACCGGCAGCCGGGCGCGAACATCATCGAAACCGTGGACCGCGTGATCGCGATGCTGCCGCAACTGAAGGCGTCGCTGCCGGCGGACGTCGACGTCACACCCGCAGCGGACCGGTCGGTCACGATTCGCGCCTCGCTGAAAGACACCGAGCACACGCTGATGATCGCGGTGGCGCTCGTCGTGATGGTGGTGTTCCTGTTCCTGCGCAACTGGCGCGCTACGCTGATTCCAAGCGTGGCGGTGCCCATTTCGATTGTCGGCACCTTCGCGGCGATGTACCTGATGGGCTTTTCCATCGACAACCTCTCGCTGATGGCGCTCACCATCGCGACCGGCTTCGTGGTGGACGACGCCATCGTGGTGCTCGAAAACATCCAGCGGCACATCGAGAAAGGCGTGCCGCGCATGCAGGCCGCGCTGCTCGGCGCGCGCGAAGTGGGCTTCACGGTGCTCTCCATCAGCGTGTCGCTCGTCGCCGTGTTCCTGCCCATTCTGCTGATGGGCGGCATCGTGGGGCGGCTCTTTCGCGAGTTCGCGCTCACGCTGTCGCTGGCCATTGCGGTGTCGCTCGTGGTCTCGCTCACGCTCACGCCGATGATGTGCTCGCGGCTGCTCGCGCAACCGCACGATGCACGCAAGGAAGGCCGCTTTTCGCGCTGGCTCGAAGCGCGCTTCGTGGCCATGCAGAACGGCTACGAACGCACGCTCGGCTGGTCACTGCGCCATCCGCGCACGGTGCTCCTCATTCTGATTGCCGCCATCGGCCTCAACGTGTGGCTCTACATCATCGTGCCCAAGGGCTTTTTCCCGCAGCAGGACACGGGGCGGCTCATCGGCGGCATCCAGGCGGACCAGGCCACGTCGTTCCAGGCCATGAAGATCAAGTTCTCCGAAATGATGCGCATCGTGCAGGCCAATCCCAACGTCGATACGGTGGTGGGTTTCACGGGCGGCCGGCAGACCAACTCGGGCTTCATGTTCGTCTCGCTCAAGTCCAAGAGCGTGCGCAAGGCAACGGCCGATCAGGTGATCCAGCAGTTGCGCGGACCGCTCTCGCACGTGGCGGGCGCCCGCACATTCCTGCAGGCCGTGCAGGACATTCGCGTGGGCGGACGCCAGTCGAATGCGCAGTACCAGTTCACGCTGCTCGCCGACAACACGAGCGACCTCTACACGTGGACGCCGAAGCTCACCGAGGCATTGCAGGCGCGCCCCGAACTCGCCGACGTGAATTCGGACCAGCAGCAAGGCGGGCTGGAAGCGATGGTGACCATCGACCGCGCCACCGCGGCACGCTTCGGCATCAAGCCCGCGCAGATCGACAACACGCTCTACGACGCGTTCGGCCAGCGTCAGGTATCGACCATCTACAACCCGCTCAACCAGTACCACGTGGTGATGGAAGTGGCGCCCGAATACTGGCAGAGCCCCGACATGCTCAAGCAGATCTACGTGAGCACCTCGGGCGGCAGCGCGAGCGGCGTGCAGAGCACCAACGCCACCGCAGGCACCGTGAGCGGGCCGGGCACGGCCGCCACCGCCACCACGTCAAGCACTGCGGGTGGCACGGCGGGCACCACCGCGTCGAGCGCGGCCACCATCGCGGCCGATTCGGCGCGCAACCTCGCGATCAATTCGATTGCGTCGAGCGGCAAGTCGGGGGCGTCGTCAGGCGCGGCGGTCTCCACCTCGAAGGAAACGATGGTGCCGCTCTCGGCCATCGCGAAGTTCGGGCCGGGCAACACGCCGCTTTCCGTGAATCACCAGAGCCAGTTCGTGGCCTCCACGATCTCGTTCAATCTGCCGCCGGGGCGCTCGCTTTCGCAGGCGACCGCGATCATCTATGACACGATGGCGCGCATCGGCATGCCGGGCACGATCCACGGCAGCTTCGCGGGCACGGCCCAGGCGTTCCAGCAGTCGATGTCGGACCAACCGATCCTGATTCTCGCGGCGCTCGCGGCCGTGTACATCGTGCTCGGCATTCTCTACGAGAGTTACATCCATCCGCTCACGATTCTCTCCACGCTGCCCTCGGCGGGCGTAGGCGCGCTGCTCGCGCTGCTGCTCTTCAATACGGAGTTCAGCATCATTGCGCTGATCGGCGTGATTCTGCTGATCGGCATCGTGAAGAAGAACGCGATCATGATGGTGGACTTCGCGATCCAGGCCTCGCGCGAGGGGCTCTCTTCACGCGACGCCATCTATCAGGCGTGCCTGCTGCGCTTCCGCCCGATCATGATGACGACCTGCGCAGCGCTGCTCGGCGCGCTGCCGCTTGCGTTCGGACGCGGCGAAGGCGCAGAACTGCGCTCGCCGCTCGGCATCTCGATTGTGGGCGGGTTGATCGTGAGCCAGATGCTCACGCTCTACACGACGCCGGTGGTGTATCTCTACATGGATCGGCTGCGCGTGTGGTGGGACAGCAGGCGGAGGCCGGGGACGTTCGAAGCGGGAGCGGTGAAATAACTGGCTTGGGAAGCAGGTCAAACCCGCTGCCTCGCACCTCGCAGGATGCGCAATAAAGAGTGGGCCGCGCCTGCCCCGCGCGGCCCACTGCATGACACGCTGAGGGCTATATCTGCCCCAACACCACCAGCACGACGACGATCACCACGATCAGGCCGAGCGTGCCGGTAGGCGCATAGCCCCAGCTCCGGCTGTAAGGCCAGGCGGGAAACGCGCCGACGAGCAATAGCAGCAGTACGACGATCAGAATGGTTCCAAGCATAGACGCCTCCATACGCGGGCCACGGCCGTGAAGCGACGCCGCAGGGTCGCCGCGTCGCTGTCCTCTCCCCTGCCGTACCCAACGAACAAGGTGAGTGCCCATCATTCAGCAAGCGATGTACCCGCGTATGAAAAACCCGCTTAAGAATCTCGCGCGGGCTCGTCTGCCCTGAAATTTTTTTCGGCCGAACAACGGCCTCGCTAACGCCCGTTCGCTTAAAACGCCTGCTTCCGCAAAAACAGACCGTCTTGCCACACAAGCCGGCCGCGTCGACCTGATTTTCAAACGGCGCCGCAGCAGGAAATCGTTCCATCTTTCGCGCAAACGATTGCACGGCCTCTCTTTGCACCGCTAAAGATTCGCGTCGGTCCTCCGTTGACGCATCCACGCAGCATCGCGACGCACCCCGGCGACCCGCGCCGGCCCCGCCCATGTCTGCGCTTGCCGTCCGCCGTCTGCGGACACGATCTGTCAGTCAAAGGCGTATCGACGTCGAAGGAAATCAATTGAAGCCGAAGTCTTTTATGGGCATTGCCTGCGCAATGCTGGGGGGCGCTTTTGCCCTCGCCGGACCCGCTCATGCCACGCTCGGTGAAAGCGCGATCAGCGTGAACCACGATGTAGCGAGCCTGCGCGCCGTCGCGCAAGCCGCGGTTGTTCAAGCAGCCTATACCGTGCACGAGATCACGCTCGCCTCGGGCACCGTGGTGCGCGAATACGTGGCGCCGGGCGGCATCGTCTTCGGCGTGGCGTGGGAAGGCCCCACGCTGCCGGACCTCAAGGCGATGCTGGGCGCCGCATTCGACCAGTACGTCGCGGCCAACGCAACGCGCAAGGCCACGCCGCTTGCCGTGTCGAACAATGACCTCGTCGTTTATTCGGGCGGCCATCTGCGCGCCTTCGCGGGTCATGCGTGGCTGCCGAGAGCAGTGCCGGCCGGCGTCGACGTCGGCGTCATCCAGTAAGGGCAGGGGCGATCATGTTTGCTCAGCATTCATCGCGCAGCGCGCTCAGCGCGTCTTTCATCGTGCTCGCGCTCTCTTTGATTCTTGCCGCCTGCGGCGGCGGTGGCGGCGGCGGATCGGGGGCGAGCGCCAACACCGGCAGCAGCACCAGCACGAACACCGCTGCGCCGGCGCAGCCCGTCACCAACACGACGTCGTCGCAGCCTGCGCTCGCCGCCAACGCCGCGGCCGTCACCGTGGACGCCGGCGTGAGCGGCGTGCCCAACATGCCGTTCGTCAGCGTGACCGTGTGTGCCCCGGGCACTGCGCAGTGCCAGACGATCGACCACGTGCTCGTGGATACCGGCTCGTGGGGGCTGCGCGTATTCGCCTCGCAACTGCCCGCGTCCGTTGCGCTCCCGCAGGAGCAGGACGCCTCCGGCAACACGCTCGCCGAATGCATGCAGTTCTTCGACGGCTACACGTGGGGGCCCGTGCGCATCGCCGACGTGCAGATCGCCGGTGAAAAGGCCGCGGCGCTGCCCATCCAGGTGATCGACCCGTCCTACAACACCACGCCCACGGACTGCACCAACGTGGGCGCGTCGCGCAACACGCCATCGGCGCTTGCGGCCAACGGCATACTGGGCATCGGCGTGTTCAAGCACGACTGCGGCTACAACTGCGTGAACCAGGCGGTGCCGGCCACCTACTACGGCTGCACGAGTTCGGGCTGCACGTCGATCCCGCTTGCCGAAGCGTTCCAGGTGGCCAATCCCATTCCGTATTTCGCCACCGACAACAACGGCTCGCTGCTCGCGCTGCCTGCCGTCACGTCGGGCGGCGAGGCATCGCTCACGGGACAGCTGATTTTCGGCATCGGCACGCGCAGTAACAACGGGCTCGGCAATGCGCAGGTGATCGGCGTGAGCGCGAGCAACGGCACATTCACGACTACGCACAACGGCACCACCTACTCGCGCAGCATCGTCGACAGCGGCTCCACCGGCGTGTTCTTCCAGACCGGCGCGCTACCCGTGTGCGCGAGCCCCAACAGCGCGTATTACTGCCCGTCGTCCACGCAGCAATTGAGCGCCGTGATGCAGGGGGCGAACGGCATCACCGCGTCTGTCTCGTTCGACGTCGGCAACGCCAGCGCGCTTGCAGAGACCTACGCAGGCGACGCCGTGATGCCGTTGCTCGCCGGGCCGGCGTTCGTCACGTCGTCGATCTTCGATTGGGGACTGCCGTTCTTCTACGGACGCACGGTCTACGCGGCCATCGAGCAGCAAT
This sequence comes from Paraburkholderia sp. SUR17, assembly GCF_029536165.1. Lineage (NCBI taxonomy): Bacteria > Pseudomonadati > Pseudomonadota > Betaproteobacteria > Burkholderiales > Burkholderiaceae > Paraburkholderia > Paraburkholderia sp. SUR17. The sequence continues at coordinate 2,312,172 of NZ_CP120508.1, forward strand.
CCACGCCCGGCGGCAGCGGTCCGTACGTCGCGTATTGACCGATTCGCCAGGGCAGGTAATGGCGTAATAGCGGGTGATAAAGCCGGATAATCCGTAAGATTTTGACGTGCTAGCATCCGTTGGCATTCCAATGCAATACGGGAACGCCAACGGCACGTCGAATCGCCGTGGCCGGAATGCATGCGGTGAATAATCAATGCGCGGCAAGCGCGTACGGCCAACAGGCTTCGGGGAATCAGACATGACGCAAAGCGCATGGACGGCCGCACTGGCCTCCACCACGAATGCGCCGGCCGCTGCGGCCGTGCCGCCCCAGAAGCCGCCCTCTCGCACGGGCAACCTCCCCACCGGCAACCCGAGCAACGGTCCGCTGCTGGCCGCCATCGAACAAAGCCTTCAGCAGCTCGGCATCGATCCCGCTACGGTCGCCACGTCGGCATCCACCATCACGAGTACCGCGGGCGGCACGATAACGAGCACGAGCGGCGCTTCGGCCGAAGACACGCAGTCCGCGAAGGAACGCTTTCTCGTCGCGCTCTACCAGGCGCTGGTGCTGCAAAGCGCATTGGCGGCGCAAGCGGGATTGAGCAACCCGCAGACGGGCGCAACGAACGATACGAGCGCGAGTGGCATGGCGGGCGCGGTGCATGAAGCCGGCGCCATCGACGCCGCAACAGGCCCCTACCGTGACCTCGGCACCTCGCTCACTGCGCTTGCGGCGTCGGCTCGCGCGAATCCAGGCGCGCTGACTACGCCCGCAACGAACAGCAGCAACAGCGACGACTGGGAATGGGGTCTCGCGACCACCCCGACCGTCAGCACCGACACGTCCGCCTCCACCACCACGGAAAGCGGCACCATGACGGGCGCCATCGGCCAATTGAACGGCGCGCTCAACGATTACCTCTCCACGCTCGATACGGGCAGCGCCGGAAGCACAAGCAGCGTGACCTTGCCCGCATTGCTCGAAGCTTTGGCCCAACGCACGCAGAACATGCACTGGCGTGCCGCGGGCGTAATCGTCGATCTCACGGCCTGAGCCGAAAGACCGGAAGACCTCCGCGGCACGCGCCTCGCCGGCTTTACTGCTGACTGTGCGCGGCGGCCCACGCCTTGACCGCGCGCAACGTGTTCGCCACGTGCTGGTCCGGCGAGAGACTCGTGTATTCGTAGAGCACCTTGCCGTCCGGCGCGATCACGTACGAGACGCGGTTGGCCATGGCCGAGTGCATCGGCATCGACGCGTCATAGGCCTTGATGATTTTCGAATCGGCGTCGGCGGCCACCGGGAATTTGCTGCGGCACTCGCTCACGGAAAATTTCGTGAGCGTGTCGATGTTGTCGTGCGATACGCCGATGACGGTGGCGCCGTACTTCTTGTACTCGTCCACGGCCTCGGCGAATTCGTGGGCTTCGATCGTGCAGCCTTTCGTGAAGGCGGCCGGATAGAAGTACACCACCACCGGGCCCTTCTTGAGCGCATCGGCGAGCGAGTACGTGTAGGTCTTGCCGCCAAGCGATGCTTCGGTGGTGAAGTTCGGCGCGGCGTCGCCGGGTTTGAGCGTGGCGGATGCACTCGCCGCGTAGATCGACAGGCCTGCGCCGAACACGGCCGCAAGGGCCGCACAAGTCGCGCTGCGCTTGATGGTGCCGCGCCTGATGCTGCGCTTCATGTCGCTGCGTTTCATCTCGAAATTCCTCGCGGGGTGGGCGAACGGTCATTGAACCACAATGCGCCGGCACGCGTTCGCCGCCCCTTCAGTCGCCCGCGTGCGCCCCGAACCACGCCGCCGCGGAGAGGCTCAACTCGGCCAGCACCTCGGGCCCGAGTTCCGTGCCCGCCACCGTCACGCGCAAGCATTCGCCGCGTTCGGAGGCCTCGGCGAGCGCGAGCAACGCGCCCAGTTCGCCCGCGTAATCGACGATGGCATCGCGAATGGGACGTGCAAGGCCGAGCTTGTGGAGCGCCCGCTCGGGCGTCGCGCCAATCACCACGTGAGCGAGCGAAAAGATGCCGGTCATGAAGGCCTGGTCCGCGAAGTCTTCGTTCGACGGCTTGAGCCAGCGCGCCGCCAGTTCCATGAAGCGCGAGCGCGTGCCCGCCAGTTGCACGAGCGGGTCGGAACGCCAGGGCATGTCGCGCCCGTTCGCGTAGAGCAGCAGTTGCGCCCAGCGCGCAATCTGGCGCGTGCCCACCGCGATCACGGCCTCGCGCAGCGACGAGATGGGCCGCCCCAAACCGAACGCGCTCGAATTGACGAGCCGCAGCAACTGCACGACCACCGTGGGGTGGCGCTTGAGTTCGACTTCGAGCTCCGCGATGCCCGCGTCGCGCGCCACGAGCGCGAGTAGCCGCAGCAGCGCTTCGCGCGACGAACGCACGCGGCGCGCACTCAGCACCTGCGGCCGCGCGAAGAAATACCCCTGGAACAGGTCGAAGCCGAGGTCGCGCGCCAGCTCGAAGTCCTCTTCCGTTTCCACCTTTTCGGCGAGCAGCGTCTTGCCTTCGCGGCGCAGCGCCGCGGCAAGCGCGGGCAGTGCGTCGCGGCCGGTCTCCAGAAAGTCCACCTTGACGATGTCCGCGTGAGGCAGCGCCGCGAGCACACTCGGCGTGAGCGCGCAAACGTCGTCGAGCGCAATCAGAAAGCCGTTGCGGCGCAATTCGTCGACACGCCGGATCAGGCGCGCGTCGAACGTCACGGTTTCGAGAATCTCCAGCACGAAGCGGTCGGCCGACATCAGATGCACGATGTCGTCGAACAGCAGCTCGCGGCCAATGTTCACGTAGCCGCGATGCGAGCCGAGCACCGCCGACACGCCGATGCTGCCGATCGTACGCACCACGACCTGCGCCGTGGCGCGCGCCTCGTCGGTTACTTCCGCGTAGTTGTGAAGGCCCGAGCGGAACAGTAATTCGTAGGCATGCAGCGCACCGCTGCGATCGAGAATCGGTTGACGGCCCACGTAGACGAACTGCGTGGAGACGGGCTCGGCAGTGGCGGCGCCCGCGGCCGCCTGGGCAACGCTGCAGCACGCGCTGGCGATACAGCCGTCGACGTGGCACTGCGTGGAGCCGCTATCATCGGAGCCGCTATTGGAGCCGCTATTGAAGCCGCTATCGGAGCCGGCAGCGGTGGCCGCTGCGTCGTCCACGCCGTCGGACGGACCGGCGGCCTCGGCCTGCGGACACGGCACATCGCCCGCCGGGGCGCATGCGCATGGCGAAGGCGGCACGCTCGCGGTGTCCAGCGACGATGATTCAGACATGCTCAGGCTCTCCATCCAGTCTGCATACTGCCCTTACCGCCCTTGCAGCGGCCTTCACGGACCGCCCCGTCACGCGTCTGATAACGCCGGGACCCATGTGAGCCGGTGCGCATGCGTTCGGGCGCGCATGTGACCGGCAACGACCGCGCCACTTTAACCGAATCCATGCGGCACCGCACCGGGCGTATGGCGCATAGTCGCAGCGCCCCAAAATGTTTAAATCGAGTCTAAAGATTTATGCTCGCCGGTCGATAACCTGCTCTGATGGGCGGTGTCAACACGTACCTCGGGTACGCCCCGGCTCCGCCTCGAAGCACATCACGCGCCCGCAGACCGGGCCGTGCGGGAAACAGGGTTGCCGACCATACATGGAAGCGAACAGGAACACCGCGCCACGCCAGAACATACTGAGCACGGTCGTCGAGCGCCTGCGTGCGCTCGTTCGGCGGCCCCACGGCCACGCCGCGGACCCAACCGATCAGCTGCGCGGTGCCGGGCAGGCCGGCCATACCCCGGGCGACCAGAGCGCCCGAAACAGCCAGAGCGATGACAACGGCGGCTACGAGAGCCACGGCGCCCCGGCGCGGGCACGGGACATAGCCACGCTCCCCCCGGCGCCCAATCCGTTCGAACAGGCTGCCGGCGCCGTGGACTTCCTCGCCCAGGTGGATCGCGAACTGCGCTTTCTCTACATCTCCGACGCGAGCCTGCGCTTCGCCGGCTATCACCGCGAATACCTGGAGACGGCCACGCTGCACGACCTCGTGGCTGCGTCGGACATCGCCCGCGTCGATGCGCTGCTGGCGCGCGCAGCCCAAAGCGGTGTGGTGGAAAAAGACACGCTCAATCTCGTCAAGTCGCTCACCTACCCCGTGGCCGTCGAGCTGCGGGTCGTGAAGAATCCGCACGACGGCGTGGATGGCTACGCCATTGCCGGCTTCGACGTTTCGGCCTGGCAGGCCACGCAGGTCCAGCTGACCCACGCGCTCAATCACGACAAGCTCACGGGCCTGCCCAACGTGACCGCGCTCGCGCCGGCGCTCGCCGCGGCGCAGCGCACCGCCGACGAGACCGGCCTGCCCGCCGCCCTGCTGCTGCTCGACGTGGACGACTATCAGCGCATCAACCGCGCGCTCGGCTACGACGCGGGCGACGCCATGCTCTGCGATACCGCGCGCCGGCTCACGCACCTCGTGGGCGAGCACGAAACCGTGGCCCGCGTAGGCAGCGACGAGTTCGCGATCCTTATTCCCTCGAACGCCATGCGTCCCGACGCGACGGCCGTCTCGCTGCACGCGGAGTCGCTCGCGCGGCGCATGCTGACCTCGATCCTGCAGCCGTACGCGTACCGCGATCAGCCCGTGCATCTGTCGGCGAGCATCGGCATCGCGCTCTACCCGGACGCCCGTCACGCCTCCGATACGCCTGACAGCCCCGGCACCGCCGCGGGCGACACGCGGCTGCAGCGCTGGGCGGACCAGGCGCTGCAGCAGGCCAAGGCCGCGGGCGGCAACACGCTCGCCTTCCACGTGCCCGACAACGACCCGAGCGACGCCCAGCGCCTCAAGCTCGAATCGGACCTTTACGACGGCGTGCGCAACGGCGAGTTCTCGCTGCACTTCCAGCCCATCACGAGCAGCCAGACGCGCGGCGTGGTGGGCGTGGAAGCGCTGATCCGCTGGCAGCATCCGGTGCACGGGCTCGTGCCGCCTTCGATGTTCATTCCGCTCGCCGAGTCGGTGGGGCTCATCAACTATCTCGGCAACTGGGTGTTGCGGGCCGCCTGCATGCAGCTGATCCAGTGGGACGCCCAGGGCATCGCGCTGCAATACGTGGCCGTGAACGTCTCCGCGCAGCAGTTCCGCAATCCGCGCTTCACCGACAGCGTGCGCGAAGCCATTCGCCTCACCGGGCTCGACCCGTGCCGGCTCGTATTCGAGATTACGGAAAGCCTGCTCATGCACGACCCGGCGCACGCGAAGGTGCTGCTCGAGGAATTAACGGCTATCGGCATCCGTTTTGCCGTGGACGACTTCGGCACCGGCTACTCGAGCCTTGCGTACCTGCAACGGTTTCCCCTCGCCAAACTCAAGATCGACCGGAGCTTTGTCGAAAATCTGCTAACCTCGCGCAACGATCAGGCCATCGTCAACGCGGTGGTGGGGCTTGCGCGCACGCTGGACCTCGAACTCGTGGCCGAGGGCGTCGAGACCGAAGCCCAGCGCACGTTGCTGACCGAGATGGGCTGCGACCACATACAGGGATGGCTGGTGTGCAAGGCGCTGCCCTCCGACGAGCTCGCGCAGCGCTTCGAAGCGCGCGAACTCCATCTCCATGCAGCGGCCTGATGCGTGCAGCACATCTTATCGACGGCCGGCGGCGGCGCCTCGTGGCGCAAGTGGCCGGACCAGGACAGGCAGGGTTTTCGCGGAATTGACATGGGGCAGACGGTAAAGGCGGCGGTACTCGACAGGCTGTGGGCGCGCATGAACGAGCGCGGCGACTTCCCGATGCTGTCGCAGTCGCTGCGCACGACAGTGGCGGCGATGGGCAACGACGACCTCGACTTCGCCGCACTCGTGCAGGTGGTGCTCTCCGATTTCGCGCTCACGCAGAAAGTGCTGCGCCTCGCCAACTCGGCCATGTACATGGCCTTCGGCGGCAACATCACCACCGTCACGCGCGCGCTGATGGTGCTCGGCATGGACGCCGTGGGCCACCTCGTGGTGGGCCTCAAGCTGGTCGATCACTTCCATCATTCCGCGCCGCGCCGCATCGACGCCAAGCTCGAACTGAACCGCACCATGCTTTCGGGCTGCGTCGCGCGCAAGCTCACGGAGCACGGCGACCTGCGCGTGGGCGAAGAAGCCGTGGTCTGCACGCTGATGCGCCAGGTGGGCAAGCTGCTCGTCGTGTTCTATCTGGAAGCGGAGTGGGACCAGATTCGCCGGCGCTGCAACGACGGCGCCGACGAGAACGAAGCGAGCGTTGCCGTGCTCGGCGTCACCTTCGACGAACTCGGGCTTGAAGCCGCCTCGCGCTGGCGCCTGCCCGAAACGATCCGCGCGGGGATGAGCCATTACGACCCGCACGCCGCCGACGAACCACGCTCCATCCAGTGGCTGCGCGCCACCACCAACTATTCGACCGACGTGGCGAGCGTGCTGATCGCGCCCGACATCGACCCGCGCGAACGCGAGGCGCACATCACCGATCTCGCGCACCGCTACAGCCGCGCCCTCTCCACCGACCCCGAAGTGCTCGTGGAAATGAGCGTGGCGCTGGCCCGCGAGGAAGCCGGCGAAGGCGTGATGCGCGAAATCATGGAACTGCGGGCCAACGCCGATGCGATTGCCCGCGAAGCGCTCGACCCCGAAGCGCGCATTGCTGCCGGCGTCGCAGACCTGCGGGCCTTGCCGCCCGACAACTCGTTGCAGCCCGCGCTCGCACTGGCCTCCGAAACCGTGCTCGCCGGACTCGGCTTCACGCGCACGATCGTCTTCGTGCGACGCGGCTCGAACGCCTTCGAGGCGAAGTTCGGCTTCGGCCCAGGCGTGGAGCAGGCGCTGCCGAAGCTCGCCTTCGACGCCGCGTTCCAGCCGGACGTATTCCATCTCGCGATTGCGAACGCGGTGGGCATCTATATCGAGAATGCGCGCGATCCGAAGATGGTAACGCGGCTGCCGGCGTGGTTCCGCCACGCCTTCGATGACGCACGCGCGTTCGTGCTGTTGCCCGTGGCCGCCGAAGGCGGCGCGCCCGTTGCCCTGCTCTACGGCGACTGGTCCGACGCGCACGAGCCGCGCAAGATCACGCCGCAGGCCATGAGCGCGCTCAATGAACTGGCGCGCGAGCTAGGGCGGTTCTTCGTGTCGGTGCCGGCGCGGGAAATCGAGGTGCAATAGCGGCGGCGCGCAAGGGGTGCTGCTTGAAGTGCCGTTTGATGGGCTATACGGCGCCGCGATTGCGGCGGCGCGCTTTCCTCTCAGTGACTCATTCCTTCCACGGATCGACCGATCAGTCTTCGATCCGCTCCAACCCTTCCGCTTCGGCATGATGGTCCGCCATGCCCGCCCATTCGCCGGCAGCAAGCGCCAGCGCGACGGCGTCGCGCGTCGTGAAAGGAGCAAGCTCCGCGCAGACGGCATCGACCTCGTCCCACGCCGCGCGCTCCATCCGTTCCACCACCGTCAACAGACGCCCCAGCGGACCTTCGCGATGCAGAATGGCCTCGCGGATGGTGCGTGACATCGTGAGTGCGTCGAGCGTGCTTTCCAGCGTGCCGCCGAACACCGCATCGACGAACGAGAACACGCCCACGAGAAACGCCGCGTCGGCCTCGTCGCGGCCCGCATCGGGCAACTGACCCACCGCCAGCTCCATGAAACGCGCGCGCGTAGCGGCGAGTTGCAGGAGCGGATCGTCTTCGAGCGAGACCTTGCGGCCGTCGGCATAGAGCAGCAGCTGGGTCCAGCGCGCAATGCGATTCGTGCCCGTGGCATTGATGGCCTCGCGCAACGTCGTGACCTTGTGGCCCAGACCGAATGCGCTCGAATTGGCGAGGCGCATCAGGTGCATGACGAGCACCGGGTTCAGCTTCAGTTCGGCTTCGAGCTGCGCGACCGTGGGGTCCGCTGACAGCAGCTTCAGCAGGTTGAGCAGCGCGTGACGGGGCGCGCTGGGCCGCCGCGTGCTGGACGCATGCGGCAGCGCGAAGAAATAGCCCTGGAAGCGGTCGAAGCCGAGGTCGCGCGCCAGTTCGAAGTCGGCCTGCGAATCCACGCCGAGCGCAATGAGCAGCTTGCCCGCGGACTTGAGCACGCTCGCGAATTTCGGCAATAGCGCGCGCGAAATGAGCCGCAGATCGATCTTGACCGCCTCCGCGTAGGGCAGCAGCTTCGCAAGCGTTTCGTCAGCCTGGGTCACCGCGTCCAGCACGAAGCGATAGCGACGCGCGTGCAGCGTGACGAGACGCGCGATGAGTTCGCTGTCCACTTCGATGTCGGGCGCGAGTTCGAACGTGAAGCGCTCGGGCGGAATGCGTTGCACCAGTTCGTCGAGCAGCATCGCGCGCGTTGCGTCGACATAACCCGCGTGGCCGGCGAGCGCACCGCGCACGTCGCGATGCGTGAGCGCCTCGATGAACGCGGCCGCCGCACGCCGTTCGCGGCGGGCGAGACGCAGCTCGGGGGTATCGTCATCGTCGTCGCTGTCGTCATGCTCGGGCGCGACGATGCGACTTTTGAACTCGAAGGCGCAGAGCATGCCGTCGCGATCGAGTATGGGCTGACGCGCGAACTCCACTTCGTAGCCGCCGTGCTGCCTGCCCGGTTCGCGGCCCAGTTCGCGGCCCGATTCTTCGCCCGTCTCGGCCCCTGCCCTTGCGGCTGCTCTTGTCGTCATTGCGGTCCCCCGGGAAGCGCGTCGCGCCTTGGTGTTCGTGTGAGTCTTTGTGGTGGTGTGTGCGGCTTTTCTGTGTATCGCGATGCTTGCGTGCTTGCTTCGATGCGGTGTGACACCGCTTGCGTGCGGGCCAGGTGTGAACCGTTTGCGGGCCGCGAAAACAAGGTCAAATTCTATCCTGGCGGGTTGGGTGCTGGCAGTGGATGGCTAATGGTTTCGACCTGTTTTTCCATGCCGCTTTCGTCTCGCTACGTGCCTTCGATTCGCTTACGTTTGCGTGGATACATTGCGACATCACGTTCTGGATTACGGCACAGTGGGAGGGAGGTTGAGGGTGGGGATGGGTCTTTACGCGGGGGCGCGGAAAGCTTTCGCCTTTACTTTCACCTCTACTTTCGCCTAACGTCCGGATCAAGCAGATTCGAGGAGAAGTCACACGATTGCGCCGCAAGCCTCGCCACAGCAGCACTGAGCGAATGCGGCTGCTCTGCCCGATGCATAGCAACGTATCTAACGGGAGGCAATGCTGGGGAAGTCGGCACCACGACAAGCGCCCGCCGCTTGAGCATGCGCGCAAGACATGCTTCGGGTAAGTAACTGACGCCAAGTCCCGACAGCGTGAGCCCGATCTGCGCAATAAGACTGTTGCTCGCCAGCACTTTCTGCAACGCTACGCCTTGCTCCTCCAGAAACCGGCTGTACACGTAACCCGTACCCGACAGGCCGCCCTGCAAAATCAGCGGAAACTTCGCGATGTCAGCAAGCGGAATCGCACGCTTGCCCGGCGCGAGGCTGGCCGCGCACATCCACTTATTCTGAACCTGACCGACGAGCGTCGACGCATACGGCTCGACCTCGTGCGTCTGCGGCACGATGATGACGTCAACAGTCGCCGCGGCCAGCCGTTCGCGCAACATCGCGTTCAGATCCACTTCTGCTTCGACCTTCACCTTCGGATACTCGGTCTGAATCGCCGCGATAAGGCGCGGCAGCCACGTCAGCGCCGTGAGCTCTGTCACGCCGATGCGGATCTGACGTACCAGCGCCTCTTTCGAACTCATGCGCTCGACGATCTGGTCGCGCCGTTCGAGCAGTTCTTTAGCGTGCTCGAAGAACTCTGTCCCTTTCTCCGTGAGACGTGCGCTGCGATTTGCGCGGTCGAACACCAGCACGTCGAATGCGCGTTCCAGCTCCTGCACGCGCTTGGAGATTGCCGATTGCGTGGTGTTCAGTCGCGTCGCGGCGGCCTCGAACGAACCGAGCTGAACGATCCAGTACAAGGCCTCCATCTGCTTGAACGTCAGCATGGTTCGCACCTTCCATCACCAAAAGCGATAGTTTCTCATAGAAAAAAATCGCTTTTTTTGCTCATTTTGGCTGATTACTTTGGCCCGTAACGAGTCCGGGCGAGGCTCGACTTTATTCATATCAACCGATACGAGTCTGGAGAACGCATGGAATCCGTCATGGAAATACCTCAACCCGAGCGCATGGAGCGCAAGCCGCGCGTCGGGCTCGCTATGCAAATTGTGATCGGCCTCATTGTCGGTATCGTGGTGGGGCTGGTACTCAACCGTTTCCCGGAGTTTCGCGAATCCGCGATCAACGGCTTCCTGCAACCGGCGGGCGAAGTCTTCATCCGCCTGATCAAGATGGTCGTCGTGCCTATCGTCTTCACCAGCATGGTGATGGGAATCGCAGGCGTGGGCGATGGGCGCTCGCTCGGGCGCATCGGCCTGAAGACGCTCGTGTACTTCGAAATCATCACGACGATCGCCATCGTGCTGGGTCTCGTGCTCGGCAACGTGCTGCATCCGGGCCTGGGCACCGATCTGTCGCAGCTTGGCCACACTGATATCTCGCGCTATCAGCAGACATCTCAGCAGACCCATGGACACCACGGCTTCATGGCGCTGTTGCTGAGCATCATTCCCGACAACATCGTCATGGCAATGGGACGCGGCGACCTTCTGCCCGTGATTTTCTTTTCGGTGCTGTTCGGACTTGGCCTGCAATCGGTACCTGCCGAGTATCGGAACCCCGTGATCGCGACTTTCAAAGGCATCAGCGATGCCATGTTCAAGGTCACCGGCATGGTGATGCGTTACGCGCCCTTCGGCGTGTGTGCGCTGATCGCGGTGACCGTTGCGAGCTTCGGCTTCGGTTCGCTGTTGCCGCTTATCAAACTCGTAGCGGTGACCTACCTCGCGATCATCGTGTTCGCGGTGTTCGTGCTCGGCATCACGGCGCGCATCTTTGGATTTCGCATCTTCACGCTGCTGCGCGTCATCAAGGACGAACTGATCATCGCGTTCTCGACGTGCAGCTCGGCGACGGTGCTGCCGCAACTGATGAAGAAGATGGAGGACTTCGGCGTACCTAAAAGCATCACGACCTTCGTGGTGCCGACGGGCTACACCTTCAATCTCGACGGCGCATCGATCTATCTCGGCATCGGCACGTTGTTCGTCGCCCAGCTGTATGGCGTGCATCTCGGTCTGCAAGAGCAGATTGTTCTCATACTGACGATGGTCGTCACATCCAAGGGCGCAGCGGGTGTGCCGGGTTTCATGTTCGTCATCCTGCTGACGACGCTCGCGAGCGCGGGCTTGCCGCTCGAAGGGCTCGCGTTCATCGCGGGCGTGGACCGGATCATGGATATGGGACGCACCGCGCTGAACGTAGTGGGCAACGCGCTCGCACCGCTCGTCATCGCCAGATGGGAAGGCCAGTACGACGTGGAAAAAGGCAAGGCTTATATCGCGTCGCTGGACGCATGAGAACAGGTAAAAGCAGAAATGGCAATCGTAGAACGAGGAGCAAGTGAAATGAGTAGCCGTCGCGGACAGTTGTTTTCCGAATCGGTCATGCAAGAGATCAAGCGCCATTTTCATTACGTCGATCACGACGTCGACGGCCGTGCGCGTCTCTTCTTCGACAACGCCGGCGGTTCGTTCAGACTGAAATCGGCACTGGAAGCGTTCGCGCAGATCGACGCGTTGCCGGATTGTCCCGAGCGCATCCACGAACGCGCGCTGGTTTTGCAGGACATTCAGACGCGTGGCGAAGACGACATCCGCCGCATTCTCAACGCGCGGGACGGCAGCGTGTATCTCTCGCTGACGGCATCGGCGGCGATGTTCGAAATGGTGCGCGCGGTGATGGAGAACGTGCCTGGCACGAATGCCGTAACGACCATTCTCGAGCACCCGTCGTCCTTCGACGCGATGACGCTGTACTGCGAGCGCACCGGCAAGGCGCTGCGCGTCGCGCCAAGCAACGCCGAAACGGGCGGCGTCGATGTCGATGCCATTGTTTCGCTCATCGACGAGAACACATCGCTATTGAGCGTGATGTACGCGTCGAACATTTCGGGCGCGAAGCTGGACATCGCGGCAATCGTCGAACGCGCGCGGGCGCGCAAGCCGGATCTCTACATCATCGTCGATGCGGTCCAGCATGCGCCGCACGCGGTCATCGACTTGCAGAAGACGCCCGTCGACGGCATCAACTTCGCGCCGTACAAGTTCTTCGGATGCCGGGGCGCGGGCGTGGCGTGGCTGTCGGAACGGCTCGCGGAACTTCCTCATCATCGGCTCGCGGCCAAAGAGCAAGGTGTCTGGGAACTCGGCAGCCCCGCGCCGGCGCAGTTTGCCGTGGTGAGCGCAATTGTCGATTACGTCGCGTGGATCGGCGCGCAGTTCAGCGACGCCGAAGACCGCCGCGAACGCTTCGCGCAGGGTATGCACCGCATCGAAGAACACGAGCGAGCGCTGCTTTCGTTGATGCTGGACGGAGCTGATGGACAGCGTGGGCTGCGAGCGATCGATGGCGTGCGCGTGTTCTGGGATCACGACGATCTGACGCGCCGCGATCTGATCGCGGGCATCGGCTTCGATGGTCTGGATCCGACTGCCGCCGTGCGCGCCTATGAAGAGCGCGGCGTGATCGTCTATGAGCGGATTGCGACAAGCCTCTACTCGGGGCGGATGTTGAAATCGTTCAACCTCGACGGTGCGGTGCGTATCTCTCCGTTGCATTGCCATGCGCCGAGTGACATTGCGAGATTCCTGGCAGTAACCGAGGATATTGCGATCACGAGCCGACTCGCGGGATAACGCAGCGTCAGAAGGAGACGCATCGAAATTTGGCGCTGTAACTCGGTGCGTCCCTATCGCCATGGCGGCATGGCGGCATGGACTGGTAACGATATTCACAACGATTCCGCCCACATTGCACGGTAGCGGAGACTGTGAATGGTCAAACTGGTGGACGGCGACTAGATGAAAAGACGACTCTGGTAGCGCTGGCTGCTACAGCACCTCTGCCGGGTGTCGCTTTCGAAGTAGATGGCTTCCGAACCGAAATGAATGTAAGTGAGGCAGCCGCCGCCGCACAAGATCAAGGTTGGACGCTTACCCCCTAAAAACGCGATATGCACCTTATATCTACTTTCCGAGATCCTGTACGTTTAAGCTGATAAGACCGATTCCAAGTACACGTGGATCAACCGACGAGCCGATCTGCTTCGGCGACACCGCGCCCGGCGTTTTGAACACGACGTCCATCGAATTGCCCGACACAGCGCTGGATGGAACCATGATCGAATTCACACCACCCGGGGTTTCATTGTCGAAGGTCCATTGTGCCACCTGGATGCCACCGACCTCCACATTGACCATTTGACGAGGATGAGCCTTGTCAATGAAGGCAATACTCTTGACCACGAGCTTGTACGGCCCGCGGCTTTCGGGCAGGAGGGGCACCGTGATCGCCGCATCCCTGTCTCCTATTGACCACGTTCCCCACTTTTCGGGAGGTTCCCAGCCGTTTCTGAGAAAGCGCGGTCCATCCTGGCTTGTGGTGAAATCGAATGTCTCGTCAAGTCGGTAGGACCTTAGACAGGTAGGCCGAACGATCATATACTCGGTCCCTTGTGCGTAATGTATCGGACAATCTGCTTCTGTCTCGTGCGTACGCCTTACCATCACATACTGCATGGCGTTTGCAATCGTCCGCCCTTGTTGCCAAGAGATCGCCTTCTCGTTAAATGGATGTTGGAATGCCGTTAGGGAAATCATAACCTGCGCCATTTTCGGCTCTGTTGTATCTCCGTCGGCCGTGTTACCTGGCGAAAATTCGGGAAACCCATAGTGCACCGCGTAATTTGCGTAGTTCATCGCGCTCAGGATCGGATTAACCGGCACATCAAAATGGCGCAGCGGCAGAAATGAAAATAGGCCAGAGAGCACCGGCACCATAACCCATGGTGCTTTCAGATTTCTAAAAGAGGTCGGAAGCGCACCGGCAACAAGGCGTACCAGATTCATCACGCCTAGTGTAAAGACTATAAACATGTGCTTTTTGACGGCGTACGACGAACCGGCGCCATAAAGGCGGAAAGCAACCAACTGCGCGACCGTCAACAACATAGCGGCGATGACTGCGGAACCCAGCACGGCGTCAATAGCAACGGCTTTCCCGCCGCTCAGCCGTTTGAATAGATTTGCTGCGCCGAGGATGCCGCATAGGGTCGCTACCGGAATGATGTGGCGATAGCCGAACTCCAGATATCCATTGTTGCTGGCGATCTGGGTCATTACCCGGAAAGCCGGATGGAACTTAGCAATTGCGCCGGCAGCAATGACAAGCGCCACGGTCGCAATAGCGTGGCCAACCAGCTTATGGCGCTCATGGCGGACGTCGATCAGCTTGACGACCATGAGCACGCAACCCGATCCTAGGACGTGCAGGGCAATCAGCGGCTGAATCCACATCGTAAGTATCGCGCTGACCGCAAAGAGTACAGCGCAATGCCAGTGGGACGGTTCCCGCGAAGCCAACAGAAGGGTCCCAAGAAAGATGACATCCGCGACGAGTTGCGGATAGAAGAAAACTCTGGCGACCTCCCAGCCGATGAAAGAATGGCTCCACGCAGTTCCTACAAAAGCGACGGCAAGCAGAGTTATCCTGGAAAGATCGACGCCTGTAAGGCGAATGATCAAGAGGTAACAAGCATAGATCGATAGTATTGATACGACGGTGATCCCGACCAGTCCGGAGCCGCCTACCCACCCGACGATCGCAGCCGCCCAATGCGCCCCGGGCGGGTAGTAAGCCATTGTCGCCAGATTCGGTACCGGCGGTGGTCGTACTCCAGCGTGGCGCATGATTTCGTCAACCAGTAGGAAGTGCTGCACGAGATCGTAGCTGCCTGTCTGTATAAAGCGTGCGAACCAGAATATCAGGAAGCATGCGACGCACAGCGTGAGCCATAACTGGCCTCGATCTGTATCTTCTTTCATTGTGGTATCACAGAGGATCTAGAAATGTGAGCCCGCCCACGACCTTACAGATGATGATCAAAAGCACAATCAATGTGATGAACATCGCTTTACCGAGGATCTTTTGAAAGGTTGCTGTACCTAACATCGGTTCACCATCGTTTTATTAAAAAACGCACCCGAAAGTCGATCCAGATCGTATATACCCTTAAATTCGGTGCCTCCATATTTCCACAGAGTCTGTTGTCCCTCGGATGCGGCGTGCCTCTATCTCCGGCCTAGCAACGGATCAGGCACTTCATTCCTCACGATTTGGAAATATGACCTGGCAATGAAATCATCGAGGGCATGTAATACGCATACATAGGCCAAGAACGCATAAGTTACCATTTACGGAGACTCGCGTCTTTTGTGCAAACGTTTGAATGCTAACGACAGTGAATATCATGCGTATTGCATAATCCACATCCGCGCCATCGGGTGGTCCGATCAGGGCTTTTTCGCAAAAATCCAGGTCGGGCTCTATGCTCGGCTCCGGGATTTGAATGACCGAGTCCTAGGCGGTCGATGGGGCAGTTCTTGTTGGGACCGTTGTTGGTCATGAGCTGCGGCGCCATTGGTGCCGCTTTCCAGACAAAGAGCTCGAAGATTTGCTGAGTAGGTTGGTCGCTTGGAGCGACAAATTTAAAAGTAGTTTTTCGATGCAACAGGCCATTCGGAACATTTTTCCGGACAAAGACGTGTCGCCTAGCACCGGCTACGACGGTCGGCAACTGATGACATCCAGCCTATATTGTGTTGAAAAACTCCGCTGCAAGGTGAGGACCGAGATTTTCGGGGTCGCCTCACTCCTAGCCGCTGCTCGCGAGCATCGTGTGGGACATTCTGAGGAGCTGATTTTCTAGGAGAACCGGTCCTGCGGTTAAAAGGGAAATCGCGTCCATGCTGGCATGTGCCCGTGAAACTGGAACATTGAGGGTAGAGGCGCTAAACCCGTGGTGGAGAAGCCTTAAGGATGTCTGACACAACTCGCATTCGTTTCCATTCGCAAATTGATGAAGGCGGGTTGACTCTGAAGTGCCCCCGATCGGATGGCTGCTTTCGGGAAGGCCGAATGTCCCTCCTCGGCCCCCAACCACCCCTTCCAAAAAAACCGGCCGCACTCCCGCGGCCGTCCTCACTGCTTCTCAACCAACCAGCAGTCCCCTACTTCACCACCACCTTCACATCAAAATACTTCCCCGCCAGCCGATCGATCGTCCCATCGGCCTTCAGCTCCTTGAGCGCGCCGTTCAGCGCATCTTTGAGCACCTTGTCGCCCTTGCGCACGCCAAATCCCACGCCCGCGCCCAGCAGCTTTTCGTCGCTCACGGGCGGTCCGGCGAACTCGAAGCCCGCGCCCTGCGGACGCTTGAGGAACCCCTTCGATGCTGCCTCGGCGTCCTGGAACGAAGCATCCAGCCGGCCCGCCGCGAGGTCCGCGTAGATCTGGTCCTGCGTCTGGTAAGGCACGACGTCCACGCCTGCGGGCGCCCAGCGCGCTTTCGCGTACGTTTCCTGGATCGTGCCTTGCAGCACGCCCACGTGCTTGCCCTTCAGCGACGACGCCGTGGGCTGCAAGCCGCTGCCCTTCTTCGCGATCATCTGGTTGGGGATGGTGTAGATGGGATCGGTGAAGTCGATCGCCTGGCGCCGCTGGTCGGTGATCGTCATGTCCGAGTTGATCGCGTTGAACTTGCGTGCCTCCAACGCGGGAATCAGGCCGTCGAACGAATTCTCGACCCACACGCATTTGGCCTTCAGCTTCGCGCACACGGCATTGCCGACATCGACGTCGAAGCCTTGCAGGTCACCCGCCGGCGTCTTCGACTCGAACGGCGCATACGACGCCTCCAGGCCGAAGCGGATTTCCTTGATGTCGGCGGCCATCGCGCCGCTCGTTGCCAGTGCTGCCGCGCCGAACAACGCGCCGGCGGCCATACTCTTCCAGTTCAATTTCGAGTTCAATTTCATGAAGGCGCCCTTTGCGGGGTCAATGGATACGAAAACACAAACGGTTCGTGCGGCCGGAAGCGGCACGAGCTGACATCGGCCAATTCCGGTAGCGCAGCATCGCAACGACAAAATGTCCGCTCAAATGCGGCACGCCGTTGTGATGCGCCGCAACAGCGGCGAGCGCGTGATTCTACAGATGCGTGGTTCGTATCGGTGCCTGAACCAGCAAAGGCGATGGCGCGGAATTCATATCTGGCCGCCCGACTCAGCACTTCGAAGCGCGCAAGCACCGTCCCACGAAGATGCAATTTCGCGTCGCGCTCAGGCAAGGCTCTACAAGGTTTGCAGCGGCACGATCCGCGTGAGGGCGAACGAGATCGATCGACGCTCAGCGACTGAAGTCCAGCGACGAAGGTCCAGCAATAGAAATCGAGCCAAAGAAGCGAACCGCCGAAGCCAACCGCTTCAACTCAGCGACGCCAGCGTCTCACGCGTCGTATCGATCACGAGCAGCCCCGCGCGCAGTCCCGGCTTCACGGTGGGATTCGGAAACACGATGCGCTCTTCGTCATGCCGCACCGCGTAGTGGTAGTCGCCGTCGCGTGCGAGCAGCGTGCCCTTTTCGAACGGCGTGAAGTTGGGCACGTCGGGCGCGAGAAAGAGTTCGAACGCTTCGCTTTGCTTCGTGATCTGGTCGATCACGGTGAAGACGCGCGGCAGCGGTGCCGCAGCCTCGCCGGTCGTGCCACTCACCAGCCGCCGCAGCGCGAGGTCCGCGCCCGCGAAGCGCGTCAGATCGTTCGCACCGAAGGGCCGCACCTTGCCAAGTTCCAGCGTGCACGCTATCGCCCCGCAACGTTCGGCCGTGTAGTGCGAATAGGTCGCGCCCTTCGCCGTGTGAATGAGCACGGCGGCAATGCGCGCGTCGGCGAGCCATTCGAACATCGTGCGCGTGGGCGGCGCACCCGTGTAGGGCAGCAGCGCGAACTGCTCGAATACGGAGGCGCGAATCGCCGTGTGCATGTCGATGTGCCAGCGCGCGCCCGGTGCGGTGGGCGCATCGTCGAAGAAGCGGTTTGCTGCACGTTCGAGCGCGGCGGCGCGCGGCGCCTCACGGCTTGCTTCAAGTTGCGCGTGGCGTCCGCTGAAGAGCCGGTTGAGGTCGTCGTCGAGATAGCGGCACGAAGCACGCATTGCCGCAATGTTGCCCAGCACGACGAGGAGGCGACACGCCAGCGCGGCGCGCCCCGTTGCGATGTCGCTGACGAACCGCGACAGCAGTTCGATGGGCGCAGTCTCGTCGCCATGCACGCCCGCCGAGGCGACGACGCTGCGCCCGCCGCTCGCGTTGTCAGCGGGTTCGAGTTGCAGCACGCCTTCGTCGTGCCAGCGCCAGCGCACGCCGTGCGCAGTGGCTCCCTGCGCTTCATGCGACGCGAGACGCCGGCCCGCCAGCGTGAACGCGAGGAAGTCTCCGAGCATCTCGGCCGGCGTGCCCCCGTGCGTGCTCAAGTGAAGTCTCCCGCCCGGCTCAGCGCTGGAAGTCATACAGCGAACCGAGACCGAGAATCTGCGTGAGTTCGTCGAGCGCCGTGCGCGATTCCACCAGCAGATGCGGGTCGGCCAGATCCGTGGGCGCAAGCTGGTCGCGATAGTGCCGTTCGATCCACGCATCGAGCCGCCCGAACAGCGCGTCGTCGATCCACACGCCCGGCGCCACCGCCGCCCGCTCCGCTTCGTTGAGCACCACGCGCAGGCGCAGGCACGCGGGGCCGCCGCCGTTCTTCATGCTCTCGCGCAGATCGAAAACCAGCACGTCATCAATGGGACCGCTGCCCGCGGCAAGACCATCCAGATACGTCGCCACGCGCGCATTCTCGCGACATTCCTGCGGCACGACGAGCACCTGGCGGCCGTCCGCGCGCGTGAGCAACTGGCTGTTGAACAGATACGACGACACGGCGTCTTCCACGCTCACCGCCGCTTCGGGCACCTCGATCACCTCGAACGGCGCAGCGAGTTTCGCGAGCTTCTCGCGCAGCGTGTCGTACACCTGCTGTTGCTCGACAAACGCGCGCTGATGGCAGAACAACGTGTGGCGGTTGCCCACGGCGATCACGTCGTTGTGGAACACGCCTGCGTCGATCACGTCCGGATTTTGCTGGGCGAAGACAGTCGCGTCTTCGTCTAGCCCGTGGCGATGCGCGACAGCGCGGCTCGCCTCGAAGCTCTGACGCGCCGGGTAACGCTTCGGCTCGCGCTCGCGCCGGTATTCGCTGCGACCATAGACGAAGAACTCGACGCCGCGCGCACCGTATTCGGCGCAAAAACGCGTGTGGTTCGCCGCGCCTTCGTCGCCCAGCGCGGGCGTGCCCGGCAGCGCGTCGTGCACCTCGAAATGCGCGGGGTCCGCGAAAATGGCGCGCAGCGTGCGGCGCGTGGATTCGTGTTCGATGGCGCGATGCAGCTTGCTGCACAGGTTCGCGGGCGTGAAGTGCACGCGGCCGTCGTGGGTGTCAGCGGACGGGCTCACCGTCGCCGCGTTGGCGGTCCACATTGCCGAAGCCGAACTGGCGGCCGCGAGCAATTCGGGCGCGTCTTTCGCGGCGCGCGCCATCATTGCGGCTTCGTTGCCCGAGAAACCCAGTTCGCGCAACAGGCGCACGGAAGGCCGCTCCTGCGGCGGCAACACACCCTGCTGGAAGCCAAGGTCCGCGAGCTGCTTCATCTTGCGCAGGCCCTGCTTCGCGGCGGCCTTCGGGTTGGCCACGGACTTCTCGTTGTTCTTCGACGCCACGTTGCCGAACGAGAGCCCGGCGTAGTTGTGGGTGGGCCCCACGAGTCCGTCGAAATTCGCTTCAAAGGCTTGCATCGCGTCGATCCTCAGAAATGAAGGCCCGGCGAAACGCTCGCGGGCATGTGCAGCTCGGCGCTTTCCACCGACGCCATCGGGTAGGCGCAGTAGTCCGCCGCGTAATACGCACTGGGCTGATGGTTGCCGGAGCGGCCGGTGCCGCCGAACGGCGCGGCGCTCGAGGCGCCATTGGTGGGCCGGTTCCAGTTGACGATGCCCGCGCGAATCTGGCCGCGAAAACGCGCCCAGAGCGCTTCGTCGTCGGCGAGCAGGCCGGCCGAGAGACCGTAGGCGGTATCGTTGGCGCGCTCCATCGCTTCGTCGAACGTCGCGTAGCGCACGATCTGTGCGAGCGGGCCGAAGTGCTCTTCGTCGGGCAGATCGCTCGCGTTCGTTACGTCGAGCATCGCGGGGCTCACGAAGCCGAGCGACGGGTCGCGCTGTTCCATCTTCAAGAGCGCCTTGGCGCCGTTCGCGAGCAGATGCGTCTGCGCCTCCACGAGTCGCGCCGCGGCGCGCGCGGAGATCACGGCGCCCATGAACGGTTGCGGGTCGGCGTTGTACTCGCCCACTTCGATGCGCGAGGTCACGTCGCGAAAGCGTTCGACGAAGCGGTCGCCGAACGCATCGCGCGGCACGAGAATGCGGCGCGCGCAGGTGCAGCGCTGCCCCGCCGAGAGAAACGCGGACTGAATCGTGTGATGCACGGCCGCGTCGAGATCGGCCACGGGCGCCACCACGAGCGGATTGTTGCCGCCCATCTCCAGCGCGAGCACGATCTCGGGCCGCCCACCAAACTGGCGATGCAGCAGCGTGCCCGTGTTCGAGCTGCCCGTGAAGAACAGGCCGTCAATCTGCCGGTGATTCGCGAGCGCCACGCCGGTGTCCTTCTCGCCCTGCACGAGGTTGAGCACGCCCGCGGGCAAGCCCGCGGCCTGCCACACTTCGACCGTGGCCCGCGCCACATCGGGCGCGAGTTCCGAAGGCTTGAACACCACCGTATTGCCCGCGATCAGCGCCGGCACGATGTGCCCGTTCGGCAGATGCCCCGGGAAGTTGTACGGACCGAACACGGCCACGACACCATGCGGACGATGCCGCAGCACGGCCACGCCGTCGGCCATCGGCGTGCGCTTTTCGCCGGTGCGCTCGTGGTAGGCCTGAATCGAGATCTCGACCTTGGCCGCCATGGACGCCACTTCCGTGCGCGCCTCCCAGAGCGGCTTGCCGGTTTCGCGGCCAATGGCTTCGGCCAGCGTTTCCTTGCGTTCGTTGATGAGCGCGGCGAACCGGCGCACGATCGCGCAACGCTCGTCGAGCGTCGTGTGCGACCACGCGGCGAACGCGCGGCGCGCGCTACGCACGGCATAGTCCACGTCTTCAGCCGATGCGCTGCGGCCTTCCCACACGGTCTGTCCGGTGCCGGGGTTGCGCGAGGCGAAGGCGGGGCCGCTGGCGGCGGCCCATTCGCCGTCGATGAAAAGCTCGTTCATAGTCATCCCTGTTTCTGTTTGAGCGGCAGCACGCGCACGGGGTCGCCCGCAGCCACGCGCAGCGCGGCGGCTTCGTCGGGCGAGAGGCGGAACACGCCGTCTTCCACGACGCCCGGCGCAACGCCCACGCGAAAGTCGGCAAGCGACGTATTCGATACCAGTGAGCGGGCTTGCGCCGCTTCGCTCGAAGGCTCATGTGCCGCGACGATCTCCACCGGCACGACCACGCTTTCGCGCACCGTGCGCAGGTCCGCGATATGGCATTCGAGCACCGGACCTGCATCGAAGATGTCGACGTGGTTCTCGTAGCGCAGCCCTTCGGCTTCGAGCATGCGGCGCGCGGGCAGCGTGTCGCTGTGCGTGAGGCCCACGGCGCGTTGCGCCTCCTCGGGCAGCAGTTCGACGTAGACGGGATAGCGCGGCATCAGCTCCGCAAGAAACGACTTGCGGCCGTGCGAACTCAGATAGTCCGCGGCGTTGAAGTCGATCTGATAGAAGTGCGAGCCCACCGCGCGCCAGAACGGCGAGGTGCCGTCCGCATCGAAATGGCCGCGCAATTCGGCGCAGATGCGTTGCGGAAAGCGCTCGCGAAACTGCGCGATGAACATGAAGCGCGAACGCGAAAGCAGCCCGCCCACACCGCTCGTGCGATAGCGCGGCGAGAGGAACAGCGAGCAGACTTCGGCGTAGCCCGTGAGGTCGTGCGAGATGTTGAGCGCGCGCATGCGCGTCCAGATGCCGAGGTCCTGGCTCGCGTGCACCACCGTGCTCACGCGGTAGTTGTAGAACGGCTGCTGCAGGCCCACGGCGGTTTCGATGCCGCACACGCCCGCCACGTCGCCCGTGGCCGTGTCTTCCATCACGAAGAAGTAGCCCTTCTCGTACGGCTCGGCGCGGTCTTCCATCGTGCGCAGAGCGCGCGCGATGCGCGCGGCGAGCGCCTCGCGATCCGGCTTGAACGTGGTGAGGCCCGGCCCCGTTTCCTGGGCGAGCCCGACGAGCGCGTCCACATCGCCCGTCTGCACGACGCGAACGACGATCATGGTGCGTCTCCCATCGGTTCGTCCCTGGTTGGGTAGGGGCCGCTGTCTTGTGTGTCTTGCGCATCTTCCGCGCCTTCTGCGTCGCGATGCAGGCGCACGCAGCGCACGGCGTCGCCTTCCTGCACGCCGAGTACCGCGCGCGCGGCGGCGGTGAGCGGTGCGTTTGCCTCCCCGCGGTGACGGCTCGTGCATGCGTCGCCGCGGCTCGCGTGGCTGTGAGTTTCCGCCAGCACGGGCAATTCGGCCAGCACGCAGCGGAAGTCGTCGGCATGGTTGCGGGCCACGAGGTACGCTGCGGTGCTCGCCGACGCTTCACCGTCTTCGCGCACCGCACGCGTTTCGTTGCTGCGCACCGACGCCGTGCGATCCATCTGCGCCGTAAGTACGGGGCCGGCGTCGAAGATATCGACGAAGCGGTCCGTCTCGAAGCCTTCTTCCAGATGAATCTCCCACGCGAGCAGCGCCTTCTCGTCGGGCTCGCCCAGCACGCGCTGCGCCGCTTCAGGCAGCAGCGGCACATAGAGCGGATAGCTCGGCATCACTTCCGCGATGAAGGTGCGGCTGCGCCCACCCGAGGCCACTTCGATCTCGCGGAAGTCGCGCCCGAAAAACTTGCGGCCCACGGCTTCCCAGAACGGCGAGACGCCCGATTCGTCCGTTACGCCGAGCAGCAGCGAGAAGACCTCGGGCGTGAAGCGCTTGCGGTTCGCCGCGATGTACATCATGCGGGCGCGCGACATCAAATGCGCCGCCGCCGTTGCCCGCAACGACGGGTCGATATAAAAGCCCGCCAGCCGGCTCCTGCCCGTCAGTTCGTGCGACATGGTGAGCGCGTGAATCTTGCGGTTCACGTGCAGTTCGCGCGACGCGTGAATCAGCGCGTCGTTGCGAAACGCGTAGAACGGCTCGGAGTAACCGGCCGCCGCCACGATGCTCGCCGTGCCGAGCAGGTGGCCCGTCTCGCTGTCTTCGAGCACGAACAGGTAGAACTCTTCGCCGGGGAAATCGACGTCGGCGCGAAACGAATCTTCGGAGAGCGCGATGCGCGCCTCCAGCGCCTGCCGGTCGTGCGGCAGCGAATGCAGTACCGGCTGCGCGGTGCGTGCCATGTGGGCGATCGCGTCCAGATCGGCCAGTCTCGCAGGGCGTACGAATAGCATCGTCGTTCCAGTAGGTAGATGAATGCGCGAAGCGCGCCGTTCGGCGTGCCGTTCAGCGCGCCGCGGCTTCGGCCGCAACGCTCGAAGCGGTACCGACCACGTCTTCGATAGCCTGTTCGATGCGCGCGAAGCCTTCGTTCAGGTCGTCCATCGGCATGATGAGCGACGGCGCGAAGCGCAGCACATCGGGGCCGGCAATCAGCATCATCACGCCGCGCTTCGCCGCAGCGGTGAGGAAGTCTTTCGCGCGGCCTTGCCAGGCTTCGGTCAGCTCCGCGCCGATCAACAGACCCTTGCCGCGCACCTCCCGGAAGATGCCGAAGCGCGCGTTGAGCGCCGCGAGCTTCGCGCAAATCGCGTTGCCGCGCTCGTTCACGCCCGCGAGCACCGCGGGGTCGCTTACGATCTCCACCACCTTTTCCGCGATAGCCGCGCCGAGCGGATTGCCGCCGTACGTCGTGCCGTGCACGCCCACCTTGAAGTGCGCGGCGAGCTCGTTCGTGGTGAGCATCGCGCCGATCGGAAAGCCGTTGCCGAGCGCCTTCGCCGTGGTGAGGATGTCGGGTGTCACGCCCGTGCCCTGGTACGCGTAGAAGTGGCCCGTGCGGCCCACGCCCGTTTGTACCTCGTCAAAAATCAGCACGGCGCCGTGCGCGTCGCACAGCTCGCGCAATGTGCGCAGAAACACGGGGTCGGCGGGAATCACGCCGCCCTCGCCCTGCACCGGCTCCACGATCACGGCGCACGTCTTCGCGCCGATCGCCTCTTTCGCCGCCGCGATGTCGTTGTACGGCAGATGGCGAATGCCCTCGGGCACGGGGCCGAAGCCCTCGGAATACTTGGGCTGGCCGCCCACGCTCACGGTGAAGAACGTGCGGCCATGAAACGACTGCGTGAAGGAAACGATCTCGTATTTGTCGGCGCCGAAGCGGTCGAACGCGACGCGGCGCGCGAGCTTGAGCGCGGCCTCGTTCGCTTCCGCGCCCGAGTTCGCGAAGAACGCGCGGTCGGCGAAGGTCAGCGCTTCCAGACGCTTCGCGAGGCGCAACACGGGCTCGTTGGTGTAGCCGTTGCCGATGTGCCAGAGCTTGCCGCCCTGCTCGCGCAGCACGTCGAGCAGCGCCGGATGCGCGTGGCCGAGCGCCGTGACCGCGATGCCGCCGGCGAAGTCAATGTAGTCGCGGCCTTCGGTGTCCCACACGCGCGAGCCCTCGCCGCGGTCCGGCACGAATGCCGCGGGCGAGAACACGGGCACCATCACTTCGTCGAAAGTCTGTCGGGTCACTGTCAGGTCGTTCATGGCCAATCCTGTGGGAAGTCGCGCGAGGCGCTAATGAAAGTAGTGTAGGAAACCCTGCCGGTACCGTCTTGCGTGAAGGCGACGCGTTCTATCGGGCTTGCCGTTCCTGCATGCCGCGATGCGCGATGCACCCTCAGCGCTCGAAGCCGTCTTCGTCGGGCCGTTCGATCAGCGCCGTGGCGCGCGGCTCGTCGGCCGTCAACCGGGTTGGCCGGCCGCCCTCGCCCGCCGCCCCGCCGTGCTGCTTTTCGATCCAGTTGCGCCGGTCCTCGCGCGGCGTCACGCCGAAGCGCTCGCGGTACGCGTTCGAAAAATGCGCCGCCGACGAAAATCCGCACGCGAGACTGATCTGCACCACCGACTTGCTCGTGCGCTGCAACTGCGTGCGCGCCTTGGCGAGCCGCAAGCCCAGGTAGTACTTCGACGGCATGGACCCGAGGTACTGCCGGAAAAGCCGCTCCAGCTGCCGGCGCGATACGCCGACGAGATTCGCGATTTCGTCGGTGGTAAGCGGGTCTTCGATATTCGCTTCCATGAGCAGCAGCGCGTCGTTCAGGCGCGGATGCCGCTCGCCGGGCGCCGTCACGAACGGAATGCGCTGACGCTCCTCGCCGCTGCGAATCGCGCCCGTGCCCATCGCATCCGCAATGCGCTCGGCCAGCTCCGGGCCGTGCTCGCGGCCGATCATCGCGAGCATGAAGTCGAGCGTGGCCTGGCCGCCCGCGCAGGTGGCGCGATCGCGGTCGATCTCGAAGATCTGCTGGGTGACGATGGAGCGCTCGAACTGCTCGGCGAACTGCTGGTAAGCCTCCCAGTTCACGCTCACGCGGTAGCCCGACAGTTGCCCGGCCATGGCGAGCCACCAGACGCCGTGATGAATGCCCGAGACAAGCGGCGTGCGCTGCCCCACGCGCGCAAGGCTCGCGAGAAAGAGGCGATAGTCGGCGAACTGCTGAAAGCGCTCGCTCACGACGATCAGCCAGTCGCACGCGAGCGCGTCGCCGAACGCGGCGTCCGCGGCCCAGTGCGCGCCGCCCGCGAGCGGCACGGGCCGGCCGTCCCACGAGCACACCTGCCAGCGGTACAGCGCGCGGCCATCGATCTCGTTGGCGAGATTGAGCGTATCGACAATGGGCCCCACGCCCGACATCGACACGGGCGGCAAGGCCACGATAGCCACCTGTGTGGTGCGAGCGGGGCTGGACGTGCGGGCCATCGTGAAGTCAGCGCGAGTGCGGTGTGGAGTGGGAAAACAGCGATGGGGAATGCTGCTAAAAAGGCAACAGCGGCAACAGCGGCGACGGTGGTAACGGCCACCGCCACGCGCCCTTACTTGAGGCTGCCCGACAGGAACTGGCGCAGGCGCTCGCTCTTCGGCGCACCGAGCACTTCGCCGGGCGTGCCCTCTTCTTCGGTGCGGCCCTGGTGCAGAAACATCACGTGATTCGAGACGTTGCGCGCAAAGCCCATCTCATGCGTCACGACGATCATCGTGCGGCCTTCCTCGGCAAGCTTCTGCATCACCTTGAGCACTTCGCCGACGAGTTCGGGGTCAAGCGCCGACGTGGGCTCGTCGAACAGCATCACGTCCGGATGCATGGCCAGCGCCCGCGCAATCGCCACACGCTGCTGCTGGCCGCCCGAAAGATGCGACGGATACTGCTTCTCCACGCGCGGCGCGAGGCCCACTTTTTCGAGGTACTCGCGGGCGCGGTCTTCGGCTTCGCGGCGCGGCACGCCGAGCACGTGAATGGGCGCTTCCATCACGTTTTCCAGCACGTTCATGTGCGCCCAGAGGTTGAAGTGCTGAAACACCATGGCGAGCTTCGTGCGGATGCGCTGCAACTGCTTGTGGTCCGCCACTTCGAGGTTGCCGTAGCGGTCGGCCTTCGTGCGCACGGTCTCGCCGTCGACGACAATCTGCCCCGCGTTGGGCCGCTCCAGAAAATTGATGCAGCGCAGGAACGTGCTCTTGCCCGACCCGCTCGCGCCGATGATGCTGATCACGTCGCCCTTCTTCGCGTTGAGGGTGACGCCCTTGAGCACTTCGTTGTCGCCGTAGCGCTTGTGGATGTCCTGCGCGCTCAGCTTGCAGGTTTCGGTTTGCGTGGTTTGGGGCAAGATGCTCTCCCGGTCAGAATGCAGGCCGGCAGCCGCAGGGCCGGCCGGGTCAACCCGATGTTTCGGTGCTTCGGTGCTTCGGTGTCTTGACGCTCGGTGCTCTGAATCTCAGTGCCGCCGCACGGCGAGATAGCCGAGCCAGCGGCGTTCGGCCCGGCGAAACGCCGCCACGAGCGCGAACGATACGGCGCAGTAGATCAAGGCCGCGAGCCCGAACGACTCGAACGAGGCGTAAGTGGCGGAGTTCGCGTCGCGCGCCACCTTGAGCACGTCCGGCACGGTGGCCGTGAACGCAACGGTGGTGGCATGCAGCATCAGGATCACCTCGTTACTGTACAGCGGCAGGGCGCGGCGCAGCGCGGACGGTAACACAATCCTCCGGTACATCGTGAGCCACGTCATGCCGTAGGCGCGCGCCGCTTCCACCTCGCCGTGCGAGGTGGCGCGAATGGCGCCCGCGAAGATCTCGGTCGTATAGGCGCAGGTGTTGAGCGCGAACGCGAGAATGGCGCAGTGAAAGCCGCTGCGAAAGAACGCGTCGAGCACGGTGTGCGAGCGCACGAACTCGAGGCTGTAGAGCCCCGAGTAGATGAGCAGCAGTTGCACGTAGAGCGGCGTGCCGCGAAACACGTAGGTGTAAAAGCGCACCGGTGTGGAGATCCAGCGCTTTTTCGAGACGCGCGCCACGGCGAGCGGCACGGCCATCACGAAGCCGATGCCCACCGAAGCCACCAGCAGCCACAGCGTCACGGCAAGACCCGAGAGGCGCTGCCCGTCCCAGTAGAGAAACGCGCGCCCGAATTGCGTGAGGATTTCGATCATGGTCGCCTGAGCCTTTACAGTTCCGCGTGCCGCACGCCGGTCGAATAACGGCGTTCCAGCCACAGCAGCACGACGTTCGAAACCGTCGTGATGGCGAGATAGATGAGCGCCGCCACGAGGATGAAGAAGAACATGTTGAAGGTGCTCTTGCCCGCGTCCTGCGCGGCCTTCACGACGTCGGCGAGCCCGATGATGGAGACGAGCGCCGTGGCCTTCACGAGCACCTGCCAGTTGTTGCCGATGCCGGGCAGCGCGAAACGCATCATCTGTGGAAAGAGGATGCGCGCGAACACGCGCGCGCCGCTCATGCCGTAGGCGTAGCCCGCTTCGAGCTGGCCGCGCGGCACGGCGAGAAAGGCGCCGCGGAAGGTCTCGGTGAAGTACGCGCCGTAGATGAAGCCGAGTGTGAGCACGCCGGCCACGAACGGGTCGATGTCGATCTGGTCCCAGCCGAGCAGGTCCGTCACATTGTTCACCGCGATCTGGATGCTGTAGAAGAGCAACAGCATCAGTACGAGGTCGGGCACCGAGCGGATCAGCGTGGTGTAGGCCGTGCCGGCCGCGGCGATCGGCCGGTTCGACGAGAGCTTCGCCGCGGCGCCCACGAGGCCGAGCAACACGGCGGCGGCGAGCGAGAGCACCGAAAGCTCGATGGTCTGGACCGTGCCGGCAAGAAGTATCGGGCCGAAGCCGTACAGGAACACTGGGTTGTCTCCGTGGGTGTTTTGTTCGGGGCGGGCCGCGTAGGTCGAGCCTCGCAGGCCGGGCCACGCAGGCCGTGTAGGCCTTGCCGCAACGGGCCACCGTGCTGCATGGCGCGGATACTCGCAAGCGAAAATGAATTGCTCAATCGGACGCGGTTGCGATGCTGCAACGCAATAAGTTCGCGTGACGCGATGGCGGCTCGCCAAGCCGCGCCACGGCGGGCTTCACCGCGCCGTCAAGAGCCTGCAGCCAGTGTCGGTGTGCCGCAAATTCGCAAGTTTGCGGTCGCTTTTTCGATAGACCGGCAACGGGTGCGAGCGGGCTGGAGAGTCCGCGCCGCCTTGTGTTCTTCCGGTTTCCTGGCCCACTTGCTTTCCGGCTTCAGCCTCAGCCGTCCAGCCCCAGCCGCGCGCGGATGGCCGGCATCATGTAGGCCACAGCGGCTTTGCCCTCTTCGATGGCAGGCGCCGCGCGGTGAAAGTCGAAGATGCCCATGCCGCCCAGGCGCGGCTGGATCATGATGTCCGCGGGCTCGCCCGCAAGGCGGCTGCGCGTGATGCGCACCTGCATGATGTCGATGCTCTGCGCAATGGAGTTGAGCAGCGACGGCACGCGTGCGCCCGGCGCGGGCCGCACGCGCACATCAGTAGTCTGCGGCCCGGGCTGGAGCCAGCGCGGAAACGGCTTGCCGTTGCGGCGCAGCGCGACGGGCGGCGGCGCGTCGGGGTCGGGCACGGGCGTGTCGTCCACGGCGCCGCCCAGATCGCGGCCATTGAGGATGTCGTGATTGAGATCCACGCCGATCACGCAGTCGGCGCGCAGCGCGCGCGCCGCCGAAACCGGCACCGGATTCGAGAGCCCGCCGTCCACGAGCCAGGCGCCGTCATGCCAGATCGGCGTGAAGATGCCCGGAATCGCAATGGAAGCGCGCACCGCGTCCACCACGCTGCCCTCCTGGAGCCACACCTCGCGGCCCGTATCGAGTTCGGTGGCCACGGCCGTGAACGGCATCTTCAACTCGCCGATCAGACAGCCGTCGAAGCGGTTGGCGAAGAGATTGATGAGCTTGCGGCCGCCCAGCAGGCCGCCGCCCGTGAAGCGCGGGTCGAGCAGGCGCACCACGGCCTGCCACGTGAGCCGGCCCACCCATTCTTCGAGCCAGTCGAGGTCGCCGTTCGCGTACACGGCGCCCACCAGTGCGCCAATCGACGTGCCGCACACGACGTCGGGCTTGATGCCCGCCTCGTGCAGCGCGCGGATCACGCCAATATGAGCCCAGCCGCGTGCGGCACCGCCGCCGAGCACGAGCGCGATACGCGGAGGTCGAATTCTGCGTTGCATGAGTCTGTGTGGTCCTCTTCGATCAGGCGTAGGTCGCGGGTCTATCCCCACGTGTCACCGGTACGCTGCCAGTATCGCTAATGTCCGCGGATGATGTCGGAACGCGAGGTGGTCGAGACGCGGCCATCGGGCCCGAAGTGCACGTTGAAGAACGCCTCTTCGTTGACCCCGCCTTCGCGCCATTTCCAGCTCCACACCGTTTCGGGCTTCAGCGGATACACCGCGATCTCGCCGGGCTTGCCGAGCAGGCGGCGCACTTCGTCTTCGCTCATGCCGGGGCGAATCTTCGCGAAGTTTTCGGCCGTGAGCACCTGCGTGATGGCGGAAAGCTTGCCGTCGCGATCGATATCGACCATGTAGGTGTTGAGCCCTTGCGGGCCGCGCGGATATTCGAGGCGCTTCGAACCATCGGTAAACACGCGTTCGGTCTCGGGCCGGCCCATCTGGTCGCGCACCTGCTCTTCGGTGGAAACGCCGGGCGTGAGGCCGCGCAGCAACAGGAAGTCGGGCTTGATGGCGTTGAAGATTGCTTTGAGTTTCTGCACGAGCCGGTCGCCTTCGCGGCTATCGCAGCCGCCTAGCGTGACGCTGACGGCCAGCGCGGTCATGAGCATCACGCGCGCGAACCGCCTGCGAGAGTGTGGGTTGAACATGGTCGAATGCATGCACGAACGGGCGTGCGCCAAACGCAATGTCCGACAGCATAACCGTGTGCGGGGGAAAACAGCGAGAACGGACGAAGGGGGGACGAAGAAGCGACCAAGAAGCGACGAACGCTTCAGGCTCGCGACATGCGCGAACCCAGGCGGCGGAAAGTGGATGAGCGCAGATGACGCACACGGTCGGAGGCGAATGCCTCCGACCTGCGCGCCATCCCCGTGATTGATGGGCCGTCTCACGCGGCTTGCTGGTCCCTCGACTATTCGGTGTGTCTCGGTGCCCCACAATCTAGACTCAACACCGGCATTTATCGAGACCGCGTTTACACCGATTTCGCGCATCACCCGCGTACACGCGTGCATGCGGACACACACGCCGACCACCGGCCGTTCGACACTCAGATCACGAAAAAACCATGTGTGCCGTCGCGCGCGAGCTGCGCGACGAGCCCGCACTCCCATTCGAGGTAGGCGTTCATCGTGTCGCGCGACACGTCGGTGCCTTCATAAGGACGGTGGTAATGGTCGATGCGCGGCGAAGCGAGCCGCGTCTCGCCCGCTTCCACCGGCAGATCCGCGTCGATCCACGCAGCCGTGCCGCCCGCGAGCACGTGCACGGGCTTGCCGTCCACGAGCGCCGCAAGTTCCGGCGCGGCGAAGCGCGCAAGCGTACTGGTGCCGCACGTGAGCACGTAGCGGCGCGCCTGCGGCAGCTGATGCACGGCATCGGCCAGCAGCGAGCGAATGGCGAACCAGGCGCCCGGAATGTGGCGCTTCACGTAGTTCGTACTCGTGGTCAGATCGATCACGACGGTGCCCGGCTCGTGTAACCACGACGCGAGTTCCGCGGGGGTCACCTCCTGAGCGACAGGTGCCGCGAGTGCATCGCGCACGGCGGTGGTGGGTCCCTCCTCGCTGAAGTCGCCGCGCGTGAGGCCGTCGGCCACATAGACCTCCACGCCCATCTGTGCGAGCCACGACGCGGTCATGTTCGCGCGCACGCCGTCGTTGTCCGCGAGAATCACGCGCGCGCCGCGCACGGGCGCGAACGTGTCGGTCTCCTGCACGAGCTGCCCGCCGGGTGCATGGCGAAAGCCGGGCACGTGGCCCGCTTCGTACTCCTCCTGCGAGCGCACGTCGAAGCGATAGATCGTCCGCACGCGCTCGTCGGCCCAGCGGCGTGCCTCGTC
Organism: Paraburkholderia sp. SUR17; assembly: GCF_029536165.1. Taxonomy (NCBI): domain Bacteria; kingdom Pseudomonadati; phylum Pseudomonadota; class Betaproteobacteria; order Burkholderiales; family Burkholderiaceae; genus Paraburkholderia; species Paraburkholderia sp. SUR17. The sequence goes on from NZ_CP120508.1 coordinate 2,343,809, forward strand.
GCGCGTCGTGCGGCCCACCCGGGCGCGGTCCGCGAGGGCGCGAGCGTGGTCCGCGGCTTCGAGGCGCAGCACGTCGTCGAGCGCTGCGTCATAGCGGCGCGCGCTGCCATGCGCGAGCGGCTGCCCCGCCAGGCTCCAGCCGATGGTGCCGTTGCGCAGCGCGCTGACCGGATTCGGCACGCGGGCGTTGATCAGCGACTGCGCACCGATGATGCTGCGCGTGCGGCCCGCGCAGTTGACCACGATGTGCGTCGAAGGATCGCGCGCAATCTGCCGCGCGCGCAGCACGAGTTCCGCACCGGGCACGCTGATGCTGCCCGGAATGTTCATGAGCTGGTATTCGTCGAAGCGGCGCGCGTCGAGTACGACGACGTTCTCTTCGCGGTCGAGCATGGCCTGCAGGGTGCGCGCATCGAGCGACGGCGTGCGGCGCTCCGTGCCCACGAGTTCGCCGAACGCCTTGCTCGGCACGTTGACGTCGCGAAAAAGTTCGCCGCCGGCGGCGGTCCAGCCCTTCAGGCCGCCTTCGAACAGCGCTACGTCGGTATAGCCGAGTTCGACGAAACGCTGCGCAGCGCGCGCGGCAAGTCCTTCGCCGCTGTCGAGCACGACGATGGGGACCGAGCGGCGCGGCAGGCGCACGGGTGCGTCGAGTTCGAGCCTCGACAACGGCAGATTGGCAGCGAAAAGCGGGTGGCCCTGTGCGTGCGGATGCTCCTCGCGCACGTCGAGCAACGCAATTTCGCGTCGTTCGATCAGTGTGCGGCGCACGTCCTGAAAAGAACGGGTGTTGAATCGGGTCATGACGCGGAAAGCTCCTTCGAAATGTTCCAGAGAGTCGGCAACACATGCTTCGAAATAGCGGGAAACAAGGGTTCGGTCTGGCGTCTTGCCTCGGCCCGCCCAGCGGCACGGGCGCGGTACTGAGCGAGACACCGGCGAAACCCGCCGCGGCGACGTATGCACCATCAGCGTGAATGCGGACCGTGCGCGGTCACCCCAGAGCGTCGAACAGCCCTGTTCAGGCGTCGTATGTCACCGATGCGAGGCATTCAAGCATCGACCATGCCTGTTTAAAGGCGTTTTTGCGCACCGCTTTCGCGCGCGGTCCACACAGCGGCGCGGGGTCCGTGTGCGATAGGCCGTCGCAATTTCCGCACCGCACGGCGCGGCGTGCGCAATGGCTGCGCGCCGATATCGTTCCGGATCGAACGTCGTGTTTCAGATGAGGGATGCCGCCGCCGAGGGCAACAAAGACGGGGGGACGATCACCGCACGGGTTGATCGAAGCCCAGATAGTGCAGATAGCACAGAAAGGACGTACTGAAAAACTACCGGACCTGCTCGCGCGTGCGCTGTTCGTCGTCGCGGCCTGCCGCGCGTTGCGATTCGCTGGCGGCACGCGTGCCGCCGGCCGTGTGCGACGCATCCGCGCTCGCCGCGGCAACCGCCAGCGTCGCGCCTGCCGGCCGCACGTGCCGCCGGCCGCGCACGAGTTCGGCCAGTTGCCACGACGCCAACGCCATGCAGCCGAACACCACTTCGCGCATGCGCTTCACGAGCGCGAGCGAGAGCGCCACCTCGTGGTTCACGCCGAACATCTGCGCGAGCAGCACCACGGCGGCCTCCTGGATGCCGAGCCCCGCGGGCACCATGAACGCCGCGTGGCGCACGGCCTGCGTGAGCGCCTCGATGGCGAGCGCGCCGCCAATCGATACGGGGTGCCCGAGCAGCGCCAGCGCCCAGTAGGTCTCCAGCGCGCCCAGCATGTAGCCGCCCAGCTGCCACGCGAACGAGCGAAACAGGAGCCCTGTGCGGCACATCAACGCGTCGATGTCGGCGTCGAGCTTCTGGCCGTCTATGCCTTGCAGGAGCGGATGCGCGTCGCCGAGCAACCGGCCCGCCCAGCGTTCGATGGCGTGAAAGATGCCGCCGCGACGCAGCAGCGCCACAGTAATGACCGGCACCGGCAGCGAAAGCAGCAGCGCGAGCCCGATGGTGCGCAGCGAATCCGAGTGATGCGTGCTCGCCACGATCAACACGAGACCGAGCGCCGAAAACGCGTATTGGACCGCGATGGTAATCAGCACCTCGACGATCACGGACGCGCTCACGCGGCTCGCATCGCGCACCTGCCAGCGCGCGAGCCGGATGCCGACGATCTCGCCGCCCACCCCCACGGAAGGCAGCAGACGCGATACGGCTTCGCGCACCGTCGCCACCCACCAGAGGAACGCGAGCGGCGCGCGGCCGCCCAGCAAGAGCCGCCATGCGTGGGCGTCGAGCAGCAGCGGCAGCGCGTGGAACGGCACGAGCCACAGCAGCGTGGGACCGGCCTGCCCGATCACGTGGATCACGTCGCTTGCGCCTTCGTGCACGACGAGAGCGATCAGGATCGCGATACCGACGGGAAAGCCCATCCACTTGAGCCATTTCATAACGCGCGTGCTCCTCGCGCGAACACGTCGGCAAAGCCGCCGCGCACCGCGCCCGCCGCTTCGATGGCGGCGGCCACGCGCGGCGACAGCAGGGCCGCGAGTTCGTCCGCGTGGCGGTAGGCATGCATGGAGGCCGTGAGCGGGCCCTCGCCCGAATCCGCAGGCGCCGCCGGATGGCAGTAGATTTCGCCCACGCCGTCGGGCAGCCGCGCGAGCGTGTCGAGCAGCACCTGCTCGTCCATGCCGCCCGTGTTCGCCATGCCCACCACGTAGTCGTTGTGGTCGATACCGGCGCGCACGAGCCGCGCCCGCACGAGACTGATCCACGGCCGCAGCCACGCCGGCGCATCGGCCTCGCACGGCAGGCGCATGGCGCGCATGCCGTAGTCGCGGCCAATCTCGAGGATCAGCGAAAGCACCGTGGGATGTAGATGGAAATGCTTGTGCGTGTTGACGTGATCGAGCGTGAGGCCCGTGGCGGCAAACGCTTCGAACTGCGCGCGGATTTCACGCGCGAGCTGGCGACGCACATGCGGAAGAAAAAAGAAGCGCACGCCGTCCAGCACCATGTTGCTGCCGAAACGGCCGTTGGCATCGACGAGTGCGGGAATCTGCGCGGGCGGCAGCATCGCGTCGCTGTCGGCAAGCGCGAGATGCAGGCCCACGCGCAGGTGCGGCAGACGGCGCGCGCGCTCCACCGCATCGCGCGCCGCCGGTGCGGCGACCATGAGGCTTGCCGCCGTGAGCACGCCGTCGCGATGCGCGCGCTCTACGGCCTCGTTCACGCGCTCGTGCAGGCCGAAGTCGTCCGCCGTGATGATCAGCGTGCGGACCCGGCCGGAAGGACGCTGCGGCGCGAGCCCGGTGGACTGCATTACGCCTCGTGCGCGCGCAGGAAGCGGAAGAACTCCACGCCTTCGCGCAGACGCCGCTTCATCATGTCCCAGCTCGTCAGCATCTCGCGCACGATTTCCCAGATCTTCGACGGACGGAAGTAGAACTGGCGATAGAACTGCTCGAGGTGGTGGTAGATCTCCTCGCGCGAGAGGTGCGCGTAGCCGATGGCTGCAAGCTGCACGCCTTCCTTGCTCACGAGGTTGATCGTCTTGTTCTCTTCCATCCAGCCGTTTTCGACGGCCTGCTTGTAGAGCGTCGTGCCCGGATACGGCGCGGCAAGCGACACCTGGATGGTGTGCGGATTGATTTCCTTCGCGTACTCGATCGTCTTCTTGATGGTTTCCTGCGTCTCGCCCGGCAGGCCGAGAATGAAGGTGCCGTGGATCTTGATGCCGAGCTTCTTGCAGTCCGCGCTGAAGCGGCGCGCGAAATCGGTGCGCACGCCCTTCTTGATGTTCACGAGGATCTGGTCGTCGCCGGATTCGAAGCCGACCAGCAAGAGGCGCAGGCCGTTTTCCTTCATGACCTTCAGCGACTTGTACGGCACGTTGGCCTTCGCGTTGCACGACCACGTCATGCCGAGCTTGCCGAGGCCAATGGCGATGGCTTCGGCGCGCGGCAGGTCGTCGGTGAAGGTGTCGTCGTCGAACATCAGTTCCTTCACTTCCGGCATGTTGTCGCGGATCCACTTCGCTTCTTCCAGCACGTTTTCGACCGAGCGCGTGCGGTAGCGGTGGCCGCTCACCGTCTGCGGCCACAGGCAGAACGTGCAGCGCGACTTGCAGCCGCGGCCCGTGTAGATGGAGACGTACGGATAGTTCAGGTAGCCGATGAAGTAGTTGTCGATCTTCAGGTCGCGCTTGTAGACGGGCGCGACGAACGGCAGCTCGTCCATGTTCTCGAGGATCGGACGCGCTTCGTTGTGCTCGATCGAGCCGTCCTTCGCGCGCCAGCTCAAGCCCTTGATCTCGGGGAACGGTTTGCCTTCGGCGAGTTCCTTGCAGGTGTAGTCGAATTCCTCGCGGCACACGAAGTCGATGGCGTCGCTCGCCGTGAGCGAGTTGTGCGGATCGACCATCACCTTCGCGCCCACCATGCCGACCAGCAGCGACGGCTTCATCTTCTTCAGGTCCTGCGCGAACATCGCGTCGGTCGGGAACGACGGCGTGCTCGTGTGGATGATCACGAGGTCGTAGTCGTTGGCGATCTTCAGCGTTTCCTCGACCGACAGGCCGTCGGCCGGCGCATCGACGACACGGCTACCAGGCACGAGCGCAGCCGGCTGGGCGAGCCAGGTGGGATACCAGAACGAGCGGATCTCGCGCTTGGCCTGATAGCGCGAACCCGCGCCGCCGTCGAATCCGTCGTAGGACGGTGCCTGCAAAAACAGCGTTTTCATGAATGCTCCGGCAACCTGCGTTGTAACTGAAGACTCTTGTTGAATGGCGCCCGTGCGGGCGCGCCTGCTTTTATCGACGTCGTGCCTCGGCTTCGCGGCGCTTGCCTGCACGTGGGGGGCGGGCGCCTGAAGGGGCAGCCTACGTCGTCCTGCTTAACCGATGCTGATGGGCGCGCGACGCACTGCGGCCTCGTGTTCGGGATCGCGCTTCGGGCGTGGCGCCAGCGCCTTGCGACAGCTGGCCGCCCTCGCCTTCGGGACCTTTTGCCCCTAAGCGCTGCCCCCAAGCGCCGCCCCCAAGCGCTGCCCCTCAGCGACCGTCCGACACCTCGACCACGGAAGGCCGCGGCTGCGCGGTCACCGGATTGGCCACCGCCATCCGGGCGCCGCGCCACACCACGTGGGTGCCGAACACCGCGCCGAGCCACTGCAGCGCAAGCAAACCATCGCGCAGCGGCACGAGCGGCAGGTCGCGCCAGAACGCCCGGGCATGCCGCGCGCTGCGCGCATGCAGCAAAACACGCGCGATGATACCCGCAACCGTGCTCGCCACCAGCAGATTCGCCGCAAGCGGCTGCCCCGCCGTGGCACCGCTGCCATCCAGCAGCCAGGCGAACAGCGCACCCGCGAGCAGCCACGGCGACGTGAACGTGATGAACAGGAACGCAAACCCGGACGGGTTGACCGAGCGGATGGTACGCAACCAGCGCGTTTCGCGCAGCCAGAGTGTGCGCAGGCTCGGCTCGATGACGTCGGTTTCCACCATCACGGGCGCGAGCACGGTGGCAAGGCCTTGCTCGCGCGCGTGTTCGGCCAGCATGTAGTCGTCGGCGAGGCAGTCTTTGAGCGCCTCGAAGCCGCCGATCTTCGCGAGCGTCGAGCGGCGCAGCGCAAGCGTGGCGCCGAAGCCGAAATCGCGGGAACCGGCCGCGTGGGCCACCCGCACCGAGGGCGCGAACCACTCGTTGATGAAAAGCGAGCCCACGCGCGGCCAGAAGCCGCCAATGCTCTTCGCGTGGTACAGGCACGTGACCACGCCCACCTCGGGGTTGGCGAGCGGCGCCGTGACCGTGCTCAGGTAGTCCGGTTCGACCGCGATGTCGCTGTCCGCGATGATGATGGCCTCATGACGCGCCCGCGCCACCATGTTCATGAGGTTGCTGACCTTGAGGTTGCTGCCGTGCACGCGCGGGTCCACCACGAGTTCGATGTCGAGGTGCGGATAGGCGGCTTCGAGCCGGCGCACCACGGCAATCGCGGGGTCCGCAGGCGACGACACGCCGAACAGCAGCTGGAAGCACGGATGCGACTGCTCGCAGAAGCTTGCAAGGTTTTCGTAAAGACGCGGCTCCGCGCCGCACAGGGGCTTGAGCACGCTGACCGACATCGGCGTTTGGGCGCGGGCACGCCGCACGGCTTCGCGCGTGAAGCGCGCGGTACCGAACGACGGCATGGCGAGCGCCGCGACAACGGCGTAGAGCGTGGCCACACAGCACAGCGCAATGGCGAGCCACTCCAAAACAGGCAACGATGGAAGCGTCATTGGCCGCTACCCCGCGCGGCGCGCCGCCCTCGGGCCGCACGGCCGTTCGGTAAAACATTGCTGGGAATGCTCTTTCGCACGATCCCGACTCCTTCTGCTTGCGCCCCGCACATGAGCCGCCGCGCCGGCATGGCGCCGGCAGCCTGCCGGGTTGAAGGCGTGCGATCCGTGTTCCCGTAATTGACCGTAATATTGATTCGGCCACCTGACAGGCAAATGAAAGCACAACGGCGCTCGGTCCTGCCGGATGGGCGGACGGGCTCAACGCGCTTTCCGTGGCTCGACGGAAAAAAGGGCTACGAATACGGGGCAGGCAGTGCAGACCCACTTCGCGCCGCACTTCCTGTTGAATGGCAACCGCACGCCCATTCATGGTGGCGAAATTTTAACAGGGCCGCGCGCGGCTTGCCTGATGGCCCGCATGAACTGAGGCTTTTACACGACTTTTTGCGCACTTTTTACAACGGTGCAACAACGCGGCTAAATCGAGCGTGATTAGTTTCCAAAATCGCACGGATGAAATGGCGAAAAATTCCTGCCCGCATAGACAACCGTTTTATCGCCCCGCATTTATGGGCGAGCGTAGTGGGCACCCCTCGAGCCGCCCTATTCCGGCTCGCCGACCCTGAAGCCCGCAGGGGCATCGGGCGGCCGTCAGCGCGATCAGGGCCGCTTTGGCACAATCGGTTTTCCTTCACCCTGCTACGCTGCGCCGGCCGTTCGCCACCGCTTCGGGTCCACAGGTGCCGCCTCTGCGCCCTTTTGCTCAAGCCCGGACGCGATCAACGGCTCACGGACACGCACGGCAAACGATCCGGCTCGCCCTTTCCATGATTCCCTTTTCGGTTCTCGACCTCGCGCCCATCGCCACCGGCTCCACCGCGACGGACGCGCTGCGCAACACGCTCGACCTCGCCCAGCACGCCGAGCGCTGGGGCTACCGCCGCTACTGGCTCGCGGAGCACCACAACATGCCGGGCATCGCAAGCGCCGCAACCTCGGTCGTGATCGGCCACGTCGCAGGCGGCACGCGCACCATCCGGGTGGGCTCGGGCGGCGTCATGCTGCCCAACCACGCGCCGCTCGTCATCGCCGAACAGTTCGGCACGCTCGCCGCGCTGTACCCGGGCCGCATCGACCTCGGGCTCGGCCGCGCGCCCGGCACGGACCAGACGACGGCCCGCGCCCTGCGGCGCGACCTGCAGGCCAGCGCCGATTCGTTTCCCGACGACGTGGTGGAGTTGCAGCGCTACTTCGCCGAACCGGTGCCGGGCCAGCGCATTCGCGCCGTGCCGGGCGCGGGGCAGGACGTGCCGCTGTGGCTGCTGGGTTCGAGCCTCTACAGCGCGCAACTCGCCGCGGCGCTCGGACTGCCGTTCGCCTTCGCCTCGCATTTCGCACCGGACTACCTGCTGAACGCGCTGCGGCTGTACCGTGCCCAGTTCCGGCCGTCGGCGCAACTGGCCAAGCCCTATGCGATGGTGGGCGTCAACGTGTTCGCGGCCGAAACCGCCGACGAGGCGCGGCGGCTCTTCACGTCGCTCCAGCAGCAGTTTCTGAATCTGCGTCGCGGCACGCCGGGACTGCTGCCCCCGCCCGTCGACACGCTCGAAGCCACCGAACTCGAATTCGCGGGCGTCGCGCATTCGCTCTCGTACTCGGTGGTAGGCGAGCGCGAAGACGTGCGCGCGGGGCTCGCGTCCATCATCGAAGCGACCCGCGCCGACGAACTGATCCTCACTGCGCAGATCTTCGACCACACCGCGCGCCTGCGATCGTTCGAGATCGCGGCGCAGGTGCGCGATGAAATCGCGGCAGCGAGCGCGGGCGCCTGATATCGGGCCATCGAACGACCGTCGAACCACCGTCGAACGACCGTCGAAATTCAGCGCGCCGCGGGCAACTGCGCGAGTCCCTCGAGCAACGCCTTGTGGAACGCCTGCGGGTCCTGCATCTGCGGCGCGTGACCCAGATCGGGGAACTCGACGAGCGTTGCATGCGCAATAGCGCGCGCCGCCGCCTTCGCAAGCTCGGGGTAATGGCCGATTTTCGCGCGCACCTCGGGCGGCGCTGCATCCTTGCCGATGGCGGTCGTGTCCTTGTCGCCGATCAGCAGCAGCGTAGGCGGTTCGATCAGTCCGAACTCGTAGACCACCGGCTGCGTGTAGATCATGTCGTACAGCAGCGCCGAGTCCCACGCCACCTGTTCTTTCCCGGGCCCGCGATAGAGGCCCGCCAGCATCTGCACCCACGGCTCGAAGTCGCTGCGCCACTCGCCCGCGTAGTAAGTGGCCTGCTCGTAGCGGCGAATGCCCTCGGCGGTGGTCTTCAGTTCGCGCGCGTACCAGTCGTCCACGGAAAGCGAGGGCACGCCCTTCGCCTTCCAGTCCTCCAGTCCGATCGGATTCACCAGCACCAGTTGCTCCGTCTCGCGCGGGTACATGAGCGCGTAGCGCGCGGCGAGCATGCCACCCGTCGAGTGTCCGACGACAGTGGCGCGCGCGACGCCCAGTGAAGCGAGCAAGGCATGCGTATTGCGGGCGAGCTGCTGGAAGCTGAACTGGTAGTGCGCGGGCTTGCTCGATTTACAGAAGCCGATCTGGTCGGGCGCGATGACGCGGTAGCCTGCGTCGGTGAGTCTGCGGATCGTGCCTTCCCACGTCGCCGCACAGAAGTTCTTGCCGTGCAGCAGCACCACCGTGCGGCCGTTGGCCTGCGCGGGCCGCACGTCCATGTAGGCCATGTGCAACGCCACGCCTTGCGAGGTGAATTCGAACTGCTGCACGGGCGCGGGATAGTCGAAGCCCTGCAACTCGGGGCCATAGGCGGGGCCGTCGTTGGCAACCGGCGAGGCGGCGAAAGCGGCCGGCGCGGTCGCTGCGCATACGAGAAGGCAAACGGCAACGCACGCACCCAAAGATGCCCCACCAAAAGATGCCGCACACAACGGACGGCGCAACCGGGCGAAGCAAGAAGACACGGACATGAGGGCACAGACTCCTGACGAACGACAGCACGGGTATCAGCCAGAACGACCGCGCCGATTCTAGCGGGCCTCGCCCGCTCCTGCAGCGGCGTGCAGCGTCCCCACAGCGCTCCAGCAGCGCCGCGTGTTGCGCCGCAACGACCGCCTGCCCGTGGCAAATCCGCCTTTCCGTGGACGGGCATTCGGTGCTAGAACTAACGGACGTGGCTGCGCCGTGACAAAACACCCGACGAAACAACGAAACGCCAAAAGCACGCACGACGATTCCGCACAACAAGAACAACCGGCAGCCGCACCGCCGCAGACCTGATCCCGGGGGCACAACAAGGAGACACCCATGGACACTCCGGCACGCCTCAACGATCTGCAGCGCACGACGCTCGCCATCGTCCTCGCCGGCGGACGCGGCACGCGGCTCGGTCCGCTCACCAACAAGCGCGTAAAACCGGCCGTCTACTTCGGCGGCAAATTCCGCATCATCGACTTCGCGCTCTCGAACTGCCTGAATTCAGGCATCAGGCGCATCGCCGTCGTGACGCAGTACAAGGCGCATTCGCTGCTGCGCCATCTGCAGCGCGGCTGGGGTTTTCTGCGCGGCGAGTTCAACGAATTCATCGACCTGTGGCCCGCGCAACAGCGCGTGGAGGGCGCGCACTGGTATCGCGGCACGGCGGACGCCGTGTTCCAGAACCTCGACATCGTCCGCTCGATCGGGCCGAAGTACGTGATCGTGCTGGCGGGCGACCACGTCTACAAGATGGACTACACGCGCATGATCGCGGACCACGAGGCGAGCGGCGCGGACTGCACCGTGGGCTGCATCGAGGTGCCGCGCATGGAGGCCACCGCGTTCGGCGTGATGGCCGTGGACGAAAACCGCCGCGTGACCGGCTTCGTCGAAAAGCCCGCCGACCCGCCCGCCATGCCGGGCCACCCCGACGTGGCGCTCGCGAGCATGGGCATCTACGTGTTCAACGCGGACTACCTTTACCGGCTGCTCGAAGAAAACATCGCGAGCGTGGCCACCGATCACGACTTCGGCAAGGACATCATTCCGCGCGTGGTGACCCAGGGCGAAGCGCTGGCGCATCCGTTCAGCCTGTCGTGCGTCTCCACGCGGCCCACCGACCCGTCGGCGCCGGCCGTCGAGCCGTACTGGCGCGACGTGGGCACGGTGGACGCCTACTGGTCCGCCAATCTCGACCTCGCCTCCACCATTCCGGCGCTCGACCTCTACGACCGCAACTGGCCCATCTGGACGCACCAGGAGCAACTGCCGCCCGCCAAGTTCGTGCGCGACCTCAACGGGCTGCAAGGGTCGGCCACGAACCTCATCGTCTGCGGCGGCTGCGTGATCTCGGGTTCGCAGATTTCGCGCTCCGTGCTGTCGTCGAACGTCGTCGTGAGATCGTTCTGTAACATCGCTGAGGCAGTCTTGCTGCCGCAGGTCACCGTGGGCGCGAGCTGCCGGCTGCGCAAGGTCGTGATCGACCGCGGCTGCACGGTGCCGGACGGCACGGTGATCGGCGAAGACCCCGTGCGCGACGCCGAGCGCTTCTATCGCACCGAAAGCGGCGTGGTGCTCGTGACGGAAGAAGCGCTCAGGCGCCAGCAGGCGCACTGAGCAGGCGCACTGAGCCGCCACCCCACGCCCGCAAGGAGCCTTGCCCGATGACGATCCGCGCCCTGCACGTTGCGAGCGAGCTGTATCCGCTGCTGAAAACCGGAGGACTCGCCGATGTGACGGGGGCGCTGCCGCCCGCGCTCGTCGAACTGGGCGCCGACGTGCGCGCGCTGCTGCCCGGCTTTCCTCCCGTGCTCGCGGGCCTTGCGGATCTACGCCCCGTGGCGCCGCTCGCACGCCGCTTCGGCGCACGCGAGGCCACGCTCGAACTGGGCACGCTGCCGGGCACGGGCGTAGCCGTCTACGTGATCCGCGCCGACGACTTCTACAACCGCCCAGGCAATCCCTATCTCGACAACGAGCACGTGCCCTACGGCGACAACGCCCAGCGCTTCGCGCTGCTCGGCTGGGCCGCGGCCCAGCTCGCACAGCATCTCGACGCGGCCTGGGCACCGCAGATCGTGCACGCTCACGACTGGCACGCGGGCATGGCGCCCGCCTACCTCGCCGCTGCGGCACAGGAGCGCGGGCATGCTCCGGCGCGCTCGGTGTTCACCGTGCACAACCTCGCCTACCAGGGCATCTTCCCGGCCCATCAGTTCGGCCAGCTTGGTCTGCCGCCAGCCTTCTTCGACATGCACGGCGTCGAGTTCTACGGTCAGCTTTCGTTCCTGAAAGCCGGCCTCTACTACGCCGACCGGCTCACCACGGTGAGCCCCACCTATGCTCGCGAAATCCAGACGCTCGCGCAGGGCGGCGGGCTCGATGCGTTATTGCGCGGACGCGCGCGCGACCTCACGGGCATTCTCAACGGCGTGGACTACAGCGTGTGGAATCCTTCGACGGATACGCTGATCGCCGCGCGCTACACGCCCATACGACTTGCGCGCAAGGGCGCCTGCAAGGCCGCGCTGCAAAGCCGGTTCGGACTCGCGGAGAAAAGCGATGCGCTGCTGTTCGGCGTCGTGAGCCGGCTCACCGAGCAAAAGGGCCTCGACCTGCTGCTCGCCGCGCTGCCCGAGATCGTCTCGCGCGGCGGGCAACTCGTCGTGCTCGGCACCGGCGACCCGGCGCTGGAGCAAGGGCTCGTGCGCGCGGCCCACGCGCATCCCGAGGCAGTGGCCGTGGAGCGTGGTTTCGACGAAGCGCTCGCGCATCAGATCGTGGCCGGCAGCGACGTGATGGCCGTGCCCTCCCGCTTCGAGCCTTGCGGTCTTACGCAGCTCTACGCGCTCGCCTACGGCGCGCTGCCGCTCGTGCATCGCGTGGGCGGCCTCGCGGACACGGTGATTGACGCCTCGCTCGAAAATCTGGCCGACGACCTCGCCACCGGCTTCGTGTTCGAACGCTTCGAGCCCGACGCGCTCACCGCGGCGATCCGCCGCGCCTTCGCGCTGTATGGCCGCCACCGCGAATGGCGCGCCACGCAGCAGCGCGCCATGCGTCAGGACTTCGGCTGGGGCGCCTCCGCGCAGCGGTATCTCGCGCTCTACCGCGAGCTTGCCTGAGCGGACCAACTGAGCCGGCCAACTGAGCGAATCACCTGAGCGGATCACCTGAGCAGATTGCCCTGGCAAGGCAGCACCGATGTCGTACATGCGTCACGCCGGCCCGAGCCTCAAATGGCTTGAACATTCCTGAAGTTTCCGTACAACACCGGCAGCCGGAAGCGCCTTGCGGTGCGGTTTTCGGGTATCGTTCACCGCATACCGCAGGCGTTTCGAGTCAAGCAGCACAGACGGCGGCAAGCTCTGGTCACACGTTTGAGCGCGCGCCCGCCACCGGCCCGACCCGCCCCCGCCACGCCAGCGGGCCCCACTCACGATGGACTCCAGACCAACGAAGCCGCATGGCCATGAGCGCATCATGAAGAACGTTCTCAGCATCCAGCCCCACGTCGTCTTCGGACACGCCGGCAACAGCGCGGCCGTGTTTCCGATGCGGCGGCTCGGCGTGAACGTCTGGCCGCTCAACACCGTGCAGTTCTCGAATCACACGCAGTACGGCCACTGGACCGGCAGCATCATCGATCCGCCGCAGATGCAGGACCTCGTGGAAGGCATCGGCGCCATCGGCATGCTGCCGCGCTGCGACGCCGTGCTCTCGGGTTATCTCGGCACGCCGGGGCAAGCCGAAGCCGTGCTCGAGATCGTGCGGCTCGTGAAGGCGGTCAATCCGCGCGCACTCTATTTCTGCGACCCCGTCATGAGCGCGAGCGCGGGCAGCGACCCCGATCCCGGCATGGCGGCCTTCATCGCCGAGCACATGCCGGCTGCCGCCGACGTGCTGCTGCCCAACCATGCAGAGCTGCAACGCCTCGCGGGCCGCGAACTCGAAACGGCGGACGAGGCCGTAGCGGCCTGCCGCGAACTGATCCAGCGTGGACCGAAGACGGTATTCGTGAAGCAGCTGCTCGACCGTAACAGCCCCGCGGACACCTACAGCATGCTCGTCGTGACCGCGCGCGAAGCGTGGGTCGGCCAGCGTCCGCTCTATCCGTTCGCGCGGCAGCCCGTGGGCGTAGGCGACCTCACGAGCGCCGTATTCGTGGCCTGCCTGATGAACGGCAACACGTTGCGTGTGGCATTCGAGCACACCCTCGCCGCCGTCAATGCCGTGATGCGCGAGACGTGGGACGCGGGCCGCTACGAACTCGAACTCGTGGCCGCGCAGAACGAGATTGCGCAGCCGCGCGACTGGTTCGAGGCATGGCGGCCCGATGCGCCTTGAAGGCGCAGATGGTGTTAATGGTGCTGAAGGGCTGAACAGCATCGGCGCCGGCATTCGGGCGGACCGCCTATAATGCGGGCCCGCGCGCCATAAGGGCTCCCCACGCGCTCCACCGCCGCATTCCACCGTTCCCCGCTTCACGCATCAGACGACGAGATTCACGATGAGCCATCCCATCCGCAGCGAACAGGAAGAGTATTTCGAGCAGTTGTGCCTGAACGTGGACGCGGGCGAAACGCACGAGCAAGAGGCGATCGAATACTTCGAGAGCCAGATGGAGAGCGAAGAGTTCGACGCTGCGCAGTGGCTCGACATGGCGCTCTATCACGCGCCCGACGTGGCGCGCGGCATCATCGACTTCGTCCCTGAAGAAGATCGCGCACGCAGCGACATCGCCGCCGTGATCGCAGAAAACCTCGACATCGCCTATGGCGACGACGACTGCGAGCGGTTTGCCGCGACGCTGCGCTTTGCGCTCGCCAACGGCGTGGCTGTCGATCTCGACGTGGTGCTCGACGGCTGCCAGCGCGCGCTCGACGACCTCGACACCTGGGCCTCCGACGATACGAAAGAGCCGCTCATGCGTTTGCGCGAGACGCTGCTCGAACTTCAGGCGGACCGCTGAAATCGTCATGCTATTGGGCGGGTAGCGACGCGGCGGTCTGCGCCGCTACGGTCTGCGCCACTTTGGTCTGCGCCGCTTTGTCACACCGCTTTACCTGACTTCTCCCCGCCGCCCCTTCGCTCGCGCCACGCCTCCAGGCACCCGCTTCCCGCACCGCCTGCAAGTCCGCGGCGAACACCTCTTCTTCCTGCCTCTTTGCGCCCCCGTACGCTGTGCCGAAATGCGCAGCCAAAACGAGGGCTTCGACCAAGACGCAAACAATTTGGCTTCCTATATTCGTGCCAGACTGCCAGCCAGGCACCGGCGACGAGACCACACGCACGGCACGACGCGCGGCGAATCGGGACACGAAACCGTTTCACTCCGTTGAGCTCCGTTGCGCTCCCCCAGGGGACGTCTGGATAACACCGTCCGTGCCCTGCTGGCAGACTGCCTGCGCGCACTGCATGACCGCGACGTGCCGCGACGCCTCAGGGGGGCGCCGCGCATGCGGCCCGGCGCAGCTGCAATCGCGTCTTTCACGAACCGCCGACAAGAAGGAGCACAACATGAGTCTTCGCAAGACCCTCCAACCCTTCGCCGTGCTGCTGGGCGCGCTTGCGATGTCGCCGCTCGCGGCACACGCGCAGGACACCGACGTCAAGATCGGTTTCGCCGCACCGCTCACGGGCGCCAACGCCGGCTACGGCAAGGACCTGCAGAACGGCGTGCAGCTTGCGCTCGACGAGGCCAACGCGCAGAAGATCAAGATCGGCGACAAGGTCGCGCACTTCGTGCTCGTGGCCGAAGACGACCAGGCCGACCCGCGCATCGGCGTGCAGGCCGCGCAGAAGCTGGTGGACCAGAACGTGTCCGCCGTGGTGGGCCACTTCAACTCGGGCACCACGATTCCGGCCTCGCGCATCTATGAAGGCGCCGGCATTCCGATGATCGACCCCGCCGCCACCAACCCGACCATCGTGAGCCAGGGCTTCGCCAATGCGTTCATGGTGATCTCCACCGACGCGCAGAACGCCGGCACCGCAGGCACCTACGCTGTCGAAGTCACCAAGGCCAAGCGCATCGCGATTCTCGACGACCGCACGGCCTTCGGCCAGGGCGAGGCCGAGGAATTCGAGAAGGCCGTGAAGGCCAAGGGCGGCACGATCGTCACGCACGAGTACACGAACAACCAGGCGGTGGACTTCCGCACGCAGCTCACCAAGATCAAGTCGACGGATGCCGACCTGCTGTTCTTCGGCGGGCTCGACACGCAGGCGGCATCGGTCGCCAAGCAGATGAAGCAGCTCGGGCTGCGCGCGCAGCTCGTGGGCGGCGGCGGCGTGATGGACCCCGAGTTCATCAAGCTCGCGGGCGACGCAGCCGAAGGCGTGATGGCCTGGGAATACGGGCGTCCGCTCGCAGCACTGCCCGGCGGCAAGGACTTCTCGCAGAAGTTCAAGAAGCGCTTCGGCGTCGACATCCTCTCGTACGCGCCGTTCGGCTACGACGCGGCGTGGGCCGCCATCAAGGCGATGGAAGCGGCAAAGTCGACCTCGCCGAACGTCTATCGCGCCGCGCTCAAGAACATCAGCTTCGACGGCGTGACGGGCCACATCGCGTTCGAGAGCACCGGCGCGCTGAAGCACGGCTCGTCCACGATGTACCAGGTGAAGAACGGTGCGTGGGTGACCGTCGTGACCAAAGGCAGTTGATCGGTTGATCTGCGGCTGCCGTCCGGGTCACTCCAGGTCACGGCAGTCCTGGTCAGACGAAGCGGGCGGCCCGGTTCACGGGCCGCCCGTTTTTTTCGCGCGGGCAATGTCTTCTGGGCGCCGCGCTTATTCCTCCGCATTCATTCCTCGACATTCATTCCTCCACGTCCCTTCCTTACCCTTTCTTGCAAAACCCCTGGCGGAATTGCAGAGCCACCGTCCGCCGCCGCTGCCATTGCGCACCGCAATACCCCGATTAGAACGCCCTTTCGGTGCCCTCTTCCCCCTTGCGCCGCCTCGCGCTGCACCCTCCGCGCATGCGCTCGTGCCATGCGTGGCACACCGATTGCGCTTTTGCCGCCGTCCAAACGATGTTCGTCGAGCGCCGCTCCCGCAGCCTTTCGCGCGACGAACAACAGGGATAAGAACGCGCGCCGTCCATTTGCGATGCTGCCAGGGGGACAACACGCGTGCCTATGCACGCATGGCACCTGGCAGCGACGGCCGCACGACAAACATGGGCGGCTCGCCCTCTTCGATGAGGTGACAACATGAAGGCATTTCGTACATTGGGTTCGGTCGTGGCCGTGGCTGCGCTCGTGGCCGCATGCGGCGGCAGTGGCCACGACGTGGGCAAGGAACTGGGACTGCAAAACCCCGAGATTCATTTCGTGCACGCCATCGCAGGCGGCCCGACCGTCGACTTTCTCGTGAACGGCAGTCCGTTGCAGACCGGCATCTCGTACAAGCAGGTCACGAACTTCGCGAACATCAATACGGGCGCAACGGCAGTCGCCTATGCGAACACGGGCACCACGACCGCACTTGCGAGCGGCAATTTCCCCGACGTCGCCAAGGGCCACGAATACACCGTGCTCGCGCTGCCGGGGCTCGCCGCGCCCGACATCGGCCTGATCGACGATCCGTTCGACAAGGGCCTGCTCTCCAACGACGCCCGCGTGCGCGCCTTCAACGCCACGGCCAACGCGCAGAACGTCGACCTCTACATCGTGCCGCCCAACACCAACATCAACACCGTGAGCCCGACAATGGCCGGCGTGTCGTTCAAGAACGCAGTGCCGGCAAGCGGCCAGGACTCCATCTATCTCTCGGGCGGCAACTACGTCGCTATCGCGACCACCGCGGGCAGCAAGACGCCGATCTTCCAGTCCAGCACCTTTAGCCTCGCCAACAACGCGGACTGGCTCATCACCACGGTGCCCGTTGCCGGCGTATTGAGCCAGCTCGCGCCAAACCAGATCCATCTGCTCGTCGCGCAGGGCGGCAACACCACCACACCGGCGCTGGAGCTGACGAATACGCTCACGGGTTCATAAGCGGGTTCATGAGCGGGTTCATAGGCAGGTTCATACGCCGCTTCATGAGCCGAACGACAAGCGGGGAGCTCGCGCCGTCCCCGCCTCGCCCGTCTCAATGCGGCGCGTGAGCCGGGCCGCCCGGCTTCGCCCGCACCACGATCTGCGAGAGCGCGTCGCGTTCGATTGCAACGAGCGAGGCGCGCATCGCGTCGAACGTTTCGGGCGTGCAGAGTTGGCGCCCGAAGTGCGTATGCAGCCGGCGCTCGATCTGCAGCGTCTGCGACGCCGCGTCGAACACATAGTGCGAGGCGTAGTCCACGAAGCCGTCATGCGCTTCGGTGTCCGTGGGCAGATCTTCCACATGCACGGTGCGAGGCAGCGAAATCTGCGCGGTCTCATCGAAATCGCCGTCGATGCAAACGAACGGCTGCGTGCGCCGCGGCACGGCGAGCCACGCCTGAACCTGGCTCGCGATGCCGCCAGCGAGGCTCGACAGCGCCGGCATCGCCGTGGCGCCGTCGGGCCAGACGGCGTGCTCGATGGTGCCCGTCGTCGTCGTGGAGAACGGCCCCTCCGTGGGCGCGAGCGGCGCCGTGCGAATCTTCGCGGTGCCCGTGAACCCCGTTTGCCGCAGACGGTCCGCCGCGATCTGCTGCGCGCGCTGGCGTGTGGCGCGGCGAAACAGGTTGCGCTCCAGTTCGGCGCTCACGCCGTCGTCGTCCACGTGGTACGCGTAGGCCGCGTTGCCGTCCGCGCCCACGTCGATCGACAGATGCACGCTGCGAGCACGCGGTTGCGTGGCCGGCGTGCGCGTGAGCACGCCTTCGTCCACGAGCAGCGCGGGCCGGTCCATCACGATACCGGGCAGATAGCCGAATGCCGTGCCGCCTGCCGTGGTGTCGGCGAACAACTGCAGGTCAGGCATCCAGACGATCACGTGATTGATCGCGCCCGAGCCATAGCCCGGCACCGAAGGCAGCGTATAGACGGACCCGAGCCCGATCAGCGCAGCCTCGGCGCGAATGCCGGCCGCCGCGAGCAGCGCGGTGAACACGGCGACGTGGTCCTTGCAATCGCCGTAGCGGTTGCGCAGAACATCCGTCACGCGATGCGGCACGGTCGCCGTTTCGCCCAGAAACAGCGCCACGTAGCGGATGTTGAAGCGCACCCAGTCGTAGATCGCGCGGGCCTTCTCGCGCGGCGTGGCCGCATGCGCCGTGAGCGCGGCCGCCAGCGCGGCCACTTGCGGATCGGTCGCGGTGGGGTCCGCGGCGGCATCGCGATAGAGCGCTGCGAACGCCGCGTAGTCGCGCACCGTCGAGACCATCAGGCGGTCGCCCCACGTGACGTAGCCCGCCGCACCGGCCTCCTGCGGCGCATAGGGACCGTGGCGGTACTCGAACGTGTAGCGGGTGCGGCCGTTCGCCGTGACTGGCGCAAGCGCCACGTAGCCGCGTGCGTCCGCGTAAAGCGGCACGTCCTCGGGCAGGTCGTAGATCAGCTGCTGGAACTCGACGGGACCGCCCGTGGGCTCCACGAAGTAGGCAAACGTCGCGCCCGTTCGCGGCGCCACGCGCGTCTTGCGAAACGCGAGATGCACGCGCGCGCCGGGTTGGACGCCCGGAAAGATCACGGTACGCAGCACGCCGTCTTCGAAGGTGGGCGCGCCCGACGAACGCGGCTCCTGCACGTCGCGTATGCCTTCGGGCTCCACGCGCCGCACCGTGCCGTCGGGCTCGATGGTTTCGGCGGCGAGCAGCGCCACGCGCTCCGTGTCCTTGTTGAACCAGACGTAGCGCTGGGCGATTTCGTCGACGCCCGCGTTCGTGTTGGCGCGCAGCACGGTGTCGTCGTGCTCTTCCACGGAACCGTCTTTCTGGACGACGAAGAGATGCACGTCGCGTTCGACCGTGGAAGGCGGCACGTCTTCGGGCTCGGGCTCAGGTGCCGAAGCGGCGTGTGCGCACGGCAGGACGAGCAGCGCGAACATCACGGCGGCGAGCGCGCGCGTGAATGGACGCATGAACGGACGCACGAAGGAGCGCACGAAGGCGCACACGAAGAGGCCCGCAGAACGTGGCATCGATGCCATGCCGGCGCGAGACCGTGCGGCCGCATGCGGCGTCGGCATCGTCGGCGCGCGGTTCATGCGCGCGGCGTCCCGGGCGGTTCTGCCGTGACCGCGTCCGCGGCACTGACGCTCGCCGATGGGCCTTGCGACGCGGCACGCCAGGCGCGCGGGCTCATGCCGAACTCGGCGCGAAACGCGTGATTGAAATTGGAGACGTCGTTGAAGCCGCAATCGAGCGCGATATCGAGCACCGTCGTCCCGCCCGCCTCCGGGCGACGCAGGCGCAGCGCCGCGGCCCGCAGACGGGTGCGCAGCACGTACTGATGAGGCGTGATGCCCGTCACCTGCGAAAACGTGCGCAGGAAGTAGAACTCGCTCACGCCGGCACGAGCGGCAAGCGTGGCGAGCGTGTGGTCTTCGCCCGGCATCGCTTCGATGAGTTGCACGGTCTGCGCCACCCGCGACCACGCCGTGGCCGTGCCGCGCGAGGCATGGGACGTGGCGCGTCCCTTCTCGTGCTCGTTCATCACCGCGAGCGTGGCCGCGGCAAGCTGCACGGCGAGTTCGTGCCAGGCGACGCCGGCCGGTGCCGCGGCGCCCGCCATCGCCCGCGCAACCACCGGCGCGAGTCTGCGCGTGGGCGGCACGCGCGTGGCGCGAAAGGCCAGGCTGCCGCTGCGCACACCGAGGTCGGCGGCGAGCCGTTCGAACCATGCGGGCGTGTAATGAAACGACAGGCATCGGTCGCCGGCCCCATGGCGATGGCCGCATTCGAAGCAGGCGCCGGCGTTGCCGAGCATCAGCGAACCCGGCGTCATCAGCTCGCGCCCCGCTTCCGACCGATAGCCGAACGACCCCGCCGCCACGACCGCAATGCAAACGCTGCCGTGCCGTTCCTCGAACGGCTGATCGCGCGGGCCGAAGGTGCAGAGCACGTCGTCCACGCGCCAGCCCTCGGCCGCCGCCAGGTGGCGCGCCGTCGTGCGGCCGGCCGCGCCGTCGCGTGCGCGCATCGCCAGTGCCTGCTGCAGATCCGCCGCAATTTTCACCAGGAAGTCCCCCGCGAGGTCTCGTATGCTCGTTTTTAGCACATCGACGCGGCCGGCGTGACGCCCGGCACGCACCCTCAAGGAGACTGCCGAATGAGCCCGCAGAACGCCGAGGCCACGCGCCTCGATTCCGCTTCGCACGCAATGAATCCGCTGCGCGTCGACGCATGCGAGGGCGCGCTGTGGCCCGCACTCGGCGCACGAGCGCGCGCTGCCGACATCGCCGCAAGCGACGACCTCTACGGCTGGCTCCTGGGCAGCTGGACGCTGGAGGTGCTGCACTACCGCACCAACATGCGCACCGACATGCGCACCGCACCGATGAAGGCCGAGGCGCACTTCGGCCGGGTGCTGGGCGGCCGCGCGATTCAGGACGTCTGGATCTTTCCCGCGCGAAGCGAATGGCAAGGCCGCACGCGCGACACGCAAGCCGCGGGCCCGCTTGGCTACGGCACGACGCTGCGCGTATGGGACGCCGCGCTGCGGGCATGGCGCGTCACGTGGATCGACCCTGTGGACGGCCAGCGCAGCGAGCTGATCGGCCGCCGCGTGGGCAACGACATCGTGCAGATCGGCACACGCACGGACGGCACGCCGATCCGCTGGAACTTCACCGACATCACGACCGACACGTTTCGCTGGACCGGCACGTCGCTGGACGTAGACGGCGCGACGTGGAAAGTGGGCGGCGATTTCGTCGCAACACGCATGCGAGGCTGAATGGCTGCGCGGTGCGTCGGATGCACCGCTTCGTTCACCCTACTTCAAGCCCACCGCTTCAATCACGCGCCTCGTCGATCGCCCGCAGCAGCGACACCGCAATGCCCTGCGCCGCGAGCCGAACCTCGTCGAGCGAAGGAAACGACGGCGCGATGCGCAGATGCGTGTCGTGCGGATCGCGCCCGTACGGAAACGCGGCGCCTGCCGGCGTGAGCACGAGCCCCGCCTCGGCCGCGAGCGCAACCGTGCGCTTCGCGAGCCCATGCGGCGCGTAGAGGCTGATGAAGTAGCCGCCGGCGGGCCGCGTCCACGTGACGCCGGGCACGCCGGCCAGCCGCTCGCCGAACGCTTCCAGCACCGCATCGAACTTCGGCTGCAGCAGCGCGCGATGCCGCGCCATGAGCGCATCCAGCGCGGCGCGGTCCGGCAGAAAGCGCACGTGACGCAACTGGTTGAGCTTGTCCGGCCCGATGGTGCGCACCGATACGCAGTGCTGCCACCACTCGACATTGCGCGGCGACGATGCCAGAAACGCCACGGCGCCGCCGCTGAACGTCACCTTCGAGAGCGACGCGAACACGAGCGCGCGGTCGGGGTGCCCCGCCTCGGCGCAGGCGCGGATCACGTCGAGCGTCTCGTGCTTCGTACCGGTGAGGTGGTGGACGCGATACGCGTCGTCCCAGAAGAGCCTGAAATCGGGCGCGGCCGGCATCGCGGCGAGGCGCCGGATCGTCGCGTCCGACCAGATCGCGCCGCTCGGGTTGCTGTAGAGCGGCATGCACCACATGCCCTTGATGGCGGGGTCGCGACGGAGTTCGCGTTCGACCGCGTCCATGTCCGGACCGTCGTCTTGCATGGGCACGCTGACCATGCGAATGCCCAGCGCCTCGCAGATCGCAAAGTGCCGGTCGTATCCGGGCACGGGGCACAGGAACGCGACGTCGCCCTGCGCGCGCCATGGGGCTGAACAGGCAGAACCGGCCGAACCTGCTGCGCCGCTCGTGCCACTCATGCCGCGCAGCATCGCGAAGGCGATCGCGTCGTGCATGAGTTCGAGGCTCGAGTTGCCCGCCGCCACGACCTGCGCTGCAGGCACGCCGAGAAACGCCGCGCCGAATTCGCGCGCCTCGGGTAGACCAGGCAAGTACCCATAGTTGCGGCAGTCGATGCCGTCGCGCGACAGCCAGCCTGCGCGCGGCGCGTCGTCCACGAGCGCCTGCGAAAGCGCAAGCTGTTCGGGCGCGGGCTTGCCGCGCGACATGTCGAGGCGCATGCCCCGTTGGCGAAACTCGTCGTAACTCATCGGCATTGCATCGGTCTCCCGCCGCGGCAGCGGCACGTTGTCAGGACCGGGCCAGTATGCAAGTCGCCGGCGGATTCAGGCAAACGCGTTATATTGAACGCTGCAATCAGATTTCCTGATGGCAGATTCAACGCCCTTCTCCGTTATCCAACCCGATTTCCCGCTCATGAAGGCTCTCGATCTCGATGTACTCGCGATGGTGGTCGCCGTCGCCGACGCGGGCAGCTTCGTGCGCGGCGCCACGCTCGTGCATCGCTCGCAATCCGCGGTGAGCATGCAGATCCGTTCGCTCGAAACGTCGCTCGGCAAAACGCTGTTCGTACGCGGCCCGCGCAACGCCGTGCCCACCCAGGACGGCCAGATGCTGATCGGCTACGCGCGCCGCATGCTCGCGCTGCGCGACGAAGCCTGGGCGTCGATGGCGCACCCTGAGGTGAAGGGGCGCGTGTCGATTGGCGTGCCGGACGACTACGCGTCGTCGCTGCTGCCGCCCGTGTTGCGCCAGTTCTCGGCAAGCTGGCCGAAGGTGGAGATCCAGGTGATCGGGCTGCCGAGCCACGCGCTCGCCCCGCTCATCAAGGACAATCGCATCGATCTCGCCTGCGTGACGCGCATGAAGGGACTGCCCGGCGAACTCATCCGCTTCGAGCCGATGGTGTGGGCCGGTCCGGGCCGCGTAGGTCCAGGCCGCATAGGTTCGGGCCTGGCAGGCTCTGCGGCAGCAACGACGACAGGCCGTGAAATCTGGAAGGAAAGGCCGTTGCCCATCGCCGTGTTCGGCACGGGCAGCGTCGCACGCGC
The DNA here is from genome assembly GCF_029536165.1 of Paraburkholderia sp. SUR17. Taxonomy (NCBI): domain Bacteria; kingdom Pseudomonadati; phylum Pseudomonadota; class Betaproteobacteria; order Burkholderiales; family Burkholderiaceae; genus Paraburkholderia; species Paraburkholderia sp. SUR17. Next base: position 2,367,008 of record NZ_CP120508.1, read on the forward strand.
GAATGCGTTGCGCGCCCTGGAGCGGGCCCGCATTCCCTACCGCACCTCCTACGAGAGCCCGAGCTTGATGGGCCTGTGCAGCATGGTGGCCGCGGGTCTTGCGATTGCGCCGCTCGCGCGCTGCGCCGTGCCAGAGGCGTTCACGCAACTCGGCCGCGCGCAGGGTCTGCCGAAGCTGCCCGAACTCGAAATCGTGCTCGCGCGCAGCGGCCGTTCGAACCGGCCGCCCTGCGACTTCCTCGCGGAACAGATCCTGACAGGATTGAGGCGCTGAAGCGGGCCACGCCGTCGCGATCGATGTGCCGGCGCGGCGCGTGTTCGTCGGCCCGTCACGGTTCGCTCTCGCCCACCCGCGCGAGCAACGCATGCAGCTTCTCGACATGCCGCAGCAGCAACTCGCGATGCTTCTCGATCTGCTCGAGCCGCCCCGCGAGATCGGCGCGCACGCGCGCGTCGGGGTCGGCGGCGGCGATCACGTCGTCGATGCGGGTACGCAACGCTGCATGCTCGACAGGCAGCAGCGTGAGATGCCGCTCGATACGCTTCACGTCCTGCACGGCAAGCTCGCGCACCTTGCGCAGACCGGCGAGCCGGCGATGCGCTTCGACGTCGGCGGGCGGGTCGTCGCGCTTCGCGGGCGCGGGCTGGCCGAAGATGGGCTCGGGCGCGCGCAGCACCGACTTCTTGCGCACCGGCGCCGCCGTGCCGCGAAAGCGCGCGTGCGGGATTTCGTTGTCGATGGAGGCGCGCGTGTCGTCGGGAATGTCGGCGTCTTCGCGGGGCGCGTCCATCCAGCCCGCGGGTAAGCCGGTCACCGCCTCCACACCGCGCACGAACTCGTCGCTGAAGTCGCGCTGGCCCGCGAGGATGAGCTTGAGATAGGACTCGGAGAACGTCATCATGCGCGCGAGGCGCGTCGCCGCGCCGACCTTGCGCGTGAGCAGCACGAGGTTGGCACGCCAGACCGGAAGCAGCGATTCACCGGATTCGTCCATTGCTGGGTCGTCCATGTGGGTCCGTCCAGGTTTTTGCCAAAGAGGCTGGGCGCCCGCGCAATGGGGTCATACCTCAGGGTCACACCTCAGGGTCACACCTCGGGGTCATACCTCGGGGTCATACCTCGGGGTCACACTCCTGCAGGTCCGCGCGGCGCTTCGTCGTGAAAGGGTAGCCGTTTTGCGGTGCGGCACGCAACCGCCCGGCAGGGACCGACGATCGGCGCGCCGCTCAGCAGCCCGCCATCATTACGCCGTTACCCGCGCGAGCGCCGCCTTCACGAGCGACTCGATGAGCGGCGCCACCTGTGCCGCGCGCGTTTCGTCGTAGGCGTACGGCATCTGCTCCTGCATGTAGGTGATCTGCGTGAGTTCGAGCTGGATGGCGTGCACCCCCTCGGCGGGCTTGCCGTACTCGCGTGTGATGTAGCCGCCTTTGAAACGGCCGTTCGCCACCGCCGTATAGCCGCCGTGCTGCGTCACGAGCACGGCCATGTCCTCGGCAAGTCCGGGCAGCGCGCTCGCACCGTTCGCCGTGCCGAAGTTGAAATCGGGCAGACGTCCCTCGAAGAATCGCGGCACGTGCGAACGGATGGAATGCGCCTCCCACAGCAGCACGCGGCCATGCTGCCCCTTCAAAGCCGCCAGTTCGTTTTTCAGCGCGTCGTGATACGGACGCCAGTACGCCTCGCGGCGCCGCGCCATTTCGGCGTCGTCGGGCAGGTGTCCATCGCGGTAGAGCGGTGCCTTCTCGAACGTGTCCACGGGCAAAAGCCCCGTGGTGTCCTGGCCCGGATAGAGACTCGCGCCGTCGGGCGGGCGGTTCAGATCGATCACGTAGCGCGCGTAGACAGGCGTGAGAATCGACGCGCCCAGTGCCTTCGCAAACGCGTACAGACGGTCCAGATGCCAGTCGCAGTCGTCCACGCGCGCCGCGGCGGGCGTCATGGTGGCCGCAATGTCGTCGGGAATGCGCGTGCCCAGGTGCGGAATGGAGATCAGCAGCGGCGCGCTGCCGCGTTGCAGCGAAAAAACCGGTGCAACGGTTGGGATTGAGGAAGCGTTCATGTCGGTCCAGTAACGGCGAAGTGCGCAAACACGCAGCTGTGGATGCGCAGCATGGGAGACTTGCGCAGGTCATGCTGCATGCGCGGATTGCTTCGGCGATTCACGTCTGCCGCTCAATTGCGCTCGCTCATTGCAGCAACTTACCTGCCAACTTACCTGCCAACTTACCTGGCAACTTACCGGGCACCTTACTGCAACAACGCCGCGAGCGCTGCGCGGTAGCGCGCATAGGCCTCTTGCTCGTCGCGATGGCGGCGGTTTTCCACCACCTTCGCGCCGCCCGCGTAGACGTCGCGCACCGGCGATTCGCCGTGCTCGCAGAACACCACGCCCGAAAGCCATGCACGCGGCTCGTGCCCCGCGATGCTCGCGTATTCGCCGTCGAGCACGATGCAGTCGGCGCGGCGCCCCACTTCGAGCGCACCCACGGCGCGGCCCGTGGCCTGCGCGCCGCCGGCGAGCGCATCGGCGAAGAGCCGGTCGGCCACGTGCGTGACCTGAGCCGACGCCAGCACGTTGCGCTCGCGCCGCGCGAGACGTTGCCCGTATTCGAGCAGCCGCAATTCGGCGCGCCAGTCCACTGCGATGTGACTGTCCGACCCCACGCCGAAGCGGCCGCCCGCCGCGAGGTAATCGTGCGCGGGGAAAATGCCGTCGCCCAGATTGGCCTCCGTGGTCAGACAGAGCCCCGCCACGGCGCCGCGTTTCGCCAGCGACTCCACCTCGTGCGCATCGACGTGCGTGGCATGCACGAGGCACCAGCGCGCATCGACGTCGAAGCCATCGAGCAGCCATTGCACCGGGCGCGCGCCTTCCGTCGCGAGGCACGCATGCACCTCGGCGGTCTGCTCGGCGATGTGGATATGCACGGGCGCGCCGGGAAAGTGCGCGTCGAGCCCTTCGAGCACTTCGCGCAGCGACGCCTCCGACACCGCACGCAACGAATGCGGCGCCACGCCGTAGCGCAGGCCCGCATGTTCGGGACACGCGCGGCGCAAGCCGTCGAGCAACGCAAGCAGGCGCTCGGGCGTGTTGATGAAGCGGCGCTGATCCTCGCGCGCAGGCTTCGCGCCGAATCCGCTGTACTGATAGAGCACGGGCAGCATCGTCATGCCGATGCCGGTTTCATGTGCCGCGCCCACCACGCGCTGCGCGAGTTCGGCCACGCTCGCATACGGCGCGCCGTCTTCGGCGTGGTGCACATAATGGAATTCGCACACCGACGTGTAGCCCGCCTTGAGCATCTCCACATAGAGCCAGCGCGCGATGGCCGCCAACTGATCGGGCGTGATGCGCGCAGCGAAGCGGTACATGAGGTCGCGCCAGCTCCAGAAGGTGTCCGTGGCGTTGGCCCGATATTCGGTGAGCCCCGCCATGGCGCGCTGGAATGCGTGCGAGTGCAGGTTCGGCATGCCGGGCAACACCGGGCCCGCTGCGTGCGGCACGTCGGCGGGCGCGGAGGTGTCGGGCGTGATCGCCGTGATCGTGCCGTTGCTGTCCCATTGCAGCAGGACGTTGCGGCGCCACCCGTCGGGCAGGAACGCGTGCGCGGCGAACAGGGATTGCTGTGTCATGGTGAGGTGTGCCTTGTGAGGCGCTTGATCGTAAAAGCTCGCGGGCCTGTCTGTGTCGAAGGCGCTGCGCGGTTCAGCGCCCGAAGGGCAGTTCGTGCCGCGCAACGCCATACGCGGGCCGCTCATAAACGGTCGCACCGCCGCGCACTACACGCGCGCACAGCGGACGCCCCATCGTGTACACGAGTTCCGCGAGCGTATCGACGCGCCACGCCGCGAAATCCGCGCGCCGCCCCACCGCGAGCGCGCCGTGCACGTCGGCCTTGCCGAGCGCACGCGCCGCGTGGCGCGTCACGCCTTGCAGCGCCTCGGGCACGGTCATGCGAAACAGCGTGGCCGCCATGTTCATCATGAGCAGCAGCGACGTGGCGGGCGACGTGCCCGGATTGCTGTCCGTCGAAATGGCCATGGGCACGCCGTGGCGGCGCAGCAGATCGAGCGGCGGCAACTGCGTTTCGCGAATGAAGTAGTACGCGCCCGGCAGCAGCACGGCCACGGTGCCCGCTTCCTTCATCGCGATCACGCCGGCTTCGTCGAGGAACTCGAGATGGTCGGCCGAAAGCGCACGGTAGCGCGCCGCAAGCGCCGCGCCACCCGAGAGCGACAACTGCTCGGCATGCATCTTCACGGGCAGGTTGTGCCGCGCCGCGGCTTCGAAAACGCGCTCGCTCTGCGCGAGCGAAAAACCGATGCGCTCGCAGAACACGTCCACGGCATCGACCAGGCCTTCGTCCGCGAGTGCGGGCAGCATGCTGTGGCAGACCTCGTCGATGTAGTCGTCGGCGCGGCCCGCGAACTCGGGCGGCAAGGCGTGAGCGCCAAGAAACGTCGTGTACACGGTCACGGGATAGCGCTCGCCCAGCCGCCTCGCCACGCGCAGCGTCTTGCGCTCGCTGGCGAGGTCGAGGCCGTAGCCCGACTTGATCTCGATGGCCGTCACGCCTTCGGCGAGCAACGGTTCGAGTCGCGCGGCCGCGGCCGCGTAGAGCGCGTCTTCGCTCGCCGCACGCGTGGCGCGCACCGTCGAGACGATGCCGCCGCCCTGACGCGCGATCTCCTCGTAACTCGCGCCCGCAAGCCGCATCGCGAATTCGTCGGCACGCTGGCCGCCATAGACGAGATGCGTGTGGCAATCCACGAGTCCCGGCGTGACCCACGCGCCGGCCAGATCTTCGCGCGGCCACGCCGCGTATTCGGCAGGCAAGGCCGCGCGCGCGCCGAGCCATACGATCGTGCCGTCCTGCACAGCGAGCGCCGCATCCGCGATGGACTCGCCGGGGTCGCCCTGCGGGCAGAGATTCAGGTGATGCCAGACAGTCCGGTTCATGGCGTTCCTGGAGTTCGTCGGATTCGGATTGAGGGGCGCCCGGCGGCCCGCGCGAACGCGCGAGGGCGCGCCGCGTCAGACATGCCGCACCGTCACGGCCAGCAGCGCGCCCTCGCCTTCGGCGCTGACGTGCAAAGCTTGCGTGCGGTCCACGCGCAACGTGTCGTCGGTCGAAAGTTCGACAGGCGCCATGCCGCGCAGCGTGACGCGCATGGGGCCCACCGCGCAGAACAGCAGCACCGTGTCGCCCGAAAGCTCGCGCTGCACGTTGCCGCGCCATACGTCGAGGCTCGCCGTGGCCGCACCCCGGCGCACCATCAGATTGAAGTCGCGCGTGGGACCGTTCACGAGCCTTGCGTCGATGCGGGCCTCGCCCGCGAAACGCGCGACGTCGAGCGGCTCACCGAGCGCATGCGTGTACGTCGTGCTGGATGCGTCATCAGCGTGCGCGTCGAGCAGCATGCCCGCGCCCGCGAGCAACACCAGCGTGCGATCGATGCCCGGAAAACGCGAGAACGGCCCGGCCGCGGCCACGTCGGCGATGCTCACGCGCCACGCGAACGTATCGAAGCCGGCGCCTTCCGGCGCGGCCGCCACTTCGCGCGTCACGCCGCCGCCGTTCCTCCACGGCGACGCGACGAGCGTCGCGGCACGCACCAGCGTGATGTCGTTCATGGCGAGGCGATTGCGATCCGCGGGCTGCACGCCGAAGCCCTCACCGGCCCAGCATCGGCAGCTTGAGGCCCACTTCGCGCGCGGTCTGCTGCGCGAGTTCGTAGCCGGCGTCCGCGTGACGCATCACGCCCGTGGCCGGGTCGTTGAACAGCACGCGTTCGATGCGCTTCGCGGCTGCGTCCGTGCCGTCGCAAACGATCACGACGCCCGCGTGCTGCGAGAAGCCCATGCCCACGCCGCCGCCGTGGTGCAGCGAAACCCACGTCGCGCCGCCCGCGGTGTTGAGCAGCGCGTTCAGCAGCGGCCAGTCGCTCACGGCGTCCGAGCCGTCCTTCATCGCTTCGGTTTCGCGGTTCGGGCTCGCCACGGACCCCGTATCCAGATGATCGCGGCCGATCACGACGGGCGCCTTCAGTTCGCCCTTCTTCACCATCTCGTTGAACGCGAGGCCCAGGCGATAGCGATCCTTCACGCCCACCCAGCAGATGCGCGCCGGCAGCCCCTGGAACGCGATGCGCTCGCGCGCCATGTCGAGCCAGTTGTGCAGATGCGCGTCGTCGGGAATCAGCTCCTTCACCTTCGCGTCGGTGCGGTAGATGTCCTCGGGGTCGCCCGACAGCGCCACCCAGCGGAACGGCCCCTTGCCTTCGCAGAAAAGCGGCCGGATGTACGCCGGCACGAAGCCCGGGAAGTCGAACGCGTTTTGCACGCCCATTTCCAGCGCCATCTGGCGAATGTTGTTGCCGTAGTCGAGCGTGGCCGCGCCGCGCTGCTGCAGCGTGAGCATCGCGCGCACCTGGTGCGCCATCGACTGCTTCGCGGGCTGCACAATGCTCTGCGGGTCGGTCTTCTGGCGCTCGCGCCAGTCCTCGATGTTCCAGCCCTGCGGCAAGTAGCCGTGAATCGGATCGTGCGCGCTCGTCTGGTCCGTCACGCAGTCCGGCGTGATGCCGCGCGCCACGAGTTCGGCGAACACGTCCGCAGCGTTGCCGAGCAGGCCGATCGAGACCGGCTGGCCCGTGCGCTTCGCCTCGTCGATCATCGCGAGCGCTTCGTCGAGCGTCTTCGCCTTGCGGTCCACGTAGCGCGTCTTGAGGCGGAAGTCGATACGCGTCTCGTCGCATTCCACGGCGATCATCGAGAAGCCCGCCATGGTGGCCGCGAGCGGCTGCGCGCCGCCCATGCCGCCCAGGCCGCCCGTGAGAATCCAGCGGCCCTTCGGGTCGCCCTTGAAATGCTGGTTCGCCACCGCGAAGAACGTTTCGTAGGTGCCCTGCACGATGCCTTGCGAGCCGATGTAGATCCAGCTGCCCGCCGTCATCTGGCCGTACATCATGAGGCCCTTGCGGTCGAGTTCGTGGAAGTGGTCCCACGTGGCCCAGTGCGGCACGAGGTTCGAATTCGCAATGAGCACGCGCGGCGCGTCGGCATGCGTGCGGAACACGCCCACCGGCTTGCCCGACTGCACGAGCAGCGTCTCGTCGTCGTTCAGGTCCTTGAGCGACGCCAGAATCTGGTCGAAGCAGTCCCAGTTGCGCGCGGCCCGGCCAATGCCGCCGTACACCACGAGCGCGTGCGGATGCTCGGCCACTTCGGCATCCAGATTGTTCTGGATCATGCGATACGCGGCTTCGGTAAGCCAGCTCTTGCAGACGCGTTCGCTGCCGCGCGGCGCGCGAATGGTGCGGGTGGGATCGAAACGCGGATCGATGTGCTTCGGGTCGTTCATGATGTCGGCTCTCTCAGGTTCGGTTCGGCTCAGGCGGGTTCGTTCAGTTCAGTGACTTCGGTTCGGCTCGATGCGCAATGCTCGATGCGGCCTTTGTGTCGCTCAAGCACCGCTCAAAAGTGACCGGTAAAGCGGTAGCGGCTGCCCGGATGCCAAAGGTTGGCCACCGACGCCACCTGCCCCTTCGACCACGTGCGACGGTGCAGCACGAGACACGGCTCGCCTTCCTCCATGGTCAGCAGCGCGCGCGTGGCGGCGTCGGCAGCGAGTGCCTCGATGCGGTATTCCACACGCTGCAGCGGCGCCACGCGCACGAGGTACTGGTTCGGCGTGGTGTTCGTGAAGTCCTGCAAGGCATAGTCGGGCGCCACCGCGGGGTTCACCCAGCGTTCTTCCAGTTGCACCGGCTCGTCGTTTTCGAAGTGCAGCACGCGCGAGTGGAACACCGGGCTGCCGGGCTTCATCTCCATCTCAGGCGCGAGCGTTTCGTCGGCAATGGCCGCGCCCAGCAGCAGTACGTCCGCACGATAGCGATGGCCACGCGCGGCGATTTCGTCGGAGATGCTGCGAATGGCCACGAGCGTCGACTCGTACTTGGGCCGCGCGACGAACGTGCCCGCGCCCTGCACGCGCGTGAGCACCTGTTCGGCCGTGAGTTCGCGCAGCGCGCGGTTCACGGTCATGCGCGCCACCTTGAACTCGCGCGCAAGCTCGTTTTCCGACGGCACCTGGTGGCCCTCCGCCCATTCGCCCGCATGAATGCGCGCAAGGATGAAGTCCTTGATGCCCTGGTAGGCCGGTGCGTTCATGCTGTTATTGCGCCTCTTGCGTCGCTTGCATCTGTTCCGACTCGAACGCGAACGGGCAATGCGAGGCAATCGCGCCGTTCTGCACGAGGCGCGTGATGGCGGCGATGTCGGGCGCAAAGTAGTGGTCCAGTTCGTAGTGCGCCACCTCGCTGCGTACCGCGTGCATCACGCGCTGCAGCGCGGGGCTCGTTGCGTGCGGCGCGCGCAGGTCCACGCCCTGGGCGGCGGCAAGCAGTTCGATGGAGAGGATGTTCGCGGTGTTGTCCGCAATGTCGGCGAGCTTGCGCGCAGCGAACGTCGCCATCGAAACATGGTCTTCCTGGTTCGCCGACGTGGGCAGCGAATCCACCGATGCGGGATGCGCGAGCGTCTTGTTTTCCGACGCGAGCGCCGCGGCCGTGACGTGCGCGATCATGAAGCCCGAGTTCACGCCGCCGTCCTTCACGAGGAAAGGCGGCAGGCCCGAGAGCGTGGCATCGATCAGGAGCGCGATGCGGCGTTCGGCGAGCGCGCCGATTTCCGCGGCGGCGAGCGCGAGGTTGTCCGCGGCGAAGGCCACCGGTTCCGCGTGGAAGTTGCCGCCCGAGAGCACCTCGCCCGTGTCCGGGAAGATGAGCGGGTTGTCCGATACCGCGTTGGCTTCCACGAGCAGTACCCGCGCCGCGTGGCGCATCTGGTCGAGGCACGCGCCCATCACCTGCGGCTGGCAGCGCAGCGAATACGGGTCCTGCACCTTGCCGCAATCGCGATGCGAGAGATTGATGGCCGAGCCTTCCAGCAGCGCACGATATGCGGCCGCCGCTTCGATCTGTCCTTCATGGCCGCGCAGCGCGTGAATGCGCGCATCGAACGGCTTCACCGACCCGGCTGCGGCATCCACCGCGAGCGCACCCGAAACAAGCGCCGTGCGATACAGGTCTTCGATAGCGAAGAGGTTGTAGAGCGCAAGCGCCGTGGAAGCCTGCGTGCCGTTGAGCAGCGCGAGGCCTTCCTTCGCCTGCAGCGTGAGCGGCTTGAGGCCCGCCACGCGCAAGCCCTCCTGAGCGCTGGCCCGCTCGCCGCGAATGAACACTTCGCCGATGCCGAGCAGCACGCCCGACATGTGCGCGAGCGGCGCGAGATCGCCCGAGGCGCCCACCGATCCCTTCACAGGAATCACGGGCAGCACGTCGGCATTGAAGAGCGTAATGAGCGCGTCCATGACCTCACGGCGAATGCCGGAGTGTCCGCGGCCGAGACTCGACAGCTTGAGTGCCATGAGCAGACGCACCACCGGCCGCGACATCGGCTCGCCCACGCCCACCGCATGCGAGAGCACCAGATTGCGTTGCAGCAGTTCGAGCTGGTCGTGCGGAATGTGCGTGCTCGCGAGCCGGCCGAAGCCCGTGTTGATGCCGTAGGCGGGCTCGCCCTTCGCGGCGATCTCGGCAACGGCGCGCGCGCCGGCGTCGATGGCGGCGAAGCTCGCGGGGTCGAGCTGCAACGTAACCGCTTCGCGCGCGATCTGGCGCAGTTGGGGCAAGGTGAGGTGGCCGGGGGTGAGAATCATCGTCGCGTCCTGTCTATACAAGTTGGCGAAAGTCTAGCGGGCCGAGCTTGTCTATACAACTGGTTTTTCAAAAATCCCGGCCTGGGGATTTCCATGAGATGAAGGCGTCGCCGTGACACTCGCGCCCTTCTCCCACGGTTACGGCACGATTTTTCTGGAGGTGCGCGGAGGGTCGCGTCGGGCGTTTAGCGGCGGCTCGGGCGGTGGTCTCAAAAGCACTTCGCGCTGCCCCATCACTTGTATATACACATCGGCCGACCAGGCCGCAAGCCGACAAAATTCGGCCCCGATGAAAGACCGCACCGCGCGGGCTGCCGGTGTTGCCGTTCCGTAATGTGGACAGACTAGAATCCGGGCGACCTACGGCCTTGTCCGCTTTATCGAAAACGAAGCGGCGCTTCCGTTGCCCGGATGCTGAGATGACGCTCGAGTTGAATTTCGAATGGCTGACCAACCTGCTCGCGATTCTGTTCGTGGTGGCGTGCGTCTATGACTCGTACCACGACGAGTACGGCACGCTGACGCTGGCCGCGGGCGCCATGGGGCTGATCGTGATGGCCATCGAGGAACTGCTGAAGCCGGCGTTCGCCCTTTCGCTTTAGTTTTGCTTCTGGTTTGAGCGTCAGGGCGATAGCCGCACGGTCGCGCCGTGGAAAAAAGAGATCGAACCGGGGCTAGATGGCCCAGCCGCCCAGATAGAACGCCGCGAGCGCCACGGCAATCACGACCGTCCCCACGTTGAGCTTGCGATACTCGCCGCTCACCACGCGGCCAATCACGAGCGTGCAGAAGCCCAGCATGATCCCCGTGACGATGTTGGCCGTGAGCACGATGAACACGGCGCAGACGAGTCCGGACATGGCGTCGATGGTATCGGCCATGTCGAGCCGGCTCACGTTCGCGAGCATCATGAGCCCCACGTACATGAGCGCAGGCGCCGTCGCGTACGAAGGCACGAGGCCCGCGAGCGGCGCGAAGAACATCACCACGAGAAACAGCAAGCCCACCACGGCCGCCGTGAGCCCGGTCTTCGCGCCCGCGGCCACCCCCACCGTCGATTCGATGTAGGCCGCTGCGGGCGCACCGCCCATGAAGCCCGAAAAGATGGACGACAGCGAATCCGCGGTCAGCGCGCGTCCGCCGTTGACGATGCGTCCGTTCGCATCGAGCTGGCCGGCCTGGCCCGCCACCGCGCGGATGGTGCCCGTCGCATCGAACACGGCGGTCATGACGAGCGCGAGCACGCTCGGCAGCACGGCGAGCGAGAGCGCGCCCTTGATGTCCATGGCGCCGATCAGCGACGCATGCCCGGGCGCCGCAAGCGAAGGCCACGCGAAGACGCCGTGAAACGCGACGCCCGGATCGAGCACGAGCGCCAGCGCCGAGATGGCGACGATCACGAGCAGGATCGAGCCCGGCACGCGGCGCCGCACGAGGCCGAAGATGGCCGCGAGCCCCGCCACCGACATCAGCACCGGCAACGCGGTGACGTGCCCCAGCGAAACGGGCAGCCCCGGGCCCGGGTTCTTGACGACGAGCCCCACGTCATTGGCCGCAATGAGCAGCAGGAACAGCCCGATGCCGATGCCCGTGCCATGCGCAATGCCGTGCGGCAGATTGCGCAGGATCCACGAGCGCACGCCTGTTACTGAAATCGCGGTGAAGACGATGCCCATCAGAAACACGGCGCCCAGCGCCACGCCGGGATGCAGCCCCTTGCCCAGCACGAGTCCGAACGCGGTGAACGCCGTGAGCGAGATCGCGCAGCCAATCGCAATGGGCAGCCGCGCCCACAGACCCATCAGGAGCGAGCCGAATGCCGTGGTAAGACACACGGCGACGAACACCGCGCTCGTATCGAAGCCGGCCTTGCCCAGCATGCCGGGCACGACGAACACGGAGTACACCATCGACAAGAACGTCGTGACGCCCGCCACGACTTCCTGCCGCACGGTACTGCCGCGCGCCGCAATGCCGAAGTAGCGCTCGACGATCCCGCCGCCGAAATGCCCTGCGTGCTCTGCGCCGCCGTCAAGGCGCTCTGCGCCGGCGTCTGCAATCGACTGGGCCTGAGGTTCCATCATGATGCGTGCCTCCTTGATGAGCATGCTGAAACGGTGCGCCGCGGCGCACCGTCGTCAGGGGTGTCCCGTTTCGTTTAGTGTTTTCAACCGCAGGCTGCGGCGGGCGATTCTTCGTCTACAATCGCCCTGCCCTGCGATGTCTGCTCCCGCCCGCCACGTCGGACAAGACGCGTCCGGTGCCGTTTTCGTGTTGTTTTTGCGTTGTTACGGAGCGTAGGCGAACACAATGGGGGCTCCCATCGCAGGGTCCGCATGCCGGCCATGCCGCGATGCTTATATCGCCGCCCGCACGGCGGCACACGCGGCGGCTCCGCGTGTTTACACCTACGCGGGTTAAACTCTCCCGCACGTTACGTTTCAATTGCACCGGCCACGGCGCGCACCTCGCGCGACGGGCCCGGCTCAAGGAGTGTCAGTTGATGAGACGCGGTCTCACACGTCCCGGCAGCGTTCCTGGTTGTGTTTCGGGTGATGTTCACGGTGGTTCGCTTCTCAACGCAGTCTGGTTGGCTTTCGTGGTCGCCGTGTTCGCGCTGCTGTCCGGTTGCAGCATGGTGCGGCTGGGGCCGCCCGCGCCCGTGATCGACAAGTCCGAAGTGCTGGAGCCCGAAGAGCCCGCGAGCGAACCCGTGGTCGCCGAGCCCATGGAGGAAGCGAGCGCGCCGGAGGAAACCAGGGCACCCGCGCCGAAGAAGCCACACCACACCATCTTCAAGCCGCGCAAGCCCGAGCCGGCTCCGCCGCCGCCCGCGCCGGCGCCTCCCCCGCCCGCACCGGCGCCGCTCATCACGACGCGCATGATCGATCGCGCCACCACGCGCACGCTGCTCGACGCCGAAGTGCAGAAGCCCGACGGCAAGGTGGTGGGCCGCGCTGTGGACATGGTCGCCGACGTGAACGGCAAACCCGTGCAGATCGTCGTGAATCTGCAAGGCTTCATGGGCATTGGCGACCGCAAGGCGAGCTTCCCGTGGAGCGCGATCCGCGTGAACCCAGCCGCCAAAACGGCGCCCATCACGCTCAATCCGTCGCCCGGCCAATTGCCCGTGCCGGACCGTCCGCGCCCTGCGCCCACGCCCACGGCGCCGCAAGGCGGCCAACTGCCGGTCACGCCCGTGCAACTACCGATGCTCGACGCCACCGTGGAGCGCCCCAACGGCGCGAAGGTGGGCCGTGTGGTGGACGTGCTGATCGACGGCGCCGCGCAGCCGCAGGCCGTCGTGCTCGACGTGAGCGGCCTGATCCAGCAGCGGCGCACGATTGCGGCGAACTGGTCGGCGCTGCGCTTCGTCACGAAAGACAAGGAACTGCATCCGCTCATCGATCTGTCCGAGGCGCAGATCAACGCGTCGCCGCCCTATGCCGCGAACCGGCCGATCCAGGCCGTTTCACCGGCCGTGCCCGCCGTGACCACCGCGTCGCCGCCACCCGCTGCGCCCGCCCCGCCTGCCTCCCCAGGCGAGGGCGACAAAGGCGCCGCCGTGGCGCGCAATCCGAAATGACGGGCGGCGCCATGGTCAACGCACGCAGTCTCCGCGCTCTCGACTGGGTCAACTTCTTCGTCGCCAACGTGCAGACGGGCTTCGGTCCGTTCATTGCGTCGTATCTCGCCTCGCACAAATGGACCCAGGGCGAGATCGGGCTCGCGCTTTCGGTGGGCACGATCAGCGCGATGGTGAGCCAGGTGCCGGGCGGCGCCGCCGTGGACGCGCTGCGCAACAAGAAGGCCGCTGCCGCGTGGGCGATCGGCGCCATTATTCTCTGCGCGGTGCTGCTCGCATCGAGCCCCACGGTGGTTCCCGTCATGGCGGCCGAAGTCTTTCACGGCTTCGCGAGCTGCATGCTCGTGCCCGCCATGGCCGCGATTTCGCTCACGCTCGTCGGACGCCACGATCTGGGCGACCGGCTGGGCCGCAACGCGCGCTGGGCGTCGATTGGCAGCGCGGTGGCCGCGGGGCTGATGGGTCTCACAGGGCAGTACTTTTCGGCGCGCGCGGTGTTCTGGCTCACGGCCGCGCTCGCGCTGCCCGCGCTCGTCGCGCTCGCGATGATCGAGCACACGGGGCCGCCCTCGCGCCTGCTGCACCGCGGCCCGAAAGACGTGCCGAAGCCGCCCGCCGAGGAACGCGAGTCGCTGCTCGATCTGCTGCGCGACCGCCGCATGCTGATCTTCGCGGCGTGCGTCGTGCTGTTCCATCTCTCGAATGCGGCCATGCTCAACCTCGCCGCGGGCGAAGTCACGGCGAGCATGGGCGACAACGTGCAGCTCGTGATCGCCGCGTGCATCATCGTGCCGCAGGCCATCGTCGCGCTCATGTCGCCGTGGGTGGGACGGTCCGCGGAACGCTGGGGGCGCCGGCCCATCCTGCTGCTGGGCTTCGCCGCGCTGCCCGTGCGCGCGCTGCTGTTCGCCGGCGTGGCAAGCCCGTATCTGCTCGTGCCGATCCAGATGTTCGACGGCATCAGCGCCGCCGTGTTCGGTGTGCTGATGCCGCTCATCGCCGCGGACGTGGCAGGCGGCAAAGGGCGCTACAACCTCTGCATCGGGCTCTTCGGACTCTCGGCCGGCATTGGGGCCACGCTCAGCACCGCGGTGGCCGGTTTCATCGCCGATCACTTCGGCAACGCGATCAGCTTCTTCGGGCTTGCCGGCGCCGGTGCGCTTGCCGTGCTGCTCGTGTGGGCCGCCATGCCCGAAACGCGTGACGCGGTGCTCGCCGAAGAAGGCGCGGGCGTGCCGGCCGTGGACGCCAGCGAGGCCTCGCCGGGCAAGGCGCGCTGAGCCGAACCCGGCTGAGCCGTGCGGGCACGCACGAAGCCCCGGCGAAACCCGAGGCCCAGGCCTCCTCATCAATCCAGAAACTGCGACGCGCGGCGCTTGAGCATGGTGCCGAAGTCGTCGAGCCAGCCGATGGAAAGCCGCCAGCTCTGCCAGTAGAGATCGACGTCGAGATGGCGGCCCGCTGCCATCTCGACGAGTTCGCCGCGCGCGAGGTGCTCCGCCACCATGCGCTCCGGACACATTCCCCATCCCATGCCGTTCAGGCAACTGCGCAGAAAGCCCGCGACGTGCGGAATCCAGTGCAGCGGCGGGTCCACCTCGGCGCGCGTGATGCGCCGCACGAAGCGCTTTTGCAGCTGGTCTTTCGGATTGAACTCGATGCACGGCGCGCGGCGCAGCGAATCGCGCGTCACGCCCTCGGCGAAGTAGCGCGCCATGAAGGCCGGCGAACACACGGCGAGGTAGCGCATGCGGCCAAGCCGCGTGGAGCGGCAGCCCTGCACCGGCTCGGCCTGGGTGGTCACCGCGCCCTGCACGCTGCCGTCGCGGATGCGCTGCGCCGTGTGGTCCTGATCGTCGATTACGAGGTCGAGCAGCATCTCGCGCTCCACGCAGAACGCCGCCACGGCGTCGATGAACCACGTGCCCACGCTGTCGTCGTTCACGGCCACGCGCAGCGTGGGCCAGGCCTCGCCGAGCGCAGCCGAAAGCGCCGGCACGTGCCCCGTGAGTTCCGCTTCGAGCAGCCGCACGCGTTCGGTATGCCGGCACAGCAACGCGCCCGACGCGGTCGCCACGCACGGCTGCCCGCGCTTCACGAGCACGCTGCCCATGCGCTCCTCCAGCAGCTTGACGCGCTGCGACACCGCCGACGGCGTGACGTTGAGCGCGCTGGCGGCACGGTCGAACGAACCGTGGCGCACCACGGCCGCCAGCGCATCGAGCAAGGCGTAGTCGAGCATTAGCGTTCCTTAATCGGGTTTAAGTAAATTAGCTTCTCTTACGACAGCCGATTGCGCAGACTAGCGCCATCTCATGTTGTTCGTCTACTCACCGGACCCGCTATGAACTGGAGCGCTTTTTCGCACGGCGCCGCGCTGTGCGCGTCGCTGATCGTCACCATCGGAGCGCAGAACGCGTTCGTGCTGAGGCAGGGCATCATGCGTTCGCACGTGGGCAAAATCGTGGCGCTCTGCACGCTGTCGGACTTCGTGCTGATTGGCGCGGGCGTGGGCGGTGCCTCGGTGCTGGTCGCGCGTTATCCCACCTTCGTGCACGCGCTGCTCTATGTGGGGCTCGCATATCTCGCGTGGTTCGGGTTGAGCGCGCTGCGCCGCGCGGTGCAACCGGGCCATGCCGTGCTCGACGTCGAGGCGCGCGGCACTGCGGCGCCTGTCGCGACAAGCGCGGGGGCCCCCGTGGCGCAGGCCGCGCTACCCATCGTGCTGATGACGCTGGCCTTCACGTGGCTCAACCCACACGTCTATCTCGACACGTTTCTGCTGATCGGCACGGCGGGCGCACGCGAGCCGGAAGGCGCGCGGCTCGCCTTCGCGCTCGGCGCGATGGCCGTGAGCGCGGTGTGGTTCGTGGGACTGGGTTATGGCGCGCGGGCGCTGGCGCCGCTGTTCCGGCGGGCCGCGGCGTGGCGCGTGCTGGATGGCGCGATCGGCAGCATGGTGTTGGTGCTGGCCGTCGCGCAATTACGTGCGTAAAAATTGCGTGCTTAAAGTCGCGTACCTAAAGTTGCGCACCTAAGCGTGCTCAATGCAGTTACGCAGTTGCGTGCCTAACGCGGTTACGTACCCAACGCAGTTACGTCCGTCACGCAGTCGCCTTCGCCAGGCAATTGCACACCACTGCGTTAAAGCAGATTCAGGGCAATGGCGCGCTTGCGGGCGTGGCCGAAGGCGTCTCCGACGCAGCGCCTACAGCGCAGCGCCCCGGCACACCGACGCCCACCGTGGTAAGCCCGCCATCCGTCACGTACGGCACGAGCCCCGCGTCGCGGATTTTCGCCGCTGTGTCGCGCGCACATTGACGGTCCTGCGGATCGCAGTAATCGATCGATATCACCGGCAGGCCGTACCGCTCGCGAATCGTGCGGGCCTGCCCGAGCAGCCATGCGCGGTCGTCGGCTGGCACCGCGACATAGCGCTTCTTTGCCTGATCCCAGCCGCTGAAAAGCGACTCGAACGCCACGGCATACACGAGGCCGTGCACCTGCGGCAGGATCTCGAAGCCGCGATTGAAAACGAGCCGCGCATCGGGATAGCGGGCCTTGATGACGCGCACCACGGCCACGAGCCCCGCCTGCTGCCGCGCGCGCGCCGCGTCGGTCTTCGCGGCAAGCTGATACGAATCCAGCGTGTCGAGAAAGAAGCCGCGATACCCGCGCGCCCAGAGCGGCGCGATCACGTGCTTCAGATAGAACGCGGGCCAGCCCGGCGCGCTCTGGTCCACCACCGTCGATTCCCACACGGTATTGCTCGCCAGCAACCAGTGCTTCGGCACGGCCGTGTAGTAGCTGCGCTCCTTCGTCACCTCGCCCACGCTCACGTACGCGAACCATTGCGTGCACGGCGTGCGCTGTGCCGCCGGATCGAAGCCGCTGTCCGGCTCCACCACCACTGTGTCGAATGCGGCGAGTTGGTCCACGGGCGGTTGCACGCCGTAGTAGAGCGCGATCGAAGGCAGCGGCGCACTCGCGCTGCCAACCGACGCTTCGGGCTGCGCCGCCGTGGCGCCCGCTGCACCGCCAGTCGCAGGCTGGGCAACGGCCACCGCGGCGCTCGCCACGAGCCCGGCCCCGCACGCCATCGCGTGACCAACGAGGCGTCGCCCGAAGACGCGCATCAGGACACGCCTCGGGGCGCACATCAGCCAACGCATCGTTGCATCCGCCACGCCGCGCTCACCACGAGGCTCGCCATCAGCCTCCACGTCACGCCCGCAGCATGTACGTTTCATATTCGAGCGCCGCGAACTTGCGGTCCAGCAATTGCACCGCCGCAATCACGAGAATCATCAGCGCGAAGGCGAAGCCGTAGCCATACGTGTTCGGCGAAAGCCGGAGCGTGATGGCCGTAAGCACACCGTTCAGCACGACGAACGCTGCACAGAGCCTCAGCACCGTGCGCCGCATGTCGAGGTAGAAGAAGACGTTCAGGAGCCCGAGGAACAGCACCTGAAGGCTCGCGGCCACCACGTCCACGATCAGAAGCGGCATGTAGAGCACCGAAATGTGCAGCTCTTCCAGCAGCCCCGCGCCGAACGCGAAGATGAGCAGCAGCACCACGGCCTGCACCTTGATGATCTCGTAGAGGCCCGCGCGCACGCTCGTCACCATCATGTCGCGCATCTCGCTGATGTGGTGCAGCGTGGCGCCGCTGCGCACGGCGTCGTAGAACGCGTCGTAGTATTCGACGAAATCCGCCTCGATGCGCACGAGAAACGCCGCCATGCCCGGCATCACGCACACGTAGGCGATGAACACCGGAATGTCGTAGATCACCGACGCATGCAGCGGCCCGATCACGACCGAGCCCGTAGCCGGCGCGTACCAGAACATCAGCTTGTCGATCCACACGCCAAGGTTGAAGAGCAGCCCCACGAGCGCGAGGCGCGGGTACGCGTAGCGGCGCTCGAACACCTCGAACGAGATCAACCGCGGGCTCACGAAGTTGCGATAGATGAGCCCCGAGAGCCCGCCCAGCAGCACGAGGTGCCCCGCCACGAAACCGCCCAGCAGCCCGACAATGCCGTGACGGTTCAGCATCAGCGCAAAGCCCACCGTGCACGCATAGCCCACGAAGAACGCCAGCAGAATCTCGCGGTACTGCTTCACGCTCGACAGAAAGATCACCGCGATCCAGATGTTGCTGAGCAGCACGAAGCCCGCCACCATCAAGAGCCGGTAGCCGAGCGGCTCGGCGCGAAAACCGATCGCCATCACGGCCACGCCGATCACGCCCGCGGCGAGCGTGGCCACCAGCACAACGCCGTTGTAGTTCGAGAGCACGAGGTCGCGGCGCTTCTCGAAGAGGCGGTCGGAGATGAAGCGCGTGAACGAAAGCTGCAGCGGCCCCGTGAGAATCAGGCTGAACGCGATCAGATAGGTGACGGACACCTGAAACTGCACGATCGCGTATTGCGGAATCACGAACGCCAGGCTCATCACGCCGATCACGAGAATGCCGACGATCGAGAGAATCAGCGGGCCCGAGCTGATCAACCCCGCATACGCGTACGCACGCGCGACGCCCGTGAGCGTCTCGCGCTTCATGATCTTGCGCAGTTCGAAACCAATGCCGGCCATTAGCGTGCCTCCTGCCCGTGCGAAGCGCCGCCGTGCACGGGGCAGCCTGCGGCGCGGGCCGCCGAACCGGACGCGCGTCCGCGATCCGGTGCCGCGGACAAGCGTTCGTAAAGCGCCCGGTAACGGTCGATCATCTGCGGCTTCGTGTAATAACGGCGCACGCGCGCGAGCCCCGCTTGTTGCGCCGCCTGCCAGCGCGCGTCGTCGGCGAAGAGATCGAGCACGGCCGTTGCAAATGCGGCGGGGTTCGCGATGGGCACCACGGCTCCGGCTACGCCGAGCGCGCGGTCTTCCTCGTCCATGCCTTCGATCAGCTGGCGGCACGAGCCCACGTCCGTCGTGATCGACGGCACGCCTGCGGCGAAGCCTTCCAGCACCACGAGCGGCAGCGCCTCGCTGATCGAGCTGAGCGCAATCACGTCCACCTTCGGCAACACGTCGTCAATGCGCTGAAAGCCCAGAAACTTCACCGTCGAAGCCAGCCCCAGGCTCTCGACGAGCGCCCTGCATTCGAGTGCGTACGCCTTGTCCTCTTCCTCGGGCCCGATGATCCAGCCTTCGATCTCCGGCATGCTGCGCGACGCGATGAAGATGGCGCGAATGAAGGTCTTGATGTCCTTGATCGGCACCACGCGGCCAATCAGCCCCACCACGCGATGCGGGCCCCCCTGGCGCTTCGCGACGAGCGGCGCGAGGCCTTCCACGTCCACGCCGTTCGGAATGTTCTGCGTGCGCTCGGCCGCCGCGCCGTCGGCGATCTGGCGCTGGCGGTTAGTTTCGTAGAGCGCGACGATGTCGTCGGCGGCGTCGTAGGCAAGCTTGCCGAGCGTGCTGAAAAAGCGAACCCAGAGTTCGCGGAAGTAGCTGATCTGCGAGATGTCGCGCTCGAACGCGCCGCGGTTGTCGCGGATCCATTCGCTTTGCAGCAGGTCGATCTTGCGTTCCTTCGTATAGATGCCGTGCTCGGACACCAGCAGCGGCCGGCCCGTGCGGTAGTGCATGAGCGCGCCCAGAAAACCGGCATAGCCCGTGGACACCGTGTGGTAGACCCGCGCCGGCACCAGCTTTTCCGCCACGCGCGCGAGGAGCCACAGCGGCTTGTGCATGATGCGCACGGTCCAGAAGTAGTCGGTGAACGACGGGTCCGTGCAGTGCGTGTTGTACTGCTCGACGATGTAGTCCCACGCGCGCCGGCTCGAGGTGAACTGCGCTTCGTTGAGCGCGCCGTGCTCGCCCAGCATCGGCATCATGTGGACCAGCAGCGAGCCGGCGTCGTCGCCGTGGCGCAGGGCCGCGTGCAATTCCGCGGAGCGCGCGAAGGCCGCCGCGTCGCCGGGCACGGCGTTCGTGGCGAGCGCCTCGGCTGCCGCCGTTTCGTAGAGGTAATGCGTCTCGAAGTGCACGACGTTGTCGGGCAGCGCATAGGCCGCGCCCGCATAGTCTTCCGGGCGGCTGCCGATGAACACGATGCCGAAGCGAATGGACGGGTACGCGCGCAGCATCTCGTTGACCCAGCTCGACACGCCGCCGCGCACGAACGGAAACGTGCCTTCCAGCAGCAGGCAGACGTCCACGGCATCGGCGCGGCGTTTGAGCGACTCTTTCATGACAGCCAGTACCTCGCAACGGGTTTCAACGTCGGCAGCGCCGCGGCATGGCCGAGCGAGGCGACGAGCGCGGTCACCTGCCGGTAGTCGCCGCGCAGGTAGGCGGCCTCGGCCAGCCACGGAATCAGGCGTTCGCGCGGAAAGCCGAGTTGTTGCGCGAGTTCGATGTAGGCCGCCGCTTCATCGGGCTTGCCGTTAGCGAGCGCGAGCCGTCCGCGGATCAGCCACAGCGCGGCATCGCGGCCGTCGCTCGCAAGCGCCGCTTCGGCATGGCGGTCCGCCTGTTCGAGCGTGTGGCGATACACGGCGCCCTGCACGAGATTCTGATAGATGAGTTCGAAATACAGCTCGGCGAGGTGACGGTTCAGCGCATGGCGTTCCGTGCCGCTCGTGGCTGTTTGCAGCGTGTTCGACGCCTCGAAGATCTGCTGCATGATTTCGTTCTCGGCCTTGTCGAGCGTGCCGTACGCGATGAGCCGCACGTCTTCGAGCGGATCGGCCAGCAGCTCGCGCAGCAGCGTGCCCGTGGTGCGCGTGGGCATGCCCTGGATCGCGACGAGCGCGGAGAGCCGGTCGTCCGAGGCCACGCGCGTATTGACGAGGCGCGCCTGCAGGCGCGCGCCGCCGCCGTGCGTGACGCGCGAGACGAGATACGACACGAACTCGGGACGCGGCACTTCGGCCAGGCGCTCGCTCTTGTGCGAAGCCGGCAGCCAGATGGCCCAGATCGCGCTTGCCAGCACGACGAGGCCGCCCGCGAGCGGCACGAACGTGCAGAGCGCCCACAGCAGCACGATGGCCGCCGTGCGCGGCTCGCGGTAGCGCGCCGGCAGTACGCGGCGCAGCGCGAAGGCCTGGATCAGGCCCGCGGCGAGTTGCAGCGGCACGAACGCGAGCAGCGGGTCGATGCCCGCAGGCGGACGCAGCACCGCCGCCAGCGCCACGAATTGCGCGACGAGCGCAACGACGACGGCGAATACCGTCATGGCGAGATCAGCGGGCTTCGGCATCGACGCCCGCCCGTTTCAGAAGACGCCCGAGCGCCGGCCCCGGATCGCCGTGTTCCAGATGCAGCGTATGCACGCCGATGCGTGCGCCTTCGAGGTCCGTATCGAACTGGGCCTTCAGGCTCGCCTCGATGCGCGCGAGGTAGCCGTCGATGCCCGTGGTGTCCGTTGCCGGCATCAGGTTGATGAGCACGGAGCGGTCTTTGCTCTGCACCGGCCACATCACGTCGAGCGCGCGGCGCCGGCGCATGACGTGCTCGAAGAGCGACTCGCCCGCTTCGTCGCGCATGAACGTGAGCGCGACGAGCGACGAATCGATGCCCGCCGAACGCTTGAGGCGCGCAAGCCGCGCGAGGTCGAGCGCGAAGTCGTAGGGGCAGCCCGGCACGGCGTCCAGCACGCCCTGCACGAGGCTCGTGTGCTCCACGCCGTCCGCGTAGTAGCCGAGCAGCACGAGCAGCAGTTGCAGATTGTCGTAGTTGAGCGAGAGGAACGGCATGCGCTTCACGACGACGAGCGCGATGAGTTCGCCGTCGGCGGACACCACGGGCGCGCAGACCACGTAGCGCGTGCTCGTGATGGTGGCTTCCCCGTTCGTGCCGCTCTGCACGCTCTTCAGATGCGCCACGCCCAGCGTTTCGACCGCGTGCGCGACGAGTTCGTCGTGCATGTCCAGATCGAACGGCTCGCCGATGCGCGCCGCCGCCTGCTCCGCGATACGGCCGCCGCGCACGGGATGCAGCGCGGCGATTTCGATCTGGCACGCCTGTGCGACGAATTCGAGCAGCGGCTGCGCACCGGGCAGCGCGTCCGCACGAACTGCCGGCGCAACGCCCGGCTGGCCGCCGCCGTTCGACTGCCCCACCGACTGGGCCACCGACAGCCGGCGCAGTTCGGTAATGGAATCGCGCAGCGTGGTGGGCTTCGAGAGCAGGTCCTTTTCCAGGCGCTCGTGCGAGAGGCGCATCAGATAGTGGCTGTTCGTGATCGCGACGAGCCGGTCGTTCAGGTAGTCGTTGAGTGCGCGCGAACGGGCCGCGCGGCTGCCCCACGTGTCGCCGAAATGGCCCGCCACGATGCTCTGGATGAAGCCGCCCGTGAAGTACATGAGCGGCCACGCGCTGCCGCGCGGATAGAGCCCGTACCAGGCCGCCACCACCACGCCACCCGCGAGCAGCCCCAGCAAGGTGCCGTAGCGCAGCGCGACGACGAGCGGCGCGAGCCACAGCCACGCGAAGCCGGCGTGCAGCATCAGCGGGTCGGCGTGGTCGTACGCCCAGGCGAGGCCGATCGCGATCGCCATGAACAGCACCGTCTCGACGATGGCGAACGGGCCGGGCACCGCAGGCGCCACGAAGCGGCGCACGGGGCTGAGGTTGCCCAGCGGGTTGGCGCTACGCGCCCTGGACTCGCGGGTTTCGGTTGAGGCAGCAGCGCTGTTCACGGCTGATTTCCTGTGAGCGATCGGACAACGGGGCGTGCGCCGCGCGGCACCGGCTGATGTGCCACGTCATGTGGCATATGAGGCACCGCGCAACGTCCCACGAGAAGCAAGATCAACGGCGCACCGAGAGCGGCGAAAGCACGTTGCCGATCAGCGACGTCGCCACGCTCGCGAGGCTCGAACGGCTCCAGCCGCTCTTCGAACCCGTCGAACTCCACACGATGTGGCCCGACTGCACGTCGACGAGTTCGAACGTGAGGCCCACCACGGGCTCGCCGTCCACGCCGGCCTTGTAGCGCCACTCTTCCACCGCGCCCGTCAGCACGTAGCGAACCTGCTGCGAGCGCGCCCATTCGAGCTGCTGGTCCATGTCCGCGCGCTGCGCCGTATCGAAGAGCGCTGCGCCGCCGCCCGTGCCGGCGGGCGCCACGCGCACGTCGGTCAAGCCGTTGGCGCGCAGCACGCTGGCCGCGATGGCTTCGGTGCTGCGACCCGCCGCGGGCGTTTCAGTGTAGTTGGCGATAGACGCCACCGCCACTGCATCGCGTGCCGAAAGGGCCGGCGCGCTGGTCTGCCGGACGGTGCCGCACGCGGCGATCAGTGCCGCCGCGGCGACGAACAACGACGCGCGCGAGACCATCGGAACAAACCGCGCGAACCACGAACCACGTTCTTCTTTCATTGATATTCTCCTCAAGATACTTCGCATCTGGCCGGCTCGCGGGCAGCGCCATTCGACGGTCTGCCCGGGTCTGCCCGTTTCTGCCAGTTTCTGCCGGAGCGGTCCCGCGAACCTTCGCCTTCGCCGCTCCGCTCGCCTGCCTCAATAGAACCAGCTGTAGCGCCCGCCGATCACCCGCACCGAAGTGCCGAGTTGCGACACGCGCTGATACTCCACGTAGACAGCGGCATGGTCGCCGCCGAACACACTGCCCGCCACGCCCGCGCTCAGCTGCGGGCCCCAGCCCTGCAGCGAGTCGTGGACGATGCCCACTTCCGCAAACGGCCGCCACGCGTGCGTGTACTGCTCGCGCAGCGCGCCGCCCACACTGGCGAAAAAGCCGTACTGCGCGTAGGTCTGGGGCACGAAGGTCGCGGCCGTCGCGGGCCCGGCCGTAGCGGGCAGGAGCCGCGAAATCAGCGCGTCCGCGGCGCCGCTTGCGCCGTAGCTGCCGCGCGTGCCGACCACGCGCAGCGTGTAGTCGGGGTACGTGGTGCGAATGCGGTAACCGATCTCGCCGGTCGTCAGCACGCCGCTGCCCAGGTAGTTGCGCGCCTGGCTGTAGAAGCGGTCGGCCTCCACGTTGCCCGACACGTACCAGCGCGGCGTGACGTTCCAGAGCAGCGTGCCGGCCACGTTGTCCTTCATGCCGCCCACCAGCAGCGCCTGCGATTCGGTCGCCGTCTGGTTGCGGCCCGCGCGCACGGTGAACGTGACGGGCGAGTTGCGGCCCACTTCCGCCTCGACGTTGGCCGTATAGAAGCTGTCGAGCCCTTCGCGCCGGCCGCCCGTGAGCGTGACCGACGTGTCGTTGGTGCGCCGCTCCACGTAGAAGCCGATCGAGCGGTCCTGCGCGGGCACGTTCACGAGCTGGGTCTCGTCGGCCGAATGCTGGAAGCGCTGCACGCTCGTCACGCCCACGAGGTAGCGCCCCGTCAGCTTGCGGCTCGCCGACAGAGCAAGCTCCGTGTAGTCGAGCGGATGCTCGATGTGGTTCGAGATGTCGGCGTCGATGGATTGCGGCCAGGCGAGCGCCGTGTCGGTCAGGCGCGTCTGGTAGTCCGTGTTGTCCGGCGCGCCTTCGAGCGCATTGAAGGCGAGCTGCTCGGCATCGGTGGGACGATCCACGGCAATCGACGCATCGATGCGCGACGTGACGGGCAGCTTGCCGCCCTCCTCGTCGAGCAGACGTTCCATCGTGGCCGTGTCGCCGTCGGCGAGCGCGAGCGTGAGCCGTGCGTCGGCAGGCTGGGCGAGCCGGTTGGCGTACTGCTGCGCGAGCCAGCGCTTGGCAAGCGGATTCGCTTCCTGCGAGAGCGCCCACGCGAGCGCCACGTCCTTGGCGACCGCCGACTTCAGGCGTTGGGGGTCGACGGGTTGAGCGGCTGCTTTGCCGCCCGTGTTCGCCGGATGCAACGGCAGCAGGCCCGGCGTGTTGCCCAGCAGCGTGCGCTGCTCCGGCTGCGGCTGGCCGTTGCTGCCTTTGTCGCTCCCGGCGCGGCCCGCGTCCGACGCAATCAGGTCATTGAGCAGCGCCAGCGAAACGTCGGCACGTTCGAAGGTCTGTGCGAGCGTCACGCGCCGGCCGCTCAACTGCTCGCGCATGTCTTCGTCCTGCAGCAGCCCAGTCTTCGCCACCTGCCCGGTTGCCGCGAGCGCCGCCGGGTTCTCGCGCTGCAGCCGGCGCCACACATGACGGCGAATGGAGCGCGCGAGGTCGGGGCGCCCCGCCTGTTCCTCGGCATCGGCGTAGGTGAGCAGCCAGAGCGGGTCGCGCTGCATCGTGGCCGATTGCAGGCGCAACAGACGCAGTGCCGCCACGGGCCGGTCCATGCGCATAAGCGCCGCCGCGCACGGTCCCCACAGCGCGGGCAACTGCTGCGCGTTCTCGCACCACTGCCAGCGCGCGCTCTTGAGCGCGGTGTCGTTGCCGTCGTCCACGAGCGTCCACAAGAGCGCGGCGCGGGCGTCGTCCGTGGCGCCCGGCAGCGTGACCGCGCGTTCGAGGTCGCGTAGTGCGTCCGCGACGTGGTCAATCTGCCGTTCGTACTCGGCGCGCGTGGTGAGAAATTCCACCGACGCTTCGGCCTGCTCGCGCTGCTTCGGCGTGAGGCTTGCGAGCAGCGCGGCCGCGCGGTCCCAGGCACGCGCGCTCGTGTAGTTGAAGAGCGCGAGCTGCAGCGCGCGCACGGTGCCGTCGCGCCGGTACTGAAGCTCGGCGGTGCGGCCCGCGTCGAGCGGCCAGGCGCTGTAGAAGTAGGTCATCGCGGCGAGGTCGTCGGGGCTTTCCTTGCCGCCCGCGAGCAGATGGCGGTAGGCGTCGTTCGCGCCGCTGTCCTTTTGCAGCAGCCGCGCGACCTGCGCGTAGTTGCGCCAGTAGAGCACGTCGTCGTCTTTCGCCGCGTCGTGCGACTTTTGCAGCGTCGCGTAGGCACCCGCGAAGTCGCTGCGGCGAAAGAGCAGGCTCGCGGCCCGCACGGCATAGAGCGTGTTGCCCGGATGACGCGCCAGCAGTTGCCGGTAGACGGCGAGCGCCTGATCGTCATGGCCCGCGCGCTCGGCAAGCGTGGCGATGCGTTCGTCAACGGCATCGCCCGCGCCGTCGCGCGGATGGGCGCGCAGGAACGCGAGCGCGTCCTCGGGGCGGCCCAGCCGCTCGTAGGTGGAGGTCACGGCGTCCACGAGCTTCATGTCGGCGGGCGCGGCGGCCGACGCGTGGATCATGGCGGCGAGGTACGCTTCGTCGTCGTTGAGCATGGGCGCCATGCGCTGCACGGTCTGCCACGCCTCGGCATCGTTTGAGGTGCGCGCGTAGGCAAGCCACGTCTTCAGCGCGAGCGCGGGCGCGTGGTTCCACTCGGCCACCTGCGCGAGGCGCTTTAACCACAGCGCCGAATCGGGATGCCGCGCCACCTGTTGTTCGGCGATCTTCTGCGCGTTGTCGAGATCGCGCGATTCGACAAACGAGGTGAAGACAAGGCTCGCGACGTCGTCGGTCGAGCCGGGGGCGCTGGAAGCCGCGGGCTTTGCGGCTGCGGTGGCGGCTGTGGTGGCGGCTGCCGTGGCGGCTGTATTGGCGGACGCAGCCGAAGCTGGCGCTGCGGCCGAGGCCTGCGGTGCCGGTGCCGACGCCGCTACCCGCACGATGCGCGCGCCGAATCCCTCACGCCACGCTGCGACGTACAGGCCCGCCGGCTCGCGCATGCCGCGCGCGTTCGCCACCACGACCGGGCCATCCATGTAAGCAAACCGCGCCGCACGCTGCGTGTCTTCCGGCAATGGCAATGGCCGCGCTGCCGCGTATTTCGCCAGCGCCTTCGCATAACGGTCCACGAGATCCGGCCGCTGCGCGGCACGCGCCAGGTTGAGCAGCACGATCAGCGTCGCTTTGTCGTTTTCGAGCGCGCCTGCGTGTTGCTGGGCCGCCTCGAGCGCATCGGCGAGCAGATTGCCCGCCTGCAGCGTACGAATGCCGGAGAGGAATGCGCTGCGCCGCGCGTCGAGCGTCGTCGCGCTGTCTTGCAGGCGGAAGTACGCGTCGGCCGCTTCGCGATACGCGCCCGTTTCCACAGCGTAGCGGACCAGCGCTTCATCCCACTGGCGCCGCCCCGCCGCGTCCTGCTGCGAAAGCCGCGCATACAGATCGCGTGCGAGCGCGGGCGTGCCCGTGGCCGCGGCGCGCGACGCGAGGTGTTGCAGGTCGTCCGTGTCCCATTGCATGGCCGCGGCGGCGTGCAGTTCCTCGCGCACCTGTTCGAGCGCTTCCTCGCGCTCGCGGCTGCCTTCGGGGTACGCAAAGGCTTTCTGCTCGTCGATGCCAAGGCGCAGCAGCAGCGCCGCGCGCCGCATGTCCGGGCTCTGCGAGCGCGCCATGCGCTGCGCGACGCGAAGCGCGTCGTCAAGCCGCCCCACTTCGCGATACTGCGTGCCGAGCAGTTGCAGGAACTCCTCATTGTCGGGCTGTACACGCAGCCACGCTTCGAGATAGGCGACGCTCAGCGCGCTCGTGGGCGACGTGGCCACGCGCGCCCGCAGGCCGCCGCCCGGCCACGCGGCGTAGAGCGTGAGCACCACCACGCCGGCCATCAGCAGCACGAGCCAGAGCGGTGCGATGCGCGGGCGCTTCGCGGGCAACGCCGCGCGCACCTGCACGGCGCCATGCGCGCCCTGCACGGGACGAAGGGATGAGCGCTCAGTTGCCACAGGTCACGCTCACGGGTTGATAGTCCACCGTTTCGCCCGCCACGCCCGGCGTATCGAAGCGCAGGAACGCCCCGTCGCGCCGTGCGGCCACCGCGCGACCCGCGACGCTCGCCGTGCAGCGCGCACCGTTGGCAATGCGCACGAACGGTTCGTAGTAGCCGCCGAAGTCGAAGGTCATGCCGTTCGCGGTGCGGCGGAAGTTGCGCACGAAGCCGTTGGCCTCGGCGATGTAGGGCAGCGCGCGTGGGCCTGCATCCGTGCCGCTTTGAGTGCCCACGGGTTCGAACGCAAAGCGCGCGCTACCGCCGTCGATGTGCACGTAGGTGCCGTCCGGTCCGTCGCTATAGCCCGTCACGCCCGTGGCCGTGGCGAGGTCCGGCGCCTGCGTCTGCGGCCAGCGCAGCTCGCGCACTTCGCCGTTGCCGCGCACGCGCCAGCCGCTGCCGTCCACCTCGCGCGCCACCGCGAAAGTGCGCCAGTCGAGCGCCTTGCGCGCGTAGTCGGTGATATGCACGGGCAGCACGGGTTGCTTCAAGACCGCCGCGAAAATCTGGTCGAGCGCACGCAGCGACGCGATCTTCGTGCCGCTGTACATGTGGTAGTAGACGTCGATGGGCTTGAAGCGATACGGGCGATCCGTCATGTCGAACGTTTCGAGCACGCGCGTGAAGCCGTAGAACGGGCCGAGCCAGTCGTTCGTGTAGACGTTCTCGTCCTGGTTGGGTGCGTAGAGCTGGAACGAGTCAGGCCCCGTGCCCTTCTCCACGCCGATGGGTGCAATGTTCGTCCAGCTGGGCGCCGACTTCGTGATGATCGTGTCGCCGCCGTTGATGTTGTAGACGTGTGCCGCGTAGACCTTGCGCACGATCACGCCGGGTGGCTGGCAGTCGCCCGGCCACTGCAGCACCATGGTGCGCTTGCCGGGGGGCGCGAGCCGCGAGTTGATGTAGTCGATGGTGCCGGTGATCTCGCGGTCGATGTTGAACTTGTAGCCTGGGATGTTGAGCGAGAAGCCGTCGTCGGATTCGCCGTTGTCGATGCGCTTGCCCGTGACGAGATCCAGCCAGTCCCAGCGGAACGGATGCGAGTACGTGTGCGAACCGATCTCCACATACGGCAGCGCGAACATCTTGCGCGCGATCTGTTCGAGCCGCGGCGAGATGTCGGGATGCAGGCCCGCGGGACCCACTTCGCCTTCGATGACGGAGAGCGTCATCGGCACCTTGTACTTCGTGAAGATGCGCTCGTAGAGCGCTTCGCCCGAGAAGTCGGGGCCGGGAAACTCGGTGCGCGAGGCAAAACCGTCGCCGTCCACGTGCGACATGAAAAGGCGCCGGCCGTTTTCGGTGGTCACGTTGGGCGACGGCATGGGCGACAGGCGCAGCGCGTCCTTGAGGAACGCCATCGGATTGATGGCCCAGCGGTCCTGCGAAATGGCATCGAGCGTGTAGACGGCGTAGGGGTCGAGCGTAAAGCCGCCCCACGGCGTGATGGCGGCCTGATCGAAGACCACGCCGTCGCCCGCCGACAGCCGCAGCAGCGGCCGGCTTTTCGCGCCCGCGCGCAGGCCTGCGAGGTCGCGCGGATCGGCACGCGGGTCCACTTCGAAGCCCATCATCGGGTCGCGTACCACCACCGAAAGCGCGCCGGCCGGCCTGCCGGCCACCGGTTGCAGGTCGAGCTGCGGGCCCATGTCGTTGGCGGCGTCGAAGCCGAAGTGGCCGAACACCGCCACCTTCACGTGGTCGGCAATGCGCGCGCCGAGCCAGCGCTCCCACTGTACGGGGTTCGGCACCGAGTTGCCGGTGATCCACACCACGACGCCCGCGTAGCGGTCGGGCGTCACGTCGCGCGGCAGCGGCGCGTTGAAGTCGGCGAACTCGACGTCGTAGCCCAGGTAGTTGAGCGGCGTCGACACGTAGTCCACGCCCGGCGTGATGTCGAGATTCGCCTTCGGGTCGCGGTCCTGCACGACGAGCACCTTGCGCGGCAGCACCTCGATGGCGCCGATGCCCACGATGTCGCGCGCCGGGTCCGTTGCGTAGGGCAGCACGCCGGCCGCAAGGGCCTTCGCCGCCGTGTCGCGCGCGCAGGCGCGGTCGGTACGCTGGCAGTAATCGATGGAGATGACGGGCACGCCGGTTTGTTCGGTGAAGGCGCGTGCCTCGGCGAGCGTGGGGGGCTGGTCTGTTGTGCCGGCCGATGCGTTGTCCGTAGATGCGTTGTCCGCGGAGGCGCCGCCCTTCACGAGCGAGCCGCCCACCACGGCATACAGGCCGCCGGCCGCCCCAGCATGAGGCCGCGCGGCCTGCAACGGATGACTGCCGCCGATGATGAGGCGCGCTTCGGGATGCGCGGCGTGAATGGCGTCGAAGGCTTCGACGGCGGCGGGCGTGTCGAGCAGAAAGCCGCGATAGCCTTTCTGCCAGAGCGACTCGACGTAGGGAAGAACCTGCGTGCCCGCGTTCGCCGTGTCGGTTCGGGCCAGCCAGAGCGTGTGCGGCAGGGGGTGCGCGGCGGGATCGAAGCCGCGCGAGGGGTCGAGCACCACGGCGTCGAATGCCTGCAGCAAATCGACGGGCGGATCGGCACCGTCGAAGAAGGCAATGTTCGGACGCGGGCTTTCCTTGCTTTCCTGCGTGCTTGCGTGGGCGCGAGATTCGCCACCGGCCGCCGTCACCTGCGCTTCTTGAGCGAGCACACGCGACGGCACGGCATTGACAGCCAGCGCAATGAAAAATGCGGCCGAAAAGCCCGCAGCCGCGCGCTGAAAATGAGTCCCCCGGCACCTGCTCTCATTACCGCCGTATTGCCCGGCGTTCTTCTTCGTCGTCAACATCCTGCCCTTTTATGGTCGCCGGGCGCTCATCAAATTCGCGCAATGCGATTGCGGCAAAATTCGAATGCGGCCGCGTGCGTCCGGAATGTTGCTTATCGTGAATCCAGGTCTTCGCAATTCGTGTATTTCACCGGAAATTCGCTACTGCGTCCATTTTTCCGGTGCGCTGGCAATATCCCCGCCGCACCCCGCGGCGAGCCTCTGCCAGCCTCGTCCTACCGAATCGCGCCTCGCGCCTGTTCTGTCCTGCGCGTGGATTCTAACCGCATGAGCATGGCGGAGTATTTTGTTCAAGCGTCAAACTTTGTTAGCTGACGTGGTTTTCGCCCATCACGCGGTTTTAACAACCCGCTTCAAATACTTGAAACTAAACAAGCGCAAACGTTTTCGCATTTGCGCATTTCGACCGCGCCTTTTCTTTTGAAATGTCGCGACATTACAACACCGGCGTTTCGCATTGGCGGACATCCATTCGCATGGACCCTGGAATTTACGTGGGAAATGTGGCCGGAAATGTGACCAGAAATGGGGCGGCAATTCGAGAGCGGATACGTCAATGCGTCCCCGAAAAGCCGCAAATGGGGCGAACCGGCGCGTGATGGCGACTGCGCCCGCAAACGATGCTGAAGTCCGCGCGCTTCGCGTTGCGATCATGCGTGGCAAGAAACAGGTGAGCATGAAGCCGCGACGGATAGCTTTCAGTCGACGCCCGAGGACACGTCCGCGCCCGGACCGTGCCGATAGTCCCCATGCGCCGCCGCCTCACCGCAGAGTAAAATTCGTCGCATATCCCATTGTCCCCTTGCCGCGCATTGCGCCGGAACTGCGATGAAGACGTCTTCCAAAGAGGAACGACCGCGCTGGCGCCCGTCGAACCTCGTGCTCAATATCCTCACGGTGCTCGTGGGGCTCGCCACGCTCGGTGCCGGAATCGGCTGGCTGGTCTATAGCTGGGTCGTGGACCTCGAAGTGCCCTACTTCGCGATTCCGCTGGTGCTTTCCGTGCCGGTGATCGCCGCGGTGGCGTTCAGGAACTGCTTTGATTGAGTGCTTCGGCTAAACGACGCGGCTGAACGAGTCGACCGGGAAGCGGTGCAACCGCCGCTTCTTTCACACGTCTTTCACGCTCCTTCCCCGCTTTTCCTCTGTTTTTTCGCTGTTTTTTTCACCGCTCCCTGCACGGCACTTTCCCCCCGCCTTCCTGTCGTACGCAGCACGCCGCGCGCCGTGCCCGATAGCGCCGCCGCGACTTGCAGCCCGATGCCCACCGACAGGAGAACGCCCCATGGCCGCGAAATCGACGTCGAAAACGCAATCGAAGAAAAGCGCAACCGCAGCGAAAGAAAAACGCCGGCCGGACAGCGGCACAACGCCAGGTGCGAGCACGAACACCAACGCGGGTATGAACGCGTTCGCCGCGCCGCGCGTGCTCGACCATCCGGTGTTCGCGCAGCCGCAGCCCACGCCGGACCCCAGCGTGTTTCGCGTCCCGCATCCTTCCGACGATGCGGCCTACAAGGAAATCGACAAGCTCAACGCCGAGCACAAGCTGTTTGCGCTACCGTTTCCCGCGCCGCGCGGCGGCGTCGAGCCGCAGGTCGCGCTCGCCGATGTTTTCGGCGGCAACCAGAAAGCGATTGATTCGATCACGTCGGCGGGGCAGCTCGTCTTTCACGCCACAGGCGACTGCGGCAGCGTCAAAGGCCCTGCCACGCAAAACGAAGTCGCGGACAAGATGACCGCCGACTTCACCGAAGCCGACCCCGCCGAAGTGCCGCAATTCGCGCTGCTGCTGGGCGACATCGTCTACAGCTTCGGCGAGGGCCAGTATTACTACGACCAGTTCTACGAGCCCTATCGCGACTATCCCGCGCCCATCCTCGCCTGCGCGGGCAACCACGACGGCATGGTGTCGCCCGAGGCGCATGCAACCAGCCTCGATGCGTACCTGCGCAACTTCTGCGCGTCGGACTTCGCGGTGACACCCGAAGCGGGCGGCCTCTCGCGCACCGCGCAGATCCAGCCGGGCGTCTTCTTCACGTTCGAAGCGCCGTTCGTGCGCGTGCTGGCGCTCTACAGCAATACGCTCGAAGACCCGGGCGTGATCGCCGATCCGCACATCGGCACGAGCCAGCTCGATTTTCTCGACGCGGCGCTCAAGCGGATCAAGGACGAAGGCTACGAAGGCGCGCTTCTCTTCGCGACGCACCACCCGCCCTATGCGATAGGCCGGCATAGTTCGAGCGTCGATATGCTCGCGCAGATCGACGCCATCTGCGAACGACACGGCGTATGGCCGCACGCGTTTCTCTCGGGGCACGCGCACAACTATCAGCGCTACACGCGCACGCGCGGCTCGGACGGCACGCAGATTCCGTATGTGGTGTGCGGCAACGGCGGACACGGGCTCGTCAAGCTCGCGAAGCCCGGCTCGCCCGCTCCGCGCGCCCCGCAAGTCGTGCAGACCGCATCGAACGACACGGACCAGGTGGTGCTCGAAAACTACGACGACACGCACTACGGCTACCTGCGCGTGGTGGCCACGCAGAGCCAGTTGCGTATCGAGTACCACTCGGCCGCCGACGGCGCGCAGACCAAGGCGCCCAACGACTACGTGAACGTGAGCCTCGCCGGGCGCAAGATCGCGCACTTCGTGGCACGCGACCTGGGACATCCGCAAGCGGCGGCCGAGGCGCGCGCGAGGCTGGCCCGTCAGCCTGGGAAGCGGCGCGGCAAGTAGCGACGTTGTCGATGGCGGTGCTGGCGATGGCGTGCGTATTAGTGCGAGCGTTGGTGCACGTATGGATCCAGGCAGGACCGCCGACCACCACGCGCTTTCGCTTCAGCCCACTGCTCGCGGCGCCCCATGCGCGCAAACGACCCGCACTGCTGACGAGCAACACGCACCCGGCAAAGAGCGCCGCGATGATGCCGATCGCGGCGTCATACGCGCACGCGCAGACCGACGACGTTGCGCGCGACGCCAGTCATCGTTCGATGGCCCACCGCCGCACCTCTTGCTGGCCCTCTCTCCGCCCCTCTCTCTGACCCTCGTTCCGTCACGCCACTACGCCTTCTTCGCCGGCCCGAATACCCCGCCGTCGTACGCCTCGCAATACGCGCGCCAGTCGTCCTGCACCTGTTTTTCGCATTGCAGCGCCAGTTCGATGAGCGGCATCTGCCAGTCGGTCTTTTCACCGAACGCGATCATCTCGTCGGCAATCGCGGAACCCTGGCGGCCGCCGCTGCGCAACTGCGCCCACGCGCAGAGTTCAGCCATGGTATTCACCACGCCTTCGAGCCGCGGCAGTTTGCTGTCCCAGCCCGCGAGCGCCACGCGGTCCTCCGAAGGTTGCAGGCCACGCAGCACATACGGGCGGCCGTTGAACGTGACGGCATGCAGGAACGCCTGCGAGACAGCCTGCATGCGCTGCTGCACGGCCACCACGCGCTGCGCTTCGGTGGGCCAGTGCGGCTGCTTCGTCTTCAGGTTCGGCGCCACGGAGGAAGGCAGCGCCTCTTTCAGGTCGATCAGATAGTTGCCGTCCGGCGAGCCCTTGCCTTCCACCAGCACGACGTATCGGTCCACGCCGAGGCTGCCCGTACCCGCGATGCGCCGCGCCACGTCGATCACGCGATAGAACGCGGGGGCGTCGGGTGTCTGGGCCTCTTTCGCGAAGCTCGCCATGAAAGCGGTCACGGCTTCACGCGTGGGGTCGTCCACGGGCAGCGCCTTCTTGCCGTCCACGCGCAGCGCGCGCTTTTTGCCCTTGAGTTCGGTGCGCCGGTCGAGGTGATCCACGCGTGTACGTTTGGCGAGGCCGTCGAAGAGTTCGCGCACCATGCCGTCCGACGTCTCGGGCTCCACCCAGCGCGCCTTGCCGAACGCGAGAGAGCGCGCGTAGGCGTCCACGGCCGAATGGCACAGACCCAGCGCCTCGGCGCGCGAGAGCTTCAGGTCCGCGGCGCCCACCAGCACACTCGTGAGGAGCCGCACCATTTCGTAGAGCGCGGGCGCGAGACAGGCCTCGTCGAAGTCGTTGATGTCGAAGTAGACGAGCCGGTTGTCGGCCTTGTAGCTGCCGAAGTTCTCCAGATGCATGTCCCCGCAGATCCACACCGCGGGGGCCTGCGCGAGCACGCCTTGCGCCGGCACGCGGCGGTAGAAGAGATGGCACGTGCCGCGCAGGAACACGAACGGCGAGGTGCGCATGGCGCGGTATTTCATGGCGAGCCGCTCTGGCTCGCGGTTGGCGTTCCAGTCCGCGATTTCCTTGACGGCATCGATCATGCGGGCTCCCTGTCTTGTGGTTATGGGTGCGACGGCCGGCGCAGCGCGCCGAACGAACAACGCCCGCGCACGCACTGCACCGACGCGCCGAAAACGGACACACCGAAGCCCGACCATACCACCAACGCACGCCTGCTCGTGCCCTTTCGGGTCCTGTCGCGCCCTCTGCAGACGGCTCATACCGTACGCGATACAGGACTCACATTTCGTTGCAATGTCGTGCGCGGCGACGGGTTCGCGCGTGTCATCGCGTTTAACAATCACGGCGTTAGCAGACGTGACGACGCAGGTGAAGCCGGCCTGATCCCGCTTGCGACGGTCCACGCTGACAGATCCATAACAACGGAGCTTCCAATAATGACAACAAGCTTGCATCGCATCCACGCGGGCGCGCTATCGCTATGCGCGGCGCTCGCCCTCATTGCCCCACCTGGATTTGCTCAGGACACCGTGCCATCGCCCGCAGCACCGGGCGGCGTGCCGGCAGGCGCCGCGGCCGGCGATCCGCCGGGCCGCGTCGCGCGTCTCGACTACTTCAACGGCACGGTCACGATGGAGCCTGCGGGCCTCACCGACTGGTCCTACGCCGTGCTGAACCGCCCGCTCACCACCGGCGACCAGCTCTGGGCCGACAGCGGCGCGCGCGCCGAACTGCATGCCGGTTCCACCGCGCTGCGGCTCGACCAGCAGACCGCGCTCGACATCGTCGACCTCACCGACACGGTCACACAGCTCAAGGTCACGCAAGGCTCGCTTTCAGCGCACGTGCGCGCGTTGCCCGCCGGCCAAAGCTTCGAGATCGACACGCCGAACGTCGCGCTCGTCGCCACGAACGCCGGCCTCTTTCGCGTCGACGTGGCGCCGGACGGGAGCGCCACGACGGTCACGCTGCGCTCGGGAACGGCCACCCTGTACGGCGACGGCGGCTCGTATGCCATGAGCGCGGGCGAGCAGATCCGCTTCGTCGGCACGAACCTCCAGCAGCAGGCGGGCGGCGCGGCCCCTGCACCGGACAGCTTCGACCGCTGGGTCGCCGCGCGCGACCGCGCCGAAGACGCGTCGGTCTCGGCCCGCTACGTCTCGCGCGAGATGCCGGGTTATGAAGCACTGGATGCCAACGGCACGTGGCGGCACGATCCGACCTACGGCGAGGTGTGGGTTCCGACGGTCGCCGTCTCGGCCGGCTGGGTGCCGTACCACGCCGGGCACTGGGCCTGGATCGCGCCATGGGGCTGGACCTGGATCGACGACGCGCCCTGGGGCTTCGCGCCGTTCCACTATGGACGTTGGGCATATATCGACCGCGTGTGGGCGTGGGTGCCCGGCCCGGTCGTGGTCGCGCGGCCGCCCTGCTATGCGCCGGCGCTCGTGGCCTTCGTGGGCGGCGGGAGCAGTGGAGGGGGCGGCGTGCATTGGGGGATCAACCTCACCATCGGCGCGGCCATCACCGCAGGCGTGGCGTGGCTCCCGCTCGGCCCGGGCGAGCCCTGGCATCCGGCCTACGGCTACAGTCCGCGCTACTACGAACGCGTGAACAACGTGAATGTGACGAACGTCCACAACACGACGATCGTCAACAACATCACCAACGTGCACAACACGTACATCAACCAGACGGTGCCCGGCGCGGTGACCGCCGTCCCCGCCAACACCTTCGTGCACGGGCAGCCCGTGGCCATGGCCGCTCATGCACTCACGCCGCAGCAGCTGGCGCATGCGCAGGTCGGAGCAGGTGCGCCCGCCGTGGCGCCGGTACGGGAAAGCTTTGCGGGCGGCATGCGCGCCGCGAAGATCGGCGCGCCGGCTGAGGCCGCGCAGCGGCAGGTCATCGCCACGCGTGCGCCGGCCGTGCCCCCCGCATTGCACGACACGCTTGCGCAGCGCTTCGCGTCAGCGGGCGGACGCGTGGAAGGCGCGGGCGAACCGGTCGTGCACCGTGCCGCGCCCGAAGCCGCGCACGGCGCACCGGCGAGCCGCGAACCGCAGACGCAGGGCTTTCATGTGATCGATCGCGAAACGGCGCGGCCGGTTGGCCGGCAGCCCGGCCTACCGGCGCCCGTGCAGGGCGAACCGAACGGCGAACCGCAAGAAGCACCGCAACACGGCGGCGAGACGGCTCGTGGGCAGGGCGCGCCGCAAGCGCCCGCGGACGGGAACAGCCGTGAAGCGAGCCATGGAATCGACCACGAAGCGCACCCCGGCGAGCCGGCGCCGCACGCGCCCGCGGCCGCCGACAATGGCGTGCCGCACCCGACGGGCGGCGCCTCGCACGCGCAGGAGGAAGCGCGCAACGGACATACTGCGCAAGGCGGTTTCGACGCACCTGAGGCCGCACCTCAGGCGGAAGGCCCGCGTGCGCCGCAAGCCGGGCGGATGCAGCCGCATGAAACCGCGGCGCCACGCGAACCGCAGCAGCAACCCGAGCACGACGCCGTGCGGCAGCAAGAAACACCGCGCAATGCGCAGCCGACGCAGCACGCCGAGCCTCACGCCGTGGAAGCACCGCACGACAATCCGCGTCCGGCCCAACGCGCTGACGCGGCGCCACGGCCCGCGCCGCACACCAACGCCCATCCGGCGCAGCCGCATGCTCATCCTCAACCGCACCCGCAGTCTCATCCGCCCGCTCACAAGGCGGAAGAACACCACGGTTAGCGGTCGGGCGCGCGACGAGCAGTAAATGCCGCGGCCCGGTCGTGAGAGCCGGGCCGCGGACAGTCCCATGCGGCGGAGTGCCCTGCTTCTACCCCACCCGCGTCAGTAATACCAGGGTGCCGGAGGCGCGTAGTAGTAGACCGGCGGAGGCGGCGCGCGATAGATCACGGGGGGCGCCGCGTACATCGGCTGACCGTAGACGGGCTGGCCGTACATCGGCGT
This sequence comes from Paraburkholderia sp. SUR17, assembly GCF_029536165.1. Lineage (NCBI taxonomy): Bacteria > Pseudomonadati > Pseudomonadota > Betaproteobacteria > Burkholderiales > Burkholderiaceae > Paraburkholderia > Paraburkholderia sp. SUR17. Next base: position 2,404,907 of record NZ_CP120508.1, read on the forward strand.
GGCGTAGGCGGGCGGCGAAATCGTGTTGCCCTTCGACGTCATGCATTGCGCGTAAGCCGCGTCGTACCGGGCCTGCAAGCCGCCCGACGCATATTGCGCACCGTTCGCACCTACCGCCGAGCCGAGCAGCAGGCCGCTGCCCGCGCCAATCGCTGCGCCGGCTCCTGCGTTGCCCGCGGCCGCGCCCAGCAGCGCACCGGCCGCCGCGCCGCCCACCGTGCCGAGCGCCGCGCTGTTCACGCTATTGGCCGTCGCGCCCTGAGCCGCGCCCGCCGAGTCCGTGGAGCGGAAGGCGTAGTCGCGGCACGCATAGTCTTCCTGCTGGAATTCCGTGAGCGACTTGCCCTTGGGCGGCAACGCCACCACGCTCGGGCCGCTGGGCGGCATGACCGTGCAGCCCACCAGCGCCACCGCCACACCGGCCATGGCGGCGGGCACGGCAAACCGCGACCACGCCGGCAGCCGGCGTGCCCTTCCGAAGGCCGACAAACTGGCTTTGCGTTTCATGATTGCCTGACTCCTTGCGTTGCGATGGCGACACGATAGGGCACCTGCTGCGCGTGTTGGTTACTCGATCGTTACCGGTGAAATGTTTCGGTCACGACCTGTAACAAGGTGCCGCTTCGCATCGCCCGAACGCGGTATGCCGCGCCCTTCCCTCGCCTTGTTCGGGCCCGGTTGCCATTCGGTCTGCGATCCCTCGCCTGCAACCCGATCCGCTACCCCGCTACCCCGCTACTCCGCGGGCTCCACGCGCGAGCGCGCGAGCAGCTCCGTCACCTGCGCGTCGGCGGTCTGGGCGAAGTCGCCGTAGAACTGCCCTACGCCCTGGAAGACGCGCGGCACGTAAGCGCAGATCACCTCGTCCGCGAGCGGCCCAACGCGCGCCACCGTGTCGCCGGGCGCCACCGGCACCGCCACCACGATGCGCGCGGCGTTGCCCTTGCGCAGCAGCTGGACGGCCACACGCATCGTGGCGCCGGTTGCCATGCCGTCGTCGACGACGATCGCGGTGCGTCCCTCCGCGACGAGCGGTGCACGCCCTCCGCGGTACAGCGCCTCGCGGCGCTGGAGTTCCGCGCGCTCTGCGGCCAGCACGCGATCGATCTCGTGCGGCGACACGCCGACTTCGGCAACGATGTGCCGATCCAGATACACGGTATCGCCCGGGCCCACCGCGCCCATTGCGAGTTCCGGATAGTTCGGCACGCCGAGCTTGCGCACCACGAGTACGTCGAGCGGCGCGCCGAGCGCACGCGCCACTTCGTAGGCCACAGGCACACCGCCGCGCGGCAGGCCGAGCACGATCACGTCATCGCGCCCCGCATAGCGCGCGAGCCTTCCTGCGAGCACGCGGCCGGCGTGGGCACGGTCGTCGTAGAGAAATTCCATGGCAGATCATCCCGACAGTGAAGGGCGCAGCAGAGGCGAAAGCGCGTTGCGCGCCCGGTCGTCGCACGCTACGTCACGAGAGGCCGCGACGGCGATGAAGACCGTCAGAACGGCGAAGGAACGGTTCGCAGCACGCCGGTCTGCAACACCACGAAGAAATTCTGCGCGCGATCGGGGCGAATCGCTTGAGGTCAATCAAACGGCGGGAACGGTGCAGCGCTACCGAACGCGGCCGAACACAGCCGAACACAGCTATGGCGACTGTGGCGGCACGCGCCTGGCATCTGCCCCCTCCTCCCCGGCCAAGGCACCCTGGCCATTCCGAAGCCACCCTCAATCCGCGGGCACCGGCACCTCGTCGCGCGCCAGCACCGCAAGGGCCGCCTCGTAGCCGCGCGTCTGCAGGCGCGTCACCGTCGAGGCCGAAAAATCGAAATCGCTCGAGAGCGACAACGGCCCGCCGTCCAGCGCGATCCTCGCAATGCGGATCGGCGCGCGGTTGCCCATCAGGCGAATGAAGTGGGGGCGCTGGCGGATGCGCCGCGCCGTGGGCTCGTCCACCTGCTTGAGAATTTCGTCGACGAGGTCGCTGAAGTCGTTCGCATACTCTTCGAAGCGCAGGTCGTTGCGCACGCGGTCGGTGTAGACGATCTCGTCGCGCCGCAGCATCACCTCGAGCAGATTCGACGGCATCGCGCGCGTGCCCGAAAACAGGTCCACCGCGAAGATGCGTCCGCCAATGCGCCCGCAGCGCTCGATCACGAGGTCGAGCGGCGAGTTGCTCACGATGCCGCCGTCCCAGTACGCGCGTCCGTCCACCATCGTCCACGGCATACCGGGCGGCAGGCTGCCGCTCGCGAGCAGATGTTCGGGGCCGATGCGGTCCACGTAGCTGTCGAAGATGCGCGGCTCGCCGGTGGCCACGTCCACGGCGCTCAAGAGGAGCCGCGTGGGGCTGGCGGCAAGCGCGTCGAAGTCCACGTAGCGCTCGATCAGCGTGCGCACGGGCGAGGTGTCGTAGAGACTCGTCCACCAGGGCAGCCATGCCGCAAGCCCCAGGTTCGGATTCCACCAGCGCGGACGCAGGAAGTTGGGCACGCCGAACCACAGCACGTACCAGGAAAGCAGCGCGCCGTGCAGCGAGTCGTCGCCGCAGGCGAACGGCGCCGGTAACGAAGGCAGCGCAGGCAGCGGAATCGACACGTCCCGCCAGAACGCGGCGAGCGCGCGCGAGGCATCGCCCGGATGACTCGCGACGATCGCCGCATTGAAGGCGCCGATCGACACCGCCGAAATCACATCGGGCCGCACGCCCTTTTCTTCCAGCGCGCGGATGGCTCCGCATTCGAACGCGCCCAGCGCGCCGCCGCCTTGCAGGATCAGCACGGTCTGCTCGGGCAGGCGGTCGAGCGGAAACGTGGTGTCGGCAAGACGCGGTTTCGCGCCGTGCAGGCTGATGCGCAGGCGGATCAGTTCCTCGGCGGCCGAGGTCTCGCCCGCGGTTCGCCCCAGCGAGAAGATGGCGCGCAGCACGTCGTGCTTAAGGTACAGCAGCGAATACGAGCCCGCTTCGAGCGAGCCGCGCTCCACCGTTTCCGTCACGCCGTGCGGGAAGCCCATGAAGTTGTACGGCTGGCCGAACGCGTCGCCGAAGAACATCGACACGTCGCGATACGGAAAGCGCCCGCCGCGCATGTTGCGCGCAGCGATGTTGCCCTGGCGGCGCGCGTTGTCCCAGTGCTCGATGCGCCGGCGCACGCCGAACACGGGGTCGAAGAAGCTGGCCACGTCGCCGGCCGCGTAGATGTCGGGGTCGCTCGATTGCAGGCAGTCGTCCACCACCACGCCGTCGGCGAGCGCCACGCCGCTGCCCTCCAGGAACGCGCAGTTCGGCGCCACGCCCACCGCCGCGACCACCAGATCGCAGGCAATGGTTTCGCCGGTGTTCGTGACCACGCCTTCCACTGCCTCCACGCCCTCGCCCCCCTCGCGCCCTTCGCGCCCCACCACGCTTTCTACGAGGCAATCCGTTTTCACGGCGACGCCGTGCTCAACGCAACGTTTCGCGAAGTAAGCCGAGAGCACCGGCGCGCGCAGTTGCGGCATCACCGCGTGCTGACGCTCGATCACGGTGACGTCGAGCCCCAGCGCGCAGCGACGCGGCCGTTTCGATGCCGACGAAGCCCGCGCCGATCACCACCGCGCGCCTCGTTCGCCCGCTTTGCGCGCTCTGCAACGCGGCATCGCGCACCGCAGAGGCATCCGCGAGCGTATGCAGGCTGTACACGCCCGCGAGCCCCATGCCCGGCAGTGCGGGCGCGCGCGGCGATACGCCCGTGGCGATCAACAGCTTGCCGTAGCCCATCGCGCTGCCGTCCGCGAGATGCACCACGTGGTCTTTGGCATCCACGCGCACTGCACGCGCGCCCAGCATCAAATCGATGCGCTGCTCCGCGTAGAACTCGGCGGGACGAATCGCAATCTGCAGCGCACTCACCGAGCCGTCCAGAAAACCCTTCGTCAGCGGCGGACGCTGGTACGGCAGTACGGCCTCGCCGCTCAGAATGGCGATGCTCGCGGCGGGGTCTTCCATGCGCAGCGTGCGGGCCGCCGTGACGCTGGCAAGGCCTGCGCCCACCAGCAGAAAGTCGACATGGCGCATCGTCATGAAAGCGGCTCCGGCAAGAAAACAAAGCGGGACGGAAGACAGCCCGGGGATCACTCCGTACCGTACCGGCGCGCGGGTGCGCCCCGTTGATCCACGTCAATCGGGCCAGGCGCCCGGGGCGAGGCGGATCAGCGCGACGTCAGAGCAACCCCAGCGCAACGTCAGAGCAACCTCAGCGCAAAGCCACCCCGCTGTCAGCAGATGGCAGTGCCATCGCAAAACCGGCACGCGCGAAGTCACAACTGGCGCGGCGAAATCGTCATGCACCGATGGGCGCGCGCCGCCCACCCAGGAGCATGCACCGCGTGATTTAGTCGCCGTTTTCTGCGACGATCCGCATTGCGCCAAGCCCTATAAGGTCAATCAATGACAACTCGTGCTTGCCAGACCCGTCACCCTCCGTTCTGGTGCGCCGCAATAACGCACTGCGCCACCCGCCGCCTCTTTGCCGTCTTCACCCTCGTTATCCACGTAGTTCGCGCTGCCCCCGCTGCCCCCGTAGTTCGCGCTGCCCCCGTTATTCGCCTGACTCGCCTTGCCCGCCGTGCCGGCCTCATTTATGCGGTCGGCGTGGGCATGAGCCTCGGACTCGCGGGCTGCATGGTGGGGCCGAACTACCATGCGCCCGCGCCGCCGACGGTGGACCGCTACACGCCGGCGCCCATGCCCGACGAAACCGCGTCGTCGCCGGGCGCCGCCGGCCTCGCGCAGCGCTTCGCGCCCGGCGGCGACATTCCCGCCGCGTGGTGGACGCTCTTTCATTGCGAGCCGCTCGACACCGTGATTCGCGCGGCGCTTGCCAACAGTCCGAACATCGCCGCCGCGCAGGCCGCACTGCGGCAGGCCGCCGAGAACTATCGCGCCCAGGTGGGCGGCTCGCTCCTGCCTTCCGTGGATGCGCAGCTCGGCGCCACGCGCCAGAAGTTCAGCGGCTTGAGCGTCGGCCAGCCGGGCGTGGTCGAAGAGTTGAACCTCTACAACGCCTCGGTCAGCGTCTCGTACAAGCTCGACCTGTTCGGCGGCGCGCGCCGTCAACTCGAAGGGCTCGCAGCGCAGATCGACTACGAGCGCTTCCAGTTGCAGGCCGCCTGGCTCGCGCTCACGGCCAACATCGTGACGGCCGCAGTGAAAGAGGCGTCGCTGCGTGCGCAGATCGAAGCGACCGCGGGCATCGCGCTCGACGAAGAGCAGCAGTTGAAGCTGCTCCAGCAGCAGTTCGAACTGGGCGGCGTGGCGCGCACCGCCGTGCTCGCGCAGCAGACGTTGCTCGCGCAGACGCGCGCCACGCTGCCCTCGCTCCAGCAGTCGCTCGACCAGGTGCGCCACCAGCTCGCCGTGCTCTCCGGCAAGCTGCCTTCGGAGGCCGCGTTGCCCGAGTTCCGGCTCGACATGTTTTCGCTGCCGCAGACGCTGCCCGTCAGCGTGCCGTCGTCGCTCGTGAAGCAGCGGCCCGACATCCTCGCCGCGGATGCGCTGCTGCATCAGGCGAGCGCGCAGATCGGCGTGGCGACGGCGGCCATGTATCCGCAGCTCACGCTTTCCGCGAGCTACGGCGCCGAGGCGCTCACGCCGGCCCAGGTGTTCCGCGCGGGCAGCACGATCTGGAGCATCGGCGGCAGCCTGCTGCAGCCCCTCTTCCGTGGCGGCGAGCTGCTCGCGCAAAAGCGCGCGGCGGTGGCCGCCTACGAACAGGCCGACGCGCAATACCGCGAGACGGTGTTGCAGGCCTTCCAGAACGTGGCCGATTCGCTGCGCGCGCTCGACAACGACGCGAACGGCCTCAAGGCGCAGACCGAGGCCTGGCATTCGGCCAGCGACTCGCTCGACCTCACGCGCGCGCAGTATCGCGTGGGCGCGGTGAGCTACCTCGCGCTGCTCGACGCGCAGCGTCAGTACCAGCAGACCGTGGTGAGCTTCGCGCAGGCGCAGGCGAACCGCTATGCCGACACGGCCGCCCTCTTCCAGTCGCTTGGGGGCGGCTGGTGGAACGCATCGGCAAGCGACGCAGCAAGCAATACAACAGCGCCCGCGAACCCTCCCGTGAACTGAATCGAAGTCAATACAAAAGCGCTATGTCTCGTTCGACGATTTCGTCCCACGCCGTACAGGAAAAACGACAATGACTCAGAAACGACCCATGACGAGGCGGATGATCGTGATGCTGGTGTGCGTGGGCCTGCTGGTGGCCGCGCTCGTCGGCTTCAACCTGTTCCGCGCGCACATGATCGCGAAGTTCATGGCGGGCAATGCCGCGCCGCCCGCCACCGTCACCGCGACCGTGGCGCGCTATCAGGCGTGGCAGCCGCAGCTCGCCGCCGTGGGCAGTCTGCGCGCCGTGCGCGGCGTGGACGTGACGACGGAGATGGCGGGCCTCGTGCGCGACATCGCGTTCCGCTCCGGGCAGGACGTGAAGGCGGGCCAGTTGCTCGTCGAGCTCAACGCGGATACCGACAAGGCCCAGCTCGCCGCACTCGAGGCCGCGGCCGAACTTGCGAAGACCGTCTACGAGCGGGACCGCGCGCAGTACGAGATCAAGGCCATTGCGAAGGCGCAGCTCGACGCCGACGCCGCGGACCTCAAGAGCAAGCTCGCGCAGGTTGCGCAGCAGACCGCGCTCGTCGCGAAGAAAACGATCCGCGCGCCGTTCGCCGGGCGCCTCGGCATCACCACCGTGAATCCCGGCCAATACCTGAATCCCGGCGACACCATCGTCACGCTGCAAACGGTGGACCCCATCTACGTGGATTTCCATCTGCCGCAGCAGCAGTTGGGGCAGCTCGCCATCGGCCAGAGCGTGATCGTGGAAACCAACGCGTATAGCGGCCGCACCTTCACGGGCAAGATTCTTTCGATCAACCCGAAGGTGGACACGAACACGCGCAACGTGCAGATCGAAGCGCTCGTGGACAACCACGACCGCAAGCTGTTGCCCGGCATGTACGCGAACGTGAAGGTGGACGCGGGCGCAGGCCAGCGCTACCTCACGCTGCCGCAGACGGCGATCACCTACAACCCCTACGGCGCCACTGTGTTCGTGGTGAAGAACGGCAACGAGCAGAGCGCACAAGGCACTGCCAAAGGCAAACAGACGCAGGGCAAAACGCTGCCCGTCGCGCAGCAGGTGTTCGTCACGCCGGGCCCCACGCGCGGCGACCAGGTGGCGGTGACCAAGGGCATTGCCGAAGGCACACAGGTGGTGACAAGCGGCCAGCTGAAGCTGAAAAACGGCACGCCGCTCGTCATCGACAACCGCGTGCAGCCCGCCGACAGCCCCAATCCCACGCCGCAGGAACAATGACGGGACCCGCTCGATGAACGCCAATTTCACCGACCTCTTCATCCGTCGCCCGGTGCTCGCCTCCGTGGTGAGCCTGCTGATTCTCGTGCTCGGCCTGCGCTCGCTCGCGGCGCTCAAGGTGAGCGAGTATCCGCAGACGGAGAACGCCGTCGTCACCGTGACCACGGCCTACTACGGCGCGAATGCGGACACCATCGCCGGCTTCATCACGCAGCCGCTCGAAGCCGCGATCGCGCAGGCGCAGGGCATCGACTATCTGTCGTCCACGAGCACCACGGGCGTGTCCACCATCACGGCCACGCTGCGACTCAACTACGACGCGAACCGCGCGCTCACGCAGATCAACACGCAGATCGCCTCCGTGCGCAACCAGTTGCCGCCGCAGGCGCAGCAGCCGGTGCTCACGGTGCAGACCGGGCAGACCACCGACGCGATGTACATGGGCTTCTACAGCGACGTGCTGCCCACCAACAACGTGACGGACTACCTGCTGCGCGTCGTGAAGCCGAAGCTCGATTCGATCGAAGGCGTGCAGACCGCCGAAATCCTGGGCGGCCGGCAGTTCGCACTGCGCGCGTGGCTGGACCCGGCGCGGCTCGCCGCACACGGCGTGACGGCGGCCGACGTCTACACCGCGCTCGGCAACAACAACTACCTCGCCACGCTCGGCGCGACGAAGGGGCAGATGGTGAGCGTGGACCTCAACGCGGCCACCGACCTGCATTCCGTGGACGACTTCAAGAAGCTCGTCGTGAAGGAGAAGAACGGCGCCATCGTGCGGCTGGAGGACGTGGCCAACGTGGTGCTCGGCGCGGACAGCTACGACTTCAACGTAGCGTTCAGCGGCAAGCGCTCCGTGTTCATCGGCATCAAGGTGGCGCCGGACGCCAACATTCTCGACGTGGCCAAACGCGTGAAGGCCGTGTTCCCCGACATGCAGAAGCAGTTGCCTATCGGCATGACGGGCGACATCGTCTACGACGCCACGGACTTCATCAACACCGCCATCTACGAAGTCGTGAAGACGCTCGTGGAAGCGCTGCTGATCGTCACGGTGGTGATCTTCCTGTTCCTCGGCAGCCTGCGCGCCGTGATCGTGCCCGTGATCGCCATGCCGCTTTCGCTGATCGGCACGTTCTTCGTGATGCAGCTGCTCGGCTACTCGATCAACCTGCTCACGCTGCTCGCGCTGGTGCTCGCCATCGGGCTCGTGGTGGACGACGCGATCATCGTGGTGGAAAACGTGGACCGCCACATGAAGGAGGAAGGCAAGAAACCGTTCGAGGCCGCGCTGATCGCCGCGCGCGAACTGGGCGGCCCGATTCTCGCCATGACCGTGGTGCTGGTCGCGGTGTACGTGCCCATCGGTTTTCAGGGCGGACTCACGGGCGCGCTCTTCACGGAATTCGCGTTTTCGTTAGCCGGCGCCGTAGCGGTTTCGGGCGTCGTGGCCCTCACGCTTTCGCCCATGATGTGCTCGCGCTTTTTCCGCGCGGAACAGGAATCGGGGCGCTTCACGCAGTTCATCGACCGCCAGTTCGACCGCCTGCATCGCGGCTACGGCCGCGCGTTGCACTCCATGCTGGACACGTGGCCCGTGCTCACCGTGATGGGCGCGCTGGTGCTCGCCTGCGCGGTGTACCTCTTCATGACCTCGCAGTCGGAACTCGCGCCGCAGGAAGACCAGGGCATCGTGCTTTCGCAGATCCAGGGGCCGCCCGACGCCACGATCCAGCAGATGCAGACCTACGCCGACCAGGTGTTCGACATTTCGAAGAAGCTGCCCGAGTACTCGCAGATGTTCCAGCTGACGGGCTCGCCTACCCTGAACCAGGGCATTGGCGGCGTGCTCTTCAAGACCTGGGACCAGCGTCACCGCAGCGCCAACCAGTTGCAGCAACTGCTGCAAAACGAATGGAACGGCATTGCGGGGGCGCGCGTGGCGGCCTTCCAGTTCCCGCCGCTGCCGGGCTCGCAGGGCTTGCCCGTGCAGTTCGTGATCAACACCACGGAGCCGTTCCAGAACCTGAACGAAGTCTCACAGGCCATCCTGCAGAAGGCGCGCGCAAGCGGCATGTTCTTCTTCGTGGATAGCGACCTGAAGCTCGACAAGCCGCAGGTCACGCTCGTGGTGGACCGCGACAAGGTGGCCTCGCTCGGGCTTTCGCAGAGCGACGTGGGCCAGTCGCTCGGTGCGGGGCTGGGCGGCAACTACGTGAACTACTTCTCCATTGCGGGGCGCTCGTACAAGGTGATTCCGCAGGTGTTGCAGGTGGACCGGCTCAACCCGTCGCAGGTGCTCGACTACTACCTGCGCACGCCGGACGGCAACGTGATTCCCGCTTCCACCGTCACGCATCTGCAGCACACGGTGGTGCCGGAATCGATCAACCACTTCCAGCAGCTCAACTCCGCGACCATTTCGGGCGTCACGGTGCCGGGCGTCTCGCAGGGCGAGGTACTGGACTTCCTGCGCAAGACCACGGCGCAGGTGGCGCCCTCGGGCTACTCGGTGGATTTCTCGGGGCAGTCGCGCCAGTACGTGCAAGAGTCGGGCGGGTTCGTGCTCACGCTCATGTTCGCCACGATCATCGTGTTTCTCGCGCTCGCCGCGCAGTTCGAGAGCTTCCGCGATCCGGTCGTGATTCTGGTTTCGGTACCGATGGCGCTCTTCGGCGCGCTCGTGTTCATCAACATTGGACTCGCCACGCTCAACATCTACACGCAGGTGGGGCTCGTCACGCTGATGGGGCTCGTGAGCAAGCACGGCATTCTGATCGTGCAATTCGCCAACGAATTGCAGCGCGCGGGGCGCTCGAAACGCGAAGCGCTGGAAGAAGCCGCGGGCGTGCGGCTGCGCCCGATCCTGATGACGACGGCCGCGATGGTGCTGGGCGTGCTGCCGCTCGTGATCGCATCGGGCGCGGGCGCAGCGGGCCGCAACGCGATGGGGCTCGTGATTTTTACGGGGCTTTCCATCGGCACGCTGTTCACGCTCTTCGTGGTGCCCGCGATGTACATGCTGCTTGCGCAGGACCATCACGGGAAAGGGCGCGGGGAGCGTGAGGCGGCAGTGGCAGAGGGCTGAAGCGGCGCGGCGCTTTAGCCCTTCGCTTTAAGCCTCTCGCTTTAGTCCTTCGCTTTAACCGCGCTTCACTGCCGCTTCAATCCTGCACGAGGATCGTGACGCGGCGATTCGCGGCACGCGCGGCCGCGTCGTCGCCAATCACGAGCGGCACGTTGTCCGCGCGGCCCACGGCGGCGAGCCGATGCGGCTCCACGCCGCGCTCCACGAGAAAGCGCACCACGGCGCCGGCGCGCGCCGACGACAGCTCCCAGTTCGACTCGTATTTCGCGTTCGCAATGGGCACGTTGTCCGAGTGCCCTTCCACCAGAATGTTGCGCGTGGAATGCCGCGCGAGCGCAAGCGCCACCTTGCTCAACTCGTCGAACGATGCGGGCCGCAAATGCGCGTCGCCCGAATCGAACAGCACCTTCGCGTTGATCGCGATCTCCACGCCCTGCGCAACGGGCTCAACCGATATCTCGCTCGTCTCTCGCAGCGGGGCGAGCGACGCCATCAGCTCGCGCCGCGCGCGGTCGCGCTGCACGAGGGCCGGCGTGGGTGCCGCATCTGGGTGCGCACCTGGGTGCGCATCCGGCTGCGCGCCCGCGGTGCGCTGGCCGGCCACGTGCGCGTCGAACACCTTGATTTCGAGCGCCTTGTTCTTCGCCAGCTGCAACACGTAGAGCGCGAGAAACAGCACCATCATCGTGGTGATGACGTCGGCGTACGAGATCAGCCAGCGGTCAGAACGGCCGTCCTCGTGGCCTTCGTGGTCTGCGTGATCGTGACCCGACTTCGCTGAAGCGCGTCTGCTGGAAGAGGAGGTGTCCATGATGGGAGCCCTTGGCCCGAAGCTAAGCGCTCACGCGCTCAGACGAGCGATTCCGCCGAGCGGCCGCGCACGTCGCCCGCGAGCCGGGTTTCGATCATCTGCGGCGACTCCTTGCGCGAGATCGCGAGCAGGCCGTCCATGTAGAGCCGCCGGAAGCGCAGTTCGCTATCCACCTGCGCCTTGATCTTGCCGTAGAGCGGCAAAAACACGAGGTTCGCGAGGCCGAGCCCGTAGAGCGTGGCGATGAACGCAACGGCAATGCCTTCGCCCAGCCGTTCCGGTTCCAGCACGTGGCCCGTCACGTGAATGAGGCCGAGCACGGCGCCCAGAATGCCGAAGGTGGGCGCGTAGCCGCCCGCCTGCTGCCAGATGCGCGCGGCGGCCATGTGGTTGCGCTCGTAGGCATCCAGTTCGCGCTGCAATGCGTCTTCGATCACGGCGGTCGGCACGCCGTTGGCGAGCAGTTCGAGCCCGCGTTTGGCAAAGAGGCTGATGCCGCTCGCGTCGATGGATTCGAACGCGAGCATGCCGTTCAACTTGGCCTGGTCGCCCCATTCGAGCAACACGGAAAGACTTTCGCGATCCACCTGGCGCGCCTTCACGAACGCGAGGCGCAACTGCTTGATGCCATCGAAGAAGCGCGCCCACGTGTTCTGGATCATCACGGCGCCGAGCGTGCCGCCCGCCACGATGACGAGCGCCTCGGGCTGCACGAGCGTGGCGATGCTGCCGCCTTCCAGCGAGAACCCCACGATGATGGCGGCGGCGCCGAACAGCACGCCGAACAGGGTCAACAGGTCCATGCTTCATCGGGCTGCCGTTCGTGCGCAGGGACCGTTGCTTGCGGCCCACTACGCGCGAAAGCGGCGCGCCCGCCTCCCGATAGTCTCAAACGTTTCTCTACGGCCCCAGACGGGTCGAGCACCTCAAGCGCCTCAAGTACCTCAAGTACCTCAAGCCCCCGGCTGGGTGGAAGACGCCGCATTCACGGCGGCCGCCTTGATGGCCTTCACGGTTTCCACGAACCGCTGTTCGATTTCGCCCACCTCGATGGGGTCGATCTTGATGTCGCGCCGCATGACCCACGACACCTCATTCTTGCGCGTCTCGGTCATGACGGAGAGCAGCCGCTCGGCCACGGGCTGGCCGCCCAGCGAAGCGAGCAGTTTCGCGAGATCGTAAGTGTCGAACGCGCTCACGGCTTCGAAGAGCGTGCGCTGGTCGACGAACGCGAGGTCGTCGATCGAGGTGATCTCGCCGCCCGGCCGTGCGTTGCGTCGCGAGAAGTAGCTCACGCCCTTCTCTTCCACGTAATCGAGCACGCGGGTCTTGCGGAACGCGAAGACGTCCTCGGCAATCTCGGCGTGCGAGAGCTTGTTCAGGATCACGGACTTTTCAACACCGATCAGCGCTTCGAGGTCGTCGAGATCGATCAGCTCCAGCTCGCTCGCGAGCGCCACATCGAGTTCGCGATCGGCCACCTGCTGGGCGCGCTCGGTAATGCGCGTGGGGTCGAACGTGACCTGCTGGCGGCTTGATGCGCTGTCCTGGCTCGCCAGCCGGCTCGCGGCGCCGGCCAGATGTTCGGCGCGCCCGCCTTCCAGCGTGACGAGGTTGAGCTTTTCCATGCGCTTGAGCATGGCCATGACGTGCAGCCGCGAATGGCCCGCAATGGCGCGGCACTTCTTGACGACTTCGGAAAGCGGCACGGACACTTCCTCGCCGCGCCCGCGCCGGCCGTTGCCGTCCCAGCGGTCGCTGCCGCTCTCCGCACCACCCGCCATCAGCGCGAGCACGTGGGCATACGAGAGCACGCCCGGCAGGAAGTCCGCGTGGGTATAGGTGGCGAGCAGGTCGTCGCGCTTCTTCACGCGGCGAATCAGCGTGCGCACCATGTGGCGCAGCAGCGGCGAGGTGCGTTCCAGCTCCTGTTCGATGAGGCTCGCCTGCACCACGGTGAGCTGGCAAAAACTCAGCGCGCGGGCCGTATTGCCGCGCGGCTCGCCCGGCAGCAACGCGGCTTCGCCGAAGAATTCGCCCTTGCTGAGGGTGCCGAGCACGACCTTGCTGTCGTCGCAGACGGCGGAAATCTCGACTTTTCCGTCTGCGATGACGTAGACGAGGCCGTCGCTTGCAAAGCCTTCGGAATAGATGACCTCGCCCGGCGCGGCGGTGCGCGGCCATGACGATCGTTGCTGGTTCACGATGAATTCCCCGTAGCGTGTTATGGCCGCGCCGGTCCGTCCGCCCGCGGGTCGCCATTCGACCTGGGGCGCCTCCTTGACCGGTGCGGCGGTGTCGTTACATTTCGTTACTAGTTCTGGTAACGACAACGCGCGGAGATTTCTTTAACGCAAAAGGCTGATCGAAGTCACGGATTGACTTCGTGAGGTGTCGCGGGCGGTAGGGGGAAGCCGGCGCCGCCCGCATGGGTTCGCCGCCCGTGCCTGCCCGTGCCTGCCCGTGCCTGCCCGTGCCTGCCCGTGCCCATTTAGCCGGCAAAGACGAACGGGCCGGCTGACGCCCCTACCCCGCCAGTTTCCGGAACGTTTCCAGCACCGCCTCGCCCTTGAACGGCTTCACGATCCAGCCCTTCACGCCCGCGGCCTTGCCGCGCTCTTTCATCGCGGGGCTGCTTTCCGTCGTGAGCATGATCACGTTCACGGCCGTATTCGCGAGTTCGCCGCGAATCTTCTCGACCATCGTGAGGCCGTCCATGTTGGGCATGTTGACGTCGCTGATCACGAGCCGGATGCCCGGGTTGCCCCGCAGTTTCGTGAGGCCGTCCTTGCCGTCCACCGCCGTGTCCACGTCGAGGCCGTTCTTGCGCAGGAAACCGGCCACCTCGTCGCGCACCGTACCCGAATCGTCCACCACCAGAATTTTCGCCATCATCCTTCCCCGTTGCTTCGTTACCTTGCTTGCCAACCTGTAGGTACTGCCTAGAACAATTCCAGCTCGCCGCTGGTTTCCTCGACTGTTTCTACGTTCGCCGCGAAGTCGAGCGGCGCGTTCGCGCAGACGCAGAGCGTGGCCGCGAGCGGCACGTTGCCGCCTATCGTGAGTTCGTACGACGCCACGTGGTCCGGCTTCAGCTCGGCCAGATGCGCGAGGCTCGCGCTGCCCAGCACGTAGGGCGTGGACATGCCCAGATCCGGAAAATGGCCGACGAGCGCCTGGTTCATCGCGCCGCAGCACAGGTTCGCCACTTCCATGAACGCTTCGCGCAGCGGCTGGCCGCCCGCCGACGTCTCGCGCGCGAAGTAGCGGCGCGTGGCGTCGTCGTCGGTGAAATGCAGGCCCACCAGCAGGCGGAAAAAGAGCGACGAGATGGTGAGCACCACGACGCGCGCTTCCGGGTCCGCTTCCATGGCGACGTGGTCGGCACGCACGATTTCGCACGTGTCGTCGGCGTGAATGACGAGCCGCGTGCGTGCCGCCTTGTGGAAAATCTGTTCGAAGCTATGCTTCGCCTGCTCGGTAATCACGTTGTTGCCTGCGCCTGAAGTTTCGCCTGAAGCTGGTTCGCGAGCACCTCGACGCTGCCGAGCGACGCCGTGATCATCTTGCCGCCTGCCTGGATGTCCTGGAACGTGGCGGCCGTGACGAGGTCGTTGCGGTCGAGGCTGTCCTTATAGCTCTTCGAGAGTTCCTGCGAGCGCGACGCGAGCGTGCGCACTTCGCTCGCCACGATCGAAAAGCCGCGGCCCGCCGCCCCCGCGCGCGCCGCCTCGATGGACGCGTTGAGCGAGACGATCAGCACGTGCGCGACGATGGACGACAGCTCCTGGTTCTTCGCGTGCATGTCGTGGTTCTGCGTCATGAGCGAGATCATCTGCTCGTGCCAGCGTTCGAAGGTGCCCGACATGCCGCGCAGACGCGCGGCTTCGTCGGCGATGCGCCGTCCCAGCGCGAGCCATTCGTCGCGTTCGCGCCGCGTGACTTCAAGCTCGCCGCGCGCGGCTTGCGCTTGCTCCGACTGCTGCGCGAGTTGCGCTTCGAAGCGCGCCGTATCGGTGTCCCGCTGTGTCGTTTCGCTTTCGAGTTGCAGCGCAAGTGTCTCTTCGCGCGCCTCGGCCGCCGCACGCGCCGTGCGTTCGCTTTCGAGTTGCGTCGCGAATGCCGCTGTCGCGCGGCCCATGCGCGCCCGGTGCACGAGCACGGCCACGATCAGCACGAGCACGCCGCCCGCCAGCGCGGCGGCGATAGATGTTTCGATCACGTCGGTTTCCTCACTGCCACTGCCGCTTTCCTTGTGTGCTACGCCCCGCGTGACGGGGCCTTCGTCGGGCGCGTGATTAGCTCACGTAGTCCGTGTTCGCGGCCGGGTGTGCCGTCTTTTGCACGCCTACGCTGTCCACCGCCAGATGCCCGGGCAGACACACCACGGTCTGGAAGTGCCGCCAGGCCGCACCCTTGTTGTTGTCCGTGAAGCGCAGTTCGATGCTGCCGTGCTCGCGCGTGAGGAAGTTGCGCACGGCGTCCATGCCCACGCCGCGGCCCGAGACTTCGGTGACGCGCTCCGCCGTCGAAAAGCCCGGGCGGAAGATGAACTCGGCAATGGCTTCGTCGGAAAGTTCGGCATCTTGATCGATCCAGCCTCGCTCCATCGCGATGCCGCGAATGCGGGCAAGCGCGAGGCCGCGGCCGTCGTCGGAAAGCGTGATCTGCAGCACGTGGTTGTCCACGCCGGCTTCGATTTCGATCGTGCCCGCCGCGTGCTTGCCCTGCGCGACGCGTTCCGCGGCCGCTTCGATGCCGTGGTCCATCGAGTTGCGCACGAGGTGCATGAACACGTTGCGCAGCGTGCCCACGGCCTGGCTGCGCACGCGATAGCCGTTGTCGTCGATGCGCACCTGCGGCGCTTCCTTGCCCAGTTCCTTCGCCAGCGACGGCAGCGACTCCACCACGCCCGAGAGCGCCTTGCCGAACGTTTCGGTGCCGAGCAGCCGCAGCGTGTCGCGCACCGACTCGCGCATCGTCAGCAGGCCGCGCAGGTCGGCCGTGTCCGTCTCTTCGATCAGGCGCAGGCTTTCCTGAATGCGCGCCTTCTCCACCACGAGGTAATGCTCGGGGTTGCCCGCGCCGCCCGGCCCCTTACGGCCCAGGCTTTCCTCGTTGATCACGGCGTAGCTTTCGATCGCCTCGCGCACGCGCACGAGGTCCTGCATCAGCGCTTCCTGATCCCACTTGTGTTCGCTGTCGGCGCGACGCAGTTCTTCATAGACCTGCTCGGCTTCGTGAACGATGTTGGTGAGGTGCTGGAGGCTATACGTACGCGCATTGCCCTTGATGGTGTGCATGTTGCGGAACAGCTCGGCAATCGCGGAGCCGTCGGGCCGCTCGTACTGGCGGATGATGCGCTCGTTCTCGCTGATGAAGCCCGTCGCGCTTTCCACGAAATGGTGAAACTTCTCCTGGCTCACCGCGAGAATCTCGCCGATCATCTCGAGCCGCCGCTGCTGCTCGCCGGCCTGCGCCGCAAGCTGGCGCAGTTCCGTCACGTCGCGCACGCAGAGCATGAGGCGCACCACCGTGTCGCTTTCGTCGGTGATGGCAGACCACGAGAGGTCGAGAATCTTTTCCCGGCCATCGGCCATGCGCTTCGTGATCTCGTTCACGAGCAGGTGCTGGTTGAACTCGAAGTTGATGCTGTCTTCGCCAAGGCACGCGTGAATCGCGGCGTCCACCTGCGAAAGCGCGTCGGAGCCAATGTCCGTGTCGTCGAACACGAGCGTCATGAGCGGCTGGCCCGCAATCTCGCGCGTCTCGAAGATGGTTTCGAGATACGCCGAATATTCGGCGTGCACCACGGCGCCGTCCACCACCGTGAGAATGCCTTGCTGCATGTTCTGGAGCATGGCCTGGATGTCGGCGGTCTTCTGCTTCAACTGCGCGGAGCTTTGCTGGATCTTCTCGATCATGCCGTTGAAGGCCACGATGGAGCGCCCGATCTCGTCCATACGGCCCACCGGCACGCGCCGCGTGAAGTCCTGGCTCGACGCGATCTCGCTCATCATCGACTGCATGCGCGACAGCGGCCGCGTGATCTGGCGATAGAGCAAGAGACCGATCACCGTGAGCAGCAGCACCGCGCCGCCCGTCACGCCCGAAATCGCGGTAACGGTGGTGGCGAGCATGCCGTTCAGGCCCGCAATGGCGTCGTCTTTCTGGCGGTTCTTCTCCACGCGCATCGTTTCGACGATGCCTTCCAGTTCGTCGCGATACTGCGCGACGTTCGCAAAGAGATAGGCTTGGGCCAGTTCGTTCTTGCCCGCGGCTTTCATCTTCGCGGTTTCATCGATGGCCTGGAAATAGTTGGCAAGGCTTTCACGCGCCTGCGTCACCAGCCCGCGCTGCGCGTGGCTCGCGGCGGACTTCTCCTGGATGTCGAGCGCCGTGTGCAGCGCCGTCTCTTTCGCCTTCAACTCGGCTTGCGCCTGCGTCACCATGTTGGCGTCGGGCGCGTAGACAAGCGTCATGGTGGCAATCTGCACGTCTTTCACTTCGGAAACCAGATCCGCGGAAGCGAGTGCACTCGGCACCACGCCCTGCGTGACCTGCTTTACATCGACCGCGCTGCGGCGCGTCTGATACACGGCGTAGCCGCCGATCGCCGACAAGGCGACGAACATCAGAACGACCAGCAACGTAATGCGGTGGCGTATGGTCATGGCACAACTCCCCGTAGCAAGCCTGCTGCTGTCCTGTAGTGGCTCGCGCTTTCTCTTCGCGGAATCGTCGAGCCCCCGGATTATCGGCGAGCGCATGTGACTCGAATGTGACGGTCACGGAGCCGGCAAGCGCCACGCCGCGCAACGGTCAATTGCTTTTCTCAGGCGTAAAGTTTTGGCCGGGACAGCCGTTAACCAAGGCGGTTCTCGGTGTCGATCTGCGTGCCGGTTTTGTGCTGCGCGGCCGGGCAAACGTTTGCGCAACACCAACAACGCATAGGTCGCTTATCGCGCCGCTGCCGCCACCAGCCGCCCCACCGCAATCACGGCCTGCTCGATTTCCGGCGACCACGCGTAGCTGTAGTTGAGGCGAATGAAGTACCCATACCCGCCCTTCGCCGAAAACATGCAGCCCGGCCCCACGGTGATGCCGGCTTCGAGCGCGTCGCGGTACAACTGCATCGAGTCCACTTTGCGCGGCAACTCCACCCACAGCACGTAGCCGCCCTGCGGCTCCGACGTGCGCGTGCCCTCGGGAAAGAAACGCGCGACCGTTGCGCGCATCAGCTTCGCCTGGTGTGCATAGGCCTGGCGCAAGCGCCGCAGGTGATGGTCGTAGCCGTCGTTCTTCAGATATTCGGCAATGGCGAGCTGGGCAATGGAAGGCGTGGTGAGCGTGTTGAGGAACTTCAGCTTCTCGACCTGATCGCGATAGCGCCCCGGCATCGCCCAGCCCACGCGGTAAGCCGCGGTCAGGCTCTTCGCGAACGATGCGCAGTGCAGCACGATGCCCGCCGTGTCGTACGACTTCAGCGCCGTGGGGTGCACGTCGCCGTAGTGCAGTTCCTGGTACACGTCGTTTTCGATCACGGGCACGTCGTGGCGCGTGAGCAGTTCGACGAGCGCGCGTTTCTTCTCGTCGGGCATCTGGAAGCCGAGCGGATTCTGGAAGTTCGGCATCACCATGCAGGCCGCGATACGGCGCTTCGCGAGCAGCTCGGCGAGTGCGTCGATGTCGATGCCTTCGCGCGGATGCGTCGCCACCTCGATGGCGCGCATACCCATGCGTTCGATGGCGTGCAGCATCGCGTAGAACGTGGGCGACTCCACGGCGATGGTGTCGCCCGGTTTGGCCACCGCTTGCAGACAGAGGTTGATGGCTTCCGTGGCGCCCACCGTCACGACGATCTCGCGCGCGTCCACGGGCACGCCGTTCTCCGCGTAGCGCCGTGCGATCTGGCGGATCAGTTCCGGGTGGCCCGGCGGCAGTTCGTCGGTCACGCCCCATTGCACCTTGCGGCGCGCGATGTTGTAGGCGTACCGGCTGATCTTCGCCGAGGGAAAGCGCGACGGGTCCGGGTATGGCGAGCCGAGCGGCACGGCGTTGTCCACGCCGATGGAACGCAGCGTGGCGAGCACGAGCCGGCTCACGTCCACCTGGGCCGACACGGCGGCGGGACGTGAGGCGCTCAGGCCCTCCCCGCCCTCGTTTTTCCGTGAAGCCTGCCGCTTGCCGCCCGCCGCGGCCCGCACGAAATAGCCGGACTGCGGACGGCTCTCGATCAGCCCGCGGCTTTCCAGCTGCAGATACGCGCGAATCACCGTCTTGATGCTCACGCGATATTGCTGGCTGGTCTGCCGCACGGACGGAATGCGTTCGCCCGCACGGAACACGCCGCCGCGAATCTGGGCCTCGACGTCGGCCGTCAACTTTTCGTAGAGCTTCAACGCTTGCCTCGTTTCGTTGGACTTGCCTGCGCCATGAGGGGAAAGCGCCAGGGAGTACAGTGCGCACCCGCAACGCGCGCGCCTGCCGAACTGTACTCCTCGAACCGCCTGCGATGTGTGCGCCTTGCACCGGCCCCGCCGCCCTTAACCTTCGCTCACTGACAAAGCGCCCGCGACATTTCGGCACGCGGCTACAAGCCGCCATCGGGCGCAACTGGTCGCGGCTAGTCACGGTTAGTCGCGGTCAGTGGCCATCAATAAGGCCGCACCCACCCGCGCGGTACCAGGCAACGGAGCACACACATGGCAGAGTCGAAACCCCGCGCACGCATTGCGCCCTACCATCAGCCCGCCGCGGGCTGGGGCGCGCTCAAGCACGTCGCCATCAGCCTCGTGAAGGAAAAGGTGGCGGGCGGCAAGTACCGCACGCTCTTCCGGCAGAACCAGCCCGACGGCTTCGACTGCCCCGGCTGCGCCTGGCCCGACCGCCAGCACACGTCCACCTTCGAGTTCTGCGAAAACGGCGTGAAGGCCGTGGCCGCGGAAGCCACCTCGAAGCGCGTCACGCCCGCGTTGTTCGCTGCGCACACCGTCGAAGCGCTGATGCAAGAGAGCGACTACGAACTCGAACAGCACGGCCGCCTCACCGACCCGATGGTCTACGACGCACTCGCCGACCGCTACGTGCCCATCTCGTGGGACGGCGCGTTCGCGCTGATCGCGCGGCACCTGAACGCGCTCGATACCCCGCACGAAGCCGCGTTCTACACCTCGGGCCGCGCGAGCAACGAGGCCGCGTTCCTCTATCAATTGTTCGTGCGCCTGTACGGCACCAACAATTTCCCCGACTGCTCGAACATGTGCCATGAGGCCACGAGCCGCGGGTTGCCCGGCACCGTGGGCATCGGCAAGGGCACCGTGACGCTCGACGACTTCGAGCACGCAGACACGCTCTTGATCTTCGGCCAGAACCCCGCCACCAACCATCCGCGCATGTTGGGCGAATTGCGCGAATGCGCGCGCCGCGGCGCCACCATCGTCTCGATCAATCCGCTGCGCGAGCGCGGCCTGGAACGCTTCGCGAGCCCGCAACATCCCGTGGAGATGCTCACGCTCGGCAGCACGCCCATCGCCTCCACGTTCATTCAGCCGAAGGTGGGCGGCGACTTCGCGCTCATCAAAGGCGTCGCCAAACGCGTGCTCGAACTGGACGACGCTGCGCGCGACGCCGGCACGCCGCGCGTGCTCGACCTCGACTTCATCGCCACGCACACCTCGGGCTTCGACGCCTTCGCAGACGATCTACGCGCCGAAAGCTGGCCGCTGATCGAGGAAGAATCGGGCGTGCCGCGCGAGCAGATCGAAGGGCTTGCGCGCATCTACGCGAACGGCAAGCGCGTGATCGCGACCTGGGGCATGGGGCTCACGCAGCACAAGCGCTCGGTTCAGACCATCCAGATGCTCTCGAACCTCATGATGATGCGCGGCAATATCGGCCGCGAAGGCGCGGGCCTGTGCCCCGTACGCGGTCATTCGAACGTGCAGGGCAACCGCACGGTGGGCATCGAAGAAAAGCCCACGCAGGCGTTTCTCGATCGCCTCGCCCGGGTATTCGGCTTCGAGCCGCCGCGCGAACATGGCTACGACGTCGTGGAAACCATCGAGGCCATGCTCGCGGGCCGCATCAAGGTGTTCGTGAGCCTGGGCGGCAATTTCTCGATCGCGACGCCTGACACGCCGCGCACCTGGGACGCGCTGCGCGCCTGCGACCTCACGGTGCACATCGCGACCAAGCTCAACCGCAGCCATCTCGTGCACGGCAAGGCCGCGCTGATCCTGCCCACGCTCGGCCGCACCGAAGTGGACCTGCAAGGCGGCGTTGCACAGGGCGTGACCGTGGAAGACTCCATGAGCATGGTCCACATCTCGTACGGCATGAACACGCCCGCGTCGCCGAATCTGATGTCGGAAACGGCGATCGTCGCGCACATGGCGCACGCCACGCTCGGCAGCGCGAAGGTGGACTGGCTGGCCTACGCCGCCGACTACACGCGCATTCGCGACGCCATCGAGCAGTCGATTGCGGGCTTCGAGCGCTACAACGAACGCGTGGCGCAGCCGGGCGGCTTCCATCTGCGCGTGGCCTCGCGCGAGCGCGACTGGCAGACCGCCACGGGCAAGGCCAACTTCGTGGCGCACCCGCTCGACACGGACACGCCCGTGCATCGCGCGAAACGTCTCTACGGCGAACGCGTGATGACGCTCATGACCACGCGCTCGCATGACCAGTACAACACCACCATCTACGCGCTGGACGACCGCTATCGCGGCGTGTTCGGCCAGCGCCGCGTGGTGTTCATCCACGCGGCGGACCTCGCGATGCTCGGCTTCAAGGCGGGCGACTGGGTCGACCTGACCACCGTCTGGGACGACGGCATCGAGCGGCGCGCGGACGGCTTCCTGCTCGTGGAGTACGACATTCCGCGCGGCTGCATCGGCGCCTATTACCCGGAAACGAATCCGCTCGTGCCGCTTTCGAGTGTGGCCGACGTGTGCAACACGCCTACGTCGAAGTCGGTGCCGGTGCTGCTGCATCGGTCGGCTGTGCAGGCTGCTGCCTGAATGCACGAGTCCATGAGTCCGCAGG
Organism: Paraburkholderia sp. SUR17; assembly: GCF_029536165.1. Lineage (NCBI taxonomy): Bacteria > Pseudomonadati > Pseudomonadota > Betaproteobacteria > Burkholderiales > Burkholderiaceae > Paraburkholderia > Paraburkholderia sp. SUR17. The sequence goes on from NZ_CP120508.1 coordinate 2,427,213, forward strand.
AACATGACGCGGTGACAGGAGAGGTACAGCCATGATCGTTCGTCCGCAGCAACACTGGCTGCGCATGCTGTTCGTCTGGAACGGCTCGGTGCTTCAGGCCATCATGCCGCAGCTTGCGATCATGCTGGCCGTGAGCGTGCTCGCCGTTGCCACGGGCGGCCGCATACTCGGCGAAAAGATTCTGCTGAGCACGGCGCCATTCACACTGTGCGGCGTTGCGCTCACGATCTTTCTCGCGTTTCGCAACAACCGCAGCTACGACCGCTACTGGGAAGCGCGCACGTTGTGGGGCAACCTGCTGATCGCGGCGCGCACACTGACGTCACAGACGCTCGCCTATGTGCCAACGGGTTCGCACGAAGGTTCGCAGCAGTTCGACCGCGACGCGTTCGTGCGCTCGCTCATTGCGTTCGCCTATGCGCTCAAGCATCAACTGCGCAACACCGACCCGTACGACGACCTCGAACCGCTCGTGGGCGCCACGCGCGCCATTGCGCTGAAGGGGCGGCAGTATCGGCCGGTCGCGATCCTCAATGATCTGCGCACGACGCTCGGCGGTCTGCACCAGCGCGGCACGCTGGGCGCCGCGCCGCTCTGGATGCTCGACGCGCAGTTGAACGAACTCGAAAAGATCGTGGGCGGCTGCGAGCGGATTGCCTCCACACCCATTCCGTTCGCCTATGGCGTGCTGCTGCATCGCACGGTCTACGCGTATTGCTTTCTGCTGCCGTTCGGCCTTGTGGCGTCGCTGGGTGTGTTCACGCCGCTCATCGCGGTGTTCGTCTCGTACACCCTGATTGCGCTCGAAGCCATTGCAGGCGACATCGCCGAGCCCTTCGGCACGGCACCGAACAATCTCGCGCTCGATGCGCTGACGCGCAACATCGAACGCTCGCTGCTGGAGTTGTGCGATGAGCCAGTGCCGGCCGAGGTAGTGCCGGGGCCGAAGTATCGGATTACTTGAGCGGTTGTGGAAGCGCGCGTAGAGAGCCGCAATGAAGCAGACGTCAACCGCACCGCTTTCCTGCGCCCTGCAATGAATAAACAATGAACAAAAAAACCCCAACGCCGCAGCGTTGGGGTGACAGAGGTATGAAACACGTTCAACCACGGGTATGAGTGAACGCGATTCAACGTTAGATCATTGCGCATCCCGCACATAGGCCTTAATCTGAAAATCAGTATTCCATACGAGACTGGAATCCCGGAAATGGATCGTCCACAGGCGCCACGAACGCGCGGTTCGAGCGAGCAGCCGATTAGACGTCAGAACTGCGTCATGATGCCGGCAAATGCCCCGAACTGCCCCTTGCCGTAGTTGGGATTGGTGTTGTCGCCACCGTTGACGGGGTCGTTGTTCGCATTGGCTCCGTACGGGTCGCTATAGCCGTTGCCGAGACCGATGTTCGACGTTGAACTGTTGTGCACGTAGCCCAGCTCCGAGTACAGGAAGGTACGGCGCGACAGGTTGTAGGTGCCGGCCAGCGTGTACATGGTCGCGTTGCCGTTACCGTTGTTCGCGTTGGCGTGATAGACGGCGGCGGTGAGTGCGGCGTCTGTCGTGACCTGCCAGGCGGCGCCGAGCCATTCGTGGTTGACCGCGGTAGGTAGCGACGTGCCGCCCGGCAGCGTGGTGGGCGTGGCGGTGCCGAAGTAGCCGGCGTTGGATGCGTCCGGTGCGCTCAGGTGCTGGAAGCCGGCATAGACCTTGACCGGCCCGAACGTGACAGTGCCACCGGCCAGTATCGAGCGCGACGCCAGGTACACGTTGCTGAACTGGCCATTCGGATCGCGAATTTCGTCATAGATAGCCTGCAGCTCGAAATTAGACGCGTTGTACTGCGCCTTGAGGCCGTCCGAACGCCCTTGCGCGCTGCCGAGCCCGGTCGACGTACCGAGTTGGCCCGGCGCGCTGCCCGGGCTGCCGGCGTTCCATGTATTGGCGTTCGTGAGGTCGTACTGGCCTTTGAGCGTGAGGCCGCCGAACGATGCCGTCGTGTACTCGAGACCATTGCCTGCCTGCGACCAGTTGCGGCCGCGCACCAGCGTCGAGATCGCGTAGGCCTGCATCACCTGCGGGTCGAGGTCCCAGCTGTCCTGCTCAATTTCGCCGGCGCCGAAGTTCCCCATCTTGAACGTACCGTAGGTCTCGTTCGAAAGGCCTACCGTTGCGGCTCGACCGAACAGCGACCCGTTGCCGTACGAGCCGTTCTGCGTGTTCAGCCCCATTTCGAGCTGGAAGATCGCCTTGGTGCCCCCACCCAGGTCTTCCGCGCCCTTGATGCCGAACTCGCTTTCGCCCCAGTCACCGCTTTCGGCGCTAATCTGCGAGCCCTTCGGCAGCCCCGATTCGTACTGGACGCCGTTGTCGATACGGCCGTACAGCGTGACGCTGCTTTGGGCCGAAGCCGCAGTCGCCATTGCGCCCAGGAGGGCCGCCAGAATGGTCTTTTTCACTATGGTCTCCTAAATAGATGAAAAGAAAAAGGCGAATGATTGAAGTCGCCGGGAAAGATTTGTTTGTATGGCGCGAGGCGGATTATAGATTTGCGCCCCTGGCGCTAGATGACCGCGCGGCCCTGGAAGAAATACCGATGCTGGATTCGTTGATTAACGCTTGTGGCTGGTGTAATGCGACGGATATTTAATTTTGGAAGTCGACCGTAATTTATTTTTCGCAGACAAAACAGTGACTTTTACTTGATCGCGCAATCACGCTCTATAAAAATAAATTTAGTTTCATTGAAATGACAGGTTTTTCATTTCTCTGATGCGGTCAAGCTCGCCTGAAAATGGCGATCGACGTGCCCGGCGTTTTGATTCCTGCCCGCGATTGTGGTGCGGGCGCAACTTGTCCGACAACGGACGCACGGCTAGCGCGGCGCCCCGTGTCGTGCCGTGTCCACTCCGCTAGCGCACTGCCGGAAGGTTATCCCCAGTTTTTGTTGGCAAGACTGTGGACAACCTGCGGGTACGTGCCGTAAGTGACTGATCCGAAACCCATGTGCGGCTTGCGTGCAAACATAGGCGCCGCGGCGATCGAAGCACGACGCCGCGGCGGTGAAGCTCAGGCCGCCGCCCGCTCGGCCTGGCTGGCGGTCGTCTCGTCTGCCCTGCCCGCCTCGCTGCGGATAGCCTCCACCACATAAGCCGCGTCGCGCGCGATGCCCGAAAACCGCCCCGAGCCCCACGTATGCAACCACGGCAGTCCGACGAAATAGAGCCCCGGCAGCGGCGTGACGCCGCGCACATGCGAGGGGTAGCCGCGGCCGTTGAACACCGGCGCGTCGAGCCAGCTGAAGTCGGGCGTAAAGCCGATGCACCAGACGATGGCCGCAATGCCGCTCGCGGCAAGGTCCAGCGTGGTACGCTCCGCGCCCGGTCGCCAGAGCGGCTCGTACGGTGAGCCGGGCGGCGCATCGATACCGCTCTTTTCGATAAACGCGTCGATGCTCGCGTTGATGCGGTTGTAGGTATCGTCGGCGCTGTCGAGGCTCGCGCCAAGGTTCGCTTCGAAGTGCAATTGCCCCGCGCGCAGGTCATGCAGGCGGCCGTATAGCTCCATGCCTTCGCGCGCGAACTTGCGCAGGTCGATGTCGCGACCGCCGTCGCGGCCCGTCACGTAGTGGTTGGTGTTGTCGCGCACGCCCTCGCGCAACGGATGCTGCTCCACCGGCATGTCGTAGTAGCCCATGTCCGCGAGCCAGTCCACCACGTCGCGCCCGCGATAGAAGCGCGCGCAGCGCGGCGCGTCGCCCACGGCAAGGAACACCTTGCGGCCCGCGAGGTGCAGATCTTCGGCAATCTGCGCGCCCGACTGGCCCGAGCCCACCACGAGCACCGCGCCCGCGGGCAGCAACTGCGGGTTGCGATATTCGGCCGAGTGCAGTTGCACGATGTGCGCGGGCACGCGCTCGGCCATGCGCGGAACGATGGGCGTGTGGTAGCCGCCCGAGGCCACCACGACATGGTCCGCTGTGAAGTCGCCGCGGTCCGTCGTAACGGCATAGCGGCCCAGGGTCGGGCCCTGTCCCTGCGCGCCGGAGCCCGCGAGCTTCACACGCCTCACGCCCGTGTGTTCGAGCACCGGCGCATCCACGGCGGCCACGAAGCCGTCCAGGTACGCGACGATCTCGTCTTTCTTCATGAAGCCGTGCGGGTCGGCCCCGTTGTAGGGATGCCCCGGCAACGCACATTGCCAGTTCGGCGTGACGAGGCAAAACGTGTCCCAGCGCTGGTCGCGCCACGTGTGGGTAACGGTGTGCTTTTCGAACACGAGATGATCGATGCCCGCCTGCTGGAGGAAGTAGCTCACCGAGAGCCCCGCCTGCCCGCCGCCCACGACGATCACGCTGTAATGGCCCGGCTCGCCGGCCGCGCCGGGGCGTTGGGTGGAAAGAGATGTCGACATGACGGATTCCTGCCTCGCTGAATGACAGTTGAGAATGGCGCTTGCCGTTACGGTTACGCGCTAGCGCAACGCGATGACGGTGACCGCGGCATCGGCCACACCGGCGAAGCCCGCGGCGGTCTGCTCGATTTGCGCGAGCTGGTCCATGGCCGCGGAGCACGCGAAGCCGTACTTCTCGCGCACGCGCTCCGAACCGATGTGCAACGCTCGCCGCGCGCGCTCGACGAAGTCTTCGAGCGCATAGCGCTGGCCCGGCGCGAAGAAATCGCCGACCACGGTGGAAGGCGAATAGCAGTCCGCCTCGCTGCCGTCGGGCCAGCGGACGAGGAAATGCATGACGGGCATGAGGTGCTCCTGTGACGATTTAACGAGAGGACTCGGGCAAGGGCATCGAGCAAGGAACCCAGGCAACGGCTTAACGCACTGCGAGCCTTCGCCCGGCGAGCCACGCTCCGTAGATCTGCAAATGGCATCGCGCGCTCGCCGCCCAGCTGAAGCGATCGAGCAGCGCGGGCACGGCCTGCGTGAAGTCGATTCCGCCGCGCGCGTGCAGCGCACGGCGCAGCGCGCCCGCGATGGACTGCGCATCGAGCGGATTGGCCCACACGCAGACGCGCTCGTCGAGGTATTCGGTGAACGGCGCAATGCGCGAGACCACCACGGGACGGCCGCACGCAAGCGCCTCCAGCACCACGAGGCCGAAGCCCTCGCGCACGGAGACCATCGCGACCACGTCCGCGCTGCGGAACAGCGCGGGCATGTCGGCATCGTCCACGGTGCCGGTCAACACGACGGCTGCGCCGCGCCCGATGCGCAGCCCGCACGCCGCCGCCCGCGCCGCGAACTGCCGCGCGTACGCATCGTGGTCGAGCAGGCTTGCGCCGCCCGCAATCACGAGTTGCGCGGCGGGCGCCGTTTGCCGCAAGCGTGCGAACGCTTCCAGCAGCATCAGCGTGTTCTTGCGCGCCTCCACGCCGCCCACGGCGAGCACCACCGGGCCACCTTCCTTCGTGATGCCGAGGCGTTGTCGCACGGCGTGGTCTTCGTCGGCGGGCGCGGTGCAAAAGCGTTCGACGTCCACGCCATTGGGCACGGTCAGCGCGGCCACGCCGTGATCGCGCTGCATACGCTGCGCCCATGCATCGCTCACACAAAGCACCACGTCCGCGTCGTGCCACGCGCGCCGCTGCCAGTGTTCGAGGCGCAAGTCGTCGAATACGTCGAGGTGATGCACCGTGCGCACGAAGCCCGCGATGTGCCCTTCTTCCTTCAACTGCGCGAGCGCATTGCCGCTGATGCTGTCCCCCGCATGCAGGATGTCGAAATGAGCGGCGCCGCGTTCGAGCAGCGCATCGAGCAGTGCACGCCTTAACGCAGCGATGCGTGTTTCGACCATCGCCACCGTGTTCGCGGGCCGGTCCGTCACACGCGCGAGCACCACGCGGCAAGGCGTGTCGCGAAACATCGTCTCGCCTTGGGCGGCGGGCGCGAACACGGTCACGTCGCACCCTTCGTCATGCAGCGCACGCGCAAGCTCCAACGTATGCACCACACCGCCGCGCGGATTCACGGAGTGTGTGAAAAGCGCCACACGCAACGCGCGGGCGGAAAGCGGTACGGGCGGCACCGTCGACGGCAAGGACGCAAGCCGATCGTTCATGACGGCCGCCGCTCGCAAGACGTCGGCAGAATGAACGGCGCATCGCGCAGGTCCCAGAGCAACGCGGCATCGCCGCGCTGCGTTACCGCGACTTCGCGCGTTGCATCCACGGTGCCGATCACAGCGCACGCGAGCGACCGCCCGGCAAAGCGCGCGAGCACGGCATCGACGTGCGGCTCGCGTACCGAAAGCAGAAAGCCATAGCTCGGAAACGCGGTGAGCCAGCGTTCGAAGTCCGCAGCCGACTGCACGAACGCAGGGCGCGGAATCGCATCGAGATCGATACGCGCGCCCACGCCCGAGCATTCGAGCAACATGAGCGCCGTGCCCAGCGTGCCGGCCATGCTGATGTCCTTGGCCGCATCGCAATGTCCGTCCTCGGCCAGTTGCGGCAGCAGTTCGAGGTCAGCGCGCAACCGTTCGCCGGGCGCGCCCACCGAAGCATTCCAGAACGGATACGGTTCTTCGTACCGGCCGCGCAGGTCGACGGCCATGACGAGACGATCGCCCGGCTTTGCATTGAAGCTGGAGAGCAACGCCTTCGCACGACCCACGATGGACACCGCCAGTTGCGCCGCACCGCTGCGCACGTTGCTGTGGCCGCCCACCACGGGCACGCCGTAGGCCACGGCCGCCGCAGCCAGACCTTCGAGCACGGGCTGCGCGGCGGCTACGCCGTCGCTCCACAGCGCATCCACGACTGCGAGCGGCCGGCCCCCCATCGCGTAGATGTCGCTCACGTTGACCATCACGCCGCTGTAGCCCGCGAACCACGGCATCGCCGCCACGAAGTCGCCCACCATGCCCTCGATGGCGAACAGCAGATAGCCGTCGCCGTCCGCGATGGCCGCACAGTCGTCGCCCACGGCAACGACCTGCGCGAGATCACGTGAACCATTCGGCAAGCGCTGGGCGAGCGCGCCCACCACGTCCGCGATGTCGGTCTTGTGCGCAAAGCCGCGGCTCGCACGCAACCGCTCGACGAGCGCGGCAAGGTTCAGCTCATTGTTCAGCGCATTGAGCGGGAACGCCTGCGCGGTTGGCGTCGCGTTCATCACGCGCCCCTCGACGCCACCACGAATCCCGCCTGTGGCGCATGGCACGGCGGGTAATGCGCAAGCTGCGCCTGCATCAGCCGATGCGGCCGCCCGAAAATGGCTTCCTCGGCCAGCGAGTCCCAATGCAGCCGCTCGAAAAGCGGCACGTTCTGGCTCTGCACGTGCGCGAGAAACGTGGTGCAGCCGAGCGCGTGCGCGCTCGTCACCGCGAGTTGAATGAGCGTCGTGCCGATCTTGCCGTGCCGGCGAAACGCCGCGTGCACGGCGAGCCGCGAACCCAGCCACACGCCAGGCTCCGTTTCGTGGATGCGCACGGTGCCCACCACCTGGTCGGGCAAACCCGCCATGCAACTGACTGCCACGAGCAGTTGCGCGTGTTCGTCCACGGCGTCGCGATCGTCGCCAGGGAAGATGCCTTGTTCGATGCAGAACACCGCGCGGCGCAGCTTGTACGCCTCGTTCGCTTCCCACGGCAGCGTGACCCATTTCACGCGATACGCCGTGGGCGCATAGGCGAGCGGCAGGGCATCCGGTTCGGTGGTCTCGCAGAGCACGGTCACACCTCGTAGGACGAAAGCGACGAGCACGCACCGCACTTCGCGCAGCCGGCCTTGATCTCGGCCGAGCGCATGCCGGCCTCGCGCAACATCGCACCGAGCGGCTCCAGCACGGACCGCATAAACGCGGGCGACGGCGCCGGATGATCTTCGAGCGGCGTGCCGCTGATCGGCACGAACGGCACCACGAACGGATACACGCCGAGCGCGATCAGGTCGCGCGACATCGCGAGAATCGCCTCGGCGCTGTCGCCCAGCCCCGCGAGGATGTACGTGCTGACCTGGGCGCGGCCGAATACGGCCACGGCGGCCTCGAAGGCCTGCATGTAACGCGCCATCGGCACGCTTGCCTTGCCCGGCATGATGCGTTCGCGCAGCTCGGGCGTGACCACTTCCAGGTGCATGCCGAGCGTATCGACGCCGCTCGCCTTCATGCGTTCGAACCAGCGGTCGTCATCGGGCGGCTCGCATTGTGCCTGGATCGGCAGATCGACTGCCGCCTTGATCGCAAACGCGCTTTCGCAGAGCACCTGCGCGCCGCGATCTGGCGTCGCCGGCGTGCCGGTGGTGAGCACCATGTGCTTCACGCCGTCCAGCAACACGGCCGCGCGCGCCACTTCCGCGAGTTGTTCGGGCGTCTTGCGTGCAATAGTGCGGCCCGCCGCGAGCGACTGCCCGATCGCGCAGAACTTGCAGGCCTTGCGGCGGCTCTCGTAGCGGATGCAGGTTTGCAGCACGGTGGTGGCGAGCACGTCGGCGCTGTGCAGCGTCGCGATCTGCGAGTACGGCACGCCGTCCAGCGTCTGCAGCGCGTAGAAGCGCGGCGCCTTCGGAAAGCGGATGCTCGCCACGGGAATCGTGCCGCGCAGCAGCGTGCTCGTGCCCGAGGCGTCGGGCGCACTCGCCACGAACGGCGAGTGCCAGGCGCTGCTCGTATGCACGGGCACCATGACCGTGACGCCGTCCACCGTCACGGCCTTGTGGTCCGACGGACCCGCGCCGCCGCGCCGGCTTGCGGCGCCCGCATGGGGATCGGCAAGACGCAGGCCGCTCGACTGCAGCTCAGTCATCAATTGCCGGCTCGCGGCCGGCAAGGTCTCTCTGGCGTTCATCGCGTTCTCCACGGAAGCCGGTGTCGAAAAATGAGGTGCCCACTGATGAGGTGGCCTCTGCGCCTTCGCGCGTGGCGGACATGGGCATGGACATGAGCGGCGCGGCGGGCCGGTCGTTGATGGCGAGGCTCAGCAGTTCGGGGCGCGCGTAGTGGCCCACCGAATCCATCATGCGTTTGCGCTTGGTGATGAGCGCGAGGTCGAGGTCCGCCACCACCATGCCTTCGCCTTCGGTGAGCGGCGCGGCCAGATGCTGGCCTTCGGGCGAGACGATCGCCGTCATGCAGCCGCCGCGCAGCGCCTTCTGAAGCTTCGGGTCGGCGGTGACGGATTCGATCTGCGCGTCCGTGAGCCAGCCCGTGGCATTGACCACGAAGCAGCCCGCTTCGAGCGCGTGATGCCGGATGGTGACCTCGATCTGCTCGGCGAAGATAGGCCCCACGAGCGAGCCCGGGAACTGGCTGCAATGAATCTCTTCGTGCTGCGCCATCAACGCGTAGCGCGCGAGCGGGTTGTAGTGCTCCCAGCACGCGAGCGCGCCCACGCGGCCCATCGCGGTCTGCGCGACCTTCAGGCCGGCGGCGTCGCCCTGCCCCCAGATCATGCGTTCATGGAAGGTTGGCGTGATCTTGCGGCGCTTGAGCAGCAGCGTGCCGTCCGTATCGAAGATCAGCTGCGTGTTGTAGAGGCTGCCGTGATCGCGTTCGTTCACGCCAAGCACCACCACCATCGCATGCCGGCGCGCCCGCGCGGCGACCGCCTCCGTTACCGGGCCCGGCACCACGACGGCTTCCTCGTAGAGCCGCATGTGGTCCGCGCCCGATGCCACGGGCGGCCGCACGAACGAAAAGTACGGGTAGTACGGCACGAAGGTTTCGGGAAAGACGATGAGCTGCACGCCCTTGCCCGCGGCTTCGTCGATCGCGGCGCACACCTTTTCGAGCGTGCCCGCCGCGCTGTGCAGATCAGGCGCGATCTGCACGGCAGCGGCGCGCACGGTGCGGCTCGCGCTTCGTTGTTCCGCCATGATGGCCCCCGCGCGACTCAGACGGTCCACGTATGGATGATCAGCGCGTCGGCCTTGCGGTGCAGCAGTTGCAGGTCCAGCACGTCGAGCGGATTGATGGGGCGAATGCCTTCGATCAGCGACGCCTCGCCGTGCCCATAGAGCGCCTGCAACGCGAAGCGGCACGCGTAGACCTTGCCGCCCTCCTCCATGAACTTCACGAGCTGCTTGTTGAAGTTGAGGTGGCCCGGAAACGCTTCGTCGCCCAGCGTGGGAAAACCGCGCTGCAAGCCGAGCGTGACGCCGGGGCCGTAGAGCAGTACCGACGTCTCGAAGCCCTTGCGCTGCAGCCGCGTGGCCTGCAACAGGTTGACGAAGCCGATGGAGCCTTCGAACGCCACCGTGTGGAACGTGACGAGCGCCTTCTCGCCGGGCTCCGCCTTCACGTCCTCGAACACCTTCTCTTCGTAATCGACCAGAAAATCGCCGTTCTTGTGAAGCGGTTGATTGACAGCGGGCATGGCTCTCTCCGATTTATCGCATGGGTTGTGCGGTTTTGCCGGGTTTACGGATATTGCGGTTATCCCGGTTAATTCCCGTAACCGGCGCGACTAATAACGCAACGGATATGCCAATCGCTGGCCCGCAAAATGCAATCACTTTCCAATCAAGCAAAGCCGAAGTCGCAAGGCGAACCGAAAAATTTTTGCGAAGGCCTGCGGCGGCGGGTGGGCGGCCGTTTCAGGCCATCCGGCGAGGCGCGAGGCGTGCACCCAGAGTGCGCGCCGCGACATTCTGTCGCGCGCCGATGGTGCGCGGCACGCCGAAACCGTGCATTGAACCGATCAATGCGATCAATGAGAGAAATGAAAGCAATCTGATTTTATTTTTATGAATATCGCGTGCTATCGTGAATTGAACCGCGAGCGTGCGGCAAAGAGGAAATTCATCGGTTATGGACAGTCTCACGCAGAATCTCACGCAGAGTCTTGCGCATCACTGGCATAAAAGGCTGGCCGAAAGCCGTAAGCCCGCTTATCTGGCCATTCCCGATCTGATCGAGGAAGACCTGGCGAGCGGCCGGCTGCGGCCACGCGATCGGCTGCCGGGCCTGCGCGACCTCGCCGCCGCGCTCGCGCTCAACTACACGACGGTCGCGCGCGCCTACGCGGAAGCGCGCAAGCGCGGGCTATTGGATGCGCGCGCCGGCAGCGGCACGTTCGTGCGCGGCAAGACGCAGACCTTGCCGCTGGCGGGCGGCAGCAGCGTCGAGATGTCGATGAACATGCCGCCCGAGCCGCCCGAACTCGCGGCACGTCTAGCCGCGTCCGCGGCAAGCCTGCTCGCCGAAACGGACCCGTACCGGCTGCTGCGTTATCAGGACTTCGGCGGCACCGCGGCAGACCGCGCCGCGGGCCGCGAGTGGCTGCGCATGCGTCTGCCGGACTGCAAAGACGAGACGGTGCTCGTCTGCCCCGGCATTCACAGCGCGCTGGTGGCGCTCGTCTCGCAGTTCGCGCGGCCCGGCGACACGATCTGCCTCGACGCGCTCGCCTATCCCGGCATCAAGGCCATCGCCTCGCAACTGGGCGTGCGTCTGCAGGCGCTGGCGCGCGACGAGGAAGGCCCGCTGCCGCACGCGTTCGAGGCGCTCTGCAAGTCGGAGAAGCCGGGCGCCTTCTACTGCAACCCGACATTGCAGAACCCGAGCACGCTCACGCTTTCCACGCAGCGGCGCGAGGCGCTCGCCGACGTCGCGCTGCGCTACAGCGTGCCGATCATCGAAGACGACGCCTACGCGATGCTGCCCGAGACCGCGCCCGTCGCGCTCGCCACGCTCGCGCCCGAACTCACGTGCTACGTCACGGGGCTCGCGAAGACGCTGGGCGCGGGGCTGCGCGTGGCGTATCTCTCCATGCCCACAGCGCGGCAGGCGCAACGCATTGCGGGCGCGCTGCGCGCCACCACCGTCATGCCCAGCCCGTTCACGGCGCTGCTCGCCACGCAATGGATCAACAACGGCACGGCGCACGACATGTTGCGTGCCATTCGCACGGAAGCGAACGCGCGCCAGGCCATTGCCGCGCAAACGCTCACCGCGTGGCCCTACGACGCGCATCCCGACGGCTTCCACCTGTGGCTGCCCATTGCGCCGCAGTGCGATTGGGCCGCGTCCGAACTGGCGCTGCATTTGCGCAACCAGGGCATTGGTGCCGTGGCGGGCGCGGCGTTCTCCACGGACGGCAACGCGCCCAATGCGATCCGCGTGTGCCTGGGCGGTCCGCAAGATCGCGCCGACTGCCGCGAAGCGTTGCAGCGCATCGCGGATACGCTCGACGATCCGCATCATCTGCACATGCCGATGATGTAGGTGAGGCCGGGGGCACGCGGCCCGGGGCACGCAGCCTGGTGTGCGGCCATGCATCAGGCCGCACACCAGGCTGCACACCAGGCCGCGCGCGACCGCCGGTCACGCGACCGGGCGCGCTGTTTGCGCATCGCGTGCTGGTTGCACACCACACCCCATGCGTACGACTGGCGCGGGCTTCCCGTATCATGGCCCGCACCCTTCGCGGTTCGGGCCGACATGCACCAACACGCACCAGCGCGCACCAACACCCACCACCGCGCGGCAACCCACGCGCGCCGCGGGCCGCGGGCCGCACCTTCGCACGTCCAAGAGGCACTCCCATGCGCCAGGCTATTCATCATCTGCAACTGCGAGCCCCCGCGCGCGGGCTCGTGGAATTCACGCGGCAAGTGCGCGCGTTCGTCGAAGAGACGTCGATCGAGACCGGGCTCTTGACGGTGTTTTGCCGCCACACGTCAGCGTCGTTGCTGATTCAGGAGAACGCGGACCCTTCCGTGCGGCGCGATATCGAGCGCTACTTCGCCACGCTCGCGCCCGAAGACGCATCACGCTACGAGCACGACACTGAAGGCCCCGACGACATGCCCGCGCACCTGCGCACCGCGCTCACCCAGGTGCAGCTTTCCATTCCGGTTGAGCACGGCGAGCCCGTGCTCGGCACCTGGCAAGGGCTCTATCTGTTCGAGCACCGGCGTCACCCGCAGTCGCGCGAGATCGTGCTGCATCTGATCGGCGAGTGAGTCTCGCGCTTGACGCGACGTGAGGGCGATGCAACGCCGCGCAATGCGATGCAAGCGCAAGCGCCCAGCGCAACTACTCCGCCACGAGCCCGTGCTTGATCGCGTAGCGGATCAGCTCCGCGTTGTTGGTGAGGTTGAGCTTCTGCATGAGACGCATCTTGTGCGTGCTGATCGTCTTCGCGCTCAGCGCGAACGCGTCGGCGATGTCGTTGATGCTGCGCCCCGAGGCCAGCATCTGCAGCACCTGGAACTCGCGGTCCGAGAGCACTTCGTGCGGCGGTGCATCGCCTGTATGCGAATCGAACACGATAGCGTCCACGAGCTTGGGGTCGATGAAGCGACCGCCTGCCGCCAGTTTGCGGATTGCGGCAAGCAGAATCTCCGGGTCGCTGTCTTTCGTCACGTAGCCCGTGGCGCCCGCGCGCAGCGCACGCGAGACCACCTGCGCTTCGTTGTGGATGCTCAGCACGAGAATGGGCAGCGCGGGCTGTTCGGTGCGCACGCGCCGGATCAACCCCACGCCGCTGATGCCCGGCATCGTCATGTCGAGCAGCAGCAAGTCGACCTGGCAGGTGCGCAGTTTCTCCACCACTTCGGCGCCGTTGGCGGCTTCCCCGGCCACGACGATGTCGGTGGTGGTGGCGACGATCTGCTTGAGCCCGCCGCGGACGATCGCGTGGTCGTCCGCTATCAGGATATGGATCATTGTGTTGTTCCGCTTTCAGCCGGGATGATCATCGAAACCACCGTGCCCGTGCCCGGCGCGCTGTCGATGCGCAGCGCAGCGCCAATCAGCCTCGCTCGTTCCTGCATGCCGAGCAGGCCATAAGAATACCCCTTGCCCGGGGCCTCGGTGTCGAAGCCGCAGCCGTCGTCGCCGATCTGCAAGGCGAAGCCGTCCGTGGTGCTGTCGAGCGTCACGTCCACGCGCGTGGCCCCCGCATGACGCGCGACGTTGGTGAGCGACGCCTGGGCGATGCGAAACACCGCCGTGGCCGACGCATCGGGCAGCGTGGGCTCGCCGCCGCGCGCCCGGAACTGGCAGATGATGCCGGTACGCCGCGCGAAGTCTTCGGCGAGCCATTCGAGCGCGGAGACAATGCCGAAGTTGAGCGCCGCGGGCCGCAAATGGTTCGAGACGTTGCGCACCATCCAGAGCGTTTTTTCGGCAAGCTCGCGCATGTCGTCGGCTTTGCGCCGCGCCTCGCAGTCCGCGCCAAGACGCATGCGCAACAGCGCCACGTCCATTTTCAGCGCGGTCAAAAGCTGACCCAGTTCGTCGTGGATTTCGAGCGCAATGCGCCGGCGCTCTTCCTCCCGCACGGCTTCCATGTAGCCGCCCAGCTCGCGCAGCCGCTCGCGCGACTCCAGCAATTCCTGTTCGATGAGCTTGCGCCCGGTCACGTCCTGCAGCGTGCCGATCAACCGCAGCGGGCCGCCCGGCGGCGTGGGCGCGGCTTCGGCCTGCAGGCGCACGATGCGAACGGCGGGCTCGCCGCCGTCTGTGCTCACCACGCGGTGGTCGATGCCGTACGCAGGCGTGCCCGCCAGCAGCTCGCGCACCGCCTGCCGCACGGCGGGCCGATCGTCGGGATGCACGGCCTGCAGATAAGTGCGGTAGCTCGGCGCGACGCCCCGCGAGCGGCCGAGAATGCGCCACGTTTCGTCCGACCAGTGCACCATGCCCCGCGCGGCGTCCCAGGCCCAGTCGCCCAGCCGGGCGATGCGCTGGGCGTTCGCGAGGCTCGCCTCGCTTGCGCGCAGCGCCTCTTCGGCTTCCTTGCGCGCCGTGACGTCGCTGAGCCCCACGTAGATGGCGGGCGCGTCGTCGTAGGTGCCCACGCGCGCGGTTGCGATGGCCCAGAACGTCGTGCCGTCGGCGCGGCGCAGTTGGACCTCGGAATTGCCGAAGCTGCCCTCGCGGCGCAGGTGGTCGATGAGCGCATCGCGCTGCGCGAGGTTCACGCCGAAATCGACGATGTTGGTGCCCCGCGCGACGGCATCGGCGCCGAAGAACAGCGCGCGCATCGGCTGGTTGGTATAGAGGATGTGCCCTTCGGGCATCGAGGCGATGCACAGCGGCACGGGGCTCGCCTCCGCGATGGTGCGAAAGCGCGCTTCGCTCGCAAGATGCTTCGCGTCGGCGCGCCGCCGTTCCTCGATTTGCGCGGTAAGCCGCGCGTTCGCACGGGCAAGCTCTTCGGTGCGGCGGGCGACGCGTTCCTCGAGCGCCTCGCGGATGCGGGCCAGCGCGGCTTCGGTGCGCGCGCGCACGGCGACTTCGTCGGCGAGTTCGCGGTGCCGGGCGGCAAGCTGGCGCCGCATGCCGCGCAGGGCGAGTTGCGTGTTGATGCGCGCCACCACTTCGGGCAGACGCAGCGGCTTGGTCACATAGTCCGCGCCGCCCGCGGCGAAGCCTTCTGTGAGGTCGGTGGCGTCGGTCATCGCTGCCATGAAGACGACGGCGATGTCGCGTGTGCGTGGGTGCGCCTTGAGCCGGCGGCAGGTCTCGAAGCCGTCGATGCCGGCCATCTCCACGTCGAGCAGGATCACGTCGGGCTGGGCGTACTTCGCGCGCTCGATCGCCTCGGTGCCGTCGAGCGCCATCAGCACGCGAAAGCCCCGGTCGGCGAGGCCTTCCATGACGACGGCGAGAGCGGCCGGCGTGTCGTCGACGATCAGGATGAAGGGCGGGCCCGCAGCGTCGGAATCGAAGTGGCTCATCATGGTGGCTGACTGGTGGCTGGCTTGGGCTCCCACGTTGCCTATGACTGCGCCCGGCGGCTCTTTGCTGCGGGTTGTTGCGGGTTGTTTCTGGTTGTGCTGCCGGGTTCTTCCGGCTATCCGTCGCCGTTCGCCGTGGCCGCAGCTGTGGCCCGCAGCTTTTTCTGGCCGCCGTGGCGGCGATCGGCTCGCTGCCGCTGCTAGCCGTGGCCCATCAAACCTCTCCGTGGTACCCGTGGTAGCGGCCGCCCAGAAGTCGCGTGTGGCCCGCTAGCGCCCCGCCTTCTGCCCGGCAAGGGGCGATTCCACGAGCGCCTCGTCCACGCAGCGGATCAGCGTGGCAAGCGTCAAAGCGGCCGATGCGTCCAGCGCGTCGGGATGCGAACTCTGCAACTCGCGCAGCGTGTCGCGCATGCGACGAATGGCTCTCGCGCTACCGTCCGCGAGCGGCCAGCAGTGCAGCAGATAGGTGAGCGGCACGACACTGCGCGTTTCGCACCACGTGTCGAAGAGGCACATGCAAGCACGCTCGACGCGCGCCTGCACGGCCTCGCGCTCGGACAACAGACTGGACATGATAAAAAAACCGCTCCCCGCAAATGGCGATACCGACAGCTGGCATGCTCTTGTTGCGCCTGTTCAGGCGGGCGCACGACTCATCGCCTCGGTAACCGCCTTGAAACCCGCTACGACAACAACAACGATGTTCGCGCAGCGGTCCTGGCCGTGATCCCCGCATTGATCTCCGCAGTGACCTCATTAGCCGCTTCATGCGCTCCCATGCGACATGGTAGGAGCGGGCGCGCCTGCTTTCCGTCGGGAAGGCCGGAATCGGCGCGGGATAGGTGCTGAATCGCGTGTCAGGAAATCCTTAGGGCCCACTGCAGGCCGTGGCTGGCCGCGCGGGTGGGCAATCACCGGCGCCGGCTGTCGGCCCACCGGCTACTAGCTCCCGGCGCCGGCTACTGCGCGATCGTGCGCTTCCATCGCGCGTCCCATTCGGTGCGATGCGCGTTGATGGCGTCCCAGTCGACCACGGTCACCCTACGCACCAGGTCGCTCAGGTCGCCGACGCTCTTGCGCATGGCAGGCGTGGTCGCGGCATCGCGGTTCGTCGGAATCTGCCGGCCGGCCGCGGCGGCCTTCGTTTGCGCCTCGGCCGAAAGCAGGTACTGCGCGAGCTTCTGGGCAAGTGCGGGGTCGGGGTTGTCCTTCACGACGCACAGGTCCACGAGCAGGAGCACGGCGCCCTCTATCGGATTCACGTAGGCAACGGGCACGCCCCTGTCCTCCATGTCGCCCACGGCGGTGGGCGAAAGCGGAAAGAGGCCCGCCATGCCGCTCTCGATCATCTGCGCAAGCTTCGCCGAGTTCGGAATGTACGCGACCACGTTCGGGCCCACCGTGCTCGCCCATTTCGTGAAGCCGGGCTCGACGTCCCGGTCGCTGCCGCCCAGCAGACGGTTGATGGCGAGAAAGCCATGCAGCCCGAACGTGCTGGTGGCCGCGGACTGAAACACCACCTTGCCCCGGTATTTGGGATTGGCGAAGTCCATCCACGAACGGGGTGGCGCCCAGCCCTTCTGCGCGAAGAGTTTCGTGTTGTAGCCGATGCCCGTCATGCCGAGCTGGACCCCCGCGCCGATGTCGTCCTTCATGCGCGCGAACGGATACAGCTCGCGCAGCGCGGGCGAGTCGTCGAGCTTCTGGCATACGCCGCTATTCACCGCGCGCGCCATCACGCCGTCGTCGAGAAAGGCCACGTGCATGGACGGATGCGCGCGGCTCGCCAGCAATTTCGCAAGCGTTTCCGACGAGGTGCCGGGCACCACCGTCACCTTCACGTTGTTGGCCTTCTCGAAGTCGGGCAGCACCTGGCTCGTGTACGCCCTTTCCATCGGACCACCGTTCATGCCGATGTAGACGGTCGTCGTCTGCGCCTCGGCCGGCGCCGCCGCGGCGAGGCCGAAGGCCAGCGCGGCAAGGCCGAAGGCCGGCGCGACGGCGAGCGCGGCCGTCACCGTCGCGTCGCGCGCAGTGCAAAGCGCGACGGCCCTCGCCGCGAAGGTGCTGCACAGCTTCATCGTGGGTCTCCTCGCTGGACTTCGACAATAGCGGTGGTGCGGGCAAATGGTACTGGAGGTGCGTGGGGTAAGGTCGTGTAAGGTCGCGCGAAATCACGCCAGGTCCATGAAGTCACGCCTGGCCCGCGTGACTTCGCGTCAAACTTCGCGGCCGGCGAACCGGCATGCGTCGCGCGATGCGCCGCTCAGATCGCTTCGGGCGGCCGCGGCGCGTCGGTGTCCGTATCCACACAGCACACGAGCACTTCGGCGTCGCCCTTCCCCGTGCTCAGGTAGACGTGGCCCATCGAGCTGTCGAAGTAAAGACTGTCGCCCGGCTTGAGCGCGTAGGCGGTGCCGTTCTCGAAACGCAGTTCGAGCGCACCCTGCAGCAGGAATACGAATTCCTCGCCGCTGTGGCGGATGTAGTCGGGGAAGTCCGCGAGCGAACGCGCACGCACGTGTGCGCGCATGGGCACCATGCGCTTGCCGGTGAGGTCGGCGGCGAGCATGCCGTACTCGTAATTGGGCGTGTCGTAGATCATCTGCTCGCCGGACGCCGTGAACGACGGCGTCATCGGCGCCTCGCGCGTGCGGGCCGCGTTGGGCGCGGCGCGTCCGAAGAGCGCGTCGAAGTCGAGCTGCAAGGCGTGGGCCAGCGCGGCGAACTTGTCGTAGGTAAGCGCGATGTCGCCGCGTTCGGCCTTGGAGATGGTGGACACCGCGATGCCGGACTGCTCCGAAAGCTGCATGAGCGTAAGCCGCCGCGCCTTGCGCGCATCGCGCAGCCGGCCGCCTACGGCCTTGTGGTCGGTCTGTGCTGATTTCGGCTGTGAAGATGAAGACGAAGCCGACGGCGACGGGGCCGAAAGCGCCACCCCGGGCGCCGTGGCATCGGCAACAGCCTGCGGCGCGGCGGCCGGCACGGAGCGAGCGTGGGAACGGACGACAGATTTGGCCATGTGAAAGCTGGAGCGTGAGATCTCGCCCTGGTGTGTGAATTCGGGCGAGGGTTTTGTCGTATACGAGAATTATTTTTTTCTCGTATAGGATAACCGCATCCCAGAGCCACGCTGAAGGAGCCGCTGCTGTGTCCACTCTCGCATTGCAAAAGGCGGGCCTCTCGAAGGCCCAGGTCATCGCCGCGACGACGCTCGGCACGGCGCTCGAGTACTACGACTTCACGATCTACAGCTTCTTCGCCATCCAGATCGGCCAGTTGTTCTTCCCGGCCGCGTCGCCCGTGAACCAGTTCCTGCTCTCCATCGGCGTGTTCGGGGTGGGCTTCGTGGTGCGGCCGCTCGGCGGCATCGTGATTGGCGGCTATGCCGACCGCGTGGGCCGCAAGAAGGCGATGGTGCTCACCATCATGCTGATGGCCGCCAGTTGCGCGTTGATCGCGACCGCGCCCACCTACGCCGTGGCCGGCATGGCCGCGCCCTTCATCGTGCTCGGCGCGCGCCTGCTGCAGGGCTTCGCCGCGGGCGGCGAGTTCGGCCCGGGCACGACGCTGCTCATCGAGCACGCGTCGGACAACACACGGGCGTTCTTCGCAAGCTGGAATTTCGCCGCCATCGCGTTGGGCATCGCGCTCGGCGCCGTGGTAGCGACCATCGTGAACGCGGCACTGCCGAAAGACGCGCTGCTCGCCTGGGGCTGGCGCATTCCGTTCCTGCTCGGCATCGTCGCGGCGCCGGTCGGCATGCTGATCCGGCAGCGCCTCGAAGAAACGCTGGGCGGCGAGGCCGATCGGGATGCATCCGCCCACGCCTACGCAGCCCAGGCCTCCACGACCCCGGCAGCCCGCAAGGCGCCGGCATCGTCGACAGACACAGGCCGTTACGCCGCGCTGAAAGCCGCCCTCACCACGCACCTCAAGCTCACGGTGCTCGGCACCTTTGCCGAACTGGGCGGCTCGGTGTCCGTCTACATCACCGCGTTTTTCCTGCCGAGCTACGCCGTGCGCACGCTGCATCTGCCGCAGACGGCGGCCGTCGTGTCGGGCATCGTGAGTTCGCTCGTGCTGTTCGTGGCCGCGCCGCTCGCCGGCAAGCTCGCCGACCGCTTCAGCCGCAAGCGCGTGCTGGTCGTCTCGCGCGTCGTTTTGCTGGTGACGGTTTATCCTGCGTTTGCGTGGCTCTCGGCCGAGCCGTCGACGCTCCTGCTCTGCGCCGTCTCCGCGTTCCTTGGGGTCTTCGTGGCGGGGCACATCGTGCCGGTGCTCGTGATGATTCCGGAGCTGTTCCCGAAGCCCGTGCGCGCCACGGGCATCGCCCTCACCTACGTGGTGAGCGCGTCGTTCTTCGGCGGCTTCTCTCCGTTCATTGCGAGCTGGCTCGTGGCGCTCACGGGCAACGTGCTGGCGCCCGCGTGGTATGTCGCCGCGGCCTGCGCCGTATCGCTCGTGCCGGTGATCTGGCTGCGCGACCGCACGGGCGAAGTGTTGACGTAACCCGTTGACGTAACCCGTTGGCGTAATTCGTTGGCGTAACCCGTCGGCGTAATTCATTGACCTGGCTCGCTGACGCGAGCCTGTTCACCTTCATCCGACTCCGGAACCGTACTCATGTCCGAACCCGTGTCCACCCCTTCAATCGATCGCCACGAGCTGGTCGCGCGCAGCGCTGTCGAGCTGCGCCGTCTGATCGGCGCAAAAGAGATCTCGCCCGTCGAACTGCTCGAGGCCTGCATCGCGCGCATCGAAGCCCTCAATCCAGCCGTCAATGCCATCACCGCGACCGACTACGCCGCCGCCCGCGCCGCCGCCCAAGCCGCCGAGCGCAAGGTGCTGGCGGGCGAGCCGCTCGGTCTCTTGCACGGCCTGCCGCTCGGCGTGAAGGATCTCGAAGACACGGCCGGCCTGCTCACCACCTACGGCTCGCCGATGTCGCGCGCCAACGTGCCCGCGCACGACGTCGTGCTGGTGGAGCGCCTGCGCGCGGCGGGCGCCATCGTCGTGGCGAAGACCAACGTGCCCGAACTGGGCGCGGGCGCGAACACGCGCAACCCGGTGTGGGGCGCCACGGGCAACCCGTTCAACCCCGAACTC
Organism: Paraburkholderia sp. SUR17; assembly: GCF_029536165.1. Taxonomy (NCBI): domain Bacteria; kingdom Pseudomonadati; phylum Pseudomonadota; class Betaproteobacteria; order Burkholderiales; family Burkholderiaceae; genus Paraburkholderia; species Paraburkholderia sp. SUR17. The sequence goes on from NZ_CP120508.1 coordinate 2,447,964, forward strand.
AACGCGGGCGGGTCGTCAGGCGGCTCCGCTGCCGCACTCGCCTGCGACATGCTGCCCGTCTGCACGGGCTCGGACACAGGCGGCTCGCTGCGCATTCCCGCCGCCAAATGCGGCGTGGTGGGCTTTCGTCCGTCGCCGGGGCTCGTGCCGAACTCGCGCCGGCTGCTGGGCTGGACGCCCATTTCGGTCGTGGGTCCGATGGGCCGCACGGTCGCCGAAACCGCGCTGCAACTCGCGGCCACCGCGGGTCTTTCGGCAAGCGACCCGCTCAGCTACGAAACCGATCCCCTCAGCTTCGCCACCCTGCCCGCCTTCGATCTCTCCACGCTGCGCGTGGGCTTCACCGAAGACTTCGGCTGCTGCGACGTCGACGACGACATTCGCGCCGTGTTCCGCGCGCGCATGGCCGCGCTCGCGCCCTGGGTTCGCACCTGCGAGCCCCTGCCGTTCGATCTGGGCGACGCGCACCGCGCCTTCGACGTGATCCGCGCCGAGAGCTTCGTGGCGGGCCTGCGTGACGCGTATGCACGCGACCCGAGCGCGCTCGGTCCCAACACGCGCGCGAACTACGAGATGGGCGCCGCGATGACGCTCGCCGACAGCGCCTGGGCGCAAACCGAGCAGACGCGCCTTTTCCGCCGCTTCCAGGCCGCGTTCGATCGCTACGACGTGATCGTCTCGCCCACCACGCCGGTCTCGCCGTTTCCATGGCGCGAACTGTACGCAGCGCAGATCACCGGCCGCGCGCAGGAGAACTACTATCGCTGGCTCGCGCTCACGTACGTGGTGACGCTCACCACGCACCCGGCGCTCTCGCTGCCGTGCGGTGTGGATCACGCAGGCATGCCGTTCGGCTTGCAGATCGTCGGACCCTTCCACGGCGACCTGAAGACGCTCGCGGTGGCGCAGGCGCTGGAGCAGGCATTCGACGCGGTGCCTGCGCTGCGTCGTCCGCGGCCCGATCTGTCGAAGCTCACGCAGCCGAACCCGTCGCTCAAGTCCATCGTGACGGCGCCGCCCGTGTTCGGCGCGGCGGCTGGCAAGCGCGAGGGTATCTCGGTGGCCTAAGGCCCCGCGTCGCGGCACGCCCACAACAACACAACGAAACAAGGAATCGCTGCAATGAAGTTCGATGCCGTCGTACTCGGCGCAGGCATGGTGGGGGTCTCCGTCGCGCTGCATCTGCAACAGCGCGGACTCGCGGTCGCGCTCGTGGATCGCCGCGCGCCCGGCTACGAAACCTCGTTCGGCAACGCCGGGCTCATTCAACGCGAGGGCGTGTATCCGTACGCCTTTCCGCGCGACTTCCGCACCCTGCTGCGCTATGCGCTGAACCGTTCCACCGACGTGCGCTACCACGCGGCCGCGCTGCCCCATCTGCTGCCGTTCCTCTACCGCTACTGGTACAACTCGCGGCCCGATCGTCACGCGGCCATCGCACGCGCGTATTCCACGCTGATCGAGCATTGCATTACCGAGCATCGCGCGCTGATCGAGGCCTCGGGCGCGGGCGATCTGCTGCGCACCGGCGGCTGGGTCAAGGTGTTTCGCACGGCGCAGAAGTTCGAAGCGGAGCAACGTCAGGCGCGCCGCTGGAACACGGAGTACGGCGTGCAGTTCGACGTGCTCGACGCCGCACGCCTGCAACACGACGAACCGTGGCTCAGCCACGATCTCATGGGCGGACTGCGCTATACGGACTCGGATTCGGTGAGCGATCCGAACGCACTCGTCACGGCCTACGCGCGCCATTTCGTGCGACTGGGCGGCCGCATCCTGACGGGCGACGCGACTACGCTCGAACCCGGCTGGCGCGTGACTACCGACGCAGGCGTAGTCGAAGCGCGTTCGGCGGTGGTGGCAATGGGCCCCTGGTCCGACCTCGTCACGACCAGGCTCGGCTACCACTTGCCGCTCGCCGTGAAGCGCGGCTATCACATGCACTACGCTGCACAAAACGGCGCGCGTCTCAACCAGCCCGTGCTCGATGCCGAGATCGGCTACCTCATCACCCCGATGGCGCGCGGCATTCGCCTCACCACGGGCGCCGAGCTTGCGTTGCGCGATGCGCCGCCCACGCCGGCCCAGCTCGACGCGGTGGAGCCCATCGCGCGCAAGGTGTTTCCGCTGGGCGAACGTCTGGATGCCACGCCGTGGCTGGGCCGCCGCCCATGCACGCCGGACATGATGCCCGTGATCGGCCCGGCGCCGCGCCATGCCGACCTGTGGTTCGCGTTCGGCCATGCGCATCACGGCCTCACGCTCGGGCCGGTCACGGGACGGCTGATTGCCGAGATGGTGACGGGCACGCAGCCGGTGGTGGATCCGCGGCCGTTCAGGGCCGATCGGTTTTGAGGGGGTGCGGGCCTGAGGTTGCGCGTGCGCGCCTCAGGTTGTCTGCGGCTGCATTAGCTAGCTGCATGGGCCGGTTGCATGGGCCAGCTGCATTTGCCAGTTGCATTAGCCAGTTGCCTGAACCAGCCGCCTGAACCCTCTTCTCGCGCGCTTTCCCCCCGCACGCTGTTCCCGTCTGCAACACGAAGCGCGCCCACGGTTCCCGACCGCGGGCGCGCTTCGTGCTGAACGGGTCGACGTGCCAGACGCAACGTGCGGCCCGTGTTGCCGGTGCGGCCCGTGTTGCGCGATCAATCGCAATAGCTCTGATCGACAAACACCGCGCCGGCCTCGTTCGTGCCGCGCATCGTCTCGGCCTCTTTCCAACGCACCGGTTGTATCTGCGAGGGCTCTCATGCCATCCTGGCTCGCTCAGGCGGCAGCGGTGTGGCTACCGCTTTCCGTGCTCGCCGCGCTCTACGTCGCCGCGGACGTCTTGTCGCCCCGGCACCGGCCGCCCATGCGCGTGATGGCGTTCGTCTGGCCGTTGACGGTGCTTTATTGGGGACCTGTGGGGCTGATCTTTTATTTGTGGTTCGGTCGCGCGAACAGCGCGGGTTCACATGGCGTGCAACATGCCCACGGCGAACACAGCCAGCCGAGCAGCAAGCACGCTTTTTCGTCATCGCCATCACGCCCCATGTGGCAGGCCGTGTTCGAAGGCGCGGCACACTGCGGCGCGGGCTGCGCGCTCGGCGATTTCATCGGCGACTGGCTCGCCTACGGTACCCGGTTCCGGCCGTGGGGCTCGGTGTTCGCGGGCAAGGTGATGATCGGCTTCGGGCTCGCTTACGTGCTCGGCATCGTGTTCCAGTTCTTCGCGATTGCGCCCATGCGCGGCCTCGGCGTGCGCGCGGGACTCGTGCAGGCCATCAAGGCCGACACGCTCTCGCTCGTCGCTTACGAAGTGGGCATGTTCGTCGTGATGTGGATCACGTCCCACACCTTTGCCGGGCTCACGCCGAAAACGCTCGCCTATTGGCTGCCGATGCAGTGGGCCATGCTCGCAGGCTTCGCCACCACGTATCCGGTCAACGTGTGGCTGATCGCGCGCGGCATCAAGGAACGCATGTAGCGCATGTAGCGCGTGTAGCGTACGAGCCCTCGCGCTCGTCTCCGGTTTCGTTTTCTGCAACTGCGCTCTTTCGCCAAATGCCGCTGAAAGCCAGGTAAAAATTCCAGGCAATGCAACAGCGCCGCCCTTGCCGCCGCTGCGAATGGCCACGACTGGCCACGAATGGTCACCGTCGCGCGCATGCCTGCTCTTTCGCTTACGTGCTGCAAGGAACGAATGTTGCGCGCGCCTCGTGGGCGGAGGTCAGAACGACGTCCGCATGCAACTGCCATCAGCACGCTGTCAAGCGCAGCAGACGAACCCACAGGCGACGAACGAAATGAACGACGCGCCCTCATCACGCGAACCGCGCGAATCACGCGAACCGCGAACGGAGTCCACCGGCAAAACGGACCTCACCGACGGATACGAGCGCCGCTTCGGCCCGCGCATCACCGCCCTGCGCGCCGCGGCCTACACCGTTCCTGCCGAAAGCCCCGAGGCCGACGGCACCTTCAGCTGGAACGCCACCACGCTCGTGGTCGCACAGATCGACGCGGGCGGCGAAACGGGACTCGGCTACACATATTCCGACGCCTGCGTGGCGAGCCTGATACGCGACACGCTCGCGCCCGTGCTCATGCACGCGGACCCGGGCGACACCGGCGCGCTGTGGCTGCGCATGCAGCAGCGCGTGCGCAACCTGGGGCGCGCGGGACTTGCCGCCACGGCCATTTCGGCGCTCGACTGTGCGCTCTGGGACCTCAAGGCGAAGCTGCTGCACGCACCGCTCGCACAGGTGCTCGGCATGGCGCGCGAATCGGTGCCCATCTACGGCAGCGGAGGCTTCACGAACTACACCGATGTGCATCTCGCGGAACAGTTGGGCCGCTGGGTCGCACACGACGGTTGCCGCGCCGTGAAGATGAAAGTGGGCAGCGACCCGGCGCGCGACCCCGACCGCGTGAAGCACGCGCGCGCGGCGATCGGTACAGGCGGAGCAGGCAGTTCAAGCGATTCAGGCAGTACAGGCGCCGAACTCTTCGTCGACGCGAACGGCGCACTTTCGGTACAGCAGGCACTGCGCGCCGCCGATGCGTTCGCGCCCTACGGCGTGACGTGGTTCGAAGAGCCGGTGAGTTCGGACGACACCGCGGGCCTGCACGCCATCCGTCTGCGCGCGCCCGCGGGCATGGACATCGCCGCGGGCGAATACAGCTACACCGCCGACGATTCGCGCCGCCTGCTCGAAGCGCGCGCCGTCGACGTGCTGCAGGCCGACGCAAGCCGCTGCGGCGGCGTGACGGGCTTCATGCAGGCCGCGCGCCTTGCCGATGCGTGGCACGTGCCGCTTTCCGCGCACTGCGCGCCGGCGCTGCATCTGCACGTGGCCGCCGCGGTGCCGGGCCTGCGTCATCAGGAGTGGTTCCACGACCACGTGCGCATCGAAGCGATGTTGTTCGACGGCGCACCCGTGCCGCGCAACGGTGCCATTGCGCCGGACCTCTCGCGGCCCGGCTGCGGCCTCGCCTTTCGCTACGCGGATGCGCGGCAGTTCGCCGTGTGAGCCGCCGCGCCACGATGTCAGGACGCCATGGCGCAGTGCCGCCACAGCAAGGAGAGAACAACGGATGAACATGCGATGAACGATCAAGGTCACTCTTTTCTGTCGCTCTGCGGTGTGGCCGGCGCGGTGGGCCTCGCCGCGTTTGCTCTTGTACGCGGTGCCCACCACGACGATGACCGTGCCGCCGACGAATGGCTCACCCCCGGGTCCAACCTCGGGTCCAGCGCTGGCTCCGCCGCTCGCGCCCGCCTGCCACGCACCTCGGCGAACACCATGCCCGCCACCCGCGAGCGCGACGGCACGCTCGTGCACGAGCACATCCTCGCGGCCCGCGCGTTCAACCGCAGTTCAGCCCTGCTCGCGTGGTCAGCGTTGACGGACAGCGGCATCGAACACTATCGCGGGTCGTTCGAGAATCGCGCCATGTATGCGCCGCTCGTGGCCGGCGCGCTCGCACTCGCCGCGGGCGCGCACGGCGGCACGGACCGCACGCCGGGGCTGCATGCGCTGCGACACGCGGCGTATCGCCTCGCGGCAACGGTCGGCGTGGTGGGCACGGGGTTCCATCTCTACAACGTGACGAAGCGGCCCGGGCAGTTGAGCTGGCACAACCTGTTCTACGGCGCGCCGCTTGGCGCGCCCATGGCGTTGCTGCTCTCCGGCGTGCTCGGCGCTGTGGCCGAACGGCTGCGCGACGAACCCGCCGAAGACCCGCAACTCTTCGGCATGCCCGCGGGCAAGGCGCTTGCACTGGTTTCCGCCGTGGGGCTGGTGGGCACCCTGGGTGAGGTCGCGTTGCTGCACTTTCGCGGCTCGTTCCAGCATCGCGCGATGTATGCGCCCGTGGTCGTAGCGCCCATCAGCGCGGGGCTGCTCGCGTGCGCCGCGCTCGGTGAGCCGCGCGAGCGCTGGTGGACCCGGCTGTGGCTGCGCGTCACCGCAGCGCTGGGCGGCATCGGCGTGGCCTTTCACGCGCGCGGCATCGCGCGCTATCAGGGCGGCTGGCGCGCGTGGACGCAGAACGTGCTCAACGGTCCGCCACTGCCCGCGCCGCCCTCGTTCACGGCCCTCGCGCTCGCGGGGCTCGCGGCATTGCGTTTGAGGAGCACGGAAAGATGAAGCATGGTTTGTCGACATCGTCGCCGGTACATGACCGATCGTCGGGCCGCTATCCAGGCTATGACGTCATGCGCAAGCGCGACAGCGTGTCGTGGGACGACGCGACGCGCGCCGTGATCGACCATCGGCTCGCGCAGCGCGACGTCGCGCGCTTTTGCAACGAAGCGCAATGGCAGACGCTGCAGGCGTTGTGTGCCGCGATCATTCCGCAGGCCGCACGTCCGACGTCAAACGGCAGTAGAAACGATGACGCAGACAACGTCGCGACACACGAACCCGCCGTGCCCCTCGCCGCCTACATCGACGCCAAACTCGCCGACGACGTGCGCGACGGCTTTCGCGACGCACGGCTGCCGCCGCTGCGCGAAGCCTGGCAAACCGGTCTCGCGGCGCTCGATGCCGCGAGCCGCACGCGTCACCGCGTGCCCTTCGCGCAACTCGATAACGCCTCACGCGACGACCTGATTCGCGACATGCAGCGCGGCGCGCTCGACGGCCCCGAATGGCACGGCATGCCAAGCGGCCTCTTCTTCACCGAACGCGTGCTGCACGACCTCGGCTCCGCGTACTACGGGCATCCGCAGTCGTGGAGCGAGATCGGCTTCGGCGGCCCGGCGAATCCGCGCGGCTATGTGCGCATGCAAGCCAATCGCCGCGACCCGTGGGAGCCCGTCGAGGCACACGACACCACGCCCGCAGACATGGCGCGCGTGGAACGGGAGAACCGCCGTGTCCGATGACGTGCTCACCGATTCCCTCACCGACGCCCTGCACCACCCACGCGGCAAGCACGGCCGCGCGCCCGACGTCTTCACGCGCGGCGGCTGGGTGCCGATGCGCGAGTACCGCCAGGATGAGCCCGTGGACTTCGCGATCGTCGGCACCGGCGCGGGCGGCGGCACGCTTGCCTGTCGGCTTGCGGAGCACGGTTTCAAGGTGGTTGCGCTCGATGCAGGGGCCTGGTGGCGTCCGCTCGAAGAATTCGCCTCCGACGAAACGCACCAGTCCAAGCTCTACTGGACCGACGAACGCCTCTGCGACGGCGACCATCCGCTGAAACTCGGCAGCAACAACAGCGGCAAGGCCGTGGGCGGCAGTACCGTGCATTTCGCCATGGTGTCGCTGCGCTTTCGTCCCGAGTGGTTCAAGTCGCGCAGCCTGCTCGGCTACGGCGCGGACTGGCCCATCGACTGGCGCGAGATGTGGCGCTACTACGGTGAGGTGGAAGACGCGTTGAAAATATCGGGCCCCGTGAACTACCCATGGGGTCCGCCGCGGCCGCGCTATCCGTATCGCGCGCATGAACTGAACGCCGCGGCGCTCGTGCTCGCGCGCGGTTGCGAGGCGCTCGGCATTCCGTGGACGCCCACCCCGCTCGCCACCGTCTCCGCACCGCGCGGTGCGGCGCATCCGTGCGTCTATCGCGGCTTCTGCGTGACGGGCTGCGCGACCAATGCGAAGCAAAGCGCGCTCGTCACGTGGATACCGCGCGCGCTGCGCGCCGGTGCCGAGATTCGCGACCTCGCGATGGCCGGCCGCATCTCCGTAAACGATCAGGGCCGCGTGGACGGCGTCGAGTACTTCCGCGAAGGGCGCTGGCAATTCCAGCGCGCGCGCAACGTCGTGGTGGCGGGCTATGCGATCGAAACGCCGCGCCTCTTGCTGATGTCGGCCACGCCGCGCTTTCCCGACGGTCTCGCGAACAGCTCGGGCCTCGTCGGCAAGAACCTGATGGTGCAGTCGAACCAGGCCGTCTGGGGCCTCATGGACGAAGAAATCCGCTGGTACAAGGGGCCGCCCTCGCTCGCGATGACCGAGCACTGGAACTACACCGACAAAGGCAAGGACTTCTTCGGCGGCTATTGCTACATGAGCCAGGGGCCGCTGCCGAAGGCATGGGCCGCGGTGCAAACGGGACGCGGGCTGTGGGGCGACGCGCTTGCCGCCGAGATGGAGCAGTACAACCATCAGGCGGGCCTCAAGATCGTGGGCGAAACGCTGCCGCAGGAGTGCAACCGCGTCACGCTTGCCGACGAAAAAGACCCGTACGGCCTGCCCATTGCGCGCGTCACGCATTCGTACTGCGAAAACGACCTGAAGCTCGTGGAGCACTCGCTGGAATTCATGCAGCGCGCGCTCGAAGCGGCGGGCGGGCGCAACGTCTGGAGGCAGCACGACGACACCTGCCACCTCAACGGCACCGCGCGCATGGGCGACGACCCGCGCACGAGCGTCGTGAACGCCGACTGCCGCAGCTGGGACATTCCGAATCTCTGGGTCTGCGACGGCTCGGTGTTCCCCACCGTAGGCGGCGTGAACCCGTCGCTCACCATCCAGGCCATTGCGTGCCGCACCGCGGATCGCATCGCGACGCTGCGCTCGCGCGGCGAACTCTGATGACTCCCCACACAAGCACAAAGGAGACAACGTCATGCCGTTCCTTTCACGCACACCGAAAGTCGTGGTCGTTACGGGCGCGAGCGCAGGCGTGGGCCGCGCGACGGCGCTGTGTTTTGCGCAGCGAGGCGCCAACGTGGCACTCATCGCGCGCGATGCCGAGGCGCTCGAAACCGTCGCCGAAGGCATTCGGCAGCTGGGCGCCCGCGCCCTGCCCATCGCGCTCGACATGAGCGACGCCGACGCCGTGCACGCCGCCGCGGATCTCGTGGAACGCGAACTGGGCCCCATCGACGTATGGGTCAACAACGCGATGGTGACGGTATTCGCACCCATCACGGAGATTGAACCCGCGGAGTTCGCGCGCGTCACGGACGTGACCTACCACGGCTACGTGTGGGGCACGATGGCCGCGCTCGCGCATATGCGGCCGCGCAATCGCGGCACGATCGTGCAGGTGGGCTCAGCGCTCGCGTATCGCGCCATTCCGCTGCAATCGGCGTATTGCGGCGCCAAATTCGCCATACGCGGCTTCACCGACGCGCTGCGCAGCGAGCTGCTGCACGAGAAAAGCCGCGTGCACGTAACGATGGTGCAGATGCCCGCGCTCAACACGCCGCAATTCGACTGGGCGCTCTGCCGCCTGCCGGGCGAGCCGCGGCCCGTCGCGCCGGTCTACGAACCGGAGGTGGCTGCGCGCGCCATCTTCTGGGCCGCCACCCACAAGCGGCGCGAACTCGACGTGGGCTTCTCGTCCGTGAAGGCGATTTTTGCGAACCGGATCGCGCCGGCATGGCTCGACCGCTATCTCGCACACCATGCGTGGCGCGGCCAGCAGCGCAAGACGCCTACCGACCCCGCGCGCCCCGTCGACCTCTGGGACCCGGTGCCCGACAAGCATCGCCTGCGCGGCGCGTTCGGCGACGAAGCGCGCGCCACCAGCGCCGCGTTGTGGCTGGACACGCATCGGCGCACGGCGTTCGCCGCGGCGACCCTCGCGCTTGCCGCGCTCTTCGCGTGGCGCAGGCGGGGAGGCGACGTATAGGGACGGTTCAGGCGCCTCGCGCGCCCAGCGCGGCCGACGTGGCACCGTCCTTGCGACCTCGGCACATGTGATCGGTCTCACGCCGGTCTCATGCTGAAATGAGGAGGAATCAGGATGGCTAACGAAACACGAAGGCAAGTCAGAAGCGAAGCACGGCGTTCGCTGCCCCAGTTCGACCGCCCCTTCCGCGTGTTCGCTCATAACGGCCGGGTGCTCGCGCAAAACGTTGCGGGCAAGCTGATCGACATCGGCGCAATGGACCGCCCGGAAAGCACGGCATGCTCTGTGCGCCTCGACGTGGACGGCATCGAAACCGGCCCGCAGCCCGATGAGGAAGCGGCGCTGCGCGCGCTCGTACCGCTCTTGAGCTTCGATTACCTCGATGCGCTTTTCACGAGCGAAGCCGACGCGCGCTTCGAGGGTTTGCTCGACGATCTGCCGCACGTCATCTTTACGCTGCCCGAGACGATGCCCCACGAGATGGCGGAAGGCCGGCCACGCCAGCTGTTCTGAGCGAACGAAAGCGCGCGCTCATGCCGCGCTCATGCCGCGCTCATGCCGCGCTCATGCCGCGCTTCACCTCGCCCGCTGCACCGCGTCCGCTGCCACGCTCACCATCACCTTGAGCGGCGCGGGCTGGCGGTTCAGCGCGGCCACCACGTTGCTCACGCGTTCGGGCGTGGTATCGGCGAGGTCGATGATGAGGCTTTCGGCGCCGCGCTGCGCGTCCACGATCGCCTTGCAGCCGCTCACCTGAACGTCATACCGTTGCAGCGTTTTCCATACGGCGATCACGCTGAGCTTGCCGCGGTCGGCACTGACGATTAAACGTTGCGCGTTCATGGCGTGACCTCCATCGAACATCCGAAGGGTCCTAAGGGTTCTGCAAAGGCCGGCAATGCCGATGCCGGAAACGTCTGAAGAGTTTAGGCGAGGCACGTGCGCCGTCAACCTCGCATTCCTCGTGCCTCGCGCCACGGTACTCACACCGCGCGAAACGGCCTATGCGGTGAAACCCGATACGCATCCGTCGTAGACGGCCGCCGGCGCGAGACACGCGCTCATGCGCACGCCGTCGGCGAGCATGGTGCAGGCGCCGCACTGCCCGCGGCCGCAGCCTTTCCTGGTGCCCGTGAGATGCAGGTGTTCGCGCAGCAGGTCGAGCAGCGTGGCCCACGGTTCGACTTCGAGTTCGTACCGTTTGCCGTTCACCGTGAGCGGGGCGGGGACGGTGGCGGGCTCGTTGTGTTGGGCAGCGATGTCGAGCGCGGCGCCGCCGATCGGCGCCGAGACCTTCAGTGCCGGGCCCGGCCCCAGCGTCACGTCGCGGCGCCAGAGCGTGGCGGCCTTCAGCGCCTCGCCGCCTTCGAGCACCCGCCCGGTTGTCGCTGTGGCAAACGCCCAGTCGTCACGCGCGAAGCCGCTGCTGGGCATCCGCAAACATCTTGCGCAATTGATGCCGCTCCTCGTCGCTCAGACACTCGACGGCAGCCGGCATGCCCAGCACGACTTGCAGCGTGAGATCGCCGCGCTTGCCGTGACGGTCCGCAAGGCCCTGCCCGCGCAGCCGGATCGTGCTGCCCGGCTGGGCGTTCGGCGTAATCGCGAGTTGCAGCGGGTGGCCCAGCACCTGCGTCTCGAAAGGACCGCCCAGCGTCGCGGTGACGAAATCCACTTCGATCTCGCAGGCCAGATTCAGCCCGTCGCGCCGGAACGCGGAACCGCAAACGATCGCAACAGAAAAGATCGCATCGCCCGGCGCGCCACCGTTCACGCCCGGCTGGCCGCCGCCTTCCACCACGAGCCGCTGTCCATCCCACGCGCCTGCGGGCACCGGCACGGTCTGTGATTTGCGCTCGCTCGTCACGCCTGTGCCGGCGCACGCGGCACACAAGCGCCCGCCCAGCGGCCGGCCCGTTCCCGCGCACACGGCGCAGCGCGCGCCGTGAGACGTCAGGCCGCTGCCGTCGCAAGCCGCACAGCCGAAGGCCGACGCGTGAGACCGACGGGACTGGCCACACTCACGGCACGAGACATTCACGGGATAGCTGGCCTCGACGGCGCCGCCGTGAATGGCCGCTTCAAGTGGCACGAAGAGTTCGACGAGGCAGTTCGCGCCGCGCATCGGCGGTCCGTGGCGAAACTCGCGCGCGGCCGCGTGCGCTGCGGTTTCCTTGCTGCTGTCTCTGCCGCGGTCTTCATTACCGCTGCCTTTGGCCGGGTCTTTGCCCGGCCTTGCTGCCGGTGCTCTCGCGGACGCGGGCGACGCCGGCGCCTCGCGCGTGCCCATCAGGATCTCGAACGCTTCCTGCACGCGCTTGAACACCGGCTCGACGGTCGACTCCCGCCCCTTGTTGCGGTCCGGATGGTACTTCGCCCGCAGCCGCCGGTATGCGCGTTTGATGTCCGCCGGCGACGCCGTGCCCGACAGCTCGAGCCGTCTGTAGTATTCGTCGAGGCTCACGCGTTTTCCCCGTCTGATTTTTCTGGAAGCGCAAGTCTATCAAGACAGGGATGCAGCGGGCGGCGCAGTTCCCGCCGTTCCTATTGCCCCGCCGCCACGCCAGGCTGCACGCGCCGCGCCGCCGCCGAAGGCATCATGAGCACCGCGACCGCCAGCGAGATCAGGCACCCCGCCACGACTTCCTCCACACGCAGCCGTGCGAGCGGCACGATCTCGAAGCCGAGCGACCCATAGACCAGCCCCACGAGCACCGTGATGAAGAAGACGCCTCGCGCGTAGGCGTGGAAGATGTAATAGGCCCAGCCGAACACGGACAGCACCATGGCTGCCGCGAGCACGCCCGGCGTGTGCCGGAACGCGGTCACGACGAGTGCGCTCACAAGCGCCCCGGCAAGCGTTCCCGCGAGGCGCTGCATCACACGGCTGATGGTGTGCTCGCGCGACGTGGTGCCGAGGAACACCACGAACGTGCTGATGACCGCCCACATCCAGCGCTCTTCCGACAACCCGCTGCCAATCAGCATCGCCAGCGCCGCCGCAAGGGTCGCGGGTATGGCGGGTAGCCATGCGAGCGCGCGTCCGCGATGCGCGAGCGCGATGAGCGCGACGAGCACGGCCTCTTCGCGTCGCCATAGCGCGCGCAGAACACAACGGCCACGCCGCGCCGAGCGATTGAAGCGCGCCACTGTGCGCAGCATGCCGCGCGCTACGGCGCGCGTGGTCAGCGGCCACATGGACGACGCCCCACGCGGCTTCACGGGAATAAGGACGCGCGACACGAACGTCACGACGGCAGGCGCACAGGCCGACACAGCGAGCATCTCGACCACTGCGGCAGGCTGTGGATGCAGGTACAGCCCGAGGTAAAAAGCGACCAGCGCGAGCATGGCGCAGCCAATCGCGCGCGGCCCGCTGCGCTGGTACAGCATGCCCGCGAACACCACGAACAGAAGGCCGGCGGCACGCATGGCCGGTTGCGCGGCCACCGCCGCGGATGCCACGAAGCACGCGCAGGTCGAGGCATAGAGCCAGCCGAGCGAGACCATCCAGTTCGACCATCGCGCGTCACGCAGAAAGAGCGGCGCGATCATCGCGAACAGCACGCCAAGGGCGGCCGCGGTAAGAGATTGATGGTGACGTAGCGCCCAGCCTGAAGCGAGCACGGCAGTGGCCAGGGTCGCAAGCGCCGAGCGTGCGGCATTGCGAAGACGCAGCAGCCCGGGGTCCGCGATCAGCGCGCGGTGATGCAGGACTTGAAACACGCGCGAGGAGCGCGCGCGGATTGAACAAGCAGCGGCAATCATCATGTTCGACGACGTTCATGCGGATCGGTCGCCCGGCTTGTGGCCGCGCGCCGATGGCCGGATTGGCGCCCGGCAGTGAGTCGGCACCGACGCGCGCTTGCGCCGGGATCTCCGGCTACACGCGCATTCGGCGAACGTTGGAACCGTGCCGCGCCGCGCGCGCATCCTGGTGAGGACGCTGGCGCAGCCAGATGGAAGGCAGGGTTTTCCCGGATGATAACTGGACAAAATTGCGCGCAACGCTCCGGGCGCGCGTCGGGGCGTCGACACCTCGGCGCGTCTTGGTGATGGAAGCGGGTGTCAGCGCGGCTGGAACGCGATCACGGCCATCCCGGCCAGCGCCAGGGCGACGCCGGACCAATCCCAGGCTGTGGGCCGAATGCCTTGCGCGGCCCAGAGCCAGACGAGCGCCACGGACACGTACACGCCGCCGTAGGCCGCATAGACCCGGCCCGCAGCGGCGGGATGCAGCGTCAACAGCCAGGCGAAGAGCGCCAGCGAGAGCGCAGCCGGCGCGAGCAGCCAGACGCTGCGTCCTTCGCGCAGCCACAGATAAGGCAGGTAGCAGCCGATGATTTCGGCCGCGGCAGTCGCAACGTAGAGAAGGAACGTTTTCATTCGGCAATCGGGGTAGCGAAGCGGCGGTTGCCGGAGACCCGCATGAGATTCGGGCGGCCGCGATCCGCCTGATCTACCGCGTCGTCGGTGCCGCTTTCGTGCGAGCGGAAAGTGCGCCGATGATACCGCCGCGAGCGAACGACGCCGGTTATCGCTGCATCAGCCGGTGATCTCTGCGCGCTCCTCCGACACCTCCGCCGCCGCCTTCACCAAAGCCTCGCCAAGCCCCAGCCGATCACTGAGGTATGCCCCGAAATCGGCACGCACCTCGGGGTGGCGCAACGCGAACTCCACGGTCGCCTTCAGATAACCGAGCTTGCTGCCGCAGTCGAAACGCGTGCCGTGATACTTGTACGCGAGCACCTGTTCGTCGGCGAGCAGCGACTGGATCGCGTCGGTCAGTTGCAGTTCGCCGCCCGCGCCGGGCTTCAGCGCGCGCAGATGTTGGAAGATGCGCGGCTTGAGCACATAACGCCCCACCACGCCCAGATTCGACGGCGCCACGTCCGGTGCCGGCTTTTCCACGATGCCCGACATCTTGATGATCGAGTCTTCCCACTCCTTGCCGTCCACGATGCCATACGACTTCGTGTCTTCGGGCGGGATCTCTTCCACGCCGATCACCGAGCTGTGATAGTGGTCGAACACCTCGATCATCTGCTGCATGACGGGCGGCGTGCCGTAGAGCAGGTCGTCCGCGAGGATCACGGCGAACGGGTTGTCGCCCACGAGTTTTTCCGCGCACATCACCGCATGGCCCAGACCGAGTGCCTCGGGCTGCCGCACATAGAAGCAGTCGACGTGGCTCGGCTTGATGCTGCGCACGAGTTCGAGCAGCTTGTCCTTGCCGCGCGCCTCGAGTTCGGCCTCGATCTCGTAAGACTTGTCGAAGTGATCTTCGATGGCGCGCTTGCTGCGTCCCGTCACGAAGATCATTTCGGTGATGCCGGCGGCCATGGCCTCTTCCACCGCGTACTGGATCAGTGGCTTGTCCACGATCGGCAGCATTTCCTTCGGGCTCGCCTTGGTGGCGGGCAGAAAGCGCGTGCCGAGACCGGCCACGGGGAATACCGCCTTGGTTACTTTGAGCATGTGAACTCCGGAGTGAGGTGAATGCGCGGGGAAGCGGCGGAGGCTTGCGGAGTGCAGCTTCGTGGCGACGTGGTTCGCGTCAGGCTGCGGCGCGGATTCACGGCAGCTCAGGCGCCGAGCCCGATCGCAGCACGCAAGCCCGCGCCGAATGAATCGAGCAGCAGTTCCTGCGCATGACGCTCCAGCGTGTCGCGCAGCAGCGCCATCTCCTTGCCGGAAAACAGGCGCAGCGCGTCTGCACTCGCCACGAGCTGACGCGCGGCCTCGTGATCGAACGCGGCACCGAAGCCGTTCAGGCGCGCCTGTTGCGCCTCGGACAACGGCGTGCGCTCGCACAGGCCATCGGCGCCCGGACCATCAGCAGCGCCGATCAACGAGGTGAGCATGACGTCGGCGGCGGCGAGAAGCTGCACGTCGCACGCGACGTCACCGTGGGCGACAGCGGATCCCGCATGGCTCACGCGCCCGCCAAAACGTTCGACGAGGCGACGCAGCTTCGGCCGGTCGAGCGCGCGGACCTTCCCGTGCAGCGCGAGGTGCACACCCGGCACCTCGGCCAGCCGCTCCGCAGCGGCAAGCCATGGCGCCGGGTCGCCACCCGCCGCGGGATCGAGCGCCGCCGCCATCACCAGCGTCGCGGGCGCGAAGTTGAAGCGCTCGCGTAACTGCCTGCGCTGCGCCAGAGCGAAGTGGCCGTGCCACGGGTCGGGCAGCACCACGATCTCGCGTTGACCAATGCGATGTCCGCGCAAGGCATCGTCGAACGCGATCAGCGTGGCGTCGGCCGCATTCAGCGACCTCACCGCTTGCCGCCCTAATGCGCCGCTCTTTCCCGATGCCTTCAGTTCTCGCGCCAGCAGATCCTCTGTGTTCTGCATCAATACGGAAACGCGCGAGCGTGCAAATCGTTGTTTGAGCGAAGAGGCGTGAACAGAAAATGCATCGAGATATTCGTCGGCGCCGGGGAAAATCAGGTGAGCTGTTTGATCATGCGTCACCACTTCCGCGCATGCATTCAGCAACGCGTCCATGCGATCGGCATCCACCCGGCCCACAGCCGCACCGCCGAAGTCGATTGGCGCCTGCACGATATGCACCTGCTGCCACGCTGACATATCGAGCCGGGTCAATTCCGCGCTTGCGAAATCCATACGCGTAATGACAAAAATCGGGTACATTGAACGTTTGCGGATGGCCGATATCGCACTGGCAAGCACCTCCAGGCGAAAGCCGCGCGCCACCGGCTCGATGATCAAAATGGGTGTGGTCACGTCGCGAGACGCTCTCATTGTCGTGTGTGCGAGACTCGATACCGGTTGTCACAGGCGCCCATGCTGATATTTGCACCTCTTTCTGGATACCGAATCACGCAATCAAAAGGCATTACGCACTATTTCTGTCTGCATACGATAAGCCAGCAGCATTGGCATATTCCGACAAAGGTTTGTCATTTACGACCGTCGTGAACAATGTCGCGCGAAAGAATTTGCAACAATTTCAGTCGCGCCAAATGCAGCAAGCCACTCTCCAAAACCAGTATGACGCGGGCACATAAGCCGCGACCCCGGATGACCGTCCGAGGGCCTTCGACCCGGTACGCTCGCGTTGCGTCCGTCGTGCATGGCACGACCTCGTGCAGCCGCACGCGCATTGGGGCGAACGGCTGCTAACGTCACACGCGATTCAAGCCCCATTTATGCACAATGATGAAAAAGCAAACGTTTCAACCGAAGACTATTGCCGGTTTGGCATAGCCACATGCGCGATATGCGCTTCAATTCGGCATTAATAATTCGCTTATCTGACCGTGGACGATATCCGACAAATTATTGGCGAAATCGGCCAGTAAATTACGCTTGAGATAAACGCCAGGTAGCATCGAGCGACCAATTAATCCGCCTCAATGCCAGTCGGAGTGGACCACCTATCTTTCGGGGAAGTCAGATGGAGTGCATTGTCAACGTCCAGGTCAATCGTGCAGCACCGGCGAGCGTCATGCCTGAAACGCGCATCACAAAACGTATTGGCATCGCGTTGTTCAACGGCTTTGCCCTTCCTGGTGCCGCCACGATCGTGGAAGTCTTCCAGGCTGCGAACGACTTCACCAGTTCGCAGCGCGGCGGCACGCGCTATGAGGTGTGCCTGCTCTCGGCATCGGGCGGCCGCATCGCAAGCTCGTCTTCCGTGTTCGTCTGGACCGAGAGTGTGGAGGCGCATCGCCTCACCGACCCGTTTCATACGCTCTTCATCGTGGGCGGCGTGGGCGTGAGTCACGCGCTGCGCGACGAGCGTCTCATCACGTGGCTGCGCCGCGCGTATCCGCGCAGCGAATCCATCGTGCCTATCGGCGAAGGCCGGCTGCTGCTCGAAGCAGCGGGTATCGCGCAGACGGCAGGCAACGACTCGCACGGCGAGCGCATGGGCGAACTCACGCGCAATGCACCCGGCAACCGCATCTTGTCCGAGTGCGTGAATCCATTGCGCCGGGCGCTTGCTGTCGTGCAGGAAGACCACGGCTCGGATGTGGCGCGGCAGATCGGCAACTGGGTGGCGCCGCCCGCCGAAACGCAGTTCACGGCCATCGTGCGCAAGAACGCGTCCATCTGCATCAGCGAACAGATTCAGGCTTCAGCACGCTGGATCGAGGCGAACGGCGACCGCCAGGTCTCCATAGACGACGCCGCGCAGGTGGCCGCCATGAGCGAGCGCAATTTCCTGCGGCGCTTCAAGATGGAAATGGGCGTAACGCCTTCCGAATACCTGCTCTACGTGCGCCTCGACATGAGTTGCCGCCTGCTTACCGAAACGAATCTACCCGTCGACAAGATCGCACGCCGGTGCGGCATTGGCAGCGGCGGACGTCTCTCGAAGCTGTTCCGCAAACACCTCGGTTCGACGCCGACCGAATATCGAGCAACAAGGCGGCCTGCGGTCAAGACCATGTAGCTGCGCCGCGCACATAGTCCGCCCAGCATGACGTGAAACGACAGAGGGGGTCGCGCGACCGGAGCCGCGGCGCGCAGGTCACGTCATGCAGCTTGCGTATGCGTCTGATGTAACGCGTGAGGTTTGGCCCCGTTTGCGCCCGCCTGTTGTATCGGCGGGTTCTTTTTTGGGGCGAATTCGCGGGGGCGCTACCGGAACACAAGCGCATGCTCGCGCGCCCAGGGTGCGTGGCCTGGACGGACGAGCAAGCGTTGGCTGGGAGACTAACGAAGAAAGCAGAGAACAGCGGAAAGAGGGGAGCCAGCAAGAACCGCCGAGGCGACCGGAGCGCCCGCGCTCCCGCCGCTCAGCCCAATTCAATAAGCATTCCGATGCATGAAGCCCTTCGCGATGGTCGCGAAGACGATGCGCATGTCGAGCGCGAAGGACCAGTTGCGCAGGTAGTAGAGATCGTGCTCGACCCGGCCCTGCATCTTCTCGAGCTGGTCGGTCTCGCCGCGGTAGCCGTTCACCTGAGCCCAGCCGGTGATGCCGGGTTTGATGCGATAGCGATGGATATAGCCGTCGACGATCTTCCGGTACAGCTCATCGTGCTCGATGGCATGCGGCCGCGGCCCCACTACCGACATATCGCCCAGCAGCACGTTGAAGAACTGCGGCAGTTCGTCGAGGCTCGTGCGTCGCAGAAACGCGCCCACACGCGTGATGCGCGAGTCGTTGCGCGTAGCCTGCCGCACCACACCGGGTTCTTCGCGATGCATGCGCATGGAGCGGAACTTGTAGATACGAAAAACGCGTCCGTCCGCGCCCTTGCGGAACTGCGTAAAGAGCACGGGCCCCGGCGACGAGAGCTTCACGGCAATGGCGATCGCGAGCAGCAGCGGCGAGAGTGCGACGAGCGCAACGGCGGCGAAGCAGCGGTCGAACAGCTCCTTCTTCAGCTTCGCGTGAAGCGGCAGCGGCGAGGCCATCAGGTTGATGGCGGGCACGCCGATCAGCTCGATCATGCTGCTGTCGAACAGCGTCATGTCGCTCACGTCCGGGATGAAGCGGATGTTCACGAGGTCGTCGCGAAACTCGTTCACGACGCGCGCGATCATGCGCTCCTCGGACAACGGTAGCGCGAGCCACACTTCCTGCACACGCTCGGCGCGCACGTACTGCACGAACGCGTCGAGGTTAGCGAAGGCAGGCAGCGTAGCGTGCCCGGCCGCGTTGCCGGCGTCGCGCAGATCGAAGCGTGCGCATGCGCGAAAACCGCTCGCCGCCGACACCTCGATGTTGCGCAGCACCTGATCGGACCGCCCGCCGAACCCGACCACTGCGACGCGCCGCAAATTCAGTCCCGCGTTGCGCAGTCGGGCGAGCACGAGGTGCGAGGCCACCCGCGAAGCGACCAGCGCAACGCCCGTCATGGCTGTCCAGTACGCGAACCACAGCCGCGAGATCAGCACGCTCTGGTGCAGAACGAACATGAGCGCCACGCCACAGGCCTGCACCACGAGCCACGCGAGCAGCAACTGGCCCGCATGGTGCAGCGTCGAACGGCCCCGCCACGATTCGTAGATGTCGAACGCCGGCAGCACAGCGAGCGCAAACGCTGCGGCAAACGCGATGAAGGCAGCGGGAGAATGCGCGTCTGCGAGTTCCTCGAAGCGGATACGCGACGCGAGCGCGCCGCCGCCCACGATCAGCGCGACATCCACTGCACGCGCGAACACTCCCTGGAATCCGGCCATGTCTGCTTTCTCCGTTGCGAGGATGCGTAGCTCAATTCGAAGCGAGGTCGTGCAGGCGAGGAAGACAACGACCGGACACAAGCGATAAATCGGTTAGCGGATCCATTACCGCATTTGATTTGTCATTTCCCTTTTCCGATCAGGCATTCCGCTTGATTTTCAAGACGCCATTTCCAATATTGAAAATGGCTGCAAAAATCACCGCGTGAATAGCGTTCCACCGCGACCACATTCGGGTGCGAAATCACGCGCGTGCTCACGCTAAAACGGCAAGCTGCTCCCCTCGCCGCCTACACGATCGATAGACCCAACGGTCTTGAAAGACGGGCTTCACAGCGAAACGCTGCGAGCGCATCGCGCTCGCCCGGCTTGATGCAACCCATGGCTAGAAGGATATGGCAAGCCAAATGTCGAATTCCGTCACGCTCGTGATGGATTCCGCCAAGTTGCTGCACGCGCACATAAAGCCGATTCAGGTGAGCATCGGCGCGGCGCAGGAAAAGGAAATGCCAGATTGGGAAAAGCGGGAGAAATGCGAAAAAAAACAGAAAGAAACGCGGGAAAGAAATGCAACGTTCAGTCCCGTTGCGGCGCTCAACGCGCCACAACGCCGCCGTCAGACCGGGTTTCCGCTATCGCCGGACGGTGCGCCGGCCTCCGGCGCCGTGCCGCCATCGGGAGACGCCGGGGTTGTGTCGTCATGGGTTGCGTCGTGAGGTGCGTCTTCCGCCGCCGGGCGCATGCCATACGCATTCATGAGCCGGTACAGCGTGATGCGCGACACGCCAAGCGCTTCGGCCGCTTCGCCCACGCGGTTTCGCCGCCGCAACAGCGCGGCTTCGATGGCGCGCTTTTCAGCGGCCTCCCGCACCTGGGCGAGCGTCATCGGCCCCTCGTCGGCAGGACGCAGTTCAAGGTCGTGAGCGGAAATGAGCCGATGCTCCGCCAGCACGATGGCACGACGCACCCGATTGATGAGTTCGCGCACGTTGCCAGGCCAGCCGTACGAGCGCATCGCCTCGATGGCGTCGGGCGTGAAGCCGCGAATGCGCCGCGTGCTGTCCGAGCGGAACTTCGCCAGCATGTGATTCGCGAGCAGTTCGATGTCGGCGCCGCGCTCGCGCAGCGGCGGCTCGTCGATGCGCAGCACGCACAGGCGGTGAAACAGGTCTTCGCGAAAGCGTCCTTCACGCACCGCGCCTTCGAGGTCGACGTGCGTGGCCGAGATCACGCGCACATTCACCGCCACGGATTGCAGGCCGCCCAGCCGTTCGATCTTGCCCTCCTGGAGAAAGCGCAGCAGGCTTGCCTGCGCCTCGATAGGCATGTCGCCGATTTCGTCGAGAAAGAGCGTGCCGCCTTCGGCCGCTTCCACGCGGCCGGTCTTGCGCTGCGTCGCGCCCGTGAACGCGCCCGCTTCGTAACCGAAGAGTTCGGACTGCAGCAGGTGATGCGGAATGGCTCCGCAATTCAGCGCGACGAATGGCGCGCCGCGGCGCGGCGAGTGTTCGTGGATAGCGCGCGCCGTCAGCTCCTTGCCCGTGCCCGATTCGCCGGAGATGAACACGGGCGCATGGCTCGCTGCGATCTTGCGGATGGTGCGAAAGAGCTGCCTCATCGCATCGCATTCGCCGATCATCGCGTCATGACTCGCCCCTTCGGCAGTCTGCAGCTGGGCGCCCAGCGCGCCCATGCCGAGCGCATGCCCCAGCCGCTCGGCGAAGCGGTCCCACGGAATGGGCAGCGTGACGTAGTCGAAACAATATTGGCTGATGAGGCGGCGCACGGTGGGATCGGCGAGCTGTTTGGTCTTTGCGGTGGCAACCCAGCCGAGCGGCGAGGTCTTCAGGCAAGCTTCGAGTTCCGCGAAGTCGCGTGGTGCGAAGCCGGACAAGTCGATGAAGCCCGCGGTGCTCGCGCCGCACGCCGCCTTTTCCGCGCGAGCCGGCGTACGCGCGGCCACGACTTCCCAGCCGGCCTCGCGCAGGTAGGCCATCAACGATTCGTCATGCTGACGGGCCACGTAGACGAGCCGCCGCACGTGAGCGTCCGCGCGCGCGTCGTCGCCGGTCACTTCCGCCGCATGCGTCTGAAGCGTATCGGTCTTCCCTTTGGGCACCTTCTGCACGTTCTTGTCCGATGAAAATGGTGTCGCTGGATGCAGCGCGGCCTGTCGTTCATCATAGGCGTCCGCGCGGCGCGGCCAAAATCCCGCAGCATGCAGTGTGGCGATTTCGGGCCGCGTGCTGTATCGGTCGTGGCCGTAATCGGTGTAGGACTTGTGGACCCGGCGTAGGAATTTTCCGATTTCGTGGCGCTCGCGGCACACGCCGTCAGCGGATCGTATTCGGCAGGGTGCCGTTCTGCGGCGCCGGCTGGCCGCTGCCACCGGTCGCGTCCGCGCTGAGCGGAAGATGGACCTCGACGTGCGTCCCCTTTCCCGGCGACGTATCGATGCGCAACGTGCCGCCCACCAGATACGCGCGCTCGCGCAGCCCCACGAGGCCGAACGAAGTGGGTTTGCGCGTGCTGCGCGGGTCGAAGCCAACGCCGTCGTCGCGAATGGTGAGGGCGAGCGCGCCGTCGCGATAACGCAGGTCCACTTCGGCGTGCGAGGCCTGCGCGTGCCGCGCGATGTTCGCAAGCGACTCCTGAACGATGCGAAACACGGCCGTTGCATAGGGTTCGGCCAGCGCGAGGTCGGCCGGCTCGATATGCAATGTGCAACCCATCCGGTAACGTTTTTCGAAGTTCTCCACGAGCCATTGCGTGGCCGCGGTGAACCCGAGGTCGTCGAGCATCAACGGCCGCAGGTCGGCGGCAATGCGCCGCGTGGACCCCACGGCGTCGGTGAGCAAACCATGCATGCCCGCAATCTTGCGCGCGAGCGCCGCGTCGTCCTGAGGCACGCGCTCCATAAGCCACTCCAGATCGATTCGCAAGGTGGCAAGCGTCTGCGCGAGTTCGTCGTGCAGTTCGCGCGCAATGCGCCGCTGCTCCGCTTCGCGCGCCGACGCGCTGATGGCCGACATCTCGCGCAACTCCTCCCGCGACGCGGCAAGGTCACGCTGTGCGCGCTGGCGCTCTTCCACCTCGCGGCGCAGTTCGTCGTTGGATGCGGTGAGTTCCGCCGTGCGCGCCATGACGCGCTGTTCGAGCTGCTCGTTGGCTTCGTTCAACTCGTCGGTCTTCTCCTGTACGAGGCGGTGCTTGAAGCGCTCGCCTTCCAGCGCCCGCACCGTTTTCGCGTACAGCTTGCCGTTCTCGAACAGCAGCGCGAACAGCACGACGGTCGAAGCGAGAGAACCATATACGCGCCCCGCGTAGAAACCCAGGTCGAAGCGGCCGTGATTGAGTACCGCGGACACCGCGATATCGCATAGCCACGCAACGAGCACGATCATCACGCAAAGATCGAGCACCGAGCGCGGCGTGCGGCGCCACACCGCCACGAGCGCGGCCACGTTCAGCGCCCAGACCGTGCCCACCACGACGAATATGCCCGACGCCATGGTCGAGCCGCGCATGATGCGCGGCAGCGCGTCGTGCCACGTGGTCGCAAGAAGGATGAAGGCGGCTGCGCCCACCGCCACGCCGACAACGCACAACACAACCGGTACGGCGGCACCGCGCACCGACGCGGGGCGCGAGCCGCCCTCGCCCCGGCTCGATGCATAGCCCATCACCGCGACGGGAAACGCGCCGTGCCAGAACATATAGAGCCAGGCGGTGGTCTGGTCGTGCGCGCCGAGCAGTCCCGACGGCGCGAACAGCCCCGGAAAACTCAGCATGTGCGCGCACGCGATCAGGCTGGAAAACAGATAGCCGCCCGCAAGGAGCAGCAACGAACGGGAACGCAGAATCGAGAACTGGCTGAGCAGCAGCCAGGCCGTGACCAGGTCGATGACGATGATCGCGGTTTCGTAGACGGGAATGAAGGCCCAGACCGCAGGCAACTGCACGCGCGCAAACGGCGCAAGCGCGGCCAGCATCGCCACGGAGGCGACCATCATGACCGCCGCAAGCCGGCGCTGGCGCCGGTCGGGCGGCAGCGTCGACAGGAACAGATGCGATACGTCCGTGAGCGCCCTCAATTCGCCTCCCCCGATGGCCTGACCCGATCGCATGCAATGGCCCACCTACCGTTCGCGAATCGGAAACTTATTCTCGCACATGAAAAACCTGCCGTAACTACCGGGTTTTTGTGGGTTTTCGGGGCCTGCTTTCGCAGGCATAACCCTATGCGCCAGGCATCGTCGTCACGCTTTGTCGCGCGACCTGGAGCCCAGACAGCGGGTGTTTGCCGCGTCAACGGCCGCTACTGCGGCAAACGCGGTACGCCCATGGCGGCGCGAATCTCGGGCGCCGCCATGAGCGGCCGGTCGAGGTCGCCCGTCAAGGCCGCGACGGTGCGCCGCGCGGCACTACCGCCGTAGGGCATGCCGAGTATTTCGTCATGGATGCGCTCCAGCGCCTCCTTGTACCAGCGCGCACCGCTCTGCTCGCAATGACGGCCTGCCTCGCCGATCACCGCGAGCGCTTCACCGTCGCGTGCTTCGTTCATGAGTGCGCGCGCGAGCTGGCCCGAGAGCATGGGCAGCGGCGCAAGAAAGCGCGTGGCCCGCAACGCGGCAATGGCGACCGCGAGGCGCGCCGTGGCGTCAGGCCCGGGCTGCGTCAGCGTGGCGAGCCAGGCGTCGTAGCAGGTGCAACAGGTACTCCAGATCGTGAGGCCGAAACGCGTGGACAGGCGCTGCAATACGCCGATGCCCTGCTTCGCCGCGGCCGCATCGCCATTGAGGAGCGCGAGCGGCACCGCCGCCTCCACGAGCACGTAGCACGTAACGATCTCGTGGTCCGCGCGCATGGCGGCGTGAAAGCTCTGGGCGGCCAGTTCGCACGCGTCGTGCCGTTCGCCTTGCATCCACAGCACCCGGGCGAGCGTGGCCCGCGCGACGACGCTATGGTCGATGCGAAAGCCCATTGTGTGCCAGCGCGCAAGCGGCGCTTCGTATTGCCCGATCATCTGTTCGAGCAACTCTCTCGCGCGCGGCTGATTGCCCGCGTAGTGTTCCGCGATGCCTTCCACGCGGGCCGCGAGCACGGCATGAATCGCCTCGCCGGTCGCGCGCGCCTGCTCGCCGAAACGACGCGCAAGCGTGAGCGCCTCGCGGGCGCGTCCGCCGTATTGATGCCAGTTCCACAAGCCCCAACGCGCGCGCAGGGCGTGCCCCGTGTTGCCGGCGCCCAGCGCGTGATCCAGTACGCGCGACCAGGCCTCGCGTGTTTCGTCGAGCGGGCCGTCCGTATAAACGGCGGCTGCCGCGAGGCCGGCAACCAGCGTCATAGGCGTTTCGGGGTCGACGGGCGAGGCAGCCTCGCCTCGCTGCGCGATGCGTCGCAACGCTGAGCGGGCACGGCTGCAGCACTCCTCCACCAGCGAAAGCTCATACAGCCATGGGACCGTGATGGCCGCGAGTTCGATTCCCACCGCGGCATCCCCGGCGCCTTCGAGCGCCCAGTCGAGCGCAGCACGCACGTTGCCGAGTTCGCGTGTGAAGTGCATGAGCCATTCTTCGACGGGCTGCTGGGTCCATTGCTTCTGCAATTCGCGAAGCAGCGTCAGGACGAGGGAGGCATGCGCGTCGGCGGCTCGGGCGCGCTCGCCCTCATCGTCGAGTTGCTGCCGGGCGTACGCGCGGGTCGTCTCGAGCAGGCGATAACGGTAGCCCGCGCCTTCCGGTTCCGTGGCAAGCAACGAGCGCGCCGCGAGTCCGCTGAGGGCATCGAGCGTCGCGATTGCGGGGAGGCCCGCGTAGTTACCCACGGCGCGTGCGGCGTCGAACGTGAAGCTGCCCACCAGCATGCCCAGCCAGCGCAACAGCTTCTGTTCTTCCTCGCCGAGCAGGCGGTAGCTCCAGTCGAGCGTAGCCTGCAGCGTTTGATGGCGCGGCAGCGCCGTACGGCGGCCGCCCGTGAGGATGCTGAAGCGGTCGTCGAGGTTCGCCGCGAGCTGGCCGAGCCCCAGCACGGCCGCGCGCGACGCAGCCAGTTCCAGCGCGAGCGGAATGCCGTCGAGCCTGCGGCACACGTCTGCGGTAAGTCGAACGGCGGCTTCGTCGAGCACGAAATGCGCACCGTCGGCCTGCGCGCGTGTGAGGAAAAGCTGCACGGCGGGCGTGTCGAGCACGTCGCTCACGCCGACCGTGGTCGACGGTAATGCGAGGGGCTGAACGTGGTGGACCGTTTCGTCCTGCACGCGCAGCGCTTCGCGGCTCGTGGCCAGCACGCGGATGCGGCCGTCGGCCGCCACGAGAGATTCGGCGATGGCGGCGGCGATGTCGAGTATCTGTTCGCAGTTGTCGAGCACGATCAGCGCCTCGCGCTGGCGCCATTCGTCAGCGACTTGCGCCAGCGCAGCGGGGCCCGCCGCAAGCCGGCTGCCCATGGCAACCGCGAGCGCATCGAGCGCTGAGCGCCAACCATCCGCGGTCGAAAGCGGGACGAACACCACGCCATCCGCAAACTCATGCTGCAGGAAATACGCGAGTTCGATGGCAAGGCGGGTCTTGCCGATGCCGCCCGTCCCGACGAGCGTCACGATGCGGTGCGCGCGCAACGCATCGGCTATCCCGGCGAGCGCTTCATGCCGGCCGATCAACTCCGGCATACGCGCAGGCAGCGGTTGGCGCGACCTTGACCTGGCGTCGGATAGCGCCGGCTCTTGAGGGTTGTCCGAAACCGACGGTTGCGTCGTGCCTTCGCGAGCGGGTTGCGATGAGTCGACGGGCGCCTGCACGACGGGCCTTGCCATCGGCGTTGTAGTGGGGCTCACAACGGGCTTCGACGAGCCTTGCCCGGGTCTGCCCTGCTTCGCCGGGCCGGGCGTGGAAAGGCTCTGCGGCGCGCCGTCCAGAATCAACCGATACCCTCGCCCAGGCACCGTACGAATACGATCCCGCTCGCGGCCGAACACGCGGCGCAGCGCGCAGACGTGGACTTCGAGATTGTTCTTTTCGACCACCGTGGTCGGCCAGACGCGGCGAATGATGTCGTCTTTCGCCACAACGTCGCCTCTCGCCGCAATCAGAAGCGCGAGGATGTCGAAGGCCCGGCTGCCTGTGCGCACCTTGCGCCCGTCCACCCGCACTTCGCGGCGGTCGAGCAAGACTTCGAGTTGCCCGATCTTGATCGTCTTCATGAGAAGGAGTGGTGTTGAAGACCATGACGCTGGCAATCAACTGCTGCCCATGCTCACATGCTTCGATGCCGCGTCGAATGGCAACGGCGATTACGGGGACGGCGGCGCACCGCCACGTCGTTGCCCGACGACAGCGGGAGACCGGAGTGTACAACGACAAAAGGACGAGACAGGGTGCACCGCGCACGCCGGAGCGGCGGTGGGTCGCAGGGCGCCCGCGGCGAAGGGAACGCTTAAAGGGGATTGCGGCCGGCGAGCAGTGCTCGATCCCGGACCAGTGCGTTGTTTCGTCGCCGCAGCGACGAAACTCAATTTCAGAACAATGGGCGCGGAGTTTTTTTCAGAGAAGCAGCGCGAACGCCGGACCGTATCGAGATGACCGGCCTACGGCAACGCTTCTTCAGACCGGTCGTTGAAGGCCTGAAACTGCTCACGGTATTTCTCGTCACCCTGCTGCGCCGCGAACCGAAGCGGATGCACGCGTTTGACGAGCACTTCGCGCACGTCGGGCTGGGTCTTCAGAATCGTCATGACCTCGTCGATGAATTCGGCAAGCGGCATGGCGTTCGGATCGGTCGCCTGATGTGCGCCCAGCAGCTCGGTCTGCACATAAGGCGGCACGATCTCCACGACATCCACCGACGTATTGCGCAGCTGATAGCGCAGCCCATCGCTGAAAGCATGAATGGCCGCTTTCGTCGCGCAATACGTGGCGGTGGGTGCCAGCGTGAGGAACGCCAGTCCCGACGACACGAACATCACGGTGGAGCGCGCCTGCTTCTTCAGATGCGGCAGCAAGGCAGCCGTGAGACGTATCGGCGCGAGCAGATTCGTCGTGATGGTCGATTCGGCCACCGTGAGATCGACCGGTTCTTTGCGCCAGTCCTCCAGCGCCATGATGCCCGCGTTGTTGAGCACGGCATTGAGCGTCGGATAGTCGTGCACGAGCTTCGCTGCGAAGCGTTCGATGGCGCCGGCGTCGCTGACGTCGAGCACGGCTGTTTCCATGCCGGGATTCGCCTCGGCTACTTCACGCAATGCCGCCTCGCGGCGGCCCGCGATGATGACCTTGTTGCCAAGGCCGTGGAACGCTTCGGCCAGCGCACGGCCGATGCCCGAGCCGCCGCCCGTGATCAGAATCGTATTTCCGGTGACGTTCATCGTGTTCTCCTGGGGTTGACGTAGCGGAGCATAATTCCGTCAGTCTCTTTCCGGAAGTAGGCACTTTTATGGCCGATACGAACACGACGGTAAGTAATGGGACAACTGCGGCGACACCCAGGCAGACACCCACGCAGACCCACTCCGCAGCCGGCAGGCGAGTCGTATTTCAATCGCCACACGGCACGCCGTCCACGCCCGAAATCGACGACATGGTCATGCAGGCCATCGCGCGCATTGCCGACAAGTGGACCATGTGTGTGCTGGAAGTGCTGGCACAGAACGGCGTGCTGCGTTTTACGCGCATCGGCGAACTGGTGGGCGGCATCAGCCAGCGGATGCTGACGAAGACGTTGCGACAACTGGAAGACGACGGCTTCGTGACACGCACCGTTTACCCCGAAGTGCCGCCACGCGTGGAGTATCAACTGACCGAACTCGGATCGAGCCTGTGCGCGGCGTTTTGCAGCGTGTGGCTATGGGCCGAGGCGCATGGCAGCGAATTGCGCTCTATCAAGGCGTCGCGCCGTCCGTCGCGAGCAGCGAAGGACAGCGCGTAGGCGCTGATGAAAAGCCCGCGTCCGCGGTCACGTCAGATCTGCTGCTGGCCGCCGTCGACGAAGAGTTCGGCGCCATTCACGAAGCTCGAATCGTCCGAGGCAAGGAACAGCGCGGCACTCGCGATTTCGTCGGCCTCGCCGAGGCGGCCCATCGGAATCAGCGTGGCGAGATAGTCGAGCAAGCCTTGCTGTTGTGCGGCGTCCGGGCCCGCCAGTTCGGCAAGGCCGGGCGTACGCGTGGCGCCTGGGCTGATGGTGTTGATGCGAATGCCGCGGTCCTTGAGGTCGAGAATCCAGCTGCGTGCGAAGGCGCGTACGGCAGCCTTGGAGGCTGAATAGACGCTGAACGCGGCTGTTCCGGCGCTGCCCGCCGTCGAACCCGTCAGGATCACTGACGAACCCTTGCCGAGCAGCGGCAACGCCTTTTGCACCGTGAACAGCATGCCCTTGACGTTGCGGTCGAACGTATCGTCGAAGTGCTCTTCAGTGATGCTGCCAAGCGGCAGCATCGACCCGCCGCCGGCGTTCGCGAACAGCACGTCGAGACGGCCCTTCTCTTCGCGAATCTGCGCATAGAGGCGGTCGAGTTCGGCCAGCTTCGTCGAATCGACGCGCACGCCCGTGGCGCTCGCGCCGATCGACTTCACCGCCGCCTCCAGTTCCGCCTCGCGGCGGCCGGTAATGTAGACGTGCGCGCCTTCCGCCGCGAAGCGACGGGCGCTGGCGAGGCCGATGCCACTGGTTGCGCCGGTAACGAGTGCGATCTTGCCTTCGAGTTTGCGTGCCATGATGTTTCTCCTTCGTTCATTCAATGAGTGACTGAGGTACTGCGGTTCGGTGTTCGTACTGCGATGTGAGGAGAATATCGACGACCTCTTCTTTTCGAAATAGAATTAATCGAAAACCAACGTTGCAGAAATGAAATGACGAAACTGCCCGATTTCGAAGGACTCGCGATGTTTGCCAAGGTGGCTGAAGAAGGGTCGTTCGCCGCGGCGGCCCGCGCGATGGGCGTGTCCGTCGCTACCGTCTCACGCGGCGTGGCGCGTCTTGAAGACCGGCTGGGCGCACGGCTCTTCAACCGCACGTCGCGACAGCTCGCGTTGACGGAGTTCGGGCGCACCATCTGCGAGAAGGCGAGCGAGATCTATCGCCAGGCGGAAGAAGCGGAAAGCGCGGCGCGCGAGATGTCGGTGCAGCCGCGTGGACTCGTTCGCCTCGCCGTGCCGATGTCGTTCGGCTTGCGCTGGGTCGCGCCGTTGCTGCCCGGCTTCTTTCGCACGTATCCGGAGGTCAGCATCGATCTGCACCTGTCCGATGCAACCGTCGATCTGGTGGCCGAGGGCTTCGATGCGGCGCTGCGCATCGCGGCGTTGCCCGATTCGTCGCTGGTGGCGCGCCAGCTGTGCACGGTGAAGCAATTCGTTGTGGCATCGCCCGAATACCTGAAACGCGAGGGCCGGCCTACCCATCCGCGCGAGCTGGCCGACCGTCCCTGTCTCTCGTACGCGTACCGCGCGCGCAGCGACGTTTGGCGCTTCACGAACGACGCTGGCGACGAGGAACCCGTGACGCCCGTGGGTCCGCTGCGCGTCACCAATGCCGACGCCCTGCTGCCCACCTTGCTTGACGGACTCGCCATCGCCGAGTTGCCGGAGTTCATCGCGGCGGCGTATCTGGCCGATGGCAGTCTGAAAGCCATCCTCACGGACTGGTCACTGACAACAGGCGGTCTGTATTTCGTCACGCCGTCTGCGCGTTCGCGGCCCGCGAAAGTGAGCGCGCTATCGGACTACCTGGCAAAGCATCTGTCCGAGCCTTCGTGGCAGTGGCCGAAGTGATACGAGAATGCGACGCGAAGGTAAAGGGCAACGCGCCGCTGCAATCGCTTTTTGACGGCAACCGTTGCATGGCACAGGCAACCGCGCTCGCTGTCCAGCCGCTGCAAGCAACCACCGTCTCCTGCAAGTATTTCGCGTGGGCTCGCCGAACCGCCGCCGCTTCGAATTACGCTTGCGTCATGACTTCGTCCCACTTCAAGCCAGGCGCCTGATGATCAGCAACACGATGCATAGCTACCAACCCGAAAACGGACACGGATTGGCCCACGATCCGATTCCGGCCATTCTCGGTCCGCGCCCGATCGGCTGGATCTCCACGTGCGACACCGAAGGCCGCCTGAATCTCGCGCCCTACAGCTTCTTCAACGTCTTCAACTACCGCCCGCCACTGGTTGCCTTTTCAAGCGTAGGCAAGAAAGACAGCGTGCGTAATGCCGAGGCCACGCGCGAATTCGTCTGCAACCTGGCGACGCGCGACCTTGCAGAACAGCTCAATCAAACAAGTATCGAAGCCGGTCCCGAGGTGGACGAGTTCGTTCTTGCGGGGCTGACTCCAGTTGCCTGTTCCGTCGTGGCGGCTCCACGTGTCGCGCAGAGTCCGGTCGCGCTGGAGTGCCGCGTCACGCAAATCCAGCAGTTGACTCGCGCCGACGGGCACGCGCTCGACACGTGGATGGTGATGGGTGAAGTGGTCGCCGTGCATATCGATCGCGCGTTGCTGCGCGACGGCATCTACGACACTGTGAGCGCACGGCCCATTCTGCGGGCAGGCGGCCCCGCGGACTACTTCGAGATCCTGCCGCAAGGGCGTTTCACCATGTATCGGCCGAAGTAGGTGCGGCCGGCTGCGGTGTGGTCAGCTGAGGTGTGGCGGAGCGGGTGCGCCGCATTACGCCGGCGGCCGATGCCGCTCGATGAGTTCGCGCAGAATATCCTTCAACGTATCGATCTTCTGCTGGCTGAACGGTTCGAGAATCGCGCGTTCGTGTTCCTCCGCGAGCGCGATCAGCCCTGCGACAAGGCGCCGCCCGTTGCGCGTGACCCGAACCAGCGTATAGCGCCGGTCGTCGCGGCTCGTGGAGCGCTCCACATGCCCCTGGGCCTCAAGGCGCAGCAGCAGACGCGTAACGGTGGGCTGCTTGCTGACCGTCATCTGGGCCAGCACGGAAATGCTCAAGGGTCCGTTACTGGCGAGTGTCGACAGCACCCGCCATTCCAGCACCGAAAGCCCGCGCTGCTCGACCACCGCATGAAACTCGGTGGAAACGAGATGCCAGGCCTGACCGAGCAGCGCCGGCAAATAGTCGTCGACAAACGCCTTGGTTTTGGACATGCCCGTCGCTGCCTCATCGTCTTGCGGAACCAGCAGCGATTCTACCTGCCCCGCGGTGTCGGTCCGCGAGGCATCGGGTTGGACAGACACCGTCAATGCGCCCCGTCCAGCAGCGACCCAAACCCCGGCACCGCGGTGCTCAAACCCAGCCGCTTGAGCATCTGCCATGTCGTTGCTACGGATGACGAAAGAACGGGCAAACCCACGCGGTCTTCAATCGGCTGAACCGATGCCAGCGACGGCATCTGCACGCAGGCCGAGGCCACCACCGCATCGATGTTGGCCGTGTTAAGCCGCTTCGTGATCTCGATGGGCGCACGCGAGTCCTGACGGCCCACCTCCAGGTTGTCCGAAATCTCCAGCGAAATGCTGTCCACCACCTCGATGCCCTCGTTCTCGATGTAGTCGATCACGAGTTGCGTGAGCGGCTTCATGTAGGGCGTGAGAATGGACACGCGCTTTGCGCCCAGCGCATGCAGGCCATCCACGAGCGCGCCCGCGCTCGTCACGACTGGCGCCGGCCCGCCGTTCTCCTGCGTGCGACGGGCTAGCCGTTCTTCGGACACGCGGTGGTAGCCGCGCCCCATGCTCATGATCGCCACGAGGCACGCATAGCCCAGCACGTCCACGCGCGCGTCCGAAAGTTCGAGCGCGCAGCGGTCGCTGTCCGCGTCCATCGCCGCCAGTTCTTCCTTCGTGACGTGCTTCATGCGCATGCGGCTGGAATGGAACGTGAAGCGCTCCGGCGCCACGGCCTCGCGTGCGCGCAGAATCGCGGGAATTTCCGTTTCCATCGTGGTGTTCGACGACGGCACGATCTGGCCGACGCGGTAAGTACGGGCGGCGCTCAAGGCTGCGTCTCCTGGTTGAGGTCGAAACTCGATTCCGCGGCAACGTTGAGTTCGTCGTATGCCGCGGTGTCTTCGAAACGCGCTGCTTGCAGAGGACGGCGATTCACGCGCAGATCG
The DNA here is from genome assembly GCF_029536165.1 of Paraburkholderia sp. SUR17. Taxonomy (NCBI): domain Bacteria; kingdom Pseudomonadati; phylum Pseudomonadota; class Betaproteobacteria; order Burkholderiales; family Burkholderiaceae; genus Paraburkholderia; species Paraburkholderia sp. SUR17. The sequence continues at coordinate 2,480,767 of NZ_CP120508.1, forward strand.
AACACGTCGAAGCGGTTGTAGTGGCCGGTGATGTCGTGCATCTGTCGTGGTTGAATGCAGCGCGACAGATCGATATCGGCATACACGATGCCTTCCTCGTCGATGAGGGGCTGCCCGATCACGCGCCCATCCGGACCGAGTACGCCAGAAAACGCGCTGTTCCGACGGGCAAGCAGTTCGCGCGACTGCGGATGCGTCGCGGCCATCGCCTCGATGATCTCTTCGGATACCGTAGAACACGAGACGATGGTGAACAGCTTGCCCTCGAAGCAATGGGCCGCCGCGCGCACCTTGATGGCTTCCGCCATGTCGTAGTCCGCAGGCGCCACGGGCAACGCGATATAGCTCGCCACGTGCACGAGTTCGCCCTGTGCGAGCAACGCGAACCGCGCGAGCGTATTAGTGTTCTCGCCGCACGCCAGCGCGCCGAGCGGCCCGATGCTGGTGTCGTGGACGCGCAGCGCCGAGGCGTCGCCCGGTGCCCACGTGAGCTTTTCGGCCCACGTCGGCACGAGCTTGCGGTGACGCCCCAGAATGCGACCGTCGTCAGCAATGGTGACTACCGTGTTGTACAGCGTACCGATGCCATGCCGGTTGCGCTCGTTCACGCCGATCACCACGTTGATGCGATGACGTGCCGCGGCCTGGGCAATCTTCGCGATTTCAGGCCCCGGCAGTTCGATCGCGGAACGCGCGAGCTTTTCGAACCACGGGCTTGCCTCCACCGGGTTCATGATCCAGCTCCAGTACGGATAGCCGGCTACGAACACCTCGGGAAACGCCACGAGCCGGGCACCGTTGTCGGCGGCTTCTTCGATGAGACGGCAGACCTTGTCCACCGTCGCATCGGTTTGCAGGAACGCCGGCGCGGCTTGAACCGCGGCGGCCTTGAATTGCGGAAGTTCGAGCATGACGCGATCCTTCTGTCCGTGTGCGTGTGAGTACGCGTTAAGCGCGGCGCGCGTTGGCGCGCTCGAAGCCGGCACTGCCCACGCCCACCACGGGATTGCGCAGTTCCCCGATCTTTTCCAGCGTCGCCTCGATCACGTCGCCGGGCCACACCCACTCCTGCGGATTGCGGCCTGCGCCCACCCCTTCCGGCGTGCCCGTTGCGATGATGTCGCCCGGCTCCAGGGTGATGCCTGCGCTGATATCCGCGATGAGCGTCGGCACCTTGAACAGCATGTAGCGCGTGTTCGATCTTTGCTTCGTCACGCCATTCACCTTGAGACTCAAATCGAGCACGTGCGGGTCGGGAATTTCGTCGGCCGTGACGATGACGGGACCGAACGGCGCGTACGTGTCCTGCCCTTTCGAGTAAATCCATTGACCCGCACGTCGACAGTCGCGTGCACTCATGTCGATCAGCAGGCTGTAGCCGAACACGTGCCGCAGCGCGTTGCCTTCGCTTACGTTCTTCGCGCGCGTGCCCATGATCACCGCCAGCTCCACTTCCCAATCGAGCTGCTTCGTGATGGCTTCGTTGTGCTCGATCGAATCGCCCGGGCCAATCACCGTGGTGGGCGGCTTGCTGAAGATGACGGGCTGTTTCGGCAGTTCTTTGGACGTGTCCAGCGTGCGGCTCGATTCGGCCACGTGCTCCACGTAGTTGAGGCCAATGCCGAAGATGTTCTTGCGTGGCCGCGGAATAGGCGCGAGCAGCTTCACGTTCGCAAGCGGCACCGTTGTGCCGAGCGGCCAGCGTCCGTCGTATTCGGCAAGCAACGCCGTGGTGGCGGCCACCGTTTGCGGGCCGAGGTCGATGAATTCCAGCATGTCGTCCGGCAGCGGGTGGCCCGTCTGCTCGCCGAAACGCTGCAGGTCCACCACGGTGTCGCTCACGATGGCACCCAGACGTGCCGCAGCGCCAACGTGAGCGCGGAAGGTTACAAGTCGCATGTCATTCTCCAGAGAAGGTTCGGGCTCTTAAAGGAAAGCGTCGTCGCGGTTACGCCAGCGGCTGAAAGCCGCCGTTGTCGGCCAGCGCTTCCTCGCGATACAGGCCAAGTTTTTCCATGACGGGCAGGTCGTTGAAACAGAACAGGCACGCGTCTTCGCTGTTGCTCGCGTTCGCGTGCTCGTGCCACGCCCACGACGGCACGCAGAAGATGTCGCGCTCCTGCCAGTCGAAGCGGTAGCCGTTGACGATGGAGTAGCCCCGCCCCTTCGCCACCTGATAGATGAAGCTGCCCGTGTGGCGATGCGCCTTGCCGGCGAATCCGGCCGGCAGCAGTTGCATGCTGGCGCCAATCGTCGACATCACATGGCCGCCTGTCACGGGATTCGTGTAGTGCATCAATGCACCGTCGAACGGATCGGGGGCACACGCTTTGGCGTAGCGCTGCAACGTCTCATACGTGGGGGCCCACTCGTATTTGAAGAGCGGCGAATACGGCTTGTTCCAGCGTGCCTCGTGCGGCCGCAGCCCGGCGCCGCCCCAGCGCGACACGGCATCGTCCACGGGATAGCCCACCGTCTGCTGCAAGTCGGGATGCACGGCGTAGAAGCCCGCCTCCAGGGCGTTGACGAGCGGAATGTCGAGACCGTCCTGCCAGATGCAGGGCAGGCCATCGGTCTCCACGCCGTGTTCGTGCCACGTGCCGTTCGGCGTGAGCACGAAGTCGTTCGCGCCCAGCGTCATCTTGTGGCCGTCCACGATCGTGTAGGCGCCCCGCCCTTCCATGATGAAGCGCAGCGCCGACGACGAATGCGCATGAGCCGACGCCCGCTCGCCGGGGTGCATCACCTGCAACCCCGAGTACAGCCAACCCACTGCCGCCGACACATCGCGACGCCCGGGGTTGTTCAGATAGATCACGCGACGCCCGGCGCGCTCGGGCGTGACGAGCGCGACCGAGCGCAGCACGTGCTCGCGCAGGTCCGCATAACGCCACAGCACCGGCACCGATTCCGACTGCGGCTGCCACGGTTCGATCTTGTTCGCTACGGTCCACAGCGCGCCCGTCTTCAGGCGATCGAGTTCCGCGTAATACGACAGCAGTTCGGGCGTATCGGCCACGTTTGCGCGTCCCGCCACCTCTTCGCGATACTGGTCGTATGGTTGAGTGGTCATCGTCAATCTCCCAGGTGTGGATGAAATCCGGATTGCGCGGCCACGCATGCTCGCGCCGGATGACGCGCGCTCATGAGCGGCCTCGCGCGAAGCTGCGTTCCAGCTGGTCTTTACCGGGCAGCCACGGTGCGGGCCATTCCACGTCCTTCCAGCCCATCTGCGCGCTTTCACGCAAGAGCCACGACGCATCCGCGAGATGTGGACGCGACAGCGCGCAAAGATCCGCGCGGCCCGACGCGACGATGCCGTTCACCTGATCCGCTTCGGTGATCGCGCCCACCGCGATGACCGGCACGCCCGCTTCGTTGCGGATGCGGTCGGCCATCGGCGTCTGGAACATGCGGCCATACACGGGTTTCTGCTCTGCCGAGACTTCGCCCGACGACACGTCCACGAGGTCGGCACCGGCCGCATGAAGGCGCCGCGCGATTTCCACCGCTTCGTCCACGGTCGTGCCGCCTGCCACCCAGTCCGTGCTCGATATGCGCACCGAAAGCGGCAGATGGGCCGGCCACGCATCGCGCACAGATGCCAGCACTTGCAGCGCAAAGCGCAGCCGGTTCTCGAGCGAGCCGCCGTACTCGTCGGTGCGGTGATTCGTGAGCGGCGAGATGAAGCTGGACAGCAACTGCCCGTGGCCCGCCTGGAGTTCCAGCCAGTCGAAGCCGGCCTCGAGAGCGCGCCGCGTTGCGGCGACGAAGAGCGAGCGGATCTCTTCGAGATCGGCACGACTCGCTTCGCGCGGCACCTGCGAAACGCCGGGCAGGTACGGCAGCGCGCTTGCCGAAACGAGCGGCCAGTTGCCGTGCGCGAGCGGACGATCGGGCTGCTGCCAGCCCAGCTGCGTGGAGCCGCGTCGCCCCGCATGACTCAACTGCACGCCGATACGCGCGCTGCTGTGCGCATGAACAAAATCGGTGACGCCTCGCCATGCCTGGCTCTGCTCATCGTTCCAGAGGCCCGGGCATCCCGGCGTCATGCGGCCTTCGGCACAGACCGCGGTCGCCTCGGTCAGCACGAGCCCCGCACCGCCTAGTGCGCGTCCACCCAGATGAACGAGATGGAACGACCCAGGCACGCCGTTCTCGCTCGAATAAAGCAGCGTGGGCGAAACCACGACGCGGTTCTTCAACGTCACACCGCGCACTGTGTAAGGGGTGAGCAGCGGCGGCCGCGGTCGTTCGCCTGCCGCGGCTGGTGTTCCGGCACGTTGTGCGAGCCAGCGCTCGTAATCGTCCAGCCACTTCGGGTCACGCAGGCGCAGGTTCTCGTGCGAGATGCGTTGCGAGCGCGTGAGCAGCGAATAGGCGAACTGTTCGGGCTCCAGGTCTGCATAGCGCGCGACGTTCTCGAACCACTCCGTGGAATTGCGCGCGGCGTTCTGGATCTTCAGTACCTCGACGCTTCGCACCGCTTCGTAATGCGCGAGTGCGTCGTGCAGATCGTCGGGCTTGGCCTTGAGCACGTTGGTGAGCTCGATGGCATCTTCGACTGCCAGCTTGGTGCCCGATCCAATCGAGAAGTGCGCCGTATGCGCCGCATCGCCCATCAGCACGACCGGCACGTCGCGGCCGGCATTGCCGTCAGGCCGCGTCCAATGCACCCACTTGCCGCAGATCACGCGCGGAAAGCGAATCCAGATGGCCGAGCCGCGCAGGTGTGACGCATTCGAGATCAACCGCTCGCCTTGCAGCCACGGCGAGAAGAGTTGCTCGCAGAAGGCGATGCCCTCTTCCTGCGACATCTTGTCGATACCTGCGGCGTGCCACGTCTCGTCGGTGGTCTCCACGATGAACGTGGAGCGACCTTCTTCGAAGCGGTAGGCATGCGCCTGGAACCAGCCGTGCTCGGTCGGCACGAAGATGAACGTGAACGCATCGAACAGCCGGTTCGTACCGAGCCAGACGAAGCGGCATTGGCGCTGATCGATGTCCGGTTGAAACGTCTCGGCGTAACGCGTGCGCACGGGGCTGTTGATGCCGTCCGACGCGATCACGAGATCGGCGCCGTAATGTCTTGCCACCTCCTGATCGTCACGCACATCGGTCTCGAATACGAGCTGGACGCCGACCTGCTCGCAGCGCGCCTGGAGAATGTTCAACAGCTTTTTTCGGCCGATGCCGATGAAGCCGTGGCCACCGCTGCGAACGCATTGGCCCTTGAAATGAATGTCGATGTCGTCCCAGCGGCTGAACTCGTCGGCAATCTGCTGGGCCGACACAGGGTCGGCTGCGCGCAGGTTGTCGAGCGTGGCGTCGGAGAACACCACGCCCCAACCGAAGGTGTCATACGGGCGGTTGCGCTCGATCACGACCACTTCGTTGGACGGATTCTGGAGCTTCATCAGCAACCCGAAATAAAGCCCCGCCGGGCCGCCGCCGATACACGCAATTTTCATCATCGTCTCCTTCTTACCCGTTGACCGCATCGACGGTCAGAGCCCGCCGCAGAATGTCGGGAATATCGATTGCACGGTGCGTCTCCAGCGACGTGGAAACCACCACCTGGGTCACGCTCATGCGCACCTCGCCGTCCGCACCCACGCAACTGAGCGCGAGCGTCAGCGACTTGCCGCCTAGGCGCGCCACCTCAAGCGTCAGTTCGACGTCGTCGCCCATGCGGCTGATGGCACGGAAATCCGCTTCGAGCCGGACCGTCGGCAAGCCGAACCGATGCTTGCCGATATAACCGGCGAAGCCCTCCGTAATCAGGCTGTCGATCCACGCTTCCAGCAGGTTGTTGAACATCACGAAGTACTGCGGGTAAAACACAATGCCCGCGGGATCGCATTCGGCGAAGCGGATGCGGTGCGGCTTCGAAAATTTGCGCGGGCTCATGCGGGCTGCCCTCCGAGCGAAAACGCGTGGCGATCGAGGCATGCGCGAAGCTGGTGACCGTGCTCGTCGGCAAGCGCGGCCTCTCTGAGTTCGCGCAACGTGCGCGGTGCAAGCGAGCGCAGATGCCGATCCACCACAGCCATCAAGGCTTCGTAATTCTTCAGACCGCGTGCATGGGTGTCGCCGTAGCCTTTCACGAGCCGCTGGCAACGGGCGATTTCGAGCGCCAGTACCCCATCCACACCCGCTGCGCTGCGAATGCGAGCGAGCCAGGTCTCGATACGCGCGTTTTCGAGCGCGTAGCGCAACGTAGTGCGCCGCCCGCGCTTCCAGCGCGCCAGCAGATACAGCAGCAGGAAGCCACCCAGCCCGCTCGTGCGCACCACGCGGCCCGCCGTGGTGAAGCGCGCCACGAAACGATGCACCGCGTGCGGTCGCGCAAGCCAGCGGCCCAGCGGCGCAGGCAAGGTTTCGCAGATCTCCTCCATGCGGGGGTGCATGAACTCGTTGATCTGCAACAGCTGGTCGGCCTTCGCGCGAACCTCGCCGCGCACCCGCTCGAAGCGGCTCGCTCGGGTCTTCAGGTCTGCCACACGAATCGTGTCTTCGTACGACATCCACAGTGCGAGGTGCCGCGCCGTTTCGCCCAGCAATTCGGCATCGGCGTCGCGCGATGCGAGGCGCACCGCATCGAGCCGGTCCAGATACAAGTCCGCATACGCGACGTCCTGGTAGTCGAGCAGGCGCCGCACGCCTTCGAGCGCGAGCGTTTGAACGTCGGCGGGCAAAGCCCGTACCCGCTCGACGAGCGCGGCAACCGCAGGGTCGCGCGGGTTGCCGACCGTTGAGGCGGGCGTCGCGGTAGCCTCCGCCCCGCCTGCCGGGCGCGCCGCGCGTGCAGCCGTATAGCCCGCATCGAATGCCTTGAGACTCGGCTTGACGCCTACGCCGCCGCGCTCGATGGTCGCCTCGAACTGCGCGCGATTGAATGGCAGCACGTCCGCGGCGCTCAGGGCGCCGAACAGCACGGCGCTGATAACACTGCCGGTTCGTTCCGCCACCTGCGCCATATCGAAGCTGACGAAGCGCTTCGCGGCGCGATGCGCGTGATGTGCCAGCGCATCGCTGTTCACGCGGCCATCGCCCATTGCCGATTTCTCCGCGATGGAGTACACGCGATGGCTCGATGCAATCAACGTGGTGCGTTCGGGCGTGACGATGCCGCGCTGCACTGCGCGCCCTGCTTCCATCAGCTCGGACGCCAGCACGATATCCACGTCGCCCGGCATGGGCATCAGCGCGAGTACCGGTGCACGCGGCACAGGTTCGGCACCGTGCGGAAACAGCTCGACGTAATAGATCGTGGCGCCGGTACGTTGCGCGACGCCGGGCACAGAGGTGGTCTGCGCGAAATAGCCGTTCTCTTCGCCCAGGTTGACGACCCAGTCGGCCAGTACGCCGCCGCCTTCCCCGCCCATGGCGAGTATCGCGATCTTGATTGGCTCAGCAACCATGGTGGAACTCCTGCAATGCGTTGTTACGGCTGCTCGTTTTCATGGCGCTGTCCTCAGAATGCATACCGGGCGCGCCGCTTCGCTTCGCCGCGCTGCAACCAGCCGATGACGGCGTTGCGAACACGCTGACGCAGCCGGTCGATACGCGTCGGATTACTGACGATCTGCGCGCGATAGAACGACGGGCACAGTACCGCCGCATGCGAAACCTCGCCGCACAAGCCGCACCCCACACAGCTGTCCACCACCGTGGCAACCGGATCGCGACGCAGCGGATCGGGATTCGGCTTGATCGAAAGCGATGGGCACCCCGAGAGCCGGATACACGAGTGATCGCCTGTGCACGTATCCGGGTCTACGCCGAAGCGCTCGCGCACCACGCGCTCGCCCGCGGCAATGGCCTTGCGCACCTTCGGCTTCTCGCGCCGCTGCTTGTTCAGCATGCATTCGCTCTGGGCAATCAGCACCTTTGGCCCCTTCACCTTCGTGGTCAGGGCTTCGCGCAACGTCGCCGTCATGGTCTTGAGGTCGTACGTGCGCTTGATCGTGCGAACCCATTGCACGCCCACGCCACGCACCGCCCGTTCGATTTCGTGTCCGGTGCTGCGCGTCGGATTGAGCGCCGTGGAAGACAGAATGTCCTGACCACCCGTTGCCGACGTATAGCTGTTGTCCACGATCACGGTGAGGTTGTCGCTGCGATTGAACACCGCATTGGCCACACCGCTCGTGAGCCCGTTGTGCCAAAAGCCGCCGTCGCCCATCACCGAGATTGCGCGCTTGCCGGCCGGCGCATTGAGCGCGGCAGCACCGGCACCACCCAGGCCGTAGCCCATCGTCGTGTTGCCGAGGTTGAACGGCGGAAGAATGGAGAACAGGTGGCAACCGATGTCGGCGCTCACGTGATGCGGGCCCAGTTCACGCTCGACGAGTTTCATCGCGGTGAAGATGGGGCGCTCGGGACAACCGGTGCAGAAACCGGGCGGCCGCGCATGCACGGCGTGATCGAGCGCGGGCAGTTCGTTGGCGTCCTCGCTTTGGCTAGACGCGGCCACCACCGGGATGACCTTGCGCTGCGGTGCCACTGCCTCTGCCGCGGGCTGCACCACGGATTGTGCCTGGAGCGCGCCGTATCGTTCGAGAAACACCCGCACGCCGGCCAGTACCGTCGCGGTGTTGTATTCGCCCGCAAGCGGCAGCAGGTCTTTGCCGTGCAGTTCGATCTCGATGCCCAGCGTGCGAAGAATGCTGGCCACGTTCTGCTCGACGAAATTCGGCTGGCCCTCTTCGAGTACGAGTACCGCGCGCTTGCCGCGACAGAACCGCTCGAATTCGTCGTCCACCAGCGGATACGCCACGTTCATGACGTAAAGCGGAATCTTCGTTTCGCCGTAGACGTCGGCGAGACCCAGCTTCGTGAGCGCGCGGATCAGCGTGTTGTAGGTGCCGCCCTGCAATGCAATGCCCACGTCCGCCGCATCTTCCGCGAAGAACTCGTTGAGCTTGCGTTCCTGAATGAAGCGGATGGCCGCGGGCCAGCGCTGCTCCACCTTCTCCTTTTCGTGCTGAAAACTCGCAGGCGGCAACACGATGCGGCTCAGGTCGCGCGTGGGCTGCTCCAGTGCGTCCTTGATCGTGAATGCCGAGCGTCGGTTCGCCGAGGTCACGAATTGACCGTGCACATGGCACGCGCGAATGCGCATCTGCAACATGACGGGCGTGCTGCTCGCTTCGGAAAGATCGAAACCGTCTTTGACCGCCTGCACGATGCACGGCAGGTTGGGACGCGGATCGAGCAGCCACATCTGCGACTTCATCGCGAACGCGTGGCTGCGCTCCTGCATGATCGACGACCCCTCGCCGTAGTCTTCACCCACGATGATGAGCGCGCCGCCCAGCACGCCGCCCGACGCAAGATTCGCGAGCGCGTCAGACGCCACGTTGGTGCCCACCGTCGCCTTGAACGTGACGGCACCGCGCAGCGGATAGTTGACCGAAGCGGCCAGGGTCGCAGCCGCCGTGGCTTCGCTCGCGCTGTTCTCGAAGCGGATGCCATGTTCGGCAAGCACGTCTTGCGCGTCGGCAAGCACATCCATCAGGTGCGAAATCGGCGCGCCCTGATAGCCCGCCACATAGGCCACGCCCGATTCGAGCAGCGCTTTCGTCACGGCGAGAATGCCCTCGCCGCTGAACAGCTCGCCGTCGCCAAGACGCAGCTTCTTCACTTCCTCCACAAACGACCGCTCGGCCATCGTGCTCCTCTCTAGCGTTTCGTCCCACACTCAGTTCATGGGTGCACTTTCGTCGGCCACATTGCGTGCGTCAATACATGATTAATCATGTGTTTCTACTTTTTGCAGGCCGCGGACAAACGCTGCACGATCGGGATAGGAAGCGGCTCCGGGGCCGGTCAGCCGACGCCGTCTCACGCAATAACGGGTGGCGAAACGCACCGCAGATGCCAGGTTTTCTGCGGATTCCCGTTATCCAAACTCAGGCGTACGATCGAACGCGATTCATGCAATCGCTGCGCTGCGCCGCACGCTTGCATGAAAAATCATGTACAGCGGCATGGTTCTTGCGTAACGACTCTCGCGTCACGCACGCCGCTACAGAAGAACATCTGGTGCCTGAAGCCACCGAACGTCAGCTTCAGGCACCGTAATGCACACCCGCTGCTCGTGGGGTACCGCCATGCTCGCTGCCCTGTCATCCACCACCGTCGTTCGCGCGGCGCCTCTTTCCGGCATGCCGGTCGAACGCGCGCTCAGCGATCGCGAACGGCTGCTGTTCGCCTCGGCCGATATCGACGAAGTACGCTCCATGGTGGGAAGAGTGATGAAACCGCACCGCCTTGGCGTGGTCGGGCACGGCCCGCGGCTGGACGCACGGATGTACCACGCGGCGCTAGGCGACCTCTCCGTGAGCCGCTTGCGTTATGGGGCAACGGTCGAGATCGAACCCGGTCCGCTCGAAAGCTTTTTTCTGGTGCAGATGCCCCTCACTGGCGGCGCAGAGATTCGAAGCGGTGCACAGCAAATCGAATCGACGCAGGAGCTGGCCTCTGTACTGAGTCCCGACGACGAAACACGCATGCGGTGGGAAGCGGGCAACGAGCAATTCATGCTGCGCATTTCGCGTTCGCTCGTGGAACGTACGTTGATCGGCTACCTGGGTCACCCCCTGGACCGCCCGCTGCGCTTCGAACTCGGCTTCCGCTGGCGCGACACGGTAGCGTGGCGTTGTCTGATGAACTATCTGGCGGAGTGCTCCGCGCAGTTTCCCGAACTTGCGCAACACAAGCTCGTGATGGACCAGATCGAGCAGCTGGCGGCCTCCACGCTGCTCGCGGCGCATCGTCATAACTACAGCGAAACGGGCCCCGTACGCCGCACGACCATCCTGCCCCGGCACATCCGGCGCGCCCAGGATTATCTGAAGGCGAATGCGCACGAGCCGATCAGCGCAGAGCAACTCGCCCTGGTAGCGGGCGTTAGCATGCGCAGCCTCTATGCCGGCTTCAAAGAGTTTCTGGGCGTGAGCCCGATGCAGTATCTGCGCGACCTGCGCATGGAGTGCGCCCGCACGGAACTGATGACGGGCGAGGTCTCCAACGTGTCGGGTGTCGCACTGCGCTGGGGGTTCGCTCATATGGGCCGCTTCAGCAACGAATACAAGCTGCGGTATGGGGAAAGCCCGAGTCAGACACTGCGCAGACGATAGACGTCAATAACACAGAGAACAAAAAAACCGGCCCCAACCACGGGCCGGCGAGTCACCCTCTTGCAGATCTCAACCGGGTCGGCCTACGCTTCCACAAGCGCGAGCACACGAAGCGGACTGCCCGAGCCACCCTCAATCTTCAGCGGCGCCGACACAATCAGCGCCCCCTGCGGCGGCAGCTGATCGAGATTCTTCAGACATTGCAGGCCATAGCGATTCGCCCCATGCATCAGGGTGTGGCACGGATAGGCGACCGGCCACGCGTAGGACTGGCCTGCATCGGTGTTGATCGTCTCCACACCGAAGCCGTGCACGTCGCGCTGCTGGATCAGCCATTCCACGGCTTCCTGGCTCGGCCCGGGCGTATGGGCGCCGTCTTCGCGCACATTCAGGAATGCCGCCGGATTGTCGGCGCGCTTCGACCAGTCGGTGCGAAACAGCACCCACGCATGCGCCGGAATGCGTCCATGCGCCCGCTCCCATCCCTCGAGGAAATCCACCGTGAGCACCCAGTCCTCGTTCTCGCGTACCTGCGCGCTCGCATCCACGACGACGGCTGCCGCGACAAAGTTTTCCGGCGCGATGGTATCCACGCTGTTGTTCGGATAGTCGCGACCGCTCACCCAATGCACGGGCGCGTCGAAATGGGTGCCCGTGTGCTCGCCGCACGAGAAGTTATTCCAGTACCACGCCGGCCCGGATTCGTCGTAGTGCGAAATGCGCTCCATCTTGAACGGCTGAACCTGCCCGAACTGCGGCGGCAGTTGCAGCGCGGGGAACGACGGCGACAACGTCTGCGTGAGGTCGATCACGCGGACGGCGCCGCTTGCAAGTTGCGCGGCCAGCGCGGGCAATATCGATTGGGCCGTGGACGTCATGGGATGTCTCCGTCAGTATCAGTCGAGGGTGTGATGTGAAATGAAGCTCAGGAAACCGGGTCCAGCGATGTGAACCGGCCCGCATGAAACACCAGTGGCGCGCCGCCGTCTCCGGCCGTCCGCACGATGCGCCCCACGAAGAGCAGATGATCGCCTGTCTGCCGGCAATGATCGTGCGCGCACACCAGTGTGGCAATAGCGCCTTCGATGGCAGGTACGCCCTCCGGCGTCTCCGCCACCGCTACGTCCGCGAACTTGTCAGCTATCGCCGAACTCGCAAAGCGTCGTGCCAGCGCCTCATGGCCGCTGGCCAGGATATTGATCGCGAAATGCGAGCAGTCCTGAAAAGCAGAGAGACTCGGGGAATGCTGGACGAGGCTCCATAGCACGAGCGGCGGGTCGAGCGAGAGCGATGCGAACGAATTGATAGTGAGTCCGATCGCGCGACCTTGCGGTCCGCGCGTCGTGACGATCGCCACACCCGTGGGATAGGCGCCAAACAGCTTGCGCAGCGCGGCGGGTTGAACATCCACGCTGCCCCACGCCGAACCGGAATCCGTGGAGGCGGTATCAGCGGCAATGCAGGTCGACATGCTGTTCTCCTCAAGCCACGGAAGCGGCCGTCTGATGGCTGGCGATGAAACGTTCGCACTCGGCCTCATCGGCCCACCACGGGAAATAGCGCGGCGGATGGTTGAAGCCGTTCACCACCGCGCTCGCGAGCGACGGCAACTGCCCCGCCGCACCAAGCAGATTGAGGATATGCGGCGGCGGCGGCGTGAGCAGCGAGTTGGTCCATTGCACGACCCACTTCGCGTAGTCCCAAAAGCGCTCGAACGTGTCCTCCATCCACTCGCGCGTGTACGGCTGCTCGCCACGCGCGAGAATCGCATCGAGGTACACCTTGCACGCCTTCGTCGCGTTGTTCGAACCTTGTCCCGTAATGGGATCGTTCGTGGCCACCGCGTCGCCAAGACCGAACACCGGGCGCCCCGAAGGCAGCGTCAATACCGGTTTGCGCACGGTCGGCGCGAAGGCGCCGGCCAGTATGCCCTTATCGTCGGTCAGTTCGACGTGCTTTGCACGCTCGGCTTCCCAGGGCAAATAGTCTTCGAGAAAGCGCTTGCTCGCGGTCAGGTGCTCCTGCGGCGTGCGCACGTCGCGCCAGCAATCGAGCGGGCCGCCGGGCACGCCCTCGAACACCATGATGTCGCAGGGCCCGCTGAGCGTCAGCGCGGGAAACACGAAGTATTCGCCCACGCCCGGAATCATGTTGAAAGAGATGCGCGCATAGTCTGGCGTCTTTTCGAGGCCGTGCACGTAGGTCAGCGCGAGCGCACGTTGTGGCTTGTCGAACGGCGAACGCGACGCGTCGCGCTCGAAGAGCCGCACCACTTCTCCCTTGCCGCCGGCGAGAACGACGAGGTCGTGCGTGTCGGCGAGCGCTTCGAGCTCGGCGACGCCTGCATCCTGAATCACAAGACGGCCGCCGCGCGCTTCGACCTGCTCCAGCCACGCCGACATCTTCACGCGCTGGTCGACCGACTGCGCCGGCTTGTCGAGACGCGCGTTCCAGTCGATCACCTTCGCGCCGCGCTCCTGAGGATGCGGCACCGCGAAGCCAATGCCGTGCACCTCGGGGCACGCGCGCTCCCAATCGTTGATACCAAGATCGCGCTCGATCTGCAGTGCCGGGTCGAACATGCACTGACTCGACATGACCTTGCCGCCGCGGATGTCCTCCGGCGTGCGATTGCTCACCACAGTCACTTCGTAGCCCTGTTCGAGCAGCCCGAACGCCAACGGCAGGCCCGCCTGGCCGCCCCCCACAATTGCGATTCGACGCATGGCTAGTTCTCCTTTCAAATTGACGTGGTTCGCGGGCTACACGCCCTCGCTGGCAAGACGGGCAATGGCCGGCACGGCCTGCTCGGGGCCCATCGCGGAGTAGCCGCCATCCACGGCGTAGTCCGCCCCTGTCACGAACGAAGCGTGTTCCGAGAGCAGAAAGGCCACCACGTCGGCCACTTCGCGCGGGTCGCCTACACGCCGCAACAGGTGATAGTCCGCAGCCACGCGGTCCGTCTTTGCCCGGTCGCCATGCGTGAGTTCGTCCATCACGCGCGACCACGTCCAGCCCGGCGATACCGAATTCACGCGAATGGTGTCCGCGGCGAGATCCATCGCCATGTTGCGTGTCAGTTGAACCAGTGCTGCCTTCGAAACGGGATAGAGCCAGCGCCCCGTCTGCGCAACCTTCGACGAGATACTGGTGAAATTGACGATGGCGCCGCCGCCCGCGGCGATCATGTGCGGACGTACCGCGTGCGCGGCCATGACGGCGCTCACCACGTTGACGTCGAGCGCAGTGAGCCAGTCGCGCCGGCCCGATCGCGCGCCGTCGTCGAGATATGTTGCAGCGAGGTTGACGAGAAAATCCACGCGCCCGAAGTGTGCCGCCGCCTCGGCCACGCCTGCGCTCAACTGCTCGTCGTTGACGATATCGACCGGCCAGAACCGCACGGCCCCGGCATGCGCCGATGCGGCTTCCTCTCCGCCCGCCGCATCGATGTCGAATAGCGCCACCTTTGCGCCGTAACTGCAGAGCGCCTGCACCACAGCGGCTCCGATGATGGTGGCGCCGCCTGTCACGATTGCCACTTTGCCCTCAAGACCTTTCACGAGAACCTCCTCCTGATCAACGAATTCGAAGCCCGCGGCCCCCGCTTATAGGGACTGCCCGGAAACCGCCCGACGAGATGTCGTGAAAGGATGATGGCTCGCCACAATGGCATGGACCTATCCAGGACCCGCAGGCGCTATCCGCTGTCTGCCGGTATTCGCTCGAGGTCCTATGCATGTCATCTGTGCAGATGCAGCAACGCGCCCAGTTGCGGCCTTTGTGCTATGCACTCGTGGTGCCGACGCTGCGCGCGTTGCTGCCGGGCGTCAGAAGACGTGGCGCATCCCTACGCGCAACGCCATCTGGTTCTTGCCGTCAGACGGGCCGAACAGGATGATCTGCGCCTGTGCGCCGTCGCCTGTGGCGTGCTGGTACGTCACGCTCGTGTAGACGTCCGTGCGCTTGGAGAGCGAGTAGTCGAGCGTGAGGTTGACCTGGTGCGCCTTGTTGTCATTGAGCACCTTGTTGCCGTCCATGAACTGGTACGCGCCGACCAGATGGAATGCGCCGCCGAAGTTGTAGATCCCGCCCAGTTCATACACGTCGACGCGCGCCCCCGTGAACGTGTTCTTCGTGTAGGTGTAGAGCGCATCGAGATAGGCGTTGCCCAGCACGATACCGCCGCCCGCACCGAAGTTACGGATGCCTGAATTGCCGTTATTGATGCCCGGATACTTCACGTACGTATACGCCGCGTCCAGATTGAAGACGCCGTTCGCATAGTCGATGCCGAAGCTCTGCGAGCTGTTCTGTGAAAACGAACCCGCTACGCCGCCCAGCCCGTACATCGCGCCGAAGCTCAGTCCGTTGAAACTGGGGCTCTCATACTTCACCGAGTTCGTGATCCGTTCGCCGGCCACGCGATCGAAATCGAACGCACCCGTGGGCTGGTTCGGCACGCCAAGGCCGTTGAACGGACCCTGCCGCAGGTTCTGCAACGAGACGAACGGGAATTCCGGCCCGTAACGCTTCACCGCGAGCGAGGTGAACATGAAGTCGTACTGGTTGCCGGCAACCAGCGTGCCCCACTTTGTATCGCTCAGGCCCACATATGCCTGCCGCCCGAATTCGTTGCCGATCAGCGCCCCATTGCCCGCGTTGAACTGCCCCTCCAGCAGGAAGATGGCCGACAAGCCGCCACCCAGATCCTCTTTGCCTCGGAATCCGAACAGATTCGGCGACAGGATCCCCGTACCCATCGACACCTGATGCTTGCCGCCTACGTTCGTGTTGTAGTCGATTCCCGCATCGATCAGGCCATACAGGGTCACACTGCTTTGTGCACGCGCCGTGAAAGGCACGAACGACGCAGCAGCACACAACGCCATCGAGATGGCATTACCCCGGAATTGCCGCATTTTTCGATTTTTGCCGCTCATCACCACTCTCCTCAGACAGTCAGTTGTTTTGCTCCGTGATCCTTTTCATGCTGGTGCAGCAAAGCTGCTTCGCATGTGCGGATCATCAAATTCCAAAACGAGACTGGCTATCCGATTCCTGCAGCGTGCATCCGCGTGGTGAAGAAGACTTCGTCACGCGCCACAACGTGTGTTCGAAACACGGCGCGGCACGATGGGAAAAAGCGCTCCGAACGAGGCTAGCTGCCGCGCGAGTGAAGCGTGTCTTGAGGACGAACGCCGAAACGGCGCCGATAGTGCGAAGCGAAATGCCCGTAGTGGGCGAAGCCCCAACGCATGGCGACGTCGGTGAGGCGTATGGCGGCCGGATCGCCGGATTTCAGTTCGGCATGCACGGCCTTCAAACGCAGTTCGCGCAGATAGGCCATCGGCGTCTGGTCGTGGGTCTGCCTGAACGCATAAAACAAGGCACGAGAACTGACACCGACCGCACGCGAGATTTCGTCGACCGACGTCACATCGGCAATGTGCGCACGCATATAGTCTTCGGCGCGCCGCACGTAGGCCGGCGTGATCGTGCGCCGATTCTGTCCGCCGCGAAAGTGGTCCGAGAGATTGTGCGGATGGGCGAATAGCAGGGTGTCGATCAACATGCGCTCGCAGCGTGCCGCGTAAGACGGGCACTGCAGCAGCGCGGGAAAGGCAACGTTACCGACGACGATGTGTTCCAGCGCGCTGCGCCACGCAACGCCCGCTGGCGTGCCCAGGTCGAGCGTGGGATGAAAGCGGATAGCCTTGCCCGGCAACGCGTCGAGATGCTCGACGCAGGCGCGTTCAAGCGCCTTCTGGTCGAGGCGCACGATGATCTGCCGCAGGTCGGCGGGAAAATGCAGACGCGTGGCCTCGCGCGGCGAGAGCACCGCTGCGGTGCCCGGACCGCCCATCACTTCCTCGGCCCCGCTCACGTACCGCGCGAAGCCGTGAATCGGCATCTGGATGAGCGTGAAGTCGT
Organism: Paraburkholderia sp. SUR17; assembly: GCF_029536165.1. Taxonomy (NCBI): domain Bacteria; kingdom Pseudomonadati; phylum Pseudomonadota; class Betaproteobacteria; order Burkholderiales; family Burkholderiaceae; genus Paraburkholderia; species Paraburkholderia sp. SUR17. Next base: position 2,497,845 of record NZ_CP120508.1, read on the forward strand.
CCAGCGTGCCTGGATCGACGTCCACGCGCGCGCCGTATTGCAGATAAAACATCTGCAGGTTGCCCACCTTGAGCGAGCGAAACGCCGCGTCCAGCGAACGCGCCGGCTCGGCAATCGACATGCGGTGCGGCTTGAACGCGCGCGCCACCGTGTCGACCACGAGATCGGGGTCGGCGTGGCCTTCGATCTCGACGCTGAAATGATCGAACGCGTCCGGCTTGCGATTGAAGGTAGACGGGAGGATGTCCATCGCGGCGTACCCGGTTAGGTGGGAGGTACCCGAAGTATATGAAAATGGTGGCATTTTCCCGAATCGATCAAATTTCGGCAGCCGGATAGAATGATTTATTGGCAATCCAGACTGACCGCCAGACAGAAGCCGCCATTTCGAGGCGGCCATTCAACGCGTCGACCACCCGCGAGCCCTCTTTGGATACCTCCCGCATCGATCTGAACCTGCTGCGCGTTTTCCACGCCATACTCGACGAGGGCAATCTCACGCTCGCGGCAAACCGGCTGGGGCTGTCTCAGCCCGCGGTGAGTTATGCGCTGGGCCGGCTGCGCGCCATTCTCGACGATCCGCTTTTCATGCGCAGCGGCAATGAGATGCAACCCACCTCTGCGGCACTGGAAATGCGCGAGCCGTTGCGCCGCGCCATGGCGGCGGCGGAGTACGCGCTGCAATTGATGGTGCCGTTCGAGCCGACCACCAGCACACGGGTTTTCCGGATCTCCATGTCCGACATCGGGGAACTCGCGTTTCTGCCCACACTTTGCGCCGCACTCGAAGAATGCGCGCCGCACGTGCGCCTCGACATCCAGTCGGTCCCGCTCGGGCAACTCGAAGAAGCGCTGCGGGTAGGACGGCTCGATCTCGCCATCGGCAACCTGCCGGCATTGACGACACGCACACGCCACCACCCGCTCTTTCACGAGGATTACGTGTGCATGACGCGGCGCCGCCCCGGCCTGCCTAAACGCACGATGACGCTGGAACGCTATCTGGCTTCCCCTCATGTGCTGGTTGGCTCGCTCGAAAGCGCTCATCACCAGATCGAGGAAAACTTCCGCAAGCGCAACGTCCATCGGCAGATCGCGCTACAGGTGCCGCATTTCACGGTGGTGCCGCACATCCTCGCCCGTACCGAATGGATCGTGACGCTGCCCCGGCGCGCCGTTCAGTTGCTCAATCCTGCGAACGAATTTGCGGTCTACGATTTGCCCGCGGAAATTCCAGGCGTCACCGTGACGGTGCACTGGCACGCGGACTTCGACGACCACGCAGCGAACCGCTGGATCAGGGAACTCGTCATCGCGAAGCTGAGCGACGCGCGCGCGTGAGCGTCCGCGCAGCGCGAACCTGCCCGCGCCTGTGTATGAGCACACACGCGCGCAGGTGCCGCGTCATGCGAGCCGGTTCGCGACCATCCATCCCGACGCGCCGCCAAGCCCGGGCCCCGGGTGCGTGGACGCACCGATCTGATAGAGGTTGGCATAAGGCGTAGCGTGAACGCGGCGCCCCTTCACGCCGGCGAAAGGCCGCAGCCAGAAGAACTGATCCGGCGAACACACGCCCGAATAGGGATCGCCGCCCACCAGGTTGCAATTAAGGCGTTGAAGGTCCGCCGGCGAATAGGCGCGGCGCCCTACGATTTTGCCCGCAAGCCCCGGCATCACGCATTCGAGTCGCCGTTGCACGCGGTCGGCTACGCGCTCTCGCACCGCGTCGGTCCAGGTGCCGTCGGCCGGCACGGCGATCTCGCCCAACGCGTCGCCGCGCAAACGCGATGGCATCTCCTGGAGTTGCAGCCACAGAATCGCGCCGCCCGCGGGTGCGCGACTCGGATCCACCGCCGTGGGCTGACCGATCGCTATGGTCGGGTGGCTCGGAATAAGGCCGTTGTTCGCTTGAGCCACCGAAAGGCACACGGACTCCATGCTCTCGGTCAGATGCACGAGCGGCACATGGGCCAGTTCGCCGTTCACCCAGTCGGGCGGCGACGAAAGTGCGAAATGAATCTGCATGTCGCCGCGGCCGAAGTAATAGGCATCGGCGCGCTCACGCCACTGCGGCGGGGCCTCGGGCAGCAACCGTCCATAGAGCTGGCCCGGCGTCACGTTGCACACCACGGCCTGTCGCGCGCGCCACGTCCGGCCACCCGCATCCACGCCAACGGCCCTGCCCCGCTCGATCACGACGCGTTCCACTTCCGTGTCGGTCAGCACGATGCCGCCATTTCTTTCGATGACCGAACGGAATGCCTTGACGATATTCGCGCTGCCGCCCTTCACCACCGGCATGCCTCCGGCCACCACAGCGGCGAACGTCAACTTGCCGATCAAAGCCGATCCCGCATCGTCCGGCCCCAGCCCGGTATGCAATGCCCACGGCGCAATGGCCGCGCGCACGAGGTCCGAATGCAATTCACGCGCGCTCCAGCGTCGAAAACTCTCCAGCGCACTGCCCGCGAACGCCGCGAGGCCGTCCACACCGCGCGCGCGCCACTCGCGCCACAGCAAACGGGCCATCTTCCAGCCATAAGGGTTCTCGCCCATCAGCCCAAAGGTCAGCGCCGCATCGGCACCGAACAAACGGCCCGCTGCCGCGGCGAACGCCGCGCCGTCTCCCGAGTGCCGCTGGTCGAACTGCCGCGCGGTGTCGTCGAGATCCTGACGAAACGCCATGGACCGACCATCGGGCGTGACGACGCCCGTTGTGTAGTTACCCTGAACGAATTCGAGGCCAGCTGCATGCAGATCGTCTTTCAACTCCGCGTAGCCCGGGCTGCCCACGAAGAGCGGATACCACGACGAGAGCACGTCGTGGACGTAGCCTGGAAACAGTTCCTCGCTGCGAATGCAGCCGCCCGCCTCGGCATTGCGCTCGATAACGACGACGCGCTTGCCCCGCCGCGCCAGCACCGCTGCGCAGACGAGCGAATTGATCCCGCTGCCCACAATGACGACGTCCGCTTCTTCCCGCATCTGCATACCTGTCTGTGTCTGTTTGCTTACGCGCGGCCGAACAGCGGCGCGTCCGTACCGTCCATGAACGGCAGATGGCCGTACTCCACCAGTTCAAGCTGGTTGCCGAACGGGTCGAGAAAGTAGTTCACCCTCAGGCCGGCGCACGGGCCACTGTCCACCACGATGGGCCCGTCCATGACGCGCACGCCTCGCTCGCGCAGGAAGGCCAGGGCTTCGTCCAGGTCCTGGACCTTGAGCGCAATGTGGCTCGCGCCGATATCGCAATTGAGCGGCGGCTTCTGCGCAGCATCGAGCGGCCGTTCATAGCGGAACAGCTCGAGCATCAGGTTCTTGCCAAGCGCCATCATCACGAAGTTGAGCCGCGCGCCGGCGATGTTCAGATGTGCCGCAGTCCAGTCCGTACCGTCCGCTGTGGCAGGCAACTCGGCCGCGTCGAACGGGCCCATCCGGTAAAGCTCGATTGCGCCCAGCATGTCGCGGTAAAAGCGCACGGCCTCATCGAGGTCCGGCACCGTCAATGCGACGTGATCCACGTGCATCACGCCGGGCAAGCTCGCGTGTCCCATTCTGTTCTCCTGTCGTGCCGCTGCGGGATTTCCTGCAACCCCGCGGGGGCTTTGATTTTGATTTGGATCGCCAGGCAATAGCCTGTTACCCGATCGATTCAGCTACGCTCACACGCCTGCTGAAGCCGTCTGCGTGCTCCGTGCCGGCTTGAGCACGGTGAGGCGCAGCGCCGGATACAACACGATGCAGATAGCGATGGTGGCGAGCGCCTCCACCGGTACGACACGCGCAAGCAGATAGTGCGACACCCCGACTGCGACGATCGAAGTCAGCACGCCGGCCCAGTTGACGATTTCCGCAGGCCGATCAGCACCTGTATCCAGCGACGGCGCAAGGCGCCTCACGATAAAAAAGTCGGCAACGATCACGCCCGCGAATGCCGTCGTGAGCACGCCGAGAATGGTGATCCACGAATTGACGAGCGCAAGGATCTGCCCGTAGAGCATCAAGAGCCCGATCACGTTGGCGACGATTACGAACGTGAGGCGGCCAGGGCGCACGTTGAGCGCGTCGAACAGGTTTGAAAGCGACAGTGACGCACTATACGTGTTGATGACCTGCGCCTTGCTCTGCGCCAGCACCATGAGAAGCGCGCCCAATGCGCCGCCGAACACGACGAATGCCGCCGTGATGCTGTCCGGGCTTTGCAGCGCCGCATGCATCGCCGCTTCGTGGGACATGCCTGCCGTGCGCATGTAGAAGTCCACCAGCGCCGGGATGCCCGCATACATGATGACGCCGCCCAGACCCAGCATCAGCACGTCCATCATGATGTTGCCGATCAGCGCCGCGATGCCGATGTCGCGCGAACGCCGCGCGTAGCGGCCAAGGTCGGCATCCACGAGTGCCAGCGCGCCAGCCGAACCGATCAGCACGTTCACGCAGAAAATGAACTTCTTCACGTCGTCGTCCGCGCCCATGGCTTTGAGCACGTCGGCCGGAAACTGCGAGCCGAACGAGACGAGTTCCGAGAGCGAGTGCCCCGCCCCGGTGATGACGCTGTGCGCGATATAGGCCAGCACAGCGAGGAAAAACACGAGCGTGATCGACGAAACGCGTGCGACGAGCGCAAACCCGTACGCCGTCAACAGAACCCATGCAATGCTGAGTAACCCGTAGATCACGATACGTGCCACCACGGTATCCGCAATGCCGAGGTAGAAGATGAAGCCGCGATACAGCAGCGCATTCTCCAGTGCGAGAAAGCCGATGATCATGAACGCGAAGATCAGCGACGAGATGATCGATCCCTTCTGCCCGAACCCATAGTGTCGCGACATCACCGTGCTCGACAGCCCCGAACGGTATGCCACGTGCCCGCATGCCCAGCCGAGCAGCGCGCCGAGAACCGTCACGCAGACCCCCGCCAGCAACGCGATCTTCAATCCCGCGACGAAGGTGACGAGCGCGCCGAGAAAGAGCTGCACGAGCGTCGTCACGATTCCTGCCGTATTCCAAGACAGCGCGAGCCATCCCTGACGGGCGTTGTCAGGTACCCGTTCCAGCGCGTGATCTTCCATCACGCTGCCGAGGCTTTCGTCCTTCATGCTCCACTCCTCTTCGATTTGGTCTCTTCGTATGCGGCGCGAGATTCACCTCGCACCGGCCTGTGCTCCGGCGTATGTTCGAGGTCCACAAATCGTATGGCTATCCGGTTCCGGCAACAGATATCCCGCAAGTGAAGAAACCACCGCGCCTCGCCTGCGCCCGGCTCGATGCACGCCTGCCCGAATCGGGCCCGTTCGTTCTATGCGGCAAAGAGGTGTGTCGACATGCAAGACAACGATAGGTCGTCCACCCGCCGGGGGTTATCCATGCAGCGCATTCACTGTCCACGGCTGGCGTGAAATTGGGTTTTCCCTGCCTGGGCGCACATGTCATGCAGATTTGTGCACTGGGCGGATCTTTGAACGTCCGCTTGCAGTGGCGGGATGGTCGCGGCGCGCAAGGTTACGCACCATCGGAGCCATCGTTCCGACTCGCGTTCCCACCGCTCCTCATGAAAAACACTTCGCCCGCGTTACCCGACCTCCTCGACGATGAGGAGTACCTCATTACCCGAAACGACGCCCAAGGGAAGATCACGTACGTCAACGAGCGCTGGGAACACGTGACCGGATACACGCTCGACGAGTTACGCGGCGCCTCCACCAAGGTGCTCTATCACGCCGACATGCCCGACCAGGTGGGCGCGGACGTCTGGGCCACGCTCGCGCGCGGCTGCACGTGGACAGGTCTGCAGAAACTGCGGCGCAAAGACGGCAGCGGTTTCTGGACGCTCACCACGGTGGCGGCCGACGTGCGTCATGGCACGGTGGTGGGCTACGTCAGCGTCAGAACACGTGCTGACAGTGAGCAGGCAGCGTTGGCCGAGACAGCCTACGGTCAATGGAAGGCCGGAACGAAGGGCCGCTACGCAATACGCGCAGGCGCCGTCGTGGCGCGCGGCTCGGTGCAGTGGCTTTCCACGGCGCTCGGCCCACGGGCGTGGCGCGTGCTCGCTGTCCTCGCCTCGGGGGTTCTCGGCGGTAGCGCTGCATTCGCGTTGCAGCGGCTCTCGCCGCTCGACGCAATGCAAGGCGCCGATACCGCGCTCATCGGTGCGACGGCCGGCGTCCTGCTCTATGTCGCGCGCGAGGGTCGCAAGGCCGCGCGTTCGCTTACCGAAGCACTCGACGCGGTGAGGCTGTTTTCAGCCGGCGATCTCTCGCGTGCGGTGCCGGCGGGCAAGCAAGACTATCGCGCCGGGCGGCTTGCCCACACCCTCGACGTGATGCGACGGGGCTTTCTGCTCGCCGTCTCCGACATGCGTGCGGGCTCCTTCGCCACACGTCATGCAGCCGGCGAAATCGCGTCGGCTACGGCGGATCTCTCGAATCGTGCGGCGCGGCAGTCCGCGGCGCTCGAACAGGCAGCCGTTGCCATCGAAGAACTCAGTCAGGCCGTGCAGAACAACCGCGACAACACGACAGAAGCGCACGCACGAATGCGCGGCGCCACCGCGCTGGCCGCGCAAGGGCTCCATTCGGCCCAGGAAGCGGACAACACGATGCTGGCCGTCAGCACGCAGGCGCACCGGATCGCGGGCATTTCCGCGACCATCGAATCGATCGCCTTTCAGACCAGCATTCTTGCCTTGAACGCGAGCGTGGAAGCCGCGCGTGCCGGCGCCGAAGGACGCGGCTTCGCGGTGGTCGCGGCAGAGGTGCGCGCGCTGTCGCAACGCAGCGCGGAAGCGGCCAAAGAGATCGGCGAGGTGGTCAGCAATGCACTTGCGCAGATCGACGCGGGAGCAAGCCAGGTGGTGGCCAACAGCCGCACGATCGAGCGGCTTGCCGCAGCGATTGCCGAAGTGGAAGGCATCGTGGCTTCGATTGCCGATGCCACGCACCAGCAGAGCCTCGCGGCCGGCGAGATAGGCGGAAAGGTCTCGGAACTCAGCGAATCGGTTGCGCAAACCACGGCAATGGTGAACGAAGCCGCCACGGCCGCGCAGGCGTTGCTCGATCAAAGCAGCACACTCGACGTTGCGATGGCGGCCTTCAGGCTCAGAGAAACAGACCGCTGATACGCGTGCAATGCTGTGGGCACGCTGCGAAAGATAGTACTAATCGTATGGAGGTTTGAGGAAATATTCTTGCGCCAAACCCTCACGTTTTCGAAAGGATCGTCGTAAACACTGACATAGCAGAAGAGGCGCGAGCCGACGGACTCGCGTTCGTTTCCCACAAGGAGTGTGTCGGTGATGAAGTTGTCTTTTTCGCAGAAGTTATGGATGCCGCTTTTGGCCAGCCTGCTCTGTCTCGCCACGTTGGCGGTGACCGATGCGTGGCGAACACGCACGATTCGTCTGGATGAAAGAAAGACCGATCTCGTGCATGCGACCCAGGCAGCCCTCAGTGTGGTCAAGACGTTCGCCGCGCAGGCGGCAGCCGGCAAGATCACCGAAGACGAAGCGAAAAAACGGGCACTCGACGTCATACGCGACATCCGCTACGGTGATTCGGGCTACTTCACGATTCTCGACTCGCAACCCGTCGTACTGATGCACCCGTTCAGGCCTGAGCTGCAAGGCCGCAACATGGCTTCATTCGCCGACCCCAACGGCGTGCTGCTCTACCGCGACGTGCTCGATCAGATCAAACGCGATGGACACGGCTTCACTTCCTACTCGTTTTCCAAGCCTAACGCGACAGGCGTCTTTCCGAAGCTCTCATATAACGACAGCTATCGCCCGTGGGACTGGGTGTTCATGACGGGCGTCTACATCGACGATATCGACACCGCCTTCCGGTCCGCACTCTATCAAAGCATCGGTTTGCTGGCCGTCGCGGCTGCGCTGCTGAGCGCCATCGTCGTGGTCATCAACCGCGGCATCCTGCGCACGCTCGGCGGCGAGCCGGCGTACGCCGCCGAAATCGCCGAGCACATCGCCAACAACGACCTCGCTCTCAAGGTGCAGACCGTGCCCGGCGACACCAGCAGCCTGCTCTTCTCGATGAAGCGCATGCAGGACCAGCTGGCTGGCACGATCCGCTCGATCAAGGTATCGACCGATTCGATTGCTACCGCAACCAGCGAGATTGCGGCCGGCAATCAGGACCTTTCGCAGCGCACCGAGGAACAGGCGGCTGCCCTGCAGGAGACCGCGGCCAGCATGGAAGAGCTGACGGGCACCGTCAACCAGAACGCCGAGAACGCGCGTCAGGCGAGCCAGGTCACCGCCCAGGCCATGGAGGTTGCCGAGCGTGGCAGCCATATCGTGAGCCAGGTGATCGAGACGATGAACGGCATCCATGCAAGTTCGGACCGGATCGCCGACATCGTCGGCATGATCGAGGGCATCGCCTTTCAGACCAACATCCTGGCGCTGAACGCCGCCGTGGAAGCGGCACGCGCGGGTGAACAGGGACGCGGATTCGCGGTGGTCGCCGCCGAAGTGCGCTCGCTGGCCCAGCGTTCTTCGTCGGCTTCGAAGGAGATCAAGGAGCTGATTCAGGAATCGGTGGACCGTGTGCGAGACGGTACGCAGTTCGTTGACTCTGCGGGCGCGACGATGAAAGAGGTGACGCAGTCCGTACGGCGCGTGACCGACATCATGGGCGAGATCGCCGCCGCATCGGTTGAACAAAGCAAGGGGATAGGCCAGGTCAACCAGGCCGTCTCGCAGATGGATTCGGTGACCCAGCAGAACGCCGCGCTCGTCGAGCAGGCGGCAGCCGCCGCGTCATCGCTCGAATCGCAAGCGGGCGAGTTGAAATCGGCCGTGGCGATCTTCCGGGTTCAATAAGGCATACCAATCATCTTCGGGCGGCTGCTGCAACGGCGAGCCGCCCGTGACAGCTAGCCTCTCGACCTCGACTTCAACCTCGACTACGACCAGTTCACTCCCGGCCGGCGTGAGTTCGCTTTCCACCGGCCTGAGCACAACCGACAGCACAGTAGCCGACCTCTCGACTTCGATATCGACCACCGCAAGTTCGCTGCTCTCCACGTTGCCGGCATCCACCTTTGCGAGCGTGAGTTCTCTTTCAACGGTCGTATCGGCGTCAGCCACGCACTATTACAGCGTGAACGATAGTGGCTCGACATTGGACAACCACGACAACAGGGGCGCAACGGGCTCGTATGCCGTAGCGGTGGGTGCCGACGCCTCCGCGGCGCGTGCAAGTGCAGTTGCTCTCGGTAACGGCGCCACCGCAAGTTGGGACGGCGCCATCGCCATTGGCCATGCCGCCGCCGCTCAGAACGGCCGGGCGGCTTACACGGGCATTCCAGCGGCCACGGCGTTGACGATGATCCCCGAGGTCGATCGGGGCAAGACGCTCGCCATCGGAATCGGCACAGGGAGCTACCAGGGCTATAGCGCCGCTGCGCTCGGCTTCAGTGCCCAGATCGCCAACAATCTGAAGATCAAAGGAGGCGTGAACGGCGGCGCCGGAGGATATTCCTACGGCGCCGGCGCGAGCTATCAGTGGTAACGGAGAGACGAAGCGCGCGTCGCGCTCAAACCGTCTCTTGCAGACGCTTTGCCAACGCGCGCAAGTTTTGCGTACTATCGGTCAGCACCTCGGGCCCTACCGCCGCCCGCATCGCGATCAGATCCTTGAGACTGCGCATGTCCTGACCGCGGTTCACCGTGACGGCGCCCGTGAGCGTTTCGCCCTGCAGGCCGCACAGCACGAAGGCGGGATCGTCGAGCGTGCCGCGCACAACCCACGTGGGCGCCTGCATGTCGCCGGCAAACTGGATGTTCATGCCGTATTGATCGGTCCAGAACCAGGGTACGCCGCCCAGTGCCGGCGTGTGGCCCAGCATCGCACTCACCGCGGTTTCGGCCTGCCTGTTCGCGTTTTCCCACGTTTCGCGGCGCACATGCCGTGCCGTCCGCGTGTCCCATTGACACGTGTTATCCCCTGCAGCGAACACGTCCGCGTCCGACGTGCGGCAGTTCGCGTCGACCACGACGCCATTGCCGACGGCAAGGCCCGCGTCGCGCGCCAGTTCCACGTTGGGCTCTGCGCCGACTCCGTAGACTACCGTTTCCGCCCGGACTTCCGTGCCGTCATCGAGTATGAGAGCGAATGCATCGCCGTCACGGCGCGCATCCACGAGGCGGCGCCCCGTAAGCAACGCCACTCCACGTTGCCGATGCACGCTTTCAAGGTAACGGCTCAGCACAGCGGGCGCGTTGCGCGCCATGACGGCATCCGCCTGCTCGATCACGGTCGCCTCCACGCCCAGTTCGACCGCGCTGGACGCCACTTCGAGCCCGATGACCCCGCCGCCGACAATCGCCACGCGCCGCGCACGGCGAAGCGAGGCCGCCAGTGCACGCGCCTCGTTGAGCGTGCGCAGCGTGTGCACGCCGGCACCTAGCCGGTCGAGCAGCGGCAGGCGGCGCGCCCGTGCGCCCGTGGCCAGCAGCAGCTTGTCGTAGACAAGCTGGTTGCCGTCGGCCAGCGTCAACGCGTGTCGGCGTAGATCGAGCGCTTGCACCGCCACGCCCGACATCAGCACGATGCCAGTCTCACGCTCGAAGTCGCGCGGAAGAATACCGGGTTGACACTCATCAGGATTCCACAAGACTTGCTTCGAAAGCGGCGGCCGCTCATATGGCATATGCGGCTCGTCGCCGATCAGCACAATGCGGCCTTCGAAGTGCTGCCGGCGCAACTCCATCGCTGCTCTCGCGCCGGCCTGGCCCGCGCCGACGATAACGAATGTGGGCTGATCCATGATGTTTTCGTGCGCTAGTCTCACAGCGCCAGTCCGCCCGCAACATGGCGGATGCCGCGAATGCCGAGCCCGGCGTCCGCATTGATCATCACGCCGCTCAACGTGCGGTTGTTCGCACGCGAGGCGAGCAGCACGAACGGCCCGGTGAAATCATCCGGATTCGGGAAGAACTGCAACGGCAAGATGCTCGCGATGTCTTCGGGACTGCGCGAATCCATGATGCGTATGCCGTCTTGCCCCAACGAAGCAGGGCCGCGCAGATCGCTTGCCATCCCGCACGGCGCGACGCCGTTGACGCGCACTTTGGGCGCCAGTTCGTAGGCCAACTGCCGGATCAAACCAGCCGCCGCATGCTTGCTCGCGGTATAGAGCGGCCCGCCACCACCCGGATAGAACGACGCATTCGAGAGCGTGAAGATCATGCTGCCACGCGATGCGATGAGCGCGTCCGCGGCGGCCTTTGCCCCGAGCAGATATCCCTTGACGTTGATCGAGAAGAGTTCGTCGAAGCCCTCGGCAAGGCGTTCTGGAGAAAGGCTCGTGAGTGATGCGGCATGGTCCCAGATCGCGGCGTTGCCAACGAACGTGTCGAGCTTGCCGAAGCGCGCCGTCACCGCCGTCACCGCGCGCTCGTTGTCGGCGTAACGCGTCACGTCCCCCTGCACGGCAACAATTTTTTCGCCGAAGCGTGCCTGCAGCGCCGCAACCTTTTCGGCCGAGCGCTCCAGCACGCCCACGTGCGCGCCCTCGTCGAGAAAGCGCTCCACGAGCGCAAGCCCGAGGCCGGAGCCACCGCCCGTGATGAGTGCCACCTCTTCCTTCAGCCAGCTCATGCTTCGGCCTCCGCCACTTCGACGTAGATCGTGCCGTCTTCCACCGTTACCGGATAAGTGGCGAGCGGCTCCGTTGCAGGCTGGCAAAGCGCCGTGCCGGTCTTCAGACAGAAGCGTGCGGCGTGCAGCGGGCACTCCACGGTGCCGTCGTCCTCGACATATCCCTCGGACATCGAAGCATTGCCGTGGCTACAGCGGTCGGTCGTCGCATAGAACACGCCCTGCACGTTGAAGACGGCGATCGCCTCGGACGGCCCGTCAATCTTTACGGCTTCGCCTTCGGCCAGCGTGCCGACCGGGCAAACGGTAATACGGCTCATGATCAGAAAATCACACTGAGGTTATGGGACGTCAACACCACCTGGTCGAGCACGATCTCGCGGCGGCAGAGCAGCCAGCCGTGTGCGGTGTCCGCGCGACGCACGCGATCGCGGCGCATGCCGACGTAAAACGCTTCGTCGCGCTCCTTCTGCGAGCGGTACAGCAGGTAGTTCACGCGCACGTCGAATTCGCCGGGCGCATCGGTGGCTTCGATCTGGACGTTCGAGACCAGATGCCGCGTGCGCGACGGCGGTTCTTCCGCCCATGCCATGGCGGTTTCAAGACGTGCTACACGCCGCTCCAGCTGGAACTTCGTGTCGTTGAAAATCCACGTGGTGGGCGGCTGCACGCCTTTGCGCCGATCGCGTGTCTGCGCGTTCACCACCGTACGCATCACGTAGCCGATGTCTTCGGCAAGCAGGTCCAGCCAGTCGCGAAATTTCCAGTCGTCGAGCAAAGCGGCCTCGCGATACAGAAACTGCGAGATCTCGTGATGCAGCTCCAGAGAGACCGCGGCGGATTGCGGTGCTTCCAGCACATTCATTTCAGCACCTCCTGCTTGTACGCGCTCGTGCGTTCGTTGACCTCTTCCCAGCTCTCCGACATCAGCAGGTCGGCCCAGCGCCGGTACATGCCGCGAGCGGCCGTCTCTGAAAAAATGTAGTTCGTTATGCCAGGCACGCCGTCTTCGCGCACGCGCTCGCCGTGCAGCCCCATTTCGAGGCAGAGCCGCGTCTTTTTCGCGCGATGGCCGCGCAGTACCTTCTGTACCTCGGCCCAGTTCTCTGAGTCGTCCTGCTCGAGAAAGCCCGCGGGACCGAACGCACGCGTGGCGCTGCGCTCGAACGCCGCTTTCACATCGTCGGGTGCGTTCTTGTCGGCGATGCAGAATGCCCAGACTTCCACCTGGTGCGGCCCGCGCGGATGCCACACGCGCAGCGTCGCCGTACCGTTGAGCCACGACAGCGTGGGGAACATGTTGTTGTGACCGGCAAGACGCAGCGCGCGCACTTTGCCAAGGCGCGCCTCGGCCTCGGAATACGTGTCGCGGAAGTATTGCGACACCTCGCCGTCCACCCACACGTTCGCGTCGGGTTTTTCGGTAAAGAAGAAGCCGCTGCCGTGACCGTCTTCGCCGTATTGCACGGCGTCCTTCGCGGTCTCCCAGACAGGGCGGGCGGTCTGGCCCGAGCCGAGCGCCTTGTTCGCATCGCCGCTCTTCGCGCCGAGCACCTCGACTGCCGATGCATGCGAAAACAGCGCGTGATACTGGTCGCTCGCAAACTGCTCGGCCGGGAATTTCCAGTTGCAGTCGATCACCCACTTCTGCACGCCGCCGATGATCTCGGTGCCGCCCTCGCGGCGATCGAGCACGCCGTCGAGATACCACGCGATATCGCCCATGTAGCTGCGCAGGTCGGGGGCCGTGGCGTCCCAGTTGCCGAATACGAGGCCCTTGTAGGTCTCCACGCGCGTCACTTCGAGCAGGCCCCACTTCTCCTTGCACAGTCCCTGCGGGTAGGCACGCGGTTCGAGCGGCACTTCGATCAGCGCGCCGTCCACGCCATACGACCAGCCGTGGTACGGACACGTGAAGGCGCGCGTGTTGCCGCTGTCGGCATGGCTCACGCGCATCGAGCGATGGCGGCATTGGTTGAGGAATGCCTTGATCGAGCCGTCCTTCTGGCGTACGACGACGATCGGGTCTTCGCCCATGTAGGTGTTGAAGAAGTCGCCCGCCTTCGGAATCTGGCTTTCGTGCGCGAGAAACAGCCAGCAGCGCCCGAAAATGCGCTCCATTTCGAGTTCGTAGATTGCGGGGTCGGTGTAGATTGCCGATGTCACGCGTCCGTTGCCGGCATCCACGAGCGCGCCGACGTTGAGTTTGGTGGTGGTCATCCGTGTCTCCTCCGTGGCATTACCCATTCCATATCGGTAAGCACGCGGTGCATGATCCTTGTTCGCGCCTGCGCTGTGAAATACTTTGTTTGTAGGTTCTGAGACTTTTCGGCGATCATTCATCCAATGGAACTCCGACATCTGCGTTACTTCATTGCCGTCGCGGACGAACTCAACTTCACGCGCGCCGCGCTTCGTCTGAATACGGCACAGCCTTCGCTCAGCCAGCAAATTCGCGATCTCGAAGAGGAAGTGGGCACGCCGCTATTCGTGCGCTCGAAGCGCAAGGTCGAATTGACGGAGGCCGGCAAGGCATTTCTGGAAGAGGCGCGGCTTGCGCTCGCGCAGGTAGAGCACGCTATTGCGCGTGCGCGGCAGGTGGGCGAGCAACGCGCGCTCACAGTGACGATCGGTTTCGTGCCCGCTGCCGAGATACGGATCTTTCCGACCGTGTTGCCGAAACTGCGGCTTCAGTTTCCGGAACTGAACGTGGAGTTGCGCAGCCTTCCAACGATGGAGCAGGAAGACGCGCTGCTGCGCGGCGATATCGACATCGCGTTCATGCGTCGACCGGTGCGCACGGCGGCGCTACAGACGGAGACCGTGCTGACGGAGCCGCTCATCGTATTGATGCCGGCGAACCATCCGCTCGCGGCACACGAATGCGTCACGCCGGCGATGCTCGACGGCCTGCCGTTCATTCGCACCGACCCCGCCTATGCCGGCCAGCTCTACGACATCGTGCAACGCTACTTCGAGACGCACGGCATACACCCCGAGGTCGTACAGGTCGCAACGAACATCCTGCTCAACCTGAACCTCGTGGGCATGGGGCTCGGCGTTGCGCTGTTGCCCGAGTACGTCACGGCACTCACGGGCGAATCGCTGTGCTGCCGCCCGCTCGCACAGCCCGCGCCCTCCATCGATCTATTGATGGTTTCGCGCCCGGGGCCGCACTCGCCGCAGATCGAAGCCCTCATCGAGCTGATGCGGCGAGCGTCCTTTCGTCCGGGTGCCTGAGGTGTCGCCTGAAGCGCCCCATGACGTGCGTTAATCCTGCAAAAACTCCAGCACCATGCGGTTGAACTTGTTCGCATGTTCCCACTGGGCCCAGTGACCGCAGCGGTTGAAGATGTGCATCTCCGCGTTCGGCATGCCCCACAGCAAACGCAGGCCGATATCGAACGGCACGAAGCGATCGTCGCGTCCCCAGATGATCAACGCGTGAGCCTTGATTTCCGCCAGGCGCGGACCGTAGTCGCTGAATTGCTTCGGCTGTGCCGCGAGACTCTTGACCCAGTTTTCCAGATGGTCGCGCCGCGCCAGCATGTTTTCCACGCGCAGTTGCAGCAACTCGTCAGTGAGCGCGCTGGCGTCGTAGACGAACACATTCATCATGCGCTTCACGTTTTCGAGCGTCGGCTCGCGGTAAACGTGATTCAGCAGCTTGATGCCTTCGGTGGGCATCGGCACGAACTGGCTCGGGCCGCCTGTGCCTCCGCCCATCAGTACGAGCTTGCCGATACGTTCGGGGTTCGCGAGCGCGAAAGCCGTGGCGCTGTGGCCGCCCATCGAATTGCCCACCACGTGTGCGCGTTCGATACCGAGATGGTCCAGCACGAGCTGGACGATGCGGCCGTTGAAGTCCGAGCGCGATCCGCTGGTATTGAGGAATGCGTCGCTTTTTCCCCAGCCCGGCATGTCGATCAGCAGCACGCGGTAGCCCGCGGCGGCGAACGCATCGATATTGCGGTGGAAGTTCGCCCACCCGGTCGCGCCCGGCCCGGAGCCGTGCAGCATCACGACGGCCTGGCCCGAGGCGGGACCGACGTCGTTGTAGTGGACGTTGAACTCGACCTCGCCGTCGCGAACCTTCGCGAACCGGCTGGAAGAGGCTTCGGTAGAGGCAGATGCGTTGGCACTCATGTGCGAATCCTTCATTTGAATATGCTGCTCGTGCAGCGATAAAACGACCCTAAGCGGCGCAGCGGAAATCCGCGCGCCGCTCGTGTTCATGTCCGTTGTTATGCCTGTGCGGCTTCCTGCTTCTTCAGCAAGTCGAGCGCGACGTCGACGATCATGTCCTCCTGGCCGCCCACCATGCGCCGCTTGCCGAGTTCGACCAGGATGTCCACCGTCTTGAGGCCGTACTTGTTCGCCGCCACCTCCGAGTGACGCAGGAAGCTCGAATACACGCCGGCGTAACCGAGCGCGAGCGTCTCGCGGTCCACACGCACCGGACGGTCCTGCAGCGGGCGCACGATGTCGTCGGCCGCATCCATCAGCGTGTACAGATCGGTGCCGTGGTTCCAGCCCATGCGCTGCGCCGCGGCGATGAACACTTCGAGCGGAGCGTTGCCGGCGCCCGCGCCCATGCCGGCAAGCGATGCATCGATGCGGTCGCAGCCCTCCTCCACAGCGACGATCGAGTTCGCCACACCGAGGCTCAGGTTGTGATGCGCGTGGATGCCGGTTTCGGTTTCCGGCTCGAGCACGGCTTTGACTGCACGGAAGCGGTCGCGCACATCGCTCATGCTCAACGCGCCGCCTGAGTCAACCACGTAGATGCACGTCGCGCCGTAGCGCTCCATCTTCTTCGCTTCCTGCGCGAGATTTTCCGGCGAGGTCATGTGGCTCATCATCAAGAAGCCGACCGTGTCCATGCCGAGTTCGCGCGCGTATTCGATGTGCTGCTTCGAGATGTCCGCTTCGGTGCAATGCGTGGCCACGCGCACCACGCGCGCACCGGCCTCGTACGCGGCCTTGAGGTCGTGCAGCGTGCCGATGCCCGGCAGCAACAGCG
Organism: Paraburkholderia sp. SUR17; assembly: GCF_029536165.1. NCBI lineage: Bacteria > Pseudomonadati > Pseudomonadota > Betaproteobacteria > Burkholderiales > Burkholderiaceae > Paraburkholderia > Paraburkholderia sp. SUR17. Next base: position 2,514,495 of record NZ_CP120508.1, read on the forward strand.
TGGCGATCTTCGAATGCGTGACCACGTCGGCCACCGCCTCGATCCATTCGAGATCGCTGTGCGCGCCAAAGCCGTAGTTGAAGCTCGACCCTTGCAGGCCATCGCCGTGCGCCACCTCGATGGAATCCACCTTCGCCTTGTCCAGCGCGCGCGCAATGTCTTGCACGTTCTGGATCGAGTATTGATGACGGATCGCGTGGCTGCCGTCGCGCAGCGTCACGTCGGAGATATAGAGTTTCTTGCTCGTGTTCATGCGTTCCTCGCTCTCTTATTCAGCCACATCAGCGGCCAGGGCGGCGGCCACGGCAGCGTGCGCCATGCGCTCCGCAGTGGCGAGCGCGGCGGAGGTCATGATGTCCAGGTTGCCCGCATACGAGGGCAGGTAGTGCGCCGCGCCTTCCACTTCGATGAAGATCGAGGTCTTCAGGCCGCTGAACTTGCCATGGCCCGGAATGTTGAGCGGCGCGCTCTCGGGAATCACATCGAACTGAACCTTCTGCTTGAGTCGATAGCCGGGCACGTAAGCGTTCACGGCCTTCGCCATCTCTTCAACCGAGGCTTCGATGCGCGCCGGGTCCGCCGCTTCCGAAAGCACGTAGACGGTGTCGCGCATCATCACGGGCGGCTCGGCCGGGTTCAGCACGATAATCGCCTTGCCCCGCGCAGCGCGCCCTACCACTTCGATCGCCATCGAGGTTGTTTCGGTGAACTCGTCAATGTTGGCACGCGTGCCGGGCCCCGCCGAGCGGCTGCTGATCGACGCGACGATCTCCGCGTAATGCACGTGCGCCACGCGCGATACGGCCGCGACCATGGGAATGGTGGCCTGCCCGCCGCAGGTGACCATGTTCACGTTCTTTGCGTCGAGATGCGCGTCGAGGTTGACCACGGGCACGCAATACGGACCGATCGCAGCAGGCGTGAGGTCGATTACGCGAATATCGGGCTTGTGCTGGCGCAGAAACGCGTCGTTCTTCACGTGCGCGCCGGCGGAGGTTGCGTCGAACACGAAGTCGATGTCGTTGAACACGGGCAGATTGACGAGGCCCTGCACGCCTTCGTGTGTGGTCGCGACGCCAAGACGCGCGGCACGTGCGAGGCCGTCCGAGTTCGGGTCGATGCCGACCATTGCGCCCATCTCCAGATGCTTGCCGTGGCGCATGATCTTGATCATGAGGTCGGTGCCGATGTTGCCCGAGCCGATGATCGCCGCTTTGAGTTTGGCGGAAGCCATGTCGAATTCCTTGACGAAATGAATGTGTCTCGCGGGGAGTTATGCGAAGCTCGCACGCACGCTGCCGAGCCCGTCGATGTGCGCGGTGTAGGTACCCGGCTGGGTCACGGCCACCATCGGCCCCAGCGCGCCGGTGAGCACCACGTCGCCTGCGCAGAGCGGTGTGCCCAGTTGCGCCATGCGGTCTGCGAGCCAGACGGCCGCGTTGAGCGGATTGCCGAGGCAGGCGCCCCCGTTGCCGCGCGACAGCACTTCGCCGTCGCGCTCGAGCGTCATACCGGCTGCCACCAGATCGAGGTCGGCCAGCGCCACCGGACGGCTGCCCAACACGAAGAGTGCGCTCGATGCGTTGTCGGCCACGGTATCCACAAACCGGATGTCCCAATTGCGAATGCGGCTGTCCACCACTTCGATGGCGGCAAGCGCGTAGGCGGTCGCGTCGATGAGGTCGGCGAACGTATGCTTGCCGGCGGTGAGATCGCGTTTCAGCACGAGAGCGATCTCGGCTTCCACCTTGGGCTGGATCAGGCTCGCAAGCGGCATCGGCTGGTTGTCGCCGTAAGCCATGCTCGCGAACAGCGTGCCGAAATCCGGCTGATCCACGCCAAGCTGCTTTTGCACTGCGAGCGAAGTGAGCCCGATCTTGCGGCCAACAATGCGCTCGCCCGCCGCCACGCGTGCGTCGACATTGGCTTGCTGCACAGCGTAGGCGCTCGCCATGTCGTCGAGCGCGATCTCGCCGCGCACGGGTTCCACGACTTCACGCGTGCGCCCTGCTTCACGCAGGCGAACGGCCAGCGCTGTTATGGCGTCCTGATTCAGCATTCCTGATTCTCCTTTCCTGACCGTTCAATTTGCGGGCTGCGCGTGCATCACGGCAAAGCCGGCGATCCACTCCGGAATCGCGCGGTAGAAATCGACGTGTGCTTCATAAGGACCGCAGGCCGCCAGCGCGCCGAACGCGGCCACCCACGTGCGGATCTCGTGCGCCGACCGGCCCCCCTCGCGCGTGATCGAGCTGTTGGTCATGCCGTCCACAGCCAGTAAGTCATCCTTGAGATGGGCGAGGAAGGCCTGATCCCACTCGGGATTGAGTGCACGCATATTCGGCGCGTCGCCGGCGGAGAACGCCCGGGCTGCGGCCACCGTCCGTTGCTGGCGCTGCGCCCGCGCCTCGGGCGTCGGGTTGCGGCCTGAAATCAGGCGTTGCGCCACTTCGTCGTTCGCGCCGGCAAGTTCGGGCACCGGCGGTTCATGCGAAATGCCGCCGGACCCGACCAGCAACACGCGTTTGCCGGTGCGCGCCGCAAAGCGGCCCACTGCCTGGCCCAACAGGCGCGAGCGGCGCAGCGTGGCCATGGGCGGCGCAACCGAGTTGATGAACACCGGAATCGAGGGATAGCGGTCGAGGCCACCCGTCAGCACTTCGAGCGCCTGCGCGCAGCCGTGATCCACCTGCATGCGGTACGAGAGGGCCACGTCGACATCGTCGGCGAGAACGCTTTCGGCCATCTGCCGTGCGATGTCGGATGGCACGTCGAGCGCGCCGGCAAGGCTCTTGAAATCGCCCACCGCGGTCGCCGCGGCGCCGATACAGAACGGCGGCATCAGGTCGTAGAAGAAGCCGTTGTAGTGGTCCGGCGCGAACACGATCACGAGTTCGGGATCGAACCGGCGCACGCGCTCCCGCGCAGCCGCGCCCGCGCGCTCCACTTCGGCCACGACTTCAGGCGCCGGATCGTAGTAGCCGTGCAGCGGTGTGTGGGACAAACATTCGAGGTGAATCGGCATTACAGGGCTCCAACGGTCTCGCGGACGGCAGTGTGTTGCTTCGGTACAGAGGGCGCGGCGCGCAAGTCGAGCTTGCCGGCCAGTTCGACAATGGCAGGCGACACTTCGTGCGGTGCGCACAGGCCGGCGACGAAGCGGTCCGGGCGCAGCAGCACGACGGATGCCGGCTGGGCGCCGAACCAGTCCTTGAGGCGCCCCTGAACATCGCCGAGCGCCGTCACGCCGGGTGGCACGTCGTTGGTATAGGTCATCTGAACATCGGGTTTCGCGAACACGAAGCGGCCGCCCAGGCGCTCCCAGATGCCGCGCGCTTCGTCGGTCAATCCGAAGGTGGGGTCCGCGCCCCAGGCCAGCACGGTGAAGCCGTTGCCGATGGCATCGTCCAGACGCACGACCTCATCGGCCGGCGTGCGCACGTATGGCTGGATGAACATGCGGCCAACCGGCGACTTCTCGAGCGGATCGCGGCCATAGGCGAGGCGGCCGATCAGCGACGCGCGATTCTGCGACATCAGATTGAGCAACCGGCCGAGCGGGCCGTCGCCCGCCCGTTCGAGACGGCGCGCAAGCCAGCCGCCCGTCTGCTTCGGCTCGGGCAGCAGCACCACGCCGCGCTCGTAGCGTGGCATCGGCTTGAAGCGCATCTCCACGAAATAGCGCTTCACGGACGGGAAGATCGATGCGCTTCTGATCAGCACGGCCCGCATCGCCTTGCCGAGCGTCGACAAGGGCGCAACGATGTCGCCGGCCACTTCGGAGAGGTGGATCATGGAGCGCGCATGCGCGCGGCGCTCGGCGGTGTAGCTGTCGAGCAGGCCCGGTCCCGCCGTGCCCTTCACCACCATGGCGAGCTTCCAGCCGAGGTTGCTCGCATCGCGCATGCCGCTGTTGTAGCCCTGCCCCTGCCAGACCGGCATGATGTGCGCAGCGTCGCCGGCCAGCAGGATGCGCCCCACGCGAAACGTGCTCGCGAGGCGCGCGTTGTGCGTGTACACGCGCTTGCGGATGTAGTCGACCTTGTCCGGCTCCGCGACGAGCTTGCGCATCAGCTTGGCGAGGTTCTCCGGCTTCGAGAGTTCCTCTTCGGTCTCGTCGGGCATCACCATGAACTCGAAGCGGCGGATGCCGTGCGGCAGCGCCGCGGACACGTACGGCCGCTCGTTGTCGCACACGAGATAGACGTGCGGCGTGCCGACCGGGTCGTTGCGCACGTCCACCACGATCCACTGGTTCGGCTTGGTGCGCCCCTCGAATGGCAGATCGAGACCGCGGCGCACGCTGCTGCCGCCGCCGTCGCAGCCCACCATGTAGGCCGCGCGAATCGTGCGCCGCGCGCCGTTCGAATCTTCTGCTTCGATCGTCACGCCCTGGTCGTTCTGGATGAACGACACGACGCCGTGCCCGAACAGCACGTCGACGTGCGGGAAGCGCTTCAGGCCGTCGTACAGCACGCGATCGGCGAGCGGCTGCAGGAAAGCGTTACGGCGCGACCAGCCGAACTCGTCGGTGCGCGGTTCGATGGAGGCGAAGCACTGGCCGTCGCCGGTGGTAAAGCGCATCCAGTGATCGGGCGTGATGTGGGGCAGCAGCGTCGAGGCGAGCCCGATGGACTGGAACACGCGCAATGCTTCGTCATCCAGACCGATTGCGCGCGGATAGTCGATGATCTGATCGAGCTTCTCGATCACGATCACGCTGATGCCTTGCTGTCCGAGAAGGTTGGCGATCGTGAGTCCGACCGGCCCGGCGCCGATGATGGCGACGTCGGCCGAGAGCGCGCCCGTGCGCGCTCCATTGACTGGGGACATGTCTCTCTCCTATGTCGACGCGGCATGGGGACTGGCATATGGCGATGCGTCCACGCCGCTTTTGAGGAAAGTCTAAGGAGCGCCCCCGTCGTGCTCAAACAATTGACAAGAATGTGCACTGAATGCACATTACTGTTTTTAAAGGATTTTTCGTGACGAAATACGCCAACGTGCGCGGTCTCGCGCGGGGCTTACAGGTGCTTCGGGCGCTCAACGCGATGGAGGGCGGGCGGGCCACGAGCCAGCAGATCAGCGAAGCGACGGGGCTGCACCGCACGACGGTGCGCCGGCTTCTCGAAACGCTCGTAGACGAAGGCTGCGTGCGCCGCAGCACGTCCGACGACAGTTTCCGGCTTGCGCTCGGCGTTCGTTCGTTAAGCGAAGGATTCACCGACGACGAACGCATCGCAATGGTCGCGCCGCCCATCATGGGGCGGCTGCTGCAGCGCGTGGTCTGGCCGTCCGATCTCACGACGCCGGACGGCGACGCCATGCTGATCCGCGAGACGACGCACCGCTTCAGCCCGCTCTCGTTTCACCGTTCCATGGTGGGACGGCGTCTGCCGATTCTGCTGACGGCCGCAGGCCGCGTGTACTTTTCGACGTGCCCCGACGCCGAACGCGAAGACATGCTCGACCTGCTGCGCTCAGGCGCGGGCGGCGACGCCCAGCGAAGCCTCGCATGCGACGACGCGTACATTCGCAACCTCGTGCGTCAAACGCGCGAAGACGGCTTCGGCTCCAATCATGGCGACTGGTCCGAACAAAGGAAGATCGGCGCGCTGGCGGTCGCCGTGGGGTCGAATGAACGCGTGCTGGCCAGCCTCAATGTGATCTACCTGTCGAAGGCCATCGCGGCGAAAGAGGCCGTGAAGCGCTTTCTTCCCGCGCTGAAAGAGGCGGCCGGCGAAATCGCGGAGGCGCTTGCGGGGCCTGCCATTGCGTAGCGACGAGCGCGCCGGCGTAACGCACCGCGCGAACGATGCCCACGGTGAAATGGCGGCGAGCGGCACGGGCGGCACGAGTGGCCGTGTGCCGGGCCGAGGCTGCACGGGCAGCGGCCCGCCGTAGACACTGGCGAGCACCGGGACGTCGAGCGTCGCGACGTTGACGCGGTCGACGGCCGTCACGCGGCAATGCAGCGCGCCGGGCTTCGGGTCAAAACATCGACTTGGCCTGCGCCAGCACCCGGTCGCACACCTGCTTCGCGAGCGCCTGTTTCACCCCGTCGCCACTCAGGTCGAGCGTCTTGCCATTGCCTGCATCGAGCAGACCGCTCGTGCCGCTCGTGTAGCCGGGACTGGACGAGGGATTTCCGCCAAGCTTGCCCATGAGCGCGTTCTGTATCGACGACGTGCCATTGGCACTCAAGTAGTTGTTCTGGACGCAGTACTGCAGCAGCCCTGCGACGTTGCCGAGGCTGCCGGGCGTAAGCGACGTGCCGCCGCCGGTCAATCCACCCGCAAGTGAGCCGAGGCCCGATAAACCCGAGCCCGTGCCGGACCCGCTGGCGGCCGCACCGCCCGCCTGATTGAGAAAATTTCCGAGCTGCGCCTGCGCAGTTGACCATGGCAGCGCCACCGCGAGCGAGGCGACCAGGGCGGATCGAAAAATGAGCTTCTTTGTGTTCATGGCAGTTCTCCGGACAGGCCGCCGTCGTGCCAGGCGCGGCACGATACGTTGCCTCAGCGTCACTATATCCGTGCACTACGGCTGGAAATGTCGGGAAAGGAGGTCTTCCATGGGTTTTCGTCCGCTCATCGCGTCCTCCCGCCCAGTCTCAGTAAATGGGATCACCGCCAGCCCGACGCGTTGCGCAGCACATTTTTCGCGCTCGCCACAATATTCGCGCGCCTGAAACGTCTTCAGACGCATGGAATCGCCACCCACTTCGCGCCCGATGACCGACCCAGACCGCGACATCACCGCGACCGTGATGCGTGAACGAACAAGGCTCGTCAATTTCATCCGGCGCCGAATACGCGACCCGGACGATGCCGAGGACATCCTGCAGGATGTATTCCACGAATTCGTGCAGGCCTACCGGCTTCCTGCACCGATCGAACAGGCGAGTGCATGGCTTTTCCGTACCGCACGCAACCGCATCGTCGATCGGTTTCGCAAGAAGAAGGAGCAGCCGCTCACCGAGTTGCTCGAAGCCGAAGACGACGACGCCGGCGGCGAGTATCGCCTCGACCTCGCGCTGCCGGCGCACGATGCCGGGCCTGAAGCGCTGTACGCACGCGCGCTGTTGCTCAAGGCCTTGCAGGACGCGCTCGACGAGTTGCCGCCGAATCAACGCGAGGTGTTTATCGCGCACGAACTGGAAGGCCGCTCCTTCAAGGACATGGCCGCGCAAAGCGGCGTCACGCTCAATACCCTGCTCGGGCGCAAGCGATACGCAGTCTTGCATCTGCGTGCCCGACTGCAGCCCATTTATGACGAACTGGATCTCTAGAGGAGTCGGCGGATGAATTTTCGAATCAGATGTATGGGTAAAGCGCTGTTCGTGGTGATCGCCATAGGCGTGCTCGGATGGATTGTCATGACGCTGTGGAACTGGGTGATTCCGGCGCTGTTCGTCGGCGCCCGCGCGATCGACTTCGCTCACGCGCTGGGCCTGCTGGTGTTGAGCCGCATTCTGTTCGGCGGATTCCGCGGACACCGTGGCTGGCACGGCCGACGCCACTGGCGCAAATGGGAATCCATGACGCCCGAAGAGCGCGAGCTTTTCCGCACCGCATGGCGCTCGGGCCGCACCCGGCGCACAGGAGAGTGACGTGCGCGAGACATCAACGAGCGGCTGCAAACAGAAGCCGGGCGTAATTGCGCCCGTCGTCGACCTGAAACGTTGCGAAGGCAAGGGCGATTGCGTCGCTGTCTGCCCTGAGAACGTATTTGAGATCCGGCACATCGATAAGGCCGATTACCTCGGCCTCAATGTGATGCATCGCCTCAAGCAGCGGGTGCACGGAATGAAAGTCGCCTACACGCCGAATGCGCACGCCTGCCAGTCGTGCGGACTCTGTGTAACGGCATGCCCTGAACGCGCCATCACGCTGGTCCGAAGGGCATAGCCTCCCACCGTATTCGCCGGAGACGGAACGACAGCGCAGGACGCCCGACGAAGGGCCCGTCGCTAGCTACGTAATCGACATCCGCGACATCAGCGACATCAGCAACGTCAACGCCGTTATCGATCTCGCCAAGGAACGCACATGGTTTCATCCACCGCCCTTCTTCTGCAACGGCTTCACGAACAGAGTCAGACCGAAATGCTGGCGCGCGCACGCGCGCAGTACCCGGGGTCGAACGAGGCATTTCTGACGCTCGCTGAAGAATACGAAGCGCTCGCGCCCCGGTTGCGGGGACGGTTTCTCGAAACGCTCGGGCTGTCCAGCGAAGACTTCGAATCCTCGCAAGGCAGTTCTCTATTGTTGGCCGTGTCGGCGGAGACGGGAAGATTTCTGCGCAACATGGTGCTCTCGCGACAGCCGGCCCGAATCCTCGAACTCGGCAGCTCCTGCGGCGTGTCCACGCTGTATTTCGCCGAGGCCCTGCGCACTTTGGGCCGTGGCGTGGTCGTAGCAACCGAATGTGACGCGCTCAAGTGCGCACATCTGCGCACCCACGTCGAAGCAGCGGCCCTGAACGCTTATGTCGACCTGAGAGAAGGCGACGTCTTCGAGACTGTTGCCAAACTGGACGGTACGTTCGACATGGTATTCATCGACGTCTGGGCCGACACCTATCTCAGGCTGTTCAGGCAGATCGAGCATCTGCTGCGCCCGGGGTCGGTCGTACTCGCCGACAACATGTACACCGCCGAGGACGCCGTTCGACCGTACAAGCACTACCTCGACAGCGATCCGCGTTTCTCGACCACGACGCTGGACTTCGAATCGGGCATCGAATTTACCGTCGTCGTTTCCTGAGCGGATGTCGTCGATGGAATACGCTGCGGACCAGGCTGACCGTGCACGCCAGTGACCGAAGCCGCCTCCCGCGTCTCGGCTCTGCCGACTCTGGCGACTGCATATCGGCTGACTCTACGCGCCCCGAAGAGGTCGGATTCGACATCGTCCATCAATGTCCGATAGCGCAATGTCCGATAGCGGCCAGGACTTCGACATCGCGTAGCGACGAACCGAACGTACTCAGCGCAACTGCTCCTCGATCGTCTTCGTCAACGGCGACACCACTTCGCCCGTGTGCTTCGTTTGCATCGGTTCGATCAGCACGATCCAGCATTCCTCGTCGGCAACCGGGTTGTGCAGCGTGCAGCGTGGCACCACGTGCATCGAACCGGCAGGCAGATCGACAACGCGCCCTTCTTCGTATTCGATCTTCAGACGCCCGCGCACGACGAAGAAAAGTTCATCCTCGTGCGCGTGGTCGTGCCACACAAGCTGGCCGCGTACTTTCGCGACTTTCACGAATTGGTCGTTGACCTGTGCGACGACTTTCGGCGACCAATATTCCGACACATCGCCGAACGCGGCTTCCAGCGCGAACGACTCGGCAAATGGATGGACTGACACGATCACCTCCAGGTCGGAATGATGGATGAAGCGAGCAGCACGCCCATAGCCAGATTGAGAATGCGCCAATGAAGTGGCGTGCGGAAAAACCGTGCCAGCAGCATGCCGAGCGCACACCACAGGGCGAGCGAGACGCATGCGGCAAGACCAAACGCGGTGCCCAGCAACAGCGCGAGTCGGCTCGGACTGCTTGCGAGCAGCGCAAAAGACGCTGCGGCGCCCACCGTCATGGCCCAACTCTTCGGATTGAGCCATAGCAGCAAGATGCCGCTCATGAGCGTGACCGGCTGCGCGGGGCCGGCGCCGGCGTTGGGCGAACCGCTTCGCGCGATGCGCCACGCGAGCCACAGCAGGTAGGCGGAGCCGATGGCTTTCACGGTGGTCTGCAGCGCCGGTATCGCGAGCAGCAGCTTGCCGAGGCCGAGCGCCGCGACCGCGGCAAGCGAGGCCAGTGCGATCGCGATGCCGAGCATCAGCGGAATCGAACGCGCAAAGCCGAAGCGGCCGCCCGATGCGGTAGCCAGCATGGTGGCACCGCCCGGCGTGAAAGTCGCGACGGTGACGAACAGGAGAAGCGGCAGGATCGAGCTCATGGGTGCACGTGCGGGTAGTCGTGGCTCGTACTGTACGGATTGCCCACGCATCAGAACAGGCAATAATATTGATGCCGTCCATTAAGCCGCATAATGCGTCGATGACCCGAAATCTTGACCTCGATCTGATCCGAACCTTCGTCAGCGTTGCCGACAGCGGCAGCATGACGGTGGCCGCAAATCGGCTGCACCGGACGCAGGGCGCCGTCAGCCAGCAGATCAAACGACTGGAAGACGGGCTCGCGTGCCAGCTGTTCATCCGCAAAGCACGCAAGCTGGAACTGTCGCGCGAGGGCGAACAACTTCTTGCGAAGGCGCGGCAGATGCTGCAGCTCAACGACGACATCTGGGCCGACATGAACGCGCAGTCGCTGCAGGGCGTCCTGCGCGTCGGTGTGCCCTACGACCTCGTGACACCGCTTGCGCCCGCAATGAAAGCATTCGCCGAAGCGCATCCGCGCGTGGAGCTTTCGCTCGTGTGCGCCGCGTCGCCGGAACTCGGCGACGCCGTAACCAGCGGACGCCTCGACCTGTCACTGGTCGAATGTGTCGCGAGTGAAGCCAGGGGAGAAGTGATCCGCATCGAACCGCTGGTGTGGGTGAGCTGCCGCGGCAGTGCGGCCTGGCAAAAGCGGCCGTTGCCGCTTTCGATGGTGGACGAGCGCTGCGCGTTTCGTCCGGTGGTACTCGGCGCGCTTGCGAGCGAGGACATTGCCTGGCGCACGGTGTTCGAGAGCGGGAATATCGAGGCGACCGCTGCAACGGTGCGTGCCGGCCTTGCGATCACGGCGTGGCTCGCCTCGACGGTCCCCCCCGACCTCGAAACGATCCAGCCACATGCGGCCGGTTTGCCTGCACTTCCGGCGTTCGCGATCTGTCTGCGGTTGCCCTCGACGGCGCAGCCGTCGGCGCTGGCGTTCGCGCGCTACGTACGCGAATCGATGTCGAACAATGCAGGCGCCCCACACTCGCGGCTCGAGAAAATCGCGTGATGCAGGAGGCGATGGGCACGCCTGGATGGCGAATAGCCGGCTCTCCCTGTCGTTGAAGGTGCAGCTTTCGTTGTGCGTTGTGACGAGGCAGATAGCGATCTCGAACCCGAGGGCGCGCAGCGCGGCGAGCCGGAGATCGCCATCGTCACGCCGCAACCCCGCTCCGGCGGAGCAGCCGCAAGGCATTCGCGGTCACGAGCACCGTCGCGCCGGTGTCGGCGAGAATGGCCATCCACAGCGACGTCACGCCAAGCAGCGTCGTGCAGAGGAACACGGCCTTCAGTCCCAGCGCAAGCCCGACGTTCTGCCAGATGTTGGCCAGCGTCGCTTTGGCCCCGGCGAGCAGTTCGACTACCCCCATCATCTCGTCGCGCAGCAACGCAGCTTCCGCTGTTTCGAGCGCGATCTCGGTGCCGCCCCCCATCGCGATGCCGACCGACGCCGCAGCGAGCGCAGGCGCGTCGTTGATGCCGTCGCCGACCATCGCGACCGCGCCACGCTCGCGCAGCAGCGCGATCTCCGCGAGTTTCGCGTCGGGAAGCAATTCCGCAACCGACCGCACGCCGAGCACACCAGAGATCACGTCCGCCGTGCGGCGGTTGTCGCCCGTCAGCATCACGGTGTCCACGCCCATCCGGTGCAATGTCTCGACTGCGCGCTTCGCATCGCTGCGCGGTTCGTCGCGTAGCGCGATCAGCCCCAGCACGCGTTTGCCCTCCAGTACGACGACGACCGTCTTGCCGTGCTGTTCGAGCGCCTGCATTTGTGCGGCGACGGCATCGTCGAGGGCGGCCTGCTCGGCGGCGTAACGCGGCGAGCCGACGGACACGAAGCCGGTCTTCAGACGCGCCGTAATCGACTTGCCCGGCACGGTCAGCGCAGCGCCAAAACTCGCCGGCAGTTCGAGCCTGCGTTCGCACGCGGCCGCGACGATGGCCGCGCCCAGCGGATGGCTCGCCTTGCGCTCGACGGCGGCTGCCTTCGCGAGCAGTTCGCCCGGCGTGGCCGCCAGCGCGACGACGTCGGTCACCTCCGGGCGGCCTGCCGTCAGCGTACCGGTCTTGTCGAACGCGACCGTCCGGATGCGTCCGAGCGTTTCGAGCGCCGCGCCGCCCTTCACGAGGATGCCGCGCCGCGCGAGTGCGGCGAGGCCCGACGCGATCGCCGCCGGCGTCGAGATGACCAGCGCGCACGGACACGCGATCAGCAGCGTCGCGAGGCCGCGGTAGATCCACGTTTGCCATGCCCCGTCGAGCGCGAGCGGCGGCACGACGGCGACCAGCAGCGCGATCGCCATCGCCGCTGGCGTATATCGTCGGCTGAAGCGGTCGATCAGCCGCGCGGTGGGCGCCTTCGATTCCTGCGCGACCTCCACGCTATGCACGATCCGCGCGATGGTGTTATCGGCGGCCGCGCGTTGCACGTCGATGCGCAACTCGCCGTTGATGCTCACGCTGCCCGCATACACGGCAGCGCCCGCGGCCTTCGCGACCGGCACAGACTCGCCGGTGACCGGCGATTGGTCGACGTCCGCCGCACCGTCGACCACGTTGCCGTCGGCCGGGATGCGATCGCCAGGACGTACGACGACGACGTCGCCAATCGCGAGCAGACCGACCGGCACTCGTTCCAGGGTGCCGGCGCGCTCGCGCAGCGCATCGCGAGGCACGAGGGCCACGAGTGCCTCGATGCCGGCGCGCGCCTTGCTGGCCGCCACGCCTTCGAGCATTTCGCCCACCGCGAACAGGAAAATCACGGCCGCGGCTTCCTGTGCCGCACCGATCAACAGCGCGCCCAGCGCGGCGACCGACATCAGCGTCTCTATGCTGAACGGCGTACCGGACACCATGCCGGCATACGCGCGCCGCACGAACGGCGCCATCGCGACGACAGCCGCGACCGTCCATGCCCACCGCGCGACGGTCGGCGTGAGGTGCGCCGCCCATGCCGCGGCAACGAACAGTACGCCGATAGCGGCAACAAGCCTGGCCTTGCGCGTGCGCCACCAGGGCGAACGGCCGGATCCACTGGAGCGCCCGGCGCCAGCCGGCTCGCCTCCGCGACCGCCGACTGGCGTAAAGCCGAGTGTGCGAACCACGTTCTCGATCGCGGCAATTGACGTACGGCCCTCTTCGAACTTCAGGCTCAGGCTTTCCTGACCGAAGCTGACACTGATGTCAGACACGCCGGGCAGCCGTTTCATCGCGTTCTCGATCTTCAGCGCGCACGACGCGCAGTCCATGCCTTCAATCCGAAGTTTCAGCGCAAAAGGAGCGTTCACCGTTTCGACCTCGACAGTTTTCATCACGGCAGTTTTCATCACGGTCACTACGATAGACCCTGTCGTCACTCCAGGGTCAAGGGCATGCCACACGAGCCGCTGGCGATCGGACAACTCGCGCGTGCGACGGGCACGAAGGTCGAAACTATCCGCTTCTACGAAAAGACGGGGCTGCTGCCGGCGCCCGCCCGAACCGAAGGGAATTACCGCGCGTATACGAGCGAGCACCCCGGCCGTCTGAGATGCTTCTCCCACGCAATGCCGGCGAGAACGATGTCCTGCAACCCGATGCCCACCGCCTTGTAAACGATCACGTCGTCGTCCTGTACGCGGCCCTTCGCGTTTCCCACCAGGACGTCACCAAGCTCGACGGTGTCCGCCCATCGGAACGTGCCGGGCTGCGCGAGCAGAAGATCGCCCGCCTCCTCACGCGCCTGCTGCCGCAACTCGACCACGATCCGTGACGCGCGCGCGATCAGCGCGTCGTCGAGTTCACGCGTCGTGGGCAGGCTGGAACCGATGGCCGCCACGACCGTGCCCGGCGCCACGGTCGTGCCGTCGAACAGCGCGCCCGTGGCGCGGGTCGCCGTCACGATAACGTCTGCACCACGAACCGCGTCCGCAGCGTCGCACACCACGGCCTCCACGCCTCGCGACGCGCCCGCGGCTTCGACCTGCGCAGCCAGTTCGTGCATCGCCTCCAGACCAACAATGCGGAATGACCGGAGCCCGGTATGCCCGGCCAGCGCCAGTGCATGCGCCCTGCCCTGCACGCCGGTGCCGAAAATGGCCGCCGTCTTTGCGTGCTTTGCCGCCAGCGCGCGCACCGCCAAAACCGTCGTTGCAGCCGTACGGATACGCGTGATCGTATTGGCGTCCAACGTGGCGAGAAGGCGACCGTCGACGGTGGAAAACAGCACGATCGAAAAATTGAAGCGCCCGCCAATGGTCGAATAGACCTTCGCGCCGACAACACCCTGCTCAGGCAGCACGGCCCCCAGGGTCGACAGCTTCACGCCGCCCGCCTCCGTACGTATGCGCTGCTGGACGGCCGCGCGGCCGTTCGCCAGATCGCGGAATCCCCGTTCGAGCGCCGGGATGGCGTCGTCGATATCGATCAGTTCGTCGATCTGCGCATCCGTAAAATGAATCATGGAATCGCCCTTTCTCAACCAGAATAGGAGTGCCGGAAAAATGCAGTCCACGCACCACTGCATGGTGGATTGGGCCCGGCACGACGAACACGCGCCCTGCCGGGCCATAAGCAACGCTCACAGGCTGCTGTTTGCCAGCGCTTTTGCGTCGTGCTGAAAAGTGAAGCTGTCTGCGTAGAGGTGATCGATGCTCGCGCCTTTCTCCAGGAAATGCCGCCGCGCGTCGTCGATCATGGCGGGGGACCCGCACAGATAGATCGCGTATTCGGAGAGGTCCGCGAAGTCTTCGCACACCGCGTGCTGCACGTAACCCCGTCTTCGGGTCCATCCCGCGCCCGGGCGCGAAAGCACCGGCACATACTCGAACTCGTAGAGACGCGCGCCCCATTGCTGGATCTCGTCGTGCAGATACAGATCCGCTTCGCTGCGCGCCCCCCAGTAGAGCCATACCGGCGGGCAGTCGGGATCGTCCATGAGCGATTCGAGAATGGCCTTGACCGGCGCCAGCCCGGTCCCGGTCACGACCATCAGCAGCGGACGATAGTCCTCCGCGTGGAAACGGAAACTGCCCAGCGGCAGCTCGACAGCGAGGCGATCCCCCGGTTTCAGCGACGACAGCCCATCATCGGTGAACCGGCCGCCCGGCACCCGCTTGATATGGAAATCCAGTACAGGCAAACCGGCGAACGAGGCCATCGAAAAACTCCGGCGTTCGCCATCGCCCAGCAGCACGTTCATGTACTGTCCGGGATTGAATTTCAGGTCCACCTGCTCCGGCAGCGCAATTGCGAGGCGCCGGACATCCGGCCCGAGCGGGCTAATGTCGACGACGCGGGACTCGATCCGCATCGGCGCCGACACGTCTGCACCCGCCTGTGCAGCAGCGATCACCATGTTGCTGCGCGCACGTGCCTGGCAGGCGAGCACGAAACCCGCATCCGCCTCCTCCTGCGAGAGGCCGAACGGAAATTCGTCGTACTCGTGCGCGCCACTCACCACCTTCACACGGCACGTCCCGCACCCGCCCAACTGGCAATCGTGAGGAATCGCGACTCCCGCCGTGGTCGCGGCCTTGAGCAGCGACTCGTCGGCGCGGGCCTCAAATCGCTCGCCGGTTCCCGCCATTTCTATCTGATAGACCATATCGCATCTCTAACGAAACAATGGACCGGCCTGCTACCAGGCGGCAGGCAGCGTCACTTCTTGATGTCGGCTTCCACGACGACGCGATGACCGCTCGCGCCAAGCAGGTCGTGCAGCGCCTGCAGCGCCGCCACGGCGCACTGCGTGTCTTGCTCGCCGTTGCCGCCGCTGAGTCCGACGCCGCCAATCACCTGATCGTCGACGACGATCGGAAAGCCGCCGACGAAGGCGGCAAAGCGCCCCTCGAAGCTCAGTTGAATGCCGAACGCTTCGTTGCCCGGCAACGCGGGACCATTGGGCGCCTTCGTGAACAGATGCGTGGAGCGCTTGTGGCCCGCCGCGGTGAACGCCTTGTTCCATGCGATCTGTGGCCCGGTGATGCGTGCGTCGTCCATCCGTTCCAGCACGAGCGGATAGCCGCCGTCGTCGACGATGCAGACCGACTCCGGTACGTTGATGGCCTGCGCTCGCTCCAGCGCGGCCCAGGCCATCACACGCGCCTCGGCCAGTTCAAGTTTGAGAGAACTCTTCATGATGCGTTTCCGATTGAATGGGATGTCGTTGTCGCGAACCGCGCGCAACGGTTGGCACATGTTCGCGTTACAGGCCGCGGTAGACCGTCTTGATCTGCGTGTAGAACTCGAGCCCTGCGCGGCCCGATTCGCGGAACGTCGAGGTGCTGGAGCGCTTCAACCCACCGAACGGCGCATTGATCACGTTGCCGGTCGTCGTGCGGTTGATCTTGACGGTGCCCGCCTCGATGTCGTCGGCGAAACGGTGCATATAGCGCGGATTCGACGTGGCAATGGCGGCCGACAAACCATATTCGGTGTCGTTCGCCCTGGCGATCGCGTCGTCGTAACTCGTCACGGCAACGATGGCGAGCACGGGCCCGAAGATTTCCTCGCGATAGATGCGCGCGCTTTCCGGAACGTCCGTGAATACCGCGGGCGTCACGTAATAGCCATGCTCGAAGCCATCGGTCGTCAGTCGATCCCCGCCGATCAAGTGCGTCGACTGCGCCTTGCCCGACGCCACGTAGTCGAGCACCGTGTCGAGCTGGCTGCGATTCGCCAGTGGACCGAGGTCCATGCCCGGCGTGACGCCGCTGCCGATCTTGAGGCTCTTGACCCGGGCCACCAGCTTTTCCGTGAATGTGCGGCGCACCGGCTCCATCACGAGGAGCCGGCTCGTGCCCGTGCAGGCCTGCCCGCTCAGCGACAGCCCGCCCTTGATCGCGAGATCCACCGCGCGGTCGAGATCCGCGTCCTCCATGACGATCAACGGATTCTTCCCGCCCAGTTCCATCTGCGTGCGCGTCGTCATCGGCACCGACCGATGAATGTGCTCGCCCGCCGAAGTCGACCCCGTAAACGAGATCGCCCGCACGGCCGGCGATTCGGTAATCGCCGCGCCGATATCCGACGCGCGCCCCGTGACGTAATTGAGCACACCGGCGGGAATGCCGGCCTGCGCGAACGCCTCCGCGAGCCGGTAGCCGATGAGCGGCGCGTCCGACGACGGCTTGAAAATCACCGTGTTCCCGGCCATCAACGCCGGGGCAATCTTGCGCGCCGGAATCGAGATCGGAAAATTCCACGGCGTGATGACGGTGACCACGCCGAGCGGCTCGCGTTGTGTGAACACCTGCTGGTCGGGATCGTCGCCCGGAAACGTCTCACCGGTGAACGTCTGGGCTTCGACCGCGTAGAAACGGAGTACCTGAGCCGACCGGAGTATTTCATCCCGGCTCTGCGCGAGCGGCTTGCCTTCTTCGCGCGTCAACTCCGCGGCAAATGCATCCGCACGGGCCTCGAGCCAGTCGGCCGCCTTGTTGACGATTCGGGCCCGCGCGGAAACCGGCGTGCGGCGCCACTGGGCGAATGCAGCCGACGCTGCGTGGATCGCCGCCCGTGCATCCGCTGTCACCGACGACTGGAAATGACCGACGACGTCGCGGGTATCGGCGGGATTGATATTCGCGAAAGTCTTCCCGCTGACGCTGTCGGTCCACTCCCCCGCGATCAGGTTCTTGAATACGGTTGCGGATTCGCTCATCACACCACTTCCCCTTTTATGCGGCGCTCACCTGGCCGCCGCTACACGAACAGAACGGCCGGGCCGTAACGCCCGACCCGGACGGACTCAGGCGGCGAGCCCCAGCTCCGGCAGCGGAATTTCCTTTTCGACATAGTCGTAATAGAGCGCCGTCGTATAGAGCAGGCGCATCTGCGCGCCGATTTCGCAGATCTTCAGACAGCGTTGCTGAAGATCCGGCGTAGTCGCGTTTTCGAGCACGATCTGGTAGCCGCGCTCGCCGTGGATCTCGTCAGACACGATATGCAGGTCGAAGAACTCGACCTCTTCGTCCGTGAACTTGTACTTTTCCCGCAGCGTCGGCGTCTGTTTGCGATAGATCGAGGGCACCTGCGATTCGAGCCCGACCACGAGCGCAGCGACGGCGACGACGGGATCCTCGCGCATGGCCACCGAGTAGCACCAGGCCTGCAGGCCGCGCGTTGTCGGCGACATGTTGTCGGGGTCGATCACACGCTCGCGCGTCGTGCCGCACGCCTCGGCAAAACGGATGAGCAGGTCGGTATGACGGTCGCCGCCGATCTCCTCCTCGTACATGTTGGCCAGCAGGAAGTCCTTCGCCTCGGTCATATGGTCGGGCGTGCGGGCGTACAGGTAACCGAGGTAGTCGGCGAACGGGCCGACATAGTGGTAGTGATTCTCGGCCCAGCGGGCGAGGTGCGCGCGGCTGAGCTTGCCGCTCGCCCACGCAACGCTGAACGGCGCCTTGTTGGCGCTCTTGCCCTTGATGGCTTCTTCAAGCGCCTTGCGGAATTCGTCTCGATTCATCAATTCGGCCATCTCTTTGCTCCTTATCCTGGTGGGAACGACGTCTGCAGAACGCGACCTTGCGGCCCGAACAGCAGACAGCGGGGATAGAATAGATGAATAAAAGAATACTGTATACTTTAAAGTTGCGATGCGCAGGGGAGCGGTATCTCATTCAGGTGCCGAAGCACCGACGATAAAGGCTCATCGCCCAAACCACGGAAGACACGACTCAGTTGCCCGCATCGACTCCCTTGACCGATTCGAACAAAGTATACAATGTTCCATCGAGTTGATACAATTCGCCGCAAGACTGGTCGACGCCAGATCGCACCCCATCCGACGCAGAGGAAGGACGGTAATGCCGATGGTCACATTTCACCGGGACGGACAGACCTACCGGGACGAAGTCAAGGAACACACCAATCTGGTGGTTCGCGCCGGAATCAAGCAGTTCCCCTACCCGCATCTTCGTTACGAGTGCGGCATGGGAAAGTGCTCCCGATGCGCGTGTGTCGTCCATGCCGGCGGCGAACATCTTCCGCCGCCCAACTGGAAGGAAAGGAAACAGCTCGGCGAGCGGTTGGAGCAGGGCTACCGTCTCGCCTGCCAGCTGTGGATCGAGCACGACATCGAGCTCGAACAAACCGACCGGGAGACGACGTGAACGGCACGGCAATCAGCCCCGTCGCCTACGTGATTCTCACCAGCAAGCCGGGGCAGTACCGGACCGAAGCCATCGGCAAACTGACGCCCGCGGAGGCATGGGACTACCTGTATTGCGAGCGCCATCTCGCGACATTCGTGATCGCGGCGGTGTACGGCGAGGCCAGAATCCGCATCATCGATGAGTCGGGCGACGCGACGGTCAATGACATGCCGATCCGGTTCCTCGAAAAATTCTCCAACCGCGACACCGCGTTCAGCGCCCTCCAGGTACTGGTCGGCACGCGCAATTCCAATGCACGGCTGGTGCGGCGAACCGATGTGTCCGCCACGTGACGTCTTCGTTTCGATCCCGCCACGTGAATAGAACAGGCTTTCTGCATGATCCAGATTACTTTCCTCAGCAACGACAACAAGTGCGTGAGCGCGCCGCCCAACAGCAATCTGCTTCGCGTTTCCCTGCGCGAAAAAGGCGGAATCCCTTTCAAGTGCGGCGGCGGCCTTTGCGGGACATGCAAGTGCAAGGTCGAACGGGGTCTTGAAAATACCGACGCCGTGAAGGACAAGGAAAGACGGCACCTGAGCACGGCCGAAATCGCGGCAGGCTACCGCATGGCCTGCCAGACATTCGTGAACGGGGATGTGTGCATATCATGGTGACCCGACGATCGACCCTCGAGCCGCTGGGCTCCCTGCCCGACGACCAGCGCCGCCTGCTGCTAGACATCGGCCCACGCTGGGGACACGACATCCTCGGCCATCGCCAGACCGTCATCCAATGCTATACGCCGCTCGTTGCGGCTGCACCCAGGGACGGCATCGTGGTCGAACGCGACGTGCGCTACGGCCCCCACGAGCGACACACGCTCGATACGTTTCTGCCGGCCGCCCGTCACGCGGAAAGCGGCCGCCGCACCGACGATGGAAAGCTGGACGCAGTGGTATTCGTGCATGGCGGCGCGTTTGTTCGGGGCAACAAAAGCGTCAACGGCGAGATATACGACAACGTCTGCTACTGGTTCGCATCGCAGGGGCTTGCCGCGATCAACGTCGAATACAGGCTCGCCGACGCAGCGCCTTACCCCGGAGGAGCGCAGGACGTGGCCGACGCGCTGGCCTACGTTCATCGGCATGCCGCCAGGCTGAACATCGATCCGGACCGGGTCTTCGTTATCGGCCATTCGGCAGGCGGCGCCCACGCCGCAACCTGCCTGTTCGACCCGGCCGTCACGGACAAAACTCCGCCGCCGCCCGTCGCCGGCCTCGTGCTGATCAGCGCGCGGCTGGTCGCCGACACCCGCCCGGGCAATCCGAACGCGAAACCCGTGCGCGCCTATTTCGGCGACGACGAGACGCTCTACCACGAGCGCTCGCCGCTCACGCACGTCGCGCGATCCACCGTCCCGCTGATGATCGTGGTGGCCGAATTCGAGAACCCGTATCTCGACGAGTATGGCGTGCAGTTCTTTCTGGAAGCGCTACGCCATCGGGGCGTCCCGCCACGCCTGATTCAATTGCGGGGGCACAACCATACGTCGATCGTCGCGCATTTCAATTCGGGCGAAGAATACCTCGGGCGGGAGATCCTGCATTTCATTGGCAACGTGGGAAATCCCGCCATCGCCGTATAGCGGCACTCCCGTCGTTGACGCGTATGACTGCAGCCCGTTTGCCGCCCGTTCGCAGCCCGTTCGCAGCTGGCCTGCGCGATCGGCGGTTCAGCAGTTTGACGACGCTCGGCGTCGCTGGCGATGGGTGACGGCGGCCGGATCGAGATCGGCGAAAACCATTCGATGCGCGCCCGCGCTTTGCCGAGCTTCGTGATCGTGCGGCATGAGAAATCCATGTCTCAGGATTTCGGCAAAAATCGCCATTGATTTTCGAGCACGGCAAACCGTCAGCGCAGGCCCGCCAGAAAACCGCTGACTGCTGGCGCACCAGCAACGGAAGCGACTACGCAAAGGGAACGGCCACGTGGGCGAACGCGCTCGCCCGAGCCCTGGCGTGACTTAGCGTCGACGCGCCAAAGTTCATGGCGCCTCTCACGGTATACGATGTACTTAAAAACAGATCAGTGCTGAAAAGATCCGGGCTTACCTTCTTACACCGGTCATTCCGTCGTCCCTGCTGACTCGCGCTGCTTTTATGGACAGTGCGCCGCCAGCACGCCGTTCCGACGCACGCCAAAACAATTTCCGCAATCCGCTCGACTGCTACCAGGGGTACACCCGAATCAAAATTTGCGCTCGACTTTTTTGTATACGACATACTTTGTACAGAATTTCCTCTTGGCGATTCCCATTCCCGAGCTTCATGCACCCACTCTCAAGACAGGAATATCGATGAACAAGACGCTCTGTACCGCTGCCGTACTTTCGTGCACCGCCGCCGCCGCGCATGCACAGGGAAGTGTCACGTTATATGGTCTGATTGACGCCTCGATTCAGTACACAACCAACCAGGGAGGCGGGAAAACATGGGCAATGAGCAGCGGCACGACGCGCGGCAGCCGTTTCGGGCTGCTCGGCAGGGAAGACCTGGGCGGCGGAACGCAGGCAATCTTCCGGCTCGAGAACGGCTTTGACGTCACGGACGGATCGCTCGGCCAGGGTGGCCTGATGTTCGGCCGTCAGGCCTACGTCGGAATCCAGAACGACCGCTGGGGTGCGTTGACCTTCGGCCGTCAATACGAATCGATGGTGGATTACGTTGCTCATCTCACCGCCGCGGACTGGTCCGTCTACATGGAGCATCCGGGCGACATGGATCTCACGAACCGCGGCGTACGCGTCGACAATTCCGTGAAATACACGAAAACCTACGGGGCGTTCACCGGCAGCGCGCTGTACAGCTTCGGTGGCCAGGCCGGAAGCTTCGGCAAGGACAGCATGTGGAGCATCGGCGGCAGCTACGACGACGGTCCGTTATATGTCGGCTTCGGCATGACCTACGCGCGGCAGCCCGGAGACCGGTCGGCCGGGACGTTCTGGAAAGCCACGAACTCCGCCATCGGCCAGTTCGTGACGGTCGCGCATTCGTTCCTGACGGTCGGCGGCGGCGCGGCCTACCGGTTCGGCCCGGTCAAGCTGGGCGGCGACATCACGAGCACGACCTACAAGGCCGGCTTCGAAGGCCAGAACGTCAACTTCATGAACTACGAAGTCAACGGCGTCTACTTCTTTACCCCGGCGTTCTCCGCCGGACTCGGCGTCACGTATACCGATGGCAAGATCGACGCCAACGATGGCGACCCCCGCTACCTGCAGTACAACGCGACGGCGACCTACAGTCTTTCAAAGCGTACGGATCTCTATGCGTTCGCCACGTTCCAGCGCGCGATGGGCGATGCCGCGGTGGCCCAGGTCACGCAGTTCATCGAACCGTCGAGCAACCAGAAACAGGCCTCGATAGGCGTCGGTCTGCGGCACAGCTTCTAACGGTATAGCGGCACCGAAGTGCGTCCGACGGTCCTCGAAAGAGGCCGCCCCACAAAACCACGTTGTCTGCACACCCCACTATCCGAGCCGAGGTTCCTCATGCACCCTCTCACCGCCCTCACGCCGGCCCACTTCTGTTATCTGGTCGGCGTAGTGGCCATTGTCGTCACCATGATTTTCCGCGCGAACGTTGTCGTTCCCGCCATCCTCGCCACCTTCGCTGTGGCGCTCGCGTACTCGGGCAAGGTACTCACCGCGTTGCAGGCCATCTTCATGGGCAGCCTGACCGCCGCTCACGAGCTCTTCAACATTTTTCTGGTCATCGCATTGATGACGGCCCTGCTCAACGGGCTGCGAGAAATCGGCGCCGACGTGAGGATGGTGCGGCCATTCAGAAAGATCATGGTCAACGGTCACGCGGCCTTCTTCATTCTCGCGTTGATCACTTACCTGATTTCGCTGTTCTTCTGGCCAACGCCGGCGGTGCCGCTGGTCGGCGCGATCCTTATTCCAGCAGCGATCTATGCAGGACTTCCTCCACTGGGCGCCGCCGTCGCCATTGCCATTGCCGGCCAGGGGATGGCCCTGTCGTCGGATTACGTGATCAAGGTTGCGCCCGGTATCAGCGCCAAGGCGGCGGGAACCGACATGTTGCCCGTAGCGAACACCGCGCTGCTGCTGTCCATCGTTGCGGGCGCTGTTGCACTTGGTCTCTGCTGGTACTTCACGGTGCGCAAGAACGTCAAGGAAGCCGGCGCGAAAAATCTGACCGAATGGGAATTCTCGGGCGAGCTGTACCCGGGCAGCGAGCCCGAGGCTCATCAAGGCAGCTTTGCGAAAGCCGAACTCGCACGCAGCACGAGCGGGGCACACGACGACGCCAAAGATGTCGGCGAAGCCGTGCCGGACCTTTCCTCCGGGGCGGCAGTGCTCACGCTGCCGTCGATGGTGGATACCGTGTTCCCGCCAAGAAGGGGAATGTGGTCGAAGGTGTTCTCCATCATCACGCCGCTTACGTTCCTTGCGGTGGTGATCGTGATGACCCGGCCGGATCTCGTCGGAGCGTCCGTCATTCGCGGCGGCGATGCGGCTTCGCTGATCGGCGGAATGGCAGCAGTCCTGATGATGCTGACGACGCTTTCCTACGGACGCAAAGGCTTCCTCGACCGCACAGCGTCGCACATCATCGATGGCTTCGTGTTCGCGTTCAAGGCCATGGGCGCCGTGCTGCCGATTGCCGGGTTCTTCTTCGTCGGCGACAGCAGCACCGCGGGTCCGATCCTCGGCATCGAGTCCGGCGCCCACGTCCCATCGCTGCTCTTCGAACTGGTCCAGGCGTGCAGTCAGTTCATTCCGCACAGCCCGATACTCGTGTCGTTCGGCGTGCTGTTGACGGGGATGATCACCGGCATCGACGGTTCCGGCTTCGCCGGTCTTCCGCTGACTGGCTCGCTGTCGGGCGCGCTGGCTCCGATGGCTCACATGCCGGCTTCCACGCTCGCCGCCATCGGCCAGATGGGCGCCGTGTGGACCGGAGGCGGGACGCTCGTTGCCTGGTCCTCGCTCATCGCCGTCACGGGCTTCGCGCGCGTGCCGGTGCTGGACGCGGTGCGTGCCCTTTTCGTGCCCGTGGTCTGCGGCCTGATCGCCGCCACCCTTTTCGCCGTGGCGATCAGTTGAACGGTACCTTCCATGACCCTGTTCGTTTCGGAAACGCTGGCGCATGACGGCTGGGCGGCTATCCAGATCGTCTTCGTCAACGTGCTGCTAGGGGGGGATAACGCGATCGCCATCGCAATGGCCTGCCGCTCCCTCCCCGCAAGGCAGCAGCGTCTCGGGATCCTGCTCGGCACCGGGCTTGGCATCGTGCTCCGGGTCGTGCTGATCGGGGTGATCGGCAAGCTGCTCGCCATCCCCTTCATGCATCTGATCGCCGCAGCGCTGTTGATGTGGATTGGCGTGCAGCTCGTACGACCGGGCGAGGACGGTGCATCTGTCAGCCAGACCACCGCGTTGTGGCGAGCGGTGACGACCATCATGTGGGCCGATCTCGCGATGAGCCTGGACAACGCGCTGGCCACGGCCGCGGTGGCCCAGTCGCTACCGGAGAAATCTCAGCTCGTCGTCACATTCGTGGGTCTGGCAATGGGCGCCCCCGTCATTGCGTTCGGCAGCCGGCTTATCCTTGCGGTGCTCGAGCGCGTGCCGGCACTTGTATACGCTGGCGCGGGCCTCCTCGGCTGGATCGCTGGCGAACTGGTGCTGGCGGACCCCACGGCTCGCGGCGTGTTGCGCGGGCTGCTCCCATTGATTCCGGGCTTGAGTCTCGCCACCGTTAGCGCGCTGACGTGCATTGCGGCGGCGATCATCGTTCCGCTATTGGGCCGTGTGGCTGCGAGCCGCGTGCATGCGGGGTAATGCCCTCGGTGGGCGAGCGCCGCTCAGGCAAGCCGGCCGGCGCTGCGCCGGCCGGCTGCACCTGGCGCGTCGGTCAATGGTCCGCGCGAGTGTACTGTCTACAAAAAACCGGGAGTGCGCTAGAATTGGCGATTGATTTTGTATAGTCGGCAATCCGGCCGCATTAACGAGCGTGAACGCCCAATGAACACACCGTCGGATATCGCAGCGACCACGGCAGGCAATCCGGCAGACAATCCGGCAGACAATCGGGAGCGGCCCGGTTCCGCTCCGATTCTTCACCGCCAGCTGTCCGAACTGGTCACCGCGCGGATCAGGGAGTCCATTACCTCAGGGTCCTATGCGCCGGGCACGCGTCTCATCGAAGGGCGCATCGCGGAAGAACTGAACGTCTCGCGTGTACCCGTTCGCGAGGCCTTGCGTGCGCTGGCTGCGGAGGGGCTGGTGGAAGTCAGGCCCCGCCACGGAGCAATCGTTGCATCGCTTGACCCCGCTTCCGCGCGCGAAATGGTGCAGATCCGGGCTACCCTCGAGGGGCTAAACGCCCGACTGGCCGCGGAGCATTGCACCCCCGAACTCGCCAGCAAGGTCGCCGACGTTCTGGCCGAAGGCAATGCCAAGATGGCATCTGGAGAAACGGCGAAACTGCTCGACCTCAATGCCCGCTTTCACGATCTTCTCTATGCAGCGGGTGCAAACACCATGCTCGCCGACCTCATGCGAACGCTGCGCGATCGCACGCGAATGCTGTTCGTGAATGCGGCGGAAGACGAAATACGGCAGACCTGGGAAGAGCACGCGGCGATTCTGCGCGCCGTCCAGTCCGGCGACGCGGCACTCGCTGCGCTGCTCGCGGAGCGGCACGTGATCCGCGCGGCTCAACATTATCTCGATAGAACGTCCAAATAGCGTTGCGGGGTCACGACCAACTCCATCAACATCACGAAGCAGTTCGCCCTTTCCGAACTCGGGATCCTGGTGCTACCGGCTTTTGCTGTTGTCGGCGAACTCAAGGCTGGGCAACTGAAGGCCATTCCCATCGAACACCCGATCCTTCAGAACGCCGAAGCGCATCTCGTGACGCGTGTGGGACGCACGTTGTCCGTTGCGTCGAACAAGATGCTGCAGATGATCTCGTCGCAAATGAGCGCGTTTCGCTAGCCGGTCGCGGCAGGAACAGCCCCCCCCCCGGCCCAGGACAAGGGCAGCGGAGACCAACATGGGCAGCAATCGGGCAGCACATCAGTTTTCATCGCCGTGCAAACAGGTGGACGCTGCGGTGACGGGCGTCCGCTTGTTCCTTGCCGCTTACGAGGCCGTGGCGACGAGTTCGGGCACGAGCGCAAACAGATCGCCGACGAGACCGTAGTCGGCCACGCTGAAGATCGGTGCTTCGGGGTCCTTGTTGATCGCGACGATCACCTTCGAGTCCTTCATGCCGGCCAGATGCTGGATCGCACCCGAGATGCCCACCGCCACGTACAGCTGCGGCGCCACGATCTTGCCGGTCTGGCCCACCTGGTAGTCGTTGGGCACATAGCCCGCGTCCACTGCCGCACGCGAGGCGCCCAGCGCTGCGCCGAGCTTGTCGGCGAGTGGCTCCAGCACCTTCGTATAGTTCTCGCCGCTGCCGAGACCCCGGCCGCCCGAGACGATGATGTTCGCGCTCGTCAGCTCGGGACGGTCAAGCTTCGTCACTTCGCGGCTCACGAACTGCGAGATGCCGGCGTCCGGCGCGACCTCGATCTTCTCGATGGACGCGCTGCCGCCTTCGGCCGCCACGGCGTCGAAGCCCGTGGTGCGCACCGTGATGACCTTGATCGGGTCGCCCGACTGCACCGTTGCGATCGCGTTGCCCGCATAGATAGGGCGCTCGAACGTGTCGGCGCTGACCACGGCCGTGATGTCGCTGATCTGCGCCACGTCGAGCTTCGCCGCGATGCGCGGCGTCACGTTCTTGCCCGCCGCCGTAGCCGGCGCGAGGATGTGCGAGTAGTCCTTCGCGATGTTCAGTACCGTCGCCTCGACGTTTTCCGCGAGGCCCGCTTCGAGCTGCGGTGCGTCGGCGAGCAGCACCTTCGATACGCCCGCAATCTTCGCTGCGGCTTCGGCCGCGCCCTGCGCGTTGTGGCCGGCCACCAGCACGTGCACGTCGCCACCGATCTTCGTCGCAGCCGCCACCGTGTTCAGCGTCGCGCCCTTCACGGTCGCGTTGTCGTGTTCCGCAATTACCAGAATCGTCATTTGTCGTCGCTCCCTTACAGCACCTTCGCTTCGGTCTTCGCCCTGCATGGGGCCCCAGTAAGTGCTAAAGCACTAACTGAAGCCGACAGCTTCTCCACCAGCGTCTTCACGTCCGGCACCTTCATGCCGGCCGAGCGCTTTGGCGGCTCGGCAACCTTCAGCGTCTTCAGGCGCGGCGTCACATCCACGCCGAGGTCCTCGGGCTTGATGGTCTCGAGCGGCTTCTTCTTCGCCTTCATGATGTTGGGCAGCGTCACGTAGCGCGGCTCGTTCAGGCGCAGGTCGGTCGTGACCACGGCGGGCAGCTTCAGCGAGAGCGTTTCGGCACCGCCGTCCACTTCGCGCATCACCGTCGCCCGCAGTTGCCCACCCTCGTCAGCCACGGTGACCTTCGAGGCGAACGTCGCCTGCGGCAGGTTCGCGAGTGCGGCAAGCATCTGGCCGGTCTGGTTGGAGTCGTCGTCGATGGCCTGCTTGCCCAGGATGACCAGTTGCGGCTGTTCCTTGTCGACCAGGGCCTTGAGCAGCTTCGCCACGGCGAGCGGCTGCAGGTCTTCGTTCGATTCGATCAGGATGGCCCGGTCCGCGCCGATGGCCAGCGCCGTGCGCAACGTTTCCTGCGCCTGCGCCACGCCCGCCGACACCGCGATCACCTCGGTCGCCACGCCCGCTTCCTTCAGGCGCACGGCTTCCTCGACGGCAATTTCGTCGAACGGGTTCATCGACATCTTCACGTTTGCAATGTCGACGCCCGTGCCGTCCGTCTTCACGCGGACCTTCACGTTGTAGTCGACCACTCTCTTGACTGCGACTAACACCCTCATATCCGTTCCTTGTTTGTCGTCAGGGGACCGGCGCCAGTCCGCTGACTGGTCTGAAGCCCCGCGGAATTCTTCCGCGTAAGCGGCGCCAGGATTCGAGTCATTTGTGCGCCCGTTCCGCTGATTCAGGAAATACTGGTAACAGGCTTCTTCTGCCCGCCCGGTGTGCTGCCGCCGGACTCCAGCGTCACCGCGGCGCCCAATGGCCCATCAGCCCTTACCTCGCCGAACGGTTCCGGCTTTTCTCTACCTAACGGACCATTTTCGTTATCCGGAATGGCGGTATACTCGTCTGATCCAACGCTCGGAATGGGCCCGAGCCCCAAGACAACAAGTGGGATCCGATGTCCGTTAGCGCTCGCACCTTCTTCTATATCCAGCAAGTCGAGCAACTCATTCGTCGCAGGCTCGACGAATGTCTGCTGGCGATCGACATCACGGCTGGTCAATACATGGTCCTCAACCTGATTGCGCACCACGAGCCCGTATCGTCGGCCGACCTGGCACGCAAGACGATGATGACGGCACAGTCCATGGGCGAGTTCATCCGCGCGCTTGAGGCCAAGAAACTCGTCGAACGGAAATCGACCCAGCTCAACAAACGCACCATGCTGATCTCGTCCACTGCAGCGGGACGCAAGGTTCTGGTCCGGTGCGAATCCCGGATCGACGAAGCCGAACGTGACTTCTTTAGTTGCCTCAGTGGTGAAGATGTCGCCAGTCTGCGCATCCTGATGAGCCGGGTGCGCAGTGCCCAACTCGCCAGGCAGGCTGTGGAACTCGACCCGGCCACACCTTGAAGCTGGCAGTTCACCTCCTGCACGCTGTCGACGCGCAGGCGGCTGCCAACGTCCTCGACAGGCTGGACGATGCGAAAAGAAAATCACACGTCCAGCATCAGCAGGGGGGTCGCGCTTCGCGAGCAGCAGATGAGCATGCTTTGCCCGGCAGCCCGGGCCTCCGCAGACAACACGCTGTCCCGATGATCAGGCGTCCCACCCAGGACGCGCGTCTCGCAAAGCCCACAGGCCCCCTGCATGCAGCCATACGGAACGTCGACGCCGTTTTCGAGCAGCACGTCAAGAATCGACTGATCATGCGGAACTTCGAATGACTGCCCCGATTTCGCCAGTACAACCGTGAAGTCCCGGCTGGCACCCTGTTGTTGCGCGGGTGCAAACCGCTCCAGATGTACCGTCTCCGCAGGCCGGCCCGCCGCTGCCGCTTCGAACGCGTCAAGCATCGACTGGGGGCCGCAGCAGTATGCATGCGCATCGCTCGGGGTTTCGCGAAGAACCGTCGCAATATCCAGCCGTTGTCCGCCTGGCTCGTTGTCGAAATAGACGTGCAGTTTGCCGCTGTCCGAAGCCGCAGATAGCTGTTCGATATCCGAGATGTACGCAGCCCGGCCACGGTCACGCGCCGCGTAGTGCAGTACCCAGGGACGTCCGAGTGCTTCGAGTCGCTGCACCATGGACCAGAGCGGCGTAATTCCAATGCCGCCCGCGAACAGCACACTCAAGCTCGCGTTCTCTACCAGCGCAAACAGATTGCGAGGCTCACCGATCTGCAGGACATCGCCCACGCGCAGCGTTTCGTGAATGTGCCGCGACCCGCCACGACTACTGGCGTCTCTGGCGACCGCGATTTCATAACGCTTTGGCGAGCCATCCCAGCGCACGACGGAGTAACTTCGGGAGAGCTTTGCAGTCAGGTGGACATCAACATGCGAGCCAGCGCCTGCGGCGGGCAGGTCGCGACCGTCCAGCGCCTCCAGTACGAGGCCAACAACGCTATCCGCAAGCAGTGTCATGGACTTGACGCGGACCTTGGTCAGCGGTAATTCGCTCATAAAATTCCTGATCCGTTCATGGGATTAACAAAATCATCGAGCCGAAGACCCGCGCGCGCAGTCCACCCTCATTGCCCTGACCGGAGCCGGCTTCACGGGCGCACACAGACGGTCTTGTCAAATCCACTCGTCGGGCATGGACAGAAGGCTGTCGTTGCCACATTCAATGCGACGGCAGATAGCCTCGAGCAGCGGCATCTGTCTTTGCATCCACGTCTTTGCCAATGCCAGCTTGGTCAGGCGTGTGGTCTCGTCGACGAACCGGCATCCCGAACCGTCGAGTACTACCGCGGCGATTTCGCTCCAGATCCAGCCGACGTACAGGATGCCCATTGCAGTGAGAACGTCGTATGACGCGGCATCGGCAAGGCCATAGCTCGCGCGGCCGTCTGTGTTCAGCCACGTGATGGACGCGCCAAGGCGTTGCAGCCCATCGCGCAGCGGGACCGTGTATGGCTTGAGTTGCACATCATCTGAATGACGGTCGACGAAACCGGAAATCGCTCGCGCAAAGTGTTTCCAGGGGCGACCTTCGTGCGCGAACAGCTTGCGGTGTACGAGATCAGTGGCCTGAATTCCGTTTGCGCCTTCGTATAGCTGACCGACCCTGGCATTGCGTACGAACTGTTCGATGCCGTAATCCTTGATGTAGCCGTGTCCACCGAACACCTGCTGGCACGCGACCGCAGCATCGAAGCCACGGTCCGTAAAGAATGCCTTCATCACAGGCGTCAGGATATCGAGCATGTCGGCGGCCGCCTGTCGCTCCTGCAGGTCGGGTGCCGACCGGGCAATCGACTGCCACATCGCCGCGCGCATGGCGCCTGCACGCGCACCTTCAGCAAAAGACCGCGCTTCGAGCAGGAGGCGCCGCACATCTGCGTGCGCGATGATGGGGTCCGCCGCCTGCGCCGTGTCGCGCAGCTTTGAACCCGCCCGTCCCGAGCGGCGTTCGCGCGCGTAGTCCGCCGCGTTCTGCCGGGCGATCTCAGCGTATCCAACCCCGGACAAAGCGGTGCCTACGCGGGCGTAATTCATCAGATGGAACATTGGCGCCATGTTGGCGGCGGTACCTCCCCCGCCCGTATCGCCAATGCGCCACGCCACCGCGCCTTCGAAATCGAGTGCACAGGTTGCACTGCCTTCGATCCCCATCTTGTGCTCAATGGAGCGTGCGAAGACGTTGTTCAGTTCGCCTTGTGCGCCGGTATGAGGATCAATCATGTTCCTCGCCACCAGAAACACGTGCACCGATGAGAGGTCCGCCGTCACGCGTCCCTGCGCATCGGGTACCTTGGCAAGCACGATGTGAATGATGTTGTCAGTCAGGTCGTGATCACCGCCGGAGATGAAAATCTTGCGTCCGTGAATGCGCCACGTCCCGTCCGGCTGGCATATCGCGCGCGTCGAAATCTGGCGCAGGTCGGTACCGGCCTGCGGCTCCGTCATGCACATCGTCGCGGTCCAGTCACCGTCCGAGAGACGAGGTACGACATGGCGTCTGATCCATTCAGGGGCCAGCGCTGCAAGCATGCTGGCCGCGGGTGCGCAGAAACTGCTGTACATCGAAAACGAATGGCCAGTGGACGCGCGCATCTCCGACACCGGCACCGCCATGACCGGCGGAAGTCCGGCGCCGCCCAGGTCCTGCGGCAGGCTCAGGCGGTGCCAGCCGGCCTCGCGATAGGCGTCCCAGGCAGCCTTGAAACCGCTGGGCGTGCGGACCCGACCATCGAGAAAATGGGCTCCCTCGCCGTCACCAGCCTGATTGAGCGGGTGCAGCACCTCCTCATGAAACTGGGCTGCGGCTTCGAGGACGGCCGAAGTCAGATCGGCAGTGAGTTCGTTAAAGCCGGGAAGGTCCTTGCGTTCCTCCACCCGCAGATAATCGTGAAGAATGAAGAGCCAGTCCCTGACTGGCGCGCGATAGGTTGGCATGGGGTTATCTTGATATCTTGATGTTGCTGATGCGGCCTGAAGCTTCGGCGAGCTGTACGAGCAATTCCGCAGGCCGGAACTGCTCTCCATGTCGGGCGCAAAGTGCTGTAAGTCTCGTGACGACTGAAGGCAGTCCGAGCATGTCCGCGTAATACATGGGGCCGCCTTTCCAGTCCGGCCATCCGTAGCCGAGCTGCCATACCAGATCGATGTCGCTGGCGCGCTCGACAACGCGTTCGGCGAGGAGCCTCGCGCCCTCGTTAATCATCAGGAGCACGAGACGGTCGTGTACTTCTTCATCGGGAAGCACACGTCGCTCGATACCTTCCAGCCGTGAAGCTTCCTCGATCAATGCCGTCACCTCCTGGTCCACGAGCGCGCGCCGCTTGCCGGGCTCATAGCGGTAATAGCCGCGCCCGGCGCGTTGTCCGGTACGGCCACGCGCATGGAGCTGTTCGATCAGCCAGTCTCTTTGCCCCGCGCGCTGTCGGGCGCGGTATGTCAGCTCTATCCCTCCCGCCATGTCCTGCAGCTCGAACGTTCCCATCGGCAGGCCGAGCTTGCGCAGCACACGGTCAACCTGCTCCGGCAGCGCCCCCTCGAGCAGAAGTCGCGCGGCCTGCCGCTCGCGGGCGATCATCATGCGGTTGCCCACGAAACCGTCGCATACACCCACCACGATCGCCACCTTGCCGACCGACGAAGCGAGACTGCGCGCAGCTTCGAGCGCTTCAGGCGACGTCGACGATGTGCGAACCACCTCGATGAGCCGCATTACGTTTGCAGGATTAAAGAAATGAAGACCCACAACGGAATGCGGACGTTGCGTCGCGGCCGCAATCAGGTTGACGTCCAGCGTGGACGTGTTGGTCGCAAGCAGCGCTCCGGACGCGGCGTGTCGATCGATCTGGGCAAACAGCTGCTGCTTGAGCGCAAGATCTTCCCAGACCGCCTCGATTACCACGTCGGCGGTTGCAATGTCCGCCATGTCCTGACCCCACGAAAGGCGTGCGAGTCTGACGTCACGCTCAGTCTCGGTAAGACGTCCACGCGCTACATCACGGCTGTACGACCCGGCGATACGATCCGTCGCAACGGCAAGCAAAGCCTCGGACTGGTCAATGAGGTGCACCGAAAGGCCACCCGACAGCATGGCCATTGCAATGCCTACGCCCATGTTGCCGGCGCCGATTACCGCGGCGTGCCGGAATACGCGCCCGCCCGGCGGCTGCGGCATTTCCAGCGCCGCCCGCGCGGCCTCTGAGTACGCTCTGGCGGCCTCCGCGGCAAGTGTGGTGAAGGCGGGCACGTGTTGTCCGTCGTGCGCCGGCACGACATACAACGTTACCGGGTCCCCGATATTCAGCGCACGCACGTCAGCGTCGAGGATCGCGGAGCTGATACGCAACCCTTCCTCCAGCTCGATAATCGCAGGGGCCGTGGGTCGGGCACTGCGTTCCACAATCGAGTACGAATGAATCTCACCGCGCCCCGACAAATGCCGCCACGATGTCGCCTGGCTGCCACAGAACGGGCAACGCACCCTCGGGTAGTAGTGCAGCGTGTCGCAGGCGCCGCAGTGCTTCGCGAGCAGTTGTCCCGAACGCGTGGCCTCCCAGAACGGCTCGTCGCCGGGAAACACGACCGGTGCCGGCGGATATCCCTGATCCGGTTTCATATGGTTTTACTCCGCTTGCAGAATTAAGGTACCGGCCGCATGCGCGCCGGCCAGATTGCCGCCCGTGCCGTGCGCCAGCACAAACTCACGGCGAGCGACCTGGACGGCCGGATGCGCCTCACCCCGGCACTGGCGAACGGCCTCGAGAATCTTCGTCATCCCGCCTTTATTGCCTGGATGGTTGTTGCACAGGCCGCCGCCATCTGTGTTGAATGGCAGGCGGCCCTCGCCTGCAATCAGGTTGCCGTCCGCAACGAACGGGCCGCCCTTCCCCTTCGCGCAAAATCCGAGATCTTCAAGCTGCACGATTACCGTGATGGTGAAGCTGTCGTACAGCGACGCATAACCGATGTCCCCTGGAGTAATGCCTGCCCCCGCAAATGCCGCAGCGCCGGAACGCGCGCCGGCCGAGACCAGCAGATCGATACGTCCGCCGTCAGGGTGCTTCACCGCCGCGCCAGTCCCGATGACCTTGACCCTGGGACGCCTCAGCTGCTTCGCGATTTCCGGGCGCGCGACAACCACGGCACCCCCGCCATCCGTCACGACACAACAATCAAGGCGATGCAGCGGATCGGCAACCAGAGGCGAATCGAGCACATCGCGTACGGTTACGACTTCGCGATGCACGGCGCTCGGGTTGTGCCGGGCATGATGCGAGGCGGCAACCCGCACCCAGGCGAGCTGCTCGGGCGTCGTGCCGAATTCATGCATATGGCGCCGCGCCACCATCGCGTACCCGTACATCGGATGAGGTGGCACGGCGGCCTGGAACGGCAGGTTTGGCATCGTGTCGCGATCGACCCCGGCGAGCCTTGTGCCCGCGCCAGCCGCGAGCGGGCGATCCGCCATCGTGATCAGCGCCACATTGCAGTGGCCCGACGAAATCGCCTCCACAGCGTGCGCAACGTGCAACAGATACGCCGAACCGCCCGATTCGGTCGTGTCGACATGGCGCAGGTTGCGCAGGCCAATGTATTCGGCCATCGTGAGGGCGCCGAGGCCAGGCGCATCCGCGCCGCAAAAGTAGCCGTCCACGTCATCAAGACCCAGCCCTGCATCCTCCAGCGCACCAAGCGCGACGTCCGCGTGCATCTGCGCAGTGGTCAAACCCTCGGCCCGGCGTACGGGATGCTCGTAGATGCCGGCGATATATGCGGCGCCCTTGATACTCATGTTGACTGACCCCTCCATGGTTGGTGCGCGGCAACGGGTGAACGGGAAGCTGCACGCCGCGCCTTGAGGTGCCATACACCCCAAATAGTAAGGCTACCTTATATCATGTGTTGCCCGACAATTCCAAGAATGCGCCGATAGGGTTTGTACCATGTGGATTCGCCGGCCAACTTTATATAAGGTAGCCTTACTAAGTGACCTGGTCGTGCCGTTGCACGATTTCGAAGATGGCCCGCTGAACATGACTTCCCAGTTCCCTTTCATCAATCTCCCGTTCCTTGAGCGGAACCTCGACGTTGTCGAGCGGGCCGACGGCGCAGTCCTGATGCGCAGCAAGGTGCCGCTGGGTCCGGTCGAGGTGCATCTGCCCGCCGTGCTGAGACGTCGTGCGCTCGAACGTCCCGCGCGGCCATGGCTGAAACAACGCTGTACGCAGACGGGCGACTGGCGCACGCTCAGCTACGGCGCGGCCGGCCACCAGGTCGATGCCGTGACCCAATGGTTGCTGTCACAACGGCTCGACGGGCGCAGCGTGATGGTGCTGAGCGGCAACACCCTGGAGCACGCCGTCATCGAGCTCGCCGCCATGCAGGCGCGCCTCCCCTATGTACCGGTGACCCCCGCCTATTCCCTGCTGAGCACCGATTACGCGAAACTCAGGGCGATGGTCGCGTTGATCAGGCCCGCAGTGATCTTCGTGCAGAGTGCGCAGCAGTTCCGCGCAGCACTGCACGCCATCGCCCCACATGGCGCGCGCGTTGTATATGTCGCCGATCCAGCCGATGACATCCACGGTACGGCGTGGCACACGGTTCTCGAGACGCCCGTGAGCCCGCAGGTGCAGGCATCCCTCGACAGCATTACGCACGATACGGTGGGCAAATACCTCTTCACCTCGGGCTCGACTGGAGAGCCCAAGGTCGTGCCGGTCACGCAGCGCATGCTTTGCGTATCGATGGCCATGCACGCGCAGACCGTGGGCCACGATCCCGTCGCACCGGAATCCGTGCTGCTCGAATGGCTGCCGTGGAGCCACGTCGCTGGCGGCACCGCCATCTTCAACAGCATCCTGAACGATGGCGGAACGATGTACATCGACGACGGGCGTCCCGTACCGGGCGAGTTCGCCAGGACGCTGCGCAACCTCCGGGAGGTTTCGCCCACCCGCTTCAGCAGCGTACCGGCGGGCTACGCCATGCTCGCGGACGCGCTGGAAGCCGACGAGATGCTCGGCCGGCAGTTCTTCGTGCGCCTGCGCCGGCTGACCTCGTCAGGCGCGAAGCTGCCCGACAGTCTCTACCAGCGCCTGCAAGCCCAGGCCGTGCGCCATCTCGGGCACCGCATTCCGTTTGTGTCCAGCTATGGCTCGACCGAGACATGCGCCGCGACCACGGTGGTGCATTGGCCGACCGGGCAGGCGGGACTGGTTGGTCTTCCGCAGCCCGGCGTCGAACTGAAGCTGGTGCCGCTAGACGAAGAACGATACGAAATCCGCGCCCGTGGCCCTTCTGTCATGGCGGGCTATCTGGAACAACCGGAGTTGACACGTCTCGCCTTCGACGAGGAGGGCTACTACCGTCTGGGCGACGCCATGACCTTCGTCGATCCGGCAAGACCGGAGGAAGGACTCGCCTTTGCCGGTCGGGTTGCCGAAGAATTCAAGCTGCAGTCCGGCATCTTCGTGCGTGTCGGGACGCTGCGCGTCGAGGTGATCAGCAGCACCGCTCCCCTGCTGCGCGACGTAGTCGTGACAGGCGCGGACCTGCCCTATGTGGCGCTTCTCGCGTGGCCGAACCCGGACGCGTGCCACGAACGTTTCGGCCTGCGCGACGAGCGGCAGCTTGCCTGCCACGCGCCATTGCACGACGCGCTGCGCGAATCACTGCTGCGCCATAACGAACGCCACACCGGTAGCAGCATGCGCATCCGGCGCGTGATGCTGCTGAACGACCCGCCATCGAGCGATGGCGGCGAGATCACCGACAAGGGCTATATCAATCAGCGTGCCGTGCTTGCGCGGCGCGCGGGCGACGTAGAAGCGCTCTACGCCGATAAACCCGACGCCAACGTCGTAATAATCGAAGCCTAGCGTCGAGAAGAGATTCCTTTCCCTGTAAAGATCCATGACTACCGATATGTCCACAGCAGCTGTGCCACTGATTGACGTCCAACGCGAAGATGAGGTCGCGCTCGTCAAACTGAACCGCGCAGACAAGCGCAACGCCATCAACGACGCGTTGCTTGACGAACTCGAGTCCGTGTTCTCCACCGGCCTGGAAGGCGCGCGTGTTGTCATTCTGCATGGCGAGGGCGAACACTTCTGCGCTGGCCTGGATCTTTTCGAGCTCATGAGCAAGCGCAGCCCCGACGTGCTCGCCGGCATGCGTCGCTCCCGGGCATGGCACCGTACCTTCGACCTCATCCAGTACGGCGAGCTACCGGTCATCAGCGTTCTGACCGGCGGCGTTATCGGCGGCGGCTTCGAGCTTGCCGCGGCGACACACGTTCGTGTCGTCGAGCGGTCGGCGTTCTTTCAGCTGCCCGAAGGGCAGCGCGGTATTTTCCTCGGAGGCAGCGGCTCCGTGCGCATCCCGAGACTCATTGGCGCCTCGCGGGTCACCGAAATGATGCTCACAGGCAGTGTGCTCAATGTGAACGACGCGTACCAGATTGGCCTCGCGCACTACGTCACCGACGACGGAGCGGGTCTCACAAAAGCACGCGAACTGGCAAAGCGCATCGCCGGCAACGCGGCGGCCACGAATTACGCAATCATCAACGGCATCAGCCGGATCTCGGAGATGCCGGTCGGTGAAGGACTGTTCGCGGAAACCATGATCACGTCCATGACGCGCTCCGCCAACACGGACGTCGCGAAACGGATTGCCGAATTCTTCGACGCACGCCGCAGCCAGACGCCGCCCCCCGCCGCCTGACGGAACGTACGTCTTTCGGATATCTGTTAAACCGGATCTCATCATGAGGAGTTCTAAATGCTGACCAGGGAAGAAAATGATCTGCTGACCCGCGTAAGTAACGGCGCGCCTATGGGACAGATGATCAGGCAAAACTGGTGGATTCCTGCGGCGCTGTCGGACAAGCTGGAGGCCGACGGCAAGCCACTTCGGGTGCAGCTGTTCGGAGAGCAGTACGTTGCATTTCGTGCAACCAGTGGCAAGGTCGGATTCTTCGATGAAGCCTGCCCGCATCGGCGCGCGTCGCTCGCGCTGGGGCGCAACGAAGACAACGCGCTGCGCTGCATTTTTCACGGATGGAAGTTCAACGTCGACGGTGTGACCGTGGCGGTGCCGACCCAGCCGAATAACGAAGCCGAGTACTGCAAACACGTCCCGCTCAGACACTACCCGGTGCGGGAGGAAGCCGGGATTGTCTGGGTGTGGCTGGGCGAGGGCGATACGCCGCCCAGATTCCCCGAACTGCCGTTCGTCGGCCTGCCGCGCGAGAACTTCGTCGTGTTCCGGCAGAAGGTCAACTCAAACTGGCTGCAGGGCGTCGAGACCACCATGGACTCGGCCCATCTCGGCGTGCTCCACCAGAGCTGGCTCGTCGGTTTCGGCGACATCGAATTCTCGTCGGAAAACATGGCGCCCGTGTACCACATCGCGCAAAAGCCGTTCGGCTTCCGCTATGCAGCCGTACGCGCGCTCAAGGACGGTCGCGCGTACGTTCGCACCAACTCGTTCGTCCTGCCGTGGTTCGGGATCGTTTCGCCGAACCGTGCCGACATCCAGGGCGGCAGCATCTTCTTCTCCGTGCCCATTGACGACGAGAACATCTACTACTGGCAGATGACCTATCGCGTCAACGAGAAGCTGGTGCCCAACAAGACCCACGCGTACGAAGATCCTGATTCGTGGCCGCCGCTGCCGCCGGGGCCGCCCGAGGACAACTGGGGGCAGGACCGGGACGCAATGAAGCAGGGACACTTTACGGGCTTTACGCAGATGCTCGGCACGGAAGACTTTGCCGTCATGGTGAGCATGGGGCCGATCGTGGACCGGTCGAAGGAATATCTCGGCGCCGGTGACGGCGCGATCCTGGCGGTAAGACGCTGCCTGCTGAAGGCTCTGCGCGAATTCATGGACAACTCTGTGCCGACCCTGGCGCGCCATGAGGAAATCGACTACCCCAGCACCGGTCCGATCTCCGGCGTATTCAGGGACGAGGTTGAATGGCGGGCCCTGCTCTGACAGGCATCCAGATCACCTCGACGAAGCGGCCGTGCACATGCCATGGCGGTCAGCCTGATGACTGCCGCACGTTCCGAAGATGGCACGCCGCATGCCCCCGGTTTAACGAGCGTTACTTATGAACAACGATCTCATTCAGCGCCTGAAACGGCTTGATACATGCTCGGTCTCCGACGCGCTGGATCGCCTCGGAATTGCAGGACAGGTCACGACAGATCTGCCACGACGGACATCGAACCAGAAGATCGCGGGCGCGGTCGTGACGTTCCGGCTCGTGCCCGCGGGTGCAGCGGTGCGCCGCGACGGGCCGGTTCGCCACCTTGGCACGACAGCCATCGAACTCGCCGGCGCGGGAGACATCATCGTCGTCGAACAGCGCACCGGTATTGATGCGGGTTGCTGGGGCGGCATTCTTTCGCTCGCTGCGGCGCTCAAGGGAATCGGTGGCGTTATCGCAGATGGCCCCGTGCGGGACATCGATGAAGCGCACGAACACAACCTGCCCGTGTTTTGCAGGGCGCTCACCGCAAGGACGGCACGCGGGCGGGTTGAGGAAGACTCGGTCAACGCGACGGTTTGCGTGGGGGGCGTGGTCGTACGGCCTGGCGACCTGGTCATCGCAGACGGTAGCGCCGTCGTCTTCGTGCCAGCGGGCGGCGCGGCGGCAGTCATTGCCATGGCGGAGCAGATTGCGGCACGGGAAGCGGCCATGACGAAGGATCTGCTGGCAGGACGCCCGGTCACCGAGGTGATGGGAAAAGACTACGAGCACATGCTGCTTGGCGACGCAATACAAGGATGAATCATGAGTGACACCAATGTGGAGCGAACGGGCCGGCTCGACACGGCGACATTGAGCGATGCACTGGATCGATGCGGTATCAACGGTCAGTGCTACCACATCAAGCCATCTTCGCCCGATTTCCGTATGGCGGGCCGCGCCTGGACACTTCGCTACGGCCCGGCAGGCAAGCCAGCTGGCACGGTTGGCGACTACATCGACGACGTGCCGGACGACTGCATCATTGTTCTCGATAACGGCGGCCGTGACGATGCGACGGTGTGGGGCGACATTCTGACCGAAGTCGCCCATCGCCGTGGACTCGCGGGCACGCTCATCGATGGCGTCAATCGCGACGTCGCGCTCTGCCGCGAACTCGGCTATCCGGTCTACAGCCTCGGGAACTACATGCGCACCGGCAAGGACCGGGTCCAGGTAGAAGCGACCCAGGTTCCGGTCAATATCGGCGGCGTCCGCGTTGCGCCTGGCGATCTCGTGCGCGGCGACGCCGATGGTGTCGTAGTGATTCCCCAGGAGCACGAGGCCCGGGTGCTGGACATGGCCGAGGCCATCGAGTCCGCGGAAAACGCCATCCGTTCCGCCGTACGTCTGGGCATGAGCCTGCGCGAGGCAAGAGAGCTGCATCGTTACCATCACCTGCAGACGCGGGTGGAATCATGAGTGCACCCTTCACATGCGCACCCGGACAGTTCCCGACCGTGCGCGACACGATCGAGCGACCCGAAACTCATATCGTTGCGCAGGCATCGCGCATGGCGTCATCTACGCTGCACGAGGCGCTTGGGCGCATCGGCGCACTGCCGTCAGCCATCAAACCGGTTGCCGCAAACATGCGGGTCTGCGGACCTGCCGTCGTCGTCCATTCCCCGGGTGGTGACAATCTGTGGCTGCATCGCGCGCTCTACATTGCCGGTCCAGGCGATGTTCTCGTCGTTCACGTCAGCGGTAAGCCCGACTTCGGATACTGGGGAGAAATCATGTCTACTGCCGCGCGCGAACGCGGCCTGGGCGGACTCGTTATCGACGGCTGCGTGCGCGACGCGGACCAGCTCGAAGCGCTCGGCTTTCCCGTGTTCGCGGCGGGGCTCTGCATTCGGGGCACCGGCAAGGACGCGGGTGCACGCGGCTGGATCAACTATCCGGTGCGACTGGGTGATGTCGTCGTCCAGCCGGGCGATCTCATCGTCGGCGATCGCGATGGAGTCGTGTCCGTCCCGCGCGCCCGCGCGGCGGAGGCAATATCCAGCGCCGCGGCGCGCGAAGCCAGGGAAACCACAGTGATGCAACGCCTGCGCTCAGGCGAGCGCACGCTGGAACTCTACAACTTCTGAAGCCGGACCACGCGTCTGCGCCTGGGGAATACATCATATGGCCAGCATTACTCTCGCTGTCGGCACGTCCCACAGTCCGATTCTCGTCCTGCCAGGCGATCACTGGCAGCGACGCGCTGAAGACGATCTTCGCAGTCGGGCGCTCTACACGCTCGACGGCCGCAAGCTCACCTACGACGAGCTCGTTGCCGAGCGCGGCACGCCGTACGCGAGCGAGAGCGATCCAGGCGCCTTCCCCAGGCTAGCCCGCGAGGCCGAAGCAGCCCTCGACC
Source organism: Paraburkholderia sp. SUR17 (assembly GCF_029536165.1). Taxonomy (NCBI): domain Bacteria; kingdom Pseudomonadati; phylum Pseudomonadota; class Betaproteobacteria; order Burkholderiales; family Burkholderiaceae; genus Paraburkholderia; species Paraburkholderia sp. SUR17. The sequence continues at coordinate 2,555,722 of NZ_CP120508.1, forward strand.
GCGTCGAGGCCTACCTGCACGCGGCGCGTCCCGACGTCGTACTCGTAATCGGCGACGACCAGGATGAACTCTTCGGCTACGACAACCTGCCCGCCATCTCGGTCTACCGCGGCGAAGAAGTGGTGATGAAAGAAACGGAGCTGCCCCACCCGAAGCTGACCTGGAGCGACAAGGCGTTCTGGGCAGGCTACGCAATGGATCTGCCTCGCCGTTTTCCGGGCGCGCCGAAGCTGGCCGAGGACCTGATTCGCGGGCTCATCGCCCGCGGCGTCGACGTGGCGACGAGCAACGATGTGCCCGACCCGCAGCGCCGTGCGTTTGGTCACGCCTATGGTTTCGTCTATCAACGGCTCATGAAGAACCTTCGTGTTCCGATGTTGCCCGTGCTCATTAACACCTACTTCCCACCCAACAACCCGACCTCGGCGCGTTGCCATTACATCGGCGGCTGTATTGCCGAAGCGTTGGCCGCGTCCCCCATCGATGCCAAGGTGGCAATCATCGCCTCCGGTGGACTGAGTCACTTTCTGTGCGAAGCGGCGTTCGACCGGAAGATCATCGACGCCATCAAGAACCGCGACAAGGACACGCTGACCAGCATTGCGCAGGAATCGCTTTGCTCGGGATCGTCCGAAATCCGCAACTGGATCACGATGGCCGGGGCCCTCGGCGAACTCGAGTGTGTCTACGACCATTACATTCCGGTCTACCGCACACGTGCCGGCACCGGTATCGGCCTCGGGTTCGCGGTCTGGCAGTGACGCCAGACGGACCACCGACTACTGACAACATCACTTTCTACACGACACAGTCATGATTATCGATTGCCACGGCCACGTCAGCGCCCCAGCCGAACTTTGGGTCTACAAAGCCAATCTGCTTTCGCATCTTGGCGCGCACGGACGCCGCATGCCGGAAGTGAGCGACGCACAGATCATCGAGGCGATGAATCGCAAGGAAATGGGCCCGTGTGGCCATGTCGAAGCACTGGACCGTATCGGTACCGACCTGCAGATGCTCTCGCCCCGCCCCTTCCAGATGATGCACAGTGCCAGGCCGGGCAAGCTCGTGCACTGGTTCACGGAAGAGACCAACAACATCATCGCGCGAACCATCGCCCTGATTCCTGGCAGATTCGTGCCGGTGGCTGGCCTGCCCCAGGTCGCGGGCGAACCCGTTACCCAGACGCTGCCGGAGCTCGAGCGCTGCGTGAAGATGGGCTTTCGCGGTGTGCTGTTCAACCCGGATCCATACGAGAACACCGGCACCGAAGCGCCACCGCTCGGCGACCGCTACTGGTACCCGCTCTACGAGAAGCTCTGCGAACTCGACATTCCGATGCATATTCACGCCACGGGTTCACATTCGGAGCGCTCCCCCTATACCCTGCACTTTGTCAATGAAGAGTCGATAGCGGTCTACGGACTCGTGCATTCGAACGTCTTCAAGGACTTTCCCTCGCTGAAGGTGATCTGTTCGCATGGCGGCGGCGCGATTCCCTATCAGATCGGCCGCTTCCAGTCGAGCGCGGGCCGCCGCGGCGTTAATTTCCTTGATGGGATGCGCAATCTCTACTACGACACGGTGCTTTATTCCGAAGAAGCGCTGCGCCTGCTCATCAAGACCGTGGGTGCTGACCGTTGCCTCTTCGGTTCTGAATGCCCAGGTGTCGGCTCGACCATCGACCATGCCACCGGGCGGCCACACGACCATATCGCGCCGACCATCGCCGGGTTTGACTGGCTTGGCCAGAGCGACAGGCAACTCATCTTCGAAGACAACGCACGCAAGGTTTTCGGCCTCACCAGCTGATAACCCGCGGCCGTCCTGAGGACCGGGACTCGCAGGGCGCCGTGAAAAGGGCTTGCTTCTGGAGTTCTCCCGGTCCGACTTCCTGAGCTATGGAGAGCGTAGTACACGGTGCCATCGCCTTCGGGCGGGCCCCTGCTGGTTTTGTATCCACTCTTATAACGACGCAATGGAGACACAGATGAAGACCGCATTACGCAATACGGCGCTACGCCGCAGCGCAGCACTGGCTTCTTTGGCCGCCCTGCTCTCGGGCGGCTCGACCGCGCACGCGCAGAGTTCGGTTTCGCTCTATGGCATTCTGTCCACAGGCGTCGCCTGGACCAGTAACGTGGGTGGGCATGCGGCCGTGCAGATGATTCCCGGCACGATGCAGAACAATCGCTGGGGCCTGCGTGGTGTTGAAGATCTTGGAGGCGGTCTCTCAGCTCTTTTCGTGCTCGAAAACGGCTTCGACAGTACCAACGGCAAATTCCAGCAAGGCGGCCGCATGTTCGGGCGCCAGGCTTACGTCGGCCTGGGCAGTAATTCATGGGGCACGGTGACGCTCGGTCGCCAGTACGACATCCCGTTCGATTATCTCGACCGTTTCGAAGCCCCGGTTGCCGCACTCGGCTTTGCAACACACATTGGAGATAACGACAATCTGTTCGGCAGCTACCGCTATAACAACTCGATCAAGTACCAGTCGCCAGCAATGAATGGCCTGCGTGGCTCTGTGATGTATGCGATGAGCAATGCGCCTGGCCAGTGGGGCGTCAATCGCTCGGTGAGCGCGGGTGCTGCCTACGAGAACGGTCCGTTAAAGCTGGCGGTGGCTGCATTGAATACCGACTACCCGGGCACCACGCAGAACTCCAGCGGCGCGGTCACCGACGATTACGCCGGGGCACCGTTCCTGCTTTTCCATACAAGTCCCATTCACAGGAATGTAGGCGTGCGCCGTCAGCGCGAGTTCGGCGGCGCGGCGCAGTACTTGCTGGGGCAGGTACGCGTGAATGGAATGATCACTGACGTCCGTTACGACTATCTCGACAATACCTCGCTGCATCTCGACAACTTCGATGTCAACGCTTCGTACTCCATCACGCCCTACATCATTCTGGGTGCGGCCTATGTCTACACGAAGGGGCAGTACGGCGGCGGATTCAATGCGGCTCCGCACTGGAACATGGGGCAGCTGAGCGTGAACTACCTGTTCTCGAAGCGCACGAACGTCTACGTTTTTGGCAACTATCAGCATGCGACGGGGGCGACTGCCGACACCTATCTGCTCGCCCCTTCGAGCAATGCGACGCAGACAGTCGTCGTGGCGGGAATCCGTCACCTCTTCTAGAGCGACCCTTTGTCTCGTTGTGCCCCGCTTCACCGCCTGAACCACAACGGCTGCGTACCACGTCCACGATTGGCCGGACGGATGCGTCGAGGCCGGGAAGCGTGGCCGTTCCGTAAATGATCTGCCCATGCCCCTGGAGCACACCATGTTGCCCCGTAAGCTCACCGAAGCCACTGCCGCCCCGCACGTGAACTCACATGCCGGCGTTTCCAGACCGTACGCACTATGGGTGCTGGCGATTACCACATTGATCTACGCGTTCAGCTTCATGGATCGCGTATTGATGTCGATTGCCGCACCAGCCCTGAAAGCAGAAATGCATTTGACCGACGGCCAGCTTGGCCTGTTGATTGGTCTGGCGTTTGCCCTGTTCTACACCATTCTTGGCATTCCGATTGCGCGACTCGCCGAGCGTTTCAGCCGCGTGGTCATCATCTCCCTCACCATTGTTCTCTGGTCGGTCATGACAATCGGATGCGGAACGGCGACGACGTATGCCGGGTTGTCAGCCTTCCGTCTCGGCGTAGGTATTGGCGAGGCGGGATCGGCCCCTGCCGCCTACTCGCTACTCGCCGACTATTTTTCAGGCAAAAGGCGTTCGTTGATATTTGCGGTCTATGCCGCTGGTGTGCCAATCGGTGTACTGATGGCCTCATTCATCGGCGCACCGCTTATCAGGAACTATGGATGGCAGCATGCGTTCTTCTACGTCGGCATTCCTGGCGTGCTGGTTGGTGCACTTGCATACCTGACGGTCAAGGAACCGGTGCGCGGCAATAGCGCCACCTCAGACAGTGGCGTCGGCGTGCCGCCGCTCACCGAGGTCATCCGCAGGATGCTGGGCAATGTCGCTTCGCGTCATATGCTTTTCGCCGTCATGCTCGGCATGTTCGCCATGTCTGCAATCTTTCTCTTTCTGCCTCTCTATTTCGTACGTGTCTACGGCATGAACTTCGGGCAGGCAGGTCTCGCCTTCGGAATAATCGGCGGTGCGGGCGGTCTCACGGGAAATCTCCTGAGCGGCTATCTCTCGGACAGGCTCGGAAAGCGAAACGCCGCGTGGAACGGTTATATCCCGGCGCTGGGATGCGTCGCCGCCGCAGTGCTTGCCGGCATCTCATTCCTGCAGCCCGTTGCTGCCACAGGTGTGGCACTTCTGGTCGGCTTTGCAGTTGGCATGAACTTCTGGAACGGCCCTGCGTTTGCAGTGATTCTCTCGCTGCTTGAGCCCCGTATGCGTGCCACCGCGTCTGCGTTGACTCTCTCCGCAATGGCGCTGGTCGGACAGGGACTTGGTCCCGGGTATCTTGGCTTTCTCAGCGATTTTTTCGCGAGGCGCATTTTCGATCGTCCCGACTTTTCACATCTTTGCGTGGTTGCGGGACATGGCGCGTCGGCTGGCGTCCACGCGGCGGCTGACGTGCCAGCGAACATCGCTGCGTTGTGTACTTCCGCCAGCGCCTCAGGCCTCCAGTATGCGCTGCTGAGCGCCACCCCGATCCTCCTCTGGGCTGCCATCCACTACGGGTTGGCAGGCAGGAAATACGCGAGTCTTAAAGACGCCGAACGGCAATACAGCCTGCAAACCAGCCCGAGCGCGTGATTTCCCGCCGTCCGACAAGACCGATGCCGGATCAAGTCATGCCGGACGACCCGCGGTCCCCATCGGCGCTTACCCACCTCTCTTTCGACTGCCATGAAAATTGCGCGATTTAATGAAGGACAACTCGGTATCGTCGTCGACAGTCATTACATCGTCGACGTCACGAGTACCGTCGGTGAGGACCCGGCCATGTGGCCTCCCATCGGCGCCACGCGCCTCATCGCAAACTTCGAACAACTGAAGCCGTCCATCGAGGCTGCGATGGGCCAGCTCCCGCGCGTCCCTCTCAAGGATGTGACGCTGCTCACGCCAGTCCCCTGGCCGAACAAGGTCATCGCCTTTCCGGTGAACTACCACGACCACGGGCGAGAAATGCAGGCCAGCTATCGGGCCACGCACCAGGGCTTTTTTCTGAAGCCGAACTCCTCGCTGTCCGGTGCCGACGAACCTGTCGTCCTGCCGAATGTTCCCACCCGCGAGGTTCATCACGAGTCTGAGCTTGCAGTCATCATCGGCAGGCAGGGTCGTGACATTGCGCGTGACGACTGGCAGCAGTACGTGTTCGGCTACGCCTGCCTGCTGGACATGGTTGTGCGCGGACGGGAAGAACGCGTATTTCGCAAGGCTTACGACACGTTCTGCCCCGTTGGCCCATGGATCGTCACGGCCGATGAGGTTGGCGACCCCGCCGATCTCGACATGAAGCTGTGGGTCAATGGCGAACTCAGGCAACACGCCAATACGCACGACCTGGTGCTCGACATCCCTGGGATGATCGAGATGGCATCTGCGGTCATGACGTTGTATCCCGGCGACATCGTGGCCACCGGCACACCCGCAGGTGTCGGGAAAGTCGGCGACGGCGACAAGGTGCGCATCCGGATCGAGCGGGTCGGCGAAATGACCGTTGACGTCGTGGCCGGCACAGGTGGCGCAACCGAGGTGTTTGCGCAGCCCTACACTCCTGACATCATCAAGCAAAAATGAGCGCCCTCGAAGAACTCTATGCTGCAATCGACGCCCTCAACCTGGAGGGCGGATGGCATCGCAAGACTCCATCACTGTGGAGCGAACCGCGCGAAAACTTTCTGCCCATGCTCTGGCGATACGCCGACGTCAAACCGATTCTCGAACGTGCCGGCCACCTGGTGGATCACCGCATGGCAGACCGCCGCAACCTCACACTCCGGAACCCCGTGGAAGGGAACCTGTATGCGACGGTACGCACGCTTGTCAGCGCATACCAGTCGATCAAACCGGGCGAGGTCGCCGACGCTCACCGCCATACACCCAACGCGCTGCGGATCATTCTCGAAGGACAAGGCACCTACACGGTTGTTGACGGTGTGCGGGTTGAAATGCGGCCGGGAGACGTTCTCCTGACGCCCAGCTGGTGCTGGCATTCTCACGCGAATGCAGGCCCGGACGAGTGCTTCTGGGTAGACGTACTCGACGTGCCGCTCGTCCACCTGCTCGAGCCGATGTTCTTCGAGCGCCACCCTGACAGGCTGGAGCAGAACGTCGTGAGCGTTGCGCAGTCCCCGATTGCGTTCAGGTGGGAGGCGTCGCTCGCGGCGCTCGACAAGGCGACAGCACCCACAAACGGCATGGCGCAACGCGAGATCGAACTCGGCGCGCCAGCGCTGAAGAGCACGGCCGTCCACGTGCAACGCATGCCAGCGGGATTCGTTTCGCCACGATACCGCACCACCGCCAACGCAATCTTCACTGTTATCGAAGGCCGCGGTACGACGCGTTGTGGCAACTCCGAAATGCGATGGGCGAAGGGCGACATGATCGCCATGCCGGCATGGCGTACCTATCAGCATGAGGTGGACCGCGACACGCATCTCGTGCGTGTCAGCGATGAGCCCGTCATGCGCGCCCTGGGCCTTCTGCGCGACGAAGTCGCGGCCGCCGTGTAGCACCAGATACAAGAGGAAACTTCATGCATATCCTGATAGCGGGTGGTGGAATTGGCGGTCTTGCCGCAGCAGCCGCGTTGCTGCAGCGGGGGATCGACGTCGATGTCTACGAACGGGCGTCCGAGTTGCGGGAGGTAGGTGCCGGCATCCAGATCAGTCCGAATGGCAATGCGGTACTCGATTCGCTTGGCGTATTCGAGCAGCTAAGGGCTCTCTCCTGTGACCCGGCGCGCAAGGAATTCCGCCTGTGGAACACGGGCAAGCCCTGGCCGATGTTCAGTCTCGGCAAGTCCGTCATCGAGCGCTATGGCTATCCTTACCTGACCGTTTACCGGCCCGATCTACATCAGACACTGGCTGATCGCGTACGCGCGCTCAAGGCCGACGCAATTCATCTGGACAGCGCCGTAACCGGCTGCGGGCAGCATGACAGCGGCGCCACCCTGATCCTGCAAAACGGCCAGCGCATCACCGCAGACGCGTTGATAGGCGCCGATGGCGTGCGTTCGGTGGTCCGCAATGCATTGTGGCCCGATACCGACGCAGCGTTCTCCGGCATGGTGACGTGGCGCGCGTTGATCCCGATGAAGAGCTTGCCGGAGCATATGCGCCAGTCGGTCGGATCCACGTGGATCGGACCTGGCGGCCATGCTGTCAACTATCCGCTGCGTGGCGGCGAAATCATGAACTTCGCCGCCACTATCGAAGGCAAGAGCTGGACCGCCAAAGCCAGCTTCGAGCAAGGCACCGTTGATGAGTGCCTCGATGATTTCGGGGGATGGCATGAGGACGTGCAGACCATGATCCGGCTGGCGCCGACCCTGCTGAAGTGGGCTCTGATGAAACGCGAGCCCATTCCGCAATGGACGCAGGCCCGCATTTCGCTGCTCGGCGATGCTGCACATGTGACGTTACCGTTTCTCGCGCAGGGTGCAGTCCACGCTATCGAAGACGGCACGGTGCTGGCACGTTGCCTTGCGGGCGAGGAGCCATCAGGCGTCCCGCGGGCGCTGTTGCGTTACGAACATGCGCGAATCGGGCGCACCAGCCGGATGGTCCGAGGTGCGACGGACAACACGGAGCGCTTTCACAGCCCGGAACTCGCCACTGAGGCGTCGGCGGCCCTGTACCTGGAACGGGAATGGAGTGCCGCGCCAATAGCCGAGCGCTACGACTGGCTCTATTCGTACAACGCGAATACGGTCGAAATCCAGTCAGGGCATCCATGAGCAGCAAACTACTGGCGGGCGTCCGGGTGCTCGACCTGACTAACGTGCTGGCCGGCCCGTTCGCCGGCTATCAGCTCGCGTTGCTGGGCGCCGACGTTATCAAGATCGAAACACCAGATACCGGCGACCTCGCACGTCAACTGGGCGCGGATGCCGGACTGAACCGGCGCGGCATGGGCACATCCTTCCTGGCGCAGAACGCCGGCAAGCGTTCACTGTCGCTTAACCTGAAAAGCGAGGGCGGAAAGGCTGTTTTCCGGCGACTCGTGGCCAGCGCGGACGTCCTGCTGGAAAACTTCCGGCCCGGCGTAATGGACCGGTTAGGCCTCAGCTACGACGCCCTCAGGGAGGTGCGTCCCGAGCTTGTCTACTGCGCGATCTCCGGTTTCGGCCAGAGCGGGCCGCTCGCCTCCGCACCTGCGTACGACCAGATCATCCAGGGGCGCGCCGGCGTAATGAGCGTAACCGGTGACGCAGACTCGGCCCCACTGCGCGTCGGCTATCCAGTGTGCGACACGATCGGCGGCATTACCGCGGCATTTGCCATCGCAAGTGCGCTCGTGCGCCGCGAACGCGATGGTATTGGCGGCTTTATCGACGTGTCGATGCTCGATTCCGCCATCGTCACGATGGGCTGGATCGTGTCGAACCAGCTAATCGCCGGACGCAGTCCGATGCCGATGGGAAACGACAACTTCACCGCGAGTCCGTCAGGTACGTTCAGAACCCGGGAAGGACTTCTTAACATTGCCGCGAACAAGCAGGAGCAGTTCGAAACGCTGTGCCGGCTGCTCGGCGCGCCGGCGCTTGTTTCCGACCCGCGCTTTGCTGAACGCGAGGCACGCAAGCTGAACCGGGCACAGCTCACCGAGGAGATCGAGGGGTATCTCGCCGCGCATGACGCGTCATGGTGGGAAAAGCGCCTGAATGACGCGGGCGTTCCCGCCGGGCAGGTGCTGGACGTATCGCAGGCGCTCGCGCAACCCCAGGTGGCCCATCGCGAGCTAACGATGACGTTGCCGATCAACGATCCCGAGCGGGACAGCATCGCAGTCACGCGCTGCGGATTCCAGGTTGACGGCGCACCGCAGTCGGTCGAACAGGGACCGCCGACCCTCGGACAGCACAGTGATGAAATCCTTCTTGAAGCAGGCTTTACGATGGATGAGATCGCGCTATGGCATGCCAATGGAACGATATAGGGTGAGACGACATGAACATCCCTTATGAGAGAGCCATCGACCTGTTATCGCAGGTGAAGACCTGGTGGACCACGCGCATCATCGACATCCGGCCGGGCGTCATCCGTATCAAGGGCAGGCCTATCGAGACGCTGATCGGCAACGTCAGCTACGCGCAGATGGTCTGGCTGATGCTGCGTGACGACGAGCCGACGCCCGCGCAGCTCGCATTGCTGGAAGCCGCGCTGGTGGCAGCTGTGGATCACGGTCCTCAGGCGCCGTCTATCTCGATTTCGCGCATGAGCGTAACGTGCGGCGTGCCGCTCAATGCCGCGATGGCGTCGGCCATCAACGTGCTCGACGGCGTGCATGGCGGTGCCGGCGAACAGTGTCTGCAACTCTATGAAAGCGCCCTTGCGAAGGCCGTCGCCCAGCCGCTCGAGCGGGCGCTGGAAGAAGCGCTCGCGGAATTCACGATGGCGCATGGAAAGATGATTCCCGGCTTTGGCCACCGGTTTCACCCGGTCGATCCGCGCTCGGTAAGGCTGCTTGCACTCACCGACGATGCGCAGCAGCGCGGCGTGATTGCGGGCCGTCACGCCGCAGTGGGACGCCTGATTGAACGCACGCTCGAGCAGCGCACCGGCAGGAAACTTCCGATGAACATCGACGGCGCGACCGCGGTGATCTACGGCGAGCTCGGCTTTGAACCGGCGCTCGCGCGAGGGCTCTTCATCCTCTCGCGCTCGGTTGGCATCCTTGCGCACGCGTGGGAGCAAAAGCAGCAAGGCGGCCGTATCAAGGGGCCCCTGCCGCCCGCGCTCGGTTACACGTATGCCGGCAAGGATTGAACCGTCCCGGCCGTGGGCTTCCCACATCGTCACGCGCGGCACGCCCGGCGCGTCCCTACTCACGGCCTTGAAATCGCCTGGAGAAGCACTGCGAGAATGCAACGGACCAGCGTCGCCCACGTCGGCAACGCACAGGCCTTCGACGCGTAACAACAGGTCGTGAGTCAATCCCGAAGTGAAGCAATCATGAAATCGATGACATCGTTTATTGATCGCCTGCCTATCGCCCGAAAGCTTCTCGTGTTGGGAATTGCGATTCTTCCCGTCATAGCCGTACCAACATACCTCCAGTTCATGTCATCGTTGAACGCCGTCAGCGCCGCCAATACCGAACAAGCTGGGCTGGAGTCGGCACGCGGACTCCTATCGCTGATTCAATTGACACTGCGGCACCGGGCGTTATCCGCAACCATGCTTGGCGGAGACAACTCTGTCCTCGCGGCTCGCGAAGAGACACGGGTAGCAGTGGACCAGGCCCTCGTCAAGATCGACCTCCGTCTGAAAACACAAGGACTGTCCCCCGATATGGCGCGCGCATGGGAAAGCGCTGCCTCTCAATGGCGTGAGCTTGCTGCGGCGGTCGATGCGCGCAGGCTCAGCGACAGGGAATCCGCCGTGCGGCACATGGCCGTTATTGGCCAGTATCTATCGGTCGTTGATCTCCTGCTTGACGACACTGGACTGGCGCTCGATTCCGAGGGGGGAACGCACTATCTCGTGAGGGCGGCACTCGTGAGCTTGCCGAAGCTGACCGAAACGCTGAGCCAGACAAGGTCGAGGGGCGCCGGCATTCTGACAAGGGGAGAGGCCAGCCCGACGGATCGGGCCATGCTGGCCTCGTTGTCGCAGATAGCCTCGGACCAGATGGAAGATCTTCGCAAGGCTTTCGACAAAGTATTCCGGGCGAAGCCCGAACTCCAGACCGCACTCGCAGCGGCGCGGGATCGTGCGAACGCACCGATCAGCAAGGCGCTGGATCTGGCCAGTCGAGAGATCGTCAATGCCGGCGCCGTGCACTACGCGGCAATCGACTACGTCAAAACGTTCACGGCTGCAATCGATCCCCTCTTTGAACTCAATGCCCGCGCGCTGGACAGTCTTCAGGCCCGACTGGACGCGCGCTTAAACCGCGAGAATCGAGCGATGCTGATCCAGTCAGGGCTACTGATCCTGATGCTTCTCGTCGCAATCGGACTGTCCAGTATCGTGGTACGGCGCATTACGGGGCCTCTCGCTCGTGCCCTTGCCTTAGCGAACCGCGTGGCCGACGGGGATCTCACCAGCCGCATCGAGGTAACCACTGTCGACGAGACGGGCCAGTTGCTGCAATCACTCAAGGCGATGAACAGTAACCTTGCTGGTATGGTTTCCCGGATTCGAACTGGCGCCCAGACCATTGCCAGCGCTTCAGGGCAAATTGCGGCAGGCAACGCCGATCTGAGTTCGCGCACGGAAGAACAGGCCGCGTCACTGCAGGAAAGCGCGGCGAGCATGGAGCAGCTAACCGCAACGGTGCGTCATAACACCGAAAGCGCGACACAAGGCACCGTGCTCGCATCGCGTGCATGCAAGGTCGCTGCGCACGGCGGCGAAGTAGTCGGGCGCGTGGTTCATACGATGCGCGACATATCAAGCAGTTCCGCGAAAGTCGCCAACATCACCGGCACAATCGAAAGCATCGCGTTCCAGACGAATATTCTCGCGCTGAACGCAGCCGTAGAAGCAGCACGCGCAGGTGAACAGGGACGCGGCTTCGCAGTGGTCGCGAGCGAAGTGCGCAGTTTGGCCCAGCGTGCGGCAACAGCGGCGAAGGAAATCAAAGAGCTGATCGGAGAATCGGTGAATCGCGTGGCGGCCGGCATGGAACAGGTCGACGAAGCCGGTCGTACGATTAACGAAGTGGTGTCCGCCGTACGCCATGTGGCGGATTTGATGGGAGAGATCGCTGCTGCCTCGGCCGAGCAGCACAAGGGTATTGAGCAAGTGAATTCGGCGGTGGTGCAGCTCGATGAAGTCACGCAACAAAATGCGGCTCTGGTTGAGCAGACATCGGCAGCCTCAGAGGCGATGAACGAACAGGCACGCCTTCTCAAACACGCGGTTGATGTATTCAAGGTTTCCGATGAGATTCTGCGAAGCCGCCCGTTCGCTGTGTGCGCGAGTGAGGTTTTGCCCCTACGCGCCGCAAATGCCCGGGCAATCGCATAGCAATTCTGCCCCTCCCCAGTTTTAATTCGGACCACAGTTAGAGAGCGATGCGGATTGACCATAGCGGCCGATTGTCAGCGTTTCCCATCGCCCATTAACGCGGTAGTCGTATCGAAAAGAAAGGGTGCCCACCGGAGAGACTGCGACGTACATGCCGTCACGGTCGGCGATCTTGTACAAGGCTGTGCGGGGTTTGAGGTTGCGAAGTGCAAACTCCGTGAGCATCGATTCTCGTTCTCCTGGTTGGTACAACTTTACCGTCACCAACCACGCGCCCTCAATGTGCCTGCAAACCCGCACCACGCCTGGCTTTCTGGAAAAATTTCTACCGTCACGCCCGAATCTCGCTGCCGGTAGATTATCGAGTCCGAATATTGAATGAGATGGATATGAGCGAGGTCCGCCACCGCTCAACGTCATCTGCCGACAAGCCGAATGTCGTCAGGGTCTAGACGAACGCTGCAGCAAACGAAGCCAATCGGCAATTGCATTCATTACCGCAGTCGGCTGCTCGGGAATCAGCGCATGGCCCGCGTGTGGAATCACTACCACCGACACACGCTCACCCAACTCACGACGCAAGTCTTGCGAGTATCTACCCGGTATCACCGCATCCTCTTCGCCCTGGATGTCGAGAATGGGAACACGTCCTCCGGCCGTGATGTATTCATCAGGCTTGCTAGCATTAAACGCTTTCCACTGGCGCTTTTGAAGGTCCGGATACCACCCGTCTAGCCAAACCCTGGCGTCGTTGCCTTTCGCGAAATACGCAACCTCCAGGCTTTGCAGCCGCTGCGCAGCGGGCACTGATAGATCAGAGGCCTTCGCAATAGCTGCACGAACATCTTTGTCGAGGGGCGCTCGTCCAGATGCGGCGACGAGAATTACACCGCTAACCAGGTCTGGCCGGTCCGCAGCTAACGTTCGTGCAACCGTATTGCCATAAGCATGGCCGAGAACCACAGCAGGCCCTGTTCCAGTCTGCTCGATTACCGCCGCGACGTCCGCGGCATAGTCATGCAGAGTCATCGGATTTGATGGGCTTGTGCTCTGCCCGATGCCGCGAGGTTGAGGCGCAATCACGCGAAAACCTCGGTCGGCGAGTTCGGAGGCGATTACCCCAAAATCCTCTGCGCCGCGCCCCAGCGAGGCAACCATTACTATCGATGGGCCGCTGCCCCAATCCAGATATTCAATCGCGCCATCGCCCGTTGCGATTGTTCGCCGATGCAAGTCTGCCGCCGCTGACGCAAAAGGGAGCGCGATGAGCGTAAGCAGGAACATGAAACGCCTTCGCATACCCGTAATTCCTTTCTCAAAAAGGTTACCCGGTTACACCAATTTTCTTAAAAACGTTGACGAATCCCTGCGATTACGTTGACCTGTTGCTTCGTTCTCGACGGCGAATTAAGCCACGTGACTGCAGTCGCCCGCGCGCCGTACGCCCACACGGCATCGCTGAAGACATAGATGTCGGTGCGTTTCGACAGCGAATACGTCACATTCAGCGAGCCGGTCTGCCAGTGCATCGGGGCGTTCGACGGCACGCCGCCGTAGTTGCCGTTCGTGTAGATGTAGGATGCACCGAGCAGGATCGACGGCGTGACCTGCCATGTCAGCGAGGTGTCGTAGTTGTCGAGGTGCAGCGACGTCTGATCGAGATATCGAAAGCGGACGTCCGAGAACAGCACGTTCCACGTCACCGGGCCGAACATGTACGCGCCGCCGGCTCCGAACTCGCGCTGCCGCTCGACGCCGATGGCCGTACTAAGTGGGCTGGTGTGGAACAGGATGAATGGCGCACCGACGTAGTCGTCGGTGACGGCGCCTGTCGGAATCGCGTTGCCCGGTCGGTCGATGTCGAGATACGCGGCGGCGGCGCGGAAACTCGTCTGTCGGTAGCTGATGCCGAAGCTGGTCGCGCGGTTCGCGCCGAACGAACCGGCCTGATTGCTGAACGCATACAGACCTTGCACCGACAGTCCGTGGACCTCAGGGCTCACATATTTGACCGAGTTGTTATAGCGAAAGCCACCGAATGCATTGTCGTTGTCGCCGACATGCACAGCGAGACTGTGGGACGCAGTAGCCGCTTCGAACTGCTGCAGGTCGTCCCAAAACAGGTCGTACTGCCGGCCGAACGTGATCGAACCGAACTGGTTCGACGACAAGCCGATGAAGGCCTGCCGCCCGAACATGCGGCCACCCTGCTGGAACGCGCCGCTGGTGATATCGAAGCCGTTTTCGAGCTGCGCGATCGCCGCGTAGCCGCCCCCCAGATCTTCACGGATTTTCAGGCCCCAGCGCGAGTTCTGCATCGTACCCGACAGCATCTTGATGTTCGAGTGTCCTTTCTCCGCATTGACGTATTCGATTCCAACCGACATCAGCCCGTAGAGCGTGACGCTGCTCTGCGCTGCGGCGAGCTGGCAGAACAGGATGCCAGCTGTGGCGGCGACGATCTTTTTCATTGTGCGTCTCCTTAATAATTTTTGCTTTATATTATTAGGCATACTAAATAACAAAAATACTCTGATGACTTGCCGACCACTGCTTCGCTACATTGATAAAACCGCTAGTCGGCCAGCGCGACGTTGACGTTCTTCAGGCGCGTGAATTCGTACAGTTCTTCCTTCGACTCTTCGCGCCCGATGCCCGATTGCTTGTAGCCGCCGAACGGCGCGCCCGGAATATGGATCGAGCAGTCGTTGATCCACACATAGCCGGCTTCGACGCGCGCCGCGCTGCGATGCGCGGTCTTCAGGCTCGTCGTCCAGATCGCTGCCGTCAGGCCAAGTTCGAGTGCGTTGACCGCGTCGAACAGCTGCGCTTCATCGCGCCAGCGCATCACCGACAGCACCGGCCCGAAGATTTCCTCGCGCGCGATCGACATCGACGCGTCCACATCCGCGAAGATCGTCGGCTCAACGAACAGGCCGCCGTCGAGCCGCGGGTCGTCCGGCCGTTTGCCGCCGCACACGAGCCGCGCACCCTCTTCGACACCCGCGCGGATGTAGCGCATCGTGCGGTCGAACTGTGCTTTGCTCGCGAGCGCGCCCATCGTTGTGCGCAGATCGGTCGCGGGACCGGGTACGTAACTGTCCTTGACGCGCACTGCGAGGGCTTCGACGAAGCGGTCGTGAATCGAATCCTCCACGAACAACCGGCTCGTCGATCCGCACGACTGCCCACACCACGTGAAATTCATGCCGCGCGCCGCGCCCGCGACGGCCTTGTCGAAGTTGGCGTCGGGGAACACGATCATCGCGTTCTTTCCGCCGAGTTCGAGCAGCGCGTGCTTCATCGTGTCAGCGGCAGCGTGCAGCACGGCCTTGCCTGCCGGCACGCTGCCGATCAATGCAATTGCGGCTATGCCGGGGTGCGCGGCAAGCGCCGCGCCCGTGTCGCGGCCGCCCGTCACACAGTTGAGCACGCCGGGCGGGAACAGATCGGCGAGTAGTTCCATCAGACGCACGGTGGACAGCGGCGCCTGCTCGGGAGGCTTGACGATCACCGTGTTGCCCGCCGCGAGCGGCGCCGCGATCTTGCCCGCCGCGAACATAAACGGATGATTGAACGGGAAGATTCGCGCGATCACGCCGAGCGGCTCACGCACCGTGTAGTTCAGCGAGCCGTTGCCCGTTGGCAAGGTTTCGCCTTTCACTTCCAGCACGAGACCAGCGAAGTATTCGAGCTGCGTCGCGGCAATCTCAGCGTCCGCGCGCATCGCGCCGACCGGATTGCCGCAATTGGCGGCGTCGAGCAGCGCGAGATCGTGCGCGTTCGCGCGGATGCGCGCAGCGGCTTCGCGCAGGCGACGCGCGCGCTCGAGCGGCGGTGTTGCAGCCCACGCGGGAAAGGCGGTGCGCGCGGCAGCGACTGCGGCATCGACGTCGTGCGGAGTCGCTTCGAACACCGCACCGAGGCGCGCGCCCGTCGATGGATTGATCGTGTCGAACATGCGCGCGCCGGCGGGTGTATGCCACTCGCCGCCCCAATACAGCCCCTTCGACGCAGGGACGAGCGACGCGACACGCGACGAGAGATCGTGGACAGGCGGCGTGCCGAAAGCGGACGTCATGTGGATTCTCCAGGGATCGTGAGGTTCGGGAACCGTCGAATCATTGCGGGAGCGCGTCGGCGGGCGCGGCGGGTTCGCTGCGGCCACGGCGCGTCGCGGCGCTGAGCACCGCGACGCAGGCGGCGCCGATCAGCGAGGTCATCCCCATAGCCACGAACGAGCCCCGCGCGCCCGGCTGCATCGCGATCGCGCCGCCGATCAGAAGCGGGCCGATGAACGAGCCGATGCGTCCGACGCCGACCGCCGAGCCTACCGACGTCGAGCGCAGTTCCGGTGGGTACGTCATCGCCGCGATCGCGACGAGCCCGGCCACGGCCGCGGCGATCGCGAGACCAAAGACCAGCACGAACATCATCGTCAACCAGTACCCGCCGGTGAAGAGGCCGATTGCCGACGACGACAGTGCCGCCACGACCAGCGATCCGACGATCGCCGCGTACGCGCCGAGCCACTGCATCAGCTTGCCCATGAACACGGTGCCGAGCGTCGCGCCGACCATGCTCATCGTCATCGCGACGCCCGTCTGAGCGGGCGTCATCCCCGCCATCTTAAGCAGCGACGGCGACCACGCGGTCATCGCCGTCAGCGTGAGCCAGACGAAGAAGCACGCGGTCCACAGTGCGGCCGTGCGGCGACCGTTGCCGTGCGAGAACAGCACGCTGAGGGGCACTTTCTCGCGTGCGTCCTGCGCCGCGACGAAACGCGCGTCGGCCGGCAGCGCGATGCCCGGTACCAGCCGTTCGACGATGCCGCGCAGCTTGCCAACGGCCTCCGTCGAATGCGGCGTACGGGCGAGCCGCGTGTACGATTCCGGCACCGTCAGCGCGATCAATACCGCGAGCGCGCCAGGCACCACGCCACCGACGATGAAGAGTGACTGCCAACCCATCAGCGGCATTACGTTGGCGGCAAATAGACCGCCCGCGATGCCGCCAACGGGAATGCCCGTCCACATCCACGCGATCACGTTCGAGCGCGTCTTCGCCGGCGCGTATTCGCACGCAAGCCCGACGAAGCACGGCGCCGCGCCGCCCACCCCCACGCCCACCAGCAGGCGATACGCGAACAACGCCTCGAACGATCCCGCCGACGCGGTCACGAACGAGAACACCGAAAAGATCACCACGGACAGCACCAGCGTGCGCTTGCGTCCCCAGCGATCCGCGATCAGCCCGAGCACCATCGCGCCGATCACGAAGCCCCCCTGCGACGCCGAGAAGACCGGTCCGAGCAGCCGGTGATCGAGCTTGAGCGCGGCGGCGATCCACGGCGCGCCGATGCCCATCGCCATCGAATCGAAACCGTCGAGCACCGCGACCAGAAAGCAGGCCGCGAAAATCCAGTATTGCAACTTCGAAATCGCGTGATGATTGATCAGCCGCGAAACGTCGATCGGGGTGTCGCGTGAAGCCATGTCCGTCTCCTGTTGGCCGGCGTGTGCGCGCCAAGCGCAGCGCCGGTCTCGTTCGGCCTGCCTATCCGGCGCGCAGGCGTGCCGGTCCGTCTCGTCCTGTCTCGTTGTTCGCTGCTGTCTTCTTTCGCCGTGCTACGACACCAGCCGCGCCTGGCCGCGCCAGTACGCTTCGCGCAGCGCCATCTTGTCGACCTTGTCGGTCGATGGCTTGCGCGGCAGCGCGGCGATGAATTCGACGCTGCGCGGTTTCTTGTAGCTCGCGATCAGCGTGCGGCAATGCGCGAGAATGTCGGCTTCGGTGAGCGCCTGGTTCGCGCGACACACGACAAACGCCTTCACGCACTCGCCCCACACGTCGTCAGGCACGCCGACCACGGCCGCTTCTGCGACCTGCGGGTGGCGCATGATCGCTTCCTCGACTTCGCGCGAATAGATGTTTTCGCCACCCGACACGATCATGTCTTTCTTGCGGTCGACGATAAACACGAACGCGTCGTCGTCGAGATAACCGACGTCGCCCGTATGGAACCAGTCGCCGGAAAACGCGCAGCGCGTGGCTTCCGGCGCGTTCCAGTAGCCCTTGAACATCGCATCGGAGCGGATGCAGATTTCGCCGATCTCGCCCGGCGCTGCATCCTTGCCGTCGCCATCGACGATGCGGACCTCGACGCCGTGACACGGTTGTCCGCCCGACGCGAGCCGCTGGGCTGCGAGCCCGCCGCCGTAGGGATCGTGCTGGCACGCGAGCAGCGAACTGATCGTCACTTCCGTCATCCCGTAGACCTGCGTGAACACCGCGCCGAAGCGGTCGATCGCGCGCCGCAGCAGACTCACCGACATCGGTGCCGACGCATACACGACCGTGCGCAGCGACGCGACGTCGTGCGACGTCGTTTCCATTGCATCGAGCATGCGGTGGATCATGATCGGCGCGAGATGCGCGGCTGTCGACTGATGCTCGCGGATCGACATGAGCACGGCGAGCGGGTCGAACGCGCGATGCAAATACGTGACCGCGCCGACCAGCGCGTACGCGTGCTGTTCGGTGAGACCGCCGATGTGATAAAGCGGCATCACCACTTCCATCCGGTCGTCGGTTTGCGACGCATGCGCGAGCGCCAGCTTCGCCGCCTGCAGATACTGCCCGCCGTTGGACAGCATCACGCCTTTGGGTTTGCCCGTGCTGCCGCTCGTGTACATCAGATAGACGATGTCGTCGTCGGTGGCACGCGTTGCGGGTGCATGCGCATCGGCACTGGCGAGCAGGTCTCCGTACGCTTGCGCCCAGGCGGGTGCGTCGTCGAGGCAAACGAAGCGCACGTCCGGCAGCATGCCGCGAAACGCTTCGACGCGCTCGCGATACTGCGCCTCGAACACCAGCACGGCGGGCTGGCAATCCCCGAGTACCGCGAGCTGTTCGGCCGCCGACAGCCTGTAGTTCAAGCCGACGGCAACGAAACCACCGAGTTCCGCCGCGCCGTAGCACTCGAGATATTCCGTGCGGTTCTGCGACAGGATCGCGATGCGGTCCTGATGCTTCGCGCCGAGCGCAACGAGCGCATTGATGAGCCGCACGACGCGATCGCGAAACTCGCGATGCGTGGTCGCGCGGCCTTCGAAGACGATCGCAGGCTGCGCGCCGAACAGACGCGCATTACGTTCGATCAGTTGACCGAGATTCATCCTGTGTCCCCAGTTGGATCATCGTGCCGATAGTCCCTTCCTGAATCACGTCGTCGCGCTGGTTGCGCAGAATCAGACGGCGCTCGACGATCGCGCGCGCGCCGTCCGACGTGATCCGCTTGTCATGAACGATTACGTCGATATGCACGGTGTCGCCGACGCGCAGCGGTTTGCCGAAACGCCACTCGCGCAGCCCCGTCGCACCAATCACGCGTTCGGCGAACATCGGCAGCATGGTGGCCATGCCCATCGCGAGCATGATGCCGAACGAGCCGTGCAGCAGCCGCTCGCCGCCCGTTTCGGCGCGGCAATATTCGACGTCCGCGTGAATCGGGTGCCAGTCGCCGCTCAACATGCAGCTGAACGACAGATCCGTTGGCGTGAGCGTGCGGCCTGCGCTGCGAAAGCGCTGACCGATCGTGAGCGCATCGAAGGCGGCGGTGGTCGGGTGCATGCGTGCGGTTCCGTGATCGTGCGATGACGTTACGAACGGCGCTGCGCGCTCTGGCCATGCGTTTCCAGGCCCGGCTTGTATTCGCCCTTCAGGAAATCGTTGATGCCGGCTTCGACCCAGTCGCCGCTTTCCATGCTCGCCTGCAGGGATTTCAGTTCGACCTGCTTGGCGAGCGTGTAGTTGATCGACGCGTCCCAGCTCATTTCGAGCGCGTAGCGATAGCCGTCCTTTGTTGCGCGCAACGCAGTGAGATCCTTCTGCGCGATCTCCTGCGCGATGTCCATCGTGAAGGTGCGCAATTCGCTCGCGGGCACCGCGTAGTTGATCAGGCCGATGCGCGCCGCTTCCGTGCCGTCGAACGGGCGGCCCGTCAGCGCATAAAAGAGTGCTTCACGCGGACGCAGCAGATTGGCGAGCGACTTCGACACCGTGCCGCCCGGAAACAGCTTGAAGTTCACTTCGGACAAGCCGAACGTCGCGTTATCCGCAGCGACCGCGAGATCGCAACCTTCGACGATCGAAAACGCGCCGCCGAAACAGAAGCCGTTGATCATCGCGATCGTCGTCTTCGGGTAGTAGCGCAGCGTGCGGCCGCGCCATTCGCACGCGGTGCGGAAGGTTTCGTCGAAGCGCGCGGGCGAATCTTTCGTTTCGAAGAAGAACTCCTTCAGGTCCATCCCCGCGCAAAAGGCTTCGCCCGCGCCCGTGAACACCAGCACCGAGACGTTGTCGTCGTAGCGCAGCTTCTCCAGCAAATCCGTCATCTCGCGATGCAGTTGCGGGCTCATACAATTGCGCTTGTTCGGACGATTCAGCGTAATCGTGGCGGTACGGTTATCGATGTCGACGCGCAAGGTTTCGTAGTTCATGTTTTCTCCGGGTAACGGGTATCGTTGATCATGTATCATTGATACGTATCTTAGATACGCGTTTGCTTGCACTCCATGGGTAGTTCTACTTAGACTGCCCCACTACTTCTATCGACCGCTTCAGGACAGACTCACCCATGCCTTCCGACGACAACCTCGACGTCACGCTGAATACCAAAGCGCTGACTCCAGGCGGCTGGAGCAGCGCCACGCTCGATCAGCGATTCCTGCAGCGCCGCCTCGGCTATCACATCCGCCAGATAGAAAACTTCAAGAACGCGCTACTCGAACCCGTGTTTGACCAGCACGGCATTCGTCCCGTCGATTACTGCATCCTCGCGCTGCTCGAAACGAACGACGGCGTCACGCAGACTGCCATCGCCGATACCCTGCACGTGCAGCGGACCAATCTGGTGCGCAGCATGTCGCGCCTCGAAGGCCTCAATTATGTCGGGCGCGCCACCGACGAATCGGACAAACGCAATCAGTTCCTCGTGCTGACGAAAGCGGGCCGCGAAGCGCTCGCGCGGCTCGACGCGGAACTGGAGGCGTACGAAGCCGCATGGACCGCGAATCTCACCGAAGCCGAAGTCGCCCTGCTTGGCAAGCTGATGCAGCGCCTCTACGACCGCTGAATCGACCGCTCAATCGAGCCGCGGTGCTTCGCGGCGAGGTTGCGGCATCGGCGCGCCGAGTCCGCGTTCGCGCGCCAGTTCGACGAGCCGCATGCCGAGCGCCAGATCGGAAACACCCATTCCCATCGCCTTGAAGATCGTCAGATCATCGTCCGCATCGCGCGCGATTCGTTTCGCGACGACGTCGCACAGCGGCAGCACACGGCTCCAGCCGTCGGCTTCGTTTTTCCCCGTGGAAAACGCGCGAATGTATTCCGTCGACAGACGCCGCGCCGTGCCGGCGTCGTCGACGACCGCTTTCGTGCAACGCGCGAACACGTCGTCGACGAGCTCGACGCGGTCGCACGTGATCGCACCGACCGCGTTCACGTGCGTCCCACGCGCTAGCGCCGACGCGGACAGAAACGCTTCCGTCGCGCGCGTGACCGTAGTAACGATCGGTGCATTGGCGACGGCCTCTTCCACAGACTTCGCTTCGACGATTTCGATGCCCGTAAACTTCGCGCGCGCCTTGTCGACAAACGCGCGCCGCTTGTCGGCCGTAGGACTGAACACACGCGCGAGTTTCAGCTTCCGCACCGCCGCGACGGCCGCAAGCTGCGAGATCGCCTGCTTGCCCGTACCGATCAACGCGAACACGTCGGCGTCCGGCCGCGCGAGCCATTTCGTCGCAACCCCCGAAATACCGCCCGTGCGCATCTGTCCGAGCGCGAACGCTTCGACGATCGCGCGCAACTGACCGTTTTCACTATCGAAGAGAACCAGCAGCGGACACGCGCCGCCGTCCGTGTGCGCCCAGGTCTTCGTGCCAATCATGCGCGCCCGCGGAAACGCCGCGCCGATCGCGTGAAGATTGCTGTGTCCCCACGCGACATGCGTCTTGCTCATGTTGGTCGCCGCACCGCTCGCCTGTTGCGCGAGGCCTGTTTCCAGCGCCGCGATCGCGCCAGACAGGTTCATCATCGCGACAACCTGTTGCTCCGAAATCCAGACCGGTTCTGACATATCAGCTTTCCTTGTCGAAAATCGACGGCACGGGCGGCTGCAGGCCCAGCGTATTCACCGCGATCGCATGCGTGACGTAACGGCCGATCAGCAACACGAACGCCATCGCCTCGGCGGGCGTGACGAGCGCGGCAAATGCGTCGAATTCAGCCTGCGCGTCGAGCCCACGCGTGCGCAGCGCCTTGAGCGCATACGCTTGCGCGGCTCGATCAATGTCATTCAACGCTGTCGATGTCGATGGCTCGAGCCGCTTGATCTCCGCAATCCACTCGCGCGCGAAACCGAGTTTCTCGCTTAACCGTTCGTGTTGATGCCGCTCATAGCGGTTCTCCATGAAACTCGCAACCGTCAGCGCACCGAGTTCGGTCAGGCGATCCGGCAGCGCCTCCTTCAGCGCATCGGTGAAATGCATGAAGGTCAGCGTGACGTCGGGCGCGTTGCCCGCGCACTTGAACAGTTCGCCGAGATAACGCAAACGCTCGACGCGCGGCGTCAGATACGCGGCGAGGTCGGCGCGCATGTCGGACATTTCCAGGCGGGGAATTCGCTCGCTCATCGTCGTCTCCATCAGATCAGACCGGCGCGATCGAGCACGCCGTCGAGACGCGCTTCGAGTTCGCGGGTCGCGGGCATCATGGGCAGACGATGATCATTCTCGCGCAGCAGACCCATGCGCTTCATCATGTATTTGATCGGGATCGGGTTCGTGTCGTAGAACACCGACTGGTTCAGCTCGAACAGCGCGAAATGCAGCTTGCGCGCGGTCGCGTAATCGTTGCGCTCGACCGCTTCGACGAGATCGGCGACCTTGCGCGGCGCGAGGTTTCCGACCGCGTTCATCAGCCCGCACGCGCCCACCGCTAGCATCGGAAAGCTCAACTCTTCGAGCCCGACGAACACGCGCCAATCGTCACCGAACGCGTCGAGCATGTGCGTAACGAAGCCCATGTCGTTGACCGCATGCTTCATGCCGACGAGATTCGGCGCACGCTCGCGGATCGCCTTTACGGTGGCGAGTTCCATATTGACGGCCGCGCGGCCCGGAATGTGATAGATCAGCAGCGGCTTGTCGGTGCGCCTGCCGATATCGACGTAATACTCGACGAGTCCGCGCTGTGGCGGACGGATGTAGTACGGCGTCACCACCAGCATGCCGTCGACACCCGCTTTATCCGCGTGTTCGGTGAGTGCGACGGTTTCCGCATGCGATTGCGAGCCCGTCGCAGCGAGC
This sequence comes from Paraburkholderia sp. SUR17, assembly GCF_029536165.1. Lineage (NCBI taxonomy): Bacteria > Pseudomonadati > Pseudomonadota > Betaproteobacteria > Burkholderiales > Burkholderiaceae > Paraburkholderia > Paraburkholderia sp. SUR17. Next base: position 2,579,236 of record NZ_CP120508.1, read on the forward strand.
ACGGGCACGCGACCCTGCGCTGCTTCGATCGCGACGTCGACGAGGCGATTGCGTTCTTCGACGCTCAACACGCTCGGTTCGGCCGTCGTGCCGTTGACGAGCACGCCGTGCCCGCCATTGACGATCTGCCAGTCGATCAGTTTCGCGTACGTGTCGTAATCGACCTGATCCTTCTGGAACGGCGTGACGATCGGCGTAATCGACCCCTTCAGCCATGAGAGCTCACGCATGATTTTGCTTTCCTCGACAATGAAATCAGGCCGCTTTCGCGCTGGAGCGGTTGGTCGAAAACCCCGTTTGCGTGCCGAGCAGCGCGGGCGGTTCCTTCAGGCTTTCCTGCCACAACAGCGACTGCATGTAGATGTTGAGCGGCTGATCCTGAATCGTCAGTTCGTAGACATAGTTGTCGTAGGACGCGTGGTTGTGCACGGCCCAGCCGGGCGCGGAGAGCATCAGATCGCCCGCTTTCCACTCGTAGCGATTGCCCGCAACCATGCTGTAGCCGCTGCCGGAGAAGTAATAGTTGATCGCCGCAGACACATGCCGATGCGGACGATCGACGATCTTCGGCGGGCGGATGGTCATTGTTGCGAAGAAGTTCGGCGTGATGCCGTTGGTGCGGCCGGTGACGGGGTTGTACATCATGTACAGACGCCGTCCGACGTAGTCCGCGCCGAGTGCTTCGAGCTTGTCGAGTTCGGCTTTCACTTGCTGCCACGGAAAATGCAGCGGTGTGGATTCAACGACTTGCGGATTGATCAACGTTTCATACGGCATCAACAGACCGCCGTCCTCGCCGATTGGAAAGGTGCCGAACGGATTACGGTGCTTGGGATCGTCGCTCGCATGCATCGTCATGGTTTCGGGCAGCGCTTCGAGCTCGACGCCGAACTCGCACACGTAGACTTCCATGTGCTGCAGCAGCGGAATGTTCGAATAGACGAGGCGCACCTGCACGTCACTCGTGTCGTTGGTATGCGAATACGCAACGAAAGCCGGATGGTTCCAAACGTCGTACTGTTTGAAGCCGATCGTGCGGCCAGCGACGCGCGTCGAGCCGCCGCCGCGGATGCAGAAGTTCACTTCCGTCGCGTTGTGGCGCATAGGCTCGGTCGACTCGCCCGGCAACAGCACCTGAAGCGACACCCGAATGCCCGGCGCAAGACCCAACGATCCCTCACGTGCCGACGGGTGCACGATCAGTGATTGGCGGTGGCCGTCGGCGGGCTTCGGCAGCGACGCGAGGCGTTCAACTTCCGCGTCGATCTGTTCGCGGCTCATGATCACGGGCGCCCAGTAGTGGTTTTCGCGTGCGCGCCGTCCCGTCTGATCGACAAAACTTGCTTGCGCGGGCGCGAATTCGCGTTTCAGGTCATGCATCGTGCAGTCTCCTCAAAGCGCCGCGCGCATCGTCGTGTTGCGCGCAACAGTTGATTTCGAGTCGAAAATTACCCTCACCGATTTCGGCGATCAAGATTGATATTTCAAATCAATATAAAATCGACGCGATGCTGCAACTGGTAGCCCGGCCGGCTGGCTTAGGCCACCAGGCCGGTCACGATTCCGCTTCAAAAGCCTGCCGCGTCGGCTAAGATTCGGGAATCCCTATTTATGTTGATTAGATTGATCGATGGCGCCCAGAGATTTGATGACCCGGGAAGAAGTGCTCGACCGCTTGCGGATCAAGCCGGGCACGCTGTATTCGTACGTAAGCCGTGGGCTAATAGGCACGGCGCCGCACGACGACGGGCGGCGGAGCCTGTACGTGCGCGCGGACGTCGAGCGGGTCGGGAGCCGCAAGCGCGGGCGCACGCCGCGCGCGGTGTCGGCCGAATCGACGATGCGCTGGGGTGAGCCGGTGCTCGCGTCGGCCGTCACGCATATCACGCCGGAAGGCCCGGCGTATCGCAACCGTTCGGCTGTTGACCTGGCGAAGGCGGGCGCGTCGTTCGAATCCGTGTCGCAATTGCTGATGACGGGCATCTGGCAGGACGGCGTCACCGCATGGAGCACGCTCGACACGCCGTCAGACGTGCTGCCGCTCTTTCATGCGTATGCCGGAAAACTGCGTGCAGGAGACATCGCGAATCTGCTCGGCATGGTGCCGCTCGCGCTCGCGATGCAAGGACGCGGCGCGGCCGAAATCTCCGACGGCAGCGCGGTTCAGTGCGCGCGTCTGTCGATGCAGACCATGGCCGGATGCCTTGGTTTTCTGAGCCGTAAGCGGGCCTTCATCGCGCGCGATCCGGGCGAAAGTCTCGCCGCGCATCTGCTGCGCGCGGCGGGGGGAAAGCGCACGCCGGACGCACTGTTCGCGATCAACGGCGCGCTGACCGTGCTGGCCGATAACGAACTGGCGCCCGCCACGTTCGCCGCGCGCGTGGCGGCTTCGACACACGCGGACCTGTTCAACTGCCTCTCCGCGGCAATCGGCTCGCACGTCGGCTTTTCGACGGGCACCGCCACCGAAAAAGTCGAAACGCTGCTGCTGCGCGACATCGCTGCAGGCGAGGTTGCCGCGCGTCTGCAACTCGTGCGCGAGTACGGCGCGAGCCTGTTCGGCTTCAACCACCCGCTCTATCCCGACGGCGACGCGCGCGCCAATCTGATTCTCGAACAGGTGCGCGCGCTGCGCCACGCGACGCCCGCGACCCGGCCGACGCTCGATTTTCTCGATCTCGTGAAGCAGAAGCTCGGCATGCATCCCGGCGTCGCGATCGCGCTCGTGACGCTGGCGCGTGCGCTCGGTTTGCCGGACGGCACCGCGACCGCCCTGTGGATCGTCAGCCGCACGGCCGGATGGGTGGCGCATGTGCTCGAACAACGCTCGCAGGCGTTTCTACTGCGCCCGCGCGCGAAGTACATTTCGGGCGCGCGCCTGTGACGCGCGATTTGCTTGTGGAAATCAACACTCGTGAAAATCATCGTGATTGGCGCGGGGCGGATCGGAAGCGCCGTGGCCTTCTGCCTTGCCCAGGCCGGCCATGACCTCACTGTCTTGGCACGCGGTGCGCGCTTTGACGCCCCGGCTCGCGACGGCGCAATCATAACCATCGACGGGCGACGCGCTCCGATCGAGGTCGTGTCCTTGCTCGATCCGACTACACCCTACGATCTAGCAATCGTCACCGGTCCCGAACGCCAACTCGCGCCGCTACGGCCGGCACTATCCGCAAGCCGTGCGAACACCATCCTGCTGATGTTCAATATGTTCCAAGGCATCGAACCCTATCGATCCATCGTAGGCGCACAACGTTTCGCTTTCGGATTTCCAAATATGACAGCTTTTCTGGTGGATCAACGGCTACGCTTTCGCGTGGATGGCCTGGGCATGGTCACGACGATGTCGAACCCTCAACTGGCAAGCTGTAGTGGTCAGCTATGCACCCGCGTACGTAACAGCTGCACCGCGCAAGTATTCACCGAGACAGGTGTTTGATGACAAGCCCGGTGTCGGCTGGATGATCTACCTGCCTCGGAAAATCACCATTCAGCAGGTTCCGGAGGCGCGAGCGCTAATTCCTGTGAAGGGCGAGGACGGGAAGCAAATTGGGACGATCATCGTCAGCGTGACGGACGCTCTGTTTTCCGTGGACAGACCTGAGCATGTCGAGGTGGCGAACCGCATTGAAATCCGGTTGGTCGCTCAGGACTTGCTACCGGCCTACGCGGATATCTAATGGGCGATGGCACGGGGGCCGTGGTTCATTGCCGAGACGATCTTGAGTGACCACCAGCCCCAACTGCAATCTGTCCCTACCAATGACCGCAGGTGCGACATTCAGCCGGGAGGCGAATCCGGGCTCGATGATCGGTCACAAAACAAAAAACCCCGCAAGTCATTTTGACTTTGCGGGGTTTTCCGCCAAATTCTGGCGGAGAGAGGGGCCGCCAAATCCGTTCCCAAACCCATCCAAGCCCTTCCAAACATCTTCCAATAATTCAAAGGCTTGCACTGTCCAATCATCCAATTTAGTCTATCACCCTCCAACCCCATCCAGCGTCTACTGATGGGCTGAGTGATGGGCTGAAAACGATGCTAACCGACAAACAAGCAAAAGCTCTCAAGCCCGGCGACAAGCCGGTTTTCGATGGAAAGGTCACTGGACTGCTGCTGACGCCGTCGAAATCAGGCAGCAAATGGACCTTGCGTTTCACGAGCCCGGTGACGGGCAAACGGCGCGACGCCGGCCTCGGCACGTATCCCGAAACATCAATCGCCGAAGCCCGCGAGAAGGCACTCGCCATGCGCAAGCTCATCGACAGCGGCGAGGACCCGATTGACCAGCGCAACCGGGAACGGGAAGCCGCCGCAGTCGCGGCTGCCGCGCTCACTTTCGAAAAGGCTGCACGGAAAGTCCACGAAGAACTCAAGCCCGGCTGGAAGAATCGGAAGCACGCTGCCCAGTGGATCAGCACGCTCGAAACCTATGTGTTTCCAAAGCTTGGAAACCGCAAGCTCGACGCCATCAGCCCCGGCGACTGCGCGGACGTGTTGCGGCCCATCTGGCTGACCAAAGCTGAAACGGCAAGCCGCACGCGCCAACGCATGCACGCCGTCATGCAGTGGGCGTGGGCACACGGCCACATTGCGGCGAACCCGGTTACCGTGGTCGACCACATCCTGCCGAAGCAGTCCGCAAAACCCGAACACCAGCCCGCCATGCCGTGGCGGCAGGTGCCGGAGTTCGTCGCGGAACACCTGGCCAGCCACAAACCGACCGACAGCACGCGCGCGGCGCTGCTGCTTCTGATCCTGACGGCCGCCCGCAGCGGCGAAGTGCGCGGCGCGACGTGGGACGAATTTGATCTGGCTGGACGCGTCTGGAACATTCCAGCGGTGCGAATGAAGGCAAAAGAGGCTCACCGGGTTCCGCTGTCGGAGAAGGCATGGGCACTGGTCAAGACACTCAAGGAGCAGCGGTTGCACGAAACCCTGGTTTTCCCGTCGCCCCGGCAAAAGATGCTGAGCGACATGACCCTGACTGCACTGCTCCGCCGCGTCAAGGCACAGAGCGATACATCCGAGCGCTTTGCAACCGCCCATGGCTTCCGTTCCAGCTTCCGGGACTGGGCGAGTGAACATGGCTATGCACGCGACCTCGCCGAACGAGCACTCGCGCACACGGTCGCCAACAAGGTTGAGGCGGCATACCACCGGACCGATCTGCTGGAGCAGCGTCGCCCCCTCATGGAAGAGTGGGCAAAACACGCCTATTCGTCGATGACCGCAACGCCGATAGCGGAAACCACCGAAGCGGTACCTGTGACGATGACGCAACAAGATACTTCGCTCTACGACTCATCGCAATCCGGCTTGGCTGACGCACTAGTGGGTCAGACCGCACGGTAAAGGTCACCGCGCGATACCAATGGCTTCATTTTCCTACCAACAGGGCAACGCGCATGGCATCCATTCCTTCAACGACCTCCTAGTTATGAGATTGATCAGGGAAGTTGCCTTGGGAGACACCATCCCGAATTGCATCTGGCAGATGCCAATGGAACAGTTCGCCATGACCGAGCGCCCACAGTTCCTGACCATCCCATGAAAACGCCAGAGCATACATCTCGCCCTTGAATTGCGACGTATCGAGCCGAACAGGAGTACGTCCCTGCGCTACATCCCACAGAACTGCCTGGCCGTTGCTGTCACCGTTTTTGCCGTTGGAGCCCAGGGCCAGAAGCCTACCATGGGCGGATCGCGCTGCCGCCCGCAGTGTATCGGAGCGTCCCAGCAACGCGGACAGCACATGTCCGTCTTTTATATTGATTACATGCATCCCCACGAAACGGTCGTTATCGCTGGCAGAGGTTTGCAGCGTGGGCGGCATGCGCCCGTCATCGTGAAGCATGAGCACAAACCCGGTCGCGATCCAGCCTGCCTCCGGCGAACCAAGTGGCTCCGGGACCCATTGCGCCACGCCGCCCCCGTCATTGGAGTCCGGCCGACCAGATCGTTGCGGCATCGCCCACGCGCGTAGAACGCGACCACTGGATACATCAAGCTCCGCGACGCCGCTGGGATCTTCGACCCAGAAGGCTTTAGCGTCGCGCCAGCGCACTGGCCGGATCAGCGTATTGCCGTGCTCGGTATACCGATCCATCGTCGATTGCCTCGCGGAAGTAAGCGCTGGTTTGAAGCGCCAGTTACTGTTTTCCGCAGGGGCTGCTGTCTCCGGACGCAGGATCGCCAGATAACTGGAGCGCTGTAAAGCGGGGCTTATTTCCGTGTCATCAAGTCGGTACAACGGATCGAATATTGCTGGCAACTGATCGCCCGCCAACTCCCAACGCAGCATATCGAGTTTGTTGTTGTTCGCTTCGGGCCATGTCACCGAGTGAGCAATAATCTTGCGCGTTTCGATGTCGTAGGCCATCAGATCGACCCCGGCAGGCCGCACCGCGTCGCCATCAAACCATGCCGTGTGGCCGTCTGCACTCAGCGACAAGTGACGTGTGCCATTAGCGCCCCGCCAGACTTCCTCTATGCGCCATGCGCCAGCGACGTCGTGAAGACGCCAGACACGCTGGCGTTGGCTGGTACCATCAGACACCTCCGCGCTTAGCAACAAATCACCGTCGGGCAAAGTGAGCAGGTCGTGCGGATAGATGAGGGCATAACGCGACGAGTGCAGGTCAATCACCTGCGTATCCCATCTGGATATTTGCGCTTTGACCAGCGGCGTATCAACTGCTGGTGCGGCCAACACAAGAGGCGGTGCCGTCTTTGGTTGCGGAATTGGCTGTACCCACGCATGCGGGGTACGCGCGATCGCCACCTTCCCCGGCAATCCTGCGACGGCATCCCTCACAGCGATAAACACCCGTGCCGGTACCACGCTATCGGCAAGACGGGCAGCAGGAGACGGACTTAGCACATCAAAATTTCTTATCTCGTTCCACAAGCTGGCGGCCGGGTTGGGATAGCTATCGACGCGCTTCATCTGGATCACTGTCGCTGGCTGCGCAAACATCGCCGTGGCGTCAAATAGTTTGATGGTCAGTTCGCTGCTGCGTTTTCCGGTAAGACCGTAGCTGGTGTTCTGCGTGGCGTACCAACTGGCATATGACGTGCGGAATGCGTCGAGCTCGATCCGCTGCTGCGGGACAGAGCCCACGCTCGCGCGCACGCTGGCGAGTCGTTGCTCCATTTCCGCTGGCATGAGCGCACCTTGTTCGACAGCCTGTTGCAGTTGCGGTCGGGTAAAGCGATCCACCAGCGCGTTACGCAGATCGGAGCGACGCGACAGCAGCACCTCGTCCCAGCCGTCCGGGAGGTATGCCAAAGGACTGGTGTCAGCCGCGAATTCAAATGTACCCAGCGGCTTCAGGGCTTGCTGCACCGTGCGCTGGACTTGATCGTAAGGTGCATTCACGAGCAGTAGAGCGGCGCCGGCCACGTGTGCAGTGCCGCCCACGTCCCAAACGAGAATCTGTTCGTTACGCTGCGAGGCGATCACGGCTTCGTCGTCAAATTTGGCTGCCGACTCAATTCGCCAGTGAGCCCCTTCGACAGTCGTCTCGGGCATGGTTTCCGCCATTCCCGAGTGCGTTACCGCTGCCGCAAACAGGTAAACAAACAGTTTTGCAGTGGATTGAGGCATCACGTTCTCGCTTAGTCCGCTACCCATTTCTCGATATGGCCACGACGACGCGCCGGATGGAACAGACGATACCCTCCCATTGCTGCGCCAAGGGCATATACCTCGCAGGCTTCGCGAGCTGGCTGACACGCACGGCCGTCTCTTTCGCCACGTGACTCATCCCAGGGCTCCGATCATCAGTGATTGCCGACGCCAATGGCCCTGTGCCTGCCGGTCGACTACACAGCGGGCAGGAGACGCGTAACCTAACCACCGTGCCCGCCCTCGCCTCCGCCCGCATGCCCGGACTCACCAAAGCCGCCGCGCGAAATACCACCAGCTCCATGTCCGGAAAGTGCGCCTTCAGACATTGAGGTGCGCGTGAATCCGGCTGCATGGTCGGGGTGGACAGACCCGGACGACTCCGCGCCGTCGCGGTGATACACCGTGCCACTTCGCGTGTAGTAAGGGCCGTGCCATCCTCCCCCGCCTCCCGATCCATGGGCAGAACCGGACGAACCCGTCTGGCTCGCACCGGAGGTTCCCTGTGCCCCGTCAGCCGCATACGTGCAGTCGCCCGCGCGCGGCCAGTCTGCCTGGCAGTCAGCAAGCGACCGGTAGCTGGCCCGCTGGACGTCCACCTGCTCGTCGTTCCCGCACCCGGCCACCACGCTCACTCCCGCGAGAACGCTTGCAGCGCCGATCAGGCTGAGGGAAGGACGCTTCTGCTTTCTCATGATTCAGTTCCTGATGAAATAGTGCGGCAGGAAGTAGCTGGTGTTCTTCGTGATCGGCTGAAGCTCCTCGCGGATGCAAAGACCTACTGCGTCGTCGCCGACCACCCATGAGCCGAGCGTTGCATAGCGATCCCCAAACTGTGGAAGTGGCGCGAATGCCTGATACACGAATCCCTCTTCGCCGTACCGTCCATCGGTCGTCAAGGTGGCGCCGCCGTCGAGTACAAGCGAGACGTTCGCACCCTCGCGCGAATAGAACGGCTTTTTCGCATGCGGCCGTCCCTCGAACGCATCCGGCGAGAACGACGCCGGCAGCAGGTTCGGATGATCGGGGAACAGTTCCCACAGCACGGCGAGGATCGCCTTGTTCGACAGGACCATCTTCCACGGCGGCTCGACCCATCGCGTCGGACTGGCAATCAGGCTCTGGCCGAAACGCTCGCGCAGCACCACTCCCACGGGTACAGCTTGAATATCAGCTCGATCGGCTGGTCTTCTTCGTCATAGAACTGGTCTACCCGGTCGACGCCAATGCGTGACACGTCGAGAATCTTGACGGCCCAGCCGGCCTGTACCGCCGTATCCATCAGGTATTCGACGTTGCCCACGTCTTCGAGGCTCTCGAAGATGCAGGCGAAGTGCAGCGTGCTCACCGCCGGATAATGCCGGCGGAGCTCGGCCCAGCGCTCGACAAGCGCTTCGTGAATGCTGTTGAACTGATCATGTCCGGGCTGCACCTCCGTCTTCCAGAACCACTGCGCGAGGCTCGATTCGATGAGCGATGTCGGCGTGTCAGCGTTGTACTCGTAGAGCTTTGGCACGCCACCAGCATCGAGCGTGAGGTCAAAGCGTCCGTAGAGCGAAGGGTCGCGCCGTTCCCAAGATGCGCGGATGAACCGATCGAACCCATCGGGAATCGCCAGCCGGCGAAAGAGGTTGTTCCGGATGACGTGATCCACGGCATCGAGGCAGCGCGCGTGCAGTTCGCGCGTGTCCGCCCACAGCGTCTCGATCTCGTTCTCGGAGAACGCATAGGCCGCGTTCTCCACCCAGTAGGGAAAGGCATCGGGATCAGGAGTCTGGCTGACGCCCTGCCCGTCGATGGAGTGGAACCGGAAGCCGATGTCTTCCAGTCTCTGCGGCCAGTCGGCACGGGGAATCTGTGGAATACGTTGCATGGATCTTCTTTTGTTGTTGCGGCATCGCACCTTTTTGCCGGGACCGCATATCGCTAGTTCGCCGGCGTCGTGCGGCGCTTCTCAAGCGCCGAAGAATCGCCCTCATTCACATATTCGTTGTCGCGTGCATCCATGACTACGGCAGCGACCTTAGCCTCGCTGCTGGCGACAGAGCGGCAACTCCGAGCACGATGCAATCACTCGTGATTGCCACGCTCCGGCGCCAGAAAACCGCTACTGATACCCGGAAGGCGTTCGCTTTTTTCCCGTGGGCTTGAGCCATGCTGTCTGCCATATGTGTGGCGCTTCCATTCCATTGCTGTCGTGACACCTGCGCACTGAACCGCGCGAAGTCTTTACTCCATGCGTTCAGTTCCCGCTGAATCAGAACTGGCCCGTCAACTGGAATCCCAACGTCACGCGCGCTGTGTCGAACCGCGCCGGCTTGTACACCGGCGTGCCGGCGAACAGGTCCCAGGCATACGTGCCGAAGCGCGTCGGCAACGCGCCACGGACGCCGATCACCGCGCCGGCCAGCTGCGTGCCGGCGAGAAACGCCGTGCCGGGGCCATACACGTGGCCGTAGTCGAAGCCCGCATAGACGCTCTGCCCCGTCTGCCCGATGGGCGCCTGCATCTCGTTACGCCAGTAGAAGCCGCGCTCCGCAGCAAGCATCGTCTCGCCGTCGAAGCCACGGACCGTGTAGCGGCTGCCGATGGTCAGGTCGTCGATATAGAACAGCGTGTTGTTCGTGAACTGACCGTGCAGCGTCGTCACATAGCGCAGGTTCTGGCCTGCCACCGAGAACGGCACCGAGAGGTTTGCGTCGAGCACCGCCATGTGAAAACAGTACGTCGGACCGCCGTCGTTTGACGTATCCGGCGTCGCGCCGAGCCAGCCGATGCCCTGCCGGTACGCGAGCGTGCCGTCGAACTGCGCGGCGCCGAAGTAGTGCCGGTCCGTGACGCCCGCCTCGATAAACGTGTTGTCGCGGCGCTGCGAGGGAATCTCGGTGTCGTCGATGAAGTTCGCGCCCCAGCGCTTCGTCAGCTGGAACTCCACGCCGAACACGTCGTTCTGGCTGCGCCGTAACACGCGCTGGAGCTTCAGGCCAAGCGTCTGCGCGTTGCCGCTCGACACGAAGGTCTGGTTCACGCCCGCGATGGGCTGGTAGTACGTGTTCGTGTTACCCGAGACCGTCGCGGTCCAGTAGCCCCATGGTACCGAGTAGAAGCTGTTGAAGCCGTGGGAGCCGAAGCGTTTGTCACCGAACTCCAGGTCCTGGCTCGCGCCGATGTTGAACAGGTCGTTCAGTCCGAGCGGGTTGTCGATGCCAAGCGACAGGTTGCCCTGGAGCTTGCCCGTGGCCCGCGTGCCAGAGTTGTCGACGGAAGCGACCACCATCCACGGCTTCGCGCGCTTCACGCTGATGACCACGTCGCTCTCGCCGGGCACGTTCGTGGGCTCGACCTGCATGTCGACGTCCTGGCTGGGTACGCGCTTCATCTGCTCAAGACCCTGTTCAAGGTCGCGCAGGTTGAGCAGGTCGCCGCCGCGCGCCGGGAACGCAGACTTCCACGTGCAGCGCGTTGCCGGATCGGCGAAGCGCAGTTCGCGGATCACGCCGGGTACGAGCGAGAGGCGCAGCGTGCCGGTCGACAGATCCTGTTCGGGCACCAGTACGCGCGTGGTGACGTAGCCACGGCTGAGGATCAGCTGCGACAGGCCCTTCACGATTAGTTCGACGCCCTGTTTGCCGATGCACTCGCCTTTGTAGTGTTCCAGCCATTCGCGTGCAAAGGCGAAGCGGTCCATCGGCAGTGCCGAGGCGCCCTGCGCACGCACGGCGTCAGGGAGCGTGGCGGGCACATCGAGCGCGAAGGACTCGATGCGGAAGCACGGCTCTTCCTTCGGCAGATCGGGCCACGCGCCGGCGGCCGGCGCGGTGGAGCGCACGGCGGGCGCGTTGACCGTGCGCTCGCGCTGCTGGGCCTCGCGCTGCTGTTCGATGAGCTGCTGTTGCTGGGCCGAGCTGCGCGCCGCGTTGGCGACGTCAGGCGGCGTTCGTGACGACTGCGCCATGGTGTTCATGGCAACAGCCAGCATTGTCGCCGGCACGATGGCGACACCCCGTTTGCGTTGCATTGTTCTTGTTTCCGCAGACTTGCGCGTGAGCGCGGATGTTCGGGCGACATACGCGACCCGCTGACTAACAGACTGGCTCGATTGAAAATCGAGATGCCTAGCCTTTTCCCAAAGTCGCTCTCTCAACAAATTTTGCACTGCCGGCAAATTCTGTTTTGTCGACCTCCCCGGGTCTCAATACAGCGCATGATATTGGCAAACAAAAGAGCAAACAGTCTTCCAGGTTGGCTTCGAACCAGTCTGGGCCTTGAAACGTTTCTATTTCCTCTTTGGTTGCCCCGAATCGATAGGCTGTAATGCAATCGCGAGAAGAGAGTAAATCGGGTACGCGGGCCACAAGGAAAAACTTAGCGTTTTGCTCTCGAAAGGCCTGCGCGAGATTTTGCGCATCCTTATTGAACAAAGACTTATCGTCGATTTGACCGATTACCCAAGAGCGATCGATCGCATCGGCACTGTTCAACGTGCCGTCCGGAAGCAAAAGGCGCTTCATATCGGCAAGTTCTTGACCCGACACAGATACAAACCGTTCATTTTGTGCCATATCGAATCTCCCTTGTCGTTCGGCCATTAGACCGTGTTAGGCACTTTTCGTCAGACCTGGTAACCTGGCGGGATGAGCAAACGCAAGCCCTACCCGACGGACGTATCGGACGAAGAATGGCACTTCGCCGCACCATACCTGACGTTGATGAGCAAAGACGCGCCGCAGCGCCGATACGAATTGCGCGAAATGTTCAACGCGTTGCGCTGGATCGTGCGCGCGGGCGCGCCGTGGCGTCTTCTGCCGCATGAATTCCCGCCGTGGGAACTGGTCTATCAACAGACTCAACGCTGGATTCAGGCGGGCTGCTTCGAGGCCATGGTGAGCGATCTGCGTTCGATCAGCCGGGTCGCGCAGGGCCGCAAGGGCCAGCCCAGCGCGGTCATTCTCGACGGGCGTGCGCTGCAGTCGACCTGTGAGAGTGGGCCTCGTGCCGGTTACGACGGCTATAAGCGCAAGAAAGGCAGCAAGGTGCATATGGCGGTCGATACCCTGGGGCAGTTGCTTGCGGTGCATGTGACGCCAGCAAACGAGCAGGAGCGAGCGCAGGTCAGGGAACTCGCACGTCAGGTCCAGCGAGCCACGGGCCAGACGGTAAAGGTGGCGTTCGCCGATCAGGGATATACGGGCGAGGAACCCGCGCAGGCGGCGCTTGATGAAGGCATTGAGCTGCACGTGATCAGGCTGGCCGAGACGAAAAAAAGCTTCGTACTGTTGCCACGCCGTTGGGTGGGGGAGCGCAGCTTCGGCTGGCTGAACCGCTTTCGCCGGCTCACGCGAAATTACGAGCGCCTGCCCGAGACACTGGCGAGGCTTCATTTCGTTATCCTTTCCGTTCTGATGCTCGTTCATTTCGCAAACCTGACGAAAAGTGCCTAACACGGTCTAGTCATACACGCTCACGTTCGCAACTGGCGCCTGAGCATTAGCACCTCCGCTCCTCTATGGGGCATTATGCACTTCTGCTAAGGAATGCAAATCGAATTAACATAAAAGAGGGGTGAACTTGATCCTCTGGCGTGAAACTACCTCGGGCGCATCTCCATTCCGCGCTGCAATGCATGACACCCCGCGGAATTCGCCCGCCAGTGCGCGGATCGAACTCGTTCGTTCCGTCCCGAAGGGCCCGAGTTCTACAACCAGGATCGGGACGGAAATTGCGCTAGTCTCACTTGCGAATCCATGACGGCCCGCGCGCCAATACAGTGGCTCTGTGCTGGCGCCTACTGCGCCGTCAGATCCCCGCTCTTCAGATTGGCTTTGACAAGATCCGGCAGCCGGTCCAGAAAGGCGCCGGGATTCGTGTACAACTGATCGTAATAGCCGGCCACGTTGACCTTGTCGACGGGAATCATGTGCAGCAAGGCTTTCCTGGGATAGGGGCGCCCTTGCAGATAATCCACCGAGACCTGCACAGCCTCGCCCATTTCCAGTGCGGCGTTTTGCAAACTCGTGCCGACCATCGTTCCGGCCTGCACTTCGCGCATTCCGTCCTTGATGCCGTCAATGCCTGCCACGACGATCTTGCCCTCCAATCCCTTCGCCTTGAGCGCCTGTACAGCGCCTATCGCCATGTCGTCGTTTTCCGCAATGATGCCGTTCACCTGACTGCCGAAGCGCGAGAGCCAGTCCTGCGTCACGTTATACGACAGCGTGCGGTCCCATTTACCGGGTTGCCACGCGAGCACCTTGATGCCGGGTGCCTTCGCAAGCGCCTGCTTGATGCCCGCCGTGCGATCCACTTCAGCGGACTGCCCGATCGGCCCTTGCAGGATCACCACATTCCCTTTGCCGCCAAGTTTCGTAATCACCTGGTTCGCGACCTGGGCCCCTGCTCCCACGTCGTCGGGACCCACATAGGAGGCGAGCAATGCGTCGCTCGGCGCGCGGATCGCCATATTTACGCCCACCACCGGCACGCCTGCCTTCTTCGCCGCCTCGAATTGCGGCGCGAGGGTGGCGGAGTTCACCGCCCCCACGATGATGAGATCGACCTTGCGGTTGATGAACTGCTGAATCTGCGAAATCTGCGTGTTGACATCCATATTGGCGCTCACCCACAGCAAATCGACATTGTTAGCCGCGGCAACTTTTTCTGCACCCTGTTTGCCCCATGCCACCCATGACGGCATGCCATAAATCGCGAAGCCGATCACCGGCCTGTTCTTGTCAGCGTGCGCGCCGAACGACGCGAGCGCCAATGTAGACGCCCCGAGGAGCCCAACACATTTTCGCAACGCAACCGTTTTCTTCAACTTCATGTCTGCCTCCATTATTTATCAGGTATATCGACCGGGTAGATACCGGCCACATCCGCCGCCACTACGAAGACTTCCGGTTGACGATCACGTCAATGAAAACGGCACAAATGATGATGCAGCCCTTCACAATGTTCTGATAGAACGGTGATACGTTCATGATGTTCAGACCGTTGTCCATCACACCGATGATCAGAATGCCGAAACATGCGCCCTTGATCGACCCGCGACCGCCCGAAAGACTGATGCCCCCAATCACGGCCGCGGCAATGGCATTCAGTTCGTAACCGGCGCCCGTGGTCGGAATGCCGGCCGTTACGCGTGAAGCGAGCAGCACGCCGCTCAAGGCCGCCAGCAGTCCGCTGACGGCATACACGCTCGCCTGCACGACACGCACCTTCACGCCCGCAACGCGCGCGGCCTGCGCGTTGCCGCCCACCGCATAGACATGCATGCCGAACTGCGTTCGCGAGAGCACGACGTGCGAGCCGACGATGACGACGATCATCACGAGCACGGAAGTTTGCAGAATGCCCACGCTCCCCGACAACGCGAGGAAGCTGGTCGACAGGCCAGAGATCGGTTGGCCGTCGCTCAATACCGAGGCGACGCCAAGCATCACGGTCATCGTGCCGAGCGTGGTGACGAATGCGGGAAGCCGTCCGAATGCGATCAGAATGCCGTTCACTGCACCGATCGCCGCGCCCGCTGCGAGCGCCGCCGCCACGGCTGCCACCGTGAAGCCGGTGCCGTCCTGCTGCGCGATCAAGGCAGCGATCACCCCGGTCAACCCGACTATGCTGCCCACAGAGAGATCGATCCCGCCCGTCAGAATGACGAACGTGGCACCGGTTGCCAGCAACGCGTTGGTCGATACCTGGGACAGAATCACGCCCATGTTGGAGAACGTCAGGAATTCGCTATTCGACAGCGAAATGCCCGCCATGAAGACCAGCATGATGACGACGAGCAGATAGCGCACAAGCATCTGCCGCCAGCCGCCAACGAGACCTCTTACCCGTTGAAGTGCCGTGAGATTATCAAGCTGCAACGTTCCGTTTTCAGTGTTCATCAGCCGCTCCCATTGCGAGGCGAAGAATGGTTTCCTGATCCAGTTGGTGCCTCGGCAGTTCGCCTACGATCCGCCCACCTCGAAATACCAACACCCTGTGGCTAAGGTTCAGCAACTCGGGCATGTCGGACGACGCGAGCAGAATGCTCACGCCGCTCTTCGCAAGTTCGATGATCTGGTTATAGAGATCGCTGCGCGCGGAAACGTCGATGCCGCGCGTCGGTTCGTCGAGTATCAGCACCTTTGGTCGCTTCGCGATCAACCAGCGGGCAAGCGCGATTTTCTGCTGATTGCCGCCCGACAGATGATTGACCTTCTGCTTGAGATTCGAATACCGCACGCCGGCGGTCTTCAGCGCGTCCAGCGCGGCACGCCTTCGTGAGCGGCGTTTGAGCAACCCCAGCGAATTCCTGAACGCGCCGATATGCGGCAGCGTCGTGTTGTCGAGCACGTTCATTTCGACCACGACGCCCGCAAGCTTGCGGTCCTCCGGCACCATGGCGATACCGCCGTCGAGCGCTGCGCTCACCTTGTTGCGCGGCAGTCGAACGCCATCGAGTTCGACCGATCCACTCGAAGCACGCAACCCGAAGATCGCCTCGAGCAGTTCGCTTCTGCCCGCCCCCACGAGCCCACCGAGGCCGAGAATCTCGCCTTCGGCCAGCGAGAAGCTGTTCGGTACGTCGTAGCCCGCCACACGCAGCCCTTCGACTTTGAGACGCGCGCGGGCACCGGTCGGAACGCCTTGCAGATCGGGAAACAGGTTGCTGATTTCACGCCCCACCATGGCTGCAACGATCTGCGGCTCGGAAATCTGGCCCGCCGGCTGCTGCGTAATCAGTTGGCCATCGCGCAGTACAGCCACGTAATCCGCCACGATGGCGATCTCCTCCATGCGGTGCGTCGTATAGAGGATGCAGGCGTTCTTGCGCCGCAATTGATCGATGACGCGAAACAGATGGTCGGTTTCGCGCGACGAGAGCGACGACGTAGGCTCGTCCATCAACACGATGCGCGCGTTGCGCGAGGTCGCCTTGATGATCTCGACAAGCTGGGTGGCGGCGATGTTCAGGCGCCGCATCGGCATGCGCGGGTCGACATCGAGCCCCACGGCCGCGAGCATGTTCTCGGCCTGCCGGACCATCTGACGACGATTCAGGAATCCGTAGCGATCCCGGATCTCCTGCCCGATAAGGAGATTTTCGTACACCAGCATATCCGGGATCGGTAGCAACTCCTGCGGAATGATCGAAATGCCGGCCGAGCGGGCGTGCAGCGGACTGAAATTCGTGATCTGCTGGCCGGCGATACGAACATCGCCGGCGTCCGGTGCAATTTGTCCGGTCAGGATACGGAACAATGTCGACTTGCCAGCGCCGTTCTCGCCGGCCAGCACGGTGACCGCGCCGGCCGGAAACGAGGCAGTGATATCACGCAGCACCGGAATACCGTCGTAGGCCTTCGATACGCCACGGCACTCGATTGCCATCGTATCTGCCCGACTCGCGGCAGCGACGTTTGATGCAAGCATGGGACCGGACGCGTCAGGCGGTGCAGCCGCGTACGACATCACGGCGTGTTCTGCAGCCATAGAAAGCTCCACTGGTTTCGGGAATCGTGGCGCATCGGTTGCGCCTGTCGTACATGGCGGCTACGCCAGCGTCTCTTCCGGCTGATGCAGATGGGCCGCGGTGCGCCATTGCCGAAGCTCGTACACGGTGCCAGGCCGTGCCGACACTTTTCCACTGGTATCGGCAAGACGCCGGCTGAAACTGTGAATGGGCGTAGCACGGGGATCTACGAGCACTTCGATCACGCTTGGGCCATCGAAGGAAAACGCTGCGTCGAATGCATCGGCCAGCTCGGACGCCTCTTGCACCTTCAGGCCAAGCAGCCCCATGGCGCTGGCTGCCGCCGAGAAATCAGGCTTGCCGCCAAAAGAAAGATCGACCGACTGCCGCAACCCGGAGAAGAATAGTTCCTGCCACATCTGCAACCATCCCAGCGTGCCGTTGTTAAGAACAACGTTCACCACCTTGAGCCTGTTTTGCGCAAGCGTTGCGAGTTCGCCGACGGAGAACGAATGACCGCCGTCGCCTGCAACCGTGACGACATAACCGCCCCGCGAACGTTGCACTGCACCTGCGCCGATCGCGGCGGGAATGGAATAACCGAGACCGCCCTGCCCACGCGCGTACAGAAACTGCCGGCCGTTTGCTTCCGCCGGGATGTATTGCGCGATCCAGCCGGCAGACCAGCTCGCGTCGCTGATCACGACATCTGCCGACGTTAGACGTTTGCGGATTTCGTGCATCACGCGCTGCGGTTTGAGTGGCAACGTGTCCGTGATGGATTCGACCAGCAACCGGCTTTCATGCGCCTCTTTGCGGGTCGAGACGAAATCGAGCCAGTCCGCTTGCACGGTTGCCCCGGCATCAAGCAATGCCGCATGCAGATCCTCGATCGTGAGTCGAATGTCACCGCAGAGCGCCACGGTCGGCTCAAACGTGCGTCCATGCTCGGCGGGATCGGCGTCGATCGTGATGGTCGCCTGGCCGGCGAGCGGCAAGGTCCAGTTCATCGCCGTATTCTGACTCGCCTTACTGCCGCACCAGATCAGCAGATCGGCCTCCTTGATCAATTCGATGGCGGCCGCGGAACCCAGCGGATTGAGCACCCCCGCGCAATACGGCCGCGACTCCGGCACCGCGCCCTTACCCGACAGACTGGTCACGACGAGCGGCTGCAGCAGGTCGGTCAGCGAAGTGAGCGCATCGGACGCGTCCGAGCCATGCACGCCACCGCCGGCAATGATCGCGGGACGTCGTGCGCGTGCGATGAGCGCGGCGGCACTTTCGAGGTGTTCCTGCGGCGGACGGTATCGAACCGACGGCGCATATACACAGCGCGCTTCGACTGGCACATCGAGATTCTCGGGATAGGGCGCGTCCATCACGTCGTGCGGAACGATGATGACCACCGGCCCCGGTCGCGGCGACGTGGCAATGCGAAATGCACTACGCACAACATCGGGCAGCGCCGCCACGCTCGGCACGGTAAACGTGGCCTTGGTAATAGTATGAAAAAACGCCTGCTGGTCGAAGCCTTGCGAAGCCACGCCTTTGTGACGCAGCGTGACCCAGTCGAGCGGCAGTTCACCCACGATGGCGATCATCGGAATCGACGCGTTATAGGCTTCCACCAGTCCATCGGGCAGCTTGGTCGCGCCAGGACCTACCGTAACGTCGCACACACCAGGCTTGCCGGTGAGACGCGCGTAAGCGTCCGCCGCATAGGGCGCCGAGCGCTCGTCGCGCACGAGAATATGCTGGATGGCCGGCGAGAGCCGCGAAATGCCGTCGTGCAACGCCGTTGTCTGGCCGCCCGGCATGCCGAAGACATATTCAACGCCGTAGTCCAGCAGCATTTTTGCAAGAAGATCACCTACGTGTTTCATATGTAGTCCTATTGAAAATATAAAAACTGAATCGGTAATCGAGAAGATTGTCGATTCTGGTGTCGGTTTAAATCGCCCCGGCGGGGCTTACGGTTGATTCAGTGCGGCAAGCGCGTTGACATGTGCCTTGAAACGCTCGAACTTTTTCTCGTATACATCCTGCCAGTCGGGGCGCGGCACCACGCGCTGCGTGACATGAACCATGTTGTCGATCGCGTCGTGCCAGCCTTCGTATGCACCGATGCCGACAGCAGAGGCCATCACCGCACCGAGCGCACCCAGTTCGCTGCACCCGGTAATTTCAACAGGCAGACCGAGCACATCCGCGAAAATCTGCGCCCAGGGCGCACTGCGTGCAGCGCCGCCCGTCAGGCGAATCGAATCCACGGGTGCCACATCTCGCCCCGTGCGCAGTGCTTCAATATCCAGACGATGCGCAAATGCGATCCCTTCGAAGATGGCGCGAACGATATCCACTGAACTGTGCGCGGCTTCCAGTCCGATAAACCCCGCCGGCGCCCGGTTCGGGCCACCAAACAGAAACGGCATGAAGAGAATGTTGTTGGCCCTTTCCATGGCGCTTTGCACGCGGCTGCTTAGCGACTCGTAGATCGTGCGGCCCGAGTCTTCCGCGGCTGCGGCGACGACCGGTCCGAGCACCGATTTGCAGTACCACTCAAAATTGCTGGCCGACGTTGGGGAGCCCTCCGTCGCAAGATACAGCCCGTCAATGGGATAGGGGCTTTGCAGCAACGGCAGACCATCGAGCCGCGGCGACGCGTGCAGGGTCGAATTGATGCTGAACGTACCCGCCACCACGCTCATCTGGTTGGGCGCCTTCACGCCTGAAGCGAGCGCGGCGGCAACAACATCTACCACCCCGCGCACGACGGGGGTACCCTCCAGCAGCCCGGTCAGCCCCGCCGCGGTCGCCGTGACCTTGCCTGCAATTGCTGTGCTCGGCGCGATGTCGGGCAGCTTGTCGAACCACGAATCGATACCGAGCGAAGCGAAGAACTCGGGCTCGTAACGCTGCTGTACCACATTACTCAAACCTGCGATGCCGGCATCGGTCGGATCGGTGTCGAGTGTGTTGCAGAGTTTGCCGCGCAGGAAGTCTTTACAGAACAGAACGCGGTGCGTGCGTCGAACGACCTCCGGTTCGCACGCCGCGATCCAGCTCAACAGCGGCGCTGGTTGACCGCTCCACAGGCGCTGCTGCACGCGCTGCTCGCTGCTGGCAGCAACGCGATCGCGAACCCACCCGTCGATCACATCACGGGCGCGAGAATCGGTCGACATGATGCCGGGGCGCGTGGGGTTGCCGCGTTCGTCGACGAGATACAGGCCGGCGCCGTAACCCGAGGTGCTGACCGCTGCGATGTCCGCCGCAGCAACACCCGCATTCTCGAGCAGCGCACGGATCGCTTCGGCCGAGTCCTGCCACATTCTGTCGGCATCTCGCTCGGTGTGTCCCGGCGCTGAAAAACGTATCGGATTCCTACGCCTTTCGGCTCCGATTTCCCGGCCCTGAAGATCGAACAGGACCGCCTTCGTCATTGTATTGCCGGCGTCGAGGCCAACAAGATAGTGGGTCATCGCTGGTGTCTCCTTCCGCTCAACTTGTCGTTACAAGTTATCGGTTCAGTGGATTCTATATGCTTGCTTTTGCAAGTCAATCAAAACGCAGTGCAACAAATATAGGGGTTTTCACTGCGTATCGCTCCGATTCGACCACAACTAGCATAAGGCCAATTTCTATTTGTAATTACAGGTTGATCCACCTACGACCTTTGACTCCAGAGGAACCCTGATGAGATCCCGCGCTTCCGTTCTTTCGACTTTGCGAGCGAGTCCCACTGTCGATGTGTTGATTGTCGGTGCGGGGATCAATGGCATTGGCCTGTATCGCGATCTGGCCGCGCAAGGCGTGGGGGCCCTGCTGATCGATCAGGCCGACTTCTGCAGCGGCGCCAGTGCCGCACCTTCACGTCTTGTGCACGGCGGGCTGCGTTACCTCGAGACCGGTGAATTCGCACTGGTGCGCGAGTCCGTCGTGGAACGTAACCGTCTGCTGCACAACGCGCCGCATCTCGTCAAGCCGCTTGCCGTGTGGGTGCCGCTGCGTCAGCATTGGGCGGGCTTACTTAAAGCGCCCGCGCGGCTGCTGGGCTGGACAAGGGCACCCGGCGCCAAGGGCTCGCTCGTCACGAAGCTCGGACTCCTCGTGTATGACTGGTTTGGGCGCGGCAACCAGGCTACGCCGCGTCACAAGATGATCGGACGCAAGGACGTCCAGCGCCTCATGCCTGCGATGGATCGGTCTGTGCGGATGGCCGCGCAGTTTTACGATGCGCGTCTCTCGCATCCTGAACGCCTGGCACTCGAACTGATCAAAGATGCTGAAGCGGATTGCCCCGCTGCGCTGGCCATTTCGTATCTTTCGCTGGAAGGCGCGAAAGACGGCGTGATCACCCTGCGAGACCATGCGGGTAACCAGACGTTTACGGTGCGCGCGAAGCTCGTCGTGAATACGGCCGGACCGTGGGTAGATCGCGTGAACGATCGGTTCGGTATCCGAAGCGGCCTGATTGGCGGCACGCGCGGCTCGCATCTCGTTCTGCGGCACGCGGCGCTCGCCACACAGCTTGCCGGGCGCATGATCTACTTCGAAACGCCGGATCATCGAATCTGCCTCGCGTACGGTATCGGCAACGACAACGTGTTGCTCGGTACAACCGATATCAGCACGCAAGATCCCGACGACAACTGCTGCACGTCCGCCGAAGTGGACTATCTGTTTGACGCGCTCAAGTCGATCATGCCGCACATCGACGCGTCTCATGAGCACATCGTCTTTCAGTACGCGGGCATCCGCCCGCTTCCGCATGCCGACGAGCAGGTGACGGGATCCATTAGCCGCGATCACAGTGTGCATGCCTACGAGCCGGACGCGTCGCGCCCGTTCGCGGTGCTGGCCCTCGTTGGCGGCAAGTGGACCACTTACCGCGCATGCGCGGAGCAGATTGCCGACACGGTCCTTCTGCGCCTGCAACGCAAACGCCTGCGCAGTACGGGCGCATTGCCTGTCGGCGGCGGCGCAGACTGGCCATACAGCACCGAGGCACTCGACGCGCGTCTCAGCACATGGTCCAGGCATTACGGCCTCGCAGGCTCAGTGGTGCGAACGCTATGGGAGCGCTACGGTTGCGCGTGCGAGGCCGTGCTCGCATCGGTCGCGCAATATGACGGTGCGCCGGCGCCCGCGGCGCGCGGCTACTGGAAAGGGGAACTGCTGCATCTCATTCGCCACGGGCGCGTAATGCATCTCGACGACATCGTGCTGCGGCGTACGCTGCTCGCACTGGAAGGCCACTGCACATTCGAGACGCTTGGCGAAATCGCCGCCTGGATGGCTGGTGAGATGAACTGGGATGCCGAGCAGACCGAGGCGGAAATCGCCCGAACCGCCTCGCTGTTGCGCGAACGTCACGGTGTTAAGATACCGGGCAACGCTGCTGCGCTTCGCACACGACCGACTGCACCGCTCCAATGAAATCCGACGTCGCCTCCACGCCGCGGCCCGCCAACGACTCCGGCACCACGGCGCCTCGCGAGCCACTCTGGTCTCAAGTCAAACACGCCATCCTCAGCCTGATCCAGGACGAACGTCTGCCGGCCAACGCACCCCTGCCTTCAGAAAGCGATCTGTGTCAGCGCTTTAGCGTATCGCGTACTGTCGTGCGGGAAGCGATGAATCAGCTGGTCTACGAGCATGTGATTTACAAGCGCCAGGGTAAAGGAGCCTTCGTGGCGGGACGTCGAGAGAGCCAGGAGTTCGTCGGCTCGATCATCGGCTTCTCGGACGAATGGTTCGAGAAGCATCGCGCAGTAGACCGCCGTATTCTCCGGCAAGCCAGCACCTTTCCAGGCGCGCGCGCGCGCGAACTGCTGCAGTTGCCGGCAGGTGACGGTCCGGAGTCGCGCGTGGTGGAAGTCTCTCGTGTACTGAGCGTGGAAGGCATACCTCATATGCTCGTCACGATTTCGATTCCCGAGCATCTCGTGCCCGGTCTCGATCAGGTTCCGCTGCAAGCACGCTCGCTGTACGACGTGCTGCGTCGCCGGTACGGTTTGCATTTCCAGAGCGCCGACCGGTGGATAGAAGCGGTCACGACGACAGCGGAGAATGCACAGTTGCTCGAAGTGACTACGTCAACGCCGCTCATCGCGATTGAGTCGTGCGCGCACTCTGCTTCCGGCCAGCCGATCGAGTACTGGCAAGCCCTTTGCCGCACGGACGTGGCTTCGCTGCATTTCCAGATTCGTCGCTAGAAGGTGTTATGAACTTCCGGCCAGACCTGGTACCCTGGCGGGATGAAAGAACGCAGACCTTACCCAACGGATATATCGGATGATGAGTGGTACTTCGCCGCTCCGTACCTGACATTGATGAACCAGGATGCACCTCAGCGTCGTTACGAATTGCGCGAGATGTTCAACGCCTTGCACTGGATTCAGGCAGGCTGTTTCGAAGCGATGGTCAACGACCTGCGTTCCATTATCCGGGTGGCTCAGGACCGCCGGGGGCAGCCCAGTGCAATCATCCTCGATGGCCGCACGCTGCAGTCGACGTGCGAGAGCGGTCCACGCGCAGGCTATGACGGGTACAAGCGCAAAAAAGGCAGCAAGGTACACATGGCGGTGGACACATTTGGGCAACTGCTTGCGGTGCATGTGTCCAGTCGTGGTGCCACCAGCAATTATCGCTGCCGCGTCGGCCAGAGTTCGTGCGGCGATCACGCCACGCATTTGGTCCGCGACTTGGTTCCACCAGGTCAGGCCTTCCACATCGCTCGCCCGCGCGTCGATGGCCTTACGGTAAATTGCTTTGGCCCCGTCGAGCGTAACTTGCACGGCGTTTTCCTGTCTATCAGTAGTGGTACCGGCACGAAACGATATTGATTTGCGTACTCGCGACTTCGTAGACCAAGCGATTCGTTTCATCAATGCGGCGCGACCAAAAACCCGTCAGGTTTTCCTTCAGCGACTCGGGTTTGCCGATGCCTTCGAATGGGGAGCGCTGCATATCCTTGATGAGTTGATTGATGCGCTTCAACGTCCTTTTGTCCTGCCCCTGCCAGTAGACGTAATCGTCCCAGGCCTCGGCAGTCCACATGATGTTCAAAGCGCCGCTCATTCGCTGTCGTCGACCAACTTGCGGGGCTTGACCTTGCCCGCGCGTGACTGCGCGATAGAGCGCTCCAGATGAGCTACGTTTGCCGGGGAGCGCAGCAGATGGACCGTTTCCATCAAGCTATCGTAATGTTCCTGGGACATGACAACCGCATTGGGTGCGTCGCGGCGGGTAATGAGCGTTACGTCCACATCATCAACAACCTGGTCAATGACGCGCTTCAAATTGGCGCGGGCGTCGGTGAATGGGATGGTGCGCATACGTCCTCCTTCATGGCTAACCTGTACCGATACAGGTACAACTCTACCACGCCCGGGCCAACATGTACACATAATAGTACATGTTGGTCTGTCACTCTTTTCTTGCGCCACGCGAGTCAACCGGGTACGCAGATACGCGCCCCCGACGGCTGCGTCGCCGCACCTCACGTCGACGGCGTCTGGAGCCGTCTGAACCGCGTCCGCGCCTTCGTCGCGCGCGACGGGATCCGAGCCAGGTGCTGACCACGAGTTTGTCGTGGCCCGGAAGCAGCGTGTAGCGCACCGTAACCGAGCGAGACGACGAGCGTCGCCCAGGCGGCCAGCGAAGCGCGGTCCAACTACTGAGCCATGAACCCTTCGATCCTGCCGTTCCAGCGCGCCTGAAAGCGCAACCAGTCGCCGACGCCCGTCCGCACGAAATCGGGCAAGTAAGCTGTACCACCACGACAGAGCAGCCGGTGCGCTGTCGGGCTCCGCGGTGGTTGAAGCCGCGCCCGCCGGCTGGCCGAAAACGTCCAGCGCTTCGGGATGCGCGTGGACACAGGTCCCGCACAACACAGTCACGGCAAGCAGCGACACAAGCACCTAGGCAAGCACCGCGCGTCCGCGGCCGTGTACGCTGTCTCGCAGCATCCGGACGAAAGCAGCCTCGCGACGGGCGTACGCGCCACGAGGAACCGGGGGCAGGTCACTCAAGAACGCTCCCCGGTCGTCAGGCCGTCTGCAGCTCCCGCCCGATACGGTCGCGACTACGCTGGCCGCTGCTCTCCTGTGCGCTAGTCTTGCGGCCTGCGTCGTCGAACGCGTACAACCCGAAGTCGTACGCGTGGCACCGCCCGCTCCGCGTGCAGAGGCACCGCCTCCGCCTCGGCCGGGTTTTGTCTGGGAAGCGGGGCACTGGCGCTGGACCCACGGCGAATATATCTGGGAACCCGGTCATTGGAAGGAGGTGAGAGTCGGTTATCAGTGGGTGCCGGGTCACTGGGCCGCCCGTGGCCCGGGTTGGGTCTGGGTCGAAGGTCATTGGGCGTCGTGACGCTCAAAGGAATGCCAGCCAGCGTCGATCCGCCCTGGCGCGAAGACGTCCGGGCTAAACCCGCGAGGCCCTAGCCGGGCCGTCGGCACGAAACCGCTGAAGCCGGGAGAGGTATTTCAGTCGGCCAGCCTCTCCCACCCATGAATAACCGGGCTGGGCCCATCAAGGCTTCATAGCGTGAGGGCCAGCCATTTGCCGTCCGCGTAACGGATCAGCTTCGAATCGTCGAACCGCCACAAATGCAGCCAGCTTTGATCGACCAGCCGGCTGACTTCCTCGCGCGTGTTCAGTACACGGTCGATCGAGCGCTGGGGCGCGTCGATGATCACAGTCATTCGCAGCGGTTCATGCACCCATTGCTTCCCGTCGTGCACAGACTGGCGAGCTAACCCGACGCGAAGATCGCCGCCATTGCCCTCGAACACGCCAATCTTGCGGCCTACGACGTTGTGCAGAACCTTGTTGCCGCTGCCAAGATGCAACGGATCGCAGGTCGACGCGTGATACTGCCAGTTGATCCAGTGAGCCACGAGTAGCGGCCCCGTCATCAGTTGCTCGAGGAGCCGGCCGTCCGGGTCATGGTCCGCGTCGTAGTCGTGCAGAAAGCATCGTCCGTCCAGCACCGCGCCCTGCGTCCGACGGCGCGGTGCGATGACACAGGCGGCATTGCCGGCGAGGCCCCACTCAGGCCGCGTCTGCGCGCCATCGTTCGCACGGCGGCGGAGAAGCTTGCGCAACTCGCCGCTCCGCGTACGAGGATCAATTCCAAGACGCACCGCGCGCTCCCGACGCACCTGATCGCCGGCCTGGGCGAAGGCGGCCTCCACCCGGTCCCAGCGTTCAAGAGCGCTCGAGGGCAGCAGATCGAGGTCGAAGCCTTCGATCTCGTCGGTGGTCGTATTGTGCAGGGCGGCCACGAACACGGTCTCGTGCGGTATCACGATGCCGCTTTTTCTCAATCCCTCGCGAACCAGCGGGTCGTTGAGCAGTTGCGCAAGCGCGCGCGCGTTGACTTCGCCCGTCTGACCGCAGCACGCGCCGCAGTCCAGCGCGGCCGCGTGAGCGTTGTTGCTGCTTTGACTGCCATGCCCCACGAACACCACCATAGGCGCCAGATGGCGATCCAGTCCCATCGAGCGCAATACATGCGCTGCAAGGGCGACCCTGGCTTGGATGTCCAGACCCACGATGGTCGGCCGGCACACGCTCCGGTAACGCGCCGGCCGCCCGGCCAGTTCATCGCGCTCGCGCGAGCGCGCAGGCGGCAGGATCCACTGCGCGAGCTTGCCAAGATAACCGATGCCCGCTGACTCCACGAAGGAAAACGCGGCTGCGGGCCAGCGACCGAGCGATCGCCCCTGCTCCGCCAATGCGAATTGACGCCGCCTTGCGCGGCTCGCGCTTTCGTTCAGATGCGCCTCGTCGCACGCATCTGCGTCGCGGGGCGCCGTGATGCGATCCGTGATCGCGAGCGAGGGCGCCAGCAGTCCCGGCAGTTGCGGTCGAGCGGCCGACGTAGCCAGCGGGGTGTAGGCTGCTGGCAGTCCGAAAAAGCCGGCGAACCCGATGGTCTGCACCGCGGGCCAGACTGCCTCGATCGAGCGGCGCAGCGGTTCGCTGCGCACGTCGATGCAAAATGCCGCCTGCACTTCGATCGCGTGCCCCGGCAGATCAGCCAGACGCGCGCGAGGAACGGCGTGCAGCTTGCGCATGAGCTGGCGCTGATAGCCGGCCTCCAGCGCCATCTGCCAGACTTCGTCGATAACGAGCAGGTCTTCCGCGTGTTGCAGCAGCGAAGGCGCGCGGCTCCACTGCGCCTGCAGGGCCGCAAACGCCCGGGCGCCATGAGTCGCCCCTTTGCTTTCGAGCAGGATGGCGCCCCACGCAAGACGAATCGCCAGCAGGTCGCGCAGATGCGGATCGGTCTCGCTTGCGAGGCGTGCCTGCCAGCGCAGATAAGCGCACCACGAAGCCCAGCCGTTCACGGTCAGCAGAACCGCTTCCAGATAATCGACCCATACCGCGGGAGCCAAGCCCACGCGTTCGAGCACCCACCGTTCGGCTTCGCGGCGGTCGGCGGGAAGCTTGCCGAGCGACTTGCCCAATTCCGGAATGCCCATCAATGTGCCGATGCCGTGGTCGTGCGTCAGCGTGTCTCGCCAGAACGCGTAGAGCCCCTCGGATCGATCGGGCTGCCAGTCGGCCTGGTGTTCGTCGAAGTACGCGGCGCAGGTCTGGCTGACCTGATGTGTGATCGCCTGTCGCCATGACAGGCGGGTATGGCGCATGGGGTCGTCGTCCAGCACATCCAGCAGCAGCGGCAGCTGCGGTGGTGTCGAGCCGTCGCGCAGGGCGTCGATGCACTGTTTCGCGGTCAAGGCGCGGGCGCGCGCGGCAGGCAGCGACACCAACGCGTGGGACAGATCGGCATGCGTGATGCGCTCGCTCGTCCAGGCATCGGAAAAATAGCTGCGCGACGGAAACACCTGAATGCCGCCGAGAACGGCCATGCGGGCGGCAACCTGACGTACCCCGCGGTGGGTGCGCGCCCAGTGCGGATTGACGGCAATGGCGCGATCGAGCGGCCATACCGGGGCGATGGCTTGACATGCCTGCTCGCACGCCGCTTCGATGCGCGCGGCAAGCGCGTCTTCAGATGCGTGGGCAGCAACCGGATAGGCCGTCGCGGCTCCTTGCCGGGAAGCGCTCGTGAGGTTCTCGCACAGTGGTGGAACGTCCATTTCCATATCTTTTCCCCGCAATCGTTCACTCGGCAGTCATGGTTACGACCGGGCGCGTCATCGTCCGTTGGTCGATTCTGTTGGCCGCGGCCGGAACCCAGCGCGTGGGCCAGTACCGCAGGGCAAGGCGCGTATTGAACTCATCGATGTAGAACCCCGCATAGCTCCAGCGCCGCCAAGCGTGGAGCCATCCGGGGCGCACCTGCAAAATGACGAGGCACAGATACATGGCGACCATCCCCGCCAGCGCCAGAGCGCCCGCCGGTTCGTTAGGCGCGTCATGTATGCCGAGCGGCAGCGCATGAGCGATCGACGCGATGCCTGTCAGGCCAGCCGCCATCCCCCACGCCGCCACACTGGACCGCAAGACGGCCCATGCATCGCCTTCCGGGCTGGCCTGCACCCAGAACAGCGGCGCCCACGCCAGTGCGAGCACGCCGCTCCACCACCACGGCCAGGCGGTGTGCGGCACGCAGAGTTGAACGAGCGCGACACTGGAAACCGCGAGCGGCGGCGCGATCATCAAACTGGACTTCGAGAGCGGCGACTGACCGTGCATGGCCTGAAGTCTGGAGTCGCCTACCACCGTGGAGGTGGACAGGAACGCATGCGCCTTGTACAACGAGTGGCCAACCAGATGTAGCGCTGCCATGGCGTAGAGGCCCAGCCCGCACTCGAGCAGCATGAAGCCCATTTGCGCGACGGTCGACCACGCAAGACGGACCTTGACGCTCGTGCGGGTGAGCACGACCAGTCCTGCCAGCAGGGCTGTCGCGAGCCCAAAGACGACGAGCAGCCAGTGCGCCGCTGTCGCATGGTCCAGCAGCGGCGCAAAGCGGATGAGCACATAGCCGCCAAGGTTCACCACGCCCGCATGGAGCAGCGCGGAAACCGGCGTGGGGGACTCCATGACCTGAATCAGCCAGCCATGTACGGGCAGCAAGGCGGTTCTTAAGACGACGGCCAGTACGAGGCAAACCGCGCTGATCTGCAGCGGCCACGACCCACCGTTTTCGTGCACCAGGTGCTGCCACAACGCGGAGAACGAGCCGCTTCCCACGGTGCGCCAGGCGAGCGCGGCGGCGCAGAGCAGAAGTGCGTTGGCGAGCGTGTCGGCGATGCGCTTCTTGTGGGCAGCCAGCATCGCGAAGGGACGGTCGCGATAGAAACAGAGCAGGTGCTGCAATGCGGAGCCGGTCAACGACCACGACACGATCAACACCACCCAGTGGTTTGCGAGCAAGAGCGCGTGGACCGCGGCCAGTACTGCGGCGAGCGCAGCGATGTAACGCGATTGCCCCTGCTCGGCATCCAGATAACGCCCCGAGAACGCGCCGATCACGATGGCAAGCAGTTGAACCAGCAGGGCCATACAGGCGCCGAACGGCCCCACAGCGAGCCAGTCGGCAAGCGGATTCCACACGGCGTGCGGCGAGAAGAACTGCAGCGCCGCGGTGATCGCCGCAGGCAGCAGTGCGAATGCCGAGAGGACGTTGAATTGCTTCCAGTGCGAACCCGGCGTACGCCAGCCGGCAAATGAAGACAGGGCCGCCAACAGCATCAAACCAGGAGGCGCCAACGCGTACAGCAACGGCATCAGGCGAAGCATGTTCATGTTTAAGGCAGATTTCGAATCAGGTGGGGCGATGTTGCACGCATCTCGGCGTTCTGTAAAATTCATTGAATGAAACGAAACGATATATAAAATAGAATGATCGACCTCGAGCAACTCAACTTTCGTCACCTTTTCTACTTCTGGCGAGTCGCCAAGACGGGGAATCTGACGCGCGCCGCCGGCGCGCTGCACGTCTCCCAGTCGGCCTTGTCGGCGCAGATCCGGCAGCTCGAAGACCGGTTAGGCGAGCCGCTTTTCGAGCGCGAACGCAGGCGGCTGATCCCCACTCACACGGGGCAGCTCGTGCTGTCCTACGCGGAAGACATCTTCGGTCTGGGGCAAGAGATGCTCGGGCATCTTCACGGCCAACGGGACGGGATGGTTCGGATGCGCGTCGGCAGCGTCGCCACCATGTCGCGCAACTATCAGGAGAACTGGATCCGCCCGCTGCTGATGGACAGAAGCGTCGTGCTGACACTGGAGTCAGGCTTGCTGGAGGGGTTACTGGAGCGGCTCGTTCAACACAAGCTCGACGTCGTGCTGGCGAATCAGGCCGTGCCGTCCGATCCCGACCGTCCTCTGTACTCGCGCTTTCTGGGGAGTCAGGCGATTTCGCTGGTGGGGCCCGCCGCGAAATGGGCCGATCGCACGCTGCGCGTTCCAGACGACCTCGATGGAATGGACATCGCCCTACCCGGTCCGCGGCACGCGTTCAGAGCCCAATTCGATGCGCTGTGCCTTTCCGCGAACGCCAAACCCCGGGTGCGCGCCGAAGTGGACGATATGGCCATGCTTCGCCTGCTCGCGCGCGATAGCGGCTGGCTGGCGGTGTTGCCCGAAGTCGTCGTGCAGGACGAACTGCGCTTCGGCAGCCTCGTAAAGGTGGGGCAATCGGCAGAGTTGCAGGAACACTTCTATGCCATCACCACCTCGCGCCGACAACGCATCGAATGGCTGGATCAGTTGCTTGAGAGCGAAACCTCAGCGGAAAAATAGCTGCGAGCCGCGCATGCTCCATGCCAAGAAGCGAAGGCCACCCGCCAACCAGTCAGAGAAATACACGCGGCTCGATATGGGGCAACGCCCTGAATTCCGGTTTCGCAAAGAAATAGCCCTGCATCAGGCTCACGCCATGATCCAGGAAGAAGTCCCGCTCACCGCTTGTTTCGATACCTTCAGCGATGACCTGTATGCCGAGGTCTCGCGCAATCACCAGTACGCCCTTCACGATGTGCTGGCGTACCTTGTCTACGTCAATACCGCGAAGCAGCCCCATGTCCAGCTTGACGATGTCCGGCTGGAAATCCACGAGCAAGGCCAGTCCCGAATATCCCGCACCGAAGTCGTCGATCGCGGTCAGAAAGCCGTGTTTCTTGTACGCCTTGAATATCTCGACCATGTGCTTGCGATCGCCGACATACTCGCTCTCCAGGGTTTCAAATATGATCCGGTCAACGGGAAATCCGTGCGTTTGCGCGGCCTCCAGCGTCGTTCTGATGCACACGTCCGGCCGGTAGACGGCGTTCGGCATGAAGTTGATCGACAGGTGCGTGTCCAGCTTGAGTCCGGCAGCCGTTGAGATGGCAACCTGGCGGCATTTCTGGTCAAACCAGTAGCGGTTTTTTTCGTCGATCTGCGACAACACCGAGTAGGCAGCCTCTCCATGGGTGCCGCGAACCAGCGCCTCATATGCGAAAGGCTCTCTCCTGCGAACATCGACGATCGGCTGAAAGGCGAATGCAATATCGACAGGCGGTGAAGATTGACCCTGACAGCCGTTGCAGCCTGAGAATTGATTCAATGGCCTGTCGGCACTGGATAAGCTTGAAGATTTCATTCGACATTACCTCCGGGTTGCTCGTTGTGCGCCGCCAGACGTGCCGCTACATGCCTCGTGACAATGCGGCCGCGCCCCATGCTTTCGGCCACGCGCACGCAGTTGCGCGCGGAGCGTTTAGCCTCATACAGCGCGCGGTCTGTCGCTTCGAGCAAATCTTCGAGTTCGTCGCCGGAATCCCGCATCGACGCAACACCAAGACTCACAGTGGCCCTCAGCAACAGCCCACCTGTCTCCACAGGTGCCTGCTCAATCGAAGCACGTAG
Source organism: Paraburkholderia sp. SUR17 (assembly GCF_029536165.1). NCBI lineage: Bacteria > Pseudomonadati > Pseudomonadota > Betaproteobacteria > Burkholderiales > Burkholderiaceae > Paraburkholderia > Paraburkholderia sp. SUR17. Next base: position 2,611,165 of record NZ_CP120508.1, read on the forward strand.
CCGCTCCGCAATTGCAGCTGCTTCTTCCAGCGTCGTCGACGGAAGGAGAAGGACAAACTCCTCTCCGCCCAGTCGGCGCACAACGTCAGAGGCACTCACAATATCTCTCGCCACGAGCACGATCCGCTTCAGTACTTCATCGCCCGCTTTGTGTCCCGCCGTGTCGTTCGCCCGCTTGAAGTGGTCTGCATCAAACATCACGAGCGCGAGCGGACGAGCATGCCGTTTGGCACGTTGTGTTTCCGCCGCCGCGACGCGAAAGAAATGAGCGCGATTAGCAGCACCCGTCAAGCGGTCCCTCGTGAGCAGACGCTCGAGGTTGTCGCTCGCCACCTTTCTTTCGGTGGTGTCGCGAATTACAACGGAATAGCCGGACAGCTCCCCCGCCTCCTCGCGAAGCACGGAAACAAGTATTTGTCCCCAGAAGCGTTGCCTTGGTTTTGTCCGGCACCAGGGTTCCCCGATGTAACACCCGTTATCACGTACAAGCGCGACGTGTTCCAGCAAACTTCCGTGTTTCGTTTTGCCCGCGGCCTAAAACGTGTCTAACCGCTGGCCGACGACATCGGCTGCGAGAAAGCCAGTTAACCATTCTATCGACGGGTGCCAGGCTTCCGCTCGTCCCCGCGCGTCGAGCGTGAAAAACGCAAAGTCGTTGACGTTGGTGTAGATGCCGGTCAACCAGGACTCTGTCCGCTGAATCCGCCTTTCAGCGGCAATCTGACGCGATATGTCCGTGAGCACCGTCATCAAGATACCCGACCTGTCGCTGCGGACAAGTGCGACCGGCGACAGGTACATGAACGACAGCAGCGACTCGTACTCCACGGCAAGTCCGTCAATTTCGGCAGGAATGTCCGTCAATTTCGCACCTCGCGGTCGATGAGCAGAAAGCGCGTGGCAACGTCGGGTGACATCAGCAAGCGCAGCCGCGCAGGTGTCGGACGCATCCGCAGTGTGAGGAGGTAGGGGATCGTCTCGTCAAGCGCGTCGCAATTCACAAACCGCTGAGCCACCATGAAGTTGTTCATGCATGGCGCGACTTCTTCGAAAATGTTCAGGCCCAAAATCCGCGTCGCAGGCAGGCCCGCATTTCGCGATTCGGTTGCGTTGTACACCGTCAAACGCAAATCCGGATCGAACCCGATGACTCCATAGCGCTGTTCGTCGAAGCGGCCTGAATCCAGCATCGCGCAGTGATAGATCGTCGCCACCTCAAACCTGTAGTCGTCGTTGCTCATGGGGTCCGTCAGACAATTTCACGCTCAAAGATGTCTTGCAAGATGCACCGCGGTATGGCGGCCACGGCAAAGACACAACCCAACATGCCTGTTTACGACTCACGGCGCGTCAACTTTAGCTCGCGCCATCGGTGCAATACGCGCCAGAACCGCCCGCCGTGGCGTGAGGCTTGACAGGGCACCTCATCTCTGCGCCACACGCACGCCTGCCGCCGGCAACAACGGCCGGTAACCAGCGCCCCGACCGCTGCTCCTCGCCGCTTCCCGATGTCATGTCGATCCGACGTCGCGACGCCCTGCAACGATCTGCATCCGGCCAGCCAGCACATTCGTATATCCCCATGGATCCAGGCCGATCCGTCTTGCACCCTTCTTCAAAGGAGTTACAGCATGCGTACCGCGCTCACTTTCCTTGGCTGTGCCCTCGCCCTCGCCGTCCTTCCCGTTTCCGAAGCTCGCGCGGATCTGACCGCGCGAGACGACGTCAACTCGTCGCTCAATACGCCCGCACTCACCCCTGGCCCCCCCCTTGGCAGCGAATACCCGACGCACGGCAACCGGCAGGCCGGCGAACTCCCCCTCAATCCCGCAGATCCCCGCGCCCAGCTGGTGAACGGACTGCCCAACAACGCGCAGTCCGGCGGGTACGGCAGCCCGCTCGCCGGCGTTCACCCCATCGACAGGCAATAAAGCACATTTCATGGGCGGCTTCGCGCGGGATCGCACGGTGAGCGTGGCCGTCTGCTGCACTCGCGCGCGAGCCGCATTGCGCTGTTGACGCCGCAAGCGCGGTGGCCACGTCCGACGATTCCTGCGCGCGGCAGTGCCATCACGTTGCAACGAGCCCGCGCCATTGGGGCCATCCGCATAACGCGAGGCCGCTGATGAATGCGCCGCCGCCGATTTCCTTGAACCGCGCCCGGTCACGCCCAGGTGGAGTGGTGTACCCGTGCCCCCCTTGAAGCAAACGGGACCGCCACTGATACCCGGGCCAACTCACGCCGTGTTGAAAGCAGGTGGATCCAGTCACAGACCGGGCTCAAGCTCCACTGCGCGCCACCAATTTGCGTTCATGAGTCTAAATCGTTGCATTCGAACTCATTGTGAACTACTATTGCAACTCTCAACGAGTTTGATGGCGAGTCCGTTGCGAGAGCTGGCCGCGCGCCACGGCTGTTCGACCCACGCGGGCCAACGCGCGCCGCCGGGGGCAGCCGCCACCCGCATGGAGACACCGCAAGCCCGGGTCCGCGGGATCAGACGATGCCCGCGCGCGCCGCATCCGGTTCACCGACCAATCAATAGCCAGCTTGCTGCTCTATGCCAACTTGAGGAGAAGTAAATGGGAACCGTGATCGACTCCAAAGCGGTCGTAGACAGCGCCACACCGCTCGATATGCCTGCATCAAGCGTCATACGCGAGAGGCTGCAGCGAGCGGGTGAGCGTTTTCACGCCAACGACAATATTTCTGCATTCCTCAAAGACGGCGAACTGAGCGCGCTGCAGGACGAGGTTGCCGTGCACATCGCCAACGCGCTGCGCGCCATGGTGATCGACGTCGACAACGATCACAACACGCGCGACACGGCAAAACGCATCGCGAAGATGTATCTGCGCGAGGTGTTCGCCGGCCGCTACGAATCCGCGCCGCCCGTCACTGAATTTCCCAACGTCGGCCAACTGGACGAATTGATGGTGATCGGTCCGCTGCGCCTGCGCAGCACCTGCTCTCATCACCTGTGTCCCATCATGGGCCATGCCTGGATTGGTGTGCTGCCGAATGCGCGCTCAAATCTGCCGGGGCTGTCCAAGTACTCGCGCTTGTTGAACTGGGTCATGTCGAGGCCCCAGATTCAGGAAGAGGCCGTGAAACAGATCGCCGACCTTCTGGAGCAGCGTATTGCTCCAGACGGTCTCGCCGTCGTCATTGAAGCGGACCACTACTGCATGCACTGGCGGGGCACCAAGGACGACGGCGCGCAGATGACAACCAGCGTGATGAGGGGCCGCTTCCTCGAAGATGCCGCTCTTCGGAAAGAGTTTCTGTCGCTGCTCAAGCGAAAGAACAGCTGAGATCGGGACACGGCGCGCGCGACTGTCGCGGTTTATCTCATGACCCTCTGCAGCACGGGATTCAAGATGCACAACGCTCCCGTTTTAGAAGGCCTCGAAGCATTGCTCGCACGCGAAGCTGCCCACTCAACGCCATCGTGCGCAGACGCTGCCGGCAGTGATGGGCGCAGGCGCGCCCATCACACGGCAATGCGACGCGTGTATCGCGCGGACACGCTAGCCGACCCCGACTACGTCGACCACCTTCTTCTCGGTACAGCGCAAGGCAGCGAATCCCACTTTGCGCAGCTGTATCGGGTCACGGCCCGTCGTCTCTATTCGGTGATCGTGCGCATCATCCACGACGAAGCCGACGCGGAAGACGTATTGCAGGAGGCCTTCACCACGACATGGCGTCTCGCGTCCTCATTCGACCCCGCCCGGGGCAACGCCATGAGCTGGCTCGTCTCGCTCGCCCGCAATAAGGCCATCGATCACGTCCGTCGATACAAATACTGTCCGCTCGATGACCCTGTCGCCGAAGCCATACCCTGTGACGGTCCTTCGCCTCTCGCGCTCGCTGAGCTGAGCGAGGCGCGCGCGCAGATTGAGAACGGCCTGCGCCAGCTCGAGGCGCATCATCGTGGCGCGTTGAAAGCGGCGTTCTTTGGCGGCCTCACCTACCGCGAACTGGCGCTATCGCTTGGCGTCCCCGAGGGAACGGCCAAGAGCTGGATCAGGCGCGGCCTCGTAAAACTCAAGGTGCTGCTCGACCCGTGACCACCATCACTCGTGCTCGCCAGGGCGGCGCCAGAACCTGGATTTACCTCATCGCCTGTCAGGGCGGCTGGTTCGCATGCGTATTGAGTGCAGCAGCGGGACACGCAGAAGTCGGTATGGCGTTCGCGCTGGCCGTCGCCTGCATTCACATCTGGTGCGCGAGACGCCCGGCGAGCGAGATGCGACTCGTCGCTGTCGTCACGGCGTTGGGATGGATCTGGGATAGCGCCGTTGCGCGCAGCGGCCTGCTTGTCTATCCCAATGGCGTATGGATTGCGGGAACCGCACCCTACTGGATGGCAGGCCTTTGGATGCTATTCGCGGTGCAGCTCAACACCCTGTTTCGCTGGCTTCGGTCGCGAACGCTGACCGCTATTGTGTTTGGCGGCGCGGGCGGCCCACTGGCATATCGCGCGGGCGCCGCCCTGCATGCGGTGCAGTTTAGCCACACCGCCACCGCCATCGTGACACTGGCCGCCGGGTGGGCCGTCCTCTTTCCATCATTCGTCACGTTGGCCGCGCGGTGGGACGGAATGACATCGCCGCGCTGACCGACCATGAACGCACAAGGTCTGCCTCTGTGCGGCGCGCGCAGATCACCACCGGCTCCGCTCCATATCGCGAAGCATTGCAGCCCCAAGAGAGCGTCCGCTTAGCCACGCACCCTCCACCCGTCCCGCGGCAAGCCAGTCTCCGCAGAGTCCCAGACGTTCAGCGCCGCGCCACACAAAGCCGCGCGACTCGTCTGCGGTGGACTTCGCTACATCCGCATAACGCCAGAGATGCGCCGTGCACGCATCAGGCTCTCCCGGCACGATCGTATTGAAAGCGTCGAGCAGTTGATCGCATACGGCCGCAACAGGCCGTTCCAGGTTGCGTGAACTCCACTCGGCGCTGGCATGCACAACCCAGACCGATTGACCATTCCGGCCCGGTTTCGACGAATCGTTAGCAATCCATCGCAAAGGGCCGCCATTGACGAACGCCGCGTCGAAGGCGGCCCCGGGCGGGTCGGTATAGCGGAGCATCAACGCCCACGTCGGTTGCATGGCAGCCCGGTCGACGGCGACCGACAACGCGGGTGAAACGTCGCGCAGCAGCACGCCGGCCTGGTGCGCCGGCATGGCGAGTACGACGGCATCGAAGACGTCCGGCCACTCACCACGCTCGCGCGTCGTCAGGACCCATCCGCCGTCGACATGGCGCAGACCCGTCACCGTCTGCAGGGTATGCAGGCGCAGTGAGGCCGCCGCTGCGGCCACGACCGAGTGCATGCGGGGGGCACCGACGAAACGATCGTGGTTCGCGACCGGCTGGGCGACGCCGGCCGCATCAAAGGCCACGAGCCGCCCCGTCCACCGCGCGGCGAGACCGTCGGCGCACCAGCGCTGAACCTCTCTGCTAAAGCTCGGGTCGCGCGCGGTGAAAAACTGCGCACCGTGATCGCATTGCCAGCCGTCGCCGCATCGCGTGGTCATACGACCGCCGGCGGCGCGACTCTTCTCCAACAGCGTGACCTCATGCCCCTCGTCCGCGATGAGCCTCGCGCACGGCACACCGGCGATCCCCGCCCCTACCACCGCAATTCGATGCTTCATAGCCCTGTCCCGATACCTTCGCTGCGCCGGCGGCCTTGAATGTGCCCACGGCCATTACCGATTGCGAGCCGTCGCCGCCCAAACAAACTCACAACGAGTCACTATATCGCATTTTTTCGATACATAATGTCTACGAATCATTGCAATCCGCCTAGGTCAGCGCGTACCATAGCCTCAAATAAACTCATTGCGAGTCGATATGCATGGCACTTGCGCTGGCCATAGCCCGAGGTGCGCAACAGAAGGAACCGCCGGGTGGAACCCGGCCGGCTCACACTGGGCGGCCCCGCCATGTCGCGCGGCTTGATCTGGTTCAAGCGCGACCTGCGTGTGAGCGATCACGCGCCGCTCGCCGCCGCAGCACGCTGCGACGACGCCTTTGCACTGGTCGTGCTCGAACCTGAATGGCTCACGAGTCCGGAATGTGATTCGCAGCACGTCGCCTTTCTGCGATGCTGCGTCGCCGCGCTGGAAGAACAGCTCAGCCGGTTGGGACTGCCGCTTCTCGTCCGCACGGGCGACATGCCGAAGGTGCTGGAGTCGTTGCATGGCGAAAGCGGCTCCACGCACCTCGCTTCACGCGCCTCTTTAGCCACGAGGAAACAGGACCGCTCTGGACGTACGCGCGGGATCGGCACGGCGTCGTACCCGGCACCCATCGTCGACGAACGTTCGGCACTTGCGGACGCAAAGGCCCGCCTGTACGCCATGCGCCGCTCGCAGGCAGCGCGCGAAGAAGCGGACGCGATTCAACAGCGCCACGGCTCACGCAGAAGCGGACTGCCTGCGAGCGACCGCGTCCGCCGCCGGAGCCCGCGCCAGTTGGGCGTGCAAAAGGAATTGTTCGAATGAGCGAGTCACGAGGCTTCAAGGGCAACGAGAGCGCGCTGCTGTGCAAGATGTGCGCGGCGTGTGGGCGTCCGATGACCTGGCGGCGGGCCTGGGCCAGAAACTGGCCGGAGGTGCGTTACTGCTCCGATGCGTGCAGGCGGCGCCGAACGCGAGGGGCGCGATGACACGCCGCCTCGTTCTTGTGCTTGGCGATCAACTGGATCTGAACGCCAGCGCCTTCGATGACTTCGACCCGGCGCGGGATGCCGTCTGGATGGCCGAGGTCGCTGAGGAATCCACGCACGTCTGGTCGAGCAAACCGCGCACGGCGCTCTTTCTGGCCGCAATGCGCCACTTCGCGAACGCACTGCGCGAGGCGGGCAGGACCGTCCACTACACGCATCTCGATGCGCCCGGCAACCGTGGCACGCTCGCCGCTGAGCTGGGGGCGTCGATTGCGCGGCTACGTCCCGCGTCACTGGTCATGACCGCGCCTGGGGACTATCGGGTGCTGGCGGCCCTCAGAGAGACAGCTGCGGCACACAGCCTCGAACTCGAGGTGAGGGAAGATCGCCATTTCTTCTGCACCGTGCGCGAGTTCGCTGAACACGCGCGCGCAGGCAAACAGTTGCGTCTAGAGTATTTCTACCGTGACATGCGCCGACGTCACGTCGTCCTGATGGACGCCGGTGAGCCCAGTGGCGGACGATGGAACTACGACGCGGAAAATCGCGAAGCATTCCCTCGCAGCGGGCCAGCGAATCTGCCCGCGCCGCCCCGCTTCTCGCCCGATTCGATGACGCGTGAGGTAATCGCACTCGTCACGCGCCGCTTTGCCGACCATCCCGGCGCGCTCGCATCGTTCGCCTGGCCGCTGACGCGCGAGCAGGCCCTGCAAGCGCTACATCATTTTGTGGAGCAGCGGCTGTTCGCGTTTGGCCGCTGGCAGGACGCCATGTGGCCTCGCGAGCCGTGGCTCTGGCATTCCCAGTTGTCCGCGGCGCTGAACCTCAAGTTGCTTGCTCCGCGCGAGGTCGTGGCGGCGGCCGAGGCCGCGTGGCGCGAAGGAACCGTTCCGCTGGAAAGCGCCGAAGGCTTCGTGCGGCAAATCCTGGGCTGGCGCGAATACGTGCGCGGCGTTTACTGGACTCGAATGCCGCATTACCGCGAGGCCAACGGTTTCGAAGCTCGGCTTGCGCTGCCCGACTTTTACTGGACAGGTCATACGCCGATGGCCTGCATGGCCGACGCAATCGGACAAACGCTGAACCACGGCTACGCTCACCATATCCAGCGGCTGATGGTCACCGGGCTCTACGCGCTGCTCCTCGGCGTCGATCCGCAAGCCGTCCACACCTGGTATCTGGCCGTTTATGTGGACGCGGTGGAGTGGGTGGAACTGCCGAATACGCTCGGGATGAGCCAGGCCGCCGACGGCGGCCTGATGGCCAGCAAGCCGTACATCGCAAGCGGCCGATACATCGAGCGCATGAGCGCCGGCAGCTTGTGCGCGCGTTGCCGCTTTCGTCCCGGCGAGCGCACCGGCGAGCGTGCCTGCCCGTTCACCACGCTCTACTGGGACTTTCTGCTGCGTCACGACGCACAGCTTCGCGCCAACCCGCGCATGACGATGCAACTCAAGAACCTGACCCGCATCACGGCCGACGAGCGTGCGAGCATCCGCGCACGGGCCGCAGCCATTCGTGAAGGCAGCGTGAACGCCTGACGAAGGCGGACGGGGCGCCGGTTCGATCAGCGTTGCGCCGCCCCGCCCGGGCTCAATATGCCGCGCCGCCGGCCATGCCCGACAACCGCACTGCATCCGCTCGGCCACGTCATTCGTATTACAGGACGGGGCGCTATTCACGAGGGGAGCAATGCAGCCATGATGGCCACGACTGGACTTGCCGCAGCGGCGCGCCGGAGCCAGTCTCGCGTGCTATATTGCGGCTCACTTTCCCCCCGCGCCAAGATCCGTCCGACTCCGAGCATGCGTGATGCGCCCGACATGACCGCGAGCCCCGACTTCGAGGAAGTGCGTCGCACTCACCTCAACCACACGCTACGTCGAGTTGCAGAGGGCGACCAGCAAGCCTTTTCGGACTTCTACACGCTGACTGCCTCGCGCGTATTTGCGGTGATCGTACGCATGATTCATGACGACGGCGAAGCCGAAGACGTTCTGCAAGAGGTCTACACGAACGCGTGGCGCCGCGCAGACAGCTTCGATCCGGACCGCGGCAGCGCCATGACCTGGCTCCTCACGCTTGCGCGCAACCGCACGATCGACCGCATGCGGCAACATCGCGAGGCGCCACTCGACGAAGATGCCGCGGCGCAAATCGAGGACGAAGCGCCCACGCCGCAGGACGCCGTGCAATGGAGCGAGGAGCGTCGCCGGCTCGAACAGTGCCTTGCGGCGCTCGATCCGCAGCAGGGGGGAGCGGTGCGCGAGGCCTTTTTCAGCGGCGCAACCTATAGCGAACTGGCGCAGCGGCTGCGCGTGCCGCTCGGCACCATGAAGAGCTGGATACGACGCAGTCTGCTGCAACTGAAGCTGTGTCTCGAACGATGAACACTCCGCTCTCACCCGACGACCATCTGCGCTGCGCCGAATACGCGCTCGGCGTTCTCGACAGCGACTCGCGCCGCGCACTCGAGCGCGAGGTGCTGCGCGATCCGGCTCTGCGCGCCTGCCTCGACAACTGGTTGGCGCACCTCGCCCCGCTGGCGGAGGACCTCGCGGACGTCGAACCGCCGGCCCGTGTCTGGACACGCATTCAGCGCGACCTTGGATTCCTGCCGTCCCGCGCTACGGCTGCGTCCCGCGGTGGCTGGTGGAACAGTCTCAATGTATGGCGCTGGCTCGGCGTTGGCGCGAGCGCTGCCGCGCTCGTGCTGCTCGCGGTCAATATCGTCACGCTGCGCGAGGCGCGACAGCCATCGGCCGAGGTGGCGCAAAACGGCTACATGGTCGCGACGCTCGCGCGCAGCGATGGCGTCGCCCACTGGACCGCCACGGTCGACGTGAAGCGCGGGCGCATGGTGGTGGTGCCCGCCGTCCAGCCGCACGTCGCCGCAAACCGCTCCACCGAACTCTGGCTGATACCGCCTGGCGCCCGGCCGATTGGGCTTGGCGTCGTACCCATCAATACGGCAGCCTCCATGCCCTTGCCGCCGCAGGTGCTCGCACAGATGAGCACGCGCGCCGTGCTGGCCGTTTCCGTCGAACCCCCGGGCGGATCGCCCACCGGCCAGCCCACCGGCCCGGTCATCGCGACGGGCGCAATGCACCTCGCCTGACACCCGAGCAGCGGTCGTCGCAAACCCGAGCATAGGGCCGCCCTTTTGGGCCGCGTTCTGGGGCCGCCTCTTGGCGGCCTTTCTTTTTTCCCTGCATCAAAAAAAACATCTCTGTTCCTGCTGCATCCAAACCGCCGCGCCATCCGTATATGCGGTTGAGATCCGGAACGGAGTACGCCCTGATGTCCCCAACCGCCATCGTTGCTGCGTCCGCAGCCGGGCTGGCCCTGACCTTCGCGGCCGTCTGGCTGTGGCAATTGCGCACCGCCAACGCGGGCATGATCGACGCCGTCTGGGCGGCCGCCCTTGGCTGCGTTGCGGTATTCGCGGCACTCGCGGGCTCCGGCGCACCATTGAACCGCCTGCTCGTCGCCGCGGGCGCCGGCGTATGGGGCGTGCGGCTTGCCATCCATCTTTGGCGCCGCAATTCCGGCAAGCCCGAAGACGCGCGCTACCGGCAGTTTCGCGATCAGTGGGGCGCCGCCGCGCCGCGCAATTTCTTCTGGTTTTTCCAGTTGCAGGCGCTCGTTGCGCTGCTGCTCGCCGTGGCGTTCTTCGTGCCGGTCTTCAGTGCCAGGGCGGCATCGCCCGTCAACGCGGCCGGCGCCGTGGCCGTCTGGCTCGTCGCAGTAGCGGGTGAGGCACTGGCCGACCAGCAACTCGCCCGCTTCACCGCCGACGCCCGACACCGGAACCACGTCTGCCGCACCGGCCTGTGGCGGTACTCGCGCCATCCCAACTACTTCTTCGAGTGCGTGCATTGGCTCGCCTACACCGTGCTCGCACTGCGGCTGCCGTGGGGCTGGCTCACGTTCGCGCCGCCCCTGCTGATGGCCTGGCTGTTGATGAAAGTCTCCGGCATTCCGCTGCTCGAAGCCCGCCTCGCCAGAACACGCGCCGGCTACGACGAATACATGCGCACGACGAGCGCGCTGATTCCGTGGCCGCCGTCCCGCGAGCGCCGCGGGTAGCGCCGACACCGCTCCGACTTCGACCAGAAGCCCACTCAACACAAGGACCCGTTCGATGAGCACGACCCTCACCGATTCGCCCAATGCCGAGATCGTCGACGATCACTGGATCATCCGCTGCTGCGAGCGCGGCTGGCTGCCTGACGCGCTGGTACGGGCCGGCATGCGCCGGCTGATCGGCACACGCCTGCGCGACGAAAACGGCGAAAACAGCGAGCGCAGCACCGAAGCCTTGCAGCGCCTGCTCGCCGAATTGCGCGCAAGCCCGATCGCGATCGAAACGCCGGCCGCCAATACCCAGCATTACGAAGTGCCGGCCGCGTTCTTCCAGGCGCATCTCGGGCCTCACATGAAGTACTCGTGTGCGTACTATCCGCGCGGCGACGAAACGCTCGCCGAGGCAGAGGAAGCCATGCTCCACTGCTATGCCATGCGTGCCGGGCTGGCGGACGGGCAGCGCATTCTTGATCTGGGTTGCGGCTGGGGATCGCTCTCGCTGCGGCTTGCGAGGCGTCTGCCGCGCGCGCAGATCGTGGCCTTCTCGAATTCGCACGGGCAGCGCCGCTTCATCGAGCAGCAGGCGGACCGCTACGGCCTCGACAATCTGCGCGTCGTGACCGGCAACATCGTGGACTTCGATTTCCCCGAGCACGAGCGCGGGTTCGACCGCATCGTCTCGGTTGAAATGTTCGAGCACATGAAGAACTACGGACTGCTGCTCGCGAAGCTCGCTGGCTGGCTGCGCGACGACGGTCGCCTGTTCGTCCATCTTTTCGCGCATCGCACGCTCGCCTATCACTTCGCCTCGCGCGACACCGCCGACTGGATGTCGCGGCACTTCTTCACGGGCGGCACGATGCCCTCGGCGAATTTGCTTCTGCACTTCCAGGACGATCTGCGCGTGACGCGCCAGTGGTGGGTAGACGGCCGGCATTACGCGCGCACCGCGCAGCAGTGGCTTGAAGCGCTCGACGCCTCGCGCGAGCGCGTCCTGCCGCTCTTCGCCGACGTCTACGGCAAGGACGCTGCGCTCTGGCTCCAGCGCTGGCGCATGTTCTACATGGCCGTAGCCGAACTGTTCGGCTACGCGCGCGGCAACGAATGGGGCGTTGCGCATTACCTGTTCGAGAAGCGCGGCGCGCGGGGAGGCCAATGATGTCCCGCAATGCCCGTGGCGCTTCGCCTGTCCCTCTGCTCGCCGCGGCGCTCGCCTGCGCCATCGCGCTCGCGGTCCTGCCGGGTTGCACGAGCGGACCGCCTAACCCGAACCCGCGCGCCGCGCTGCCGCTCAAGACGGTACCCGTGGACCTGCCGCGCTACATGGGCCGCTGGTACGTGATCGCCCATATCCCGTACTTCGCCGAACGGCACTTCGTCGCAAGCCGCGCCGAATGGACGCTGCGCGCGGACGGCCGCATCGACGACGCGTTCATCGGCCGCAAAGGAGGCTTCGACCAGCCCGAGCGGCGCTACCAGTTCCTCGACACCGTGAAGCCCGGCAGCGGCGGCGGCGAGTGGCGCGTGCGGCTCTTCTGGCCCGTGTACGTCTCGCAGCTGACGCTCTATGTCGATCCCGACTATCGCTACACGATTCTCGGCTACCCGGACAAGACGCTCGGCTGGATCTTCGCACGCGAACCGCAGATCAGCGACGACACCTATCGCTCGCTGCTCGCCCGGCTTGACGCAATGGGCTACGACACCTCGCGGTTCAGGCGCGTACCGCAGGTGCCCGCGCAACTCGGGCAACCAGGCTTCGAGCAACCGGATGACGACGATTGAGCCGAATGCATCCGTTCACGTGGTTCTTCCGTATCTGTGAAAACGCAACCCAACCCAATACCCGCGAAGAGGAGACCCCTTTCCATGCATCCCGAACCCGTCGAGACGCAGCCCGGACAGCGCATCGCTGTCGTGGGCGCCGGCATTGCCGGCCTCGGCAGCGCTTATCTGCTCTCGCGCCGACACCGGGTCACGCTGTTCGAATCGGCCGGCTACCTGGGTGGCCACACCCACACCGTGGACGTCGAACTGGACGGGCACAGCCATCCTGTGGATACCGGGTTTCTCGTCTTCAACGACCGCACCTACCCGAACCTCATCGCGCTCTTCGACGAACTCGGCGTAGCGACCCATCGCACCGACATGTCGTTCTCCGTGTCGCTCGACGGCGGCCAGCTCGAATGGGCAGGGACCAGCCTCAACACAGTTTTCGCCCAGCGGCGCAATCTTTTCTCGCCGAGTTTCCTCGGCATGTTGCGCGACATCCTGCGCTTCAACGCCTGCGCGCAGCAGCATCTGGAAAACGCAAGCCGCAATCGCTGCTCGGTGGGGGAACTACTGCTCGAAGGCGGCTACGGGACACCGTTTCAGCGGCACTATCTGCTGCCCATGGCGGCCGCCATCTGGTCCAGCGCCGCGAGCGACATCCTGCGCTTTCCCGCCGTCACGTTCCTGCGCTTCTGCCTGAACCACGCCTTGTTGCAGGTGAACGGCCGGCCGCCCTGGAAGACCGTGGCGGGCGGCGGCCGCGAGTACGTGCGCCGCATGGCCGCCACGCTCACTGACGTACGAACCGGCACGCCCGTGCATGCGATACGCAGAGATGCCGACGGCGTCGCAGTCGTCACCGACGAGGGCGGCGCCGAGCGCTTCGACGCCATCGTGCTGGCGAGCCACGCGCCCACCAGCCTGCGGCTGCTCACGGACGCCGACGAAGCCGAACGCGGCGTGCTTGGCGCCGTACGCTATCAGCGCAACGTCGCCACGCTGCACACGGATACACGTCTGCTGCCGCGCCGCCGCCGCGTCTGGTCGGCATGGAATTACCTCGGCGGGCGCGGGTTGCTCGGGCGCGAACAGGGCCACCCGGTCTGCGTCAGTTATCTGCTCAACCAGTTGCAGCCGTTGCCGTTCAGCACGCCCGTGGTGGTCACGCTCAACGCGGTGGTTCCGCCCGCGCCCGAGTCCGTCATTGGGCGCTACGTGTACGAGCATCCCCTGCTGGACCTCGCGTGTGTCGATGCGCAACAGCGCCTGCCCGCGCTGCAGGGCCGCCGCCGCACCTGGTACGCGGGCGCGTGGACCGGCTACGGGTTCCACGAAGACGGCCTGAAGTCGGCATTGCGCGTGGCGCGTGCATTCGGCGTAACGCCGGCCTGGGCGGTGCTATGACAACGGCGCCCGACTGCAGACGGCATCCCGCGGCCGCCCTGCTGACCGGCCGCGTGATGCACGCGCGGCTACGTCCCGTGCGGCATTGGTTCCACTATCCGGCGCTCTATGTGAGCTGCGATCTTGCGCGACTGGCCGAGACCGAGCGCTGGTGGTTCGGTATCGACCGCTGGGCGCCGCTCGGGCTCGCGCTGCGCGACTACGGGCCGCGCGACGGACAGCCCCTTGAAGCGTGGATGCGCGCGCGGCTGGCTGACGCGCACATTCCCGCCGATGGCGAGATCTGGCTGATGACCATCCCGCGCCTCTTTGGCTACGCGTTCAACCCCGTGAGCTTCTGGTTCTGCCACGACCGTGCCGGCGCGCTGCGCGCGCTCTATGCAGACGTGCGCAACACGTTCGGCAGCCATCACGGCTATCTGCTCAGCGCGCCGGGCCAAGCTCCCATCGCCAACGACACGGTGCTGGTCTGCCGCAAGACCTTCCACGTTTCACCGTTCTGCGACGTCACGGGCCATTACGTGTTTCGCGTGCGCCATAGCGGCCAACGCCTCTCGGTCGCCATCGATTACCACGACGCCGACGCCCTTTTGTTGCGCACCGCGCTGACGTTGCACGCGCAGCCACTCGACGGACCGCTTGCCTTGCGCACGCTTGCCCGCCAGCCGCTCGCCATCGTCGCCGTGATCGTGCGCATTCACTGGCAGGCGCTGCGCCTGTGGCTCAGGCGCGTGCCGTTCTATGGCGCGCACGCGCCGTCCGAGGCAGCGGCAGCGCACACCGCGACGCTTCCCCCGCACACACCAGAGGACACCCCGTCATGAACCTGCTGCGATCGCTTTCCACACCTGGTGCCCCGCCGTTCTACGCACGGCTCTTTCTCGATGTGCTGCGGCGCATCCGCGTGGGTCACCTCACCGTTGCCACGCCCGGGGGCGCGCAATACGTGTTCGGCGACCCGCACCAGCCGCCCGGTGCAACGCTGCGCGTGCTCGACTGGCGCGCCTGCCGTGCCATCCTGCGCGCGGGCGATATCGGACTGGCGGAGGCCTACCGGGCGCAGTGGATCGACTGCCCTGACCTCGTGGCGCTGCTTCGGCTCGCGCTGCGCAACGAAGCCGCCGTTTCGCGCACCGTGCATGGCGGCCGGCTCGAGCAGGTCTGGTACAACCTGCGGCACCGGCTACGCATGAACAGCCGGCGCGGCAGCCGCCGCAACATCCACGCGCATTACGACATTGGCAACGCGTTTTACGGACAGTGGCTCGACGAGACGTGGACCTACTCGAGCGCCTGGTTTGATGGCGATCGCACCCTCACGCTGGCAGCGGCGCAACGCGCCAAGTACCAGCGCATTGTCGACACGCTCGGCCTGAAACCGGGCATGCGTGTGCTGGAGGTGGGCTGCGGCTGGGGTGGCTTCGCGATGCATGCGGCGCGGTGCGGTATTCACGTGCACGGCATAACGATCTCGGCCAGCCAGCACGAGTTTGCGGCGGAATGCATCCGGCGCGAAAAGCTGGACAACCTCGCGCGCATTGAATTGCGCGATTACCGGGACTATCTGGACGATCGGGACTCTGGGGACTCTCGGGACCTGCGCGGGCGCTACGACGCGATCGTGTCCATCGAGATGTTCGAGGCAGTGGGCGAAGCGTACTGGCCGACATGGTTCCGCATGCTGCGCGCGTGCCTCGCGCCCAACGGTCGCGCGCTCGTGCAGACCATCACCATCGACGAATCGCGCTTTGCCGCCTATCGTGCGACGAGCGACTTCATCCGCGAATTTGTTTTCCCCGGCGGGATGCTGCCCAGTCCCGAGCGCTTCATGCGCGCCGCGGGCGAGGCGGGACTGGTTGCCCAACCTTCGCTCTCGTTCGGGCTCGACTATGCGTACACGCTTCGGCTCTGGCGCGAGGCATTCGAATCGCGGCTCGATGCAGTGCGGGCGCTCAGTCTGGACGAAACGTTCGTGCGGACCTGGCGCCTTTACCTCGCGTACTGCGAGGCAGGCTTCGAGGAGCAGCGCACTGACGTTGTGCAGTTCGTCGTGACGCACGCATGAAGCACTCAGCCTGATATGCGAACGAAGCTCGCGCTTGCCGGTCTCGCACTGGCGCTCGCTTGCATCACCGCGTCGGCGCGCGCGGAATGCCGCTCGGACGTCCCACAGGCCCATCTGATCGGCCGGGGCCCGTTCTGCTTTCTCGGCTTTTGCCTGTATGACGCGCAGCTCTGGGCGCAGCGCCCGCCGTATGAATTCGACGAACCGTTCGCACTGCTGCTCACCTACCGACGCGCCATCAAGGCCGACACGCTAGTCGACGCCGGCATCGGCGAGATCCGGCGTCTCGCGCAGGCGCCGCTGCCCGCCGGGACGCTCGATGCCTGGCGCGCCGACATGAGGCGCGCTTTCAACGATGTCGCGCCCGGGGACCGGCTCTGCGGGGTATTCATGCCCGGCCACGGGGCACGCTTCTACACCAACGGCACCCTCACCGCGCAGATCGACGACACGGCCTTCGCCGTGGCCTTTTTCCGCATCTGGCTCGATCCCGAAACGCGCGCGGCGCGGTTGCGGCAAAGCCTGCTCGGAGCGCGCCAGTGAAGAACCGCTGCTCGCAACGCTGCGGCACGCCCGAGGAAGGGCCCGTGTGGCGCGTGTGGCAGAGGAACGCTCACGCATGAGCCTTCCATTCGCCCGTCTCTTCGCCTGCGCGGCCGTTGCGGCAAGCGCCCTCTCATGGGCGGCGAGCCATCCTGTCGTGCTCGTCAATGCCCTCGTGCCACGCGACGACTGCACGCGATACGTCGACCTTCCCTATGGTGCGGATCAGCGTCAGCGCCTCGACGTATATGTCCCGAGGCAATCCGCGACGCACCGCCCGCCGATGGTGGTGTTCTTTTACGGCGGCAGTTGGCAAAGCGGCAGACGGCAGGACTACCTGTTTGTGGGTGAGGCACTCGCTTCGCGGGGATTAGTGGCTGTCATTCCCGATTACCGCCTGTACCCGCAGGTCGTGTTTCCGGGCTATATGCAGGACGCTGCCATGGCCGTGAGTTGGGCAAGAACACATGCTGCCGCTTACGGTGCGGACCCTGAGCGCGTTTTCCTTGCCGGGCATTCGGCTGGCGCCCAGATCGCCCTGCTCCTCACCACCGACCGCTCCTGGCTAGCCGAAGCGGGTACGCCGTCGCACGCGGTGGCAGGCGCAATAGGACTGGCCGGTCCGTACGATTTTCTGCCGTTACAAGACGCCACGCTGGAGCGCATCTTTCCGCCCGCGGTACGCGACGCAAGCCAGCCCGTCCGGTTCGTTCAAGGCGGCGAACCGCCCGTATTTCTCGGCGTTGGCCTACGCGACACAACGGTCGATCCGGCGAACACAGAACGCCTTGCGGCGCGGCTGCGGGCGAAGGGCGATGTTGTAGAAGTACGCCGATATCCCACGCTTACGCACGCGATGACGGTGGGCAGTCTCGCCGCACCGGTGCGTGCCATGGGACCTGTGGTGGCAACCGCGCCCGTTCTCGACGACGTGGTGGCTTTTGTCAACAAGCACTGAGCGATGCCTTGATGCGGAGGCTCTCCAGCCCGCAGCGGTCGAACCGCAAACAATTCGTTGAATTTTCATGCATCCGGACGTTGCCTGCGCCCGTACCTCCGGATGATCGCGGCAGCACTGCCGTGGCGATCGGCATACGCGCCCAACCAGCTCGGGAGGAGCATGAAATAAAAATGCTTTCAAGGCATGTTCTGCCGCTGTGCGTCTCGGCGCTTGCGGTGGAGGTAATGATCTGAGCCCGTCGACAAACAAGGTCGCACAGTACCCTCAAAACGCGGACATGTAGGCAGGACTGGGCGGGAATGCGAACGCACCGGCCGCGATATCCAAGGTGATTGACGACGCGGTCACGGGCTTGTTGGCCAACCCGAAGGAGGCGCCCGATTTCGCGCATCTCGGTACCGCAGGCCATGATTCCGTTGGCCGCCGCAAAGCCTGCCCCAACCCGGCCGCTGCCAGCCGGTCTCGCACTCGACGTCAGCATCGAAGCAAAAGTCACGCGATGGGCTCAAGACCGGAACATCAGTTGCGACCTTGTGGGACGCGGGTATCGATTCCTGCGCTACCGGTGGCTTGA
The DNA here is from genome assembly GCF_029536165.1 of Paraburkholderia sp. SUR17. NCBI lineage: Bacteria > Pseudomonadati > Pseudomonadota > Betaproteobacteria > Burkholderiales > Burkholderiaceae > Paraburkholderia > Paraburkholderia sp. SUR17. The sequence continues at coordinate 2,629,259 of NZ_CP120508.1, forward strand.
CTCATCGTCAGTGGGTCTTGCGGGGCCGCCAGTCAGCGAAATGTGGTTGAGCTTTGGTCCTCTCGATACGCTCATCGGCGTTGATATCTACCAGCGAGGTATGAGTGCTGCGCAGGTCAGCGAGGTACGGAGGGAGCTACGCCACGGTCCGGGTGAGGCTTGCTCTGGGCGCACCCGACATTGTGCTCAGCAGTCCAGAGGCAACCACTCTCGCTGTGTATCCGGTAGAAACGGCACTGGTGCAGTATCGATACTCCAACTATCTTGCAACCGTCACCGCCAGTAACCGGCCCGGCACGGGGTTGGCCGTGCGACTGCAGTATCTCTCTGCCGGGTGCTCGTGAGATGCGAGGCCGACGAACTGCGGTCCTGTCCGATGGCAGACATGGGCAATCCTGTGTGAATCCTGACAGCAAGACTGTTGACGCAACCTCCGTGGGGTAACCCTATGTTTGGGTCGTTGTAGTGTTGAAAATTAGAGTCAGTGGCGGCAGCGTCCCGCCGCTGGTTCCCCCGTATCGATCGTTGATAGTCTCCGCCAGCGCGCTATGGTGGTCTGCCGCCACGACTCCCGGCCGAGAGCATGATATCCGCGTGGCTGTTCGTGCACTAGTCCTGATCGAAACGCGTATTGCGCCGATGCTGGCTAGCCACGTATGCCGCGCAGTTCAACTGCGTCAAGAGCGCTGTACCCGGTCGTCGCGCTGATAAAGCCATCGGTCAGCCCGGACTACGTGCATGTCGACCTGGCAAACACAATTGCTCTCCGGTCGCAGGTTCACCTCGCGTGCGCACAGTCGCAACGTCCTGACAGTTGAAACGATGCCCAGCATGGGGTCGAGTTGCCGTCGCGCCCAGTAGAGATGCACCGCAAGGCTGCTCCTTGCGTCCTGACAACGAGTGCACGTTGCAGCACGGCAAAAAGGCACTTGTGCGTGGGGTCGAGCACGAGTTAAAATTGCGACTCGCAATGAGTTTGACATCTACCCGGAAAAGTGAGAACCCTGTGCCGAAGCACGATTTGAGGACTCGCCGGTATCGCAGTGGAGAGGCTGCGAAGGCTGCCCGTATGCCAGCCGCCACCGTCCGTATTTGGGAGCAAAGATATGGAGCCATTTCGCCTCCCACCAGCGAATCGGGCCAGCGACTTTACTCCGATGAAGATCTGCATCGTCTGCGGCTTCTCAAGTCGCTGGTCGACAGAGGGCATGCCATCGGATCAATCGCGAAGATGAGCACCTCAACGCTCGAGGCGCTCCTCACCAGCGCTCCCAGAAGCGAACAGTCTCAGGCCGACGAAGACGAGGCCGACCATGTCGCGGTCGTCATGACCGGGTTTCCGCTGCAGGTTTCGAGCGGATCGGTCGTTGCGCAGTTCGACAGTCTCGATGCCGTGCTGAGCGACAACGTCGACGTCCGGGCGACAGGGTTGATCGTCCAGGTAACAGCGCTTTACGACGAGACTGTGAACCGGATAGTGGCAGCAGCTGAGCATCTCGGCGCATCCGAGGTAATGGTGGTGTTCCCGTTTGGGACGAAGCGCGCAATCGAGCTGGCCGCTCTCGAAGGGTTAACACTCAAGAAGGCTCCGGATGGGGCTCTGCGTGCCGAAGAAATACTGGCCGAATTCGTTTCGGTCCTGGACGACCGAAGCAGGCGCGACGCTGGCCAGCGGGGCCTGTGGCTGCGTTCGCAACGTCGTTTCGACGACGCGACGCTGGCGCGATTCGTGGGATTGTCGTCCACGATAGCCTGCGAATGTCCCCGGCACCTCTCCGAACTCGTGCTGCAACTTTCGGCCTTCGAACGGTACAGCGATGCCTGCCTGTCTCGCTCGCCCGCCGACGCGCTTTTGCACCGCCATCTGGGCGATGCAGCAAACCGGGCCGTCCAGATGTTCGAAGCGGCGCTGGCCGAAGTAATCGAGCATGAAGGGTGGGATGTAACCGGCGCACCAAGCACGAAGCGGCTTGCCTCCAAATCGTAGGTGGCCGTCAGCACCGTCGCTGGTACAAGGCCGAACCGCACCGGGAATCGTGGAGGCTGGTTGGTTTAAGTTAATGCGGGCACGTCAACGGTATTTCTGAGTTGCCTGCAGTAGTTTGGCGTCGAGATCGATACCGGCACGATGGATACTGGATGGGTAGCGTCACGCAGCTTCTGGCGCCGCTCGTCAACGCCGTGCGTCGCCATGCGCTCGCGGGCACCAAGATCCGCGCGGACGATGTACCGCTGCCTGTGCTGGCGCCCGGCAACGGTCGCACGAAGTCCGCCTGTCTCCACAGGGGCCTGCTCGATCGAAGCACGTAGGCGCTTCGCGATTGCAGCAGCAGCTTCCAACGTCGTTGACGAAAGTAGCAGGACAAACTCCTCGCCGCCCAGTCGGCCCACAACGGTAGAGGCACTCACAATATCTCTCGCCACGAGCGCGATTCGCTTCAGTACTTCGTCGCCCGCCTTGTGTCCTGCCGTGTCGTTCACCCACTTGAAGTGGTCACCGATTCAGCCCTGAATTGGGACGATGCCAAGTGCGCCAGACAGTTTCCTTGGAGCTATTGATCGCCGGGCACAGCCCCGGAAGTAGCGACATCTTCCCTTCCAGGCTGGAGCGGGCGGATAGAATATGCTGAATGCAGGCACTACGAGGGCGTCTATGGAAAGCATTCTCCAGCGGCTGTCGGAGTCGGTTACAGCACCCGGCAATGTGGAAGAGCTGGCAGGGCCGCTCCTGAAACTACTCACACAGGTGACCGGCCTCGAATCGGCATACTTGACGTCCATCGACGAAGAATCAGCCTCACAGTCCGTCACCTTTGCCGTCAATACGGGTGAACTCCATATCCCACCAGGACTTCGGGTGCCCTGGTCGGACACGCTCTGTAAGCGTTGCCTTGACGAAGGGCGTCGCTATACCTCGAACGTAAGGGAGTCCTGGCCCGATCTGGCTCCAGCACGATTACTTGGGATCACGAGCTATGCGAGTGCACCCGTGCTCGGTAGTAATGGCGAGGTGATCGGTACGTTGTGTGCCGCGAGTAGGTTTCAACAGGATCTGCGACCTGACACGCACGCCGCACTTGAATTGTTTTCCAGTCTGATCGCGAGGCATATCGAGCGCGAACGGCTGATAACCGAACTTCGACAAGCCAACGAGTACCTGACGAAATTCGCCCTGACCGACTCACTCACGGGTTTGCCTAATCGCCGAGCATTGCTCGATGAATTGGGCCGGCTATTGGCGCGAGCGGCACGCGAAGCCTCCTATGTGATCGTCGGGATGATTGATCTTGACGATTTTAAGCAGATCAACGATACCCGCGGTCATGCAGCGGGCGACGCATTTCTCAAGGCCTGCACGCGACGCCTCCTTAACGTAGCCCGCGACACCGACATGCTCGCGCGCGTAGGCGGCGACGAATTCGCAATTGTGGGTCCGGGACCGGCCGAGCAGACGCAGGCGGACAGTGCGGCCGCAACGTTCGCCACTCGCGTGGCGAATGCCACGAAAGGCAAATATCGGCTTGGTGAAAACGAGATCGACTATGCAGGCGTGAGCGCGGGAGTTGTGGCAGTGCAGTTTGTATCCGTTGACCAGGCGCTCGAATCGGCGGACGCGGCAATGTATCGTCACAAACAGGCACGCAAGCAGACCCGCCAGACGGCCGGCAACGAGTAACAACACTCAGCGCTGGCGCTACACCTCGCATGCGCGCCCGCCTCCCCCCCGGCGCTACCCGAGCCAGAAAGCATCGGAGCCTGCGCCGGAATCTGTTTGTCGCGGTAGGTCCCGGCCATTGGAGTAGTAAGGCCGCAATGGCCGCCTTCGAAGCAGGGCCCACCTGAGCTGACGGAATAATCTTCAATGCAGCTGCGGGGCGTCTATCGAACGAATAGGCGTGTACGTCGAACGGTACGGACCGGGAACAGTGTTTGCTCTGTTCATGCGATCCGGTTACGCCTCCACGGGGAGCCCATGTTGCCTCAACCGCAGCCGCAACCAGCGGCGGCCCGCGTCCTGGTTGCAGACGATGATGTGCTTGTGCGGGTAGCCTTCGCAGAAGCGCTGCGTACGGCTGGCTTTGTGGTCATCGAAGCGAGTTGCGCCGATGAAGCGCTGGGTTACATCCGCGCCGGCGGAAAGGTCGATCTTGTATTCTCCGACATACAGATGCCTGGCGGTATCGACGGGCGGCAACTAGCCGCATTAATGGCCGAAGAACACCCTGAAATTCCCGTCGTTCTCGCCTCCGGTGAGACTCATCTGGGAGCAGGCGCACCGACACGGCTGTTCGTCGCAAAACCGTTCAGCCTTGAGCATACCGTGGCGCTGCTTCTGTCTTTGCTTGGCCTGCGACTGCCGGAAGGAGGTTCGTGATTTGCCCCATGTCCTGATCGTGGATGCGGACATACTGGTTCGCGCTCCACTTGCCGAATACCTCCGTCAGTGCGGGTACCTCGTCATCGAGGCGAATGACAGTGTGGAGGCACGAACGTTAATCTCCGAACGACCGTCTGCTATTGACATCGTCCTTGCAGACGTCGCAGGCGAGGACCGCAACGGATTTGCCCTCGCGAAGTGGATAAGGGAGCGATTTCCCGATATTCGCGTCGTACTCGCAGGCAGCATCGCCGGGTCGGTCGAGAGAGCGGCCCGACTATGCGAAGATGGTCCCGCCATCTCGAAGCCCTACGATCATCGCGCTGTGCTGGAGCAGATCCAGCGGCTGCGAGCCACAAAGAACCGGGACCGCTCCTGATCGGCGTACGCTTGCGGAAGGCAAGATCGTATACCTCGCTCACGTTGTCACCTGTGATCAAGCAGATGGCAGTCCGTCTACATTGTCGCGAATAGACGACGCTCAACTCTCGGCGAGGGCTTGCGCATCAATGGCCGGAATTGGTGTTGATTTGCAAATCAACGATCGATCTCAGCGGCGCTTCTGCGGCGAAGGACGAGCGAATGCGCACGTTGTTCGGGGTAGAGGCCGCTACTATGAGGTGTAGCAGTACGGCGCAGATCCGTGGCGACGGGCTGGGAGGACCCAGATGGGGCTGGAGTAGCCCCACGCATCTGAGGACACGAGCACTCTCTTAAAATACGGATAGTCTTGTGACCATCACGAAGCCTAGTCATTACGTGGAAAGCATCGAAATTCTGAGCGGGCCGGAGCGTCGTCGTCGGCGCACCGTGCAGGAAAAAATCGCCATCGTGCAGGAGACGTTAGCCCCCGGCGCGTCGGTATCGGCCGTGGCCCGACGACACGGCGTCAATCCGAACCAGGTGTTCGGGTGGCGCAAGCAGTACCAGGAGGGCAGCCTGGCGGCAGTCAAAGCGGGCGAGACAGTCGTGCCTGCATCGGAACTGGCCGCCGCCATCAAGGAAATCAAGGAACTGCAACGGTTGCTCGGGAAGAAGACGATGGAGAATGAGATTCTCCGCGAGGCAGTCGAGTGGGGCCGGTCAAAAAACCTGATTGCGCGCTCGCCCTTGCTGCCGGGGGACGACCATTGAAAACGGTCTGCGAAGTTCTCGGCGTGGCGCGCTCTGCCGTGGCGGTGAAGCAGGTTCGTGATGCCGGCTGGCAGGATGGCCGTCGCGCACGGATGTCCGACGACACAGTCCTGCTCGATGAAATCCGGGCGCATGTGGCAGGTCTGCCGAGCTACGGCTACCGGCGCATCTGGGCACTGCTGCGACGCAGCCGCGAGATGGCCGGTGCCCCGTGCGTCAATCACAAACGGGTCTACCGCGTGATGCGAGAGCACCAGTTGCTGCTGCGTCGGCCTGGCGTGAGGCGGGACAAGCGGCGGCACGACGGTCGCGTGGCCGTGGAGCGGAGCAATACGCGCTGGTGTTCGGATGGCTTCGAGTTCCGATGCGACGACGGCCAACCGCTGCGTGTGACGTTCGCGCTGGACTGCTGTGACCGGGAAGCGATTAGCTGGGCAGCGACTACGGGCGGCCACAGTGGCGACGTGGTGCGCGACGTGATGCTGGCTGCTGTCGAGCAACGGTTCGGCACCACGCAGGTCGCGCAGCCCATCGAGTGGCTGACGGACAACGGCTCGGCCTACATCGACCATCGCACGCGCAGCTTCGCGCGCGAGCTTGGCCTGGAGCCGCTGACCACGCCCGTGCGCTCGCCGCAAAGCAACGGCATGGCCGAGCGATTCGTGAAAACGATGAAGCACGATTACGTCGCCTTTATGGACAAGTCCGATGTGCCCACGGCGCTCACACATCTCGCCGCTGCCTTCGAGCAATACAATGAGCGCCACCCGCACAAAGCCCTGAAATACCGCTCGCCTCGCGAGTTCAGGCGCGCCGCGGTCACATCAACCTAACGGGGTCCGCGTGTCCTGAGTTGCAGGGGCAACTACAGGGGCCATCGGGAAAACATTGGACCTAGTCGAGGCGAGATTCGTCCGGTCTCAGCTGATGTTGGCGAACGCATCCAACGTCGACTGCCTCGACATGTGGGTTGTGATACTTGCCGCCCCAGACGAGCAGCGGCGCAACCGGCGCACGCCAGCCGGCGCGCTCATGGGTGCTGGCATAATGGCCCGGAACTGGTCTATCAACAGACAGATCACAAGGTGTGAAAAAAAGCGACAGAGATTATGCTTTTTGGATAATCAACCGGTCTGCGACTATCCCGTCATTGGGCGAGCGGCGCTAAGGAAGCAGCTCGCCGACCTCGGAGGGTTGAATATGGTGAGAAAGGCTACGACGCACGCCGTACTGCGCCACTTCACATCGGACGGCAGCAAGCCGGGGAAATCGTGCACGTGTATTGAACGCGCACCAGGATCAAACACTGGTCACGAGGACGCTGGGTCCTGCGAGTCAACGATATTCCGTGCCGCCAGTTGGTGGGACAGGCGGCTCAGAACTCAGGCTCATTCGGTGAGACTCGATATCAGATGACAACCGCAGGTTGCGCGATGGCCATGCCGGGCGATCGGAATACCGTTATCGGTCATCGATTCGTCGCCTTCCTCAATAAGATTCGGTTTGACGTCGGGATGGCGCGGGCACGATACCTCGTCGCCCTTTCGGGCAACGAAACGGCCATCGAAGCGCATGACCGATGAGCCTGTGATGACTTTGCCGCCATGGTCCGTATCGTCGCCGACGCGGATCAGGTTCATCATGCTTTAGACCTCCGGATCACTCGTACAGCCTGGTCAGTATCGAAAGTACAACACACCTAGTGCGCCTGGATCTTCCGGTCGCTTGTTTTTCTTTGTTAATGCTGGAAGATCAATGCTCTTGACGTTCTTCCAGCCGAACCCCTGGAAAATGCCTTCAGCAAGACGGACAAATCCAGTCATTTTTCCCGCAACTCTATACGCGATCAAACCGAAAATCGCCATGGACCCTAATCCCCCTAAAGCGCACATTACGAAAATCCCCTTCCAGTCATCAATGGACTTTACCAGCGCCATTAATACCGTAATGACGCACCCCGTCAGTACCAGTGCCCCACCTGCGATGAGCCACCACTTGGCGAAAGCTTTGTAGTGTGCGTATCGTCCGCGACTGCAGTGAGGGTGAAGTGCCACAATCCGGTCAGTAAGGCGGCGAATGCCATATCCTTGCCACACATCACCCCAACGCTCAGCCACTACCTCGACTTCGTCTCCATCCTCGAAGACTGAAACCCAAACCCATGCCCTAACCTGTTTTCCATCCAGTTCGAACTCCAGCAGATCCGCTTCTTCGGTGGTGTCCATGGCCATACCGGATAGACCGGTGGCAATGCCACCCAAGCCTGCGAGACCTGCAGCGATGGCCGTGCCGCCCATCTTCGCCCGATCCTCCGGAGTGAAGAAGAAGTCCTGGCTACAGCGCGTCTTCCGCAAATTCTGAACACGACCGCGTAGTAGTTGTGTCGACGACATATCAGTTGTCTTCATTCCGAGCCCTCGTCCGCCTCTAAACCGACCGATTTCAATGCCTTTTCGAATTCTTCGTGCTGCTTATCCGCAGGCCAGGCGGGCTTGTTAGGCGCTTGTCCGAACGCGCATTTCTCCATCCACGTCTGTAAATCGTTATCTGAGAAATACCAGATGAGCAACTGAATCACCGTAATAACCACCGCGACTTCCCAGCCAGCCATGAACAGCACGGCACGACCGATCAGAAGTAGCGCACCACGTTCGCCAACAACCACACCGGCTTCCGCCGCCGCCTCACCTATCGCAACCTTTCCAACGGCATTTGCAGCCTTCGACTTGGCGAACCACCCTTCGAGCCATCCAGACCCAGCACCTGCTTTAGCGGCGGTGCCAGCCATTGCCTCATTTCGAGCAGTCGCCCCAGCGATTCCCGCCCCTACCTTCCCCAGCCACGCAACACTGCGACCGCCGCTTACGCGCGCAATTAGTGGTGCCGACGAAGTCATAGCGGTCAGAAGGTTAGCAGTGGCCCCCGCCAAGCCGAGCGTCCCTTTTATGAAGTAAAGGGAAGAAAATCCTGCCCGTCCCTTACCTACCTGCTCCGCACCTTTTCCAAAGTCCACGACGGCCGCGATCGCCGCAGCGCTTCCGCTCAAATAGCCCGTTATCGCCTTCAGATTCGCCAATGTCTGCGCCGCATCCTTTGCCATCGCAGTCATCGCCTTTGTCGATGCCTGCAGACACGCCGATGTCGCGGAGAAGCCACTGCCGAACAGCAGCGCATAGTCTTCGCCGTTCTTGTCAGCCTTCGCCAGGCTGGCGGTGAAGCAGAACACCTCGATGATGGCCAGCGTCGATGCTATGCGAATAGGATGGACGGCTTCCGCCCCCTCTGAGGTCAATCGTACGGCGTTCCATTTTGCACGTAACAGCTTGCCGTCATCGTCCTCGGCGAGCGCCTGCAAGGTCTGCGCATAGGCTTCCGCGGCGGCAACGCCCCGCGCGCGTAAAGCCTTGTAGCCGGCCTGCAGCTTCGCCCTCATCGCCGGCTCGACTTTGGCCGACTCCCTGACGAGACCAATCGTATCCTTCTGGCTGATTCCGATGCGCATGAGCAAGGCGCCGCGAATCATGTAGGCTCCCGCGCAATCTGCAACCTTTCCCATCAACGTCCACTTGAACAACGCGTCCCCGATGGTGACAATGAGCCGGTCTGTCCTGAATTTCTTCAGTGCGTACTCGGTCGCCGAGATGGGTTGCTCGTGCTCCTTTACTTCACCCATCTTTTCCCGGAATTCGACGAAGGTCTTCAGCTTCTCCAGCACTTTGGCTACTGTCTCCATGCTTTCGCCGACTTGCTCCATCGTCGTCGACTTGTGCGCGGTAGCCTGCGCGAGCAATTCCTTGATCTCTACCTTCGGCTGGGCCTGGTTGTAGGCGAACGCACGCCATACGAGACTTGTCGGCTGGGTAGGATCGGTCTGATTCACCAGATCGACGACTACCTCTGCACCTTTCTCTTCAGACGGCAGACCGGTAATCGCTTCATTCACCACTCCTTCGAACGCCAGGCCGTTGGCAACATCGTTTTCGTGATAATCGTGCAGCGTCGCCATGAGCAGGGGTGCCTTGAGCCACGCCGCGACATCGGCAGTACGGTGGCCCTGCAACTCGGCAACGGCCTTCTGGATCGACTCGAACCATGGCTTGAACCCTTTGTATTTCGACAGGTTCAGCTTCTTCTCGTACTTCGGCCATTCGGCGTCACCAATCTTCTTCGCCTCGGCAGGACTGATCCGCCCGGCGTCCTCGATGCGCTTTGCCGAAGCGGCTTCTTCCTCGGGCGATTGCAGGACGGGCATCACGGCCTCACCCGCCATCGGTGCACTCATGAAGCCTTCCCAGGCCGCCTGGCGCGCGGAACGCCAACGTCCCGTCGACGCAACCGCACCATTACGGACGGCCTTTTCTGCAGCACCAACCGAGTCCAACGCGTCTATCTGCACGGCGCGCTCCCGCACATAGACGGCGAGCATACTTCCCGCGTCGTTGCGAAAGCCGTTCAACTCGTGGACGTTTCCGATCGCATCCCACAGCGCCAGCAGCATGGGAGGATGATGCTGGCCAGCCTTTGTCGCGCCAACGGTATGCATGAGCTTCACCAGCGCTGCACTGGCTGAAAGGGGCGTTGCCTGGCGGATCGCCAGCGGATAGCGCGTCGCCTCCTGTCGCACAAGCGACGGATCGTAACGCCCGGTCGCATCGGACAGCGTGTGTCCCGGCGACTGAAACGGAGGCGGCTGCAACAGTTTGGGATCAAAGCCCGGCATGTACTCGATCACCTCGTCGATGCCTTGTTCCGTGGCGATTGCCGCGTGACTGTTCGTCCCGCCTGCAATCCACTTCGCCGGCTCGATGCACTGCATCCGCTTTTTCCGCAACGCTGCATCCGACGCGTACTGCTTGAAGATGTCGTCGTGCCAGGGGTATTCGGAAAACGCGATATAGACCTCGCCACACTTCTCCGGCCGTTCGATCGCAATGATGTCCATCGGCACAGCGACCGCACACTGCGCGCACGCCGGATGGGTAACCGGAACCTGGGGCAACGGTAGTGATTGCTTCCAGAGCCGGCCATCGGCCGTGACCTTGTACGCTTCCCAATAGTTACTGCCTCTCGCGCCCTTCACATAGAAGAGGTATAGCCATCCCTCGCGGAGAATCCGGACACCATAGCGATGCTCGCTCAGCGCGACATCCGTCACCCCGTGCCCGCTGATACCTGCGGGAATCTTTGCCGCGACAGTCGAAGGCAGAACGGTGTATCGCACCGGCAAAATTGGCAGCCCCGTCTTCTGGCAGTTTGCGCATTGGGTTTCTGTGGTAGCCATGGCGAGCTGTTCTTTACATTATTGATCGGGTAGCAGACCCTGCCGGGCCGGCCTGCGCGCTGTCATCTCATTCTCCACGTTTGATTTCCTCAATCTCTTCGTCGGAAAGTTCGCTGACGAGCCAGGAATACTGGTCATCAGGCGAGAGTCGCGACAGGAGTGCGCGCACCCTGGGGTGCGCATCGAAACGCGGATGCCAGACGAGGGCATGGCGAATGAAGGCAACCAGGTCTTCAGGGTCCGTCAGCCCATTTCGACCGGCACGCAACGCCGCCGCCACCGCCGTATCGATCTCGCTCGGACGAGGCTGGCGTCCGGTTTCATGCATGTGCAGCGCAACGGCTTTGTTGATAAAGCCGTGCAGCCGGATAGCAAACCATTGTTCGGGCTCAATCTGCAGCTCGGATTGAAGCGCCTGATCGCTCGTATAGGCGTGCAGCCGGCCGCACGCGTCTGGAGCATGCCACGCCGCGACGGGGCCAAGCAGCACCTGCTGCTGCCCCGCGCTGAGGGCGCCCCAAAGAAGAGCGAGTGCGCGGCTATCGTAGAAGCGCAGAAGACACGTGGTCCCCTGATCATCTTTCTGCAACACCAGATGGGACCAATGCGCTGCTATGTCGTCCAGTGATGCGTTGCTCGTCAGCCAGCCGCCAATGCGTTGTCCCTGCCCACGCGCGATACGCGCCGGCTCGCGATCCTCAGCCGCCAGACGGACGCTTTCCCGCAACAGACGCGCACCCTCGGGAGCGGAAAGATCCAGCTCGAGGAGGTAGGGCGAATGCTCCGGCGGAAAAGCGTCATGCACGACAGGTACGGTTGCCCGTGGCTGCTCACTGAAGACGATCCCTGATTCCGGTCGATCGACCAAAGCTCGACACGCGGGGTCCACCACGAGCACGCAACGCGAATCACCGCGCTTGCGGAAATGCTCGCGAAGCTCGGCGGTCATCTGCGCGACTGGGTCGACTGCATCTGGATTTAAGCGAGCATCTGCGCCCTTACGATCGAAGTCCATGGCGCTCAATCCAGTGCGACGCTCGATGCGCTATCTGCGGCCGCCGATGCGGTCTTCCATGCACAGCCCTTCGCGACGCTCGCCACCTGCGCCGGCATGCGCATCGTCGATGCGCCGGGTTTGTCCCACGACGCACATTTTTCGAGAATTTGCCCGGATGTGCCGTTTTCGATCATGTCGGCCGTGATACGGATGTACGAGCCCCCAGCACCGATCCAGATTTCCTTGTCGGCCGACAGAACCAGCTTGCCGCTCGAACTGGTAATCGTCACGTCGTTGAGCGCAGACAGCGCCATCGCGTCACCCTGGGCCTGAATTTCGACCTTTCCCTTCGCCGCGAAAAGCTTCATGCCGGCGTTCTGCGCAAACAGGCTCACCTTTTCCATCACGCTGGCAATCAGCGACTTGCCGGCGGCAAGATGCGTGCTCTTACCGCTCACGATATTGACATGCTGGTTCGCCGTGATCTGCGTTGAATCGTGGGTCGACAAGCCCATGCCGGCGGGACTCGCCACGAGCATGACGGGCGTCGCGAATCCATTCGCGTTGCCCGTGCCGCCTCCGGCCGTGCGCCCGCCAGTACCGGCGCTGCCAGACATGCTGTACTGGGTGGCGTCGGTAAACTTCTTCAAGGCGTCCTGCGCCTCCTGCAGGCTTTCCGCCCGATTCTCGGTACTGGCCTGGGAAGCGAGCTCCATCACGCTTTCCGCGCTCGCGAGTTGCTCAGTTGCAGGGCTTACATTGAGAGGCTGCGCGACCGATGCCGGATGAGTCGAAACAAATAACCCTTGTCCTGCGCGGATCGCACCGTAGGCGTCCGACTTCAGATCAAAGCCGCTACCCAGATAGGCGCCACGCGTATTGTCCGTCTGCTGGATGAGATACCCCAGGTGCAGATGCGACTGGTAGCTGCTCGAGTACAGCTGCACGCGATTCTGCGTGGTCGAATCGTCCATGACGAGCTGGTTGTACCCGCTGCCGCCATACTCCTTCGAGCGGTACCCCGACAACAGTCCGTTTGTGTGCCAGACAGGCTGTGTCGCGCCGCCGTACATCCGCGCGATGATCACTGGACGGTCGCAATCGCCCTCCATGAAGCCGACGACCACTTCGTCGCCCTTTCGCAGTGGCTGGATACCGCCGCGTGTCGAGCCCGCATCCGGAAATGCTGGCCGTACCCAGCACGAAGCGCGTTCGTCCTGCCCGTTACGGCGGTTCCACTGGAACCACACCTTCACACGGTTCAACGAGTCCGTGTAGACCTCTTCCCCCTGGGGACCGGCCACAATCGCGTTCTGCAATTGCATGACCGGCTTTCTGTGCTCGAACGGACTGCGGAAGGGCACCTGGCGCCGCTGCGCCTCCACCATCACGCGAAAGTGTCCTGCACTTCCGTCCGGATGAGTGACAGTCGCGCCGTCACTTACCTGGGAAAGCTCGGCGCCCAGACTCTCAGGGAACTCGGCTACCCCGTCCATCCCAGCCAGATTATTGCGGATCGACCAGTCGACCGTGAGCAGCACAAACTCGCGGTCCGGCTGGCTTCCCGCATCGTGCACTGGGTGTCCACGGAGCTCGAAACGCCTGCCAGGCAATGCGCAACGTAACGCGCCCACTCCGTGGAACCGCTTCATCCGCGACATTCGCTCTTCCAGCCGGATCTGCGCCTGCCTCGAACCCTGATCGCGGTCCGACCACGTGTACGCGCCGGTGTAGTCGTACACCTCGCCGTACGCAGGCTGCTCGCCGTCTTCACTGGTGCCGGTCTGCACCTCGCGGGTGAGATCGGGCCGTTTGTAGTCGAACGTGCGCGTGGTGAGCTGTGCGCTCTCCATCTGAAGCTGTTCTTTCCATTGCGTAAAACCGTCCAACTCATCGCCGATTTCCATCCGACCGAACTGGACAACCGGCTGCCTGAGCGTCGGGACTGAATAAACGTCATCGATAAACACCGCCGTATGCGACCGCCCGTTGTCTGCCTGCTCGAAGTAAGCGAATACGCCTACCTCTTCCAGGCTTCGATGCACGAAGTTCCAGTCGTATTCCCACTGCACGCGGGTCGAGTACGAAGGCATGGGGCGTTGCAGCGCGAAGCGGAACGCTCCACGAGCTTGCGGGTGCTGATCGAATACGTCGGTCAGGATCTGCTCACCCGTCTGCTCCTGCCAGTCACGCATGTCGCGGCGCAAGCGGAGGAAATACAGCCAGGACGAGAAACGCAGCTGATAAAAGGTGAGCGGACCGTCCGAACCGAGCCGGCTGAAGCGGTGCACATAACCGTGGAAGGGAAGATACGAACCGTCTGTTTGCTGAAGCCATAGCGTCACCGGTTTGCCCAGTAACGCATTGAGTTCGATCTGGCTGCCACGCGCCGAAACCGCATCAATTACAAATTCGTAATCCCGGCCGAGTCTGGCCGTTCCCTTTACATAGAGCGGCAATAACCAATCGACGCCGAGCGGCGTATCAAGCTTGACCAGGCGATTGTATTGCGCGTCGCCGAGACGCAACGTCTTATAAAGCGCGGTGTGGCTCATGCAGCTCGCCCTTGGTTGGTATTCGGTTGGGTTTCTGCCGAGCGCTGATTATAGATGCCATTTGGACCACCACAATAGTGGGAGAGCGGCAATTTATCTTTCTTTAATAAATTAACGGCCAAACTTTGCGAGGTAATAAATTCCCACCTGGAAAATATCAGGAAAAAATTTCCTATGCTGGTAATGCAGATTTTTTGAACCACATATCACCTGCCTGAGCACGGCCATCTGAGGCCGCTCCGCCGCTGCAATCCCGCAGCGGCGCACTTCGCCCAGGAGGCTCCGTGAATCCTTCCCTTCACCCTGCACTACTCGCTGCCATGGCGCTCGCGCTCGTGGCCGTGCCTGCCGCCATCGCGTGGCTCGTGATGCGCCGCCGCGCACCGACGCCACCCTCACCTGTCGGGCCGCCGCCTGCCAGTGCCGCACGCGCCACACCACCCCGCACCTGCCCGCCTCCCTCTGCCTTCGACGAGGGCAACGAGTGGGAAGCGTTCGCGCCGTATCCCGACCATGCACTGCACGCGGCGCACTCATTTGCCTCGCCCCTCACTCCGGAGCCGGTTCGCGAACGCCGCACCGGCTTCCACGATGAGCCTGCGTTTGAGCCACCCCCGCCCGACACAGAAACTCCCATACAGCCTGTCCGCGATACGCCACCCGATCCCGACGGCACGTTCTCCCCTTTCTTTCCGTGGCCGGGCAGCGGTGCGGATTCATCCACCGCTGCCGCAGCGGCACGCTGTCCGCACTGCGACTCGACGCGGATCGACACACTGGATGTGGGACGCAGGACGGGCGGCACCATCGGCAGCGTGGCAGGCGCGACCGGCGGGTTCGCCATGGCGCTGTCGGGTGCCGAAACGGGCGCCGCAGTGGGCGCCATCGGCGGTCCTGTGGGCTCCATCTTTGGCGGCCTTGCGGGTGCCGTGATCGCCGGTCTGCTGGGCAGTGCCGCCGGCTGCGCTGCCGGCTCCGCTGTCGGAGCGGCCATTGACGACAACCTGCTCCCGAACTACCGGTGCCGCGCATGCGGACACGTCTTCGGCGCACACATCCATTGAAGTACCACCACACATGTGGCCGGGCGCAGCTGTCGTCACACACAGGAGTTCCACAATGTTCAACCTCTTTCACCGCGCAGCGTGGTCGTCACACCGGGAGGACACGGGCCATGCATGAACCGCCCGGTACCGGCAGAGGCCAGGCCTGTCCTCACTGCCAGTCAACGCGTACGGAACCGCGTCACGTCGCGCGGCGCATCGGCGGTGCAGTCGGCGCCGCAGCGGGTGCAGGGGGCGCCGTCGCCGTTGCCCTGTCCGGTGCCGAAGCCGGCGCGGCGGCCGGCATGATCGGCGGCCCGCTGGGCAGCGTGGCCGGCGCGATCCTGGCAGGGTTCGTGGCGGGCGCGGCAGGCTGCGCCACCGGAGCGGCCTTCGGCGATACCGTCGACCAGAAGGTCCTCGACAACTGGCGGTGTCTTGCCTGCGCACGCACCTTCAGCATCCAGCCGCGCTAACGCACCACTGGCCCTTACGTTTCCTGTATCCATTTATTGCGCCCGGCCCTGTGCCGGGCTTTATGCATTTCGTTCACAAAGGAGTTCCACATGCATCTCGTACAAACAATGGCTTATGCTGGTGGAGAGCCGTGGCATGGCCTTGGCAACAGACTCGCCCCCAACCAGCCGCTCGAAGTCTGGAGCCGCGCCGCCGGCATGGACTGGACCATCGAGGAAGCCGAAGTGCGCTTCGTCGCCAGCGGCAACCGCAACCTCGGCGCCATCCACGCGTTTCCCGAACAGAAGGTGCTCTACCGCTCGGACACGAAGGCGCCGCTGTCCGTTGTGTCGGCGCGCTACAACGTGGTTCAGCCCGCGCAGATACTCGAGTTCTACCGCGACCTCACGGAGGTGGGCGGCTTTGAGCTTGAAACAGCCGGTGTGCTGAAAGATGGCAAGAAACTGTGGGCGCTCGCGAAGACGGGACAGTCGGCCACGCTCAAGGGCCGCGATACCGTCAACGGCTATCTGCTGCTCGCCACAGCCTGTGACGGATCGCTGGCGACGACCGCGCAATTCACCAGCGTACGCGTGGTCTGTAACAACACACTCGCCATCGCCCTGGGCGACGGCACTGGCGCCGTGAAGGTGCCGCACCGCTCGCAGTTCGACGCGGCGGCCGTGAAACGTCAGCTCGGCATCGCCGTGTCTTCGTGGGATGCCTTTATGGTGCGTATGAAGGCGCTGTCGGAGCGCAAGGTTTCCGATGCCGCCGCAGAGAAGTTCCTGCGGCGCGTGCTCACGTACTCGCCGGCCGCAACGGCGGACCGTGACGCCGTTGCAGTGAATGAGCGCGCCATCAAGGCGGTGGGCCAGCTGTATGCCGGGCGCGGCAAGGGTGCCGATCTCGCTTCCGCTTCGGGCAGCGCGTGGGGCCTGGTGAATGCCGTGACGGAATACGTGGACCACCATCGTCGCGCGCGCAGTGAGGATCACCGGCTCGATGCTGCGTGGTTCGGTGCAGGTGCGGCGCTCAAGCAGAAGGCGTGGGATGAAGCGCTGCGGCTCGTCGTGTAGTTCCTCCCCGTTCCCTTCAACACCGGCCCGGTCAGGTTCGCCTGCCGGGCCTTCGCACTTCTGGAGACGCCATGAGCGCGACACAACCCGACGGGCCACGCAGGCGGCCCGCATTGAGGCTCGTCGAAACGAAGCACCTGGAACGCGAAGACTGGCTCGCCGTGCGCCGTACCGGCATCGGCGGCTCGGATGCCGCTGCTGCCGTCGGCCTCAATCCGTACATGAGCCCGCTCGAACTGTGGCTCGACAAGACGGGACGGGCCGAGGGCATGCCGCGTCCTTCACCGGACGATACGACCTCGCCCACCTACTGGGGAACGCTGCTCGAACCCATCGTGGCCGCGTCGTACACGAAGCAGACCGGCAATCGCGTGCGGCGGGTCAATGCGGTACTGCGGCATCCCACCATCCCCTGGATGCTCGCCAACGTTGACCGGGAAGTCGTAGGTTGCCGGGACATCCAGCTGCTGGAGTGCAAGACCGCCGGCGAGTTTGGCGCGCGGCTGTGGCGGGAAGGTGTGCCGGAGTACGTCGAACTGCAGGTGCAGCACCAGCTTGCGGTGACGGGCAAGACGGCGGCGCACGTCGCCGTGCTGCTGTGTGGTCAGGCGCTGGAAGTGTTCCGCATCGGGCGTGACGACGCGCTGATTGCACGGCTCATCGAGCTTGAGCAGCAATTCTGGCGCTACGTCGAGACCGACACGCCACCGCCAGCCGACGGGTCGGAGTCGGCAGAGCGTGCGCTGCGGCATCTGTATCCGGGCAACGGCGGCACCGTCGACTTTACCGATGACCGGCGGCTGTCGTCCGTGTTCGCCGATCTCGTTGCGGTGCGGGCCGAGATCGAACAGCGCGAGGCCCAGGAAGCGCTGCTGAAACAGACGCTTATCCAGGCCATGGGCGAGGCCACGCGTGCGGTGTTCGAGACCGGCGCCGTGTCGTTCAGGCGCAGCCGCGATTCGTCCACCGTCGACCTCAGGCGGCTGCTTGCCGATCACCCCGAGTTCGAAACGCAGTACGCCATGGACCGGCCCGGTTCGCGGCGCTTTCTGGTTTCCACCTGATTCCCCCTTCACTGTCCATTTCGAGGACCATCATGCTCAAGGGACTTTCCATTACACCACCGGTTGTCGGCAGGATTTCTATCGGGCGCATCGTAGAGAAGGGCGGCAAACGCATGCCCGAGAAGGACGACCAGTTCACGTTGACTACCCAGGTGCAGCAGCGCGGCGAATGGCTGCTGCATCCGCTCAACGAACAGCTGCGCAAGGCCACCACCGGCAAGCTGCGCGCCATCCCCGTGCGCATGCTGTTCAACGCTCCCGACCTGAACCTGCGGGCGGATTACTCACTGTTCGACCGCGACACGGGACGGCCCGTGTGCGTGGGCGACGGCCATACCTGCCGGCGCACCGGTGTGGACGGCAACGGCATCGAAACCCTGCCCTGCCCGTCTCCGGACGGCTGCGCCTTCGGCACGCAGGGCGGCTGCAAGCCGTATGCGCGGCTCAACGTCATCATCGGCGACGAGGACGAGATGGGCTCGTTCATCTTCCGCACCACCTCGTACAACTCGATCCGCACGCTCGCCGCGCGTCTTCACTACTTCAGTGCCGTATCGGGCAACCTGCTTGCCTGTCTGCCGCTGGAGCTGAAGCTGCGGGGCAAGTCGACGACGCAAAGCTACAGGTCGGCGATCTATTACGTGGATCTCGGTGTGCGTTCGGGCAGCACGCTCGAACAGGCGCTGGTGGAAGCGCGGGAGCTGGATGCACGCCGCCGCGCTGCGGGCTTCGATCAGGCAGCGCTCGATGCCGCTGCACGTGCGGGGTTCGCCAATGGCGCATTCGAGGACAGTCCCGACGAGCGCGCCGCCGTGGCGGAAGAATTCTATCCAGACGCGGCGCCGGGCACCTCCGTATCGCCGGAAGCCTCTGTTGGCGACCCGCCACCTTCTACCGATACATCGCCGAAGCCCACGCTGCGCGAGAAGCTGGACCGCAAGGCCGTGCTGCTCGGCGGCAAGGCGGCATGAGCGTGCGGCGCTGGACAGCTACTCTCGCTGCTGCCGCCACCGCGACCGCGCTCAGCCTGTCGGTGCTGGCCGGCTGGCAGCGCGGCGGCACGCTGCCCGAGCGCATCGTCTGGGTCGCCACGGGCGTGGTGCTTGTCGTGAGCGCCCATCTGCTGCCTGCGCTCGTCCATGACACGCCGCCTCACGTGCGCGTCATGGGTAGCGTCCTGTGGGCCGCGTGTCTCGCGACAGCATGTTACGGGCACGCGGTCTTCTTTGTTCTCGCGCAGCAGCATGCGGGAGAACAGCGGGCCACGACGGTGGCGGTTACGCCGGTCACCACGCCCGCGCGAAACCTCACGGCGGTGATGGCAGACCGTGCAGCCGTGGTGCGGCAGCTCGCGTGGATCGATGCGCAGCGCTGTTCCCGCGACTGTACCGCGCGTGCCGCCCGTCACGCGACGCTGGCCGCGCGACTCGACGCGCTCGATGCGGAAGCGGGCGACGTGCGACGAAGCCAGGCAGCAGACGACCGGGTAGTCGCGCAGCGCGATGCGTTACTCGCCGATCCGGTCACGTCGCGACTCGCGGCGTTACTCGGGACCACGACTGCACGCGTCGATCTGCTCTCGGGGCTGGCGTTCGCCGCCGTCCTGGAAGGCGTCGCGTGCCTGCTGTGGTGGCTGGCGCTGTCGCCACCATCGCGGCCTGCGCCGTTACCGGGAGTCGTCGCAACGGTCGCGCCGGTCGCAGGCGTGACTGATGCGACGGGCGTGGCAGCCACGGCAGTCGCGGACAGTCACGTCGGCGTGACGGCCAGTCGCGAAGCGGTAGCGGAGAGTCGTGCGGAAGTAACGGCGGGTCACCAAGCCGTGACTCACAGTCGCGACGATCCGCTGCCCGACACTGTTGTCTCCGGTGACGACGTGGCTCGTCTCGCCGATGACATCGCGGCCGGTCGTGTGCGTCCGACCGTCGCCGACATCAGGCGTCATCTCGGCTGTTCCCAGTCGCGCGCCATCGCACTGCGCCGCCAGCTCGCCGCGCTTTCGCCTGCGGCATAACACCGACCTCGCGCCCGGCTCCGTCTTCCCTTTCGTTTCCATCGACGCGCCTGCATCCGGTCCTGCCGGAGGCACGCGCACATCTGCACCTGGAGCACTGTCATGACCACACGCAACGAACCGCGCAGTGAACCATTCGCCTACTGCTACGGTAATTCCGAATACGGCTACGGGCGCATCATCGTCGAGCTGCGCAACTACGTCGTCAACGCCTTCGGCGACGCCTACATGGGCGACATCCGCATCCGCTGCTCGTTCAGCGAACAGTTCGGGGATGCCTACGCCTTCGAACTCGAATACCACTCGCACATCGGCGCGCGACTGAACGAGCTGCGCGCCGCCGTGCGCAAGATGGCCGTCATCAGCCGCAGGCTCACCGCCTGCAACGAAAAGCTGGGCCATACGGACGACTTCGCCGAGTACGCGCACCGCGCGCTCGTCGCTGCGGGCATCACGCGTGTTCACGTCGATCCGAAGTTCGGGCTGTCGGGCGGTTCGCCGTCTGTCACCGCGCTTCCCACGTTCGACACGTCCGATGCCGACGGCGTGAAGCACGCCATCGGGCTGCTCGTGCAGGAAGGACTGCGGCGCTACGCGAAGCAGCCGGTTCAGCAGGCTGCGTGAGCGTGCAGTTATCCATCACGCCCGCTGCGGCGGGCTCCACTTCTCTTCCATCATGGATACCACCGATCTGGTTCAGAGCATCAGCATCACCAGTCTGGCGAACCAGCGCACCGCTGTAATTGAACGCGTGCGCCAGGCGCTCGATCTGCTGTGCGAGGCGCAGGAACTCGCCAAAGCTGCCCACCTGGGCTTTCCGAGGCTCGTGCTCGACGAAGTCTATGCCTGCCGTGGCAGGCCATCCGTTACCGGCGACTACGCGAAGCGCGACGAGGCCGAAGCCGCCATCGTTCGCGTCATCGACGTGCGCGGCTGGAGTTACCTGCTGTCCGAATCGGGCGTGCGCACCTTCATGGATGCACAGGCCCGTGAGCAGTGGGACCGGCAGCTTGCCGAAGGCGACGTGCCCGAACTCACCGCCGCCACCATCGAGGCCACCTTCACGCAGCTGTATGGCGCGCGCGGCGACATGTTCGAACGCGGCGTGATCCAGTGCTTCAGGCGGCTGTCGTGGAACTACAAAACGAATGAGCCGTTCCGCTTCGGCAAACGGATCATCGTGCGCTGCCTGCTCAGCTCCGGTTTCCCCAATCACCGCGTCACCAACGAACTGGACGACCTGGTTCGCGTGTTCTCGATACTCGACGGCAAGGCCGAACCCGATCACCGGCAGGGCGCGTATGGCCTTGTTTCGGATGCCCGGCATGCGCGGAAGACCGGGGCCGAGAACGCCTACTTCCATCTCCGGTGGTTCAGGAATGGCAACGGGCACGTGACGTTCAAACGTGCTGATCTGGTGGAGAAGATGAACCTGATCCTCGCGAAGCACTACCCGAACGCCCTCGCCTCGGAAGTCCGCTAGTTCCGCCCGGCGCCTCGCCGCGCCACACCTGCCTTAACCCATTTCACCTGTTCCTGCGATCCAGCGCCCGGCTCCTGCCGGAGGCCTG
Organism: Paraburkholderia sp. SUR17; assembly: GCF_029536165.1. NCBI lineage: Bacteria > Pseudomonadati > Pseudomonadota > Betaproteobacteria > Burkholderiales > Burkholderiaceae > Paraburkholderia > Paraburkholderia sp. SUR17. The sequence continues at coordinate 2,650,831 of NZ_CP120508.1, forward strand.
CGCTCGCCCTTTCCTGGAGTCCTTCACCATGACACCCGTTATTGCCCCGCTCAGGCAGCTGTGGGCTGCGCTCTGCCGCGCGAAGCAACGCCAGCTGCCGACCTACTGCTACGCCGACCTGCTGGTGCGGCATGAGCCCGAACGGTTCAACGCCATCGAGGTTCACGGCGCCAGGCAACGCACCGATCCCGACGATCCGCTCTGGAGCTGGTGCGAGATCGACCGCGACGCCCCGGCGCTTTTCAGCGTCTTCCTGCGGTGCGCCGACGGCCACCTCGTGTGCTGCGCCGACCCGACGACGCACGCGGATGCGCTGCATTGCGCACAGGTCGTGGGCCGCCGCTACGGCTGGCCGGTCCATGACGGCAACACGACCCAGACGCGCCGGGGCCGGTAACGGTCCTGCCGCCCTCTCTCTTTCTGGACACGTCTCCGGCCGGTCCGGAGGCATGTTCCTGCCTGGAGCAAACAACATGAATCTTCCTTCCACACGTCTGGCTGGGCCGCGCTTCCGACCCGGCCGCATTCTCGCCACGCCGGCTGCCGTCGAAGCCATCGCCGATGCGCGGGTCTCGATCCTCGATCTGCTCGTACGCCATCTGCGCGGTGACTGGGGCGACCTGTGCCAGTCCGACCGCGAGCAGAACGAACTCGCCGTCGATGCAGGCCTGCGCGTGCTGTCGAGCTACGTGCTGCCCAACGGCCAGACCGTATGGGTCATCACGGAGTGGGACCGCTCCGCGACAACTTTTCTCCTGCCGGGAGACTACTGAGATGCTGATCCAGAAATTCCATGCCGCACTGTATCCCAGCGAATCGCCTGCGGTTGCTGCCACCGGCGCCAAGCTCTTCAGCCACCAGGGCCACTGGGACGGCGGCAGTACCCTGCACTGCGTCGCGATGGCGCTCGCGCTGCTGGGTAAGATCGGTGATCCAGTGTGGCTGCCGTATCACGAGGACGGCGCCGAGCGCGCCGTGTGGGACCACGCGTGGCCGCATTACCTGCACGGGCTCACGCTGTCGGAGCTCGCCAGCTTCATCGCCGAACTCAATATTGGCGTGCGGCCTGTGATGCGCGACGGAAGCGTCGCTTCCATCCTGCGTTTCAGTGAGAGAGAACTCGCGGCGGGCAACCCCGTGATCGTGGGCTGGAACCAGCCGCATCCGGTGAGCGCACATGCGGCGCTCGTCGTGGGCGTTGAGGGACTCCAGAACGGGCGCAGCTTCGACGCGCATTCATTGCTGCTGCTCGATCCGGCCTGCAATGCACCCGTGCTCGCAGGCTTCAATGCGAGGCTGGACCGGCATGGCGACGAAGGGACGATTTACCGGTCGTCAAACGCGGCACGGGCCATCTGCCTGAGAGGCGTTGTGTCGATCGGGGCTATCGCCACCGGCGACACAGCTACTGCTGCATGATCGTGGGCGGGCGCCGCGTTTGCGCGGCGCCTGCGACACAGCAATCCGCCGGATTTCCGCAGTCGACCCTGAGCGGTCGTTGTTGCCGAAACGAGAAATGTCCGAATGCCGGCGCACAACGGCTATCCGGCATCAAGTCCGTGAGGAGGTGCTCTTGCGCTGTACTGACGGCCCTGCGCTTGCTCCGATGCCCTCCCGTAACCATTGAATCACCTCAAGTACCTCCGGCCTTCGTTCCTGCCTTGCCGTGACGATGTAATTCGCGAGCGGGCTCGCGACCGTGCGCCGGTCTAACCGAACGAGTTTGCTTTGTTGCAGCCACGCTGCTGCAAGCGGCAGACGGGCCAACGCGATACCCAATCCTGATTCCGCCGCAGACAGGACCAACGTGTAATCCTCGAAACGTCGGTCGTGTGGCCGTCCCTTGAGTGAAACGTCGTGGCCGTGGAACCACGTACGCCAGCCCGTCAGGTCCGAATCGTGGAGCAGAGGGTGCGCCAGTAACCCGTCAGGGCCGGTTCGCCTTAGTTTTGCGGCGGTGTCAGGATGCGCCACTGGGGACAGCATTTCCGGCAATAACAATTCGGCATGCAGGCCTGGCCAGTGCCCCCGGCCATAGCGAATCGCGAGGTCAGCTTCCCCGCCGGAAATGTCCGCGTTACGCGAACCGACATCAAGCTGAATCCTGGGCGGATTCGGGCCGGCTTCGAGCGCGGCAAGCCGCTTGAAGAGCCAGAGCTGCGCGAATGAAGAGACAACGCTCATGCGTACCAGTCTTGCGCTTTGACGTGTACGCCATTGGTCGGCGGCGCCATCGATGATGTCGAATGCCTGCACCACCTGTCCGACAAAGCGCTGCCCGTCTGGTGTGAGCGTGACTCCGCGACCGTGCCGTTCGAAGAGCGGCACGCCAAGCCAGTTTTCGACAGCGGCAATGCGCCGGCTGACCGCCCCGTGCGTAATGTCGCTGGCCGTGGCTGCTGCACTGAACGATCCTGCGTGAGCGACCAGACAGACAGTTTCGAGGTTGGCAAGCGGCGGCCGGGCTTTCTGGATGTGCTTCAAATTCACACCTCGCTATCGAACTGTGCGCTAGCTTATCAGACAGCCTGCCCCTCAAAATATGGTCTTCCAGCCTCTTTCCTGGCCTGTGGAGACTCCATGAATATCTCGTCGGCTCTCATCGCCATCCTCGTGGCCCTTTTGCTCGGCGCGATAAGCCCCGGGCCAAGCTTCGTTCTGGTTGTCAGAAATTCGCTCGGGTTATCACGTCGGGACGGACTTGCCACCGCAATAGGAATGGGCGTCGGGGGAGTGTGCTTCAGCGGAGTCGCCCTGGCGGGACTCTATACGCTGCTGAACAGCGTGGAATGGCTATACGGCGGGCTCAAGATCGCCGGTGGCACCTATCTGCTCTATCTCGCTCTGGGAATCTGGCGCGGATCATCGTCGTCGATTGTGATTGCCGGCAATCGGCCTGAAGCGAAGCCGAGCACGGGCAGATCGTTCTGGACGGGGTTGACCACCCAGTTGACCAATCCCAAGACAGCGATTGTCTACGGCAGCATTTTCGCGGCGCTATTGCCGCAGCATCCACCTTTGTGGTGCTACATCGCGTTGCCGCCGCTTGTCTTTGCCGTCGAGGCGGGGTGGTACGCTACCGTCGCGGTATGTTTTTCGGGTGACGGTCTTCGGCACAGGTACCTGAACGCAAAGATCTGGATAGACCGCTGCGCTTCAGCAGCGATAGCCGCGCTCGGATTGCGCCTGATACTCGCCGTGTATAGACGAACCGATGTTTTGCACTGAGGCGGGCATGGGAATGTCTGGCTGGCAGATGTGCGTCTGCTATCCGCAGCCAATCGGCCACCGCACGTAGAAGAACCAGCGGCAGAAACTGGCCGACCAGTGCCCCATGACCGGGCACGGCGATCGTCTTGGGCACGGTTCTCATGCAAAGGGGATAAAGCGACCCGCTCCTGCCCTTCGGCCGTTGAGTGACCCAGCGGCCGCTATGGGTACGATCTGCGCCGGTCGCTTGCGCCGGGCGGCAGCCGGCCGAGTTCGGCCAGAAGCGGCCAGTCGACACCGGCACGTAGATCGTCAACACCCATTAGCGGGCCCGGTGTCAAGCGAGCAAACAATACCTCCGACTGGCGCGCAGCGGTTTCGATTTCAATTCCCGAATGCAGTTGCGGGACGCACCCGTTTCTTCAATACTTGGCTGCGACGGATCGCGCCAAACACCCATTAGGATCAAGCGAAGGAGCGTGCTACGTTTGCCCGTCGCCCTGGTGGCTTTACCACCCCGGAAGAATGTTGGTGCCGCAACATGTCCATCGGGTTCGCACAATACTCGTGGTTGCCAAACCTTCGGCACCAATCTACGGCTGGCTCGCGTTGCAGGCGATCCGCTTTCTGCACATCGGGGACGGCGGCACGGCATCGCATTCAATCGTGGTGGCTGCTTGCCAGTTGACGATTAGGGCTTTCCGGTCGCCGTCGTAACTCTCATGCGAAGCAGCGAGTCACATCAAATGGCTTTCGCTCCTTCAGCATGTGGAAACACGCACGCGCCAGCTTGTGTGCCAGTGCCTTGCGGGCGACCACGGTGTTTGTTCTGGCCTTTTTGCGCCCGTAAAACTGCTTGGCTTCAGCGCTAAAGCGCAGCGCAAAGTTGGCCGCCTCGATGAACGCCCAGGACAGATATGGGTTGCCATTCTTTGTGTTGCCTTCGCCTTTCTTCTTGCCATTGCTTATACGCTGGCTGTCCACGCATCGCGCATAGGAAGCGAAGTTACCGGCGCTGGCGAAGCGCTCGATGGTGCCCACCTCCAGAAGAATGACAGTTGTAAGCGTGTTGCCGATGCCCGGCACTGTGGTCAGCAGGTCGTAGTGCGCGTCTGGCGCGACCTTTTCCTGAAGACGCTTTTCCACGATAGCGATCTGCGCGGAGAGCGTCGTTATGACCGCGACGTTGGCCCGAAGCGCGAGCTCAACGTCCTCTGGCAGGCGCATTTGTTTGATGGCTTCTTCGTCGAGTCGGATGACCTGATGGCTTGTGATTCGCTTGCCGAACTGGCGTGCCGTGATGTTCTCCACCGCGAGAATGTGGGTCGTGCGGCTTCGCACGAGCTGCATGCGCTTCCTCGCAAGATCACGGACAGCACGCTGTTGTGGTGGCAGGACGGTCCCTGTCGGGAGTATCCCCAGGCGCAACAGGTGAGCCTGGTAGCGCGCGTCGGTCTCATCACCACTGTGCTTGAGCCCGTCGTACTTCCTGATCGCGGTGGTGTTGGCCAGATGCACCACGAAGCCGGCCGCCTGCAGGCCGTCGACAAGCCAGTACCAGTTATACGTCGATTCGATTACGACGCCAGCCAGCTCGGCCTGCCACGGGGCAAGGAACGTCAGGATCCTGGCCAGCTCGTTCGGCAGCCGCTTCTCGGCGACCACGCGGTCCGTTTCGTCGATCACGCTCACCACACTATTGTTCGAATGCAGGTCAATGCCGCTATAGTTCATGATGGACCTCCTTCCGGTTAAAGCGCTGTTGGCAAACTCACTTTAACCCGGTCGCCCGGCAGGGCGGCGGAGGAGGCCCGCTAGATGATTTTCAATCGCCTGAGGTCGACCTTAGTCCGAGCACCGTCCACACGCACGTGGAAAGCGTATTTCGCAAGCTCGAATGCTCGATGCGTACCGCTGCGACGTTGAAGGCGTCGGCGCTGGGGCTACTGTAAAAGGGGGCGAACGCATTCACCACCGCTTCGAATGGCGCGATCGGATTGGCTATCGGGAAGCGTTTTTTCGTACACTCGGAGCATGAATCTTGACCTCATTCATGTCCGGCCCGCCGTTCTGTCACGCCTCGTGCGCCTTGGGGCAAATGTCGATCAGGCCATGGCTGTCGCACGTGTGCCCACGTCCGGTCGGGTAGATACGGCCCGGTACTTCGCATTCTGGGAGGCAGTGGGTACCTCCTCGCGCCCGGACATAGGGCTTCGGCTTGCGGGCGTGACAACGGTGCACGAGTACGACCTGTCGTTGCTTGCGGCGCTGCATTCGCCAGACGTGCGAACCGTGTTCGAAAAACTCGCTCGCTACAAACGCCTCTGCGGACCACAGGACTTGCACCTGGAGTTTTCTCCGAAGGAAGTTGCCGTCTCGACGGCGTGGTTGAGCGCCTCGACGCCGCCGCCGTCGCGCCTTGTCGATGTCATGTTCGGAACGCTGCTCTTGCTGCTCCATCGGGGCTCTGGCCAGGCACTTGCCCCGAAGCGCCTCGAACTTACACGGGCGCGCTCAGATGAACCCATGCTGATGCAGTTCTTCGGCTGCCCGCTGAAGTTTCACGCGAAGCGCGACGCACTTATCTTCGACGACCGCGTTCTGGAGACGCGTTTCGTCACGCATAACGCCGATCTGCTCCATGCTCTGCTCCCCATTCTCGACGAGCAGGTGGCGAAAAAACGTGGCAATGGTTTCCTCGACGAAGTTCGCAAGGCCCTCGCCAAACAAATGTCGGGCGAGCGACCGAGCGCCGATAAGGTCGCCCATGAGCTTGCGACTAGTGCGCGCACGCTTCAGCGTCGCCTCAGGGCACTCGGCACGAGCTACCAGCAGGTGCTCGAAGAAATTCGCCGTGACACGGCGCGGCGCCTTCTCTGCACGACGAGCATTGAGATCGCGGAAATTGCTTTCCTGCTCGGGTTTGAGGAACTGAACTCCTTCACGCGTGCTTTCCGGAACTGGGAGGGCAAGACGCCGAAACAGTGGCGCGAGTTTCGTGGCGCGATTGGATGAGTGATCGGCGCGATTGGATTTGAGCGCGGGAATCCCGATCGGTATCTTGTCGACATAGACCTCACCGAACGACGCAACTTGGAGTAGAAGCTATGACGACGAAACCTGAAGTGAAGCTTGGCGCGGCCGGCCCTACCGTGTTCCCTATTGCGCTGGGCTGCATGGGCATGGGCGCGACCAGTTGGTACGGCAAGAGCGATGAATCCGAGAACGTCGCCACGATTCATGAGGCGCTTGAGCGCGGTGTGAATGTGCTCGACACTGGGGACTTCTATGGCATGGGACGTAACGAACTCCTTCTTGGCAAGGCACTTCAGGGGCGACGCGATAAGGCACTGCTTAGCGTCAAATTCGGTACGCAGCGTGGACCGGACGGCGCGATCGTTGGCCGGGACGCGCGTCCGCAGGCGGTGAAGAACGCTTTGGCCCACAGCCTGTCACGGTTGGGCGTCGATTACATCGACATCTATCGAACGGGATTGGACCCGAACGTACCCATCGAGGACACCGTGGGGGCGATGAGCGAAATGGTGAACGCAGGATACGTCCGCTACATCGCTTTGTCCGAAGTCAGCGCCGACACAGTTCGTCGCGCTGCCAAGGTACATCCCATTTGCGACGTCCAACTCGAGTACAGCCTCATTAGCCGCAGCATTGAATCAAAGATCGTCCCAACACTCGCGGAACTGGGAGTCGCCATCACGGCCTATGGCGTGCTCTCGCGCGGCCTGCTAACGGCCGCGAGACCGAAGGATGAAGGAGACGCCCGCGCACAACTCCCGCGCTTCGAGTTTGCAAAAGAGAACGAACCGCTCGTTAATGCTCTCGCCCGTGTAGCCGCCGGGAAGAACATAACGCCGGCGCAACTGGCCATTGCCTGGGTTCGTGCCCGAGGCGCGGCTCTTGGCGTGACAATTGTCCCGACGCTGGGTGCTCGCACCCGCGCGCAACTCGCCGACGTGATCGCGAGCCTCGACGTGTCTCTTGATGGCGCCGAAGTCGCGGCGCTGGAGGAGGCTGTGCCCGAAAGTGCAGTCGTGGGAACGCGCTATCCAGAGGCCTGGTTGCACACGATCGACAGTGAGAAATAGCCGCTATCGTTTCCATATTGCCTCAGCGACGGGAAATATGTTCATGCGCGAATGGCTTCGTCGCTCCAAAGAGTGTTGAGTTACGCGATGGTCGAGCGCGCGCGACGAACTTTGCGAATGGCCGGTATCGAAACTCCCGAGGGTCTCTTGTGGGTCGCTTTATGCCCGTTGCATGAGAGGCCGTCTCCGCGACGATCACTCCGCTCGGTCGTCGGACGCTGGCCGGCCAGATGCGGTCGTTCGAGCGGGGCCAACGCGCATGCCGGAGCGGCGCTTGATGTCCGTACTCCGGTCACGCGCCCGTCGCGCGCTCGCCTATTGACCCATGCTCCGGAGATTGATAGGATGGCCTCACTTTCAAAACGCCCTCCCGGTCCGCCGGGAGGGCGTTTCGTTTTGGTTCCTGCAACCAAAATGGAACCCTGGAATGAAAGGCTCTCTTGAAATCCGATCTGGCTCGGATGCCGGTCTCGGATATGTGCAGTATGGCAATGGTCCAATTCGCGTGCTGGTCATGCACGACTGGCTCGGCGACCATTCCAGCTACGATGCAGTCATGCCTTGGCTCGATGGCCATTCGTTTAGCTACGTTTTCGTCGATTTGCGCGGCTACGGGCAATCCATCAACCTGGACGGTGAATTCACGGTCGAGGAGATTGCAGCCGATTGCCTCATGCTCGCTGACCGACTGGGTTGGACGCACTTCCATATCGTCGGCCACTCGATGACCGGAATGGTCACGCAACGTATTTCGGCGGACGCGCCGTCCCGCGTCATAAGCGCGATCGCCGTATGTCCCGTTTCCGCAGCTGGAAATCGGTTGAGTCCTGATGCACTGGCTTTCTTTGCCAGCACCATGCAAGACGACGATGCCCTTCGGAGGTTGTTTCGCTTCGTCACCGGAGGACTGTCCGATTCGTGGGCTGAACGCAAGGCCCGACAAAGCCGCGACACAGTCTCACCTGACAGCCGGGCCAGATACCTCGAAATGCTCGTCACGGCGGACTTCGTCGATGACGTTCGGGGTCTTGAAACACCGTATTTGGTCATCGTCGGTGATAAGGATCCCGGACTGGATTCGGAGGCAATGGCGCGCACTTTTCTCGCATGGCATCCGAACGCAGAACTGCAAGTTATCCCCAACTGCGGTCATTACCCGATGCAGGAGTGCCCGCCATATTTCGCAACCGTTATCGAAGGCTTCTTGAAACGCAGTACCACCTGACTTGACTGGCCGCAGGAAAGCTGGAAACGGACATATTCAGGCACGGGCCTGGATTGTCCGCAACGGGTCGCTTTATGCCTTTTGCATGGGAGTTCGCGCCCGTGGCGACCGCCGGGCTCGGACATCGGGAGCTTCCCGGCCAGGAGCTGCCGGTCGAGGTCGCCATCCACTTCGAATAGATAAGGTCTCGCCGGTCCCCACTCAATGGCCGGTTTCCGGTTAGCAAATTGCCCGTGGCAGTGCCTCAACTCGGGGTATTGCAGTCATTGGTAATCCCCCCGCCTTTCACCACCAGACGCAGATAGTGTCGGCGGACGAAATCGATGCTGGCAACCACGTCCGCCGTAGAACGGGCCGCCACGGCGTAGGCGCTCGCGCGGGGTGTCCATCCGTCGAGCCAGCCTGATATCTGGGTGCCGCCGGGATCGTCGCCGAGCGCGATGGGGTTTCGCGCTTCCTCAAGGCGAGCAAGACAAGCGGGCGTGTGGGGTGCTTCCGCACAGGTCTGCCAGATCGTCGTGGGTCGCAACAAATTACCACCAACTGCGCGACTCAGCGCCCGCCACTCCTCTGCTTCTGGCCACGCAGGATCGCCAGGCCGGATGCGGTCCATTACAGCCACGACTGGAGTCACGTCCGCAAAGGTCGTGGCGGTGGGAAGCAATGGCAGAGCGGCAACACCCTTTAGCAGGCATCGTCTCTTCACGTCGTCTCATTTCCTTATCGAGCGACAATCAGCTTCGGGAACCATCCTCTCTGGAACCAGGCGCGGGCCCGATAGGCTTCAATCGACCGGGTAACCAAGGGCCGTTACCAAAAGGTCAAAGCGCCCCTCAGCTGTCAGCGCAACATCATAGATGAGATGCCAACCTCGACGCGTGGGCCGCGATGCTCAGGCCGTCTGTGAAAATCCCAATGACTTGGTCCCAGAAGGCGGAAAGAAATTCGGGATCACCGAAGTATTCTGAAAGACACTCATCTGGCCGCCGAAAAGCGTATTGCCCGATGTCGAAACGAAGGTCGACGTACCATTTTCAGCAGCCTGTGCACTCTTCGCGAACAGCAAAAAGCCCGCTGCGGTGGTCGGATCGTGGCCGAGATCCATCTTGCTCCCGTCGGCCAGCTTGTAATCGCCGTCCTTCATCTGATATTTTTGCGCATCCTGCCCGAGCGACTGGAAAAGCGACATAAACCCTCCGAGCGCGTCCGCTTTCTCGCTAACCGCGTCGGACTGGGATGCGGTGAGCGGCGTTCCATCCGCTTCAGACCACTTTGCATAGCCGCTCACCGCGTCATTATGAAAAGCGTTAACCGAAGCGACGAGTGAAGCGTTTCCATTAAGCATGCCTTGAAGCCACGCTATATCGTTTGCGCCAAGGTCGTTGGACGTGACCTCGATCGAGCCGTTGCTCGAATGGAAATCAAAGTGGGCATTGGCGAGGTCCGGCCTCTGCGACAGGACTGACTGCATTGTGGACGTCAGGGCGTTAGCGATGTTCCGCGCGTCGTTTCCCATTTTCAACGGTGCGCCCAAAGCATCCAGATACTTTGCGACGCGAGCCGCTGTCACAGACGGATCAACGACAGTCACAGCAACTTGCGTCGGCGACGCTTGCGTGGCTGGCAAAGACTGCATCAACCCGGGAGTACCCAGCGGGAGTTGGCTTTGGCCCAATGCCACCGGGTTCGAATTTGCCAACGTAATTGGCGCGCTCATTCGTTCCTCTCTCTGTGTCCTGTAAGCGAGTTTACGACGACTTTGCGGAAAACGTGAGGCTTGGAGTTGAAATCGCCGAACGAATGGCGAGGGTACAACGAATCGCCGATCGGGCAAAGATCTCCGTGAGGACACGACCCAATCTGCGTAGACAATTTGGTCTAGACAAGTTACTCTACGTCATCCCGTCTTTGCTCGAAGGTGTCGTCATGACCAAAGCTAGTCCCGCGACCCGGCCGACTGCGGCTGAACTCGAACTCCTTCGGGTTCTATGGCCAATCGGCTCCGCTACCGTCAAGCAGGTCCATGAGGCCATGCATGAGGAACGTGCGGACGTTACCTATGCCAACGTATTGCGCCAGATGCAGGTCATGCATGCGAAGGGGCTACTTACGCGCGACGAAAGTGAGCGTTCCCACGTCTACGCGCCCGCGCAAAGCCAAAACATGCTGCAAACCAGCCTGCTGAAGGAACTGATCCACAAGGCGTTCTCGGGTTCGGGCAAGGCACTTGTCATGGCCGCTTTGCGCAAGCACGTTAGTCAGGAGGAACGAGAGGAAATTCGCAAATTTCTCCATGGAGATAAGCGATGAGCCCATTTGCCTGGACGCTTGTTCAGGCATTGGGCTGGGCGCTCATTTGCTTCGCATGGAAAGGTGCCTTGATCGGCGTGGCAACGGCGCTCTCGTTGCGGCTAATGCGTAACGCCAGTCCGCAAAGTCGCTATGCGCTCCTCTGCCTTTCGCTTCTTTTGTGTCTCGCGATACCAGGGTTCGATGCGTACTGCGGTATCGAAACGGCGTCGCGGCGATCTGGCTGGTTTCGCGCGACCGACTCCCTGATCGTGCCAACGGAACACACACGCGAAGCGTTCACGATTGAGAACGTCCTGCCCTGGCTGGTTGCGGCATGGCTGGTCGGTGTCGCCGCCATGTCATGCCGGCTGACCGCCGGCTTGCTGTGGGTACGTCAGATCGGACACGCGTTTCCCGCCTGGCCAGATCCCCGTTGGCAGGGCTACATGTCGACGCTGGCCGTGCGTTGCGGGCTGTCGCGTCCGGTGACGCTGTGCGTGGCAACGCATCTCACAAGCCCGCTGACGATCGGCTGGTGGCGACCGCTCGTGCTTGTTCCGGCTGTGTTGCTGACGCGCATGCCACCCGATCTGCTCGAAGCGGTGCTTGCCCACGAAGTCGCGCATATCAAGCGCGCCGACTATCTGGTCAACCTGCTGCAAAGCGTGAGCGAGGCGCTGCTCTTTTTTCATCCAGCAGTGTGGTGGCTGTCGAGGCAAATTCGTATCGAGCGGGAATGCGTTGCTGATCAGATCGCCGGCACGCTAATACAAAGTCCGCGACGTTTGGCGCTCGCACTTGAGCAACTCGACGCTCTTCAATCGACGAGTGCGCGATACGCGCCAGTCGCGCAATCGGCGCGGGGTGGCCATCTGCTGGACCGCATCAGACGCCTCTGCCACCCCGTCCCGCCCTCGCCGCACTGGGTCGCATGCGTCCCGGCCATCACGGTTTGCTTCGTCGCGTTGTGCGTGACGGCGCAGACACTGTGGCAGGTGCCCGTGTCGCAACACGCGGCGGGCATCGTGCCCGCCGGGTTGCTCGCATCGAACCACGTCGTGGTGATCGACGACAAATCCGGTCAGGTCCTGTTCCAGAAGCGCCCAGACGATATCGTGCCGATCGCATCGTTGACGAAGTTGATGACCGCCATGGTCGTGCTCGATGCCCGGCCCGATATGAACCGGACCATTCGCATCGACGCCAGCGACGCCGAAGCTTTTCGGCCAAGCCGCACGGGGTTGCCGGCCGGCGCGAGTCTGCCCCTCCATGCGGTGCTGCAACTCGCTCTGATGTCCTCGAATAACAGTGCGGCATACGCGCTGGCGCATGACTATCCCGGCGGTTTCCCGGCGTTCCAGGCCGCGATGCGTACCAAGATCGCGACGCTCGGGCTTAAGCACACGACGATCGAAGAGCCCACCGGCCTTTCGCCGCTCAACACGTCGACGGCAACCGACGTCTCGCTCATGGTCAACGCGGCAGCCCGCTATCCGGCGATCGCACGGGCCTCGACTGCCCCCCGAAGCGTCGTTCCGATCGACGGCAAGCTCGTGGAGTACCAGAACACGAATCCGCTCGTCGGGCAGAAAGGCTGGGACATTGCCTTGTCGAAAACCGGCTTTACCGACGCGGCCGGACGTTGCCTGATCATGCGGCTGCACTCGGTTCGGGACAGCGTCACGATGGTGTTTCTGGATGCCGGGCCCACTGCGTTCCCTGCGCGCGACGCGATCAACATCCGTCGCCTCCTGCTTGCCCACAAGCTGGCTTGACGTTAGTCGCGCGCACCGCGTTTCTTCACTCTGACTGGACCTGACCTTGACTCACTCGATCACGCGTCGAAAGCTGTTGATTGGATTGCCCTTGCTCGCCGGCATGGGCGTGGCGCCCGCATTGCGGGCAGCCGATTCACCGCTCTCCGATATCGAGCGGCGCAATGGAGGCCGCCTCGGTGTGTTTGCGATCGATACCGGCTCGGGCCGCACACTGAGCCACCGCGCCGAAGAACGCTTCCTGATGTGCAGCACGTTCAAAGGATTGCTCGCGGCCCAGATACTGGCGCGCGTCGATAGCGGCAAAGAGCGACTCGATCGACTTGTTCACTACACGGAGAAGGACCTTATCTTCACGTCGCCTGTGACCAAGGCCAACGTCGCGCGGGGTGCGCTGTCGATCGACGCGCTCTGCCGGGCAGTCCTCGTGGAGAGCGACAACACGGCCGCGATCCTGCTGATGCGCAGCGCCGGCGGTCCACCGGCGCTGACCCGGTTCGTGCGTGGACTCGGCGATACCGTCACGCGTTCGGACCGCTACGAGCCCGACTCGAACGGCTATCGCGGCGTGCTCGACACCACGACGCCAAAGGCCATCGCCACCACGGCGCAGCGCCTTCTGCTGGGTGATGCCCTGAGCGCCAGTTCTCGCGCACAACTGGAGCGCGGCATGGCCGACTGCAATCCGGGGCTCAACCGCATCCGCGCCGTGCTACCCGCCGGTTGGCAGGCTGCCGACCGGCCCGGCACCAGCGTCGGGAGCGAGACCAACGACTACGCGCTCGTGCGCCCGCCCGGACGCGCGCCGTTGCTCGTTGCTGTCTACTACGATGCACCGGGCGTGAACATGGACGCGCGCGAGTCCGTTTTGCGCGAAGCGGGCACGGCGTTCGTGCAGTGGTCCACGAGCGCGGCATGACCGAGGCCCCCACGCGAAACCGGAAGATCGATTTACTCCGCGGCGTTTCCATCCTGCTCGTGCTGTTTCACCACTTCAATATCGCCTATCGGCTCGACGACACTTTTCTGTCGCGCGTATTCGGCTGGGAAGCGGTCCGGGCTGTTGCACGAAACGGCAACTATGGCGTCACGATGTTTTTTGTGATCTCGGGATATCTGATAACGGCGAACGCAACTCGCCGCTGGTCCGAACTCGGTCATGTTGATGTCAGGGTGTTCTACGGCTTGCGCATCGCGCGCATCGTTCCGTGCCTGTTGCTGCTGCTGGCTGTAGTGAACGCGCTTGCAATGGCTGGCATTGCCATCTTCCAGAACCACTCGCCGGCCGGCACGCCGGTTTCATTTTGGCTTGTGAACCTGGCTTCGTTGACGTTCTGGATGAACGTGCTCATCGGGACGCACGGATGGACCAACTATGCACTCGGCGTGTTGTGGTCGCTTTCCGTCGAGGAGGTGTTTTACCTCTCGTTTCCTCTGCTTTGTCTCGCGTTTCGCAGGGAGGCGCAGCTCGTTGCTTTCTGGCTCGCATGCATTTTCGTTGGTCCGGCTTACCGTTTCCTGCACCAAGGCGACGAGGGTGGTTATCTCTACGCGTATTTCGCATGCTTCGACGCAATCGCCACCGGCTGTTGCGCGGCGCTGCTAGCAAAACGCGGCGCGTGGCGTGGCCGCGCGTGGAGCGTGCGGGCATGGCCGACGGCGCTGGCCATGACGTTTGTCTATCTGTCCTGGCCGATCCGCGAAAGCAACGTGTTCGGTGTCACGGCAATGGCCTTCGGCGCTGCGGTTTTGCTACTGGGCGCGAGTGATCGGCTGGACGAATCAAAAGCACGAGGCACGCGTGTGTCCACAGTGCTAGAAGCGTTCGGCAGGCTTAGCTATGAACTCTATCTGTTTCACCTTATCGTGCTGGGCCTGCTGCGCACGATTTTCCCGCCTCCCGGCGTGGCGGGTGACGAAAAACTGGTGGTTCTGGTCGGCTATCTGTTGCTTTCTACTTGTCTGAGCGTAATTATCGCGCGAATGTACGCTGAGCCGTCGAGTCGCATTGTGCGCCATTGGCTGATTCCGAGAAGATCTTGACCTAAAAGCGAGTACTGCAAGCGGGATCAACCTGACATCGAACACCTCCCAGCTCGAATCGGGTGCAGAGGCTGAGCGACTGGTTCTGGTCGGGGTGCGGCCGGTCCCGCTACCGCCGCCAATGTCCGCGTTTGGCCGATTTGCGCCTCATGCGAATGGCATATCGAGTCGAAGCAGCCGGCGAAGGTGGTCGGCTGTATGCGCTTCCGAGCGTGGAGCGCCCCTTATGCCGCCCCCTCGAACGCGGGCTGATCGAGAGCAATTGTGTCGACAATGGTCTGGATTTCCACGAACAGGTCGGAATATTGAGATCGCAGATACTGTTGTACCGATGCGTTGTCCAGCAGCCTCGCCAGATATCCCTTTGCGAGCACAAGGTTCAACACGTCCTGCCCATAGGTCTGTTCCACCAGCTTGTATTGCCCCTGCAGGTTGCTCATCTCCCGTTCCATTTTTGCCATCTGCTCCGGACCCACGCCCGTCAGCTTTTTGGGCTTCTTTCCGTCGATCAGCTGGGATGCAGGCGTCGCGACGAGCAGTGCTTCAGCGTACGCGACGGTCAGGCTATTCGCCGCAGTCATCAATTCGACGCACTCGACCTGTCGCGTCGTTTTCATCTTGCGCAGGGCACGAACCAGCTCGGGCGAAAACTGCCGGTCCTTTAGCAGTTCGGCCGCCTCCGCACAGATGCCGTCGAGCAACGCCATCCGCTTGAGGATCTGTGATACGTCCACCGCCAGCGCCTTCGCCAGCCGTTCCGGCGAGACCCCCCGTTCAACCGCCCGCCGGATCATGTGATGCTCCTGGATGGTGGATAGCCGGTTCACCCTGTTGTTGAAGGTGTAGCTCTCATCGTCGGTTGCGACGAGACAGGTAGCGGTTTCGAACTGCAGATCCAGCAGCGCAGCGAGCCGGAGATGGCCATCGAGCAGGACGTGCTGACCCGACGTGATGTCGGCGGCCGTAACCGACAGTGGTTCGATCATCCCGACCTCTTCGATCGAACTTTTGATCTGCCTGAACTTGCGTGATATCGGCACTCCGGCCGACAACCGCTTGGAGGGCAGGATGTTCCCGACCGGAACCGTCAGCGGTTCGGGAATGAAGCCTAGTGCAACGCTGCTCATGCCAGGCTCCCACTGGACCACACACGTTCTGCCAGATACTTCGGCAGCGTGGCCAGTCCTTCCGCGCGCAGCAGGTTCACAAAATTCTCGTCCGAAAACAGTTGCCGAAGTGCGCCGACCACGAACAGTAAGCGCTGCTGCGTGAACTCAGCTTTCTTTACCATCGCCTTTTGCCGCGCCACCTCGCGCTGGTATGTCCGGACGAGACTCGACGTCGTTACTTCAGCGACCTTGCGCGGCATGTTCCGGCCGGCGCCACGCCCAAGCGCCTTGCGACGCTCGACGATCCTTCGGGCGTCCATCAACTGCCGGCCGCGCAACTTCCCGGATTCGTACGCCTCCTGCAGGGCCGCCTGAATGGCTTCATCGCTGTCGCCGGCGCCAACGATCGACAGAGCCGTCCTCAGTGGAACCTGCCCCGTTTCCACTGCAACGACAAGGCGTTCCTCGCCCTGCCGAAGCAGCGTCAGGATGCCCTGGACGTAATGCATCGTGAGACCAGTCTTCTCGGCGATGGCTCTCGGCGCATAGCCCCGTTCCTGCAGGTCCCGGATTCCGGCGAGCAACTCAAGCGGACGGCACAGCCGACGTGCAATATTCTCCGTCAGGCTCATGATGAATGCGTCTTCGTCGCTCACGATGTCCACAAGAGCCGGAATGGTGGTCTCGCCAAGGGCGCGAAATGCTTTCAGGCGGCCCTCGCCACAGACCAGCAGGTAGCGCTCACCCCCGTCCGCCGTCGCGCGCGGGGTTACGACAATTGGCTTCTTCAGGCCGATCGCCTTGATGTTGCTGACGATCTCCTCGAAAACGCGGCTGTTCCGCTCTCTTGGATTGATCACGTCGATCTGGTCGATCGGGACCATCCTTACCTCGGCTGGCTGCCCATGTCGCATCATGCTGCTCTCCTCAGGCGGGCGCGCTGCGCCATGCCGTACAGGAAATCGAGTGTGTCGAAGCGATAGCTTTCGAACTCAATGGGATTCCAGTCCGCGAGCTGGATACGCGGCTGGCCGAAGTCGAGCCGCGGGAGGAGGTAGTAGTCAAGCGTGGACTGGTTGTTGCGGTCCAGCCGGACAGCTACCGTGATGTCGGGCAGCAGACTGGTGTCGAACCGGACCTTCCAGTGGTTACGACCGGAGTCGTGTGTCTGGCAGCGCGACAGGACAATGCATGCCGTAAATTCGCTGTTCACGGTCAGCATGTCTGTTGCAGAGTCGCGAACGACCATGCCACCCAATGCCGCGATCCGGTTCTCGGTCTCGGCAACAATGCCCGGATGCAGTTGTCGCAGGAACCGGTTGGTCTCGATGTACCGGTAGTCGCGACCCGGCGTGAATCCGACCGTCTGGTATGCGCGGATCAGGCTGCCAAAGTGATAGGCATAGACCGACGAGGATGGCATACCCTCCGTTTCGTCGATCACTACGCCGGAAAGGAATCCCCGACTGTGATACAGCTTGCGCAGGCGCTCGATGAGATCCTCGCTTGAGTAGCGCCGGGCTCGCGCGCGCATGATGCCCTGGGCTGTGTAGAAGGTTTCACTGGGGACAACCGGTTCGAACGCCCTTTCCTTGCGGATCCACATATCAGGTGGATTCACAACGCGGGCCTTCTTGAGCTTGAACGAGACACGGTTGTAGACGTTGTTGCCGATGTATTTCTCGTTGGTCAGGACCTCCCGTACGGTTGCCCGGGTCCAGTAGCGCCCAAGATCGGTCTGGATATGCATGCCGTTCAACCGGCTGGCGATCTCATATTCGTTCAGTGACTCGTCGATAAACCAGCTGTAGATCAGGTTTACTGTCCGGACCTCGTTCTCAGGGCCTGGCATGAGGATGACGCGGTCGGTCTGCAGGCATTTGTGCTCGCCGCGCACCAGTTCGCCCTTCATCAGGCCAGCCTGGTCCACGAGAATGCGGCGGAGCCCATAGCCTGCGGGACCGCCTTGCCTGAAACCCAGTTCGATCAGCCGGCATTGTCCGGCGAACACCTTCGCCGAGAGCTCCCGACTGTATTCTCCAGCCATTGCGCGCTTGACACCCTTGACGATCGTTGAGACCGGAGAGCCATCGTTTTCGAACTGCTCGGCGCAGTACGCTACCTGGATGCCGGCCCGCCGGCAGACGTACTCATAGTAGGCACTTTCGTCTGCATCCTGGAACCGGCCCCAACGACTCACGTCATAGACGAGAATCACCTGAAAATCCGCGGCGCCGCTTTCGACGTCCCGGATCAAGGCCTGGAGCGCCTGGCGCCCGCCAATGCTCAGGCCGCTCTTGCCTTCATCGGCATAGGTACGCACGATCTCGAGTCCGCGGCCCGCTGCGTAGTCCCGTATCCGGTCCCGCTGATTTTCGGTCGAGTACTGCTGGTGTTCCGTTGACATCCGGACATACTCGGCCGCACGCACCGCTGAAGCCTGCGTGACGACTGGTTCGCCTGTGCATTCGAGGTTCACGATTCGCTCCAACCGGCAACGACTCCTCGCCTCGCCGCTCCAGGTCCACCGGCCAACCGGATTCCTGTCGACGTCAGCCGATCCAACAGGTTGAGCGCGGCTGATGCGAGCAACACAAGACAAACGTAGCAGGTGTACAGCCGGGATCAATCACGTCATCTCTTTGCAATCACACGGGAGGAGAGCCGGGAGCGGAAAGGACGGTGATGTGAACCATCCACGCGTTCATCTTTGCAACGCTTGCCCCGACTACATCGCACAGAAGATAGAAGCCCGACGTCAGCGGGCGGAAGGCCGCTGACACATCCATCTTTGCAACGGGCTCGGCATGTCGCAGGGCATTGCGTTCTCGCTGCATTGCGCGGTTGCGCTCGCGCGACGCTGGATGCGTTTCGCGATAGCGTCGCCAGTACTCCGGATGCCGGGCACTCCAGGTGGCTTGGGCCTTTGCCTGGTTCTCTCGATAGTCAGGATCCGTTCGAAGGCGCTCATGCTGCCAGGCGCGCCGACGGGCGGCCTGACAGGCCGCCGATGAGCAGTACCGTTGATTCGTAAGCGCGAATTTAACCCCACCTAGAATCGAAAGCTGAACGAGCGCAGGCTTGCGTCCGCAACTACAACTTGCGGACGCAACCGATGACACAGAACGAAGTTGATTTCCTTCCGCTGCGGGTGACGGGCGTGACGGCGACGGGCAAGCGCAAGTTTGACGCCGAGGGTAAGCGCAAGCTGATTGACGCCTGCCGGCAACCGGGCGCGTCAATTGCCGGACTGGCGTTGAAGGCTGGGGTGAACGCGAACCAGCTGCATAAGTGGATTCAATTGCGCGAACGCACGAATGCCGCTGCTGCGACGGCGAGCGTCGAGCCGTTGCCGTCCGCATTCGTGCCGGTCGTCACGGTCGACGAAGTGGCGCCGATGCGCACGAACCCCGAGCCGGCGAACGTACGGCGAACGTCTCACAGGTACGACTCGGCGAAGGCAATGACGCCGGCGCGACTATCAGCGCAGTTGCCCAACGGCGTGACGCTGCAGCTCGAATGCGCCGCACACGATGGCGCGCTCGTGAAGGCGATGATCGAAGCGTTGGGGACGCGCTGATGTTCCGCTTCGACGCGGACCTGCAGATCTACCTGCACCGCGAGCCCATCGACTTCCGTGCCGGCATCAACAGCCTCGTCACGCTGGTCGAGCAGTCGATGCAGCTCGATCCGCTTGCGCGAGCCGTCTTCGCGTTCCACAACCGCAAACGCGATCGCGTGAAACTTCTGCTGTATGACCGGGCCGGATTCTGGCTCCTATTGAAACGCCTCGAGGCCGACCGTTTCGTTTGGCCCCGCCGTCAGCAAGCCGTGATCGAACTGACGGCCGAGCAGCTTCACCTGCTGCTCGACGGCGTCGATATCGACGCCGTGCGCCGCCACCCAGCGCGGCAGTACTGCCACGCGAGCTGAAGCAGGGTATCGCCGCCGTTGCCGGTAAACAACGGCGGCTTTAGCTGTTACAAATTCGCGTAAACCTATTTGGCTCGGCGATCCGCTATCGTTGAGCGCATGTCTCCTCCCGATCTCCCCCGACTTCCGCGCACCGCCAAGGCCTATATCCACAAGCTGGAGGAACGGGTGGCGGCCGATGCGCAGGTCATTGCCGAGCGTGACGCCAGGATCGACGAATTGACCCGGCGCCTGGATGCGCTCGAAGAGCAATATCGTCTCGCGTTGGCCCGACAGTACGCGCCCAAGAGCGAGAAGCGCCGCGACCGCGTGTTCAACGAGGCCGAGGAAGCAGCCCAAGCCGAGCCGGCCGACGAGGACGACGGCGATGTGTCGGCGCTGCCCGATACCGGGTTGCCGGAACCCGGTCAGCCGGAACCGCGCAAGCGTGGCCGCAAGCCGCTGCCCGCGGATCTGCCGCGCGAGCGAATCGAGTACGACCTGCCCGAGGAGCAGAAGATCTGTCCGTGCTGCAGCAAGGCCATGCATCGGATGGGCGAGGAAATCAGCGAACAGTTGCACATGGAGGTCAAGGTCTCTGTGCTGCAGCACGCGCGTTTCAAGTACGCGTGTCGGCACTGCGAGCGTCATGGCACGCACACGCCGATCGTGGTCGCGCCGATGCCGGCGCAGCCTTTGCCGGGCAGTCACGCCAGTGCCTCGATGATCGCCGCCGTCACGGCCGGCAAGTATGTCGACGGCACACCGCTGTACCGGATGGAAGACGTGCTCGCGCGCTCGAACATCGCGGTCGGCCGCGGCACGCTGGCGAACTGGATCATCCGCCCCGCCGAGCTTCACTACACGCGCCTGTTCGAGGCGCTCAAGAAGATTCTGCTAAGCCAGTGGCTGATTCACGGCGACGAGACCACCGTCCAGGTCCTGAAGGAAAGCGGCCGAAACGCGCAGTCCACCTCGTATATGTGGGTCTACCGAAGCGCCGAGGATAGCGAGCAGCCGGTGGTGCTGTTCGAGTACCAGCCGGGGCGTGGCCAGCAGTACCCGAAGGAATTCCTCGGAGACTACGCGGGCACGCTGATGACGGACGGCTGGCCTGCGTGGCGAACGGTTAAATCGGCCACGCACCTCGGATGCCTTGCGCATGGACGCCGGATGTTCACGGACGCGCTCAAAGGACAGAAGAACAAACCGAGCCCGCGCATCACGAAGGCGCTCGAATTCTTCCAGGCGCTGTATCAAGTCGAGACGCTCGCCAAGCAGACGTTGCCCGAAGGCGAGACGCTGGCCGATTACCGGTACCGCCTGCGCCAGCAGCACAGCGTGCCGTTGCTCAATGCCTTTAAGACCTGGCTCGACGAGCTCGCGCCGAAGGTTCTGCCAAAGAGCCTGCTGGGCGAGGCGATCGGCTACTGTCTCAGGCAATGGCGGTATCTGAGCCGTTATGTCGAGGACGGCCGGTCCCCAATCGATAACAACGTCATCGAGCGCGACATCAGGCCCTTTGTGACCGGACGAAAGTCGTGGCTCTTCAGCGATACGGTCGACGGCGCAAAAGCGAGCGCGATGGTCTATAGCCTGATGCTCACGTGTCGAGCCTGCGGCGTCGATCCTCACGCCTATCTGCTGCACGTGCTGACGCAATTGCCGCAGCGTGCGCCGGACGCCGATATTAGCGACCTGCTACCGTTCAACTTCGCTCGACAGCAAGCCGTTACCGGGTAACTCCGGTCCCTATCGCGCCGGGCCGAAGTATTGGTCCCACTGTTCCGAATCGGGATCGAGTCGGCGCACGATCGCGTCGTCGGCCCGTGCGATCAACCGCTCCAGCATCTGGCGCTTCGTTACCGAGTAACGGCGAGCTAACCGCGTCAGAGCAAGATTCGCTTCCGTGCTCACCCACATATCCAGACGCCGATCACCGTTGCCGTCCTTGCCTGCCGTCTCGCGCCTTGCCCGATAAGCCGCTTGCCGCTGCGCCGTCGTTTGCGTCATCTCGCATCTCCTTCGTTACCCGGTAACTATCGATCTGAAATATGTTACCCGGTAACACGTCACCTAACGACGTGTGGCGGATTTAGCGCTTACGTTGATTCGGGACGTGTGCGAGCGGGGTGAAGAGCGCGCCGCAGGCGGCGCAGGTGCGGGCCGGTCTCATGGCAGGGCTCCAGGCCGGCACATTGTCGACACACGTTCAGCGCACGCCGGCCAGCTCTTCGCTGAACGTCGCATTTTGACGTGTAGCGACGCGCGTGACCGACACCTCCTTGACGAAAGGACCGCGTGTCGGCTTTTCAGCGCCAAATTCGACCTTAAAACGCGTTCTATACGCCTCAGAGCTTACGATGGAACGCCTATTGTCCACCAAGCAAGCGCGCCCGTTTTCACATCGACTCAGCGATCTTCCTCTCGTACGTACCTGATTATGGATGACCCAGGACATACACGGCGAGCATTGCCTGTGAAGTCAGCCCGTTCGATCGTGACCGCATCCGCCTTGGTGTCACGCAGGCTCGAGGAAAATGGTGGTATTCCAAAGCCGCAGAGTATGCAGGCCGCCCGATGGAGCGTCTGGAAACGGACCACACGTTGGTCGATATATGGGTAATTGACGACAACCTCGGCATTCCGCTCAGACGACCGACCATTACGCTGCTTGTCTGCAGCTATAGCGGGTACATCATCGGCTTCTTCATATCGTTCGCAGGCGAAGCCCTAGCGCGCGTCATACGCGGCATCAAGGTCGCGATTCAGCCAAAGGACAACGTGCCAGCAGGGAGATGAGTTAACGTTCCACCGACGGAGCCCCCTAAGGTAATATTCGTCCCAAAACAGCGGTAGCGCACCACTCATTCGGAGGGAGACCAAGGTGCCAAGGGACGATTCGCGCCTCGACGCGCTCATCGAAGACATCTATGCGGCCGCGCTCGGCGACACCGGCTGGGAAGACGCGCTGCATGGGCTGAGGCGATTGACCGGCGCGCGCATGGCGACGCTGCTCTCCTACGACGACACGTCGCAACTCGCTTCGATCGATCGCGCCGTCGGTGATGACGACGCATGGATGGCAAGCTGCCATCACGACTACAGCGCCGAATTTTATCTGTACGACCCCGGCGCACCAGTCATCGGCAGTTGGGCTCCTGGCCGCTGGTTCGAGGACCACGCGTTCGTGACGCGACAACAGCGTGCACGCAGCGTCTTCTATCAGGAGTTTATGCGACCAAATCAGCTCGGCAGCATTTCGGGGATTTTCGTTCATCGCCATCAGGGTGATAGCGCATTTTTGAGCCTGCTCGGCGGCCCCGGCTCCCAAGGACTCGCCCCGGCACAACAACGCACCTGCACCGCGCTCGGTGCGCATTTCAGCCACGCACTGCGGATCCAGGCGCGGCTTGGTCAAGGCGAAGCGCGTGCTGCACTGGCGGAGTCAACGCTCGAAGGTTTGCCAACGCCGGTTTTTCTGCTCGACGAGCGCCGGACCCTGATATTTGCCAATCTCGCCGCAGCGAAGTTAATGGCAAGCGAAGCCGTACTGCGCTTTGTGCGGGGCCGTTTTGTTCCCGAAGTTTGTTCGGACGATGCTCAGTGGCGCGAAGCATTGAATCGCGGCGGCATTCAGCTGCGCCGCGTCGATGGTACGAAGCTGATTCTCGCACTGATGCCCGTCCCCGCGCACGCAACGCTCGCGCTGCAGCAAAATCGAAACGTCACGCTGATGACGTCCATACATCTGAGTACGTCCGGCGCACGACAGACACGCCTACAGCTGTTCTACGGCTTGACCGCGAGCGAGGCACAGGTGGCAATAGCCGTCAGTTGCGACGGTCTTTCGCCTACAGAGTGCGCCGAAGCGCGCTGTGTCTCCGCAGGAACGGTGCGCAGCCAGCTCAAATCGATTCATTCGAAGATGGGCGTGTCGCGTGTCGCCGATCTCGTCCGGCTTGTGCTCGCCACCTGAGGCGAGGCGCTCGGCTGATGCCGCTTTATATACCCAATTTAGGGGATGAAACGCAACGCTCATCGTAGAGACAATGGCTTCCTGTATTCATCAATACACAATCCGGGGGCCAATGAATGAAATGTCGTCAAAAAATACTGTCGATAGTGCTAGCCATTGCCTCAGTGTCTGGTTGCACCACGATGAAGGCCGTCGATACCGCCAGCGACGAGTTTCAGCAAGGGCATATCGCCGCAGGCCTTTGGGATAGCACGATGGGCGTGGCGATGGGCGCGATAGTCGATGTGTTCACGCTCGGCGGTACTGCCTCTCCTGAGGAGGGTACGAAGACCATCCGGACAGTTACCAACCAAGGCGGCAGTGGCGCAATACGCGATCCGTATGTGGCCACGACGGAGAGCTATGCAACATCGTCTTCCGGCGACATGTGTCAGAGAAAGGGCCAATCCATTGGAGCCGCGAAAGCCTGCTGCGACTCAGAACACGGCACTTTTTCACAGACATTCCTTAAAGATGGATCAACAAGCGTGGGGTGCCGTCGCGGCAACGGAATGGCCGGATCTTACTCGTGGGGCGGTACGTTCAAAAATGGATCAATCGAAGGAAATTTCGCCATCAATTAATATAACCCACGAATCGTTAACATCTTCAAACTGAACCGCGCCACTCTGCTCAGCCGTGACCTCTGATACATGTATTCCAGGAGTCGGCCGAAAACCGCGGACGCTGGGCTTCACTTCGATCAGCATTTCACCTGCACGCGGTCCTTCCAGATCGACCTCTTCGATGGTCAACGGCGCGCCGGCTTTCCATGCGATGGATGCCTGTGTCTTCATACTGCACTTCTCTGCTGAAGCGCTTGTTGTTCGTGATATGCGTGGTCCGTTGGTCGAACGTCGCGTTGAACGTCTTCCCAAACCTTGCGGATCATGCCCTGCAACAGCAGCGATTCGGCCCAGCGGTCGGTCGTGTCGTTGCCGGCGCGGTCAATGATCGCGTACGGTCTGGGTCCAAGTTCGCAGGTGAAGGCGAGGGTGCCTTCGGTCCAGCCACGCTCCGTCGCGCTGCCCCAGAACAAACCGCGACAATGGGACGGCAACCCACTGTCATCGTTCGGATCGGCTCGCGAGCAGTCCCAATTTCTTACCCGTTCGAGTCCCACGGATCTCAGCATCTCTCGTTCAACCGCGGGTAAGACCAAATAGTAGCCATCGAGCACTGCACAGTTCCCTCGCAGCGAGTGGGACCCCAGCACAGTCCAGATCCTCCCGCGCTTCGCAACGAAGTCGTATGCGCTGCGAACCCTCTTGCATTACGATCGTAATTCTATATTATGATCGTAATGCGATGGCTGCGACCCTCTTCGAGGTCGTGAAATGCCGGGTCACACACCATTCTTGTGAGGAATTTATGAACGACACAATCGCCAGCTCTGGCCAAACGTCTGCGCCGGAAGTGCAGAGGTTCGCTTCACTCGGGCTCGCCGCGGCCGCCGACGCGATCCGCGGCGGTGAGATGACATCAGAGGCGTACGCCACGGCTTTGCTGCGGCAGGCTCGGTCGCACGCTGACCTTAACGCTTTCATCACCATCGACGGAGACGCCGTGCTTGAGGCTGCGAAGAACGCAGACAAGGCGCGGTCGGCGGGGGCGGAGACCCCCCTACTGGGTGTGCCGATCGGGGTGAAGGACAGCTACCTGACGACGGGGCTGCCCACGAGCATCGGCCTCGATCGTCTGGCGCACTTCATTCCGACGCAAGACGCCGATGCGGTCCGGGCGATCAAGGAGGCAGGCGCCCTCGTCTTCGGCAAGAACAATCTGGTGGAGATGTCCTATGGGCTGACCGGGCACAACGAACGCTATGGCCAGGTGAAGAACCCGCGCGCCCACAATCGCGTCACGGGCGGGTCCTCAAGCGGTTCTGCCGCATCTGTGGCCGCCGGGATAGTGCCCGCCTCCTTGGGTGGCGATACAGTCGGATCGATCCGTGTGCCCGCGTCGCTCTGTGGTGTCGTCGGGTTCAAGCCGACCACAGGACGCTGGCCGCGTAACGGCGTCGCACCGATCTCCCACACTCTCGACACGACGGGTGTATTCGCGCGTAGTGTTGAGGATTGCATACTGCTGGACCAGGTCATCACCAGGGAGCAGGCTGCGGAGCCCGTCGAGTGGGATTTCAACCTCAAGGGAGCCCGACTGGCCTTCGCGCCGCGGCAGTTTCTGGGTTTGGTGGACTCGGAAGTCGAGAATCGTTTTCGCGAGGTAGTTCGGCGGTTGCAGGACGCCGGCGCCGAGGTCTTTGAGATCGACCTCGGGGAAGATTTCAATGCACTCATCCAGACAACTACGTGGGGCATTTTCGCCCATGAGACCCAGGGCGCGATCTCGGAATTCCTCCGTCTATACAATATTCCGACCACATTCGAGGCGATTTACGAAGGCCTCAAGCCCCAGCTTCGCCAAGCGTGGGAGCACATCGTACTGCCGGGCGGTGCAGGTGCTACCTCAGTGGAGGCCTATCAGACTGCGCTCAACGTAGGCCGTCCGGAAATCCAGCGCCGCCTGAACCGGGCGTTCGTCACGCGAGGGGCGCTTGCCATTCTGCAGCCGACGACGCCCTGCACGGCGCCTTCGATCGAGGAGCAGGGAGAGTTCCACATCGCGGGCCAGGAAGTCAGCAATCTCGCTTTGGCGAACCACACTTTGTCAGCGAGCAGCGTGGGGCTGCCGGGCATCAGCCTCCCTGCGGGCATGTCTCGCGCGGGCCTTCCGATCGGTCTTGAGCTGGACGCCCCGCTGGCGAGCGACCGGGCGCTTCTGAAGCTTGCCCGCCGGATCGAGGCAGTCTTAGGCACCCAACCGCCGACGCTCTGACGTTCTAGCCCTTTCCGTGGGAAACGGGCCAACGCGAACAGCAACTGAAACGAGGATCAACAGATGGCCAATGCACTGTACTCCGCGCGCACCATTTCGATTGAGCACGTCACAATCAAATCGATAAAGCCATTCGAGGAAGTTCGAGCCAAGCTCGTGGCCTTGGCGCCTCGCATCGATGACGGGATCTTCACGCTTCTGCGATACGGCGAAAGCACGCGCGCGCTTCGAGAGTTGGAGGCATGTCCGGCACTCACCATTTTCGGCCAGCGTGACCACGGGGCGCTGCTGGCTATTGCTGGGCTGACGCGCCGATCCATCCAGTACGATATCGGCAATCCGCTCACCGCATCGAAGATGACCCGCCATCAACTGTCGGCGGGACTCTATGCACCCATCCGTGTGCTGCTGCGCGAGGATGGCGATGGTGGTGTCGGGTTTGAATATGATCGACCAGCCTCCGTTTTCGGCCAGTTCGGCAGCGACGAGGTCAATCCCGTGGCTCAGCAGCTTGATCGCGACCTCCAAACCTTGTTGGAGGCGGCTGCAAACTGACAGCTGCGGGACACTAGTGGAGAGAAAATGCGTTTCGAAAAAGGTCACAAAGCTGTGACTCGGCAGCATATCCTTGAGGTCGCCTCGAAATGCTTCCGTCGGGAAGGGGTCTCGGCAGCGGGCATCAGTGGGATCATGGGAGAGGCCGGCCTAACCAACGGCGCGTTTTATCTCCACTTTGAGTCCAAGGAGGCGCTTGTCCGAGAGGCGGTTGGGAGCGCGCTAGCGGAGCGGCAACAGAACCTCGAAGAGAAAGTTCAGGCAGGTGTTGACCTCGAGGGAGTAATTCGAAGCTATCTCAATCAGGCGCATCGCGAAGACCCAGCATGCGGATGTCCATCAGCGGCCTTGCTTCCGGAAATCGCTCGGCAGTCTGTGCCAACACGGCAAACCTATGAGGATGGGCTGCAAAGCTTCGTTTCGACGTTAGCCGCATTGCTCCCAGATGCCGATTCCGCTGCAGCCGGTCGTCGGGCGACAGCCATCTTCGCTCTCATGGTGGGAACTCTTCAATTCGCGCGCGCCGTGCCAGACGTGGCACGCGCGGAGCAAATTCTGGAAGGCGGCGTCGAGGCGGCGCTCCTCCTTGCCCGAGCGTCGCCCGTCTGAAGATTCCGTGGCGCGCACCCCAGCCTCCTCAGGCTGAGCCAGCTCAGTGCCGAGATCCAAGGTGACCTGCGGATGGACCGCCGACTGCCACCGGCGTGAAGCAGCCGTTCGAGCATCCGCCCTGTGACTCCATTGAACGGCAGAAACTGACCGACCGCTGCCTGATGCGGTCAGCGGTAGCCGACCCACAAGAGACCATCGCGCTCGCCAGAAGCGGTCGTCCTACGCCTTGGTCAGCGGACGACTCACCACTGACGCTCCATCGAAAGCAAATAGGAATATGGACTGTCAATTCTCACCCGCCGTCGTTGGTTCGCTAACAACACAGCTGACGCCGTAAGCGAAATTCCTGCGCCAGCAAGCAAGGCTACAGAACTAGGTATGCCGGCAAGGATTGCCGCCGAAGTCGGGGCAGCTGAGAAGAAAGACACCTTTAGCAGCCCATTGAGTCCGGAGTCCCAGCTTTGGGCCTTTAGGGACTCCCGGAGGCTACGCATTGCAGGCAGTACGCTGGCTTGGTACTGATCTGAGACTGCTTGTCGCAGCGCTTCGATCGGGACTTCTTTCGGCAAGTCCGTCGTAAGACGTGCAACTTCTCTGCGGAACACAGCCAACTCTTCCTTATGAGCCTTCTTGAACTTGAGTATTTCTTTTACTGAAAGATCATCGGGCAAAGAGACCCCTTGCATCATGAGATCGATGAGCAAACTAGGTGCAACATCCGTTGGCAAGTTGCGCCTTGGTCCATATGCGTCGAAGTGACGACCAATTCGTCCGTTACCAGATGTGCCGAGCGGCTTTCCTTTTCGCACAGCAATTGCCAACTGGTCTGCTGCAGACGACTCAGTCACTAGACCCAAACCTAACCGCTGGGCTAACTGAGAAGCGAGCAACGTCATGTAAAAGTTAGCGAAACCAGGCGCCACATGAAACCAGCCATCATCATTTAGCCCTCGCTCAAGTTCCGAGCGAATCATATATGGAAGCTTTTCTGGATGTATATGGGCAAGCGCGCGCACGTCATATGACATCTTTTCCGGATGAATTCGGCGAGTTGGATGTTTGTCAGTGTCGTACATGACACCTGCGGCGGAGGGGTCTGTGAGAAAGTCCAAAACTTTGTCGGTAAGTTCCTCTACCTCGTCCATGTCCGACGAAACGCGAACAGGTTCGAGCACTCCCTCATCACAGAGCGCGCGAGCAAAATCATTCGAGTAGGGATCGCGATGTGAGATTGGAACTATCGTTCGGATCGTGTCCCAGAACAACGCAGCACTTCGTAGCCACCGTTCATCTTTAATGTCGATGTACGGATAGTAGAGCGCTGAGGAAAATGCTGCCGGCACTGGACCCCCTTGATTGAAATTTTGCGATTGACTATCGACGACAGATTCTATATGCGCCGACCTAACCCGTGTACATCAAGAGATGGGTATGCCTGCCCGCTTCTCAGAAGCAACACAAGCGTTTTCTGTTGGCCGCTCTCACCCGTTCTCGCGCCCCGGCTCGTCTGCCTCTTGATCGTCCCGGGAAAGAAGGTCGGATAGTTCCAATGGGGATGGAGCGGCCCCACGTATCTGAGGACACAAGGACTCTCTTAAAATAAGGAATAGTCTTGTGCCTATCAGTAAGCCTAGTCATTACGTGGAAAGCATCGAAATTCTGACCGAGCCGGAGCGTCGTCGTCGGCGCACGGCGCAAGAAAAAATCGCCATCGTGCAGGAAACATTGGAGCCGGGAGCGTCGGTGTCGGCCGTTGCACGTCGGCACGGCGTCAACGCCAACCAGGTGTTCGGCTGGCGCAAGCAATACCAGGAAGGCAGTCTGGCGGCGGTGAAGGCAGGTGAAACCGTTGTGCCGGCATCTGAGCTGGCCGCCGCCATCAAGGAAATCAAGGAGCTGCAACGGCTACTCGGGAAGAAGACGCTGGAGGTCGAAATCCTGAAAGAAGCCGTGGAATGGGGTCGTTCAAAAAACCTGATTGCGCGCTCGCCCTTGCTGCCGGGGGACGACCGATGAAGACGGTCTGCGAAGTTCTCGGCGTGGCGCGCTCTGCCGTGGCGGTGAAGCGAGCTCGCTCGTCCGACTGGCGCGATGGTCGCCGTGCCCGCGTGACCAACGATGCCGGGCTGGTCGAGGAGATTCAGGCCCATGTGGCGCACCTTCCCACCTACGGCTACCGGCGTGTCTGGGCGCTGCTGCGCCGCAGTCGGGAGCAGAGCGGTGCGCCGTGCATCAACGTCAAGCGCGTGTATCGGGTCATGCGGGAGCATCAGTTGCTGCTGCGCCGCCCCGGCGTGCGGCAAGACAAGCGGCGGCATGACGGTCGCGTTGCCGTGGACCGCAGCAACACCCGCTGGTGCTCCGATGGCTTCGAGTTCCGGTGCGACGATGGTACGCCGCTGCGCGTGACGTTTGCGTTGGACTGCTGCGACCGCGAGGCGATTAGCTGGGCAGCGACGACCGGCGGGCATAGCGGTGATGTGGTGCGCGACGTGATGCTGGCCGCCGTCGAACAGCGCTTCGGCACCACGCAGGCCGCGCAGTCCATCGAATGGCTGACGGACAACGGCTCGGCCTACATCGACCACCGCACGCGCAGCTTTGCTCGCGAACTGGGTCTTGAGCCGCTGACCACACCGGTCCGTTCGCCGCAGAGCAATGGCATGGCGGAATCGTTCGTGAAGACCATGAAGCACAATTACGTCGCCTATATGGACAAGCCTGACGCACCAACGGCGCTCTCGCGTCTGGCTATCGCGTTCGAACACTACAATGAGCGCCACCCGCACAAAGCCCTGAAATACCGCTCGCCTCGCGAGTTCAGGCGTAATGCGGTGTCATCAACCTAACGGTGTCCGCGTGTCCTGAGCTACAGGGGCAACTCCAGGGGAGAGGCGCTTCATTATCTTTTCGAGCTTGCGATCGTATTGACGGTCGTTGGGCGCTGAGGCTTGAGCCTTGCGGGCGTACTGGTGCACGAAGCGACTGAGCTCGCTAGCTAGCCGAATTTTTGTGCGGTCCGTCGTCATGTGTCGATTTTGCGCTCCTCCAAGTCATGCGTACCGTAGACCCTTGTGTCGATTGTCGACAATTCAGATACAAATGTCGCAAATTTTGGGCACTTTCCCTTAAAGATCAGATGTTTAGGCGCGATTTGCTCGTCGAAAACCGCGGCCAAATGTGGCGTCTCGCGGCCAATGGAATCAAGTACTTACGGGCGCGTTATGAACACGCCTGCAACGTCCAAAAGGGCAAAGTCAGGGAAGCCCCTATAGCTGAATATGGGCAACGGCCAAGAGAGCTTTAGAGGCTGAAGAGATGAGGATGTTGATGCGCCTTCGGCGGGATGTCGCTTGGGAACTGAACGCAGGTCCCAGGCGATGCAGTCACACAGGCGACTTTCGGCGAACCGCTGCTCGCTTTGGCAAAGCGCTGGCAGCTGCCGCCTTCGTTTTCGCTGCAGGCTTTGCTTTCGGTGCGGACCTCACCAGAGGCTTCTTCGCAGGCCTCTTATCCTTCGGATCGTGGTGCTGCTTTACTGCAATATGCCGTATGCGGATTTTCCGTCCGGACCCTTCGTGCTTGTGCTCAGAAAAGAAGCCCAACTCCTTTCGCCGCTCACAATCCGCGTCGGAATATTCTGGCAGCACCAGCGCGCTAAGTCTTTCGCGCCACTCCGACACTACACCGGCGCAATCCGCAACTCGTACGTAGACGATCAACGCCCCTTCGTCCGCGTGGGGCGTTCCGGGCAAGTACCGCGTGGTGAGTTGATTGAAGCCTTTCTCAAGGTACGCATAGTCTTTATGGATCTTCGCTTCCCCTACCCATAGGTATCCCGCGGGATGGCGAATCACGATGTCTGAATGCCCTCCAACCTTCTCATCATGCGAAGCGTCGTACATCCGAGAGCACAACATTGCAATCAGCTCTGCAGTCAATCGATCTTCGCCGTCTTTCGACCGTATATGCGGATCCTCCTCGATTTTGGCCACACACTGGTCAATGTCACGGTAGAGAACGGTAACGAACTCGGCATAGCTGGCAACCAGCATTCGATCTGCAAGAAGTCCCCATTCTGGCCGGATCATGGCCAGTCGTTTCATATCGTGTAATGAAAGGGAACCGTCAATCATCTCGGCGAGCGACCCAACTGGCGCGCTTCGGCGCTCGGCACAAAGAACATATATAGCGACCGCTCAATATTCTCGACCTTCTCGCCGGTATCAGGGTGGTAGAACGGCTCCTCGCCGTTTCGAAGTCTGCGAACGCGTTCGGACGACACCTCTTCTATCGTGTCTGTGTCCAGATCGATAAATTCGAACTTCGGTTCCAGGAGGTGGAGTCGCCCACCGGACAAATACTGTACGGCCGGAAGGACCTCGTCCACCTCGGAGAGCCCCGCCGCTTTCGTCAATTGCCCGAACGTGACTCGCTGTAAACCAGGATCCCAACTGCTGGACAAGAACTCGACAATCGCAAGACAGGCTTCCCGGACCGCGGGTAAAGGCCCGAGGTCACGTTCGATCCTGTCAATCACGAATGTCTTGTCCACACGTCGCTCATTTAAGTTTGCTCATCACCATTGCGAAGTCGTCCTCGTCGGCACAACCCTCGATGATCGCGTAGCTTACCCTCGCGTCCTTCCCTCCCGCAATCGCAAAATTTCCCGAAATCATTACAGACGGAACGCGATTACCGTCTGCAGAAAACCACCCTTTGCGGATCGAGTATTCGTCCGTCGAGCCTTTGATAGCCTGCATCCCTTCTTCGTGAAAGCGCTCCTTACGAAGATCGGACTTGCGTCCTCGCATGCGCTCTTCCTTTATTGAATTAGTTGTGGTCGCATGGCCCAAGCTGTTAACTATTCCATCTGTGCTTGCATAAAGTTTCTGGATAAACGGGTAAAAATTTTCAGGCAAAAGTAGCCACGCGTCTTTCTTGAATTTTTCACCGAAATAGCTATTCACGCGCTCTGTATAGAAATTTCTTGCTTTGGCAAAATCCTCTCTCGTCAGGCGACAAGCTATATCCAGCTGCACTTCGACCGTTTCGGCGTCCGGGCGCACGACAATCGAATCAAACCCCTGAACGTATCCGCTACGTACACCGAATATCTCATCGTAGCCTTCCAGGGCGGAACGAGCCTGCGAGTCCAACAACTCAAGATCAATATATTCTCGAGTTCGAAAAGCACGTTTACAACAGGCGAACAAACGAACAGAGCCGTCTCCATCCTTCTTGGCGTTACAAAAGACCCCATTGAAGGGAGCCCGGGCCAATTTCGACTTGGAAAGCGGAAACGGGAATCGTTGCGCGAACTCCGATTGGCTGTCGACGAGCTTACCAATCTCGTCCGCCGCACGTTTGGCCTCTGCCTTCGACACCTTGAACACAGACACCGCGCGGGTTCCAACTTTGAGCGAATCAAGATAAATGGCCATGAGTTCGTCACGACATTCGATTAACCGCTTGCCGGAGACCGCCATATCCTTAAATTTTTCTATCAGCGGGGTCCAACCTTGCGCGGTAGGCATCTTGGCTGCTTTCAACCGCGCTCCCACGAGCCGAAACGAGTAGCAGACTTGGCGCTCACGCAAAGCGTCAAGGATTTGAAGAATTTCGCGCTTCAGTTGAGCTTCAGTCGCTTGCTCGTCTCGTACGTTCATTTCCTGTGGTGGCCGACGCCACATTGAGTCAGTAAGGCGACAAACTTACCGCATTAGACAAGCGCCTCCTAGTGTTTATGGGAAACATTTGCCTGTTTTCGCAACATTATGCGAATAGCATAGAACAGCCGTCAGTTTGGAGAACGGCCCGCAAATTTAGTGAAGGACATAAACGTCACCGCGTTTCGCTGAGCCACGTCGCGCCAGCAGTTATTAAAAATAACATGCGTGCGCCGCGCTCTCTTCCCGATCGCCTCAATGGGCGGTACGAGTTCTCGCAATTCGTCGTCACTGTACTCGTAGTTGAATCGCTCCGCGGCCGACTCAGCGCCGCTCCAAGTCTCCACGTTGCGCCCATGCAAGCGCACTATCGCAAGCTCTGGAGACGTAACCTCCCACACCGTATGCGCACGCCCCGTCACGCCCTCAGGCGCGTCGACGATCACATGGACGATGCCCCGCTCACGCTCCATCGCCAGAGTGGATTCGCGGTGCTCCTCGTTGAACCAGCTCTCGTGCCGAAATTCGAAGGCCGTGAGAAATGGATGCATCCGCTCGGCGCAGTGCTCGACGTGCGCGAGTGCTTTCGGGGCCGCAGTCACCCAGCGCGGGAACTGGAACAGCACCGACCCGAGCTTGCCGGCCGCCCGGAGCGGCTGGAGAGCGGCAAAGAACCGCGCCCACATCTCGTCGATGATCGGCGCCGGCACGTCCTTGTAGTAGAGATTCTTCTTGCCCGTGTCCGGCAACTCCGGCTGGAGATCCTTCGGAAAGAACTTCGGCTCCGTCTGATGGCCGGTGAACAGCCGGAACGCCTTCACGTCGAAAACGAAGCCGGCCGGCGTGCGCTCGGCCCACAGCGCGCTGTTGGCGGCACTCGGCATCGCGTAGTAGGAGGAATCGACCTCAACGAGCGGAAATACGCTCGAGTAGTACCGCAGGCGCGCCTCGGCCCTGTTGCATCCCGGAGGATAGAAGGCGCCCGACTCGATCAGCGTCTTGTCGGTCCACGACGCGGTCCCCACGAGAATCGACATGCCAGTCTCCGGAGAAGTCCTGGGAGCCGCCATTCTGCCATGCACGATACTGTATATCCATACAGTTATTTGGGGAGGGGAACACCGTGGAAGCGATGTGGGAATATCGTTGGCAATTCGTCGAGGACGGCTATTGGGGCGGCGTCAAAGAAACGAATTTCTGGATGACGGACGGAGAGGCAGAGCGATGGTGGGCATACGGTCGGGACGGCACCCGACGCCTAGATGAGACCCGCCGCGACCGCAACGAACTCGGAATCGACTATGCCGCTACGTGCACGGGCGCGAGCAGAATGTGGGAGAAGTGAGGTGGCGAGTGCTACTACTGGGCCTCCCCGACAACGAGCCTGCGACAAAGCGGCCATTAGACTCGTCGACTTTTGCGACTCAAAGCAGGAACAATAGCGCACCGGACATAAACAGGAAACATCCGCCAACGAACTGAGATTGGAGAATGCTGCGCCATCCGGGGTAGCTGTATTGCACCGGTGGGGAAAATCGGGTCGCGACAGGTAGGCGCAAGAGCCAGGTGCGACATGCGTCCGTTATCGAGAGCAAGCCGGCAGCAAGAAGAAAGAGAGAAACCATCCGAATCGCATTAAACTGGATCGGGAAGTCAAATACATGCGCCGCAATGGGCACAAGCGCCCCTAGTGCCAAAAGTCCACAAAGGAAGCGATAGAGCAAGGTAAGGCTCGTCTTGAGCCACGTTGGCGCATTGCTCTTGCCTTGAGGTAGAGGCGTCCAGTTCATCCTTTTTCGGCTGATGGGGTGGTGTGTGGAGACACGATTTAGCCGCGATTCGAATTTAAACTCGTCTCATGGTCCATCGCCAGATTTTTTACGATTCGGGGATTCCCGCCGAGTGTCTAATTCCAATTCTGGCCGTTCGCGGCTAGTTGGTGATATTGCCGCGTATCGATGCCGGGTCTTCCGGTTCCCAGTACCCACCGCCACCGTGATACGTTTCCGCACGCAAGCAGAAAGCTTCATTGCAATGCAGGCAGCGAAAGTGGTACTCGACGTAGTCGTCCCACGCGGCACCCGCCGCGAGTTTGTCAAACGAGACGGAGACCCAAGGGCTGTCGGGAATCACTTCCGCGAGCGTGTTATCCGCGATGTTCTCCGCTGCGATCTGTATCGCTCTGCGTAGCTCGCGAGGATACCTGACTGCATACCGAACGCAAAGGTCCTCGCATCGAGCGCATGCCACAGAAGACTCCTCAAGGGTTGTTCCTCCCTCAACAGGGATGGCCGGACAGATACCAGGAAAGGTGACGAGCCAAATTGTCGACGATTCGCGCGTCGATGTCGAACGGCCGATTGTGACCAAGATCGCCGCCCGATACCCGACAGCAGGCGGCCGAAGAGTCCTGGCCGCCGCGAAGGCTAGGTTATTAGCGGCTAGCCCACCAACGCTCAGCTTCATCGATGTGAGCGCATAGCAAGTCTGCGACCGCCATTGGCTGGGTGCCGTCGTCGAATCTAAACCAGTGGTCAATATTCGGCCCAGGCGAGCCGAGCCTATGGCGCTGACTTGGGTGTAGATCGTGCGCCGTAACGGTGCTCGCCGAAATGAATTTTCCCCAGTGGGTTGTGATGCCCTCCGCGCCGCATTGAGATAGCTCGACAACGAACCCTCCGCCGTGGCGATCGAACTGCACTGTCAACAGATCGACTCGATCATCCCGTTGCCGCCGAAAATGGGGCAAGGAACCTTTGAACCCTAGCTGGCGAAGCGCGGGAACAAAGCGCGCCTTTAACGCGCGGTCCATCTCGTCACGGTTCATCGGCATGTCCAGTCAAAATGAGGCCGCCAGGTTACCGCCTGTTTTCGAAACCTTGATTGTTAGCGATTCGGGCGATGATGTCGAACGGCCGCCGCCGAGCTCAGCCGGGATGATCAGTCACGGCACACGACTAGACCACAGCGCTTCGAATGCTTTCATAGTAATTTCCCGTGCTTCGAACTCCGGGTCTGCGTTTACCTCAGCCAAGGTAGGCACCGGCAGCAATCCGGGTTGTGTCCCGAATGCCGATTTCGTTTTGTCTGCAAATCCAATTCGCCCGTCGCGAAAGAATTCAATTTTGCGAATCTCATAGCGATCCCGATCGAGCACAGACACCAGACGGACTGGCTCCGCGTCGAAGTCGTGCCTCCATGCGACGTCGAGCGCTATCAACCCATCTGCCATCGGCCCTCTCCTCGCCTGTGTCACTGTCACTGCCCTGCGTTCGTTCTGGTTCACGGACGCGCGGCCGCCCCATTCTATCTGCCTCTTCACCGCAACCGGCTGCGCTTGATCTCTGGTGGTGTCGCCGCATTCTTGCGCCGCTCCCCGGTCGGCGCGAGCGACACGCCGTCCAGCGGCGCGAACAGTTCCGAGAGCGTCACGCCGAGCGAATGGCAGATGTTTGCCAGCGTCTCCACAGACGGGTTTGCGATGCCGCGCTCAATCGACGAAATGTAGGTGCGGTCGACGTGCGCCTCGAAGGCCAGCGTCTCCTGCGATTTCTCTGCCGCATGACGGCATTCCTTGATCCGCCGGCCAAGCGCGGTGGCGAGCGGAACCGCCCGGGAAACGGAAGAGGTAGAGCGTCGGGTAGTCATGGCGTGCAGCATGCCCGTCTGTCGACTGAATCACGACGCTGTAAATTCAACAATTATCGTCGTATATAATCGTCAACCGGTTTTCCCCGCTCGCCACTCTCGTGCCTGTGGCCGGCAGGGCGGATTCTGCCGTACCGTCATCTGTCGAGTTAACACGACAACGTCATGCATTACCCATTCCGCTCTCCGTACGCCTCCAGGCGTACCGCTTTCTGCCGGCGGCTTCCCCTGCCGGTTTCTTTCACTCCCCTGCAAAGGACATCCATCCATGAACACATGGCATTACGAAAAGGACGGCAGCCGTATCGGTCCGGTGCCGGACGCAGAAATACAGAACCTCATCCGGCAGCGCGCCCTGTCCGCTGACACCCTGGTCTGGAAACCCGGACTCACCGCCTGGCACGCGCTGCGCGACACCGAACTCGCCGCGCATCTCGACACGTCGTCCGTGCCGCCCGCGCTGCCCGCCGCACGTATCAGTAACGTGGTCGTGTGGCTGCTCGCCTTCGCGCCGCTCATCGGGTTGATGCTCGAAGCGATGATCGGCGGGGCGCTCGCACCGGACGACGACCTCGCGGGCCTCGCCGGCCAGATCGCCGTGAAGACGGGGCAGTACTGCTGGGTGACGGTCCTGCTCAACATCGGCCTCAGCGTGCTCGACGAGCGGCGTCTCAAACGCGCGGGCGTCGACACGTCGCGCTTCGGCAGGCTGGTCTTCATCGTGCCGGCCTACCTGTGGCAGCGCGCAAAGGCACTCGGCCAGACGCCCTCGTACTTCTGGACGTGGATGGGGCTCTTCGCTATCACGCTGCTGGCCGCCGCATAAGCGGCGCGCCGTCGCCGTCGCCGTTGCCCTGCCCGGACCTGGCCGGCCGGCGACCGCTGGCCGGCATCTTTCTTCCGCAGGCCGCACGCACCTTCGGGCCTGTTCCAACGCCTCCCCAGCTCAACACAGAACCCTCATGAAACTGCTCATCGCCCTGCTGTGCGCAACCGCTGCGCTTGCTGGCTGCTCGGACAGCCACCTGAAAGTGACGCTGACCCACAACCCGGCCTTTCCCAACATCCCCCGCCTGCGCCTCACCGCTGTGAATCAGGACGTTACCGTCATCGGCGTTGAGGTCAACGGCGGCGATTGCGAACTCAACATGCTCGAACGCTTCCCCCGAACCATTCCGAAGACGCAGAGCGACACGGTGGACATCCTCTCGTCGTGCGACGACGTGTCGAAAGTCGCAATCACGACCGACGACGGGACGTTCACATTCACGTTCCGCTGAACCTCGATGCACGGGCCAGTGCCCCCTTACGGCAGGGCACAGCTGCTGCCGTTATTCCGACACAGCACAACAGCGAAAGGAGTCGGGACAATGGGATCACAGAACGTCGGTATGCACCTGCTCGACACCATTGCGCAACGGGGCGCAAAGCAGATCTTGCTCAAGGCAGGATGAACGGAGGCACGCTTCCTCATGCTGTTTGACAGGCGACCAGAGTTCAAGCGCCCAATCGCTGGCCCGTGGCGCAGCAGCAGCGTCCGGGCGCGCCTCGCAGGAATACCCGCGCTAGTGGTCAAAGGACTGACCGGCGCGGCTGCAATTGTGTTGCTGCTGGTCATCGCATTTGCAGGCCAGGGCGTGAACTTTCCGGCGTCGAGGAAGGGCTGGTACTGGCTGGCGGCCCTGGTCGCGGGCGTGGTACTCGTCGCGCTGCTGTTCGCAACATGGCTACCCCATGGTTCTTCGTGATGTCTGAGTGCCATCACGGTGAGCGCTGCGCATGTCGATGTGCACAGGAACCTGACCCAACGAATCGTCGAGGCACATGGGCCGGCGTTACGCGTGGGCGACATCGTACGCGCCGCCCAGTGTGCGATGATGCGGTCCAGATCATTCAACTACACAGGTGAAAGCGCGTCGGCAAACCAGAGTATGGACGAGGCGCTATAGAAACGTCAGGTATCTGGACATGGGTTTAGCTCAAAACATCGCAGCCTGTCGGCGGTGGCGACGACCGCTTGCCGCAACGGCCCTGGCGGCACTGCTGTGCTACTCGCAAGGTGCAATAGCGGACATCGAGCTCGGCGGCTTCCGCCTTGGCGAGGGAAAAGACAACGTACTGGCGATGGCACGCGAACAGATTGGTCCTGCCGAGGCGACGCATGCCGAACGGTATCAGGTCCCGCGTGACTTTTACCAGGTGACGCCCCCCAAAAGCGGCTTCCAGCTTTGCGGCGCGCCGGTGACGGCGATTAGAATGTACTTCGACACCAGTGACAGGCTCACCCAGGTGGATTTAGATCTCGATACTGCTGAGACAGAAGTGATTCACTGCCTGATTCCTGACGTCGGCAAGGCGAAACCAACGGGTTCGTTCGGGGACACCTGGGAAATCCAGCGACCGGATGGCGAGATTGTTTATGCGATCAGTGCGAGCTTCCGTTCCACGACGGTCGAGTTCGCGGACCGGCGCCAGGCTGAAGTCAACAGTTCGGTCCGGCGGCGCAGCGACCAGCGATTCAAGGAGCTGCGGACGAAGTTCGACGAGGTCATCGAGCTGATGAAAAACGCGAACAAGCCGTTCGGGCAGTAACCCGTGCGAACAAGCAGCATCCGGCAGCGGCAAAGGGATTGGCTGGGATGTCGTCCTTTTGCAGGCCGATCGAGCCACTGCGCCAGAGTTCGCGCGATAAAGTGGCGCATCACCATAGGAGTCGGATATGGCGGATCCAGTTCAAGCGACGACTGAAGGAGCGAAGGCCATTGGGGAGGTTGCCAAGACCGCTGGTAAAGTGGTCGACGCCGCGCGCGATATGGGTGGATTTATTGCGAAATATACGCATGGCACCCTGGAGCAAGCGATGGGCATCGTGCACGACAAGATCGCTTACGCCAGATGGGAGCGGCAGTACCGGTTGATGGACCGTGCTTCCGCATTTCTTTCTGCTCGCGGAGTGAAGCATCCACCGACCGGCATCCCCCTTAAACTGGCCGTGCCCCTGTTGCAAGCCGCGACACTCGAGGACGACGATTACGTGCAGGACATGTGGGCCCAACTCCTGGTCAATTCCTCGATTGAACCAAATCCGCAGAACCGCGCATTCATCAGCATGCTGGAAAACATGACGCCGCTCGACGCCCTGGTACTAAACGAACTGGCGAGGGCTGAGGGTACTCCGTACACGCCAATGCTGACATACGAGCTGCCTGAACGCGCACATCCGGTGCTTGACCTGAAGAGTGTTGAGCCTCTCACGGATCCCAGCGAGGATGTCGCCTTCAGTCTGAGCAACCTCGCTCGTATTTCTGCGATCACGCCTGCGGCGACGTGGGATGGTGGGATCACAGTCGCACAGGTGAAACTCACCATGCTCGGCCGCCAACTTGTGCGAGCGTGTTCTGGGACGGTTGCAGAGTAAACCTGCTGCAAGGCAACACTGCCGCTCGCACCGCCCGGATGATCAGCATTACCGCCAGCGTTTTCAACGCATACATGGACTACCGCATCACCTACGAATACAGCGTCAGGGATAAACCGGACGAGTTCATCGCCCACGTACCGTCACAGCTCGTCGCTGACGTACCGGCCAACGTACCGCGCGCGCTGCTGCCCGAGTACATCGTGGAACTGATCCTGAAGCACTCGCCGCAGATCGCGAAGATCCGCAGGCTGCGGATTCTCTGACAACAGAAGCGCCACGGTGAACGGCATGCGGGCACGAACGGGACGGCCATCGATGCCCAGGCCAGCATCGCACCGCCGGGTCAGCCGATCTTGGTGTACGTCATGTAGCCTTGCAGGCGCAGCGGCGTCTGCGTCGACGGTCCGATCACCTTCGAGAAGCCGAGCCACAGTTTGCCGTCGCCCCACGAGGGCATCACGTTGCACAGCGTCGCGAACCCGATCACGCCGCCGGCACTCACGCTCGCCACCGGATAGTCGGGCAGACGCTGCGCGTCGTACTGGTAGATGCCGGGAAAAGGATACGACGACTGGCCGGTCGCAATCGTCATCTGCGTGGGCAGTTGCCAGGTATCGGTGCTGTCGGCGATGATGCGCACGCCACCCGCCACGAGATACACGCCACCTGCGATGGTGGCGCTGCCATCGCTGTTGGTCTGGAACGCAAAGCCGTTGAATGTATTGACGCCAATGCGGAAATCGAGCTGGAACCAGTTGCCCATGTCGATGCCCCGGCCACCATTGGCCTGCTGCGAATGGCCGAGTTCGATGGCGAGCACCGGCAGGATGCCGTGCGGCTGCGGCAGGTTCAGCAACTGGCTGCCATCGAGAGCGGGCAGTTGGCCATTGTCGTCGAGCACGACGACATCGCCCGGTGCGGTACCCATCTGCGCCTTCGGAATGGCGGCGCTGGCTGTCGCCTGTGCATTCGATGCCGTCTGCGCGATGGAGCGAATACCGGGTGCGAGGCCCGTTATCGAGTCGCTGAGCGCGGCAAGTGCCGTGGAGAGAGATGATGGAGGTGTCGACATGACGCGCCTCAAGGAAAGGGGGGTGAAGAACCATAGGATTCGCCACCCGATCTCCAAGTTTGTGCTGCGCCCACGCGCCAACCTCGCAGCGCCAACGTGGCACGCCTCATTCTCATGGCCGGCAACAATATGTACCGGAAAGAGAACAAGACGCCCTGTTATCCGGGTTCCGGCATTACTTTGAATTTTGGGAGACAGTGCACAATGCCACCAGTTCGCTCGCTGCCAGTCTGTGATGTTGAAGTTGCCGCTTTACCTCCGTCGGACCCTTGAAACTCCCGTTAGTCGCGAGCGAAATTGAATAGGCACGAATTGCATTGCGGAGCCGCTCAAGACCAGGCCCATTCATAATACGGATGGCTTTGTGGGGCGACGCAGCGTTCTCGAAGACCGTCTTTGGATGAATCATGATCGGAGTTGCCGAACAAGAACCGTCGTACTTCTCTTCGAACCAGACGATCGATCCGTTCAACTGATTCGTGTCGGCCTTTGAGATGCGCTGCGCGGTAGTGGCTCCGCTCTTGCATTCGATAACCAGATACTTCAGATTCCCGAGCGCCCATAGATTGTCAGGACCGCGACCGGTCGTATCCTCGGGCCGCTGTGACCCGAAACCCAGGAAGCGTCCAAGCTCGTATACGGCCGCTTCAAACCGCTTCGTGCCGCCCTCGCCCCACGCCAGATCGTCCAGCAGTCCGTTCACCCAAATGATGAGGTCATTCCCCTCAAGGAAGCGCTCAGTCATAAAATCGACGGCAGTGGCAACCTGGCCGCTTGGGGGCGCGCTCAGTTTGTCGTAGGTGACCCCGGCCATGGGCTTGAGCAGGCGCGAATTGAAGCCCAACGCAGCAAGTTGAAGCTCCTGGGCTTTCACCTCGTCTGTGAAGCCTGTGTACTCAGCGAGTTGCTGCATAAGGTAGCCCTTCACTGCCGGTTCGGTAGTCGCGTTAACGGCCTCCTGTGCTTTGCTGATGGCGATGTCGTGCCTGTTGATACGCACCGCATCAAATGCTTGACGGAGCTTGACCTGGTTGGCGTCGAGATGCCCCCCTGTTATGGGCGTCGCGTTAACGACGGCGTTACGGCCAGCGTTGATCCAGTCATCATCCTCGTCGAGGCAAAGGTCCAGTATGGGCCTTAGCTTCTCGATCGGTTCGCCGCGCACTTGCGCGGCGACATCCTTGCCAAGGGCGATCTGAGCGCTGCTCGCAGCCGAAAACATGGCTTCCGCGCCTGGCTGGTGCAGGCGTTGGGTCAATTTCCCGCCGAGGAGCAGCACAACACAATGATCGTCGCTCGAACGAACTCCGCGCCCCATGCCTTGTTCGATTCGTTGTATCTGACGTACAAGTTGTCTCTGGGTGCCATCAAGAATCTGCATATCCAGTTGCTCACTCAAGCTCGACACCTCCGGAAGTCCGTCGATCACAAGAAGCTCGCAAGCTGCACCGGGAAGGTCGATGCCGTCATACTTGTTTATCAGTACGGTCAGTCCGACGTACCCGGTTCTCAGTCTTTCGACGCCATCATGGATGGAGTCTTTGTCTAAAATCTGGGCTGCCACATCACTCCAGAACTCCGCACGCTGCCTGGATGGAACGATGACGACCGCGTTCTTTTCCTCGGCGATCTCCGAGATAAGGGACTTGAGTTCTTCAATCGTGTAAGCCGGATTGATCTCCTGAGGCGCGAGGATCATCCGGTCGCCAATGTCGCCGCCGCCTTTCGGTCTGATGGGCTTACCGACCTCCGAGGCGTCGGCCTTAAAGTGGCTTACGAGGATGGTATCGTCCGCAAGGGTCGCGGTCATGTAGATGCGGCGACTCGCGGAAGCGAATGCAGGAATCCTGTCAATGGGAACAAAGTGGGGGACAATCTCCACCCGACCACCGCCGAATACGCACGAACATAACGGAATGCATTCATTCAAAAGCGGCCAACTCCATTCGAGTTCACTGGATTTTCGCTTCGCGTGAAGGAGCTCGACGACCTTGTCTTGCTGCTTCCGCCATGCCCAGTATGGCACCGGCATGACAACGGTGGGGTCCTCCGCTTTCACATCAAGCAAGCGCGAAGGCGACTGCGCCTTCAAGTCTTCCTCGAACAGCGCCATCAATTCATCATAGACGGGATTTCCTGCCTTCGATTTGATGCAAAATTGGTCATTGACAACATTAAGGCAGGCGTGTGCGTCGTCGATGACTATGCTGCCAACAGGAATCTTCTTTTCACCAACCCCAAAAACAGAACGGCCGTTAAAGAGCTTGTGCACGTTCGCAACGAGAATGGAGCGCCCGGCGATAAAATCGGGGTCCTTTTCGTCGTCGGTTGCCGCAATTCCCAGTGCCTTAGCTTCCGCTAGAACCTGTGCCACAAGAAAGCTGTCGGGCGTGATGTAAACCGCCGGCTTTACCTTCTCGTTGAGCGAGCTCTGAAGACAAAGCAGGCCAACGACTGTCTTGCCCCCACCGGTGTTCATCTTGATAGTCAGATCGCATGCGTTGCGACGGAGATACCATTCGTCCAGGACATCCGATTGCTCGTCCAGAGGACGCCTGAAACGAGCGTCACGCTTGAGCGTGGTGAAGATCTTGCGCGGATCGGTCTGCTTCGCTGCCGATCCTGCATTCAGCTTGCCGAAATCCAAAGGCATTGGTCACTCCTCGCGCGTGGTTTTACCGATTTTGACACATGCGCGTCAGCAACATCAGGCTTTGTTTATTGTCGCATTTCATGCAAAACGCATAAACGATGCGCGAATGCATTCCTAAACCTTTACACATCGAATTGAAACCACTGGAATAGTCGAAGAGAACGAGTGGCGGGCCAGAAACGGGGACGGGCATAGAGGCACCGCTTCTGATGCCATGTTCATTAGCACATTGATGACACGCACGTACAAACTCGTGGTGTTTCATTGGGCTATCGTTCATTTTTCCAGGCGTTTGCGAACCCAAATTCGCGATGACACCGCCAGTCTTCGGGCAAACTGAATACGGATGTCAAACGCAATCTCAAGTTGATACAGGTTCAGACGCCGCCTTTCTGTCGTAGAGGGACGCACGTTGTGCAAGTGCCCGTCGGACCATCAAGATGACGAGTGGATGATGGGTGTGCCGGCAGGGAAATCGTTGCTGCATCACCGCAGCTTCACTCAGCAGCTACCTCACCGGGAACCCAGCTATGAAAAACTGGCGCGCCGCGCTCAGCGCAATCGCAGGTATCGTCGCGGTTATCGTCATCTCCGCTTTCGGCACCACCTCTGCCGGTACGCGGCCGTATGATCCGACCGTCATGGCAAGTTGGCTCCAGGCAGTCGGCTCCGTCGCCGCAATTCTCGGTGCGTATCTGATTGGTGAGCGTCAGACCGCCGCACAGCGTTTTCAGGCCACGCTCGCCCGCAAGCACCGCTTTGCGGCGTACAAGGCCG
This sequence comes from Paraburkholderia sp. SUR17, assembly GCF_029536165.1. Classification (NCBI taxonomy): domain Bacteria; kingdom Pseudomonadati; phylum Pseudomonadota; class Betaproteobacteria; order Burkholderiales; family Burkholderiaceae; genus Paraburkholderia; species Paraburkholderia sp. SUR17. Next base: position 2,695,766 of record NZ_CP120508.1, read on the forward strand.
TGGTGGACGTTGCTGTTCAGCGCGCTCACGAACTCGAAACGTTCGTGAGCCAGTCAGGCGTGCCGCGCGACGAGCTGGAGCGCCTGGCAGGCAGGCGACTGCTTTCGAACGCAGCCGATGGACTTCGGGCGATACCGTTGCATGAATGGGAGGCGCCCGCTGCAATCGCAGCCGCAAGCGCACTCACCACACAGCTAGACTCATTGCAGGAGCAGTTTCTGGGCGCTCTCGATTCGATCGCACTTACTTCGGCGGAACGACTCTATCCGGAGACACCGCAAGCGAACCCGCAGCGCGACAAGGCAATCACCGTCATCAAGAATTCAGTGCGCATTATCTCCGAAACAGCCCAGAGCTTACGGGATGCGGCTTCGACGTTCGACCATTAAGAAGCTTCCGGCATTGCCGTAAACGCTGCCATGAACAAGTTCTACGACAGGAACCTGGCCGCCACTGCCGGCCACGAAGCAGCGCTTGAGGTGGCACTGAACAGCACGCGGCTCGCCGCTGACATCGAATCGTTCAACGCGATACGTCGCGCGCAGGGCCGCCCCTCACTCGAAGAGCAGGACGAGATCGACCGCAGGGAGATGGCCGCGATCATCGCGGAATTCGGCACCGACGGCATGGACCCCGATGTCGTAGCGTGGGCGCTCAACCTTGAGCCGCCCACTGACGAAGAACTGATTGCAGCAGGCTGGTCGACTGGCATCGCGGAAATCGATCGTCGGCTGGTGCCGCCATCGTCGACCTGACATTCGTGCCGCTCATACGGCCGCCTGCGGGCTGGAAGACTGGACGGAAAGGCCGCATGGACTTCTACGACGCTCGCGAACCCATTGTGGCACAAGCCTGCCTCTCACCGATCCTCACGGAACTATTGGCGGCCTTCTGCGGGATTCGAAGACCTTCTCTTACCCGCATGTCGCGCTCGACGTAAGGCGCAGCAACCACGCCCGTGAGCACAATGTTGACCCACGACAAAGTCACCGCCGCTACAGTCAAATCCAGATCGGCAATTTCCGAACCTGGATGAATCTGCTGCAATATTCCCCATACCCTGAGGACACTTCTGACAGGCGTCCAACGGTCATGAGAGGCACGCAAGCCTTTCCACCCACCTTGACGACCATTACGGAACACGAAACCAGTGAAAAAACAACTTCTTGAGTTCGTGAAGGACAACAAGATCTGGGTGCTTTCGATCGCCGTTCCACTGCTCGGAGCCATCCCGCTCTATATCTACTCGATGAGCGTCGGGGAGCTGCCGGACTTTTCACTGAGCGACCTAACCGGCGCACTGATCGCCTCCTTTCTGACTGAGCTGGTCATCGCAGCGCTAACGGTCTGCTACGTGCTTTTCGCGGGCTTCGCTGCCAGAAACGCGGTGAGCGCCTTTTACCCCGAAACGCCTTCCGGGCCACCGCCGGCCAACCGCACCTACCTGATCCGTGGCAACTTCATCCAGGGCGTCACGGTGTTTTGTGTTCTTGCCTGGTTTGGCCTTGTAACTACTTCCTTTGACCGGTGGCTAATCCCTCCCGCCACGTGGCTCGCGCGAACGGCGTACTGGGGTGCCATCTGCTCGTCTGCGCTCCTTGTGATCTTCGACTGGCGCAACGGAAAACGCAGGCTCAAGTACACGCTGTTTTTCATCCTGACAGGTTCAATCGCATTTCTTGCTGTTCTTGTCTGGGCGTCCCTGTGCGACTACGCTCCGGTCCCCCATGGCAAGCAAGGCGCGCAAGCCTCCTCGTCCGTACCGTTGGCCAAAGCAACGACATGGGCCGCTGATGCGGGCGCGTGGCTGCTGCACGACCACCTTGTTGCCACAGCAACGATAACCGCCCTGGTAGCCGGAGCCGTCGTCTCGTACATCGCTACGGTCACACGAGGCCGTCGACAGGCAAATAGATCCGGGCAACCGCCCCGGCCGTCCTTCAAGAATGAGCGACTGAACCTCCTGGCTGCCAAGGGATGGATCACGTTTGTGTTCTGCCTCTTTTCGGCGATCCCCCTTCTTCTCCTCTACGCAATAGTGGACGCCACGCCGACGCGCGCGCAAGTGACTGCTGCCATCGTCGGCGGAAGTTATCTGCTGCTGTTGAACTGGTTCTCGTTTAGTGCGCGCGACTGGAAACAGCGCGGCATGGCCGCCGCAGGAGCTTTCCTTTTCGTCTTCGTCATGCTGCCATTACAGAGTAACAACGCAACGCTGCTGCCAAAGATGGTGGTTAGCGCACTCGGTTCCGGCAATCGACACGCGACGAACCTCGTCCTGGCCAGCACGGAATGCCCTGCACTCGTCCCCTACGGCATCAACTGCAAGGCGGAAAAGGACAGCAGCATTGGCATCACGAACGTCAACATTCTCAATCGCCTCGGATCTACGGTGCTGATCGAGCTGCAAGTCCAGCGCGTGATGGCCCCTTCCGCAACCCCACAGAAGCAGCGCCAAGATGTGCCGGCGTCGGAACCTCACGGAGCAGTCCCGCCTCGCACGAATCTGGTTCCGCTGACTCTGCGAGTACCCAAGGCAGGGACTCCCCATACAGACGGGTTCCTCGCATCATATTCATGCGATGACCTTCGACTGGAAAGGCTTCGCGCCGTCGACCCTGCAAAGGCCGACTCGCTTGCCTGCGTAAAGCTTAGCGTACCCAAGGACCACATGCTGGGCCATACAGTAAACGGAGCAGCGACCTACCTCGGTGACTTCTCGCAGTACGTCCAGACAACACCGTGAGGACGCGATCATCACAGGCAACCGGTGTGGCCTTGACCGCGCGGAGCCGTGATCGTCGCCAGCAACCCGACCGCACGCTCCTCAGTACCGGCCCGGCAAGCCTTTCACGAACGTATGTGCCTTCGGAGAGGGCTTGACGCGCAGCGTCTGGCCCTTGTCCTTCACGAGGTAGCCCAGTACGTGCTGCTCAAGCGCCGCCAGTTCAGCTTCATCGCGGCAGTCCAGCGCATCAAGCGCCCAGCGCCCCTGCCCTCGCAGTCTCTGCACGTCCTCGCGATCACGCGAGTGAAATGCCAGTCCAACCCCACCCGTGACACGACGCCACCGCTGCTCCACGAGCGAATACAGGCGAACCAGGTCCTGCACGCCCACACGGTCAGCGTCAAACAGGAAGAGCGCGTGAAAGTGATTAGCACGGTGTCGTCCACCGACTTCTATCTTGCAGACGTAAGCGACCAGCGAGTCGAACAGCGGCCTGTCAACGCCCTTTCGGTTGTCGAAGAAGCGCGCACGGTCCTCCATCGCTTGATGGGAATCAATCCGTGCCCGTACTTCGAAGGAACCTGTCCAACCAGGGACATCGAAGCGGTCATCCCCATGCTCCGCCCTGCTGTAGGCGCCCCAGCAGAAACGCGGCATGGCGTCCGCCTCCACTACCGCTGAAGTGCTGTAGTACAGGTCCACGCGCATCGGTATTAATCGCTTATCGAGCACCCGCAGATCCACCATCAGCTCTCTCACCGAGCGCGCCTGCTCGGTCAGGCCTCCTCGCCAGTCCGACAGCTGCTTTTTGATATTGCGACGCTCTCCCTCCTGCCGAAGATCAGCAATGAACCGGTTGTACAGAGCAGCCTGCTGTTTCATTGCTGTAACCGTGCGAGACCCGTCTGTCTGTCTCAACTCAGCGATTGGATGTTTTGACAATACATCGAAGAAAAGCCGGAAATCCGGACTGTAGTAGTAACCCGGCCAGCAAAGGTCCATGCACAGATCGAATTTCGGTAGAAAGCCACCGAGATGCTTGCTCGCACCATCCGATACAGGCGTGCGGACAGGATACGGTTTGAGAGGATCAAACGCGAAGGGAGTGTAATCCGTATCGACGGCGATATTTACCAGATCAACCAGGTCAGCGTAAGTATATCCGAAGGAGTTCAACGACCAGTAGATCGCTGAAGTGGCTTCATCAGCATTTAAACTGGAAGAGACGGGATTGTCGACATGAGTCATGATGGGTTACCTGTGTCATTTCAGTCAACCCATTCAAGCGAACATTAAATTTTTATGATAGAAATCGTCGAAGGGAGGGACGAAGAACATGATGCCCGTAAAACATCACTCCCAGCAAGACCATTTACCTACCCTACTTACTTATATCTTATTTAGAGATATATGATGATAAAAAAATCACTATCTTACTATTAGCAGGAACAAACACCACCATGCCGAATTCGCAATGAACATCCCCCAGCATCGACCACGCCCCCAAGAGCATTCTTACAAAAATAAGATTATCCAAATTTCGGAGATATGTCGAATGGACACATCAATCAAATGGGAATACGCATCAACGACTCAGCAAGGTGGAGCACGAATAGCGGAATTGTCGATGACGTTTCTTTAGGGAAGCTCGAGGCAACGACCATCACTTCCCCTTCCAGTTTCGGGATGTCCTTAAAAACGCTTCTACAAATGGTGGCGAAGCACTGCTGTGCTCCGATGATTGCGATTCGTTCGGTTTTTCTGGATTACAGGCTTGCTTCACACGCCGTTTCCGGACTCGGGATAGTGCCGAGTCAAAGCTATCTGGCGTGAAGCGCCAGTCGGCATCGATCAACAAAGCCAACACCTGCGAACGATCATAACCGCGAGCGAGTATCGCCTCGACGATTTCAATGATCGCCGCCAACCTCGCTGTCATGGACTTTTGCCGGCAATCCACAGCACGTTGACGAAGATGTTCGCAAAGCTCCAAATCGGACAGGGACGTCACGTCATCACGTCCGGATCTCAGGCCAACCATGGCGCCTCCAGAGTCATTCCCAATGCCCACATAGTGCACCACTTCTGCCCGATGTGTGAACGGTAAGTGCACGCCAAATGCACGACGGCAACTACGTTTTGTTCAGGTGCACTGCCTCTCGATCGCGTGCCGTCGTGTCTGTCCCTGCCACGTGACTGGTCCACTTCCAGCCGTTGAGGTCGCCTCAAATTAGAAACATCATGCCTAATATAACCCTAATAAAAACAAGATTATGGTGCTAACTTTTTACGTATGGGGATGGTATTTGTTTGTGCTAGAATCCACGCGTTACCATCTCAGCACCGCCCTCATGCCGACCATCGCCAAGTCCGCCAAGAGGTTCCCAGGAAGGCCAAAGCGTGTTTCGCCTCCAGACCCTGCCTACCAGTTGAAACACGGCCGGCCATCGGAAGAATTGCAGGCTCTCGCATGGCGAATGCTGTTCCAGTCCTCTGCTGGCCTTCCGCCTTACGAACTACATCTGGAATCCGTGGGCTTCATCCGCTATGTTTCGCTAGAGATGGAGAAATTTGTGCGGAACTACGGGCGACGCCCGATTGCCTTTTCCGTCATCTCTGACAATCTTGGGCGGCTGACTCTCTTTGCAGAATCACCGTGCCCGGAGATTTTCGAACTGTTCTGCGAGCAGGCGATAAAACAGGCCGCAGCGGTTGTTCTCCACTTCCCCGAACATAAATTCCACCCGTTATTTGGCGTCTATCTAGATTTGGCCCTACGGAGGCAGCCAGGGCGTGAATATGATTGGATAGGGCGATTTTATGATTATTTTTTTCGGCGCCCGCTTCCAGAAAAACTCGCTTTCTTCAATGCGCCGCACATTTTTTATTACAAGGAAAAGCTAAACGCTTTATGCGAAGAACTTTACAGACGGTCACGGGCATTAGGGGAAGGCATTAAGTCCTTTCGCCGCACGGCGCAAGAGACTCGACTCAGCCTTATGAGATACAACGAACATCTGTTGGAAAATGCGCCCAAACCATACATAGGGAGATTTGCGGTTTACCGCCCATCACGCCTTACAGGTAACAAACCAGTCACGCACGAAGAAATACAGCGTCTCCGCAGGATAATCATCAAGACATTAAAATCAGATACACCCAACGAAATTTATTTAGGGTACTCAATTTTGCTACGGCACAACGCTCAGTATGGGTACTGGCTGGATATATTTGTATATTTCAGGAATGATGATCTGTTGCGATGGGCAGACAAGTCTATGCAGAATTTACTTTACACGTGGCGCTCCCGGATGGAAGACGATAAGGTAGACTGCGTTGGCTATTGGATGCCAGCGGAAGAGCAATATGACAAGGTGCTCGCTTTAACCACAATGGCAACCGAATTCGATTTCTATTGCCGTGTCGTTTCGCCAGAAAAGGCACGCAGTTTCTGGTGTAGCCAATCGCCAATTGGGCGGCTATCCAAGCGTACCCATGTGCGCAAGCGGAGCGCAAAAAATGCAAAGAGCAGAGATGCGAAGTTATCGCTGGACCCGCTCACCAGATTTTTTCAGGAAGAAAATCTTCAGAAGCAGGCTGAACTCAAACTTTACCGCTGGGAATGGCGACTGCAAAAGCACCGGAAACTCTTGTCAGACCGGAGAATAAAGGCTGCCCTGAAACGAAAACGGGGAAAAGAACGTGACGTCGACCGGTCATAGCAGCAGCAAGATACGCATTGCCACGCCTCCGTCTTCTTTTTTCATCATGCGCTCTATCGAGTCGAGCGGCGAGGCAAGAGACGGGTTGCCCTGCCCTACGGACCGTCCGATTCGTCGCTTTACAAGGTCTGCTACTGATCGCCACTGCGGCTCACCGTGCCGCGTTGCGCAACCCAATGCAGCACCTCGTCTTCATACCACCCCACCGCACCACCGGCTGTTTCGCTGAGCGAGAACTGACCAGGAAACGTGGGATCGTAGTACCTGGATTTCGGGTTCATCCGGTTGTAGATGGAACTGCGTTGCAAGCCAGTAAGCTCCTCGACACGACTCAGCCGGATAATCCTTCCTCGTTTCCGCACCTGGGAATCCGTATCTGAACGCTCAGTCTGAGCTTCATCGAGCGTGGGATGAACCCTCGCAGTTCTTTTTGTCGGTGATGTCTCTCGTTCGGGCGCAGCGGTCTTTCTATCCCGGTCGATAGGCGCGAGCATCTCGCCGGACGGCCGCTCATGCTGCCGGTTTGCAGAACCATCCTTACTCCGCTGCATTTGGCCTGCGACGCCTTCCTCGTACGGCAGGCGATGACGCTTGAGATACCCGATGGCGTCTTCTCGAGAAATCAGACAGCCGACTTTCAGCACGGGCACATGCATGTGCCGCTCGTCGATGGCCACCATCAATCCCCGACTGCAATCTGCTTGAAGAGCCCTCTGGTGATCCGTCAAGGTTTGACGTTGCTTCGCGCGCCTGGCTTCGACATCGGCTACCGTAATGAGAACGGGAGCCCACTCCGGTCGGGCCGAAAGTGAGCAGTAGGCGTCAAGAAACGAACAGGCCGCCTCATCGGACACCGGATACCGCAAAACGGGAAGACGCGGAAGCAGCGCCGCAAGTTCGCGCCGGTCATGGTCCGTAAGCGACGCCTCCACGAAATGTTCGACGACTTCCGCTGGCTCTTTCCCGAACAATGTCGGAGCAGGCTCACCGTCCCGTGGAAGCAGTCCGTCGAGCGTGCGACCATCATCGGAGACCAGCACATTCTGCAGGCCGCAGAGGTAAGGATTCCGCCCGGTGTTTTCCGGCTCGTCGATAAAGACGGTACGCCGTATCCGCTTTCGGACGATACAGTCGCTCCCTTCGATAGGATTTTCATCGGCCGGAGACACCGCCCGCGCGATAGCCTGACAGAAGCTCCAGTACTCAATCAATGGTCCGTCTGGAAGCTCGACCTGGATTTGCATTCGCACTCCACCTGGCGAAGATATGTCATCGTGCGAGGGAGTATAAAACGCGTCGCGCTGTTCGGTCGTGGCAGTCACGTAGCCCGTTGGACCGAGCGTGCCCTGTAAACACAATCGTTGTTGTGCCTCGCCCTAACACGAAGCCCACTGATAGGCTGACCGATGGGCTAAAAAACAAAAAACCCCGCAAATCATTGATCTTGCAGGGTTTTCCGCCAAATTCTGGCGGAGAGAGGGTCCGCTTAATACGGGTATCCTTGAGTATGCTTCATTCTTCAATTTCAGACATAAACCCTTTATTTACAATGGTTTCCAGTGTTCTTAGGTTTGCTTGAGTATGCTACCATCCACACCTCATGTATGGGTATATGTATGGGTAGAAAGCTCAGGCGGAGAATATGTCTCGACCAATCAAGAGGCTATCAGCTGTAAAGGTCCGGCAGGAAAAGGCGCAAGGCTACTATGCGGACGGTGGCGGCCTGTACCTACAAGTGAGCAAGACCGGCACGAAGTCATGGATATTCCGATATTCCAGAAGCGGCGTTCTCACGACGAACGGCAAGCGAAAGCATACAGATATCGGTCTGGGCTCGTATTTGAGTGTCTCGCTCGAAGCGGCACGCGAGAAGGCCGATGGCATACGTCGCGCCATCGCAAATGGGGAAGACCCATTGGCAATGCGGCAGTCCGAGCGCGCAAAGATCGCATCGAAAATGACTTTCACCGACTGTGCAGCGGCTTACATTGAAGCACACAAGCATGGCTGGAAGAACGACAAGCATGTGGGCCAGTGGACCAACACACTGACGACGTATGCCAACCCGTTCATCGGCAAGAAAGACATCTCCCTGGTTGATACTCACGACGTCATGCGCGTGCTTGAGCCGATCTGGACGACGAAGAACGAAACAGCGTCACGTGTCCGGGGCCGCCTAGAGAAGGTCCTTGCATGGGCAACTACGCGCGGCCTACGCAGCGGCGAGAACCCCGCCCGCTGGAAGGGACACCTAGATACCCTGTTAGCGAAGCCGAGCGCGGTTCAGAAAGAAGAACACCACGCCGCCCTTCCCTATTCTGAAATCGGCGGTTTCATGGAAAGCCTGCGCGCTATGGATGGGGTCGCCTCCCGTGCGCTGGAATTCGGTATTCTCAACGCGTCGCGTACGTCGGAAATTATCGGCGCACAGTGGACGGAAATCGACCTAGACGCGAAGCTGTGGACAATTCCTGCCGAGCGCATGAAGATGAAAAAGGAACACCGCGTACCCTTAAGCAAGCGCGCGGTTACGATCCTGAAGGAGATGGAGTTAGCTCGCCACGGTAATTTCGTGTTCCCAGGTATGCGTGATGGTAGCGGCCTTTCGAACATGAGCCTGCTTGCCGTCCTGAAGCGTATGGGGCGCGCCGACCTGACCGTGCACGGGTTCCGTTCAACATTCCGTGATTGGGCCGCCGAATGCACCAACTTTCCGCGCGAGTTGGCCGAAAAGGCACTCGCCCACGCAGTCCGCAGTGAGGTGGAAGCCGCCTATCAGCGCGGCGATCTGCTGACCAAGCGCGGCAGAATGATGGACGCTTGGGCTACATACTGTTCGAGGAAGCGCGAAGCCGGAACCATTGCTCCACTACAGCGTCAAGCGTGATGTGCTCGCGCCAGCACGTTTAAACGCGCTTCATTGTCGTAACAATCAGCGGCGAACGCCCCAAAAGCTGGTCGAAAAACCCCCACGTGGAATCGGTGTGCATCGGTCTTCAAAATCCAGTGCATACAGTAACTACACCGTGGATAACGACCATGCAAACACAACAACAGCCGACCAAGATCATTCGCATCGCAACCGTGCTGGAGCGCACCGGCCTGTCGAAGCCGTTCATCTACCAGATGATCCGACGAGGGGAATTCCCTGCGTCGGTTCGCATCTCGCCGCGTTACGCCGGGTGGGTTGAGCAAGAGGTGAACGACTGGCTTAATCAACGTATCGCAGCCGCACGTGGCCAATAAAAGGGAGCACCGATACATGGCACTCCCTAAAGAAGAACGGCGAACGGTTGAAGATTTTAAGGCGCGGCTGGCGGGACTACAAACCCAGCGGCGTGCGGTGATCGCCTCACTGCGCGATGATGCACGGACAAAGGTTTTCGACTTCTTCCGGCGCGAGTACGCGAAAGGCTACTCCCCTAACCAGATTGGGGACAAGTTTCTTGGCCTTGCGAAGGCGGCACGCTACGCGTCGCCGTTCGTGGACGAGGCTCGCAATATCCTGGCCCAACTCGGCTGGAAGCCGAAACGGGAGCGCGCATGACCGACCCGCGCGCCACGAGCGTGAACAGCATGGGCGGCATTGCCACCAATCCGATGGTCGCAATTCATGGACTCGCAGCGCTTGGCGTAAGCGTCCAGCCGAACGGACGCGGTGAGGCAATGGGCACAGTGGCGAACGCGCGTGAAGTGCTTGAAAAGCATCCACGATTCGCGGGGCGCTTCTGGCTCGACACTTTCCATCAGGAAATCTTCACGACCTGGGACGGCGGCGAGCCGCGCCGCTGGGCCGATGTGGATCGCATCGCCATTGCTGACGTATTGCAGGGCGAAATGGGGCTGTTCCGCTTCACGCCCGAACTGGTCGAACAGGCAGTGATGGTTATCGCGATGAAGAATCAGCGCGACGAGCTAAGCGATTGGCTGAAGTCCCTGCGCTGGGACGAGACGCTCCGCCTGGATGCCTGGCTGGCCAATGCTGCCGGCGTGCCGCAAGACGAATACCACACGGCCATCGCCCGAAATTTCATCATTTCGATGGTAGCGCGCGGCCTTGCGCCGGGTTGCAAGGTGGACACCATGCCCGTGTTTGAAGGCAGCCAGGGTAAAGGCAAATCGACGTTGCTTTCGGTGCTGGGCGGCAAGTTCTACGCGGAGCTGACCGATTCACTCGACAGCAAAGACTTTTTCGTGTCGATCCAGGGAAAGTGGCTCGTGGAAATTGCCGAGCTGGACGCCTTCCGGAAGTCTGACGTTACACGGATCAAGCAGGTGTTGAGTTCGCAGGTTGACCGATTCCGGCCGCCGTATGGAAAGCACTCCATCGACGCACCCAGGCGCACCGTGTTCGCCGGCACGACGAATGAAAGCGACTACCTGCGCGACGCCACCGGCGCCCGCCGATTCTGGCCCGCGCTGGTCGGTAACGTGAACCTGGATTGGCTGCGGCAGAACCGCGAGCAAATATTCGCGGAAGCCGTGGAGCAGTACCAGAGCAACGCAACATGGTGGGAAATCCCCGAGCAGGCGCACCGAGAGCACACGGACGCGCGCCGCGAAGATGATGCGTGGGAAGCGTCGATTGCGGATTACTGCCTGGGCCGCACTGAAGTTTCCATCCCAGACGTTTTGCACGTTGTCGGCGTTGACTTGGCAAAGCAAGGTAAGGCCGAGCAGGCGCGCGCCGGCCGAGTCCTCAAGTCGCTCGGCTACGAGCGCAAAACGGTGAAACGCGGGGGCAAAGCCGTAAAGCGATGGATCAAGGATGAATCCGAGCCGGACTCCCCCTTCTGACCCAAAACCGCTGCGGCGGTTTTTTTGTGTCCGGTTACCGAACCAGGTTACCTCCATCGCCCATGTGGTAACCGCTGAACCCCTTATGAGGTAAGGCTGGTTACCGGGTTACCACCGTTACCACCTATCAGCAAAAAGAACAGATATGGAGCTGTAGGGGAAAGTATAGAAATTGCGGTGGTAACTGGTAACTCGGTAACCGCCTGTCCAAAATCCTTTCTGGATAAGGGTTTCAGCGGTTTCCACCCCCTGGTTACCAGTTACCTCTAAGTCATCGCGCCTTGTTGTTCGCGCACAACATCCAAAAATATTTGAGTGTTTTCCTATGTAAACAAACCTCGAAATTTCTCTTAACAAACACGCATTTACGGAATGCGTGTTTACTTAGGTAAAGACTATTCACAGATAAGTACGCCAATTACGATTCGTCTCACCCAGTAACCATTAAGGAACTCAATGAAAACGACGGATCAAACAGCGAAGAACCTTGCAGCCCGCGACTTGTTGGGCAAGCGATACGTGCAAATGTTGCGGGAAGTTCCGCGCGGTGATGTGTCTGCCTGGATGGTATGCGGATGTGCCATTGCAGCCGAGGCATTCAAACAGCAATTGAGCGATTGGTCTGATAGCTCGTATGGGGCACGTGTGCGCGGCGTCACCGGCTATGACGGCATTCCGGAAATCGATTCGGAACGCAGGATGAGTGTCCGCAGCGGAAAGACGGGCGGTCATCGCAGCGCATAGCCCCATTGATAACTTGGGTCCTTCCTGAGGGGGAGTGCCTGCGGGGTACAAGGCACCGCGAAGAAAAAAATCTGAGAGGTTTTTTAAAACGCAGACTACGACTATGTTTTAGAAGGTAAACACCTGAATCGAAAAGTGAAACACGCTTTTCGGAAGTAGTCTACGTCGTGAGATAGCAGTCAGAAAAGGACTTGAACCGATGAAACACGAAATAGCTCGTGGCTTTGCTGAGGGATTTCCAGCCTACGCCTGCACCGCCGAAAGGATTGCCAAGCTGTTTGGTATCCCCGAGCCCGTGCTGCACCTGTATGCCGACAACGACATGTTGCCGCGCCTTACTGGCAATCGCTTCGACTGCGTTTGGCTCCTCAACCTAGCCGTCGGACAGCAGATTGCGGGCAGCCGGCGCCGAGTGCTCCCCGCGACAGCGGCCGTGGTACTCGGCTGGCTTGACACGGTTGGCGACGACCTGGAAGCGGACGATGTTCGCGCCTTTCTCGCGGTTTTCGAACGCAACGGCTATACGCGCCGGGACTTCAACATGGCGTTGGACGAAGCGTTGGCCTTCTGCGACGAGCAGGCAAAAACCCACACGTGTAACTGAAATACATGTCTTCGCATAATCAACACGCATTCGGTTTGATTTGTAGTGCTTATCACTTCGTTTAAACGAGCTATGACGAAACCTAATCCTCTTATTGCACTCTTCGAAGGCGCGCGCCGCGCACAGAGCAACACGGCTCTTTACGACCACTACGACAACGTGCGCGTCGTGATACCCGGCAAACCTGTGGTGCGCAGCATCATCGATCTAAACGGCGATTTGCTGCCGCGTATCGAAGCCGAGAACGGCATGCACCTGAAACGCCCTCCGGTCGGCAGGCCAGCAGTGGAAGTGACGACGATCGGGGCCGGCATCATCAAGCAATCGCTCGTGGCGCAAGCGGGGGCGGAAGTGATTATCTACGCCGACCCGACGAAGGCGGTCTCCGTTGGCGAGTTGGGCGATGTGGTGCTGGAGCGCAGACCGGCCTACTTCGAGACTTACGAGGCCGCGCCGTTCTCTCTCGTCGCAGATGGGCAGCAAGTGACAGTTACGCCACTGCCGATCAAGCGTGCCGCTATCCATGTCGATGCGGACGGCGGCCCACAGACCAATACCGCGAGCTACGGGCTGCGGTTCGAGTTCAGCCGCCCGACGATGAAGAATTATCCAAATTTCGAAGACGCCATCATGCACGTGATGACGCAGGGCTTGGCACGGACCACCGATACGGTGTTGCTGGGCCAAATCGTTGCAGCGGCCCCCGCCCCGTTCTCTCTGTCTGCCGCTGCTGCGTCTGCCGTCCGATTTCGCGAACTGCGCGCGCTGGTAGGCACGAATGCGACAGGCGCGGCCGTTGGGCAGGACGGCGAGTTGCGTGCCGCCGGCATCGCTGCCGAACTGACCCCAGACATGGCGGCCACCCTCGTGGGCTCATTCGCACGAGCGGCCATCATGATTCGCAGCGATGTGGAAGTGATCGCAGAGCGCGTGAACATCGACGGCTCGGTGGCTTTCACGGCGTGGGCGGCGCTTCAACCGCTCCTGCCTGATACCTCGCGCTTCTGGACGGTGGAGGCTTGATGCGACTGAGCGTTATTGGCCGTTGTGGCAATTGCAACTCTCTTACGAGCCGCGTCACTCCCGCAAGCGATGACGACAGCGACGACAAGCGCGACCGCCGTGTTTACCAGTGCCGGACATGCAGCGCGAAGGGTATCAAGCCTGTCACTCGCGTGAAGAAGAAAGCCGGTAACGCGCTGCCCCGCCATATCGAAGATGCGCTGGCAGCCGCGAGCTATCAGATGCGTTCCCCCGATGGCGATGGCTTCCCGCGCGTAGTAGTCACGATCCCGGCCGTCGGTTCGGTGATGGTGGGCGGCGAAGGCGGTGAAGACATCGTGACGCGCATCGAACGCGCCTGGCCCGATCTTGACGACGTGCAGATAAATCGGGTGGTCCGACACATCGATGCCGGTTGCACCGCAGCCATTCGAGCGATGACCGAAGCACCGGGGAGGCCCAAAAGGCGCTGGCTCACGGACGGTGTGCGCAGCTACCCCATTAAAACCTACAGGGACTTTTAAACATGCAGCCCAACACCTTTGAAGCTACGGCCGTCAGGCGCCGTCAGATTGGCGTCACCTTCGATGATGAGTTGCTCGCGAGTATCGAGCAACATCGCAAGCGTGTTCAGGAACAAACGGGCGTGCGCCTGTCGCTCAGTCAGGCAACCGCCGGCCTTCTTCGCCGTGGACTCGAAGTAACGGCAGGGTCATGAAAGCCCCACGAGTGGCGTATTTGATGCGCGGATCATACCAGCCCAAGCCTGTTCGGCGTGATCCAGTGCTTCGCGCGATGCGAGAGCGAGCCAGACGCAAAGCTGCCAAGCACAGTCGCGCCGCCTAGCGAGTCATTCGCGCTGGCCCCGACGCCGGAAGTATCGGGGCGACTTCCACAGCATCCACTTGCAAGCACGCTGTCACACAAGAACTATGCGCTGAACGACCCGGCCACTGCGACAAGCCCAGCGTACTCACGCAAACTTGAAACCACTTCCGGCTTGAATTTGAAACTTCGTTCCATCTGCAAAAGCGTAACATTGGAGCCATTAGCTACCAACTGATTACTGTCGTCCCACACAGCAGCGAGGTAAGCGATACAAAATTCAATTATCGATTTCTCGCCGGTAGTGACATGATTGACGGCTTGCCCATGCGGACCCATCGAGTGCAAAATCGGAATTCTTATAGAATGATCTACGTTTCCACTCAAAGCCTTTTGTACCGATTGATTGTTATGATCTCTTCGATATACATCATATGCTGCTCTGTGCCCAACAAATAGCATGGTAACAAAACCCATCAATACTATTTCGAGCTTTTTTGGATAAGTCAGGCGTATCGAATCGATGATATCAATCACTCGCTGAAAATCGCGAACAGTAATTTTAAGTGCTTTTGCGAGCAACGATAACACCGTTGCATTGGCCGATGATCCCAAGAGCTGAGAAAATGGATTATCGAAAGCACCTAAACCTAGACCGCGACCCGACAACATGAATTCAGAAATTCGCTCGAAATCTGGCGTTTCGAGTCTCGATTCGTGGTCGAAAAATCTACGCAAATATCGCTCCGAATCGAAACCCGCACCGTAGATTGCTCGAATTGAGTGCGACAGCTGCACCGAATCGGTGGCGATTACTGTGTATACATCGCGCACGCGGAAAATATGCTTTACGTTCTCCAGCAATTCGATTGCATAAGTTGGCCTACATCTATCCAATTCGTCAATCAGCAAAAAGACCGGTAGCGCAGTCCCTTCGCTTTCCTCGACCGCCTTCGCAACGTCGCTAAGTGCAGCACGAAATGCCTTTGTCGCGGCGCGTATGTCTTCGCTCTCTTTGAACAAATCGCGCTTGACACTAGACGCAACATCTATTGCTGATTCTTTTAAAGCATCGTTAATTTTCTCAGCATCAAAGCCAGTGTAATGTTTCACCATCGAAACAGCAAGTGATGGCGCGAGTGCTTGAATGACATTTTTGCCCTTTTTTAACATTTTGCGGGCACTAGCTTTTATGCGTTTGTCTGCAGACAGTCCTTCGTTAAGTTGATTTTGAATTTCAAGCATAAAACCGACGAACGGGTTCGATGCATAATCGTTCGCCCATGCATCAAAATAAACGACCAGATGCCCATTGGCGCGTAAAATCTTGGCCCACTCCGTTAGGAAATACGTTTTACCGAGACCCCATTCAGCGTTTAAGTTGAGAACGAAGCTTGCGTTTTCGGGGACGGATTTGGAAACGCTGTGGCGACCAATCAGATACTTAGTAAGAAATTCCGCTGCTGGTTTGCGATTCAACAAATCGCTGGCGAACGGGCTTTCCTCTGGGCTATTTTCATCATTCATACAATTATCTAATTTCAATCGAAAGATTATTCAGTCGATTTCTTCGCTTCGGCCGCAGCCTTTAACGCCCTATTTCGATTATTTCGACGCTCTCGGCTGATATACCAGTCCTCGAAAAGCGATTCAATCAGCTCTATGAGAAGTCGCGCTTCTTCTGGCTCAACATCGACGATCATCTCAACGTCCATTTCCATGTGAGCGCCAATGTTACCGATATCCTTCAGAGCAACAATCGCTTCCCAGGTTCCGATATCTACCTTGTCCTTAATGGCCTTAATTTCATCCCAGAGTCTTCGACTCTTGGTGTCTATTCCCCAGAAGTCTCGAATCATCCCCTGCAAGCATCGGCGACAAAGGGTCGCGGCCGCTTTCGGACTGAGATCAGCGATGTGACACGCCTCTGTGTAATCGTTTCTCAACGAAACTGGGATGTAGTCTGGGTAGGTTTTAGCGGAGCCAAAAGGAACTAAGCGCCACTCGCACCGTGTTTTAAGCACTCTTTCGTGCACACTGCGCTCGAACATTAACTCTTGCGTTTCCTGAAGCACGGCCATGAGTGTAGGCCGCCTGCATTCGGCGTTCGGACAAACATAGAACGTTGTAAGCAGTGACAATCGACCGTCCGCGTTCTCGATTTTGAGCGTATGCCGCCCTGCTGTTCGGTCGCTGTCGCCAAGCGAAACGTGACGTTCGCAATGAGGACACTGCCAATTGATGCGACTCATACGGCCTCACACGACAGTGGTTGTGTATGGGTAAAAGTATGGGTACGAACTGGACGAAAACAAAAAAGCCCGTGAAATCACGGGCTTAGAATGCTTCCTGGCGGAGAGAGGGGGATTCGAACCCCCGATAGGCTATTAACCTATACACGCTTTCCAGGCGTGCGACTTAAACCGCTCATCCATCTCTCCGGCGGGAGGCGAATTATAGCAGAGTCCTGGCGCCCGGCACAAAGGGCGTCGCGCGCCCTTCACGGATGCCGGATGTAGTCCACCAGCGCCACCGTGTAAGCGTCCGGTTTGCGGTCTAGCAGGCTCACTGCGATGGCCACGAGGAAGCCGGCCGGCACGCCGAATACGCCAGAGCTGATCGGCTCGATGCCGAACCATCGTGCCCCCACGAACCCCGTCAGTTGAGTGAAGAACGGATAGGTCGCAACGATGTAGTAGACGCAGACGGCAAGCCCCGCCACCATGCCCGCCACGGCGCCGAGCCGTGTCGTGCGCTTCCAGAACACGCCCAGCACGAGCACGGGAAAGAGGCTCGACGCCGCGAGAGAAAACGCCGCCCCCACGAGAAACAGGATGTTGCCCGTGTTGAGCGAGGCCACCCACGACGCGAACAGTGCCACGCCGAGCAGCAGGATCTTCGATATCGTCACGCGCCGCTGGCTCGACGCACGCGGCGCCACCATGTGGTAGTAGACATCGTGCGAAAGCGCGTTCGCAATCGTGAGCAGCAGGCCGTCCGCGGTCGAAAGCGCGGCGGCGAGCGCGCCCGCCGCAATGAGTCCCGACATCACGTACGGCAACCCCGCGATCTCGGGCGCCGCGAGCACCACCATGTCGGGCTGCATATGGATCTCGCTCCATCGCACGAAGCCGTCACCGTTCACGTCGATCACGCTGATCAGATACGGCTCCACGCGATGCCATTCGATCACCCAGCGCGGCAGATCCGCAAATCGATGACCGACAAGACTGGTCAAGATCTCGTACTTGATCAGCACGGCCAGCACCGGCACCGTCAGATAGAAAAGCGCAACAAACACGAGCGTCCAGCCCACCGAGCGGCGCGCCGATGCCACCGATGTGGTCGTGTTGTAACGCGTGAGAATGTGCGGCAGGCTTGCGGTGCCGAGCGACAGGCACAGCAGCAGCGCGAGGAAATTGCGCTCGTGCGTGCGGCGCTCTTCGTCGGTGGCGGCGGGAAACGGCTCGCGCATCGGCACAGGGGCCGCGGCCCGCGCGAGCAGGTCGTCGCGATTGCGGGTCCACACAACGCGCGCTGCGTCGGCGTCGCGTGGGAACGCCGCGAGCGCGCGCTCGCGGGCATCGATCTGCCGCAGCGGTCCGTTGTGGCGGCGCAGGTCGTTGAGTTCATCGACGATCCGGCCACGCTCTTTCACGTACGACTGCGGCAGCGTGTCGAGCTTCGTCTGCCATTGCTGCGCGTCGAGCCGGTACTGTTCGCGCACGCTCTCTTCGCCGCGCGCATCGCGCACGTTCTGCTCGAGGCCTTCCACACGTGCCATGAGCCGCCCGTAGTTGAACTGCGGGACCCAGCCGAGCCCGTCCTTGTGGGCAATCAGCGAGACAGGAATGAGGATCGCAGCGATCAAAATGATGTACTGCGCGACCTGCGTCCACGTCACCGCGCGCATGCCGCCCAGAAACGAACACACCAGAATGCCCGCGAGCCCGCAGAAGATGCCGATCGCGAAGTCCACGCCGATGAAGCGCGTCGCGATGAGCCCTACGCCCTGGATCTGCGCGACGAGATAGACGAACGAGCACAGAATCGCGGCCGCCGCGGCGAGCCCGCGCACGAGGTTGCTGGAAAAGCGCGTGCCGAGAAAATCGGGAATCGTGTAGCGCGCCAGCTTGCGCACGTAGGGCGCCAGCAGAAAGGCCACGAGGCAGTAGCCGCCGGTCCAGCCCATCATGTAGGCAAGGCCGTCGTAGCCGGTGGCGTAGATCGATCCCGCAAGGCCGATAAACGACGCCGCCGACAGCCAGTCGGCCGCCGTGGCCATGCCGTTGAACACGGACGGCACGCGCCGCCCTGCGACGTAGTACTCGACGAGGTCCGACGTGCGCGACAGCAGACCGATCACGGCATAGACGGCAATCGGCACGAACAGGAACACGTAGCCGATCCACATGCCGGGCCCGGTCGTCAACTCGACGCGCCACAGCGCATAGATGAAGGCGAGAAAGCCGACCGTATAGAGCGCGTAGGAACGGATGAGTCGATGGACGAGCTTCATGCGCTGGGCTGGCGTTGACCGGCCAGCGCAGCGGCCTCTTCGTTGAGGGTGGTCAGC
The DNA here is from genome assembly GCF_029536165.1 of Paraburkholderia sp. SUR17. Taxonomy (NCBI): domain Bacteria; kingdom Pseudomonadati; phylum Pseudomonadota; class Betaproteobacteria; order Burkholderiales; family Burkholderiaceae; genus Paraburkholderia; species Paraburkholderia sp. SUR17. The sequence continues at coordinate 2,714,764 of NZ_CP120508.1, forward strand.
AGCACGCGGTCCGCGCGCTGCATCAACACGATGTAGATGGCGATGAGCGCCAGGTACACGAGAATGGCGCCCTGCGCCCCCAGATAGAACGGCAGGCTGAAGCCCGCAAAACGCACATCGGCAACACGGGGCGCCACGAGCGGCACGACGAAAGAGACGAGAAAACCGATCGTCATCAGCACCGCGATCAGCGCGACGTTGAAGCGCCAGTAACGGCGATGCGCGCGCGCCATGGCCTGCGTGACCACAGGCGGCTCGGGCAAGGGATTGATCGGGGTTCGGGAAGAGAGGTGCGGCGCGGTCATGCGCCTATGTAGCAAAAACGCGCTGCGCAGGCAATCGGGATTGTCCGCGCAGCGCGTTTTTTTGGCCTGCTCTTTGCGTCAGGCCGGTCGATCAGGCTGGTGCCTCAGATCGTTACTTCACGCCGACTCGCCCAGCTGTTCGAGAATCGCCGGGTTCTCGAGCGTCGACACGTCCTGCGTAATCGCTTCGCCCTTTGCGAGGGAGCGCAGCAGGCGTCGCATGATCTTGCCCGAGCGCGTCTTGGGCAGGTTCTCGCCGAAGCGGATGTCCTTAGGCTTGGCGATCGGCCCGATCTCCTTGCCGACCCAGGCGCGCAGTTCGTTGGCAAGCTTCACGGCTTCCTCGCCCTCAGGACGTGCGCGCTTCAACACCACGAACGCGACCACGGCCTCGCCGGTCGTGTCGTCGGGACGGCCCACCACAGCTGCTTCCGCCACGAGCGGGTTCGCGACGAGCGCGGACTCGATCTCCATGGTGCCGAGGCGGTGGCCGGAAACGTTCAGCACGTCGTCGATGCGGCCCATGATCGTGAAGTAGCCGGTCTCCTTGTCCCGCACGCTGCCGTCGCCTGCGAGATAGAGCTTGCCGCCCAGTTCCTCGGGGTAATAGCTCTTCTTGAAACGCTCCGGGTCGCCCCAGATGGTGCGGATCATGGAAGGCCACGGCCGCTTGACCACGAGGATGCCGCCCTGCCCGTTCGGTACGTCCTGGCCCGTTTCGTCGACGATCGCGGCCGTGATGCCCGGCAGCGGCAGCGTGCACGAGCCCGGCACGAGCGGCGTTGCGCCCGGCAGCGGCGTGATCATGTGGCCGCCCGTCTCGGTTTGCCACCACGTGTCCACGATCGGGCAGCGCGCGCCGCCCACGTTCTCGTGGTACCAGACCCAGGCTTCCGGATTGATCGGCTCGCCCACGGTGCCGAGAATGCGCAGGCTCGACAGGTCGTAGCTTTTCGGATGCACCTTCGCATCCGCTTCAGCGGCCTTGATGAGCGAACGGATCGCCGTAGGCGCCGTGTAGAACACGTTCACCTTGTGCTTGGCGATCATGTCCCAGAAGCGGCCGGCGTTCGGGTAGGTCGGCACGCCTTCGAACACGACCTGCGTGCCGCCCATGGCGAGCGGGCCGTACGTGATGTAGCTGTGGCCCGTGATCCAGCCGATGTCGGCCGTGCACCAGAAAATGTCGGTGGGCTTCCAGTCGAAGGTCCACTTCATGGTCTGGGCCGCCCACAGCAGGAAGCCGCCCGTGCTGTGCTGCACGCCCTTCGGCTTGCCCGTGGAGCCCGACGTATAGAGGATGAAGAGCGGATGCTCGGCGCCTACCCATTCGGGCGCGCAGGTGTCGGACTCGTTGGCGACGACCTCGTGCATCCAGAGATCGCGGCCTTCGTCCCAGGCCACCTTGCCGCCGGTGCGGCGATAGACGATCACGCTCTTCACGGCCTCGCAGCCGCCCATGGCGAGCGCTTCGTCGGCAATGTTCTTGAGCGGCAGCGCCTTGCCACCGCGCATCTGCTCGTCGGAAGTCACGAGCGCGGTGGCGCCCACGTCGACGAGCCGCTCGTTGAGCGACTTCGACGAGAACCCGCCGAACACGACCGAGTGCGTGGCGCCGATTCGCGCGCAGGCCTGCATGGCGACGATGCCTTCGATCGACATCGGCATGTAGATCACCACGCGGTCGCCCTTCTTGATGCCGCGCTTCTTGAGCGCATTGGCGAAGCGACACACGCGCCCAAGCAGATCGCTATAGGTGACCGGGGTGACCGTGCCGTCGTCAGCCTCGAAGATCACGGCGACGCGCTCGCCGTTGCCCGCTTCGACGTGGCGGTCGAGGCTGTTGTACGACGCGTTGAGTTCGCCGTCCTCGAACCACGTGTAGAACGGCGCATTCGACTCGTCGAGTACCTTCGTGAAAGGCTTCTTCCACGTGAGCGTCTCGCGTGCAAGACGCGCCCAGAAACCTTCGTAATCGCGCTCCGCTTCCGCTACGAGTGCGAGGTAGGCATCCATGCCGGGCACGGATGCGCTCGCCGTCATGGCGGCGGGCGGCGGAAACACACGGCGTTCCTGAAGAACCGATTCAATCGCAGACATCGACTACCCCTTGGTGAAGATGAAACGTGAAACCGTTGTGGTACGCATGCTGCGCACCGTATCTTTGGCGGCGCCGCTCATGGCGGACCGTCCGTATCTGTCTCCAACCCTCGCGCATGGCGTCCGTGATCCCGCTGTAAGCAGACCGGCCGATGCGCCGCGAAACGGTACGACATGCGGCACCGCATGCGGCGCTGCACCATGGCAGAACCGCGGCGGCCACCGCCCCGTCCGCCTGCAACGATAAGCGCGGTAACTTACCGAGCACTTACGCGTGAGCCGCGGCGCGCCGAACGCCCTCGCTTCGGTACGCGCGAGATCGCGCTATGCGCCCTCGTAAGCAGGCTCTTACAATGCTAACTGACCTGCCCACCGGATTGAAGCTTGAACCGATACGCGCTGTTTCTCATCGCCGCCATGCTGCTCGTGGGCAGCAATGTCGGCATCGGCAAATCGATCGTCGCCTTTGTTCCCGTCCCCTTCTTTGCGCTCCTGCGTTTCGTGATCGCCATGGCCGTGCTGTGGCCGCTCTTGCGCCTGTCGAAGATGAAACAGGTGAAACGGGGCGAATGGTTCAATCTGTTCCTTCAGGCGCTGTTCGGTACATTCGGGTTTACGCTGCTCATGCTCAACGGCGTGCATCGCACGAGCGCGGTCGCGGCCGGCGTGATCACGAGCACCATTCCCGCCGTCGTCGCACTGTTTTCGTGGCTCTTCCTGCGCGAGCGGCCCGACGGCCGCGCACTCGCTTCCATCGCGCTCGCCGTGGTGGGCGTCGTGGTCATCAATCTTGCCCATGCCAGTGACGCAGCCGGCGGCGAGGCGGCATCTTCCGTGGCCGGCAACCTGATGGTGCTCGGCGCCGTGTGCTGCGAGTCGCTTTACGTGATCCTGTCGCGGCGCCTTACCCAGACCCTCGCGCCCATCGACATCTGCGCCTACACGCATTTCTTCGGTCTGTTGCTCATGCTGCCCTTCGGCATCGCGCCGCTCGCACAGTTCCATTTCGCCTCCGTGCCGGCCGGTATCTGGGCGCTCGCGCTCTGGTACGCGCTGTCGGCCAGCATCTTTTCGTTCTGGCTGTGGATGAAGGGAATCCGGCATGTGCCGGGCAGTCTGGCCGGCGTGTTCAGCGCGGTATTGCCGGTGGCCGCGGCGGCCTACGGCATCGTGTTTCTCGGCGAGCGCCCCACGCTCGCGCACGGTGTAGCGCTTGCCTGCGTGGTGGCGGGCATCGCGCTCGCGAGCCTCAAGAGCAGGCGGGTGCCGCCTGTGACCTCTTGAATGGTCGTGAATGACCGCGGCACCTGAGCGGCCGCATCGACGACAGCAAGACATGACGCGCAAACACGGCGCGCGTCGCCCGCGCCGCGGCGGTCGATGTCCGCCACGCTGTACAATAACGCGCCCGCCGCGCAGCGCCCTTCACGTGCGCCGCCGGCCCGTACCGCGAATTGCGGCGCAACGGTCCGTTGACTGGCCCATTGACCGGCCCGTTGCCGACCCGCCAGCGCCACCTGCCTATACCGTCACTGTCTATGTCCGCTGCACGTCCCGACCCGCTAACCGGCGCCCGCCGGCCCATGCGTCCGCTCCCCAGGCTGATTTTCATGAGCCGCTGGCTGCAGGTGCCGCTCTATCTCGGCCTCATCGTCGCGCAAGGCGTGTACGTGGTCCTCTTCCTCAAAGAGGTCTGGCATCTGGTGACGGCCTCCATGTCGCTCGACGAGACCAGCATCATGCTGATCGTGCTCGGCCTGATCGACGTGGTGATGATCTCGAACCTGCTCGTCATGGTGATCATCGGCGGCTATGAGACCTTCGTGTCGCGGCTCGGCGTGGAAGGCCATCCCGACGAGCCCGAATGGCTCGACCACGTGAACGCCGGCGTGCTCAAGGTGAAGCTCGCCATGGCGCTCATCAGCATCTCGTCGATCCATCTGCTCAAGACGTTCATCGATCCCGACAAGCACTCCACGCACACGGTGATGTGGCAGGTCATCATCCACGGCGCGTTCCTCGTGTCGGCGCTCGTGATGGCGTGGATCGACCGGTTGACCACGAGCACGCATCCCGAGCACTTTCACGAACTCGCGGCGCGTCAGCCCGCTGCTGCGGCCCCCGCCGCCATCGATACACAACACTGAATTCGCCGGCAGGGCACGGCGAACAACGCCGTGCCCTGCCGGCACAACGTTGTCCCCGTCCCCACTGAGCCTAGTCATGACCGTCATCAAACAGGAAGACCTGATCCAGAGCATTGCGGATTCTCTGCAGTACATCAGCTACTACCATCCGCTCGACTACATTCAGGCGCTCGGCCGCGCCTATGAGCTCGAACAGAGCCCCGCGGCGAAGGACGCCATTGCGCAGATCCTCACCAACAGCCGCATGTGCGCCGAAGGCCACCGCCCGATCTGCCAGGACACGGGCATCGTGACGGTGTTCGTGAAAGTGGGCATGGACGTGCGGTGGGACGGCGCCACCATGAGCGTCACCGACATGATCAACGAAGGCGTGCGCCGCGGTTACACGCATCCCGACAACGTGCTGCGCGCCTCGATCGTGAATCCGCCCGAGGGCGCCCGCAAGAACACGAAGGACAACACGCCCGCCGTGATTCACTACGAGATCGTGCCGGGCGACAAGGTCGACGTGCAGGTGGCGGCCAAGGGCGGCGGCTCGGAAAACAAGTCGAAGTTCGCCATGCTCAACCCGTCGGATTCGATCGTCGACTGGGTGCTCAAGACCGTGCCGACGATGGGCGCGGGCTGGTGCCCGCCGGGCATGCTCGGTATCGGCATCGGCGGCACCGCAGAGAAGGCGATGCTGATGGCCAAGGAATCGCTGATGGACCCGATCGACATTCAGGAGATCATTGCCCGCGGCCCGCAGGACTGGATCGAGGAACTGCGCGTGGAACTGCACGAGAAGGTCAACGCGCTCGGCATCGGCGCTCAGGGCCTGGGCGGCCTCGCTACCGTGCTCGACGTGAAGATCATGGCTGCGCCGACGCACGCCGCGTCCAAGCCGATCGCCATCATCCCGAACTGCGCGGCTACGCGTCACGCGCACTTCACGCTCGACGGCTCCGGCGTCGCGAAACTCGAACCGCCCTCGCTCGACGCCTGGCCGAAGGTCCAATGGCAGCCGAACACGGAAACGAGCAAGCGCGTGGACCTCAACACGCTCACGCCCGAGGAAGTGGCGGGCTGGAAGCCGGGCCAGACGCTGCTGCTCTCGGGCAAGATGCTCACGGGCCGCGACGCCGCGCACAAGCGCATCGCCGACATGCTTGCGAAGGGCGAGAAGCTGCCCGTGGACTTCACGAACCGCGTGATCTATTACGTCGGTCCGGTCGATCCGGTACGCGACGAAGTGGTCGGCCCGGCCGGCCCCACCACGGCGACGCGCATGGACAAGTTCACGGAAATGATGCTCGCGCAAACGGGCCTCATCTCGATGATCGGCAAGGCCGAGCGCGGCCCGGTGGCCATCGAGGCGATCCGTAAGCACAAGGCAGCTTACCTGATGGCAGTGGGCGGCGCGGCGTACCTCGTGTCGAAGGCGATTCGCGGCGCGAAGGTACTCGCATTCGAAGACCTCGGCATGGAAGCGATCTACGAGTTCGACGTGCAGGACATGCCCGTGACCGTGGCCGTCGATTCGACCGGCACGTCGGTACACCAGACCGGTCCGAAGGAATGGCAGGCGAAGATCGGCAAGATTCCGGTCGCCACGGCCTGAATCATGGTTTGAACCCGGTCTGAACGTGGCTGGACGCGGCGCCCGCAAGAGCGCCTGCAACGCACCAGGGCCAGCCGTTACGGCTGGCCCTGGTGCGTTCGGGAATGGCCAGTAAGGCCGCCGGCCTTGGCTTTTGCGGTTCCAGCGTTTATCGTTGAGAACCTCGGTCGAAACACCGGCCGCAATCTTGCCGAAGCCCCTAAAAGACACAAGGAACATCACCATGCAAGGCGACAAGAAAGTCCTCGAATATCTGAATGCGCAGTTGAAGAACGAGCTCACCGCGATCAATCAGTATTTCCTGCATGCACGGATGTACAAGCATTGGGGCCTCGAGAAACTCGGCAAGCACGAGTACGACGAGTCGATCGGCGAGATGAAGCACGCCGACTGGCTGATCGAACGTATCTTCATGCTCGACGGGCTGCCGAACCTGCAAGACCTGCACAAGCTGCTCGTGGGCGAGGAAACGAAGGAAATCCTTGAGTGCGACCTGAAGCTCGAACAGGGCTCGCAGGCCACCTGCAAGGAAGCCATCGCGTATTGCGAGTCGGTGCGCGATTTCGTCTCGCGCGAAATCTTCGTGAAGATTCTCGACGACACCGAAGAACACATCGACTGGCTCGAAACCCAGCTCGATCTCATCGACAAGGTCGGCATTCAGAACTACCAGCAGTCCGCCATGGGTTCCGCCGAGTCCTGATCCGCCGAATCCGATATGAGCCCGAACCTGGGCGCGCTCGCGCCCGCCGTCACGTCCGGCCCGTCCCTGCTTCGCCAGGCACCGGTCGGCATCTTCGATTCGGGGCTGGGCGGCCTCTCCGTCTTGCGCGCGGTGCGCGCGATGCTGCCCGGCGAATCGATCATCTACGCCGCTGACTCCCGCTACGCCCCTTACGGCGCACGCGACGCCGACTTCATCGCCGACCGCACGCTCGCCATCTGCTCGTGGCTCGTGGCGCAAGGCGCGAAGGCGCTCGTGGTGGCCTGCAACACGGCGACGGCGGAGTCGATCGCACTGGTGCGCGAGAAGCTTTCCGTGCCGCTCGTCGGCGTGGAACCCGGTATCAAGCCTGCCGTGCAGCAGTCGAAGTCGCGCGTGGTAGGCGTGCTCGCGACCCAGGTCACGCTGGCAAGCGCACGCTTTCAGGCACTGCTCCAGCGCCACGGCGCCGACTGCCGCTTTCTGTGCCAGCCCGGGCACGGGCTCGTGGAAGCCATCGAACGCTGCGACGTCGGCTCGCCCGAGATGCGGGCGCGGCTCGAAGGCTACCTCGCGCCGATGCTCGAGGCCGGCGCGGACACGCTCGTGCTGGGCTGTACGCACTATCCGTTTCTCGATGCCACCATCCGCGACATCGTGGGCGAACGCATGACGCTCATCGACACGAGCGTGGCCATTGCGCGCCAGCTTGAACGCGTGCTCGCCCAGCACGATTTGCTGGCCGAATCCGCCGCCGCACCATTGCCGCCGCGGTTCTGCTCGACGGGCGACGGGGCCCATCTGCGTCAGTTGGCACTCACGCTGCTACAAATCGACGCACCGGTGGAAAGCGTCGATATTCCGTCGCGACGAACCGCGACGGCGCCGCAAGCGGCCTGAGCGCTGCCGCTCTTCCCACGAGACACAACCGACCCGCTCAGCGCCTGCGGCCCGCAAGGCACGCCGCCGTTGGGCCACCGAGGGGCCAGAAGGCCCCGCCGCCCCGTCGACCGACACGCCCACAGGCGCCTCAGCAGCCTCACTCAGCAGGCCACTCAGCACGCCGCTGTCGCCCCACTCTCGCCCCATCCACTCGCATGTGACTGGTTTTGTTACAAAAATCCCTTCTGGGGAGAGGGCCGGGGCTTGCCAAATGCGCCCAACATAATGATAATAATTCGCATTAACGTTAGCTATCACTCAAGCCATGATCGTCTGCGTCTGCAAGTCTGTTTCCGACCGGAAGATTCGCGCATCCATTGCGGAAGGCGTCGACACGTTCGAGGGGCTCCAGTTCGAGCTTGGCGTGGCGACGTGCTGCGGCAAGTGCGAGGAAACCGTCCGCCAGATCATGGCCGAGAGCGGTGTCTGCGCGAGCCAGTGCGGCGTAGCACACGGTCGTCCGGCCGCGCAGCCCGTCACGGCCGCAGTTACGTTCTACGGACGCAAAGCTGCATGACAAGGCTTCGGCGCCCCACCCGGCAATGCAGCGCGCGCCGGGACAGCCGGCCCCGCGGATTCAACGTGAGCATCGCGTTGCGCCACGAGCGCTGAGGTACACGTTTCACTGAAGCGCCGCTCCCAGGCGCGTGACGTACCCACCGTACGCACCGCTTCGCGCTTCTCTTCACCACCGACAGCAAGCCAGTTCCGAAACCAGCCAGCTGACGCTCATTCTCGACGAGGAGTCCGGGATGGAATTGCTGATGGGTTTCGTCATGACGCTGTGCATTTCTCTGCTGATCTTCCACAAATGACGCCGCACTTTGCGAAAAGCCGCCTTTTCGTCGAGCGCCCGGCCACGCGACCACGCTAACATGCAGGTTTTCAGTCTCCATGCCGGCATGAACCCGGCTCCCTCCTTTCGCATGAAGCCCCGCGTTGTCGTTGCGGTCGCGGCTGTGGCCGCCATCCATGCCGCGCTGCTGGCCGTCGCGCTGCGTGTGCGCAACGAAAACGCCCAGCCGCTCGCGCTCGAGTCGCACACCATTACTGCCGAGTTGCTGCGGCCCGAAGCGGCGGCGGCCCCGTCCGCGATCCAGTCGACGCCGGAGCCGAGGCCTGCGCCGCCCGTCGTACACGAAAAAGCCAAAACGCCGCCCAAGCCTCAGCAGAAGGTGGTGCCCAAGCCTGCACCGACGCCGTTGCCGCAAACAGCGGCGCCTTCGGCTCAGGACGCAACGCCGGCGCCGGCCCCCGCGGCCACGCCGGCTCCTGCGACCACGCCTGCGGCGCCCTCAAGCCCCGCCGCCGCACCGTCGGCGCCGGCCAGGCCGGCCATGGCCCTGAACGCGCCTCGCAACGTCTCGCATCTGGATTGCCGCATTGCCCAGCCCGACTACCCCGCCCTCTCGAAGCGCCGCGGCGAGACAGGCATCGCCTACGTGCGCTTCGTAGTGGGCCTCACGGGTTCGATCGAGAACGTCGAGCTGAAGAAAAGCAGCGGCTACAGCCGGCTCGACGACGCCGCGCTCGACGCCATGCGCGACAGCACCTGCAAGCCATACCTGGAAAACGGCGAACCGGTGCGTGCCGCCTACACCCAGCCTTTCGACTTCAGCCTGCACGACTGAAGCCGCTTTTGCCGACACCGGCACGCAAAACAAGAGGATCGAAATGCAGAACTACGGTATCGCCCACGTCTGGGCGCAAGGGGATTTCGTGACGCGTGGTATTGCCATCGCGCTCACCGTGATGTCGGTGCTGTCGTGGAGCGTGATCGCGCTGAAGAGCTGGAACGTGATGCGTCTGAAGCGACTCACGAAGCACGCCGAACAGGCGTTCTGGCATTCCGGCGATTTCGCCGACGGCGTGCGCAAGCTCGGCAGCGGCACACGCGCCGACAATCCGTTCCTCGCGCTGGCGCTCTCGGGCCAGGAAGCCTCGGAGCATCATCATCAGACGCAGCCGCATCTGCACGATCGCATGGACGTATCGGACTGGATCACCCGGTGCCTCAACGACACGATGGACGAATCCATCTCGCGCATGCAAAGCGGGCTTGCGGTGCTCGCCTCCGTGGGCAGCACGGCGCCGTTCGTGGGTCTGTTCGGCACGGTGTGGGGCATCTATCACGCGCTGCTCACCATCGGCGCGACGGGACAGACGTCCATCGACCAGGTGGCCGGCCCCGTGGGCGAAGCGCTCATCATGACCGCGTTCGGCCTCTTCGTCGCGATTCCGGCGGTGCTCGGCTACAACGCGCTCACGCGCGCCAACAAGGCGGTCGTGAGCAAGCTGAAGCGTTTCGCGCACGGTCTGCATGCGTTCTTCGTGACGGGCACGCAGCTGTCGTCGTCGAAGAACAATCTGCGGCTCGCCGCGCGCGGTCAGTAACGAGAGGCGAGGCATCCCATGGCAATGAGCCCCTTCGCCGCCGACGATGACGACGGCTTGATGAACGAGATCAACATGACGCCGCTCGTCGACGTCATGTTGGTTCTCCTGATCGTCTTCATGGTCACCATTCCCGTGATCCGTCACGCCGTGAAGATCGACCTGCCGCATGCGAGCAGCCAGAAAGAAGAGACGAAGCCTGCGCAAGTGAGTGTGTCGGTGCAGGCCGACGGCACGATCGTGTGGGACAAGACGCCGGTGGATCTCGACACGTTGCGCGCGAAGATCGCGGCCGCGGCCCAACAGCAGCCGCAGCCCGAACTGCACCTGAACGCCGACCGCAAGGTGCCCTACGAGAAAGTGGCGCAGGTGATGTCCGCCGCGCAGGCGGGCGGGTTGACGAAGATCGGTTTCGTGACGGATCCGAACGCGCGCTAAACGCACACTGAATCGAAGCGATACATCTGCGCGACACGCAACGAGCCCACAGAAAGTAAAAGGCCCTCATCGTCAGATGAAGGCCTTTTTTCGTGCGCACGCGGCGCATTCGGGCGGCGGACTCGTCAGCCATTGACGTGGCTGGCGCGAACGCATGCAACGTGCCGTGATTGCCACGGTTGTGCTCTGCCCTAGAAGGCTCGCTATGATAGCTGCCATCAACTCCCGCTCAAGCAACAGGCTTGGCGAAAGGCACCCTCAATATAGGCCTCGTGCCGCGCGCATTCAAGCATCGAGCAATTGAAAGAAGTGATTGCCGGCGACGCTTAAATGACAAAAGAAATGAGCGCCGGCGAAAAGGCCTGCTGCGCGTGGCCTCGCGACATTGACGGCTGCGCATGCAGCGTGCAGCTGTGGCGTTATGCCACCTCGGTCTTAGGCTTCGCGCTTGCATGTTCACCCGCCGCCGCACGCGCACTGTCCCGACTGGCCGCCGCGTTCGCCGCGGCCGCAGCCATCACGTCCTCGTGCAGAGGACACTCGCCGTGGGCATCGCTTGTGCCCAGCACTTCGACGAGGTAATCCACGAACGCGCGTACCGCAGGCACCATCCCCTGGCGCGAGAGGAAGACAGCGTAGAGCTGCGGCGTCGGCAGGGTCCAGCCCGGCATCACCGGCGAAAGCTTGCCTGTTCGCAGCGCCGCGCCGTACATCATCTCCGGCAACGCAGCGATGCCAAGACCCGAGAGCGCCGCTTCGCGGATGGTCGACAGATCCGCCGTGATGAGGCGCGGTTCGTGCTCGTGAGTGTGGCGCGTGCCGTCCGGTGCGATGAGCTGGAACATGTGACGGCCGTCGGTGGTCGGCGTGTCGAGCGTGTCGAAACGCGAGAGATCCGCCGGCGTGAGCGGCGGCGCGTTCTGGCTCAAGAGACTCGGCGCGCCCACCAGCATCTGCTCGGTTCGCCACAGCGGCCGCACGACGATGTTGGCGTTCTCAGGAGGGTCCGAGCGCACGCGCAACGCGACATCGACCGAGTCTTCGAAGAGATCGACCACGCGATTGGTCACGCGCATCACCACGCGCACTTCCGGATAACGAATCATGAAGTCTGGAATGGCGCGCGACAGAATGGTCTGCGAAAGCGTGACCGGCACGCTCACCCGCACCGTCCCGCGCGGCGAGGCACGCAGCGACTGCACCACGTTCACGGCCGCCTGCGCCTCGCTCAGCATGGCCTGGCAGTGTCCGTAGAACAATTGCCCGGCCTCGGTCAACGCGAGCTTGCGCGTAGAGCGCTGCAAGAGGCGCACGCCGAGCGACGCCTCCAGTTCGGAAAGCCGGCGCGAGAGCCGCGACTTCGAAATGCCGAGCACGCGTTCCGCCGCGGAAAAGCCGCCGTGCTCCACGACCTGCGAGAAGTACATCAGGTCGTTCAGGTTGTGGGAATCGATCTTCATCTCATTGTTCCATGAGCAGGACAATCCATTGCGCGCAGGGCGGCTGAAGGCCGTAAAGACCGTTCCTATAATAGCTGGGTGTTTCAGAAATAACGCTATTCCCCCTTTTTTGAGGTGACATATCGATGACCACGACACGCACGATCGAACGCACGCATCCCGCTGTTCGCACGACCGAGGGCGGCGGCTTCATCGTCCACCGCCCGTTTCCCACACGCATGTTGATGGACTTCGACCCGTTCCTGCTGCTCGACGAAATGGGACCGGTCGACTACGCGCCGGGCGAAGCCCGTGGCGCGCCGGACCATCCGCATCGCGGCTTCGAAACCGTGACCTACATGCTCGAAGGCGAATTCGGCCACAAGGATTCGGCCGGGCATTCGGGCACGCTACGGCCCGGCGACGTGCAATGGATGACCGCAGGCGCGGGCGTCGTGCACAGCGAGATGCCGGGTGAGGAATTCACGCGCCGCGGCGGGCGCGTGCACGGGCTGCAGCTTTGGGTGAACCTGCCGCGTACAGACAAGATGATCGCGCCGCGCTACCAGGAGATTCCGTCGGCGCGCATTCCCGTGGCGACCTCCGCGGACGGCAAAGTGCGCGTGCGGGTGATTGCGGGCGAGGCGCTCGGCGTGAAGGCGGCCATCGAAACGCGCACGCCGATCCTGTACCAGCACTACACGCTGCAGCCCGGCGCGCGCATCGAGCAGCCGGTGCCGCGGGAGTATCGCGTGTTCGCCTACGCGCTGTCGGGAATGGGGCGCTACGGCGCCGACGGTCAGGAAATCGGCGCACAGCAGATGGTGATCTTCGGCAACGACGGCGACGCGGTGACGCTCGCCGCAGGCGACGAACCGCTCGACGTGCTGCTGATCGGCGGCGTGCCGCTCAACGAGCCGGTGGTGCGCTACGGCCCCTTCGTCATGAACACCGAAGATGAAATCCGCCAGGCAGTGTTCGACTACCAGGCCGGCCGCATGGGGCAGATCGCACACTGAGCGCCGTGCGCGAGCGCCGCAAGCCGCAGCACTTTCCGTCACAATAGGGGCTCGCCGCGCCCGCGGCGCGCCCCGTTACCGTTTTCAGGAACACGCGCATGGCAGACACTGTAGTCACCGCCCATACCGGCCCGGAGCCCTTTCAGGTTTTCTTCGACGACGGCACGCACACGTGGCTCGCCGACGAACCCGCATCGGCGGGCGGCGGCGACCGCGGCCCCGCGCCTTTCGCGCTGCTGCTCTCGAGCCTCGGTGCCTGCACGTCGATCACGTTGAAGATGTATGCCGAGCGCAAGGGTTGGCCGCTCGAGAACGTGCGTGTAAAGCTTTCGCTCGAAACCGGCGACAGTGGCTCGACCATCGACCGGCAGATCGTCCTTGAAGGCAATCTGTCCGACGAGCAGCGCGAACGGCTGTTGCAGATCGCCAATGCGTGTCCGGTGCACAAGGTGCTCAGCCGGCCGATCGCGATCCGCACGGGACTCGCCGCGGCCTGAGGCCTTTTTTAGCGCCGCGCGTGAGGCCGCGTAAGGCTGCACGAGGTCGCATGAATCCGCTTTACGCCGGGTGTCTTTAGAGGAAACTGCAGTTTTGAACTTCGAACATCTGATCCAGGTAAACGACCCGCTGAACCCGTTCGTCGATACGATGACGCGCGAACAGCTCTGGGACGGTCTGGTGCTGCGTGCCGAACAACCGCAACTGTTCGTGCTCGGACTGGATAGCTGCACGATCCTGTCGCGCACCGAAAGCACGCTGGAACGCGAACTGCACTACGGGCACGCCACGGTGCGCGACCGTGTCACGCTCGTGCCCAACGAGAGCGTCCGTTACGACATCCTCGCAACGGAAGCGCACGTGGGCGGCTCGCTCACCATGACCATCGAGCAGCCCGACGAGCTGCAACTGTTCCTGCGCTTCGAGTACCGCACCACTCTCCCCGCCGCGCTCGACGCGGATTCGCGGCAGACGGAGGAGATCGTGAAGTCGGCGTATCGGGAATCGGACATCGATACGGTACGGCTGATCCGCCAGTACATGCTGGGCGGCGGCGAACCGGATTCGGTGCACTGAACGAGCGGACTGGGCGGGGCGTCATGCGGGCGCCCATCACGATGAACCATGCCTATCGACATTCGGTTTCAATCAATTCATTAGACTAGGAAATGCGAACCATTATCATTTAGAATCAACTCAACAAATCAACACGCGGTGACGCAATGAATGACATGACGCGCTCTTCCACCAGCGGCCCGCGCCGTCCCACCATCACGGCGAGCACGCTCGCCGGGGACCGTCAGAAGGCCATCACGACGGCGGCAAATGGCCCCGCCGAAACGAAAGGCCGGGCGGCGGCCGCAAGCGACCGCGTCGTGAGCAGCGAAACGCTATTGCAGGGACGCAGCCACGTCAGCATCACGCACAACGGCGAGACGTACCAGCTGCGCGCCACGCGTCTCGGCAAGCTGATTCTCACCAAATAGTCACGAAATAGTTACGGAATAGCACAGGGTATTGTGGGGACCACCTCCTCGAGAGGTGTTAGGCATTAGCCAGTCACGACGGTTTTGCACGGATACCAGACCCCTTCGCGCAAACACACATCAACCGTCGCAGCCAGCCAGGCCGCTTTTTTGGTTCCCTCTGCGTCGCCGTCGAGCCATCAAGGCGCTCGACGGTTGGACATGGCAACAACCATTCAATCGGCAAAAAGCCGCAGGAGGTACGTACCTTCCTGCGGCTTTTTCTGGACGTCTTCAGCGCCACGTTGTTCGTGCGCCCACGGTCCGGCGAAAGGGTTCGACGCCGAGCGATGCAATCCTGGCAATGCCAGCGAGTTGCCCTGAGCGCGGACAGCGTCTCTAGCGCCCTACGCGTTCCGCTCCATCACCGCGCCCAGCCCCAGAACATCAGCCACCACGCGCTGTCGACGACGGCGAGCGCCGCGATGAACCACAGCATGGCAGCGCCACGCTGCAAGAGGTTTGCGCTGTAGCGGCGCGTCACGAGCCAGGCCAGCCACGCGCTCCAGGCGTTGGAGACGGCAAGAATCGCGATGCGCAGATCCGACGCCCACCAGAGCGGTACGTGCTCGGCGCGCAGCAGCGAAAGCGTCGTTGCCGAGAGGC
Organism: Paraburkholderia sp. SUR17; assembly: GCF_029536165.1. Classification (NCBI taxonomy): domain Bacteria; kingdom Pseudomonadati; phylum Pseudomonadota; class Betaproteobacteria; order Burkholderiales; family Burkholderiaceae; genus Paraburkholderia; species Paraburkholderia sp. SUR17. The sequence continues at coordinate 2,729,980 of NZ_CP120508.1, forward strand.
CGAGGAACACGCCCGCGCCCGCGAGCGGAATCAACGCCTGCACCAGGTGATGAAGACGTGTGGCCTGGAAACGACCGAGCATGCGCGTTCCCGCCGACAGCAACGCGAGCAGCGCCGTGCCGTAGACCAACCCCGTCGCGAGGATATAGCCGATCACCATCGTGCCGTCGAGCCACGAGAACACATCGTTCTGCTCGGGGTAATGCGTGAACAGGAACCACGGCGCGTTGGTTTCCAGCGGCCACGTGATGTCGCGATCGACCAGCCACGTCGCAAAGAACTGCTTGAGACCGACGAACCACGTCGATGCCGTCCAGTGAAACGCGCCAATCGCAATGCCAAGCAGACCGTACAGTACGAGCGCCGTGTCCCATCCACTCGCCTGCCGGTCGCCGAGTTGCACGATTTCGTTCGACGGCGAACGCCACGTCAGTTCGATCGCATCGCGGTGCCCGCTGCAGCGACCGCACATGTGACACGCGGCGGAACCCTTCATGTTGCGCAGCGGCACAAGCGGCGCGCAATTCACGGGAATCACGCGGTGCCCATGCTCGCCGGCCTTGTACGAGCGTCGCCACGCGTCTTCGTCGACCTTGTAGTGAAACGGTGCCAGCCGCGCGAGCAGTGAGAACACGCCGTTGACCGGACACAGGTACTTGCACCACACCCGCTTCTCGCGTCCGTAGAGCACGCCGATCACCATGGCGCCCACCGTCGATCCGCCCAGCACGAGCAGCACGGCTTTCGGATACTGGTAGACGCTCACCATCTGCCCGTAGATGGTAGTGAGCCCGAAGGCGACGAACGGCCAGCCGCCCCAGCGCATCCAGTGCGGAATGGCGCGGCCGCGGCCGAAGCGGCTCGCGAATTCGGAGAGCGCGCCTTCGGGACACAGCACGCCGCACCACACGCGGCCGAGCAGCACCATAGAGAGCAGCACGAACGGCCACCAGATGCCCCAGAACACGAATTGCGCCGCGAGCGTGAGGTTGTTCCACAGATGCGCTGTGTCGTCGGGTAGCGGCGTGAAGGCCGGCACGAGAATCAGGAACGCGTAGACCGCCACCACGACCCACTGGATGCCGCGAATCAACGCGCCGTGGCGCTGCATCCAATGACCGACGGCAGCAAGCCGACCGCCGCGAGCGCTGCGCGTCGTGCCGGCAGGAACGCAGCTCATGCCGGCCGTCCCGCTGTCTGGAGCGGTTGACGGCTGGCGCGGCGCACGAGCAGCCACACCACGCCCCAGTAGACGGCATAAGCGATCAGGTTCATCAATGCGGGATGCGCGCGATAACCGGTCAGCGTGGCGACGAGCGAACCGAAGGTGCTCGAATCATCGAGCAGCGCGGACGTATTCCAGACCTGGTCCACGAGCGTGGGCAGCAGTTCCTTGTCGATCAACTTGTCGACGCCGGTCTGGAACAGGCCCGCACCGAGGAACAGCAGCATGATTTCGGTGACACGGAAGAAGTGGCGCCACGAGAACACCTTGCCGCCCAGTTGCAGCAGATAGAACGTGAGGAACGCCAGCCCAAGTCCAATCACGACCGCGAGAATCTGGCTCGCGTCCACGTGACCCGACTGCCCGAAGCCAATGCCATACAGGAAGATCACGGTCTCGCTACCCTCGCGTGCAATGGCGAGCGCCACGAGCGCCGCGACGCCCCACCAGTTCGAGTCGCGCGCGCTCAGTGCCAGCGACTGCTCCATGTCGCGCTTGAGCGTGCGCCCGTGCTTTTTCATCCAGAGCACCATCTGCACGATCAGCACGCACGCAATGAGCACCATCGCGGTCTGGAAATAGTCCTGCGCGTCGCCGGAGAGCACCTCCGTGAAGCCCACGAGTGCCGCGCCGAGCGCCACGGCCGCGAGCACGCCCAGACCGACGCCCGTCCACAGATACGGGATGCCGCGCTGCGCGTCTTCGTCGCCGTTTTTCAGCCACGCATAGAGAATGCCCACGACGAGCAGCGCCTCGACGCTCTCCCGCCACACGACGAACAGAATCTGACCCATCGAAAATTCTCCTGCTGCTTTGCTTCGCTGCAACCGCGCGATTACTTCGCGACGATCACGCCCTGCGCCTGCTGATGAAAGTCGTCGAAAAACTTGTATTCGCCGGGCGACAGCGGCGCGATCACGACGAACGAATCGGCGCCGGGAGCCAGCACCTTTTCCTTGCGCAGTTGCACGCTCTCGAACTCGGCGGCGCCCTTGCCCGTGTTACGCACTTCGATCTTGATGCGCTTGCCCGCCGGCACCTCGATACGCGCGGGGCTCAGCTTGCCGTCCGCCATTTCCAGCTTGAAGGTGGGCAGATCTTCCGCATAGGCAGTGCCCGCCATCATCGCCGCCAGCGCGACCCAAACGATCTTTCTGTTGATTCCCATCGACTTTTCCTGAGCAAAGCGTGACGCGCGAACGACTCTTGCCGGGCGAGGCCGCGGTTAAGCGAACTCGCCCGGATGCTGCCATCCAATCAGTAACCGCCCTTCTTCCCGATGCCCGCGTACGTGAAGTCGTACTGGAGCGTGAAAGGCTTGAACCACGGGCCGACACCCGTTTCCTTGTCGACGTGGCGGCCGAACGCCATGTGGCCGGACTGCATCGGCGGTTCGACGTAGATCGTCAGGTGGTACTTGCCCGGGCCCGCCAGCTTGACGTTGTCGCCATAGTGCGGACCGTCGCTCGCCACCATCGGCATCAGGTCGCCCTTCTGCGCGTAGGCCGAGCCGGGTTTCGTGAGCTCGTAGCGCACCTGCAGGTACGGCATCCAGTCGCCTTCCGCAAAACCCGTCGGATTGTTCTTCACGGCATGGATATCGGCTTCCAGATGGACGTCCGAATCCGACGCCTTGCGCATCATGCCTTCGGGTTCCATCGTGATCGGCTGCAGATAGACCGCGCCGATTTCCATACCGCCCTGGATCTGCTGCTTGCCGATCGGGTATTCGGCCGCCTGGGCCGTGACGGCGGTTGCAAGCGCAGCCGCTGCCGCAACGGCGACACCGCCGCGCACGAAAAATGAGACCTGCATCGAAACTCCTTGTTTTTATGAAGCTGCCTTCATGAGGCTGCGTCTACGAGGCTGAGACAAAACACATTAATGCAAGAACGCTAATGCGAACAATTCTCAATACATGCGCGAGTGTATCACCGTTCCCCGCCATCAACAAATCGAAATGTCATGAAAGCCTTACGGCAGGAGGGTTTCCCGCTAGCCGCCGCGCGTTTTTCGGCGCGGCAGTAGCGAGCATTCTGGAAAGGGATACGGGCGAGACAGCCCAGGCTCAACAGTGAAAGGCAGGTGATGGCAGCCGGCGCCATGGCATAAGCGTCGGCTCAGCTCCGTCGCTCAACTCGCCCCGGCCACGTGATCGCCGACATTCGCGCCGAACACGCGCTGCCGCAGCAGCGCAAGCTGGTCGCGCGCCTGGGCGGCCTTCTCGAACTCGAGATTCTTCGCGTACTCCATCATCTGCTTCTCGATACGCTTGATCTCCTTCGCAATCTGCTTCTCGGACATGTCTTCGAACCGCGCCCGCTCCTGCTCCTCGCGCAGTTCCGCACGCGCCTCGTCGGCGTTGTAGACCCCGTCGATGATGTCCTTGATGCGCTTCACCACGCCGCGCGGCGTAATGCCCATGCGTTCGTTGTAGGCGATCTGCTTCGCGCGCCGCCGCTCCGTTTCGTCGATGGCGCGGCGCATGGAGTCGGTGATGCGGTCCGCGTACAGGATCGCCTTGCCGTTCACGTTGCGCGCCGCACGGCCGATGGTCTGGATCAGCGAACGCTCGGCGCGCAGGAAACCTTCCTTGTCGGCGTCGAGAATCGCCACCAGCGAGACTTCCGGAATGTCCAATCCTTCGCGCAGCAGGTTGATGCCGACGAGTACGTCGAACGTGCCGAGCCGCAGGTCGCGGATGATCTCGACGCGCTCCACCGTGTCGATGTCGCTATGCAGGTAGCGCACCTTGACGCCATGGTCGGTGAGGAACTCGGTGAGCTGCTCGGCCATGCGCTTCGTGAGCGTCGTGACGAGCACACGGTCGCCAGCTTTCACGCGTTCGTTGATCTCGGAGAGCACGTCGTCCACCTGGGTGGACGCCGGCCGCACTTCGATCTGCGGATCCACGAGCCCCGTGGGCCGTACCACCTGCTCGGCCACCTGCCCGGCCTTCTTCTGCTCGTAGTCGGCGGGCGTCGCGGAGACGAAAACCACCTGGCGCATCTTGCGTTCAAACTCGGCGAACTTGAGCGGCCGGTTGTCCAGTGCGGACGGCAGCCGGAACCCGTAGTCAACGAGGTTCTCCTTGCGCGCTCGGTCACCGTTGTACATGCCGTTCAGCTGGCCAATCAGCACGTGCGACTCGTCGAGCAGCATCAGCGCGTCCGACGGCAGGTAATCGACAAGCGTGGGAGGCGGCTCGCCCGGCGCCGCGCCGGAAAAGTGCCGCGAGTAGTTCTCGATGCCCTTGCAGAAGCCCAGCTCCTGGAGCATCTCCAGGTCGAAGCGGGTGCGCTGCTCGAGCCGCTGTGCCTCCACGAGCTTGCCGTCGCGGTTGAAGAATTCGAGCCGCTCGCGCAGTTCCGCCTTGATCGTCTCCACGGCGCGCAGCACCGTTTCGCGCGGCGTCACGTAGTGCGACGACGGATACACGGTGAAGCGCACGATCTTCTGCCGCACGCGGCCCGTGAGCGGATCGAAGAGCTGCAGCGTTTCGACCTCATCGTCGAAGAGTTCGACGCGCAGCGCCATCTCGGCATGCTCGGCCGGGAAGATGTCGATGGTGTCGCCGCGCACGCGGAACGTGCCGCGCTGGAAATCGGCTTCGTTGCGGTTGTACTGCATCGCGATCAGCCGCGCGATGATGTCGCGCTGGCCGAGCTTGTCGCCCGTGCGCAGCGTGAGAATCATCTGGTGGTACTCGGTCGGATTGCCGATACCGTAAATGGCCGACACCGTCGCGACGATCACCACGTCGCGGCGCTCCATCAGGCTCTTGGTGGCCGACAGGCGCATCTGCTCGATGTGCTCGTTGATCGACGAGTCTTTCTCGATGAACAGGTCGCGCTGCGGCACATAGGCTTCCGGCTGGTAGTAATCGTAGTACGAGACGAAGTACTCGACGGCGTTGCGCGGAAAGAACTCGCGGAATTCCGAATAAAGCTGCGCCGCGAGCGTCTTGTTGGGCGCGAATACGATCGCCGGACGGCCCAGCCGCGCAATCGTGTTGGCCATCGTGAACGTCTTGCCGGAACCGGTCACGCCGAGCAGCGTCTGGAACGCGAGCCCGTCCTCGACGCCTTCCACGAGCGTGTTGATCGCGTCCGGCTGATCGCCGGCGGGTGGATAAGGCTGGTACAGCTGGAAAGGAGAACCTTCGAAAGAGACGAACTTCGATTCGTCAAGCGTGCCGTCGACTTCGGCCAGGTGGTGTTCGGACATGGGAGCAGGATCCTCAGCCGCAAGCAAACGACTATTCTAGCGTTTTGCAAAAGGGCGGGCGGGGGCCTGATCCAGCGGCGTTTCGCGTGAGCGGCGTGAGTGGTATGAGCGGCGAGGTGGCCGGCAGCGGGCGCTGCCCGGGGTGGCGGGACGGCGGCTCGTCGCGTTGCATCGCGTCGCAGAGCCAACGGCGCGGCAAGCGCCCACACCGGGCCGCACACAAGCCGCCTGGCCGGCGCTTGCAAAGGCGGCGAACCATCCCGCGTGCCGCCTTTATGGGCAAAAACGCCGCTGGCGGGTCAAAAACGACGCCCGGATTCGTTACAATGTCGCGTTGCGCGTGCCGATGAGCCTCGCTGTTATGCGTGGCTGCGGCCGTGTCGCCCGCCCCGAGCGACGCGCCGGGCCGGCAAGCCTTCCGCTCGCCGCCGCCCACGACACCAGCATTCCTTCCTTGACTACTGTCGAACCATCATGTCCCTCTTTTCCGCTGTCGAACTTGCCCCGCGCGACCCCATCCTCGGCCTGAACGAGGCCTACAACGCCGACACCCGTACCACCAAGGTGAATCTCGGCGTCGGCGTCTACACGAACGAAGAAGGCAAGATTCCGCTGCTTCGTGCAGTGCGCGAGGCGGAGAAGGCGCGTGTCGAAGCGGCGCTGCCGCGCGGCTATCTGCCCATCGAGGGCATTGCGGCCTACGACGCTTCCGTACAAAAGCTGCTGCTCGGCAACGATTCGCCGCTGATCGCCGCTGGCCGCGTCGTGACGGCCCAGGCACTGGGCGGCACGGGCGCACTGAAGATTGGGGCGGACTTCCTCAAGCGACTGAACCCCACGGCGAAGGTCGCGATCAGCGACCCCAGCTGGGAAAACCACCGCGCGCTGTTCGAGGGCGCGGGCTTCGAGGTGGTCGCCTATCCGTACTACGACGCGGCCACCCACGGCGTGAACTTCGAAGGCATGCTGGCAGCACTCAACGGCTACCCGGCCGGTACGATCGTCGTGCTGCACGCGTGCTGCCACAACCCCACCGGCGTCGACCTGAGCCCGGCGCAATGGCAGCAGATCGTCGAAGTCGTGAAGGCGCGCGAGCTGGTGCCGTTCCTCGACATCGCGTACCAAGGTTTCGGCGACGGCATCGATGCGGACGCAGCGGCTGTGCGCCTCTTCGCAGCGGCTGAGCTGAACGTGTTCGTCTCGTCGTCGTTCTCGAAGTCCTTCTCGCTGTATGGCGAACGCGTCGGCGCACTGTCGATCGTGACGGGCAGCAAGGAAGAAGCCGCGCGCGTGCTCTCGCAGTTGAAGCGCGTGATTCGCACGAACTATTCGAATCCGCCGACGCACGGCGGCTCGATCGTGGCGGCCGTGCTCGGCTCGCCGGAACTGCGCGCGACGTGGGAAGCGGAACTCGGCGAAATGCGCGATCGCATCCGCGCCATGCGCAACGGGCTCGTGGAACGCCTGAAGGCAGCCGGCGTGCAGCGCGACTTCAGCTTCGTCAACGCACAGCGTGGCATGTTCTCGTACTCGGGCCTGACGGCCGCTCAGGTTGACCGTCTGCGCGAAGAGTTCGGCATCTATGCGGTAAGCACCGGCCGCATCTGCGTGGCTGCGCTCAACACGCGCAACCTCGACGTGGTGGCCAATGCGATCGCGCAAGTACTGAAGTAATTGCAGGGGCGGCGATACGACTGCGGACGTCGCCGGTCTTACCGCAGCGTATTGCTTCCACCGGACATCTGACGGCGCTCCCTCATGGAGCGCCGTTTTTGTTTCTGTGCGGGTTAGCGCAGATCGCGATGGATGTCGTGCGTGACGAAGCCCGCGTCGTTGTCCGGCATGTCGAGCCACCCGGGCTGGGCAAGCGACGCCCGAATGTCCTGCAGACCGCTTTCCCAATGCGCGCGCATCGTTGAGAGCCCGAACTGGTAGTCCTTGTAGTGCCCTTCGTATTCCTTCTGGCGGTAGATCAGATGGAACACGTTGTACTTCTTCGAGCACGAAAGTTCGTCCGCGAGTTGACACCAGGGATCGTCGCGCTCCTGCGGCGTGACACGTTCGAGCACCTCGCGCAGCACGTGCCTGAAACGTTGCGAGCGCTGCATCATGTCGGTGACAAGGCGCGTGCGACTTGAATACTGGATGTCCTTCACGCGCCCTTGCACGTCGGTAATGTTGTCGGGCACGGGGCCGCGTGCACTCCAAAGATCCACCTGGAACGCGAGCGTGTCGTGGCGCGGCGTTGTCTGAATGACCTCGTAGAGCGGCGTGTTGGACATGAGGCCGCCGTCCCAGTAATACTCGCCGTCGATTTCCACAGCCGCAAACCCTGGCGGCAGCGCGCCGGACGCCATGAAGTGCTCGGCCTTGAGATGCTGGTGCCGGTTGTCGAAATACGCGAAGTTGCCTGTGGCGACATTCACCGCGCCGACCGACACGCGAATCTCGCCCGAATTGATGCGATCGAAATCGCACAGGCGCTCGAGTGTCGCCTTCAGCGGCGCGGTGTCGTAGTAGCTTGCGGCCTGTGGCGCACCGGCGCCGGCCGGCATGGGCGGCGGGAACCGCGGCACGAAGAAGCCCTTCTGCCCCTCCACGACTGCGCCAACTGCCTGCATCGCCGTGAATGTCTTACGCAGCACGTCGCCGGAATTGAAAAGCGCGTGCTCAAGGAAAGGCGGCAGCGGCGGCCCGAATGCGGGCTGACAGATGGTTTCCCAGAACTGCCGTAAACGCTCGACGCGATGCCGAGGCTCATTGCCCGCGATGATGGCGGTATTGAGTGCGCCGATCGAAATACCGCATAACCAGTTCGGCACAATGCCCGCTTCGTCGAGGCCCTGAAAGACGCCCGCCTGATAGGCGCCTAGTGCGCCGCCGCCTTGCAGCATCAGTGCGATGCACTCATACGGCGGCAGCTTGACAGGGCCTTCCGCCCGAACCCGGGACGCGGCGCCGGCGCGCTCGCCGGCGGCGTCGCCGGCTGTGCCGGCCCGGGCCCGTTTCACCTTCGGTTGCGCCATGGCCGCGCTCCCTGCCGTTATTGCATGTACCAGCCGTGGCTGACGATGAACGACTGCCCCGTCAGCGCGGCCGTGGGGTAGGCGGCGAGGAAGAGCGTCATTTGAGCGACGTCGTCGACGGTCGTGAACACGCCGTCCACCGTACCGCCCAGCATGACGCGCTTGATCACGTCCTCTTCGCTGATGCCGAGTTCTTTCGCCTGCTCGGGAATCTGCTTGTCCACCAGCGGCGTACGCACGAAGCCCGGACACACCACGTGCGAGCGCACGTTATGCTTTGCGCCTTCCTTGGCGAGCACGCGTGCAAGACCCAGCAGCGCATGTTTGGCGGCTACGTAAGCGGACTTCAGCGGCGAGGCCTCGTGCGAGTGCACGGACCCCATGTAGATGACCACACCGCCACGGTCGTCCTTGTACATGTGCTTGAGTGCAGCCTTCGTCGTGAGGAATGCGCCGTCCACGTGAATGGCCTGCATTTTCTTCCAGTCGGCGTACGCGTAGTTTTCAATCGGATTGACGATCTGGATGCCGGCGTTCGAAACGAGAATGTCCACTGAACCGAACTCGGCGGCGACCTTGTCGATACCCTGGTTCACCGCGTCTTCGTTCGTGACATCCATCGCAACGCCAAGCGCCTTGCCACCCGCTGCCCGAATCTCGTCCGCCACGGCGTTCGCGCCTTCCGGATTCAAGTCGGCGATGGCCACGGCCGCACCCGCCTCGGCAAACGAAAGCGCGATCTGCTTGCCGATTCCGCTCGCTGCGCCGGTGACAACGGCGACCTTGCCATCGAGCCTCGTATTCACTGTAGACATCCAGCACCTCCATGCAGTAGATGAAATGAAACCACGGCGCGCAGGTGGCGCACACTCGTCCGGACGGCCTATGCCAGACGGAAGATACTGCGCCGCGGCCAACCACGCTATTGTGCATGAAGCAGAGCACGCGGCGAATAAAACCGGACAGGACTAAGCTGCCGGTTGCGCCAACTTTTTTCCACGGAGGAATTCATGAACTATCGAAGGCTCGGCCGCTCCGGCTTGCAGGTCAGCGAGTTGTCCATTGGCTCCTGGGTCACCTATGGCAATCAGGTTGACCGCCGCGCTGCACGCGAATCGCTCGCCGCCGCGCGCGACGCCGGCGTCAATTTCTTCGACAACGCCGAAGTCTACGCGGGCGGTAAATCCGAAGAGATCATGGGGCACGCGCTGAAGGAACTCGGCTGGCCGCGTGTGAGCTACGTGGTGTCCACTAAATTTTTCTGGGGACTACAGGAAGCACCGAACCAGTACCACACGCTCAATCGCAAATATCTGCTCAACGCAATCGACGGTTCGCTTGCACGGTTGCAGCTCGATTACGTCGACCTCGTGTTCTGCCATCGCCCCGACCCGAACACGCCGATCGAAGAAACGGTCTGGGCGATGAGCGACATGATTACGCAGGGTAAGGCCCTGTACTGGGGAACGTCCGAGTGGAGTGCGGACGAAATTCGCTGCGCCTGGGAGATCGCCGAACGCCATCACCTTCACAAGCCTGTCATGGAACAGCCGCAGTACAACCTCTTTCATCGCCGGCGCGTGGAAGACGAATACCGACGGCTTTACGAGGACATCGGACTGGGATTGACCACGTGGAGTCCGCTCGCGTCAGGCCTTCTAACGGGCAAGTACCGCGAAGGCGTGCCGCAAGGCAGCCGTGCGCAACTGCAAGGTTACGACTGGCTGCGCGAACGGCTCATCGACACAGACAGGAACGCGATCGTCGGAAAATTCGGCACCGTTGCAAATGAACTGGGATGCACGATCGGGCAACTGGCCATCGCGTGGATATTGAAGAATCCCAACGTGAGCACAGTGATTACGGGCGCCTCCCGCATCGAGCAGATCGCGGAGAACATGAAAGCGCAGGAAATCGCGGCAAAGATCACACCTGAGATCAAGCGGGACATCGAGGCAATCGTAGGCGACGCATACGACTGACGACGCAACCGCCGCGGGATGCAGCGCAAAGAGCGGCGGGCCATGCGCGAGGCTCGCGTACAATACGCGACCGCAGCGCACGGCTACCACTGCGCGTAGCGCTCACATCCATGCAAAGCGCCGCTGCTGCACGTCCCGCGTCTTCGCCCTCGCCGAATTCATCGTTTCGTTTCAGCGCTTCGTTTCGTCGCCTCACATCGTCGCCCGCCATCATGCTCAGCTACCGCCACGCTTTCCACGCCGGCAATCACGCCGACGTCCTCAAGCACACCGTTGTCGTGCAATTGCTGCGCTACCTCGGCAAGAAGGACAAGGCCTACTGGTACATCGATACGCACGCCGGTGCCGGTGCATATTCACTGCAGGAGGGCTACGCGACGAAGACAGCCGAGTACGAAACCGGCATCGCAAAGCTGTGGAACCGGCGCGATCTGCCGGAAGCGCTGGCGGATTACGTGGGCGAAGTAGCCGCGCTCAATGCGGACGGCGAACTGCGCTATTACCCCGGGTCGCCGTATCTCGCGTGGCGTCTGATGCGCGAGCAGGACCGCATGCGTCTGTTCGAACTGCACAGCACGGAAATCGAAGTGCTGCGCCACAACTTTCGCGAAGCCGGCCGTCGCGTGATGATGTTTGCGGGGGATGGCTTCGAAGGCATCAAGGCGCTTCTGCCTCCGCCCCCGCGCCGGGCACTCGTGCTGGTGGACCCGTCGTTCGAAGACAAACGCGACTACGCGCGCACGCTGAACTGCGTCGAAGAATGCCTGAAGCGCTTCGCCACCGGTACCTATGCAATCTGGTATCCGCAGGTCACACGGCCCGAATCGCAACGCTTTCCCGAGCAGCTCAAGCGGCTACAGAGCACCAACTGGCTGCACGCCACGCTCACCGTGAGCCGGCCGCCGGAAGACGGTTTCGGCCTGTACGGCAGTGGCATGTTCGTCCTGAACCCGCCGTATACGCTCGCGGCCACGATGAAAGAGACGCTGCCGTGGCTCGTCAAAGCCCTCGGTCAAGACGACAACGCGCAGTTCAAGCTTGAACACCGCATGAACTAGGCGTGCGATGCGCCTACTGCTGCGGCACGATGCGAGGCGGTCCCGGCTTGATATGCACCGGTTGAGACGGGCGCGTGGGAGTCGCGGGAGTCGTGGATCCCGGCGTGACCGTTTGCTGCTGTGGCCCGCCCACGGAGATGTACGGCGCAACGTACAACGGAATGGATTGATTGGACGGCGCAAGCTGCGCAGGTTCCGCAATGGGCTGCGCCTCCACGATGGGTGCCTTCACGAGTGGCGCCGTCTGCAGCACCGTGCCGCTCTGGCCGTCGCTGATGCCCCTCTGCGTATCCAGAATTAGCGGCTGTCCGCCCGAAGCAGCCTGCGCCGCAGATGCGGCGAGCATCGAGAGCGCTCCCACCACCGGCAGGATCGACAACGCGGCGACGCGTAGATAACGAAGTGCGACCATGAACAGCCCCCGTTCGGCGAGATCGTTGTTGTAAAGGATCGGTGCGCGAGCCGGTAAGCAGCCGGGCAGCAGCCCGATGCCGGAGCCCGCGCAAGAAACGCTTTACCTTACCGCGATGGCAGGCTTCAGACTAGCCCGTACGACTTGCCGTGCCATTGCCCGCGTCCCGTGCAGGGCCCGCCGACGCAAGAACTCCCGCTCCAGATGCGCCAAAGCCCCGCGAGGCGGGGCTTTGGACGAAACCGCAAGGCAATGCGACCGCGGTGAACGCGGCCTGTCGCAATTTACAGCGAGTAGCCGTTGGATTCGAGCGAGCGCAGGCGCTGTTCGAGCTGGACGATGTCCGTGGACTGCGCGAGGTAGGCCTCGCGGCGGTTACGTTCAGCGGTTTCGAACCAGGTGCTCAACTTGTCGAGGATGTACGCAAACATGATGTTCTCCAAGGATCAGGAATGAATCCCCGGTGGATCAGATGTCAGGGATTTCCCTTAAAAGGGTTAACCCGAATTATAGCGAGACAACGTGAGCGCGGTAGTGAAATGCCCGAATGGCGTGCATTCCGTTTTGGAATGGTGCATGCACGAAATTGGTTCAAGCTACTGAATTTTCAAAGTTTTTATTTTGATGAATCCCTTTTCGCACGCTCGGCGGGCGCAAAAATGCACCAATTCAGTGCTATTTTGCCGCGCCCTCCCTGCAGCAAGCTCGCCGAGCCCTTGCACTCATACGTCGTGGCACCCGGCGCAAGACTCGGTCGTTCCCTCGGCGTCGGCCAGCCGCTCGATGATCGGGCAATCCGGCCGTGCGTCGCCATGGCAGTGAGCAGCCAGATGAACCAGCGTATCGCGCATCTGGGTCAATTCGGCGATGCGGCGGTCCAGTTCGCCGACGTGCTCGAGCGCAATCGCCTTGACGTCCGCGCTGGCGCGCGAGCGGTCGTGCCAGAGGGCCAGCAGACGGCGGATGTCCTCCACGAGAAAACCGAGCCGTCGAGCCTGGCGAATGAATCGCAGAGAATGCACCTCCTCGGGCCCGTAGACGCGATAGCCCGCTGCGGTGCGCGACCGGGCCGCAAGCAGTCCGACGCTCTCGTAGTAGCGGATCATCTTCGCCGTAACGCCCGACGCGCGCGCCGCTTCGCCGATGTTCATCGCGCTGCTCAGCGTGACGTTCGCGGCGATGTCCGTCGCAACGCTCATTCTTTTCCCGCCCTTCCCGGCCGGCATGTCGAGGGTCAAACCCACCGTTTTCATGCGCTTCTCCTCTTGTCGCTGCCTGCGCCGTCGCAGCAAGGCGGCAGGCAGCGTGCGGCAGCAAGTTTCACAATGTCCGTCGATCGTACAGCTTCCCATGATGGGAAGGTCAGCACGGTAGATGTATTTCCACGGGCATAATTCAACCGTTGTTTCACTCCAGTTCGAAAGGAAGTCCACACCATGATCCAGTTCCAGGTAGAAGGCATGAGCTGCCAGCATTGCGTCGCCGCCGTGACGCGGGCCATTCACGAACACGATGCCACCGCCAGCGTGCAGGTCGATCTCCCCGCGGGCCGCGTTCTGGTGGAGTCGAACCAGCCTCAGGACGTGCTCAAGGCTGCGATCGACGAAGCCGGTTACACGGTGGTCGGCGCATCGTCTCCGGCGCAGTAATCACGCGTTCGAGGCAAAGGAGCGACGCATGTTCAAGGTTGGCCTGCTCGGGGCGTCCGGGCTGCTGGGGCGCGCCATTGCGGCCGAGCTGCGGCAACACACGCAACATGAGCCCCCCGGGGAACCCACGGCAGCCGAGCCGTGGCAGGTGATTGAGACGGCGTTTAGTCGCCCTGGGCTGGGCCAGCTTTCGCTCGACATCCGCGACCCGCACGCGGTCGAGCACTTCATGGAACGCGAAGCGCCCCAGGCCATCGTGATCGCAGCCGCCGAGCGGCGGCCCGACATTTGCGAACGTGACCCGGCGCTGGCCCGCGCGCTCAACGTCGAAGCAGTGGCAGCGATTGCGCGTGCAGCGAAGCGGCGCGGCGCGTGGGTGCTGTCGATTTCAACCGACTACGTGTTCGACGGCACGCGCCCGCCGTATCACGCCGACGACCCGCCCTCGCCCATCAACGCCTACGGGCGCAGCAAGCTCGAAGGGGAGCACGCGTTGCTCGACGCCACGGATCTCGGTCTCGTGTTGCGTCTGCCGCTGCTCTACGGGCCGATCGTGGACTGGCAGGAATCCGCCGTGACGAGCCTCGTGCCGGCCATTGCGGCATCGGCGCGAAACGCTTTCACGCAAGAAGACCGTCAAGCGCAAACCGCCAAACCCGCCGTCATGGACGCCTGGGCGATTCGCTACCCCACCTTCACGCCGGACGTTGCTTACGTCGTGCGGCAACTGCTCGAACGGCATGCCGACGGAGCGCCGCTTTGCGGCATCGCCCAGTGGTCGGGCGACGAACCGATGACGAAATACGAGATCGCGCAGCGCCTCGCCACAGCGCTGGAGGTGGATGCCGCGCTCGTGCCGCAGACCACGCCCGCTGACGCCACGCCGCGCCCCTACAACTGCCGTCTCGATTCGAGCCGTCTCGAAGCCTTGGGCATAGGACGGCGCACGCCGTTCGACACCGGCATTCGCGACGTGCTGCGCGCCTTTCCGTGGCGGCCCGGCGGCGTGCAGTCAGCCACAAGGCGATGAACGACGAAACCGCGCCCGCCTTCAGTGAAAATCGCGGCTCGCCGTAGCCAGTCGCCCCAGCAAACGGCTGTGATCCTCCAGCCGGTGTGCGACCAGATGCACCACCTCGCCTTCGCGCTGCACGACGCCCGACACCGCCAGCAGCGATGAACTCAACAGCGCCTGGCGCTGCGTTTCCACCACCGACGGCCACACGATCACGTTGATCGCGCCGGTCTCGTCCTCGATCGACACGAAAATGGTGCCGCTCGCCGTGCCCGGCCGCTGCCGCACCGTCACGATGCCGCATGCGCGCACCAGCGTGCCGTGCCGGCACAGGGCGAGCTGCGCGGCGGTGCGAAAGCGCTGCTTCGCGAGCCCCGGTCGCAGCAGCGCGAGCGGATGCCGGTTCAGCGTCAGCCCGAGGCTCGAATAATCGGCGACGATCTCGCGGCCTTCCGTTGCGCGCGGCAACGCGAGCGGCGCCTCGGCGATCGGCGCGTCGCGCAGCAGCTTCGGCACGGCATGCTGGGCGGTGACGGCCCACCACGCCTCACGCCGGTGTCCCGCAATGCTTGCGAGCGCATTCGCCGCGGCCAGTGCCTGGAGTTCTCGCCGCGTCAGCGCCGCACGGCGCGCGAGATCATCGACGTCGGTAAAAGGCGCCTCGCGGCGCGCCTCCATCACGCGATGCGCCGCCTCCTCGGGCAGCCCCTTCACGAGCCGCAGCCCGAGCCGCACCGCCGGCCCGCGCCGCCCATAGGCGCGCGCCGGCAGCTTGACCCAAGCTCTCACAGCACGCCGGACAGTGCGAGCAAAACAGTGCTTCGGCACCGCAACGGCACGCAGTAACCGCTCATAGCGAGGCGCATCGGCACGCCGCGCCGCCGCCTCGTCGGCCGCCAACCGCGCGCCGGGCCGGCCGCGCACCTCCAGCACCGATTCCCAGTCGCTCACCGAAACGTCGGGCGCGAGCACCGTCACGCCATGCCGCTTCGCGTCCTGCACGAGCTGCGATGGCGAATAGAAGCCGAGCGGCTGGCTGTTCAGCAAGCCCGCGAGAAACGCCGCGGGCTCGTAGCGCTTCAGCCACGCGCTCACGTAGACGAGCAGCGCGAAGCTCGCCGCGTGGCTCTCCGGAAAACCGTAATCGCCGAAGCCCTCGATCTGCTTGCAGATGCGGTCCGCGAATTCCCGCGTGTATTTCCTCGCCAGCATCCGGTTCGTGAGGTCGTCCTGATAGGGCCGCAGGTCGCCGTCGCGCCGCCACGCCGCCATGGCGCGGCGCAGGCGGTCGGCCTCTTCCGCGCTGTAGCCGGCTGCGACCATCGCAAGGTGCATCACCTGCTCCTGGAAGATCGGCACGCCAAGCGTGCGTTCGAGCACCGGCTTCAAATCGTCTTTCTCGTATTCGACGGCTTCGAGCTTCTGCCTGCGCCGCAGATACGGATGCACCATGCCGCCCTGGATCGGCCCCGGGCGCACGATCGCCACCTGAATCACGAGGTCGTAGTACTTCCGCGGCCTCAACCGCGGCAGCATGCTCTGCTGCGCACGCGACTCGATCTGGAACACGCCCACCGTGTCCGCGTGGCAGCACATTTCGTAGACGGCCGGGTCGCCGCGCTTGATGTCCTGCATGCGATACGCCGGCAACCCGCGCCGCAGCGCGACGAACTCCAGCGCGCGCCGGATCGCCGAGAGCATGCCGAGCGCCAGCACGTCCACCTTCAAGAGCTTCAGCGCATCGATGTCGTCCTTGTCCCATTCGATCACGCAGCGGTCTTTCATCGCCGCGTTCTCGATGGGCACGAGCCGCGAGAGTTTGTCTTTCGCGATCACGAAGCCGCCCACGTGCTGCGACAGGTGGCGCGGAAAATTGCGCAGCTCGCGCGTGAGCCGGATCAGATGCTGCGTGACGTGCGACTCGGGATCGAAGCCGGCTTCGGCCAGATAGTGCGCCACGGCCTCGGGACCATCCCACCATTGCTGGGCGCTGCTGATGCGTTCGATCAGCGCAGGTTCGAGGCCGAGCGCCTTGCCAACGTCCTTCAGCGCGCTGCGCGTGCGATACGAGATCACCGTGGCCGCGAGCGCCGCGCGGCGCCTGCCGTACTTGCCGTAGACGTACTGGATCACCTCTTCGCGGCGCTGATGCTCGAAGTCGACGTCGATGTCAGGCGGCTCGTTGCGCGCGCGCGAAATGAACCGCTCGACCAGCATGTTCATGTCCACGGGGTCGATCTCGGTCACATAGAGGCAATAGCAGACCACCGAGTTGGCCGCCGACCCGCGCCCCTGGCACAAGATGCCCTGCTCGCGCGCGAAACGCACGATGTCGTGCACGGTGAGGAAGTACTTCTCGTAGCGCAGGTCCGCGATCAGATCGAGTTCCTTGTCGATCTGCTCACGCTGGCGCTCGCTCAAGCTGCCCGCCCAGCGCGCGCGTGCGCCCTCCATCACGAGCTTGCGCAGCCAGCTGGCCGGCGTTTCGCCGGGCGGCACGAGTTCTTCGGGATATTCGTAGGCCAGTTCGTCGAGCGAGAACGAGCAGCGGCTCGTCACGCGCAGCGTTTCGGCGAGCGTATCCGCGGGATACAGCGCCCCGAGCCGCACCCGCGTGCGCAGATGCCGCTCCGCGTTGGGTTCGAGCGCATGGCCGCATCGAGCAAGCGGCTGGCCGAGACCGATGGCCGTCAACGTGTCCTGCAGCGGCTTGCGCGAACGCGCATGCATCAACGCGCCGCCCGCGGCCACGAGCGGCAGCCCGCTTTGCTGCGCGATGGTCCGCATTGCGTTGATGCGCACTTCGTCGTTGCCGATTTGCCATAGTTCGAGCGCGAGCCAGGCGCGGTCCGGCGCGATGCCCGCAAGCCAGTGCGCGCAGCGCAGCGTCTGCGCGAGCGTTGCCGCCTGCTGCGGCACGAGCAGCAGGACGCAGTCGGGCAAATGGCGCAGATGCGCGAGATCGGCCGGCGGTTGGGTAAAGTCGGCAGGATGCAGCCGATAGCTGCCCTTCGCCGCGCGCGAGCGTCCCAGCGTGATCAGTTCGGAGAGATTGCCGTAGCCATCGCGATTCATCGCGATGGCTACGAGCGTGCAGAACGGTGCACCGGCTTCATCGGTGAGATTGAGTTCGCTGCCGATCAGCAGATGCAGCGGCGGGTCGGGTTGCGCTTCCTCTTCTCCTTCACTGCATGCCTTCCGTTCCTTCTCGCGTTCCGCTTCGATGATCTTGAGCGCGCTGTGGGCACGAACTACGCCGGCGAGCGAGCACTCGTCGGTAATCGCGAGCGCGCTGTAGCCGCACTGGATGGCCCGCTCGACGAGTTCACCGGGACGCGACGCGCCGCGCAGGAACGTGAAGTTGGTGAGGCAATGCAGCTCGGCATACGCCGGCAATTGCGGCATCGGGGGCACGGCGCCCTTCCCGTCACGGGACGCTGTATCGACTCTCGACATGGCGCTCAGCCAAAGAGGCCCTGCAGGAACCACTGCCCGCTCAGACGCTCGCGATACACCCAGAACATGCGGCCCTGATCGTCGCCGGCCACGTAGTAATCGCGCTCCACGCCTTCGCCATCCCACCACCCTGCCTCGATGCGTTCGGTGCGCGTAAGCGTTTTCAACGGACGCCGGTAGACCGGACGCTCGTCGCGCACCACGAGCCGCAGCGGCCGTTCGAGCATCCACACCGGACGCGGCTGCGAGGGCAACGGGCTCTCGGGCAGATCGAGCACGGCCTGATGCGGCGGCGGGTACGCATCGCCTGTCGGCTGGGCAGCGGGCTTCTTCGCACGCGCCGGCTTGCGGCGCCCCGCTGCGGGCTCGCGATAAGCGGCGGTCTGCATCGCGCGCTCGGGGCGGTGGTCTTCGTGAGCCGAAAGCTGCAGCACGTTCTGTGCGCCCAGGCGCGCGCCGAGCCGCTCCATCAGCCGCGCCATGGATTCGTCCGACGCCTCGGGCATGGGAAAGAGCGTGCCGGTGGGCGCCGCGTATTCGCTCACTTCGTCGGCGACGAGTTTCAGCCCGATCACCGGCGCGGCCAGCTCCGTCTGATTGAGCTTTTCGCGCAACAGCCAGATCAGGTGATCGGCATCGCGCGACGGCACCGCCCAGCCGAGCTTCAACGACGACGTGCGCGGCGCGTGGCGCGAGGCGAGTTCGTGCTCGAGCCGCAGTTCGAACTTGCGCAAAGCCGCGTGATGGGCGCCCAGCCAGCCGGCCAGTTGCACGACGAGCCGGCGCGCCGCGAACAGCAAGGCTTCGGCGCTATCGACCCGCGCCTGCAATTCCAGTTGCGCGTGAAACGAGGCCGGCGCCTGAAAGTATTCGCGCGGATCGGGATGCTCGCCGAAAGCCTGCGCAAGCAGCGTGAGCACGCCGTCGCCGAAGCGGCGCACGATGCCCTCGCGCGGCAGCCGGCGCAGATCGGCGAGGGTCGTGCAGCCGATCTGCTCGAACACATCGTCATGTTCGGCGGCGAAGGGCAAGAGCGAAACGGGCAGCGTATCGAGCGTGCGCGCAAGCGTAGCCTGCTTGACCACACGCCAGCGCCGCCCCGCCCTCTCCGCCCTCTCCGCTCGCTCGGCACACGCCGCGGCCAGCAGCCATGCGCCCCACGCCGTGGGGGCACAGGCGAAGCGCGCGGTGTGCCCCAGCATCGCCACGGTCGAGGCGACCCGCGAGAGCAGCGCGCGCAGGCCGCCGAAAAGACGCAGCCCCGCACCCACCTCCAGCAGCAGCGTATTGCCTTCGGCAAACGCCACGTTCGGCGTAAAGGCGAGCAACGCCAGCGCCAGTGCTTCGAGCGCCGCTTTCTCACGCGCCGGATCGGGCGTGAGCATCACGATCTGCGGCGCGAGCGCGAGCGCATGCGAGCGCGTGTTGCCCGCGCGCACGCCGAGACGGAGCGCATCCAGATCGGGAATCAGGATGCGCACATGATCAGCGAGCACATGGCAGCGCACGTTCGCGGCGCCGTCCACCGCACCGCTTGCGACGTGCGCGGCGCCGGCCTCATGCCGGCTGTGCGGAGCGTCCGGGTTTTCGGGCTGCCGCGGGAGAGCCAGAGGCGGCTTCACCGCCTCCAGCGGCAACAGGGGCAAGGTAACTGCGATCCACAACATGATTGCTCTCGTGCCATTGACGTTGATGGCCGGACTGGGACTGCGGCGGTGGCAGCAATCCGGCCTGCAACGGCAACGTGACGAAAAGCGGCCGGGCAGGAGGCGGCCCGCGCCGCTTGAAAACGTCCACCGACAACGACGCTTCCTGAAGCCAGCGATGCCGGTCGATGGTCTCGGCATCGGGCGGCAGCATCGGCTCGCATGCGATGCGCAGCGGCGCCGCCGAAGACTGGCTGCGCGCGTGCGCCGGCCGCACGAGAAAAGCGAGCGAGCGCGAATCCTGCGCCACGACCTGCAGCCGACGCACCGCATCCGGACGCGCTTTCGCGAGCCACACCAGTACCGCGCCCATGCCTTCCTGCTTCAATGCCTGCTCGGCGGCCCAGGGGGCTTCCTCTTCGCGTGCACGCACCCAGACCACCCGTTCGAGCGCGATGCCCCACGCCTTCAGCGCACACGCATAGGGCTGCCAGGGCGGCGCCACGAACACGACGTGCTTACCGTCGCGCGCCGTGAGGGACTTCAACGCCGGTGCCACGAGACGCATTTCGCCGATGCCGCCGTGCTCCACCAGCAGTTCGGTCAGGCTGCCGGCTGGCCAGCCCTCGCCGGGCAACAGTGCGTCGAGAGCGGCATACCCGCTCGGCACGACGCCCGCCGTCGCGCCGGCAAGCTGATCCCCTTGCCATACCTGGCTGCGCAGCCGGGACGGCAAAGCGCTCGTGGCATGGAGTGCTGCAGCCATGATTCGTGCTGATGCTCTTTCAAAAGGGGATACGCCGCCCTCCCGACACAAGCCGGGCAAGGCGGAACCGTCGCCGAACACGCAAACCGGATACCGAAACGCGCGCCGATACCTGTATGTTTATACAGTATCGAAGAAGGAACGGGAAGAGGTTTCGATAAGGAATGGCGAACACGCCGCCTGCACAAAAAGGGCACGTAACGACGCCCACAAAGGGACACATCAGGCGATGTTCTAGCCCTTGATAAAGCCCTTCAGCGTGGCGAGCGTATCGGCGTCTTCAATGCTCTTGTCCGTACGCCAGCGCAGCATGCGCGGAAAGCGCACGGCCACGCCCGACTTGTGCCGCCCGCTCGCCTGAATGCCCTCGAAGCCGATTTCGAACACGAGCGTGGGCCGCAGGCTGCGCACCGGGCCGAACTTCTCGACCGTCGTCTTGCGCACGATCGCATCCACCTCGCGCATCTCGGCATCCGTGAGCCCCGAATAGGCCTTGGCGAAGGGCACCAGCGTGCGCACGCCGCCGGCCTCGTCCCACACGGCGAAGGTGAAGTCCGTGTAGAGGCTGGCGCGCCGGCCGTGTCCGGGCTGCGCGTAGAGCAGCACCGCATCCACCGCGTAGGGATCGATCTTCCATTTCCACCACGCGCCCGCCGTCTTCGTGCGACCCACGCCGTACAGCGACTCGCGCCCCTTCAGCATCAGGCCTTCCACGCCGCGCGCGCGGCTTTCTTCGCGCAGTGCGGCGAGCGCGGCCCAGTCCGGTGCCTCGGCCGCCGTGACGAGCGGCGACAGACGCAGCGGCGGCGCGGCAACCTCGACTGCGGGCTCGCCCGACATGCCGGGCGAGCCAAGTTTTTCAAGCCGCGCGCGACGCACTTCGAGCGGTGTGGTCCGCAGATCTTCGCCTTGCGCTTCGAGCAGGTCGTAGGCCACGAAGGTGGCCGGATAGTCGGCCAGCACCTTCTTCGTGAGCGTCTTGCGCGTAATGCGCGGCTGCAGTTGCGCGAACGGCAGCGGCACGGCGGCGCCGGGCGCCCACGCGAGGATTTCGCCGTCGATCACGTAACCGTCCAGCAGCGCGCGGCCAAGCGCTTCGATCTCGGGAAAGCGCTCGGTGATCAGGTCCTCGCCGCGCGACCACAGCCACACGCATCCCGCGCGCTTGACGAGTTGCGCACGAATGCCGTCCCACTTCCATTCCACGAGCCAGTCGCTTCGCGCGCCGAGCGACGACGGCTCGTCCTGCAACGGATGCGCGAGAAAGAACGGATACGGCAGTCCGGCGTCGCCCGCATGCACCTGCGTCGCGAGGTCCGCGCGCAACGGCTGCTGTCCGGTCTGCGTGTCGCCGTCGCGGGCGCTCTCCTGCCACGCGGGCGCGACGAGGCGCAGATAGCGCGCGGCGTCCGGCGTCTGACGCGAATCCGTCCAGCCGACCATGCGCTGGGCGACGAGCTTGTGATCGACGCCCGCTACATCGGCCAGCGCACGCACGACGAGCTGCCGCGCCACGCCCACCCGGAAGCCGCCGCCAATCAGCTTGGTGAGCAGAAAACGGCCGCTCCAGTCCAGTTCGTCCCACCACGCAGTGAGCCGCTCTCGCAGCGTCTCGGGCGCGGCGCCGCGCAGTAGCAGCAGCCGGTCCTCGATCCATTGCGCGAGACCGAGTTCCGTCGTGCGTGCTGCGGGCGGCAGGATGTGCGCGATGGTTTCCGCGAGATCGCCCACGGCCTCGTACGACTCGTCGAAGAGCCACTCGGGCAAGCCTGCGCGCTCGCGCGCGATCTCGACAAGCAAACGCGTGGGCACCGACTGCCGCGGCTTGCCGCCCGCGAGAAAGTACGAGGCCCACGCCGCGTCTTCGGGCGGCACCGTACGGAAGTACGCGATGAGCGCGTCGAGCTTGTCGCGCGTGGACGTGGTGGCGTCCAGCGCCGCGTAGAGCGCAGCGAAACGCCTCATGACGGCGTGTCTCCGGAAGCATCTGCGGCGGTGTCCGGGTTCTCGCCTGCGTCCGCGCGTTCGCTGTCCTCCGCGTGGTCGCCAGCGTTGGCATCGTGCCGCGATGCCGACTGCTTTCGCGCGAGCGATTCGAGCGATGCGGGCGATTCAGGCGATCCACCCGCCGCCGCGGCATCAAGCGACTGCGCCGCCGCGTCCGCTTCCACTGCGTCGCCGCCGTACTCGGTCGCGAATGCTTCGGCTTCGAGCCCTGTCTCGCGCAGCCAGCGCACGAGCGGCTCGACATGCCCGTGCGTGACGATGACGCGTTCAGCCTTCGTCGCAGCAATCGCGCTCAGAAGCCCGGGCCAGTCCGCGTGATCGGAAAGCACGAAGCCGCGGTCCACGCCGCGCCGGCGACGCGTGCCGCGCAGCCGCATCCAGCCCGACGCGAAGGCGTCGCCGTAATTGCCGAAGCGGCGCAGCCACGCGCTGCCCTGCGCGGAAGGCGGCGCAACAATGAGCGCGCCCTTGAACACGTCGCGCGCCTTCGGCGGCACGTCGGCCGTGAGCCGCGTCTCGGGCAAGGCCACGCCCGCCGCGCGATACGCGCGGTTGAGCGGCTCGACCGCGCCGTGGCAGAAGATCGGGCCGATGGCGGCATCGACGCCCGCCAGAATGCGCTGCGCCTTGCCGAACGAATAGCAGAACAGCACCGACGCGCGCGCCTGCGCCGCGTTGTGGCGCCACCACGAGTCGATGCCTTCGAACACGCTGTGCGCGGGTTCCCATCGGTACACGGGCAGGCCGAAAGTGGATTCGGTGATGAAGGTGTCGCACCGCACCGGCTCGAAAGCATCGCAGGTGGGATCCGCTTCGAGCTTGTAGTCGCCGGAGACCACCCACACGCGACCGCGATGTTCGAGCCGCACCTGGGCCGAGCCGAGCACGTGGCCTGCGGGATGCAGCGATACCGTCACGCCGTTGAGGGTGAGCCGCTCGCCATACGCCACGGCTTGCAGGCTGATGCCGGGCAGTCGCGCGAGCAGCACGCCGGCACCGGCGGCCGACGCAAGGTAACGGCCGTGCCCGGCCCGCGCGTGATCGGCGTGCGCGTGAGTGATCACGGCCCGCTCCACGGGACGCCACGGATCGATATAAAAATCGCCCGCCGGACAATACAAACCTTCGGGGCGCGCAACGATCAGGTCGGCAGAAGGATTCAAGACGAAAGCTTGCGGCAGGACGTAAGCGATTTCGTCAGTTTAACGGCGCCAGCCGACGCACGCCGGCCATGCCCACCCCAGCAACCTCACCCGCGCGACGCGTTCAGTCCGTGCGCCGTATGCGCTGTGCGCCGTTCATCGGAATGCGTACGGCAACGGAGGTGCCGCAGCCCCGCGCGCTCGCAATCGAGATCTCGCCGCCCAGCATCAGCGCGCGCTCGCGCATGCCGACAAGGCCGAACGACTTCTCGCGCACGGTCGTGGAATCGAAGCCGCGCCCGTCGTCGCGCACTTCGAGCACCCAGTCGTCGTTCGCCTGGGCAAGCGAGATCGTGACCTGCTCCGCCGACGCGTGCCGCACGACGTTCGTCAGCGCCTCCTGCACGATGCGAAAGAGCGCGACGGCCAGCGCCTCGTCGAGAACGAGGCTGTCGTCGGGCACGCGCAGACGGCACCGGATGCGGCCATCGCGCGCAAGCTCGGCCGCGAGCCATTCGAGCGCCGCGACAATGCCCGCGTCGAGCGCCGCGGGCCGCAGTGAAGCCACGACGTTGCGCACCACGCCGATGGTGTCGTCGGCGAGTCCGAGCAGGTATTGGCAACGCTCGGCCAGCACGGGATGGTGCGGCGCAAATTCGAGCCGCAGAGCCGACACGCCCATGCGCAACGCGGTCAGGTGTTGTCCCAGTTCGTCGTGCAGTTCGCGGGCAATGCGCTTGCGCTCTTCCTCGCGGGCCGTTTCGCGCCGCGACGTGAGTTCCTGCAGCAAGGCATACGAATCGCGCAGCTGATGCTCGGCATACAACCGTTCCGTGATGTCGGTCCAGATGGTGAGCGCCCCGCGTATGTCGCCGCCCGCATCGCGCTCGGGCACGGCACTCACGTGCCAGCCGACCGGCTTGCCGTCGCGTTCCCACGTGAGATCGAACCGCGTGCCGACGCCGCTTGCCATGACCTCTTCGAGCGTCGTCGTAATGGCCGGCAGTTCGGGCATCGCCGTGCCCGGCAATTCGGCGGGCGTCTTGCCGAGCGCGTCCTCGGCCGCCACCCCGCACACTGCTTCGAACCGCGGGTTCACGTAGGCATGCCGGCCGCTGCGGTCGTAACGCACGATCATCTCCGGCGCGTTTTCGGCCAGCGTGCGAAACGCGGCCTCGCTCGCGCGCGCGGCGAGTTCGGCCGTTCTCAGCGGCGTGATGTCGCGCGCCACGGTGAGCACGCTCACCACCTTGCCCTCGGCGTCCTTTTCGGGAATATGGCGCGCTTCGTAGATTCGCCCCACCCCGTTCGTGGCCCAGTGCGTTTCGAGCCCGCGGGCCTCGCCGGTGGCGAACACCTCGCGAATGCCGTCTTCCAGCATGCGCGTCTGGACGCCGTTGACGCCCGCGCTCATCTCGCCGATCCGCCTGCCGACGAACGCGTCCTGCGAAACGCCGCTCGTCGCGGACACGCGCGGGTTCACGTAGAGATAACGGCATTCGCTATCGAAACGGACGAGCGGATCGGGGAAGTTTTCGGCCAGCGTGCGAAAGCGCTCCTCGCTGCGCTTGAGTCCATCGATGTCGCGGCAGATGGCGAGCACGGTAGCCACGCGTCCGTCCGGCGCGAACTCCGGAACCATCCGCATATGGCCCCAGCGCAGCTCGCCCTGGCGGTTGCGAAACCGCACTTCGTCCACCCATTCCGCGCCGGTTTCGACGACGTGCCGCAGCCGGTCCACGTAGCCGGGAATGTCCGTGATGGGCGACGTCTCGATGGCCGCCACGCCCCTCGTACGAACCTCGGCGGGCGCGAGCAGCGCAAGCAGCGCCGGGTTGGCGTAGACGCGCCGGAACGCGAGGTCGTAGCGCGCGATGTAATCGGGCGAATGCTCGACGAGCGCGCGAAACGCCTGCTCGCTCGCATAGAGCCGCTCTTCCGCGTTGCGGCGTTCGGTGATGTCGCGGCCGATCGCGAGCACGCCCGTGATCTCCTCGTGCGGCCCGCGCTCCGCAGTGATGCGGACGTGGTGATAGCGCAGATCGCACCCGTGTGCGCCGAACACGAGTTCGAGCGTGCGCGACTCGCCGGTTGCAAGCGTGGCCGCAATGGCGGCCTCGTATGCGGCAAATTGCGGATCCTCGGTGTGCCCGGTGGGCGTCGCGCCCAGCATGTCCTGCACGGGCCGGCCGATGATCGCGGCGAGGCCCGGGTTCGCGTAGACGAGCCGGCATTGCCGGTCGTAGCGGCAGATGATGTCGGGCGTGCTTTCGGCGAGCCGCCGGAACTGCGCCTCGAGTTCGAACTGCGCCAGTGCCAGCCCTTCGGCCCGCCTGCGTTCCGTGATGTCGCGCACAAGCGCGAGGTTGTAGGCACGCCCGCCGTGCTCGAAATAACTCGCCGTGATCTCGACAGGCACGGTCAGACCGTCTTTGCGCCGATGGGTCGATTCGACAAGGAGCGAGCCCTTCGCGCGCAACTCGTCCCAGGCCTCGCGCCAGCGCGTGTCGGTCCACTCGGGATCGATGTCCATGACGCGCAAGGTCAGCGCCTCGTCGCGGTCGTATCCGAGCGAGCGGCAGGCTTCGTCGTTGACGTAGAGAAAACGCGCGTCCTCGTCGATCAGATAGGCCGCCTCGCGAACGAGGTTGAGCACAACGCTCAACAGATGCAGCAGGGCCTGCGGACTGGCGGCCGTCTGCGCGAGGCGCGCCGCGTCCACGGGCAACACGGCACCCTGCCCTTCGGGCGTCTCATGTCCGATGTTTTCCATGGAGCCCCGCGCGTGTCAGGTGAGATCTGCTCCAGCTTCCCGGGGCCGTGCGGCGGGCGAATGGGCGCTGGAACTCATTCGCCAAGCATAGCGCAAGGATAAACCGGCAGCGATGCGGGGTCTCCTGCGCGGCACGGGGAAACGGCATGTTTGCTCACCGGGCGCGGCGGCGCGGCTCACCGTTTTTGGTCAATCCTTCGGTCAATCCGGCATGCCTCGACGCCCCCTGCGCGGACACCGGTTGACGTGAGTCAATGGGCGCCTCGCCTGTCTTTCTAAACTCGGTGCAGATGTTCTCTTTGCCCTTGCAGCCGACCGATCAAATGGAGATGGCCATGTCTACTGCTTCGTACCCGAAACGCGTTGCGCTCTGTCTTGCCGGCGTCGTCGTCGCGGCAACCCTGGGAGCGAGCGCGCTTGCACAATCCCCCTCGCGACAGGATGGCACGCCGCAGACGCCATGCGGCAGAGGCGGCTACGGATGGGGGCCCGGCATGATGGGCGGGGCCGGGCCGGGCTATGGCGGCGGCATGATGGGCTACGGCGCGGGCCGCGGCATGATGCGCGGTTACGGTTACGGTATGGGCCCGGGCATGATGATGTCCGACGCGTGGACGGGCGGCTTGAACCTCACCGACGAACAGCGCGGAAAGATCCACCAGATACAGGACGAAACGCGCAAAACCCACTGGGCGCTGATGGGCAGCATGATGGATCAGCAGGCGAAGCTGCGGGATCTTTACGACGCGCCCAAACGCGACGCCGCTGCGATCGACGACGCGTACAAGGCGATCGACGGCATTCGTCAGAAGATGATCGACTCGTCGGCAGACGCTCACAAGCGCATGCAGGCGGTGCTGACCAAAGCGCAACTCGACAAGCTTCGCACGTTCGAAAACCAGCAGGAAGAGCTCGGCTGGTGAGCATGGCCGCGGAGCCGGCATGGCGGCATGGCGGCATAACGGCATGGCGCCGCCGGCGAGTAAGCCGGCTGGGTGGGCCTGCCCGAATGAGCCTGTCGAGCGCCGTGAACGCGCGCGAAACGCCCGGGTACGGCGCGGCTAACTCCGTGAGCCCGCGCCCGTTTTGCGTGCTGCGCGGCCGCAGTACAACTCCGCAAGCGTTTCCATGATGGAGACGACTGCCGGGTTGGCGAGGCTGTAGTACATGTACTTCCCGTCGCGTCGCGCCGCGATCAGTCCTTCCTCGCGCAGCACGCCCAGTTGCTGCGACAGACTGGGCTGATGCAGACCAACCCGCTCTTCGAGTTCTCCGACGTTGAACTCGCCCTCCGTCAACTGGCAAAGAAGCAGCAGACGGTCTTCGTGCGCCATGGCCTTGAGAAGCGCACTGCATTGCGCCGCGGACTTGCGCAGTCCGGTGAGCGCCTGTGTCGGTATGGAGGCTGGCATCTTTTTCATGACGTCCTGTCCGGTCATCATTGACTAACAATATACAAAAATATATATTAGTTTTGTGTATATCGAAAGGCGCCCGGAATGGGGTCCAAGGTGGCGCCCTTCTTCGATTTCATCGCTGCAACGACCCGCTCCGTCGTCCACGCTGGCAAGGGTTCCGCCCGATGCGTCTTTACAGGCCGCAGCGCGCCGGCATTGTACCGTCCGCCGGAACGCTTCCCGCGCGGGCGCGCCGCGAGGGTATCGGGAAAACACTCGCACGAACCCGGCGTTGACGTGAGTCAAAAGCAGCAGGAAACACAGGCCGAAGATTGAACGTGCAGCAGATGGCGCCCGTGTGCGCATCGGCTGCAAACCAGCATCTGCATCATCGATGGTTGCCACACCATGAACAACGAACATCAAGAACAAGCGTCGAGACCAATGGGAAGGCCTGCGCAGGCAACGTGCACCCTGCCCGCGCGGCGCAGCGTTCTGACGCAAGGAGACGGTCCCCGCCACGGAGCGGCTCCGCTGTTGCGGAGGTGGGCGCTTGCCGCGGCACTGGGCATCGCCGTGCCGGCTGCTCACGCCGAAAAACTGGCCACGCTCGTGGTCGAACCCACGCCGGTTGCAGACGAGATCGTCACAGACGCGGTCGTGGAATCGGCGCGCCAGACCAACATCGCCGCCCAGGTCTCCGGCCGTATCACGGGGCTCTTCGTCAAGGCCGGCGACCACGTGAGCGCAGGCCAAAAGCTGCTCGCCGTCGACCAGCGCGCGGCCGACCAGCAACTGGCGGCGGTCCGCGCCCAGGCTGCCGCCGCGCAAGCGGAACTCGATGTCGCACGACGCGAACTGGAACGCACGCAATTCCTGTTCGACCGCAAATACGTGAGCCAGGCTGCACTGGACCGCGCGAAAGCCCGTTACCAGTCGGCATCTTCCATGACGGCAGCAAGACAGGCCGACGCCGGCGCCGCCGCTGTGGGCCCAAGCCTGCACAACATCGCGGCGCCCTACGCCGCCACCATTGCGAGCGTAGACGTGGAGCTGGGCTCGATGGCCATGCCAGGCATGCCGCTCGTCGCCCTCTTCGATCCCGCTGCGCTGCGCGCCGTCGCGACCGTGCCGCAATCGCGCGCCACGGCACTGCGCACGGATCTGCCGGTGCGCATCGAATTGCCCGACGTGCCAGGCGCACAGCACTGGCAAACCGCGGCGTCGGTCACGGTGCTGCCGGTCACCGACCCGCTGAGCGACTCGGTCAAGGTGCGGCTCGCCTTACCCGCGTCGGCGGGCGATGTGGCCCGCCCCGGCATGTTCGCGCGCGCCCATTTCCTCGTCGGCTCACCGCGCCCGCGCCTGATGGTCCCGCTTGCCGCCGTGGTGCGTCGCACCGAAGTCACGGCGGTCTACGTCGTCGCGAACGACGGCAGCGCGTCGCTGCGCCAGGTGCGCCCCGGCGAAACGCGTGCCGACCAGGTCGAAATTCTCGCGGGACTGTCGGCCGGCGAGCGCATCGCGCTCGATCCGCTCGCGGCCGCAAAGCATTGAAGGGCGAGGCCACGTCATGACGATGGACACGCCGAAGCTGGGCATTTCCGGCCGCATCGCCGCGTTCTTTCTCGAGAACCGCATCACGCCGCTCATTGCGCTCGTCGCCCTGCTGCTCGGTCTCTTCGCGATGGTGATGACGCCGCGCGAAGAAGAGCCGCAGATCAACGTCACGATGGCGAACGTGCTCGTGCCCTTCCCCGGCGCCAGCGCGCGCGACGTGGAGCGCATGGTCGCGGGGCCGGCCGAACAGGTGCTGGCGCAGATCAGCGGCATCGAGCATGTCATGTCCGTGTCGCGCCCGGGGCTTGCCGTGCTGACGGTGCAGTTCAAGGTGGGCGTGCCGCGCACGGAAGCGCTCGTGCGGCTCTACGACACCGTATTCTCCAACCAGGACTGGCTGCCGAAAAACCTCGGCGTGCTGCCGCCGCTCATCAAACCCAAAGGCATCGACGATGTGCCCATCGTCGTGCTCACGCTGTACTCCACGCGCCCGGGCGGCAACGCATACGACCTGGAGCGCGTGGGCCATTCCATCGAGGCGGAACTGAAGCGTGTGCCTGGCACGCGCGAAGTGACCACCCTTGGCGGCCCGCAACGTGCCGTCAACGTACTGCTCGATCCCGGCCGCATGCGCGCGGCGGGCGTCACGGTAGACGACCTGCGGCGCGTGCTCGTTACCGCCAACGCGAGCGCCACGGTGGGTGACCTCGTGCGCGAGAACAGCAGCATCCACATCGAGAGCGGCCCGGTGCTGGACAACGCACGCGACGTGGGCGACGTCATCGTCGCGGTCCACAACGGTCATCCCGTCTTCGTCTCCGACGTGGCGGCCGTGGTGGAAGGTCCGCCCGCCCCGACACACTATGTGTGGGAAGGCATTGCCGGCGCGCATCCCGCGCAGTATCCGGCCGTCTCCGTCACGGTCACCAAGAAGGCCGGCGAAAACGCCGTCACGGTCGCGAAGAACGTGCTACAGCGCGTCGACACGCTGCGCAACACCGTGATTCCCGCCGACGTGAAAGTCGAAGTGGCACGCGACTATGGCGTCACGGCCAACGCGAAGGCAATGAAGCTGATCGAGAAGCTCGCGTTCGCCACCACCTCGGTCGTGGTGCTCGTGCTCTTCGCGCTCGGCTGGCGCGAGGCGTCGGTGGTCGGCGTGGCCGTGGTCCTCACGCTCACCGCGACGCTCTTCGCATCGTGGGCCTGGGGCTTCACGCTGAACCGCGTGTCGCTGTTCGCGTTGATTCTCTCCATCGGCATTCTCGTGGACGACGCGATCGTGGTCGTCGAGAACATTCATCGCCATCGGCAACTGGAGCCTCATGCGCCGCTTGCGTCCGTGATTCCGCGCGCCGTGGACGAGGTGGGCGGCCCCACCATTCTCGCCACGCTCACGGTGATTGCAGCGCTGCTTCCCATGGCGTTCGTCACGGGCCTGATGGGGCCGTACATGAGCCCCATTCCGATCAACGCGAGCATGGGCATGGCCATCTCGCTGTCCGTCGCGTTCATCGTCACGCCGTGGCTCTCGCGCATGTGGCTTGCTCACAGTCATCACGGCACAGACAGTACTAGCGGCGAAGGTGCCCAGGGCAAGTTGCGCGCGAAGCTCCAGCCGTTCTTTGCCCGCGTGTTCGCGCCGTTTCTCGACGAAACGCGCGGCTCGCGCAACCGCAAGCTGCTGTGGCTCGGCGTGGCGGGCGCCATTGCGCTGTCGCTCGTGCTGCCCGTGCTTCAGCTCGTCGTGCTGAAGATGCTGCCCTTCGACAACAAATCGGAGTTCCAGGTCGTGGTCGACATGCCCGAGGGCACGCCGCTTGAACGAACCGCCGGCGTGTTGAACGAGATGGGCGCCTACCTCGCCACGGTGCCGGAGACGGCGACCTGGCAGGCTTACGCCGGGCTCAGTGCGCCCATCAACTTCAACGGACTCGTGCGTCAGTACTACCTGCGCGCGGGCGGCAACGTGGGCGACATTCAGGTCAATCTCGTCGAGCAGTCGAAGCGCCACCGGCAAAGCCATGCCATCGCGACGTCGGTGCGGCCCGCGCTGGAGCGCATCGCGCAGCGCAACGGTGCGCGCGTGAAAGTGGTGGAAGTGCCGCCCGGGCCGCCGGTGCTCGCGCCCATCGTGGCCGAGGTGTACGGCGCGGGCGCGCCGCAGCGCAATGCCGTCGCGCATGCGGTGCGCGGCGTGTTCGCCGCGACGCCGGGTGTGGTCGATATCGACGACAGCACGGTGGTGGCCGCGGCCCAGCGCGACTTCGAACTCGACCGGCGCAAGGCGGGCCTCGTCGGCGTATCGCAGCAGGACGTCGCGCAGACGCTGCGCACCGGTCTCACCGGAGACGACGTCACCTATGTTCGCGACGGCAGTAAATATCCCGCGCCGGTCCGTCTTGTGTTGCCCGCCACGCTGGGCGGCGACGCCTCGGCCCTGCTCGCGTTGACCGTGCGTGGCAGCGAGGGTCAGCTCGTCCCGCTCTCTGAACTGGTGCGGCAGCGCGACACCCACATCGAGCAGCCCATCTATCACAAGGATCTGCTGCCCGTTACCTATGTGGTGGGCGACATGGCCGGCAAGGTAGACAGTCCGCTCTACGGCATGTTCGAGATGCGTGGTCGCCTTGCGAAGCTGCCCGTGCCGGGCGGCGGCACGCTTGGGGAATGGTTCGTGAGCCAGCCCGACGACCCGTATCGCGGCTTCTCCATCAAGTGGGACGGCGAATGGCAGGTCACCTACGAAACGTTCCGCGACATGGGCATCGCGTACGCGGTGGGCCTCGTGCTCATCTATCTGCTCGTGGTCGCGGAGTTCGGCTCATACCTCACGCCGCTCATCATCATGGCGCCCATCCCGCTCACGATCATCGGCGTGATGCCGGGGCACGCGCTGCTCGGCGCGCAGTTCACGGCGACGTCGATGATCGGCATGATCGCGCTCGCCGGCATCATCGTGCGCAATTCGATCCTGCTGGTGGACTTCATCAATCTGCAGGTGGCGGCCGGCGTGCCGTTCCGCGACGCGGTCGTGCAGTCGGCCGCCACGCGCGCGCAGCCCATTCTGCTTACGGCGGTGGCGGCGATGATCGGCGCGCTCTTCATCCTCGACGACCCGATCTTCAACGGCCTCGCCGTCTCGCTCATCTTCGGGGTGCTGGTCTCGACGCTGCTCACGCTCGTCGTGATCCCGCTGCTCTACTACACGGCGTACCGGCGGCGTTTCGCGGCCGTGCCGTCCTCTCCTTCCCACTCCTAAGGAGCCCATCATGACCTCCTGGCAAATCACGCGCGTCTTCGCGGGCATCGTCATCCTCGTCACGCTGGCGCTCGGTGCGCCGGCCAGTCCGCTTTTCATGAGCAGTTGGTGGCTCTGGGTCACGGTGTTCGTGGGCGCCAACCTGCTGCAAAGCGGCCTGACGCAGTGGTGTCCAATGGAAATCTTCCTGCGCAAGCTCGGCGTGCGCGGCGGTGCATGAAGCGCGGGGGCCGATGATGTCGCGTACCGAACGGTGGCTGCCATGAGATTCAGCCTGTCTGCATGGGCGATCGCGCTCGCGGCGGTCAGTTCAGTGGCGCACGCCGAGACCGACCTGCTCGCCGCCGCCCACGATGCGCTCGCCCACGATCCGGTCTATGCCGCCGCCGTGGCCCAGAACCAGGCCGACGCAACGCGGCGCAAGCAGGGCCGCGCGGGCTTCCTGCCCCAGGTCTTCGCGACCGGCAACGTGCGCTACGGAACCGTCGATCAGGAAACGACCGGCGCGCACTTCGCCGGCGGCGGCTTCGGGTCGAGCAACGGCATCGCGTTCGATACGCGTGCAGCAGGCGCCACGGGTGCGGGCTGGGCCGTGACCATCAAAGAGAACCTCTACAGCGCAGCAAAGAACGCCGACGCCCGACAGATGAACAATGCGGCGGACGCGGGCGACGCCTCGCTGCGGCTCGCGCGGCAAACGCTGCTGCTCCAGGTTGCCCAGGCGTACTTCGCCGTGCTCGCCGCCGAAGACGATGTCGCCGCGCTGAAGTCCACGCGCGAAGCGGCGCTCGAGGCGAGCCGCATCGCCCAGGGCCGCTTCGAAGCGGGCGACGCCGCGATCACCGACGTCAACGACGCCAAGGCGCGCGCCGATCTCGCCGAGGCACAGATGCTGGCCGCGCAAACGGCGCTCGACCTCAAGCGCGCCGAACTGCGCGACCTCACCGGCAATCCCGACACGGCGCTGCGCCGCCCCGGCAACACGGCGGCCGTGAAGTCTGCGCTGGAGTCCGTCCAGGCGGGCGACTTCGCCGACTGGCAGTCGCGCGCCATGACCGGCAATCCGCTGATCGAACTGCGCCGGCTTGGCGTGGACAACGCGCAGGCGGAGACCTCGCGCTACCGGCCCGGCGCCGGCACGACGGTCGACGCGTTCGCCTCGTACATCGGCGACCGCATGAACGGTGCGGGCTACGGCGGCAACAGCTCGATGCGCAGCAACAGCGCCGTGGTCGGCATCATGGTCACCATTCCGCTCTACACGGGCGGCCTGCGCAGCGCGAAGGCAGAAGAAAGCGCAGCGCTCCTCAACCGCGCGGGGCTGGATGAAGACGCCGCGCGCGTCGCCGTTGCGCGCGAGGTGCGGCAGGCGTTCCTCGGCTTGCAGAGTTCGAAGGTCCAGGTCACGGCGCTCACGCAGGCGCTGCACTCGGCCGAATTGCAGCTGGACGCAAACCGCACGGGCTTCGAAGCAGGCGATCGCCCGTCGATCGACGTCCTCAACGCGGGGCAGGCGTTGTTCGCGACACGGCGCGACCTCGCGGCGGCGCGTTATCAGATTGCGCTGAACCGGCTGCGGCTGGCTGCGGCCGCCGGTGAACTCGACGAGGAGCAGCTCGCACAAATCAACGCCCTGCTGCACTGATCGCAGTCATCGCGCGGAACGCGCTGACCGTACCGCTCCATGGAGAAGAAGGCGGCCGACAGAAAGAGATTCCCTGCGCCACGTGGCGCACCCAAGGAGGAGACACCATGGCTCATATCGTGATTCTGGGGGCAGGCCTCGGCGGCCTGTCGATGGCCTACGCAATGCGCAAGGCGGCACGTCACGACGATCGCGTGACCGTCGTCTCGGACGACACGCATTTCCATTTCGTGCCGTCGAATCCGTGGGTGGCCGTGCGATGGCGCAAGCGCGAGGATGTCGACGTCGAACTGCGCCCCGTGCTCGATCGCAAAGGCATCGGCTTCGACGCTTCGGGCGCGAAGCGCGTGCACCCCGAACGCAACGAAATCGAACTGACGGACGGCAGGCTGCTCTCTTACGACTACCTCGTCATTGCGACGGGTCCGAAACTGGCGTTCGAAGAGGTGGACGGCCTGGGGCCGCAAGGGCATACGGCGTCCATCTGCCATGTCGATCACGCCGAACAGGCCGCGAGCCAGTGGGACGCGTTCGTCGCCAACCCGGGGCCGATCGTGGTGGGCGCGGTCCAGGGCGCGTCGTGTTACGGCCCGGCGTACGAGTACGCAATGATCATGGACGCCGACCTGCGCCGACGCAAAATCCGCGACCGCGTGCCCATGACGTTCGTCACGGCCGAGCCATATGTCGGGCATCTCGGCCTGGGCGGCGTCGGGGACTCCAAGGGCATGCTGGAGTCGGCCATGCGCGAGCACGACATCAAGTGGATCTGCAACGCAAAGACCACGCGCGTGGAAGCGGACAAAATGTTCGTCACTGAGTACGACGACCTGGGCCACGAACGGCGCAGCCATGAACTGCCGTTCCGCTACGCCATGATGCTGCCCGCGTTCAAAGGCGTGGACGCCGTAGCCGGCATCGAGAAGCTCACCAATCCGCGTGGCTTTGTCGTGATCGACGAGTTCCAGCGCAATCCCACGTATGCCAACGTCTACGCGGTGGGCGTGTGCGTGGCCATTGCGCCGATCGAGACCACACCCGTGCCCACCGGCGTGCCGAAAACGGGATTCATGATCGAGTCGATGGTGAGCGCGACGGCGGAAAACATCCGCGCGGTGCTCGACGGACGCGAACCGTCGACGCGCGCCACGTGGAATGCCGTGTGCCTCGCCGACTTCGGCGACCGCGGCGTCGCCTTCGTCGCCCTCCCGCAGATTCCGCCGCGCAACCTCAACTGGTCGAGCGAAGGAAAGTGGGTGCACGTGGCCAAGATCGGCTTCGAGAAGTACTTCATGCACCGCATGCGCACGGGCGGAACGGAACCGGCCTATGAACGCATGGTGCTGGATTGGCTCGGAGTGAAGAAGCTGAAGGCGTGAGGCTTCTTCGTGAGGAGTGAAATTCAGGTGGACAAAACAGAAAGGGGTTACCGGCCGGAAGGCGGGTAACCCCTTGGTGTTGCTGGTCGGAGCGATAGGATTCGAACCTACGACCCTCTGATCCCAAATCAGATGCGCTACCAGGCTGCGCTACGCTCCGAGTAATCCAACATTCTACCCAGAACGCGCTCGATCCGTCAAACCAGGGAGCCTCTGACCACCGTCACGTCGCGTCTTGCCGCGCGAGGCATCCCGCATGCACCATGCGAGATACGCCCACTCAAGGAGACGCCGCATGAACCTCATCCTATGGCGCCACGCCGAGGCCGAAGATGTCGCCGCGACCGATCTCGCGCGCCAGCTCACCACGCGTGGCCGCAAGCAGGCTCAAAACGTTGCGCGGTGGCTGCGCTCCCGACTGGACAACGATGCCATGGTCATCGCGAGTCCTGCTACACGAACGGTGCAGACCGCGGAAGCGCTCTCGGACCAATACCGTGTCGTGCGCGACATCGCACCCGGCGCAAGCGCAAGCGACATCCTTTCCGCCGCCGGCTGGCCCCAGGGCATCGCATCGACCGTCGTCGTAGTCGGTCATCAGCCTACGCTCGGCGAAGTGGCGGCCCTGCTGCTGACAGGCAGCGGCGAAAGCAGTTGGGCCGTGAAGAAAGGCGGCCTCTGGTGGTTCGAAAGCCGCGAGCGTAACGGCCACGACGAGGCCGTGTTGCGCGCGGTCATGAGCCCGGACCTGGTCTGAATGCAGGGGGCATGGAAGGCGTGGAACGGCCGTTCCGCGCGCGATGGGTGCCGCATGTCAGCCTGCATGTCAGCCTTACGATACGTCATCGAATCGTCACTGGTTTGCCATGGAAGCGTCACCGGTCATTACTATATTTGGCGCTCAAGTGAAGCCCCTTTTTACGACCAGGAACGCCCCATGCGAGAACTGCCGACGCCCACCCTGCCCCTCGCTTCGATCCCGTTCGAGCCGCGTCGTCGCCTGCCGCACGCGGAGGAAACGATCACGGCCCAGCATCGGTTGCAGGTGGCTTGGGCGCGCAGCGACGAAGAGCTTCGCGAAGCGCAGCGTCTGCGTTACCGCGTCTTCGCCGAGGAAATGGGCGCGCATCTGACGGGCCCGGCCGGTCTCGACGTCGACGCCTTCGACGCGTACTGCGATCACCTGCTCGTTCGCGACCTCGACACGCTGAAGGTCGTGGGCACCTACCGCGTGCTGCCGCCGTATCAGGCAGCGCGCATCGGCCGCCTTTATGCCGAAGGTGAGTTCGACATTTCACGCCTCACGCATCTGCGCTCGAAGATGGTCGAGGTGGGCCGCTCGTGCGTGCACCCCGACTATCGCAGTGGTTCCGTCATCATGTCGCTGTGGGCGGGCCTCGGCTCATACATGATGCAGAACGGCTACGAAACGATGCTGGGCTGCGCGAGCGTACCGATGGTGGACGGTGGCCACTACGCCGCGAACCTTTACGCGTCGCTCGACGAAAGCGCGCTCACGGCACCCGAATATCGCGCGTTCCCGCACACGCCGCTGCCGGTCGACGAGTTGCGCACGGGTGCCGTTGCTGTGGCGCCGCCGCTCGTGAAGGGCTATCTGCGTCTTGGCGCAAAGATCTGCGGCGCACCGGCCTGGGATCCCGACTTCAACACGGCCGACTTCCTCACGCTGTTCCGCCTCTCGGAAATCAACGCGCGCTACGCCCGTCACTTCCTCGGTGACGCACTGCCGCGCTGAAAGCCGACACAAGCGCAGCCGTCGCGCGAACGAAGACAAAAGAGCCCGGCATGCCGGGCTCTTTTTCATCGGGATATCGAACGAAACGGCACAGCATGGTTGCGTGCCGCCGCAGCGGAAAGGCTACCTGTCCGTGTAGACCACACGATACGGAATGCCAACTTTCTCCCACTCCGCAGCCTCCTGAATAAGGCTGTAGTCCGTCAGCGGGTTGTTCACCACCCATTCCTTGGGCAAACGCACCTCGTAACCATTGCCCTCGCGCGCCACGGTGATCTCGGGCAAGCCGACGTCCGCACGGCGGCGCGACAGCAACGCGGCGAGGCGCAGACAAAACAGCAATTGCCACTCCACTTCGCGCGTCTGCGAGAGCTTGCCGAGCTTGCCTGCGTGGCCGAGCACGAGCGCGGCAAGGCGCGCCTGATCGGTACGCGAAAAACCAGGCATGTCCGCGTTGCTCGCGATGTACGCCGAATGCTTGTGATAGGCGCTGTGCGAGATGGAAAGCCCGATTTCGTGCAGCGAAGCCGCCCACGAAATAAACATGCGGTTCTCGGCGCACACTTCCTCGTCGGCCTCTTCGAACTGGTCGTAGAACTGCACGGCAAGCTCGCCGATGCGCACCGCCTGCGCACGGTCCACACCGTAACGGCGCATGAATCCTTCCACCGTCACGGTGCGCATGTCCTCGTGCTGGGACCGCCCGAGCAGGTCGTAGAGCACGCCAAGACGCAGCGCACCGTCGGTCGTATCGACGTAGTCGATGCCGAGTTCGTCGAATACCGCAATCATGATCGAGAGACCGCCCGCGAGCACCGGCACGCGGTCGGCCTTGAGCGCAACGAGCTTGAGGCGGTTGACGTTCTCGGCCTTGATCAGCGCGCGCTTGAGTCGCTCGAGACCGCCGCGCGAAATGCCGTGCGTAATGCCGGCGTCGTTGAAGCCATTCGCCTCCACGAGTTCGGCCAGCGCGCGCGCCGTGCCCGACGAGCCGATTGCCTGCTCCCAGCCCGCGTCCTTGTACTCGGTCGAGATGATCTGGATTTCGCGGCGCGCAGCGAGTTCGGCCTGGCGCATCGTGTACTCGTCGACGTTGCCCGCCGGAAAGAAGCCGCGGCTGTGGCTCACGCAGCCGATATACAGGCTCTCCATCTTGATGGGCGTGTAATGCTGGCCAATGATGAATTCCGTGGAACCGCCGCCGATATCCACCACGAGCCGTTTGCCCGCGCTCGCGGGCACCGAATGTGCCGCGCCCGCATAGATGAGCCGCGCTTCTTCGCGGCCCGCGATAACTTCGATCGGAAACCCGAGCGCCGCTTCCGCCTCGACGAGAAATTCGCGCGCGTTCTTCGCGATACGCAGCGTATTGGTGGCCACCGCACGCACGTGATCAGGATGAAAATCGCGCAGCCGTTCGCCGAAACGCTTCAGCGCGTCCCAGCCGCGCACCTGCGAGGCGCGGTCGAGCATCTTGTCTTTTGAAAGGCCGGCGGCAAGACGCACGGGTTCGCGCAGGGCATCGACCTGGTAGATCTGGCTGCCGGCTTCGGTTTCCTCAACGCGCCCGACGATCAGCCGGAAACTGTTGGAGCCGAGATCCACTGCGGCGAGAAGATGCGGAGTATTGACCATCGATTGAGCGGGTTCCATACGCGCCAGCAAGGCCGCACGGGCCAGCGCAGCGCTGTTCAAAGTCGCCATTTTAAGCGTTGCGGACCTCACGATGTCGCTCCTCGCGCCGGAATGCTGCTCAATACCGCATCCTATTTACGGTGGCCCGAAAATACAGCGTAGAATTTGTGACAGCCCGAATGTCATAAGAATGCCACGTTATTGTGAGAATTTCCGACGGTCCACTCAAGTCTACCGACACCCCATTCTCCCAACCGATGTCCGCCCGCTACCCCCTTCTCAATCGCGAACTGGGCATCCTGGGCTTCAATGAGCGCGTGCTCGCGCAAGCCGCCGACCCCGCCGTGCCGCTTCTCGAACGGCTGCGTTTCATCTGCATCACGAGCAGCAATCTCGACGAGTTTTTCGAGGTCCGCATGGCGGGGCTGCACGAACAGATGCGTGACAATCCGGGCGCACTCTCGCCCGACGGCATGTCGCTGCAGCATGTGTACGACCTCGTGGTCGAACGCGCCCAGAAGCTCGTGCATCGCCAGTACGCCATGCTGCACGAGACCGTGCTGCCCGCCCTCGAACAGGAAGGCATCTATTTCCACGGCACCGAAGCGTGGAACGAAGCGCAGACGGAATGGGCACGCGGCTATTTCCTCGATGAACTGCTGCCGGTGCTCACGCCCATCGGGCTCGATCCCGCACATCCTTTTCCGCGCGTGCTTAACAAGAGCCTGAATTTCGTGGTCGAGCTGGAAGGCAAAGACGCTTTCGGCCGCCAGGCGATGATGGGCATCGTTCAGGCCCCGCGCGCGCTGCCGCGGCTCGTGCGCATGCCGCAAGAACTCTCCGGCTTCGCCCACGGTTTCGTGCTGCTGAGTTCGCTGCTGCAGCGCTTCGTGAACGAACTCTTTCCGAATCTCGTCGTGCGCAGTTGCAACCAGTTCCGCATTACGCGCAACAGCGAACTCTTCGTCGACGAAGACGAAATCACGAACCTGCGTGTTGCGCTGCAAGGCGAACTGCCCGCACGGCACCTGGGCAACGCAGTGCGGCTCGAGGTCTCCGCGGAAACGCCGCCGCATCTCGTCAAACGCCTGCTCGACGAAAGCGCGCTCTCGGAAAAGGATTGCTACTACGTCGATGGCCCCGTGAATCTGGTGCGGCTCATGCAGTTGCCCGAGATGGTGGACCGGCCCGACCTCAAGTTCGTCCCGCATATTCCGGCGATCCCCTCGCAGGTCGCGGCCAGCACGAGTCTCTTCGACGTGATCGATCAGGGCGACGTGCTGCTGCATCATCCGTACGAGAGTTTCCAGCCCGTGCTGGAGTTGTTGCTTCAAGCTGCGAAAGATCCGAACGTCGTTGCCATCAAGCAGACCATCTACCGTACCGGCACCGACTCGCCGCTGATGGATGCGCTGATGCAGGCCGCGCGCAACGGCAAGGAAGTGACCGTGG
This sequence comes from Paraburkholderia sp. SUR17, assembly GCF_029536165.1. Classification (NCBI taxonomy): domain Bacteria; kingdom Pseudomonadati; phylum Pseudomonadota; class Betaproteobacteria; order Burkholderiales; family Burkholderiaceae; genus Paraburkholderia; species Paraburkholderia sp. SUR17. The sequence goes on from NZ_CP120508.1 coordinate 2,770,450, forward strand.
TGGTGGAACTGCTCGCGCGCTTCGACGAGGAAACCAACATCAACTGGGCGTCGCAGCTCGAAGCGGTGGGCGCGCACGTGGTGTACGGCGTGGTGGGCCACAAGTGCCACGCGAAGATGATGCTGATCGTGCGGCGCACGCCCATGAACGGCAAGATGGTCCTCAAGCGCTACGTGCACCTGGGCACGGGCAACTACCATCCGCGCACGGCGCGCCTCTATACCGACTTCGGTTTGATGACCGCCGACCCGAAGATCTGCGAAGACGTGCACCACGTGTTCCAGGAACTGACGGGTATTGGTGGCGAGCTCGCTCTTCACGATCTGTGGCAGTCGCCGTTCACGCTGCACCCGCAACTGATCCGCTCGATTCGCGCCGAAGCGGAACGTGCCCGTGCAGGCAAGAAGGCGCGCATCGTGGCGAAGATGAATGCGCTGCTCGAGCCGAGCGTCATTGACGAGCTCTACGAAGCATCGCAGGCCGGCGTAAAGATCGACTTGATCGTGCGTGGCGTGTGCGCGCTACAGCCCGGCGTGGAGGGACTCTCAGAGAACATCACGGTGCGCTCCATCGTAGGACGCTTTCTCGAGCACCATCGCATCTACTACTTCTATGCGGGCGGTGAAGAGAACGTCTACCTTTCGAGCGCCGACTGGATGGACCGCAATCTGTTCCGTCGCGTGGAAGTAGCGTTCCCGATCAAGAACCGGCGCCTGAAGCGACGCGTGATTGCGGAAGGGCTCTCGGTGTACCTCGGAGACAATCAGTCGGCGTGGCTCATGCAGAGTGACGGGCATTATCGCCGGCGCCGCCCCGGCAAGTCGTCGCGCAATGCACAACTGAGCCTGCTCGCGAAGTTCTGTTCGTGAGTTGCTGAAGCGATACGGCCGGCGTTGCGCCGGCCGTATCGTGACTTACGTGACTTACCGCGCCTCAGTTGCGGCCGCGGAGGCGCAACGTCAAGCCGCAGTGGTCTGGCAGCGCGCCGTGCGTACAGCGGGGAACCGCACCGTGAACTTGCTGCCCCGCCCTTCCTCGCTCTTCACTTCGAGCTGCGCATCGTGCCGTTGCAGCACGTGCTTGACGATGGCCAGCCCAAGACCCGTGCCGCCCGTGTCGCGCGAACGGCTGCGGTCTACACGATAGAACCGCTCGGTCAGACGCGGAATATCGGCCGCGGGAATGCCCAGCCCGCTGTCCGTCACCGAAAACACCGCGGTGTTGCCTTCCATGTGCCAGTCGACGTGCACCTTGCCGCCGTCCGGCGTGTAGCGGATCGCGTTCATGACGAGATTGCCGAGCGCACTCAGAATCTCGGTTTCCGCACCTTTGACCGTGAGCCCTTCGTCGATGTCATACGTGATGCGATGCCGGTCTTCGGAGAGCGTGCTGGCATCGTCGCGCACGTGCCGCAGCACGGCAGACATGTCGACGAGCCGCTCGCCAGGCGGCTTGGCTTCGCCTTCGAGCTTCGCGAGCACGAGCAGATCCGTCACGATGTGGCGCATGCGCGAGGCCTGCTGCTCCATCATGTCGAGGTAGCGTGTGCGTTCGGATTCGCTGAGCGGCAGTTCGCGCATGGTTTCGAGAAAGCCCGACAGCACCGTGAGCGGTGTCTTCAGTTCGTGCGACACGTTGGCCACGAAGTCGCGTCGCATCGAATCGGTTCGTTCGAGTTCCGTGATGTCCTGCGAGAGCACGAGCTTGCGGTTCTCGCCGTACGGAAACACCTGCACCGACAGCACGTTCTGCCGCTTCTCGCCCATGCCGCGCATGATCAGCATCTCGTCGTACTGCTGCGAATTCAGATAGCGCACGAACTCGGGCTGTCGCACGAGATGTGTGATGTGCTGGCGCAGGTCGCGCTTCGCGTCCAGTCCGAAATGCACTTCGGCAATCGCGTTGCACCACTCGATCTGGTCGTGGTCGTCGAGCATCGCCACGCCGTTCGGCGACGCCTGGATCGCCTGGATGAAGCGCGAGTGCTGCTGTTCCACCTGCCGCACCTGCGCATGCCAGCGCTTCGCGAGCTTGTGCAGCCGGTAATAGATTTCGCCCCACACGCCGGGCGCGCTCGGCACCTCGCCGTACACAGGGGCATCGAGCAGCCGCCAGAGCTGCTGCTTGTGAAACGTGCTGAAGAAGCCCTGCGCGAGCAGCACGACGACCGCGAGAATCAAGGCCGCCTCGATGCCGAAAAACGCGCCGACGCCGGCACACAGCACAGCCAGCAGCACGACCGACACGATGGAGCGCACCCAGATGATGTTCATGGATGTAGCGATGGAAAGCGTTACGCGCAACACGTCCGCGCGAAGAAACGGCGGGGCGCTGTTACGCGCTCCGCCGGGTTGTCGTTCTGATTATAGGGGTACGCTCCGGCGGTACGTCGCTGGTCGCTGGCTGCCGGCGCCGCGAACGCTTCTTTCAGGCGCTCTTCGCGAGACGGTAGCCGCTGCCGCGCACCGTTTCGATCATCGCATCGCAGCCCGCGGGCTTGAGGGCCGCCCGCAGCCGCTTGATATGGACGTCCACCGTGCGTTCTTCGACGAACACGTGGTCGCCCCATACCTGGTCGAGCAACTGCGTACGGCTGTGCACGCGCTCCGGATGCGTCATGAAGAAATGCAGCAGACGGAATTCGGTCGGACCCAGGTCGAGCTTGATTTCGCTGCCGTCCGAATGGGCCGCCACACGATGCGTGGCGGGATCGAGCTTGAGACCGTTGATCGCCACGACGTCCTCGGTCAACTGCGGCGCGCGGCGGCGCAGCACCGCCTTGATGCGCGCCATCAGTTCCTTCGGCGAGAACGGCTTGGTCACGTAGTCGTCCGCACCGATCTCGAGGCCCAACACCTTGTCCTGCTCGTCGCCGCGCGCGGTCAGCATGATGATGGGGATGTGCCTCGTGCGCTCGTTGTTGCGCAGATCGCGGGCGAAGGCGATGCCCGACTTGCCCGGCAACATCCAGTCGAGCAGGATGAGGTCGGGCAGCACGTCGCTGATCAGGTTCTGCGCCTGCTCCGCGTTGTACGCGCGAATGGGGCAATGGCCCGCATGCTGGAGGTTCACCGAAATGAGCTCGGAAATCGCGGGTTCGTCTTCGATGACAAGAATGCTGCTGGGCATCGGCACCTCTTGACCTTTGCGAAAAGAATTAGCTGAGCGCTTCACGTTCGAGCGCGTCGCGCGACTTGTGTCGCACGTCCGTGCCCTTCACGATGTAGATGATGAATTCCGCGATGTTCTTCGCGTGGTCGCCGATGCGCTCGATCGCCTTTGCGATGAACAGGAATTCGAGGCCCGCGCTGATGGTGCGCGGATCTTCCATCATGTACGTCACGAGCTTGCGCACGAAAGCGCGGAATTCCTCGTCGATCGCCTTGTCGTCGCGCACGATCTGCGCGGCGGCCACCGTGTCGAGGCGCGCGAACGCGTCGAGTGCGCGACGCAGGATCGAGACGGCCATCTCACCCGAGACCTTGATCTCGGCGATGTTGACCGTGCGCGCCGCGCCGTCTTCGGTCAGGCGCTTGAGGCGCTTGGCGATCTTTTCCGCCTCGTCGCCAGCGCGCTCGAGGTTTGTAATCGTCTTCGAGATGGCGAGCAGCAGGCGCAGATCGCGTGCAGCCGGCTGGCGGCGCGCGATGATGTTGCTGCATTCCTCGTCGATCTCGATTTCCATCGTGTTCACGCGCTCTTCGTTCGTGATCACCTGGTCGGCGATCTCGGTATCGAACGCGTTGAGCGCCTGCATGGCGTGGACGATCTGCGATTCCACGAGGCCGCCCATTTCGAGCACCTTCGATGAAACGAGGTTCAGGTCGGCGTCGAACTGGCTGGAGAGATGTTTGTCGGACATGTCGTGCTCCTCACGGCGGCGGGAATCAGCCGAAACGGCCGGTGATGTAGTCTTCCGTTTCCTTGCGGACCGGCTTGATGAAGATCTTCTCGGTGTCGCCGAATTCGATCAGTTCTCCGAGATACATATACGCCGTGTAGTCCGAACAACGCGCGGCCTGCTGCATGTTGTGCGTCACGATCACGACGGTGTAGTCGCTCTTCAGCTCGGCGATCAGCTCTTCGATGCGGCCCGTGGAGATCGGGTCGAGCGCCGAGCACGGTTCGTCGAGCAGCAGCACTTCGGGACGAATGGCGATGCCGCGCGCAATGCACAGGCGCTGCTGCTGGCCGCCCGAGAGGCCGTAGCCGCTCTGCCCCAGCTTGTCCTTCACTTCGCTCCACAGCGCCGCCTTCGTGAGCGCCCATTCGACGCGGTCGTCCATCTCCGAGCGCGACAGCGTTTCGAACATCTTCACGCCGAACGCGATGTTGTCGTAGATCGACATCGGAAACGGCGTCGGCTTCTGGAACACCATGCCGATGCGCGCACGCAAGAGCGAGATGTCGCGCTTCGTGGTGAGCAGGTTCTCGCCGTCCATCAGGATTTCGCCTTCGGCGCGCTGCTCCGGATAAAGCGCGAACATCTTGTTGAACGTGCGCAGCAACGTGGATTTGCCACAGCCCGACGGACCGATGAACGCGGTCACCTTACCTTCGGGAATGCTCAGGTTGATGTTCTTCAGGGCGTGGTATTTGCCGTAGAAGAAGTTCAGGTCTTTGACCTCGATCTTCGCGGCACCCATCGGCTTCGCGTGCGTGCCCTGGGCGGGGTCCATGCCAGCAGGCGTCGTGGCACGGCCATCGGTGTTCAGGTGAGTCTCTGCCATGTTCATCGGATTGCTCCGCCCTTACTTTTTCGAAAAGACCGTGCGTGCGAGGACATTGAGTCCCAGCACCCCGAGCGTAATCAGGAAAACGCCTGCCCACGCGAGCGACTGCCACTGCGCGAACGGGCTCATCGCGAACTTGAAGATGGTGACCGGAAGGTTCGCCATCGGCTGGTTCATGTCCCACGAGAAGAACTGGTTGGACAGCGCCGTGAAGAGCAGCGGCGCTGTTTCACCGGCAATACGGGCAACGGCCAGCAACACGCCGGTGATGATGCCCGCCACCGACGCCTTCAGCGTGATCGACATCACCATCTTCCACTTCGGCGTGCCCAGTGCAAAAGCCGCCTCGCGCAGCGCGTTCGGCACGAGCTTGAGCATGTTCTCGGTCGTGCGGATCACGATGGGAATTTGCAGCAGCGCGAGCGAGATCACGCCGGCCCAGCCGCTGAAGTGCCCCATCTTCGCCACGACGAGCGCGTAGACGAAGAGGCCCACGACAATCGACGGCGCCGACAGCAGAATGTCGTTGATGAAGCGCGTGACGCTCGCAAGCCAGCTCTTCTGGCCGTATTCGGCCAGATACACGCCGGCGAGAATGCCGATCGGCGTGCCCACGAACGTCGCGATCACCACAAGCAGCAGGCTGCCCACTATCGCGTTGGCAAGACCGCCGCCATCGGTATTCGGCGGAGGCGTGGATTGCGTGAAGAGCTGCACCGAGAGGCCGCCCACTCCGAGCTGAAGCGTCGTGAACAGAATCCACACGAGCCACAGCAGGCCGAACGCCATGGCCGCGAGCGAGAGCGAGAGCGCGATGGCGTTGACCGTGCGGCGGCGGCGTTGCAGCCGCGCGCGCATCGTTTCGAGCTTTTCGCCGTAGATCGCGCCCGGAATTTTCATCTGCGATTCGCTCATGACCGGCCACCCTCCGCTTTTTCGAGACGCAGCAGCAGGAGCTTCGAGATTGCGAGCACGATGAACGTGATCACGAACAGAATGAGGCCGAGTTCCATAAGCGCGGACGTATGCAGGCCAGGGCTTGCTTCGGCGAACTCGTTGGCGAGTGCCGAGGTGATGCTGTTGCCGGGCGAGAACAGCGAGACGTTGTCGAGCAGATTGGTGTTGCCGATCACGAACGTCACCGCCATCGTTTCACCGAGTGCACGGCCGAGGCCCAGCATGACGCCGCCGATCACGCCGGACTTGGTGAACGGCAGCACGATCTTCCACATGACTTCCCACGTCGTGCAGCCGATGCCGTATGCCGACTCCTTGAGCAGCACGGGCGTCACTTCGAACACGTCGCGCATCACCGAGGCGATGTACGGAATGATCATGATGGCGAGGATCACGCCCGCGCACAGAATGCCGATGCCGATAGGCGCGCCCTGGAACAGCGCGCCGACGATCGGAATGCCGCCAAGCAACGTGCCGAGCGGCTTTTCGAACCACGCGGCGAAGATCGGGGCGAACACGAGCAAACCCCACATGCCGTACACGATCGACGGAATGGCGGCCAGCAGTTCGATGGCGATGCCAAGCGGCCGGCGCAGCCAGGCGGGCGACAGCTCGGTCAGGAAGAGCGCGATGCCGAAGCTCACGGGCACCGCGATGATGAGCGCGATCAGCGAGGTCGCGATGGTGCCGTAGATGGGCACGAGCGCGCCGAACTGTTCAGAAGGAGGATCCCACTCGGCCGTCCAGAGAAAGCGCAGGCCGAACTTCTCGATGGTCGGCATCGACGAAACGATCAGCGACACAATAATGCCGCCGAGCAGCAGTAACGTGACGATGGCCGCGAGGCGGGTCAGGCTGCCGAAGATGACGTCGCCGAGAGGGCTGGGCGCCTTCTGCTGCGCCGAGCCTCCTGGCGGAGCCGGGCGGGTGACGCCGGGCGCGAGTTGGATGTCGGACATGTTGGCCTGTTTCAGAAGCCGCCCGGCGACGCATTGCGTCGGCGTGCAGCCAGGTAAAGACGGGCATACGGAAACCGCAAGCCGCCTCGCCCAGAAACCCGGGGCGAAGCGGCGCACAACCGGATCACAAAGGCTGCGCCACACGGCACAGCCCCGAACCGGCGCTGACGACTTACTCGGCGATGGCCTTACCGGAAGTGTCCTTCACCTTCGCCTTCCACTGCGTGCGGATTTCGCTCACGACCGACGCCGGCAGCGAGATGTAGTCGAGCTGATCCGCTGCTTCCGTGCCGTTCTTGAACGCCCAGTCGAAGAACTTCAGCGTTTCCTTGCCGCTATCCGGCTTGTCCTGCGCCGTATGCAGCAGCACGAACGTCGCGCCGACGACCGGCCATGCGTTCTTGCCCGGCTCGTTGGTCAGGATCTGGTAGAACGACTTCTTCCAGTCTGCGCCCGCGGCTGCGGCCTTGAACGTTTCGGTGGTGGGCTCGACAACCGCACCCGTCGCGTTCTTCAGGGAAGTGTAGACCATGTGATTTTGCTTGGCGTACGCCCACTCGACGTAGCCGATCGAGCCCGGCAGACGCTGCACGAAGGCCGCAACGCCGTCGTTGCCCTTGCCGCCCGTGCCGACCGGCCAGTTCACCGTCGTACCTTCGCCCACCTTCGACTTCCACTCGGCGTTCACCTTCGAGAGGTAGTCGGTCCAGATGAAGCTCGTGCCCGAACCGTCGGCGCGGCGCACCACGGCGATGTCGAGGTCCGGCAGCTTGACCTTCGGATTCAGCGCGGCGATGGCCGGATCGTTCCACTTCTTGATCTTGCCGAGGTAGATGTCGCCCAGCACTTCACCCGACAGAACGAGTTCGCCGGCCTTCACGCCCGGCACGTTGATCGCCGGCACGACGCCGCCCACCACCGTCGGGAACTGGAAGAGGCCTTGCTTCTCGAGTTCGTCGTCCTTCAGAGGAGCGTCCGAGCCGGCGAAGTCGACCGTCTTGGCGATGATCTGCTTGAGACCGCCCGACGAACCGATGCCTTGATAGTTGACCTTGCCGCCACCCGATTTCTGGTAGGCATCGGCCCACTTCGTATAGATGGGTGCTGCGAAGGTGCTGCCCGCGCCGGTGATGTCGGTAGCATGTGCGGCGATCGCGAAGAGCGCGCCAGCAATGCCAGCAAGCGCGGTTTGCATCAATTTCATTGAGACCTCCAGTGGTGTGAGCGGATGACACAACACCGCGAAGCTTAGGGTCTCTTTATGACAGTCATGTGACGTTCCGTGAAAGTCACATGACATTCTTATTACGGGATGAAAGCGAAATCGCGCGGTTAAGCGGGTGCTTCGTTTGGCGATTACGCGGCGTTGAGCCAGGCGTGGCGGGACTTCCGCGGAAGGGGCATGGGCGGCGCGAACGTTTGCGCAGAACGCCTCGCGAACCCCGCGTCGACGTGAATCGTACACAAAGTTGGTGCAGCGGGCGCGACGCCGCGGCGGCATTGCGTCGCGTGTCGCTCGTGAATCGGCCTGGCGGGCCTGATGATTACGCCGTCGCGCGCTTCACCACGTCGGCGATGGCTTCGGCATGGCGCACGGCGTCTTGCTCTGCCTGCGCCTCCACCATGACGCGCAGCACGGGCTCGGTGCCCGAGGCGCGGATCAGCACGCGGCCGCGATCGGCCAGCGCGCTCTCGGCCTCGCGAATCGCGTGGCGAATCGCATCACTGCCCTTCCAGTCCGAGCCGGGCTGCATCCGCACGTTAATGAGCTTCTGCGGAAACAGCTTCACGCCTTCGAGCAGTTGGGCGAGCGTGCGACCACTGCGCTTCATCGCCGCGAGCACGAGCAGCGCCGACACGATGCCGTCGCCCGTGGAATGGCGATCCAGCGACAGAATGTGACCCGACCCTTCGGCGCCCAGCTGCCAGCCGTGCTCGCGCAGCTGCTCGAGCACGTAACGGTCGCCCACCGCTGCGCGCACGAACTTCACCCCGGCACGCTGCAGCGCGACTTCGACAGCCATGTTCGTCATCAACGTGCCGACGGCACCTTCGACCTTGCCCTCTGTCGCGATGCGATCCTGGACCAGTACGTAAAGCAGTTCGTCGCCGTTATAGAGGCGGCCGGCTGCGTCCACGACCTGCAGGCGGTCCGCATCGCCGTCCAGCGCGATACCGAGGTCCGCGTGGTTCGCGCGCACTGCGCGCACCAATGCGTCCGGCGCAGTGGCGCCCACACCGTCGTTGATGTTGAAGCCGTTCGGCGCGACGCCAATCGGGATCACGTCCGCACCCAGCTCATGGAACACGTGCGGCGCGATGTGATAGGCCGCGCCGTGGGCGCAATCGACGACGAGCTTCATGCCGCGCAGGTCGAACGTCTGAGGAAAGGTGCCCTTGCAGAACTCGATGTAGCGGCCCGCCGCGTCATCGAGGCGCCGGGCCTTGCCCAGTTGCTCCGACGGCGCGCAGTCGAGCGGCTTCTCGAGTTGCTCTTCGATCTGGAGTTCGACCTCGTCGGGTAGCTTGTTACCGTCCGCCGAGAAGAACTTGATGCCGTTGTCGTAGTACGGATTGTGCGAGGCACTGATGACGACGCCCGCCGCGAGGCGCAACGCGCGCGTGAGATACGCGATGCCAGGCGTTGGCATCGGGCCGGCAAGCATTACGTCGACGCCGGCTGCAGAGAAACCCGATTCAAGCGCCGCTTCGAGCATGTAGCCCGAAACACGCGTGTCCTTGCCGATCAATACCGTGGGGCGCGTACCCGACTTAGCCCAGCGGTCCGCACCGGCAAGCACCTTGCCCGCAGCAAAGCCGAGGCGCAACACGAAGTCCGGGGTGATCGGCGCCGCACCGACTTTGCCTCGAATGCCATCTGTACCGAAATAGCGACGTGCCATTGCTTGTGGTCCTCCCTTCCTTATATTGACGGCCCGTGCGGATCAAACGCGGCGTGCCGCGTCGCGCACTGTTGCCCAAACTTTCAACGCGTCCACCGTCGGTGCCACGTCGTGCACGCGGATGATCGCCGCCCCCCGTTCCGCTGCGCACACGGCGGCGGCCACACTCGCCGCCATGCGGTCAGGGGTCGAACGACCCGTGACCGCGCCCAGCATCGACTTGCGCGACATGCCGACCAGAATCGGGAACGGCGGATCGGCCTGCGGCGCTGTGTCGCGCAAATGCGCGAGCAGCGCGTAGTTGTGCTCGACCACGGACTTCCCAAAACCAAAGCCCGGATCGACGCTGATGCGCTCGCGCGCGATGCCCGCGTCAGTCAGCGCGCGCACGCGCTCTTCGAGAAACTGACGCACGTCGTCCACCACGTTCGTATACGCCGGCTCGCCGCGCTGCATGGTTTGCGGCTCGCCAAGCATGTGCATTGCACAGAGGCCGCAGCGGCTGTCGCGAACCGCGTCGATTGCGCCCGGCAGCCGGAAACCCCAGACGTCGTTGATCAGGTCGGCGCCCGCGGCCAATGCCTGCCGCATCACTTCGGGCTTGTAGGTATCGATGGACAACGGCACGTTCGCGTCGCGCAATTGCTCGATCATGGGAATCACGCGTTCGAGTTCTTCGTCGAGCGGCACGGGTGGCGCACCCGGCCGCGTCGATTCGCCGCCGATGTCGATCAGATCGACGCCATCGAGCATCATCCGCTCGGCCTGACGCAAAGCGTCGCCGCGGGCAATGAACTTGCCGCCGTCGGAGAAGGAATCGGGCGTGACGTTGAGAATGCCCATCACGAGCGGACGCTCGAACGACAGGGTAAAGCGGCCGCACTGTAGCGGCGCGGGAAGCGGATAAGACCGCGATTCGATGCTGGACACGAAAACGCTTTCGACGTGACTAGGAATGCAAAACGGGCCGGTGTGATGTCACACCGGCCCGTACGTTATGCGGCCTCTATTACGCCGGTGCGGCAGCGCTGCCCGGCTTGACCTCGGTGCCCGTATTGCTGCCACCGGACGATGAGGCGTCACTGGCCGGCGGCGGCGCGCTCTTCGGCGAGCGCGGCGGACGGCCCGCCATGATGTCGTTGATCTGATCGGCGTCGATCGTCTCCCACTCCATCAGCGCGGCGGTCATCGCCTCAACCTTGTCGCGGTTCTCTTCGAGCAGACGCCTTGCCAGGCTGTACTGCTCGTCGAGCACGCGACGGATTTCGGCATCGACCTTCTGCTGCGTCGCCTCGGAAATCGTACGCGTGAACCCGCGGCCGAACGGCGAAGCGTCGTTCTCGTCGTCGACATACACCATCGGCCCCAGCGCGTCCGTCATGCCGAAACGGGCCACCATGGCGCGTGCCGTCTGCGTCGCCTTGTTGAAGTCGTCCGACGCGCCTGTGCTGATCAGGTTCAGGAACAGTTCTTCGGCTGCACGCCCACCAAACAGGATCGCAAGACGATCGAGCAGGTAGTCCTTCGAGTACGTTTCGTTGTCGTGCTCAGGCAGCTGCCACGTAACGCCGAGCGCCCGGCCACGCGGAATGATCGTGACCTTGTGCACCGGGTCCGCCTTCGGCAGCAGTTTTGCGATCACGGCGTGGCCCGACTCGTGGTACGCCGTGGCACGCTTCGCGTCCTCACGGATCACGGCGGACTTGCGCTCCGGACCCATGAAAATCTTGTCCTTCGCGTCTTCGAAGTCCTGCATTTCGACGATGCGCTTGCCGCGGCGGGCCGCGAAGAGCGCAGCCTCGTTCACGAGATTCGCGAGATCGGCGCCCGAGAAGCCCGGCGTACCGCGTGCGATCACCGCCGCATCTACGTCGTTCGCAATGGGCACCTTGCGCAAATGCACCTTCATGATGTGTTCGCGACCGCGAATGTCGGGCAGGCCGACATACACCTGACGGTCGAAACGGCCCGGACGCAGCAACGCCTTGTCGAGCACGTCGGAGCGGTTCGTCGCAGCAATCACGATCACGCCGGAATTCGCTTCGAAGCCGTCCATTTCCACGAGCATCTGGTTCAGCGTCTGTTCGCGCTCGTCGTTGCCGCCGCCCATGCCGGCGCCGCGATGACGACCCACCGCATCGATTTCATCGATGAACACGATACACGGCGCGTGCTTCTTCGCCTGCTCGAACATGTCGCGCACGCGCGCCGCGCCCACACCGACGAACATCTCAACGAAGTCGGAACCCGAGATGCTGAAGAACGGCACCTTCGCTTCGCCTGCGATGGCGCGCGCAAGCAGCGTCTTGCCGGTACCCGGAGGGCCGACGAGTAGCACGCCGCGCGGAATGCGACCGCCCAGCTTCTGGAACTTCTGCGGATCGCGCAGGAAGTCCACGAGTTCGGATACTTCTTCCTTGGCTTCGTCGCAGCCCGCGACGTCGGAGAAATTGACAGCGTTGTTGTTCTCGTCGATCAGACGCGCGCGGGATTTGCCGAACGAAAAGGCCCCGCCTTTTCCGCCCCCCTGCATCTGTCGCATCATGTAAAACCAGAAGCCGATGATGAGGATGGTTGGTCCAAGGTAATACAGCGCCGAGACAAGCGCGTTGGGTTCTTCATCGGCCTTGCCGCTCACCTGGACGCCATACTTCATCAAATCGCCGACCATCCAGATGTCGCCGGGCGACACGATCTGATACTTCTGGCCGTCTGACGGAGTGACCGTGAGGTTCCGCCCCTGCACGATAACGCTCTTGACCTTACCGTTCTTGGCGTCGTCCATGAACTGCGAATACGAGACGCCTTCCTGGACGCGGGGCTTATCGAACTGCTTGAACACAGTAAACAGCACCAGTGCGATGACCAGCCACACTGCTGCCTTCGAAAACATGTTGTTGTTCAAAGCACCACTCCTTCACTCATAGACGGGCGCCTACATTTGCCTTGCGGCACCACGAAAGCATTCTAATCCAGTCCGCAGACCCCTGCCATAACGAATCGCTACTGCAGGGATAGCCGGAAACCGCGCCAGAAGCGGCCCTGGCGGCATCCGGCGATGCCCCGCAACCGTCACTTGTCGCGGGCTTCCGGACGTTTCAGCTGTCTGCCCAAAATAAACGTTTCAGCCGATTTATCGCGTGACGCCTTCGGCTTGCGGGCCGCCACGATTTTGAACTGGTGCTTGAACTTCTCGACGATCTGGCTATACCCGCTGCCGTGAAAGCACTTGACTAAAAGGGCGCCATCCGGCTTGAGGTGCTGCTGGGCGAATTCCAGCGCCAGGTCGCAAACGTGCTCGATGCGCGCGGCGTCGGCAACGGCCACGCCGGACAGGTTGGGTGCCATGTCGGAAATTACAAGGTCCACCGGCCGGTCCCCCACGACTTCTTCAAGCTGGGCGAGTACGCTCTCCTCGCGGAAATCGCCCTCGATGAAATGGACATCGGCAATGGGCTCCATGGGCAGCAGGTCGAGCGCAATGATTGTGCCGTCGATACCGCCCTGGCGCGCCGCGTCGCGTCGGCCGCCCTGCGCGAGCTTGTTGCGCACGTACTGGCTCCAACTCCCCGGCGCAGCGCCGAGATCGACGATGACCTGACCGGGCCGGATCAGCTTGTCCTGCTCGTCGATCTCTTTGAGCTTGTAGGCGGCGCGGGCGCGATACCCCTCCCGCTGCGCCATCTTCACGTACGGGTCGTTGATGTGGTCGTGCAGCCACGACTGGTTGAATCGATTTTTTGCCATTACCGTTGAACTGTTGCTGCGTGATGCCGCACTTTTAGCGGATAATACGCGTTTTATTTACGTGGCTGCCGCCCTCGCCCGTACCGGGTCGCAGGGCTGCTTGCGGGTTGTTTCTTCCCCCCCCACGTTTTCCCTTGTTCCGGCGAGCCGCTCCTCGCGCCCATGCGGCGAGCGAGCGGGCGCCGCCATTCTAGTCGAGTCCCGAACTCCCACAGCCGCCATGCCCGCCCTCCAAATCTCCTCCGACCAACGCGCCGCACTGCGCTCCGAAGCGCACGCGCTCAAACCGGTCGTACTCGTCGGCGCCGAAGGCTTGACCGACGCCGTTCTCAAAGAGATCAAGGTGCACCTCGCGGCCCATGAACTCATCAAGATCCGCGTGTTCGGCGACGAGCGCGAAACGCGCCTCGCCATCTACGAGGAAATTTGCGACCGGCTCAACGCCGCGCCGATCCAGCACATCGGCAAGCTGCTCGTGATCTGGAAGCGCCGACCCGCCGAACCCGCCGCGAGGCGCGGTGCGGCTCGCAAAGCGGCCGTTCCGGGCGCCCGCGAGGCGCGGGCCGCAGAGCCTGCCGCGCCGAAAGGCCGCGCGCCGCGCGTCGTCAAAGTGGTCAAGCCGAGCGACAACCCGATGCGCCGGAACAGACCCGAACTCGTCGTGGTACGCGGCAATGAACGCGTGACGGCGGGCGGCAACGTGAAACGGGCGAAAAAGCGCCAGACGGGCGCAAAACGACAGCACCAGGGCACCAAGTAAGGCCGCAACAGGAATCGGCAAGGCGCTTACGCGCCTTTCGCCGGAGGTGCGTCAAATGGCCCCAGCGCGTCCAGGCGGTTATGCAGCATCGCGCTGTGCGCCCGACCGGAGCGGCGCCGCGAGCGTCGCGCTGCCGGGAAGCATCCAGACCAGCGCGAGGCCGAAGAGACTCTCCACCAGATAGAACAGACTCGATACGCCGTGCAGCAGCCCGAAGCGGCTTGCATAGGCGGAATGGCCCACATCCGTACCGGCATTCAGGGCCGCTACGCGCAGCGCATTCATGAACGGCTGCAATCCGAAGTAACCGACGAGCACGCACACCAGCATGCCCGTCATCACCCAGCGCAGCCGGCGATACACATCGTTACCGCGCCGAACGAGCAGATTGCCGAGCGCGAGCAGCAACACGCCGCACACCACACCGATCACCGCTTCGATGCGAAAGAGTTGCGCCGCGACGCTGCCCGCCGTCATGCGATCGAGCGAAGTGAACAGCACGGGCGCGACCGCGTAGCCGATCGTCAGCAAGCTGCCGACCCAGACTACGACGATGAGCCGGAATACCCGGTGAGGCATCGAGGACACCTGCACGGCGCCGCTCAGACGTAACGGACTTCGATGATTTCGTACTCGCGCACGCCGCTTGGCGCCTGCACGGCGGCGACGTCGCCTTCCGACTTGCCGATGAGCGCACGCGCGATGGGCGAGCTGATGGAGATGAGTCCGTGCTCGAGGTCGGCTTCGTCGTCGCCGACGATTTGATACGTCACGGTCTTGCCCGATTCAAGGTCTTCGAGTTCCACCGTTGCCGCGAACACGACGCGGCCGTCCGCTTCCAGTGCGGCGGGATCGATGACCTGCGCCGCTGCCAGCTTCGATTCGATCTCGGCAATGCGGCCTTCGATGAAGCCCTGTTTTTCTTTGGCTGCATCGTATTCGGCGTTTTCCGACAGGTCACCTTGTGCGCGGGCTTCCGCGATCGAATTGATGACAGCGGGACGCTCGACTGTTTTAAGACGCTGCAGTTCGTCGCGCAGTTGATCCGCGCCACGTCTGGTCAAGGGAATAGTGCTCATAGACGACTCATGTGGCCAAAAACGGCCATAAAAAAAATCACCGCGGTTAAGTGCATCCCGGTGCGGAACCGGCCACGATACGCAGGTATCAGGCCGTAGCCTTCGGGACGCCGCCTAACCGCGGCAGTTACGAATTGGACTGGTGATCGAGGCCTTAGTTTAGGCGAGCATGGAGTCCTTGTAAATCATAGACTTCCAGGTTCTTCAGGTACCGCAGACCCTCCACCGCGGCACGCGCACCCGACATGGTCGTGTAGTACGTGACCTTGTTTGCCTGGGCGCTCATGCGGATGGAACGCGAGTCCGCAATCGCCGATCGCGTCTCGTCGACCGTCGTGAAGACGAGTGCGATCTCGCCGTTCTTGATCATGTCGACGATGTGCGGACGGCCGTCCTTCACCTTGTTCACCACCTTCACCGGCACGCCGGCGGCCTGGATGGCCGCGGCCGTGCCGCGCGTCGCGACGATCGGATAGCCGAGTTCGTGCAGCATGCGGGCGACTTCCACGGCCTTCGGTTTGTCGGCGTCCATCACCGTAAGCAACACCGTGCCCGACTCGGGCAGGCGCGAGCCCGCGGCGAGCTGCGACTTGAAAAGCGCCTCGCCAAAGGTCTTGCCCACGCCCATCACTTCGCCGGTCGAACGCATTTCCGGTCCAAGCACCGGGTCGACGGTGGGGAACTTGACGAACGGGAACACCGCTTCCTTGACGCTGAAGTAAGGCGGCACCACTTCGCGCGTCACGCCCTGCTCCGCGAGTGTCTGGCCAACCATCGCGCGCGCCGCGATCTTCGCGAGCGGCAGGCTGGTCGCCTTCGAGACGTACGGCACCGTACGCGAGGCGCGCGGGTTCACTTCGAGCACGTAGATCACGTCACGCTTCGAGCCGTCGTCCTGCGGAACCTGCTGGATGGCGAACTGCACGTTCATCAGGCCCACCACGTTGAGCGCCTTCGCCATCGCGGCCGTCTGGCGCTTCAGTTCGACAACCGTTTCCTGCGAGAGCGAATACGGCGGCAGCGAACACGCCGAGTCACCCGAGTGCACGCCGGCCTGCTCGATGTGTTCCATCACGCCGCCGATGAACACCGCTTCGCCGTCGGAGATGCAGTCGACGTCGCATTCGATCGCGTCGTTCAGGAAGCGGTCGAGCAGCACCGGCGAGTCGTTCGAGACCTTCACGGCCTCGCGCATGTAGCGTTCGAGGTCGCGCGGCTCGTGGACGATTTCCATCGCGCGCCCGCCCAGCACATACGACGGACGCACGACGAGCGGATAGCCGATCTCGTCCGCCAGCTTGAGCGCCTCCTCTTCGGTACGCGCGGTGCGGTTGGGCGGCTGACGCAGGTTCAGGTCCTGCAGCAGCTTCTGGAAACGCTCGCGGTCTTCCGCGGCGTCGATCATGTCAGGCGACGTGCCGACGATGGGCACCCCGTTCGCCTCCAGATCGAGTGCGAGCTTGAGCGGCGTCTGGCCGCCGTACTGCACGATCACGCCGAGCGGCTTTTCCTTGTCGACGATTTCGAGCACGTCTTCGAGCGTGAGCGGCTCGAAGTACAGACGGTCGGACGTGTCGTAGTCGGTGGAAACGGTCTCGGGGTTGCAGTTGACCATGATCGTTTCGTAGCCGTCTTCGCGCATCGCGAGCGCGGCATGCACGCAGCAATAGTCGAACTCGATGCCCTGGCCGATCCGGTTCGGGCCACCGCCCAGCACCATGATCTTCTTCTTGTCGGTGGGCTGCGCTTCGCACTCTTCCTCGTAGGTCGAGTACATGTACGCGGTTTTCGTGGCGAACTCGGCCGCGCACGTGTCCACGCGCTTGTACACGGGGCGCACGTTGAGTTCGATACGGCGGCGGCGCACGTCGGTCTGCGTCGCGCCCAGCAGTTTCGCGAGACGCCTGTCCGAGAAGCCGCTCTGCTTGAGGAAGTACAGTTCTTCCTTCGAAAGGCTTGCGAGCGTGCGGCCGGCGAGCGCCTTCTCCTTGAGCACGATCTGCTCGATCTGCGCGAGGAACCACGGGTCGATCGACGTTTCCTCGAAGACTTCCTCGCGCGTCATGCCGAGGCGGAACGCGTCGCCCACGTACCAGATGCGATCCGGACCGGCCTCGCCGATCTGGCGGATCACTTCGTCGCGGTTCGTGGTCTTTTCGTCGAGACCGTCCACGCCCACTTCGAGGCCGCGCAGCGCCTTCTGGAACGACTCCTGGAACGTGCGACCGATCGCCATCACCTCACCCACGGACTTCATCTGCGTCGTCAAGCGCGGGTCGGCTTCGCGGAACTTCTCGAACGCGAAGCGCGGAATCTTGGTGACCACATAGTCGATGGTCGGTTCGAACGACGCCGGCGTCTGACCGCCCGTGATCTCGTTCTTGAGTTCGTCGAGCGTGTAGCCCACGGCGAGCTTCGCCGCGACCTTCGCGATGGGAAAGCCCGTTGCCTTCGAGGCAAGCGCCGACGAACGCGACACGCGCGGGTTCATCTCGATCACGATCATGCGGCCGTTCTGCGGGTTGATCGAGAACTGCACGTTCGAGCCGCCCGTATCCACGCCAATCTCTCGCAATACGGCGAGCGAGGCATCGCGCAGGATCTGGTATTCCTTGTCGGTGAGCGTCTGTGCCGGCGCGACCGTAATCGAGTCGCCGGTGTGGATGCCCATCGGGTCCAGGTTCTCGATCGAGCACACGATGATGCAGTTGTCCTTCCTGTCGCGGACCACTTCCATCTCGTACTCTTTCCAGCCCAGCAGCGATTCTTCGATCAAGAGCTCACGCGTAGGCGAGAGGTCGAGCCCGCGCTTGCAGATTTCCTCGAACTCTTCGCGGTTGTACGCAATGCCGCCGCCCGAGCCGCCCAGCGTGAACGAAGGACGAATCACGATCGGATAACCGCCCGTGCCGGTGGCCTGGGCAATTTCCGCGTGTACCTTGAGCGCCTCTTCCATCGAGTGCGCCGTGCCGGACTTCGCCGAGCCAAGACCGATCTTGGTCATCGCGTCCTTGAACTTCTGGCGGTCTTCGGCCTTGTCGATGGCTTCCGGCGAGGCGCCGATCAGCTCGACGTCGTACTTCGCCAGCACGCCTTCGCGGAACAGGTCGAGCGCGCAGTTGAGCGCGGTCTGGCCGCCCATCGTCGGCAGGATCGCGTCAGGGCGCTCCTTCGCGATGATGCGCTCCACCACTTCCCACGTGATCGGCTCGATGTAGGTGACGTCGGCCGTGTTCGGGTCGGTCATGATCGTCGCCGGATTGCTGTTGACGAGAATGACCTTGTAGCCCTCCTCCCGCAACGCCTTGCACGCCTGCGCGCCCGAATAATCGAACTCGCACGCCTGGCCGATGATGATCGGACCGGCGCCGATGATGAGGATGCTCTTGATGTCTGTCCGCTTGGGCATAACGCTCTCGTAGATGTATTCCTGTGTTCCTTGCTTGCTCGCGCGCTCGGGCGGCAGGGTACGCCGCCGGCGCTGCGTCCTTCGTGCCGGCTCTTCAGGCAGCAGCCGTGCGACCCGTCGCGCCGGTGTTGCGGGCGGCGTCCATCAGCGCCGTGAACCGGTCGAACAGATAGCCGATGTCGTGCGGCCCCGGCGACGCTTCCGGGTGGCCCTGGAAGCAGAACGCCGGCTTGTCGGTCAGCGCGAAGCCCTGCAGCGTGCCGTCGAACAACGACACGTGCGTCACGCGCGCATTGGCGGGCAGCGTGTCGGCATCCACCGCGAAGCCATGGTTCTGCGACGTGATCACGACGCGGCCGTCCGCAAGATCCTTCACCGGGTGGTTCGCGCCGTGGTGGCCGGTCTTCATCTTCATCGTCTTTGCGCCGACGGCGAGCCCCATGATCTGGTGGCCAAGGCAGATGCCGAACGTCGGGATGCCGCGCGCGATGAATTCCTTCGTGGCCGCGATGGCGTAGTCGCACGGTTCCGGGTCGCCGGGACCGTTCGAAAGGAAGATGCCGTCCGGATTGAGCGCGAGCGCGTCGGCGGCGCTCGCCTGGGCGGGCAGCACGGTGACGTGGCAGCCACGCTGCGCGAGCATGCGCAGGATGTTGTGCTTCACGCCGTAGTCGAAGGCGACCACGCGGTACTTCGGCTCGTTCTGCACGCCGTAGCCTTCGCCCAGTTGCCATTCGGTCGTCGTCCAGACGTACTCGCGCTGCGTCGAGACCACCTTCGCGAGGTCCATGCCGGCAAGGCCCGGAAACGAGCGCGCCAGTTCGATGGCCTGAGCTTCGTCTGCCGAGCCCGCTACGATCGCGCCGTTTTGCGCGCCCTTGTCACGCAGAATGCGCGTGAGCTTGCGCGTGTCGATGCCCGCAATCGCCACCACGTTTTCGTCGCGCAGGTAGTCGGAGAGCGAACGCTCCATGCGGAAGTTCGACGCGAGCCCCGGCAGGTCGCGAATGATGAGACCGGCGGCATGGACTTTCGTGGCTTCGACGTCTTCAGCGTTGACGCCGACGTTGCCGATATGCGGATACGTGAGGGTGACGATCTGGCGGGCGTAGCTCGGGTCGGTCAGGATTTCCTGATAGCCCGTCATGGCCGTGTTGAACACGACTTCGCCGATGGTATGGCCCGGCGCGCCGATCGAGTAACCACGAAAGACCGTGCCGTCGGCAAGCGCGAGCAGAGCAGGAGAAAAAGACGGCAACACGGGAGACTCCTTGGGGGAACACCCTGTTGCCGACCTGTTGATCCGACCGTACGGGCTGAGGCAGCGGCATCGTTCGATGCGCGCGAGAGCCCGTCGCGGCTGGCGGCAGGCGTCGCGCTCGCGGCGGACGGTCGCGGCTCTCAACGAGCGGACCGGACGGGAGCTGCGGCGCGCCTTCCGCTGCCTGTTGCGTACACATTGCGTGCGAATGCACGCCGACGCGCGGCGGATGAACGGTTTGGAGGAGGTAGGCGCTAGGGTGCGGGTTGATAAGCTGAAACTTTCGAATTATAGCCTGAAAGCGACGTTATCTTCAAATCCCGGGACGTTAGGGCCAGAACCGCGGCGGCTCGCTGACCGTATTCACTATAGTCCACCCGGCCCCACGGGCAGCCGATGAGTCCCCAGTCGTTCGTGCCCGGCAAGGCTCGACATCGTGATTGCGGGACACCGGACGAGCGCGCCAATCCGGTTCTCCAGCCCATTTCAGGTTCGAGTCGCTCAGAGCTGCCGCTCGGCCGAAAGCGCGGCCGATTCCGCCATCGCCGGACCTGGCAGTACGTACCACACCGCACTTGCGAGTTGCAGCGCAATCAGGATGCCCCAGGCGGTGAGATGCGCCGCGCGCGGATAATGTCCGTCCATTTCGGGCCAGTGCGACAACACAGCGCCCACGCCGATCTGGAAACCGAAGATCAGCAGAAAGATAACGAGGGTGAGCGTCGTATTAACGCGTCCGATCAAATGCGCCGGGAAATGTCGCGCCATCGCCGCGTAACTCAGGATGCCGGTGCCGCCGAAGAAGCCGTAAGCCGCCCACAGGAAGCCGGCGGGCAGCGGCGCGCCGCACACGATCAGGACCTGGGTGACGACGAACAGCGCCATGCCGATGCCGCAGAACGCGTACAAAGAAATGCCCTGGCGCTCGAGGCCGCGGGCCGCCGCGCCAAAGCCCACGCAACCCGCCATCATCGCGAAGCCCAACACCGATACGAGCGCGGCCGCGGCCGGCCCGGCGAAGCCCGCGACATCGCGCAGCCACGCACCGACCCACAGCGACTGCATGGCGTAAAAGACCCCCTGCGTGACGACGGAGAACGACGCCATCCTCCAGAACGCCGCGCTGCGCATGATGTGCCACGTGCCCTTGAACTGACTCACGAGCCCGCCCTGGCGATGCTGCGAGTCGCGCGACTCCGGTGCGCCGAGCCAGAGCGCGGCAGACACGGCCACCGTAAGCACGCCCAAACCAACGCACACCGTACGCCAGCCCGCAAACGTCAGTAGCCAGGTCAGCGGAGATCCGACTGCAACGCCGCCCAGCCCGCCGACCGCCATCACGAGCCCGTTCATGAGCGGCAGCCGCGCCTGCGGGTAATGCTGCGCAAGCGCCTTGAACGCCGCGCCGAGACATACGGAAACGCCCACACCGATCAGCAGCCGCCCTGCCATCATCCCGGCCACGCCATGAGCCGCGCCGAAGACCCATACGCCGGCCGCAGCAAAGAGGAGCATCCCCGCCGTTACGCGGCGCGCGCCGTAGTGATCGAGCAGCACGCCTGCCGGAATCTGGGCACCCGCGAAGCCGAGAAAGTAGAGACTGGTGAGAAGGCCAAGATCGGCTGCGGAAAGTCCGAGTTCATGAGTGATCAACGGCGCGAAGCCGAGATTGACGCCACGGAACACGTACGAGACGAAATACCCCGCGGAGAACAGCACGAACACACGCAACTGGGTAGAGGACATGGGAACGTCGGACGAGCACTGTGTAAGCGCCGGCGCATCGGCCGGCGAGAAACCGGAACGATACTGGAAAGCGGCCGCGCCTGCCGGACGCGGATTCGACGCCACGCCCCACCGAATCCGCATCACGCGGCGACGGGAACGGCTGCAGCAGAAATGAAAACGCCGTCACGCAAGGTGACGGCGCATGAAAATACCAGGTGTGATCGGAGCGCGTTTCATGCGCTGCCCCCGCAACGCATGTGGTCACCCCAGGCGGGCCGCTTGTTTTACTTGCGCTTGCGCGCTTCGCCTGCGGTCTTCGGGCGGCTTGCCGCAGACTTCGATGCCTTGCTGGACACGCTTGCAGGCGCCTTCGTCGATGCAGCCGGCGTCTTCTTCGCAGCCGCCGAAACCTTGACGACGCCGGTGCGAGCGTGACCGTGCTTCTTATCGTAGCGCGAACCGGCAGGCCTGTCCGGAACGCTTGCGCTGACCTTCTCCACGCCGCCGCCCTGCACAGTGGTCGCGAGCTTTTCGGGGCCCGGCTCGCTCGGCATCGACTTGCCGACCGGCACGTGCAACACGAGCACCTGACCCGGGCCGACGAGCGTCCGGTGCGTACGGTTCCACGCCTGCAACTGACCGACGGAAACACCGTAGCGGCTCGCCACGGCGGCCATCGACTGCTTGCGGCGCACGCGGATCAGCATCTTGCGGGTGTCGGGTACGTCGGGCTCCATTGCCAGCACGGCGCTTTCGGCGACGTCGGCGCTGATGTCTTCGTCGTCGTCACCGCCGCTGCGCGGCACCACGAGCGTAGAGCCCGGTTTCAGACGCATGCCCGCCGGAATCTTGTTGACCGACATGAGCGTGTCCGCGTCCACGCCGATCTTCTCGGCGAGTGCCACAGGGCGCGCGCGCTCGGTCACCGTGTACGTGGTCCACGACGAGAGCTGGCCCTTGTAGGCCTTCAGGTTGTGCTCGAACGCGCTCGCGTTGTCGAACGGCAGCAGGATCTGCGGCTGCGTCGCCCCGAGGATGACCGGCTTCTTGAACGACGGGTTAAGCGAGCGGAATTCGTCCGTGGACATGTTCGCCAGCTTCGCGGCCACGTCGACGTCCATGTCGTGGGAAGTCGTGACCGTCACAAAGTACGGGTGATTCGGGATGGAGGGCAGCGCGAGCCCGTACTGCTGCGGGTTCGTCACGATATTTTTGACGGCCTGCAGCTTCGGCACGTAGTTGCGTGTCTCGTTCGGCATGCGCAGGCTCTGGTAGTCCGTGGGCAGCCCCGCCGCCTGGTTGCGCGCAATGGCGCGCTGCACATTGCCTTCGCCCCAGTTGTACGCCGCGAGCGCGAGATACCAGTCGCCGAACATGTCATGCAGGCGCGACAGATAGTCGAGCGCGGCGCTGGTCGACGCAAGCACGTCGCGGCGCTCGTCCTGCCACATGTTCTGTTTGAGGTTGTAGGTGCGGCCCGTGCCCGGGACGAACTGCCACATGCCCGCCGCCTTCGCGACCGAAAGGGCCTGCGGGTTGTACGCGGATTCGATGAACGGCAGCAGCGCGAGCTCGGTGGGCATGTGCCGCGCCTCGAGCTCTTCGACGATGTGATAGAGGTACTTCTGCGACCGCTCGGTCATGCGGGCCACGTAGGCGGGGCGCTGCGCATACCAGTTGACCTGCATGTCGACCAGGTCGCTCTGCAGGTCGGGCATCTGGAAACCGCGGCGGATGCGCGCCCACAGATCGGTATCGGCGCTGGTGAGCTGATCGACGGAACCGTTGTCGACGTCGATGGTTTCTTTGGCGGAGGCAGTCTTGCGGAGGGTGTCGGCTACAACTTGCTGGGTATTGGGATCGGGTGAGGCGGATTGACTCGCAGTCGGTCCCTGGCTCGCGCACGCGGCGAGCATGAGGACCATTAGCGCACTAAAGATAAATCGCATGAATCGGCTTCCACAAGGCTGGAATTTGGAGCCGATGGTACGGGAAGCCAAGCGTTTCCGTCAATTGGAAATAACGGGAAAAACCCAGCTAAATCCGAAGCTTGGCCAATTTTCCATAGTGATGGGATGAAGATCGCCGCGATTTACAACGGCTGGAAAGCGCGTTGACAACGCTTCAGCGGAAGCGATTTTTCCACTCCCGCATGAGCGTGAACGCCGCGAGGCGGTCCGGCACCGTTTCGTGGAGCGACTGCGCAAGCGTGGCCTGGACTGTCGGGTCGCCGGCACGCAGGAACGGATTCACGGCGCGCTCGTGCGCGATCGTGGTGGGCAGCGTGGGCTCGTTTCGCTCGCGCCGGGCGACGGCCTCATCGCGCCACGCGGCAAGGTCTCTATTGGCCGGCTCGCACGCCAGCGCGAAACGGATGTTCGAAAGCGTGTATTCGTGTGCGCAATGCACCTGGGTCGCGCCGGGGAGCGCCGCGAGCGCGTCGAGCGAGGTCAGCATCTGCGCCGGCGTGCCCTCGAAAAGCCGGCCGCAGCCGCAGGCGAACAGCGTGTCGCCGCAAAACACGTGCGGCGTGCCGAGTGGGTCGGCCGCCTGGAAGTACGCGATATGGCCACGCGTGTGGCCGGGCACGTCAATCACGGAAAATTCGAGCGCCGGCTGGGCGATGTGGATGTGGTCGCCGCCCGCAAGCGGATGCGTGACGCAGGGAATCTGCTCGGCTGCCGGACCGTAGACGGGCAGCGCCTCGCCTTTCAGCAGATCGGCCACTCCGCCGACGTGGTCGTTGTGATGGTGCGTGAGTAAAATAGCGGCGAGCCGCCAGCCCCGCTTCGCCAGATACGCGCGCACCGGGCCGGCTTCGCCCGGATCGACGGCGATCGCATCGCGACCGTCTGACACGACCCAGACGTAGTTGTCTTCAAACGCCGGGACGGGTACGTATTCGTACGCAAGCGCATTCATGGGCGACGCATTCTTCAATATGTCTGACCGACCGATTATAGACTGGCCCGCCTGGATCGCCTCGCCGCCCGGCCGCTACGTGCTGGACTGGGAACAGGAGCAGCTGGACCGCGTGGTGTCGGACGTCTTCGGCTATCACGCACTGCAACTCGGCCTGCCGCAACTCGACGGACTGCGCGAGAACCGCATGCCATGCCGGGGCCTGCTGCTCGACGCCCAAAGCGTCGCGAGCGCCCCCTACACCCTGCCGCGCGAGGCCGGCATCGCCGGGCCGGTTGCACCTGTCTGGCCGGCACCCGCGCCGCGTCATGCCCCCGAGGGCCGCAGCGTGGTGTGGTGCGACCTGCTGGACCTGCCGCTCGAGACGCAAAGCGTCGACCTCATCGTGATGCCGCACACGCTCGAGTTCACGAGCGACCCCCACCGGCTGCTGCGCGAGGCCGAGCGCGTGCTCATGCCCGAAGGGCAACTGGTGATTCTCGGCTTCAATTCGCTGAGCCTCTGGGGCGCCCGCCAGTCGGTGGGCAAGGTGGCGGGGCGCCCGTTCCTGCCTGGCGAGCACGACCTCATCGCGTTCACGCGTCTCAAGGACTGGATCAAGCTGCTCGGCTTCGAACTTGAACGCGGGCGCTTCGGCTGCTATCGTCCGCCGCTTGCCACCGACCAGTGGCTCGCGCGCTACGCCTTCATGGAAAGCGCAGGCGACCGCTGGTGGCCCATCTTCGGCGCCGTCTACATGGTCACGGCGATCAAGCGCGTGCGCGGCATGCGCCTCGTCGGGCCCGTGAAGGTGAAAAAGCCGGTGCTGGCCGCCGGCCTCGCGCCGGCCGCCACCCCTCATCCACGCAACAGGAACCCATGACTTCTCCCGACTTCGTCGAAATATTCACGGACGGCGCCTGCAAGGGCAATCCCGGTCCGGGCGGCTGGGGCGCGCTGCTGCGCTTCGGCACGCAGGAAAAAGAACTGTTCGGCGGCGAGGCGCAGACCACCAACAACCGCATGGAACTGATGGCCGTGATCGCCGCGCTGGACGCGCTCAAGCGCCCCTGCCGCGTAGTCGTGCACACCGATTCGCAATACGTGCAGAAAGGCATCAGCGAGTGGATTCACGGCTGGAAGAAAAAGAACTGGATGACCGCGGCGAAAACGCCCGTGAAGAACGACGATCTGTGGAAGCGGCTGGATGCCGCCGTCGGGCGCCACGAGATCGAATGGCGCTGGGTCAAGGGCCACGCCGGCCATCCGGAGAACGAGCGCGCCGACGCGCTCGCCAACCGCGGCGTCGCCGCGCTCGCGCCAACGTGAAGCCGGCCTCACAGCCACAGCTCAGGCAAGCGGCTAAAGCCGTTTCCCGCAACACCTCAACGTAGAACCGCTCAACATGCGCCAGATCATTCTCGATACCGAAACCACCGGCCTCAACGCGCGTTCCGGCGACCGCATCATCGAAATTGGCTGCGTGGAACTGGTGAACCGCCGGCTGACCGGCAATAACCTGCACTTCTATGTGAATCCGGAACGCGATAGCGACCCGGGCGCGCTCGCTGTACACGGCCTCACCACCGAATTTCTGAGCGACAAGCCCAAATTCGCCGAAATCGCCGACGCGCTGCTCGACTTCGTGCGTGGCGCGGAAATCATCATCCATAACGCGCCGTTCGACATCGGCTTTCTCGAAGCGGAATTTGCGTTGCTCGGACTGCCGTCGTTTCGCGAGCAGTGCGGCGAAATCATCGATACGCTCGTGCAGGCCAAGCAGATGTTCCCGGGCAAGCGCAATTCGCTCGACGCGCTCTGCGACCGCTTCGGCATCAGCAACGCGCACCGCACGCTGCACGGCGCACTGCTCGACTCGGAGTTGCTCGCGGAGGTCTACCTGTCGATGACACGCGGCCAGGAAAGCCTCGTGATCGACATGATCGGGGAAACCGCCGCGGCGGCGGGTGAAGCCGGTGCGCCGCTGCTGCAGGCGAGTTCGCTGGCCCTGCCCGTGATCGTTGCGACCGACGAGGAACTCGCCGCACACCAGGCGCTGCTCGATGGCCTCGACAAGGCAGTCAAGGGAACGAGCGTCTGGCGGCTCGAACCGGCGCCCGTTGCGACGGCCGAAGCTGCTGGCAAAACCGTCGATACGCAGACTGCTTAAAAAGTGCTTTACGAAGCGAGAGGAGTCTGACATAATGCGCAGCTCTTCGGGCGGTTAGCTCAGCGGTAGAGCACTGCCTTCACACGGCAGGGGTCACTGGTTCGATCCCAGTACCGCCCACCAGAATTCGTGGGTGTGTCGGAAGCCCGAAGAACAAAGGCCCTCAGGCGAAAGTCTGAGGGCCTTTTTCATTTCCGGCTCCTTACTGGCAACCGGATCCGCCTCGCATACAACATCAGCGGCACAACATCAGCAGGGCATTACCAGCTCACCCGACCTGCGTTCGACCTCATCGGGCACAGCCACGCTCGCAACATTCATCCCGATGTGGCAACTACCTGCGCGGCACGCGCGCCTGCCGCGGCTTCCACCGGCGCAGCTGCCACGCGGGCCGTTGCGCCGGCCCCGGCCAGATACGCCGCGATACTCGCGCACATCACGAGCGTAGCCGGCACGAACAGCATGCTGAGCGCCCTCACCTCGTCCTGATAACCCAGCGCGATGAACAGCGGCACGTTGATCGCCGCGGCAATGAGCGTGTGTTGACGCAGCGCTCGCGGCAGCGCACGCCAGCCCGCGCGTACCGTGAAGGCGAGCGCGGCCAGGATCAGCACGTTGACGCCTTTCGGCAGCAGCACGCCATACGTCCACTCGCCCAGCAGATAGTTGCGCGGATTCAGCAGGAAATGCAGGTTCAGCCACAGGTTGAAGATCGCGGGCTGGCCCGGGTTGTGCGCGTAATGCAGTTTGACCGCGACGTTGACGAGCGCGCCCACCGCAACGCACGCTGCCACGCCGAGAAGCGCAGTGCGCCTCGACACAGTCTGCCGGACCAGTGGATACAGCGCGATTACGAAAACCGCGAACGACTCCTTGTTGAAGGTGGCCACCAAGGTAAGCGGAATCAGCCACTGCCAGCGGCCGCGCAACGCCAGCCAGACGGCGAGCGCCATGAACAGCAGCTCGACGAAGTCGTAATAGAACGACGCGGGCATGGCGATCGCGAACGCAAGCGGCGCGAGGGTGGACGCAGCTTCGTTGCCGGTCACCTCCATGCACGCGCGCCGCAGCATCAGCATGGCGGCAACGAGCGCGCCAAACGTCAGCCCGTATGCCATGTAGTAGCGCAGCGCGTAAGGCGGAGCGTCCGAGCCGGCAGCATGGGCAAACGACGCGCGCAACGGGCTGTGCTTCGGCGCCTCGGTGGCGAGATGCGCGAGGAAGCGCTGCTCGATGGCGTGAGGCACCGCTTTCGCAGCAACATTGACGACCGCCGGAAGCAGTTGCCGGTACACGTACGGACGCTCGGCCGTGCCGTCGACGATCGCGACGAGCGACGTGCCGGCGTCGCCATCGCGAAAGCCGTATTTCGCCAGGAAGCCGCAATACGATGCCGCGGCAACGAGGACGTAGACGCACAGCAGCATCGTCGTGCGCGTGGCGGCGCGTGACAGTGCAGACACGTTCATGGCTCGCTCCCCTCTATCGCTATGCGCGTACTCGTCGTGACAGATGCGCGCGCGGCCGGCGCCGACGCAACCGCACGCACATGGATCCGTCCGAGGATGGTAGGCAGGCAGCGCGCCGGCAACCGTGTGCTGCCGTACGAAGCCGCCCATGCCCACGTGTGCCTTGGCGCACGGTTCGCGGCCGGCGGCCGGCATACGATCGGCGGACCGCCGCAGCCTTGAGCTGGCTCCTGGATCTGTCGATGCATGCAATGAGGCTATTGTCATGGGGCCGCTATCCCGCGATCCCGCAGACAGGTCACGCGTTGGCGTGGCCCGATGCAGCCGCGCGCGCGTTGCGCCAGTTGGCTGCGCAGGCAGGCACCACGCTGCCGTTCGGCAATGGCCGCAGCTACGGCGACAGCTGTCTTGCCGCAAGCGGCCACGTGCTCACGCTGGATTCGCTCGACCATTTCATCGCTGCCGACTGGCAAGCCGGCATCCTGCGCGCGCAAGCCGGCGTGACGCTCGGCGAGGTGCAGGCGCTCGCCGTCGCGCACGGCTGGATATTGCCAGTGACACCCGGCACGCAGTTCGTCACGCTCGGCGGCGCGCTCGCCAACGACGTGCACGGCAAGAACCATCACGTCAGGGGCACGTTCGGGCGACACGTCCGGCGTTTTCGTCTGTTGCGTTCCGATTCGCCGCCGCTCGAATGCAGTGCCGACGAGCACGGGTTGCTCTTTCGCGCAACGATTGGCGGCCTCGGGCTGACCGGCGTCGTCGAATGGATCGAACTGCAACTGATGCCCGTGCGCTCCGGCTTGCTCCATGTCGAGACTGTTCCGTTCGCGCACGTCGACGAATTCCTCGCGCTATCCGATGCGCTCGACGCGCAACACGAATACGGCGTGGCTTGGGTGGATTGCATGAGTCGCGGCGCCGCGCTCGGGCGCGGCATCTATATGTCCGCCGATCACGCGGATGCCGATGCGTCTGTCGCTGGCCACGACACCCGCCCGCAAAGCAGCGGCCTGTGGCGCATTCCGTTCGCACTGCCCTGCTCGCCTGTAAACCGCCTGACGCTCAAGCCCTTCAACACGCTCTACTACCATCGGCAGCGCGCCCGGGCCGCTCGAACTCGAGGCGGCAGCTGGGTCGATTACGCGCGCTATTTCTATCCGCTCGATCGCATTCGCGACTGGAACCGGCTGTACGGCCGCAACGGTTTCCAGCAATACCAGTTCGTCGTGCCGACAGCAGCGGCGCACGACGCACTGCGCGCCGCCCTCGAAGCCATCGCGGCACATGGCAGCGGTTCGTTTCTCGCGGTGCTCAAGCGCTGCGGCACGTTGCCCTCGCCCGGGCTGCTGTCGTTTCCGATGCCGGGCATTTCACTCGCGCTCGACTTTCCGCAACGCACGGTGCGCGACGCGCGTCTGTTCGACCGGCTCGATGCCATCGTGCGGGAGGCAGGCGGCCGCCTGTATCCGGCGAAGGACGCACACATGAGCGGTGCGGATTTCCGCGCCACCTATCCGGCATGGCAAACCCTGGAAAGCCTGCGCGATCCGGCTTTGATGTCCCGCTTCTGGCAACGGACGACACAATCATGAAGAACATTCTGATCATCGGCGGCGCTTCGGCCATTGCGGCCGCGTGCGCGCGCGAATGGCTGCGTGCGGCGCAGCCGGTCGGCTTTTTCCTCGTTGGCCGCGATGAAGCCCGGCTCGCCTCGGTCGCGAACGACCTGCGTGTGCGCGGCGCGGCGCGCGTCGAGACCTACGTGCTCGACGTGAACGATCTTGCGCTGCACCCGCCCATGGTCGAGGCCTGCGTTGCCGCGCTCGGGCGCATCGATATCGCCCTCCTGGCGCACGGCACGCTCGCCGACCAGGCTGCCTGCGAACGCGATCCTTCCGCGGCAGTCGATGCGTTCATGACCAATGCGGTGTCCACCATCGCGCTGCTCACGCTGCTGGCGCAGCGTTTCGAGGCGCAGCGCGGCGGTACGCTGGCCGTGATTTCCTCCGTGGCGGCCGATCGCGGCCGTCCTTCGAATTACGTGTACGGCGCCGCGAAGGCCGCCGTCACGACCTTCTGCGAAGGGCTGCGCGCGCGCCTGTTCAAGTCCGGCGTGCGCGTGCTCACCATCAAGCCCGGCTTCGTCGCAACGCCCATGACAGCCGGCCTGCCCTTGCCCGCGCCGCTCGTCGCATCGCCGCAGCGCGTGGCAACGGACATCGTCCGCGCGATCGGCCGCAGCCGCGACTCGCTCTATACGCCGTGGTTCTGGGCAGAGGTCATGCTGGCAATCCGCTTGCTGCCGTCGTTCGTGTTCAAGAGGCTGTCGCTGTGAGCGCCCCTGCGCCTCAGCTCTCGCGTGCGCAGATCGTCTACTGGTATGCGTTCTTCGCCGCGCTTTCGATTGCCGCCAACCTCGGCGTGCAAACCATTGCATATCGCGTTTATCTGGCTGCGGCCGGCTGGCTCGCCGACGCCGATCTGTTCTGCACGGCAGCCAGCTCGCCCTGCGCCGCATGGGCGGTGCCGTTTTCCGTCTGCGCAGGCACGGGCATGGGGCTCGTCGTGAAGTACCTGCTCGACAAGACATGGATATTTCGCTACGAGCACCGCAACGCCGCGCACGGCGCGCGCACGTTCGTCTTGTACGTGGTGATGGGAATCGGCACGACGCTCGTCTTCTGGCTGTTCGAATTCGGCGCGCAGGCACTCTTCCACACGGAGCCGGCGCGGCTGGCGGGCGGCGCGCTCGGTCTCGTGGCGGGTTACGTCGCAAAGTACAGGCTCGACAAGCGCTTCGTGTTTGCCTGATTGCGCGTGCGTTCGCGTACGGAAACGCTTTGCGCGAACCGACAGAATGACCTCGAAAAGTCCGGACATGCGATGCGCGGCGCGCAGCGCGGCCCGATCCCGTTTTGCTTGTTGCCGGGTCGCACGCCACCGGCGCGGAGACCACCCATGGC
Organism: Paraburkholderia sp. SUR17; assembly: GCF_029536165.1. Classification (NCBI taxonomy): domain Bacteria; kingdom Pseudomonadati; phylum Pseudomonadota; class Betaproteobacteria; order Burkholderiales; family Burkholderiaceae; genus Paraburkholderia; species Paraburkholderia sp. SUR17. Next base: position 2,801,492 of record NZ_CP120508.1, read on the forward strand.
CACGCTGCCTGCTGCGTCGCCAGTGCCGCTGTGTGTCGATCTCGACGGCACGCTTGCGCGCACCGATCTGCTCTTCGAAGCGTTCTTCGCGCTCGCAAGGCAGAACCCGCTCGCGTTGCTGCTGTGCATCGTCTGGATGCTGCGCGGACGCGCCTATCTCAAGGAGCAGATTGCGAAACGCGTAACGCTGGACGCAAGCATGCTGCCGTACAACACGCAACTGCTCGCCTACCTGCGCAGTGAACGCTCGAGCGGCCGCGAACTGTATCTGTGCACTGCCACGCACGGCACGCTCGCGGAACAGGTGGCCACGCACATCGGCCTCTTTACCGGCGTATTCGCGACGCGAGGACAGCTCAATCTGCGCGGCTCGAACAAGGCGCGCGTGCTGGTCGAGCAATTCGGCGACGGCGGCTTCGACTACTGCGGCGACGCGCGCGCCGACATCCCCGTATGGCGGCGCGCACGCCGCGCCATCGTGGTGGGGAGCCGCCACATCGAAGCGGCGGCGCGCAAGGTCAACGCAACGACTATCTTCTTCGACGACAATCGGCACCGGTTGCCGCTTGCGCTCAAGGCGATGCGCCCCTACCAGTGGATCAAGAACGTACTCGTGTTCGTTCCGCTGCTTGCCGCGCATCGGCTCGCCGACCCACTCGCGCTGCGCGACGCCTGCATTGCGTTCGCCGCGTTCTGCCTGTGCGCGTCGTCGGTCTACCTGCTCAACGACATGCTCGATCTCGACGCCGACCGCCGTCACGTGCGCAAGTGCAGCCGGCCGTTCGCCTCGGGCAATCTGCCGCTTTCGTGGGGTGTGGTGCTGACTGTCGTGCTGGCCACTGCGGCGGGCGGGCTGACCGTGTTGCTGCCTGCGCCGTTTGCGGCGGTGCTGGCCGGCTACTTCGCGGCCACGCTCGCTTATTCGATCGCGTTGAAGCGCATGGCGCTGGTCGACGTATTCACGCTCGCCTGCCTGTACACCGTGCGCGTAATTGCTGGCGGCGCAGCCACCGGGATCACGCTGTCGCACTGGCTGATCCTCTTCTGCGTGCCGATTTTCCTGAGCCTCGCCATGGTCAAGCGCTATGTCGAACTGGATGCGATTCTGCGCGAGGGCAAAGCCGAGGCGGCGGGGCGCGGCTACATCACGCAGGACATGTCGATCCTGCGTTCGTTCGGTACGGCCTCCGCGTATCTCGCGGTGCTGGTGCTCGCGCTGTATCTGAATTCGCCCGAACAGAGGCTGCTGTACAGCCATCCTCCCGCGCTGTGGATGCTCTTTGCGCTCACGCTGTTCTGGGTGAGCCGCATCTGGATGTTCGCGTTTCGCGGCAGGATGCACGACGACCCGATCGTGTTCGCGTTTCGCGACCGCGTAAGCATGGCGGTCATCGCACTGTGCGGCGCCAGCATGCTGCTCGCAATCTGAGGAACCTGGGGAGGAAGACGCCGCGCCGTGGCCCCCGCGGACTTACAGCACGCCCGCGTACTCCGTTTCCGGCAAGCCGACCACGCCCGGTCTCACCGCGAACACGGCGCCGTCGTCGTCGGATGCGCTATTCGCAGGCTGGATCGACATCACGAACAACGTATCGAGTCCACGCCCGCCGAACGCGCACATGGAAGGCTTCACGGCGGGCACCGCGATCTCGCGGTCCAGCACGCCCTCTGGCGTGAAGCGCAAAACACGGCCCGCGTCGTTGGCGCAGATCCAGTAGCAACCGTCGGCATCGACCGCCGCGCCGTCGGGCCGGCCCGCGTAGTGATGCAGGTCGGCGAACATGCGGCGGTTGTGCGGAATGCCAGCGTCCGTATCGAAGTCGAATGCCCAGACGAGCCGCCGCGAAGGGTGGGAATCCGACAAATACAGGGTCCTGCCATCCGGCGACCAGGCAAGACCGTTCTGCGTAACGAGCCCCTCGACAACCGGTGCCGACAGCATGCCTTCGGCGTCGAATCGATAAAGCGCGCCAGCCGGGTTAGCGAGCGACATGTCCTGCACCATCGTCCCGGCCCAGAAGCGCCCCTGGCGATCGCAGCGGCCGTCGTTGAAGCGCATGTCGGGCGCCGCGTGAACGGGCGTGGCGAGCCTTCGCACCTGGGCTCGCCACGCTGCGCCCGGCGCTGCGGTGAAACCGGTCGCGTTTGCCGAATCCGCCGTCTCCGGCAGCGTCACAGCAAAGATGCCGGTCTCCAGCCCCGCGATGAGCCGCCCACCCCGCGCAAACGCGATGCACGCCACACGCTCCGGCAAGAGCCACTCGGTCCGCGCGCCGTCATCGATGCGCAACCGCACGATTTTTTGCGCCGGAATATCGACCCAGTACAGGGCGTTCTCCTGCGCGCGCCATACCGGGCTTTCGCCCACCTGCATGCGCCCCGCAGCGGCAATGCGTTCGACGTGGCCCGTACCGCTCACCGGCCACGCTCCAGCGGCTCGCCCACCACGAACGCGCCGCCCTGGAAGCGTTGCGCGGGGTCGTCGTAGGCGGCGGTCGGCGCGCTCACGGGAAAGCGGCCTGCAAACTGCGCCGAGCTGTCCTGCGGGCAGAAACCGAGAAAGCCGACCTTGGTGTTGTCCCACCACTTCGCGGGGTTGTCCGATACGCCATAGACGATCGCGTGTCCAACACGGTTCGTGAACAGCGAGCAGCGCACGAGTTCGACGAAATCGCGATAGCTGAGGAAGGTCACGAGCATGCGCGGATTCTTCGGCTCTTCGAACGACGAACCAATGCGCAGGCACACCGTTTCAATGCCGAAGCGGTCGTAGTAGTACCGCGAAAGGGCCTCGCCAAAGCACTTGGTCACGCCGTAAAGGCTGTCGGGACGCTGCGGCGAATCGGCGTCGAGTACTTCGGTCACCGGATGAAAACCGATGGCGTGATTGGAACTCGCGAACACGACGCGCTTCACGCCATGGCGCTGCGCCGCGGCGTAGAGGTTGTAGGTGCCGCGGATGTTGGCTTCGATCAGGTCGTCGAACGGCGCGTCCACCGAAATGCCGCCGAGGTGGATCACCGCGTCCACGCCTTCGAGCAGCGCATCCACCGCGGCGCGATCGGCCAGGTCGACCACCGATGCCTCTTCGTGTGCCGCGACCGCGTCGAGCGGGGCGACGTCCGTGATGCGGACCGCGTCCGCCCATTGTGCGAGCGGGCCGCGCAACTGTTTGCCGAGGTTGCCGGCCGCGCCGGTCAGAAGCAGCCGACGGAAAGGTTTGCGCGGCGCCGCTGATTCGTTGCTCATGAATGCCACCCAGATGGATTGAGGATTGAGTAGTGGATTGGCCTCGCCCTGTCTCCGGGGCGCAGGCGGCGCGAGAGAAAACGTTTTCCCGATAATAAGGTGGTGCGGTGAGCGAGTCAATCCGGCCCTACCGCGAACCAGGGATCGCCGCTTCGTCAAGTCCGGTGAGCAAAAGAAGCGCACGCGCGACGGCAAAACGACATCGGTACGAGCAGGTGAGTGACAGCAGAGGCCGTCTTCCGCGAAAATGCAGTTAACAATTCGAGAAAACGTTACCTCCACCGATGAAGAAATCGTCCCCTACCATCCGTGATGTCGCCGCCGCAGCGGGTGTCTCCGTTGCCACCGTCTCGAAGTACATGAACGGCGCGCAGCGCTTTTCCGCGCCGGTAGAAGCCCGGCTGAAGGCTGCCATCGAGGCGCTCGGCTACCGCTCGAATCCGCTCGCGCGCTCCATGATCACCGGCAAGACGCGCACCATCGGTCTCACGGTTCTCGATATCTCCAACCCGCACTTCACGAACATCGTGAAAGGCGCGAACCGGGTCGCGCTGCAGCACGACTACACGCTGCTGCTGGTGGATACCGAAGAAAACCAGGCGCGCGAGCGGCCGCTCATCGAAGCCCTGGCGCTGCGCGTCGACGGCCTGATCGTGAGTTCGCGTATGCCCGACGAAGCGTCGGACTGGATGCTCGAACTCAACAAACCCGTGGTGCTGCTGCGGCGCAGTCCGCATCTGCAGATTCCGAGCGTGGGCATCGACAATCATCTGGCCACCTACATGCTGGCGCGCCATCTCGTGAATCAGGGGCACCGGCACGTGGCGTACCTCGGCTTCGGCCAGGCGCGCGTCAACGACGAGCGGATTCGCGGCGCGCGCGAATGCCTCGCCGAGGCGGGTCTCACGCTCGAGGTGTACGACGCGCATGCGCCCACGGCGCAGGCGGGCGAGCGGGCCTGTTCGTCGGTGATGCTGGGTCCGTCCCGGCCCGACGCGGTGATCTGCTACAACGACCTGATCGCGCTCGGCTTCATGAAGGAAGCGGCCTCGCTCGGGTTCCGGCTGCCGCAGGACGTATCCGTCACGGGCATCGACAACGTGCCGTATGGCGAATATGCGTCGCCCGCCCTCACCACGGTCGATATCCAGAGCGAAAAGATGGGTGAGCTGGCCATGCAGAAGCTGCTCGAGGCGCTCGCCGGCAAGCGCGAAAGCGGCTACGCAACATTCGAGCCGCGCCTGATCGTGCGCGAATCGACCATCCGGCGCAATTGAGGACGCGCCTGAAGACGCGACCCGAGGCATGGCGGGCTGAACGTCGCGCAAGTCATACGTTCGCCCGGTAGCGCCTTTAATGAAAAGCGTTGCCGCTCGCCCGACTGATGTTGTACGATGACCGATGTCTACAACGAACCGCGCGCAGCGCACGTCCACCATGACCCCTCAAGAGCTGAAGACAGTCCTTTCTTCGGGCCTGCTGTCGTTCCCCGTCACCGACTTCGACGCCAATGGCGATTTCCGCCCGGACACCTACGCGGCGCGCCTCGAATGGCTTGCGCCCTACGGCGCGAGCGCTCTTTTCGCCGCAGGCGGCACCGGCGAGTTCTTCTCGCTCCAGCCGGGCGAGTTCACGGACATCATCCGCACCGCGGTCGAAACCTGCCGCAACAAGGTGCCGATTCTCGCCGGCGCCGGCGGCCCGACGCGCACCGCCATCGCGTTCGCGCGCGAAGCCGAACGCGTCGGCGCGCAAGGCGTGCTGCTGCTGCCGCACTACCTCACGGAAGCGTCGCAGGAAGGCCTCGCGGCTCACGTGGAGGCGGTGTGCAAGTCGGTGAACTTCGGCGTGGTGGTGTACAACCGCGGCGCGTGCCGTCTGCAGGCCGACACGCTGGCGCGCCTTGCTGACCGCTGCCCGAACCTGGTTGGTTTCAAGGACGGCATCGGCGACATCGAATTGATGGTCACGATCCGCCGCAAGCTGGGCGACCGCTTCACGTATCTGGGCGGCCTGCCTACGGCGGAAGTCTACGCAGCGGCGTACAAGGCGCTTGGTGTGCCCGTGTATTCGTCGGCGGTGTTCAACTTCATCCCGAAAACGGCCGTCGAGTTCTACCAGGCAATCGCCAACGACGATCACGCGACCGCTGGCCGTCTGCTGGACCAGTTCTTCCTGCCGTATCTGGAAATCCGCAACCGCCGTGCGGGCTACGCCGTGAGCATCGTCAAGGCTGGCGCGCGACTGGTGGGCCACGACGCGGGTCCGGTGCGCGCACCGCTCACCGACCTCACCGAAGAAGAGTGCGCGAAGCTCGACGCGCTCATCAAGTCGGTTGGCGCGCAGTAACGAGTAACGGCACCCGCCACGCGCCGCCGGTTGTGCCCCGGTGGCGCGCAGGCAAGCATTTAATCGGGAATTAAAGCGAATCGCCGCCTGCCTGCTCGGCCGCTTCGTGGGCACGGCGCAGCCGCTCCCGGCTCTTGGCGAGATGAGTTCGCATCGCGGCGCGCGCCGCCTCCTGGTCGCGCCGCGCAATCGCTTCGTAGATGTCCTCGTGCTCCTGCCCGAGGCGCGCGGCATAACGGTCGGCGTCGTCCTCCGCGAAGCTCGCCGAATTCAGGCGCGTGCGCGGAATCAGCGTCGTGCCCAGCTGCGACATGATGTCGACGAAATAGCGGTTGCCCGTGGCTTTTGCAATCTGCAGGTGAAACGCGTAGTCGAGCGTCGCGGTTTCGCCGCCGGATTTCGCCGCGACTGAAATGGCATCGAGCGCACGCCTCAGCGCGGCCAGGTCCTCCGGCGTAGCGCGCTGGGCCGCGAGGCTCGCGCATTCGCTTTCGAGGCTGATGCGCAGTTCGAGAATGGCGAGCACGTCGCGAATCGTCGTGATGGTGGCCGGATCGATGCCCACCGGCCGGCTCGCGCGCTCCAGCACGAAGCTGCCAATGCCATGCCGTGTCTCGACCAGACCGCTTGCCTGCAACCGCGAGATTGCCTCGCGCACCACCGTCCGGCTCACACCTTGAGCCAGCATGACTTCGGTTTCCGTCGGCAGTTTGTCGCCGGGGCGCAGCGTGCCGGCCTCGATCTGCGCCGTGAGCGCGTCGACGACTTCCTGGGCAAGGCTGCGCACGCGACGGCGGGGCGAAACTCCCGCTGGGCTGGCGGGCGGCGGCACGGTGGGCGCAGACATGATGGGCAAAATCCTCGCGACAGACCGGCAGGCGAATGCTGCCCGGTCCAAGGCTCGTTTAAGGGTTAACGCGGGGTAGGTCTCTCAAAGCTGAGTTCATTATACTGCGTCACATGTCATCTGATGACTGATGATATGGATTCCGATCCAGCTCTCGAGCGCCGGCCGTCGTCGTATTCCCAAGATCGGCTCGCGTCCGCCCAACCGCGGCAATCCACCGCCAGCAGTCCCTTCCGGTTCCGGTCCTTCGTCATGACTGAATTCAACAAACGTATCGGCGCTTCGGCAGAAACGGCATCCGCCATCGTTCAGCAGCCGTCCGGCGCGAACGTAAGCGCAGCAAGCGCGGCAAGCGCGCGAAGCGACGCACGGCGCACGCGCGCTCGTCACCTGATCGTGCTCATGCTGTTCGTCGTGACGACGCTCAACTATGCCGACCGCGCCACGCTTTCCATCACCGGCACGGCGATGGAACACGCGCTGGGCCTCACGCCCGTCTCGATGGGCTACATCTTTTCGGCATTCGCGTGGGCTTATGTGATCGCGCAACTGCCAGGTGGCTGGCTGCTCGACCGGTTCGGCTCGAAGCGCACCTACGCGCTCAGCATCTTCTTCTGGTCGGTGCTCACCATGATGCAAGGCTGGGTGGCCGGGCTCGCCGTGGGCACCGCGGTCGCGGCGCTCTTTGCCCTGCGCTTTCTCGTCGGCGCAGCCGAAGCGCCCTCTTTCCCGGGCAACAGCCGTCTGGTGGCCACGTGGTTCCCGACCGCCGAGCGGGGCACCGCGGCCGCCATCTTCAATTCGGCCCAATACTTCGCCACGGTGCTGTTCGCGCCCATCATGGGCTGGATCACGCACGCCTTCGGCTGGCCGCACGTGTTCACGGTGATGGGTGTGCTCGGCATTCTGATCGCCGCCCTCTGGATGAAGACGGTCTACACGCCGCGCGAGCATCCGTTGATCAATGAATCAGAGCTGCGCTACATCGAAGAAGGCGGTGCGCTCGTGGATCTCGACCGGCAGCGCGGCACTGCGGCCACAGCGCGGCCCGCGCCGCGCGTGAAAGTGGGCGCGTGCCTCAAGGAGATGCTGGCGAGCCGCATGCTGCTTGGCGTCTTCATCGGCCAGTACTGCATCACCACGATCACGTACTTCTTCCTCACGTGGTTTCCCATCTACCTCGTCCAGGAGCGGCACATGTCGATCCTGAAGGCGGGATTCGTCGCGGCGATTCCGGCGATCTGCGGGTTCCTCGGCGGCGTGCTGGGCGGCGTGATCTCCGACGCGCTGCTGCGTCGCGGCCATTCGACGACCTTCGCGCGCAAGGTGCCGATCGTGGCCGGCATGCTGCTCTCGACCGCGATGATCGCGTGCAACTACGTCGACACGCAGTGGCTCATCGTCGCGATCATGGCGCTCGCGTTCTTCGGCAAGGGCGTGGGCGCGCTCGGCTGGGCCGTGGTTGCCGATACGGCGCCCAAGGAAGCGAGCGGCCTGTGCGGCGCCCTCTTCAATACATTCGGCAACACGGCGGGCATCACGACGCCGATCGTCATCGGCTACCTCGTGCAGGGCACCGGCTCGTTTGCGGCCGCGCTCGTGTTCGTAGGCGCCAACGCGCTCGTGGCCGTCGGCTGTTATCTGTTCGTGGTGGGCGAAATTCGCCGCGTCGAACTCAAACACTCGCTGATCGCTTCGGCATGATGTTGCGCCTCGCGTCACGTCGCGCACCCCACTGCTGTCTTTGCCGCGTGGCAGCCCTGCCGTACGCCGCCACGCTTCTGTGCCTCACTCGCTGCTCCGGCGTTTTTTCACCCCACTGCATCTGACCATGAACGCTTCCGATTCCCTGCGCCCCACCGACGCGCCGCGCGTCACCGACCTCCAGGTCATTCCCGTCGCCGGCCGCGACAGCATGCTCTTGAACCTGAGCGGTGCGCACGGCCCGTTCTTCACGCGAAACCTGGTAATCCTGAAGGACAGCGCCGGACATACGGGCGTGGGCGAAGTGCCGGGTGGTGAAAAAATCCGCCAGACCATCGACGATGCGCGCCCGCTCGTGGTGGGCCAGCCCATCGGCGCCTTCAACAATGTGCTGAACGAAATGCGCCGGCGCTTTGCCGACCGCGACGCAGGCGGCCGTGGCTTGCAAACCTTCGACCTGCGCACCACGATTCACGCCGTCACCGCGCTCGAAGCGGCGCTGCTCGACCTGCTGGGCCAGCACCTCGGCGTGCCGGTCGCGGCACTGCTCGGCGAAGGCCAGCAGCGCGACGAGGTGGAGATGCTGGGCTACCTGTTCTATATCGGCGATCGCCGCAAGACCGACCTGCCCTATTCCGAAGGCGCCGATGCCACCGATGACTGGACGCGCCTGCGTCACGAGGCTGCGCTCACGCCGGAAACGGTGGTGCGCCTCGCGGAAGCGGCGCACGCGCGCTACGGTTTCAACGACTTCAAGCTGAAAGGCGGCGTGCTGCGCGGCGACGAAGAGATCGCGGCCGTCACCGCGCTCGCCGAACGCTTTCCGCACGCGCGCATCACGCTCGATCCGAACGGCGCCTGGTCCCTCGCCGAGGCAATCCGCCTGTGCCGCGACCAGCACGACGTGCTCGCCTACGCCGAAGATCCGTGCGGCGCCGAAAACGGCTACTCGGGCCGGGAGGTCATGGCCGAATTCCGCCGCGCGACGGGCCTGCGCACGGCCACCAACATGATCGCCACGGACTGGCGCCAGATGGGTCACGCCATCCAGCTTCAGTCGGTGGACATTCCGCTCGCCGACCCGCATTTCTGGACCATGCAGGGTTCCGTGCGCGTGGCGCAGATGTGCAACGACTGGGGGCTCACGTGGGGCTCGCACTCGAACAACCACTTCGACGTTTCGCTCGCCATGTTCACGCACGTCGCGGCCGCGGCGCCCGGCAAGATCACCGCGATCGATACGCACTGGATCTGGCAGGACGGGCAGCGCCTTACCCATGATCCGCTGAAGATCGTGGGTGGCAAGGTGACGGTGCCGCAGCGCGCGGGGCTCGGCATCGAGCTCGACATGGATGAAGTGGCGAAGGCGCACGAACTGTACAAACAGCACGGCCTGGGCGCGCGCGACGACAGCGTCGCGATGCAGTACCTGATCCCGAACTGGACCTTCGACAACAAACGCCCTTGCCTCGTACGCGGCGCGTAACGCCCGCCGCGCGCGATTACGCCTGCTTCAATGTGGCGTCGAGCGCGCGGGCGGCGATGCGGTCCCGCTCGGTAACGAGCGGGACGCGGAAAACCGTCTGCCGGTTATGGCCCGCGGCAGCCGGCGAATCCCACAGCAATTCGACTCTCGGCCAGCGCCCCCAGCCCGCAAGGCTTGCCCGATTCGGCGTATTGCGCGCCGCGCCGGGAAGCGCAGAACCCGAACCGGCTGGAACGGCATCCGGATCGGGAACATCCGTGCCTGCGGCGAAGGGTGAAATCGATGCACTGGGCGCAGAAGCGGTTGTGGCCGTCTGGGCTGTCTGGGGCCAGCGCACCGAGAGTTCGCGCGCATCGTATTGCCCGATCTTGCGGCTTTCGGCCCAGACCACCGCGGTACGTGTCGTTCCATCGAGCGACACCGCGTAGCGGCCAATCGCAAATCGACGCGCGGCGACATTGGTTCTCCACAGTGCACGCGGCCGGCAAATCCACAGTACGACGGCATACAGCGTAGGCGCCGCCACGAGCCAGCCGTTCGTCTCGGCCACGGCGAGAAGGGCACGGCGCCAACCGGCGGTCCACACGAACGCGCCCACGGTCCAGACGGCAAAGACGAAGCCGAGAAAGGCGAAGAGCCGCAGTGCTTGACGCAGCCATTGGGGCAGCGGGTGAAACGGACGCTCCGCGCGAGCCCGCGCGCCGGGCAAAAAGATCAGCAGGAACAGGAAGACGAGATTGATGCAGGCCCACGGCGACGACGCCATAGCGGCAAGTGCGGAGAGCAGATGCATCTCCGACATCGAGAACAGCCAGCGGACCAGGATCACGAGACCGATGGCGCGCAGTGCGAAGAGCGTGCCCGCGCCGGGCGCCGCGTTCGCGCGCGTCTGTTTCGTTCTCGTCAAGGCCATACTCCTGTCGTGTGCGGCGCCGCATTTTTGCGGCACGGCCATTATAGGGACATTGGGATGGCGCCTCATTCCTCGTGTGCCGAAAAACACCTTTCGCGATGCTTTCCGCACGCGCGGTGCGGCGCAGATGCAACAACGCCCCGTTGCCGGAGGCAAACGGGGCGTTGTTCGCGGCGGCTTGATGACTGCATCAAGCCACCCAGAACGCGCCTGCGCGCGCTGACAATCAGCCGGCGGCGACTTCGCGCAGCACCGTGCGACGCTTCTGCCGCAGCAGTTCTTCGTACACGGCCACGTAGTTCTTCGCCATGACCTTCGACGAGAAGCGCGCTTCGAACGCCTTGCGCACGTTCTCGCGCGGCAGGCTCGACAGGCGCTTAACGGCTGCGACGGCGCTGATCTCGTCTTCCACGACGAAGCCCGACACGCCGTTCTCGATCACTTCCGGCACCGAGCCGCGCTTGAACGCGATCACCGGTGTGCCGCAGGCCATTGCCTCGATCATCACGAGACCGAAGGGCTCCGGCCAGTCGATCGGGAACAGCAGCGCGTGCGCGCCGCCCAGGAACTCGGCCTTCTCGGCTTCGCTGATCTCGCCGATGTACTCGACGTGCGGCAGCGCCATCAGCGGCTTGATCACTTCGTCGTAGTAGGCGCGGTCGGCCTTGTCGAGCTTGGCGGCGACCTTCAGCGGCATGCCGGCCTGCTCGGCGATGCGGATCGCCGTATCGAGACGCTTTTCCGGCGAAATGCGGCCGAGGAACGCGAGGTAGCTCGGCTGGGTGTCGGTACGCGGCGTGAGCAGGTTGTCGGGCAGGCCGTGATAGACGGTCTGCATCCACTTCGCCTGCGGCAGCGGAATGCGCTGGTTATCGGAAATCGACACCACCGGCACGTCATTGAACGTGCTGAACACGGGTTGCAGTTCGGGCAGGTCGAGGCGGCCGTGCATCGTGGTGACGAACGGCACCGGCTGGCGCGAGAACAACGAGAACGGGTAATAGTCGATGTGGAAGTGCAGCACGTCGAACTCATCGGCACGGCGGCGCACCTCTTCGAGCAGCAGCATGTGCGGCGCGACCGTGTCACGAATGGTGGGGTCGAGGCGCAACGCCTGCGGCCAGAAGGCTTCGAGCTTTGCGGAAGTTTGCGAGTCGCCGCTTGCGAACAGCGTCACGTCGTGGCCTTGTTCGACGAGCGCTTCGGTCAGGTAGGACACCACCCGTTCCGTGCCGCCATACAGCTTGGGAGGAACCGCCTCGTGCAACGGAGCGATTTGAGCGATTCGCATAGTGGTGAACTCCTTCCTCGTAATAAATCGGGCAAAAATACTGCAGGTTGACTGATTGGCCACCGCTATGGACCGCGCGGGCCATCCCCGGCAGCAAGCCCCATTCCCGGCAGCACCCGCCTGTCTTCATGGCAGGACGGTACACCGGCGGTAAACGTTCAGAAAGAACTGGCGTTGACAGTTCTTCAAAATTCTGTAATTTGCCGGCCAGGCGGTTCGTATTATCCGCGCTGCAACAATTCGGCCGAGGTCAACATTTCAAATACTTTACGTTGTTACAAAGCCGAAACACTTTGCAACCCATTGTTTTCTAAGACACTTCTAGATTGGAACGCTTTCGCGGCAGCCGTTGCCACCATCCTTCGAAGGGCTTTTCGCAGAGCATCGAACCAGCCGGCGCGCACCTTGCTCCACTCCCGGCGCCGAGACCGAATGCAATCTGTAATTGTAACGTTAATTGCCGCTGTGATCCGCGTTGAACCACCGCAGCAACAACGGGTCGACGAGGCATGCACCCCGCCGTTCTGTCGCGCTATGATGCGCGGCCCATGCGGCAAACCGTACAGCGGAGCGCGGCATGCACGTTTAAAATGCCGGAACGCCTATCCGCTCTCGCCGTCACTCGCCGTTGCGGCATCTCCGCAACCCGGCCGCGTAGCCAACCACCCGTTGCTGACCGACGACACGCTCAATTGGAACATTTGACCACTGCCCAGCGTAACGCCCACAACGCAAAGCTCGCGAGCTATGCGCACCGGCCGCTCGCGTTCCTCTTCCGCTTCATCCGCCGCCATCCGCTCGCGCATGCCATCGTGCTCGCCAGCGTGTTTGCGGCCGTGGCCTGCGCGCTCGCCTCCCAGTACGCCATCAAGCATCTGATCGACGTGCTGGGCGCGGGGCGCAACCATCCGGGGCCGCTGTGGGGCGCGTTCGCGATCCTCGTCGGGCTGATCGCCGCCGACAACCTGCTGTGGCGCGTAGGCGGCTGGGTTGCCGCCCACACTTTCGTCGCGGTGACGGGCGACCTGCGCCGCGACCTGTTTCAGTACCTGAGCGGCCACTCGCCCACCTACTACGCCGAAAAGCAGCCCGGTACGCTCGCGAGCCGCATCACGGCAACCTCGAACGCCGTCTACACGGCCGAGAACACGATGGCCTGGAACGTCCTGCCGCCCTGCATTGCGGTGATGGGCGCGATCGTCATGATCATCACGGTCAATCCGCTGATGGCGGGCGGCCTGCTGCTGTGCTCTGCGATTCTTTCGGTCATCCTCTACAAGCTGGCGGGCCGCGGCTCGGCGCGACACCACCAGTTCGCCACGCGGGCGGCGTCCGTGGACGGCGAACTCGTCGACGTCATCGCCAACATGGCGCTCGTGCGCGCCTTCGGCATGACGCTGCGCGAGCAGAAGCGCTTTGGCGCGACCGTGAAGGCCGAGATGGACGCGCGCCAGAACAGCCTGCTGTATCTCGAAAAACTGCGGCTGCTGCACGCCGTGATCACCGCGCTGCTCTCGGCAGGACTGCTCGGCTGGGCGCTGTGGCTGTGGAACCAGGGGCGCGCCACCTCGGGCGACATCGTGCTCGTGAGCTCGCTTGGCTTCACGATCCTGCACGGCACGCGCGACCTGGCCGTGGCGCTCGTCGATGTCACCCAGCACGTCGCGCGGCTTGCCGAAGCCGTGCAGACGCTGCTTGAGCCACACGGCATGCCGGACCGCAACGACGCCACCACGCTCGTGGCCAGCGGCGGGCGCGTGGAGTTCGACAGCGTGACGTTCGCGTATCCGCGGCGCAAGCCGATTCTCGACCACTTCGACCTGCGCATCGAGGCCGGCCAGCGGGTGGGCCTGATCGGCAAGTCCGGAGCGGGCAAATCGACGGTGCTGGCGCTGCTGCAGCGGTTCTACGACCCACAGGGCGGCCGCATCCTGATCGACGGCCAGGACATCGGCGCGGTCACGCAGGACAGCCTGCGTCACGCCATTGCGCTCGTGCCGCAAGACATCTCGCTCTTTCACCGCACGATCTACGAGAACATCGCCTACGGCCGCCCCGACGCCACGCGCGAAGAAGTGATCGCGGCGGCTCGCGAAGCGCGCTGCACCGACTTCATCGAAGCCATGCCCGAAGGGTTCGACACGATCGTGGGCGACCGCGGCGTGAAGCTCTCCGGCGGTCAGCGGCAGCGCATCGCGATCGCACGCGCCATCCTGAAGGACGCGCCGATCCTGCTGCTCGACGAAGCGACGTCCGCGCTCGACAGCGCGTCGGAAGAAGCCATCCAGCAGGCGCTGGACCGGCTGATGGTGGGCCGCACGGTGATCGCCATCGCGCACCGCCTGTCGACGCTGCACAACTTCGATCGCATCATCGTGATGAGCACGGGCAAGGTGATCGACGACGGCAGCCCCGAAGAGCTGCGCGAGCGCCCCGGCCTCTATCGCGACCTGCTCGCCAAACAGTACGGCAAGACGTCCACGCTGCATCTGGGCAGCAAGAAGGTCAACGAGAAGCACGTCGCCTGAGGTGGCGGGGCCTCACGAGACTTCATGGGGCCGCACCCAGTATCACCCGCCGTCGGCGCGCCACAACCGCTCGGCCCCTACTCTGCCGCCAGCGGCACGTGCGCCATGGGGCCATGGCCGGGCGCCTGCTGGGTGCCAGCACCCTCGCCGCTATCGCCACCCTCGCCACTCGCGCCCGCGCGCGCCAGATCGCGCATGAAGTTGTCGCGCCACACCGAGACGTTGTTCTCGCGCAGTCGCGCCATCATGTCCCGATAGCGCGCCTGGCGCTCCTCGAGCGGCATCGCAAGCGCGGTGGCGAGCGCGTCGGCCATGCCGTCGATATCGAACGGATTCACGATCAGCGCGCCGCCCAGTTCCTGCGCCGCACCGGCGAACTGCGAGAGCACCAGCACGCCCGGGTTCTCCGGATCTTGTGCCGACACGTACTCCTTCGCCACGAGGTTCATGCCGTCGCGCAGCGGCGTGACGTAGCCTACGTGCGACGCGCGAAAGAGTGCCGCCAGCACCGACCGCTCGTATTGGCGGTGGATGTAGCGGATAGGCGTCCAGTCGAGTTCGGCGAAGCGCCCATTGATGCGGCCCGATTCGGCTTCGAGCCGCAGCCGGATGTCCTGATAGGCGTGCAAATCGGCGCGCGTGGGCGGGGCGATCTGCAGGAACGACACCTGATTGCGCTGTGCCGGCGCGAGGTCGATCAACCGCTCGAACGCGCGAAACCGTTCCACGAGCCCTTTCGAGTAATCAAGCCGGTCCACGCTCATGATGACCTTGCGCGAATGCAGCGTCGCCTTGAGCGTGCGCACCGGCTTGCCGCGCTCACCGGCTTTCGCCAGTTCCGCAATCTCGTCCGGGTAGACGCCGATCGGATAGGCCCCGGCCCGCAGCGTGCGGCCGAATGCCCGCACAGTCGTGAGACCGTCGGGCCGCAGTTCCACCGCACCCGCCGCTTCGTTCACGACGTAGTCGCAGAACGCACGCAGGTCGGGCGCCGTCTGGAAGCCGAGCAGATCGAACGCGCAGAGTGCCTCCACGAGCGCGCGATGCGGCGGCACCGCGAGCAGCACCTGCGATGCGGGAAACGGAATGTGCAGGAAGAAGCCGATGCGGTTCTTCACCCCCGCCGCGCGCAAGGCCTGCGCGAACGGAATCAGGTGATAGTCGTGAACCCAGATCACGTCGTCGGGGCGCAGGAGCGGAACGAGCTGCTGGGCAAGCCAGGTGTTGACGCGGCAATAGCCTTCGAAGTCGTGGCGGTCGTACTGGATCAGATCGGCGCGGTAGTGAAACGCGGGCCACAGCGTCGCATTCGAAAAGCCCCGGTAGTACTGGTCGTAATCGCGCCTCATGAGGCCGATGGTCGCGAACGTCACGGGGCCGCGCTCTTCGAGCTGAATCTCCAGTTGTCCCGACGAAAGCACGTCGCCGCTCCAGCCGAACCACATGCCGCCGGTTTCCTTGAGCGCATCGTAGACGCCGACGGCAAGACCGCCCGCCGCGGGTCCGCCCTCCGAAATAGGCGCCACGCGGTTCGACACGATAATCAATCGGCTCATGAAAGGCAGGTTCCGTACGAAGACAAATGGAGCGGCGCGGGCGCGCGGCAAAGGCCGGAACGCACCGCGGCGCGCAAGCTCACGTCGCGCCCTGGGCGTGCGCGACGATCGAGCCAAGCCAGGCGAGCAGCGAATCGACCGACTCGACTCGCGCGCGGGCGATGGTATCGCCGCCGCCAACCTTGATGGAGAGCCCGCCGTGCTCGTTGACCACGGCGAAGCCCTTCTCGTCGGTCAGATCGTCGCCGGCGAAGAGCGGCGTGCGGCCGGCAAACGGCGGCTCGTCGAGAAAAGCGCGCAGCGCGCGGCCCTTGTCGACGTCCTTGGGCTTGATCTCGTAGACCATCTTGCCGGGCTGCAGCACATAGGCGCCTGCATAGTCGGCCACGAGCCGTTCGGTGGCGGCGCGCGCGACCGCTTCCCGCTCGGGCGCGTTGCGATAGTGGAGCGCGAGCGCGGCGCCCTTGATCTCGAGCAGCATGCCGGGATTGCGGCTCACCACGTCCGCGAGCACCTGCTCCATGCGCAGCAGGCGCTCGTCGTTGAAGCCGACACGCTGGGTGTCGCCGTTCGCGTCGCGCCGCTCCGCACCGTGCATGCCCGCCACGGGCAGGTCGGGAATGCCAAGGAACGAATCGATGCTGTCGATGCCGCGCCCCGACACGATGGCCACCGCGCCATGCGAGAGACGACGCAGGTCATGGAGCAGCGACACCATTTCGGTCGGCACCAGAATGCCGTCCGGCGTAGGCGCCAGTTCGACGAGCGTGCCGTCAAAGTCGAAGAAGAATGCCGTCTGGGAGGGGGTGACCACGGCAGGAAGGAGTTGCATCTGGTTTCTGGCCTCTCGGCGGCGTGCGCCGGAAAAGTGAGCGAATCTTACCGCGCATCAGACAATTTTTCGACAACGTAAGCCTGGCGCGAACCTGAAGCGCTTCGTCCAACGACGCCCGGACGCGACCGCGCACGTGCCACAGCCGGTAGAACGCGGCAGCGTTGGCTTCCATGCAGATCGCGAACAATCGGCCTGCGCGGACCTTTCCGCCTCACGCCGGTCAACATACCCGCCTGCGGCAAATTGCCTCGCTTTCTCCTGCATTGCCCGCGTTTGCTGGCGCGGAAAGGGCACTGCAAGGCAGCGCGGAGCCGTTTTTGCTAGAGTCCCAGCCAGGGCGCGGCAAGCCGTCGCACTGGCATCCGCCGCGTTCATTGCGTCATCGCACAGCGTCGTTGCGCGCCGCCATTCACATCAGCCAGCCCAAGCGCAGCCGCATCGCGGGCCAAGGCCGGACAACTGCCGCGGCGCACTGAAGATCGAACTTCCGGACAAGCCTTTGTTCCCCAACTTTGCACCTCGAAACAAACTGGACGCCAACCGCCGCTCAGGTTCTCTGCCCCAGCCGCCCCGCCGGCCGCCGCGTCGGTACAGAGTCGTAGCATCTCTCGTGCTCACCGCGGCGCTCGCAGGTCTCGCTGCGTGCTCGCACGACAACGAGCCGTGGCAGCTCACGAACGTGAGCGGGCATCTGCCCGACCTCACGTTTTCGCTGACCGGCGACGACGGCCGGCCCACGTCCGCGCAGGCATTCCGCGGACAAACGGTGCTCCTGTACTTCGGCTACACGCACTGCCCCGATGTCTGCCCCGAGACGATGGCGCGGCTCATGCAGGTGATCGGCAAGCTGGGCCCCGATGCGCAGAAAGTGCGCATTCTGTTCGTGACCGTGGATCCGGCCCGCGACACGGCGCGCGCGCTGCACGACTACGTCGGCGCCTTCGATGCCGAGCACGCACGCGGCCTCACCGGCACCGACGGCCAGATCGAATCCCTCGCGCAGCGTTACCGCGTGGCCTACCAGATGGAAAAGCGCGATCCCAACGGCGACTACGAGGTCACGCACAGTTCCGCGGTCTACGTGTTCGATGCGCAAGGGCACGCCCGGCTCATCGCCACCGATCAGGACTCGCCCGATGCCATCGCCCACGACGTGCGGCGCGTGATCGAGTCCACGTCGTAGCCGGCCCCGGTTCTGCCTTCGCTCCGTTCCCGTTCAACTCAACTGAAGCCCACTCATTTGCCTGCTCACTTCGCCATGTCGATCCGCCATTCATTGCTCGCTTCCCACGCTCGCGCCGCCACGTTTGCCGCGCTGCTCGCGACCGCCTTCATCGGCGCCCCGGCCATGGCCATGGCAGCCGACGCTCACGCCGTCACCGCGCGCGACGCCTGGGTGCGCTGGCTACCCAACAACCTGCCGGCGGCCGGCTACGTCACGCTTGCCAACGACGGCGACAAGCCGGTCGACCTCGTCGGCATTTCGAGCGACGACTACGGCAGCGCGATGCTGCACCAGACGGTGTCGAACGGCTCGACCCAAAAGATGGTGATGGTCGACAAGCTGACGGTGCCCGCGCACGGTTCGGTAGCGATCGCACCGGGCGGCTATCACCTCATGCTCGAGGACGCCTCGCACAAGATCATGCCGGGCAGCACCGTGCATCTGAAGCTGAAGTTCTCGGACGGCGAAACGCTCGACACCGCGTTTCCGGTGAAGCCCCCCGCGGGCGTGCAGTGAACGGCAGGCACGGCTGACATCGTGATAAATCTGCTCTACTGGCTCGAACCCTGGGAGCCGTCGCCGACGGTCGTGATCGCCATCGCGGTCGCGGCGGTGCTGTTCGTGCGCGGGCAGCGCAAGGCCCGCGTGTCGTTCGCGCGCCGCTTGTCGTTCTGGCTCGGCCTCACCGGGCTCTACGTCGCGCTGCATACGCGGCTCGACTACTTCTTCGAGCACGAGTTTTTCATGCACCGCGCGCAGCATCTCGTGCTGCATCACCTCGGGCCGTTCTTCATTGCCCTTGCCTACCCGGGCGCGGCTTTGCGTGCCGGCATTCCGTTCGCGTGGCGGCAGCGCTTCGTGCGACCGGCGCTCGCAGCGCGCCCCGTGCGGGCCGTCGTGGACGTCTTGATGCATCCGGTCGTCGCGGTCGTGCTGTTCGTGGGGCTCATCTATTTCTGGCTGCTCTCGCCGATCCATTTCATGGCGATGCTCGACTGGCGGCTCTATCGCGTCATGAACTGGAGCATGGTGATCGACGGCCTGATGTTCTGGTGGCTCGTGCTCGACTCGCGGCCCGCGCCGCCCGCGCGGCTCTCGCCGGGGCGGCGCGTGCTGATCGTGATTGCCGCGATTCCGCCGCAGATCGTGCTCGGCGCGTTCATCTTCTTTTCGCCGCGCGAGCTTTATCCGATCTACTCGATCTGTGGACGCGCATTCACGTGGCTCAGCCCGCTGCGCGATCAGCAGATCGGCGGGCTGCTGCTGTGGATTCCGGGATCGATGATGAGCGTGCTTGGCGCCGTGCTCGCCTTGCGGCACTGGATGCGGCTATCGGCGCGTGCGCGGCTGCGCGAGGAGCGGGTCGGGATGGCGCCGGTAGCGGCGCGTCATGACGGCGACGTCGGCGGCGGCATCACCGGCAAGCAAGCCGGCGCGGCGAGCGGAAAGACGGCGAAAAGCAGCGCCTGAAAGTCGCGGCGCGAGGCAGCGCTCAAGCGATGCGCTCAAGCCGCAGAGCGCATCCAGACGTGCGGAATGCCGTCTTCCTCGTGAATCTCGGAGATCGGCTCGAAGCCGAAGGCGCCATAGAACTTCTGCAGATGCGCCTGCGCGTGCAGGCGAATCGGCACGCCCGGCCACTGCACGCGAATATGAAAGAGCGCACGGTCCAGCATCGCGTTGCCGAGCTTGATGCCGCGAAACGGCGCCGTCGTGAGCACCCGGCCGATGCGGACGTCGGGGTCGGACGCATCGGGCAACAGCACGCGCAGATAACCGGCAAGCTTCGGACGACCGCCCTTAGCGGTGCCGTCCGCTGCGTCGTTCGCCTTGGCGCTGTAGGCAAAGAGGTGCCATGCGGTGGTATCGAGACCATCGATGTCGCCGTACAGACAGTTCTGCTCCATCACGAATACCGCCGCGCGGGCGGCCAGCATGTCGTAGACCTCGACGGTCGTGAGGTCGTCGAATGCTTTCCAGCGCCATTCGACATGCGCAAACTCGGGGATGCTCGGTTGCTCGGCCATGGGACGTTCGTCACGCTGCGGGAATACGCGATTATGCCGCGCTCACCGGGCGATGGGCAGAGCCGCCCGGGCGCCGCGTTGCACACACCGGATTCGCCACGCGCGGCGCCGGCTAGAGGTGCTCGCGCAAGAAGCTGACCACCTCGTGCTCGATTTGCCGATGAATCTGCGCTCGATCGACCCCGGGCGCGTCCTGGCACACCATGGGCTGATCGAGCGCAATCGAGTCAGGACAAGGATCGATAAAGACGAAGTGATTGCCGGGCACGACCTCCATTTGCGGCCTCGGCTGCAAGCCGGTCGCAACGGCAAGTGCATTGACCGCGCTGCCAAGATAGGCGTCGTTTTGCGGACGATAGAGCAGCGTGGGCACACGCACGGCGGAAAGCGCCGACGCATCGAACATGACCGCCAGCGGATCCATCAGCACGAGCGCCTTTACGCGGCGGTCGAGAGGCGGCTTCCACGCCGCGAGTTCGGGCGTGATGGCGGCGGCCGATTCTGCGACAGGCGTGGTCCCGCCCTGCGCGACGCGACGCGGACATGAGCCGGGATCGTCGTGCGTCGAGCAGTACGCGACTGCGGCCCGGAAGTCTGGTTTCGCTCCCGCGATGATCAACGCGGTGTAGCCGCCGGCCGAGAAGCCGATCATGCCGATACGGTTTTCGTCGACGCTCGCCGAGAACCGTGGATCCGCGAGGACGGCATTGAGCGACGCCTCAGCTTGCCGCGGACGATCGATCAAGATGCGCGACTGTGTCGGCGCCGGCGGCGAGCCGTAAGCATCGCCCACGTGCGTTGGGAGAATGACGATGAATCCGGCACGCGCAAGCGCGGTCGCCAGCTCACGATGGCTCAGCGGACCGCCGCGCCGGCCATGCGAGAGCAGCACGACGGGAAAACGCCTGTCCGCGATGGGCGCGGCATTGCGCGTGGCCTCGATCAGGAACGGCCCCGCTTGCCAGGCGGTTTCGCGATCGCGGGTGGGATAGAAGACAACAGTGTCGATCGGCGCGGTTTGATCGACGACAGTCAGGCGGATGACGCCTGCGTTGAAGCTCGGCGCGTCGGTCTGCGCCCGAGCCGCGCACGCGAACGCAATAAACAGCACGACGGTCACTATCCAGCGCATGGCGTGGCTCCTCGCACGTCGCTCGAAATGAGCGTGGGCGAAGAAGCATAGCAAAGGCGGTTGGGGATGGGCGCATGAGCCCGCGCGCAGTGGCCCGGAAAAAAGAAAAGCCCTGACGGATCAGGGCTTTCTATCTGGAGGCGCGAGCCGGAGTCGAACCGGCCTACACGGCTTTGCAGGCCGCTGCATAACCGCTTTGCTATCGCGCCAGAAGCGGACTGCCGGCCCGGATCGAACAGGGTGCGCCTGAAACGGCCCGGCAGATTTGTGCGGCAGCCTTCCGGCCTGCCAAACAAAAAGGGAAGCGCAGCTTCCCCGTGTATCTGGAGCGGGAGACGAGTCTCGAACTCGCGACCTCAACCTTGGCAAGGTTGCGCTCTACCAACTGAGCTACTCCCGCATGGTCCTGCTTGCAACGCTTTCGGAACCGACACAACCGCAAAACGCCGCATCGAAAATCTGGAGCGGGAGACGAGTCTCGAACTCGCGACCTCAACCTTGGCAAGGTTGCGCTCTACCAACTGAGCTACTCCCGCGTTTTGCTGCTTTTTGCCGCCTTCTTAAAGCAACTCCGGTGTTCAGAACCGCGTGCACCGGAGAGATGAGATTATGTATAAGCCGCTGAAACGTGTCAAGCCCCACGCAAGTTTTTCCTCTTTGAAGCGGCGGCATCACGCAAGGCCGGCCCCTCGCCGGTTCAGGCCCGCCCACCGCGCTCGCGAATCTGCGGCCACGCGAGCTTCATGTAATAAAGCATCGACCAGATGGTCAACACGGCAGCCACGTAGATGAGCCACAAGCCCCACACGCGCGTGTCGAGCACGAAGCCGCCGCCCAGCGGCACAGGCCCGTAAAGCAGCAGCATCGGGATCGCGACCATCTGGCACGCGGTCTTGAACTTGCCGAGCTGATTCACGGCCACGCTCTTCGACGCACCGATCTGCGCCATCCACTCGCGCAATGCCGAGATAGCGATTTCCCGACCCACGATCACGAGTGCAATGGCCGCGTCGAGACGCAACAGCTGCACGAGCACGAGCAGCGCCGCCGTTACCATCAGCTTGTCCGCCACCGGGTCGAGAAACGCGCCGAACGACGACGTCTGATTCCATTTGCGCGCCAGATAGCCGTCGAACCAGTCTGTCAGCGCCGCCAGAATGAAAATGGCCGCTGCCGCCAGATTGCGATGCGCGGGGCTCATCATCATGTCCGGCAGGTAGAACACGCCGACGAACAGCGGAATCAGCACGATCCGCAGCCACGTCAGAAAGATCGGGAAATTGAACGGCATCGGCGGGCGCCATCTGTCAAGGGAGTTGCAATTGTGCCGTGTCGTCGCACCCGCTACAAGCAAAGCCCGGCGAGCCCCGCAAGGCCCAGCGCAGGACGCGACGAAACGGCAAGGCGGCTGGATGGCACCGCGGCGCCTCAGTGAAGCTGCTGATAGATCTGCTCCGCAAGCGAGCGCGAGATGCCCTCCACGCTCGCGAGGTCGTCCACGCTCGCCGCCATGACGCCACGAATACCGCCAAACCGCGCGAGCAGCCGCTGCCGGCGCTTCGCCCCCACGCCTTCGAGTTCTTCGAGCCGCGAGGTCTGCCGCGTCTTGCTGCGTTTGGCGCGCATGCCCGTAATGGCGAAGCGGTGCGCTTCGTCGCGGATCTGCGCGACCAGCATCAGCGCCGCGCTTTCCTTGCCGAGTTCCAGCGGGGCGCGGCCGTCCGCGAAGACAAGCGTTTCGAGACCCACCTTGCGGCCTTCGCCCTTCGCCACGCCCACCAGCATGCCGCGATCGATCCCGAGTTCAGTGAACACCTGGCGCGCAATCTCGACTTGCCCCTTACCGCCGTCGATCAGCACGATGTTCGGCAGCGTCCCGCCCGCCGCAGCCGGCTCCGCCACGTCGCCGCCGGCGCTCGCGGCCTCTTCGGATTGCAGCGTTCCGGCTTCGTCGGCGGCATTCTGCGCGGCCTGCGCGACCATCTTTTCGTAGCGGCGCGTCAGGACCTGGCGCATGGCGGCATAGTCGTCGCCTGGCGTAATGCCCGTGATGTTGTAGCGCCGGTATTCGCCCGACTGCATCTTGTGATGGTGATAGACCACGCACGATGCCTGCGTGGCTTCGCCCATGGTGTGGCTGATGTCGAAGCACTCGATGCGCAGGTGCGCGAGGTCGTCGAATTCGAGGCTCAGCGTATCGGCAAGCGCGCGCGTACGCGCCTGCTGCGAGCCTTGTTCGGAGAGCAGGCGCGCGAGCGCGAGCTGCGCGTTCTGCTCGGCCATCGTGAGCCAGGCGCGCTTCTGGCCCTGCGGCTGGCGCAGCACGGTTACCTTGTGACCTGACTGCTCCATGAGCAGGTTGACGAGTTCGCTGTTAGCGGGTGGATGGCTCACGACCAGTACCGGCGGCACGCGATTGCCGAGGTAATGCTGCGCAATGAAGGCATCGAGCACTTCCGATTCGATCGCGACGCTGCGGCCTGTTCTCGCGGCGTCGGCCCCTTCTTCGTCGTCGCTCTCCGGCGCAAGGGCTTCGGCGAGCGCGAGGGGGTCGTCGGCGAAATTCGCGGCGCCGGCTTCGCTGTGGGCCCCCTTCCCGGCGGCATCGGCTTCAGCGGCGCTCGCGTCTGCCGCGGCCTCATCGTCGTTCTGGCGCAGGATCACGGCGCGGGCATCGGCCTCGCCCTCCGCGCGCTCCTCCCTGTCTTGCCCATCCGCGACCACTTCAGACTCGTCGCCCACGCCGCCTTCGTCTGCCGTGAGCGCGCTTTCCACATGCGCGGGAAAGTACGCCTTGTCGCCCAGATGCCGGCCACCGCGCACCATCGCCAGATTCACGCAAACGCGGCCGCCCTGCGCGACCACGGCGAGGATGTCGACGTCGCTGTCACCGCCCGTCTCGATGGCCTGCTGATGCAGCACCGTCGAGAGCGAACTCATCTGGTTGCGCACCGCCGCGGCCTGCTCGAACTTCAGCTCGGCCGCGAAGGCGTGCATCTTCTGCTCGAGTTCCTTCATCACCTCGGTCTGCCGCCCGAGCAGGAAGCGCGAGGCGTTCTGCACGTCGCGCGCGTAATCCTCTTCGCTGATCGCGCCCACGCAAGGCGCGGAGCAGCGCTCGATCTGATGCAGCAGGCACGGTCGCGTGCGGTTGTTGAACACCGAGTCTTCGCAGGTGCGCAACTGGAAGACGCGCTGCAGGATCTGGATGCTCTCGCGCACCGCCCATGCGCTCGGGAACGGCCCGAAGTACTGGTTCTTGCGATCGACAGCGCCGCGGTAGTACGCCATGCGCGGGTACGCGTGGCCCGTGAGCTTGAGGTACGGATACGACTTGTCGTCGCGAAACAGGATGTTGTAGCGCGGCGCGAGCGCCTTGATCAGATTGTTTTCGAGCAGCAGCGCTTCGGCCTCGGAACGCGTCACCGTGGTTTCGACGCGCGCGATGCGCGTCACCATCATCGCGATGCGCGGCGACAGCAGCGTCTTCGTGAAGTAGCTCGACACGCGCTTCTTCAGGTCGCGCGCCTTGCCCACGTACAGCACGGCGCCGGCGGTGTCGTAATAACGGTAGACCCCGGGCAGATGCGGCAGCTGCGCCAGTACTTTTTTCGGTTCGAAGTCTTCGGATTCGGTCATGCAGAAACGGGCGAGGACGCGCTTGCACGCGGGCCGCCTCGATGGCTGATGTGCTTTAGAATCGCCAGTTTAGAACATTCCACGCGCGTCCGAATCGCGGCGCGGGCAAGCGCTCGAGGCGCCGCGCCACGCTGCGCAATGCGCACGCCGACGCCATGCCTGCTTCGTCCTCCTCTTCCCGTCCCGGCATGCATCCCTCCGGTACAGCGACAGCCATCGCCTGCGACATCTTCTGCGCCGTTATCGACAACTTCGGCGACATCGGCGTCAGCTGGCGGCTCGCGCGTCAGCTCGCGCACGAGCACGGCTGGCAGGTGCGCGTGTTCGTGGACGACCTGCATGCGTTCCAGAAACTCTGTCCGGCACTGGATCTCGACAAGTCACGGCAAACGGTAGACGGCATTGCCGTGGAGCACTGGCACACGCCCACGCACGCGGGCGACGTGCTCGAGATCGCCGACGTGGTGATCGAGGCGTTCGCCTGCGAACTGCCGCCCGTGTACGTCGCGGCCATGGCGCGGCGCGAACGCAAGCCCGTGTGGCTCAATCTCGAATATCTGAGCGCGGAAGACTGGGTGGCGGACTTTCATCTGCGGCCATCGCCACACCCGCGCTATGCGCTCACGAAGACGTTTTTCTTTCCGGGGCTCGGCGCCGGCACGGGCGGCGTGCTGAAAGAACATGATCTCGACGCCCGGCGCGCGGCGTTCGAAGCCTCCGCACAGGCGCGCGCCGACTGGTGGCAACGCGTGACCGGCGGCCCGCCGCCGGCCGAAGGCACTACCGTGGTCTCTCTCTTCGCCTACGAAAACCCCGCCGTGGACGCTTTGCTCGCCCAGTGGCGCGACAGCGCGGCACCCATCGTGCTGCTCGTCCCCGAAGGCCGGATCTCCGGGGCCGTGGCCCGCTTTTTCGGGGTCGGATCGTTTGGCGCGCAAACGCATGCAAGCATGGGGGCGCTCACGGCATATGGCCTCGCGTTCACTGACCAGAGCGGCTACGACAACCTGCTATGGGCCAGCGACATCAACTTCGTGCGCGGCGAGGACTCGTTCGTGCGCGCGCAGTGGGCGGCGCGTCCGTTCGTCTGGCACATCTACCCGCAAGCCGACGACGCTCATCTGCCCAAGCTCGACGCCGCCCTCGCCCACTACACCCGCACGCTGCCCGACGCGGCACGCGCGTCGCTCGCGCGGTTCTGGCATGCGTGGAACGGCAACGGCGTGCCCGACTGGGCCGATTTCGAACGTCACCGCGTGCAATTCGCGGCCCGTGCAGTGGAATGGGCGAGCGAGCTTGCGCGGGTGGGCGACCTCGCCGCGAATCTGGCCGGATTTGCAAAAAGTCAGCTAAAATAAGCGGTTACCCGTGAACGCGCATCCCCGGGTAGGCGCAGCATGCAGCGCGAACCCGCCCAGGGTCGTATGCCGTAGAAAATATTCGAAGCGATTTAAATTTTTGGACAGGACAGTTTTATGAAGATTGCACAGGAACTCCGCACCGGCAACGTCGTGATGATTGGTAGCGACGCGATGGTCGTGCAGAAGGCCGAATACAACAAGTCGGGCCGCAACGCCGCCGTCGTGAAGATGAAGTTCAAGAACCTGCTGACGGGCGCAGGCATGGAATCGGTGTACAAAGCCGACGACAAGTTCGACGTCGTCGTGCTGGATCGCAAGGAAGTGACGTACTCGTACTTCGCCGACCCGATGTACGTGTTCATGGACGCCGACTACAACCAGTACGAAGTGGAAGCCGAGATGATGGGCGATGCGCTCAACTACCTCCAGGACGGCATGGCGTGCGAAGTCGTGTTCTACAACGACAAGGCCATCTCGGTCGAACTGCCCACCACGCTCGTGCGCGAGATCGTCTATACGGAGCCGGCAGTCAAGGGCGACACGTCCTCGGGCAAGGTGCTGAAGACCGCGAAGCTGAACACGGGCTTCGAACTGCAAGTGCCGCTCTTCTGCAACATCGGCGACAAGATCGAAATCGACACGCGTACGAACGAGTACCGCAGCCGCGCCTGAGGCCGGCCTCACTCGGCGCACACGACTTACTCGCTGCAAGAAAGCGCTGCGGCACAGTCCGCGGCCGCGACGAAATAAAGCGCCCTCAGGGAATAAAGCGCCCTTTTGGGCGCTTTTTCTTTTTCCGTCGACCGTGTATGTTTGGGAAAACTTTACCGCTTTTGCACGTCATTCCGCGCCCTCTCCGGCACACAGACCGTCGCGGTGCCGCGCAGCACGGGGCTTGATCCAGACGTCACAGGATGGCACGTTCCCTGCTTTAAACGACGCGAGTCTTTGGGGAGCTGCATCCCCATCCTCGAGGTTCAGGAGGCGTGCCATAAACAACGACGTCACAGCAGGCAAGTAGAAGCGCTTCACGGGCAAAGATCCGCGAAGGAGCGCCGCGCGAAGTGCGCCAGTTTTTCGACACAGACGAAGACTGGGGACCGTAACACCGTAACGCTCGAGGCGCCCGGAAACAGGCACCAGCCCCGTGAGGTTGGTCCGGAGGCACTCCGCAGGACGCGGCATGCAAGAGCCGCGCGGCGCCCGCAGGCGTTTTCGACAAGGACCGAATGACAAAGACAACGAACGCGTCGAATCGCGACCGCCGCCGGCTCACGTCAGAGCGGCAGCAACGCGACGTCGCCCTACGCATCCCAATATCTGCAACTTGCGCTCCGCCATGCCACACGCCCTGATTGTCGAAGACGATCCCAACAGCCTGTCCGGCCTCTCTGCCATCCTCGCGGCAGACGGTTTTTCTGTGGATACCGCGGCCACGCTTGCCGAGGCACGCAGCGCGCTCGCGCGGTTCATCCCCGACGTCGTGCTCGTCGACCTGAATCTGCCCGACGGCAGTGGTCTCGACCTGCTCCAGCACCTGCCTGCGCAACCGCCCGGCGGCGCGTTGCCCGTGATCGTGATGACCGGCAACGCGACAGTGGAAAGCGCCATCGAAGGCTTGCGGCATGGCATCTGGGACTATCTGCTCAAGCCCGTCAACATTCCGCGTCTGCGCAGCCTGCTCGCGCGTATTCCGCGTCCTTATGAACTGACGGAGGAAGTGCGCACGCTGCGCGCCACGCTGCGGCAGATGGGCCGCTTCGGCCGCATGATCGGGCACAGCACGGCCATCCAGCACGTCTACGACGCCATCGAGCAAATTGCCCCTACCGAGGCCGCCGTGCTCATCAGTGGCGAAGCGGGTACCGGCAAGGAGATCGCAGCACGCACGCTGCACGAGATGAGCCGCCGCCGCAAAGGGCCGTTCGTGGTGTTCGACACCCGCAAGGCTGCCGCCCAAGAAGAGGGACGCCCGCTCGAGAGCCTGCTCTTCGGGCACGAGCGCGGCGCGTTTAGCGGCGCCGAGCAACGCGAACCCGGACTCGTCGATCAGGCAAGCGGCGGCACGCTGTTCATCGACGAACTCGCCGACCTGCCGCGCGCGCAACAGGAAGCGCTGCTGCACGCGCTCGATTCGCAGACCTTCATGCGCGTAGGCGGCACGAGCAAGGTGGGTACCGATTTCCGGCTCGTGGCAGCCACCCGCACGGTGCCGCGCAATGCGGTGGCCGAAGGCCGGCTGCACGAAGACCTGTGGCTGCGCCTCGATGCCGCAGCGCTCGCGCTCCCGCCGCTGCGCGAACGCGAAGACGACGCCGCACTTTTCGCGCAGGCATTCGTCGACGAACTGAACCAGGAAACGCACGCGCGAGGCCTCACGGGCACCACGCGGCTGATCTCGCCCGAATTCGTCCGCGAGTGTCTCTCGTACGAGTGGCCCGGCAACGTGCGCGAACTGCAGGAGCGCGTGCGGCGGGCGTATCACGCGTCGGGCGAAGTGCTGGAAACGTTGCGCGCAGACGAGACCGGCAGCGGCGGCATGCGCGACATCAATGGCGGCCGTGTCCAGGTGACGGTCGGCACGCCGCTCGCGGATGTCGAAGAAATGCTGATTCGCGCGACGCTGGACGCGGTGGGCGGAACGCGACATCGCGCCGCGTCGCTGCTCGGAATCAGTCCCAAGACGCTCTACAACAAGCTGCAGCGCATGCGGCTCAATTGAGGGACGAACTAGAGCCAGGAACTCAGCCCAGGGCGCTGCGCAGCAGCGCCTGCGCGCGCTGATAGGCAGGCTGGCTTGCGAGCCTGTTCCATTCCAGCGCCTTGCCGCGCGGGCGCATCGCCTTGATGCGCTGCCGGGACGCCTTCGACGGCTCGAACGCCAGCGCATCCAATACCTTGCCCGCCTCTTCCGGCTGATTGCAGATCAGCACCATGTCGCAGCCCGCGCCGAGCGCGGCGGTGGCCGCCTCGGTCAGCGTGCCGCCCTGACGCGCGGCTTCCATCGAAAGATCGTCGCTGAAGATGGCGCCGGTGAAGCCCAGCTTGCCGCGCAGGATGTCCTGCAGCCACACGCGCGAGAAGCCGGCCGGCTTGTCGTCCACCTGGGGATAGATGACGTGCGCGGGGATCACGGATTGCAGCGCGAGACCCAGCCAGTCGTAAGGCTTCACGTCCTCGGCGAGGATGGCGTCGAGGGGTCGATCGTCGACGGGCACCGCCACGTGCGAATCCGCCACGGCGAAGCCGTGTCCCGGAAAATGCTTGCCGCAGTTCGCCATGCCGGCGAGCGCGAGACCGTGATTGAGGCTCTTGGCGAGCAGCGCGACGACGCGCGGATCGCGATGGAACGCGCGGTCGCCGATCACCTTCGAGTGGCCGTAGTCGAGATCGAGCACCGGCGTGAAGCTCATGTCGATGCCGCACGCGCGCAGCTCCGAGGCGAGGATGTAGCCGACTGCCGTCGCGACCTTCGTCGCATGCAGCACGTCCTTGTTCCATAGCTCGCCGAGCCGGCCCATGGCGGGGAGCACCGTGAAGCCGTCGGTGCGAAAGCGCTGCACGCGTCCGCCCTCGTGGTCCACGGCGATCAGGATGTCCTCGCGCACGTTGCGGATCGCGTCAGTCAACGCGACGAGCTGGGCGCGGCTTTCGAAGTGACGCGCGAACAGAATCACGCCGCCCGTCATCGGATGGGCGAGGCGGCGCAGGTCGGCGTCGGTCAGCGTCTTGCCGGCGACGTCGAGCATCACCGGGCCGGGTCTGGTTTTCATCGGATCGGGAAAAGTGGTGGAAAGAGCGCGGAGCGTGCCGCGCATTCAGGAATCATGCGGCCGGGCCGGAGCGGGTCTCAATGCTGCCGTCGCTGCTGCCATCGACCTCGGCGATCACGAACGACACGGCGTAGTCGTGCTCGTCGCTGATGGTCACGCGCGCGGTAATGCGGCGCGCGGCGAGCCACTCGGCGAGTTCGCCTGACGTCACCACGACGGGCTTGCCGCTCGGCTCATTGAGCGTCTGCATCGCGCGCCACGTCATGGGCCAGTGCATGCCGAGACCGATCGCCTTCGAGAACGCTTCTTTGGCCGAAAACCGCGTGGCGAGAAACGCGAGCCCGCGCACCTGCGAACGCGCATTGCGCGCGTGGTAGACGCGCAGCTCGTCGGGCCCGAGCACCTTCTCCGCGAAGCGCCCATTGGTGCGCGTCATCACCGCCTCGACGCGGCTCACCTGAACGATGTCTGTGCCGATGCCGTAGATCGCCATGGAAGTTGTTTGTGTGTCGTCTGCGCCAGGGATGGGATGGCCAATCGCGAAAGTTGCGAAGATCGCGGCGGATCAGCCGCGCGCACCGAGCCGCGCGGCGACCATGATCGCCTTCATCTCGCGCACGGCGTTCTCCCAGCCGACAAAAACCGCGTGCGCCACGATCGCGTGACCGATGTTGAGTTCGGCAATGCCGTCGATCGCGGCGATCTGCTGGACATTCGTGTAGTGCAGGCCGTGTCCGGCGTTGACCTTGAGACCCAGGCCCATACCGAACTCGACGCCGCGCACGACGCGCTCGTATTCGCGCTGCTGCTCGCCGGCATCGTGCGCTTCGGCGTAACGGCCGGTGTGCAGTTCGATCACCGGCGCACCGGCTTCGTGAGCGGCGCGGATCTGCGTCTCGTCGGCGTCGATGAAGAGCGACACGCGAAT
The DNA here is from genome assembly GCF_029536165.1 of Paraburkholderia sp. SUR17. Lineage (NCBI taxonomy): Bacteria > Pseudomonadati > Pseudomonadota > Betaproteobacteria > Burkholderiales > Burkholderiaceae > Paraburkholderia > Paraburkholderia sp. SUR17. The sequence goes on from NZ_CP120508.1 coordinate 2,832,335, forward strand.
GCCCACGTCCGCAAGCTGGCGACACGCGGCGCGCACCGCCTCGAACTGACCCGCGACGTCGAGGCCGCCTTCGGTCGTCAGCTCCTGGCGCTTCTCGGGGACGAGACAGGCGTCGTGCGGCTTCACGTCGCACGCGATGTCGAGCATTTCCGCCGTGACGGCGCATTCGAGGTTCATGCGCGTCTTCAGCTGCGGGCGCAGTGCGCGCACGTCGGCGTCCACGATGTGGCGGCGGTCCTCGCGCAGGTGCAGCGTGATGGCGTCGGCGCCCGCCTCTTCAGCCGCGAGCGCGGCGCGGATCGGGTCGGGATACGACGTGCCGCGCGCATTGCGCAGCGTGGCGACGTGGTCGATGTTGACGCCCAGCTCGATGACGTTCGGCGAGGTGAGAAAGAAGCTCATAGGTTTTGCAGGTCGATCAGGATCTGACGAGTGGCCAGCGGCGCGCCGCCAAGGTAGGTGTTGAGCAGGAAACGCATCAGCGTCTTGCTTTGCGCGACGGTCTGCGGACGATGGTAATCGTCCTCTTCCATATCGAGCAATGTCTGGCCCGCAATGATGGGCCATTGCGCGGGCAGGTCGTCGGACGCTTCGCGCACGCCGCGCTCCGGGTCGAACACGTAGCGGCCCTCGGCCAGCACGGGCTTGCGCGACGCGGTCTTGTCGAGCGACATCGCATAGCCGGTCTCGCGCAGCAGCACGCGCTCGAAGGAGCGCAGCACCTGCACGGCGGGTTCGTCGTGCGCAAGGCGCGTGAGCGTGACGACGTAGTGATGAAACAGCTGGGGGTGCGGATCTTCGCGCGCGCAGAACTTCACGAGCAGTTCGTTCACGTAGAAGCCGCACAGGAGCGCGTCGCCCGCGAGCGGCAACATGCCGCCCACCCATTCGGCCGTCGTGAGCGTGCGGACCTCGCCTTTGCCGGTCCACGAGAGCGAGAGCGGCTGGAACGTCTGAAGCACCCCGCGCAGCGCCGAATGCGGACGCTTGGCGCCCTTGGCGACAAGGGCGAGACGGCCATGGTCGCGCGAGAGCACGTCGATGATCAGGCTGGTTTCGCGATAGGGATAGCTATGCAGCACGAAGGCGGGCTGCTCGGCAATTCGATACTGCGGAGTGGGCGGCGACGGCGCACGGGGTGCGCGGCGCGTGGAGGGTCGGCTTCGTTCGCCGCTCACGCGGCTCGAGGCGGCGCGGGTGCTGCTTTCATTGCCCGCGTCTTCATGCGTGTCGTGCGCCGACTCGCTCGCCGCCTTGACGGCGGCGCCTGCCTTGCGGCCGCGCGGCGCACGCGGGGCGGTTTCAGCGGCTTCGGCCTCGTCTGGATCGATGGGGTCGACGGGATTGACGCCCGGGTCGAGCGTCATCCATCCGTCATTCGTACCCATACGCCCGCAGCCCGGCTTCATTGTCGGCCCAACCGCTCTTCACCTTGACGAAGGTCTCCAGGTAGACCGGGCCGTCGAACAGCTTTTCCATGTCGAGGCGCGCTTCCGTGCTGATCTGCTTGAGCTTGGCGCCCTTCTGGCCGATCACCATCGCCTTGTGTCCGTCGCGCTCGACGAGAATGGTCGCGAAGATGCGGCGCAGCCGCCCTTCGGTTTCGAACTTGTCGATGAGCACCGTGCTCGTGTACGGCAACTCGTCGCCGGTCCAGCGGAACACTTTCTCGCGCAGGATTTCGGCGGCAAGGAAGCGCTCGCTGCGATCGGTCAGATCGTCTTCGCCATAGATGGGCTCGCCTTCGGGCAGGTACGGCTTGATCGTGGCGAGCAGGCGCTTGATGTCGTCCGGATTCTTCGCGGAAAGCGGCACGATTTCCTTGAACTCCCGCAGCGCGTTCATCTGCTGAAAGAAGGGAAAGAGCGTGTTCTTGTCCGAGACGCGATCGAGCTTGTTGGCAATCAGCAAGGTGGGCGCGGAAGGCGGAATCAGGTCGAGCACCTTCTGGTCGTCAGGGCCGAAGCGGCCTGCCTCGATGACGAACAGCACGGCGTCCACCGAACTCAGCGTCGACGTGACGGCGCGGTTCAGCGAGCGGTTGAGCGCGGAGCTGTGGCGGGTCTGGAAACCGGGCGTATCGACGAAGATGTACTGCGCGTCGTCGATCGTGTTGATGCCCGTGATGCGATGGCGCGTGGTCTGCGCCTTGCGCGACGTGATGCTGATCTTCTGTCCGACCAGCGCGTTCATCAGCGTCGATTTACCGACGTTCGGGCGGCCGACGATCGCGACCATGCCGCAGCGAAAACCGGAAGACGAGGAGGAAAGAGGAGCATTCATGGTCGGATGACAGCGGATTTCACCAACGTGCGGCGCACGCTGGCGACATTGTTTCAGTGGCCGGCGTCCGCGGCGCGGACGGGTACGGCGCCGGGGGCCACGACTGCGTCTTCGGACGTGCCGGACGACGCATCGCGAGCGCGCAGTGCAACGGACTTCTCCGCGAGCGGACGCGCGCCGGACGATGCGTCGTTACGCTCGCCGGAGCGGTCGATGCTATGGACGGTGGCTTCGGCGCGATCTGCCGCGGCCTTGATGGCCGGGGTGCCCGACGTAGTCGCCGCAGCACCAGCAGATTCGGATTTTTCGGCAGAACGGTCGGCACGCGATTCAGGACGATCGGATTTCTCGGGGCGACTGCGTTCCGCAGAAGCTGACTCGACCTTCTCAGCGCTGTGCTCTTCCTTCGATTGCGCTTTTTCGGCGCTCTTCTCGGGCGCCTTGTCCTGGAGCTTTTCGGCGCCTCGCTCGGACGTTCTTTCTGTGGCTTTCTCAGTGCTTTTTTCAGCCGGCTTTTCGGGCGTTCTCTCCTGGCCTTGCGTCGAGCCGACGTGGGCGGCACGAATCACGGCCAGCGGCGCGGCAGGCGGCACGGCGCCCGACGCCACAGGAGACCCCGAAGGCGCACGCTCGGCCGCCGGCTCGGCGGTGGCCGCGGTCTTTTCCGCGGCACGTGCCGCGCGATCCGGACGGCGCTCCGGTGCGCGCAGATCCAGCGCGGCCTGCACACCTGTCACCCCCGGCACCACTTCCTGTTCCGCCTTGGCCGCACGCGAATTCTTCGAACGCTTCGGTTTCGTCGCGAGCGCAGGCGCCACGGCCATTACCTCTTCCAGCGCTTTCTTGGCCGCGGCCTGCTCAGCCGCGCGCCGGCTCGCGCCGGAGCCCGACACTTTCACGTCGAGCTTCGGAACCGTGCATTCCACTTCAAACTGCTGATTGTGCGCCGCACCATGCGTGGCGACCACGGTATAGGTGGGCAGCGCGATCTTGTGACCTTGCAGGTATTCCTGCAGCAGCGTCTTCGAATCCTTGCCGAGCGTACGAGGATCGATATGGTCGAGAATCGGCACGTACAGGCGCTTGATGACGGTCTGGGCGGCGTCGAAGCCGCCGTCGAGAAAGACCGCGCCGAAGACCGCCTCCAGCGCATCCGCCAGAATGGACGGGCGACGGAAACCACCGCTTCGCAGTTCGCCTTCCCCTAGCCGCAGGCTTTCCGAGATATTGAGGGCCTGAGCAATTTCATACAGCGACTGCTGCTTCACGAGATTGGCCCGCACACGCGACAGGTCGCCTTCGTCCAGTTTGCTGAAACGCTGGAACAAAAGGGCAGCCACCGCGCAATTCAGAACGGAATCGCCCAGAAATTCGAGCCGTTCATTATGCGTGGCACTGTGACTGCGGTGGGTTAAAGCCTGGCGCAATAATTCCGCATTACGAAATTCATAGCGCAAGCGGCTTTCCAGCGGAGATAGGGGCATGGGCAGAGTATAACGCGCCGGCCTGCCCCGGCGAACACACGGGGCAGCGGGCGAAAAAGCGTGGTGAAGCGGTGTTATCGCACGTTCTTAAAGTGCCGTGCGAACACGATGCGATGCGTCTCGCGTGCGAAACGCATCGTGACGATGTGTGCTCAGTTGAACGAGCCGACGCGCTTCAGGTTGCCGAAGTTCATCCAGATGAAGAAGGCGCGGCCGACCAGGTTCTTGTCCGGAACGAAGCCCCAGTAGCGGCTGTCGGCGCTGTTGTCGCGATTGTCGCCCATCATGAAGTAGTGCCCCGCCGGCACCTTGCATACGACGCCGCGATCGTTGTACTGACAGTTCTCACGATACGGGTAATCTTCCGCACCCACCACGAAGGGCGGCACGGCCGGATTATTGAGGATCGCGTTCTTGCGTCCGTTGAGATCTTCTTCGAACTGCTTCGCGTAGCCGATGCGCTCCTCGTCGAAGTAGTCGGGCAGCGGCGTTTCGGGAACCGGCTTGCCGTTGATGGTGAGCTTCTTGTCTTCGTACGCGACCACGTCGCCAGGCAAGCCGATCACGCGTTTGATGTAGTCCACCGACTCGTCCTTCGGGTAGCGGAACACCACCACGTCGCCGCGTTCGAGCGGACGGCCCTGCGTGATCTTCGTATTCACGATGGGCAGGCGAATGCCGTAGTCGAATTTGTTGACGAGGATGAAGTCGCCAACCAGCAGCGTGGGCACCATCGATCCCGACGGAATCTTGAACGGCTCGATCACGAACGAGCGCACCATGAACACCACGAGGATGACAGGAAAGAAGCTCGCGGAATACTCGAGCCACCACGGCTGGCGCAGCTTTTCTTCGCGCAGGCGGGCTCGCGTGGCGGGCGCGTTCTCGTCTGCGAAGCGCTCGCCGACGCGCGCCTGCTGGCGGTCGAATTCCGCCACCGCCGCCTCTGCCGCCCGCCGCCGCTGCGGCATGAAAACCAGTTTGTCCGCCACCCATGCAACGCCCGTCAGAATGACGAGCACAAAAAGAATCAGGGCAAAATTCATGTAGGTACGGTTCCCGTGTTGATCTTATTTGTCTTCGACCCGGAGGATGGCAAGAAATGCCTCTTGCGGAATTTCGACGGAGCCGACCTGCTTCATCCGCTTTTTGCCTTCCTTCTGTTTCTCGAGCAGTTTCTTCTTGCGCGTGATGTCGCCGCCATAGCACTTGGCGAGCACGTTCTTGCGCAGCGCCTTGATGTTCTCGCGCGCGATGATGTGCGCGCCGATCGCCGCCTGGATCGCGACGTCGTACATCTGGCGCGGAATGATCTCGCGCATCTTCGCCGCCACTTCGCGGCCGCGGTACTGCGACTGCGAACGGTGGACGATCACGGAAAGCGCATCCACCTTGTCGCCGTTGATGAGCATGTCGACCTTCACCACGTCCGACGCGCGATATTCCTTGAACTCGTAGTCCATGGACGCGTAGCCGCGCGATACCGACTTCAGCCGGTCGAAGAAGTCGAGCACGATCTCGGCCATCGGAATTTCGTAGGTGAGCTGCACCTGGCGGCCGTGGTACTGCATGTTCACCTGGTTGCCGCGCTTTTGCGTACACAGCGTGATGACCGAGCCCACGTAGTCCTGCGGCATGTACAGGTTCACGGTGACGATCGGCTCGCGAATCTCTTCAATCTTCGACGGGTCCGGCATCTTCGCCGGGTTCTCGACCATGATTGTGCTGCCGTCGGCCAGCACCACTTCGTACACCACGGTAGGCGCCGTGGTGATCAGGTCCATGTCGAATTCGCGCTCGAGCCGCTCCTGCACGATCTCCATGTGCAACAGACCGAGGAAGCCGCAGCGGAAGCCGAAGCCGAGCGCCTGCGAGACTTCCGGCTCGTATTGCAGCGACGCGTCGTTGAGCTTGAGTTTTTCGAGCGACTCGCGCAGCGCGTCGTACTGGTTGGCTTCGACCGGATACAGCCCCGCGAACACCTGCGGTTTCACTTCCTTGAAGCCCGGCAGCGGCTCCGCGGCAGGCTTTGCCGCGTTGGTGACGGTATCGCCCACCTTGGTTGCCGCCAGTTCCTTGATGCCGGCGATGATGAAGCCCACCTGGCCCGCGGAGAGCGCCTCGAGGTCTTTCGACTTCGGCGTGAAGACGCCGACGTGCTCGACCGGGTACTGGGCGCCCGTCGCCATCAGCTTGATGCGCTCTTTCGGGCGCAGCGTGCCGTTGACGATGCGCACGAGCATCACGACGCCGACGTAGTTGTCGAACCACGAGTCGATGATGAGCGCCTGCAACGGCGCTTCCGGGTCGCCCTTCGGCGGCGGCACCTTGGCGACGAGCGCTTCGAGCACGTCTTCCACACCCTCGCCCGTCTTGGCGCTGCAGCGTGTGGCGTCGGTTGCGTCGATGCCGATCACGTCTTCGATTTCGGCAATCGCGCTTTCGGGATTCGCTGCCGGCAGATCGATCTTGTTGAGCACCGGCACGACTTCGACGCCGAGTTCAATGGCCGTGTAGCAGTTCGCAACCGTCTGGGCTTCGACGCCCTGGCTCGCGTCCACGACGAGCAGCGCGCCCTCGCAAGCCGACAGCGAGCGGCTCACTTCATATGAGAAGTCGACGTGGCCCGGCGTGTCGATCAGGTTGAGGTTGTAGACCTTCCCGTCGCGCGCGCGATAACTGAGCGCCGCGGTCTGCGCCTTGATGGTGATGCCGCGCTCGCGCTCGAGATCCATTGAGTCGAGCACCTGCGATTCCATTTCGCGGTCAGACAAGCCGCCGCACAGCTGGATGATGCGATCGGCGAGCGTCGACTTGCCATGGTCGATGTGCGCAATGATCGAGAAGTTACGAATATGATCCATTCAGTACCGATCAAGCGAAAAAGGCGCGCCCGGACGATTGCAGAGCACGCCTTGTAAGCAAATGAAAAACAGGACTATTTTAGCCGAAAAGGCCTTCCAGAAGGCAGCTTTGGGCGGCCTCGGCCAATCTTCAGCGCGTTCGGGCGTAGAAACGGACAAAGCATCAGGACGACGACTGGATCAGCCATACGGCCGATTTGCAGCCTTTACCCGCGCGTAGATGTCGTGAGCCGCATCAGCGCGGCTCGTACCGGCGCTTCTTCGAACCGGTAGCGGCACAACTCGATGCCCCCGATTGCGAGCACCGGGACCAGTTCGTTGTAGCGCCCCTCCAGCACGGGGTCCACATCGATATCGATGATTTCGACGGTCGCGCCGAACTCGGCCAGCAGCGGCTCGAGCGCAGCGCGCATGTCGTCGCACAGGTGGCACCACGCGCGCCCATACAGCGTGAGGGTTGCGCAAGCGGTGGGCATCAGGCGCTATGCCTCGTCATTTTGCCGTTGCGCGGGGGCGCAGCGGTACGAACTGGGTGTTCTCGCCGCGACGCACGAGCACAGCGACCATCTTCTGCGAATCGAGGTGCGAGGCAACCTCTTCGAATTGCTTCGCGCTCTTGATGTCCGTGTCGCCCACCCGCAGGATGATGTCGCCCTTCTGCAGCCCCGCCCGCGCGGCCGGGCCGTCGACGGCGTCAATCTGCACGCCGCTGCGCAGCTTCAACGTCTTCAATTGGTCTTCGGGAATGTCGCTCACCGCAATACCGAGCGAATTCGACGCGCGCGGCTTCGGAGCCGGGGCCGGCTTCTGGTCCGCCTTCGCGGTCTTGTCCGTCTGCATTTCGGCAACCGTGATGGGCATATCGCGCGTCTGGCCCTTGCGCCAGACCGTGACCGTCGCCTTCGTGCCCGGTTTCGTGTCGCCCACCATGCGCGGAAGATCCGTTGCCGCATCCACCGACTGGCCGTTGAACTTCAGGATGATGTCGCCCGGCTGCACGCCTGCCTTGTCGGCCGGCCCGCCCGGCTCCACGCTGCTCACCAGGGCGCCCTGCGCCTTCGGCAAGCCCAGCGAGTCGGCCACGTCCTTGGTCACTTCGCCAATCGCCACTGCAATGCGACCGCGCACCACCTTGCCGGTGGACTTGAGCTGGTCGGCCACGCGCATGGCCTCGTCAATGGGAATGGCGAAGGAGATGCCCATGAAGCCGCCGGTGCGGCTATAAATCTGCGAGTTGATGCCGATCACCTCGCCCTGCATGTTGATGAGCGGACCGCCCGAGTTGCCGGGATTCACCGCAACATCGGTCTGGATGAACGGCAGGTAGTCGCCGGTGTCACGGCCCTTCGCGCTGACAATACCGGCCGTCACCGTATTTTCGAGCCCGAACGGCGAGCCGATCGCCACCACCCATTCGCCTACGCGAACCTTGTTCGAATCGCCGATCGTCACCGCGGGCAGGCTCGATGCGCTGATCTTCACGACGGCGACGTCCGTGCGGTCGTCCACGCCGATCAGCTTCGCCTTGAACTCGCGCTTGTCGGTGAGCGTCACGTAGATGCTGTCCGCGCCGTCCACGACGTGCGCGTTCGTCATCACGTAGCCGTCGGCCGACAGGATGAAGCCGGAACCCACGCCGCTGTTCTGCTCGGTGTCGTTGCCGCCGCTGTCGGGTGACGAGTCCGAGCCGCCGCCTTGACCACCACGCGGCGATTGCGGCGATTGCGGCGTTTGCGGTGACTGCGGCATCGGAATGCCGAAGAAGCGGCGGAAGAACTCCGACATGTCGCCGTCGTCGAGTCCGGGCGGCAGCCCGCGCTGCGACGTCGGCACACGCGCGGTGGTGCGGATATTGACGACTGCGGGACCGACCTTGTCCACAAGGTCGGTGAAATCGGGCAGATTGGCCGCCGGGGCCGCAGACGCCAGGTGCGGCGCGAACGGCAGGCAGACCGCCACCGCTGCGGCCGCGAAGAATTTGCGCACCGAAAAAGTCGTCATATCGTAGTCAGCCGAAGGAGGGTTTATCGCGGAGCCTTGTATTCTATGGCAGACGCGAATTGCTGCAACGTTGCCTGGGGCACCTCGCCGAGCAGCGTGATCCAGTAGTCGCCGCTGCGCTTCACGAGAACGTGCGTCGCCCCGCTATTGCCCGTCCCTTCCTTGCGTGTATTGTTTTCGACCGGCTCGATAAAAATCGAAATGGCGGCGAGCCCGTCCGAGAAGACGGCCTGATCGACCGGAATGGGCGGGCTCGACGGGTTGCGGGCGGCCATGGGCCGGCGCAGCTCGCGAATTTTGTGGAAGCCCGGCACGGTGGGCGCGAACTGCCAGCCCTGAGCTTCCATGTCCACCGCTTCGACCGGCGGCCGTACGATGGTCCAGCCTGCGGTATTGCGAATGCCGTTCGCGATCGGCGTTTTGTCGACCGGCACGCCGATGCGGATCTGCGAGAACGACAACTGTTCGAGCACCTGACCGCCAGCGTCCAGTGTTTGCGCACGTAGCAGCAGACCGGTCTTCGTGTCCGCCCACAGTTTGTACGCGAATCGATACGCGTCTTTCGGATCGAGCTCGATCACCTGGCTGTCGACGCCCGCCACACGGTCGGTACCCACCAGCTTCGGCTCATAGACCGACAACACCTGGTCCGCACTCGCGGCGAGCAAGGCCGGGAACGAGTCTTTGTTCTGGCGCTTTTCGACCACACAGAGGTGACGCTCGGGAACAAACGTATAAAGCTCGTCGTTATGGCGCAGCATCTTGCGCGGCTTGCCATCGAGGCTTTCGAGCTGCTCGTACTCGCCGTCACCGTGCGTGGCGTAGTGGGTGATGCGCGAAGTCTGCACGAACGTGCCGCGCTGATAAACGAAGGCGCCCTCGTAGTTCTGCTGCTGGGCGGCCTGGTGAATCCGGTTCAGCCATTCGGCCGCCATGCGGCGTGTGGCAGCCGGCTCGCTGGCGGAAGTCCCTTGCGCGTCGGCGCGGGCTGTGACCGACAGCGCCGATAACAACACGGCTGCACAGCACAGGAATGCCGGCAGCCGTCCCCAGATCGTCGTTTTATTCAACCGCAGGGTCTGCATCAGACTTATTGGCCTTGCGTAGTAAGCGCTGCGGCGCGGATCAGCGGCATGGAGTCGGGAACCATCGGTTGCTGGGCAAACTGCTGGTGCGCTTCAAGATACTGGTCGAGTCGCGCGTCGCGAATGATGTTGGCGTCCTGCGCCACCGCAGGCTGCACATTGGCCGCCGGCATGGAAGCCATCGCCACGCGCTGTACGCTGTCGGTGGGCTGGACCGCCGCGAGTTGGGCGCCGCCATGGCTGGCTACGCCGCCCGCACCTTGCAGTTGCGGCACGACGATCCACGTCAGCGTTGCGGCGGCGGCCGCGACGGCGAACGCGGGAACCACCCGGCGACGCAGCGCAAGCAAACGGCGCGTGACTGGCGCCGAGGCCGGTGCGAGTAGATGCGGCTCCGACTCGAAGCGCGCGGCAAAACCCGCCAGAAAAGCGCTGCTTGCCGCCGGACTGATGGCGAGGTCGTCGGAACGCAGCGCATCGCCGATCAGGTGATAGCTGGACCACGCCGCGCGTTCCTCGGGGTTGAGCCCGCCGAGAAAGGTGTTCAATTGCCCGTCGCCAGGCATTTCCCCGTCGACGAAAGCGGACAGGTGCTCGCCGTGCGAGCCTGCTTGCGATTGCATCGAGACCGACCCCATGATGATCCCCATTCCTTACAGACCCCGTAGTGACACCACCCAAACCCTGATAATCGCGCTCGTGCCCTTCTGGCCGCCGGTACCGCTTACCAGCGCTTGCCTTCAGGTGTGTCCAGCAGCGGACGCAATTTTGCCGCAATGGCTTCTCGAGCACGAAAAATTCGCGATCTGACGGTGCCGATCGGGCAGCCCATCATCTCGGCGATCTCTTCGTAGCTCAATCCTTCAATTTCCCGGAGCGTAATGGCGGTGCGCAGTTCTTCCGGCAACAGCGCCATGGCAGCGTTGACCGTCTCCGCGATCTGCTTGCTCATCAACATCGACTCGGGCGTATTGATATCCCTTAGTTGATCGGCGTCGGAGAAAGTTTCCGCCTCTTCCGCGTCCGCCTCCGTCGAGGTGGGCGCCCGGCGGCCCTGGGTCGCAAGGTAGTTCTTGGCGGTATTCACCGCAATCCGGTACAACCACGTATAAAACGCCGATTCGCCGCGAAATTGCGGCAGCGCGCGGTATGCCTTGATGAAGGCGTCCTGGGCCACGTCCTCGACCTCGGCGGGGTCCCGCACGAGACGCGAGATCAGCCGGATGATCTTGCGGTGGTATTTGGAGACCAGAAGTTCGAACGCCGCCTTGTCGCCTTTTTGCACGCGCTCGACGAGCAACTGATCGATTTCTTTTTCGCTCACCTGATAAATCCGTTAATGGGGAGTGCCCCGCGGGGCACCATTGTAGCGTTCCGTTCGGCCCCTCACGTTACGCCGGTAACAGCGGTTACAGGCGTTACGGGTAGTAGCCGGTTCAGCCGGCAGCAAGCACGCGCGGGTGTCATCCACGTCCGCCGCAACGCGCGATTACCGAGAGTTCGCGAAAAGCATCGGGATGGAGCGCGTCGGCCGTGATAACCAGTGAGTACCGGCGCCGGCCTGAAGCGACAACGAGGACGAGCAGCCAGGCGCCCCACTGTGAACTGGCCGCGATGAGCCCTTGGGCAACGCGCACGCCGCGGCGGTCGAATGCCGACACACCGTCTGGCCCGATTTCAATTGCAGCCGGGCCGCCGCGACGAAGCGCCGCAGAAACCAACGCAAGCAGCGCCAGAACGGCCAGAGAAAGCGGCAACGCGCGCCAGCCGCCGAGCCAAGGCGCGAGGCTCGTATGAACGGCTGCAACAGCAACCGCGATGAAACAGAACACGGCAATCTGCAAACCGCCTGACGGCCGCAACGCAATGCGTCGCGGCGCCAGGCGTTGCACCACTTCCCCGGACGGCAGCGCAGACCATGGTCCATCTTGCGGACCCGGCGGACACCCCGCCCGGGAGAGCGGCGTCAAGCGATCAGACGCGCTTGAAGACCAGCGTGCCGTTGGTGCCGCCGAACCCGAACGAGTTCTTCAGCGCCACGTCGATCTTCATCTCCCGCGCCGTGTTGGCGCAGTAGTCTAGATCGCACTCCGGGTCCTGGTTGAAGATGTTGATGGTGGGCGGCGACACCTGGTTGTGCACGGCCAGCACCGTAAACACCGACTCGAGACCACCGGCGCCACCGAGCAGGTGGCCCGTCATCGACTTGGTCGAGTTGACGACGATGTTCTTCGCGTGATCGCCGAATGCGCGCTTGATGCCCGTCGTCTCCGCGAGATCGCCAAGCGGCGTCGACGTGCCGTGTGCGTTCAGGTAGCTCACCTCGTCCAGATTGACGCGTGCATTCTTCAGCGCGGCCAGCATGCAGCGGCGCGCGCCGTCGCCATTCTCGAGCGGTGCCGTCATGTGGTACGCGTCGCCGCTCATGCCGTAGCCCGCCACTTCGGCGTAGATCTTCGCGCCGCGCGCCTTCGCGTGCTCGTACTCCTCGAGCATCATCACGCCCGCACCCTCGCCCAGCACGAAGCCGTCGCGATCCTTGTCCCACGGACGACTCGCCGTAGCCGGATCGTCGTTACGCTGCGAAAGCGCGCGCGCCGCGGCGAAACCGCCAATGCCGAGCGGCGACACGGTGGACTCAGCACCGCCCGCGATCATCGCGTCCGCATCGCCGTACTCGATGAGGCGCGCGGCCTCGCCGATGCAATGCAGGCCCGTCGTACACGCCGTGACGATCGCGAGATTAGGACCCTTGATGCCGAACTTGATCGACAGGTGGCCCGAGATCATGTTGATGATCGAGGCCGGCACGAAGAACGGCGAAATACGGCGCGGACCGCGATTGAGCAGTTCGGTCTGCGTAATTTCGATCATCGGCAGTCCGCCGATGCCGGACCCCACCACCACGCCCACGCGTTCCGCGTTTTCGTCGGTGATTTCGAGCCCGCTGTCCCGCATCGCCTGCATGCCCGCCGCAACGCCGTAATGGATGAACGTATCCATATGGCGGGCTTCCTTGCCGGGGATGTAGTCCTCGATGTTGAAGCCCTTCACCTCGCCGGCGAAGCGCGTCGAGAAGTTCGACGCGTCGAACTTCGTGATGTTGGCGATGCCGGACGTGCCGGCAACGAGATTGGACCAGCCGTCGGCAACATTATTGCCAACAGGCGAAATCAGCCCCAGGCCTGTAACGACAACTCGACGGCGGCTCACGGTAACCCCTTTTCCATAGAATGACAAAAGCAAAAGCCACAGGGGCCACAGGAAATGCTCCTGTGAGCCCTGTGGCTGTTAGCCGGCAGATGCGCTTGCAAATGTGCTCGCAGGTGCACTGGCTGATGAGCGGGCAGCGGCGCGGCCCGGCAGGCAGCGCGCGGAACGCGGACGCGAACCGGCTCAGGCCTTGACGTTCGCGCGGGCGTAGTCGATAGCCTGCTGGACGGTCGTGATCTTTTCGGCTTCCTCATCCGGAATTTCCATGCCGAATTCGTCTTCGAGGGCCATGACCAGTTCGACGGTATCGAGCGAGTCCGCGCCGAGATCGTTCACGAACGATGCTTCGTTCTTGATTTCCGCTTCGGCTACGCCCAGTTGTTCCGCGACGATCTTCTTGACGCGCTGTTCGATGTTGTCCATTACCCCTCCAAGGGAAGAAAGTTCATAAATACGAGTGCGCGCATTTTATCAGGTTTGACCTGGCAAAAAAGCTGCGCCCACGGGTTCCAGATGGCCAGTCCGCGCTGCGCTCTTCGACGGTGTTTGCGACGAGCGCATCAAGGCGCGGATAGTACCTGAATCCGGTTACGACATGTACATACCGCCGTTGACGTGCATCGTCGTGCCGGTAATGTAGCCGGCGTGCGGCGACGCGAGGAACGCAACGGCGTGCGCGATATCGTCCGGGCTGCCGAGACGGCCGAGCGGAATCTGCGCCTTGAGCGCCGCCTGCTGCTCTTCGGGCAGAACCTTGGTCATGTCGGTGTCGATGAAGCCCGGCGCAACGCAATTCACGGTGATGTTGCGGCTGCCGATCTCGCGCGCGAGCGCACGCGTCATACCTGCCACCCCGGCCTTCGCCGCAGCGTAATTCACCTGACCCGGGTTGCCCGCCGAACCCACCACCGACGTGATGTTGATGATGCGACCGCCGCGCGCCTTCATCATCGGACGCAGAACCGCACGCGACAGACGGAACACCGCCTTCAGGTTGGTGTCGATCACCGCGTCCCACTCCTCGTCCTTCATGCGCATGGCGAGTTGGTCCTGCGTGATGCCGGCGTTGTTGACGAGAATGCCGAGGCTGCCGAATTCCTTGACGGTCGCTTCGATCAGCGCTTCCACCGCGCCGGCATCGTTGACGTCGAGCACCGCGCCACGACCGTTCAGATCTGCTGCCTTGAACGCGTCGCTGATCGCGACTGCGCCCGCTTCGCTCGTTGCCGTGCCGATCACGGTTGCGCCCTGGCGAGCCAGTACGAGCGCGATGGCGCGGCCAATGCCGCGCGACGCGCCGGTTACGATCGCGATCTGTTTGTCGAGAGTCTTTTCCATCGTTCAGTCCGGATTGCGAATGGCCCGATAACCATCAAATCAGCGGGCGAGTAATACAGGAATGCGCTCATCGGCGATGCGCCTCGCGACGAAAGCGTCTGGCTTGTCTGTCAGCGCAGGCACGCCGCGGGCCCGTGGGCAGCAAAGCCGCCCGACCGCACTCGTCGAGTCAGGCGCCGGCGAGCTTCAGTGCCTCGTCGAGCGAAGCCGGGTCCACGATCGCCGCCCCCACGAGGTTGCCATCGATACGTTTCGTGAGGCCCGCCAACACTTTGCCGGGACCGCATTCGATCACGTGCGTCACGCCTTGCGCTGCAATCGCCTTCACGCATTCCACCCAGCGCACGGCGCCCGCGGCCTGACGCACCAGCGCGTCGCGAATTGCCGCCGGGTCGCGCACCATGGCGACATCGACGTTGTTCACGACCGGAATGGCGGGTTCGCGTACTTCGACGCTCGCGAGATACTCGCGCAACTGGTCCGAAGCCGGCTTGAGCAGCGACGAGTGAAACGGCGCCGACACCGGCAGCGGCAGCGCGCGCTTCGCGCCCTTTGCCTTCGCGAGTTCGCAGGCCTTTTCGACAGCGGCCTTGTGGCCCGCGATCACGACCTGCGCAGGCGCGTTGAAATTCACCGCTTCGACCACGCCGGCGACTGATGCCTCCGCGCACACGGCGCGCACCGCGTCGTCGTCGAGGCCAAGAATCGCCGCCATGCCGCCTTCGCCCACCGGCACCGCCGACTGCATCGCCTGCGCGCGGAAACGCACGAGCGGCACAGCATCGCGAAATGCGAGCGCGCCGGCCGCCACGAGCGCGGTGTACTCGCCCAGGCTGTGGCCGGCCACAATGGCCGGCGCCGGACCACCCGCCTGTTGCCAGGCGCGGTAGACGGCGTAAGCCGCCGTGAGCATGACGGGCTGCGTATTGGTCGTGAGATTGAGTTCCTCGGCGGGCCCTTCGGCGATCAGCTTGCCCAGGTCCTGGCCGAGCGCGTCGGAGGCTTCCTCGACGGTCTCGCGCACGATAGCGTGGTCGGCGAACGCATTCAGCATGCCGACCGACTGCGAGCCCTGTCCGGGAAAAACGAACGCGAATTTCATAACGTCCCCAATTCGATGATTTCAGATGCGGGCGCACACGCTCTGCGCGTGCACCGCGATGCGGCGCGATTGCCCCGCGTGACAACCACGTAGGCGGTTGCAGCGCTCCGGCACCGCACCACTGCGGTCGTCAATAACGGATGACGGATGCACCCCAGGTGAAGCCCCCGCCGACTCCCTCGATCAGCACGTTCTGGCCGCGACGGATGCGCCCGTCGCGCACGGCGACGTCGAGAGCGAGCGGAATGGAGGCGGCCGACGTGTTGCCGTGCTCGCCGACCGTGACGATCATGCGCTCCTGCGGCAAGTGCAGCTTGCGGCAGGTGCCCTGCATGATGCGGATGTTGGCCTGATGAGGAACGAGCCAGTCGATTTGATCAGCCGAGAGATGAGCCTTTTCCAGCGCTTCGACGGCAACTTTCTCCAGCAGGTTGACGGCAAGCTTGAACACCGCCTGGCCATCCATGTGCAGGAACGCGCTGCCGGCAACCACGCCGCCATTCACGTTGCCGGGCGTGCAGAGAATATTTGCGTAGCTGCCGTCGGCGTGCAGTGCGCTCGAGAGCACACCGGGCTCGTCCGATGCCTGGAGGATCACCGCTCCGGCGCCGTCGCCGAACAGCACGCACGTGGTGCGATCATTGAAATCGAGAATACGGGAGAACGTCTCGGCGCCGACGATGAGCGCCGTGCGCACCTGTCCGCCGCGAATGAAGCTGTCGGCGGTCGCCAGGGCGTAGGCGAAACCGGAGCACACGGCCTGCACGTCGAATGCCGCGCCGTGGCTCTTGATGCCGAGCTTGCTCTGCAGCAGGCAGGCCGTGCTCGGAAACACGTAGTCGGGCGTGGACGTCGCAACGATGATCAGATCGATGGACTGCGGATCGATGTCCGCCGCTTCGATCGCACGACGCGAAGCGATCAGTGCGAGTTCGCTGGTGGGAACGTCGGGTTCGGCGAAATGGCGCGCATGGATGCCGGTGCGGGCAACGATCCATTCATCGCTCGTTTCGATGCCGTTCTTCGCGAGGCGTTCAGCCAGTTCCTGGTTCGTGACGCGGCCCGGCGGCAGATAGCTGCCAGTACCGGCCACGCGGGAATATAGAGTCGATTGAGCCATTATGCCTTCGGGGATAATGCTGCGTAGGGCTCGGCCGGCTGGCCCGCGACGGGGCTCGCAAAGCCCGCGCCGCCCGCTTCGCGCGCGGCCCGCTCAAGGGGTGCCGCGTTCTCTTCCATGGCGCGCGCAAGACGTTCCACCACGCCATTTTTGACGGCATCATACCCGCGTTTGATCGCCCACTCAAACGCGTAGGCGTCCGCAGAACCGTGGCTTTTGATGACGAGACTGCGCAGGCCGAGAAGGGCCGCGCCGTTGTACTGACGGTAATCCACACGCTTCTTGAAGCGCGAAAGCACCGGCAGCGCGGCGAGCGCCATGAGCTTCGTGAGCCACGAGCGGCCGAACTCTTCCTTGATGATGTCGGCGAGTATCTGAGCCAATCCTTCCGACGTTTTCAGCGCGACATTTCCAACGAAACCGTCGCAGACGATCACGTCGACGGTGCCCTTGTAAATATCGTTGCCTTCCACGTTGCCGCGAAAATTCAGCGTGCTTGCGCGCAGCAGTTCGCCTGCGCGCTTGATGGTCTCGTTACCCTTGATGACTTCTTCGCCGATGTTCAGGAGTGCGATACTCGGACGCTCCTTGCCTTCGAGTGCGGACACGAGCGCGTGCCCCATCTCGGCGAACTGCAGCAGATGCTGCGGCCCGCAATCGACATTGGCGCCGAGATCGAGCATGGTCGTGTAGCCATGCGGGTTCGGCATGGCGAACGCGATAGCCGGCCGTTCGATGCCCGGCAGCGTCTTGAGCACATAGCGAGAGACGGCCATCAGCGCGCCGGTGTTGCCGGCGGAGATGCAGGCCTGCGCCTCGCCGTCCTTCACGCGGTTGAGCGCCACGCGCATCGACGAGTCTTTCTTCTTGCGCAGCGCGACCTCGACCGGATCGTCCATGGCGACGATCTCGCTTGCTGCCACGATGGAAAGCGCCGGGTCGTCCAGTGCCTTGAGCTTTTTCAGCTGCGCTCGAATCGCCGTTTCGACGCCGACGAGCATCAGATGCGCGTCGGGATGCGCACGAACGAAATGGACCGCAGCGGGGACGGTGACGGACGGACCGTGGTCGCCTCCCATGCAATCAATCGTGAGCTTTACAGTCATGGAATGCGACGAATTTCAGACACAAAAAAGCGGCAGTTGAATGCCGCCTTTTTGCCGAGCAGGAAAGTAGTCAAGCGAACGGGTCGCCATGCGAAACGCCAGAAGGCGCAACGCGATGTGGCGATTAGTCGTTCTTCGTCTTGACAACCTTCTTGCCGCGGTAATAACCATTCGGGCTGACGTGGTGACGCAGATGCACTTCACCCGTGCTCGGCTCGACAGCCAGCGGGGCCGACTGAAGGAAATCGTGCGAGCGGTGCATGCCGCGCTTCGACGGCGACTTCTTGTTCTGTTGAACTGCCATGATAACTCCTGAAAATTTTCCGAATTCTAACACAGCACGATCCGGCCTTAACCAACCCTGACACCTGTCCCGACCTACTGCCCGGACTGCGCAGAGGCGTATCGCGCTACCCTGCAACCTGTTTGTTCAACGCCCGCTTAAAGCGCCGTCAATGCTTGTCGCCCGCCCCACCCTTCTTGAGCGCTTCCAGCGCCGCAAAAGGATTGGGCTTTGTCGTGCCCTGCTCCGGCTCGCCAACGCTTTGGCCGCTTTGGCCGCCCTCAACGTCTTCTTCGGGCGGCTCGCTGGCATCCTCGCCACTCGCACCGGAAATGAGACTCTCGTGGACTTCGGGGCAGACCTCGTGCTTCGGCACCACTGGCAACGAAAGCAGCAATTCTTCCTCGATCAGCTCGATGAGATCGAACTGGCGCGAGCCCACGATCACTTCGATTTCGTCCTCGTCGAGCGGAAACTCCTCCGCCTCGGCTTCCGTTTGAACGATGCGATAAATTGCATCGACATCGAACGCCTGCTCGTACGGCGTAAGGCACCGCTGACACTCGAGCCAGGCGGCACCGTGGACGGCGAGCCTCAAATACGGCTGCGGACCTTCGGTACCGTCGTCCTGCAATTCCGGCTGCGTGGAGCCTTCCGCCTGCCACGTAAACGAGGTATCGCGGTCTGGCGCGTCTGCCGGGACTTCGTTTAACATGCGCGGCAGTTGCGAGACGCGCACTACACCCGCAGCCTGGCGCCCGCTGCGCGCGAACTCGAAGAGATCAAGTTCATGCATGCTGGCCGGACCGGCAGGTTTGCCAGGATGTTCGGTCATGGGCGGCTCCTGCATCGGTGAATTTCGTGCAGCTTCGTTGCCAACAAGAGAACCGGCAAGAGCATGCGAAAGCGTACCGATGAAAAGCCGGAGATCATATCGCCTTTGTCTTTTCGAGTCAAACACTTAAGGGCACGGGCGAAATCGCCGGTAGCGCCGCCGTCTCTTGCACGTTCGCGGGCCGCCGCAGCCCCTCGTCAGCCGTCACCAGCCCGTCAGCCACCCCTCTTTCAGCGCCCAATAGACCATGCCGGACTTTTCCGATCGCCCGCCTTCAACCGGCCGGCCCGCCCTGATTCTCGCCAGCAGCTCGCCCTACCGGCGTGAACTGCTCGAAAGGTTGCGCATTCCGTTCGACGTAGCAGTACCCGCGATCGACGAAACGCCTCTCCCAGGTGAAACGCCGGAGGCCACCGCGCTGCGCCTCGCCGAAGCCAAGGCGAAAGCCGTGGCCGCCACGCTGCCCGCGAACGCGCGCCGCACACTCGTTATCGGGTCCGATCAGGTTGCGACGTTCGACGGCCAGCAGATCGGCAAACCGGGCACGCACGAACGCGCCCTGGCGCAATTGCAGGCCATGCGGGGCCGCGAGGTACTGTTCCACAGTGCGCTATGCCTGTTCGACAGCGCATCGACCGAGTCGCAAAGCGTGGATGTGATCACCCACGTGCGTTTTCGCCGCCTGCCGGACGGCGCGCTCGACGCCTATCTGCGAGCCGAGACGCCTTACGACGTCGCGGGTAGCGCCAAATCCGAAGGGCTCGGCATCGCGCTCCTGGAGGCGATTCAGTCCGACGACCCCACCGCGCTGATCGGCTTGCCGCTAATCGCGCTCACGCGGATGCTGCT
Source organism: Paraburkholderia sp. SUR17 (assembly GCF_029536165.1). Lineage (NCBI taxonomy): Bacteria > Pseudomonadati > Pseudomonadota > Betaproteobacteria > Burkholderiales > Burkholderiaceae > Paraburkholderia > Paraburkholderia sp. SUR17. The sequence goes on from NZ_CP120508.1 coordinate 2,851,898, forward strand.
CGCCGCAGGTTATCCCTTGCTGGAGGCGGCATGAGCGGAACGCTTTACCTGATTCCGAACACGCTGGGCGAAGGCGACGCCGATTCGCTCGCAGCCGTGCTGCCGCAAGCGGTGCGCACGCGCGCGGCCGGGCTTCGCTACTACATTGGCGAAAACGCGAAATCCACGCGCGCCTTCCTGAAGAAAGTGGGTACCGAACAGCCTGTTCAGGCAATCGAAATTCGCGAGTTGAACGTGAACACGCCGCCCGGCGAAATCGACAAGCTGCTCGAACCGGTGCTCGCCGGCACGGACGCCGGGCTCGTGTCCGAAGCGGGATGCCCGGCCGTAGCCGATCCCGGCGCGCTTCTTGTGCGTCGCGCACATGAGCGTGGAGTCAAGGTCGTACCGCTTGTCGGGCCCAGCTCGATTCTGCTTGCACTCATGGCCTCGGGGCTGAACGGTCAAAGCTTCGCGTTTCACGGCTACCTGCCCGTCGATGCCGGCGAACGCGCGAAGCGGCTGCGCGAACTCGAGCAGCAGTCGCGCAAGTCGAAACAGACACAAATTTTCATCGAGACGCCGTATCGCAACCGCGCGTTGCTGGACGCGCTCATCTCCATCTGCGCACCCTCGACACTCTTGTGCGTCGCGGCCGATCTGACCTTACCCACGGAGACTATTGCAAGCCGGCCGGTATCTGCCTGGAAAAAGGCGCCAGCCCTGGATCTGCAGAAGCGGCCCGCGATTTTTCTGCTGCTCGCCGTATAACGTGTAGCCGCGGCCTTTGGCGCAGGCCGCGCATCATTCCGCTCCGCTCAGGCGGCAAAAAAGCGAGCGCCCACTCATCCACTCGTTGATGCAATCAGCGCAGATTCACCTTGCCGGTCAGAATCAGCGTGTGGACGGCGGCACTGCCCACGGCGGTGCCAAATTTGCGCGCCACGCGGTCGGTCAGGCTTTCCTTCACGGTGTAATCGACGATGTCCGGCGCCTTGATGATGTCGCGCGCCACATAGTCCATATCGCCGAAACCGTCTGCGAGACCCAGTTCCACGCTCTTCTCGCCCGTCCAGAAGAGGCCGGAGAAGATATCGGGCGTCTCGTGCAGCCGTTTGCCGCGCCCTTCGCGCACGGCCGAGATGAACTGCGTATGGATCTGATCGAGCATCGACTGGGCATGCTCATCCATCTTCTGCGTATCCGGCGAGAACGGATCGTAAAACGCCTTGTTCTCACCAGAAGTACGAACCCGTCGCTCGATGCCGAGCTTCTCCATCAACCCGGTGAAACCGAAGCCGTCCATCAGCACGCCGATCGAGCCCACGATGCTGGCCTTGTCCACGTAGATCTTGTCGGCCGCAGCCGCGACGTAATAACCGCCCGAGGCGCACATGTCGCCCACCACTACGTACAGCGGGATGGCCGGATATTTCGCGCGCAGCCGGCGAATCTCCTTGTACATAACGCCGGCCTGCACGGGGCTTCCGCCCGGGCTGTTGATGCGCAGAATCACGCCGGCCGTACCGTCGTCTTCGAACGCATTCTGGAGTGCGGTATCGATGTCTTCGGCGTTCGCAGTGCTATCCGACGCAATCTCGCCGTCCAGCGACACGAGCGCCGTATGACGGCCCGAGCCGGACACCTTGCCGCCGGAGACGTCGAGCAGCCCGATGGCGACAACCAGCAACACGGCAAGAAAGGCGAAGCGGAAGAAAATTTTCCAGCGCCGGGCGGCGCGTTGCTCGTTGATCGCGGCGAGCGCGATACGCTCGAGCGCCGCCCGCTCCCAGCCGGGCTCTCCGGCAGAGGTGGCAGGAGCGGGTCGGGGACCCGACGAGGAGGGGTCGCGCGGATCGGAAGTCGGCTGGTCGGACATGCGTGGCGTGTGGAAGGTCAGGAATCGGCCGGACGCAGATCGTTGTCCGGCAGCCAGAATACGGCGCGGCCTTCCGGCGTGTCCCTTTCGTCAGCCTGCACCGGGCGAAGCCTGCCGCCGCGGCACGGACCGCCGACACACCGGCCGGTATCGGGCTCGTAAATCGCGCCATGCGTAGCGCACATCAAGTATAAACCGGACGATTCGAAGAACTGGCCCTCCACCCAGTCGAGTTCCATGGGCACATGGGCGCAGCGGTTGAGATAGCCGTAGGGCCTGCCGTTGTAGCGCACGAAGAACACGACCGCCTCCCCGCCCGCATACGACGCCCGGCAACGCACGCCCTGGCCGCCCTCGACAAGGTCCCCGGCGGCGCATACGCGCACGGGGTCGAGCACCGCGGCGCTCACGCGTTCTCCCGCAGCCACGCGACGAGCGACCCGACACTGTCGGCCACGAAGCGGGGCTCGAGCGCCGCGAGCGAGTCCGCCGGGTGCGCGCCATAGGCCACGCCCACGCCGGCCGCGCCTGCGTTGATCGCCATCTGCAGATCGTGGGTGGTGTCGCCGATCATGACTGTGCGCTCGAGGTCCTGGCCAAGCTCCCGCGCCAGTTCCTGCAGCATGGCGGGGTGCGGCTTCGAGAACGTCTCGTCAGCACAGCGCGTGCCGTCGAAAAGGCTCGTGAGACGAGCCTGATCCAGCGCGCGGTTCAGGCCCACGCGACTTTTGCCCGTGGCAACACTCAGCAGATAGCCGGTGTCGCGCAGTTCCTCCAGCATTTCACGCACGCCCGCAAAGAGTTCCGTGTGCTGATCCTTCACCAGATAGTGGAACCGGTACCGCTCGGCGAGACGCGGATAGTCGGACGGGTCGAGCGTCGGCGCGGCGATCTGCAACGCGTCGCGCAATCCCAACCCGATCACGAAGCTCGCCGCCTCGTCGGCGGGCACGGGAAGGCCGAGATCGCGGCACGCGGCCTGGATGCTGCGCGTGATGTGCGCTGTCGAGTCCATCAGCGTGCCGTCCCAGTCGAAGACGATCAGGTCAAAGTGCTGTCGGGCCATGCGCGTTCGTCTCCCCTTCGATATCGGTATCGTGCCTATTTTCACCCGGGTTCTGATCCGTCCCGGCGTGCGGCGAATTTCCTGCATTTGCGGCCCCATCGCGCAACGCCGTGAGTTGCGAGAGGAAACGCCGGCAATCCGCCGGCAACGGTGCTTCAAACTGCAAGGTCTCGCCGGTGAGCGGATGCACGAGCTTGAGCCGGTACGCGTGCAGGAACATGCGCTTGAGCCCCGGGACGGCGTTCGCTCGGGCAAGCGCCTTGTTCAGCGCAAAATCGCCGTACTTGGCGTCGCCGACGATCGGCAGGCCGAGATGCGCCAGATGCACACGAATCTGATGCGTGCGGCCGGTCTTGAGCTCCGCTTCGAGAAGCGCGTACCCGGGCCAACGGTCGACCAGATTGAAAATCGTGTGCGAGGCAAGACCATCGGGCTGCACACGCACGCGCCGCTCGCCTTCCGGAGTCAGGTACTTGTGCAACGGCTCCTTGACGACGCGCCGACGGCCCCAGTCGTTTGCCCATTGTCCATGGACGCACGCGTAGTAGCGCTTGTCCATGCGGTTGTCGCGGATCTGCTCGTGCAGGCCCACGAGCGCCGTGCGCTTCTTCGCCAGCATGAGCACGCCCGAGGTTTCGCGGTCCAGCCGGTGCACCAGTTCCAGGAACTTCGCGTGCGGCCTCGCCTCCCGCATTTGCTCGATCACGCCGAACGCCACGCCGCTGCCGCCGTGAACGGCCACACCGGCGGGTTTGTCGATGACGAGCAGTGCGTCGTCCTCGAAGAGGATGTCGAACTGCGCGGAGGGCACAGCCGCAGCGTCGAAACTCTGGGTCTGTGCGATCCGGATAGGCGGAACGCGCACCAGATCGCCCTGTTCGAGCCGGTACTGGGCGTCGACCCGCCCTTTGTTCACGCGCACTTCGCCGCTGCGCAGGATCCGGTAGATGTGGCTTTTCGGCACGCCCTTGCAGACGCGCGTGAGGAAATTGTCAATGCGCTGACCGGCGGAGTTCTCGTCCACTTCGACGAAGGAAACCTGGTCGCTTGCGACCTGATTCTGGGAAATTTTGCCTAACCCTTTCATTCTGAATATAATTTGCCCAGCGTACCGGCGCGGCCGGCCTTCGCGTTCGAACGGTTCGAACGACTTCGAGGCGCCCCAAACCGCACGGTCTGCGCAGGCAGCAAGCGATAAATCGTCATTTTACTTGCGCCCGGGGCTGGTTGCTCACCCTGACAACGAGATGCAACGAGTTGCACGCACGGATCCCGCAACGGGCAGGGACGGCGCCCACAGGCACGTTCGGTCACGTCGGCTCCGACGGTAACGGAATGTTGGTACAAAGAATTTGTCTGGCAGGCCTTCTCTCGCGCTCCACAGTTTGTGCGGTTGCGCGGCACAAGGCGGCCAGTGGCGAAAATACGGCGTGCGCCCGAAGCGTTCCGAGAAAACGGCGGAACATGGCGACGTCAAAATGAGGCGAGACACCCGAGGGGGAAGACGGGCGTTCCAGATCAGCTTCCCGCATGCGGCACGACCGCAGGTTTCAACGCGCAGCAAGGCCGCGCGCAGCACATTGCGCGCAGCAGGCCAAGGCGTCGAAGAAACCGGAAGCATTCGGACCACCGCATTCCGCGCGGCGTATCGAGCCATTGTTTGAAGCCGTATTCGCACGTGCCCCGCGGCCCTTCCATCCGTTTGACGGATGGGCCCTCTGACGGCAATTCTCCCCGCCATCGTTCCTGCTCCAGCGTGCTTGTGACAACACAATAAGGCGCGGCATGCCGCCGCCCGCCAGCGTCCCCGTGCCTGACAACCACGGGACGTGGGCCGGCAAGGCCGCTCTGGAGCCGTTCAATGAAACGCATGCTGTTTAATGCGACGCAGCAGGAAGAACTGCGCGTTGCCATCGTCGACGGTCAGAAGCTGATCGACATCGACATCGAAACCGCCGGGCGCGAGCAGCGCAAAGGCAACATCTACAAGGGCATCGTTACCCGCATCGAGCCGTCGCTCGAAGCCTGTTTCGTCAACTACGGCGAAGACCGCCACGGCTTCCTGCCGTTCAAGGAAGTGGCCCGCCAGTATTTCCGCGATGGCGTGGACATGCGCTCGGCGCGCATCCAGGACGCCCTGCGCGAAGGCCAGGAACTCATCGTCCAGGTCGAGAAGGAAGAGCGCGGCAACAAGGGCGCGGCGCTCACCACGTTCATCTCGCTCGCCGGCCGCTACCTCGTGCTGATGCCGAACAATCCGCGCGGCGGCGGCGTCTCGCGACGCATCGAGGGCGACGACCGCCAGGAACTGCGCGAAACCATGGGTCAGCTACAACTGCCCGACGGTATGAGCATCATCGCGCGCACCGCCGGCATCGGGCGCAGCGCCGAAGAACTCCAGTGGGACCTGAATTACCTGCTGCAACTGTGGCGCGCCATCGAGGCCGCCTCGCAAAGCGGCCGCCAGGGCGAGCCGATGCTGATTTACCTGGAATCGAGCCTCGTGATCCGCGCGATCCGCGACTACTTCCAGCCCGACATCGGCGAAATCCTGATCGATACGACGGACATCTACGATCAGGCCCGCGCCTTCATGGACATCGTGATGCCCGACAACGTCGGGAAGGTGAAGCGCTACCACGACGATGTGCCCCTCTTCTCGCGCTTCCAGATCGAGCACCAGATCGAGACCGCGTACTCGCGCACGGTGCCGCTGCCTTCGGGCGGCGCCATCGTGATCGATCACACCGAGGCGCTCGTCGCCATCGACGTGAACTCGGCGCGCGCCACCAAGGGCGCCGACATCGAGGAAACCGCGGCCCGCACCAACCTGGAAGCCGCCGACGAAGTGGCCCGCCAGCTGCGCCTGCGTGACCTGGGCGGCCTGATCGTGATCGACTTCATCGACATGGAGTCGGCCCGCAGCCAACGCGAAGTCGAGCAGCGCCTGAAAGACGCACTCAAGCACGACCGCGCCCGCGTGCAGATGGGCAAGATCTCGCGCTTCGGCCTGATGGAGCTGTCGCGCCAGCGTCTGCGCCCGGCGCTTTCCGAAGGCAGCCACGTCACCTGCCCGCGCTGCAACGGCACGGGCCACATCCGCGACACCGAATCGTCCGCCTTGCAGGTCCTGCGCATCATTCAGGAAGAGGCGATGAAGGAAAACACCGCCGCGATCCACTGCCAGGTGCCGGTCGAAGTGACGGCCTTCCTGCTGAACGAAAAGCGCGCGGAAATCAACAAGATCGAGTCGCGCTTCAAGGTCAACGTCGTCCTGATTCCGAACAAGCACCTCGACACGCCGCACTACAAGCTCGAGCGCCTGCGCCACGACGACGCGCGCCTCGACGAGCCGCGTGCATCCTGGAAGATGGCCGAAGACGCGGCCCGCGAAATGGAGTCCGAAACGGGCTACAGCAAGCGCAGCGAAGAAGTGAAACCGAAGCAGGAGGCCGCGGTGAAGGGCATTACGCCTGAGCGTCCGGCACCCAGCGCACCGGTCAAGGCCGCGGAGCCCCAGGCGGCGCCCACTCCGGCCGTTGCCGCGCCCGCGAGCGGCGGCTTCTTTGGCTGGCTCAAGGGATTGTTCGGCGTGCAGCCGGCTCCGGTCGCTACCGCTCCGGCACCTGCGCAACCCGCAAAGACTGAACGTCCGGCACGTGAAGCGCGCCCGGAACGCCCGGCCGGCGAGCGCGGTGGCGATCGCAATCGCAACCGCCGCGGCGGACGCGACGGAGCCGCGCGCGGTGAAGGCGCAGCCGTCGGCGGACGTCAGCAGCAACCGGCTCAACGCCGTGAGGAACGCGAACCGCGCGAAGGTCGTGAAGGCCGCGAAGGTCGTGAAGGTCGTGAGGCACGCGAGCCGCGCCAACCGCGTGAAGCCCGTGAAGTCCGCGAGGGCCGGGAGGGTCGCGAAGGACGCGAGCAACGCATCGAGCGCGTAGAGCGCGGCCAGGAACGCGCCGACGCCGCGGCAGAAGCCGCACCGCGCGGCGAACGGCAGGAGCGCCAGGAGCGCGGTGAGCGCCGCGAACGTGGCGAGCGTGCAGAGCGCGGCGAGCGCCGTCGTCCGCAAGCCGAGGCCGCAGCTGAGCAGTTGAACGTCCCGGGCGAGCTGCTGGCGCCTGAGTCGACAACTGCCGTCGAGGCAAGTCTCGCGGCAGGCATCACTGAAGACATCGCACCGGAAGACCAGGGCGCCGCACCGCGTGAAGGCGAAGAACGCCGCCGCCGTCGTCGCGGCCGCCGTGGCGGTCGTCGCGAGCGCGAAGCTGAAGGCGCGAACCTGACGCATACGGCCGACCTCGCGGAAGCCGGCGGCGACACGGAGCCTGAAGAGGGAGCAGAAGCCGTTCACGAAGTGGAGCATCACGGCGTGAAGCCGGCGGGCGCAGTGGAAGCCGTGGTCGCTGCTGTGGCGACGGAGAAGGTCGTCGTGACTGAACTCCAGCCCGCCACCGACGCCCCCGAACTCGCCGCGCAAGCCGCAGCGAAGATCGAAACCGTCGCGCCCATCGTGCCCGCGGAAGAAAGCGTCCCGGCTACGGAAGCCAGTCATGCGCCAGCGGTGCCGGCTACCGAACCGGCGCCTGTGCCGGCCCCCGCGATGACTCCGGTCGAGGTCGCTCCGGCTGCCGCCGCAGTCGAAACAGCGCCTGTCGCGCCGGTTGAAGCCGCGGCACCTGCATCGGCCGAGACCGCTGCGCCGTCTCACGCCGCATCCGCTGAAACGGCACCCGCCGCGCAAGCGGCCCCGGAAGGCACCACGCCGCCGGTGGAAGAGGTTCCCGCAGCGGCACAGCCGGTTCCGGTGATTCGGGAAGACGTGATCCAGGCTGCGGTTCCGGCGCATGAAGCAGCCGTGCCCGCCGCCGCAGTTCCCGTGGAAACGGCGCCGGCAGCAGCGGCCGCGGTCAAGCCCCGCCAGGCTGCGCCGCACGCCAACGGTCTGTCGCCGGAAACGCTGCAGCCGATGCTGGCAAACGCCGGCCTCGTCTGGGTCAACACGGACGCCGACAAGCTGCGCGCCGCGCAGGAAGCGGCCGCCCAGGTGGTGAAGCCGCCGCGCGCGCCGCGCGAACGCAAGCCGCTGCCGCCGGCGGATTCGACGCCGATGCAACAGGTCGAGACCGTCAAGCACCCGCAGTAAGGCTGCGCGGTCGCTCGAACCGCGCTGCAAACCCTGCTGCAAACCCGAAAGCCCGCCCTCACCGGCGGGCTTTTTTTGTCCGACGCCTGTGCCCGGACGCCGCCAACGGCCGCAACGTGGCAGCGCCAGAGGCCCACAACATGGCAGAGTTCCTCGCGAGCCTTCCACGCTTGAGGCGCCCCCTCGCCGGCAAGCCACCCGCAAGACCCCACGCGGCCGGTCTGGTCCCATGTGGCAAAGAGGCGGTTCGGCTAAAATGCATGGTCAAGCCTTGTTAAAACCACCATGTCCCGTCGCATCATCCCTGTCGCCGACGCCAACGCGCTCACCGTCCCTCGCTCCACTGCCGGAGCCGCGAGCGCACCGCGCGGCGTACTCCTCGATACGCTGGCGCGGCCGTTGCGCGACCTGCGCATTTCGGTGACGGACCGCTGCAACTTCCGCTGCGTCTACTGCATGCCGCGCGAGGTCTTCGACAAGGACCATCCTTTTCTGCCGCACAGCGCCCTGCTCACGTTCGAGGAAATCGAGCGGCTCGCAAAGCGCTTCGTCGCACACGGCGTCGAAAAAATCCGCCTCACCGGCGGTGAACCGCTGCTGCGCAAGAACGTCGAGCACCTGGTGGAACGCCTCGCCACGCTGACCACGCCCGACGGACGTCCGCTCGATCTCACGCTCACCACGAACGGCTCGCTGCTCGCGCGCAAGGCGCGCAGCCTCAAGGATGCCGGGCTCACGCGTGTCACCGTGAGTCTCGATGCGCTCGACGACGCCCTCTTTCGCCGCATGAACGACGCCGACTTCGCCGTGGCCGACGTGCTCGAAGGCATCGCTGCCGCCGAGGCCGTGGGCCTCGCCCCGCTGAAGGTCAACATGGTCGTCAAGCGCGGCACCAACGACGCGGAAATTCTGCCCCTCGCCCGCCACTTCCGCGGCTCCGGCATCGTGCTGCGCTTCATCGAGTACATGGACGTGGGCACGTCGAACGGCTGGAACATGACCGAAGTGCTGCCGTCCGCCGACGTCGTCAGCCGCATTCACGCGGAGTTTCCGCTGGTGCCGCTCGAAGCGCATAGCGCTGCCGAAACTGCGCAACGTTGGGCCTATGCCGACGGCGCCGGCGAAATCGGCGTGATTTCCAGCGTCACGCGCGCGTTCTGCGGCACCTGCACGCGTGCTCGCCTCTCGACGGAAGGCAAGCTCTACCTGTGCCTCTTTGCCTCGGCCGGCTACGACCTGCGCGCGCTCGTGCGCGGCGACGCCACGGACGACGACATCGACGGCGCCATCACGCACATCTGGCAAGGCCGCGCCGACCGCTATTCGCAATTGCGCGGCAGCAGCGCTGGACAACCGCCTTCCGGAGACGGCGGCCGGATCGAAATGTCGTACATCGGCGGCTGAACAAGACACGCCGATGAACATGCCCGCCGACCGCATCACCGGACTCGTGCTCGCCGGCGGACGCGGCACTCGCATGGGCGGCGCCGACAAAGGTCTGCAACCGCTGCAAGGCGAAGCACTGGCGCTGCACGTCATGCGGCGCCTCGCGCCACAGGTCGGTCCGCTGCTCGTCAGCGCGAACCGGCATCAGGACGCCTACGCCGCGCTCGGCGCGCCCTGGCACGCCGCGGTCGTAACCGACTCCCTGCCCGACTACGCCGGACCGCTCGCAGGGCTGCTCGCCGGCATGCTTGCGGCACGCACCGAATGGCTGCTAGCAGCACCTTGCGACTCACCGTGGCTGCCGGCCGATCTCGCCCAACGTCTCGCCGAAGCGGTCGAAGCCGACGACGCCGACATTGCGACCGTGAAGACCACCAACGCCGCCGGCGAGACTTCGCTGCATCCGGTCTTCGTCCTGCTGCGCACCTCGCTTGCCGACGACCTCGCGGCCTTTCTGGCCGCGGGCGAGCGGAAGGTTCGCGCGTGGTACGCGCGCCACAAGGCCGTTGAAGTGACCTTTGCCGATGAACGCGCGTTTTACAATATCAATTCATTGCAGGAACTCGCCGAATCCGGGCGCGCGTGACCATGCCAGGCGCGCCACGATGCGCGTGTGCGGGGTCCGCAAGACACCGCCGCTCATCCTGGTACGACCGCCGGATTCCTTCCGGGCGCGACGCATCTCCAATCAATGACCACGCTTAACAACCTGTCCCGTTGCGTCGCCGATTACGATCCCGAGGCGTTGCCCGTTGCCGCCACCCAGGCCATCGTGCGCCAGTGGGCCACGCCCGTCACGGCTATTGAACGGGTGCCGCTGCGCGATGCGCTCGACCGCGTGCTCGCCGCAGACATCGTCTCTCCCATCAACGTGCCCGCGCACGACAACTCCGCCATGGACGGCTACGCCTTCGACGGCACAGCCCTCGGCACAAGCGCGGCGAACGGCGACGCCCCACGCACCGTCGAGCTGAAGATCGCCGGCAAGGCGTTCGCCGGACACCCGTTCGACGGCAGGGCCGCGCGCGGCACGTGCGTGCGCATCATGACCGGCGCGCCGATGCCCACCGGCTGCGACACGGTCGTGCCTCAGGAGCTCACGAAGGTGGAAGGCGAGACGGTATCGTTCGCCACCAGCGCCGTTCGGCCAGGCGCCAACCGGCGACGCGCGGGCGAAGACCTGGCCGCAGGGCAACCAGCGTTGCGTGCGGGCCGCTGGATGCGCGCCGCCGACATCGGCCTCGTGGCCTCGCTCGGGATCGCCGAAGTACCGGTGCGCAGGCGTCTGCGCGTCGCGTTCTTCTCGACCGGCGACGAGCTGCGTTCCATCGGCGAGCCGCTCGCGGCAGGCTGCATCTACGACAGCAACCGGCACACGCTCTATGCGATGCTTCGCCGCCTCAACGTGGAAGCCATCGACCTCGGCGTTGTGCGCGACGAACCGGGCGCACTCGAAGCCACCATTCGCAATGCAGCCGCCAATGCCGACGTCGTGCTGAGCTCGGGCGGCGTGTCGGTGGGCGAAGCCGACTTCACGCGCAAACTGCTCGACACCATCGGCGACGTGGCGTTCTGGAACCTCGCCATGCGGCCCGGCCGTCCGCTCGCCTTCGGCCGCATCTGGTCCGGGGCGCGTGCCGGCGACGGCCATCCCGCGCTGTTCTTCGGTTTGCCGGGCAACCCGGTCGCGGTGATGGTCACGTTCTACCAGATCGTGCGCGAGGCGCTGATCGCGATGACCGGGGCCTCGGTGAACCCGGTGCCGCTGATCGACGCCGCCTGCACGGTCGCTATCCGCAAGCGGCCCGGCCGCACGGAATTTCAGCGCGGCATCGCCCGCCGCGACGCGCACGGCCAATGGCACGTCACGACCACGGGCTCGCAAAGCTCGGCGGCGCTGAGTTCGATGAGCGAGGCCAACTGCTTCGTCGTCCTTGCGCACGATGCCGCCGATCTCGACGCAGGCGACCGCGTCGACATCATGCTGTTCGATGCACTCGTCTGAATCACCGTCTTTCACCAACCAACACACACGACCACGGGTCTCGACTCAATGAAAAAGCAGATCTCCTTCATCGCTCCGGGGCAGACCGCCAAAGCGCTCATCCTGGTCTACCTGACCTTCAGCGTGCCGATCGTGCTGCTCGGCGTGCTCGTGGCGTTCATTCGCTACGGTTCGGTGGAGCTGAGCACCGTGTTCAGCGCGCTCCTGCTCAACGCGATTCTCGGTTTCATCCTGCTGTGGATTGCGTGCCACGCGTACAACTGGGTCGCCTCGCGTTTCGGCGGCATCGAAATCCATCTCTCCGATGTGCCCGAGGAAGCGTAAATGACCGCCGTCGTTCGTCCCGCAACGCCCGCCGATGTCGGCGCGATCTTCGCGCTGATGTACGAACTGGCCGAATACGAAAAGCTCACGCATCTGTTCGTTGCAACCGAAGCGGGTCTCAACGACGCGCTGTTCGGTCCGCGGCCGGCATCGGAAGCGCTGCTCGCCGACGACGACGGACGCGTGGTCGGCTACGCCCTCTTCTTCCACAACTTCTCGACCTTTCTCGGCCGGCGCGGGCTCTACCTCGAAGACCTGTACGTGCAGCCGTCGCAGCGCGGCACGGGGCTCGGCAAAGCCATGCTGAGCCGCCTCGCGGCGCTCGCACGCGAGCGCCAATGCGGACGTTTCGAATGGTCGGTGCTCGACTGGAACCAGCCGGCCATCGATTTCTACGAGAAGCTGGGCGCCACCGTGCTGCCCGACTGGCGCATCGTGCGCATGACGGGCGACGCCATCGACCGCCTCGCCGACACGGCGCCGCCCGCCAGCGTGCAGACTCGCCAAGAGCGAGCATAGCCGCCGCGTTGACCGCGCTCACTACGCCGCGGTCAACGCAACCGCTCAGGGCTCGTCCGAGTCCGCGCCCGAAAGCGCCTCACCCAGCACACCGCTCGCCTCTTCACCCGGCAGTGCCTCGACGTCGCGCAGCTTGCGGTTCATCGCACGCGTGCGCACCTCGGCGGCCTCGATGGAGCGCGTCACTGTTTCGAGCTGCGACTTCGTTTTCGCGAGCACGTCGCCGAACTTGCCGAACTCGGTTTTCACCGCGCCCAACACCTGCCAGACCTCGCTCGACCGCTTTTCGATGGCGAGCGTGCGGAAACCCATCTGCAGACTGTTCAGCAGCGCCGTCAGTGTGGTCGGCCCCGCGATGGTCACGCGATAGTCGCGCTGCAACAGGTCGGTGAGGCCAGGGCGCCGCAAGATCTCCGCGTACAGCCCTTCGGTGGGCAGGAACAGCAGCGCGAAGTCGGTGGTATGCGGCGGCGCCAGATATTTCTCCGCGATGGTGCGCGCCTCGCCGCGCACGCGCGCTTCGAGCGCACGGCCTGCCTCGTCGATGGCCGCCACGTCGGCACGCTCCTGCGCGTCGATCAGCCGCTCGTAGTCTTCGCGCGGAAATTTCGCGTCGATGGGCAGCCACACCGGCGCCACGGTGCCCGTCGCGTCAGGACGGCCCGGCAGTCGAATCGCGAACTCCACGCGCTCGCCGCTCTTCGGCACCGTCGCGACGTTCTTCGCGTACTGATCCGGCGTGAGCATCTGTTCGAGCAGCGCTTCAAGCTGCACTTCGCCCCACGTGCCGCGTGTCTTCACGTTCGTCAGCACCTTCTTCAGGTCACCGACGCCCGCCGCGAGCGTCTGCATCTCGCCCAGCCCGCGATGCACCTGCTCGAGCCGGTCGGACACCAGCTTGAACGACTCGCCGAGGCGCTGCTCGAGCGTGGCGTGCAGCTTTTCGTCGACCGTGCGGCGCATCTCTTCGAGCTTCGTCGCGTTGTTCGCCTCGATGTCCTTGAGCCGCTGCTCGATGGTGGCGCGCACTTCGGCAAAGCGCCGGTCGTTCGCTTCGGTCAGCTGCGAAAGTTGCAGCGTGAGCGTGTCGCCGAAACGCTTGAGCGCCGAGCCCTGCTCGTCACGCGCCTGGAGCGCCTGCTGCTGCAGGCTCTGGCGCACGGCTTCGAGCTGCTGTGCGTTGGTCTCGGTGAGCTTGACGAGCTGTTGCGCGAAGCCGTCGATCTGGTTGTTCTGCACGGTCGCGATGCTCGTGAGCTGCGTCGCGAGCGTCTGCTGAAATTGCGCGAGGCCGCTGCCCAGTTCAGTGCGGGAGGCCTGCGCGGTCTGCGCGATGTCCGTGCGCAGCTCGCGTTCGAGCCGTTCGGCGGTACGTGACTGCACATCATTGAATGCCGCGAGCCGGTCGGCCAGCTCGTGGAGCCCCGCCTGCGCCGGGCCGTCGCGCCCGCGCATCGCCATCACGAGCACGATCACGAGCGCCGTGGCCAGCACGATCACGGCAATCGACATCAACAGCATCGCCGTCATGAGCGTGCCCTTCCGATCACTTCAGGATTGATGGGATTCGGCGGCTGTCCGGCACGCGGTCCTTCACCCAGGCCGGCAATCAGGTTGTCGGCAGCGAGATTGGCCATCGCGCGGCGCGTGCGCTCCGTCGCGCTCGCGATGTGCGGCGTGAGCACCACGTTGGGCACCGTGAGCAGCGCCGGGTTGAGGTTCGGCTCGCCTTCGAACACGTCGAGGCCGGCTGCGGCAATGCGCTTTTCCCGCAGTGCTTCAGCGAGCGCGGCGTCGTCGACGATCCCGCCGCGCGCGATGTTCGTGAGCGTGGCGGTGGGCTTCATCAACGCGAGTTCGGCAGCGCCGATGGTGTGGTGGTTCTCGGCCGTGTACGGCAGCACGAGCACGACGTGATCGGCTTCGCGCAGCAGCTCGGCTTTCGGCAGATAGGTGGCGTTCAGTTCGGCTTCGATCTCGGGCGCAACGCGCGAACGGTTGTGATAGACGACGCGCATGTTGAAGCCGCGCGCGCGGCGCGCCAGCGCCTGACCGATGCGCCCCATGCCGATCACACCCAGCGTGGAACCGTAGAGATCGACGCCGAGAAAACCGTCGTACGACCACTTCTGCCAGTGGCCCGCGCGCAGCCAGTGCTCGGATTCCGCCATGCGCCGCGCAGCCGCCATCATGAGCGCCCAGCCAAAATCGGCCGTGGATTCATTGAGAACATCCGGCGTATTGGTGCCGAGCACGTTCGCCGCGTTGAACGCGGCCATATCGAAGTTGTTGTAGCCCACGGCCATGTTCGACACGACACGCAGCTTCGGCGCCGCCGCGAGCGTCGCCGCACCAATCGGGTCGCCCGCCGTCAGCGCGCCGTCCTTGTCCGCGAGACGTCGTGCGAGTTCGTCGGCGCTCAGCACGTCGCCGTTGTTCCACTCCACTTCGAAGTGCTGCTTCAACCGCTCGATCACGTCCGCAAAGATGGGACGTGCCACGAGAATCTTCTGCATCGGTTTTCTCCGCTTACTCTGTTTCTGTTTGCGCGCCAGTTGGCGTCAGAAAAATATCCACGTCGTCACGAGAAACACCGGCAACAGCACGCCGCCCGACCACAGCAGGTAGCCGAAGAAGCTCGGCATGCGAATGCCGCGCGACTCCGCAATGGCCTTCACCATGAAATTCGGCGCGTTGCCAATATAGCTGTTCGCACCCATGAATACCGCCCCGGCCGAAATCGCCGCGAGCGTGGTGGCGCCCGCGGTCATCAGCGACGGTGCGTCGCCGCCCGCGAGATTGAAGAACACGAGGTACGTGGGCGCGTTATCGAGGAACGACGAGAGGAGCCCCGTCGCCCAGAAATACATGGCCTCGCGCGGCTGGCCGGCGGCGTCGTTGACCAGGTGCACGATACCGCCGAAGGCACCGCCCTCGCCCGCGCGCAGGATCAGAATGACGGGTGCAATGGTTACGAAGATGCCGGCAAAGAGTTTCGCGACTTCCTCGATGGGCGCCCAGTTGAAGCCGTTGCCGATGCGCGCCACACGCGGCGTCACGGCAAGCGAAATCAGCGTGATCGCAACGAGCGCAACGTCGCGCACCGCGTTTTGCAGTTCGACGTGTACGCCCATCAGGTCGAAGGTTACGCCGGGCTTCCACAGGCCGCTCGCGAGCACGAGCGCGACGACGCCCGCGAGCAGCAACAGATTGATCTTGCCGTCGATACCGAACGACACCGTATCGGGCGTGGGATCGAGTCTCGCCGGCCGCGCTTCTTCGCGCCGCGCCCAGTACCAGCTATCGAGCGCAAAGAACACTGCCAGCAGCACGCCGCAGACGAACAGCATGGGCAACGCGAGATGCTGGGTCGTCCAGAAAAAGCCCACGCCATTGAGGAAGCCGAGAAAGAGCGGCGGATCGCCGAGCGGCGACAGCGAGCCGCCCGCATTCGCCACGAGGAAGATGAAGAACACGACGACATGGACGACGTGCCGGCGGTTGTCGTTGGCGCGCAGCAGCGGCCGGATCAGCAGCATGGCCGCGCCCGTCGTCCCCATGATGCTGGCGAGCGCGGTGCCAAGCGCGAGCATCGCGGTATTGACGCGCGCCGAGCCGTGCAGATTGCCGCGCACGCAGATGCCGCCGGCCACGGTATAGAGCGCCGTCAGCAACACGATGAACGGCACGTATTCCTCGACGAGCGCGTGCAGCAGCGTGCGCCACGCGGCCGCGAGGCCGAACGCTGCGCCGAACGGCACGATGAAGAGCACCGCCCACGCCGCGGCGATCTTGCCGAAGTGGTGATGCCAGAAGGCCGGCGCGACAATCGGAAAGATGGCGATGGAGAGCAGCATGCCGGCGAACGGCACCGTCCACCACGCCGACAAGGCAGCCCCATCGAGCGTCGCGGCGACGGCGAGCGCGGGCCACACGGCCAACAATGCAAACGCGGCATATGCAGCAAAGAGGGCCACGCCTGCACTCGCGGCGTGTCGTGTCATGTTCAAGTCCTTGTTTGTTGTAGAAACGCCGTGGATGCGCCGTCAATGTGGAGCGTGGCGGCAGCGCGGTCGGCGAAATGGGTTCAACGCGCGAGCACGAAGCACGAAGTTCCGGGCGACCCGTCAGTGTGGCGTGTCCGGTTGGTGTTTCGCCTGTCCGGCTGTCCGGCTATCCCGCAGGTCCGGCGTCGAACGCGTGGCGCACCGGCACGCAGCAAGCCGCCGTGCCGCCGCATGCGGCCGCGCGGCACACGTGTCACGCCCCGCGCACGATCACCACATGCACGCGATAAGGACCGTGCGCGCCCAGCACGATGGTCTGTTCGATATCGCCGGTGCGCGACGGCCCCGAAACGAAATTGACGGCACGAGGCAGTTCGCCGCGTTCGGCGCGAATCAGCGCGAACGCATCCTCCTGTCCGGCCACGATGCGCGAAGCCGGCACGATCGCAACGTGCGTCTCCGGCAGCAGCGCCCCGGACGCCCACGTCTCGGGTCCGGAGAGCAGCACCAGCGTGCCCGTCTCCGCGACCGCGCAAAAGCAGCCGGTCACGCCGACAAGATCGGTATCCACAGGTTTGCGGAATTCGATGGCGAGTCCCGCGTCGGCCCAGGCAAGTTCCGTGAGCGTCGCCCACGCCACGCCGGTGAGCGGCAAGCCGTTCGTCTCCAGGTAGCGGCGCACGGCGGCGGGCACCTGGGCGAGCGTATCCACTTCGTCCACCGTGGTGGCCATTTTGTGAGCGGCCTCGATGAAGCAGGCCTTCAGATCGGCGGGCAATGGCGGACGCGGACCTTGCGGATGACGCGCGAGGTAGTCCGCGACCGCTGCGCGCTCCGGCGCGGTGGGCTCGGCGTCGCGTCCCTGCGCAGCGCGAATGCGCGCGAGGATGTTGCGACGGGCAGCGGATGTATCCATGAAGCGGTCCTCGTGTCGTGGGCGGATCGAGTATCGCGGAATTATACCGGCGGGGGATGCACCGCCGCGGGGGCAAACGGCCTATTCCAGGCGGCCGGATGGCGGCAAACACGCGGCCATCGCAGAATGAGCGATCAAGTCGCTCCACGGCGGCGCCGCACAGCGCGATCTATTTGCCCGAGGTCTCGTCGTCGGCCAGCTGCTCGATGCCGAACACCTGGCGCAGGTAGGCCAGGTACGCCTTGTCGTCGCACATGTTCTTGCCCGGTGAGTCGGAGAGCTTCGCCACAGGCTGCCCGTTGCAGCGGACCATCTTGATGACGATCTGCAGCGGGTTGTAGCCGAGGTCGTTGGTGAGATTCGTACCGACGCCGAAGGCCAGCTTGCAGCGCCCGCGGAAGCGCTCGTAGAGCTGCAGCACCTTCGGGATGTCGAGCGCATCGGAGAACACGAGCACCTTGGTACGCGGGTCGCAGCGATTCGCTTCGTAGTGGCTGATAAGGCGCTCGCCCCAGTCGAACGGATCGCCCGAGTCGTGCCGCGCGCCGTCGAAGAGCTTGCAGAAATACATGTCGAAGTCGCGCAGAAACGCCTTCATGCCGTAGACGTCGGAAAGCGCGATGCCGAGGTCGCCGCGGTACTCCTTCGCCCACATTTCGAAACCGTAGGTCTGCGAATCGCGCAGCCGCGGACCCAAGGCCTGACACGCCTGCAGATATTCGTGAGCCATGGTGCCGAGCGGCGTGAGGCCGTGCTTCATGGCATAGAACACGTTGCTCGTGCCGGCGAACTGCGGGCCCAGGCCGTCTTTGAGCGTCAGGATCACTTCCTCATGCCAGCGCTTCGAGAAGCGCCGGCGCGTGCCGTAGTCGGCGATCTTGCAGTCGGCGAACTCCGGTTTCGCGCCCAGCAGCGTGATCTTCTCGCGCAGCCGCTCGCGGCCCACGGCGTAGTCGGGCTGCTGCTGCGTGTTGCGGAAGTAGACCTCGTTGACGATGGCAAGCACCGGAATCTCGAAGAGAATGGTGTGCAGCCACGGCCCTTTGATCTCGATGTCGATCTCGCCGTTGCCCTTCGGCGACGGTGTCACCGAAATGTATTTTTCGTTGAGCTGAAAGAGCGCCAGAAAGTCGACGAAATCGCTCTTGATGAAACGCATCTGCCGCAGATAGTCGAGTTCGGGCTCCGTGAAACGCAATTTGCAGAGCAGGCGCAGCTCACTGCAAATCTCGTCGATGTAGGGAACCAGGTCGACATTCGGCGTGCGGCAACGGAAGCGATATTCCACACTCGCGGCGGGGAAATGATGCAGCACCACCTGCATCATCGTGAACTTGTACAGATCGGTATCGAGCAGCGAAGTAATGATCATGGTGTGGCGGCTGGACTGCGGTCGGACGGTCGCGCGGTCACGACGTCCGCACGCCCGCGCTTGCAGGGCACGTCCCCCGCGCCCTTTGGTCGCCATGTTACCGCAAGGCGTCGGCACGGCACGTGCCAGCACACCGGCTGGACAAGGCTCATCGCGCCATGACAGCCGCGGCGCGACCCATAAACTAATCACCAAACGATATAAGCCGGCCTGTCAGCGTGTGGATTCGTCTTTTGACGTTCAGTTACAATACCGGTTTTGGCGTTTCGCCACCCCTGATACTGCACGCAGGAGCTGCCTGAATGACTCACGTTGTGACCGAAAGCTGCATTAAGTGCCGCTATACCGACTGCGTCGATGTGTGCCCGGTGGACTGCTTTCGCGAAGGTCCCAACTTCCTCGCGATCGACCCGGATGAGTGCATCGACTGCGCTGTGTGCGTGGCCGAGTGCCCGGTGAACGCGATCTACGCCGAAGAAGACGTGCCGGGCGACCAGCAGGACTTCATTCCGCTGAACGCCGAACTGGCGAAGGCATGGCCGAGCATCACGAAGACCAAGCAGCCGCTGCCGGAAGCCGACGAATTCAAGGACGTGAAGGACAAGCTGTCGCTGCTGCAGCGCTAAGCGACATCGGGGCTTGTCTATCAGGCCGGTCCGGCAGGCGCTACGACAAGAAGCGCACGCAGGAAATACGCCTCGCCGAAGCCCCGAAGTATTGACAGCGTCTGAAGTACCCCATAGAATCTCGCTTCTCTGCTTTTGTTGTTCCCCGATAGCTCAGTCGGTAGAGCGCCGGACTGTTAATCCGTAGGTCCCTGGTTCGAGCCCAGGTCGGGGAGCCAAGAAATTGCAAAAGCCCGTTAACCATAACGGGCTTTTTTACGTAGTGAACGGTTGTATTGCTGTTCCCCGATAGCTCAGTCGGTAGAGCGCCGGACTGTTAATCCGTAGGTCCCTGGTTCGAGCCCAGGTCGGGGAGCCAAAAGATATCGAAGGGATTACGTGTCTTCACGTAATCCCTTTTTTCTTTTCCGGCAGAGCGGTGGCGAGTCGCCGCGCGAGTTCGTCGATAATGTGGATCTGTCATTCCCGCCGATCGATCCACGATGAACCTCGCCAAACGCACTCACGACTTCTCCACGACGCGAAACCCGCGCCTGCGCGTCACCGCACGATGCGCTGCCGCCGTCGGTACCGCGTTCCTCGCGGCCACGACAGCCGCGGCATACGGCGAGGAGATCGGCAGCGTCAACACGAATTTCCGCATCACGGGCTCCGACCGCGTGGTGGTCGAAGCCTACGACGACCCGCTCGTGGATGGCGTCACCTGCTATGTCTCGCGGGCACGCACCGGCGGCATCAAGGGCACGCTGGGCGTAGCCGAAGATCCGACGGAGGCGTCCATCGCATGTCGCCAGGTCGGGCCGATCCACTTCACAGGCAACCTCAAGCAGCAGTCGGACGTGTTCACGGAACGCATGTCGTTCATCTTCAAGACGCTGCACGTGGTGCGCGTCGTGGATGCAAAGCGCAACGCGCTCGTCTATCTGACCTACAGTGACCGCGTGGTAAGCGGCAGCGCCAAGAATAGCGTGAGCGCCGTGCCCGTCCCCGCGGGCACGCCCATTCCGTTGAAGTAGGCGCGCCGCACACGCCTACCGCACCCGACTCGACAGACCCGCAAGCCCGAAACCATGACCGTGACCCGCTTCCGCGATTCCGCCCATTACTGGCGCACGCCGCTGTTGCCCGGCGCGGACCTGCTCACCGCGGAATATCACGATCACGAGTTCACACCGCACTGGCACGACGCCTACACGATTCCCGTGATCGAAGAAGGCGCGGAACGCTATCGCTATCGCGCCACGCACTACGTCGCCGAAGCGGGCAGCGTGCCGGTGATCAATCCCGGCGAGGTGCATACGGGCTCGCGTGCCGTGGACGAAGGCTGGCGCTATCGGGTGATGTACGTGCCGATCGAGTACATGCACAGCCTCGCGCAGGACATCGCGGGCGGCGCGCAGCCGCTGCCGTGGTTCGACGCCGATGTGATTCGCGACGCCGACCTGGCGCGCCGCCTCTCTCGTGCGCACCAGCTACTCGAAGCCGGCGCCGCCGGACTGCCCGCTCTGACGTCCACGCCGACGGCGGACCCGCTCGCTGCCGAATCGGCATTGCTCGACGCGCTCTCCACGCTGCTCGTCCGCTACGGCCGCACGCCGCCGGAACACGTGCTGCGCCCGGCGCGCGACCCGCGTGTGGCAACGATGAAGGAACACCTCGCCAGCCATCTCGCCACGCCGCTTCTGCTTGCCGACCTCGCGGCAGCGGTCAGCCTTTCGCCCTTTCACGCGGCACGCCTTTTCGCCCAGGCTACGGGGCTACCGCCGCACGCGTGGCGCAACCAGATTCGCCTGCAACGCGCGCTTGCGCCCCTGCGCGCGGGCCGGCCAGTGGCCGAGGTCGCGGCGGCCACCGGCTTCGTCGATCAGAGCCACTTCACGCGCCATTTCCGCCGCATGTTCGGCGTGCCGCCGGGGCGCTGGCAAGCGGCATAACCGCCCCGGGAACACCCTCCGCACCCCGCCGCAAGAACGTACAAGCCAGCTGCCTACGCCCTCCGTTAAGCTCGCGGCAAAAGGAGGAGAGAGTGACCCGTTCCATTCGCTTCAAGGAATTCACGGCGGGCGCGCGCGACACGATTCCGATGATGGTCGGCGCCGCCCCGTTCGGCATCATCTTCGGCACGCTCGTCACGTCGGGACCGCTTCACGTGTGGCAAGGGCAGTTGATGTCCCTCGCGGTATTCGCCGGCTCGGCGCAGTTCATTGCGCTCGGCCTGATTGCGGGCAGCGCGAGCTTTCCGGTCGTGCTCGGCACGACGCTCGTGGTGAATCTGCGGCATCTGCTGTACAGCGCGACGCTCGCGCCCTATGTGGCGCACCTGCCGCTGCGCTGGCGGCTGGTGCTCGCCGGCCTGCTCACCGACGAAGTATTCGCCGTGGCCTGGGCCTACTATCGTCGTCAGCCGCATGGCCGGTTCGACGCCATTGGCCCCTGGTACTTCTTCGGCTCCGGGCTCGCCATGTACGTGAACTGGCAGCTCTGGACGGCGGCCGGGCTGCTGTTCGGCGCGGCCTTTCCGGGACTGCAGTCGCTCGGGCTCGACTTCGCGATGGTCGCCACCTTCATCGCCATCGTCGTGCCGCAGTTGGTGGCCGTTCGCTACTTCGCGGCCGCGGTCACCGCGGGCACGCTCGCGCTGCTCTGGCAGACGTGGCCCTACAAGCTCGGACTACTGGGCGCCGTGCTCGCCGGCGTCGCGGTGGGTGTCGCGCTGTCGCTGCCGGGCGCCTCGCGCGGACGCACCGCAGAGGCAAGCCGATGAACTACGCGCTCCTGATTCTCGGCATGGCGCTCATCACCTGGGCGATCCGCGCGGCCGTGTTCGTGCTGGGCGACCGCGTCGTCTTTCCGCCGCTCGTGCGCACGGCGCTTGGCTTCTTGCCCGTCACCGTGCTCACGGCGCTCATCGTTCCCATGGCGGTCGCCCCGCACGGCAGCCCTGAGTTGACGTGGCGCAATCCGCAGCTCGTCGGCGCGCTCGCGGCCATTGCCGTGAGTGCGCTCACGCGCCGCCCACTGCTCACTATCGCCGTGGGGCTCGCCGTGTTCTTTGTCTGGCAAGGCGTCGTGCTGCGTTAGCGCCACCCGTCCCTTCCCCGTCCACCGAACGTGAGCCCCCGGCGCGCCAGCCCCGGAAGCCGGCGTTTCGTGCGCTGCGTCATGACTTCCTCAAGTTTGCCCACCGCACGCCGTTAAACAGATCGAAGTCCGCCGATCGAAATCCGCTTTTCGCGCCGGCTCCGGCCCTGGTGCCCGCCGGCCTGGCGGCGCGCAATGCGCCCGAATCGCACGCAGATCGCACGCCGCGCGTCGTCCGTCCACCGGGCCGTCACGAACGTGAAGACGCCGGCAACCCGCGCGAAGGACGCTCCGCCGGCATACAGCAGATACGCCACGGCGCCACGAAGAGGGGCGGACCGGGGAAACGGGATAACAACATGGGCCAGATCACCCTTACGCTGAAGGAAGAAACCCTTGTGTCGCTACGCAAGGATTTCGACGCGTTCCTGCGCGTGTCGCTCAAGCTCGACCCGCAGTTCGCGACGCCCTCGTTCGAGGACTTCCTGCGTGCGAAGCTGCTCGACAACATGGTGCCGCTCACCGAGCACGCGGTGCAGCGCATGCTTCAGGGCGGCCAGTACGCGTGGGCAAAACGCACGCTCGACAAGGAATTTCCGGACGTCGTCGCCATCCTGATGCGGCAGGCCGCCGAGTACGGCTTCGGTTTCGCCGCCCGCTCCGAATGGACGCCCGACGAGCTCGCCAAGCACTGTCGCGACTGGGCCACGGCGATCGTCAACGAGGCGCAGGCCGCGCCCAACCTGATCGATCCGCTCTCGGCGCAGATCAAGTCGGCCGTGCAGGACATCCAGACGCTCGAAGAAGTGATGCAGACGCCGGCGTGGCGGCTCGCGGAATCGCTGCGCCAGCGCATCTACGAGGCGAAGATCGCCTGCGAAACGAGTGTGGGCAGCGCGTCGCGCGAAAAGCTGGGCGAGTTGCGCGGGCTGCTGCGCCTTGGCATTTCGCACGGCTCGTTCCAGAAGCAGGAAGCGCAGCAGATCATGGAATACCTGCGCCTGCTCAAGCCCGAGATCTTCGTCGAAGAACCGTACGACGTATTCGCCCGCCTCGCGGCCTGGCTGCGCAACGTCTTCACGCCGCCCGTGCGCAACCAGCAACAGCAGCAGCGTCAGTCGCGCTGAGGGCGCAGCGCTGACGCCCGCATTCCAGCCGCTTCGGCCTCGGATGCAATAACCCTGCTCAGTCCCACATCTTCCTGAGCTTCGCCGCAATCTCCACCTTGGCGTGAGCCGCCGCAGCCAGCCCCGCCGCTGTCGGCGCGGCGGCGACGGGCACGGGCGGCCACGCACGCGCCTCGAAGAGCGGCAATAGCGGCGCCGGAATGAAGCGCGTGCGCGAGGCCCAGACGTGCCGGTCGCCGGATTGCGTCTGATTGTGCACATAGAACCGTTGCGGCACGACGATGTGCAGGTCTTCCTTCGCGCGCGTCATCGCCACGTAGAGCAGGCGGCGCTCCTCGTCGATCTCTTCGTCGCTGCCGGTGCCGAGGTCGGACGGAATGCAGCCGTCCACGCCGTTGAGCACGAACACGTTGCGCCACTCCTGGCCCTTCGCCGAATGGATCGTGGAGAGGATCAGGTAGTCCTCGTCGAGCAGCGGCACGCCGGACTCGCCGCTCGTGGCGTCGGGCGGATCGAGCGTGAGTTCCGTGAGAAAGCGTTCGCGCGACGGGTACGTGCCCGCAATGCTTTCCATCTGCAGCACGTCCGCGTGACGCATGGCGGCGTCTTCGTGGTTGCGTTCCAGATGCGGTTCGTACCAGCGGCGGATCAGCTCGAACTCGGCAGGCCATGCACTCGTGCGCGAGCAGACCGTCGACATCATCGCGACGAACGCGGCCCAGTCTTCTGCGGCGCGCGGTGGCGGCGCGAATGCCGCGAGCGCGTCGGCGGCGGGCCAGGTGCCCTTGCAGGCTGCGACCTGATCGAGCAGCCGCGCCGCCGTGGCCGGCCCCACGCCAGGCAGCAGTTGCACGACCCGAAAGCCCGCCACGCGGTCGAGCGGATTTTCCGCCCAACGCAGCACGGCGAGCACGTCTTTCACGTGCACGGAATCGAGAAAACGCAGCCCCCCGAACTTGACGAACGGAATGTTGCGTCGAGCCAGCTCCACTTCGAGCGCCGCGCTGTGGTGCGCGGCGCGAAACAGCACCGCCTGCGACTTCAGTTTCATGCCCGCTTCGCGCGCCTCGAGCACCTGCTCGACGACATAGCGCGCTTGCGTGGCTTCGTCGGCCACGGTAACGAGCCGCGGACGCTGCTCGCTCGCGCGGTCGGTCCAGAGGTTCTTCGCGAAGCGCTCTTTGGCGAGCCCGATCACCGCGTTCGACGCCTCGAGAATGGGCGCCGTGGAACGGTAGTTGCGCTCGAGCATGACCTGCCGCGCGGGCGGATCGAACTGCGCGGGAAAGTCGAGGATGTTGCGCACCGTGGCGCCGCGAAACGAGTAGATGGCCTGGGCGTCGTCGCCCACCACCGTCAGGCCGCGCCCGTCGGGCTTGAGGGCGAGCAGGATCGACGCCTGCAGGCGGTTCGTGTCCTGGTACTCGTCCACGAGCACGTGATCGAAGCGCGCGGAAAGCTCGGCGGCGAGCGCGGGCTCCGCGGCCATGTGCGCCCAGTACAGCAGCAGGTCGTCGTAGTCGAGCACGTTCTGCGCCTGTTTCGCCTCGACGTAGCGGGCAAAGAGCGCGCGCAGGTCCGCCTCCCACTCGCAGCACCACGGAAACGCACGGGCGAGCACATCGGCGAGCGACGCACCGGTATTCACGACGCGCGAATAGATCGAGAGACACGTGGACTTCGACGGGAACCGCCGTTCCTTCGCCGACAAACCGAGTTCGTGGCGCACGAGGTTGATGAGGTCCGCGGAATCTTCGCGGTCGTTGATGGTGAAGCCCGGCGCGAGGCCGATGCGCTCGGCGTACTCGCGCAAGAGCCGCGCGCCCACGCCGTGGAACGTGCCGGCCCACATGAGCCCGTGCGCGAGCGCCGCAGACGCGCCCGGCACCCCGGCGGCGATGCGCGTCACGCGGCGCGTCATTTCGTCGGCGGCGCGGCGCGAGAAGGTGAGCAGCAGGATGCGATGCGGGTCCGCTCCGTTCACGACAAGATGGGCCACGCGATGCGCGAGCGTATTGGTCTTGCCCGAGCCCGCGCCCGCGATCACCACGAGCGGCGCGGGCGCGCCGGCCTCGCCGACGCCGTGCTCGACGGCCGCGCGCTGGGCGTCGTTGAGCTTCGCGAGCCAGGCGGCGACTTTCGTTGCAACCTCGGCCGCCATTTCGGGCGTCGGGCTTGCGCCGCCATGCGCGGCGGGGCGCTCGACGAGGGCAGACGAATCGCGAACAGAAGCGGAAACCGGAACGGAAGCGGAAGGCACGGCGTAGGCAGAATGGGAAGATGGCGACGCACACTGTATATCCATACACCCCTACGAGACAAGCGCGCAGAACCCTTGCCCCCCACGCACCCGCTACCTCCACGCAATCCGTTCGACGCGCCCGCGCCCGCGGGCTTATGATGCGAGCCCTTGAACCTGTTCCCTCGCGTGCGCCATGCCCAATCTCGATTTCCCGCTCACCGGCGACTACGTCGAACTCCATAACCTGCTGAAGATCACCGGCCTCGCCGACAGCGGCGGCGCGGCCAAGCAGCTGGTGGCCGCAGGCGAAGTGAAGGTGGACGGTCAAGTGGAGCTGCGCAAAACGTGCAAGATCCGCGCGGGCCAGGTCGTGCTGTTCGGCGACACACGCATCGCCGTGCGCGAAGCCGATTGAAAGAAACTGCACCAAAAACGGGCTTTTCCATCGACAACTGCCCGTTCCCGCAATAAGCTGTCCGTCCCGAAAGACATCATAAGAATCGCGGCGCGCCCATACGCTCGCGCCGTTTTTCCCTTCCCATGACCCAGCAATCGAGCTTCTCGCGCGTGGGCACGAGGCCGCCCACGCTTTCCCGCCACGCCGCCGACACCGCCCGCCTCGCCGCCCCGCTCGCCATCGCGCAGCTCGCCCAGATGGCCATGAGCGTGACCGACACGGTGCTGCTCGGCTCGCTCGGCGCCGATGCGCTCGCCGCCGGCGGACTCGGCGCCGCGCTCTACTTCGTCGTCGTCACGCTGCTGCAAGGCGTGCTCACCTCCGTGAGCGTGACCGTGGCCAACGCGCGCGGCGCGCAGAACGAGCATCACGTGCCGCACATTTACTGGACCGGCTTCGTGCTGTCGCTGCTGCTCACCGTGCCGGCGTTCGCACTGCTGTCGTTTGCCACGCCGATTCTGCTGGCGTTCGGCGAACCGCCACTGCTCGCGCGCAACGTGGGCGAGTACTGCGCGGTGTTGCGCTGGGCCGCGCCCGCGAGCCTTGCGGGCATCGGGCTGCTGCGCTCGTTTCTGCCCGCCATTGGCGCAGCGCGGCGGCTGCTCGGCGTTTCGATTGCGAGCGTGTTCGTCAACGCGTTTCTCAACTACGGACTCATCCACGGCGTGTACGGACTGCCGCGGCTCGGCTTTCTCGGCTCGGCCGCGGCCACGACGCTCACCGTCTGGCTCTCCGCGCTCGTGCTGGCGGCGCTGCTCCATTTGCGGCCGCGCTACCGGCACTTCGTCGCCGCCCGGCGTCCCACCGTACCGCTGATGGGCGAACTGTTCGGCATCGGCTGGCCAGTGGCGATCACGTACGGGGTCGAATCGACGCTCTTTCTCGCCACGGGGCTCATGGTGGGCGTGCTGGGCGAATCGCAGCTCGCGGCGCACCAGATTGCGCTCAACGTAGCGTCCGTGTCGTTCATGGTGCCGCTCTCGATCGGCCAGGCGGCCAACGTGCGCGTCGGCTTCTGGGAAGGCGCGGCGCAGCCGCTTGCCGCACGCCATGCGGGCTTCGTCGCGCTCGTGCTCGGCGTTGCGTTCATGTCGCTCTCGGGGCTCGTGCTGATCGTCGCGCCGCACTGGATCGTCGGGCTGTACCTCAAGCTCGACGACCCCGCCAACGCGAACACGGTCGCGCTCGCCGCGTCGCTGCTCGGCGTGGCCGCGATCTTCCAGATCGTGGACGGCATGCAGACGGTGGCCTCGGGCTGCCTGCGCGGCCTCAAGGACACCCGCGTTCCCATGATCGCGGCTGCGTTCGGCTACTGGGGCATCGGTTTTCCGACGGGCTACACGCTCGCGTTTCACTTCGGCCTGGGCGCGCGCGGGTTGTGGTGGGGGCTCGCCGCGGGGCTCGCGAGCGTGGCTGTTCTGATGACGCTGCGCTTTCACCGCCTGAGCCTTCAGCGTGGGCCGGGCGCAGGGCAAGACCGCGCTTGATCGAAACGTCAGAACAACGCGGGAGCGAAGCATCGCAGCGCACCGACGATAAGCAACGCACGGATCGTTGGTTGGTGGCACATGGCGTGCACGCTACGATGAAGCCGTTTTCCGTGACACTCCTCTGACAGGGTTTGGGCCCGCGCACTGCGCGGGCTTTTTTTCACGCCCGCGCCCCCATCGACCGCGCACCCACGTGCGGTACCGCCCCACAGCCTGCCTTAACAATTGCCCGTAGAATGTTCTCCACAGGGTACCGGCCCCGTCAGGCCGGCGCCGACAACACCACCCGTGGAGGACGAGGCGTGCTGCCGTACATCGACCGGTCCGTCGCAGCGCTGTGGCGCAAGCGTGTCCGCGCAACGCCTGCGGCACGTCTCTGCCATGACGCGCCTGCCGGGTTTGCGAGCCGGCTCGCCAGCCTTCTGCTCGCCTTCGTTACAGCGCTCGCGCTCGGCGCCTGCGCCACGCGCCCGCCCGCCACGGCCTACCCGCGCGACGTCACGCACGCACTGCCGCCCGGCGCTTCCACGCCACTTGCCGAAGCGCTCGACGCGCCCGTGAAGGCCCATGGCGGCCAGTCCGGATTCAGACTGCTCTCCGCCGGCACCGAAGCCTTGCAGATGCGCATTGCGCTCGCGCGCGCCGCCACGAAAACCCTCGACATGCAGTACTACATCGCCAACGAGGACACCACCGGCAAGCTGCTGCTCGGCGCGGCGCTCTATGCGGCCGATCAGGGCGTTCGCGTGCGCATGCTGGTCGACGACCTGAACTTCAAGGACATCGACAAGCTGATGGCCGCGCTCAACACGCATCCGAAGATCGAGATCCGCGTGTTCAATCCGTTCGGCAGCGAGCAGTTGAGCATGTTCGAGCGCACCACGGACCTGTTCACGCGCATCGACACCTTCACGCGCCGCATGCACAACAAGGCGATGATCGTGGACAACCAGCTCGCGATCGTGGGCGGCCGCAATCTCGGCGACGAGTATTTCAACGCGAGCCCCACGCTGGAGTTCCGCGATCTCGACATGCTTGCCGCGGGGCCCATCGTCGCGGACATCTCCGCGAGTTTCGACCGGTACTGGAACAGCGCGAGCGCCTACCCGCTGCGCGTGCTCAACCGGCAAAGCTTCGACCCGCACGATCTCGACCTCGCGCGCGACGCGCTGCGCGAGCACTGGCGCGAGAACGCCGATCCCTACGACGCGAAGCCGATCAACGCGACACCGCTTGCGCAGCAGATCGCGCGTGACGAGCTGGGCCTCGTCTGGGCCCCGGCCGAATTCAAGGCCGACACGCCCGACAAGGTCGCCGTGCCGACGGCCGACTACAAGAGCCCGCCCGCGCAGCGGCTCTTCGAACTGATGCGCGGCGCGCACGAGAGTCTGCAGGTCTTCTCGCCCTACTTCGTGCCGCACGAAGTGGGCGTGAAAGCGCTCTCGCGGCTCACGGCACGCGGCGTGCACGTGGCGATTCTCACGAACTCGCTGGCGGCCACCGACGCCGTCGCCGTGCAGGCCGGCTACAGTCCCTACCGCGTGCCGCTGCTCGAACACGGTGTCGACCTCTACGAATTCAAGCCCGTGCAACGCGAACGCAGCGTGGGTTTCACCGGCTCGCGCTCGCGCGCAAGCCTGCACGCGAAGGCCTACATCATCGATCGCAGCACGCTCGTGATCGGCTCGCTGAATCTCGATCCGCGCTCGGTGCATCTGAATACCGAACTCGCGCTCATCGTGCACAGCCCCCAGATCGCCAGTCAGGCCGCGGCGCTCTTCAAAAGCGCAACGGCGCCCACGGCGAGCTATCGCGTGCAACTGGCCTCGCCGCAGGAAGCCGCCTCGCTGCGGCGCATCGGCGCGCCGCCTTCGCCGCTCGTCTGGACCGGCGAGGACGACGGCGAGATGCGTACCTACAACTTCGACCCGCAAGCGGGTTTCTACAGGAATCTGCTGACCGGGCTATTCTTGCTGTTGCCGGTGGACGATCAGCTCTGAAGCCCGCTGCGCCCCTGAACGACCTGCCCGCGCGAACGTCCCTGAATCGAGGAACTGCGGCGAAGAACTGCAGCGAAGAACTGCGGCGCACCGTCTCGCGACGATGCGCCATCCACCCAGAGCCTCTGCCGGTTGCAACCATCGCGCGACCGGCAACGCTCGTCATACGGAGCGAAGCTATGACCGAAGACGTCAGAATGGAGCGCGACACGTTCGGCGAAATCGCCGTGCCCAACGCGCAGCTATGGGGCGCGCAAACGCAGCGCTCGCTGCAGAACTTCCGCATCTCCACGGAAAAGCAGGCGCCCGAAATCATCACCGCGCTCGCCACCATCAAGCGCGCCGCGGCGCAAGTGAATCTCGACCTCGGCGTGCTCGACGAAGCGAAGGCGCGCGCCATCATGACGGCCGCGGACGAGATCATCGCGGGCAAACACGCCAACGAGTTTCCGCTCGCCGTGTGGCAAACGGGCTCGGGCACGCAGACCAACATGAACCTCAACGAGGTGATCGCGAACCGCGCGAGCGAGCTGCTGGGCGGCGTGCGCGGCGAAGCGCGCAAGGTGCATCCGAACGACGACGTGAACCGCGGCCAGTCGTCGAACGACGTGTTCCCCACCGCGATGCACGTCGCCGCCGCGGTGGGCATCGTCACGCATCTCCTGCCCTCGCTGAAGACGCTGCGCGAGACGCTCGACGGCAAGGCGAAGGCCTTCGCGGACATCGTGAAGATCGGCCGCACGCATCTGCAGGACGCCACGCCGCTCACGCTTGGCCAGGAGTTCTCGGGCTACGTGGCGCAGCTCGACCAGGGCATCCGGCATGTGGAGTCGACGCTGCCGCACCTCTGCGAACTCGCGCAGGGCGGCACGGCGGTGGGCACGGGCCTGAACGCGCATCCGCAATTCGCCCGGAAAGTGGCCGAAGCCATCGCAAAGCTGACCGGACTGCCGTTTGTCACGGCACCCAACAAGTTCGAAGTGATGGCCGCCGCCGACGCGCTCGTCTTCGCGCACGGCGCGCTGAAGACGGTGGCCGCAAGCCTCATGAAGATTGCCAACGACATCCGCTGGCTCGCGAGCGGCCCGCGCTGCGGACTCGGCGAACTGTCGATTCCAGAGAACGAGCCGGGCAGCTCGATCATGCCGGGCAAGGTGAATCCCACGCAGTCCGAAGCGGTCACGATGCTGTGCTGCCAGGTGTTCGGCAACGACGTGGCCGTGAACATGGGCGGGGCGAGCGGCAATTTCGAACTCAACGTGTATCGCCCGATGATCGCGCACAACGTGCTGCAATCGGTGCGGCTGCTCGCCGACGGCGCGCGCAGCTTCAACGACAACTGCGCGGTGGGCATCGAGCCGAATCGCGAGCGCATCGATGCGCTGCTCAACGAGTCGCTGATGCTCGTGACCGCGCTCAATCCGCACATCGGCTACGACAAGGCCGCGCAGATCGCCAAGAAAGCGCACAAGGAAGGCACCACGCTCAAGGCTTCGGCGCTCGCGCTCGGCTACGTGACGGAGCAGCAGTTCAACGAGTGGGTGCGGCCGCAGGATATGGTGGGACAAGTGCCGGGCAAGGGTTGATGGCGCCGGCGAGTAACTCGGCCGTGGCGTAGGCGGTGAACGCCTGCGCCATGCCGCTCGAGCCCTTAAAGCTCTTCAAGCCCCTAAAGCCCTTCAAACCGCGCCCGCTGCCACCTCTTCGGGCTTGAGTTCCACGATCGCGTCGAGCGCTTCTTTCACGTCCATCGCGTAACGGGCAAGGCGCTTCTGCTCGTCCGTCTCGGGCACGAACGACGGCACCGGCATGGGCGTACCCGTCTCGTCCACTGCGACGAACACGACGAGGCAGTCGGTGGTCTGGCGCAACTGTCCGCTCTTCGGGTCGCCCGCGTGAACGGAAACATGGATATGCATGCTGGTGCGGCCCGTCGCCACGACGCGCGCGCGCAGTTCCACCATGTTGCCGACATGAATGGGACGCCGGAACCGGATGTTGCCCACGCTCACCGTCACGCAATAGCGGCTCGACCACACGGCCGCGCAGGCGTAGGCGGTTTCGTCGATCCACTTCATGAGCGCGCCGCCGTGGACCTTGCCGCCGAAATTCACCGAGCTCGGCTCGGCCAGAAACCGGAACGTGGTTTCGGAACGGTCGTGTGCGTTCGAAGGGGTACTCATCTTGACTCCGGTCATTGACTCCGCTCGTGCGGATGTATATGGAAGGAGCCGATTATACGGGGCGCCATAAAGCGCGGTGGTTCTGTCGGAGATGCGGCGGGCGCGCGTGGCCGCGTTACTTGCTGTGGTAGCTGATGCCTTCGTCGATGGTGCCGTACATCGTGATGCCGCTCCCGCCGCCCGACGATGCAGACGATCCGCCTGCGGCACAGGCGCTGCACAGAATGCCGGCAAGCACGGCGGCAACGACCCAGGAAAATTTCATGGCTGGCTGGTCGACTGACGTTCGAAATCAGAAGCCACCGATTCTAGCGCAGGGACTGTAAGCGCCGCAGGTGAACCAGGCTCGGCACGAATCGTCGCCGTGCAGTCCACGCTTCACGTCACCCTGAAACGTCGAATGCCGGCATCCGCTACAGTGCAGACCAGTTCCGACGAAAGAGGCCAACCGCGCAGCACGCCGCATTGCGTTGCTACGCTGGCGCACCGAAAGGAGGTTCCGATGTCCCTTCCCCACTCCGCCGATTCGAGCCATTTCCCCGGGCTCTCGCGCATCGGCGCGCTGCTCGCCGACCCTGGCCGCGCCGCCATGCTGTGGGCGCTCATGGACGGCAGCGCGCGCCCCGCTGGCGAACTGACGCTGATCGCCGGACTCTCGCCCTCCGCCGCGAGCGCCCACCTCGCGCGGCTCACGGAAAGCGGCCTGCTCGCGCTCGAAGTGCGCGGCCGCCACCGCTACTTCCGCATCGCCACGCCCGAAATCGCGGCGTCGATCGAAGCCCTCGCGCATCTGGCCGAAGCCGCCGCACCGCAACGGCCGGCACCGCGCCCGGCCCGCACCGTCCCGCTCGACATGCGCTACGCGCGCACCTGCTACGACCATATGGCGGGCGAGCTGGCCGTGAACGTCTTCGACCGGCTCGTCCGCGACGGACTGCTGAGCGCCCACGGCGACGAACTCGACGCCACGCCGGCCGGGGCAGCGCGCCTCGCGGACTGGGGCATCGACGTTGTCGCACAGCGCCGACGGCGGCGGCGTTTCGCCTGCACCTGCCCCGACTGGAGCGAACGCCGGCCGCATCTGGGCGGCTCGCTCGGCGCGGCCCTGCTCGACGCCTGGACCGCACGCGGCTGGGTGGAACACGCGGAGCGCGCGCGCGTTCTCCGTATCACGCCGCCCGGTCAACGCGCGTTCGACGAATTCTTGTCGAGCTGATTGCTGCGCCTACTGCCGCGTCAACTGGATCAACCATCGGATCAACCGCGAGGTCAGCCGCCCGGCCAACTGCCGCCCCAACCGGCCGTACAGCCCGGCAAGGCAGCAAGGCGCGGTCAGGCAAGCGCCTTGCGCGACCTTCAGACGCAAGGCGCTCGAAAGGCCCCCGCATCCGGGACAAATTTTGTTACAGCGCACCATGGCGCCCTTACAAATGACTGCCCCTTGAAACATGCACCGCGGATAGAGTGAATTCCGAGGGCGCGCCGTGCCGGCCGCGATCGCGCGTGGCCGCCCCGCTCCGTCGGAGACACACAATGAAAACGCCAGCCACATCGCTCACGCTATTTCGACGCGCCAGTTCCGCGACTCGCGTCAGCCGCACGGGACGCATAAGCCGCCCCGCCATCATCGTCTGCGCGGTGCTTGCCGCGTTCAACGTCGCAGCCTTGCCGGCGCTCGCGCAAACGCCGCCGGTGGCCCCCGGCGCAGCGGTCACGCAGGCAGGCGACCCGCCCGGCCGTGTGGCGCGGCTCGACTACATGGCCGGTGCCGTGACTACGCAGCCCGCCGGTGCATCGGACTGGTCATACGCGCAGTTGAACCGGCCGCTCACCACCGGCGACCAGCTCTGGAACGACCGCAACGCGCGCTCCGACCTGCACATCGGCTCCACCGCGGTACGCATGGACGAACAGACGAGTCTCGACGTCCTCAACCTCGACGACACCTCGACGCAACTGAAGGTCGCGCAGGGCACGCTGTCCACCCACGTTCGCTCGCTGCCGCCCGGCAGCAGCTATGAGATCGACACACCGAACCTCGCGCTCGGCGTGAACGGCCCTGGCGACTACCGCGTGGACGTCGCGCCCGACGGCAGCACCACTACCGTCACGGTGCGGCGCGGCAGCGCTACCGTGTACGGCGACGGCGGGCAGATGCCTGTCGAGGCGGGTCAGCAGGTCCAGTTCGCCGGTACGAACCTGCAGCAGGTCGCGGCGAGCGGCGCCCCCGCGCCCGACGTGTTCGACCAGTGGAGCGGCGCGCGCGACGCGGCCGAAGACCGCTCGGTGTCCGCGCGCTACGTCTCGCGCGAAATGCCGGGCTACCAGGATCTCGACGCGAACGGGTCCTGGCGCGACGACCCGCAGTACGGCGACGTCTGGGTGCCCAATGCGGTGCCCGCGGGATGGGCGCCCTATCACGACGGACACTGGGTATGGCAAGCGCCGTGGGGCTGGACCTGGGTCGACGACGCTCCGTGGGGTTTCGCGCCCTACCACTACGGCCGCTGGGCTTACGTCGACGACACATGGGCCTGGGTGCCGGGTCCGGTCGTAGAGGCGGCGCCGCCTGTCTATGCGCCGGCGCTGGTGGCGTTCGTGGGTGGCGGAGGCGGAGGCGTCGACTGGGGCGTGAGCCTCACGCTGGGCGGCGTGGCAGCGGCCGGGGTGGCGTGGTTCCCGCTCGGCCCCGGCGAGCCGTGGCATCCGCGCTGGTGCAACTGGAGTCCGCACTACTACGAACGGGTGAATCAGCCTGTCGTGATCAACAACTACCGCAACAACGTGAACATCACCAACATCACGAATGTTCACAACACGTACATCAACTACCGGGCGCCGGGGGCCATCACGGCTGTGCCGGCCACGGCGTTCGTTCACGGACAGCCCGCGTCGCGGTTCGCGCAGAATGTGGATCCGCGGCAGTGGCAACACGCGAGGATCGAATCGGGCACGCCTGGCATCGCGCCAGTGCGCGAGAGTTTCGGCCCGGGTTTGCGCAACGCCGGGTTCCGACCGCCCGCGAGCGCGGGCGAACGCCAGGTCGTCGCCACGCGGCGGCCCGTCGCGCCGCCGGCCTTCCACGATGCGCTCGCACAACGTGCGGCGCATGGCGGCGTGGTGCCGGGCGCGGGCGCGCCGGTGGTGAGGACTTCCGCGCCCGCGCGTAGCGGGTTCATCGGCAACGTGCCGCGTAATCCGGCCGTGCAGGCGATTCCGAATGTGAGACTCGTGCCGCCGCATTCGCCGACGCTGGCCACCGCTGGGCCGGGGCATCAGCCGCCAATGAATGGACAAGCGGAACGAGCCGGACAACGGGGCGCGCAGCCCGGCATGCCGGCAGCGGGGGCCGGTCCTCAGGCAGCGCAACGCCCGGGCACGGGGGCCGTACCAGGCGGCGGAGCCCGGCCGCAGCCCGGTGCACCGATGGCCGCGCTCGAGCGGCAGCCCCAGCCCGGCAACGGTGTGCCAAGGCCGCCACAACCCGGCGTGCGACCCGAGAACGGCATGCCGCGCGGCGCTGTTGCCGCCGGCGGCCAGCAGCCGCAGCCGGCCCAGGCAAACGCGCGGCGCGAGCCGGTCTGGACGCAACCCCACACGCCGATGGCGATGCAAGGGCAGCCGCGCGTCAACGGCGCACAAGCGGCGCCGCAAGAATCGCGCATTGCACCTCAAGGCGGACAACCGATGCCCCGCACACCGGAGGCTGCGGGCCAGCAACGTCAGGCGTTTGCGCCGCAGGGCGGACAGCCGGTGCCGCGTGCGCCGGAAGGGCAAGGCCAACAACGTCAGGCGCTCATGCCGCAAGGCGGCGCGCAGCCGCCGCATGCGCCTGAAATGCGCGCGCAGCCGGGTGGCCAGCCTCAGGTACAGCAGCCGCGCGAAACCGTCCGCGCGCCACAGGCAGCGGCCCAGGCGCCGCGCCCGCAGTTTGAGCCGCGCGCTCCGATGGCGGCACCCCAGGTGCAGCAACCACGGCCAGAAGTTCGCGCACCGCAGGCAATGCAACCGCGTCCGGAAATCCGTCCACAGCCTCAGCCGCAACCGCGTGCCGAGTTCCGTCCGCAGCCTCAGCCTCAGTCGCAACCTCAGCCGCGCGCGGAAGTCCATCCGCAACCTCAGCCGCAACCGCAGCTCCAGCCGCGTCAGGAATTCCATCCGCAGCCGCAGGCCGTTCAGCCGCACGCCGCACCGGCACCCGCGCCTGCAGCCGGCCAGCGCGACGAGCACCATCACGGCTAGGCGGGGCTTTTCCGCGAAGGGAAAGTCTCACTTGCAAAAGAAAACGCCCGCTCCGCGAAATCGCGAAGCGGGCGTGATGCGGTGATTAACCAGCGGCGCGACCGTTTCAGACCTGCAACGCTGCGGCGGAATGCCTGCGGCGCATCGGCGCAAGCCGGACGAACGGGACAAAAAGCAAGCCGCGCACAGCAGCGGCACGAGCGCAGCAGAAGCTGCGCTGCCCGTCGATTCAAACGGCCATGGGCGCCGTCAGCGGCTCGTGATGCCGATACCCCACCAGCGAGAAATCGGACGGCTCGATCTGCTCCAGCCATTGCGGCTCGTAGACGCCGGTCTGCGCGTAGTCGGGCACACGGTCCGAAATGGCGAGCCGCGGGCTCTCGTACGGCTCGCGCGTAAGCTGCTCGCGCAGCATCGGCAGCTGGTTTTCGTAGATGTGCGCGTCACCGATGAAATAGGTAAACCAGCGCGGCGTGTAGCCCGTCAAGCGACCCACCAGATGAAGCAGTACCGCCCCTTCGGTGAGATTGAACGGCGTGCCCAGTCCCACGTCGTTGCTACGGATGTAGAGGCACAGCGAAATTTCGCGCCGCGCGGCGTTCGGCAGGAACTGGTACAGCAGATGGCACGCCGGCAGCGCGATCTGGTCAAGCACTGCAGGGTTCCACGCATGGAACAGGATGCGGCGATCCGCCGGGTTCTGCATGATCGTGTCGAGGCACTGGCGCAATTGATCGACTGCCTTGTACAGCAGCACCTTCTGCGTGCCGTCCTCGGTGAACTGTGTCACCACCTTGAAGCCGCGCGCCTGCGCGTCGGCCAGTTGCGCCGTTGCGGATGCATCGAGCACCTTGTAGGCCGGCCACCGGCGCCATTGCACGCCGTAGACGTCGCCCAGATCGTCCGGCCCCTCGCGGTACGGATTCGCGAGCCACTGGGCGTTCTCGTTCGCGTTGGCGTCCCACACCTTGCAGCCGAGCGCGCGGAAGTCCGCGGCGCTGCGCGACGCGCGCAGAAAGCCCACGAGTTCGCCTACCGCCGACTTAAACGCCAGCTTCTTCGTGGTGACGGCGGGAAAGCCCTGCTGGAGGTCGAAGCGCATCATCGCGCCCGGCATGCTGATGGTACGGATGCCGGTGCGGTTTTCCTGCCACGTGCCGGTGTCGAGAATCGTGCGGACGAGGTCGAGGTACTGTTTCATTCGGGGGCTTCCTTCGGGCCGGCGCGGCTCCGTTTGGATGAACTGAAGCCCCCGATTCTAACAAGCGCGCGTGCGCCTCACCTGGCGCCGCCCTCGGCATCGCTCATTGGGCATCGCTCATTGGGCGCCGCACCGGCAGATCGCCCGGCATCCGCGTACCCGAACGTCAGGCCATGCCGCGGTATGTCGCGTCATGCCCTCTCACAAATGCGGCACGCTCGCCGGCAAGTCCCCGCCCTGATGGCCGAGATCGCCCTCCATGTGGCGCATGCCATGTGCGCACAGTAGCCGGTACAGCGTGACGCGCGAGATGCCGAGTTCCTGCGCGGCGTCGCCAAGACGTCCGCGATGGCGCAAGAGCGCAAGCTCAATGGCCTGGCGCTCCGCCGCCTCGCGCGCCTGGGCGAGCGAGACCGGCACGATCTCCACGTACTCCGAGAGTTCGAGGTCACGCGCCGTGATGGCACGGCCCTCCGACATCACGATGGCGCGGCGCACGCGGTTGATCAGCTCGCGCACATTGCCGGGCCAGCTGTAGTTGTGCAGCGCCGCGATGGCATCCGGCGAGAAGCCGCGCAGACGGCGGCTCGCGTCCTTGCGAAAGCGTTCGAGCATGTGCCGCGCGAGCAGCTCGATGTCCTTGCCGCGCGCGCGCAGCGGCGGCTCGTCGATCTGCAGCACGCACAGGCGGTGATAGAGATCCTGACGGAAGCGCCCTTCGATCATCGCCGTCTGCATGTCCACGTGCGTGGCCGAGATGATGCGCACATCCACGGGAATGGATTGATGCCCGCCCAGCCGCTCCACCTTGCCCTCCTGGAGAAAGCGCAGCAGGCTCGCCTGGCTTTCGAGCGGCAGGTCGCCGATTTCGTCGAGGAACAGCGTGCCGCCATTGGCCGCTTCCACGCGCCCGATCTTGCGCTGGTTCGCGCCCGTGAACGCGCCGCGCTCGTAGCCGAACAGTTCCGATTGCAACAGGTGCGGCGGAATGGCGCCGCAGTTGATGGGCACGAACGGGGCATTGCGTCGCGCGGAGCGCTCATGAATGGCGACCGCGGTCAATTCCTTGCCCGTGCCCGATTCGCCTGAAATGAAAACGGGCGCATCGGTCATCGCAACCTTGCGGATGGAGCGGAAGAGCGCCAGCATCGCGTCGCACGAGCCGACCATTTCGCCCTCGGCGCCCGCGCCCGATTCGTTCGACGCCGGCTCCCCCAGCTCCACCATGCCGAACGCGTGGCCCACCGAATCCACCACGCGTTCGCCCGTCCACGGCATCGTTACATAGTCGAAACAGTAATCACGGACCAGCCGGCGCAGCGACGCGTCCTGCAGTTGCCCGGCCGTCGTGGCCGCCACCCAGCCCACGTTGGGCATGGTGAGGCACGACTCGAAGGTCACGATTTCATGCGGCTGAAAACGGCTGGCGAGGTCCAGCAGACCGCCCGCCGTGGCACCTGGCCGCACGGCGCGGCGCACGTCGCGCGCGCTTTCCACAACATCGACTTGCCAGCCACGGTCACGAAAGCGCGAACTCAACTCCGGGCTGGGGTTGCGGGTGACATAAACGAGTTGCCGTGTTGCGGGTTCCATTCTTCAGATCCTCTCGTCAACGTGCGCCCGAAAATCCGACAGCACGCACCTGATTCTCCGGACATGCGGACGGGCGGCGGCATTTGCCCAATGGCAAAAAATACCGAACGACCATTCCATTTCCTGTGGACTGCTGATACCCGAAAGCGGCATGTGTGCGTTCAAACGGCCGAATGCTGAGGTTTTTTAAAAATCGGCTCGTGTCAGGAGCTTACTATACGCGTCGTTCGGGCAACAGCAAATATGCAAATAAAATCCTCGGAGCCCATATCCCACAAGGCTGTGCGGCATGACCGCATGTCTGACGAATTACATAAAACGTTTTCTGCGCCATTACCATGATTACCCTGGTAATGTGACTGCCTCATTGCGAAATAAGCGGTATTTTCTTCCCGCCGTTTCAGTGCTGAAACGTTTCGGCGCGATTTCGGACCTGTGCCCGGGCGCCAATTTCAGCTTCTCCTGTCGCGTCAATGGTTTCCGCGCGATGGCACACGTTTCGCTAAACGTGGGCCACCAGGGAGAAACATCATGCGACTCGTTGACTGCGTAGAACGATGCATTGCCAGGCGCGCTCCGCTCGTGCTCGCCGCCTCGCTAGCACTGCTATTTGCTGCCTCCTCTGCCTCGGCGCAGGAAGCCGCAGCCATCGCCTCACCCGACCCGG
This sequence comes from Paraburkholderia sp. SUR17, assembly GCF_029536165.1. Classification (NCBI taxonomy): domain Bacteria; kingdom Pseudomonadati; phylum Pseudomonadota; class Betaproteobacteria; order Burkholderiales; family Burkholderiaceae; genus Paraburkholderia; species Paraburkholderia sp. SUR17. The sequence continues at coordinate 2,891,469 of NZ_CP120508.1, forward strand.
CGGTCGCCACCCTCGTGGACACACCGTCCGCAGCGGTGACGCCGTCGCAGACGGTGGCCCAGGCCGACACCGGCAGGGCCCCCACCACCGCAGCCATCCTGTTCACGCGAGCAATGGCCGTTCCCGGCGCGACCACCTTGAGCGACATCCCGCTCGACGACCAGGTGCTCTCGCGTCAGCGCGGCGGTGCGGTGGGAATGATGATGGTCGCCGCCACGCCTCAACTGATGCGCGGCAACGGCGTGACGCTGTGGGACGAAATCGCCCCGCCCGCGCCGCTGCCCATTCCGGTGGACGCTGCGCGCGCCGCACAGAGCAACGTCACGACGTATCAGCGCAACGGTAACTAAGAGCAATCAAGAGCCACTGGGCGGGGCATCGTGCGCCACGCGCCCACATCGCCCGCCAGTTTCGAGGAACCGACATGATCGCCTCATCTCCAACGCCGCGCCGCGGCGTCCCACTCGCCGCCCTGCTGTGCGCGCTCGCCAGCGCTGCCGCAGCGGCGGCGGCAAGCCCCGTCGCCGCGCAACAGCTCATGCAGCCCACCACGCAGCCTGGCAATCTCGTGATCGAGCGCACCATCACGCCGCGCGATGCGTTCGTGCCGGTACCGAAGAGTCAGGATCCCATCGCAGTCCAGGTGGAGACCTTCCCGCGCGCCACGTTCAACGGGGCCATGGCGTCCATGGCCACCGACCTCGACCTGAACGGCGCACACGGTTCGGGCGGCATTGCGGGCAGCGGCGTGCGCTCCACGCTTGCGAGCGTCGGCGGCATGGGGCAAGTGCTCGGCGCCACAGGCAACTCCGTTCCCGTGGGTGCGAACGCAACGGCGGGCGCAGGCCTCGCCGGTCTCGGCAGCTCGATCTCACAGACCGTGACGAGTGCGCTGGCGCCGCTCGGCGCCGCACTGGGAGCCACGAAATGAGCGCGTCGCGCCTTCTGCATCGTGTTCTCTTCGCGACTGCCATCGATCGGCATGTTGGCTCAGGCCGCGCCGTTGGCCGTGTGCTCGGCCGCACGTTAGTCGCCTGCGCGGTGGCAGGCGCGAGCAGCGCGGCGAGCCTCGCCGCCCACGCGCAGAGCGTGCCCGAGCGCGTCGACGCGCTCTCCGTGATCGGTAGCGCGGCGGTCGCCGGCGCGGTGGGCGTGGTCGCCGTGAACCAGGCGAGCGGCCTCGACAACGTTCAGGCGAACCAGGCGGTGGTCACGACCGGCGCGATGCCGATCGACCTCACGGCAAGCGCGCAAGGCGCGAGCGCCAATGCGCGCGCCACGAACGCGGCGAGCGTGATCGCGAGCAACGCATTTTCCAATGCCTCCGGCGTGATTCAGCTGAACCAGTCGGCAGGCGTAGCGAATCTTCAGCGGAACAGCGCCTTGATCGGCGCTGCTCCGGGTGAAGCGGAGATCGTATCGGATGGGGTGCTATCCGCTACGACCGCCAACGGCAGTGGGTTGGCCAGGTCCGTGGGAAGCCACGACGTGCGCGAAGCGTCCATCGGTGCGGGCGCCTTCAAGAACGTCAACGGCGTCTTGCAGATCAACCAGACAGCCGGAGCAGGCAACGTCAGTTCCAACAGTTTTGTGCTCCGTCCCCCGGCGGGCACCTTTTTTTAACTTGATGTTTTTCGGAGCGTAATCATGAAACGCACTCTCATTGCAGCGGCTGTTCTGTCGACGATGGTCACCGGCGCCTACGCGGGCGAACGCAATTGCGGATCCGGCTGCGACCCCGCCGAGCTTTTCACGGCCACCAACATCTACACCGACATCGGCGAATTCGGCTTCATCACGCTGCGTGGCCACGTGAACGTGGCGGCCAGCTCGGGCGCGACGGTCAACAACTCGCAGAGCGTCAACATCGGCGGCGTGGACATGCAAGGTCCGCCGCAGTCGTACACCAAGGGCAACATCACGACGAACGTGAACACCACGCACGCCTGGGACAACGCAAGCGGCAGCGGCAGCAGCTGGAGCGTGAGTGACTCGTACAAGAACGACAGCTATGCGTACAACAACACGCATACGAGCACCTCGAACTGGTCGAAGAGCGGCAGCTTCGTGAAGGGTGGCGGCTTCGCCTCGGGCATCTCGGCCAACTATGGCGGCTACCAGTACGCGAACACGCATCAGTCCGCGAACGGCTTCATCGCGGCGGGCTTCATCGCGGGCCTGGGCGGCGGCCCCGGCGTGATCTTCGGCGGCGTGGCGGCGGGCTTCGCCGGTGCGCTCAACACGCACGAATCGTCGAACTTCGGCGGCGGCTTCCACGGCAACGCGAGCGGCTACGACGTGGCATGGGGCGGCTTCGCGGCAAGCGGCCAGAGCAGCGCGACGCACACGAACAGCGGCAGCGGCTCGTTCACGTCGAACGACTACTCGGCGCACGCTCACGCCTACGGCTGGAACCGCAACTACGCCGAAGACGCCGGCCGCGTGACGGTGACGGGCTCGGTCACGGAGCACATCGACACGCGCAAGACCACCACCATGGCCGCGACGATCGACTCGGGCGCACTCGCTGGCGCACAGGGCAACATCGGCGTGAACATGGCCACGGGTGCCAACAATGCGCAGTCCAACGACGCCGCGCTCGCCAACATGGACGTAGGCCCGGTGTTCGGCAGCGCGCAGATCTTCTCGACGCAAAGCTCGTCGGGCAAGGCGAAGGTGGGTCCGCTCAACTTCGTGGCGGCCGTGGGCTCCGGCGTGCTCGCCGGCGCGTCGGGCAATGTCGGCGTGAACGTGGCGTCGGGTGCGGGCAACGTGCAGAACAACAGCCTCGCCGTGTCGTCCACGACGGTCTCGAAGAGCGACCCGAGGGGCTGGGATGAACATAGCAAGAGCGGCAACGGCGGCGAAGTCATCGCGAGCGACCAGAACTGCCAGACCGCCGAAGCCGGCGTGAAGGGCAGCTTCACCGGCTCGTCGTACCTCGGCGCCGGCGCGCTTGCAGGCGCCACGGGCAACATCGGCGTGAACATCGCGTCGGGCGTGGGCAACCTGCAGCACAACGGCCTCGCAGTCGCGAGCGTGGCATCGCACTAAGCCACCTTCCAACGCAGGCAACAGCACTGCACGGGGAAAAAGCCGGCCGGCCTCGACATCGGCGTCGAGGCCGGTCCGGACCTGATGTCGAGGCCGGTCGGCCCGCATCACCAAGGGGGACATCATGTTCGTTGGAACGAGCAGGGCCGCTGCTTTGTCCGCGCTGGCATTGGCCGTCTCATGCGTCGTGCCGCAAGCGGTGCGCGCGCAGTCTTCCCTCAACATGAACGCCGCGGCCGGCGTGCCCTTCAACGTGAAGGTGCGCTCGGTGCGCGAGCTGCGCTACAACCACATCGTCACGCAGCAGTTCGACTACAGCTGCGGGTCCGCTGCGCTTGCCACGCTGCTCAAGTACGGCTACGGCATCGACATTCCCGAAAGCGAACTCATCGCCCGCATGATGGCGTTCTCGACTCCCGAGGTCGTCGTCAAGAACGGCTTTTCGATGCTCGACATGAAGAAGTTCGTCGAGACCATCGGGCTGCGCGGCCGCGGCTTTCGCGTCACCTCCGAGGCGCTTTACCACCTGCAGATCCCCGTGCTCGTGCTGATGAACAGCGACGGTTACGAGCACTTCGTCATCGTCAAGCACGCGGAGTACGGCCGCATCTTCGTCGCCGACCCCGCGCTCGGCAACCGCATCGTGCTCGAAGACGACTTCGTGAAGAAGTGGAACGGGCTCGTCTTTGCCGTCGTCGGCAAACCTTTTCTGGAGGACTCTCCGCTTTTGCAGGGCAACGAATCGCATGCGCTCAAGCTGCGCCAACGTGCGCTGGAAGACGGAAGTGCAGCGATTCCCTTCGTAGAGTTCGGTCTGATCAAGGCAGAGTTGTTCTGACTCGTCATGGATAGAAACCTTCTCACCGCCGGCTGCGCGTTGTGCATCACCACGCTCGGTCTGGCTTCGGTCGCCCATGCTGCCGGGCAAGGTTCGACCGTTTTCGACAACGTCCCGGCGCTCAGGCTTCAGGCGGTGGACGACAACGTGCTCGCAGCACAAACCGGCAAGGGGCTCGCTGGAGACATCATCTCGGGCGTGGTGGTGGAACTGCTCTCCAGCTGGAAAATGCCCAACGGGGCCACGGCCGTCGCGCAAGGCGCGCTCTCGCTCGTGACCGGCAAGCTCAACCAGGTGGCCGCCCAGGTGAGTTCGCAGGCTTCGGTCACGGAGCCAGCGCACAACGCAAGCAGCGGCGCCAATCCGAACGCGGGCGCCGCAGGTGGCGAAAACGTCAGTGTCAACGGCGTTTCGCAGATCACCCAGATCGCGGGCAACAGCAACATCGGCAGCAACCAGGCCGCCATCGACTTCAACGCGGCCACCAACGCTCACACGTCGCCCGCCGCCTGGAACAACGCGACCTCGGCTGCCGCCAGCAGTGCCGACGGTTCGGTCAAAGCCGGCATCACGTTCGGCAGCGGCGGCATCAAGGTGGCCCTGCAAACACCCGCAGGCATCGCCACGCAAACGGTTGCACCGACCAACGCCCAACAGGCAAGCATGATCGGGCAACTCCTTCAGATCGCAGGCAATAACCAGCAAGTGGCCAACCAGCTGCAACTGCATCTGCAGACGCAGCCGATGTCGGCCGACGCGCTACGCCAGCTCGGCGTACTACAAGCCCTGCAGAACGGTGTGAGGAGATAGGCGCGCAGCCGGCCCGCACGCGCGTCACCGAGGACGCGCAGAAACAAAGGCAGTACACGGAAGAAGAACGCAGTCGCGCACATCACAGGAGACCGGTGCTGCGCGGCCGCAACACCGGGGGACCAACAATGAACCGCTTGCAGAGGACGAGGGGGCCGCGCATGGCGTTGGCGGCCATTCCGGCAGCAGTGATGCTGCTCGCCATATCGCAGGGAGCAGGCGCGCAGGCGCTTGCGCATCAGTCGCTGGAAGACCGGCTCAACACGCTGATGCGTGTGGTCGATGAGCAGCAGAGACAGATCAATTCGCTGGAGCGCCAGGTGACGGATCTCCAGATGGCACAGCGCGGGCGCGGGCTGCCCGGCGCAGGCGCCGCGCCCGCCGACAACGGCGCAGCCGACAGCACCGCTACCCAGCAGCCCGGCGCCGACGGCCTGCCGGTGCCGCTGCCGCCGCTCGCACAGATCAATCCCAACGCGAATGCGCCGGGCAGCAGCACGGGCACGGCCACGGGCGTGCCGGTCACGCCGCCGGTGCCTGAAGGCGCGAGCGCAAAGGCCGCAGGCACGGGTGGAGGGACAGGCGGTGCGCCGTCGTCAGGCGAATCGCCGGGCGCGATCGGTCAGACCCAGAAGGCCGCCGAGCCCGCCCGCACCCAGGCCGAAGAAGCCGTCGTGCAACGCGAACACGCCCCGCTCTTCGACCACAAGCTCACGCTCGACTGGGGCATCAACGACACCTATTACGACCGCCGGCAGCTGCAGCTTTCCGGCTTCCTCGCGCTCGACGCGATCTTCCTCGGCAACATCAACCTGGGCGAGACGAAGTCGCACCAGGTCATGTCGGACCTCGACGTGCGCTACGGGCTCACCGACCGCATCAGCATCGACGCCGACGTGCCCTACATGTACCGCACGAGCAACTTCATCGTGGGCGGCGCGGGCGGGTCGGCGAGCACGATGTCGGATGCGTCCGCCAGCTCGCATGCGCTCGGCGACGTCAACTTCGGCCTCTACTATCAGCTGCTCAAGGAGACCGGCAACCTGCCCGACGTGGTGGCGAGCCTGCGCGTGAAGGCGCCCACCGGCACCTCGCCCTTCGGCATCAAGGTCGTGCAGGTGGATGCGGACAATACCAACCTCGTCGCGCCGACCAAGCTGCCCACGGGCACGGGCTTCTGGAACATCACGGGCGGCGTGTCGGTGCTGAAGACCTACGACCCGGTCGTGCTGTTCGGCAGCTTCTCGTACACGTACAACGTGTCGCGCTCGTTCGCGGACATCTCGTCGGTGGTCGGGCAGACGCAGCCCGCCACCGTCAAGCTGGGCGACGTGATCCAGTTCGGCGGCGGCGTCGCGCTCGCCTTCTCCGACAAGGACTCGGCAAGCGTGGCCTACACCATGGCGCTGGAACCCGCCACCGAAACGAAGGCGCCCGGCGGCGCCTGGTCGAAGGTGCCGGGCAGCGAAACCACCGCCTCCGCCGTGACGTTCGGCCTGAATCACGTGGTAAACAAGCATCTGACCATCAACGGCTCGGTATCGATCGGCCTCACGCCCGATACGCCGAACTTCGTGGTTGGCGTGCGCTTTCCCTACACTTTCTGATGTAAGAGGCTCATCGTGCGCGAATCACCCCACTTGAGCGGTACAGTTACGTCGTTAGCGGGCTCGGGCCCTCGTCTCGTCATGACGAGCCCGGACAAGATCGAAGCGCAGCGCCACAAAAACACTTCGCCCGCCCGAACCGAGGACACGACACCTTTGACGACTGCTCAGGCCGAACGCTTGCTGCTCTACGTCGCGCGCTCCCCCGACGACGACCTGGCGGCACACCTGAAGAGCCGCGGCTGGAACATTTCAGTCGCCCGCTCCGCGCACGACGTCGCCCGGCTGGCCAAGCCCGACGCGACCTGCGCGGGCATTGTCGACCTCACGAGCTTCGCCGGCCGCGACATTGCCGGGCTCGAATCCGCGCTGCGCCAGCAGCAGATCGGCTGGATTGCGCTCGCCAACAGCGAGCGGCTTGCCGACCCGGAAGTGCGCCGCCTGATTCGCCACTACTGCTTCGACTACGTGAAGATCCCGGTTGCCAATGCAACCATCGACTATCTCGTCGGCCACGCCTACGGCATGGTCACGCTCTGCGATCTCGACTTCGTGGCGGGCGTGGCCACTGCGGGCGACGACGAAATGGTGGGCACCTGCGAGGCAATGCAGCAGCTCTTTCGCACCATCCGGAAGGTGGCGAACACCGACGCGACCGTCTTCATCTCGGGCGAATCGGGCACGGGCAAGGAACTCACCGCGCTCGCCATCCACGAGCGCTCGCAGCGGCGCAAGTCCACCTTCGTGCCGATCAACTGCGGCGCGATTCCGCATCACCTGCTGCAGTCCGAACTCTTCGGCTACGAGCGCGGCGCGTTCACGGGCGCGAACCAGCGCAAGGTCGGCCGCGTGGAAGCCGCGGACGGCGGCACGCTGTTCCTCGATGAAATCGGCGACCTGCCGCTCGAAAGCCAGGCGAGCCTGCTGCGCTTTCTGCAGGAAGGCAAGATCGAGCGGCTGGGCGGGCACGAGTCGATTCCCGTTGACGTGCGCATCATCTCGGCGACCCACGTGGATCTCGAAGCGGCGATGCGCGACGGCCGCTTTCGCGCGGATCTTTTTCACCGCCTCTGCGTGCTGCGCGTGGACGAACCGCCGCTGCGCGCGCGCGGCAAGGACATCGAGATCCTCGCGCATCACATCCTGCACAAATTCAAGACCGACAGCGCGCGCAAGATTCGCGGCTTCACGCCGTCGGCCATCGAGGCCATGTACAACTACAACTGGCCCGGCAACGTGCGCGAACTCATCAACCGCGTGCGCCGCGCCATCGTGATGGCGGAGAACAAGCTGATTTCGGCCGAAGACCTCGACCTCGAGCACTTCACGGCGCAGCAGACCATGACGCTCGCGCAGGCCCGCGAGGCCGCCGAGAAGCGCGCGATCGAGTCGGCGCTGCTGCGCCACCGGCACCGGCTCAACGAAGCGGCCACCGACCTCGGCATCTCGCGCGTGACGCTGTACCGGCTGATGGGCGCGCACGGCCTGCGCGACGCGAGCGCAAGCGACGAGAAGAACCTGTTCGGCGGGGAAGCGGAAGGACACGAGTAACGCGTTAGTCGGCTCGCACGCAGCCGGGCGACGAAGGGCGGTCGGTTAGAATCGCGAGATTCACGACTGCCCTTCCTGTTTTCATGACGACGCTCACCTTGATCGTGGCGCGCGCGCGCAACGGCGTAATCGGCCGCGACAACCAGCTGCCCTGGCGGCTGCCCGAAGACCTCGCGTTTTTCAAACGCACCACGATGGGCGCGCCCATCATCATGGGGCGCAAGACGCACGAGTCGATCGGCCGGCCGCTGCCGGGCCGGCGCAACATCGTCGTCACGCGCGACCCGGCGCGCCGCTTCGAAGGCTGCGACACCGTGACGGGTCTTGACGACGCGCTCGCGCTCGCCGCGCGCGACGGCGCCGCAGAGGCATTCCTGATTGGCGGCGCCGAGCTTTACCGCGAAGGATTCGAGCGGGCGCAAAAACTGATCGTCACCGAGATTGCCGCGGACTTCGCGGGCGATACCACCTTCCCGGCGCCGGACCCGCTCACGTGGGACGAAGTCTCGCGCGAAGCCCATCGGGCCGCGGCGCCCAACGACTTCGAATTCGCGTTTGTGGTCTACGCGCGCAAGCCGGGGGCTTGAGGCGTATTCGGGGAAAGAACTGCGAGGGAAGCGAGCGGCCGGGTGCGCCGCTCACCGATGTGAAACAAAGAGCGGCGGCCTGTGCCAACCTGACGCGCAGGTCCGCCCGCTGTTGCGGTGACTTGCGCCTGCTATTTACTGTCCTGCCACCGTCATCCGTTCGATCAGCACCGAACCGGTCTGCTTGGTGCCGCGCACGATGGTGTCGGCACCCACTGCAACGATGTTGCGAAACATCTCCTGAAGCGTGCTCGCCACGGTGATCTCTTCCACCGGATACTGGATCTCGCCGTTCTCGACCCAGAAACCCGAGGCGCCGCGCGAATAATCGCCCGTCACGTAGTTCACGCCCTGCCCCATCAGCTCCGTGAGCAGCAGGCCCGTGCCGAGCTTCTTCAGCATCGCCTTGAAGTCGTCTTCGGGCCGCGTTTGCGTGCTGAGCAGCGAGACATTGTGCGAGCCGCCCGCGTTGCCCGTGGTCTGCATGCCAAGCTTGCGCGCCGAATACGTGGAGAGGAAATAGCCTTCCACCACGCCGTCCTTCACGACCGAACGCTGCTTCGTGCGCACGCCTTCTTCGTCGAACGGTGCGCTGCCCATGGCGCGCGGCACGTGCGGGTCTTCGACGATCTGGATGTGCGGCGCGAACACGGGTTTGCCGAGGCTGTCCACCAGAAACGAGGTCTTGCGATACAGCGCGCCGCCGCTCGTGGCCTGCACGAACGCGCCGAGCAGGCCGGAGGCGAGCGGCGCCTCGAACAGCACCGGCACCTTGCGCGTATCGAGCCCGCGCGCGCCCATGCGGGCGAGCGCGCGTTCGGCGGCGTAGCGACCCACGGCCTCGGGCTGCGCCAGTTCTGCCGCACTGCGCTTCGAGGAGTACCAGTCGTCGCGCTGCATGTGGCGGCCTTCGCCCGCAATCGGCGCACAGGCGATGTAGTGGCGCGAATACGGATACCCCCCGAGGAAGCCCCGCGTGGTGGCCAGCACGAATTGCGAGTGCTGCGCCGACACGCTCGCGCCTTCCGAGTTGCGGATGCGGGAATCGGTGGCAAAAGCGGCTTCTTCGGCGCGACGCGCGAGCGCGACAGCCTCGTCGGCGGTGAGATTCCACGGATGGTAGAGGTCGAGGTTGCGCGGCGACGTTTCCAGCAGTTCGGCCTCGGCGAGGCCCGCGCAATCGTCTTCAGCCGTGAAACGGGCGATGTTGTAGGCGGCCGCAACGGTGTCCTTGAGCGCCTGCGACGAGAAGTCCGAGGTGCTCGCGTTACCGCGCTTGTTGCCGATGTAGACCGTCACGCCCACCATCTTGTCGCGGTTGTGCTCGATGGTCTCGACTTCACCGCGCCGCACCGACACCGAGAGGCCGTCGCCTTCGGAAATCTCGGTGCCGGCATCGGTCGCGCCGAGCGCCTTCGCGTGGCGGAGAATGTCCGACGCGATCTCCTTGAGCTCGTCCTGGGTGTGCGGGAAAAAGCGTTGCCGGGCTTCGATGTCTGCTGCCATTGTGTTTGCTGTCCGGGTTCGGGGCCCTGGGTGGCCCGGGATAAGGTGCGTGGCAATTTCGTCACGTATCACGCGATCATAGCAAGGTCCGCGCAAAGACATGCGCCGCAGCCTGACGGCGTTCGCCAGCGCGGCTGTGCGGCGTGCCGGCGGCCCGGGCCGGAGCTGTCCCGTGGCAGGCCCACGCTACAATACGGCCCATGACACGCAAAACCCGCATCCAACCTATGCACGCCGCCGTCGAGGAAGACGACAACGGCTACGATCGCCCCAGCAAATCCCAACTGAAGCGTGAAATGCACGCGTTGCAGGAGCTGGGCAAGGCGCTCGTCGAACTGCCGAAAGACGCGCTCAAGCGCATGCCGATGCCTGAGCATCTCGCCGACGCCGTTGCCGAAGCGCGCCGCATCACCGACCACGAAGGCAAGCGCCGCCAACTGCAGTACGTCGGCCGCGTGATGCGCGGACTGGCCGACGAAGAGACCGAGGCGTTGCGCACGGCGCTGGAAACCTACCGCGGCGTGAACCGCGCGGCCACGGCACAACTCCACTGGATCGAACGTACCCGCGAAAAGCTGCTCGCCGACGACGCCGCGTTCACGGCGTTCCTGCGCGAGCACCCCGCCGCCGATGCCCAGGAAGGCCGCACGCTGATCCGCAACGCGCGCAAGGAAGCGCAGATGGGCAAGCCGCCCCGCTACTTCCGCGAACTCTTTCAGTGGATCAAGGACGTGAGCGGCAGCACCGACGAAGACACAGGCGACACCGGCGACGCAGGCGAAGGAACCGACGATGACGACTCCCACGCGTAACCATCCCGACGAAATCGTGATCGGCCTCGTTTCGATCAGCGACCGGGCCACGAGCGGCGTCTATCAGGATGAAGGCATTCCCTCGCTCACCGCCTGGCTTGGCGCGGCCCTGACCTCGCCGTGGCGCGCCGAAACGCGGCTCATCCCCGACGATGCAGCGACCATTTCCGCGACGCTCGTGGAACTCGTCGACACGGCAGGCTGCGACCTCGTGCTGACGACGGGCGGCACCGGCCCCGCGCGGCGCGACGTGACGCCCGAAGCCACGCTTGCCGTGGCAACGAAGGAAATGCCGGGCTTCGGCGAACAGATGCGGCAGATCAGCCTGAACTTCGTGCCCACCGCGATTCTCTCGCGCCAGGTCGCGGTGATCCGCGAAAGCCAGACGTCGGCGACGCACGCGGCGTTGATCGTCAACCTGCCGGGACAGCCGAAGTCGATCAAGGAAACGCTGGAAGGTTTGCGCGACGAGAGCGGTACCGTGAAGGTGCCGGGCATCTTCGCGGCCGTGCCGTATTGCATCGACCTGATCGGCGGGCCGTACGTGGAAACCAACGACGCGGTCGTGGCGGCATTCCGGCCCAAGAGCGCGCGGCGGGCGCCGCGCACGGCATAACAGGCGGCGTGCGCCCGGTTAGAACGCGCGGATAGCGTAACCGCTCAGTTGCCGGCTTATTTGTCGACCTGCGCTGCGCTCGCGTCGATAGCAAGCGAGTCGCTGGCCGCCGGAATCAGGAAGTGCTTGCGGTAGTACTGCAGTTCGTCGATCGACTCGTGAATGTCGGCGAGCGCGGTGTGCATGGCGCGCTTCTGGAAGCCCTTGTAAATGGCCGGCTGCCAGCGGCGGCACAGCTCCTTCAAGGTGCTCACGTCGAGGTTGCGGTAGTGAAAGAAGCGCTCGAGGTCGGGCATCCACCGCGCCATGAAGCGGCGGTCCTGGCAGATCGAGTTGCCGCACATCGGCGACTTGCCGGGCGGCACGTATTGCGACAGAAAGGCGATGAGCTGTTCCGTGGCCGAAGCCTCGTCCACCGTCGAGGCGCGCACCCGGTCAGTCAGGCCCGAGCGGCCATGCGTATTGCGGTTCCACTCGTCCATCTTGCCGAGCGTCTCGTCGCTCTGGTGGATGGCCAGCACCGGCCCTTCGACCATCTTGTCCAGCGTCGAATTCGTCACGACGACGGCGACTTCGATGATGCGGTCGTTGTCGGGATCGAGCCCCGTCATTTCCATGTCGAGCCAGATGAGATTCATGTCGCTGCGCGCGAGCGCGGGCGGCGTGACGGAGTCGAGAGTGTCAGTCATGAAAGCAACCTTGTGTGTCGCGGGGTGCAGGGCGCACCGGCCGGTCGGCGAGAACATATAATTGTCGCATAGATACCACGGATTCCCCGGATGCCTACCCTGTACTTCACCGTGCTGTTCGCCGTCGCCGTGCTTGCGATGGTCGTCACGAAACTCTGGCTCGCCTCGCGCCAGATCCGCTTCGTCGCCGCGCACCGCGAGATCGTGCCGGACCAGTTCGCGACGTCCATCCCGCTTTCCGCCCACCAGCGCGCCGCCGACTACACGGTTGCGCGCACGCGCCTCGGCATGGTCGAGATCGTAGTGGGCGCGGCGGTGTTGATCGGGCTCACGCTGGTGGGCGGCGTTCAGGTGCTCGACCTGGCAATTTCGGAGTGGCTCGGCCGCGGGTATCTCGGCCAGATCGTACTGGTGGCAGCGGTTGTCGCCATTTCGGGCATTGTCGAGGTGCCGTTCGACTATTACCGCCAGTTCGTGATCGAAGAGCGCTTCGGCTTCAACCGCATGGGCAAGGGCATCTTCTTCGCCGACCGCCTCAAGGGCGTGCTGCTCGGCGCCGCGTTCGGCCTGCCGCTGCTGTTCGTGGTGCTGTGGCTGATGCGCCAGGCGGGCAGCTTGTGGTGGCTGTGGACGTGGGTCGTCTGGGTCGTGTTCCAGATGCTCGTGCTGGTGCTGTACCCCACGGTCATCGCGCCCCTCTTCAACAAGTTCGAACCGCTCAAGGACGACGCACTGCGCACGCGCATCGAAGGGCTCATGAAGCGCTGCGGCTTCGCGGCCAAGGGCCTCTTCGTGATGGACGGCAGCCGCCGCTCGGCACACGGCAACGCCTATTTCACAGGCTTCGGGTCGGCAAGGCGCATCGTGTTCTTCGACACCCTGCTCTCGCGCCTCTCCGGCAGCGAGATCGAAGCCGTGCTCGCGCACGAGCTCGGTCACTTCAAGCGCCATCACGTCATCAAACGCATGATCGTCACCTTCGCGATCAGCCTCGCCATGCTCGCGCTGCTCGGCTGGCTTTCGCAGTGCGTGTGGTTCTACGAAGGACTCGGCGTGCGGCCGTCGCTCATCGGCGACAACAGCGGGCTCGCGCTCGTGCTGTTCTTCCTCGCGGTCCCGGTGTTCCTGTTCTTCGTCACGCCCATCGGCAGCCTGAGTTCGCGCAAGCACGAGTTCGAGGCCGACGCGTTCGCCGCCACGCAAACGGACGCGAAAGATCTTGTGAATGCGCTCGTGAAGCTTTACGAAGACAACGCCTCCACGCTCACGCCGGACCCCATCTACACCGCGTTTTACTACTCGCATCCGCCCGCTTCGCAGCGCATCGACCGGCTGCTGCGGCACGCATGACGCGGCGCGCACCGAAAGCGGCGCAAGGCGCCGCGGAAAACCGCGCGCAAGGTAAGCGCATGGAAGGACGCGTGATCGCAGCGCATGGCCGCCATTACCTCGTGACCCCGGACGCTGGCGGCGCTGCGCTGCAGTGCTTTCCACGCGGCAAGCGCAGCGAGGTCGCCGTGGGCGACCACGTAACCTATGAGCCGACCTCCGCGGACCAGGGCGTAATCGTGGCCATCGGCGAGCGGCGCAATCTGCTCTACCGCTCGGATCAGTACAAGTCGAAGCTCTTCGCGGCGAATCTCGACCAGTTGCTGATCGTGCTCGCCACCGAACCGCACTTCAGCGAGGACCTGCTCGGCCGCGCACTCGTCGCGGCCGAAGCGAACGAGCTGAAGCCGATCATCCTGCTCAACAAGACCGACGTAGAGGCCGCGCTGCCAGCGGCGCGTGCGCGCCTCGAACGCTACCGCGCGCTTGGCTATTCCGTGCTCGAAGTATCGATCAAGGCGGCGCCGGAGGCGGCGCAGGCCGTGCTCGCCGAGCACCTGCACGGCCACGACACGCTGCTGCTCGGCCAGTCAGGCATGGGCAAATCGACGCTCGTGAACCTGCTGATTCCAGACGCCGAAGCCGCCACGCGCGAAATCTCGACGGCACTCAACAGCGGCCGACACACCACGACCTTCACGCGGCTCTACCCGTTTGCGGGCGGCGGGGCGCTGATCGATTCGCCGGGCTTCCAGGAGTTCGGGCTGCACCATCTCACAGAAGGACGGCTCGAGCGCGCGTTTCCGGAATTCCGGCCGCTACTCGCGCACTGCCGCTTCTACAACTGCCATCATCTGCACGAGCCTGGGTGCGCGATCCTCGCCGCCGTCGAAGATGGCCGCATCGCCCGCGAACGGCATGCGCTCTACGCGCAGCTCGTTCACGAAGCGAGCCAGATCGTGCGTTGACCATCCCGGTCGCCGCAGCCCGCCCACCGCTATGCTCAAGCTCACGAGCGCGCCGAACCTGCTGACCGCACAGCACTGGCTGAACGTACTCGAGACAGCCGGGATTGCGTGCGAGATGCACAACCGCTATCTGAGTGGCGCGATGGGCGAGATTCCGGCGGAACAATGTGCGCCGGAACTGTGGCTCGTTGACGAACGCGACGAGGCGGTGGCGCGCAAGCTGCTCGCCGCCGCGATGAGCGGACCGCCGAAGGACGCGGCGCCGTGGCGCTGCCGCCAATGCGGCGAAACGCTGGAAGCGCAATTCACCGTGTGCTGGCAATGCGGGACGGCGCGCAATCCGCTGGACTGACTGAAACCAGGGGCGCTGAAACGGAAAGGAGAGGCTGAAGCGGATCTACGAGCGCGGGTGGGTTAGAACCACATCGCGATGGTGAGCATGAGGAGCAGCAGCATCCACAGGATCACCGCACGCCACACCAGTCCAACTGCGGATTGCAGCGTACGCGGCGTGCAATCGTCGCCAACCTGCAGCGGACCGCCGTCGCCCGTGGCCAGGGCATCGAGACTCGACGGTTCGGCAAGCGGCCCGGAGAGACGCGCGCCCAATGCACCGCTGCCCGCGGCGAGCAATACCCCCTCGTTGGTGTCCGGCCACGTGTGCGCATGATTGCGCCAGGCGTAAATCGCGTCTTCGAAGTTGCCGACAATCGCAAAACCCAGCGACGTGAGCCGTGTGGGCACCCAGTCGATCAGAAAGAACGCGGTCTGCGCGAAGCTGGAAAATGCCGCGGTGCGATCGTCGGCGGGCCGCGACCATGTGCGGGCGAGATATTCCGCAATCCGGTACAACACCGCGCCGGCGGGTCCGATCGGCACGAGGAACCAGAAGAACACGCCGAACACGTGCCGATGCGACGCCACAACCGCATGAATGAGTGTGTGGCGCACGATTTCGCCGACCGGCATGTCGACGGTGTCCATGCCAGTCCATTCATTGAGAATTTCGCGGGCGCGCGGCACGTCGTCGCTATTCAGAGCGAGATGAATGTCCGTGAAATAGTGGCTGAACTGCCGGAAGCCGAGCGTGAAATAGACGATGACGACGTTCCACAGGAACGCCAGCACAAAGCTGATGCGATACAACACGTAATAGACGAGCGCGACCGCGAGTGTCCACGGCAACACCACCGCAAGCCACGCGAGCAACCCATGCTTTTTCTTGCCGGCGTCGAACCCTTGCGCCGCGGACTCGGCGTGGAATTGAAGCAGCGCGGACACCGGATTGGTCGGCGACAGCGCGCGCACCTGTTCGATGATGAGGGCCAGCAATACGGAGAAAAAAGTCATGCGACGCGCCGTGCGATTCGGAAGTTTGGAATTCTTTTATAACGATAGCACAGGGTCAGATGGGCCTGAATGCGCGCGAGCCGCGGCGCAACATCGAAACAACAACGGCGTGATGTGCACGAGCCACATTCCAGTCGGCATGGCGTTTCATGCCGCAAGAAAGCGATAGAAATTGCGCAACATGCCGGCCGTCGCACCCCAGATGAAGTAATGACCACCGGTGCTGCCGCCGCGCGGATACGGCATGGAGAAGAAGCGTCGCTCGCCGCCTTCCCAGCGGAACACGCGCACCTCATGGTGCCTCGGATTCATCAGGAAGCTGAGCGGCACTTCGAAGATGTCCGCCACTTCGAGCGTGTCGGCTGACACCGTGAAGGGCGGATGCACGAGACCCACCACGGGCGCCACCAGAAAGCCGGTGCCCGTGATGTAGTCCGGCAAGGCGCCCAGCACTTCCACGCGCCCGGAATCGAGGCCCACTTCCTCGTTCGCCTCGCGCAGCGCGGTGGCGAAGGCGTCCGCGTCTTCCGGTTCCCGGCGTCCGCCGGGAAAACTGATCTGGCCAGCGTGATCGTTGAGGTGATCGGCACGTTGGGTGAGCAGCACCGTCAGCCCCTCCTCTCGCACTACGAGCGGTACGAGCACAGCTGCGTCGCGTGGGTCGACGTCTTCCGTGAGACGCGGCTCGAACGGCTCAGGCGACCACAGCAGGCGTTGCTCGAAGCGCGCGCGCAAGCCGTCCGGCGTCAAACGGGCAGACGGCACAGGCGGCAGGTCCGTGCCGGTCGACTCGACCGGCAGGTTTTCAGGCTCGAATACAGGACGGATCAACGGGTCTCCCGGAACGGGCACCGGCGTGCGTGGCAGGGCGCTACCGCCGGACAGCGAACATAGCGATGTCGCGCGGACATCTGCACATATCGCTATTTTGACCTGGCAAACAAAAAAGCACCCGGGAAGGGTGCTTTTTCTTACAGCTTTTACTCTGCGGCAGCTGCGCGGTCTTTCGACACCAGCTTTTCCTTGATCCGGGCAGCCTTGCCCGAACGCTCGCGCAGGTAGTACAGCTTCGCACGACGCACATCGCCGCGACGCTTCACGACGATGCTGGCGAGCAGCGGCGAGTACGTCTGGAACGTCCGTTCGACGCCTTCGCCCGACGAGATCTTGCGCACGATGAACGACGAGTTCAGACCGCGATTACGCTTCGCGATCACGACGCCTTCGTATGCCTGAACGCGCTTGCGGTTGCCTTCCACGACGTTCACGTTCACCACCACCGTGTCGCCGGGGGCGAATTCGGGAATGGTCTTGCCTGCGAGCACGCGCTCGATTTCTTCCTGCTCGAGTTTTCCGATGAGGTTCATCACTGACTCCGTAAGCCATCTTGTCGGCGTTCGTGCCCGTACCGGCTTGAGCAGCATTCCGGCACCACGGCCCCGATAGAGGATGGGTTCACATCAGGCACCGTCCACGCATGGAGCGGCGCCGCCTTTCGCCTCGCTAGTGGCCGCCGAAGACGATGCCTTCCGCGCTTCCTTCGCGAGACTTGCGAGCCATGCCTCGTCGGCGCGGCTCAACATCTTGTTCTTCCTGGCCTTCTCGATCAGATCGGGCCGCTTGTAGAGTGTGTTGCGCAATGCCTCGCGGCGGCGCCACTGCTCGATTTCCGCATGATGCCCGCCAAGCAGCACATCCGGCACGCGCATGCCGTCGTATTCCTCAGGGCGCGTGTAATGGGGACAATCGAGCAGTCCGTCCACGAAGCTGTCCTGCACCGCCGACTGCGCATCGTTGAGCACGCCCGGCAGTTGTCGCACCACCGCATCCATCAGCGCCATGGCCGGCAGCTCGCCGCCTGACAGCACGAAGTCGCCGAGGCTCACTTCTTCGTCGACACAACGGTCGACAAGGCGCTGGTCGATGGCTTCATACCGCCCGCACAGCAATACGAGGCCGGGCTGCTGTGCGAACTGCATCACGCGTTCATGCGTAAGCGTTGCGCCTTGCGGCGACATCAGCACGACCTTCGCACCGGTAATGCCCTGTTGCGCCTGAGCCGCTTTCGCCGCGCCAATCGCGTCTTCGAGCGGCCTGGCGAGCATTACCATGCCGGGCCCGCCCCCGTAGGGGCGGTCGTCAATCGTGCGGTAGTTGTCGGTGGTGAAATCGCGTGGATTCCACGTACGCAACCCGTAGCGCTGCTGCTTCGCGGCCCGACTGGTAATGCCCCAATCGGTCAGCGCACGGAACATCTCAGGAAAGAGCGTCACGACATCGAACTGCATCGCTCTCTCCGTTCAGCGAATCGTGTTCAATAGTCGGCTTGCCAGTCGACGACAATCCGCTTCGCCGCCTGGTCCACCGACTTCACATAGACGCCGACGAACGGAATCAGCCGCTCGCCGGTTACTGGCTTGCCGTCTTTCCCGGTGGAGGGATACTCGACCTGCAGCACCGAGTGGGCGCCGTTGTCGATCATGCTCGCCACTTTGCCGAGCACTTCGCCGCCTTCGTTGACAACTTCGAGGCCGAGCAGATCGACCCAGTAAAACTCGTCGGCTTCGAGCGCGGGAAACTCGGTGCGGCTCACGTACACGCGGTGACCACGCAGCGCGAGTGCCGCATCGCGGTCGTCCGTGCCACCCAATTGCGCCACCACTGCGTCGCCGTGCGTTTTGGCGAGCACGACCGGCACCGACTTGCGCTCGCGGCCCTTCTCGAGCCACCAGCGCTTCGCAGCCAGCAGGGCATCGCCGCCGCGACCGGCCTGCGCGTGCGCCGCTACTTTGACCCAGCCTTTCAGACCGTAGGCATCGACGATCGCGCCGACTTCCACCGCGTCGACCGGCCAGCTTTGTTCCGACTCAAGCCGCATGCCCGGCGCCTCTGCTGCGCCCTGCGACTCGCCGCGTGTTGCTTCACGGCTGCGGCCGGGTTTGCGCACGAATGCACCGAACGGTGCGACGCCTTCGCCGGAAGCCGGCGGCTGAACGCGACGCTGGCTGCGCTCCACCGGTCCAGCGCGTCCCGATCGTTCGGAATCACGTGCGGACATCAGCGAACCTCGCAGCCAGTTTCAATTGCCGGGGCACACTCGACCCGCCAGGCATCGCAGAGTTTGCGCGACGCAACCGGGAATGCACACCCACAAGCGCGGACCCTGCGGAGCCGGACAAGCTCATGCACGCGGCTCATGCAAGCAGATTACGCAGCCGGAGCTGCTGCCTGCGCCTTCTGCGCCTGCTTCACGAGACGCTCCACGGCCGGCGACAGCTGGGCGCCCACGCCTTGCCAGTACGTCACGCGATCTTGCGCAATGCGCAGCGCTTCGCCCTTCGTCGCGACCGGGTTGTAGAAGCCGACGCGTTCGATGAAGCGGCCGTCGCGACGGTTACGCGAATCGGTTGCAACGATGTTGTAGAACGGGCGCTTCTTCGAGCCGCCGCGAGCCAGACGGATGATGACCATACTTGAATCCTTGAAAACCGGGGGTTCGGGACCACTGAAACCGGCGATTATAGCCTGAAACCAACGCCATAACAAACACTTAACGGAGAACCTTGCAAATCGGGCTGTGACGGCAATGCAGGCCCGGCTGCGCGAAGGTGGCACAAAGCGGCTTGCCACCCGACGTGCCTTTGCCCGCGGGCCTATTCCGTACCTATGCCCGCACCCCTGCCGACCGTATTCGGGCGCCGCAACCAGCCCATCCCGGTCACTCTCGCCGTGACGCATTCGCCGACTGTCCCACCTGCCTTACGCCGCCCCGTCGGCGTAGAATTCGGCTCGGCCGGAATCCCGAGCAGCGTTACGCAGGCACTACAGGCAGCGGCGGCGCTCTCCACCATCACTCGTTCCCATGTCCACCGTTTCGAATTCATCGCGCTTTCGTTCCAAAACGCTCACCGCTGCTCTCGCCTTTTTCTTCGGCAGCATCGGAGCACATCGCTTCTATCTATACGGCCCGCGCGATGCCTGGGGATGGGCACATCTGCTCGGCACCGTGATCGGCATTCCTGGCTTTTTGCTGCTCGTCGCCACCCAGCGCGAATCTGCCCTCGGATGGTCGCTCGCGCTACCCGGCGCAGTGTCGCTGCTGGCCGCGTTTCTCGCCGCCATCGTCTACGGGTTACGCCCCGACGAGAAGTGGGACGCGCAGTTCAACGCGCAGGCCGGCCGTCGCAGTCGCTCGGGTTGGACGGTCATCTTCATCGTCATCTTTTCGCTGCTGATTGGCGCCTTCCTGCTGATGACGGGACTTGCGCTCTCGTTCCAGACCTATTTCGAGTCGCAGGTCGAAGCGGCGAAGTCGCTATCGCAGTAATCGGACCGGCAAGAGACGCGACGCCGCACAAGCCGGCAGCCCGCCTAGAACAGATCGAGTTGCGGGTCATCCGCCGCACGCCGCAACACGACCGGTTCGCGGCGAAACTGCGAAATGTCGAGAATGCCACGCCGCCGCTCGTTGAGACCGAGCCGTCGCACGGCCTTCCCGAAGCGCTGTTTCAGCAGATCGGCCCACGGCCCCTCGCCTTTCATTCGGCGTGCGAATGAGGCGTCGTAGTCTTTGCCGCCTCGCATGTCGCGCACGCGGCTCATGACGCGGTCCGCGCGGTCCGGAAAATGGGCTGCCAGCCAGTCCTTGAATAGCGGCGCGACTTCCCATGGCAGCCGCAGCACGATGTAACTCGCGCTCGTCGCGCCGGCCTCCGTACACGCTTCGAGAATACGCTCCATGTCGGGCTCCGTTACAAACGGGATCACCGGCGCAATGCTCACGCCCACCGGCACGCCCGCCTGAGCGAGCGTACGAATGGTGCGCAGGCGCCGGGCGGGCGACGCCGCGCGAGGCTCCAGCGTGCGCGCAATGCCTGCATCGAGCGTGGTGATGGTGATGGCAGCCATCACCTGGCCGCGTTCCGCCATCGGCGCCAGCAGGTCGAGGTCGCGCTCGATCAGCGACGACTTCGTGATGGCGGCGAACGGATGATGACGATCGTGCAGCACCTCGATCACGCGACGCGTGAGCCGCAGATCACGCTCCACGGGCTGCCATGCGTCCGTGTTGACGCCGAGCGCAATCGGTTCCGGCACATAGGACTTCTTCGAAATCTCTCGTGCCAGCAGTTCCGGCGCGTTGACCTTCGCATAGATGCGACTTTCGAAATCCAGGCCCGGCGACAGGCCCAGATAGGCATGCGTGGGCCGCGCGAAACAGTAGATACAGCCGTGCTCGCAGCCGCGGTACGGGTTCAGCGAAATGCTGAACGGAATATCCGGCGACTGGTTGCGCGTAAGGATGCTCTTCGCGCGCTCCTCGAACACCTGCGTGCGCAGCGGGGGCGGCACGTCGCCCTCCGGGGAGTCGAGGTGCGTCCAGCCGTCGTCGAACGCTTCGCGCTGGTCGACTTCGTAGCGGCCCTGCAGGTTCGTTACGGCGCCGCGCCCCTTGTGTGGGGCGGGCGGGGCAACGGGATACTCGGAATATTCAGCGTCGGGATCGTTCACGGCGGCACACGACAAACGGAAAGCGACCGCGCATACGAGGCAACGGCCGAAGTACTGTATAAATATACAGTACTTCGGCCGTTTGTCGAGCCGTTCTTCGAGCCGCAGTTCAGTCAATCGCCCACAGCGATCGTCAGCGTTTCCTTGATCTCTTCCATCACCACGTAGCTCTTCGACTGAACCGCCCCGGGCAGCTGCAGCAGGATGTCGCCGAGCAGCTTGCGGTAGTCCGCCATCTCGCCGATGCGTGCCTTGATGAGGTAGTCGAAGTCGCCCGACACGAGGTGGCACTCCAGCACCTCAGGAATCTTCTGCACCTCCCGGCGAAACTGCTCGAACATGTTGCCGCTCTTGTGATCGAGCGTGATTTCCACGAACACGAGCAGCGCCGCGCCCAACATGCCGGGATTCACCCGCGCGTAGTAGCCAGTAATGATGCCGTCGCGCTCCATGCGCTTCACCCGCTCCGTGCACGGGGTGACCGAGAGACCGACCTGCTCGGCGAGGTCTTTCATCGCCATGCGACCGTCCTGCTGGAGCAGTTTCAGGATGCGGTGATCGATGCGATCGAGGGTCCGGACGGGCTGACGTTGCGTGCGCATGGTTTTTCTACTGAAAAACGGAAAAATACAATAACAAAACCTACCTCAACACCAATAGCATAGCCGTAAATACTGGACACACGCGATATTTCATGGTTTTTCGGACGCGCAGACCAGTTTCCCTTTCTGGATGGAGCAGCTATGCGAATCGTCGTTCTGGGCAGTGGCGTCGTCGGCGTGACGAGCGCCTATTATCTGGCGCGCGCCGGTCATGAGGTCACGGTGATCGACCGCGAAACCGGCCCTGCGCTCGACACGAGTTTCGCGAACGCAGGCCAGATCTCGCCGGGTTATGCCTCGCCCTGGGCCGCTCCCGGCGTGCCACTCAAGGCCGTGAAGTGGATGTTCCAGAAGCATGCGCCGCTCGCCATCCGGCTCGACGGCACGCGCTTCCAGCTGCAGTGGATGTGGCAAATGCTGCAGAACTGCACGGCCGGGCGTTACGCCGTCAACAAAGGCCGCATGGTTCGCCTTGCCGAATACAGCCGCGATTGCCTTCAAGCGCTGCGCGCGGAAACCGGCATCGAGTACGAAGGCCGTCAAGGCGGCACGCTGCAGGTGTTCCGCACGCAGCAGCAACTCGAGGGCGCCGCGAAAGACATCACCGTGCTGAAAGACGCGAACGTGCCCTACGAGTTGCTCACGCCCGAAGAGCTGTGGCGTGCCGAGCCGGCGCTCGCCGGCGTGTCGCACAAGCTCACGGGCGGCCTGCGTCTGCCCGGCGACGAAACCGGCGACTGCCAGTTGTTCACCACGCGCCTTGCCGCGCTTGCCGGCGAACTCGGCGTACGTTTTCGCTACAACACGGCCATCGATGGCCTTGCCGTTGCGGGTGGGCGCGTTGCCGGCGTGCAGTGCGGCAGCGAACTCGTGCGTGCCGACGCCTTCGTCGTCGCTCTCGGCTCGTACTCGACGAAGCTGCTGTCGGGCATCGTGAAGATTCCCGTGTATCCGCTCAAGGGCTACTCGATCACGGCACCGATTGTCGATGCCAAGGCTGCGCCGGTTTCGACGGTGCTCGACGAAACGTACAAGATCGCCATCACGCGCTTCGACGACCGCATCCGCGTGGGTGGCATGGCCGAGATCGTCGGTTTCGACAAGCGTCTGCGCGACGCGCGTCGCGAGACGCTCGAAATGTGCGTGAACGACCTGTTCCCGGGCGGCGGCGACACCTCGAACGCCACCTTCTGGACCGGCCTGCGCCCGATGACGCCGGACGGCACGCCGGTGGTGGGCCGCACGCCGATGCCCAATCTGTTCCTCAACACAGGACACGGTACGTTGGGCTGGACGATGTCGTGCGGCTCGGGCCAATTGCTCGCAGACCTGATGTCGGGCAAGCAACCCGCCATTCGCGCCGACGACCTCTCCGTCCATCGCTACCTCGGCGAAACGGGCGGCACGGGGCGTCCTGCATACGCCTGATTCGACTGGCGCGAGCCGCACACGAGAAGCTCGCAGAAGCAAAAAAAAGGCGCCCACATTGGGCGCCTTCTGTCTTATGGAACGCGTTCCGCGCGCAAGGCGCCCCGCTTCTCGCAGGGCGTCCGGCCCATCAGTGTCAGAACTGATCCTCGGCAAGTGCAAACACGCCTTCGCCACCTTTCGCGCTGACGATCGACACCTCCAACGCGCCAGCCTGAGGCAGCACGTGCTGCGCGAAGAACTGTGCCGTGGCGATCTTCGCTTCGTAGAACGCCGGGTCCTCCGCGCGCTTGCTGGCCGCGGCCAGCATGGCACGCGCCATCTGCCAGCCGCCCAGGACGATGCCGGCCAGCTTCAGATACGGCACGCTGCCCGCGAACACCGCGTTCGGATCGCCCTTCGCGTTGGCAACGACATACTCCACAACCGACTGCAGCGCACGCTGACCTTGCGCCAACTGCGTGCGCATGGCACCGAATGCCGCGCCTTCGTGCGCGCCTAGCGCTTCGACGGTCTGCCCGATCTCCGCGATCAGGGCCTTCGCCACCGCACCGCCGTCGCGAACCGTCTTGCGGCCGATGAGGTCGTTTGCCTGAATCGCCGTGGTGCCTTCGTAGATCGTCAGGATGCGGGCGTCACGGTAGTACTGCGCCGCGCCCGTTTCCTCGATGAAGCCCATGCCGCCGTGCACCTGCACGCCGAGGCTCGTCACTTCGAGCGAAAGCTCCGTACTCCAGCCCTTCACCACGGGCACGAGGAACTCGTAGATCGCATGATGCCGCTCGCGCGTCGCGGCGTCCGCGTGGCGATGCGCGATATCGCAGTGCGCGGCCGCCACGTAGGCAAGCGAGCGCGACGCTTCCGTAAGCGCGCGCATCGTGGCCAGCATGCGGCGCACGTCCGGGTGGTGGATGATCGTGACGGCCTGCTTCGCCGATCCGTCCACGGGCCGGCTCTGCACACGCTCCTTCGCATAGGCAAGCGCCTTCTGGTAGGCGCGGTCGGACACCGCCACGCCCTGCATGCCGACCGCGAAGCGGGCCGCGTTCATCATGATGAACATGTACTCGAGGCCGCGATTTTCTTCGCCCACGAGCTGACCGATCGCGCCGCCGTGATCGCCGAACTGCAGCACCGCCGTCGGGCTCGCCTTGATGCCCAGCTTGTGTTCGATCGACACGCAATGCACGTCGTTGCGCGCGCCGAGCGAACCGTCGTCGTTGACGAGGAACTTCGGCACGGTAAAGAGCGAAATACCCTTCACGCCTTCCGGCGCGCCAGGCGTGCGCGCGAGCACGAGATGCACGATGTTGCCCGCCATGTCGTGCTCGCCCCACGTGATAAAGATCTTCGTGCCGAAGATGCGGTACGTGCCGTCGCCCTGCGGCTCGGCACGCGTGCGCACGAGCGCGAGATCGGAGCCGGCTTGCGGCTCGGTGAGGTTCATGGTGCCGGTCCATTCGCCGGAGATCAGCTTCGGCACGTAGCGCTGCTTCTGCTCCTCCGTGCCTGCGGTCAGCAGGGCTTCGATGGCGCCGTCGGTAAGCAGCGGGCACAGCGCGAACGACAGGTTCGCGGCATTGAGCATTTCGATACACGCAGTGGCGATCAGCTTCGGCAGGCCCTGACCGTCGTAATCGGTAGGATGCTGGACGCCTTGCCAGCCGCCTTCGGCGAACTGCCGGAAAGCGTCGGCGAAACCGGGCGTCGCCTTCACTTCGCCGTTGTGCCAGCTGCTGGGGTTGCGATCGCCTTCCACGTTGAGCGGCGCGATGACGTCGCCGCACAGCTTCGCGGCCTCTTCCAGTACGGCCTGGGCCGTCTCCGGCGTAGCGTCTTCGAAGCCGGGCAGGCTTGCGACCTGATCGATGCCGGCAAGCTCGTTCATCACGAACAGCATGTCTTTGACGGGGGCGGTGTAGCTCATTGAGTCAGTCTCCTCTACTGCCTGATATCAATAAAAAAGGGGGCGCCGTGCGCGCCCCCTTCGTGTGCCGATAGCCTTCTGCGAGGCGCGGGTACCGCGCTTAGCCGAGTTCGCCGACGAGTTCGGGCACGAGCGCAAACAGATCGCCGACGAGGCCGTAGTCGGCCACGCTGAAGATCGGTGCTTCGGGGTCCTTGTTGATCGCGACAATCACCTTCGAGTCCTTCATGCCGGCCAGATGCTGGATCGCACCCGAGATGCCCACCGCCACGTACAGCTGCGGCGCCACGATCTTGCCCGTCTGGCCCACCTGGTAGTCGTTGGGCACATAGCCCGCGTCCACCGCCGCGCGCGAGGCGCCCAGCGCTGCACCCAGCTTGTCGGCGAGCGGCTCCAGCACCTTCGTGTAGTTCTCGCCGCTGCCGAGACCCCGGCCACCCGAGACGATGATGTTCGCGCTCGTCAGCTCGGGACGGTCAAGCTTCGTCACTTCGCGGCTCACGAACTGCGAGATGCCGGCGTCCGGCGCGGCCTCGATCTTCTCGATGGACGCGCTGCCGCCTTCGGCCGCCACGGCGTCGAAGCCTGTGGTGCGCACCGTGATGACCTTGATCGGGTCCGCCGACTGCACCGTTGCGATCGCGTTGCCCGCGTAGATCGGGCGCTCGAACGTGTCGGCACCGACCACGGCCGTGATGTCGCTGATCTGCGCCACGTCGAGCTTCGCCGCGATGCGCGGCGTCACGTTCTTGCCCGCCGCCGTAGCCGGCGCGAGGATGTGCGAGTAGTCCTTCGCGATGTTCAGTACCGTCGCCTCGACGTTTTCCGCGAGGCCCGCTTCCAACTGCGGCGCATCGGCGAGCAGCACCTTCGATACGCCCGCAATCTTCGCTGCGGCTTCGGCCGCGCCCTGCGCATTGTGGCCGGCTACCAGCACGTGCACGTCGCCACCGATCTTCGTCGCAGCCGCCACCGTGTTCAGCGTCGCGCCCTTCACGGTCGCGTTGTCGTGTTCCGCAATTACCAGAATCGTCATTTGTCGTCGCTCCCTTACAGCACCTTCGCTTCGGTCTTCAGCTTCTCCACCAGCGTCTTCACGTCCGGCACCTTCACGCCGGCCGAGCGCTTCGGCGGCTCGGCAACCTTCAGCGTCTTCAGGCGCGGCGTCACATCCACGCCGAGATCCTCGGGCTTGATGGTTTCGAGCGGCTTCTTCTTCGCCTTCATGATGTTGGGCAGCGTCACGTAGCGCGGCTCGTTCAGGCGCAGGTCGGTCGTGACCACGGCGGGCAGCTTCAGTGAGAGCGTTTCGGCACCGCCGTCCACTTCGCGCATCACCGTGGCCTTACCGTCTGCAACCGTCACCTTCGAGGCGAACGTCGCCTGCGGCAGGTTCGCGAGTGCGGCAAGCATCTGGCCGGTCTGGTTGGAGTCGTCGTCGATGGCCTGCTTGCCCAGGATGACCAGCTGCGGCTGTTCCTTGTCCACGAGCGCCTTGAGCAGCTTCGCCACGGCGAGCGGCTGCAGGTCTTCGTTCGATTCGATCAGGATGGCCCGGTCCGCGCCGATGGCCAGCGCCGTGCGCAGCGTTTCCTGCGCCTGCGCCACGCCCGCCGACACCGCGATCACCTCGGTCGCCACGCCCGCTTCCTTCAGGCGCACAGCTTCCTCGACGGCGATTTCGTCGAACGGGTTCATCGACATCTTCACGTTTGCAATGTCGACGCCCGTGCCGTCCGTCTTCACGCGGACCTTCACGTTGTAGTCGACCACTCTCTTGACTGGCACCAGGATTTTCATGCACACGCTCCAAAGTTACGAATACGTCAACCTGCGGGACATTATAGCGATAGCCCCTTGCGCACTGCGGCGCCGCAGGCCGTTTCGATCAACAATACCGCCCTTGGGCTGGGCGTCGGAAATAGCGAACGGTCGTGCGATTTTAGCCTTGAAAAAACCCAGGCGCCAAGCCCGGGCTCCGACCGGCGCCTCTAATTTTGCTGCCGGCCTCGCGGGACCGGCCGTCCATATTGCTTGAGCCGTTTTTGCGCAGCCTATTACCAGCCCGCCACCACCGCGCCGCCGAACTTCGTTTCGATGTACTGCTTCACTTCCGGCGAGTGGTACGCCGCCACGAGCTTCGCCACCCACGGCTTGTTACGGTCAGCCTCACGAATCGCGATGATGTTTACGTACGGGCCGTTCGGATCTTCGATGGCAATGGCGTCCTGCCTGGGCTTAAGCCCGGCTTCCATCGCGAAATTCGTGTTGATGGCGGCCGCGTCCACATCGCCCAGCGAGCGCGGAATCTGCGCGGCGTCCAGTTCCACGATCTTCAGCTTCTTCGGGTTGTCGACGATATCGATCGGCGTGGCCTTCAGTCCCGCGTCGGCGCGCAGCTTGATGAGGCCCTGCTTTTGCAGCAGCAGGAGCGCGCGGCCGCCGTTGGTCGGGTCGTTCGGCACGGCGATCTTCGCGCCCACGGGCAGCGCCGCCAGCGACTTCACGCGCTTCGAGTAGATGCCCATCGGGAACGTCACCGTATCCGCGATCTTGATGATCTTGTAGCCGCGGTCCTTCACCTGCGCCTGCAGATACGGCTCGTGCTGATAGCTGTTCGCGTCGAGGTCGCCGCCTGCCAGCGCCGCGTTCGGCTGCACGTAGTCCGAGAACTCGACGATCTTGATGTTGAGCCCGTTACGCGCGGCCACAGTCTTCACGACGTCCATCAATTGCGCGTGCGGCCCGCCCGTCACGCCCACCTTGATGGTTTCATCGGCGCGCGCGGCGCCCGAGGCAAACAGCGTAGCCGCACCGAGCACGGCGGCCAGTTTCAATACGAAGCGACGTTGCATAACTCAATCCCCAAACGTGTGTTGTTTCGTGTGTTGTTTCGTGTGTTGTTTATTGACGCACTGACGCATGGCCCGCGTCGCGAACGCCACGGGCCTTGCATCGATTCAGCGATGACCCAGGCGCCGCACGAGCCAGTCGCCGAACGACTGCACGAGCTGAACAAAGACGATCAGAATCACGACCACTGCGACCATCACTTCGGGCTCGAAGCGCTGATAGCCATAGCGGATGCCCAGATCGCCCAGTCCGCCACCGCCGATCGCACCCGCCATCGCCGAATAGCCGACGAGCGAGACGAACGTAATGGTGAGCCCGGCCACGATGCCTGGCAGCGCTTCGGGCAGCAGCACCTTGAAGACGATCTGGCGCGTCGTGGCGCCCATCGCCTGAGCGGCTTCGATCAGGCCGCGATCCACTTCGCGCAGCGCCGTCTCGACGAGTCGCGCAATGAACGGTGCAGCGGCAATCGTGAGCGGCACGACGGCCGCGGCCGTGCCGATCGATGAACCCACCACGAGGCGCGTGAACGGAATCACTGCGACGAGCAGGATGATGAACGGCGTCGAACGCACAGCGTTCACGAGCATACCCATCGCGCGGTTCACGGCGAGGTTCTGCAGCACGCCTTGACGGTCGGTGAGATGGAGCAGCACGCCGAGCGGCAGCCCCACGAGGGCGCCGATCAAGCCCGAGATGCCGACCATCACGAGCGTCTCCCAGAACGACTGCACGAACATATCGAGCATTTCACTCAACATACGAGAGCTCCTCCACGACGACACCCTGCTCGCGCAGCCACGCGATGGCCTGCGCGACCTTCACCGCCTCGCCGCTCGCAAGCACCGCGAGCGACCCGAACGCCTGGCCCTGAATCTCGTCGATCTGGCCGTGCAGAATGTTGAAGTCCAGTTCGTAGCGGCGAATGGTTTCCGAGAGCACCGGCTGGTCCACGCCCGAGCCCGTGAAGGCGAGGCGCAGCAGATGTCCGTTGCCCGTCTTCAGACGCTCGGCCACGCGCGCCTTGAGCGCGGGCGGCAACTCCTGGGCAATCACGTCGCCCAGCAGCGCGCGCGTGACTTCGTGATGCGGCTGCAGGAACACGTCGATCACGCGACCTTCTTCCACCACCTTGCCCGCATCGAGCACGGCGACGCGATCGCACACCTGCTTGATGACCTCCATCTGATGCGTGATCAACACGACGGTGAGCCCGAGTTCGCGATTGATCTTGCGCAGCAGATCGAGAATGGCGCGCGTGGTTTCGGGGTCGAGTGCCGACGTAGCTTCGTCGGAAAGCAGCACCTTCGGTTTGCTGGCAAGGGCGCGCGCAATGCCGACGCGCTGCTTCTGCCCGCCGCTGATCTGCGCCGGGTAGCGGTCTTTCTGCGCGGTCAGGCCAACCAGTTCGAGCAGCGGCAACACCGCTTCTTCAATCTCTGCGCGCTTCATGCCCGCAAGCTCGAGCGGCAGCGCAACGTTTTCGTAGACGGTGCGCGACGACAGCAGGTTGAAGTGCTGGAAAATCATGCCGATCTCGCGACGCGCAGCACGCAACTCAGCAGCCGGCAACGACGTGAGCGCCCGTCCGTTCACGACGATCTCGCCTTCGGTAGGCCGCGTCAGCAGATTGATGGTGCGTACCAGCGTGCTCTTGCCGGCGCCGCTGCGGCCGATGATGCCGAACACTTCGCCTGGGGGAATCGTGAGGTTGATGTTGTGGAGCGCTTCGACCCAGCCTCGGGGCCCCGCGAAGCGCTGCGACACATTGCGTAGTTCGATCATGAAAAAACGAAACGGCGGTACTGCCGGGCAGGCCTTGGGCCGATGCACGCCGGCAATGGCCGCCGCTGTTTTATTGGTGTGTGGGCCGCGATTTTAACCTGGCCGCGAAATTCTCTTTAATAATCAATTTCGATCCTTTCATAACGCGAGGGAATTAGAGCGGCACGCCACCGACCGCGCTCGCTTGAGATACGCGGGCGCGGCTATGATCCGTCGCATTATCAATATGAAACGGCGGGCAATCAGTCATGGAGACGACAAAGCCTCTCGATGCCGCAACCCAGCGAAGTGCGGCCGCAACGCAGACGCTCGCAGGCGGGAACGGCGAGGGCTCGGACACCTCGCCGCCGCACACGGACACCGTAACGGCCGCGGACGGCACTGACCTGCCGCTCTACCGCTGGCCCGCCGTCGGAACACGGCGGGCCACTGTCGCGCTTGTCCACGGTCTCGCCGAACACGCCGGGCGATATGCGGCGCTCGCGGCACGGCTCAATGCCGTCGGGATCGAACTGGTCGCTATCGATCTGCGCGGACACGGACAGGCGCCCGGCCCCCGCGCATGGGTGTCGCGCTTCGACGACTACCTGCTCGACGCCGAAGCGCTGATCGACGCCGCTTCACAGCACGGCGGCCCGCTCTTCCTGATGGGCCACAGCATGGGCGGCGCAGTGGCTGCGCTCTATGCCGTGGAACGGCTGCCGGCGAGCCGGCGTGACGTCGCGGGCCTGATCCTGTCGAGCCCGGCGCTCGCGCCTGGACGCGACGTGCCCCGCTGGATGATCGCGGCCAGCCGCGTCATGAGCCGCGTGTGGCCCCGGTTTCCCGCCATGAAAATCGACGCAGCGCTACTGTCGCGCGATCCCGCCGTGGTGGAAGCGAATCGCTGCGATCCGCTCGTCCATCACGGGGCAATTCCCGCTCGCACGGGCGCGGAGATTCTGGCTGCCATGGAACGCATCGAGCGGGGCCGCGTGGGTCTGCGCTTGCCCGTTCTCGTCTATCACGGTACGCGGGACAAGCTGACCGAGCCCGAAGGCAGCCGCGATTTCGGCAGCCACGTCGGCTCGCCCGACAAGACGCTCACGCTCTACGAAGGCAGCTACCACGAGACGATGAACGACCTGGACCGCGATCGCGTGATCGGAGCGCTGATCGACTGGATAGCGGCGCGGAGTTGAGGCACTTCGCCTCGTGTTTCGCCCCGTTTCACTTCACCACCGCGGCGCCCGCTTTTCGATGAAGGCCTGCACACCTTCCAGCGTGGCGTCCTCCATCATGTTGCAGGCCATCGTTTGTCCCGCAAGCTGATAAGCCGCCTCGACACCCATTTCGAGCTGCCGGTAGAACAACGCCTTGCCCGCCTCGACCGCGGCACGCGGCTTGGCGCAGATGCTCGCGGCGAGCGCTGCCAACGTGGCGTCCAGTTCGGCCGCGGGCGCCACGCGGTTCACGAGCCCGCGGCGCCGGGCTTCGTGCGCATCGATGAACTCGCCGGTCATCAGCATCTCGAAGGCCATCTTGCGTGACACGTTGCGCGTGAGCGGCACGGAAGGCGTCGAACAGAAGAGCCCGAGGTTCACGCCGGAGACCGCGAAACGCGCTTCGTCCGATGCCACCGCGAGGTCGCACATCGCCACCAGCTGACAGCCGGCGGCGGTCGCGATGCCATGCACGCGCGCGATCACCGGCTGGGGCATGCGCTGGATTGCCAGCATCACCTTCGTGCAGCGCGCGAACAGCGCCTGGTAGTACTCGAGCGAAGGTGCCGCGCGCATTTCCTTCAGGTCGTGTCCCGCGCAGAAAGCGCGTCCCGCGCCGGCAATCACGACGACACGGGCGTCGCTCGCTGCAATCGACGTGAGCGCAGTCTGCAATTCGTCGAGCAGCGCTTCGGATAGTGCGTTGAACGCATCCGGCCGATTGAGCGTAACGGCCGTCACGCCATGCACTCCGTAGGCGTCCCGGGTTAGCTCGACCAGCGGGCTGGCTTCGCTCGCCTTCGACGAAACGGTTTGCGTGCTCATGCTCGCCTCCTCAAACCTCCGCCAGCGCGCGAATGTGCGCGACGGCGCTGCGGCCGAGCGCAGACAGGTTGTATCCGCCTTCGAGACAGCTCACGATGCGCCCGCGCGCATAGCGGTTTGCGATGTCGCGCACGCGGTCGGTGATCCACGTGTAGTCGTCTTCAACGAGGCCCATGTTGCCGAGGTCGTCCTCGCGATGGGCATCGAAGCCGGCGGAGATGAAGATCATCTCGGGCTTGAAGTCGTGGAGCCGCGGCAGCCACAGCACGTCCACCGCCTCGCGCACCGCCATGCCCTTCGAGCGCGCCGGCATCGGCACGTTGACCATGTTCGGCGCCTGGTTGTCCGCGCCCGTGAACGGATAGAACGGATGCTGGAAGAAGCTGCACATCAGCACGCGCGGGTCCGCGGCGAACGCGGCCTCGGTGCCGTTGCCGTGATGCACGTCGAAGTCGATGATCGCCACGCGCGCAAGGCCGTGAACGTCGAGCGCATGTCGCGCCGCAATCGCCACGTTGTTGAAGAAGCAGAAGCCCATGGCGCGTGCCGGCTCCGCGTGATGTCCCGGCGGACGCACGCTGCAAAACGCGTTGTCGTACTGGCCCGCGATCACGGCGTCCGTGGCGGCAATGGCCGCGCCCGCTGCGCGCAGCGCTGCCTGCCAGGTGTGCGGATTCATCGACGTGTCGGGATCGATGGGCGTGTAGCCCTCGATCGGCGAGGTGTCCCGAATGTGATCGACATGCGCCTTCGTATGGACACGCAGTAGCGCGGCTTCGTCGGCGAGCGGCGCGGGCTCGCGTTCGATCAGCGCGTCGATGCGGCTTGCGATCAGCTGGTCTTCGATCGCCTGCAGCCGCGCGGGACACTCGGGGTGCCATTGTCCCATCTCGTGCAGCAGACAATCGGCGTGGGAGTAGAAGGCTGTTGCCATGATTCGTTCGTTCTGCGGCGCGCGCCGTCGGCTCGTGCGCGGCAGGTCTCCTTCATATGCGCGCGGCAACGCGCCGCGGGTAATAACCGTCACGTTACCACACGACGCCGCGACTCGACCCCATGCCGCAAGGGCCCGCGCCCTGTCGTTCGGCGAGGTTAGTTGCGCCAGAGTCGTCGGTTATACTGCGCCGAACCGTTTTGCTCCGTCTGTTCTCCCGCCTTGCTGCCCATGATCTTCAAGTCTGCCTCGCCCGTATTCCGCCGCCTGTCCGCCTCGACGCTCACCGCTGCGACATGCATTGCGCTACAGACGCTCGCGGCGCCCTCTACGGCATTCGCTCAGACCGGCAGTTCCACGCCCGCCATGCGTCTCGCCCAGGCCCAGCCGCAGGCTCCCGTACCGCAGGGGCAGACCTTCGAAGAAGAGATCATCCCGCAGCGTTACGCGAACAATCCCAACGTCGACACATTCGTCGACGACATGGTTGCCCGCTACGACTTCGATCCTGCTGCCCTGCATGCGCTCTTTGCGCACGCGAGCTACTCGGCAACCGCGGTGAAGCTCGTGCTGCCGTCGCCCACGCCCGCGGCGAAGAACTGGCGCGCTTATCAGGCGCGCTTTCTCGATGCGATACGCGTGAATGCGGGTGTGCGCTTCTGGCGCGAGAACCAGGCGACGCTGCAACGCGCCTACGACGAGTTCGGCGTGCCGCCCGAGGTGATCGTCGGCATCATTGGTGTCGAGACGATCTACGGACGTTTCATGGGCAACTTCCGCGTGCTCGATGCGCTCACCACGCTGACCTTCGACTACCCGGATACCCCGAACCGCGCCGATCGCATGGCGACGTTCCGCAAGAACCTCGAAGACTACCTGGTGTGGACGCGCGACTCACAGGTCGATCCAACCAGCGTGCTGGGCTCATACACGGGCGCAATCGGCATTCCGCAGTTCCTGCCCAGCAGCATCGT
Source organism: Paraburkholderia sp. SUR17 (assembly GCF_029536165.1). Lineage (NCBI taxonomy): Bacteria > Pseudomonadati > Pseudomonadota > Betaproteobacteria > Burkholderiales > Burkholderiaceae > Paraburkholderia > Paraburkholderia sp. SUR17. The sequence goes on from NZ_CP120508.1 coordinate 2,925,227, forward strand.
GAAATACGCGGTGAGTTACGACGGCAACAAACAGATCGACCTGCGCACGAGCCAGGCGGATGCGATCGGCAGTGTCGCGAACTATCTCAAGCAGAACGGCTGGGAAACGGGACGCCCCGTGGTGTGGAAGATTGCAGGCGACCCGGGTAGCCAGGGTGTCGCGCAGGCCGCCGCCGATGGACAGCCTGAGCCGCACTGGCCGCTCGAGCAACTGCTGCGCGCCGGACTGGTGCTGAACCAGCCCGACATCGACATCGCCTCGGAAGCGGGCACGCCGGTCACCATCGTGGACCTGCCAACGCCGGGGCGCGCCACCGAGTACGTGCTGGGACTCAGAAATTTCTACGTGCTCACGCGCTATAACCGCAGCTTCTTCTACGCGCTTGCGGTGTATCAACTCGGACAGAAAGTGAAGGCGCAAATGATGGCGAGCAACGGCGGCATGCCTGGCGCGGGCTCGGGCGCCGCTGCTTCCGGCGCCGCGGCACCCGCGTTCGCGCCGCAGGGAGCTTCGGTGTCGGGCGGCGTTCCCGCGGCCGGCGTTCCTGCGCAGAACGGTGCTACGCCAGGCAACTCCGCCCCGGGTGGAACGGTACCCGCGCCGTCAACGCCTGTGGCGCCCACGACGCCCGCTGCACCTTCCGCAGACTGAGGCGGTCTATCGTCGCCGCCTGATTCCTGAGTCGTCGCTTAAACAAACAAAACGCCGGACATTGCCGGCGTTTTGTCATTCAGCGGACGCGGTGACATGCTCCGCGTTTTTTTGAAACGTTGCGCGCTTTAGGCGGGGAACACGCCCGTCGAGAGATACCGGTCGCCACGGTCGCACACCACGAACACGATCGTGGCGTTCTCGACCTGGCGCGCAATGCGCAACGCGACCTCGCACGCACCGCCCGACGAGATGCCCGCGAAGATCCCTTCGACCGAAGCGAGACGCCGCGCCATGGCTTCCGCCGCCGCCTGACTCACGTTCTCGACACGATCCACGCGGCTGCGATCGAAGATCTTCGGCAGATAGGCTTCGGGCCACTTGCGAATGCCCGGAATGCGCGAGCCCTCTTCGGGCTGGGCACCGACGATCTCGACAGCCTGGTTCTGCTCTTTCAGATACTTCGACACGCCCATGATGGTGCCCGTCGTGCCCATCGATGATACGAAGTGGGTAATGCGACCTTCGGTCTCACGCCAGATTTCGGGCCCCGTGGTCTCGTAGTGCGCAAGCGGATTGTCGGGATTGGCGAACTGGTCGAGGATGATGCCCTTGCCGTCGCGCTGCATCTGCTCGGCGAGATCGCGCGCGTACTCCATGCCGCCCTTCACGGGCGTGAGCACGATCTGTGCGCCGTAGGCCGCCATGCTCTGGCGACGCTCTACCGAAAGGTCTTCCGGCATGATGAGCACCATCTTGTAGCCGCGAATGGCGGCGGCCATCGCGAGCGCAATGCCGGTGTTACCGCTCGTGGCTTCGATGAGCGTGTCGCCCGGCTTGATGCGGCCGCGTTCTTCGGCCTTGCGGATCATCGAGAGCGCCGGGCGGTCTTTCACGGAGCCTGCGGGGTTGTTGCCCTCGAGCTTGCCGAGCACGACATTGTTGCGGCTGCGGATTTCATCGTCCGAAAGCCGGACGAGTTGCACGAGCGGGGTATTGCCGATCGTGTCTTCGATTGTCTTGTAGGCCATACGCGGATCGCAGTCGGGCGCAGGATGAAGCGTTGCGCAAACAGGGGATGAATGCGTCGATTCTAAACCACGCCGCCCGCGGGTGCCGCCCGACCCTGCTGCGCGAAGGGAGGTGAAGGGAAGTGCATCGAACTGAATGACGCGTGTCGCACGGGACGCCGAACGCCAAAAAGCCCGCGGCCAAGGCCGCGGGAGCCAGTCATCTGAAGGACGGCTGAAGGAGCGTGTTTCGTCGTGGACCCGAAACCCGCTCTGGGCGCGTACACGAGGGTGGCGACGTGCACGCAGGGGACGTGACCTGAAGCGCGATGCCGCGAATCGCGCCTATTTCTTCGCCGTCGTGGCGGGCGCCGGCTTTTGCGAGCCTGCGGCCGGTGTGGCGTGCGCCTGTGCGACCGCCGCGGTTTGCGAGCCGGTAGCCGGCGTGGAGGGCCCGACGCTCAGACCTTCGGCCTGCAGCCGCTCGACCGTATGGCCGCCCATGCCCTTCACGCGCTTGCCGAGATCGGCGGGGTCCTTGAACGGGCCGTGTGCGCCGCGCTCGTCGAGAATGGCCTTGGCTCTCGCCGGGCCAATGCCCTTGATGCCACGCAGTGCATCTTCGTTGGCCGTGTTGACGTCGACGGCAGCAAACGCCTGACCGAACGCGGCAACGAGCGCCGCGGCAGCGAGAATTTTTTTGAACATGCTGGATCTCCCTCTGGACTCCTGACTGGCGCCCATCGCCAGCAGGAGAGCTCAGTGTAGGGAGACCGAAGCCGGAATCACACCTGGCCGGATAGCCAACGCACGTAACGGTCCACGCCTTCCTGGACGGAAAGGAACGGCGCGTCGTAACCCGCTGCGCGCAGCTTCGTGGGGTCGGCCTGCGTGAAGCACTGATACTTGCCACGCAGCGCGTCGGGGAACGGCACGTACTCGATCAACCCGCGCTGCACCTGTTCGGCGAGCGAAAGCGGGGTCTCGCCCGCGAGCGCACGCAGCGTGTTGACCACGGTCGTCGCGATATCGTTGAACGGCTGCGCGCGGCCCGTGCCGAGATTGAAAATGCCCGACTTCTCGGGATGATCGAAGAAGAACAGGTTGACCTTCACCACGTCTTCGACCGAGACGAAGTCACGCGTCTGCTCGCCCGCCCCGTAGCCGTTGTACTCGCCGAACAGCTTCACCTTGCCTTCGGCGCGGAACTGGTTGAAGTTGTGGAACGCCACCGACGCCATGCGCGCCTTGTGCGTCTCACGCGGCCCGTACACGTTGAAGTAGCGAAAACCCGCGATCTGGCTGCGCGCCTGCGGCAGCACCCGGCGAATCACCTGATCGAACAGGAACTTAGAATAGCCGTAAACGTTGAGCGGCGCTTCCACCTCGCGCTCTTCAATGAAGCGGCTCGACCCGCCGTAAATCGCCGCCGACGACGCATACAGGAACTGCGTGCCCTGCGCGAGGCACGCGTCGAGCACCGCGCGGCTGTAGCGGAAGTTGTTGTCCATCATGTAGCGGCCGTCGGTTTCCATGGTGTCCGAGCAGGCGCCTTCATGAAAGATCGCGCGTACCTTGCCGAAGTCGCCGCGCGCGAAGCGCTCGACGAATTCGGTCTTGTCCAGATAGTCGTCGATCTCGCAGTCCACGAGGTTGCGGAATTTGTCCGCGCGCGTGAGGTTGTCGACGGCGATGATGCGTTGTTCGCCGCGCTCGTTGAGCGCCTTGACGATGTTGCTGCCGATGAAGCCGGCCGCGCCGGTCACGATGAGAGTCATGATCGTGGTGTCAGTTGAAGAGTTCGTCGTAGTCGACCGTTGCCGTACCCAGTTTGCCGACGACGATGCCCGCCGCGCGGTTGGCCAGCGACACGGCCTCGAAGAGTGACAGGCCCGCGCCCAGCATGACGGCGAGCGTGGCGATCACCGTGTCGCCAGCGCCCGAAACATCATACACTTCGCGTGCTACCGCCGGCGCGTGCAGGATGCCGTCGTCCGAGAAGAGCGTCATGCCTTCTTCCGAGCGCGTGAGCAGCAGCGCGCCCAGGTCCAGATCAGTACGCAGTTTCGTGACGCGAGCCAGCAAGTCTTCCTCCGACTTCCACTTGCCCACCACCTCGCGCAATTCGGCGCGGTTCGGGGTAATGATGCTCGCGCCGCGATAACGCTCCCAGTCGTCGCCTTTCGGGTCCACGAGCACGGCCTTGCCCGCCTCGCGTGCCTTCGAGATCATGCGCGTGACGTGCGTAAGCCCGCCCTTCGCGTAATCGGACATCAGGATCACGTCGTGCGAGGGCAGCAGCGCGTCGAAACGGGCGAGCCCAGCAAGCAGCACTTCGTGCGCCGGGGTGTTCTCGAAGTCGACGCGCAGCAATTGCTGCTGACGCGAGAGCACGCGCAGCTTGATGGTGGTCGGCAGCGCCGGATCGCGTTCGAGATACGCCGTGACGCCGCTCGCGTCGAGCAGTTCGACAATGCGCTCGCCCGGCTCGTCGTGGCCCACCACGCAGAGCAGCCCCGCCTGGGCGCCGAGCGCGGCGATGTTACGCGCGACGTTCGCCGCGCCGCCGAGCCGGTCCTCCTGGCGCTGCACGTGCACCACGGGCACGGGCGCTTCGGGCGAGATGCGATTGACGTCGCCGAACCAGTAGCGGTCCAGCATCACATCGCCCACCACGAGCACGCGCGCGCCGGCAAGCCGCTCGCGCGGCACGATGCCGACCTGGGGAGCCAGCCTGCTGCCCGGCGCCATGGCGCGCGCGCCGTCAGACTGCGACGCCGGAGCCATTCTGGATTGCGACATGAGGCCGTCCAATCGAGTAATAGTCGATGCCGAGTTCGCTCATCGCGTCCGGTTCGTAGAGGTTGCGACCGTCGAAGATACGCGGCGTCTTGAGCACGGCCTTCAGATGCGCGAAGTCCGGTGCCTTGAATTCCTTCCATTCGGTCACGATCACGAGCGCGTCGGCACCCGCGAGCGTTTCGTCCTGGGTGCCTGTGAAATGCAGGCGCGCGAGATGGTCCGGTGCATTCTCCAGGTCCATGGCGAAGACGCGGCGCGCTTCCTCGGTCGCGACGGGATCGTAGGCGCGAACCTGTGCGCCGCGTGCGAGCAGATCGGCGATCACGCGGCGGCTCGGTGCCTCGCGCATGTCGTCCGTGTTCGGCTTGAACGCTAGCCCCCACACGGCGAACGTACGGCCGCGCAGGTCTTCGCCGAGCGTCTTCGTGATCTTGCGCACGAGGACTTCCTTCTGCGCATGATTGACGTCCTCGACCGCTTCGAGAATGCGCAGATGCTCGCCGATCTCTGCCGCGGTGCGGATCAACGCCTGGACGTCTTTCGGGAAGCACGAGCCACCGTAGCCGCAGCCCGCATAGAGAAAGTGGTAACCGATGCGCGGGTCCGAACCAATGCCGCGACGCACTGCTTCGATATCGGCGCCGACGCGGTCGGCCAGATTCGCGAGTTCGTTCATGAACGAGATGCGCGTGGCGAGCATCGCGTTCGCGGCGTACTTCGTGAATTCCGCCGAGCGCACGTCCATGTACAGCGTGCGCTCGTGGTTGCGGTTGAACGGCGCGTAGAGCCGCTTCATCTTCTCGCGCGCAACCAGACCGTCCTCGTCTTCGTCGCTACCAATGAGGATGCGGTCGGGTCGCATGAAGTCGTCCACGGCCGCGCCTTCCTTGAGGAACTCGGGATTGGACACCACCGAGAAACGATGCTGCGCGCTGCCCGCAAGGCCACGCTGCGCGAGCTCGGCGCGCACCGCGTCGCTCACGCGCCGGGCCGTGCCCACCGGCACCGTGGACTTGTCCACGATCACCTTGAAGCCGTCCATGTAGCGGCCGATGTTGCGCGCCGCTTCGAGCACGTACTGGAGGTCGGCGGAACCGTCTTCGTCGGGCGGCGTGCCCACGGCGATGAACTGCACGTCGCCATGCGCGACGCTCGCTTCGATGTCGGTGGAAAACGTGATACGCCCTGCCGCACGATTGCGCGCGATGATCTCCTGCAAGCCGGGTTCGTGAATGGGCACGCCCCCGTTGTTCAGGATGCCGATCTTGCGCGGATCGACGTCGAGACAGAAGACGTCGTTGCCGATTTCAGCGAGGCAGGCCCCCGTGACGAGGCCGACATAGCCGGTGCCGATGATGGTGATTTTCATACGTGTTCCGGGTCTAGATTCCGGTCATGAAGTTCGTTGACGGGTTCCGGGAAGGCCCGGGCAATCTTCGTGCAGCAAGCGCCCGCGCGAACGGGGCTGCTGCGGCGCCTCAGCTCGAAGCGGTAATCGGCTCGACGCGGCGCGGCGCGTAGGTTTCCCAGCCGCTGCAGCCGGGACATTGCCAGTAGAAGAGACGCGCCCGGAAACCGCAATTCTGGCACGTATACCGTGGCAGATTTTTGGTGCGCTGCCGGATCAGCGTGCGCATGAGTTCGAGTTCGCTCTTACGCGGTTCCTCGGCGGTGGCTTGCTGGGCTTCCAGCAAGCGCATCATGCCCGCGAGGTTCGGCGACTTCTGCATCTGCGCGCGTGCGAGCGCGTGCGCGGCGTCGAGACCGCGCAGGTTCTCGACATAGCGGTACGCCACGTCGAGAATATCGTTCGTCGGATAACGGTCCACCCACGACGTGAGCAACTGCACGCCCTCTTCGGCGCGGCCGAGCGCCTCGTACGTCTTCATCACCTTTTCGGCGACGAGCGGCAGATACGACGCGTTCTGCTCCTCGACGCGGCGCCATTGCGCGAGCGCGGCCTCGTGATGGCCGGCCGCCGCGTCGACGTCGCCCGTCAGGATCGTGGCGCGCACGTTCTGGGCATTCGCCTTCAGCGCGAGATCGAGCTGACGGCGTGCCTCGTCGGGCTTCTTCTGCTGCAGCGCTTCCTGCGCAAGTTCGCAATGGAACTGCGCGATTTCGAGATCGAGCGAAGTCGCGCCCATCGTCTCCAGCTTGCGGGCCGTATCGATGGAGCGGTTCCAGTCTTTTTCGATCTCGTAGATGGTAAGCAGCGCGCGCTGTGCGCCCAGCGCGTAATCGCCGGCTTCGAGCGCCCGGAACGTCTCTTCGGCGCGGTCGAGCAGGCCTGCCTTCAGGAAGTCCTGACCCAGCTCATAGAGCGCGTGATCGCGCTCGCTCGCGGGCAGGTCGGCGCGAGAGAGCAGGTTCTGATGCACGCGGATCGCCCGGTCCGTTTCGCCGCGACGACGAAACAGGTTGCCGAGGGCGAAGTGCAGCTCCACGGTTTCGGGATCGAGCTTAGCAACCTCGATGAAGGCATCGATCGCCTTGTCGGGCTGCTCATTGAGCAGGAAGTTGAGGCCGCGGAAATACGAGCGCGGAAGATTGGCGCTTTCGGAAAGCAACGCCTTGAGGTCGTAGCGCGCCGCCATCCAGCCGAGCGCGAACGCGACCGGTATGACGAGGAGCCACCAGAAATCCAGATCCATGCGAACGATGGTAAAGGCAGGAACAAAGCCGCGCGCGAACGGCGCGCGGCGACGGGAGTTTGGGTCAGATGAGCGGCGGCATGGGCGGCTCGGCCACCGGCGCCGGCGTCTCGCGCGCGGCGCGAAGATCGCGCTTCAGGCGGCCGTTCTCAAGCCTCAGTCGAAACACCTGCGGCAGCAGCGAAACGAGGCCCGCCAGCAGGCCAACCACGAAGAAGACGAGGCCGATCAGGATCAGCGGCGCCTGCCACGCATAGCCGGCAAGGAAATTCAGCGTAGCGCTCTGCGTGTTCGCAAGCGCAAGCACGAGCAGCAAGACGAACACCAGTACACGAATCAGCCAGGCGATAAATTTCATGAAGAGGTCTCTTGGCAGTTGCAGGGCGGCGCCGGCCGTGGGATGCCGCACCACGGAAGGTCCGCGCCGAAGTGACCCGTATTGTAAATGAAGCCCTGGCCCAACAGACGTAGGCGGTAAGCCGCGGAAAGCAGGCAGAAAAAAAGCGCCCGGAGGCGCTTTTTTAATCAATGCCGTCTGACGTTAGCCGCCGGCTGCATGCAGGACCATCGGAAGACGGCGCTTACTGATCGTCGTCCGGCTCCTCGGCCTTGAGCGGTTCGCCCGAACGCCGGTCCACACGCTCGCGCAGTTCCTTGCCCGGCTTGAAGTGCGGTACGTGCTTCTCCGGTACCAGCACCTTCTCGCCCGACTTCGGATTGCGCCCGACGCGTGACGGACGGCGGTTCAGCCCGAAGCTGCCAAAGCCGCGAATTTCGATGCGATGTCCTTTCGCAAGCGCTTCGGACATCGCGTCGAGCATCGTCTTGACCGCGAAATCCGCATCCTTGAGGACAAGTTGCGGAAATCGCGTAGCCAGCTGCGCGACCAATTCAGATTTGGTCATACTTCAGCGAGCCTCCTCGAGGCTTACTGGTTCTGGCCGTCGAGCTTGGCCTTCAACAGCGCGCCGAGGTTCGTCGTGCCGCTTGCCGCCGCGTTCGTGTCGGACGAGATGGTGCGCAGGGCTTCCTGCTGCTCGGCCGAATCCTTCGCCTTGATCGACAGGTTGATGCCGCGCGACTTGCGATCGATGTTGATGATCATCGCGTTGACCTTGTCGCCTTCCTTCAGCACGTTGCGTGCGTCTTCGACGCGGTCCTGAGCGATTTCCGACGCGCGCAGGTAGCCTTCGACGTCAGCCGTGAGCTGCACCACAGCGCCCTTCGCGTCCACGGCCTTGACCGTACCGTCGACGATCGAGCCCTTGTCGTTCATGGCCACGAAGTTGCTGAACGGGTCGCCTTCGAGCTGCTTGATGCCGAGCGAAATGCGTTCCTTCTCGACGTCGATGCCGAGCACGACCGCTTCCACTTCGTCCCCCTTCTTGTACTTGCGCACGGCTTCTTCGCCGGTCTCGCTCCACGACAGGTCGGAGAGGTGAACCAGGCCGTCGATGCCGCCAGGCAGACCGATGAACACGCCGAAGTCGGTGATCGACTTGATGGCGCCGCTGATCTTGTCGCCCTTCTTGAAGTTGCGGCTGAAGTCGTCCCACGGGTTCGGCTTGCACTGCTTCATGCCGAGGCTGATACGGCGGCGGTCTTCGTCGATCTCGAGGACCATGACTTCGACTTCGTCGCCCAGCTGCACGACCTTCGACGGTGCAACGTTCTTGTTGGTCCAGTCCATTTCCGACACGTGGACGAGGCCTTCGATGCCCGATTCCACTTCGACGAACGCGCCGTAGTCGGTGATGTTGGTGACCTTGCCGAACAGGCGCGTGCCCGACGGGTAGCGGCGCGAGATGCCTTCCCACGGATCGTCGCCGAGCTGCTTGATGCCGAGCGAAACGCGGTTCTTTTCCTGGTCGAACTTGAGGATCTTCGCGGTGACTTCCTGGCCAACCGACAGCACTTCGCTCGGGTGACGCACGCGACGCCACGCGATGTCGGTGATGTGCAGCAGGCCGTCGATACCGCCCAGGTCCACGAACGCGCCGTAGTCGGTGATGTTCTTGACCACGCCGTTGACGATCGCGCCTTCCTTGAGCGTCTCGAGCAGCTTCGCGCGCTCTTCGCCCTGGGTAGCTTCGATCACGGCACGGCGCGACAGCACGACGTTGTTACGCTTGCGGTCGAGCTTGATGACGCGGAATTCGAGCGTCTTGCCTTCGTACGGGGTGGTGTCCTTGACCGGACGCGTGTCGACGAGCGAACCCGGCAGGAACGCGCGGATGCCGTTGACCATCACGGTCATGCCGCCCTTCACCTTGCCCGTGATCGTGCCGGTCACGAGTTCGTTGTTGTCGAGGGCCTTTTCCAGCGACAGCCACGAAGCCAGACGCTTCGCCTTGTCGCGCGACAGGATGGTGTCGCCATAGCCGTTTTCCAGCGCGTCGATCGCGACGGAAACGAAATCGCCCGCCTGAACCTCAACCTCGCCCTGGTCGTTCAGGAATTCCTCGATGGGAATGTAGGCCTCGGACTTGAGGCCGGCATTGACGACCACGAAGTTGTGATCGACACGCACGACTTCGGCAGAGATGACTTCGCCGGCGCGCATGTCCTGGCGGGTCAGCGACTCTTCGAACAGAGCCGCGAAAGATTCGGTATTCGGGGTAGAGGTTTGCAGGTCGGACATAAAAATCGGAAGTTGCATGGTTTTCGCCGCTCGACTTGCTGGACGCGCCAGGTGGCACGCCTGCCGACTGCTGCGCCGCAACGGAAACGTTCGCGGCCCGATGCGAAAGCCATACGGGGTTAAAGGGTTTAACACACGCTCCGCGTTTCACGGCAGAGCACCTACTGCTCGCTGCTTACTGCTAATTCTTGCTGCCTACTGTCTGCCGTGGGCACCGTCATGCTGGGCGCCCGGCACTGCGCGGTACCACTGCACCACTTCACCAACCGCCTGGTCGATGGAGAGCGCCGAGGTATCGAGCAGCCTTGCATCTGCCGCAGGCTTGAGCGGCGCGGCCGCACGCGTACTGTCGCGCTCGTCGCGTTCACGCAAATCCCGGAGCAAGTCATCCATATTAGCAGAAAAACCTTTTTGGATCAATTGCTTATGCCGGCGCGCCGCGCGGGCCTCCACGCTTGCCGTCAGAAAGACCTTCAGCGCGGCGTCCGGGAAGATGACGGTACCCATGTCGCGGCCGTCCGCGACGAGGCCGGGCGGCTTGCGGAAGGCACGCTGGCGCGCCACGAGCGCCGCGCGCACCGCGGGATGAACGGCAATGGCCGAGGCGCGCTTGCCGATCTCTTCGGCCCGGATTTCCGTCGATACGTCCACGCCGTCCAGCTGGGCAAGACCTTCGCGAAACGTGATGTGCAGGTCGTCGACGAGCTTTGCAAGACCGTCGGCGTCCTCCGGCGCGATGCCGTAGCGCACGCTGGCGAGCGCGGCGAGCCGGTACAGGGCGCCGCTGTCGAGCAGGTGAAAGCCGAGGTGCGCCGCCACGAGCGCGGCGACGGTGCCCTTGCCCGAGGCGGTCGGGCCGTCGATGGTAATGACGGGCGTCTGGTAAAAGGGACGGGTCGGTTTCATCAGGTCAGGCTTTCGCGAGCGCGAGGAAGCGCTCGAAGTAGTCAGGGAACGTCTTGCCGACGCATTTCGGGTCGTTGATGCGCACCGGCACGCCGCCCAGGCTCACCAGCGAAAAGCACATGGCCATGCGATGGTCGTCGTAGGTATCGATGGCGGCATTCGGCACGAGCTTCTCGGGCGGCGTCACCACGAGGTAATCCGCGCCTTCCTCGACCTGCGCGCCCACTTTGCGCAGTTCGGTGGCCATCGCGGCGATACGGTCGGTTTCCTTCACGCGCCAGCTCGCGATGTTGCGCAGCGTCGTCGTGCCGCGCGCGAAAAGCGCGGTCACGGCGATCGTCATGGCCGCGTCCGGGATCAGGTTGAAGTCCATGTCGATGGCTTCGAGCCCGCCGCCCACGCGCCCGCTGCCGCGCACTTCGATCCAGTCGTCGCCCATGATGATGTCGGCGCCCATCTTCTCGATGGCGTCCGCGAAGCCCACATCGCCCTGGATGCTCGCGCGGCCCACGCCTTCCACGCGCAACGGTCCGCCGCCAATGGCACCCGCCGCGATGAAATACGACGCCGACGACGCATCGCCCTCCACCATGATGCGGCCCGGCGACTGGTACCGCACGCCCGCGGGAATGGTGAAGCGCTGCCAGCCCTCGCGCGCAACCGTCACGCCGAAGCGCGCCATCAGGCGGATCGTGATGTCGATGTAGGGCTTCGAAATCAGCTCGCCGTCCACTTCGACGGTCGTGAAGCCCTCTTTCGCGCGCACGAGCGGCAGGCTCATCAGGAGCGCCGTGAGGAACTGGCTGGACACGTCGCCGCGCACGCGGATCGGCGCGTCCACCGAGAGCGGCGCCGCGCGGATGCGCAACGGCGGGTAGCCCTCGTTCGCCTCGTAGTCGATCTTTGCGCCGATCTGGCGCAGCCCGTCCACGAGGTCGCCGATCGGCCGCTCGTGCATGCGTGCCACGCCGTGAATACGGTAGTTGCCGCCGTTGACGGCCAGCGCAGCCGTGAGGGGCCGCACGGCTGTGCCCGCATTGCCGAGGAACAGATCCGCTGTCTTCGCCGTGAACGCGCCGCGCGTGCCCTGCACGACGCAGGTGTCGCCGTCTCGCTGAAGCCGCACGCCGAGCTTCTGCAGCGCGTCGAGCATCACGCGCGTGTCGTCGGAATCGAGCAGGTTCGTGATCGTGGTTTCGCCTTCCGCCAGCGCGGCAAGCAGCAGCACGCGGTTCGAAATGCTCTTCGAACCGGGCAGGCGAACGGTGCCTTCGGCGCGGGTAAACGGTCCGAGGTCGAGGTAGTCCATATGCGTGTCCTGTTTATTCAGCGGGCGCGCCGTCTTCGGGCGGCGCCTCGGGTGTTGCTGCGGCGGGTGCGTCAGCCGCTTCGCCGCTCGTTGCCAGCTTGCCGCCACGCTCCTGCCACGCGGTGCGGGCGACGCGCGAACGCGTAAATACCGCTTCGAGCGCGGCGCCGTCGCCGGCGTCGATCGCCACGCGCAGACGCGCGAGCACCGCGGTATAGGCGTCCAGTTCGTCGAGCAGCGCCTCGCGGTTCGCGAGGCAGATGTCGCGCCACATTTCGGGACTCGACGCGGCGATGCGCGTGAAATCGCGGAAACCGCCCGCGGCGAACGAGAACTTCAGCTCCGCGTCGGGCGAACCGAGAATCTGCTCAACGAGTGCGTACGAGAGTACATGCGGCAAGTGACTCACCGATGCCAGCACGCGGTCGTGCTGTGAGGCAGACATCGATCCCACCACGGCACCGGTTGCGCGCCACATCGCCTCGATACGTGCCACCGACTGCGGCGCGTTCTCCGGCAGCGGGCACAGTACGACGTTGCGTCCTACGTACAGGTCGGCCAGCGCCGCGTCCACGCCACTCGACTCGCGACCTGCGATGGGGTGGCCCGGCACGAACTGGCCGATGCGCTCGCCGAGCGCCGCGCGCGCGGCCGCGACGACGTCGGACTTGGTGCTGCCCGCGTCGGTGACGATCGTGGCGGCGTCGAGGAACGGTGCGATGCGCTCCATGAGCGGACGCGTCTGCGCGACGGGCGCGGCGAGCAGCACGATATCGGCGCCGGCGAGCGCCGCGGCAAGCGCGCGGTCGTCGTCGAGCGACACGGCGGCGTCCGTCACGCCGAGTTCGACCGCGCGCGCAGCGGAATTCGCCGAACGCGCCACGCCGATCACTTCACGCGCGCCGGCCACGGCGGGTCGCTCGCGCAACGCGCGCGCGAGCGACCCGCCGATCAGCCCGACGCCGAAAATCACAAGTTTGTCGAAAGAGAACGCCACCACGCTGCCCAACCGGAAAGAAGACGTGCCGCAGCGCCCCTGCGGGCTGCGCCACGCCATACTGTTCAACGCCCCATCAAGAGGTTCACGCCGCGACGAGTGTCTTCTCGAGCGCCGCGACGAATGCCTCGTTTTCCTCGGGCAAACCGATCGTCACGCGCAGCCATTGCGGCAAACCGTAGTTGCCGACGGGCCGCACGATCACGCCCTGCTTCAGAAGTTCCAGATTCACGCGGTTGCCCGCGCCGTCGTCGCTGCCCACGCACACGAGAACGAAGTTGCCGTCCGAAGGCACGTACTCGAGCCCGAGGCGCTCGAACGCCTCGGTCAGGTGCCGATAGCCTTGCGCATTGAGCGCGGCGCTGCGCTCGATAAATGCGCTGTCGTTGAGCGCTGCGATCGCCGCGGCCTGTGCGAGCGTGTTCACGTTGAACGGTTGGCGCAGGCGGTTCAGCAGATCCGTGAGTTCCGGCTGCGCAATCGCGAAGCCCACGCGCAGGCCGGCCAGACCGTACGCCTTCGAGAACGTGCGCGAGACCATCAGGTTCGGATAGCGCTTCACCCAGCCCATTGCGTCGTAGCGTTTTTCGGCGGGCAGGTATTCGGTGTACGCCTCGTCGAGCACGATGGCCACGTGGCGCGGCACCTTCGCGATGAACGCTTCCAGCGTCGCGCCGTCGATGAACGTGCCGGTCGGGTTGTTCGGGTTCGCGACGAACACGAGCCGCGTGTCGTCGGCGATCGCGGCCAGCATCGCCTCGAGATCGTGGCCGTAATGCACGGCGGGCGTCACGATGGCGCGCGCGCCCAGCCCTTGCGTCGCGAGCGCGTAGACGGCGAACGAGTACTGCGAGTAGACGATCGACTGCCCCTTCTCCACCAGCGCGTGCGCCGCAAGTTCGAGGATGTCGTTGCTGCCGTTGCCGAGTGTGATCCAGTCGGCCGGCACGTCGTAGCGCGCCGCCAGCGCGGCCTTCAGTTCGAACGCGTTCGAGTCGGGATAGCGGCCCAGTTCGCTTGCGGCCTGCGCCATCGCGCGTTGTGCCGACTCCGGCATGCCGAGCGGATTCTCGTTCGACGCGAGCTTGACGATGCGCGCCTCGTCCAGCCCGAATTCGCGGGCGACTTCCGAGATCGGTTTGCCGGCAACGTAGGGCGCGATGGCGCGCACGTAGGTAGGACCGAATTGCATTGTCATGATGGCTCCAGATCGGCGATGGCTGTGTGCGACAAAGGTAATTGGGCTGACGGGGCAGCGCGCCAGGTTGTGGTCGGTATAGCTCGTTAGTGACTCGTTACGCGCTGCCGGGGACGGGCCGAAGTGCCGGCCTCGCATGGCGTCCAGGGCGCTGGCGCATCGGAAAGCCGGTGCAAGGACGGTGCATGGCCAACACAACGCCGCGCAGGACGGCGCCCCCTGTCGTTCAACGCGAACGCGGGTACGAACCGAGAATCTTGAGGAACGCTGCCTTCTCTTCGAGTTCAGCGAGCGCAGCCGCAACCGGCGCGTCGTCGCGATGGCCTTCCAGGTCGATATAGAAGTAGTACGCCCATGTGCCCGAACGTGCGGGCCGCGACTCGAAACGCGTCATCGAGACGCCGTGGCGCGCAAGCGGTTCGAGCAGGCGGAACATCGCGCCCGGCTCGTTCTGCACCGAGACGATGAGCGACGTTTGGTCGTAGCCGCTTGGCGCTGCAGGCTCCTTGCCGATCATCACGAAGCGCGTGCGGTTGTGCGGATCGTCCTGAATCAATGCGTACGCCACCTGCAAGCCATAGTGTGCGGCCGCGCGGTCGCCGGCGATCGCGGCCACGGTCGGGTCTTCGGAAGCGATACGGGCTGCCTCGGCGTTGCTCGACACCGCCTGGCGCTCCAGGTGCGGCGCATTCGCCGTGAGCCAGTGCTGGCACTGCGCGAGCGCTTGCGCATGGGCGCATATGCGTGTCACGCCGGTGAGGTTGCCCGAAAGCGTCAGCAGGTTGTGATGGATGGGCAGCGCCAGTTCGCCGCCAATGACGAGTTGCGTTTGCAGAAAGAGATCGAGTGTGCGCGAGACCGCGCCTTCCGTGGAGTTCTCGACCGGCACCACGCCGAATTCGGCGGCACCCGCTTCGACGGCGCGAAACACCTCGTCGATCGACGGACACGGCAGCCCTTCGATCGATTGCCCGAAGTACTCGTGCATCGCCTGTTCGCTGTAAGTGCCGACAGGACCGAGAAAAGCGGTCTTGATGCTCTTTTCCAGCGAACGGCTGGCGGCCATGATTTCGCGCCAGATCGCGCTGATGTGCCCGGCGGCGAGCGGCCCTGCGCTCATCGACTGCAGGCGCGCAATCACCTGCTGCTCGCGCTCGGGGCGAAACACCGGCGCGTTGAAATGCTTCTTGACTTCGCCCACTTCGAGCGCGACCGCCGCGCGCTGGTTCAGGAGCGCAATGAGTTGGGCGTCGATCGCGTCGATGCGCTCGCGTAGGGGTTTGAGGCGTGAATTGAGTTCGTCGTCCATGCGTGAAAACCGGCCGTATCAGAAAGGACAGAAAGGAAGTGCGCGCAGACGCATGGCGTCAGGCGCAACGCGCCTCGAATTCCTTCATGTACTCGACGAGCGCCTTCACGCCCTCGAGCGGCACCGCGTTGTAAATCGACGCCCGCATGCCGCCGACGGACTTGTGGCCCTTCAGCTGCAACAGCCCGCGCGCTTTCGCGCCGGCAAGGAAATCTTCGTTGCGTGACTCATCGGCGAGGAAGAACGGTACGTTCATCCGCGAGCGCGCATGGCGCTCCACCTTGTTGATGTAGAAGCTGCTCGAATCGATGACATCGTAAAGCAGCTTCGCCTTTTCGATGTTGCGCGCCTCCATCGCCTTGAGGCCGCCTTGACGCTTGAGCCACTTGAACACGAGACCCGAAATGTAGATCGCGTAGGTGGGCGGCGTGTTGAACATCGAGTTGTTCTCCGCCACCGTCTTCCATTCGAACGCCGAGGGGCAGATCGACATGGCGCGGCCCAGCATGTCCTCGCGCACGATTACCACCGTCACGCCGGCAATGCCGATGTTCTTCTGCGCGCCGGCATAGAGCACGCCGTACTTGGCGATGTCCATGGGACGCGAAAGGATGTGCGACGACGCGTCTGCCACGAGCGGAATGTCGCCCAGATCGGGGATATCGAACGTCTCGACGCCGTTGATCGTCTCGTTGGTGCACAGGTGCACGTACGCCGGGTCCTCGGAAAGCTGCCATTCGGTGCGCGCGGGAGCGCGCGTGAAGCCGTCTTCCGTCTTGCCGGTTGCCGCGACGTGCGCGGTGCCGTACTTCTGCGCTTCCTTGAACGACTTCTGCGACCACGAACCCGTGATGATGAAGTCGGCGCGCGGCTTCGAACCGAACAGGTTCATGGGCACGATGGCGTTTTCGCCAATGCCGCCACCCTGCAGGAAAAGAATGTGGTGGCTCGCCGGCACCTCGAGAAGCTCGCGCAGATCGACGAGCGCCTCCTGGTGGATCGACATGAACTCCGCGCCGCGATGGCTCATTTCCATGACGCTCATGCCGCTGCCGTGCCAGTCGAGCATTTCGTCGGCGGCCTGGCGAAGCACTTCTTCGGGCAATGCCGCTGGTCCGGCGGAGAAGTTAAAGACGCGCATGTGAAGAACCCCGAGGCAGGCGCTGCGGCAAAGAAAGACCGAATACCGCGATACCGCGCCCAGAAAAGAAAAAGGCCGCTTGCGCAGATCGCGCAAACGGCCATTATCGCACCCTCGCCACCAACCCGCCAAACCAGGCGGCCTATGCCGCGAGGCTTTCAGGCGCGCCGCCCGAGGCAACGAACGATGCCGCGAGCAAACGCCGGAGCGTGGCGAGAAAGACTGGCGCCGCCGGTGTGGCGACGCGTCTTCTTACTTGGCCGGCTTGACCGAAGCGACTTCCTTGTCAGCCTGGTCGCGGGTCGCCTTGATCGATTGCGGCATGTACTTCTGCATCAGACCGTTCACAACGTCGCGGCCCACCTGGTCTTGCACCTGGATGAACTTGCGGCCCGTCGGGCTCTTGTAGAACGTGGTCAGGTCCTTGATTTCCTGCGCGCTGTAGTACTTCGCGTAGGCGTCGTACTGAGCTTGCATGGCGTCCTGGCGGAATTGGTCCGTAGCGAAAACCTGGCCTGCCGAGTCAACCAGCTTCGGCACGGCATTCTTCTGCAGGGTCGGCACGGCGGCCTGCTTCTGCTTGTCCGACAGCGTCTTGTTTTCCGACAGCGCGTCCGACAGGATGGCCGGCACGAGTTGCTTGGCCTGCATCTGGGCGCTGTTGCCGATGGCACCGACGAGTTTCTGTGCATCGATTGCGTCGAGCAGGTCCTTGATCGCGGCCTGCTTGGCCGGATCGACCGGTGCTGCAGTCGCGCTCGCTGCCGGCGCCTGGCTCTGCAGAGCCTGAGCCATTGCGAAGGTCGGCACAAGAGCGGCCAGCAACATTACCTGCTTGAATCGTTTTTGCATCATTACTCCCTAAGAGAAATTAGTCGAACTCTTGCCTGCGGACTCAAAAAAACGGCGCCATCTGTTCTCGTCTGGCGCCGCTTCAGCCTGCAAGGCCTAACCATTGCCTGCGGGCGGGCGCGGTGTTAATTCTCCGCGCCGTCTTCACCCGGGTCAGCCGCTTCGCCACCGTCGGCAGCCGACGCGTCGGCGTCTCCTTCAGCTTCGGCCTCCGCCTCTGCAATGTGTTGCAGACCCGAAAGCTTCGTTCCTTCGTCAAGGCTGATGAGTGTAACACCTTGCGTTGCGCGTCCCATTTCACGGACTTCCGACACGCGCGTGCGAATCAGCACGCCCGTCGTCGTAATCAGCATGATTTCCGATTCCGGGTCTACGAGGGTCGCGGCGACCACCTTGCCGTTGCGCTCCGACGTCTGGATCGCGATCATGCCCTTCGTGCCGCGGCCGTGACGCGTGTATTCCGTAATCGGCGTGCGTTTGCCGAAACCGTTTTCCGTGGCCGTTAGCACCGATTGCCGCTCGTCGCCGGCCACCAGCATGGCGATTACCTGCTGGCCGTCTTCGAGTTGCATGCCGCGCACACCGCGCGCTTCGCGCCCCATGGGGCGCACGTCGTTTTCGTCGAAGCGAACCGCCTTGCCGGAGTCGGAGAACAGCATCACGTCGTGCTGGCCATCGGTGATGGCCGCGCCGATCAGGTAATCACCGTCGTCCAGACCGACCGCAATAATACCCTTGCGCAATGGTCTGCTGAAAGCCTCGAGCGGCGTCTTCTTGACCGTGCCGAGCGCCGTTCCCATGAAAACGTACTTGTCGGCCGAAAATTCCTTCACGGGCAGCACGACCGTGATCTTCTCGCCTTCCTGCAGCGGGAACATGTTCACGATGGGGCGACCGCGCGAGTTGCGCGAGCCTTGCGGCACCTCGTAGACCTTCACCCAGTAAACGCGGCCGCGGTTCGAGAAGCACAGAATGTGATCGTGCGTGTTGGCGATGAACAACGTGTCGATCCAGTCGTCTTCCTTCATCGAGGTGGCCTGCTTGCCGCGACCGCCCCGCTTCTGGGCTCGATATTCCGACAACGGCTGCGATTTCACGTAGCCCGTGTGCGACATCGTTACGACCATGTCCTGCGGCGTGATGAGGTCTTCGGTGTTGAGCTCCGTGGCGTTTATCTCGATCTTCGAGCGACGCTTGTCGCCGAATTCGGTTTTGATCGCCGCGAGTTCGTCGGAGATGATAGACGTTACACGCTCCGGCCGGGCCAGGATGTCCAGCAGGTCGGCGATCTGCGTCATGACTTCGCGATACTCGCCAATGATCTTGTCCTGCTCGAGACCCGTGAGGCGCTGCAGCCGCATTTGCAGGATTTCCTGCGCCTGCGTATCCGACAGACGGTAAAGTCCGTCGCCCTGCATGCCGAACGCCGGGCTTAAGCCTTCCGGACGGTACGCGTCGCGGCCGCCGGCGGTGGCGTTCTCGGACTCTGCGCGCGTCAGCATCTCGCGCACGAGGGACGAGTCCCACGACCGCGCCATCAATTCCTGCTTGGCAATAGGCGGAGTAGGCGCCGCCTTGATGATCGCGATGAACTCGTCGATATTGGCGAGCGCAACAGCGAGACCTTCCAGCACATGGCCACGCTCGCGCGCCTTGCGCAGTTCGTAGATGGTGCGCCGGGTGAGCACTTCGCGCCGGTGGGCGAGGAAGTACTCGAGCATTTCCTTGAGGTTCAGCAGCTTCGGCTGGTTGTCGACGAGCGCAACCATGTTCATGCCGAAGGTGTCCTGCAGCTGCGTGGCCTTGTACAGATTGTTGAGGATGACCTCGGGCACTTCGCCGCGCTTGAGCTCGATCACGACGCGCATGCCGCTCTTGTCGGATTCGTCGCGGATGTCCGAGATGCCTTCCAGCTTCTTCTCGTTGACCAGTTCCGCGATGCGCTCGAGCAGCGAACGCTTGTTGACCTGGTACGGCAGCTCATCAACGATGATCGCCATGCGCTGGCCGCGATCGATTTCCTCGAAGTGGGTCGTCGCGCGCATCACGACGCGGCCGCGGCCCGTGCGATAGCCGTCACGCACACCGGCGACGCCGTAGATGATGCCGGCCGTCGGAAAATCGGGGGCGGGGACAATCTCGATCAATTCGTCGATCGTCGCCTCGGGGTGCTTCAGCAGGTGCTGGCACGCATCGACGACCTCATTCAGATTGTGCGGCGGGATGTTCGTCGCCATGCCGACCGCAATGCCCGACGAACCATTGATCAGCAGATTCGGGATGCGGGCCGGCAGGATCAGCGGCTCGCTTTCGCTGCCGTCGTAGTTGGGCCCGAAGTCGACCGTTTCTTTGTCGATGTCGGCGAGCAGTTCATGGCCGATCTTGGCCATGCGGATTTCGGTGTACCGCATGGCGGCGGCGTTGTCGCCGTCCACGGAGCCGAAGTTGCCCTGACCATCCACGAGCATGTAACGCAGCGAGAAGTCTTGCGCCATCCGCACGATCGTGTCGTAGACCGCCGTGTCGCCGTGAGGATGGTACTTACCGATGACGTCGCCGACGATACGCGCCGACTTCTTGTAGGCGCGGTTCCAGTCGTTGTTGAGTTCGTGCATGGCGTAGAGAACGCGCCTGTGAACGGGCTTCAGGCCATCGCGGACGTCCGGAAGCGCACGCCCCACGATCACGCTCATCGCGTAATCGAGATACGAGCGACGCATTTCCTCCTCGAGGGAGATGGGCAGGGTCTCTTTGGCGAATTGATCCATTTATCCGTGTCTTGTGCGTACTTGCTCGGGTGCCGCACCCTCCTTCGCACACGTGCTTTGCTGGCTAAAGCAAAGCGGTGGCAGGGCGCCGGGCATCACGCGATTCTACCACGCGGCAACTCCCGCCCCGCGCCTACGTATACCTATTAGAGGGAGACCGGGCCGACGCCTCGAAGCTGCGTCAAAAAGACCACCGAAGGGACCAACGGGACACGCCGCCAATGGCACTCGGTCGGCTATGCGGCCGCAAACCCACGCCGGGCGGCCTTTTGTTGCGCATGCACCACAATTGGAACCGGGCTGCCAGGAGGGGCGGCTTTTTTTATCGTCGGACGGGAACGATATGGCAAAATGCCAACGCACAAAGTCAGACGCTGCTCGAAGTCTATACAAAGCGTCGCTCACAACGCACCGATGTTATACTTCGAGCAATGTATGACTTGTCTTCGTCATCAGGCTCGCAGTAAACCTGCGGTAATCTCAATTTCGAGAGGAGAAATATGAATAAACTTTCAAAGCTCGCGTTCATTGCAGCTACCGCAGTTATGGCTGCATCCGCTTCGGCACAGTCCGTGCCGGCGTCGCGACAAGCCACGAATGACAACTGGGTGAACGGCACCGGCGAATACGTGTGGATGAACGGCACGAACGAGCTTTGCTGGCGCGATGCGTTCTGGACGCCGGCAACGGCTAACGCAAAGTGCGACGGCGCACTGGTCGCCCAGGCACCGCAACCGCCGGTCGCTCAACCGCCGGCACCGGCTCCCATCACGAGCCAGAAGATCACGTATCAAGCCGACACGCTGTTCGACTTCGACAAGGCTGTCCTGAAGCCGGCCGGCAAGCAAAAGCTTGACGAGCTCGCATCGAAGATCCAGGGCCTGAACCTCGAAGTGGTCGTTGCAACGGGCTACACGGACCGCATCGGTTCGGACAAGTACAACGACCGTCTGTCGCTGCGCCGCGCTCAGGCTGTGAAGGCATACCTGGTCAGCAAGGGCATCGACGCCAACCGTATCTACACGGAAGGCAAGGGCAAGCGTAACCCGGTCACGACGGGCTGCAACCAGAAGAACCGCAAGCAACTCATCGCCTGCCTCGCACCGGATCGTCGCGTGGAAGTCGAAGTTGTCGGTACTTCGAAGCAGTAAGCAGCAAGTTACCGCAGCATCCAAAGCCCCGCTTCGGCGGGGCTTTTTTTCGTCTGGCGCTCGCCCAAAGTGGCTCCGTCCTGCGTCGCCCGCGCGACAGCTGACCGCGCGCAATCAGGAAGTGCCGCATTTTGCCGCCATGGCACGCCGCCTATATACTCCGGGTTTATCCCCGTTCCCCGCTCCGCGCGCCCCAATCAAGGCCGTCCGACCCATGACCAACGCCGATCCCCACGAACTGCAGAAATTCAGCGATCTCGCGCATCGTTGGTGGGACCCGAATGCCGAGTTCAAGCCGCTGCACGAGCTGAATCCGGTGCGGCTCGACTGGATCGACGCGCACGCGCATCTTGCAGGCAAGCGCGTGCTCGACATTGGCTGCGGCGGCGGCATCCTGTCCGAATCCATGGCCGGGCTTGGCGCGAACGTCAAGGGCATCGACCTTTCCCACGAGGCACTCGGCGTCGCCGATCTGCATAGCCTGGAAAGCGGCGTCACGGTCGAATACGAGGAGATTGCCGCCGAATCGCTTGCGGCCCGCGAGCCGGCCTCGTACGACGTCGTGACCTGCATGGAAATGCTCGAGCACGTGCCGGAGCCGGCGGCGATCGTCGCGGCCTGCGCAGCGCTCGTCAAACCAGGCGGCTGGGTGTTCTTCTCCACGCTCAACCGCAACGTGAAGTCGTATCTGCTTGCCGTGGTCGGCGCCGAATACATCGCCCGCATGCTGCCGCGGGGCACGCACGACTACGCGCGCTTCATCCGTCCGTCCGAACTCGCCGGCTTCGTGCGCGCCGCCAGGCTGAACACGGCCGACATCAAAGGCATTGTCTACCACCCGATCAGCAAGCATTTCGCGCTGTCGGACGATACCAGCGTCAACTACCTGCTCGCCTGCCGGCGCGAGGCCTGAGCCTCCACCGTTCGCACGCCAAAACCACGTTCATGAGCGACCCGACGCCCCTGCCCCAGCGCGAAAACGACGACGCCTCCATCCGTCTCTGTCAGGCTGTGCTGTTCGATCTGGACGGCACCCTTGCCGACACGGCGCCTGACCTCGCTGCTGCTGTGAACCGCATGCGACACGAACGCGGCCTGGAAATGGTGCCGCTCGACAAGCTGCGGCCGCTTGCGTCGGCGGGTGCACGCGGTCTAATCGGCGGCGCGTTTGGCATCGGGCCCGATCATCACGATTACGCCACTTTGCGCGAAGAATTCCTCGCCAACTACGAGGCCGACCTGTGCATCGAAACGACGCTCTTCCCGGGCATCGATACGGTGCTCGACGAGCTGGATGCGCGCGGCGTGCGCTGGGGCATCGTGACGAACAAGGTCACACGGCTCACCGAACCGCTTGTTGCGCTGCTCGGTCTCGAAGAACGCGCGAGCTGCGTGGTCAGCGGCGACACCACACCGCACTCCAAACCGCATCCCGCCCCGCTGCTCCATGCCGCGAAGGCGCTCGACATGGAGCCGGAGCGCGTCGTCTATGTCGGCGACGATCTGCGGGATGTCCAGGCAGGGTTTGCGGCCGGCATGGTTACCGTCGCGGCGGCCTACGGCTATTGTGGCGACGACCTGCCGCCCTCTCACTGGCATGCGCAGCACGTCGTCGAATCCACGGCCGAGCTGCGTCTGCTCCTGCGCGACATCAGCTGAATGGCGTCTCTTCAGTCGCTTCTTCGAAGCGACCTCTTGAAACCCCACCTCTTGAAACCCGGTCAGTTAGCCCCACATCCGCTTCTATGGGATAATGCTTGTTCCACTTGGGGCCGACCTGGTTTCGACGTGGGTAATGAAGCAGCTCAGGGCATACCGAGGACCCGTCACCTCGTAAATCAATGGGACTTAAGTAACTGCGAACGACGAAACGTACGCATTGGCGGCTTAACCCCGCCAACCTCGCACTGACTCGCTGACGGGTCAGGGTCGCAAGACCAGCGAGGTCATTCACGTCAGATAATCCTCAGCGATGTCACGGCGCCGGGGCCGAAAATCAAGTGACTCGCCGTAACGAAGCGTGTTCGTCCGCGTCGGTGCGGTTAAATCAAATGACTGAACTAAGTATGTAGAACTGGTTGTGGACTACTTGCGGACGCGGGTTCGATTCCCGCCGGCTCCACCAAGACACCTTCGAGCATCCGGACACGGATAGCAAAAAACCCCGACGGCTAAACACCCTCGGGGTTTTTTGTTGCCTCTTCAATCCTGCGGACACTGCAGGTTGCAGCCATTCGGATCGCCATCGTCACCGCGACGACGCATCTTCGAGGGCGCGCCTTTCTGGTATTTCTTCGAGGGCGCCGATGCCGCGAATTGCATCTGCGGATGCTCCTGCAAACGAAACTCGTCCTGCAGGATGCCGCCCGGCACACCAGGCGAGTTCTGGGCAAAGGCAATCGAAACGGTGGCGAAGAGCGTACCGGCCGTCGCGGCGGCCACGCATGCGTTGAGCAGAAATTTCATGTCGGATGGGCGCGGCGGTCGCGCGGCAGAAAGCAAAACGTAGCGCAAAGTATCGCAAAAACGACGGCCTGTTGCAGCGTGCTTGCGTCGCGCCGCCTCTCGCCTCGCGTTACTGCGTCTTACCGGAATCATCGGCGGAGGCCACCGCGAGCCCTTCTTCCAGGCCCACCACGGTGCCGCATGCGCGCGGGTCGTAGCCCTGCAATCCGGCCACGCTGGCATGAAACGCTTCGCTGCGCAGCAAAGCGACCACGGCGGCGAGCGGCTCGCGCGCGAGGCGCGCGCGCTCGCAGGCGAAGTAATAGTCCTCGTCCACCACGGGAATGAAGTCGAGTCCGAAATGATGCGCGGCCGGCTCGACGCCAAAGCCAACATCCGCCATGCCGCTCGCGACAAACGCCGCAATGGCCGAATGCGTGAGTTCCGCCGACGCGTAGCCGTTCACGCGTTCCGGATCGATACCGATGCGCGTGAGCGCGAGATCGAGCAGCATGCGCGTGCCCGAGCCGGGCTGCCGGTTGACGAAGCGAATGTCGTCGCGGGACAGATCGCGCAGCGACCCGATCCGCTTCGGATTACCTCGTGCGAGAAAGAGGCCCTGCTTGCGGCGCGTCAGATGAATCAACACGTGGCGGTCTGGATCGAGCCAACGCCGGTAAACCGCGGCGCACGCGTCGCGAAACTCGCCGCGCGGCAGGTGAAAGCCGGCCAGATCGCACTCGCCGCGCGCGAGGGCGGCAATCGCGTCGGCGCTGTCGCGGTACTTGATATCAACCGGCAAATCCGACGCGACGAGTGCCGTCACGAGCGCCGCCACCGCATAGCCGTGCGAAGCGTAGATGCGCACGTTCAGCGACGGCGGCGAGAGCCAGCGGTTCAGGTCGCTTGCCACTTCGCTCGCGAGCGCCTGCATATTCCCGTCCAGTCGCTCCACGCACAGCCGCTGCGCCCGCAATACCGCCTCGCCGAGCGCCGAGAGTTGCGAGCCGCGACCACGCTCCTTCGCGATCAGGGCGCCGCCCAGACGCTCCTCGAGCGCGCGCAGCAAACCCCAGGCGTGGCGATACGAGAGCCCCCGCCGTTCCGCCGCCTGCGCGATGCTCCCCGTTTCATCGACGAGCGCGAGCAACGGCACCACGTCGGTGAGGCTCGCTTCGCGGCCGTCTACGTCGCGCACCACCAGCTCGGCATGGCACTTTATCTGGATCATTTATGCAATCCGGTTTCCTATTGCGCAAGTCATGGCAGCGGCCTATTGTTCGGCTAAACGTTTATGAGATAAGAAAGCATACGTGCGCGCCTTATGAAGGGCAAGTGCATATATGACTTTCCGAGGAGCCCCACTTTGGACGAGACACCCTCCCTCGCGCCCGACGATCTCGTCCGGCGCCATGCGCAGCCTGGCCGGTCGCTCGTGGCCGTGCTGCACGCCATTCAGGACGAAGCCGGCTTCGTGCCGCCCGCCGTGGTCACACCGCTTGCGCGCGCGCTGAACCTGTCGCGCGCCGAAGTGCACGGCGTCCTGACCTACTATCACCACTTCCGTACCTCGCCTGCCGCGCCGGTCACCGTGCAGCTGTGCCGTGCCGAGGCGTGCCGCAGCATGGGGACGGAAGCGCTCGCG
This sequence comes from Paraburkholderia sp. SUR17, assembly GCF_029536165.1. Taxonomy (NCBI): domain Bacteria; kingdom Pseudomonadati; phylum Pseudomonadota; class Betaproteobacteria; order Burkholderiales; family Burkholderiaceae; genus Paraburkholderia; species Paraburkholderia sp. SUR17. The sequence goes on from NZ_CP120508.1 coordinate 2,950,707, forward strand.
CAGCACATCGAGGCACGCACCGGTTGCCGTTTCGATCAGGGCCACGACGCGGGGCACAACGGCACGGTCGCGCTCGAATCGGTCTATTGCCTCGGCCAATGCGCGCTGTCTCCTGCGATGACCGTGAACGGCATGCTCCACGCCAAAGTCACGCCGCAGAAATTCGATACGCTCCTCGCCGCCGCCACTGAAGCGGCTGAACGCGAGGCGAAGGGCGAAGCGAGGAGCGAGACGAAAACCCACACGAAGGAGCCGGCATGACGCGCGTCTACGTTCCCCGCGACTCGTCGGCACTCGCACTGGGCGCCGATGCCGTTGCCGCCGCGATCGTCCGCGAAGCCGCGGCCCGCGGCGTCGCCGTAGAGCTGGTGCGCAACGGATCGCGCGGCCTGCTCTATCTCGAACCGCTCGTGGAAGTGGAAACGCCGCGCGGTCGCGTGGGCTACTCGAACGTCGAGGAAAGCGACGTCGGCTCGCTGTTCGACGCGGGCTTTCTGGAAGGTAGCGAGCACGCGCGCCACGTGGGCATCGTCGACGAGATTCCGTATCTGAAGCGCCAGCAGCGGCTCACGTTCGCCCGCATCGGCATTACAGACCCGCTCTCGCCGGAAGACTACGTGGCCCATGGCGGCCTCGACGGTCTGCGTCACGCCATTGCCATGACGCCCGCGGATGCCTGCGAAGCGCTCATCGAATCGGGCCTGCGCGGACGCGGCGGCGCCGCCTTCCCGGCCGGCATCAAATGGCGCACGGTGCTCGGCGCCCAAGCCGACCAGAAGTACGTGGTCTGTAACGCCGACGAAGGCGACTCGGGCACCTTCTCCGACCGCCTCGTCATGGAAAGCGACCCGTTCGTGCTGATCGAAGGCATGACCATTGCGGGCATCGTGGCGGGCGCGACGATCGGCTACATCTACGTGCGCAGCGAGTATCCGCATTCCATCGCCGCGCTCGAAACCGCCATCGAAAAGGCGCGCGATGCCGGTTGGCTGGGGGACAACGTGCTCGGCAGCGGCCGGCGTTTCGATCTGTATGTCGCCAAGGGCGCCGGCTCCTATGTGTGCGGCGAGGAAACCGCGCTGCTCGAATCGCTCGAAGGCAAGCGCGGCATCGTACGCGCCAAGCCGCCGCTGCCCGCGCTCGCGGGCCTGTTCGGCAAGCCGACGGTGATCAACAACGTCATCACGCTCGCCACCGTGCCCATCATCTTCGCGCGCGGGGCCGCGGCGTACCGCGACTACGGCATGGGCCGCTCGCGCGGCACGTTGCCGTTCCAGCTGGCCGGCAACGTGCGCCAGGGCGGACTCGTCGAACTCGCATTCGGCGTGACGCTGCGCGAGCTGCTCTACGACTACGGCGGCGGCACGGCAAGCGGCCGGCCCGCACGCGCCGTACAGGTGGGCGGCCCGCTCGGCACCTATCTGCCCGAGAGCCAGTGGGACATTCCGGTCGACTATGAAGCCTACGCGGCCGTAGGTGCGGTGGTGGGTCACGGCGGCCTCGTCGTGCACGACGACACGTCGAACCTCGCCGAACTCGCACAATACGCCATGCACTTCTGCGCCATCGAATCGTGCGGCAAGTGCACGCCGTGCCGCATCGGTTCCACGCGCGGCGTCGAGGTCATTGCGCGCATTCGCAACGGCGATCGCTCGCCGAAGCAGGTCGAACTGCTGCGCGACCTCTGCGACACGATGGTGTCCGGCTCGCTGTGCGCCATGGGCGGCATGACGCCGTATCCGGTGATCTCCGCACTCGAGCATTTCCCCGAAGATTTCGGTCTCGACACCGCGTCGCAGCGTCCTGCTGCGGCGGCGGCCTGACGATGGAGACAAGGATGTCAGACGCGCTCAATTCCAGCACGGGTGGTTGCGGTTCAGGCAACTGCAGCTGCAAGTCGCAGGCGCAGCAACGCGCCGCCCGCAATCCGTTCGACGACACCGACTACGGCACGCCGCTGCGTCACGCCGACGTGGACGTGACGCTCGAAATCGACGGCAAGAGCGTCACGGTGCCGGCAGGCACGTCGGTGATGCGCGCGTCGATCGAGGCGGGTGTCAACGTGCCGAAGCTCTGCGCCACCGATTCGCTCGAACCGTTCGGCTCGTGCCGCCTGTGTCTCGTGGAAATCGAAGGCCGGCGCGGTTATCCGGCCTCGTGCACGACGCCTGTCGAAGCAGGCATGAAGGTGCGCACGCAAAGCGACCGCCTGCAAAAGCTGCGCCGCAACGTGATGGAGCTGTACATCTCCGATCACCCGCTCGACTGCCTCACGTGCCCTGCGAACGGTGACTGCGAGCTGCAGGACATGGCGGGCGTGACGGGCCTGCGCGAAGTGCGCTATGGCTTCGACGGCGCGAATCACCTGCGCGACACGAAAGACGAATCGAACCCGTACTTCACCTACGACCCGTCGAAGTGCATCGTCTGTAACCGCTGCGTGCGCGCGTGCGAAGAGACGCAAGGCACGTTCGCGCTCACCATCGCCGGCCGCGGTTTCGAGTCGCGTGTGGCAGCAAGCGAAAGCCAGCCGTTCATGGACTCCGAATGCGTGTCGTGCGGTGCGTGCGTGGCCGCATGCCCCACCGCAACGCTGCAGGAAAAGAGCGTGACGCTGCTGGGTCAGGGCGAGCATTCGGTCATCACGACTTGCGCGTATTGCGGCGTGGGCTGCTCGTTCAAGGCCGAGATGAAAGGCTCGCAGGTCGTGCGGATGGTGCCGTACAAGAACGGCGAGGCCAACGAGGGCCACGCCTGCGTGAAGGGCCGCTTCGCCTGGGGCTACGCCACGCACAAGGACCGCATCACGAAGCCGATGATCCGCGCAAAGATCACGGACCCGTGGCGCGAAGTCAGCTGGGACGAAGCGATCCGCTACGCGGCTTCCGAGTTCCGCCGAATTCAGGACAAGCACGGCCGCGACTCCATTGGCGGCATCACGTCGTCGCGTTGCACGAACGAGGAAACGTACCTCGTGCAGAAGCTCGTGCGCGCGGCCTTCGGCAACAACAATGTGGATACCTGCGCACGCGTGTGCCACTCGCCGACGGGCTATGGCCTGAAGACGACGCTGGGCGAATCGGCGGGCACGCAGACCTTCGCTTCGGTGGAGCACGCGGACGTGATCGTCGTGATCGGCGCGAATCCCACCGACGGTCACCCCGTGTTCGGCTCGCGCCTGAAGCGCCGCGTACGTGAAGGCGCGAAGCTGGTCGTGATCGACCCGCGCCGCATCGACATCGTCGATACGCCGCACGTGCAGGCTTCGTATCACCTGCAACTGCGTCCCGGCACCAACGTCGCCATCGTCAATGCGCTCGCGCACGTGATCGTGACGGAAGGGTTGCTCAACGAAGCGTTCGTGGCCGAGCGCTGCGAGCCGCGTGCGTTCGAACAATGGCGCGCGTTCGTCGCGCTGCCGGAAAACTCGCCGGAAGCCACCGCCGACGTCACCGGCGTGCCCGCCGAACAGGTACGCGAAGCGGCGCGCCTCTACGCGCGCGGCGGCAGCGCGCCCGGCATGCCCGCGGGACGCTCGGCCATTTACTACGGCCTCGGCGTGACCGAACACGCGCAAGGCTCCACGATGGTGATGGGCATTGCGAACCTCGCGATGGCCACCGGCAACATCGGCCGCGAAGGCGTGGGCGTGAATCCGCTGCGCGGCCAGAACAACGTGCAGGGCTCGTGCGACATGGGCTCGTTCCCGCACGAACTGCCGGGCTATCGCCATATCAGCGACGAAAAGGTGCGCGCGCTGTTCGAGGACGCCTGGAACGTCACGCTGCAGCCCGAACCTGGCCTGCGCATTCCGAACATGTTCGACGCGGCACTGGACGGCAGCTTCAAGGGCCTCTACTGCCAGGGCGAAGACATCGTGCAGTCGGACCCGAACACGCAGCACGTGGCGGCGGCGCTTTCGTCGATGGAATGCATCGTCGTGCAGGACATCTTCCTCAACGAGACGGCCAAGTACGCGCACGTGTTCCTGCCGGGTTCGTCGTTCCTCGAAAAGGACGGTACGTTCACCAACGCCGAGCGCCGCATCTCGCCCGTGCGCAAAGTGATGCCGCCGCTCGCGGGCTACGCGGACTGGGAAGTGACGCTGCTGCTCTCGCGGGCGCTCGGCTACGAGATGGACTACGCGAGCCCGTCCGAGATCATGGACGAGATCGCGGCACTTACGCCCACCTTCCACGGCGTCTCGTACGCGAAGCTCGACCAGTTCGGCAGCATCCAGTGGCCGTGCAACGAGGAAGCGCCCGAAGGCACGCCGACCATGCACGTCGATACGTTCGTGCGCGGCAAGGGCCGCTTCGTCATCACGAAGTTCATCGCCTCGCCGGAAAAGGTCACGCGCAAGTATCCGCTGCTGCTCACCACGGGCCGCATCCTCACGCAATACAACGTGGGCGCGCAGACCCGTCGAACCGAGAACTCGCGCTGGCACGAGGAAGATCGCCTCGAGATCCATCCGCACGACGCCGAGGAGCGCGGCATTCGTCACGGCGACTGGGTGGGCATCGAATCGCGCGCGGGGCAGACCGTGCTGCGCGCGAAGGTGACGGACCGCGTGCAGCCGGGCGTGGTGTACACCACGTTCCACTTCCCCGAGTCGGGCGCGAACGTCATCACGACGGACAGCTCCGACTGGGCCACCAACTGCCCCGAGTACAAGGTGACCGCGGTGCAGGTGAACCTCGTGCAGCAGCCGTCGCAGTGGCAGCGCGACTACTCGCGCTTCAACGCCGAGCAGCTCGAACTGTTGCGGCAGCGAAGCGCGGCCGGTGCGACCGAATCCGTGACCGCAGGGAAGTGACGCAATGGATCAACACCACCTGATCGAGATGGCGAACCAGATCGGCAGTTTCTTCGAATCGATGCCGGACCGGGAAGAAGCCACGGCCAGCGTTGCCGATCACATCCGCCGCTTCTGGGAGCCGCGCATGCGGCGCGCGTTGTATGCAGCTTTCGACGCCGGCACGCCCGGCATGTCGGAGATCGTGAGCAACGCGCTCACGAAGTATCGCGAGCAGTTGACGCCCGTTGCGGCCTAAAGGGTTGCGGTCGGCCGACCGTGGTCGGCTGTCGCAAGATCAGCCCTGCGCCGCGGCGCCGGTCTCGTCCGCGCCGCGCGCAAACCAGGCCTCGCAGTGGCGCAGCAGCGCATTGAGGTCCGACGCGGGGCGGCCGCGCGCTGCGATATAGCCGTCGGGCCGCACGAGGTAGAACGCCGGCCGCGTGCGGCCATACGACTCCACGAGGGGCGCCGCGCCCTCGCCTTCGGTGTCCGTCACGCGCCAGATGCGCACGGCGTCGCCGAGCAGCCCTTCCACGGCGGAGACGAGGCGCGTGAGGTCGTCTTTGTCGCCATCGCCACCGTTCGCTGCGGCGAGCGTGAGGCGCTCGTTCATGGCCGTAACTGCCGGCGCAGACTCTGTGGCCACGTCCAGCGCATCCGCCGCTTCCGCTGCTTCCGCCTCCCGTTCCACGAGCACGAACAGCGAAAAGCAGCCGGGATCGTGCAGGTCGAAAATGCAGCCCTTGCCGGGCGCCTTGCCTAGCGGCCCGTCAACGACGTGAACGAGCGCGTCGGGCGCCCGTTCTCCGGCTCGCGGTCCGCCGTCCAGCACGCGTTCCAGCGTGAGCGGGCTGCGCCGGTACTGGATCGCAAGCTCGCTGACCGTGGCGCGCGCCGCGTCGCGCAGCGGGCCGAACGCAGCAAGCAGCGGCATCACGCGCTCGCGCAGCAACTTGAGCGGCCCGTGCTCCGCGCCGACCAACTGCGTGACGAAGCTTGTCTGCCGCAGCACGTCGAGCTCGATCGGATGCCGTTCCATGTGATAGGTATCGAGCAACCGGTCCGGCGCGCCGTGCGCGAGCACGCGCGCAATCTTCCAGCCCAGATTGAACGCCTCCTGGATGCCCGTGTTCATGCCCTGCGCACCGGCCGGACTGTGCACATGCGCGGCGTCGCCGGCAAGAAACACGCGGTTCACGCGCAGTTGCTCGACCATGCGGCTGTTCACATGGAAGTTCGAAGACCACGAGAGTTCGGAGAGCATCACCACGTGATGCACGCGCCGTTCGACCACGGCCCGGCACTCGTCGAGAGAGGGCGCAGCCGCGGCCCCGCCATCCGGCACGTGCCCGCTGGCATCCGCTTCCTCGCCCTTCGCAGCCGGCATCCCCGCCGGCGTGTGATCGGCAATCAGCCGGTACCAGCCCTTGCCGAGCGGAAACAGGCCGACCAGACCTTCGCCCGACGCGAAGAGATGGAACTCGTCGTCGGGCCATTCCGTTTCGGCGCTCACGTCGGCGAGCAGGAAAGTCTGCTCGAAAGCCTTGCCCACGAAGCTCATGCCGAGCCGATGGCGAATCGTGCTGTGCGCGCCGTCCGCGGCGACGAGATACGAAGGGCGCAGTGTTTCGGTATGGCCGTCGGTGCGCCGCAACGTGGCGTGCACGCCGGCCGACCCCTGCGAGAACTCCACGAGTTCCACGCCGCGCTCCACCTTCACGCCGAACGATTCCAGATGCGCGGCGAGAATGCGTTCCGTCACTGTCTGGTCCAGAAAGAGCAGATACGGATAGCGGGTTTGCAGCGGATCGAAATCGAGCCGCGCGCGGCGCTGCCCGTTCGAGTAGAGGTTGGCCACCCGAGCGCGATGACCGAGTTCGAGAAACGGCTCGACCACGCGATGCTGCTCGAAGAGTTCGAGCGTGCGGGCCTGAATGCCGATGGCGCGGGAATGCCGGGCGGGCTCGGGCGCGCGGTCGATCAGACGCACGGGAATGTGCGCGCGCGCAAGGCTCATCGCAGCGGCGAGCCCCGTCGGGCCGGCGCCGACGACGAGCACCGGCTGCAGGTCAGAAACGGCAGCCATGCATCGAACCTCCGAAGGTCGACATGCCGGTTAGTGTACGCCGCCCCATTTCGCTGTCGTTCACAACTTCGCGTGACACGTTCGCGGCTACCCTCTGGCGGTACATGAAATCGCAGCGCATCAAATTCGGGGCCCGTAGAACGCCGCGGCGAATGTGGGAAAATGCGGCGTTTTGTTTTTGCAGGCCTTCCCCGACCGTCATGGAACAGGTTTTTGCCCGCGCCTACGCGGCCCACCGCGACGGCCGGCTCGACGATGCCGAGCGCGGCTACCGCGCGACGCTCGACGCCAACCCCGTGCACGTCGATGCGCTGCACCTGCTCGGCGTGCTGCGTCACCAGCAGGGGCAGCACGCCGAGGCCGCGGATCTCGTGGGCCGCGCCGTGGACCTGCGCCCCGAAGACGCTGCGCTGCAACTGAACCTGGGCAACGCGCTCAAGGCGATGGGGCAGATCGATCGCGCGATCGAGCGCTTTCGCAACGCCCTCACGCTCGCGCCCACTTTCGCGCTCGCCCACTACAACCTCGGCAACGCCTACGCTGCGCTGGGCCGCCACGAAGACGCGGCGCACGCGTTCGATCGCGCGCTGCGGCTGCAGCCCGGCGATGCCTCCGCCAGCAACAATCTCGGCAATGCGCTGCATGCGCTCGGCCGCCACGAAGAAGCCATCGAGGCGTTCGAACGCACGCTCGCGTTGCGGCCCCGGCATGCCGGCGCGCACAACAATCTCGGCATGGCGCTCAACGCGCTGGGCCGCACCGACGAAGCCTTGCAGCACTTTCGCGAGGCGCTCGCGGTCGAGCCGCAATTCACCGCCGCCCAGTTCAACCTGGGCAATACGCTCGACGCGCTCGGCCGTCACGAAGAGGCTATCGACGCCTTCGAGACCGTTCTTGCGCAGCAACCGTACCTGCCCCCTGCGCTCTTCGCGCTCGGCAATGCGCTTGCCGGGTTGGGTCGGCACGAGGAAGCGGTAGCCCGCTTCGAGCGCGCCATCGGTCACGATCCGAAATTCGCGCTCGCGTGGCTCGCGCTCGGTACAGCACACCATGCGCTTGGTCGGCACGCCGCTGCCTTGCGCGCGTTCGACGAAGCGCTGCGCCTGCGCCCCGATCTCGCCGCCGCCCACCTGAATCGCGCGCTCACGTGGCTTACGCTGCGCGACTTCGCACGCGGCCTGCCCGAGTACGAATGGCGGCTCGATGCGCTCGCGCACAGCGCATTCGCCGTCGACCCGACGGCAACCGGCGCGGCAGATGCCGCAGCGCTCACGCCATCGCCCCGCACGCCCCGTACACCGGCGCTGCCGCGCTGGCAAGGCGAGCCGGCTGCGGGACGCACGCTGCTGATCCAGGCCGAGCAGGGTTTCGGCGATACGCTGCAGTTCGTGCGCTTCATTCCGCTTGTGGCCCAGCGCGTGGGGCGCATCGTGCTCGAAGTGCAGCCGGAACTGATGCCGCTGATCGCGCCCGCGGCCGAAGCCTGGCGCATCACGCTCGTCGCTCAAAGCACCAATGGCTCGCAATGCGGCCCGCGTCCGGCGGCCGACCTGCACTGTCCGCTGCTCAGCTTGCCGCTCGCGCTCGGCATGACGTTCGACACGATTCCTTCACGCACGCCCTACCTCGCGGCGCCAGCCGCGTACCGGCGCAAGTGGCGCGGCTCGCTCGGCGGCCAGGCGAAGCGCAAGATCGGGCTCGCGTGGTCGGGGCGTATCCAGAAGCACGAGAACCGCACGATGCCGCTCGCCGCGCTGGAGCCGCTCTTCGCGCTTCCGGGCATCGACTGGCTCGTGCTGCAGCCCGACCTCAGCGCCGCGGAACAGGCCTCGCTCGACGCCCATCCGCGCGCCGGCACGATCCACCGTATCGGTCATCGCATTGCGGACTTCGCGGATACGGCCACGATCATCGAACGGCTCGATGCCGTGGTCACCATCGACACGTCGATTGCGCACCTGGCCGGCGCGCTCGGCAAACGGCTCTGGGTGATGCTGCCGTTCGCCGCCGACTGGCGCTGGTTCACGGGCACAGACGAAAGCCCCTGGTATCCGGCGGCCACGCTCGTTCGTCAGCCGCAGCCGGGAGATTGGGCGAGCGTGGTGGAGCGGGTGGCTGCGGCGCTGCGACACGGTTAGCAGTTCGGCTTCATCGCCCGATTAGCCCTGAACGGCCCGTGCAGCAAGCCATAAAAACACAACAGCCCCGCACTCGCGAATCGAGTGCGGGGCTGTTGCTTTGAGGGCTCGCGGCTTTAACCCTCGCGGCTTTCACCGCTACGCCGCGTCGCAGCCTTCGTCACCGCGCCTGAACATCCACGGCGCAGCGGGCCGCCACAGCGTTCATGCCGTCTTGTACTGATTGCGCGCTTCGGGCGTGCGATAGAGCACGAGCGTCGCGATGAGCCCGCAGATCGCGGCCACGCCCATCCATGCGCCGGGCGCCGCCTTGTTGCCGCTCACGTGAATGAGCAGCGTCGAGATGGCGGGCGTGAAGCCGCCAATGGTCGTCGCAAGGCTGTACGCGAGCGAAAAACCCGCGGTGCGCACGTCGGACGGCATCACCTCGGTGAGCGCCACCACCATCGCGCCGTTGTAGCTGCCGTACAGGAACGAGAGCCACATTTCGACCGCGAGCAGGCGGCCGAACGACGGATCGGCCACGAGCCACTGCACCGCCGGGTACGCCGTGAGAATCGTGAGAACCGTGAAGGCGATCAGCACGGGACGCCGCCCGATACGGTCCGACAGTGCGCCCGAAAGCGGCAGCCAGATCAGGTTCGACAGACCGATGCAGACCGTCACGACGAGCGTGTCGATGGCGGAGAGCTTGAGCACTTCCTTGCCGAAGGTCGGCGTGTAGGCCGTAATCATGTAGAACGACACGGTGGTCATGATCACCATGCCCATGCCCGCCAGCACGACGCCCCAGTTCTGCGCCATCGACTTCAGGATCTCGCTCATCGACGGACGATGCTTTTTCGCGAGGAACTCATCGGTTTCCTTGAGCGAGCGGCGAATCAGGAACAGGAACGGCACGATCAGGCAGCCGATCAGGAACGGCACGCGCCAGCCCCAGGCTGTCATTTCCTCGGCGGGCAGCAGGCGGTTCAGGAACACGCCGATCAGCGCGGCGAACACCACCGCCACCTGCTGGCTGCCCGACTGCCACGACGTATAGAAGCCCTTGTTGCCCTTGGTCGCGATCTCCGAGAGATACACCGAGACGCCGCCCAGCTCGACACCGGCCGAGAAGCCCTGCAGCAGGCGTCCCGCGAGCACGAGCACGGGCGCGAGCGCGCCGATCGTGGCGTAGCCTGGAATCGCGGCCACGGTGAGCGTGCCGAGCGCCATCAGCGCGAGCGTGAGAATGAGGCCCTTGCGGCGGCCGTGATGGTCGATGTAGGCGCCGAGCACGATGGCGCCGATGGGTCGCATCAGAAAGCCGGCGCCGAACACGGAGAGCGACAGCATGAGCGAAGCGAAGGCGTTGCCGCTCGGGAAATAGGTCTTGGCAATCGCCGATGCGTAATAGCCGTAGACCATGAAGTCGTACATTTCCAGGAAGTTGCCGCTGACGACGCGGAACACAGTCCGGGCTTTCGACTCGTTGGGCGATGCGTGGGACGCAGTAGACATGACACTCTCTGAATAGCGCGCCGCGCGGCACGGCCGCACGGCTCTGAGTTGACGACGGGGGGCGCCGCGCCGGAGCGGGGCGCCTCGGGATATCCCTGATAGGGTCTACCCTTATCGCGCTGGGGCGGGCCATTATGCGCGGCTCGTCGAGGCGTCGATATCAGGGTTAAACCTGATCCAGTGAGCATCCCGCTGCGCCTCGTCGAACCACGCGCCGCCTGGCACCATGAGGCGAGTCGCCGCGCCCTGCCTACCTTTCGCGTACGCCGCCCGCCACAAACGCGGCAGAAGGCGACGGAAGGTGGCAGTACACTCTACCCTCCCCTCCGTTTTCGATGCAGCCCGATGCACGCCGACCGCTCCGCCACGCCTGCCCCGCTGACCCCGCTCACGTTGTCCCTGCGTACCGCGACACCCGCCGACGCCCCGCTCATCGCCGCCATGCATGCGGCGAGCTGGCAGGCCACCTATCGCGGGCTGCTGCCCGACACGTTCCTCGATACCGAAGTGAGCAATGACCGTGCGGCCTATTGGCGCGCGCGGCTCGAAGCGCCGGGCGAAGAGCGGCGGCTCGTGCAGATCGCCGAGCGCGCGCCGCACGAACCGGTGGGCTTCATGTGCGTGGAGCGGCAGATCGGCTCGCCATGGGGCGTGCTGCTCGACAACCTTCACGCGATGCCGGCATGGCAAGGCATGGGCGCCGGCAAGCTGATGATGCGCGCAGCCAAAGACTGGGCACGCGAACAGGGCGAGACGCAGCTCTACCTATACGTGCTGGAAGGAAATGCCCCGGCCATCGCGTTTTACGAAAGCCAGGGCTGGCAATACTCGGGCGCCGAACCGGACAAGATGGGCGGCATCGACATCACCGCGCTGCGTTACGTCTACCGGCTCCACGCGCAGGGCTGAGCGCAGCCGCCACAGCGAGGCGAGGCGCTAGAACCGCGTTTCGCGCGCCACGCGCAGGAAGGTATCGAGCAGCGGCGTGCAGTCGAGCAGTTCCGGTCCGCCCGCGCGGTGAAATTCGGGGTGCCACTGCACGCCCACCACGAACGGCGCGCGCCGGTAGCGCACGGCTTCGATCAGGCCATCGCCCGCCGAGACCGCCTCCACGTTCAGGTCGCGGCCCAGCGTCTTCACGGCCTGATGGTGAATCGAGTTGACGATAGCCTCGCGCCGGCCCGGGAACATGTGCGAGAGCGTGGAGCCCTCCGGAAAATGGATGGCGTGGCGATGCTGGTCGTAATGCTCGCTCACGTGGACGCCCGCGGTCGGCACGTCCGTCGCGATGTCCTGGTAGAGCGTGCCGCCGAACGCGACGTTGATCAGCTGGCAGCCGCGGCACACGCCCAGCACCGGCTTGCCCGACTCGACGAATTCGTGCAGCAGCTCCAGTTCGTACATGTCGCGCACGCGGTCGCCGGGCCATTCGGGCCGCGCGGCGCCGTCGGCATAGGTTTGCGGCGAGACGTCCGCACCGCCCTGCAACAGCAGCCCGTCGAGATGCTTCGCGTAGTCGCGCAGGCGGATGTTGCTCGGGTGCAACATGCCCTGATGACCGACCGTCGGGATCATGAACACCAGCACGTCACGCGACATCACCCAGTGCGCGATGGATTCCTCCAGATACTGCAGCGTCTTGCCGCGCAGGCCGACCGCCCCCGGCTCGGGGTGGAAGATGCGCGCCGACACGCCAATGCGCAGCGTGCGCTGCGTGATGCGCTGCCCGGCGCGGTCGAAAATCTGCCGCGCGCGGGCCGCGATGATGCGCCCGAACACCGACCACGCCGAATCGTTCTGGTGCAGGTAGCGCGGCGCGCCGGGCGGCAAGGCGCCAGGCGGCGGCGGATTCTGCGCGGTGAAGTCGGGCGCCTGGCCGAAACCGGCCGGCGCGGTGCCGGGCCGTGAGCCGGATGCCTGGCTGGATGGAGACGATGAGGCCGAGGCAGCAGCATCGGCGGAAGACGACGACGCCCGCGCGGCTTCGGCCTGTGCAGCTTGTGCCGCAGCCGCTTCCGCCTGGGCGGTGGCCCGCTCCGCCGCGCTTTGCGGCGCTTTCTGCTCCGTGGTCGTTACGGTCGAGGCACTGGAGGGGGCATCGGTGGACGCACGCTCCGCCGCGGAGGCGTCCTTGCCCGGCGCCTCTTCTGGCGGCGTTGGACGCGCGGCGGCCGCAGTTGGCGTGTTCGCCATGTTGGACACACCAGGAAGTTCGGTGGAAAAAGCGGAAGGGGAACCGGCAAGACCGGTGGGAGGAGGATTGTTTTCGCTCATGACTTCGGGTCAGGCGCGCGCCGCACGCAAACGGGTGGACATAGCGCGATTATCCGCCAGCACGTCGCCGTGCGGCAAACCGGCCCTTCGTGCCCCATCTTCGCGGCCCTTCGGCGTGTCCATTTCGTCGTGCCCCTTCTGCCGCGCCGGCCGCATCGCGAACTTCACGGGTCCGGCTGCTCGTTGAGCGTTTCCTTGAAGGCGATCTGCATGCTCGCGTGAATCTTCACGCACCAGCGCCAGAGCACCGCCATCAAGAGCGCCGCGCAGACAAGCACCGCTGTGAGCAGCCCGACAGGCGGCAGGATGGCGCCCGAGAACGCCGCCACCAGCAGGAACACCCCGATCATCGACACCACCGGCACGAGTTGCGCAATCGTCTGCCGGATCGCCCCCGTGAAGCGCCCCGCCGTGGCCGGCTGCACGCTCACCTCGGCGAGCAGCATCGCAAGCGACGTCGCCTTGCGCCACACCGCGACGAGAAACGGCATGGAGAGCACGAGCGCCCCGCTCCAGAGCACCACGCGCCGCATCGACTCCTCGCCGAGCCAGTTGGCGAGCAAGCCGCTCGTCCAGGGCGCGCTGTACGACACGCCAAGAAAGATCGCGGCGACGAGCGCGAGATTCACGGCGATCTGTACGGCGATCGGCCCCGTCATGCCGAGCACCGTCGGCTCGCCGCTGGCCGGCCGCAGACTGCGCAACCACTGGCCGTACAGGTCGAAGACGTTCGCGAGCGTAGGCGGCATCGCATTCGCCACACGCCGCGAGAGCGGGTCGGCCACGCGGATCAGATAAGGCGTGGTGAGCGTCGTGAGCGCGGAGACCGATACCGCCACGGGGTAAAGGAACGCGCTCGTCACCTTCAGCGTGAGCCCGAGCGAGGCGATGATGAACGAGAACTCGCCGATCTGCGAAACGGTCATGCCCACGCGCATCGCCGTGCGGCCGTCCTTGCCCGCGAGAAAAGTGCCGAGTCCGCACGACACCAGCTTGCCGAGAATCACGGCCGCCGTGATCGTCGCGATGGGCAGCGCGTAGTCCACGAGCACCAGCGGATTGAGCATCAGCCCGATGGTCACGAAGAAGATGGCCGAAAACGCGTCGCGCAGCGGCGCGATGAGATGCTCGATGCGATGCAGATGGCGTGACTCGGCCATGATCGCGCCGATCAGAAAGGCACCCAGCGCGATGCTGTAGTCGAGCTTCACGACGAGCAGGCAAAAGCCGAAGCAGAAGCCGAGCACGGCGACCAGCAGCATCTCGTCGCTACCCGTGCGCGCCACGTAGGCGAGCGCGCGCGGCACAACGAGAATGCCCGCCACGAGCGAAACGGTCATGAAGAGCAGCAGCTTGCCGAGCGTGACGAAGGCGATGCCCGCCGAAAGCTGCCCCGTCTGAGCGATGCCCGAAAGCAGCACGAGCATCGCGATGCCGAGAATGTCCTCGACGATCAGAATGCCGAACACGAGCTGCGCGAAGCTTTCACGCTTGAGGCCGAGTTCGGAGAGCGCCTTGACGATGATCGTCGTGGACGAAATGGCAAGAATGGCGCCCAGAAAGAGCGAGTCCATCGGACTCCAGCCGAACGCGCGGCCAATCTCGAAGCCGATCCACAGCATCAGCACGATTTCGGAGAGCGCGGCCACCACGGCCGTCGCGCCCACACGAAAGAGCTTGCGCAGGCTGAATTCGAGGCCGAGCGAGAACATCAGGAACACCACGCCAAGCTCACCGAGCGTCTGGATGGTCTGTTCGTCGTGAATCAGCTGGAACGGCGGCGTGTACGGGCCGATGATCACGCCGGCCGCGATGTACCCGAGCACCACCGGCTGCCTCAGGCGATGGAACAGCACGGTGACGATACCTGCGAGCACCATCACGACCGCCAGGTCCTGAATGAAGCCGATGCCGTGGTGCATGAAGACGATTCCTTACAGACAGTAATGTGAAGTGCGATGGTACCGCACGCGGGAAAGCCGCCCAACCGTGAGCGGCACGGCGCCCGACCCTTCTGGCGGTGAGCGCAAGCCGGTCGCCGGCACGGACAGGCCCTAGAATGTGGCCCACGTCCACGCCCACGCCGCCCGAGCGCCTCAGCACTCAAAGCGAAGCGAGCCCCACCACCTGCACGCCGCACGACCATGACGACCCACTCCGACGCATCCCTCCCCTTCCCGCCGCTTGCCCAGCTGGCCGCCGACCTCGCCGCGGGCCGCACCACGAGCCGCGCGCTCGTCGAGAGCGCGCTCGAACGCATCGCCGACCCGGCGGGCCAGGGTTCCACCGTGTTCCTTCACGTCGATGCCGCGAGCGCCCGCGCCGCCGCGGACGCCCACGACCGCCTGCGCGCCGCCGGTACGATGCTCTCGCCGCTGGCGGGCATTCCCGTGTCGGTGAAGGACCTGTTCGACGTCGAAGGCCAGGTGACGCGCGCCGGTTCCCGCGCGCTCGCGAACGCGGCACCGGCCACGACCGACGCGGTCGCCGTGGCACGGCTCAAACGCGCAGGCGCCGTGATCGTGGGACGCACCAACATGAGCGAGTTCGCGTTCTCCGGGCTCGGGCTCAATCCGCATTACGGGCATCCGCTCTCGCCCTGGCAGCGCAACGTGAAAGGTGACGAGCGGGTGGCGGGCGGGTCGTCGTCGGGTGCGGCGGCGTCGGTCGCGGACGGCATGGCCGCCGTGGCGCTCGGCACCGACACGGGCGGCTCCATCCGCATTCCCGCCGCGCTGTGCGGCCTGACCGGCTTCAAGCCCACGGCCGCGCGCATTCCCAGACAGGGCGGCGTGCCGCTATCGACCACACTGGATTCGTTCGGGCCGATCGGCATGACCGTGGCGTGCTGCGCACTCGTGGACCGCATCCTCGCGGGACTCGAGCCGCATGTTCCGGGGGCACGCAGCATTGAAGGACTGCGGCTCGGCGTACTGACGAACTACGTGACCGATGGCGTGGAGCCTGCCGTGGCCGCAACGCTCGATACGGCGCTCAAGCACCTGGAAGCCGCGGGCGCCATCGTGAGCGAGGTGCGGTTCGCGCCGTTCGACCGGCTGCCCGAGATCAACCGCTTCGGCTTCTCGCCCATCGAGGCTTACGCGTGGCACCGTCCGCTGCTCGCCGAGCATCGCGACGCTTACGATCCGCGTGTGCTCGCTCGCATCCTGAAGGGCGAACCGGCCACGGCCGCCGACTATCTCGACCTCATGGCCGAACGCGCCGCGATGCTCGAAGCGGCGCAAACCACGCTGTGGCAGCGCTTCGACGCGGTCGTGGCGCCCACGGTGCCCATCGCGCCGCCGCGCGTGGCCGACCTCGAACACGACGACGACGCGTTCGGCCGCACCAACGCGCTCGTGTTGCGCAACCCGTCCGCGTTCAATTTCCTCGACGCCTGCGCGCTCTCGCTGCCGTGCCACGTGCGCGGCACGGCGCCGGTCGGGCTGATGCTCGCCGGCGCGCCCTGGGCGGACGACGCCCTGCTCGCCACGGGCCGCGCCGTGGAGGCGGTGCTGAGCACGATCCGCTAGACCCGGACCGGCGCCGCGGAACCGGCGAGGCGCCGCGACGACCGTCACACGCTTCGCGCTAGAATCGCGCAACGCTTCGCCCGACTTAATCCACACAATTCGCACACAATTCGCACACGATTCGCCACACGACCCGATATGAACTACAACGATGCCCTGTTGCGCCGCGAGCGCTCCCTGCTGGTCCTGCTCGGCTTCATCTGCCTTGCGCTCGTGGGCGGCGCACTCTGGCTGCAATACTTCAAGAACGAAGACCCGTGCCCGCTGTGCATCATCCAGCGCTACTTCTTCCTGCTGATCGCCGTCTTCGCGTTCCTTGGCGCGCGCTTTCGCAGTTGGGGCGGCGTGCGCGTGCTCGAAGCGCTGGCGGCACTCTCGGCGCTAGGCGGCATCATTACCGCGGTGCGCCATGTCTATGTGCAGGCTCATCCGGGCTTCAGCTGCGGCTTCGACGCACTGCAACCGCTCGTAGACAGCCTGCCGCCCGCGCACTGGCTGCCCGGCGTCTTCAAGGTGGCCGGCCTGTGCGAAACGCCGTATCCGCCGATACTCGGCCTCTCGCTGCCGGCCTGGGCGCTCGTCGGCTTTGCTCTCGCGTTCGTATCGCTCGTGTTGAGCCTGTGGGGCAATCGCGGCCGGCGCTGAAGCCGCGCGGTTGAATCGTTAGGCGCAGCGAAGCGCGGCGGTGGCGCTTGGTCTACGCGGTGTCCGCTCCTGGGTTGTGCGTTTGCCTGGTACGTTTGCCTCGCGCCTTTGCACCGCGTGTTTCGCGCCGTCTGCCCGGATCCGCGGTTGCTTCTTCGCGCCTCTGCGGCCGCTAGCCCGGCCATCTGCTCTGCAGCAGCGCCTGCCATGCGCCTCAGCGCCCCTTTGACCCACGGCCGCCGCGCAACTTCTTCCCCGTGGCCGGATCGTAAGAGGGCCATGACAGCCGGCTGATAGGCTTCATCATGCGCGGGAAATATTTCTGGCCGCGAGCAGTGCTATCTTCGAACCTGGATGGCGATCTACGTGCGCGAGGCCGGCTGCGGCAGCCCGATGCGTAACGCGCGCCCGATCCGCAATGTCTCCTGGATTCACCATGACAACGCAAACCATCCGCTTCTTCCCTCGTGGCGCGGTCCACGAAATGCACCGCGTCCCGGTCACGCGCATCGTGGCCGCGTCGCGGTGTGAAGCCGTATCGCGCCCGCACAACCGCCGGCCCACGCCCCGCGCACTTGCCACCACGAACCTGATCGATACGCGAAGATGTACTGAACGTTCGCGCGCCTTCAGGCCCTACGATTCCAGTGAAACGTAGAAACTGAAACGATCAATCCGCCGCCCGTGCGCTCCCGCAAGCGTTCGTGCGGCCCAGCTGGAGAAAGCCGGATGCATGCCTGGCTCACCGATCTGCAACACCTGCTGGCGCACGGCGACGCCGCCGTGCTGGTCACGGTCGCGCGCGTGGAAGGCTCGGTGCCGCGCGATGCCGGCACAAAAATGATCGTCACGCGCGACAGCGCGCGACACACCATCGGCGGCGGGCACCTGGAATGGAAAGCCATCGAGATCGCCCGCCAGGTGCTGCGTGACGGCATGCGCACGCCGCACGCGCGGCGGCTCGAACGTCTCGCCCTCGGCCCGAGTCTCGGGCAGTGCTGCGGCGGCTCGGTGGTGCTCGCGTTCGAACGGCTCGACATCGGCGACCTGGGCTGGCTCGCCTCGCTTGCCAAGCGGTTAGCTGCCGGCGCTTCGACCGTTCGCAGTGTATCGTTCGGTCCCGCGCCGGACGCCGTGATGCTCTCCGATCCCGAGCCCGGCGTGCACGGCTCCGACTGCCTGCTCTGGGAAGGCGCGGGCTTTGGCAACGACGGCGCGCTGCTGACCGAAACCATCGCGCCCAACGAATTCGAGGTGCTGCTGTTCGGCGCCTCGCACGTGGGCCACGCGCTCGTGCGCGTGCTCGGCACGCTGCCCTGCCGCGTGCGCTGGATCGACCGCCGCGAAGCCGCGTTCCCCACACCCGATGTCTTCGCCACCTACGGCGCGCCGAACGTCGTCATGGAGCCGGGCGACGCGCCCGACGAAGCCGTCGATACCGCGGCCGCCGGCACGTACTTCATCGTGATGACGCACGACCACGCGCGTGATCTCGTGCTCGCGGAACGCATCCTGCGCCGCGGCGATTACGCGTTCTTCGGCATGATCGGCTCGCATACGAAGCGCAAGCAGTTCGAGCATCAGCTCGCGGCGCGCGGCATCGATCCGATGCAGATTGCGCGCATGAAGTGCCCGATCGGCGTGGAAGGCATCGTCGATAAAGCGCCCGAAGTGATCGCGATCTCGGCGGCTGCGCAATTGCTGCAGGCCGTGGAAGCAAACGTGCATACGCGCGAGCCCGCGTGAATACCGCGGGGCGCGCACCCCACACGTCATTCTTTACCCCAGGCACTGAAAATAATTCGATCTCGACATGAATAGTTCCGTCCCCGCCTCTCTCGTACAAAAAGCCGCCGGCGCACCGAAAGCCGAACTGCACATCCATATCGAAGGTTCGCTCGAACCCGAGCTGATCTTTCGCCTCGCGCAGCGCAACGGCGTGAAGCTCGCGTACGACTCCATCGAGGCATTGCGCGCGGCCTACGCGTTCACGAATCTGCAATCGTTCCTCGATATCTACTACGCCGGCGCGAGCGTGCTGCTCACGGAGCAGGACTTCTACGACATGACCGCCGCCTACGTGGAGCGTGCGCTCGCCGACAACGTCGTGCATACCGAAATATTCTTCGATCCGCAGACGCACACCGAACGCGGCGTGCCGATTGCCACGGTGGTGGCCGGTATCGACCGCGCGCTCGCGGACGCGGAAAAGCGTGGCCTGTCGAGCAAGCTGATCCTCTGCTTTCTGCGCCACCTCCCGGAGGAAGACGCGCTCGCCACCTTCGACGCGGCGCTGCCGCTCTTTGAGCAGTACCGTCACCGGCTGATCGGCGTGGGCCTCGATTCGTCCGAGCGCGGTCATCCGCCGTCGAAGTTCGAGCGCGTGTTCGCGAAGGCGCGCGCCAAAGGCCTCAAGCTCGTGGCGCACGCGGGCGAGGAAGGGCCGCCTTCGTACGTGTACGAAGCGCTCGATCTGCTCAAGGTAGACCGCGTGGATCACGGTGTGCGCAGCATCGAAGACCCGGCGCTCGTGGCACGCCTCGCGGACACGCGCATCGCGCTCACGGTGTGCCCGCTTTCGAACGTGAAGCTCTGTGTGTTCGACGACATGACGAAGCACACGCTCAAAGACCTGCTCGATCGCGGCGTGGCCGTCACCGTCAACTCGGACGACCCGGCCTACTTCGGCGGCTACGTCAACGACAACTATCTCGCCACCATCGAGGCGCTGAAGCTCGACGACGCCGAGGTGTACACGATCGTGCGCAACAGCTTCGAGGCCTCGTTCGTGACGCCCGAGGAACGCGCTGCACTGATCGCGAAGCTCGACGCTTACTGGCACGGCGGGCACGGTGAGCGCGGCGGTAGCGTGGGCGCGAGCGGCTCATAACAACACAACAACAGCACACCTCTCTCTTCAGGATTCAGGAGACGTCGTACCCATGACTCAATCGGCTTACCGCGCGCAACTGCTGACCTTCACCGGCGACCCCGCGCAATCGTCCAGCGCGGCGGTATTCGACGAAGACGGCCTCGTGATCGTCGAAGACGGCCGCGTCGTGGCGGCGGGCGCGCACGCGGCGCTCGTCTCGCGGCTCGCGCCCGGCGCACAGGTGCACGAAATGCGCGACAAGCTGATCGTGCCCGGCTTCATCGACACGCACATCCACTATCCGCAAACGGACATGATCGCGTCGCCGGCGCCGGGCCTGCTGCCCTGGCTCGAGACGTACACGTTCCCCACCGAACGACGCTTCGCCGAAGAGGCCGTTGCCCGCGAGACAGCGCGCTTTTTCATCGACGAACTGCTCGCCTGCGGCACGACGACGGCGCTCGTTTACTGCACGGTGCACAAGCAGTCGGCCGATGCGTTCTTTGCCGAAAGCGAGGCGCGCAATCTGCGCATGGTGGCGGGCAAGGTGCTGATGGATCGCCACTGCCCCGAGTTCCTGCAGGACACCGCGCAATCGGGCTACGACGACAGCGCGGAACTCATCGCACGCTGGCACGGCCGCGGGCGGCAACTCTATGCGCTCACGCCGCGCTTTGCACCGACGTCCACCGAAGCGCAGCTCACGGCGTGCGGCGAGCTCGCGAAGCGCCACCCCGACGTCTTTATCCAGAGCCACGTGGCCGAGAATCTCGACGAAGTGAAGTGGGTAGCCGAGCTGTTTCCCGGTCATCGCAGCTACCTCGCCGTCTACGATCACTATGGGCTGCTGCGCCGGCGCGCCGTGTACGGCCACTGCATCCATCTCGACGACGAAGACCGTGCGCGGATGGCGCAGACCGGCTCCCTGGCATCGCACTGCCCGACGTCGAACCTTTTCCTCGGTAGCGGCCTGTTCGATTTCGAGAAGGCCGGCCAGGCGGGCATGCCCGTAGCGCTCGCCACGGACGTGGGCGGCGGCACGTCGTTCTCCATGCTTCAGACCATGAACGAGGCCCACAAGGTGGCGCGCCTCACGGGCCACCATCTCACGGCCACACGCATGTTCTGGCTCGCAACAGCGGGGGCGGCAGCGGCGCTCGACCTGGCGGACAAGGTCGGCACGCTCGCGCCTGGCGCCGAGGCGGATTTCGTCGTACTCGACCCGCAGGCGACGCCGCTGCTCGCGCGACGCACGGCACGTGCCGAGTCGCTCGAAGAACTGCTGTTCGCGTTCGCGCTGCTCGGCGACGACCGCGCGGTCTTCGCCACCTATGCCGCCGGCCAGTGCGTGCATCGGCGCGACGGACGGCGCGGGGCGGCGATCGGCGCCGGGGCCAGGCCGGCAGCGCTTCAGGCTACGCACTGACCGCTGACTTCGCTGGATTCGGTGCGGAACCGGCACGGGTAGACGAGACGAAGCACGCCTCGAAGCGGCGGGGAAGGCTGCTGGCGACGCAATTTCCGCGCCGCCCATACAGCGATTCGGGCAATTCGGGTTTTGCCGCCGCGATTGCTGCTATACTCCGCCGCTCATTGGGGAGTAGCCGCCTCGTTCCGTATCTGCGTACGCGAGCGGGGGTGTCCGTCAACAGACTTGGCCCGCGCGGCCATGGCGGACACAGCCTCTGGCCTGGCGAGACCGATGACCCACCGCCGCCGTCACAGGGCCCGGCGAGCCGTGGGTCGTCGCTCGCACACATCTCGGCCCGGGGATCATCAAAACGTGGAACAAGCCTTTCTGATTTCGACCGGTGCGGTCGCTCTCGCCGAAATCGGCGACAAGACGCAACTGCTTTCGCTCGTCCTCGCGGCACGCTACCGCAAGCCCATGCCGATCATCCTCGGCGTGCTGGCCGCCACCCTCATCAACCATGCCGGCGCGGGCGCACTCGGTGCGTGGCTCGGCACGCTCCTGACGCCTTCCGTGATGCGCTGGGCGCTCGCGCTCTCGTTCGTCGTGATGGGCCTGTGGATTCTCGTGCCCGACAAGCTCGACGAAAACGAAACCCACCTGACGCGCTCGCATCTGGGCGTGTTCGGCACCACGGTCCTCACCTTCTTTCTCGCGGAGATGGGCGACAAGACCCAGATCGCGACGGTGGCCCTTGCGGCGCGTTTCCACGACTTCTTCGGCGTGGTGGCGGGCACGACGTTCGGCATGATGATCGCCAACGTGCCGGCCATCCTGCTCGGCGACCGCTTCGCTCACCGACTGCCGACGAAGCTCGTGCACGGCATCGCCGCCGTGCTGTTCGTGGTGCTGGGCGTGCTGGCGCTGCTGGGCGTGGGGATTTGACAGGAAGGCTGTGTGGCCCGTGCCACAACGTAAGCACGCGGGCCACATAAGGCGGGCAGGCCGGATGGCCGTGCCCGCCAGCATAAGATGAAAATGACGACGGGCGCCGCTGCGGTTTGGAGCGGCGTTTTCAGCGCGCTCTTTACTGCGGATTCTTCGCCGCCGCCGGCGCGGACGCTCCTGCCGGTGCCGCAGGCCCAGCAGGCTCAACAGGCACCTCGTTCGATGCCACCCCGCCATGCCGGTCCACCGGCAGCTTCACCGTACGCACCGCGCCGTTGGACAACGGAAAATCGGCAAGCGCGCTGCGCACCAGATACGGCATCGCGCGAACCAGCGAGGGCTCGTCGCCTGCGTTGCGCGCCGTCACGTTATAGACCTCCTTGCCCGTCGCACGCTCGGTGATCCGGATGCCGAGCGAATGCGTGAATACCGCGTAGGTCTGATTCACGTAGGTGGGCGGGAACGGACCCAGCGGCCCCCACGGATCGTACGGACGCCAGAACGGTCCCGGCCACGGGTTGTAGTTGTAGTAGACCGGCTGGGCGACCGTCATCTGGTCGGTGTGACTGCCGTAGGTCAGCGCCACGAGATAACGCGCGCGGTCCACAGGCGTCTGGCGGAACGCGTACGTCTCCAGTTCGTTCGCAACCAGCCCTTCGTAGGTACGCTGTTCGATGCTGTTTTGCTGCTGTGCGGTGCGCGTGAACGCGTAGGTGCGCGTGGCGTCGCTGCCGCTCCAGTCGGAAAACGCCGTCACCTGCGTCGTCACGTAGGTCGTGCATCCCGGGAGCGTCACGGCGAGCGTGGCCAGCATCAGCAGCGCGCGGCGCGTCCATTGGTCGAACTTCATGGTCTTCCTTATTGGTGCAGATGCGGCGGTACGGGCGCCGCGGTACGGACGTTGCGGGTCAAAGCCGACGGCGGCCCGATGATACGCTGACCCGCGCCGCCCGCCAAAAGTTCGCCGTGCACGCCTTGCGCAAGGCTTTGTACAATGGCCCGACGCGCCCGCCATCCGGGCGAGAAAGGCGCAGGCCCAAGGCTCATGGCCCGCCGCCCGCTCTCCGGATGCGGCTCCCCCGTTCCTACCTCATACGCCATGTCCGATACCGCCACGCCCGCCGTCATCCGCCGCGCCGACTACGCGCCCCCCGCCTTTCTGATCGACACCGTCGCGCTCGAATTCGAGCTGGTCGCCGAACGCACTACCGTCAAGAGCACCCTGGTCGTGCGCCGCAACCCCGACGCCGCCGGTTCGTCCGGCCGCGCGCCGCATCTCGAGCTGATGGGCGAAGCGCTCGAATTCGTGAGCGCCGCGCTCGACGGCGAGGCTTACGCCGCCGTGCGCGTGCACGAACACGGGCTCACCGTGGAGAACGTGCCCGATGCGTTCGAACTCACGCTCGTCGGCATCTGCAATCCCTCGGCAAACACCACGCTCTCGGGCCTGTACGTGTCCAGCGGCAACTTCTTCACGCAGTGCGAAGCGGAAGGCTTTCGCCGCATCACGTGGTTCCTCGACCGTCCCGACGTGATGTCCACCTACACGGTCACGCTGCGCGCCGACAAGGCCGCCTACCCGGTGCTGCTCTCGAACGGCAACCTCGTGGAGGAAGGCGATCTGCCCGATGGTCGGCACTTTGCGCGCTGGGAAGATCCGTTCCGCAAGCCAAGCTACCTCTTCGCGCTGGTGGCGGGCAAGCTCGTGGCGCTCGAAGAGCGCATCCGCACGGGCTCGGGCAAGGAAAAACTGCTGCAGGTCTGGGTGGAACCGCACGACCTGCCGAAGACGCGTCACGCCATGGATTCGCTGATCCACGCCATTCGCTGGGACGAAGCGCGCTTCGGGCTCGAACTGGATCTGGACCGCTTCATGATCGTCGCCGTGGGCGACTTCAACATGGGCGCGATGGAGAACAAGGGGCTCAACATCTTCAACACGAAATACGTGCTGGCGAACCCCGAGACCGCGACGGACACCGACTTCGCCAACATCGAAGCCGTGGTGGGCCACGAGTACTTCCATAACTGGACCGGCAACCGCGTGACCTGCCGCGACTGGTTCCAGCTGAGCCTGAAGGAAGGGCTGACGGTGTTTCGCGACCAGGAGTTTTCCGCGGACATGGAAGCCGGTAGTCTGAACAACAGCGCTGATAACGGCGGCGGCGCCGCGGCGCGCGCAACGAAGCGCATCGAAGACGTGCGCGTGCTGCGTCAGATGCAGTTCGCCGAAGACGCCGGCCCGATGGCGCACCCGGTGCGCCCCGAAAGCTACGTCGAGATCAACAACTTCTACACGATGACCGTCTACGAGAAAGGCGCGGAAGTCGTGCGGATGTACCAGACGCTCTTCGGCCGCGAAGGCTTTCGCAAGGGCATGGACCTGTACTTCAAGCGGCACGACGGCCAGGCCGTGACCTGCGATGACTTCCGCCACGCAATGGCGGACGCCAACGGCCGCGACCTCGCCCAATACGAGCGCTGGTACAGCCAGGCCGGCACGCCGCGCGTGACGGTGCAAACGCGCTACGACGAAGCCTCGCGCCGCTATGTCGTGACGCTCGCCCAGGGCTACGGCGAGGCGTCGCCCGCCGCGCGCGAAACGCAAAAGGGACCGCTGCTGATTCCGTTCGCGATCGGCCTGATCGGACCGGACGGTCAAGATTTGCCGCTGCGCCTCGAGGGCGAAACGCAGGCGCGCGGCACGACGCGCGTGCTCGATCTCACCGAAACCGCGCAAACCTTCACGTTCGAGGACGTCGCCGCGAAGCCTCTGCCCTCGCTGCTGCGTAACTTCTCGGCGCCGGTGATCGTCGAGTACGACTACAGCAACGACGAACTCGCGTTCCTGCTGGCACACGACAGCGATCCGTTCAACCGCTGGGAAGCCGGCCAGCGCCTCGCCACGCGCGAGCTGCTGGCGCTCGCCGCACGCGCCGCCAGCGACGCACCGCTTACGCTCGACGACGCCGTGGTGGCCGCGTTCGGCCGCGTGCTCAACGACGAGACGCTCTCGCCCGCGTTCCGCGAGCTCGCGCTGATGCTGCCGTCGGAAGCGTATCTCGCCGAGCAGATGGCCGAGTCGAATCCGGCTGCGGTACACACGGCGCGCCAGTTCGTCCGCCGGCGCCTTGCGCAGGCGCTGAAGGCCGACTGGCTCGCCATCTACGAGCGTCACCGCACGCCGGGCGCCTATCAGGCCACGCCCGAGGCTGCGGGCCGTCGCGCGTTGAAGAATCTCGCGCTCTCGTACCTGGCGGAACTCGAAGAACCGGCCGAGGCGGTGCGCCTCGCGGGCGCGCAATACGACGCGGCGAACAACATGACGGATCGCGCCGCCGCGCTCGGCACGCTGCTCAATGCCGCGGCGACAGCAGGCGGCGCCTGGGCCGACGAGCCGCTCGACGACTTCTACCGCCGCTTCGAAAACGAGCCGCTCGTCATCGACAAGTGGTTCGCCCTGCAGGCGACGCAGCGCGGCACCAAGGCGCGGCCGGTAATCGAGACGGTGCGCACGCTGATGGCGCATCGCGCGTTCAACCTCAAGAACCCGAATCGCGCGCGCTCGCTGATTTTCAGCTTCTGCTCGGGCAACCCGGCGCAGTTCCACGCGCCCGACGGCTCCGGCTACGCGTTCTGGGCCGAGCAGGTGATTGCCCTCGACGCGCTCAACCCGCAAGTCGCGGCGCGCCTTGCCCGTGCGCTCGAACTGTGGCGCCGCTTCACGCCCGCGCTGCGCGAGAAGATGCGCGCTGCGCTCGAGAAAGTAGCAGCGCAGGCGAAGTCGCGCGACGTGCGCGAGATCGTAGAGAAAGCCCTCGCCTGAGGTTGTGAAGCTCTGAGGCTTTGAAGCGAGAGCGGCCCGCGGCGGCATGCGTGTATTCGTGCCCGCATGCGTCGCTGCTGCGGGCCGCAGTCCTGACGTCGGCCTCGACGTCGGTCGCGCCCGTGGCCTCGCCGTTACCCGTGATGCATCGAAGGGCAGACGCTGAGGCCACAGCGCGTCATGCGACGGCGGCTGGCATCGAACCGAAGCCGCGCACGTTCGGGCTCACGGTGGCCATCCACCTGCCGATTGCAAGCCGACGCTGCATCGCCACGTTGCCGGGCGCGAAAGAAGTGCCAAGCCCGGCGGAGGTGAGCGGTTAGAATTCGGGGTATTCACTGGCATCCCCGGAGCACAGCAATGTCCTTGCAACGTCGTACCACTCTCACGAAGTACCTGATCGAGCAGCAGCGGGAGAACAACAATCTGCCCGCCGACCTGCGCCTGTTGATCGAAGTCGTCGCGCGGGCCTGCAAGGCGATCAGCTATCACGTCAGCAAAGGCGCGCTGGGCGACGCGCTCGGCTCGGCCGGCAGCGAGAACGTGCAGGGCGAGGTGCAGAAGAAGCTCGACATCCTCTCCAACGAAATTCTGCTCGACGCCAATGAATGGGGCGGCAACCTGGCCGCGATGGCGTCCGAGGAAATGGAGACGTTCTTCCCGATTCCGGCCAACTATCCGAAGGGCGAGTACCTGCTGGTGTTCGATCCGCTCGACGGCTCGTCGAACATCGACGTGAACGTGTCGATCGGCACGATCTTCTCCGTACTGCGCTGCCCGGACGGTCAACTGGCTACGGAGCAGTCGTTCCTCCAGCCCGGCACGCGCCAGGTTGCGGCGGGCTACGCGGTGTACGGTCCGCAGACCGTGCTGGTGCTCACCACGGGCAACGGCGTGAACTGCTTCACGCTGGACCGCGAGCTCGGTTCCTGGGTGCTCACGCAGAGCGACATGCGCATCCCGGTGGAAACGCGCGAATACGCGATCAACGCGTCGAACGCGCGCCATTGGTACGAGCCGGTGCAACGCTACATCGGTGAGCTGAACGCCGGTAGCGAAGGCCCGCGGCAACACGACTTCAATATGCGCTGGATCGCCTCGATGGTGTCCGACGTGCATCGCATCCTGAACCGGGGCGGCGTCTTCATGTACCCCGCGGACAAGCGCACGCCCGACCGTCCCGGCAAACTACGCCTGATGTACGAAGCGAACCCCATGGCGTTCATCGTCGAACAGGCCGGCGGCGCGGCCACCAACGGCGAACAGCGCATTCTCGACATCCAGCCGACGAGCCTGCACGAGCGCGTGGCCGTGTTCCTCGGGTCGAAGAACGAGGTGGATCGCGTGACGCGCTATCACCTCGAAGCAAAAAAGTGAGCAGGGGTCTTGCCAAGCCAATGAAGAAGTCCCTATAATCGCGTTTCTCCTGATGCCGGAATAGCTCAGACGGTAGAGCAGCGCATTCGTAATGCGAAGGTCGGGGGTTCGATTCCTCTTTCCGGCACCAAGCATCATTCGAGAAACCCGCATCGTCGAAAGACCATGCGGGTTTTTCATTTGCGCGGCCGCTCGGCCGCGCGCCTCTCCCCAGCAGCATCCTCACTTACACAGTCTGCGCACAACGCCCCGACCTGTTCTGCTTCACCCGCCTCGTCTGCCCCATTGCCAAGCGTTTCGCTTCAGTCTGAGCCATTTCCCAAGACAGGCGATTTATCTCTAGCAAAATGATTTAAACCGGTTTAACGAATGTGCGCGATAAAGGCCCCGCTCGCACGTTCATTCCTTCGCGCAGCCGGAACAGACCATTTCAGGCGCGAAGCGTCAACGCAACACGCAGATCAGTCGTTGAGAAAGAACGGCCGGCAGGAAGGTCGATGAGGCTGACCCACAAACGGGCGCGGCCACGCCGAGGAAGAGAGGAAGAAGTGACCGACTCGCTCATCAACTGACGGAAGTAAGTGCCGGGTACCGAACAGTGCCGATGAACGCGACGTGATGAATTAGACGCAACCAGAAAATTTTATTCCCAATGCTTTAAATACTGCGGCCTTGTGCCGTTAAAGCAACAAAAGCGCAGCCAGAAACATTGCGCCGCGCCGGGTCACTGGCGCAAACGAAGAGCCGAGGCTGATAATCGGCCTATACAGGAGAAAGATCATGGATGCCAAACCGCCGACGATTCCGACCCCGGACAAGGTGTTCAGCCCGGATCCGGAGCCCGCAGGCGTCGAGTTCCTCGGGGCTGAGTTGCCTGAACACGTACGCGCTTTTTTCGAAGAGCAACGCAAGGCGCACGAACCGAAATGACGCGACGGCTGAAGGCCATTCCGCGCGACGCTGCACCAATGATGCGGCGGGTGTTTTTACGCGCGCGCATCGCCAATCGCGCGGCGGCCTTCCACGCCGCCTGACCGCACTCGCCTGACGGTTTTCCTCCTGCCTGGGAAGGGATGCCCCTACGCAGTACCAGCCTTAACCAGGGTTGCCGGCGTCGCCAACACCTGCGCGGCACATCGTCTATCCTGCGATTTTTCCGCTTCGGCCCTCCGCGGGCCCTTTCCCGATGACGTTCTCCTTTCGCCTCGCCGCGTCTTCCGTCGTGGTCGCGCTCATCGCGACATTCGCCCTCCCTCGAACCGTCCATGCGGACGGCGACGATACGGCCCTCACCAACCTGATTGCTCTCGCCTCCGAACGGCTGTCGCTTGCCGAGCCGGTTGCACGGTGGAAGTGGGCCCATCATCAATCGATCACTGATGCACCGCGAGAAGCCGCCTTGCTCGCCGATGTCGAAAAACGGGCCACGGCAGCAAACGTCGATCCCGCCTACGCACGCGCGTTCTTTCAGGATCAGATCGAAGCCAGCAAGATCGTGCAAAACGCGTTGTTCGAGAACTGGCGGGCGACGCGCCCGCCCGAGGGCCCGGCGCCCGATCTGGCAACCAGCACTCGGCCCCGGCTCGATCAGCTAACACAGTCGCTCATTGCCGGCCTTGCGCGCGTTCAGCCGGTGCGGAGTGCGTCGGATTGTCCGACGCGCGTCGCCCGCGGCATCGCCAACTGGAAATCGCTCACGCGGTACGACGCGGCGCGCGCTGAAGCGCTCACAAAGGCGCTCCAGCACGTATGCGCGTCGGGCGGCGTGGGCGGCGTCGCCTGAGACGACTCAGACAGCCGCGCTCATCTGTTCGCCGGCTGTCGCGAGCCCCGCGAGCGGAAGCGCTCGCAGGCCGCGAGCGAGGTGAGTCTGGAGAATTCGGTAAGTGGGAAGCTCGAACGCCCCTGGAGCAGCTGCAGCGGCAAGCGCGGCCGCCTCGTCCAGCGAAGGTGCGTGCCCGATGTAGCGCCAGCGGTCGACCACGTGGAAGGCGCGCACGTCCCCGGCCGCGTCTTGCTCTTCGAATGCCACCGCGCTGTCGAACGGCCACGGCGCGTCGACGGGGTCGTTTTTTGAAACGCGCGGCACGCGGTTGAACGCGGGCCGCAGACTGCCGATCCACTGAGCCTCGACCAGCAGCGCACCCAATTCGCCGCCGGTTGCGCGCCATTCGACGCGGCGTACCTGCTGCGCCATGCGCAATTCGCGGGACGATCGTCGTTCGCCGGAAAGATGTGCGCGAATACGCTGGCGCACCCGCACACTGCGTCCGACGTAGAGCGGCTCGCCCGCTTCGCCGTAAAACACGTACGCTCCGCATCCGGCCGGCGCGCGCTCGATCAGGTCGTCCGTAATTTCGCCCGCGAGCCGATAGCGTCGTGTCGTGCGGTCAATCTGCATGCGCAGGGTGTCCGCCGGCACGAGCGTGTGAAGGCGGCCCCAGAACTGCCAGAGCAGATCGGCGTCCGCTAGCGCGCGGTGCCGATCCGCCGGCACAAGCGCATGCCGCTCGACGAGTGCATCGAGCCCATGGCGCTTTTCAGCCGGAAACAGCGCGCGCGACAGGCGAACCGTGCACAGTACGTCGGGATTGAACGCCAGGCCGACCCGCTGGAACTCCGCCCGCAGAAATCCGCGATCGAAACTGGCGTTGTGGGCGACGAACAGCTTGCCCGCAAGCCGTTCGAAGAGCGATGGCGCAATGTCCTCGAAGGTGGGCGCACCGCGAACCATGGCGTCGCTGATGCCCGTGAGTTGCTGAATGAACGCGGGGATGGGCCGGGCGGGATCGACGAGCGTGCTCCAGCGCGTCACACCACCCGCCCCGACCTCCACTACGCCAACCTCGGTGATGCGATCGACCCCAACCGAACCCCCGGTTGTCTCGAGGTCGACGAAAACGATGGGCAGATCGATGACGGGAACGGACGGCGAAGAGAGTTCGGACATGGCAAATGTTACGGTGGAGCGCGCGGCGTGGGCCAAAGTATGCACCAGTTCGTGGTGCAACATAACGGAGTCAGCGGTCTACGCGGATATTGCATGTACCGTCTGGGACGCTTTTTTAACGCGCGCGAGTTCCAATACCGGTCGATAAGGTGGCGTCTTCGTCAACACGCGATGCGCACAATTTAGGTGGACCGTAATGCGGCCACATTACCCAGACGGCCGATACTCCATTCAACGGGCGCGATTATCTCCGGGTTAACCCGATTATTCGAATACGCAGCCTGGCGACATTCAATGGCGAATTTGAATCGACATTGCTGTCAAGTAAAAATAAAAAGCCCCGGTTGAGATGCCGGGGCTCGACGACACTTTGGCGCCACAGGGGCGCGCGGACTTACAGCGGCTGGATGTTCGCCGCCTGCTTGCCCTTCGGGCCGACCTTGACGTCGAACGAGACGCGCTGGTTCTCCTTCAGCGATTTGAAGCCGTCGGCGCGGATCTCCGAAAAGTGCGCGAACAGATCTTCACCGCCTGCGTCCGACGTGATGAAGCCAAACCCCTTAGCATCGTTGAACCATTTGACGATACCGGTTTCCATGTTGCAGTTTCCCTCAAAATTTTAAAAAAGCGGGCCAAGCCCATACGCCGAAAAACGAAGCGGTATTCCGTCATCGCGGAAAGAGTGCGGTGAATGTTCCACAGACCGGTCGCACGTCGAAAATCAGCCATGCTTTTATAATGGCGGTCCAATGAAGCGTCAAGAGAATTTTAGAGAATAGATTCGCACCCGGCAGAACAGAGGCAACATGCATAAAACGAGTGCGAAAAAACTGCCATCCGGCAGCATCCAACGGACGCAAATCAGCATTAATTACGCATTTGGCGAACAGGGCAGGAAATACTTGCCGATTTGTAACAAAACATGTCAATCGTAAGTGTTTCCACCGGTTGTTCGGCGCCTCCCTTCAACTCAACATGGGAGCTATTAATTGCGCCTTACTCAGGGAGAGGGCCATGCTGCTGAGCAAACTCTTTCATCTCGCCGCATCACTTGTTCGGCCCGTCGCGTCCACACCATCGTCGTCAGCCCTGCTGGACTCTACATGGCATGGCGACCACTGGCAGAACTTGCTGTCAGCCCCTATGGACGCACGCCACTACGTCATGGAAGATTGGAGCGTCGTTGCGGCATTTCAGCCGGAGCCGACTGGAATATTGGCCAAGCAATAGGGCCGTAGGCCACGCGATAGTAAAGGCCAAAAAAAAGCGCGGCGGAAGCCGCGCTGACAAAGGTTTGGAGATCTTTTTCGTCAACGAAAAAGTCTGCTTCGAAAAGCAGTGGCGCCAGTATAACTGGCCGCACTAGAACCAATTAACAGCACACTACACAACCATCTATTCCTCATACTGCAACAATCTGATTTTTACCAATTTTTGCATTGTTGCTTCCTCCTGAGTTGTGTCGTAATCGCACAACGCCTCGCAATTGACACGCTGTCGCCCAGACGGCGAATCAACCTCAAAGCCTTTTCCAGCAAGGCATCCAGTCACATTTCGACATAATTTCTCGCAGAGTAATACTTTATTGCGGAAATCGGAATGCGCCGGGACGAGGCGCCTCTCTACACTTTGCCTGTCCGGAAACCGGCGCGCTCGCTTGTCTGCGCGCTTTCACGTGAATTCCGCCTCTCGCAGCGCTCGCGTGATGGGTTTCCTTCAAGCCTGGGTTCCACAAAACCCATCCTGTACTCGGAGTTTACAAAGATGAAAAAGACTCTCATGGTCGCTGCCCTGTCGGGCGTTTTTGCTACGGCAGCTCACGCACAGAGCAGCGTTACGCTGTATGGCCTGATTGACGCCGGTATCACGTACACGAACAACCAGCATGGCCACGCCGCCTGGCAAGAAACCAGCGGGTCGATCAACGGCAGCCGCTGGGGCCTGCGTGGTGCGGAAGACCTGGGTGGCGGCCTGAAGGCTATCTTCACGTTGGAAAACGGCTTCGGCATCAACAACGGCACGTTCAAGCAAGGTGGTCGTGAGTTCGGCCGTCAAGCCTTCGTGGGTCTGGCGAGTGATCAATTCGGCGCCGTCACGCTGGGTCGCCAGTATGACAGCATGGTCGACTTCGTCGGCCCGCTGGCGCTGACCGGCACGCAATACGGCGGCACGCAGTTCGCGCACCCGTTCGACAACGACAACCTGAACAACTCGTTCCGCGTCAGCAACTCGATCAAGTACACGAGCACGAACTACGCTGGCTTCAAGTTCGGCGGCCTGTATGGCTTCTCGAACCAGGCTGGCGGCTTCTCGAACAACCGTGCATACAGCGCCGGTGGTTCGTACTCGTGGAACGGCCTGAACGTCGGCGCCGCTTTCCTGCAACTGAACAACGCCGGTACGGGTAATGCCGGCGGCGCAGTGTCGGATGACTTCACGTTCGGCGCCAAGCGCCAGCAAACGTGGGGCGCAGGCGCGAACTACACGTTCGGCCCGGCAACCGCAGGTATCGTGTACACGCAGACCAACCTGACGGGCCTCAACAGCATCTCGTCGGCAGCTTCGGGCTTCTCGAGCGGCATCACGGGCTTCGGTGGCAACAGCGCGCACTTCCAGAACTTCGAAGGCAACGTTCGTTACGCTCTGACCCCGGCACTGAGCCTGGCTGGCGCATACACGTACACGCGCGCAAGCCTCGGCGGTGTCCACGCTCACTGGAACCAGGTCAACCTGCAGACGGACTACGCGCTGTCCAAGCGTACCGACGTCTACCTGCAAGGCGTGTATCAGACTGTGAACGAAGGTTCGGGCCTGACTGCCAACATCAACGGCCTGGGCGCTGCTTCGAGCACGAACAACCAGGTCGCTGTGACGGCGGGTCTGCGTCACCGCTTCTAAAGCGACAGGTAGCACTGCAGCATGAAAAGGCGCCGCTTGCGGCGCCTTTTTTCGTTTCACCGCGCCGCAAAGAGCGACATCCTGCAAGTCTCGGCGAACGTCTGAAGACGCTTATTGCCGCGGCGGGTATTTCACGTCGAGCACATCGATGGGCTCTGGTCCCGCCGGCGTGTGCAGCGTCACCTGCTCTCCAATGCGCGCCTTGAGCAACGCCCTCGCCACGGGCGAAATCCAGCTCACGTGACCGCGATCCAGGTCGACCTCGTCGATACCGACGATGGTTACGGTATGCTCCTCGCCGTCCTGCGTCGCGTAATCCACCGTCGCCCCGAAAAAAACCTGATCGAGATTCTCCTGACGGCTCGCATCCACGACCTCGGCAAGATCCAGGCGCTTGGTCAGGAAGCGGATGCGCCGGTCGATCTCCCGCAGGCGGCGCTTGCCGTAGATGTAATCGCCGTTTTCTGACCGGTCGCCGTTCGACGCCGCCCACGACACGAGTTTTACGACATCTGGCCGTTCTTCGTCGATGAGATGCAGCAGTTCGCTGCGCATGCGCTCGTAACCCGCTGGCGTGATGTAGTTTTTGGCACCTGCCGGGATTTCGGCCTGGGCGACGTCGAGATCGTCGTCACTGTCCTCACTCGACTCTTTAACGAAGGCTTTGTTCATAATCCGCAACCGCAATAGACATCGTTCCCAAGGTTACA
This sequence comes from Paraburkholderia sp. SUR17, assembly GCF_029536165.1. Lineage (NCBI taxonomy): Bacteria > Pseudomonadati > Pseudomonadota > Betaproteobacteria > Burkholderiales > Burkholderiaceae > Paraburkholderia > Paraburkholderia sp. SUR17. The sequence continues at coordinate 2,984,676 of NZ_CP120508.1, forward strand.
CGAACGCCCGGACGATACAAACCGCGTCGAGACGCTTCCCTTTTTCCGCAGCTTTGCTATAATTTCGCTTCTGCGTGCGGCTGTAGCTCAGTTGGATAGAGTACTTGGCTACGAACCAAGGGGTCGTGGGTTCGAATCCTGCCAGCCGCGCCACCTTTTTCAAGGGCCTTCTACCTGAAGGCCCTTTCGTTTCACACTGCATCACCGCAGTACCCGGTTTGCGTGCGGCTGTAGCTCAGTTGGATAGAGTACTTGGCTACGAACCAAGGGGTCGTGGGTTCGAATCCTGCCAGCCGCGCCACCTATGAAGGGCCTTCCATCGGAAGGCCCTTTTTCTTTGGCTCCATCCGCGAATACCGCACTCCGGGCGCCCAGCCACGGCTTATCAGGGCCGCGGGGCCGATCCGATATCGCCGATATGCATGTCCGGCCTCGGCGTGTCTTCCACCGACCACAGCGCACTTTGCTCGGCAATCGGCTCTGCTCGCGGCCCGATGAGCGCCTGCGCCTGCCGCATCACATCACCCACGGTATCGCCAAAGCGGCTCGCCACGAACGCGCGGAGCAGCGCGATGCGAAACGATTCGCCCCGCCCTTCCACCGTCCGATGGCTACCCTCGAACTGCGCCACGCAATGAGCGGAGCCTCGTTGATGGGCAGGCTCCTGCACTTCGAGCCGCTGCGTGCGTTCAAGCACCACCGACGCAGCATCCCAAGACGTGGACGGCGTGAAGCGGCCATCCCACGGGCGGCCACGGTCCGTGCCGCGAACGGCGACCGTGTTGCCGCTATCGGTGAAATGGATTTCCCGCACGAAGTCATGCAGGCTGCGGGCGACCCAGTAATCGAGCGCCACGCCTGTCAAGTCAGCTACCTTCATCACGTCGTCCCTCCCACACCTGGCTGGTAAGCGTGGAGACAGGCCTGCCAGGCAGTCCGGACCGTCAATAGTCCGCCCGCTCCCGGTCGATGCGCATTCCGCCATCGTGGCGATGGTGAGGCTCTTCGCTCGGCCGTTCTCGCGCGATCCGCATCACATCCGGATTCGTGCGCACCCGTCGCATCACGTTCGCCAGATGGACGCGGTCGCTCACCTGGATCACAAAGCGAAGCAAGGTGGATTCCTGCGACAGGTCTTCATCCATCGCGATGTGAACGATGTTCGCGTCAGCGGACGTGATGTCGGCCGCCACGCGGGCGAAAACGCCCTTGGTGTTCTTGACCAGCACCTTCACCGCTACATCGAACAGGCGACCCGGTTGCGGCGCCCAGGCGACGTCGATCCAGCGGCCTGGATCGCGACGGTGAATGCGCTGCGCGACGCGGCAATCCGTCGTGTGAATCGCCATACCCAGGCCGATGCCGATGTAGCCCATGATGTTGTCGCCCGGAATCGGGCGGCAGCACGCCGAGAGTTGCACCGACATGCCTTCAGTTCCCGTGATGACGACGGGCGGCGCATGCGGATGATGGGCCGCTTCGCCGCGCGGATGCTCGTCGTCATCCGCGTCGTGGCCGCTCATCAGCACCTCGATGCGCTTGGCCATCACCGCGGCTACGCGACGGCCAAGACCGATGTCGGCGAAGATTTCCTGGCGGTTCTTGTTGCCCGTCCATTGCACGAGCTTGTCCCACACCTCGGGTGTCACGTCCGCGAGGGCGTAGCCGTAGCCCTTGAGCGCCTGATCCACGAGCCGCTCGCCGAGTTGCACCGACTCCGTGAGCCGCATCGTCTTCAGGTAGTGGCGGATCGCCGAACGGGCCTTGCCCGTGCGCACGAAACCGAGCCACGCCGGATTCGGCTTCGAGTACGGCGCTGTGATGACCTCGACGATGTCGCCGCTCTTGAGCTCCGTGCGCAACGGCAGCAGCTCGTTGTTGATCTTCACGGCGACGCATTGATTGCCGAGGTCGCTGTGGATCGAATACGCAAAGTCGAGCGCCGTGGCACCGCGCGGCAGCGCCATGATCTTCGACTTCGGCGTGAACACGTAGACCGCATCCGGGAAGAGGTCGATCTTCACATGTTCGAGGAACTCGCTCGAATCGCCGGCTTCGCTCTGGATGTCGAGCAGCGACTTCAGCCACTGATGCGCGCGTTTCTGCACATCATTGAGGTCGGCGCCACCGTTCTTGTACATCCAGTGGGCGGCCACGCCGGCCTCGGCGATCTCGTGCATCTTGCGCGTACGCACCTGGAACTCGATCGGCGCGCCAAACGGCCCCACCAGCGTCGTATGCAGAGACTGGTAGCCGTTCACCTTCGGAATCGCGATGTAGTCTTTGAACTTGCCGGGCACGGGCTTGTAGAGCGCATGCAGTGCGCCGATGCAGGTATAGCACTCGAGCGGCGTTTCCACGACGACGCGAAAACCGTACACGTCGAGCACCTGCGAGAACGACAGCTGCTTGTCGCGCATCTTCTTGTAGATGCTGAAGATGGTTTTCTCTCGGCCCGTAACTTCGGCTGAAATTTTCGCCTCGGCCAGTGCGCGTTGCACCGACTCCAGAATCTTGCTGACCACCTCGCGCCGGTTGCCGCGAGCCGCCTTCACGGCCTTTTCGAGCGTGGCGTAGCGATTCGGATTGAAGTTCGCGAAGCTCAGGTCCTGCAACTCGCGATACGTATTGTTCAGCCCCAGCCGGTGCGCAATGGGCGCATAGATGTCCAGCGTTTCGCGCGCCACGCGGCGGCGCTTTTCCATCGGCACGGCGCCGAGCGTACGCATGTTGTGCAGCCGGTCGGCGAGCTTCACGAGAATCACGCGCACATCGCGGGCCATCGCGAGCAGCATCTTGCGGAAGTTTTCCGCCTGCGCTTCCTCGCGATTGCGAAACTCCATCTTGTCCAGCTTCGAGAGGCCGTCCACCAGTTCGGCCACCTTCGCGCCGAAGCGCTCGGCGAGCTCGGCCTTGGTCACGCCCTGGTCTTCCATCACGTCGTGCAAAAGCGCCGCCATGATGGCTTGGGCGTCGAGCTTCCAGCCGGCGCAGATTTCCGCGACGGCAACCGGATGGGTGATGTAGGGTTCGCCGCTCTGGCGATACTGACCGAGGTGAGCTTCGTCGCTGAAGTGGAACGCGGTCTTGACTTCCTTGATCTCGTCAGCGGCGAGATACGTGGAGAGCGCGCTCGTCAGGTTCGCGATGGAAACGACGCCGTGCTTGCGTGGCTGCTCCGGCGTGGCAGTCGGTCCGAAGAGGTGACGGAACGACTGTTCGAGGACTGCGTCGATGTAGTTGCGTGCAGACGAACTCGTCTCGGTTTCCTGTTCCACTTCCGTGGCGGCGGGCGACGGTGTCGTGCTCATGTTCGCCTCCGTATCAGGTGAGTCGCAGGTTAGCCGCAGCGTGGCGCTCGAGTATCTGCACGCGGTGTGAATCAAATGGCAATCGCGGGTGCGATCAACGCGAGTGCCTGCGAGTGCCTTATACCGGCACCTTCTTCAGCATTTCGATTCCGACCTGGCCGGCCGCGATTTCGCGCAGCGCAACCACGGTGGGCTTGTCGCGGCTTTCAATCTTCGGCGTATGGCCTTGTGCCAGCTGACGGGCACGATAAGTGGCGGCGAGCGCCAGTTCAAAGCGGTTCGGAATCTGTTTGAGACAGTCTTCGACGGTGATGCGGGCCATGTTGGTCTTCCTTCTCGATATGGTGTCTATTCTACCTTATGTGCCGGATGCGCCGGGCTGAGGCAGGTGAATGCCGAGCTGAACGAAGAGCTCCGTATGGCGTGCGTACTGGGACGCAAAACGCAGCCGCGTGGCAGCCACGAGGCAACGCAGTTCGGCAAGCGCGCGATCGAAGTTTTCGTTGATCACGACGTACTCGGCTTCGGCCGCATGCGCCATCTCGCTGCCCGCTGCAAGCAGGCGCCGTGTGATGACGTTGGGCTCGTCCTGGCCACGCTTTTTCAGCCGCTCTTCGAGCGCTTCCAGCGACGGCGGCAGGATGAAAATTTCCACCGCGTTGCGAAACTGCTTCTTCACCTGCTGCGCGCCCTGCCAGTCGATTTCGAGCAGCACATCGTGGCCGATCTTCATCTGCTCTTCGATCCACACGCGCGAGGTCGCGTAGTAGTTGCCATGCACCTCCGCGCTCTCGAGGAACTCGCCGGCCGCATGGCGCGCGAGAAAGTCGTCGACGGTCGTGAAGTGATAGTGCTCGCCGTCGCGTTCTTTCGAGCGGGGGGCACGCGTGGTGTACGAGATCGACAGACGAATCGCTTCGTCTTCTGCGAGAAGCGCGTTCACGAGCGTCGACTTGCCGGCGCCCGAGGGCGCCACCACCATGAAGAGATTGCCCGGATAAACGCCCGCGTACGGGTTGCGGCGCTTGCTCGAATCGGGGCTTTCGCTGCTTTGTCCGGTCATTGCCGAAGTCCTTCCGTCTATATCTGATTGTGTTGGCTGCCTGCTGTTACTCGAGGTTTTGCACCTGTTCGCGCATCTGCTCGATGAGGAGCTTGAGCGTCATCGACGCATCCGCGAGCTCCTTGGCCGCCGCCTTCGAGCCCAGCGTGTTCGCCTCGCGATTCAGTTCCTGCATCATGAAGTCGAGCCGCTTGCCGACCTTGCCGCCCTTCTCGATGACGTGACGCGTTTCGTTCAGATGCGCGGTGAGCCGCGAGAGCTCTTCCGCGATATCGATGCGGATGCCGTACATCGTCACTTCCTGGCGGATGCGCTCGGCGATTTCCTCGCGCGACACGATGGTCGCCGGCTGGTCCGCCGCCGCGATACCCAGTGCCTCCTGCAGCCGCTCGACGATCTTCTGCTGATGCTTGGCAATCAGCTCCGGCACGAGCGGCGTGATGCGCGCGACGATCGCTTCCATTTCGGTGACGTTGCCGAGCAGCATGGTGGCCAGTTGCGCGCCTTCGCGGGCGCGAACGTCGATCAGATCGGCAATAGCACGTTTGCCGCACTCGAGCACCGCCTCGCGCAGCGTATCCGTCGAGATTTCGCTTTCCGTGAGCACGCCCGGCCAGCGCAGAATTTCGCCCGTGCGCAGGGGCCCCGCATCGGGGAACGCCGCGAGCACGGTGCGCTGCAGCACGGCCAGTTGTTCGAGCGAATCGCGGTTCAGCGCACCGGCGTTGGCGGCTTGCTCGCTGCGCTGCAGGTTGATGCGGATATCGACCTTGCCGCGCGAGAGCTTCGTCATGAGCATTTCGCGCAGCGTGGGCTCGCAGGCGCGCACGTCTTCAGGCATGCGAAAGTTCAGGTCGAGAAAGCGCGAGTTCACCGTGCGCAGTTCGACAGACACGCTCACGCCGCCGTTACCCTCGCCCGAGGTGAGTTCGCGCGTCGCGCTCGCATAGCCGGTCATGCTGTAGATCATCGTTCGCCTCGCGAAAAGGCCGATGCGCGACGCCAGGATCGCGCATGGCGTTGGATGTGAGGCGCCCGGCGTGTACGAGACGCGGGGCGCGCAAGACCGACATTATCCCATTTTTGGCTACGAAGCCCGGCGCAGGCGGCACGCCGGGAAAAGGCCCGCGGTGGGGCGCCATTGCGCTTCTCCGAACGGCGCTAAAATGCGCAGTTCCCCTTCGCTTTCACACTCCCCACGATGAACGACACCACGAAACGCCCGAGCGGCCGCCGTCCCGACCAGTTGCGCGACGTACGCATCACGCGCCACTACACGAAGCACGCCGAAGGTTCGGTGCTCGTCGAGTTCGGCGACACGAAGGTGATCTGCACGGCCAGCGTGACGGAGCGCGTCCCCGAATTCCTGCGCGACCGCGGCCAGGGCTGGCTCACCGCCGAGTACGGCATGCTGCCGCGCGCCACGCACACGCGCAGCGACCGTGAAGCGGCACGCGGCAAGCAGACCGGCCGCACGCAGGAAATCCAGCGGCTGATCGGCCGCGCGCTGCGCTCGGTGTTCGATCTCGAACGGCTCGGCGCACGCACCATTCATCTCGACTGCGACGTGATCCAGGCCGACGGCGGCACGCGCACCGCGAGCATCACAGGCGCATTCGTCGCGGCCCATGACGCCATCGCGAAGCTCCTCGCCACGGGACGCATCGAAGCATCGCCCATCACAGATTACGTCGCGGCCATTTCGGTGGGCGTCTTCGACGGCGTGCCGGTGCTCGATCTGGACTACGACGAAGACTCGCAATGCGATACCGACATGAACGTCGTCATGACGGGCGACGGCGGTTTCGTCGAAATTCAGGGCACCGCTGAAGGCGTACCCTTTACGCGCGACGAGATGAACGCGCTGCTCGATCTCGCGCAGTCCGGCATCCGGTCGCTGATCGACATGCAAAAGGCCGCGCTGGAGAACGCCGCGTGACGAACCAGAACGCTCAGACGCCGCACGCAACGAGCGACAGCACGCTCACGCGCGTGGTGCTCGCCTCGAACAACGCAGGCAAGCTGCGCGAATTCTCCGCGCTGCTCGGCGCGGCCGGCATCGAGCTGGTGCCGCAAGGCGAGCTGGGCGTGCCGGAGGCCGAGGAGCCGCATCCCACGTTTGTCGAAAATGCGCTCGCCAAGGCGCGTCATGCGGCGGCGCTGACCGGCCTGCCCGCGCTCGCCGACGATTCGGGCCTGTGCGTGCGTGCCCTGCGTGGTGCGCCCGGCGTGTACTCCGCGCGCTATGCGCAGCTTGCGGGCGGCGAAAAAAGCGATGCGGCGAACAACGCCCGGCTCGTCGATCAATTGAAGGGACACGACGACCGTCGCGCCTACTACTACTGCGTGCTCGCGCTCGTGCGGCACGCTGAGGACCCGGAGCCGCTGATCGCCGAAGGCCGCTGGCACGGCCTCGTGCGCGATACGCCGCGCGGCGCGAACGGCTTCGGCTACGATCCGTACTTCTTCGTGCCGGCGCTCGGCGCCACGGCGGCAGAGCTGGAGCCGGCCATCAAGAACGCGGCGAGCCATCGCGCCATGGCGTTGCGCCAGTTGCTCGCGCGACTGAAGGAGGAAGCGTGAGCGCCGCGTCGACGGGCGCGAACGTCGTAGGCGCGTTCACGATGCCGGGCCGCATTCGCCTCACCTCGCTGCCGCCACTGGCGCTGTACGTGCACTTCCCCTGGTGCGTGCGCAAGTGCCCGTATTGCGACTTCAATTCGCACGAATGGAAGGGCGACCAGTTTCCCGAGAACGACTATCTCGACGCCCTGCGTGCCGATCTCGAACAGGCGCTGCCGCTCGTATGGGGCCGTCAGGTGCATACGGTGTTTATTGGTGGCGGCACGCCAAGTCTGCTGTCGGCCGCCGGGCTCGACCGGCTGCTCTCCGACGTGCGCGCGCTGCTGCCGCTGGACGCCGACGCCGAAATCACCCTCGAAGCGAACCCCGGCACGTTCGAAGCCGCGAAGTTCGCGCAGTTTCGCGCGAGCGGCGTGAACCGGCTCTCGGTGGGCATCCAGAGCTTCAACGAGGCGCACCTCAAGGCATTGGGGCGCATTCACGATGCCGCGCAGGCGCGCCATGCCGTCGAAGTGGCCGCGAACACGTTCGACAATTTCAATCTCGACCTGATGTTCGCCCTACCGCAACAGACGCTGGCCGAATGTCAGGCCGACATCGAAACGGCGCTCGCGTTTGCGCCGCCGCATCTGTCGCTGTACCACCTGACGCTCGAGGCGAACACGCTGTTCGCGAAGTTTCCGCCGGCGCTGCCCGACGACGACGCGTCCGCGGACATGCAGGACTGGATTCACGAGCACATGGCCGCCGCGGGTTACGGACACTACGAGGTCTCGGCGTACGCAAAACCGAACCGGCAGTGCAAGCACAACCTCAATTACTGGCGCTTCGGCGACTACCTGGGCATCGGCGCGGGCGCGCACACGAAGCTCTCGTTTCCGCATCGCGTGCTGCGGCAGGCGCGCTACAAGCATCCGGCCACGTTCATCGAGCAGGCGCGTGCCGGCACGCCGGTGCAAGAAGAACACGAGGTGGGCCCGCACGATCTGCCCTTCGAGTTCATGCTCAACGCGCTGCGCCTCATGGAAGGCTTTCCGGTGCATCGCTTCGTCGAGCGCACGGGGTTGTCCATGACGTCGATCGAACCCGCGCTTGAGGAAGCCGAACAACGCGGCCTCATCGCGCGCGACCACGAAACGATTGCCCCGACACCGCTCGGGCAGCGCTTCCTGAACGACCTGCAGGCGCTCTTTCTCAAAGACGACGCATAAGGCACGGCGCTACGTTCTGATGCCCAGCCTGACCATGCTGTCGGACGGCGGTTCCAGGTTACAATGCCGGGCTTCGGAGGTGTGGCAGAGCGGTTGAATGCACCGGTCTTGAAAACCGGCGAAGGGGCAACCCTTCCGTGAGTTCGAATCTCACCGCCTCCGCCAGAACGTCGACAACTACGGGCCGCCAGGCCCGTTTTTGCTTTCTGGCCTCGCCTCTTTCCGCTCTTTCCATCCGCGCTCGCGCGCTCTCCAACCGTGGGCACGCGACGCATGCGGCTCCCCACTAAAGCGCCGCGCCTGCCCTGATCACATCGCGGTCATCCTTGAGCTTCGCCCCCGCCTGCTTCGCCGATATCCGTATTGCCCCGGTTTGAACATTGTCGAAATGCCGTGTGAAATGAGCCTGTTCCACAGGAAGTCCTTACAAACTTTTCGACAATCACAATCAAGAGGCCCACGTGTCAGAACAACAATCGGCGGAAATTGCTGCGCGCATCGACCGCCTGCCCCCCTCACGCACCGTGTGGACGATGGTGATCCTGATCTCCCTCGGCGGCGTCTTCGAGTTCTACGACCTGTTCTTCACCGGCTACGTGGCGCCAGGCATGGTGGAGTCCGGACTGTTCAAGCCGGAATCGCTCGGCTTCTTCGCGGCGCTCCAGCCGCTCGCGGTCGCGGGCTTCGGCACCTTTGTCTTCTCCACGTTTGCAGGCCTGTGGATTGGCGCCCTCCTCTTCGGTTTCGTCGCGGACCGCTTCGGGCGGCGCTTCATCTTCACCTGGTCGCTGGTTTGGTACATGGTCTGCACGGCGATCATGGCGTTCCAGACGACGGGTCTCGAACTCAACATCTGGCGCCTGATCGCGGGCATCGGTATCGGCGTCGAGCTCGTCACCATCGACTCGTACATCTCTGAGCTGATCCCTAGCGCCGAACGCGGACGCGCGTACGCCACCAACCAGTTCATCACGTTCCTCGTGGTGCCGGTGGTCGCGTTCCTCGCCTACGCGCTGAAGGGCACGCACCCGTTCGGCCTCGACTACTGGCGCGTCGTGATCCTGATCGGGACCGTGGGCGCGCTCCTCGTGTGGATCATTCGCCGCAACGTGCCTGAAAGCCCGCGCTGGCTCGCCCGCCACGGCCGGTTCGAAGAGGCTGGACGCATCGTGGCCGACATCGAACGCCGCGTGGCCGCCGAGAAAGACATCACGCTGCCGCCGCCCCAGCCGGCGCGGCCCGAGAAGGAAGGCCGCGGCTCCTACGCCGAAATCTTCGGCCCGCTCTACCTGAAGCGCACGATCATCCTCTCGGTGTTCAACATGGCCCAGGTGATCGGCTTCTACGGCTTCGCCGCGTGGGTCCCGACGCTGCTGATTCACCGCGGCATCCACGTGACGGCGAGCCTCGAATACGCGTTCATCATCGCCATCGCCAATCCGTTCGGACCGCTGCTCGGCACCTGGTTCGCCGACCGGCTGGAACGCAAGACGCAGATCTGCGCGGGCCTCTTCGTGATGGGCATCGTCATCGCGATCTTCTCGCAGACGTCCGAGCCCTGGCTGCTGATCGCGCTCGGCGTGGTGTTCACGCTGGCCTCGAACATCATGTCGTATGCCTACCACGGCTACCAGGCCGAGCTGTATCCCACGCGCGTGCGCGCCCGCGCCGTGGGCTTCGTCTACTCGTGGAGCCGGATCTCCGCCGCGTTCGCGGGGCTCGCCATCGGCATCCTGCTGCATCTGTACGGCGTGCCGGGCGTCGCGGTCTTCATTGGGGCGTCCATGGTGGTCGGCATCTGCATGATTCTGCTCGGGCCGTCCACGCGGGGTCAGGCGCTCGAATCGATCAACCATTGAGAACGCGCCGCACGGAACGCCGGACGGGCGCAACGGCCCGTCCGGCGGGCGAACGGTGCAGAAACGGCACAGGAACGCCGTTGGAATGGAACCGGCAAGCGCTGCAAAGACGCAACGGCGGCGCAACGCGTATCTAGGTGAAAACCCTTAGATCCGGTATCATGGCGGGCAGTCCTGGAAGATACCGCCATGCCCGCCCGTTTTCAGCTTGTTGAAAGAATCGCGTTTTCGCTCGTCGTGCTCGCCGCGCTTCTCTGCTCGGCCTTCATCGCGTACGAAAGTTCGCCCGAATTCCGCTTCGGTCTGCACGAAGGCAAGGAGCTCGTCCTGAAGAGCACGGAGTACTCGTACATGTGCGCCTCGGCGATGAGCCAGCCCTGCGCGCAGATGCCTGTCGAGTGATTCACGGCGTCGGCACGTCGCTTCTCGTCACGCGACGCTAATCATCCGCTCAAGCCATTCACGGCTGCGCCCAACACCCGATCTTTTTGTTGCCTGCAGGCGCACCTCGCCGAAGCGCAAGCCGCTCTGTACGTCATCGCTCATTGCGCACGCTTCAACGAAGTCGCGCAGGGCGAATGCGGATTGCAACCGCACGAATTTGACCTAGCATCGAATTACGTTCGGCACCTGAGCTTCTGGCGATGCGCCCTTGCGTACGTCACCTTCATTGCTTCATTACGGCTTGTGCGCGAGGCCTGCCGCGCGTCACCCGCGGCGCGACCGCCCTGGTATTCGCCCTCGCCGTGTCGGCCTGCAACTTTACGGTCACGCCACCGGGCCGTCCGGCACTCATCACACCGCCCGCCGCCGTCAACAGCCTCACGCTGGACCAGTACCGGTCCGCCGTCGCCCAACGCATTCTCGAACGCAATCCGTCCTACGTGCTGCATGGTTCGCCGCAAGCGATGCTGCGCTCTCTCGTAGTGGTCTCGTTCACCGTGGATAGCCGCGGCGGCGTCGTGACGGAGTCGGTATATCGCACCAATGGCGACGACGAAGCGGAGAGCACCGCGCTCGCCACCCTCAAGCGCGCCTCGCCGCTGCCGCAGCCACCTTCGAAGCTGCTCAATACGCGCGGCCAGCTCGAACTGATGGAAGACTGGCTGTTCAACGACAACGGCAAATTCCAGTTACGCACGCTCGCCTCGCCGCAGGCCCGCAATTTCAACTGACGCGCGGCCAGCACCCGTCCTCGGCACCCTCCGCATGTGCCCGCATGTGCCCGCATGCGCCTGGCACGCCTGTCGCACGCTCGTTATAATTTCCCGCGACTTCCCTGCCGGCGCGCCGGCACTTGCAGCGCGCCACCCCACTGCGCCAGCAAGCTCCAACCGCCATGCAGCCACGCCACCCGCGCAGGCCGCGCGTGCGGTCAGAAGCCTGGTCGAGCCTCCACACGCTTCATGCCACGCGAAGCGAGGCAGCCAAAGGGCCGACGAGAATCACAGCAACCGCCATCACGGCAATAACAACCGAACGACAACACACACCCTGCGCCTCGAGCGCGGGGCCGCCACGCCGCGGGCACAGCCGCCGCGTGCCGCCTCGAACAGGAGACACTGCATGTCCACATCGCCGCTTTCTTCCGCACGTGCGGACGCACAGAACGCCGCCGCATCGACCAGAACTTCGCACGTCATCTTCGCGAGCTTCATCGGCACGGCCATCGAGTTCTACGATTTCTATGTCTACGCCACCGCAGCCGCGCTCGTGATCGGCCCGGTATTCTTTCCGCACGGGTCGGCCACGGCGCAGGCGCTCTCGGCGTTCGTTACGTTCGGCATCGCCTTCATCGCGCGGCCGATCGGGTCGTTCCTGTTCGGCCACTTCGGCGACCGCATCGGCCGCAAGTCGACGCTCGTCGCGTCCCTGCTCGTCATGGGGCTCTCCACCACACTGATCGGCTTCGTGCCCGGTTACGACAGCATCGGGAGCCTTGCGCCGATTCTGCTATGCGTGCTGCGTTTCGGCCAGGGCATCGGTCTTGGCGGCGAATGGGGCGGCGCGGCGCTGCTCGCCACCGAATATGCGCCAGCCGGCAAGCGCGGCTGGTTCGGCATGTTCCCGCAGCTTGGGCCATCGGTTGGCTTTCTCGCCTCGAACGGCCTTTTCTTCGGTCTCGCCCTGTCGCTCTCGGACGAACAATTCCGCAGTTGGGGCTGGCGCGTGCCGTTCCTCGTGAGCGCGGTGCTGGTCGCGCTCGGCCTCTACGTGCGGCTCAAGATCGCCGAAACCCCCGCGTTCAAGGCAGCAGTCGAACGCGAAGAACGCGTGCGCGTGCCGCTCGCAACGCTGCTGACCCAACACGGCGGAGCGACCGTGCTCGGCGCGCTCGCGATGGTGGTTTGCTACACGCTGTTCTATATCTCGACGGTGTTCTCGCTCTCGTACGGCGTCTCGACGCTGCACTTCTCTCGTCCGGCGTTCCTCGGTCTGCTGTGCGTGGCCGTGGTTTTCATGGGGCTCGCCACGCCGCTGTCGGCCTGGGCCAGCGACCGCTTCGGGCGCAAGCCGGTACTCGTCGTCGGCATCGTCGCGGCGATTCTCTCCGGCTTCGCGATGCAACCGCTGCTCGGCAGCGGATCGACGCCGCTCGTGCTGCTGTTTCTCGTAATCGAGCTGTTCCTGATGGGCGTGACCTTCGCGCCGATGGGCGCGCTCCTGCCCGAGCTTTTCCCCACGCGGGTGCGCTACACCGGCGCGGGGGTGGCCTACAACCTGGGCGGGATTCTGGGCGCGTCCGTGGCGCCTTATATTGCACAGCTGCTCGCGGCGCACGGCGGGCTTGCATGGGTGGGCGGCTACGTTTCCGCGGCGGCGGTGGTGAGCCTCGTGGGCGTGCTCTGCATGCGCGAGACCCGCGACGCAAATCTGATGTAGCGCAACCGGCGCGGGGAACGGCAGCCTGCGTGCTTTCCCCGAATTGCAGGGCTCATTGGCGTGCCTATACTCGAAACACGCAGTCCCTCACGCGCGGCGCGAAGCCGCCGCGCGGGATGCGAAGGGACGAAATGAGGGGCCTTGCAGGGAGCCGACCATGAAGTTTCACTTGAGCAATGCCGACGTCGTAGCTGTCATCGCACTGGCGCTGATCGGGGCGCTGCTTCTCGCTATCCGCTTTCGCCCGTCTACGTGGAAGGGCATTCTGGCCGAGGCGGTCGCGGCGAACGTGGTAGCCATCGGCACGGTGGTTGCGCTGGAAATGCTGCTGGCCTGAGCCGATGCGCGGTGCCTGCTTGCCGGCAAGTGTCGTGTAGATCAGGCTGCGGCAACGGAGCCGAGGCTCATCGGCTCCTCGATACGCGGATCGCCATGCACATAATCGATCGCATCGAGCACGTTCCTGACCTCGGGCATCTGCCCAGGACCGCCCAGGGAAGTGGAGCGGAACGGCGCATGCACGCCGCAATGGTCCTTCGAAGTGGCCGTGAAGATCATCACGGTGCGCTTCATCAATGCATGGGCGAGATGCACGAACCCGGTGTCCACGCCCACCACGAGCGACGCTTCCTCGATCTTGCGCGCGAGCTCCACGATCGAGAGCTGCGGCAAGACCGTTGCCCCGGGCACAAGGCTCGCAATCTGCACCGCGGCCGCATGTTCGGCCTGGGAGCCCCAAGGCAGGGCGATACGGTAACCGCGCCTTGCGAGTTCACGGCCCAGCTCGCCCCAGCGGGATACGGGCCACTTCTTTTCGTCCTTCGATGTCGCGTGAAAAAACAGCGCGAGCGGCTGTGTGCCTAGGGCCGTCGACATGGCGGGTTCAGCCGGCGTGTTGCGCGGCACCCGAAGATTGTAGACAGCCGGACCTTCCACTTCGTAGCCGAGCGCCTCGCCCGTACTGATGCGCATGCCGTGCCACGCGTCGCAATCGGGACGCGGACCGAAGCGACCGTTATAGGCGAACGCAGCACCGCGCTCGCCGAGATCCCTGGAACGGTAGCCGAAACGCCGCGATGCACGTGCAAGCCAGGCGATGATGGCGCTCTTGTAGACACCGTGGATGTCGATCACGGCGTCATAGCGGTGCGCGCGCAGTTCGGCGATCGACGCTGCGATCGCCTTGAAGTCGGCCCACCGCCGCGCCTTCTTGAAACGCCGCAAGGGCGCACACAGTACGCGGTCCACGCCGCGGTTCCACCGCACGACGTCCGCGAACGCTTCGTCTGCCGCCCAGTCGACCTTGGCGCCCGGGAATGCGCGCTGAATATCGGCTACCACGGGCAGGGCCTGCACGATGTCGCCGAGCGAGGTCACCTTGACGATGAGAATTCGTTTCATTGTTGCGTTTCGTTTTATCGTTTGCCACGCAGATTTTAGCGGACGATCCTTTCATCGACCGAAGGAAATCAGGCTCCTGGATTAAGGGCGCGAAAGCCTTCGTATTACAAGATGTAAATGCGAAGGCTGCCTGAGCGGCCTTTACCCGCCTGCTTTCACATCATGGAAGAGCACGTTGGCACCGAGCACCGAAATGATGCGGCCGGTATACTTGCGCCTTTTCACGGCGGAATACCGATGCGCCGGACGCTGCCCTCCTTCCCTTCCCATGTCGGACGCCGTGCGTGGCGCCTCTGGCGCCAGTACGGCGTGTTCTGGCTAGGCGCCATCGCGGTGGGCTTGATCGCCGTCTTTTACGCACGCCTCATCGATTGGGGGTATGGCGTGTTCCGCAACGCGCAGCACGATCACGCGTGGCTTCCGTTCATCATCACGCCGACCGTCGCCGCGGCTTCCGTGTGGCTCACGCGACGCCTCTTTCGCGGCGCGGAAGGCAGCGGGATTCCGCAGGTCATCGCGACGCTCCACGCCAAACCAGGGGAGTCGGGTGCGCGCCTTCTTACGCTGCGCATCCTGTGCGGCAAGATCGCAGTTTCGTTCCTCGGCATCCTGGGCGGCTTCACGATTGGGCGCGAAGGCCCCACTGTCCAGGTTGGCGCCGCGCTCATGTTCAACCTGCGAAAGCTCTATCCGCGGTCCAACGCCTTGATCGAACGGCAACTCGTGCTGGCCGGCGCGGCGGCCGGGCTCTCTGCGGCGTTCAACACGCCGCTGGCGGGCATCGTGTTCGCCATCGAGGAACTCACACGCAGCTTCGAGGCACGCGCCAGTGGCGTGCTCATCACGGCCATCATCATTGCGGGCGTCATCGCGCTCGGTTTGAACGGCAACTACACCTACTTCGGCACCATTCAGATCGGGGCACATTTTCCGGATCTGCTTGCGGTGGCGGTACTGTTGACCGCCATCGTGACCGGCATCGCAGGCGGCGTCTTTGCGTGGCTGCTGCTCAATACGGCGCGCTGGATCCCGGCACCGCTGCGCAAGCTGCATGGAGAGCAGCCGATAGCGTTCGGCGCGCTGTGCGGACTCGGCATCGCGGTGATCGGCGCCGTGTCGGGCGGCACGACGTTCGGCAGCGGCTATGCAGAGGCACGCGGACTGCTGGACGGCCATGAACAGCTTTCCGTGCTCTATCCGTTCCTGAAGATGGCGTCGATGGTGGGTTCGTACCTGCCCGGCATTCCGGGCGGCATTTTTGCGCCGTCGCTCTCGATTGGCGCCGGCTTCGGCAATCTGCTGCACATGGTGTTCGGGAGTTTGCAGCTGCAGATGCTCATCGCGCTCGCGATGGTGGGCTATCTGGCCGCCGTGACGCAGTCGCCCATCACATCGTTCGTGATCGTGATGGAAATGATCAATGGCCACGCGCTGGTGATTTCGCTGATGGCCACCGCGCTCGTTGCAAGCCGCGTGTCGCGGCTCCTGGCACCGCCGCTATATGAATCGCTCTCCGAGCGCTATATGGCGCCGCTGCCGCAGCCGGCTCCGGCGCCTGTGCCGGAAGTTCCGGAGGCACTGAACGTCACCGAGCCCGAGCAGACTGCCGCCGCGTCAGACGCCGGACCGCGCCGCTGACTCGTAAAGTCTCGATCGGAGACGGTGGGGAGTCGCGAAGAAACGCGATCGGGGCATAACCGGAATAACCCGTGCCCCGGCGCGCCCCAGGCATCAGGCCTGCGGAATCTCGATCTTGACCTCAAGCACTTCGAGGTTGTCCTGACGTTCCAGACTCACGCGAATATCGTCGTCCGAGATCTTCACGTACTTCGAGATCACCGCGACGAGTTCACGCTGCAACGCCGGCAGATAATCGGCAGGCGCATGGCCGCCGGCCCGCTCATGGGCAATGATCAGCTGCAGGCGTTCCTTCGCTACCGACGCGGACTTCTTCTTCTCGCCCAGCAAAAACGAAAGAATCGACATTAGGTGCGCCCCCCTTACTTGGTGCCGAAGAGGCGCTGCAACAGGCCCGGCTTCTGGTAATCGGTAAAGCGAAGTGCCTTGTCCTCGCCGAGGAAACGCGCAACCACGTCCTTGTACGCTTCGGCGACGTCGGTGCCGTCGAGATGCACGGCCGGCACGCCCTGGTTCGACGCGTGCAGCACGGCTTCGGATTCGGGCACCACGCCGATCAGCTCGATGCGCAGGATCTCCTGGATGTCGGTCAGCGAAAGCATCTCGCCTTCGCTCACGCGCTTCGGGTTGTAGCGCGTGATCAGCAGGTGCTCCTTGATGGGCTCCTTGCCTTCGATCGCGCGCTTCGTCTTCGACGACAGAATGCCGAGAATGCGGTCTGAGTCACGCACCGATGACACCTCGGGATTCGTCACGATCAGCGCCTCGTCGGCGAAGTGCATGGCGAGCAGCGCGCCCGACTCGATGCCCGCCGGCGAATCGCAGACGATGTACTCGAAGTCCATGGCGACGAGGTCGTTGATCACCTTCTCCACGCCTTCCTGCGTGAGCGCGTCTTTATCGCGCGTCTGCGAGGCCGGCAGGATGAACAGGTTCTCGCACTTTTTGTCCTTGATGAGCGCCTGGTTGAGATTCGCTTCGCCCTGGATCACGTTGATCAGGTCGTACACCACGCGACGCTCGCAGCCCATGATGAGATCGAGATTGCGCAGGCCGACGTCGAAGTCGATCACGGCGGTCTTGTGGCCGCGCAACGCTAGGCCCGACGCAAAACTCGCGCTCGTGGTCGTCTTGCCCACGCCACCCTTGCCCGAAGTCACCACAATGATTTTTGCCATTCCCTTACCTTGCGTTCGTCAATTTTCGTCTACCGGGTTCGCCGCCCGCGCATCATGCACGCTGCGGCGGCTTCACGTGAGCCGTAACGGTTCGAATATCAGTCTTTCCTCGTCGAGCCGGACCTGCACCGGCTTGCCCTGCACGTCCGCCGGCAACGGATTTTCGGTCGTGCGGTAAATGCCTGCGATCGAGATCAGCTCCGGTTCAAGGCACGTGCAGAAAATGCGCGCGTCGTGGTTGCCGTGCACGCCAGCGAGCGCACGGCCGCGCAATGGCGCGTAGATATGGATGTTGCCTTCCGCGATCACTTCCGCGCCGTTGCTCACCATTGCGAGCACGACCAGATCGCCCTTTGCGTAGACGCGTTGCCCGGAGCGCAGAGGTTTGTCGATGACGAGCGTTTGGGCGGCTGCCGCCGAAACAGCGGCGGTGGCTTGAGACTCGGCTTGCGCAGCCGCTGCTGCCTCGCCAACAACAGACGTGGCCGCGCCGGCCGGTTCCGGCACCTGAGCCACGACTGGCGCTTCACGTTCGTCGTCCGCAGCTTTCGCGCTGGCCGAACGGCGGTCGCGCGCTTCGAGGAACGGCAGCCCGGCTTCGGCCACCCATTCGTGCTGCGCGGCGTCTGCAACAACGCCGACCGGTTTCATGCGCACGCTCTCGAGCAACTGCGCGATCTCGGCAACCGGCACGCGCTCTTGCTCGCCGAGACGACGCACGTCGATCGCCACCACGTCGTTCGCGAAAAACTCGGGCGTCGCCTCGAAGCGCCGGGTGAGTTCGGCGCGCATTGCGTCGAGCTCGGTCGTTTTCACCACGAACAGGAGCGTATCGACGGTCCCGCTCTTCAGTTCAAAGTAAGGCGATTTCCTGGGCGACATGGCGTTCGGCAAAAAATTTTGCGTATTTTACAGGCGTCCTGACGCGCGATCAGTATTTTTAGATGAGCCGGCCCGCCGCGCGCACCGGCAGGCGAGCACGAGCGTCGTCACAGGAGGAAGTTTGCATGGCGGGCTGTGAAGCCACCACGCGCAGAGGCAGTCAGTGCTCCTGCATACCCGGCGCAAAGCGCACGTCGCGCACGAGCAGCGTTTCCCATTGATCCGGCGCCCGTGCAATGCGGACGTGGTCGCCGGTGGGTCCGAAGCCGAGGCGCTCGTAGAAGCGCATGGCGGTGCGGTTCTCGTCGGCCACCCATGCATGGATCTCGCGTGCCCCTTCGCTCGCGAGCCATTCGCTCGCGGTATTCACGAGCAACTCGCCACCGCGCAGGTGGCGCACAGCGGGCGCCACCCACAACTCGCGCACGAACGCGCGGCGCTGCGGTGTGTCGTCGAAGCACGCGCCGATGAGTCCGGCCGGATGGCCTTCGGTATAGAGGATGAACGTTGCGGCAGTGCGGGAAACGGCATGCTCGCCTGCCGTGGCCTCGAAGACGGAAGCGTCCGCGCCCAGCGCTTCTTCCAGCGTGTCGCCGAAAGCGTAGGGCGCATCGCGCAATGATGCAGTGCGCAGTTCGCGAAACACGACGCCCTGATTAGCGGCGATGCGGCGAACGGTCAATGAAGGATTCATGCAGACGTGAACCTCGGTAGGACGCTTCCATATAGCTTTAACCGAACGGCGCGGAGAGTCAAATCCCCGCAGGCTCGATCATGAACACCATGCCGCGGCAGTCCGGCGCCTGACAGGCGCGGCCATGACGCGGTGGCCGCTCGCGTCGCCTTACGGCGCTTCGTAGCGGCCCGTGCCGTCCGGCCAGGGCGTAAGGAGTTCGAAGCCGTCGTCGGTTACGGCCACCATGTGCTCCCACTGGGCGGAGAGCGAGCGGTCTTTCGTGACCACCGTCCAACCGTCGCGCAGCACGGTGGTACCGGCACGGCCCGCGTTGATCATGGGCTCGATGGTGAAAACCATGCCGGGGCGCAAGCGCACACCCTGCCCCGGTTGCCCGAAGTGGAGCACCTGCGGTTCCTCGTGATAGACCTTGCCGATACCGTGACCGCAGTAGTCGCGCACCACCGAAAAGCCGTCGCGTTGCGCGCGCTTCTGGATCGCGTGCCCGATGTCGCCAAGCGTGGCGCCCGGCTTGACTTCGCGGATGCCGGCCACCATCGCGTCGTAGGTGGTATCGATCAACACTTGCGCGACCGTGCTCGGCTGGCCGACGCAGTACATGCGGCTCGTGTCGCCGAAGTAGCCGTCTTTGATCACGGCGACGTCGATGTTGATGATGTCGCCCTCCTTCAGAATCTCCTTGCGATCCGGAATGCCGTGGCAAACCACCTGGTTCACGGACGTGCAGACGGTCTTCGGAAAGCCGAGATAGCCCACGTTCGCAGGCACGGCCTTCAGCGTGTTGACGATGTAGTCGTTACAGCGGGCGTCGAGTTCATCGGTCGACACGCCCGGTTGCACGTATTCGCCGATCATCGCGAGCACGTCGGCCGCAAGCCGGCCGGATAGGCGCAGCCGCGCGATGTCGTCAGGAGTCTTGTAGGTAATGGCCATCTGATGGAGGCAAAGAAGTTCGGGCGGCGCCGCACGGCGCCCTGTGCCTGCCCGAGGCACCGGGTGCGCCACGGTGCCTCGGGCAGCACGACAGGAGCAATTGTACAGGGCCGCTGAAGGGCCCTATCTCCTGGCCGATCGGCCATTTTTGCGTGAGATTCAGCACTTCCTCGTCCACCTGCGCTATAAACGAACGCGGGCCGGCACAAGCTTCGGCATAAACTTCGGGAATCCCATCCGCATCGTGGCGGCGCAGGCGACGTCCACCCCCGGCGCCCCGTCGCGAAACACCGTTGGAGAATTCATGGCTTCACCCCAGGAAAGCGTCAGCATGGCCGTGTTCTGCGACTTCGAGAACGTCGCCCTCGGCGTGCGCGACGCGAAGTTCGACCGCTTCGACATCAAGCCTGTGCTGGAGCGGCTGCTGCTCAAGGGCAGCATCGTCGTGAAGAAGGCTTACTGCGACTGGGACCGCTACAAGACGTTCAAGGCGGGCATGCACGAAGCGAGCTTCGAGCTGATCGAGATTCCACACGTGCGCCAGTCAGGCAAGAATTCGGCCGACATCCGGCTCGTAGTGGACGCGCTGGACCTCTGCTATACGAAGTCGCACGTCGACACGTTCGTCATCGTGAGCGGCGATTCCGATTTTTCGCCGCTCGTCTCGAAGCTGCGCGAGAACGCCAAGAAGGTGATCGGCGTGGGCGTGAAGAACTCGACGTCCGATCTGCTGGTGGCGAACTGCGACGAATTCATCTTCTACGACGATCTCGTGCGCGAGCAGCAGCGTGAAGCCGCGCGACGCGAAAAGAGCGAGAAAAGCGCCGCGGCAAAGCGCCCCGCCAACGACGAGCGCGCAGCGAAGCCCGATCAGGAAGATCGCAAGGCAAAGGCCATCGCACTCGCGGTGGACACGTTCGACGCGCTCGCCTCCGAACGCGGCGACAGCGGGAAGATCTGGGCATCGGTGTTGAAAAGCGCGATCAAGCGACGCCGGCCGGACTTCAACGAATCGCGCTACGGCTTCCGCGCGTTCGGCAACCTGCTCGAAGAAGCGCAGGCGCGTGGGCTCCTCGAGATCGGGCGCGACGAGAAGTCGGGGACGTTCGTGCAGCGTCCCGGGGGCCCCGACGCGAGCGGAAACGGCGATGCAGCTCATGACATGGACGACACGCACCGCGACGGCGAAGCGAGCGACGTCCAGAAAAGCGCACAACGGCGCCGACAGCGCTCACGGTCCAATACCCACGATACCCACGCCACCGCTGGGACGGGTGCGAGCAACGAAGCGGCAGTACCCATGGAGGCGGCGGAACCGCAGCGGACCGAAATCGCCCCAACCGAGCCGGCAAGGGAAGAACAGGCCGACACGCAAAGCGCGAAGCCCCTGGTCGCTACCCGCGACGAATTGAACGACGCTGCGAAATCCACCCCTCGAGGCAAGCGCCCGTCGCGCAAGTCCGCGAAGAAGAGTGACGACGCGACTGAAGTCGACACATCGCCGCGGGCGAAAGAAGCAGCGCCGGCATCAGCGTCAGAACAAATCGGGAATAACGGCGAAACTGCGCCGGCAAAAAAGGCTCGCAAATCGACGGCACGCTCGCGGCGCTCACGCACAAATAGCGGCGACGCATCAACGTAGACGTCACAAAATCCCGCTCTCGGGGGCTGCCGCCAACGTTGCGGCAGTCCCCTCTGCCCTTGCGCCGTGAGCCACTGAAAATCGCGGCCGGCCGTGATGCTGTGCAGCCCTTTCTCGTGGGACTACACCGGCGCGCTCGTCCTCGACCATTACACGAGCGGCAAAACTTCAATCCGGACAGGACGCTGGACGCCGGTCACTAACGATTTGGCGTCGATTTGGCGTTGCAATGCATCCGCAATGGCCACGACCTTGGCACCGGACGCCACGATCAAAATCCCTTTCTGCAGACGCTATGCGGCTCACCACGAGAAACGAGTCTGCTTACGGTGCGACGGCAAGTTCCGATAGCGCCATCGCCATTGGCCGTGCCGCGCTCGCGCAGAACGGTCAGGCAGTGTCGATCGGCGTAGCCAACACGGCATCCGGAAATGGCGCAGTCGCCATCGGCGACCCAAACGTCGCAACCGGTACAGGCGCGGTCGCCCTGGGCGCCAATTCCGTGGCGAACGAGGCGAACACGGTCTCTGTCGGGTCCACCGGAAACACGCGCCGCATCACGAACGTGTCGCCGGGCGCCAATCCGATTGACGCCGTGAACGTGCAGCAATTGACCGGCGTGCAAAGCAGCGTCAACTCCGTTGCTCGGGCAGCCTACACCGGGATCGCTGCAGCCACGGCATTAAGGATGATTCCCGAGGTCGATCCCGGCAAGACGCTGGCGATCGGGATCGGCACCGGCAACTACCACGGCTATAGCGCCGCAGCACTTGGCTTCAGCGCCCGCATTACGGAGAACCTGAAATCAAGGGTGGCGTGAGCGGCGGCTCCGGAGGCTAGACCTACGGGGCAGGTGCCAGCTATCAGTGATAGTTCAGTTGTACCGTGGACCGGGTGAATGATTTGCCCGGCCCGCGATTGACGAAGCCTCCGGCACGCTATTGAAGGCATGGGGCGGTTGGCGCATTCGGCGCCAACCGCCCTTTTCCATTTCCCCATGCAACGGCGCCAAATCCGGACTGGAAAAACAAAAGCCCCGCAAGTCGCTTGAACTTGCAGGGCTTTCTGTTGAATCCTGGCGGAAAGGGTGGGATTCGAACCCACGATACGGTATAACCGTATACCGGATTTCGAGTCCGGCGCATTCGACCACTCTGCCACCTTTCCGGGATGGATGACTTCACATGCAACGCGCCTTGGAAGGCGCTGAAACCACGTGAAATCGTGCGAGTTTGACTCGGCTTTTGACTTCTCACCAAGCGGGTCGCTGCTTGGCGAAGCGAAGATTATAGAACAGCCGATACGGCTTTCCAAGTTTTTTTTGCGGAACGCGCGTATCAGCCATCCATCCAACGAGCCAGCAAACCATCAAGCGGTTCTCATCTGAGACAACCCGTCAGGCCGCTGCCTCGATACGTTCGAGTCCGCCCAGATACGGGCGCAGCACGGCCGGCACCGTCACCGATCCATCGGCATTCTGGAAGTTCTCCAGCACGGCCACGAGCGTGCGCCCCACGGCGAGCCCGGACCCGTTCAGCGTATGCACGAGTTCCGGCTTGCCCTGCGCATTCCGGTAGCGAGCCTGCATGCGACGCGCCTGGAAAGACTCGGTGTTCGAGCAGCTCGAAATTTCGCGATACGTGTTCTGCGCCGGCAACCACACTTCGAGGTCGTAGGTCTTGGCCGCGGAGAAACCCATGTCGCCCGTGCACAGCGTAATCACGCGATAAGGCAGTTCGAGCTTCTGCAGGATCGTCTCCGCATGCCCGACCATCTGCTCCAGCGCGTCGTAGGACGCTTCGGGCGCCACGATCTGCACCATCTCGACCTTGTCGAATTGGTGCTGGCGGATCATGCCGCGCGTGTCGCGGCCATACGAACCCGCTTCCGAACGAAAGCACGGCGAATGGGCCGTTAGCTTGATCGGCAGCGCGCTCCCTTCGACAATGCTCTCGCGCACCGTATTCGTCAGCGAAATTTCGGACGTCGAAATCAGGTACTGCGTCACGACGTTCTCGCCGCCGCCCTTCTCCACGCGGAACATGTCGTCCGCGAATTTGGGCAACTGGCCGGTGCCGTAGAGAATCTCAGGGTTGACGATGTACGGCGTATAGATTTCCGTATAGCCGTGCTGCTGCGTGTGCGTGTCGATCATGAACTGGGCAAGCGCACGATGCAGTCGCGCAATCGGACCGCGCAGCATCGTAAAGCGCGCGCCCGAGAGCTTCGCGCCGGTCTCGAAGTCGAGACCGAGCGGCGTGCCCACGTCCACGTGATCCTTCACCGTGAACTCGAACTGGCGCGGCGCGCCCCAGCGGCGCACTTCCACGTTGTCGTTTTCGTCCTTGCCCGCCGGCACACTTTCATGCGGCAGATTCGGCACGCCCAGCATCAGATCGGAGAGACGCTTCTGGATCTCGTCGAGCTGCGCCGCCGACGTCTTCATCTCGTCGCCAATGCCGCCCACTTCCGCCATCACCGCCGACGTGTCCTCGCCGCGGCCCTTCATCGCGCCGATCTGCTTCGACAGGCTGTTGCGGCGCGCCTGCAGTTCTTCGGTGCGGGTCTGGATGGCGCGGCGCTCCGCTTCGAGTGCGGAGAACGCCGCCACGTCGAGGGAATAGCCGCGGTCGGCGAGGCGTTTCGCAACGCCATCGAGGTCTTTGCGCAGCAGCTGGATGTCGAGCATGGGGAGAACGGAGTTTCGTTGTGTGAAAGACGGATTTTAGCGCACCGGCCAGGTCTGCCGGCGCGTGGACGTGTCGCGGGAAGGCAGCCGGCGGTGCCCGGCCGCAAGGGTCATCCCTTCTTCGTCTTGTGCTCGCTGCGCCATTGCGCGTCGAGTTCCGAGAGCCGCGCGAGCTTCTCGCCGATCTTGCCTTCGAGGCCGCGCGGCGTCGGCATATACCAGTGCGGCTCGCGCATGCCGTCGGGCAAGTAGGTTTCGCCGGCCGCATAGGCATCCGGCTCGTCGTGCGCGTAGCGGTACTCGTGGCCGTAGCCCAGTTCCTTCATCAGCTTGGTCGGCGCGTTGCGCAGATGGACGGGCACCGCCCGCGACTGGTCCTTGCCGACGAAGCGGCGCGCCTCGTTGTACGCCATGTACCCCGCGTTCGACTTCGGCGCAACCGCGAGATAGATGATGGCTTGCGCCAGCGCCAGTTCGCCTTCGGGCGTACCAAGCCGCTCATAGGTTTCGGCGGCGTCGAGCGCGATGCGCGCCGCGCGCGGGTCGGCAAGGCCGATGTCCTCCCAGGCCATGCGCACGATGCGGCGCGCGAGGTAACGCGGGTCCGCGCCGCCGTCGAGCATGCGGCAGAACCAGTACAACGCACCGTCCGGGTTGCTGCCGCGCACCGACTTGTGCAGCGCGCTGATCTGGTCGTAGAACGCGTCGCCGCCCTTATCGAAGCGGCGCAGGTTTTCGGCGAGCGCGCTGCCGAGCAGCGCGCCGTCGATCTCGGTTGTCTTCTGTTGCGCCGCCGCCCGCGCCACGATTTCGAGGTTGTTGAGCAGCTTGCGGCCGTCGCCGTCCGCGGAGGCAATCAGCACGTTGCGTGCCTCGTCGGTGAACGTAAGGCCGCCGAGTTCGCGTTGCGCGCGATCGAGCAGTTCGCGCTGCTCATCGTCGTCGAGGCTCTTCAGGACGTACACCGCGGCACGCGAAAGCAGCGCGCTGTTCACTTCGAACGACGGGTTCTCCGTGGTCGCGCCGACGAACACGAACAGCCCCGACTCCACGTGCGGCAGGAATGCGTCCTGCTGGCTCTTGTTGAAGCGATGTACCTCGTCGACGAACACGAGCGTCTGGTGCCCATGCGCGCGGTGCATCTGTGCCGTCTCCACCGCCTCGCGAATGTCCTTGACGCCCGAGAGCACGGCGGAGAGCGCGATGAACTCCGCATGAAACGCATCCGCCATGAGCCGCGCGAGCGTCGTCTTGCCGACGCCGGGCGGTCCCCACAGGATCATCGAATGCGCCTCGCCCGATTCGAACGCGACGCGCAGCGGCTTGTTCGGACCGAGCAGATGTTTCTGTCCGATCACTTCGTCGATAGTGCGCGGGCGCAGTCGCTCGGCAAGCGGTACGTTGGCGCGGGTTTCTTCAAACATGGCGATTTCGCGATAATGTCGGCTTTGTGGGTCGCCTTTCAGGCGGCAGGCGCTGGCCATCGCCGCACTTTGCCGTGTAGTTCGGGCAAGGCGGCATGAGGCGGCACAGCAGTCCGACGGTTCAACGGTGCCGCGCGATACCGCAGCGGCCCGTCCGAAACGGGGTAGTTCTGCATTATGACAGCCGGCGCCCAGGGGCGACGGGCGGGACAGCGGCAAGCGCGCTTGCGAAAGCATGCTTCGCGCGCCGGGATGACGGATCGCAGGTCACAACAAGGCCCATTCCCGCCGAGCACCGTCGCAGACAACCGCAGATGTCTTGCCGTCCCGGGCAAATGGCTACGAATCACCGCAAAGCAATGAACCCGCGACCCTTCGTGGTCGCCACGATACGCAAACAGATCGACAGACAGGGAACGTTCTCGATGGCACAAGACCCGCTCGCCGGCAACGCCGGCCCCACCTACGCGCCGCTCACGCCGGTGCCCGATGCACGCCGCCAGTTCCGCACCGGCGACGCCTTCGCACTATGGTTCTCGCTCGGCATCGGGCTCCTGGTGGCTCAGGCCGGCGCGCTGCTCGTGCCGGGGCTCTCGCTGCCGCTAGCGTTTGTCGCCATCGCCGTGGGCAGCGCGGTCGGCGTCGTACTGCTCGCACTCGCCGGCGTAATCGGCACCGACACCGGCCTTGCCGCGATGTCGTCGCTGCGGCCCACGCTGGGCGTGCGCGGCGCCTCGGTGCCCGCCGTGATCAACGCCGTGCAACTCGTGGGCTGGGGCGCCTTCGAGATCATCGTCATGCGCGATTCCGCCGACGCGCTCGCGAGGCAATCCTTCGGCTTCTCGTCGCCGCTCGTCTGGACGCTCGTCTTCGGTCTGCTCGCCACGCTGCTCGCGGTGAGCGGCCCGCTCTCGTTCGTGCGGCGCTTCCTGCGCACGTGGGGACTCTGGCTGCTGCTGGCCGGCGCGGGCTGGCTCACGTGGAGCGTGCTCGCGCGACACGATCTCGCCGCGCTGCTCGCCCGGCCCGGCACGGGCGAGATGCCGCTCGGCAGCGCCATCGACCTCGTCGTCGCCATGCCGTTGTCGTGGCTGCCGCTGATTGCCGACTACACGCGCTTTGGCCGGCGCGCGGGCGAAACCTTCCGCGGCACGCTGATCGGCTACGGCATTGCGAACGTCTGGTTCTACGTACTCGGCGCGATCTACGGACTCGCCGCCGGCGGCGGCGACGCGCTGCTCACCACGGCGCTGGCCCAGGCGGGCGGCGGCATTGCGCTCTTGCTGGTGTTGATCGACGAAGCGGACAACGCGTTCGCCGACATCCATTCGGCCGCCGTCTCGACCGGCACGCTGTGGGCGCGCGGCAGCATTCCGCTGCTGTCGGCCGCGTTCGGGGCGCTTTGCACGTTGATCGCGCTCGTCGTGCCAATGGCGCGTTACGAAAACTTCCTGCTGCTGATCGGCTCGGTGTTCGCGCCGCTCTTCGGCATGGTGCTCGCCGATCACTTCGTGGTGCGCAGACGGCGCATCAACGCTGCCGCGCTCTCAGATTCCCGCGGCCGCTATGGCTACTCGGGCGGCTGGCATCTGAGCGCGTTCGTGGCGTGGGCCGCAGGCATCGCCGCCTATCACGCGATCAACCAGTGGCTGCCGAACGTGGGCGCCACGCTGCCGGCGTTCGCGGCCGGCGCGCTCTGCTATCTGGTGCTGGCCGGCGTGCGGCGGCAGGCGTTCGCCTAGGAATCCACCGCACGCAGCGACGTAGCAGCGCAGGGGCGCAGGACGATCAACCGTTGATGACGTCCGCGCCCTTCGGCACGTTGAACTTGAACTGATCCGCCGGCAGCGGCGGATTCTTCTGGATGTTCGAGAACGTGAGCAGCGTCACGTTGCCGAACACGTCGTGCAGCTCCATGGCTTCGAGGTTGCCGTCGCGAAAGCCTATGCCCACGCGCTGGAACTGCGTGTCCTTCGACTTCGGAATCAGCTCGAGCCAGTCGATACCGGCCTTCACGCCCGCGTCGTGCAGCGTGAAATTTTTCTCCAGATCGTTGCTGCCGAACAGGATGGCCGCCGGACTCGCGCCCAACGCGCCACCCAGCTTGCGCACCGTGACCTGGTTCAGGTCCTTGTCGTAGACGTAGAGGTTGTCGCCGTCGGCCTCCAGCAGTTGCTCATAGGGCTTCTGGTATTCCCAGATGAACTTGCCCGGCCGCGCGAACATGAACGTGCCGCTCGACGTGCCGCCCATGCGCGAAGCCGTGGAGAGCGTGCCGCTCGCGCCCTGCGCGTTGCTCGGCGCCTTCACCTCCTTCTGCACGAACACGCCGCGCGCCGAATGCACCTGCGCGACGAATTGCTTGAGCTGCTCCGTGCCGCTTGCAAAGGCATGCGAGGCGACGAGCAGCGACGCGCCCACCGCCAGATTGCCCGCTACGCGAGGCAGCGCGCGAAGCAGCGCAAGGCTGCGGTGAAACGCTGCCCGCTCAAACGTTGACCGGCGGACGGCGCCGCCGTGACTGGAATCGGCACCGGACGATGCGTGATGCTGCATGTGACTCTCCGTGTTGAAACTGGAACGAGGCAAGAAATTGAGGGTGGCAGAGACGAGGCGAGGCGGATCGCAGCGAAGGCCGTCGGCGCTCATTCGGTCTCGCGCGAGGGCACGAGAATTTCGCGGTTGCCGTTGGACGACATCGCCGACACGAGCCCCGACTGCTCCATCTGCTCCAAGAGCCGCGCCGCGCGGTTGTAGCCGATGCGCAGATGGCGCTGCACGAGCGAGATGGACGCGCGGCGGTTTTTGATCACCACCTCCACCGCCTGGTCGTAAAGCGGGTCGGACTCGCCGCTTGAGCCGCCTGCCGCGCCGGCTCCCTCGCCGGCCGAGCCTTCGTCGCCCTCGCCCGCGAGGCCGCCTTCGAGCAGGCCGTCGATGTAATTCGGCTCGCCGTGCTCCTTGAGCTTTTCCACCACGCGGTGGACTTCCTCGTCGGAAACGAATGCGCCGTGCACGCGCACCGGCAGGCCGGTGCCGGGCGGCAGGTAGAGCATGTCGCCCATGCCCAGCAGCGACTCGGCGCCCTGCTGGTCGAGAATGGTGCGCGAGTCGATCTTCGAGGACACCTGGAACGCGATGCGCGTCGGCACGTTGGCCTTGATGAGCCCCGTGATCACGTCCACGGACGGACGCTGCGTCGCCAGAATCAGATGGATGCCCGCTGCGCGCGCCTTTTGCGCGATCCGCGCGATGAGTTCTTCGACTTTCTTGCCGACCACCATCATGAGGTCGGCCAGTTCGTCGATCACGACGACAATGTGCGGCAGCTTCGCGAGCGGCTCGGGTTCGTCGGGCGTGAGGCTGAACGGATTCGGAATCTTCTCTTCGCGCTTCGTCGCTTCGTCGATCTTGTTGTTGTAGCCCGCCAGATTACGCACGCCCAGCTTGCTCATGAGCTTGTAGCGGCGCTCCATCTCGGCCACGGTCCAGTTGAGCGCGTTGCCGGCCTGGCGCATGTCGGTGACCACGGGACACAGCAGATGCGGAATGCCTTCGTAGACGCTCATTTCGAGCATCTTCGGGTCGATCAGGATCATGCGGACCTGCTCGGCGGTCGCCTTGTAGAGCAGCGAGAGAATCATCGCGTTGATCCCCACGGACTTGCCCGAGCCGGTCGTGCCCGCCACGAGCAGGTGCGGCATCTTGGCGAGGTCCGCGCACACGGGCTTGCCGCTGATGTCTTTGCCGAGGCCCATCGTCAGCATGGAAGGCGCATCGCCGTACACGCTCGAGCCGAGAATCTCGGAGAGGCGCACCGTTTGCCGGCGCTGGTTCGGCAGTTCGAGCGCCATGTAGTTCTTGCCGGGAATCGTTTCGACCACGCGGATCGACACGAGCGAGAGCGAGCGCGCCAGATCCTTCGCCAGATTGACGATCTGGCTGCCCTTCACGCCCACCGCCGGCTCGATCTCATAGCGCGTCACCACGGGCCCGGGGTAGGCCGCCACGACGCTCACGTCGACGCCGAAATCCTTGAGCTTCTTTTCAATCAGACGCGACGTGAATTCGAGCGTGTCCGGAGAAATGGTTTCCTGCGAGGCGGGCGGCGGATCGAGCAGCGCGATGGGCGGCAGCGTGGAGTCGCCCGGCAGGTCGGTGAAGAGCGGCACCTGGCGCTCCTTCTCCACGCGTTCCGAGCGTTGCGGCGCGACAGGCGGCACGATGGTGACCGGCTCGTGCTCTTCGATCTTCACGCGGCTCTGTTCGACCTTGCCTTCGCGCTTCACGGCCGCGGCCTCGCCGAGCTTGCGGTCGCGGCCCGCTTCGCGGCGCAGCTTCGCGAGCGTGACGGCCGAGATGATCGAGTCACCCACCTTCTCGGCCACCGAAAGCCACGAGAAGCGGAAATACAGCGAAAGACCGACGGCGAGCAGCACCAGCAAAGCCAGCGTGCCGCCCGTGAAACCGAGTGCGTGCGACACGCCACGCGCCACGGCTTCGCCGATCACGCCGCCGGGCGCGCGCGGCAGTTGCACCTTGAGCGACCACATGCGCAGCGCCTCGATGCCGTCGCAGGCGAGCAGCACCACGACGAACGCCACGGCCTCCGCCAGCCAGCCATGGTCGCGCAGCGCATCGTCTTCGATCGCTTCACGCGTGATGCGCCGGTAGTTGGCCGAAATACGCCGGGCGAGCAGCACAACCCACCAGTAAGCGGACAAGCCAAAGAGCAGCAGCAGGATGTCCGAGGTCCACGCGCCGACGCGGCCCGCCCAGTTCGAGATGTGGTCCACCTGAGCGGCATGTGTCCAGCTCGGATCGCGCCGGCTATAGCTGACAAGCGCCATCAGCAGGAAAACGCCGAGCGCGACCTGCAAAATCCAGCGGATTTCGGTGAAAAGACGCGACATGCGATGCGGCAATGCCTGCGCATTCGTCGCGTTGGTGGCGGTCGTCGAATAGGGAGTTTTGGCCATTGATCCTGGTGGTGCTGATCCTTCATGCAACCGCGGCGCGGGCGTGTGCGCCCGCTACGGCCGGGCAGCCATGGTGACGCTGGGTGCCCGTTTTGCGATCCGGGCTATTGTAAACGCGTTGCAGGGGCCGGGGCTGTAAATGACGGTAACGGCGGCCCGCACGACCGCCTGCGACGCCATGTCGCCGCGGGCCGCTCTCGAATGCCACCTCATGCGCCCTTATTGGGCCGCCGTTGCGCCCGGCGCTATCGCCGCGATCGGAAAGCTTCATGAAGCGGCACCCGGCCCCCACCTTTATAATCGCGGTCTGATACCCAATTGATGTAACACCTGCCGCTGTGCCGGCGCGCCCACGCGCCGGGCGTCCGAAGTGGTCTCACAGGCCGCACGGAGCGCGCATTTACCCGAATCTCGTTACGGATTTCGATCATGTCATCACGCAAACACGCCAAAGTCCTGATTCTCGGTTCCGGCCCGGCCGGCTATACGGCCGCCGTCTATGCGGCGCGCGCGAATCTCTCGCCGCTGCTCATCACCGGACTCGCGCAGGGCGGCCAGCTGATGACCACGACCGACGTCGAAAACTGGCCGGCCGACCCGAACGGCGTGCAGGGCCCCGAACTGATGCAACGCTTTCTCGAACACGCGGAGCGGTTCAACACCGAAATCGTGTTCGATCACATCCACACGGCCAAGCTGGACGAGAAGCCGATCCGCCTGATCGGCGACTCGGGCGAATACACGTGCGACGCGCTCATCATCGCCACCGGCGCCTCCGCGCAGTATCTCGGCCTGCCTTCGGAAGAGGCGTTCATGGGCCGCGGCGTATCGGCCTGCGCAACGTGTGACGGCTTCTTCTACCGGCAGCAGCACGTCGCCGTGGTGGGCGGCGGCAATACGGCGGTCGAGGAAGCGCTCTACCTCGCCGGCATCGCGAAGAAGGTCACGGTGATCCACCGCCGCGACAAGTTCCGCGCGGAGCCGATCCTGATCGACCGCCTGCTGGAGAAGGAAAAGGAAGGCGTGGTCGAGATCAAGTGGAACCACGTGCTGGACGAAGTGAAAGGCGACGACTCGGGCGTGAGCGGCCTGCGGATCAAGCATGTCCAGACCGGCGAGACGACCGACGTCGATCTGCAAGGCCTCTTCGTCGCGATCGGCCACAAGCCGAACACCGACATCTTCGCAGGCCAGCTCGAGATGAAGAACGGCTACATCATCACGAACGGCGGCCTGAACGGCAACGCAACGGGCACGAGCGTGCCGGGCGTGTTCGCCGCGGGCGACGTGCAGGACCACGTGTACCGCCAGGCGATCACGAGCGCGGGCACGGGCTGCATGGCCGCGCTCGACGCCCAGCGCTACCTCGAAAGCATCCACGAAGTGAGCGCGCCGCACGTGATGAGCCAGGAAGCGGACCGCTGAAGCGGGCACGGGCCCGGCGCGGGCTGCCGGGCTGCCGGGCTGCGCAAGCTGTCTGCCGCCGGGTCGCTAGAATAGCGTCCTGGGTGTGAAAACAGGCGGCCGGTGCATCGAATAAGGGCCGCAGGCGGATCGCCGCGGCCCTTATCCATTCTGCGCGGCCGCCGATCTCGGCCGCATTGCGCCGCACCGCTTTCGCACCATCGAAGCACCCGACAGCACAGCACGTCGTTTTATCGCCTCAGTTATTCGCAGCTATTCGCAGTTCGTCACCGCCATGCCGAAAAACGTCCCTCATCCGGGCGAGCCGAAGCGCCCGCGCGCCACGGCGCAGCAAGCCGCGCCCAACGCAGCGCCGGCCGCACCCGCGGCACCCGCACCTCAGGCGGCGGCCGGACTGGCCGGCCTCGGCGCATTGCGCGACGCCCTGAAGGCCGACGCCGCGCGCCGTGAACGCGAGCGGACGGCCGCCGCGCAGGCACGCCGCGAAGCCGCGGCAGACGCGGACCTGTTCCGCCGCGAGATCGGCGCCGTATCGCCGCTCGCCGCTGCCGCGCGCGCACCGCGCACCGTCGCGCCGCCCGTGCCGCTGCCCTTGCAAACACAGCGCGACGAACAAGCCGTGCTGCACGAAGCCATTTCCGACGAATTCGACCCCGAAGCCCTGCTCGATACCGACGACACGCTCTACTACCACCGCCCCGGCATCAGTGCCGAGGTCGTGCGCAAGCTGCGGCGCGGCGCGTGGATCGTGCAGGCGCAACTCGACCTGCACGGCATGCGCCGCGACGAGGCGCGCGAGGCGCTGCAGACGTTCATCCGCGAATCCGTGAAGCGCGGCCTGCGCTGCCTGCGGGTGATCCACGGCAAGGGGCTTGGTTCGGTGGGCAAGGAGCCGGTCCTGAAGGGCAAGGTCCGCACGTGGCTCGTGCAGAAAGAGGAGGTGATCGCCTTCTGCGAGGCTCGGGGCCACGACGGTGGATCGGGCGCCGTGCTCGTTCTGCTGCAACCGCAGCTCGCAAGCCCGCAAAGCGCCGCGATCAAACCCGGATTCGAGCCTTGAGCCGGGCCCTCATTCAGGCCTCGAATCAAGCCACGAATCAGGCGTCGGCCCGAGCCTCGAATCCAGCCGCCACGGAGCACCGGTGATTCATCCGCGCCTCACGCTCGCGCTCTCCCTCATGGAAGCGCTCGCCATCTTCGCCTACGCCATCTCGGGCCTGATCGAGGCGCGCAAGCGTCGGCTCGACGCCGTCGGCATGTTCCTCGTCGCGATGGCGAGCGCGTTCGGCGGCGGCACCGTGCGCGACGTGCTGCTGGAGCGCCGGCCGTTCTACTGGGTCGAGCATCAGGACTACGTCATCGCAATCTTCGTGCTCTCGCTCTTTGCGCCGTTGCTGCTCAAGTGGGCCACGCGGCTGATTTCGGAGCGCATGCTGCTCGTGGCCGACGCCATCGGTCTCGGGCTCTTCAGCATTTCGGGAACGTCGCTCGCAATCGACGCCCAGTTGCCCTGGTTCACCTGCGTGATGATGGGCGTGGTGACGGGTGTCTTCGGCGGCGTACTGCGCGACGTGCTCTGCAACGACGTGCCGTTGATCCTGCGCGACTCGCGGCCCTATGCGACCTGTGCGTTCGCGGGCTGTTGCCTCTACGTGCTGCTCGCAAGAAGCAGCTTCGACAACGTCTATAGCGTACTGATCGCGACCGCCTTCATTCTGCTGGCGCGGCTCATCACGTTCCGGCTCGACGTGCGGCTGCCGCATTGAGCCGCGCGCGTTTCACACGAATACGGCGCCCCAAACAAATCGAGGCGCCCGGCTAATGCCTGGGCGCCTCGATTCACATCACAACCCTCTCTCGCCGATCAAGCGATCCGCTCTTCCGTCGCCGGATCGAACAGCACGGCCTTCGACACATCGAACAGCAGCGTCATGTTCGAGAGCGGCTGCGGGTTCGAGCCGGGGTGCACGCGGCTCACGATGCGCTTGCCGTTCACCTGCGCGAACACGAGCGTGTCCGGGCCGGTCGGCTCGATCACGTCCACCTTCACCTCCACCGCCTGCAACTCGCCGCCGTGGCCGTTGTGCGAGCTGCGCGCGTCGGTAATGCGCTCGGGACGCAGGCCCAGAATCACTTCGCGGCCCACATGCGACTTCAGCTTGCCCGCCTCGAACGGCAGATTCAGCACGGAACGGCCGACGCCCGTGTCGAGCTCGACGCCCACGCCCGTGCCCTGCTCCACCAGCTTGCCCTGAATGAAGTTCATGGGCGGCGCGCCGATGAAACCGGCGACGAACAGGTTCGACGGCGAATCGTAGATGTCCTGCGGGGCGCCGAACTGCTGGACGATACCGTCCTTCATCACCGCGATACGGTCGCCCAGGGTCATCGCTTCGATCTGGTCGTGCGTCACGTAGACGATCGTCGTGCCGAGGCGCTGATGCAGCAGCTTGATTTCCGAACGCATCTCGATACGCAGCTTCGCGTCGAGGTTCGAGAGCGGTTCGTCGAACAGGAACATCACCGGGTCGCGCGCAAGTGCGCGGCCCATCGCCACGCGCTGCCGCTGGCCGCCCGAGAGCTGGCCCGGCTTACGGTCGAGCAGGTGCTGGATCTGCAGCATCTGCGAGACGCGGTCCACGATGCGGTTCTGCTCGTCCTTCGGCACCTTGCGGATGTTGAGGCCGAACGAGATGTTGTCGCGCACCGTCATGGACGGATAGAGCGCGTACGACTGAAACACCATCGCGATGTCGCGGTCTTTCGGCGAGAGGTTGTTCACCACCTTGCCGTCGATCGAGATCTCGCCCTTCGTGACCGTCTCGAGGCCCGCGATCATGTTGAGCAGCGTCGATTTCCCGCAGCCCGAGCCGCCTACGAGAATCAGGAACTGCCCGTCTTCGATGTCAATGTTGACGCCCTTCAGAACCGGCACCCCGTTCGGGTAGGTCTTGTACACGTCACGGATGGAAAGACTTGCCATGCTGTGAATCCTCTTCTCTCTGATAGGGTGTCAGCCCTTCACCGCGCCGGCGGTGAGGCCGCGCACGAAGTAGCGGCCGGCGATCACGTAGACGAGCAGTGTGGGCAGCGCGGCGATGATGGCGCCGGCCATGTCGACGTTGTATTCCTTCACGCCGGTGGACGTGTTGACGAGGTTGTTCAGCGCGACCGTGATCGGCATCGAATCGACGCCCGAGAACACGATGCCGAACAGGAAGTCGTTCCAGATCTGCGTGAACTGCCAGATCAGGCAGACCATGAAGATGGGCAGCGAAACCGGCAGCAGGATGCGCGTGAAGATCGTGAAGAAACCCGCGCCGTCAATGCGCGCCGCCTTCACGAGTTCGGCGGGCACGCTCACGTAGAAGTTGCGGAAGAACATCGTGGTGAACGCGATGCCGTACACCACGTGTACGAACACGAGACCCGTGATGGTGTTGGCCATGCCGAACATGCCTTGCACTCGTGCCATGGGCAGCAGGATCACCTGGAACGGAATGAAGCAGCCGACCAGCAGCATCGTGAACAACGCGTCCGCGCCGCGAAAGCGCCAGTGCGTGAGCACGTAGCCGTTGAACGCGCCGATCAGCGACGAGATCAGCACCGCGGGCACCACCATGCGCACGGAGTTCAGGAAGAACGGCTTCATGCCGTCGCAGCGCACGCCCGTGCAGGCTTCGCTCCACGCCTTCACCCACGGCGCCACGGTCCAGTGCGACGGCGGCGTCAGCAGGTTGCCGGTACGCAACTGGTCGATGTCCTTGAACGACGTGGACACCATCACGTAGATCGGGAATAGGAAGTAAAGCGCGAACAGGATCAGCGCCGCGTAAATGACAGCGCGGCTGATCGTCATTCCAGTACGCGCCGGGCCGCTCCCAAGCGTACTGGAAGCCCCCACGGGGGGCAGCGAACGCGGGGGTTGTTGCACGTCAGGCTGCATTGCGGGTGCTCCTCGATTCCATATACATGAGCGGCACGAGCACCGCGACGACCGTGGCCAGCATCATCACCGAAGACGCCGCGCCCACGCCCAGCTGTCCGCGGTTGAACGAGAACGTGTACATGAAGATGGCGGGCAGCGACGACGAGGTGCCGGGGCCGCCGGCCGTCAGCGCGACGACGAGGTCGAAGGTCTTGATCGTGATGTGGCAGAGAATCAGCAGCACGGAGAAGAACACCGGGCGCATGCTGGGGATCACGATCTTGCGGTAGATGGTGGGCAGCGTCGCGCCGTCCACCTGGGCCGCCTTGAAGATTTCGCTGTCCACGCCACGCAGACCGGCGAGGAAGAGCGCCATGACGAAGCCCGTGGACTGCCACACGGCGGCAATCACGATACAGAAGATGGCCTTGTCCGGGTCGCCCAGCCAATTGAACGAAAAGCTCGTCCAGCCCCAGTCGTGCATCACTTTCTCGAGGCCGAGGCCGGGGTTCAAGATCCACTGCCACGCCGTGCCCGTTACGATGAACGAAAGCGCCATCGGATACAGGAAGATCGCGCGCAGCGCGCCTTCGTTGCGAATCCGCTGGTCGAGCAGGATGGCGAGAAACAGGCCCAGCGCCACGCAGATGCCGATGAACGGGATGCCGAACCAGCCGAGGTTCTGCGCCGAGGTCCACCACACGTCGTTCTGGAAGAGTTCGCTGTAGCGGGCGAACCCGACGAAGTCGTAGCGCGGCATCAGTCGCGAGTTGGTGAGCGACAGATAGCCCGTGATAAGAATGAAACCGTAGATGAAGACCAGGCTGATCGCGATGCTGGGCGCGAGCACCAGCTTCGGAATCCAGCGGTCGGCAAGCGCGGCCATGGGCGACGCGCGGCGGGCCGCGGCGTTCTTTCCGTTTCCGCTAAGAGAGGCAGCCACTACTCGACTCCTGAGCTATGCCGGCGCCTCATGCTGCGCCAGCTGATGTGACTCTGTTGCACTGCAACCGCTCAACGAAACGCCCGGTATGCGCGAGCGTACACCGGGCGTTCCGTATTGCACATTTACTTCGTCTTTGCCGCCTTCGCGAGCGCCTCCACCGCGCTCTTCGAGTCTTGCGACGAGTTCATGAACTTCGTCACGACGTCGGTGATGGCACCGGCCGTGGCATCGGGCTGAGCCATGCCGTGAGCCAGCGACGGCACGTAGCCGCCCGACTTGATCGCCGTCTGCTCATCCGCGTAGGACTTCTTCGCGCAGTCGTCGAACTTGGCCATGGACACGCCGAGGCGCACCGGGATCGAGCCCTTGTAGAGGCTGAACTGTTCCTGGAAGGCCGGGCTCATGATGGTCTTCGCGAGCGCGAGCTGGCCCGGCGTTGCGGCGCTTTGGCCCTTCTGCTGGAAGAACACGAACGAGTCGACGTTGAACGTGTAGGCCTTCTCCGTGCCCGGCACCGCGGCGCAGATGTAGTCGCTACCCGGCTTCTTGTTCGCGTTCGCGAACTCGCCCTTCGCCCAGTCGCCCATGAACTGCATGCCGGCCTTGCCGTTGATGACCATGGCCGTGGCGAGGTTCCAGTCGCGGCCCGTGCGGCCGCTATCGAAGTAACCCTGAATCTTGCGCACCGTATCGAACACCTGGAGCATCTTGTCCGAGGTCAGCGTCTTCTGGTCGAGGTCGACCAGCGCCTTCTTGTAGAAGTCCGCGCCCTGCGAGAGAACCACGTCTTCCCACAGCGTCAGGTCCTGCCACGGCTGGCCGCCCATCGCGACCGGCATGATGCCAGCGGCCTTCATCTTGTCGGCAACGGCGAAGAATTCCGGCCACGTGGTCGGCACCTTGCCGCCCACCTTGTCGAGCGCCGCCTTGTTGATGTACAGCCAGTTCACACGGTGCACCGAGAACGGCGCGGCAACGTAGTGGCCGTCCGCGTGCATGATCTTGTCGATTTCAGGCGGCAGGTTCTTCTTCCAGTCCGTTGCGGCCGAATCGATGTTCACGAGCACGCCCTGCTGCGCCCATTCCTGGATCAGCGGGCCCTTGATCTGCGCCGCGGTGGGCGCGTTGCCCGAGATCACCTGCGTCTTGAGTGCCGTCATGGCTGCCGCACCCGCACCGCCCGCCACCGCAAAGTCCTTCCAGGTGTAGCCCTGCTTCTGCATGTCGTCTTTCAGGACGCCGACCGCCTTCGATTCGCCGCCCGAGGTCCACCAGTGCAGCACTTCGACCGACTCGGCCGCCTGCACCGCCGACACGCCACACATCAGACCTGCGGCGCACAGGGCGCCCATGATCGCACGGAATTTCATTGCTTATCTCCTCCAGACACCTGAACAAAAAACGATGAGCCCCTGATGTCGCCAGGGTGCGATGGTTGGTTCAAACAGGCAAAACACTGGGCGGTCGGGCGTCGGTGCTGACCTGCGGATGCAGGGCCGCGTGCCGGTGTCCGGCCGCGGGACGCTCAAGAGATGAGTGGTTCGGAATGCAACTGACTGTCTCCTCTTCTGGTTTTCGCCAGCACCGGGTACGTTGCCCGATCCGGTGGCTGGCCCGAGGTACCGCGTGCGTCACACGGAGCGATCCTTGCATCACGGCGGCCCGGCAGGCGAGCCATACAATGCGCGAGTGCGTTGTCCGTTAACATGCAGGAACGTTCCGCTCCTTCGGGAAAACACGTACACCGCAGGCGGCGCACGGCTTTTTTATCGAATGAGCGTTACCTCTTGATTTGGATTGTAGTTAAACTACAATTCAGTGTCAAAAAAAACTTTATCGGACTACGGCCGCGTCTGACGGCCCTCAAGGACTGGCGACGGAGACTCATGCAAACCGATTCAAGCTTCACCTTCGTGCTGTTCGGCGGCACCGGCGACCTGTCGATGCGCAAGATCCTGCCGGCCCTCTATGAAGCCCACCGCGCGGGCCTGCTCGCCGAAGCCGGCAAGATCGTCGCGGTCGCGCGCCACGAGGACAATCGCGACGCGTACCTCGCGTGGGTCAACGAGCACGTGAAGCCGCATGTCTCGAAGAACGGGCTCGACGAGGCAGCGTGGACGAGTTTTCTCGAGCGTGTGCTCTACGTGAAGCTCGACCTGTCGCGTCCCGAAGACTTCGGCGTGCTGCGCGACGCAGTGGGCACGCTGCCCGGCATCCGCGTGTTCTATCTCGCTACGGGCCCTTCGTTGTTCGTACCGATCTGCCGCGCGCTCGCTTCGGTAGGGCTCAACGAAAACGCGCGCATCGTGCTCGAAAAGCCGCTCGGCTACGACCTGCGTTCGTCGAACGCGATCAACGACGCGGTGGGCGAAATCTTCGCCGAAGGCCAGATCTATCGGATCGACCATTACCTCGGCAAGGAACCGGTTCAGAACCTGCTCGCGCTGCGCTTCGGCAACGCGCTCTTCGAGCCGCTGTGGCGCCGCGAATGGGTGGAGAGCATCCAGATCACCATCGCCGAAGAACTCGGCGTGGAAGGCCGCGGAGACTTCTACGACAACACCGGCGCGCTGCGCGACATGGTGCAGAACCACCTGCTCCAGCTGCTCTCCATCATTGCGATGGAGCCGCCGCATTCCATGGACGCCGACGCCGTACGCGACGAGAAGCTGCGCGTGCTGCGCTCGCTCAAGCCCATCGACCCGCGCGACATCAGCAAGGTCGCGGTGCGCGGCCAGTATCATGCGGGCGGCATCCGCGGCACGCCGGTACCGGCCTACTCCACCGAGAAAGGCGTGAAGCCCGACAGCACGACAGAAACGTTCGTTGCCCTGAAGGTCGAGATCGAAAACTGGCGCTGGGCCGGCGTGCCCTTCTTCCTGCGCACCGGCAAACGGCTCGCCGACCGCGTCGCTGAAATCGTCGTGAACTTCCGCCCCGTGCCGCACTCGGCGCTCGGCGCGACGGCATTGCGGCCCGGCGCGAACCGGCTCGTCATCCGCCTGCAGCCCAACGAAACAATTCGCCTGTATTGCCTCGCCAAGCAACCCGGCGAAGGCATGAATCTCGCCAGCGTTCACCTCGACCTCGCGTTCGACCAGTTCTTCCGCGAAGGCCAGATGGAGGCGTACCAGCGTCTGCTGCTCGACGTCATCAGCGGGCGCCTCGCGCTCTTCGTGCGGCGCGACGAGCAGGAAGCCGCATGGCGCTGGGTCGAGCCGATCCTTGGCGAGTGGGCCAACTCGAACAAGCCGCCGAAGCCGTATGCGGCGGGCACCTGGGGACCGGCGGCATCGAGCGCGATGCTGGCACAGCACGGCACCTGCTGGCTGGAAGAAGAGAATTGATGAATTCGCGCGGGGCGACGGCCCTCGCGCGGAACGCGTAACCTGCGTCGTTCCGCGCGGCGGCCGCACTGCATGATCCGCCCCGCACCACAAGAAAGCAGCATGGAGGAGAAGTGATCGAGCTTCACGCTTTCGACGACCCGCGCGTCCAACGCGACGCGCTGGCGAGAGCGGTGGGCGACGCATTACAGGCGTCGCTTGCTGCTCAGGCGGCCGCGCCCGTGACCGGCGCACGCCACGCAACGCTTGCCGTTTCCGGCGGCACAAGCCCCCGTCCGTTCCTGCAGGACCTCTCGACCCATGCCTTCGACTGGGCGCACATCGACGTGACGCTCGTGGACGACCGCTGGGTGCCCGAGACCGACAGCGCGAGCAACGCGCGCCTCGTGCGCGAAACGCTGCTGCAAAACGCGGCGCAGCACGCGCATTTCCTGCCGCTCGTCGACGTCTCGCAGACGCTCGATGCCCACGTGGCCGCGCTCAACGCCGACGCGCAGCGCAAGCTGCCCGACGTCGCGGTGCTCGGCATGGGTGAAGACGGCCACACCGCGTCGATCTTCGCGGATGCGCCCGAATGGGACTTCGCGATCTCGACGCCGCGGCCGTTCGTCGCCGTGCATCCCGGCAACGCGCCGCATGCGCGCGTGAGCTGGTCGCTCAGCGCGTTGAAGCAGGTGGATCGACTGTTCCTGCTGATCGCGGGCGAGCGCAAGCTCGAAGTTCTCCAACAGGCCGCCGCGGTCCAACAAAAAAACGCCATTTCGATGTTGGCGAACGACAAGGGAGTGAGACTCGATGTCTACTGGTGTGCAAACTAGAACAGCCCCCGGCGCGGGCCAGCACGCCGACGGACCGAGGCTGCTCGCCGACATCGGCGGAACCAACGCACGCTTCGCGCTGGAGACGGGACCGGGCGACATCTCGCAGGTCATGGTCTACCCCTGCGCCGAGTACCCGGGCGTAGCCGAGGTCATCAAGAAGTACCTGAAGGACACGAAGATCGGCCGCGTGAATCATGCGGCCATCGCGATCGCGAACCCCGTGGACGGCGATCAGGTCCGCATGACCAATCACGACTGGAGCTTCTCGATCGAAGCCACGCGACGCGCGCTCGGCTTCGACACGCTGCTCGTCGTCAACGACTTCACCGCGCTCGCCATGGCGCTGCCGGGCTTGACCGACGCGCAACGCGTGCAGGTGGGCGGCGGCCAGCGCCGGCCCAACAGCGTGATCGGCCTGCTCGGGCCGGGCACGGGCCTTGGCGTGTCGGGCCTCATTCCCGCCGACGACCGCTGGATCGCGCTCGGCAGCGAAGGCGGCCACGCGAGCTTCTCGCCGCAGGACGAACGCGAAGACCTCGTGCTGCAGTACGCGCGCAAGAAGTGGTCGCATGTGTCGTTCGAACGTGTGGCCGCGGGGCCCGGCATCGAAGTGATCTACCGGGCGCTCGCCGCGCGCGACAAGAAACGCGTTGCCGCTTCGCTCGATACCTCGGAGGTCGTCAAGCGCGCGCTGCAGGGCGACGAGCTCTCGGCCGAAGCCGTGGAATGCTTCTGCGGCATTCTGGGCACGTTCGCCGGCAACATCGCGATGACGCTCGGGTCGCTCG
Organism: Paraburkholderia sp. SUR17; assembly: GCF_029536165.1. Classification (NCBI taxonomy): domain Bacteria; kingdom Pseudomonadati; phylum Pseudomonadota; class Betaproteobacteria; order Burkholderiales; family Burkholderiaceae; genus Paraburkholderia; species Paraburkholderia sp. SUR17. The sequence goes on from NZ_CP120508.1 coordinate 3,026,304, forward strand.
GCGGCATCTATATCGGCGGCGGCGTGGTGCCGCGGCTCGGCGAGTTCTTCGAGCGCTCGTCGTTCCGCCAGCGCTTCGAGGCGAAGGGTCGTTTCGAGACCTATCTCGCCAACATTCCGACCTACGTCATCACCGCCGAATACCCGGCGTTCCTCGGCGTCTCGGCAATTCTCGCGGAGCAGTTGTCGAATCGCGCGGGCGGCGGCTCGTCGGCCGTGTTCGAGCGCATCCGCCAGATGCGCGACGCACTTACGCCCGCCGAACGCCGCGTGGCCGACCTTGCGCTCAACCATCCGCGCTCCATCATCAACGACCCGATCGTGGACATCGCGCGCAAGGCCGACGTGAGCCAGCCCACCGTGATCCGCTTCTGCCGTTCGCTCGGCTGCCAGGGGCTCTCGGACTTCAAGCTCAAGCTCGCCACCGGTCTCACCGGCACGATTCCCGTGAGCCACAGCCAGGTGCACCTGGGCGACACCGCTACGGACTTCGGCGCAAAGGTGCTGGACAACACCGTCTCAGCCATCCTGCAACTGCGCGAGCACCTGAACTTCGAGCACGTGGAACGCGCCATCGAACTGCTCAACGGCGCGCGGCGCATCGAGTTCTACGGGCTCGGCAACTCGAACATCGTCGCGCAGGACGCGCACTACAAGTTCTTCCGCTTCGGTATCCCGACGATCGCTTACGGCGACCTGTACATGCAGGCGGCGTCCGCGGCACTACTCGGCAAGGGCGACGTGATCGTGGCAGTGTCGAAGTCGGGCCGCGCGCCGGAACTGCTGCGCGTGCTCGAAGTGGCAATGCAGGCGGGCGCAAAGGTGATCGCGATCACCTCGAGCAATACGCCGCTCGCCAAGCGCGCAACGGTGGCGCTCGAAACCGATCACATCGAGATGCGCGAGTCGCAGCTTTCGATGATCTCGCGCATCCTGCACCTGCTCATGATCGACGTCCTCGCGGTGGGCGTGGCCATTCGCCGTGCTGCGCCGGACGCCGAAGTGAGCGAGGCGGTGGCACGAGCCCGCGAAAGCGCCGACGACGACGCAAGCGCGGTGCTCGACTGGCTGAGCCACGGCGCGGCGTACTCGGGGAAGGACTAGAAACGGCGGGCGGCTGAGCGCATAACGCTCCCGCCCGCACGATGAAACAACAAGGGCCGTGATGCTTCGTTGCATCACGGCCCTTTTTTTTTGTGTGCCCGGGTCGCTTCCCGGCCGTCGCGTGCGCAGTGCGCAGCCTTTAGGGCGCGACGCGCCCCGTCGCCGACCCCGAGACCGGCCGGTCATGCCAGCGCACGAGCAGCAGACGGCCCGTGTAGCACAGCAGCCCTGCGGCGCCGATCGTGAAGCCCATGCCCGTGGGCGTCGTGTCGTGCCAGAGTCCGACCACGATGCTCGCCAGCGCGCCCAGCGCGAGCTGCATTGCGCCAAATACGGCCGCCGCAGCGCCGGCATTGTGCGGATAGCGATGCATCAGGTCGGTCGCGCAGTTAGCCGACAGCAGCCCGACCACGCCCACCACGAAGAACAACCCCGCAACGATCGACCACAAGCCGCCCCACCCCGTCACGCAGACGAGTGCGACGAACAGCGACGCGATGCTGCTCACGGTGGCCGCCACGGAGATGAGCCGCAGCGAGCCGAAGCGACCTACGAAATGCGTGTTGAGGAAGTTGCCGATCATGATGCCGAACACGTTCGCGCCGAAGAAGAAGCCGTAGCGCTGCGGCGAGACGTGAAAGTGTTCGATGTACACGAACGGCGTGGCGGAGATGTACGTGAACATCGACGCGAACGCCATGCCGCCGCACAGCATGTGCCCCCAGACCACGGGGTCGCGCAGCAGCTGGCCGTACGCAGCGAACGACTTCAGCACGGCCGGGCTTGCACGCTTTTCGCGCGGCCACGTCTCGGGCACCCGCAGCCACGCGGCGGTAGCGCACAGCGCGCCGAACAGCGTCAGCACGGCAAACACCACGCGCCAGCCACCGAGCAAAAGCAACTGGCCGCCAATCAGCGGCGCAAGCAGTGGCCCGACCGCCGTGACGATCGCGACCATGGAGAGCACGCGGGCCGCGTCGGCGGGTTCGTGGGCATCGCGCGCAATGGCGCGAGCCAGCACCGACGCCGCGCCGGCGCCGAGCGCCTGGAGAAAACGCACGAACACGAGCGAGCCGACCGAGAACGAGAACGCACAGGCCACGCTCGACAGCGTAAAGAGCGCGATGCCGCCGAGCAGCACCGGCCGCCGGCCATAGGCGTCCGAAACCGGGCCGTACAGCAGCATGCCGATCGAAAAGCCTGCCATGAAGCTCGTGAGCGTGGACTGCGCCACGCCGGGCGCCACGCCGAATGTTTGCGCGATGGCGGGCAGGCTCGGGAGATACATGTCGGTAGCGAGCGGCCCGCACGCGGCAAGCGCACCGAGCAGCAGAATCAGCCGGGCATCGGGCCGGCGTCTGACGACGTGAGACATGGGAATCCGGAAGAATCGGCCCGTTCCCGCAACGCTACGGCGGCGGTTCAGGCCTTGTGAAAGGCGGAGCAGAGCCGATTGTAACCCGGTGCTTAATCCGCACGCGGCTTGCCGCTTCGATGCGTTAAGCTCGCGGTTTCCTTCCCCTTGCGCCTCGAAACAGCCAGCATGACCGCCTTCCTGTTGATCTGGAGCCCGAAGAAGTGGCCGTGGCCGGAGTTGCCGGACGTGGCGCGGCGCGTTGCCGCAGGCGAAGCCGTCGCCGACGTCTGGGGATGCGGCTTCGCCCGCGGCATCCTGCCCGGCGACCGCGTGTTCCTGCATCGCGTGGCGTTGGAGCCGCGCGGCCTGTTCGGGTCGGGATACGTCACGCGCGCGCCCTACGAGGTGCCCGATCCCGCCTACAAGCGCGGCTATCGGCTCTGCATCGATTTCGTCTACGACTGGCTCGTCGATGCGCACGAAGAAGTCGTGATCGGGCGCGAGGCGCTGCGCGAACATCCGTTTTCCGTGCAGACCTGGGATGCGCAGAGTTCGGGCACGACCATCAAGCCGATTGCCGAAGGGGCGCTCGAAAAGCGCTGGGCGGCGTTCACGGGCAAGCGGCCCGGGCCGGGGTCGCTGCCGGCGGGGCCGTCGCCCCGGCGGCGGTAGCGCTCGCCACAGGCAGCGGCCCGGCTCGCGGCGCGGGAGTCCGGTACAATTTCGAGGAACTATCCGGTCGCCGCGCCTCGCCGGGCGCGCACGGGCATCGGCAGCAGGGAACGCGCGGCAAGGCGCACGAAACAAGACGCACCACCCCGTGCACACAAGACGCCCACCGCAGCGACGACGCCCTTCATTCATGCCCGACGCGCATTTCAACGCTCATTCAACGTCACAGCAGGTCAGGTCACTCATGTCCAGCACCCAGTCCAGGAATCAGGCTCTCTTCGAACGCGCCCAGCGCACCATCCCCGGCGGCGTCAATTCGCCCGTGCGCGCTTTCCGTTCCGTGGGCGGCACGCCGCGCTTCATCGAACGCGCAGAAGGCCCGTACTTCTGGGATGCCGACGGCAAACGCTATATCGACTACATCGGCTCGTGGGGCCCCATGATCGTGGGCCACGTGCATCCCGAGGTGCTGGAAGCGGTGCAGCGCACGCTGGTGAAGGGCTTCTCGTTCGGCGCACCCACCGAGGCCGAAATCGAGATCGCCGAGGTGATCTGCAAGCTCGTGCCGTCGATGGAACAGGTGCGCATGGTGTCGAGCGGCACCGAGGCCACGATGAGCGCGCTGCGTCTTGCGCGCGGCTTCACGAACCGCAGCCGCATCGTCAAGTTCGAAGGCTGCTATCACGGCCATGCCGACAGCCTGCTCGTGAAAGCGGGCTCGGGGCTGCTCACGTTCGGCAATCCGACTTCGGCGGGCGTGCCCGTCGACATCGCGAAGCACACCACGGTGCTCGAGTACAACAACGTCGCCGCACTCGAAGAGGCGTTCAAGGCATTCGGCAACGAGATCGCGGCCGTGATCGTCGAACCCGTGGCCGGCAACATGAACCTCGTGAAGGCGACGCCGGAGTTCCTCAACGCACTGCGGCGCCTCACGAACGAGTACGGCGGCGTGCTGATCTTCGACGAAGTGATGTGCGGCTTTCGCGTGGCGCTGGGCGGCGCACAGCAACTCTTCGGCATCACGCCGGACCTCACGTGCCTCGGCAAGGTGATCGGCGGCGGCATGCCCGCGGCGGCATTCGGCGGCCGGCGCGACATCATGGCCCACCTCGCGCCAACGGGCGGCGTCTACCAGGCGGGTACGCTGTCGGGCAATCCGGTAGCGGTGGCGGCGGGCCTGAAGACGCTCGAACTGATCCAGGCGCCGGGCTTCTACGAGCGCCTTGGCGCACAAACGGCGCGGCTCGTGGGCGGCCTTGCCGATGCGGCGCGCGAAGCCGGCGTGCCGTTCGCGGCCGATTCGCTCGGCGGCATGTTCGGCCTCTATTTCACGCAGCACGTACCCGAGAGCTTTGCCGACGTCACGAAGAGCGACATCGCGCGCTTCAACGCGTTCTTCCACAAGATGCTCGACGCCGGCGTGTACTTCGCGCCGTCCGCGTACGAAGCGGGCTTCGTGTCGAGCACGCATGGCGACGACGTGATCGACGAGACGATCGACGCTGCGCGCGGCGCGTTCGCCGCGCTCGCTGCCTGATCGATGCCCGCCTCGGCGGCCCAGCCGCCGTACCTTGCTCGCCCTTACTGAACGCCGCCGCGGAGAAACCCAGCCGATGTTCTCGCAAACCGACTTTGTCCACATGCAGCGCGCGCTGACGCTTGCGGCGCGCGGTCTCTACACCACGGACCCGAATCCGCGCGTGGGCTGCGTGCTGGTCAAGAGCGGCGAGGTGATCGGCGAAGGCTTTACGCAGCCCGCAGGCCAGGACCACGCCGAAATTCGCGCGCTGAAAGACGCGCGCTCGCGCGGCAACGATCCGCGCGGCGCCACCGCTTACGTCACGCTCGAACCGTGCAGCCACTTCGGCCGCACGCCGCCGTGCGCGAACGCACTGATCGAAGCCAAAGTGGCGCGCGTGATCGCGGCGATGGAAGACCCGAATCCGCAGGTCTCGGGCCGCGGGCTCGGCATGTTGCGCAACGCAGGCATCGACGTGCGCTGCGGCCTGCTCGCAAACGAAGCGGCCGAACTCAACATCGGCTTCGTCTCGCGCATGACGCGGGCACGACCGTGGGTGCGCATGAAAGTCGCGGCCTCGCTCGACGGACGCACCGGCCTGCCTTCCGGCGAAAGCCAGTGGATCACAGGCGAAGCGGCGCGCGCCGACGGACACGCCTGGCGGGCGCGCGCATCGGCCATCCTGACTGGCATCGGCACGGTCAAGGAAGACAATCCGCGCATGACCGTGCGCGCCGTGGAAACGCCGCGCCAGCCGCGGCGCGTGCTGATCGACAGCAAGCTCGAAGTGCCGCCCGACGCGCACATTCTGGCCGGCCCGCCCACGCTGATCTTTTGCGCCGCGCTCGACGAGCGCAACGCAGAGCGCGCCGAAGCGCTGCGCGCGCGGGGCGCCGAAATCGTCGCGCTCGCCAACGAGCACGGCAAGGTGAACCTGCCCGGCATGCTCAAGGAACTGGCCGAACGCGGCGTGAACGAACTGCACGTCGAGGCGGGCTACAAGCTCAATGGCTCGTTGCTGCGCGAAGGCTGCGTGGACGAACTGCTCGTTTATCTGGCGCCCACGCTGCTCGGCGCGAATTCGCTCAGCATGGTCAACGTGCTCGCGCCCGACTCGCTCGAACAGCGCATGCGCTTCGAGTTTCACCAGGTGGAGCGGATCGGCACCGATCTGCGCATCCTCGCGCGCCTCACGCCCGCTCAACCTTCGCACTGACAACACTGACAGGGAACGACACGATGTTTACGGGAATCGTCGCGGCAGTGGGCCGCATCGAATCGATCCGCCCGCTCGGCACCACGCCGGACGCGGGCGTGCGCCTCAGCGTGGACGCAGGCAGCCTCGATCTCGCGGACGTGCAGATCGGCGACAGCATCGCGATTCAGGGCGCCTGCATGACCGTGATCGAAAAGACGGCGCGCAGCTTCGACGTGGACGTGTCGCGCGAAAGCCTGAACCGCACCGTGGGCCTGGCCGAAACCGGCGAGGTCAACCTGGAAAAGGCATTGCGGGCACATGACCGGCTGGGCGGCCATATCGTCTCGGGCCACGTGGACGGTTTGGGCCAGGTCACGCGCTTCGCGCAGGTAGGCGAGTCGCACGAGTTGCGCGTGCTGGCGCCGCGCGAGATTGGCCGCTATCTGGCGTACAAGGGCTCGATTACGGTGAACGGCGTGAGCCTGACCGTCAATTCGGTGGAAGACCGCACCGACGGCTGCGAATTCTCGATCAACCTGATTCCGCACACGGTTGAGGTCACCACGCTCAAGCATCTGGCGGCAGGCACACCGGTGAATCTCGAGGTGGATCTGATTGCGCGGTATGTGGAGCGGATGCTCGGGACGTCTCAGGATGGCTATAAACCGTTGAAGTAATTTGGTTTTTGGCGATACGCCTGTCTACTGGCGTATCGCTGAATCTCGCTGGACCTACGGTTTGGTGACGGTATTTCTGACGTATACGGCCGTTTTCTGCGGTTCGTATACCGTCACACCTCCGAGACCAGGCCTCTTCGCCACACTGAAGACGGCTGCTTGCCGCGCAACGTTGGATCTGTATCGATCGGCAATACCGCGCTAGCAGGCTGTTGTAATACACCTCACTGACTCGAGGAATCCCTTTCCAAAGACCCGCTGCGTCGGTTTGGTCCGCGTCGAATTGATACCGAGCGTCGTTAATCCCAGGTAATCCAGGTTTTCGTCCGCACCCACCAACGCAAACGCTCCGACGATCACCCCTGCGGAGCGCTGCGCCAAATTCATGCTCGCGCAGGTGACGCGGCGACGCGCCCGCCGCAACGGAAGCACGATGAAAACGAAAGCGGCGCGTGAATCACGTCCCGCATTGGCATCGGTTTCGCTGCTTCAACGGGCTTCGCGCAGCGCCATCGGCGATGCACCGTAGCGTTCGCGAATCGCGCGGCTGAAGTGCGCCTGGCTTGAAAAGCCCCAGCGAAACGCGATTTCGCCGATGCTCGTCTTGCGCAGTCGGGCATCGACCAGTTCGCGGTGCGCGCGCGACAGCCGCTCGGCCCAGATGTACTGCGTGATCGACTCGCCTTCGGCGGCAAAGAGCCGGCTCAGGTGCCGCAATGACAGCCCGACCGCATCGGCGACCGCCTGCGGCGCGAGTTCCGGATCGCCGAGGTGCGTCGCGATGTATTGCTTCGCGGTCAGCAGGTACGACAGCGATGCGCGTGATGTGCCCGCGCCGTTCACTTCCGCATCGATCAGTTCCGCGACCAGCGTGCGCGTGTGTTCGACGAAGCGCGCGGCGTCACCTTCGACCGGCGCCTTCATGAACCGCTCCACACCCGCGCGCAGCGCCGTGCCGAGCATCACGCCCGCGCCCGGCTTTGGGGCGATCCGCAGCGGTAGCGCGGGCAGCCCCGCGTCGAAGCGCTCGTCGAACATCGCGACCGGAATGTCGATCAGCAGCTGCCGCATCGGCGTCAGGAATCCGAAAAGATAAGGCACACGCGTGTCATACACGACGACGTCGCCGGCTTCCACGAGCAGGCAGCGGTCGTACTGGATGAAATACGCACGCCCGTTCAGGATCTGGCACGCAAACAGCGACTCCTTTGGCAACTGGCGCACCAGAGCGGGACTGCGTTCGATCACGTGATCCTGCCCGCTGATGTCGGCGATGCCGAGGCCCGGCAGCGCAATGTCGGTCTTCTCCACTTCGAGCCCTGCCGGCGACAGCGACGAGCAGCGCAGGCCGACGAGTGTCTGAGCACATATCGCCTCCCAGTACGCCATCCGGTCGCACACCGGCACGTCGGCCGTCGAGCCGCGCGTGCATGAAAGAACGGTCGAATTCGTCACGTCGCCTCCTGGGGGCACCCGTCGTGCGGAGCGGCACGGATTGGGAGAGGGTGCGTCTGGTTGTTGTTGCGGTGCGATGTCCGGCCGGATCAAGCATTTCGTCCGGCCCAGTCAAGAGCGGCGCGCACCGGCTGGCTAAAGTCGACCCCACGACACCTAACCACAAGGAGACAAACCATGGTCGACAAAGCCTTATCCGAATTCTGGCAAGGCATCGCGCCGATTGCCAATCCGTTCAAGCCCGATGCGCTGCCGGAGGCTTATATCCAGAACGCGGCCACCGAGGACGAGCGCTATTACGTTCCGTTTACCGAAACGGTTTCGTCGCGGCCGCTGTGGATCTCGCCGTCGCAGAACAAATGGTGCGACATCCTGATGGCGAAGAAGGCGGGGCTCGTGAACCGGCATTACCACCCACACGAGGTCTTCGCTTACACGCTGTCGGGCAAATGGGGATACCTGGAGCACGAATGGACCGCGACGCGCGGCGATTTCGTGTATGAAACGCCCGGCGAGGGGCACACGCTCGTCGCGTTCGACCACCCGGAACCGATGCGCGCGTTCTTCATCGTCAAAGGCCCACTGATCTGGCTCGACGACGAAGGCAACCCCGACGGCTACTTCGACGTGCATTCGTACATCGCGATGTGCAAGGCGCATTACGAGAAGGTGGGCCTCGGCGCACAAGCGATCGAGAAGCTGTTCCGCTGACACGCGACGAGGCCGCCCATGACACCCCAACCTTCCCCCAGACTGGCGTGGACGTATGAGAACAGGGTGCTGCTGATCCTGTTCATGACCTTCGGCTTCGTGTTCTTCGACCGCCTCGCGCTGTCGTTCCTGTTCCCATTCATGTCGGCCGAACTGCACCTGTCGAATACGCAGCTCGGCATGGTGTCGTCCGCGCTCGCGCTCACGTGGGCGCTGTCGGGCGCCGCGACCGGCGCATGGTCCGATGCGCGCGGCACACGCAAGCCGCTGCTGGTCGCCGCGGTGCTCGGCTTCTCCGTATGTTCGGCGCTGTCGGGGCTCGTCGGCGGCTTCGCGAGCCTGATCGCGTTCCGCGCGTTGATGGGTATCGCCGAAGGGCCTGTGCTGCCGCTGTCGCAATCGCTGATGGTCGAGAGTTCGACGCCGAGCCGCCGTGGGCTGAACATGGGCCTGCTGCAAGGCTCGGCCGCCGGCCTGCTCGGCGCAATGATCGGCCCGCCGGTCGTGATCGGCATCGCGACCGCCTATGGCTGGCGCGAGGCGTTCTACGTGTCGTGCATTCCGGGCTTCCTGATCGCGTTCTGCATCTGGCGCTGGGTGCGCGAAGTGCCACCCGGCGGCGTGCGAAACGCGCAGGCCGACAGCATGGCCCCGCACGGTGCACCGTCAGCTGGCGGCGCGGCGATCAATCGCTGGGCACTGCTGAAGGAACGCAACGTCCTGCTGTGTGTGCTCATCAGTTGCTTCTTCCTCACGTGGTTCGTCGTGATCATCTCGTTCGCGCCGGTCTTTCTCGTCGAGAGCCGCCACCTGTCCCCGGCAAACATGGGCGTGGTGATGACCTGCCTGGGCGCCGCGTGGGTGTTCTGGGGCTTCGCGGTGCCGGCGATTTCTGACCGGATCGGCCGCAAGCCGACGATGGTCGTGTTCGCGCTGATCGCCGCCGCCTGCCCGATCGTGATGATCCACGTGAATTCGCTGTGGGCACTCGGCGCGCTCGTGTTCGCCACGTACACGGGCCTCGGCTGCTTCACGCTGTTCATGGCGACGATCCCGGCCGAAACCGTGCCGCCGCGCGCGATCGCCAGCGCGCTCGGCCTGATCATGGGTGCGGGCGAGCTGATCGGCGGCTTCGTCGCGCCGACCGTCGCCGGTTTCGCGGCCGACAAGTACGGCCTTCAGTTCGCGATGTGGACATCGGCCGCCGGCGCGATCCTCGCGTGCGTGTTGTCGTTCGGTCTCGTCGAAACCGCGCCCGCCGTGCTGCGCAAACGCGCGCTCGACGGCGCCGCCCCGTGTTTCGATACCCAAAACCTCGGAGGACGCTGACATGCGTGCACTTCAATGGCACGGCGCGCGCGACATTCGCCTCGTTGATCTCGACACGCCGCGCGCCGGACCCGGCGAGGTTCGCATCGCGGTCGCGTATTGCGGCATCTGCGGCAGCGACCTGCACGAATACGCGGACGGCCCGCATGCGATTCCCGTCGACGCGCCACATCCGCTGTCCGGCCGCACCGCGCCGCTGACGCTCGGCCACGAGTTCTGCGGCACCGTCGTCGAAGTCGGCGCGGGCGTCACGACGCTCGTCCCCGGTGACCGCGTCGCGGTCGAGCCCGAGTATCACTGCCACCAGTGCGCGTACTGCCGCTCAGGGTCGTACAACCTGTGCGTCTCGATGGGCTTCGCCGGCCTGATGGGCGATGGCGGGATGGCCGATTTCGCGGTTGTGCCTGCCTACATGCTGCACCGGTTGCCCGATGACGTCAGTCTGGAGCAGGCCGCGGTGATGGAGCCGGCCGCCGTCGCGCTGCACGCGCTGCGGCGCGGCGAACTGCGGCTCGGCGACACCTGCGCGGTGTTCGGGCTCGGACCGATCGGTCTGCTGCTGATCATGCTCGCGAAGCTGCAGGGCGCGACGGCCATCGTCGCGGTCGACGTGTCGCCCGAGCGGCTCGCCGCGGCGGCGCGTTTCGGCGCGACGCACACGTTCGATGCGCGCTCGCTCGACGCGCCGGTGCTGCGCGACGCGATCCGCGAAGCGGCAGGCGGGCTCGGCGTCGACGTGAGCTTCGAGGCGGCCGGCCTGCCGGCCACGTTCGAGGCGGCAATGCAGGGGCTGCGCAAGGGCGGTCGCCTCGTGATGGTCGGCTTGATGCCGCACGCGAGCTTCGATGCGTTCCGCGCAGTCAACGACGAGCTGACCTTCACCGCGAGCGTGGGCTACCGGCACGTGTACGAAGACCTGCTGCGCCTGATCGGGTCGGGCGCGCTCGATCTCACATCGATCGTCACGCGCACCGTCTCGCTCGAAGACGCCGTCGCCGACGGCTTCGACGCACTGCTCGCCGATCGCGCGCAGATCAAGATCCTGGTCGCGCCACCGCGCCGGCATGCGCGCTCGCATCACACTGTCGGGAGTATCGAACATGAGCCGCCCCTGGTCGTTTGACGCCAAGACCGTCGTCGTCACGGGCGCAATCGTGCCGGTGGACGGCGGGTATTCGACGGTCTAGCGCACGACACGCGCGAACATTGGCGCATGAACTGCACGCCGGTACCCGCGCGAGTCCGATCCGGTTCCGTGCCGGACGCGATCGAATTGCCAGTTCGACGATTCATTATTTTGTATTAATCAGTAGTCCAATCAAAAATATTCCGGCATGACCGGAAACATATGAGGAGCACATTGGAGATGACGAAAAAGACCCTGCTGGCCCTCGCGGCCTGCACGATTCCGGCCGCGTCGTTCGCGCAGAGCAGCGTAACGATGTTCGGGCTGCTGGATGCCGGCATCAGCTATGTCAGCAACGAAGGCGGCCACAGTAATGCGAAATTCGACGACAACATATTCTTCCCGAACCTGCTCGGCTTCGAGGGCAAGGAAGATCTCGGCGCCGGCACTCGCGCGATCTTCCGGCTCGTCAATCAGTTCTCGCTCGCGAACGGTTCGATGATCGGCGGCGGGTTGTTCGCGCGCACGGCCTATGTCGGGTTACAGAACGACCGCTACGGCGCGCTGACGCTCGGCAACCAGTACGAGTTCATGGTCGACGCGCTGGCCGCGAGCGGCAACGAGATCGCGCAGGATCTCGTTGGGCTGTACGGCTTTCGCAACGGGCCGTTCGACAAGCTCGCGCTGCCGAACAATGCGACCGGCGCGTTCGACTGGGACCGCGTCGCGGGCAGCAACCGCGTCGCGAATTCCGTGAAGTACACCAGCGCGTCGCTGTCGGGGCTGACCTTCGGCGCGTTGTACGGCTTCGGCAACGTCGCGGGATCGGTCGGCGCGAACAACACGGTCAGCGTCGGCGCGAGCTACAACAACGGCCCGTTCGGCGCGGGCGCCGCCTACACCAACCAGAAATACGGCGCGACGGACGGGATGCCGGCCACGAGCGTGCGTAACTGGGGCGCAGGGGCGCACTACACGCTCGGTACGGTCACCGCGAAAGCGCTCTTCACGACCGTGCACAACGCGTGGAACGGCGCGGGCGCGTGGTCGGCGGAGGCCGGCGCCGCGTGGCATCCATCGCCGGTCTGGGTGATCGGCGCGAGCTACACGTACATGAAGGGTAACGACACACTCGACAACGCACATGCGCACCAGGTCCTGGCCGCGGTCCAGTACTGGCTGTCGAAACGCACGATGGTGTACGTCGCGGGCGTGCATCAGCGCGCGAGCCATGGCAGCAACGCGCAGATCAATGGCGTGATGGATGCCGATGGCGCGGCGAGCGGCGCGGTGCAGTCGATCGCGCGGGTGGGGTTCAGTACGCGGTTCTGACGCGCCGCACCGTTTGACGGAAATGCCCGCCCGGGTCGTCCCAGGCGGGCTTGACGTTCGCGCTACGCCCTCAGAAGCGAATGGGTACCGACTTCGATTCGGCCTACGCGTCGATGAACGACGCCCCGTACTCGCGGCCTATATCTCGCGTGGATCCCTTGAAAACGTGCCGCTTCACGCGGTTCGGCTATCCCCGGAAAACGGTACGTGCGGTTGAAAGGATGGTCGGACTGACGATTACTCGCTGCGGCCCGAAGCAAGGTTTGCATCGATCCACGATGCGACGTCGGTGACCGGAATAGCGTGGCGTTGATTGAACGTCCCACTCTTGTCCCATGCGACACCGCGCCCTTGAGCAAAAGCCGCACGATACTTACGCATCATGTTGTGCGGGTCGCGCGCCAGCTCATCCAGCAAATACTGCACGCTCCACTCCGAACGGCTGAAGGGGCGGCCGAGCGCTGCTTGCAGCTTGTCGGCGACCTCTCCGTAAGTCACGGTGTCACCGGCCAGATACACGATCTCGTTCCGGATACGGGGTTGGGCGAACACGATCTCGGCAGTCAGTGCGCCGATATCATCGGGCGTCGTCAGCGTTACAGCGGTGTCGAGGCTGCCCAGGGCGTGGACTGCGTCGTTTTGCAGGTCAACAACACCGAAGTCCGGTTCAAACAGGTAGCTCATGAACATGCCGGTCGAGATGATGACCCACTCGGTCTGGTGCTGACTGCGCAGCAATTCGCGCACGTCAAGCTGTGCGTCGAAGATGTCTTGCGGACTGCCGCGACCGATCACGTCAAAATCGACCCCGAACTGCCATGGGAAGTACCTCGGGATGCGCGCCTGCAAGGCCGCCCGCGCCAGCTTCATTGGCGTGTGGATTCCGGCTGCATAGCCCGCGCAACCGATTACCGTGTCATATCGTGCGAATACTTCGGCAAGTTCGTCGATGGAGCTCTTCACAAGATCGCCTACGACAATCTCGATCCCCAGACCTCGGATCTCCGCGATATCTTGTCGCTTGCCAGGTACACTGGACTCTACGGCACTTGCGCGCAGCAGCACGCTGATCTTCGCGCCATCCACGTCCTTCGCGCGACGCGCAAGATTGCGCAGCACCGGGAGGCCGAGTTCGCCGGCACCGAGCACGAGAATGTTTTGAGACGTAGCATCAGGATCTGTCTGGTTCATTGTCTAGCCTGCCAAGGAATGCGTTGCGGCAGTCTAGCAATGCATGGACGTGTATGAAAGAAGGCACACGCGTGATACTGGGAGCCAGATAGTTGGACCGAGACGAACTTCTCAAATATTCGCAGACCGTTTGTGACGGCCTGAGAGACGATGATGATGGGTTGCGGCGGGAGGTGCTCGCCCATGCCGGAAACCGTTGGTCGCTTGGTGTCGTCCACACGCTCGGCGTGTACGGCAGACTGCGCCATGCAGAAATCGGCCGGCGCATGCACGGGGTTACTCAACGTATGTTGACGCGCACCTTACGACAGCTCGAGCGTGACGGCCTGGTGCTCCGTCATGATTTCGACGAGATACCCCCCAAGGTCGAGTACGAGCTGTCCGACACGGGCATGGAACTGCTCGTTCGCATGGTCCCGCTGTGGACCTGGATCGTCGAGAATGCAGACCTCTTTCGAGAAGCAAGGCAGAATTTCGACAGACAGCACCCCGACGCGAACTCGTAGCTTGCCGGGTTTTGATTCGCATTCCCTACCACCATGGCCGGAAGAAGGGTTGGAGCCTCTGGGTGCGTGGCGATCAAGATCGGCGCAGCCCTTCGCAAACGCCAGCCTTCGGTATCGAGCGATATCCATACGGCTACGCATATTTGTCGCCTACCGTACTGCGAATGGGATGCGTATCGTAGACGATGATCATCCGCTCGATGAGCCCATCGTCGTCGAATTCGAAAACATCGACGCACTCGAAACGCACTGCGGACCCATCTTTTAACCCCCAGTCATAGACGAAGTAACCGGTCGCACGTCGGGCCCCCGTCGTACTCACACAGATGTCGATAGGCGTGATTCTGCTTTCTCCAGACGCGGCACTGACCTTCGCAAAGAATGGCGCAGAGCGCATCCAGCCGAGAAACGGCGAGAAGATCTGGGCGTCCGGCGTGAACAACGCACAGATCGCCGCGACATCGCCGCGCTCCAGTTCCCCGAGATAGTTGCGAACCTGCCGCGTGTATAGTGCTTCCGACGATGAGGTCATCTTCATTCTCCGATCATTCGTTGACCACTCCGCGCGTTCGAGCGGACGCGCATCCGATACAGGCACGATAGCGATGCACCGATGACCGAACAATCGAAAAATCCGCAACCCGGGTATGCAGCGCATGCATATCCATTGGCCGACCTGACGCGGGCACTGCCGTCGCTGACAGCATTCCAGTCATTCGTCGCCGCGGCGCAACTCGGGAGCGTCAGCAAAGCCGCGGACCATCTGTGTCGAACGCAGGGCGCAGTGAGTCGTCAGATCCAGCAACTGGAAGCGCACTACCGGTGTGCACTTTTCGTGCGCCATGCGTCGGGGCTGACGCTGACAGCGGAAGGAAGCGAACTGTTGACCGTGGCCGTAAGCGTACTCACGCAACTGGTCCAACACGCAGACATGCACGCGAGGACAGCGTCTATCGTCACCCTGCGGTTGCCCTCCACGTTCGCGATTCGCTGGTTGCTCCCACGGCTGGCAGACATCAATCACGCGTTGCCTGGAACGGAACTCCGCCTCTCCACATCGGCGGACGACACGCCGGATTTCACCACGCCAGACGTCGACGCCATCGTTGTTCGTGGAACCGGGCAGTGGGCGGGAATGGACGCGGTTCCGTTGTTTGCCGAGCAACTCACCCCGATGTGCACACGCGAAATGGCCGCATCGCTGCGCTCGGCAGACGACCTTGCTCATGTCACATTGCTTCATCCCGGGCACGGCCATGAGGAGTGGCGATGCTGGCTGGAAAGCGTGGGGGCAAGCCACATCGATGCGAACCGCGGACTCGTTTTCGATACTCTCGAATTGACGCTCACCGCTGCGGCGGAGGGGCATGGCGTTGCAATAGGCGATCCCCGGATGGCGAGGGACCGCCTGCGGGCGGAGACACTGGTAACGCCTTTTGTCGATGTGGCGAAAAACGGCTTGTCGTACTTCGTCGTCTATCCGTCTCAACGAGCCGCACAGTCCAAAATCCGCGCCCTCGCTGACGTCCTGTTTCGGCTTGCACAGGAAGACTGATTGTCGATGCAGCCCTGTTGCGCCGCGGCATCGCGCGTCGAGGCCTGTAACGCCGGGCCATCCGAAACGTTGAACGGGACGCCCCGCACCTTCACCGCGCCACCCGCGACCTGCGCGATGTCGGCCACCGTCTGTTCGACAGCGGCGCCATCGCGCGGCCGATACCCTTGGCGCCGCCGGTTACGAGCGACTTCAGACGCTTGAGTTTCAAGTCTCCGATAGCGTCTCCTCAGGCGGCCGGTGCGAGATATTTCTTGCTGATCGCCGCGCCAACCGAATACTTGGGGTCGACGAAATTGCCGAGCCGCACCTTGCCGCACTGGCTAAGCATCATGTAGGCATCCCAGCGGTCAAAGCCGTACTCTTTCTCCATCCAGAGCACCAGTTCGTGGTAGGCGATGCGTGTTGCGTCCTCCAGCGGGCGGGCGCTGCCGATTGCCATCAGCAGCTCATCCGTTTCGAGGCGCGGCCACTCGATAGGCCAACCCTTGATCAGATCGACGTGAATCGTGGTCGTGCTGGAGAATTCGACAGCGGTGCCGCACACTTCGCCGTCGCCCTGGCAGGCGTGCGCGTCGCCGATAAAGAGCCGCGCACCGGCGGAACGCACCGGCAGATAAGTGATGCTGCCGGGCCCCATGTCTGGCACGTCCATATTGCCGCCGTGGTTGTCCGGCGTGAGGGAATTGATCGAGTCGATTTCCGGCGACAGACTCAGCGTGCCGATATGTGGCTTGTACGGCAGCGTCACGCGCTTGCTCCAGTAGACGCCTTCTTCGTCCACATCGATCTTGCGGGTCATCTCGGGCAGCGGCTCATTGAGCGTCGCGGTGTATTCCGTACCCGTCAGCGCACCGAAGCGCGGAATCAGGCAGCAGGTGCCGCGAGGGTTGTCGCCGCGCGGCAGCATCGATTCGATATACACCGCCACCACGTCGCCCTTCTCCGCGCCTTCGATCATGATCGGGCCGCTCTGCGGATTCAAGAACGGCACCCGCAGCTTCTGGCTGGGCAGATCCTGTTCCGTGAGGATCTTGCCGTCAAACGCATCGCGCGTCTGAACCACCACCCGGTCGCCCGGCGCAATGCTCATCACCGGCGCGGAGTACGGCCCGATGGTGTAGTGAAATGTGCCCTGACGGGATTCACTGAGTTCATGCGTTACGCGAACCTCGCCGCGTGCGACGCCGCGCGTGTGCATGATCGATTGTTCTAGCCATTTCATCATGGGGTTCCTGCTCGAATGTGGGTTGTCGAAGTGAAAGCGTGCCTGGCTGGGCGCCGCATCACACTGAAATTAGCGCTCTGACGTTATTGGCTTCCATCTGGTCACGAGGTCCCGCCGATACAACCTGGCCTCGTACCAGCACGACATAGTCGTCGGCTACCGCCTGCGCGAAATCAAAAAATTGCTCTACCAGCAGGATCGACAGCGATCCTTTCAGCGAACGGATCACCGCCTCGATCTCCATCACGATCGACGGCTGAATGCCCTCGGTCGGCTCATCGAGAATCAGCAGCTTCGGATTGGTCAGAAGCGCCCGGCCAATCGCGAGCTGTTGCTGCTGTCCACCGGACAGATTGCCGGCGATGCGCCGGCGCATCGTCTTCAGCACAGGAAAGGTGTGAAAGACATCGTCGAAAGAAAATTGCTTGCCCCTCGCGGTCTGATTGCGTTCGCCCGCGTAGGCACCGATACGCAGGTTTTCTTCGACGCTAAGCTGCGGGAAAATCTCGCGTCCTTGCGGGACGTAGCCGAGACCCGCCAGCGCGCGCCGATGCGATGGCGTGCGCGTAAGCGGCTGCCCCGCCAGTTCGATTTCGCCGCCTTTGACAGGCAGCAACCCGACGAGACACTTCAGCAGCGTCGTCTTACCCACCCCATTCCGGCCGAGCACTACCGTGCAAGCGCCGTCGGCCACGTTCAGCGACACGTCGCGCAATGTGTGACTGCTGCCGTAAAACTGGTTGAGTGCGGAAATCTTCAGCATGCCTACCGTCCCAGATAAACCTGAATCACGCGTGGGTCATTGCGCACGCTCTCCATCGATCCCTCTCCGAGCAGCTTTCCTTCATGCAACACGCTGACGAGGTCCGCGATTTCACCGACAAAATCCATGTCGTGTTCGATCACCACCACTGCCCGGTCCGGCGACCTGAGACGCGAGATCAGTTCGGCGGTGCGGGCGGTTTCGTGGTCGGTCATGCCGGCAACAGGTTCGTCGAGCAGGATCACGTGAGGATCGGCGACGAGCAGCATGCCGATTTCGAGCCACTGCTTCTGGCCGTGGGACAGCGTGCCGGCCAGGCGGCGCCCTTCATGCTCCAGACCGATCGTCTCGAGTACTTCGTCGATACGACGGTTCTGCTGGGGGCCGAGGCGCGAGCGAACCATCTCCGCATAGCCGCGGCCATTGCGAATCGCCAGTTCGAGGTTCTCGCGGACCCGCAGCGCTTCAAACACGCTTGGCTTCTGGAACTTGCGGCCGATGCCGAGGCGCGCGATGGATGCTTCGTCGAGCGCCGCAAGGTTCGTGACCTTGTTGAGAAACACTTCACCGGACACCGGGCGGGTCTTTCCCGTGATGACGTCCATCAAGGTCGTCTTGCCCGCACCGTTCGGGCCGATGATGGCGCGAATCTCGCCGTATCGAAACTCCATCGACAGGTTCGTGATCGCCGCGAAACCGGAAAACGTCACACACAGCCCGCTGATGTAGACGGCGGTGGCACGCAGTGGCTGGTTCATTGGCCGCCCCCGTTGTTTTCAGGGCCGGTAGCCTTGAGCGCACCCCACAGGCCATTGCTGAAATACACGACAATCACGAGTGTCACGCCAGCAAGAATGAACGGCCACAGCGCCGGCAGTTGCGCCGTCAGCCAGAACTTGAGTCCGTTGACCACGATAGCGCCCACGATTGCGCCGATCAGGGTGCCGCGCCCACCAATGGCCACCCACACGGCGATCTCGACGGACAGTTGCGGCGACACGATAGTCGGGTTGACGATGCCGACCTGCGGCACGTACAGCATCCCGGCAAACGCGGCGAGCACCGCCGAGAGACACCACGCGAAGAGCTTCAGCGTATGCGTGCGGTAGCCGAGAAACCGCATCCTTGCTTCGTCGTCGCGCACCGCGATTAGCGCTCTGCCAAAACTGGAGCGGGCGAGAAAGCGCACGCCGATATAGGCCGCCACTAGCAGCAGGCACGAACACACCGCAAGGCCGATCTGCGTGGAGGTATCGGCAAGCTGATGGCCCGCGAGGCTCGTGAAACCGGTCATGCCGTTGTTGCCGCCGAGGCCCACGTCGTTGATGAACAAGAGCAGCATCAGCGCATAAGTCAGCGCCTGAGTGATGATGGACAGATATACGCCATTGATGCGCGAGCGAAACGTAACGAAACCGAACGTGCCCGCAATCAGCACGGTTACGACGACGGTGACGATGATCGTCACATCGAGTCGCGAGAGCATCTTCCATACCGGTGGAAAGTCGCTCGCCCCCATGTATTGCAGGAAGTCCGGCAAGACGTGCGTGTCGGCATAGGCGCCGTTCAGCAGATAGATGGCCATCATGTAGCCGCCTATTCCGAAGAAGATGCCGTGCCCGAGGCTCAGGATGCCGGCATAACCCCACACCAGATCGAGTGCCAGCGCGAGCAGCGCGAAGCACATGATCTGTCCGATCAGGTTGATGCCGAACAGCGACAGATGCAGCGCATTCGACTCCGGAATCACGAAATAGGCCAAAGGCAGATAGAGCGCCAGCAGGACCAGTAGCGGCACGATGCCGACCTCCACGGACTGGCCCATCCATTTCGTTGCGAACGCCGACAAGGTGAATTTCCTGCTGGTACGCGGATCGGGAAACGTATTCATACGCGGGTCTTCAATGCAAAAAGTCCTTGCGGGCGCTTCTGGATAATCAGCACGATGAGCAGAAGCACGGCCACCTTGGCGGCAACGGCTCCGTAGAACGGTTCGATGAACTGGTTGATTTCGCCGAGCGCGAGCGACGACGCGACTGTCCCCGCGAGACTACCCGCGCCGCCGAGCACCACCACCATGAACGAGTCGACGACGAAACCCGTGCCCATCGACGGATTGACGCTCGCAATCTGCGTCAACACCACGCCGGCCAGCCCCGCGAGTCCGGCGCCCAGCCCGAACGCGATGCGATCGACGCGCTCGGCGGGCACGCCGAGGCAGCGCGCCATGTCCCGCAGTTGCGTCGTGGCACGCATCAGCAAACCAAGCTTCGTGAAGCGAACCACGGCGAAGGTCGCGCCGAAGATCAACACCGCTAGCGCGATGGCAAACACGCGGTTGTAGGTCACGAAAAAGCCGGGCGCAACCTGCATGCCGCCGTTGAGAAAGCCCGGCGTAATGAACTCGACGTTCTGCGAGCCGAACAGCACCTGAATCAGCTTGATCAGCGCGATACTGACCGCCCACGTAGCGAGCAGCGTCTCGAGCGGCCGGCGATACAGAAACCGGATGACGAGAAATTCGAGCAACATGCCGCACGCGGCGCAGATCACGAATGCCACCGGAATCGCAACAAAAATGTAGGCGTCGAACCAGCCTGGCAGATGCGCCTGCATGAAACGTTCGACGAGATACGTCGCATACGCGCCGATCATGATGAATTCGCCATGCGCGAGATTGATCACGCCCATCAGGCCGAATACGATCGACAGGCCGAGTGCCGTCAACAACAACACGCCGGCATAGCTCAAGCCGCTAAACAGGATCGACAAGCCCTTGCCAAGCGACAGCCACGTGTCCATGTGGCGAATCGCTCCCTGCACCGCGGCGAGCACGTCCGGGTCCGAGCGCACGGAGTCCTCCGCCGCGAAGTTCGTCAGCGCGGTGCGCGCGGTCTCGCTCGGCACCTCGGCCACAGCGTTGATCGCCGCCAGGCGGTCGGCCTTCACATTGCTGTTGAGACCGCGCTTGGCCAATGCCAGCGTGAGAGTGGTCGCGATATCCGGGTCACGCTGTGCCTTGACCGCGCGTGTGACGACGGCGGGGTCGAGCAAGGCAAAGAACTTGTCGACTTGCCGCGCAGCCGCCGCGCGAGTGTCCCGTCGCGACGAGAACAGGTCCATTTCCGCCGACGCCACCGCGAGCTTGCGCATCATCACGATGCTCGGCACATAGGGCGAATCCGTTGACGCATTGACGCGTGGCTGAAGAGTCACGCCATCGAGCGCAGGGTGTCCCTGCAGCGTAACCTGACCGTCGGCGCCGCACGCCAGCGCACCGTTGCGAATCGCATCGACAATCTGACGTGCCCACGCACGTTCGTGCGCGTCATCGGACACGCCTGCTTCCACCAGTTGCTCCAGTGCAGCGGCTTTATCGCCGTTCGTCGCGCAGAACGACGCGAGTATCGCGGCGCGGCCCGGTGCGGCGCTCGCGGCACTGCTCCAGACAAGCGCGAGACAAACGATCGTGCAAAAGATCTGCCTGAAATTGATCATGGGTATTTCCATTCGATCCTGCAGGGATCGACATGCTTGCGCACGCCGATCCCACAACTGCGAGGCTATGCAGCAGGGACTGTCAAGCCTTACCGATGAAGGGGCTGAACGGCACCGGCTTCTCGATGTCTTTCGACTTCCACAAAATGTCGAAGCCCTGTTTGGCATTGATCGAACCGATCATGTCGCCGCGCCACAGGTACTGCGTGGAGGCATCCATCTTCACGGTGTAACCCGCCGGATCGACCATGGACTGCCCTGCAAGCGCTTTGCGTACCGCGTCCGTGCTGGTGGAGTGCGCTTTCGTCACGGCCTGCGCCCAGAGATGGATGCCCAGGTAAGTCGACACCATCGGGTCGATCACCATGTCCGGTCGATGCTTCAGGTTGTGCGCGCCGACATAGTTCTTCCAGTCGCTCTTGAACTGCCTGTTCTGCGGCGTATCGACGTTCTGGAAATAGCACCAGCAACTGAGGTGGCCAACCAGTGGCGTGGTATCGAGACCTTCGAGATCGCTGTCCACCACGTCCAGGCCGAGGATCGGAATATCAGTTGCGCGCACACCCTGATTGATCGCTTCCTTGAACATCGCCGGAATCGAATCGCCCACCACGGTCATCACGACGATGGCCTGGCCGCCAGGCTGCGCGGCGAAGTCCTTGATGTCGCGCACGATGGTCTGGAAATTCGACTGCCCGAATGGAACGTAATGTTCGCGCCATGCCGAGTCCGGAATGCCTTTGGTCTTCAGATAGCCCTTGAGCATCTTGTTGATCGTGCGCGGCCACACGTAGTCGCTGCCGATCATGTAGAAGCGCCGGGCACCGCCGCCCTGCTCGCTCATGAGGTAATCGATAGCCGGGAGCACCGAACTGCTCGGCGGCGAGTTCAGATAGACAACGTTCTTCGACTGCTCTTCGCCTTCGAAGTGAAGCGGATAAAACAGCAGACTGTTCTGCGACTCGACGACCGGCAACACCGACTTGCGCGACACCGACGTCCAGCAGCCGAACAGTGCCGCGCATTGGTCGCGCAGGATCAGTTGCTTGGAGAGCTGTGCATACATGGGCCAATCCGACGCCGGATCGACAACGACACCTTGCAGCTTGCGCCCGAGCACACCACCCTTGGCGTTGATCTGATCGATCGTCATCAGTGCCGTATCTTTTAACAGCGACTCGCCGTTGGCCATCGTGCCCGATTGCGAGAACAACAGGCCGAGCTTGATCGGATCGCCCGCACCCGCGGCAAACGCAGCCTTAGGCAGCGCAGCGCCCGCAGCGCTCACCAATCCGGAGCCGACTGCCGACAGGAAAGTACGTCTTTTCATTTGCTTCACTCCGACATGGATTAGAAATCGCAAACGCAAAAAGCCCGAAACCAGACAAGCTGGTTTCGGGCTTTTTTGGCCGGTGCCGCTCAAGACGCCTTTGTCTCGAACAGCTAAATAGATGCTGTACGTCCCCGTTTTGCACGACGGGTCGACGCACTTCTATTAGCAATGGCTATGCCAGAATTTACGGTTGGCGAGGACAGCTACCGCAAATTCCTTTTGCGCGGCGGATGCAAATTGATCAGTTGCGTTCCTGATAAAGCGGACGGCATCATAAATAAAGCAGTCTGCGCCGCTGATGCGCCCAGCGCCGCACCGTGGCAGTGCTCGTGCGCACCAGTCGCGTGCCGCGCGCACAAACAGCGCACTTCCCAAACGTAGCGACCATCGGTTTTGACGAATGACCCGTATTGACGCCGGCCTTGCCTCGGAGCCAATCAGAATTGGCGTCCTGTATTCACGTTCAGGTACAACTTCAGCTGCGGAGCTCACTCAACTGCAAGCCACCATGCTCGCGGTGGAGGAGATCAATCGCGCAGGAGGCGTGTCGGGACGCGAGATCGAACTCGTCTGCCTCGATCCACAATGCCAGCCCTGGCGTTACGCCGATCTCGCCGAACAACTGATTCTCGAACATCGGGTCAGGGTGATCGTCGGTTGCTATATGTCCAGCACACGCAAGGCGGTCATTCCGATTGTCGAACGGCACAATGCGCTGCTCTTCTACGCGACGCCGTATGAAGGCTTCGAATACAGCCGCAATGTGATCTACACGGGAGCAGCGCCCAATCAGAACACGCTACCCCTCGCCGGTTTCATGCTCACGCAGTTTGGCTCACGCGTGAGCATGATCGGTTCGGACTACGTATGCCCCTACGAGTCGAATCGCGTGATGAGCGATCTGATTCTCGAGCGGGGCGGAGAAAAGGTGGATGAAACCTATCTGTCGCTCGACGCGCCGTGGGAAAGTTATCTGGATGCAGCGAGACGGATCAAGCAACTCGCCCCAGACTTCATTTTCTCCACGGTAGTGGGCGAAGGCATTCCGCATCTGTACCGTGCATTTGCGCAGGTCGGGCTCGATCCGTACCGCACGCCTATCGCCAGCCATATGACGAGTGAAGCCGAAATTGCGCTAATGGGAAACGACCTCGCAGAAGGGCACATCACCTCCGCCACCTACTTCCAGAGTGTGGATACAGCCGCAAACCTCGGCGCCGTTGCCCGCTATCAGGCCCGCTTCGGCGACAATCAGCCGACCAACATGTGCTGGGAAGCCTCCTATTTCCAGATGCATCTGCTCGCGGATGCGATCCGCCGCGTCGGCTCGGACGACCCCACCTTGTTGCTGCGTGTGTTGCCCGGACTCGAATTCGACGCTCCACAAGGCCGCGTCCGCATTGACGAGCACAACAACCACACCTACCTGCATCCGCTAATCGGGCGAGTCGACGCGCGTGGCCGCTTCGATATCATCGGGCGCGCGCCCGAACGCGTGAAGGCGGATCCTTATGTCGTTTCTCACAGCACACCGGCGTGGACCGCGCAAGCGCATCCTGAAGTCGCACGCACGGGAGCCGATCGATGAAGCGGACCGCGCAGACGCCGACGATCCTACGCGACCTGCGTTCGCTAAAAGTCGTGGTGATTCATCCGCGGGATCAGGATTGCGAAGAGCTGCTCGCGCAGCTTCAGCGCATTGGCTGCGGCGTGGAAGTATGCTGGCCGCGCCTCGATACCCTGCCGTGCAACACCGATCTCGTCATCATGGCGATTCGTCCCGAGGCGCTCTCGGTCGATTATCCGTGGCTTGGATCCAGTGCGTCACCGCCGGTGATTCCGGTCGTGACGTACGAGAATCCGATCACCATCGAAGCGGTACTACGGTTGAATGCGTTCGCAACGATTCCCTCGCCGGTACGCTCGTTCGGGTTGTTGACCGCTATTGCCGTTGCGCTCACGCAATTCAAGGCATCCCGCGCGCGTGAGCGATACATAGACCGGCTCGAGCAGAAGCAGGCGAAGGTCCTCGTGATCCGCCAGGCCACGCGGATCGTCATGGAGTCGCGCGGCATGTCCGAAGAAGATGCGTATCAACTGCTGCGCTCGCAGGCCATGCTCAAACGCGAACAGATCGAGACGGTGGCTGGCGACATCGTGAAGGCATACGAGACCCTGAGTTTCTAACACTCGCCGAGCCGGGATTGTCTTTTGTCTCGAGACAAGACGGCCCCGGCCGAGTCAGGTTTCCGTGCAACTCAACCCTGTAACCGATCGACATCGCGCCGGACGCTCAAATGCGTGCCCGCCGCAGCCGCAAAGCGTTGCTCACAACCGAAAACGAACTGAACGACATGGCCGCTGCGGCGATCATTGGCGAAAGCAGGATGCCGAAGGCCGGGTAGAGCACGCCTGCGGCAATCGGCACGCCCAGCACGTTGTAGACAAAGGCAAAGAACAGGTTCTCGCGGATATTGCGCAGCGTGCTTCGGCTCAGGCGCCGTGCGCGCACGATGCCGCGCAGGTCTCCCTTGACCAGCGTGACCCCCGCGCTCTCCATGGCCACGTCGGTGCCCGTGCCCATGGCGATGCCCACTTGAGCCTGAGCCAGTGCAGGCGCATCGTTCACGCCGTCACCGGCCATGGCCACGAATCGTCCTTCCGACTGCAAACGCTTGATCGTGAGCGCCTTCTGATCGGGTAGCACGCCGGCAATCACCTCATCGATGCCGAGAGTCCGCGCAACGGCTTTTGCGGTTGTCTCGCTGTCCCCGGTCAGCATCACGATATGCAATCCCTCGTCGTGCAGGTCGCGAATCGCCTGAGGCGTCGTGGCCTTGACCGGATCGGCCACCGAGACGAGACCAGCCGGCTTTCCGTCGATCGCGACGAACATCGCGGTGCGCCCCTGCGCGCGCTGTGCTTCGGCCAGCCCGGCAAGGGCCGACGTGTCGACGCCCTCGTCCGTCAGCAAGACCATGTTGCCCAGCAGGCAAGGATGGCCCTCGACCCGGCCCTTCACGCCTTTTCCTGGCACCGCTTCGAACGCCTCCACCTGCTCCAGCGCCAATCCCTTGCGCTGCGCGCCCTGCACGATGGCAGCCGCAAGCGGATGCTCGCTGCCGCGCTCCAGGCTGGCGGATAAACGCAGCACGTCATCGGCGAGAAACCCGGCCGCTGGCAGCACCTCCTGAAGGCTTGGGTGCCCTTCCGTGAGGGTGCCGGTCTTGTCGACCACCAGGGTATCCACGCGGCGCAGCGTTTCGATCGCTTCCGCGTTCCTGAACAGCACGCCCACCGTGGCGCCTTTCCCACTCGCCACCATGATCGACATTGGCGTGGCCAGCCCCAGCGCACAGGGGCAGGCGATGATCAGCACGGCGACGGCATTGATGATTGCATAGGCCATCGCGGGTGCCGGTCCGACCACGGCCCAAACGGCGAAGGTCACGATGGCGGCCAGCACCACGGCCGGCACAAAGTACGCTGCTACGACGTCGGCCAGGCGCTGGATCGGCGCGCGACTGCGCGAGGCTTCGGAGACCATCTGGACGATCTGCGCCAGCAGCGTGTCGGCCCCCACGCGCTGTGCCTCGATGATCAGCGTACCGCTGCCGTTCACCGTCGCACCCACCACCTTGTCGCCCGCGATTTTCTCCGCCGGGATGGGTTCGCCGGTGATCATCGATTCGTCGACCGACGAACGTCCTTCGAGCACCACGCCGTCGACGGGCACCTTTTCGCCCGGCCGTACCCGCACCCGGTCGCCGACCTGAATCTGCTCCAGCGGAACATCCGTTTCGCTGCCATCGGTTCCCACCCGCCGAGCCAGCCTGGGCGCCATGCCGAGCAGCGCGCGGATTGCGGCGTTGGTGCTGCTCCGCGCGCGCAACTCGAGCACCTGGCCGAGCAGTACGAGCGTCACGATCGCCGCGGCGGCCTCGAAATACACCGCGACGTGGCCGGTGACGGGATGCCGGAACGCGGGCGGAAAAAATCCCGGCGCGATCTGCGCGACCGCGCTGTAGGCATAGGCCACCGCTACACCGAGCCCGATCAGCGTGAACATGTTGAGATTCCACGTCGCGACCGATTGCCCGCCTTTGGCAAAGAACGGAGCGCCGCCCCACAGCACCACTGGAGTCGCGAGTGCAAACTCGATCCAGGAAAAATACGATGCGCCGGGCAGCGAGCCGAGGTGCATGGCAGGAATGTCACCCGCCATGGTCAACGCGAGCAGCGGCGTGGTCAGGACGGCACTCACCCAGAAACGCCGGGTCATCGATTCCAGTTCGGGGTTTCGCTCTTCGTCGGCGTGAGCGGCGCGTGGTTCGAGCGCCATTCCACACTTCGGACAGGCGCCGGGTTCCGGGCGAACGATCTCCGGGTGCATCGGGCATGTCCATTCGGTGTGGCTCGATACCGGCGTCTTCAGCTCAAGCGCCATACCGCATTTCGGGCATGCACCGGGCGACGGGCGCTCGATTTCGGGGTGCATCGGGCACGTGTAAATCGCCGCATGAGTTGCTGTATCCATCGCGATCTCCCCTCAATGAACAATGTGGATTCTGGATTCGGCTCAACAGCCGTGATGACGGCGGTGCATGCCACCGGCAAACCGCTGCGGATCCCGATTGAACGTCTCGCGCGACGCTTCCGATTCGAAGTAGTACGTGCGACCGTCGAAAATGGTCGTCAACGCGTGGGCCCGATCTACCGGGTGGCCGTTGACCGGATCACGCAACGCGGCGCCGTCGCTGTCGTGATGCGAGTTGTCCTCGCGCGGTGCATGGCGGCCTCCCCCCATGCCGCATCCCATTCCACCTCGCCGCATCATCAGGAACATGACGAGGGCAAGGACGATCCAGTACCCGTTCTGCGATAACCAGTTCATTTTGATTTCCTCCAATTCTGATTGGACACACACCACCCGGACACGCGTTGCCGGAAGGCATGCTCCATAGTCCGAACGGATCAGGTTGACGATCGATGAAGATCGTTTCATGCCGGATCCGGCGCATGGGTATGCACGCCATGCGCTATACGGCGGTTTGAGCAGCCAGGACGACCTTAGACACAAGGGCTGGCTGACGGCGTTACGCGAGAGAAACGCGAGGAGGACGATCGATACCTTCGGTCAGAAAGCTCGACTCGGGATCGGAAGTGGGACGGGCCGTGTAAAACATGAACGCTTTAACGCCGGGTGGTGCGAAGCCGGGACCTGCTTCAAATGCACCGGTAGAGCACGAAGAACACGTTCCGCATGGGACGGT
The DNA here is from genome assembly GCF_029536165.1 of Paraburkholderia sp. SUR17. NCBI lineage: Bacteria > Pseudomonadati > Pseudomonadota > Betaproteobacteria > Burkholderiales > Burkholderiaceae > Paraburkholderia > Paraburkholderia sp. SUR17. Next base: position 3,054,133 of record NZ_CP120508.1, read on the forward strand.
CGCATGTCTCACGCGCGTCGAGCTATGCATGCGGATCGCGTCGGACGTGTTCGACGCGCCTTGTCGCGCAATGTCGCCATGTCGCAGTTCGACGTGATGACCGCTGCTCATCGGTCTTGGCCCCGCGTCCCTATCGCAAGACAACGTCGCTGCTCCCGCCAGCCGAATCGGCAGAATCAGGACCAGCAGAACGGCGATCAGGAATGCGGGCAAGCGAAGCATCGCTGTGACTGTCCCGGAAAAAATGAACGCATGCTGGGCCTTCCCATCGCAGGAAGGTCAAGGTACGCTTCACGTTTGCGTCGGCCCTTACTTGCGGATCCATTGAAGAGGACAGGCAGCAGGAAATGCAGCCACCACGACAGCCGGGAAAGGTCGATACGCTCGTCAGCATTCGCGGAACAATCGGCCACGCATACGTCACGCCTGGCGCCCCCGCGAGAATCAGGTTTTCATTGTGTGAGCGTGAGGCCACACCCACTTGACGAAGATCAAGCCGGGCAAGTGTAGGGCCTGGGCCGCATGCACGTCATCGAAGAGTAGAGAGACGGCGGACGTCGGAAATCGATCCATCCGAGTCACTCGACACACGGCTGGTTGAATGGCGATTGCCGACCGTGAAGCGGCCGCTCGGCTTCCGGCCTCAATGGCCTTTACCTGCTTGTGGGAAGAACCAAGGCGCAGGAATGATCGATCGGACCGTCCCGTGGCAACCTCGTACGAATGCGAGCCTCGCGGATAGCCGTTTGATGCACTCGACGCGTTAGCGCCCGCTGCCAGGGCGCGGCCACTTCCACGATCGCTTACAAGCCAAAGATGAGCGAGCGATGTGCTGCAACGCCCGCTGCAACGCCGGCCGCCGAGGCGAACGTCGCGTTGGACCATGCGCTCGCCGCATCGCCAGCGGCAAACACTCCCGGAACGGTGGTCTGCTTCCAGTCGTCCACGCGGATAACGGGACCTATCGGACCTTCGTCGAACTCGCATCCGAGCTGCTTTGCGAGCGGACTTGCCATCTGGGTGCGCGACCCCACAAACAGTGCATCGATTTCGATGGCGCGGCCGTCGGCGAGACGCAACCCTGTCATGTTGGGTACGTCGCCAAGCACTTCCACGACTGGCGCCCGTTCGATCCGCACATTGCGGGTTTCGAGCAATGCAGTCTCTTCGGGCGATGGCTCGACTATGCCTTGCGTAAACCAGGTTGTCGGTCCCCAGTCAGGAACGAGCATCGCCTGATGAATCGATAGTGAATGCGTTGCCAGGACGCCGAGCCGTTTGTCCGCGACTTCGTAACCGTGACAATACGGACAATGCAGCGCGCTGATACCCCACCGTTCATCCAGACCGGGGAGAGAGGGCAGTTCGTCTCGAACGCCCGTCGCAAGGATCAATCGATCCGCGCTTGCGGTGCTCCCACTGCTTTGCGTGACGATGAAGCGATCATCAACACGCTCCGCCGTGCGTGCTTCGCCTGTCTCGACGTGCGCCGTCGGATACGCCGAGAGTTGCGCCGTCGCCTCATCGATGATCTCGCCGGGCGCCTTGCCATCCTGCCCGAGAAAACCATGAGCGTGTGATGCGAACCGATTGCGTGGCCTTCTACTATCGAGCACAAGCACACGCCGTCGCGCGCGCGCCAGCTGCATTGCGGCTGAAAGACCGGCGAAGCTGCCGCCGATCACGATGACATCGTAGTGCTCATCCATACGTTCCCTCCCCAGATCATCACGTAACGTCGTGAGTTGCATGATAGCGCCATGTTAAACTCTTATGCAACTTGACAAGTTTCTTGAGATGGGCGCCCACGATGAAGACCGATAGCCGCATGTCTCGCGTCTTGCACGCGTTGATTCACATGAAGCATGCGGATGGTCCGCTCACCTCCGAAGCGCTCGGTGAAATGCTGTGCACGAACGCCGTCGTCGTGAGGCGTTTGTTCAGCGGTCTGCGCGATATTGGATACGTCACTTCGGAGAAAGGGCACGGAGGTGGTTGGGTGCTGGCCGAACCCCTCGAAAACATCACGCTACTGGACGTCTACCGTGCGGTCGGCGAACCTTCGCTTTTCTCGCATCTTGTTTCGGAGGATCATCCGGAATGTCTTGTCGAACAAGCTGTGAATACCCATCTTTCGGCGACGCTTCTCGAAGCCGAGGCTGTCCTGCTGAAAAAATTCGAGATGGTCACCATTGCGATGCTTGCAGGAGAAGTTGAAACTTCGGCGTTGCGGTCGAAATCGTCTCGAGCAGGGAATAAATAGCGGTCGTCGTATGCGGCCCGTCCGGTTCCGCGATGCACACGTAGACGATTGATTGGCAGGTTTGGGATGCGAACCCGCCGTTTAAATGGCAGTTTTGCGGGACGGGCTAGTGACTGCAACTGGCCGTATCTCGACCCATGCGAATCGCTAGATTTAGAGACTCGATCATTGATCGCAGTCGTCGCCCACCGTACCTCCGAGCCGCAGGCGACGATCCTCGATCCAGCCCTCGAAATCCTCCCAGTTATACCCATTCAGCCGCGGCGTGAGCCACCGAGCAAGTCTCATCGTCACTGATTCAGGGGTCGACGTCGAACGTCTCAAACTGGCCGCATCGCCGATTGTCGTCGGTCGTCCCAGGTCACCATCCGTCACGGGTTTTCACGTTGTCAGCCGCCAGACGTTCATTCGAACAGGCCGCAGTCGCGAGACCGCAGCCGGACCTTCCCGACATCGAACGAACAGGAGCAGCGCAATGAACTACGTTCCACCCGCACAGCGCCGGATTGCGGCAGCCACCACATTGTTGGGCAATCCGCCCCAGTACGACCTCAACCCGATCTTTGCCCAGGTTCCGCCGGACGGCTGGGCGCCGCAAGGCTATCAATACACGTTGACCGTCCAGTGGAGCAACGTGCCGGTGCAGGATCTGCCGGACATCACCGTGCGCGCCCACGTGCATTACAGCTGGCAGGACAACGCATGGGTGCGGTTCGGCGGCAATGCCTGGATCTCAGGCGTCAACAACTGGGACACTCCGACGCCGCAGGCCGTGATCAACATGACGCCCGCCACGCCGCCGGACGAGAACTATCACCCCTGATGCGACGTAAGGCGCAGCATCCGGACGGGAGGGGGGGGGGCGCTAGACCGCACAATACATCCCGACCGGCACCGCCATTCCCGCCTTGCCAATCGTCACAGCCGTAGCCGCGCGATCGAGGAGGGTGCCGCGTTCGCGCGGTGCCCCGTCACACGACAGTCGGTCCAATTTCCGAAGTCGTCTCGCTACAGACACGGTCAGGCGACGGTATTTCTGACGGTATACTGCTGTCACTTTGCAACCACGCGTATATAGGCTGGCCGTCTCCAGCCAGACTCAACATAATTGCGCGATGTGGAGCGGATGCTCTCGCTGGAACAGGACGACCGCAAGCCGCTGTAACGCGGTCGTCTACGCCGCCCGGATGCGGCAGCCGTCGCGAGCGGAACCGGTTATCGCGTCTCAACAGCCGGGCAGCAGCAGCCCGGCCGCACCCTCATCTTTCCAAGCCTGAACGCAGCCACCAGCATGCCCAAGGCCATTCCTCCCGACTTGCAGGCAAGCCACGGCAGCGGCCGTGCGCTCGCGCGGCGCTATCCGCGCGGCCTTTACATCGAGCCGCACGCGCACGACTGGGCGCAGGTGCTCTACGCGGTTGCAGGCGTGATGTGGGTGGAAGCCGGCGACGAAGCGCTCATGGTGCCGCCGCAGCGCGCGGTGTGGCTGCCGGCCGGTACCGTGCACGCCATCCGCATGTTGAGCGCAGTCGAAATGCGCAACGTCTATCTGCGCAGCGCTTACGTGCAGCACTTGAGCAACCGGTGCGACGTGTTCGAGGTCAACGGTCTGCTGCGCGAGTTGATCAGCGCCATCGCGGAGCACGAGCAGGATCGCGACGACACCTATCTGGACGCCGCCTTTCGCATGATCGTGCTCGAACTCGAACATGCGCCGCGACACGCGTTGCGCATCCCGCTGCCGGGCGCGCACGCCGACCGCCGGCTTGCGGCACTGTGCGAGGCGGTAATCGCCAATCCGTCCATCGACGTCAGCTTCGAACAGCACGCTGCCCACACCGGAGCGAGCGTGCGGACGCTCGCCCGATTGTTCATGCGCGAACTGGGCGTGGGTTTCGCCGAGTGGCGCCGCCAGGTTCAGCTTGCCGTCGCCGTGTCGCGCCTTGCCGAAGGGCAGCCGGTGGGCAGCGTGGCGCGCTCGCTCGGCTACCTGCCGGGCAGTTTCAGCGATATGTTCCGCCGCGAACTCGGCGCGCCGCCCACCGGGTTCTACACGCGCGCCACGCTGGCTACCGAAGCGCCTTCGGATAGCGGCGGCGTCAGCGGGGCCGCCAGTGCATCAGACGGACCGAGCCGCGCCGACGCTCCGGCCGACTGACTGCGGCACCGCGTGGCGCACGGCGCATAGAGCGAAGCGACGTAAGCGCCAGCCGCGACACTTGGCCGCCGAAAACGCCGCACGCCGTCTTGTCCGAAATTCGAAAGCGCTTGTCTACTCGACGGACTGCACGCCACCTACACTTCGGACCGTACGTCGCCCCTGCGCGGCGACGCAATCTCATACAGGAACGGTCGCCATGAAAGCCATCCGATTCAGCACCTTCGGCAGTCCAGACGCGCTCGAATACGTCGACGTGCCCACGCCCGAGCGCGACGGCGATTCGGCCATCGTGAAGATCGTCAGCGCATCGGTGAATCCGAGCGACGTCAAGAACGTGTCCGGCCATTTCGAGCACACCGCTTTGCCGCGCATTCCCGGGCGCGACTTCAGCGGCGTCGTGGTGGACGGGCCGCCGGACTGGATAGGTGTCGACGTCTGGGGCACCGGCGGCGACATCGGCTTCACGCGGGACGGCACCCACGCGCAATTCATCCGCATTCCGGCCGCCGCGCTCTCGCGCAAGCCTGCGAACCTGAGCCACGAAGAAGCATCGGCGATCGGCGTGAATTTCGTCGTGGCCTGGCTCGGCACGGTGGACTACGCGCAACTGCGCGAGGGCGAAACCATCGCCGTGATCGGTGCGGGCGGCGGCGTAGGCGGTGCCGTGACGCAGATCGCCAAGGCGCGCGGCGCTCGCGTGATCGCCGTGGACCGCCATCCGCCGCGCCCGGATTCACCCGCCGGACGGCTGATCGATCACTATGTCCCGCTCGACGCCTCCACCGTCGAAACCGTCAAGACCTTGACCGGCGGCGGCGCGGACGTGGTCTACGACACGGTGGGCGGCGTCGCCTTCGAAACGGCGCTCGGCCTCGTGCGACGGCGCGGCCGCGTGGTCGAAATCAGCGCGACGGGCCGGCGGCGCGTCGAATTCGACCTGATCGACTTCTATCACAACGAGACGCAGCTCTTCGGCGCGGACAGCGCCAAGCTCGGCGTGGCAGAATCCGCGCGGCTCATGAACGCGCTCGTGGACGGTTTCGAAAGCGGCAAGCTGGCGCCGCCCGTCATCGCGGCACGCTTCGGGCTCGACGCCGCGCACGAGGCATACAAGGCCGTGGCCGCAGGTACTGCGGGCCGCGTCGTGATCGCGATGTGACGGAGGCCGGCCATGCTGAAAACCTATCTGGTCTCACTTGCCGTGGGCGTGCTCGTCGGCGTGATCTACAGCGTGCTCGATGTGAAGTCTCCCGCGCCGCCCGCCGTGGCGCTAGTCGGCCTTTTGGGCATGCTGGGCGGCGAGCATCTGCCCGCGTTCGCCCGTTCGATCGCCGCGCACCTGCTGGGCTAACCGGGTGGAGGAGCGGAGCAGCGGCCGCAAGCAGGGAAAGCGCGGAGGCCTTTTCCATCCGGCCGAGGGGACGGGCGCGTCAGCGTGGCGTAAAATACGCGCTTTCTCCAAATTGCCGCCCACATGACGCTCGCCTCCACCCCCGAGATCATCGCCGAACTGAAAGCAGGCCGGATGGTGATTCTCGTCGACGAAGAAGACCGGGAAAACGAAGGTGACCTCATCATTGCGGCCGACTTCGTTACGCCGGAAGCCATCAATTTCATGGCTCGCTACGGCCGCGGGTTGATCTGCCTCACGCTCACGCAGGAACGCTGCAAGCAGCTGAACCTGCCGCTCATGACGTATCGCAACGGCACGCAGTACGGCACGGCGTTCACGGTCAGCATCGAAGCCGCGGAAGGCGTGACCACCGGCATCTCGGCCGCAGACCGGGCGCGCACCATCGCCGCCGCAGTCGCACACGACGCACGTGCAGACCACATCGTGCAGCCGGGCCACGTGTTCCCCATCATGGCCCAGCCGGGCGGCGTGCTCGTGCGCGCCGGGCACACCGAAGCGGGCTGCGACCTCACCGCGCTCGCGGGGCTCACGCCCGCCTCCGTAATCTGCGAGGTCATCAAGGACGACGGAACGATGGCGCGCCTGCCGGACCTCATCGATTTCGGCAAGGAACACGGCATCAAGATCGGCACGATCGCGGACCTGATCCACTACCGCAGCCGCACCGAATCGATCGTCGAGCGGGTTGCCGAGCGCACCATGCAGACCGCGCACGGCCCGTTCCACGCGGTCATGTACGTCGATCAGCCCACGCGCATGCCGCACATCGCGCTGGTGCGCGGCACACCCAGGCCGGACCAGGACACGCCCGTGCGCGTGCACGAGCCGCTTTCCGTGCTCGACCTGCTGGAAACCGGCGCGTCCACGCACTCGTGGACGCTCGACGCGGCGATGAAGGAAATCGCATCGCGCGAACTCGGCGTCGTCGTGCTGCTCAATTGCGGCGACACCAAGGAACATCTGATCGACGTCTTCAAGGCGTTCGACCAGAAAGAGCGCGCAGAGGCTCTCGCGCGGCGCCCGGTCGACTTCAAGACCTACGGCGTCGGCGCGCAGATCTTGCGCGAACTCGGCGTGGGCCGCATGCAGGTGCTCTCCAAACCGAAGCGGCTCGGCAGCATGTCGGGCTACGGCCTCGAAGTCACCGGTTTCATGCCGATGCCCGGCAGCAAGGAATCGCTGCCGCCCTACCCGCCCGAGACGCCATCGCCGCACGACTGAAACACGCGCGGCCCACTATCCGAAAGCCACCCGGCACTTTCGGGCCTCTCCACGCTCAACCCGACACTACGGACCTCATATGGAAATCGGACAATACCAACCGAATCTCGACGGCGACGGCCTGCGCGTCGGCATCGTGCAGTCGCGCTTCAACGAGCCGGTCTGCAACGGCCTTGCTGACGCGTGCATCGAAGAACTCGAACGCCTCGGCGTGGCCGGCGAAGACGTGCTGCTCGTCACCGTGCCCGGCGCGCTGGAAATTCCGCTCGCACTGCAAAAGCTCGCCGAAAGCGGCCAGTTCGACGCGCTCGTCGCGCTTGGCGCCGTGATCCGCGGCGAGACCTATCACTTCGAGCTCGTCTCGAACGAAAGCGGCGCCGGCATCACGCGCGTCGCGCTCGACTTCGGCATTCCGGTTGCCAACGGCGTGCTCACCACCGACACCGACGAGCAGGCCGTGGCCCGCATGACGGAAAAGGGCCGTGACGCCGCGCGCGTAGCCATCGAGATGGCCAACCTGGCGGTCGCGCTGGAGCAACTCGACGGCGACGACGAAGAAGACGAAGACGAGGAAGACGAAGAGGAACGGGCATGAAGAGCGCACGCCGACGCTCCCGCGAACTGGCCACGCAGGGGCTGTATCAGTGGCTGCTTTCGGGCGTGCCCGCCGGCGAAATCGATGCACAGTTGCGCGGTTCGCAGGGTTACGACAAAGCCGATCACGAACACCTCGAAGCAATCCTGCACGGGGTGATCCGCGAGTCGGACACGCTTTCCGCCGACATCACGCCCTGCCTCGATCGTCCGATCGAACAGCTCTCGCCGGTCGAACGCGCCGTGCTGCTCGTCGCCACGTATGAGCTCAAGCACCACATCGACGTTCCGTATCGCGTTGTGATCAACGAAGCCGTGGAACTCGCCAAGACGTTCGGCGGCTCGGATGGCTACAAATACGTAAACGGCGTGCTCGACAAGCTCTCGGCGCAACTGCGGCCCGACGAATCGCAGGCCGCGCGCCGCCGCTAAGCTCTGACGTTAAGCCCCGTCGTTACACCTTAAGCCCGGGCCGCTGAAGTCCGAGTCGCCGGGCACCTGCAGGAACTGGAAACACCGTATGAACTCCGTAGCCGAACCGCTGCTGCGGCTTGCCGCCCGCGTCGACGCCATCCAGCCGTTCTATGTGATGGAACTGGCCAAGGAGGCAGCGCTGCTCGAGCAGGCCGGGCGCGACATCATCCACATGGGCATCGGCGAACCCGACTTCACGGCGCCCGAGCCTGTCGTCGAAGCGGCCGCGGCCGCACTGCGGCGCGGCGTGACGCAGTACACGAGCGCACTCGGCATCGCCGCGCTGCGTGAGGCGATTGCCGGCCACTACGAGCAGGCTTTCGGCGTCAGCGTGGACCCGGCGCGCATCGTCGTGACAGCGGGTGCGTCGGCGGCGCTGCTGCTCGCCTGTGCGGCACTGGTCGATCGCGACGACGAAGTGCTGATGCCCGACCCGTGCTACCCCTGCAACCGGCACTTCGTGGCCGCGGCGGAAGGCAAGCCGGTGCTGGTGCCGAGTGGTCCGGCCGAACGCTTCCAACTGACGGCAGACGACGTCGAGCGCCTGTGGACCTCGCGCACGCGCGGCGTGCTGCTGGCGTCGCCGTCGAACCCGACGGGCACCTCCATCGAGCCGGCCGAGCTCGATCGCATCGTCAAGGCGGTGCGGGCGCGCGGCGGCTTCACGATCGTCGACGAGATCTACCAGGGTCTCAGCTATGGCGCGCGGCCGGTCTCGGCGCTGACGTTCGGCGACGACGTCATCACGGTCAACAGTTTCTCGAAGTACTTCAACATGACCGGCTGGCGACTTGGCTGGCTGGTGGTGCCGCCCACGCTCGTGAGCGCCTTTGAGAAACTTGCGCAGAACCTGTTCATCTGCGCCTCGGCGCTCGCACAGCATGCGGCACTCGCCTGCTTCGAGCCCGACACGCTCGCTATCTATGAAGCCCGGCGGCTCGAATTCCAGGCACGGCGCGACTACATCGTGCCGGGCCTGGCGTCGCTCGGGTTCTCGGTGCCGGTGATGCCCGACGGGGCGTTTTATGTCTACGCCGACTGCACGGGCGTGCCTCATCCCGCAGCCGGCGACAGTGACGCACTGACGAAAGCAATGCTCCATGACGCCGGCGTCGTACTCGTGCCGGGCATGGACTTCGGCACGAACGAGCCGCGCCGCTACATTCGCCTCTCCTATGCGACGGCGCAGGCGAAGCTCGAGGAAGCGGTACAGCGGTTGCGGGTACTGTTCGAGCGCATGGGGCGCTGAGCGTCCCATCGAAGACAAAGCGAGCGGCACCCCAAACGCCGCGTCAACGAAAAAGGGCACCGCGAGGTGCCCTTTCTGTTTCCGTCAGCCTTGCCCATCCGGCCAACGGCAATCCCGTCTTCTTCGCTTCGCCTGAGTCGGCTTGCGCGCTCCAGCGAACGCGTCAGGCGCCCATCTCAGGCGACGGATGTTTCTGCGCGCTCGTGCTGGCGTCGTCTTGAGCCGGCACGTGCGCCGTTGCCGCAGCAGCCTTGTCCGAGAGCGGATGCGCGCCATCGAGCGTTACCTGCACGCGCTTGGCCGAGGCGACCGTGGTCTGCGACTGCTGCGCCGGAGCGGCCGCCGTCGTGGGCGCCTGGGGCGCGTTGATCGGCACCTTCACGCCGCGCGCCACGTCGCGCAGACGACTGCGCTCGGCGATCACCTTCGCGCCGTAGCCGCCGTCGTCCTGCGTCGATGACCCGACGTACAGCCGCAGGCCGCCCGCGAGCGAGCCGCCGCGTGCAATGCAGTCCTTGAGAACCAGCGCGCCGACCTTGATGTTCGCGAGCGGGTCGAGCGCGGCGCTCTTGCCGCCGAAATACTGGAACTTGTCGGAATGGACTTTCGACATGACCTGCATGAGGCCCTGCGCCCCGACGCCGCTTTCGGCATACGGGTTGAAGCCGGACTCGATCGCCATCACGGCCAGCAGCAGGAGCGGATCGAGACCGACTTCACGACCAGTGTCGAATGCCGCCTTCACCAGTTCGCCAACTGGCTCCTGGGCCACGCGATAGCGGCGCGACAGATACGTCGCGACGAGCGCCTGTTCGCGCACGGAAACGAGCACGCGGTTGTCCCGCGCATCGGCGGCCACGCGTTGCGACGGGATCATCCGGGCGAGTTCGCCGACGCTCGGCAACGAACGCGGATCGAGGCCGTTCAACGTGACGGACGCAAACGGCGAGGACGTGGCTGCGGCGCTGTTGCTGTCGCCCGCAACGCCCGACATCGATACGGGCGCCACGCCGCCTGCCACGGCCGCGGAGTTGCTTGCCGTGGAGGCCAGCGAGTCGTCTGACACACCGCTATGAGCGCCCGGCGGCGCAAACGACGGCAGCGGATTGCCTTGCAACAGCCGCGCCGGTCCAGCCTGAACGGCCGCCGACACGAACGGCATGACGCGGGCCGCGAATGTACCGCGCCAACTGGGCATCAGCCAGAGCGCGAGCGCGAACAGGACGGCCATGCCGCCTACCACGCTGAAGAGATGGTGACTCAAACGCGTCCCACGGCGCAGAACGGCACGCAAACCTTGCGTGATGCGTTCAGCGAACCGTTCGTCGGGACGCCACGTTAACCAGGTGTTCATTCGGATCTCCCATGTTGCATGACCCGGTGAACGTGTCGGCAAGCCGACGTACAGCCATTCGAAGGGTCAAAGACGCCACGCGCTCTGGTTGGTGCGGTAGCGTCGGGAAACGGCAGGTGCGCCGTACGGGGAGTCATCCACAAAAGTCGGGCGGCATGTGTCGAAGACATGCGCGCAGTGACTCCCACGCGAAAAGCCGGCGTCACGTGGCGCCGGCGAGGACAACAAATCTAGACCGTTCAGTAGCCGTGCAGGGGTCGGCAAACGGTGACGCGTTGCGTCTGAAGGACCGGGGGCGATGGTAAAGAATTCAAGCCCTGCAACCAATGTCGAGCGATTCTAGCAGGGTTTTATAGATCGTCAACACTATAGCCAGTCACAACTATAACTAAATGTAATAATGAACGCTGTTCAGCGCGTGGAGAACCGCTCACTGAGCGCGTTTCCGGCCCATCGCGATTTCCGCCGCCAACGTGCGGCGGGTAACGCAGGTAAAATCGACAACCGTTTTGGACGCCGCGAACGCACCCTGTCGTCCGTCTGTTTCGCTCACCTCTTCGGCCTCGCCGCACTCGCGCGGCCTTGACCCATCCGAATGAAATACAAAGACCTGCGCGACTTCATCAGCCGCCTCGAGACGCTCGGCGAACTACGCCGCATCGCCCAGCCCGTGTCGCCCGTGCTGGAAATGACCGAGCTATGCGACCGTGTGCTCCGGGCCGGCGGCCCCGCGCTGCTGTTCGAGCATCGCGGTCAGCATGGGTTCCCGGTGCTCGGCAACCTGTTCGGCACGCCGCGGCGCGTGGCGCTCGGCATGGGCGTCGACGCGTCGGAGTCCGATGGCGAAGGTGCCGCGCTGGGGTCGCTGCGCGACGTGGGCCGGCTGCTCTCGACCCTCAAGGAACCCGAACCGCCGCGCGGCCTCAAGGACGCGGGCAAGCTCTTCACACTCGCCAAGGCCGTGTGGGACATGGCGCCGAAGACGGTTGGCTCGCCGCCCTGCCAGGAAATCGTCTGGGAAGGCGCGGACGTCGACCTCGAAAGGTTACCTATCCAGACCTGCTGGCCCGGCGACGCAGGGCCGCTCGTCACGTGGGGGCTCACCGTCACGCGCGGGCCGAACAAGGTGCGGCAAAATCTGGGCATCTACCGGCAGCAGTTGATCGGACGCAACAAGCTCATCATGCGATGGCTCGCGCACCGCGGCGGCGCGCTGGACTTTCGTGAGTTCGCGCTGCGCAACCCGGGCAAGCCATATCCCGTCGCGGTCGTACTCGGCGCAGACCCGGCCACCATTCTGGGCGCGGTGACGCCCGTGCCGGACACGCTCTCCGAGTACCAGTTCGCGGGACTGCTGCGCGGTGCCCGTACCGAACTTGCGTCGTGCCTCACGCCGGGCGTCGATACGCTGCAGGTGCCGGCACGCGCCGAGATCGTGCTCGAAGGCTTCATCTACCCGCAAGATCCGCACGTGACTCCCGAGACACCGCACGGTGCGCCGCCGCGTCCGTCGAAAGGCGCCGCTGCCGCGTATGAATACGCACTGGAAGGCCCCTACGGCGACCACACCGGCTACTACAACGAACAGGAGTGGTTCCCGGTGTTCACCGTGGAGCGCATTACGATGCGCCGCGACGCGATCTATCACTCCACCTACACAGGCAAGCCGCCCGACGAACCGGCCGTGCTGGGCGTCGCGCTCAACGAAGTCTTCGTGCCGCTGCTACAGAAGCAGTTCCCCGAGATCACCGACTTCTACCTGCCGCCCGAAGGCTGCAGCTACCGCATGGCCATCGTGCAGATGAAGAAGAGCTACCCGGGCCATGCCAAGCGGGTGATGTTCGGCGTCTGGAGCTTCTTGCGGCAGTTCATGTATACGAAGTTCATCGTCGTAGTGGACGAAGACGTGAACATCCGCGACTGGAAGGAAGTGATCTGGGCCATCACGACGCGCATCGACCCCGCGCGCGATACGGTGCTCGTGGAGAACACGCCCATCGACTATCTCGACTTCGCGTCGCCCGTGGCGGGCCTCGGTTCGAAGATGGGCCTCGACGCCACGAACAAATGGCCCGGCGAAACCAACCGGGAATGGGGTCGCCCGATCGTGATGGAGAGCGCGGTCAAGGCGCGCATCGATCGCCTGTGGGACGAACTCGGACTCGGAGGCGGCTAAAAAAGCGACGGTCGCGTGACGGCGGCACAGTCACGTGCAGACCGCTTTCGCGACTGGCCGCGCATTCCTGTACGCGAGTCGTCACAACAAATCAGAAACTGGAGTTTGTTCGCGCATGCCCGCCCTCTCGATGTTCTCGGACGGTTTCTTTCTCTCGCTGTCGCTGTGCCTCGACATTGGACTCGTCAACGTAGCGATGATCTCGCTCACGTTGACACACGGCTTCAAGCCGGGATTCTGGCTAGGCCTCGGCTCCTGCCTGGGTGATCTGATCTACGCCGCGCTTGCGCTCGCGGGCATGGCCGCGCTTCTGCAGTTCGCGCCGGTACGGTGGGTGGTCTGGATAGGCGGCGGCGCCATTCTGCTGTTCCTCACATGGAAGATGGCGCGAGAGGCCATCAATCCCGCCGTGGCGCCCGCGGTGGCTGGCGAAGCAGATGCCAGTACCCCGCACCTCAGCCCCTCGCGCGGCTTCACGCGCGGGGCATTGCTCGCCCTCTCGTCGCCGACTGCGATTCTGTGGTTCGCCGCGGTGGGCGGCGCGCTCATCGCAAAGTCCGGCGCAACGAACGCCAGCGGCGCCGCGGTGTTTCTCAGCGGCTTTTTCCTGGGCGGCCTCGCCTGGACGCTGTTTCTCTGCAGCCTCGCGAGCCACGGCCGCAAACGGGCGGGGCCCGGGTTGCTGCGCGCATGCCACGTTCTTTCCGCGCTGCTCTTTGCGTACTTCTCGTGGAGCGTGATCGTGAACGGATATCACGACCTCATCGTGCAGCACGCGCAGAACAACGGCGTGCTGTAAACGCAGAACGGCGCAACGGGGCGGGAAGCCTCACGTTGCGCCGTTCGTATCAGCGCGTCATCGATACGGTTACATGAGACCGCATCGACCGCCGGCCGGCATCTGGCCGAAGCTCACCGCCTCCAGTGGCCGTGTCCCCAGTAGCCGCCGTGATGCCAATACGGCCGGCCCCAGTAACCGCCGACCACCACGCCCGGCGGCGGACCGTAGTAGTAAGCCGGAGCCGGCGCGTAGACGACTGGCGGCGGAGGCGGTGCGTAATAAACAGGCGGGGGCGCGGCGTAGACGGGATAGGCAGGGGCCAGTGGCACCCCAATGCCGACGCCGATCGACACATGGGCCTCGGCCGCACCCGCAAGCCCCAAACCGAGCGCGGCGGCAACGACAAACGAAACGGTCTTCTTCACTTCTCTTCTCCTTGCGGCACGGCACCCTGCCGGCCCGCATGACGGTACGGTCATGCGTTCAATGTAACGAAAACGCCGTTATGCCGCCGACGCCATTTGTTGCAAATTGCAAGGTCCGTGAACGCGTCGGCGAGCAGGAGGAACGGCCGCTACATATTGGATTCGGGCGGCCCATGTGAATTCAAGATAAATCAAGACATTTGCGGTGCCGTGTCGATAGTCAAAGGCGTTCTTACCGGCTCGCCGCCGGCGGCCCACGCCGGACCGGTAATGTTTAATTACAAATTCGGGGGTGGTGATGTTGTGATCCGGCAGCACGGGTCATGCCGTTGTGTTGGACTTGCGCGCCGCTGCGGAACGAAAGAAGAACCGGCAGCAGCATCAAATCGCCTGACGGAAAAACAAAACGCCCGGCACGTGGCCGGGCGCTCGGGGTCTGTTCATAAGCTATTCGCCGGCTGGGCCCGCGGCGCTATCCGACTTTGACGTAGGTGAATTCGCGGCTCACGCTGGGCGGCACGTAGGCGCCGCCGATCTGCACGCGTGGCGTCAGACGTTTTCTCTGGTCCCACCACCGACGGCGCTGCGAGTGGGTCAGGAACCGCAGGTGTTTCCGGTAAGAAAAGATGCTCATGGTGAACGCTCCCGAAACGAACTGCCGGATAGAAGCAACACGACGACCAACCACAACGGAAAGCCGGAGCCGAGCGGAAATTGTGCGCAGTTTCCGTTGCGTCAAGGGCATGGCGCGTACATGAGCCGTGGCATCCGCCATACTCGGCCAGTACTGTTCTGAGGAAAGCGCCCGTCGCAACGTAGCGGCCATCACGCCACAGCGTGTGTGACCCACGACGCCCGCCCAAACCAGCCGTCCGCCGCCGTTATCGCCCTTTTGATGGGCGATACTCCACCCTTCCGTATTCATTTCGTCGGAGCAGAAACCATGTCTCTGTCCCCACTACCGCGCATCGGTTTCATCGGTGCGGGCCGCATCGCGTTCTGTCTCGCGCACGGCTTCTCGCGCGCCGGGTATCCGGTGGCGGCCATCGCGAGTCGCACACCAGAGTCGGCTCGTGCGCTCGCCAGTCAGATCGGGCAATGTGCCGCGTACGACGACCCGCAAGAGGTTGTCGACGCAGCCGATATCGTCTTTCTAACCGTCCCGGACGATGCCATCGGTTCGACAGCGAACAGTCTTCGCTTCGACCCTTTGTCCGCGCGCACTGGCGCCTGGGCCCTCGTGCATTGCAGCGGCGCGTCGCCGGTGGAATTGCTTTCAGCCGCTCGCGACCAGGGCGCTGCGACCGGTGGTTTTCACCCACTCTACCTGTTCGCCGGAAATCTCGCAGACCTGGCGCGCATCGCCGGCTGCTCTGTCACCATCGAGGCGGATGGTCGTCTCAAGGACGCCCTCACGGACCTCGCCCGCGCGCTCGGCTGCCATCCGCTCTCGATCCCGCCGGGCGGCCGCATGCTGTACCACGCCGCCGCGCACTATGCGGCGAGCTTCGCACTGTGCAGCCTCGCGGAGTGCGTCGCCCTGTGGCGCAAGCTCGGTTTCGACGAAAACGATGCGCTGCGCGCCGTCTTGCCCATGCTCTCCGGCACGATCGAAACCGCTCGCGACAAAGGGCTCGTCAATGCGCTTGCCGGCCCGGTGTCGCGCGGCGATGCGGGCGTCGTGGAAAAGCAGCTCGCGCTGCTCGAATCGCTGGGCGGCGACCATGCGCCGCTCTACGTGCTCATGACACGACGTGCCATCCAACTCGCACGCAGGCGCAAGGCGCCGCCCGCGACAATCGACACGATGGCGAGCGCCGTCGAGGCGTCACTCGTGCGCACGCTTGGCCGCATTCCGGCGGATGCAAGCGGCGAGTAAGCCGTGATAATGTGACGACCGGCGCGGCGCCATCCATTTGCCGCGCGAAGGCGGCGCGGGGCGCATGCCTTCGGGGCGCTCACGCGAGGCTGCGCCCCACGCGGAACACCATTCGACAACAAGGCCGGCGCATCCATCGATGCGCCCTGAAAGAAAAGGACACGCGATGTTCGGCGATATCGCCCGCTTTCTGCTCAATACCGTTTTC
Source organism: Paraburkholderia sp. SUR17 (assembly GCF_029536165.1). Lineage (NCBI taxonomy): Bacteria > Pseudomonadati > Pseudomonadota > Betaproteobacteria > Burkholderiales > Burkholderiaceae > Paraburkholderia > Paraburkholderia sp. SUR17. The sequence continues at coordinate 3,070,332 of NZ_CP120508.1, forward strand.
ACGCTGTTCGGCGCCGCCTTGCTGCTGCGCGCCTGGCTGCAGTTCGTGCGCATGCCGCCGTACAATCCCGTCTCCAGCGCCGTGCTGCAGGTCACCAACTGGCTCGTGCTGCCGTTGCGGCGCGTGATTCCGGGTGCGCGCGGTATCGACTGGGCAAGCGTGGTCGCCGCGCTGATCGCGGCACTCGTCTATGTCGTGCTGATGGTGCTGATTGCCGGCGTCGAACCGCTCGGCCTGCTGCCCATGCTGCTCCTCGTTGCCGTGCTCACGGTGGTCAAATGGGCGCTGAACCTGCTCATCTGGCTGACGATCCTGATGGCGCTGCTCTCGTGGCTCAATCCGCGCTCGCCGGCCATGCCGATTCTCTATCAGCTCACCGCACCGTTCCTCAATCCGTTGCGCCGCGTCGTGCCGCAGGTAGGCGGAGTCGATCTGTCGCCGATCCTGCTCTTCGTGATCGTGCAGGTGCTCCTGATGGTCGTGACGAGACTGGCGGTGTCGCTCACGTTGTTCGGCATTTGAATGCAGTAAAGCTCGCGTGCCGCGCCTGCGGCGCGCGAGATTGCGGAATTCGGGCAAAACCGCGTAGAATTGCGTGCTCCGCGGGCGTCGTATAATGGCTATTACCCCAGCTTCCCAAGCTGGAGACGTGGGTTCGATTCCCATCGCCCGCTCCACCAGGCACCACAGGCCTTGCTGGTAGCCACACCGGCCAGCACCTCTCCCGGCAGCAGCGGTATCCGCGCTCCCAACTGCCAAACTCCGATTCCGATCAAATCAGGCAATCGCCGAACGACGGCGCCTCGGGCGTTCGCCACACCACGTGCGTCGTGACGCGGCACATCCTGCCCGGCTGGGAATTTCCACGCGGCCCAATTGTCTGTGTACGGTTAATATCCGTTTTCCCCGTATTCGTTCGCGTGGCTGCACAGATGGAACGCTTCTTCATGTCGCGCTCGCGTGCAATTTCCCTGCTCGTCGAGACCCGCCAATCGATGCTCGCCGAGGCCGACCATTCGTCGTCGACCACGGAGGCTCAGCGCATGCGCGCGGCGGTCAATCAGATCGACCGCCTGCTGCTCGACGTGCGCGCCGGCCGCACGCGCGAGTTCGAACTCGGCAGTCCCACGCCGATGCGCGTCATCGTATCGCTGTAAGCGCAGGCCGCGCCGACGGCCCGTCCAGGGCGTCTCAATCCTTCCAGGCCGAGCCGAGAATGATCGAGCAGAAGTTTTCGCGGTGATAGTGCGGGTCCTTGAGCGCCAGCACGTCTGCCTTTACGTTGCCGAACGTGGTTTCCGGCTTGTGCATCGTTCCGCACGCGAACGCGTGGATGATCCCCTCCTTGAACCCCAGCCCGCGCGGATGCGCATGCGTCACCTCGTGGCGCTGCTCGTCCGTGAAGTCGTGGTACGCGAGCCCGAGCACGTCCATCTCGACTCCCGCTGTCACGAGCGCGACCACCGGCCGCTTGTGCTTCGGGATGCCCGGCGTGGTGTGCAGCGCGATGGCATCCCAGACGTCGTCGATATCCGCGGCGCCGATACCGTGGCGGCGCAGAAAATCGCGCGCCGCGTTGGCGCCGTCCACCTCGAAGCGTTCGTCTTTGCTGCTGTAGGGTTCGACAAGCCCCATGTCGTGAAACATCGCGCCGATGTAGAGCAGTTCGGGATCGTAGGCGAGCCCTTTGCGCTCGCCCGTCAGCGCGCCGAACAGAAACACGCGGCGCGAATGATGAAAGAGCAGATCCGTTTCCGTGTCGCGCACGAGTTCGGTCGCTTCGCGCGCCATCGCGCTGTCGGGAATCTTGATGCCGGCAATCGTCTGTGTCATGTGGAACCTCGATGAGAATGAGCCCGCGCATGTCGTACGGATGACGCGGACAAGTTGTGACGGTGGCCTGACGTATCCAGCCACGTACGAAGGACGTAACGCCCCCTGCTCGATGTAGGCATGGGCGCAGGCGCCCGTGCGGGAATCGAGGCGCGTGCCGGCGCGTATCGACGCCAGTGGCTTTGCTATGCTCGTGCATCGTTGCCCGCCGGAAGCGAACTTCCATGCCACCGAGTATTGGTGTACGGGCATCCTCGGGCAACGCCGACGGACCGCCGGACACTGCCAAACGCACGTTGTCTTCTGCCGCACGCATCGCCGTGCGCGCCGCGATGGCGAGTGCCGATGCGCGCGTCGCGGCGAATTGAGCCGGCGCCATAGAACCCAAAGGACTCTTCCTCATGCGCACCGTCGCGATTGCGATCTTTCCAGGCGTGCAGGCGCTCGACGTCGCGGGCCCGGTCGACGTGCTCGGCGAGGCGAACGCGTTTCTCGCGCCCGAAGACCGCTACGACGTCATGCTGCTCGCCGATACCGCAGGCGCCGTCCGCGCCTCCAACGGCCTTACGCTTGCGCCTCACGACACCTTTGCGCGCGCGCCGCGCCGCTTCGATCTCGCGCTCGTGGCCGGAGGGCCGGCGCTGCCGCGAGGCGATGCACCGTCCGGCGTTACGGAATGGCTTTCCGGCGTCGCCGCGGGCTGCAACCGCTACGGTTCCATCTGCACAGGTGCATTTGCACTAGGCCGCGCCGGCCTGCTCGAAGGCCGCCATGTCACGACGCACTGGCAGCACGCGCAACAGTTGGCCGAGCAGTTTCCGCAAGCGCGCGTGGACTTCGATCGCATCTATCTGCGCGACGGGCCGCTCGTGACGTCCGCGGGCATTACGGCCGGCATCGACCTCACGCTTGCTCTGGTCGCCGAAGACCACGGTCCGCAGCTTGCGCTTGCCGTTGCGAAGCGGCTCGTGGTGTTCGCGCAGCGCCAGGGCGGCCAGTCGCAGTTCAGCCCCTACCTCACGGCCCCTGCCGACGACACATCGCCGGTCGCCAAGGTGCTGGCTCACGTGATGACGCACATCCGGGAATCGTTCACGGTGAGCGAACTCGCGCAAATTGCGGGCATGAGCGCCCGCCACTTCGCGCGCGTGTTCGTCCAGCAGACGAACATCACGCCGCACGAGTTCGTCGAGCGGGCGCGCATGGATTCGGCGCGCAAGCTGCTGGAGAGCACGGATGCCGCGTTGAAAACGATCGCCTACGACTGCGGATTCGGCACCTCGGACCGCATGCGGCTCGTCTTCATGCGGCGCATCGGCGCGACACCGATGCAATATCGCGAGCGATTCCGCGCCACGCTGCAACGTGATGGCGATACCGAGGTTGCGCGCGAGAAACCACCGCGCTGACCGGCAAGTTCTACCTTGCGGCGGCACGAGAGCGGAGCTGCCACGACGCCTACGCCGGTTGGGGCCGAGCCCTAAATGTTTCGGACAACATCACAACACGCGGCTCGCCCAGGTGCCGCACAACTGCCGCGGAATTACGCCCTCAACGCCCCCCTTATCCACGCATTGCTTTACGGCGACTCTCTCTACAGTCTCGTTGCGCGGCACTGCATTGACCGCGCAATTCGTCTGGAGAAGTTCTTTGAAGATTCTGATCACGCTCGCGACTGTCGTACTCGGCGGCGCGCTCTGTGCCGGCCCTGTCGCGGCACAAGAAGTCTATCTGCAAGGCGGCACGCAAGGTGGCGGCGCCGGCCTCGCAGTCGGCGTCACCCACTGGCTCGGCCTGCACGCCGACGTCAACGGCTTCGCCTTCAGTCACTCGTTCAACGCAGGCGGCAACGAGTTCGACGGGCATCTGCGCATCCTGCATGGCGGCGGCTATCTGGACCTGTTCCCGTTCGCGAGCAGTTCGTTCCGTCTGACCGGTGGCTTGCTTCTGGATGCCGACCGGCTCCAGGGCAACGCAGTGCCGACCAACGGCACGTTTTCGTTCAACGGCAAGACCTACCCGGCGCTGCCCGGCGCCTACGCGAACACGACAGTGAAGTACCCGGTCGCGATGCCATACCTGGGCATCGGCTTCGGTCACAAGCCGACCGCCAAGGGCTTCGGGCTCGTAGCGGACGTGGGCGTCGCTTACGGACGGCCGCGCGTCGACTTCAGCGTCTCGCCCGACCTGCAGGCGCTCGCGGACGGCGACATCCAGCGGGAAGAGCAAAAGATTCGCGATTCGGTGCAGCGCTACCGCTTCTATCCGATCGTCCAGATCGGCGCGAGCTACCGCTTCTGAGATCGTTGTTTTTCGGCCGCCAGCAGACCCCGCGGCCCCCTTCCTGCCGACACATTCCAGGCGACCCTTGGTTCAAGGGCCGCCTGGCTGCGCTGCTATAATCCGCGCCTGCGAAACCAACGAACACGGCGCCACCGATATGGCGCGACAGTGTGGAATCGCGCAGAGATGGGTGACGAAGTACCGGCGCTCCTCGATGCGATCGGCGAGCGGGCTGATGGAAATCGGGCAACCGCTGCAAAAGCGGGCGATTCGCCATGTGGCATGAACCGCAGCAACGCGACGCATCCCGCAACTGCGATTCGGCGTACGCCTTGCGCGCTTTCCAGCCAGGCGACCTGCTGCGATCCGCTGCGTCAACTACGGTCGCGGCATCGCGCTTCGGTGCATCGCTCAACACGCCGCCTTTCGTCGTTGCTCCGTCCGCCGGTCTTTCGCTATCGCGCCCCACGGGCTCCCGCGGCCGAACGCGACGCCAGAACCCTGCCTCATACGCTCACCGCAGTCCCAGACACGCAGTCTCACACGATGATCCACGACCAGAACGACGCCGAACTGCCCGGCACCACGCCTGACGCAAACCTGTCCGCTGAAGCTCCGCAGCCTGACCCGTCCGCGGACGATGCAACCGACGATGTGCTTCACCGCCGTCGCATCCGCAGCTTCGTGACGCGGGCTGGCCGTGTTTCGACGGGCCAGCGCCGCGCACTCGACGAACTGGGCCCGCGCTTTGTCGTGCCGTATGCGGCCGAGCATCCGGACTGGGACGTCGTCTTCGGACGCAAGGCGCCGCGCGTGCTGGAGATCGGTTTTGGGATGGGCAACAGCACAGCCGAAATCGCAGCGCATCGTCCCGGCGACGACTTTCTCGGCGTCGAGGTGCACGAGCCTGGCGTAGGCGCGCTGCTGAAGCTCATAGGGGAACACGAGCTGACGAACATCCGCATCGTGCAGCACGACGCGGTCGAAGTGCTGGAACACATGATCGCGCCCGGCAGCCTCGACGGCGTGCACATCTTTTTCCCCGATCCATGGCACAAGGCGCGCCATCACAAGCGCCGGCTGATTCAGCCGCCTTTCGTCGCCCTGCTCGCCTCACGCATGAAGCCGGGCGCCTACCTGCATTGCGCAACGGACTGGCAGAACTACGCCGAACAAATGCTGGAGGTGCTGAGCGCCGCGCCCACGCTCGAAAACACCGCGCCGGACTACGCGCCGCGCCCCGACTATCGGCCGGTGACGAAGTTCGAACGCCGCGGACTGCGGCTGGGTCATGGTGTGTGGGATCTGATTTTCAGGCGTCGCGCGGACTGACGGAACACACTGGCCGCGCACGCGTGGGGGCCACGCGACGTCCGCGTCATTCGCCCAGATCGAGGCCGCCGCTATAGCCGATCAGCAGGATCACGAGCCCGAAGCCGATGCGATACCACGCGAAAGCCGTGAAGTCATGCGCGGCGACGTAGCGCAACAACCACCGCACGCAGGCAAACGCGCTGACGAACGCAGCGGCAAAGCCGAGGGCAAACAGGCCGAGCGAATTCGCTGACAGCGCGTGCCAGCCTTTGTACAGCTCGTAGACCGTGGCGCCGAAGATGACCGGAATGGCGAGGAAAAACGAAAACTCCGTGGCGACGCGCCGGTCAAGTCCAAACAGCATGCCGCCGATAATCGTGGCGCCCGAACGGGACATGCCCGGAATCAGTGCAGCGCATTGCGCGCAGCCTACCTTGAGTGCGTCTGTGGCCGTGAGTTCGTCCATAGACTGCACACGCGCCTCCGATTGAGCGATGACGCCGGCCGCAGCGCTGCCACCTGGCGCCGCGCCTGCAGCGGCCGCTACGGCCCGGCGTTCCCGCTGACGCGATTCCGCCCAGAGAATAATCACGCCGCCCGAAACGAGCGCAAAGGCCACCGATACGGGAGAAAAAAGCACGGCCTTGATGGCGTTCCCGAACAGCAGCCCCAGCACGATGGCCGGCAACGTGGCAATGACGACGTTCGCCGTGAAGCGCCGCGCATCCGGCTTCGACGCCAGTCCGGCGACCACATCCCCGATCTTGCGGCGGAACTCCCAGCACACCGCGAGGATGGCGCCCAGCTGGATCACCACGTCGAAGGTCTTGCCGTCGTCGTTATTGAAACCGAGCAGGCTACCCACGACGATGAGGTGCCCCGTGCTCGAAACGGGCAAGAACTCGGTCAAGCCTTCCACCAAACCCAAAATCAGTGCCTTGCAGGTCAGAATCCAATCCATCGGGCTCTCTCCAGAGTATTCGTGCCGGAGCCGCGATGGTTACGTGCGGCCCGCTTTCGGCCGCACGCACGTCATTTCTCGACGATCTGCACGCGTATGCCGTTTGTAAGGATAGTGATTGTACCGGGTTCGTAGCTCACCCCGGCAAACTGAAGCTGCTCCGGCTTGAAGGTGTAGACCGGATAGTTGGTCAGTAGCTGGGTGGCCAGCACGCCAGCGGCCGCGTTGATCTGCTGCGTGTAAGCCGCGGCGTCGCCGTTCACCGCGACGTTGTCGACGCTCGGCTCATGCAGCACCACCGAACGGCTGGCCTCATCCCACGCGAGCTGGCTGGACAGCATGAAGACGCCGTCAACCGGCTGCCGCAGAAACGGGCTCGCCAGATGCGCGTCGAGCCGCACGGAAACGCGGTTGGCGTCGGGCAGCAGCCCCACCACCGGATGACTGAGCGCCACGTCGAAGACCTGCGACACCGAATGCTCGTACGGGAACTTGCGCTGCACCGCGTCCTGCACCTGCTGCTGGGAGAACGTGTAGTGGTCGGGGATAAATGGAAAGATGCCCGTTGCACACGCCGTCACCGACAAGGTGGCGCCGGCGGCCGCGCACATCCCGAGCAGAAAGTTGCGTCGGGAAATCGGTGGCCGACCAAGCGGTGGCCGGCAAACCGGTGCAGCGGTTCGATTCATATGAAATCTCCTGTTTCCTGATGCTGGCGGCAGGCCATGCCTGCGCGCCGCGAGTTTGACGTTAGGGTCGAGTCTGCGCCTCGAGGTTCGCAAGCCACGTCAGGGCCGAGCCGCGCGATTCGCCGCACATTTCCACCTGAGGATTGAGGCCGGAGCAGCAGGCAGGCCGCTCCGGCGAGCCGAAGATCCGGCAGCGCATATCGTCCGAAAGCTGAATACACCGAACGCCCGCGGGCTTGCCGTGCGGCATGCCCGGAATGGGGGTCGTAATGGACGGCGCGATGCAGCACGCGCCGCAGCCCGGGCGACACGCGTGGCCAGGCACATTGAAGGGGGAATCGGTACTCACCAACGGCTTTCCGGTTTGGAGAAAGTTGCAATACATCAAAATCCAGCCCGCTTTGCGGAAGTACATTGTGCCATCGACCACCCGTGCGACCGTTTGCACAGTGCGGTGGATCGCCACTCCCGTAGATCGACCAGACCCGAAGCCCGATGCGCAACCGCTCCGCCAACCACAACGATTCCATGCCGCTGCTGCCAGTTCATCCTGGCCCGCTGCACGCGTTCGTGCCCCGGAATGAGATGCAGGAGCGCCAAAGCGCTCTATCGTGCAAGGCATCAGCCGGAAAGCTCCCATGACCGCAGCCGACACCCTCTTTCACCCCGAACTGCTTGCGAAGTACAGCGCGAACGGTCCGCGGTATACGTCCTATCCGACGGCGCTCCAGTTCCGCGACGACTTCGACATCGCCGACTACACCCGCGCTGCGGGCGACCCCGGCGCCGCCGAGACGGATCTCTCGCTCTACTTCCACATCCCGTTCTGCGACACGGTGTGCTTCTACTGCGGCTGCAACAAGGTCATCACGAAGAACCGCGCGAGAGCCAGGCCGTATCTGGAGCGCGTCAAGCGCGAGATGGCGCTGCAGGCCGCGCTCTTCGATACCTCGCGTCCGGTGTCGCAACTGCATTGGGGCGGCGGCACGCCCACCTTCCTTTCGCACGACGAAATGGCCGAACTGATGGCCGCGACGCGCGAGAACTTCACGCTGCGCCCCGACGCCGAGGGCGAGTACTCGATCGAGATCGACCCGCGCGAAGCCAACGCGAAAACCATCGTGCAGCTACGCACGCTCGGCTTTAACCGGATCAGCCTTGGTGTACAGGACTTCGATCCGCTGGTGCAGCAAGCGGTCAACCGCATCCAGCCGCTCGAGCTCACGACGAACGTCATCCGTGCGGCACGGGCCACGGGTTTCCACTCGATCAGCGTCGACTTGATCTACGGGTTGCCTCACCAGACGGTCGACAGCTTCAGCCGCACGCTGGACACAATGCTCTCGCTCGCGCCCGATCGTCTCTCGGTGTTCGGTTACGCGCACATGCCTCACCTCTTCAAGATGCAGCGCCAGATCGACGCGTCTGCACTGCCGTCGCCCCAGGAACGGCTTGCGCTGCTGCGACTCGTGGTCGAACGGCTGACCGCGGCGGGCTACGTCTACATTGGCATGGACCATTTCGCGCTGCCCACCGACGAACTCGCACTCGCCCAGGCGCAGCGCACGCTGCATCGCAATTTCCAGGGCTATAGCACGCGAGCGGACTGCGATCTGATCGCCTTCGGCGCCTCGGCAATCGGCAAGGTGGGCGATGTGTACGCGCAGAACGCAAAGGACTTGCCGGCCTACTCGGCGGCCATCGATGCAGGGCACCTCGCGATCACACGCGGCATCCGCCTCACTACGGACGACCGGCTGCGCCGCGACATCATCACGCAGCTCATGTGCAACCTCGAATTGCGCTTCGACGAGTTCGAGGCGGCGTACGGCATTCGCTTCGGCAACGCATTTGCGCAGGAACTCGAGCGCCTGCGCGAATTCGAGCGCGATGGCCTTGTTTCGATTGGCGGCAACCGCCTGGACGTGCTGCCCGCCGGCCGTATGCTGGTGCGCAACGTCGCCATGGTGTTCGACCGCTATCTCGGCACGCAGCGTATGGAGCGGTTCTCGCGGACAGTCTGAGCCTGTGGGCATCATCTTGCCCGGCAAACCGATTTGCGACATAATCCACGTTTCGCCACGCGCGGTTGCCGTGCGTGCGCCTCCACACAAGCCCAGGTGGTGAAACAGGTAGACGCAGGGGACTCAAAATCCCCCGCCGCAAGGCGTGCCGGTTCGAGTCCGGCCCTGGGCACCAAAAAATGTTGTTCGGCTCTCCGGCCCAGTTGGGCAAAAGCGCGTTTAATGGCGGCTCCGCGCCGCAGCACATAGATCAAGCGCTGACGGAAAGCTCAAACCCCTGCCACTACTTGCAGCCCAATGCTTTTTGTCATCGGGGATCGTGAGGGCTGATCCCAAATGCATCTTTCGAGACAATACCCCTGGCTGTACACCGTACGCAGGCGAAATCCGGATTCGCGTCCGATACGCAGCTTCCTTCTCACGCGATAGACATACGTATCCAATCCTCGCGAGAAAAAGTTCATATCGCTTCCCCAGAGCAATCTGATCAGCGTATGACGCGGCATGATTCGATCGATATTGCGAAATAGCAGCGAGGCGAGTTCGAATTCCTTCGGTGAGGTATCAATGAGCTCGCCATGGACTGCGATGGTGCCGTTACGCAAATCGAACGAATAACATCCAAATTCGATGCGTGAACTGTGCGACTGTGCCGCGTGTGAATCGACCCTGCGCATCAACGCCTCCACACGCGCCACCAGTTCCTCTCGCCTAAGCGGTTTGATCATGTATTCGTCGGCGCCCGCCTCGAACGCGGCAACCACTTCCTCCTCGGCCGTACGATTGGTCGCGAACAGCACGGGCATCCACACTCCCATGCGCGCGCGAACCCAGCCCAACACCTCGATGCCAGCGAACGGCCCGCTCGACCAGTCCAGTATCAGCAGATCCGCGGTCGAATTTTCCAGGTATCGGATGAGTTGCCTGCCGTCGTTAAAGTGATGGACATCGTAGCCGCGCGATATCAGTGCGTCCTGGATGAGCGCGGCATCCAGAAAATTTCTCTCAAGAACAAGAATTTTCATTCCGCGAATATCTCCAAGAATTGGCCGAATGGCCATTAACAATTCAGTATGAGAATGAAATTCTCGTCACCGCTTAATCTGACTTTAATGGTCGCATCATCAATGGTGAAAATCTTTGAACTTTTCTGTACAGGAAGATGGCTCGCCTGACCCGAGGCAATCGCACGCATATCGAGAAATTACTCGAAATGGGCACAAAAAAAGGCCCATCTCGAAGGTGAGCCATGGACGGTACTTCGGCGGTAATTGCCCTCGAACCAGGAATACGCTGGCCGGTACGGCATTTCGTTTTACCTGGAGCTAACTCGCAAGCGTTACTCGCGCTATTTCATCGCCCGTCCGCCGCAAAAACGATGCGGCGGTTCGCAAATCGCCCGCCGGGCGTCAGATTGCTCGCGACGGGTTGCGCGCGGCCGTAGCCCGTCGCTGTCAGTTGATCAGCAGGCGCACCGGCACTCACGAGAAAATCACGCACGGCCTGGGCTCTCTTCTGTGAAAGCTGGAGGTTCGCATCGGCATTTCCGGCGTTGTCCGAAAACGCCGATATGGTTAATCGAACGGGATGGCCGCCATCCGCGCAAGCCTTCATCAACTGCGCGGCCTCGGTCAGCGATTCCTTTGCCGACGCTGGCACATGCCCGCTCGAACTCGCGAATCCGATCACCTGCAGGTTGAGAACGCCGGCCATGTCTGGCGCGACGCAGCGGCGGTCGGTCTCGACGATGTGGGCCATGGCGCGCAGGTAAGCATCGGTGGCCGAGGTGGTGGCCTCGTCCGCGTTGAAGACCGCAATGTTGTAGGTGGGACCAAGTTGTCGCTGCAAACGCGAGCGCCAGTCCGATGCGTTCGCAGCGAGAGCGCCGGCGAGCTCGATCCGTGTTCCCTCGATCCGCAATGCGGCCCCCGGAACAGTCATGGGCGCCAGCAGATCGTCGAGGTGGCCAAGCCAGCCCGCGGACGCCACATGCGCGTCGAGCCTCACGTCGACATGGACGCGCCCCGCGGCGGCGTTGCGGCCCAGAGCGTCGAGAAGCTTCTCCTTCTCCGTTTCGTCCTTCAGAACGGCCTCAAGCATCGGAACGCCAGCGCGACTCGCGCCGAATGCGAGTTGCGCCTTGGGCACAGTATCGTGCTCGAGCGGGTGCGGCTCACCGGAACGCAGCGCAGACACAAGGGGGATGCTCCCCGCTACCGCGGAAGCGCCAACGGGCGCACTTGCCGTTGCAGGCACGACCGACACGGATGCGGCCGCAGTGGATGCAGCCGTCGAACTGCCCGCCACGGCCGGGCTGGCGACGGCCTGGCTGGCGACCGCCGGGCCAGCGACCGCTGCCGGCCTGCTGGCGGCGACCGTACTCGCTGCCGTAACCGCGCCCACAGAAGTCGTTCCGCCCAACCCGGTCGCGGCAACAGATTGGGAACTGGCCGCAGCAGCGGCCGGCTTCGCCTCGTCCGCCCCGCCTGCGGGGTGCAGACGGCTCCACGTGAAAACCCCACCCAGTACGATGGCAAGCAAGGCGAAAAGAAGCCATGCCCATCTGCCCGCCTTCCCGGCTTCGATCGGCGCAATGTCAGATGAAGAACGCGCTGCGGCAGCCGTTGGCGAAACAGCTACCGGCTGCCTCGGCGCAGCAACTTCCGGCGCAGCGGTCACGGCACGGGTGGCGGCACCCAGCCGGGAAGCAATCGAACGCTGGAACTCGCTGGCATCGGCGAAGCCCATGGCCTGCGCGACGGTATCGGAGATACGACCTGAGACGGCCGACAACTGTGCGCGAAGCATCGCGGGCAACGCTGACTCGTGGGCCTGTTCGAGCAGCAGATGGTGCTTGAGCACGCCGAACAGCACGGCGGCCACCATGCCGGTCAACACGTGCGTGGCCTGGGAGGGAAGCCCGGTCTGCGCCGCCACCTGATCGCCCAGCACGGCAACGCGCCGGCCGGTAGCGTGGGTGAGCAGCGCGTCGCCGGCTGTCTCCAGGTCTTTGATGCCAGCGGTCGCGGCCGTGAGCTGCACCAGCTCTTCGGCGATATGTGGATTCGCTTCCTTCGATCTGGCTGCCTCGAAAATCGCGGCGTTACCTTCGGCCGAGATCGCCGCCGCCATCAACGAGGCCACGAGGGCCGGCGTGGCACAGCCCACCATGTGTTCGAGAATCTCAGGCGACAGACCGATCTGCGTGGATAGCTGCTTCCTGACCGGCTCGGAAAACGTGTGATTGGTCGACTGTACTAGATCGATCTGCTTCAATGCGAACCCCTGCTCAGGAACAAGCGGACTGCCCGATCTGCCGTTTTCCCGACGGCAGACAGGCTGACAAACCGCCTGCACCTTAGCAGTGGAACGATGGCCAGACTGTCAAGGTTTGTTACGGTACGCCGGTGCGATAGACCCAACGCAAGAACGATGGATGCGCGCACGGCAGGAGCGCCGGATGGCTCCTGCAAGGAAGCCATGACGAGAACGCGTCTACGGCCGGATCGGAAGATAGAGGGAAAGGGAAAGGGAAAGGAAAAGCACCGCGCGGAGGTGCTCAGGGACTCAGGCGGACTTGCGGCGCGGACGCGCTCCGAGCGTGTTGCGCGTGCGATACGTCACACCGTGCTGCTCGAGGTAGTCGCGGATCAACTGGCGTACGACCTGCGACGGCGTAAGGTCCTGCGCCGCGCACAGCTTTTCGAACGCCTCCTTTTTCACGGGATCGATCAGAACAGTCAGTCGGGCGCTTTTTGTTTCCATGGCAGACGGAGGAAGAATTTGACGTATGTTAATCAAATTATAATACACGCCGCTCGCCGGGCAACGTCGGCTGCGAAGGCAAGAGACAGCGAGACAGAGCAGCACGCCCCGTTCATCGTCCGTCCGCGCGTCAACACGTTTGTCGATACACGTCGGCTGCGGCGCGCTGCGGGCCAAGCACTTCGCAAACAGCCTGGACTGCCGCCGCCTCGTCTGGGCCTGTCGCAACAATGCGGACTTCTGTGCCGGGCCTCACCCGCAGCGACATGACCGACATCGCGTCCTTGCCGTTGACGAAACGGCCATTCGCAAAGCAGACAATCTCGCTCACGAAGCCAGAGGCAATGCAGGCCACCGTCGTCGGCTCATATCCTGGCCGCCCCCAACGACGATCCACCTCAACCCACCCTTCCATCACCACCATTCCTCATAGATAAGTCAGCGCAAACCGATCCCTTGCGCCCGTGCGAGGCACTTGCGAAGTCGCCGCGGCAACAGGCCGCCACACCTCAGCCTCAAACCGCTCCATTGCCACTGGCACCGGCAAAAAAGGCGAGCAGCCTCGCATCCCAGCCGTCGTCGGTCAGCGTCACGTGCGCCGCCCTGGTCTGTTGCAGCTCGCGATCCAGCTGCACGACATGCAGCGATCTCGGCTCCACGGGCTCCAGGAAGAACTTGCCGCTTGCGTCCAGAAACAGGACGGGCTTCGCCCGATAGCGCGCCGCACGAACAGACGTTGCATCGAAAACGTGCCGCGCCGATTCTTTGGGATAAACGAACGCGACATTGACGCCTTGCGCCTCAAGTCCGCCGCACGCGCCGGCAAAGCGGTAGAGCATCTGGAAGCCCCGTTCGGCGGCACGGCCCATGCCCACGACGATGAGCCCATGCTCGCCCGTCAGATCACGGACGAACCTCGGTGTGTAGTCGAGCGAGATAAGCGGCGCGGACGCCTCGATTGCCTTGCCGCCGATAAGCGCCTGCGGATTGGCGGCATCCGGCTCGTCCGGCATGCAGTGAGGTTCAGGAAAGCCAGGACCGGCTTGTGACTGCGACATAACTGCTCCTCACCGTAACGCGACACATCGAATGTGCATGAAATTAGCATAGCGCGAGGCCGTGCACCATGAATCGCGCAACGGACATAACGTCGCAGGTCAACCTGGCCGTTCGGCCTCACGGCCGGCCTTGTGGAATCTCCCCGGCAAAGCTGCTAGCATGCTAACAGCATTACCATGTTGTGATAACCACATGATTCTCCGTATTTCAGGCCAAAACGCGCAGCCTGGCGCGGCCGTCACCCGGCGCTCATAAGCTTTCTCAACGAGAACGACTCACGATGGCCCCGTCCTCCCTTCTTCATGGCGTGCTCCTCGTCATTGCAGGGTGGCTTGCGGTTGCAACGCTCGGTATCGCGAGCCTGCGCCGCACGGGCATCGTTGCTCATATGCTGTTTCCCGCCGGTGCCGCCATCGGTCTGTTGCTCGCGGCAATCGGCGCGGCCGGCGTGTTCCAGGCTCCCGCCGAAGCGATCCTGCCGGTCGGCTTGCCGGGCCTGCCGTTCCACGTGCGCCTCGACGCCCTCTCCTCGTATTTCCTCATGGTGCTGGGCGCGATAAGCGCCGGCATCAGCGCCTTTTCTAGCGGGTATTTCCGCAAGGGCGAAGGCACGCCGCCGGGGCTTCTCTGCTTCGAATATCACGTGTGCCTCGCGAGCATGGCGTTCGTCCTGATCGCCAACGACGCCTATTGCTTCATGGTGGCGTGGGAAGCCATGACGCTCTCGGCCACGTTCCTCGTCATGAGCAATCACCGGTTGCCGGAGATCCGTCGCGCGGGCTATCTGTACTTTCTGATTTCGCACGTCGGCGCGCTCGGGCTGCTGCTGTGCTTCGGGCTGCTGCAGGCCGGCACCGGCGACTACACCTTCGCCAACATGCGGCTGCAGAACCTGAATCCGTTCTGGGCCTCGCTCGCTTTCGTACTCGCGCTGTTCGGATTCGGCACGAAAGCCGGCATCTTCCCGCTGCACGTGTGGCTGCCCGAGGCGCACCCCGCCGCGCCGTCGCCGGTGTCGGCGCTCATGAGCGGCTTCGTGCTGAAGGCCGGTCTTTACGGCGTGCTGCGCGTCGTCTTCGACCTGCTGCATCTGCAGATTGCGTGGTGGGGCGTCGTCATGCTGGGGCTCGGGCTCTTCTCGGCGCTCTCCGGCGTGGTCTTCAGCGCGGTCCAGACCGACATGAAACGGCTGCTCGCCTGGTCGTCCATCGACAACATCGGGCTGATGTTCGCCAGCCTCGGCCTCACGGTGCTATTCAAGGCGTACGGCATGCCGGCGCTCGCGGCGCTCTCGCTCACCGCGCTGCTCTATCAGATTGCGAGCCACGCTGCGTTCAAGAGCCTGCTGTTCCTCTCGACCGGCTCGGTACTCCATGCCACGGGCGAGCGCAACCTCGGCCGGCTGGGCGGACTGATCCGCTACATGCCATGGACCGCGCTCGCCGCGCTGGTGGGCGCCCTCTCCAGCGCGGGTTTGCCGCCCCTCTCCGGATTCGTCTCCGAATGGCTGCTGCTGCAAAGTTTTCTGTTCACGCCCGGCCTGCCCGACCCGTTCCTCAACATGATCGTGCCGATCGTCGCGGCGCTGATCGCGCTCGTGGCGGCGCTGGGCGGCTACACGATGGTGAAGTTCTTCGGCATCGTCTTTCTCGGACAGCCCCGCGAGGCCAAGCTCGCCCGTGCGCATGACGCGAGCCCCTGGGAACGCATCGGCTTCGCCTGGCTCGCGGCGCTTTGCGTGCTGCTCGGCCTCTTGCCGGTACAGTACGCGGGCTTGATCGACCGCGTCACGAATGCGCTTGTCGGCGCTGGCATCGGCCAGGCGCTGGCCCGGCATGGCTGGCTGCTGCTCGTGCCGACCGAAGCCAGCCGCGCCAGCTACATGCCCGCAGTGTTCGTGCTCTTCTTCCTCGGCTGCTGCGGCCTTGCCTGGCTGCTCGTACGCCGCTTCTATCACGGCAGGCTGCGCCGCTCGATTCCGTGGGCCTGCGGCTTTCCGTTCGCAAATGCGCGCATGCAGGACACAGCGGAAGGATTCGGCCAGCCGATCCGCGAAATTTTCGCGCCGCTCATGCAGATCGAGCGGCAGTTGCCTTCGCCGTTCGACACGCAGCCCACCTATCACGTCACCGTTTCGGACCGCGTCTGGACGCTGCTGTATCTGCCCATCGAACGGCTCGTGAAGCAGGTCGCCGCGCTCGCGGGCCGGCTCCAGACCGGGCGCATCGCGATCTATCTGCTGTACAGCTTCGTCGTGCTCGTTGTCCTGCTCATGCTGGTGAGACGATGATCACGTTCTCCGGTCTGCTCTCCCAGGCGCTCGAAATCGTCGTTGCGCTCGCGGTCGCGCCGCTGCTCACGGGCTGGGTGAACATCTGCCGCGCATGGATGCAGAATCGCCGCGCGCCGTCCATCTGGCAGCCCTACCGGATGCTACACAAGCTGTTCAACAAGGAGTCGGTGATTGCGCACGGCGCGAGCCCCGTGTTCCGCGGCGCGCCCTATGTGATCTGGGGCGCCATGACGCTCGCCTGCGCCATCGTGCCCACGCTTTCCACCGACCTGCCGCTTTCCTCCGCCGCCGACGCCATCGCGCTCGTCGGCCTCTTCGCGCTCGCACGCGTCGCCGTCTCGCTCGCCGCCATGGACATCGGCACCGCGTTCGGCACGCTGGGCGCACGGCGCGAGATGCTGGTCGGCTTTCTCGCCGAGCCGGCCTTGCTGATGGTGCTGTTTTCGGCCTCGCTCATCACGCAGTCCACGCTGCTCACGCACATCGTCGCCACGCTCAGCCATCGCGAGCTCGCGCTCTATCCGAGCCTCGCGTTCGCGGGCATCGCGTTCACGATGGTCTCGCTTGCCGAAAACGCGCGGCTGCCCGTGGACAACCCCACCACGCACCTCGAACTCACGATGATCCACGAGGCGCTGATCCTCGAATACTCGGGCCGCCATCTTGCGCTCATGGAATGGGCGGCAAGCCTCAAGCTATTCGCGTATTCGTGTATCGGCATCGCGCTGTTCGTGCCCTGGGGCATGGCCGAGGCCGGCAATCCGCTGGCGTTGCTCGTGGCCATTCCGGCGCTCGCCGTGAAGCTGCTGGCGGGCGGCGCCATACTTGCGCTGATCGAAACCAGCAACGCGAAGATGCGTATCTTCCGCGTGCCCGAGTTTCTCGCCACCGCGTTCCTGCTCGCCGTGATCGGCATGCTGGTTCACTTCCTGCTGGGGGCGTAAATGCACAGCGCTCACAGCCTCGCTACGCAGATCATCAACTTCCTCGCGGCCATCCTGCTGCTGCTCTCGTTCGCGATGCTGAGCCAGCGGCGCATTCTTTCGCTGATTCATCTCTACACGCTGCAAGGTCTTGCGCTCGTCTGCGCGAATGTCGTGCTCGGCTACGTGGCCGAAGACGCCCACCTGTACGTCTCCGCCATGCTCACGCTCGTGCTCAAGGTCGGCGTGATTCCGTGGATTCTCTACAAGCTCGTGCAGCGCCTCAACGTGAAGACGGACGTCGAGCCACTGCTCAACATTCCGGCCACGCTGCTCATCGGCATCGTGCTCGTGATCGTCGCGTTCAACGTGGCCACGCCGATCAGCCAGCTCGCCTCGTCCGAGGCGCGCGGCACGCTCGGCATTGCGCTCGCCTGCGTGCTGCTCTCGTTCATGATGATGATCACGCGCTCGAAGGCGATTCCGCAGGTGATCGGTTTTCTCTCGATGGAGAACGGACTCTTCTTCGCGGCAGCCGCGGCCACCAACGGCATGCCGATGATCGTGGAGCTCGGCATCGGGCTCGACGTGCTCGTGGGCATCCTGATTCTGGGCGTCTTCATGTTCCAGATCCGCGAGCAGTTCGACAGCCTCGACATCCATCACCTCGAAAAGCTCAAAGATGATTGACGCGTGGATCCTGATGGCCGTCTGCGGCACGCCGCTCGTCGCCGGCGCGTGCCTCGCCGTGCTCGGGCAGCGGCCGTTCGCACCGGACCTCAACGTCGCGCTCAGCTTCCTCACGTTCGTGGCGGCGATGCTGCTGGCCGCCCTCACGGTCGCGCACGGGCCGTCGTTCGCGCTCGGCAAGCTGTTCTTCGTCGACCCGCTCAACGTGTTCCTCGTCGCGCTCACGGCCTTCGTCGGCTGGACGACGTCGATCTTTTCGCGCCCGTACATGCGCATCGAACGCGACCGCGGCAGGATGACCGCCTCGCGCATGCGGCTCTACCACAGCATGTATCAGCTCTTCATGTTCGCCATGCTGCTCGCACTCACCACGAACAACATGGGAATACTCTGGGTCGCGATGGAAGCCGCCACGCTCGCCACCGTGCTGCTCGTGAGCGTGTACCGCACGGCCGCGAGCCTCGAGGCCGCGTGGAAGTACTTCATCCTGTGCGGCGTGGGCATCGCGCAGGCGCTCTTCGGCACCATCCTGCTCTATCTCGCTGCGAGCCGACAGCTGGGCGGCAGCGACGCATTGCTCTGGAGCAGCCTGAACACCGTCAAGGCAAGCCTCGACCCCACCATCGTCTCGCTCGCGTTCGTGTTCCTGCTGATCGGCTATGGCACCAAGGTGGGTCTCGTGCCCATGCACAACTGGCTGCCCGACGCGCACGCAGAAGGGCCCACGCCGATCTCGGCCGTGCTCTCGGGCTTGCTGCTGAACGTCGCGCTCTACGCGGTCCTGCGCTGCAAGGTGCTCGCGGACGGCGCGCTCGGCAATGGTCTGCCGGGCCGCATGCTGATCGGGTTCGGGCTGGTTTCGGTGCTCGTCGCCACGTTCGCGCTGTTCCGGCAGCGGGACGTGAAGCGCCTCTTCTCGTACTCGTCGATCGAACACATGGGGCTGATGACGTTCGCGTTCGGCTTGGGCGGCCCGGCGGCCACGTTCGCGGGCCTGCTGCACATGACGGTGCACTCGCTCATCAAATCCGCAGTGTTCTTCACGGTGGGACACGCCGTGCAAAAGACGGGCACGCAGATCATGGACGATATCCGCGGTCTGCTGCGCGTGAGCCCGGTGGTGGGATGGGGGTTGATGCTCGGCGCGCTCGCCATTCTCGGCATGCCGCCGTTCGGCGTGTTCGCCAGCGAATTCCTGATTCTCACAACGACCATGGCCCGCCTGCCCTGGGCCGCGCCGTTCCTGCTACTCGCGCTCGCGGTGGCCTTCGCGGCGATCTTCGCGCGCGTGCAGTCGATGGTGTTCGGCGAGACCACCACGGCGAAGGTGCTCGAGCACCGGCCGGCGCTCTTGCCCGTGTTCGTCCATCTGGGCCTCGGGCTCATGCTCGGCCTCTATGTGCCGCCGTATCTCGCCGAGTGGTACCGGCAGGCGGCCGCCATGATTGCGGGGTGAGCATGCGTATCGATGCCATCGGTGTTGCCAATCTCGTTCGCCTGCACGCCCTCTCTGCTCGATCCGCTGCATTCATTGCGCACGCCGATGCGAGCGAATGGCTGCGCACCGCACAAACGGTACGCCACGGCGGTGGCCGGCTAGTCTCGCTCTGGGGCGCCGAAGAGGCGCCGGGCCGGTTCTCGATTAACGCCGTCTACGCACTCGAAGACGGTCTGTTGTGGGTACGCCTCGCGCTGGACGGCGCTACGCCCGACAGCGCCTCCTATCCCGACCTGTCCGGCATCTTCGCGTGCGCCACGCGCATGCAGCGCGCCGCGCACGACCTGCTCGGCCTAAGCGCGGCCGGCGCCGCGGACACGCGCCCCTGGCTCAATCACGGCAACTGGCCGGCGGACTACCATCCGCTGCGGCAGAGCCAATGGTCGGGGCGCGAATCATTCGAGTCGAACGAGGCGGATTACGCCTTCGTGCCTGTGGCGGGCGATGGCGTCCATGAGATCGCTGTTGGGCCCATTCACGCCGGCACCATCGAGCCGGGGCACTTCCGCTTCTCGGTGGTCGGCGAGAAGGTGCTGCGGCTCGAAGAGCGGCTCGGCTACACGCATCGCGGCATCGAGCGCCTGTTCGGGGCCACGCCCCTGCTCGAAGGACACCGGCTTGCCGCGCGCATTGCAGGCGATTCGACGGTGGCGTTCTCGTGGGCGTACTGCATGGCGCTGGAACGGGCGCTCGACGTGCCGGTTCCTCCGCGCGCCCAATGGCTGCGGGCGCTGTTGCTGGAACGCGAGCGCGTGGCGAACCATCTGGGCGACCTGGGCGCGCTCGGCAACGACGCCGGCTTCGCATTCGGCCTCGCGCAGTTCTCGCGCCTCAAGGAAGACTGGCTGCGCCTGAATGCGCGCGCGTTCGGCCACCGCTATCTCATGGATCAGATCGTGCCCGGTGGCGTGGCGCGCGACCTCGAAGCCGCGCTCGCCGACGCCATCGTCGTGCAGTGCGCGCAGATCGAAGGCGAGGTTCGCGTGATGCAGCGCATCTACGACGAGCAGTCCGGTTTGCAGGACCGCTTCTCGACCACGGGCCGGCTAACGCCCGCGGTCGCGGCGCACTTCAGCGTCTGCGGTCTCGCCGCGCGTGCGAGCGGCCAGGCAATGGACGTGCGCGTCGACCATCCGCATACGCCCTACGACGCGCTCGCCCCAAGAATCGTCACCGACGACCGCGGCGACGTCGCCGCCCGCGTCGCGGTGCGCTTCAACGAAGTGAGCGAGTCGCTGCGGCTGATCCGCGTGTTGCTTGAAGGACTGGAGGGGCTCGCGGGCGAGGCTGCCGCGACAGGCCAAATCGCCGCGCCCGTGGACGTGACCCGCGCGCCTTCGCGCGGACTCGGCTGGGTGGAAGGCTGGCGCGGCGACGTGCTCGTGGCACTCGAAACAGGCCCGGACGGCACGATTGCGCGCTGCCATTGCCACGATCCGTCGTGGCAGAACTGGCCCGCGCTTGAGCACGCGATCATCGGCAACATCGTTCCCGACTTTCCGTTGATCAACAAATCGTTCAACCTCAACTACGCGGGGCACGACCTGTAATGTGGCAACTGCTCAAACAGATCGCGCGAACCGGCACGCCGACAGAGCCCGCGCCGGAGCCCGAGGACGCGTGGCGCCAACCCGGCTCAAGCTCGGGTCCGGGCACGCAGGGCGCAGAAGACGCCGCACAGGCCGCGCTCCAGCAAGCCATTCTCGACGTACTGGGCCGCGCGCTGTGCATCCGCCAGATCGATGGTGGTTCGTGCAACGGCTGCGAACTGGAGATCCACGCGCTCAACAACCCGTACTACAACATCGAAGGCCTCGGCATCCGATTCGTGGCGAGCCCGCGCCATGCGGACATGCTGCTCGTCACCGGGCCGCTCACGCTGAACATGAGGGAAGCCGTCCGCGAGGCCTATGAAGCCACGCCGGCCCCCAAGCTCGTCGTAGCCGCGGGCGACTGCGCCTGCACCGGCGGCGTCTTCAAAGGCAGCTACGCCGTGAGCGGCCCGCTGTCGACCCTGCTTCCCGTCGATGTCAGCATCCCCGGCTGCCCGCCCACGCCCGCCGATCTGCTCAAAGGCATTCTGGCCGCGTTGCGCGCGAGCACCGCGGCGCAAGACACGAAGTCCACTTCCTCCACCACGCTTTCCGAATGAAGCAGCCCGTCAAGTTTGTCCTGCGTTACACGTTCGTGCCGTTCCTCGCCCTCGTGGCGGTCGTGATATGGGTCTGGCCGCGTTCCTCGGCTGAAATCGATGCACGGCAGTACGCATCGCTCTCGCTCGCCTGGCCCGCCTTTCCGCCTGAACTCCGGCACGACGTGGCGGACGCCATGAAGTCGGGCCAGTTGAGCAAATGGGATTACTCGTCGCTCGTGCGCAAGTCGCTCGACGACGGCATCGCGCTCGACTGGCCGCAGCAGAACGGCGACGTGCAGCAGGAACGCGCGAAGCTTGAGGCGCTTGTCAACGCCGAACGCCTTTGACGGGCGACACCGTCTTCTCGTCCTTGTCTCCTTTGTCCCACTCGCTGAATTCCTGCGCGAGCAGATCGACGCAGGCGCGCACCTTCGCGAGCCCGGCGCGCCGCTCGGGATAAACCGCCCAGATATTCGCGGGCTGAATCGCCTCGGGCAGCACCTGCACCAGCGCGCCGCTTGCGATGAGCGGCGCGACGTCCCAGATGGAGCGCAGCACGATGCCGTAGCCGGCCAGCGCCCACTGCACCGCAATCTCGCCGTGATTCGTGGAAAGCGGCCCGTCCACTTTCACCGTGGTCGGCACACCGTTCACCGTCAAGCGCCACACGCCGAGCGGATGGTCGCGCTCCTTGATCGGCAGGCAGGCGTGCGTTCTCAGGTCCGCGACTTCGGCAGGCGCGCCGCGGCGCGCAAGATAGGCCGGCGACGCGCACAGTACGCGATGATTCGACGCGAGGCGCGTCGCGATGAGATGCGGCGCGATCTCGTCGCCCACGCGAATGTCGATGTCGAACCCTTCGGCGGCCACGTCCACGAGCCGGTCGAACAGTTCGAGCCGCACGTTGAGTTGCGGATACTGCGCCGAGAGCCGCGCCACAGCGGGCGCCACGACATGCCGCCCGAACCCGAAGCTGCTCGACACCCGCAGCGTGCCGCGCGGCACGCGCCGCGCGGTGGAGACCTCGTCCACCAGATGATCGACGTCGTCGAGAATCTTCTGGGCCCATGCCAGCACGCGTTCGCCGGCTTCGGTCAACGCCACGCGTCGCGTGGAGCGATGCAGAAGGCGCGTACCGAGTTCGGCTTCGAGCACCGCCACGCGCTTGCTGACGAACGCGGGCGACATGGCCAGCTCCGCTGCCGCCGCGCTGAAGCCGGCGTGGCGCGCCACCGCGCGGAACACGCGCAGATCGTTGAGATTCGGCGTTTTATTCACGTTTCGTGGAAAGTGGGTTAACCGGCCGGAGGCTGCACAGCACCGCCTGCCTGCCTAGAATGTGCAGGTGCCCGCCGATGCCGCATCGCCGGGCGACTCGTCCCGATCAGGCGGCACCACCCCGAGAGCGTACGACATGACAGACAAAATCCATCGCATTGCAGTCATTCCCGGCGACGGCATCGGCCGCGAAGTCATGCCTGAAGCGCTGCGCGTACTCGACGCCGTGTCGCGGCGCTTCGGCATCCGGTTCGACTTCCGCCACATCGAGTGGGCCAGTTGCGACTACTACGCGAAGACCGGTCAGATGATGCCCGACGACTGGAAGGCGCAGCTCGAAGGCGTGGACGCGGTTCTGTTCGGCGCCGTCGGCTGGCCCGCCACCGTGCCGGATCATATCTCGTTGTGGGGCTCGCTCCTCAAGTTCCGCCGCGAGTTCGACCAGTACGTGAACCTGCGTCCCGCGCGCACATTCGAAGGCGTGCGCTCGCCGCTCGCGGCACACAACGCGAAGAACATCGACTTCTATATCGTGCGCGAGAACACCGAGGGCGAGTACTCGGCCGTGGGCGGCACGATGTTCGAGGGCACCGAGCGCGAGTTCGTCGTGCAGCAGTCCGTCTTCACGCGCGTGGGCTCCGAGCGCGTGCTGAAGTTCGCCTTCGATCTCGCGCAGCGGCGCGAGCGGCACCACGTGACGGTGGCCACGAAGAGCAACGGCATTGCGATCAGCATGCCGTGGTGGGACGAACGCGCAGCCGAGATGGCGGCCCGCTATCCCGACATCACATGGGACAAGCAGCACATCGACATTCTCTGCGCGCGCTTCGTGCTGCAGCCGCAACGCTTCGACGTGGTGGTGGCAACCAACCTGTTCGGTGACATCCTCTCCGACCTGGGCCCCGCCTGCACGGGCACCATCGGCATTGCGCCGTCCGCGAACCTGAACCCCGAGCGGCGCTTTCCTTCGCTGTTCGAACCGGTGCACGGCTCCGCGCCCGACATCGCGGGCCAATACATTGCGAACCCGATCGCGATGATCTGGTCCGCGGCGATGATGCTCGACTTCCTCGGCAACGCGAGCGGCGCCGAGCACGAGGCGCACGACGCCATCGTCGCGGCGATCTCGGAGGTGCTCAAGCACGGTCCGCATACGCGCGACATGGGCGGCGAGGCATCCACGAGCGCGCTCGGCGAAGCGGTCGCCGAGCGGCTGTAATCAGACCGCGGCCGCTTCGGGCACGCCCTGAAGCCGCGCTGCGGGCGAAACGACGATGATGGCGGCCTGCACGGCGAATGCCGCGGCGGCGGCCACGAGGCAGGCGTCCATCCCGAAGTGCGCGCTGATCGCGGCGCCCAGCAGCGCCCCGAGCGGACGCGCCCCCTGCGTCGCCGTCGCGTTGATGGCCGACACGCGCGCCATCATGCCGCCCGGCGTAATGGCCTGACGCAGCGTGGTGGAGCCGACCACCCACAGGATCGGCCCCACGCCCAGCAGGAAGAAGCTCAGCGTGGCGAGCAGAAACGACGGCACGGCGAGCGTGGCCACCATGACGAGCGAAGCGGCCAGCCCACAGAGCGGCCCGATCACGAGCATGCGGCCGAACGCGAGTGCTCGCGCCACAGCAGGCGCCGCAAGCGCGCCGCACACCATGCCCACGCCATAGGCGCCGAGCGTCACGCCGACCGCCGACGCACCCAGCCCGAGCCGGTGCACCGCATAAGGCACGTAGACGGCCTGCAGCGTGAAGAAGCCCACGTTGAAGAACACGGCGGTAGCAAGCATGGGCCGCAACAAGGCATCGCGCGCGACGAAGCGGGCGCCCTCGCGCAACTCGTGCAGGAAATGCCGATGCGCCGACGCGGCGCGCGGCGGCTCGCGCAACCGCGCAAGCAACGCCACCGTGAGCGCCGATAGGCCGGCCGCTACGCCATACGCCCAGCCCGCGCCGATCCATCCCACGAGCAGGCCGCCCAACGCCGGTCCCGCCGAGTACGCGACGCTGCGGGCCAGCTCCACGCGTCCGTTGGCCGCCGCCAGCTGTTCGCGCGCCACGAGCCACGGCACGAGCGCGGGCGCCGCCACGCCGTACGCCACCGTGCCCGTGGCGCCGAGAAAACCGAGCAGCATCAGTAGCGGCAGCGAGAGTGCATGCGTGTAGACGAGCGCCAGCACCGCCACGAGTGCCGCGACGCGCACGGCTTCGGCCACGGTCATCAGCGTGCGGCGCGAATGACGGTCGGCCCAGACGCCGAGCGGAATGGAAAGCAGCAGGAACGGCAGCGTCTGCGCGGTCTGCAGCAAACCGGTGTCGCTTGCGGAGGCATCGAGCGCGAACACAGCGACGAGCGGTGCCGCGGCAAGGCTGATCTGCTCCGCCGATTGCGCGAAGAGATTGGACCACGCAAGGCGATTGAAGGCCGCGCCGAACGCGGGACGGGCGGCACTGACCGAAGCGGTACGCCGCGATGAAGCGCTGAAGAGACGGAATGGCATGGATGGCCTCCGGTTGACGATGGGTTCATCGTCGCCGGTGAGGCCGTGGGACGCGCTCCGGTTCTTGCGGTCTCATTGGCGGCGCGCCGGGTGCGCGCTGCATCGAACACAGCCGGTCGATCTCGCCGTTCTCCACCCAACGCGAGGCGATTTCGGCCACGAGCGACACGGTCATCCGGCAGTCGCTGCGAATCACGGCCGCGGCTTTCGAGCACCACGCCGTGGGCGTTCGCACATACCCGACGCACAAGCCGGGCGCCACGGGTTTCGAGAGCCGTGCGAGATGGGGGACAACTGCTCGGGAAGACGCGCGGCGCGCGGCTCGGGCGGTGGCGCTTCGGGGAGCGCCGGACGAGTGTGCAGTAGCGCGTAGCGGGAGCGCGAGGTGCCGGAACGCAGGTAGAGCGTGCTGCTTCAGGCCCGATGGGGAGCGCCGGTTAAAATGCGCCGGGCTGCCGGTTGAACAACGGCCTCGCCACCTGGCGACTCGGCGACTTTGTGGCTTCGCGCACTTCATGGACCTCGAAAGCATTCTCTTCACTCAAGGCTTCGGCTCGCGCCGTCAATGCCGCGCGCTCGTTGCAGACGGGCGCGTGACCATCGGCGGCGTCGCATGCACCGATCCCGATGCACCGTTCGATACCACCGCGCTGGTATTCAGCGTCGACGGCGCGACCTGGCCATGGCGCGAGCACGTGTACATCGCGCTCAACAAGCCCGCCGGATACGAGTGTTCACGCGACCCGCAGCATCATCTCAGCGTGTTTCATCTGCTGCCGCCGCAGTTCGCGACGCGGGGCGTACAGTCCGTGGGCCGACTCGATCAGGACACCACCGGCCTGCTGCTGCTCTCCGACGACGGCCAGTTCGTTCACGCATTCACCTCCCCGAAGCGCAAGGTGCCGAAGGTCTACGTGGCGACGACGCGCCACGCCATCGACGACGCGCAGCTTCAGGCATTGCGCAACGGCGTGCTACTGCACGGCGAGGCGAAGCCGATAGCGGCCGTGGCCGCCGAAGCACGCAGCCGCCACGAACTCGTACTCACGGTGCTCGAAGGCAAGTACCACCAGGTCAAGCGCATGGTGGCCGCGGCGGGCAATCGCGTGGAGGCGCTGCATCGTGAGCGGATCGGCGGATGGGCGCTGCCTGCGGGGCTTGCGGCCGGCGCCTGGCAATGGCTCGACGACGCCGATCTCGCGGCGCTGCGCAAGGGGTAAACCCCGCGACCGTTCAGCACGATGCGCGGCTCTGTTCGACGGCGCACACAACGTCCCTTGGAACGGGCTCCATGTGTTGCGTTGCCGCATGCCCCGCGCCACATCGCGCCCTATACTGGGTTACAGAACGACGACAAACCGCCAAGGGAGACGTGCCATGGTCATCTACGACACGTTCAAGATTTCATACATGATGATTGCGTTTGTCTGCATGGCAGCGATTCTGATCGGGACGCTGCTGGCAGCCATGCATGCGCGTCATCAGTATCGGCCCAACCTGATTGGCGCATTGATCGGCGCCTTGCTGTGCTTCGTTCTGCTTGAAACACTGCCTTCGTTCACCTGAACGTCCGCGCGCCTGCACCGCGCGCTGCGTGCCGCACAAAGTCGCCACGCGTGCATTGGCCACGCCCGATTCACTAACGCCCAACTCACTTGCGCGCGGTAGCGACTGCGTGCAGGAAGTCGTCCACGTGCGGATAGCGTAGCCGGACGCCCAGCTCGCGCTTGAGGCGCCGGTTCGAAAGCCGGCGCGACTCGCGCATGAAGGAAAGCAGCGTGGAGTCGAGCGTCTTCTCGGCCTCGGTGCGGGACACGCGCGGCGGACGCGCAAGACCGAAGGCGTCGGCCACTCGATCGAAATACTCGCCCATCTTCAGTTCGCTGTCGTCGCTCGCATGCACGGCGCGGCCCGGTCGGCCGTGCGTCGCCATGCGCACGAGAATGGTGGCGAGGTCGTCGGCGTGAATGTGGTTGGTGTAGACGTCGTCGGCATCGATCAAGGCGGGCGTGCCCTTTCCCAGCCGCGCGAGCGGCAGGCGGGTCGCCGCGTAGATGCCGGGAATGCGTGCGATGGTGGCCCGCACCGCGCCGCGTGCAGTCGCCGCACGCAGTTGCTGTTCCGCCGAAACGCGCCGCATGGCGCGCGCATTCGCAGGGTGCACGGCGCGCGTCTCGTCGATGCGCGCGCCGCCGCAGTCGCCGTACACGCCTGTGGTACTTGCATACACGAGGCGAACCGGGGCGCGAGAGCCCGGACGGGCGGCGGCGCGGCCCACCCCCTCGGGTACAATAGGCGCCTTGCCGCGCGGCACGCCGATTGCGAAGCGAGTGGCGGGAGCCGCAAGCGTTGCGAAGCGGTCCACAAGGCCGCCAGTGCACCCACGCCCCCGAAACTGCGCACGCTGCCGATACCGTGCCGGCTGTCGACGCGGCGCGGCAAGCGCGGCTAACAGGGCACGTGTGCGGGTATCGGCGTCCCCTGTCTTCGGGGGTGGCGCGAGGTGCAGCACGACAGGTGCGAGTCCGGCAAGGCGTGCGAGGCTCGTTCGCACGTCGAGGTCGCCGACCAGCGGAATCGTGCCGGCCGCGCGCAGTTCGCCGGCGCGTGCGGCGTGGCTCGTCAGCGCAAAGACGCGCGAGCGGGGCAAGACGCGCGCGACGCAGCGCAAGCCGACGTCGCCACAGCCGACAATCAGCACGCGCGGCCGGCGCAAGGTTCGTGTCGCGATCATGGTGGACGCAATTCTAGCCGTCATGCGCGGCGCTCACAGGTTTCCGACTCTTCGTTCTCTTCGTATATGGCATTCAATGTAACGCTCAAACAAAGCGGCCGTCAGTTCCAGGTGGAACCCGACGAGCCCGTGCTCACCGCCGCCCTGCGTCAGGGCATCGGGCTGCCCTATGGCTGCAAGAACGGCGCATGCGGTTCGTGCAAGGGCACGGTGGTATCGGGGCAGATCGAACAGGGCGCGCATTCGTCGTCGGCGCTCTCCAACGACGAGCGCACGCGCGGCATGGCGCTCTTCTGCTGCGCGACCGCGCAGACCGACCTCGAAATCGACGTGCGCGAAGTCGCCGGCGTGGGCGACATTCAAGTGCGCAAACTGCCGTGCCGCGTGATGTCGATCGAACGCAAGGCCGACGACGTCGTCGTGCTGAAGCTGCAGTTGCCCGCGAACGAGCGCCTGCAGTACCTCGCGGGCCAGTACCTGGAGTTCGTGCTGAAGGACGGCTCGCGTCGCAGCTACTCGATGGCCACGGCGCCGCACGAGGAAGGCCCGATCGAGCTGCATATCCGCCACATGCCCGGTGGCAAGTTCACCGACCACGTGTTCGGCGCCATGAAAGAGCGCGACATCCTGCGCTTCGAGGCCCCGCTTGGCACGTTCTTCCTGCGCGAGGAATCCGACAAGCCCATCGTGCTGCTCGCCTCGGGCACCGGCTTTGCGCCCATCAAGGCCATCGTCGAGCATGCGGCGTTCAAGAACATCGGACGCCCGATGACGCTCTACTGGGGCGCGCGCCAGCGCAAAGACCTGTACCTGATGGAGCTGGCCGAGCAATGGGCGAAGGACATTCCCAACTTCCGTTTCGTGCCGGTGCTCTCGGAGCCCGACGCGGCGGACGGCTGGACCGGGCGCACGGGCTTCGTTCATCGCGCCGTCATCGAAGACCTGCCAGACTTGTCGGGCTACCAGGTGTACGCGTGCGGCGCACCGGTGATGGTGGAATCGGCGCAGCGCGACTTCACGCAGCACCACGGGCTGCCGGCCGATGAGTTCTACGCGGATTCGTTCACGAGCGCGGCCGACCTGGCCAACCCCGTTTAAGCGCGTTTTCCCGCGAATCGAACACGGCGGGCCAAGCCGCAAAAAAGTGCCCGCCGTGCGAAATTCATGGTTTACACCGGCGTTCGCGTTGTCGTATTCTTTCGCGCATGAACCGCATCCTGTCCGAACTCCGACGTCGCCGCGCTCTGCACCCATAGTGGGGGCCTGGCTACGTCACGGACTCGCGCGCTACACGCTGCACCACGCGCAAGCTGTTCGAATCATGAAAGCCACGGACCTCCGTGGCTTTTTGTTTTTTCCGCTCCCTTTTTCAACCTTCTAGCCCGTCTTGCCGGAGCCTGTCGCCATGAAATTCACCGAGTACCCGATCGAGTCGCTGATGTACATCACCAACCGGCCCGAAATCGTTTTCACGCATGGCAAGGGGTCGTGGATCTACGACAACGAAGGCAAGCGCTACCTCGATTTCATTCAGGGCTGGGCCGTGAACAGCCTCGGCCACTGCAACGACGGCATGATCGAAGCGCTCGAGAAGCAGGCGCGCCTGTTGATCAATCCGTCGCCGGCCTTCTATAACGAGCCGATGGCGAAGCTCGCCGCGCTGCTCACCGAACACAGCTGCTTCGACAAGGTCTTCTTCGCCAACAGCGGCGCGGAAGCCAACGAAGGCGCCATCAAGCTCGCGCGCAAGTGGGGCAAGAAATTTCGCGACGGCGCCTACGAGATCATCACGTTCAATCACAGCTTCCACGGCCGCACGCTCGCCACCATGTCGGCGAGCGGCAAGGCGGGTTGGGACACCATCTACGCACCCCAGGTGCCGGGCTTCCCGAAAGCCGAGCTGAACGACATCGAGTCCGTCGAGAAGCTGATCGGCAACAAGACCGTGGCCGTGATGCTCGAACCCATTCAGGGCGAAGGCGGCGTGATTCCGGCTACGCGCGAATTCATGCAGCAACTGCGCGAGCTCACGAAGAAGCACGGCATCCTGCTGATCGTCGATGAAGTGCAAAGCGGCTGCGGCCGCGCCGGCACGCTGTTCGCCTACGAACTTTCCGGCGTCGAACCGGACATCATGACGCTCGGCAAGGGCATTGGCGGTGGCGTTCCGCTCGCGGCGCTGCTCTCGAAGAAAGAGATTGCCGTGTTCGAAGCCGGCGACCAGGGCGGCACGTACAACGGTAATCCGCTGATGACGGCAGTGGGCCATTCGGTGATCTCGCAACTCGTGGCGCCGGGCTTCCTCGAAGGCGTGCGCGCCCGCGGCGAGTACCTGCGCGCGAAGCTGCTCGAACTGTCGGCCGAACGCGGATTCGAAGGCGAGCGCGGCGAAGGCTTGCTGCGTGCGCTGCTGCTGGGCAAGGACATCGGCAACCAGATCGTCGAGAAGGCACGCGTCATGCAGCCCGACGGCCTGCTGCTCAACGCGGCGCGCCCGAATCTGCTGCGCTTCATGCCGGCGCTCAACGTGACGATCGAAGAGATCGACCAGATGATGGCGATGCTGCGCTCGGTACTCGATTCGCTGTAAAGGCCGCCATGACAGACACGACGCTCGTCATGCGCCGCTTCGAAGTCGCGGACACAGAAGCCGTGATCGCGCTGTGGCAGCAGGCGTTTCCCGAGTATGGCGACACGAGCCGGCCGCAACGCGACCCGCGCCTGTCCATCGCGAACAAGCTCGCGACGCAGCCCGAACTGTTCTTCGTCGCGACGCTCGACGCGCGGCTCGCGGGCACGGTGATGGCCGGCTACGACGGACACCGCGGTTGGCTCTACTCGCTCGCGGTTCCGAAGGACCTGCGCCGGCACGGTATCGGCACGCGGCTCGTGGCGCATGCCGAACAGGCACTGGCGGCGCTGGGTTGTCCGAAGGTGAATCTGCAGGTGCTGGAAAGCAAGCCCGACGTACTGCGCTTCTACGAAGCACTGGGCTACGGCAGCGATGCGGTGATCAGCCTTGGCAAACGGCTGGGTGCGTCGGCGCCGCAGGCTGAAGCGGTGACGCAGACGGCGGATTAGTCTTTCTGCGGGCGGCGGGGGCTTTAGTCGCGTCGCTTCGATCCGGGCGCTCTCGCTATTGCTCGCGCCAATAGAAAAGGCCGCATGCGTTTGCAAACGCATGCGGCCTTTGTCTTCTGACCGACGGTTATTGCAGCCGATGGCGCCGCTCACGGCAACGCCATCAGGTCCGTCAGCGCACGTTACTCCATTACTCGCCCAGATACGCCGCGCGCACCTTCGGATCGTTGAGCATCTGCTTCGCGTCGCCCGACATCGTCACCGTACCGGAGTCCATCACGTAGCCGCGGTTCGCGGCCTGCAGCGCGAGGCGGGCGTTCTGTTCGACGAGCAGCACCGTGATGCCCTCCTTCGAAATTTCCCGCACCACTTCGAAGATCTTCTCCACCATGATCGGCGAGAGACCCATCGACGGTTCGTCGAGCAACAACAGCTTCGGCTTGCTGATGATCGCGCGCGCCATTGCAAGCATCTGCTGCTCGCCGCCCGAGAGCGTGCCCGCAAGCTGCGTCGACCGTTCCTTCAGGCGCGGGAAGAAGCCGAACATGCGCTCGACGTCCTTCTTGATGCCGTCCGTGTCGCTGCGCAGGTACGCGCCCATCTGCATGTTCTCGATGATCGTCATGCGCGCGAAGATGCCGCGGCCTTCCGGCACCATCGCGAGGCCGCGCTTGAGCAGCTCGTGCGCCGGCATACCCTTGATCGACTGACCCAGGTACTCGATGTCGCCGGCCGAGTAAGGCTTGAGGCCCGTGATCGCCTTCATGGTCGTCGTCTTGCCCGCGCCGTTCGCGCCGATCAGCGTGACGAGCTCGCCCTGCCCCACTTCCAGGTCCACACCCTTCACGGCCTGAATGCCGCCGTAGTTAACCTGCAATCCCTTGATTTTCAGCATTGGCGTAGCCATCAGTGAACCCCCGCGCCCAGATATGCCTCGATCACCTTCGGGTCCTTCTGCACGTCTTGCGGCAGACCCTCGGCGATCACCTTGCCGTAGTCGAGCACTGTCATCCGGTTACACAGGCCCATCACCAGCTTCACGTCGTGTTCGATCAGCAGAATCGTCCTGCCGTCCGAACGGATCTTGTCCAGCAGCCGCGTGAGTTCCACCTTCTCCGTCGCGTTCATGCCTGCGGCCGGTTCGTCGAGTGCAAGCAGCTTCGGATCGGTCGCGAGCGCACGCGCGATTTCGAGGCGCCGCTGGTGGCCGTACGAGAGATTGCGCGACGTGTAGTCTGCGTACTGCGCGATACCCACGTACTCGAGCAGCTCGATAGCGCGCTCCTTGATCTCGCGCTCTTCCCTGCGCTCGGCCGGCGTCTGAAGCACGGCGCCGATCAGCCCGTGCTTCGTGCGCACATGGCGGCCCACCATCACGTTCTCGAGCGCCGTCATACCGCCGAACAGGCGAATGTTCTGGAACGTCCGGGCGATACCGGCCTGGGCCACCTGGTGAACCGCGGTCGGCGTGTAGGTCTGGCCGTCCAGCTTGAACTCGCCCGAATCGGGCGTGTACAGCCCCGTAATCACGTTGAAGAAGGTGGTCTTGCCTGCCCCGTTCGGGCCGATCAGTCCGTAGATCTGGCCTTCCTCGATCTGCAGGCCGACGTCGGAAAGCGCCTGCAGACCGCCGAAGCGCTTGTTGACGCCCTTCACCGAGAGTCGAATGCTCTTGTTGCTCATGTTGTCGTGCTCCTGTGTCGACCCGCGTTCACGTTCCAGCGCTTACGCGGGTCCCATGCCTTTACGCGCGCACCGGCTTCTTGCCGTTGCGCTTCGCCAGTCTTGCGATCTTGTCTTCGTGCTTCGGCGCGGGCCACAGGCCTTCCGAGCGGTACAGCATGATCAGCACCATGGCGAGGCCGTACAGCAGCTGACGGATCACTTCGGTATCGACGATTTCGTGGCCGAACACGGCGTTCTGCAGCGGACCCATGGTCGAGCGCAGGAATTCGGGGAACACGGCGAGCAGCACGGCGCCGAGAATCACGCCCGGAATGTGGCCCATACCGCCCAGCACCACGCAGGCCAGCACCACGACCGATTCCCAGAACGTGAACGACTCGGGCGACACGAAGCCCTGGAACGCGCCGAACATCGCGCCGGAAAGGCCGCCAAACGACGCGCCCATTGCGAACGCGAGCAGCTTCACGTTACGCGTGTTGATACCCATCGCCTTGGCGGCAATTTCGTCTTCGCGGATCGCGGCCCATGCACGGCCAATACGCGAGTGCTGCAACCGGGTACACACCCAGATCACGAGCAGCGCGCACAGCACGAACAGGTAGTAGTACATGTACACGGACGGGAACGAGAAGCCGAAAAACGTATGGGTCTGCTGGAGACTGAAGCCGCCGACCTTCACCGGATCGATACCCGTGATGCCCTGCGGACCGTTGGTGATGTTCACCGGACGGTCGAGGTTGTTCATGAAGATCCGCACGATTTCACCAAAACCGAGCGTCACGATGGCGAGATAGTCGCCTCGCAGACGCAGCGTCGGCGCACCGAGCAGAATGCCGAAGATCGCGGCGAGCGCCATGGCAATCGGCACGATGAGCCAGATCGGTGTGTGCAGGCCGGCAGGCGCCAGACGGGCGATCCATTCGAACTGCGTCGTCAGGTGCGGCGACGACAGCAGTGCCGCGGTGTACGCGCCGACGGCATAGAAAGCGATGTAGCCCAGGTCCAGCAGGCCCGCAAAGCCCACCACCACGTTCAGGCCCAGCGCGAGCATGACGTACAGCATCGCGAAGTCGAGCACGCGCACCCAGTAGTTGCCGCCGGCTGCGCCGATGATCATCGGCGCAGCAATCACGAGTACCGCGGTGACGACGCCGACCAGCAGGGTCTTCGTCGCGTTCTTCTCGGGGATGAGCGTCGTGGACGGCTCGATCGGTTGAATTGAAGTCATTTGTTTCTCTCCTCAGAACCCGGATCAGGCACGATCCGCAACACGCTCGCCGAGGAGACCCGACGGACGGAACACGAGCACCACGATCAGCACGATGAATGCGAACACGTCCTGATAGTTACTGCCGAACACGCCACCGGTCAGATTGCCGATGTAGCCCGCACCCAACTGCTCGATGAGACCGAGCACCACGCCGCCGACCATGGCGCCCGTCAGGTTGCCGATACCGCCCAGCACCGCTGCGGTAAAGGCCTTCATGCCGGGGATGAAGCCCATATAGAAGTGCGCGTTGCCGTACTCGGACGCGATCATCACGCCGGCCAGAGCGGCGAGCGCCGAGCCGATCATGAAGGTGGCCGAAATCACGAAGTTCGGGTTCACGCCCATCAGGCTCGCGACGCCGGGGTTCTCGGCGATGGCGCGCATCGCGCGGCCCAGCTTGGTCTTGTGCACGAGCAGCAGCAGACCGCCCATCACGAGGAAGGCGACCACGATGATCACGATTTCAGTCATCGAAATCACGGCGCCCGGCGTGGTGTCCGTGGCCTTGATCACGTTGATGGGATCGGTGGGAAGCAACTGCGGGAAAGCGAGGGGATTGCGCGACCAGATCATCATCGCGAGGGTCTGCAGGAGAATCGAGACGCCGATGGCGGTGATCAGCGGGGCTAGCCGTGGCGCCCGGCGCAACGGCCGGTAGGCCACGCGTTCGATCGTGTAGCCCACCACCGCGCAAACGACCGCGGCAATAGCGAGCGCAATGATGAGTGTGGGCACGTTGCCGAGACCCGGGAAGTGATTCTGCAGCACGCCGATCGCAGACAGCGCGACCATTGCCCCCACCATCAGCACATCGCCGTGAGCGAAGTTGATGATGCCCAGAATCCCGTAAACCATCGTGTAGCCCAGTGCGATGATGGCGTAGACGCTACCAAGCACCAGTCCGTTCAGGATCTGCTGGATGAAAATATCCATTTAATACTCCTTAGCCCGTGCGACCGGATTCGCGATCTTCATGCGCCGGTGGGCGATGGGTCACGGAACCGCAACTGCACTCTCGGGTACTGATAAAAAAACCGGTCGAGGCCAACCCGCCACCGGCACACGCGTTGCCGGCAACAGCGATCCGCGACCGGCGGATGCAAAAACGGCACCGTCCGATGGTTCGGTGCCGTCGGTTCAACAAATCCTTTACAGCTTCGCGACGCCGAGGACGGCTTGACCGCTGCCCTTGAAGTCGTCAAGCGCGAAGACGCTGCTGTCTGTCCGCACCCTGTCATGCGCCAGACGCGCGGTCGAAGGTACGGCAACACGCGCGGCCATCTGCTCTACGGCTGCACTCGTCTCGCGCAACATTGCCGTGTCGCGCGGAACGCTCGTGGTATTCCTGAGGATGGCCCGCTCTGCGGACGCCGCATCGTTCGCTGCCAGACGCACCGCCTGCAATTGCGGCAAGCCCGCGCGCGAGGACGAAGTCACAGCAACATGTATGCCACTCGACAAACGAAGTGCGGCGAAGCGTGTATTCCGAATGAGCCGATCCCCGTGGCCACCGATCCTGATATCGCGCGCGCCAACGCCGCGAACGGCCATTTGCGCACTGCTTTCGTTATCCGGGCCTTCATGGACGCCATCGCGAAACGGCGCCGCTGCGCGACTGGGTACGACAACGGTCGTTCCAACGGTCATTCCGTCTACCGGCGCCGCGGTTGCGCTCATTGCGCCCTTGCCCGCCACGTCATCACTATTGTTGCTGCCGGTCGCAAACCTCACGACTGCGGCCGCAATGGACACGGCGTAAGCAAACTCGACTCGCATCAAACAGGTCTCCTGCGCCTTGCAAAATCCGTGGTCCACAGACCGCCAGGCCTTCAGAACGCGCGCATTGTAACTCCAATTATGCGGTGGGCAATATTCTGATCCCGCAGGGTTTTCCTGCATTGCAACCGCTTTTTGAGACTTATACCGCTCGGTCGTCGCAACCTGGTTGCAACGTCTCTTTACGCACCAGTTGCGCCGAATTTGCCGACTTTTGACATCAATCGTTGCAGGGCGACGGCCGTACAGCCTTGCGCAACGGGCGTCTGCCCGAAAGAGGAGCATTTGGGAGCCACATCGCCGCATGTGCACCGTCATGAGGCGAGCGGCTTGAGACATGTGGAATGTCGGTGATTTATAAGGGACGCATCATATTATGGGCACGCGACCCGTGCGCGGCAGAGTCAGAAGCAAGGCTTGGTGACACCCGGCGCACTCGCTTTTCCAGGTGATCTGTCACCTATTAAATGCCTGCCGCGTCGCTCGGCACCGCAAACAAAAAAGCGCGCCGAAGAGGCGCGCTTTTTTGTTTGGGAGCAATCCATAGCGGACCGCCCTTATATAGGCAGGAGAAACTTCGCCTCAGGCCGGCTGACCGAGCCCTCGCGGCAAGGGAAACGCAATGCTTTCCTCGATCCCGTCGAGCGCGCGAACGTTATGCACGCCCAGCTGGTTCAGACGCCGGATCACCGCCTGGGCCAACGCCTCGGGCGCTGACGCTCCGGCCGTGAGGCCAATGCGACGCTTGCCGGCAAGCCAGGCCGGATCGATCTGATCCGGCGAATCCACCATGTACGCCGGCACGCCGCGCTTTTCAGCCACCTCGCGCAGGCGGTTCGAGTTCGAGCTGTTGGGACTGCCCACCACGATCACGACGTCGCACTGGGGCGCCATAAACTTCACCGCGTCCTGGCGATTCTGCGTGGCATAGCAGATGTCCTGCTTTTTCGGCTCGCGAATGCCGGGGTACTTCGCCTTGAGCGCCGAGATGATCTCGGCAGCGTCGTCCACGGAAAGCGTGGTTTGCGTCACAAACGCGATCCGGCTGGCGTCGGACAACGGAAGTGCCTTGACGTCCTCGATGTCCTCCACCAGATACATGCCTTCGCCCACCTGCCCCATCGTGCCTTCGACCTCAGGGTGCCCCTTGTGGCCGATCATCACCACGTCGAGGCCTTCCTGGCGCATCTTCGCCACTTCGATGTGCACCTTCGTCACGAGCGGACACGTGGCGTCGTAGACGCGCAAGCCGCGCGCTTCGGCTTCGGCACGCACGGCCTTCGACACACCGTGGGCACTGAAGATCACCGTGTTGCCGGGCGGCACCTCGTCGAGCTGCTCAACGAAGATCGCGCCCTTCTTGCGCAGATCTTCGACGACGTAGGCGTTATGAACGATCTCGTGGCGCACATAGATCGGCGCGCCGTGGATCTGGATTGCACGCTCGACAATCTCGATCGCGCGATCGACGCCCGCGCAGAACCCTCTTGGCTGGGCCAGCAAGATTTCGGCGTCGGTCAGGGTCGTGTCCGTGGTGCTCATGTATTTACAGGATTCCGATGATTTTGACTTCAAACGCCACCGCCGCACCGGCGAGCGGGTGATTGAAGTCGAACAGCGCGGAGGTTTCGCCAATCTCCTTCAGCACGCCCGCGTAGCGCCCGCCGTCGGGCGCGTTGAATTCGACGAGATCGCCGGGAGAAAAATCCTCGCCGATCATGCCGTTTTCGCGCAGCGTGGCAAGCGACACGCGCTGCACCAGCTCGGGATTGCGCTGGCCGAACGCCTCGCCGGCTGGCAGCTGAAAGGTCGAGTGGTGGCCTACCTTCAGTCCCAGCAAAATTTCTTCCAGCGGCGGCGCAATTTGTCCGGCACCGATGAGCAGCGTGGCGGGACGGTCCACAAATGTATTGACGATGTCAGCGCCATCGGCAAGCGAAAGCCGGTAGTGGAGCGTGACATGGGAACCGGGTTTCACTTCGGAAATGTCGATGATGCTCATGCTGTCTCGTTCGGTCTGAGCGCGCAGCGCGCGCCCAGGGCGTGCGTGCGCGGGAGGGGAAAGCGCGTGCCGCGCCGCCTGCAAAAGTTCCATTGTAAGCCACATATCCGGCCCGAGTCGTGCGCGGCCGGGCGCCCGGCATCGGTCGCCCGCAACGTGTCGCAGGCGCCGGCCGCCTTTGTCTAAACAGGGAGTCGAGGTATGCAAGAAGCCGTCTGCTGGTTGCCGGAATCCAGTCCCCTCGCGGTGCGCGACGAACCGACGCAGGGCCCGCGAGCGGCACCTCCCGCCCCACGCGGCCGCTCGCGCGACATGCCGCGGGAGCGCCTGCGCGAAGCGGGACCGGCCGCATTGTCCGACGTTGAGCTCGTCGCTCTCGTACTTGGCACCGGACTGCCGGGCCACAACGTATTTGTCGTCGCGGAGTCGCTGCTGAGCCGCTTCGGTTCGCTGCGCGCCATGCTCGACGCACAGCCGGAAGAATTTCTCGGCCTGCGCGGCATCGGCCCGGCCAAGGCGTCGCAGTTGCAGGCAATCACCGAACTGGCGCGCCGGGCGCTCGCCGAAAAACTGCAGGAACGTCCGCTGATCGATTCGCCCGGCGCCGTCGAAGACTACCTGCGCCTCATGATCGGTGCGCGGCCGTTCGAGATGTTCGTGTGTCTCTTCCTCGACGTGCGGCACCGCCTGATCCGCTTCGAGGAATGCACGCGCGGCACGCTTACGCGCATGGCCGTTTATCCCCGCGAAATTGCGCGGCGCGCGCTGGTCCTCAATGCCGCGAACCTCATCGTGGCGCATAATCACCCATCCGGAGCGGTCCACCCGAGTGCCAGCGACCGGCGGCTCACGCGCGTGCTGCGCGACACGCTTACGCTGATCGATGTGCAACTGATCGACCATCTCGTGATCGGCCGCAGCGAAACGTTCTCATTTGCGCGTGCCGGCTGGGACTGAACGCCAACGTGAGGCAGGCGGCAAACGGGCGTAGGAGGCGGACCGGCGGCTTTTCGCGGCCTCATCTGGCGAGCTGTAAATCGCATTTGATTTTCCGCAGTTTTTTCTGCTAGAATCGCGGTTTGCCTCATTCCAACCCTGTTCCGAAGCCCGTCAACGGGTTTCCAGGAAAGCAAGCGGCCTCTTTCGCTCCATACGCGAAAACCGGTATCGCTGCTCCGGGAAACTTCAGCGGCGTTCGAACTCAGAATTTAAGCGTATTAGGAGTGCTCTCATGGCACGCGTATGCCAAGTAACTGGGAAAGCGCCGATGAGCGGCAACAACGTTTCCCACGCAAACAACAAGACGAAGCGTCGCTTCCTCCCGAACCTGCAAAGCCGCCGTTTCTGGGTTGAAAGCGAAAACCGTTGGGTGCGCCTGCGCGTTTCGAACGCCGGCCTGCGCCTGATCGACAAGAACGGCATCGACTCCGTGCTCGCTGACCTGCGCGCACGTGGCGAAGTCTAAGGAGTAAATCATGGCAAAGGGCGCGCGCGACAAGATCAAGCTGGAGTCCACGGCTGGCACCGGTCACTTCTACACGACCACGAAGAACAAGCGAAACATGCCGGAAAAGATGGAGATCAAGAAGTTCGATCCCGTCGTCCGCAAGCACGTGACGTACAAGGAAACCAAGATCAAGTAAGGTCTGGTTTCGAGCCTGAAGACGAGAAAAAGCCCCGCTACCCTGCGGGGCTTTTTCTTTATGGGCGCCGTCTCGACATCCCGATTTGCGCAACGTTTCCCGACACGCTGCACCCTGGCCAGCCGGCAAGTTTTCCCACTTTCCGTCAACAGGGTATGCTTGCTGACTTACCGGTGCATGATGACGGCGCGCAAGCGGCCCGTGCGCCGCGGCAACAGCACAACAGATGGAGAAGCGGGTATGAACTTCGATGTGGCGATTGTCGGCAGCGGCCTCGCCGGCCTGACCGTCGCGCTCAATCTTGCCGACACGCGGCGTGTCGCGGTCATCGCGAAGCGCTCGATGACCGAAGGCGCGAGCGACTGGGCACAAGGCGGCATCGCCGCGGTGCTGGATTCGGCGGACAGCGTCGAGAACCACGTAGATGACACGCTGGTGGCCGGCGCCGGGCTGTGCGACGAAGCTGCAACGCGCTACATCGTCGAACATGGCCGCTCGGCGATCGAATGGCTGATCGCGCAAGGCGTGCCTTTCACGAGGGACGACGCCGCCGAGCTGGGCTTCCACCTCACGCGTGAAGGCGGCCACAGCCACCGGCGCATCATTCACGCTGCGGATGCCACCGGCCACGCGGTCGTCGCCACCCTCAGCGAACTCGTGCGGCGGCACCCCAACATCACCTTGCTGGAAGATCACCATGCGATCGACGTCATCACGTCCGACCGCCTCGGCCTGCCTGGCCGGCGGTGCCACGGGCTGTACGCGCTGGATGTGAACACGGGCCGCACCGTCACCATCGAAGCGCCGCACACGGTGCTCGCGACCGGCGGCGCCGGCAAGGTCTATCTGTACACCACGAATCCCGATACCGCGACGGGCGACGGCATTGCCATGGCGTGGCGCGCCGGGTGCCGCGTGGCCAACATGGAATTCATCCAGTTCCATCCCACGTGCCTGTTCCATCCCTACGCGAAGTCGTTCCTGATCTCCGAAGCGGTGCGCGGCGAAGGCGGATTGCTGAAGTTGCCGGACGGCACACGCTTCATGCCGGCACACGACGAGCGGGCCGAACTGGCGCCGCGCGACATCGTGGCCCGCGCCATCGACTTCGAGATCAAGAAGCGCGGCATCGACTGCGTTTATCTCGACATCAGCCATCAGCCCGCCGAGTTCCTGCGCGAGCACTTTCCCACCATCCTCGCGCGCTGCCTCGAATTCGGCATCGACATCACGAAACAACCCATTCCGGTCGTGCCGGCGGCCCACTACACGTGCGGCGGCGTCGTGACCGACCTCGCGGGACGCACCGATCTGGCGGGGCTCTACGCGGTAGGCGAAACCTCGTGCACGGGGCTGCACGGCGCAAACCGGCTGGCTAGCAATTCACTGCTGGAGTGTCTCGTGATCGGCCGCGCCGCCGCTGCCGCAATCTGCGAAGAAGGCTTCGGTGCCATGGCGCACGCGCCGCTGCCCGACTGGGACGAGAGCCGCGTATCGGACCCGGACGAGGAAGTCGTGGTCGCCCACAATTGGGACGAACTGCGCCGGTTGATGTGGAACTACGTCGGCATCGTGCGCACGGACAAGCGCCTCACGCGCGCGAAGCACCGCATCGAACTGCTGCGCGACGAGATTCACGAGTACTACGCGAACTTCAAGGTGAGCCGCGATCTGCTGGAACTACGCAATCTGGTAGACGTGGCGTCGCTGATCGTCGACAGCGCTCGCTCGCGCCGCGAAAGCCGGGGCTTGCACTACAGCCGCGACTGGCCCGCCGCGTTGCCGAAAGCGCTTCCGACAGTGCTGTCGCCGGAGCGCGTGCGCAATCGCACTGCCTAGCCTCCAGCCTTCGGGCGTTCCTGCTAGTCAACGAGAGACGGCGCGGCACACTTCGGCCGCGCCATGTCGGCTCAGACGATACGCATGGAGTAGTCGGTCGCGCGCACGTCTTTCGTGAGCGCGCCGATGGACACGCGGTCCACACCCGTTTCGGCAATCGTGCGGACCGTGTCGAAATTGACCCCGCCCGAAACCTCGAGCACCGCCCGTCCGGCCGTGATGCGCACCGCTTCGCGCATCGCTTCGAACGAAAAGTTGTCCAGCAGAATCGACGTAGCACCGTGCGCGAGCGCCATTTCCAGCTGCTCCAGCGTTTCCACCTCGATCTGGATCGACACGCCGGACTGCAACGCAAGAGCGGCGTCCATGGCCGCGCCCACACCGCCCGCCGCTGCGATGTGGTTTTCCTTGATCAGAATGCCGTCGTAGAGCGCGAGCCGCTGGTTCGCGCCGCCGCCCACCCGCACCGCGTATTTTTGTGCGAGCCGCAAACCGGGCAACGTCTTGCGCGTGTCGAGAATGCTGGTGCGCGTGTGAGCGATCGCATCGACGTAGCGACGTGTTGCGGTCGCCACACCCGAGAGCAACTGCAGAAAATTGAGCGCGTTGCGCTCGGCCGTGAGTAGTCCACGCGCCGGACCGCGCATCGTGCACACCACCGAATCCGCCGCCATCCGGTCGCCTTCACGGTAGTGCCAGCGCACTTCGATGCGGGCATCGACGCTCGCCATTACCTTGTCGAACCACAGCACGCCACACAGGACAGCCTCTTCGCGCACGATGATGCGCGCGTCGCGCATGCCGTCTGCGGGTACGAGGCGCCCCGTCACGTCGCCCGTGCCGACGTCTTCCGCCAGCGCATCCGCCACATTGCGCGTCAGCGCGGCGTCGAAGGCGTCGCCGTATTGCGCGCGAACGGCCGGATAGAGCGGCGAAACAGCGTCCACGCCAATCAATTCGAGCGCACCCATCAAGCCGCTCCCACGTTGGAGAAGAGCGATGCGTCGCGCGCGAGGTCGCCGCTCGCCTGCACGCGCGTCTTGTGACGTGCGGCGAAATCCAGCATGCGGTCGATCGGCAACTTCGCCCGCACGGCGATGGACGGGTCCACGAAAATCTCGTTGTGGCCGCGCTCCAGCACATCGGCCAGATTCGCAAGGCCATTCATCGCCATCCAGGGGCAGTGCGCGCAGCTCTTGCAGGTGGCGCTATTGCCGGCCGTGGGCGCCTCGATGAATGTCTTGCCCGGCGCAGCAAGACGCATCTTGTGCAGGATGCCGAGGTCCGTCGCCACGATGAAGTGCGTCGCGTCGAGCTTGCGCGCCGCGTCGATCAGTTGCGTGGTCGAACCCACCACGTCGGCCAGCGCGACGACGCTTGCCGGCGACTCGGGATGCACGAGCACCTTCGCGTCCGGGTATTGCTCGCGCAGCAGATCGAGTTCGATCCCCTTGAATTCGTCGTGAACGAGGCACGAGCCCTGCCACAGCAGCATGTCGGCACCCGTCTTCTTCTGAATGTAGCTGCCCAGATGGCGGTCCGGCGCCCAGATCAGCTTTTCGCCGCGTGCGTGCAGGTCC
Source organism: Paraburkholderia sp. SUR17 (assembly GCF_029536165.1). NCBI lineage: Bacteria > Pseudomonadati > Pseudomonadota > Betaproteobacteria > Burkholderiales > Burkholderiaceae > Paraburkholderia > Paraburkholderia sp. SUR17. Next base: position 3,113,184 of record NZ_CP120508.1, read on the forward strand.
GCAACGATCTCCAGCCCGATCGACGACGTCACCATCCAGTCGGCCCGCGCCTTCACGGCAGCGCTCGTGTTTGCGTACACGACCACGGTGCGGTCCGGGTGCGCGTCGCAAAACGCCGAAAATTCGTCCACCGGACAACCGAGATCGAGCGAACACGTCGCATCGAGATCAGGCATCAGCACGCGTTTGCCCGGGCTCAGAATCTTCGCCGTTTCGCCCATGAATCGCACACCTGCCACAACGAGCGTATCGGCGTCGTGATCGCGCCCGAAGCGCGCCATCTCGAGCGAATCCGCCACACAACCGCCAGTCTCGTCGGCAAGCTCCTGCAGCTCCGCGTCCACGTAGTAGTGCGCGACGAGCACCGCTTTTTCCCGCGCGAGCAGCGTGCGGATGCGAGCCTTCAGTTCGGACTTTTCCGCGGCCGACGGCGCGTCCGGCACCCTCGCCCAGGCTTGCCCGACGCTGCACACCGCGCCCTGCGGGCGGTCGTACTCGACGCTCCTGATTGGCTGACTCATGATCTCCTCTGCCCTGCCGATGCCGCCTGCCCTGTCAGGCTTTACAAAAAACCATATGAGGCCGGCAGCCCAAAAAGCAAAACCCCGCCAACGCGGGGTTTTGTGACGTCTTCAAATTTTAATGGATTTTGGATTTTCTGCTCAGGCGTACCGGCGCAGGCGCATCGCAAACTCCTGCAGCGCCTTGATGCCGCTTTGCTCGGCGCGGTGGCACCAGTCCTGGAGCTGCGCAAGCAGTTGTTCGCGCGACGCGTTGGACCGTTCCCAGATCGCCGCCAGTTCGTTGCGCAGTTCGATGAACGTGCGCAGCTTCTGGCTGTTCGCGAAGATCTGCGGCAACTGGCGGCGCTGCGGCTCGTCAAGACCCGCTTCGTCCTTGTGGAACCATTTGCGTGCACTGCGCATGAGCTGATACTTCTCGCGCGCCCCCATTTCCTTGAGGTGCGCGAGTTCCTGGCGATACGCACGCTTGACGGTCTTCGCGTAGCGCGCCATCACTTCGTACCGGTTGGAAAGCACGGCCTGCAGCGTGTCCTGGTCGAGCACCATCTTGCCCTTCGCGAGACGCGGTGTAGGCGCCACCTTCTTGACCTTCGCGAGACCGACGGCCGACATCAGCCGGATATACATCCAGCCGATATCGAACTCGAACCACTTGCTCGACAGCTTCGCGGAAGTCGCGAACGTGTGGTGGTTGTTGTGCAGTTCTTCGCCGCCGATGAGGATGCCAAGCGGAAAGATGTTGGTGCTCGCGTCCGCCGAATTGAAGTTGCGGTAGCCCCAGAAGTGCGCGAGCCCGTTGACGACGCCGGCTGCCCAGAAGGGGATCCACACCATCTGCACGGCCCACACGCTGAGTCCGACTACACCGAAGAGCGCGACGTCGATCACCATCATCAGGCTCACGCCGAGAATCGGGTAGCGCGTGTACACGTTGCGCTCGATCCAATCGTTCGGCGTGCCATGGCTGAAGCGGCGCATCGTCTCTTCGTTCTTCGCCTCGGCGCGATAGAGTTCGGCGCCTTCGAGCAGCACCTTCCAGATGCCGCGCGTCTGCGGGCTATGCGGGTCTTCTTCGGTTTCGCACTTTGCATGGTGCTTGCGATGGATCGCCGCCCATTGGCCAGTGAGCATGCCCGTGGTCATCCACAACCAGAGGCGAAAGAAATGCGCTGCGGCGGGATGCAGATCGAGCGCGCGATGCGCCTGGCAGCGATGGAGGTAAACCGTCACGCCGACGATCGTGACGTGCGTCACCGCGAGCGTGAAAAGCAGGATTTGCCACCACGAAAAGCGCAGCAGTCCGTGGGCCAGAAAATCGAGCAAGGAATTCAACAAGGCACTCTACCTGTGAAACGGAAAACGGAGGAAACGGCCCGGCCGGAGACAGCGCAGCTGTCAAGGAAGTGAAAGCATCAACCGGGTAGCCGCATTCTACTCGAAGCGCTCCAAGTGTTTGTAACAAAGGAGGTTTTTTTGTACGCAGACAACGCCAGCAACCTTACTACGGGGACAGAACACAAGCTGCGACGCCACTGCATCGCCTTCTTCGCCGTCAGCGCCACTCTCCTCGCGAGCTGGACGCGAGTACGCGGCTGCAAAGCGGTTGCAAAGCCCGTGCCGCACCGAGCCGACTCGCCAGCGGGCGCGTTCAGGGTGCCGCAGCAGCGGACCTATCGACGACCGTACGGTCCGTAACGGCCGCGACTTGCGACACTATGTCGCTGCCCCCGCTGCCGACGATGCGCACCTCGCGCTGCGCGTAGGGGATCGAAATGCCGTTCTGCTCGAAGAGCCGCCAGATGTTGAGGTTCACGGCAGAGCGCACGGCAGCCGTGCCGTCGGCGGCATTGTCGATCCAGAAACCCACTTCCAGGTTGATGCCGTCCGCGCCGAAGCCCACGAGATAGGCGGCGGGCGCCGGATCGTCGAGCACGCGCGGCACGTCGCGCGTCGCCTCCACAAGCAGCGCCATCGCCAGCTCGATGTTCGCCGTGTACGCGACCTGCACGGGCAGCGCGGCCCGGCCGCGCGTGAGGAACGACGACTGGTTCTGCACGACGTCGGTAATCAGCTTTTCGTTCGGCACGAGCGTTTCGGTGCCGTCGAGGCCGAGCACAACGGTGTAGCGCGTGCGGATCTGCGTGACACGCCCCTGCAAGCCGCCCACCGTGATCGCGTCGCCAATGCGCAACGACCGGTCAATCAGGATGATGAAACCCGACACATAGTTGCTCGCGATCTTCTGCAAGCCGAAGCCGAGCCCCACACCGAGCGCGCCGCCGAATACGCCCAGCACCGTGACGTCGATGCCCACGAGCGACAGGCTCATGAGCACCGCCGCCAGCATGAGGAGCGCACGTCCCACGCGCGCGAGCACGACCTTGAGGTTCGCGTCGAGCGTCGTGGACCGCATCAGCCGGTCTTCGAGCGCCGCGCCGGCCCAGACGGCCACGATCATCGTCACTGCGACCCACAGCAAGCCGCTGCAGAGCGAGAGCAGCGTCAGGTGCACGTTGCCGACGCGAAAGCGCACGGCGCTCATCCACGTCATCACGTCGTCCTGCACGCCGATCACGGTAAGCACCATGCCCACCCACACGACGAGCGACACAACCTTCTCGACGATGCCGAGCCACACGTGCGTCTCGCCGTCGCGACCGAACACGCGCCGCGCCACGAAGAACGCAATGTAGATGAGCCCGATGCCGAACAGCGGCACGAGTGCGAGGTCGAGCAACGAGGTATGGATGAACTGGCTCGCGACCGCCGAGGTAACCCACACCACCGCCGCACCCACGAGCGGAAAGAACGCCCGGTTGAGGCTTTCGGCGCCGAACCGCAGCGACTCGTAGCGCGTCTGGCGCCGCAGGTCGAGCGCGTGCCGCACTACCCGCGCAACGAACCAGGCAACGACGAGCGCCGCGAGCAGCAGCCCGGCCTGCCAAAGGATGACCGGCTGCCCGTAGTCGCGCACCACGTCGCCGAGCATGTGGGAAAACAAACGGTTCTGCATGGTCTGTCTGCTCGCTGCGCCGCCCCGGGATTACCGCGGAGCGGCAATCGCCGCTTACTGTTTTACGGCCGCTGCGTCTGTCGCCACGCCTGCTACCGCCCCTGCTGCCGCCCCGCGGCGCTCCAGCACCGCCGCGAAAAACCCGTCGGTGCCGTGCCGGTGAGGCCAAAGCGAGAGGTAGTCGCCTGTGTCGAGATCGATGCGCTGCTCCGCCAGTACGTCCTTCGCGCTCACCAGCGCAAAGTCGGGATGGTCGGCGAGGAACTGCGTGACGATGGCCTCGTTCTCCGCTTCGAGCAGGCTGCACGTTGCGTAGACGAGCCGGCCGCCCTTCTTCACGAGCCGCGCGGCGCTCGCGAGAATGGACGCCTGCTTGGGCGTGAGTTCCGCCACCGACTCCGGCGTCTGCCGCCACTTCAGATCGGGATTGCGGCGCAGCGTGCCGAGCCCGCTGCACGGCGCGTCCACCAGCACGCGGTCGATCTTGCCCGCGAGGCGCTTGATCTTCGCGTCGTGTTCGCTGTCGATCAGCACCGGATTCACATTCGACAAGCCACTGCGCGCCAGCCGCGGCTTGAGCTTGGCGAGCCGGCGCTCCGACACGTCGAAGGCGTAAAGACGGCCCGAGGAGCGCATCGCCGCGCCGAGCGCAAGCGTCTTGCCACCCGCGCCCGCGCAAAAGTCGACGATCATCTCGCCGCGGCGCGGCGCGACGAGCGAGCACAGCAGCTGGCTGCCTTCGTCCTGCACTTCGATCCAGCCCTTCTGGAAGGCGTCGAGTTTCGTGAGCGCCGGCTTGCCGGTCACGCGCACGCCGGACGGTGCGAACGGCGTCTCGCCGGCCTCGATGCCGGCCGAGGCAAGTGCGGCGATCACCTGGTCGCGCGTCGCCTTCATCACGTTGGCGCGCAGGTCGAGCGGCGCCGGGTAGTTGAGCGCCGCGGCGAGCTGACCGAGTTCGGCGGCATCGAAGCGGCTTTCCAGCGACTTCACGATCCAGTCGGGCAGGTTCATCTGCACACGCAGCGGCAAGCTGGCCGGATCGACCTTCGCCACACGTTCGAGCCATTGCGCCTCGTCGTCCGAGACGAACGGGCGCACCGCCGAACGCCCCACGGTCTGCATCAGGCCCAGCAGCGCGAGCCGCCGCGCCGGGTTGCCCGTGCCGCTTTCGGCCAGGTTCGCGAACTCCATGCGACGTCGCAGAACCGCGAACACCGCTTCGGCGATGATGCCGCGCTCGGCATGCCCGAGCTTCGGATGCGCACGGAAAAAACGGCTCGTGACTGCATCGGCGGGACCGGCGAATTTGAGCACTTCGGCCAGCAGCGTTTCGATCTGTCCGATCAGGAAACCATGGAGCCTCATGTGCCCTCCCCGGTGGTGGATTGTGTATCGGCCGAAGCAGCGGCTGCTTCGTCGGCAAAGAACCATTGCGGCTCGGGCGGCGTGACGGTGACGCGCAGGCCGTCGAGCGCGAGGCGCCCTTCGACGAACCAGCGCACGGCGCGCGGATAAATGACGTGCTCGGCGGCAAGCACGCGTGCAGCAAGGGCGGCGGGGTCGTCGCCCGTGCGGACCGGCACGACGGCCTGGGCAACGATCGGCCCGTGATCGAGTTGCGAGGTGACGAAATGCACCGAGGCACCGTGCACGCGCACGCCGGCGTCGAGCGCCTGCTGGTGGGTCTTGAGCCCCGGAAAGCTGGGCAACAGCGAAGGATGGACGTTGAGCATGCGGCCCGCGTAGCGATCGACGAAGCCCGCCGTGAGCACGCGCATGAAGCCGGCCAGCACGACGAGGTCGGGCGCGAAGCCGTCGATTTCGCGCGCAAGCGCGGCGTCGAACGATTCGCGGTCCGGGAACTGGCGGTGGTCCACCACCGCGGTGGCGATGCCGTGCGCCGCCGCGAATGCGAGGCCGGCGGCCTCCGGGCGGTTGGCAATCACGGCGACGACACGCGCCGGCCACGCTTCACGCGAGGAGGCCCGCACGATGGCCTCCATATTGCTGCCCCGCCCTGAAATCAGGATCACGAGATTTTTCATCCGGGGATTTTATCATCCGGGCCAGCCAAAAACCGTGCCACGGCGGCGGGGGCGCGCCTGAGCGTTTATAATCTCCTGTTTCGTCGTGCGGCCCTGAGGCCGTCGTGCTCATCCCCCGTCCGTTCGCACGCTAACTGCCTGCCCGCTATCGTGAGAGTCTTCCGCGGTCTTCCCAATGCCGAGAGCCGCGCGCCCTGCGCACTCACCATCGGCAATTTCGACGGTGTCCACCGCGGACATCAGGAACTGCTCGCGCGTGCGCGCGCCGCAGCCGACGCGCGCGGCCTGCCGGTCTGCGTCATGACCTTCGAGCCGCATCCCCGCGAATTCTTCAATCCCGCCAGCGCTCCGCCGCGCATCGCCATGCTGCGTGACAAGCTGGAGGCGCTGCGCACGAACGGCGTGGACCGCGTTGTCGTCGAGCACTTCAACCACACCTTCGCGAGCCAGTCGCCGGACGCCTTCGTGGAACGCATCATCGTGAGCGGCCTGCACGCGCGCTGGGTGATGATCGGCGACGACTTCCGCTACGGCGCAAAGCGCGCGGGCGACTTCGTGTCGCTCAAGGCGGCCGGTAACCGCTACGGCTTCGAAGTGGAGCAGATGCCCACCATCGCGGATCCGTCGGGTGCCCGCATTTCGAGTTCCGGCGTGCGCGCCGCGCTCGTGGCGGGCGACCTCGATGCGGCCCGCGCGGCGCTCGGCCGGCCGTATGTCATCAGCGGGCACGTGGTGCACGGCCTCAAGCTGGGGCGCGACCTCGGCTTCCCGACGCTGAACCTGCCCATCGCCCACAAGCGGCCCGCGCTGGCGGGCATCTTCGTCGTGCGCGTGCACGGCGTCGAAGACGAGCCGCTGCCGGGCGTGGCGAGCCTCGGCCTGCGGCCCACCGTGGACGACTCGGGGCGCGTGCTGCTCGAAGTGCATCTGCTCGACTGGCATGGCGACGCGTATGGCAAGCTCGTGCGCGTCGAATTCCTGAAGAAGCTGCGAGACGAGGAAAAGTACGTCGACCTCGAAACGCTGACCGCAGCCATTGCGCGCGACGTCGTCCATGCGCGCGAATGGTTCGCCGCGGCGGGCGCCGACGCCCCCGGTAGCCGCGCCACCGGCTTCGCCACGTCGGCTACCGACCGAATTAGATGATTGCGGCGCCTACGCCGGGCTCGCACACGTAACCCGGCTCACGCCGACCTGTGCCGCCCACCGCGTTGGGCCCCATGCTCGCAGCGAGCCAGCCGCTGGCGTATGACGGACCTCTGTCCGGCCGCCCGCGCCTCCTTAAGCACCGAACACCACGCGTCACCGCGTCACCCGAATTCACCGTGATCTGACCATGAGCGACAAGAAATCCAGTTCCAAAGCCGAGGCGAAATACCCGGTCAACCTGCTCGACACGCCGTTTCCCATGCGTGGCGACCTGCCCAGGCGCGAGCCGCAGTGGGTCAAGGAATGGCAGGAGCGGAAGATCTACGAAAAGATCCGCGCCGCCAGCAAAGGCCGCAAGAAGTTCATCCTGCACGACGGCCCGCCCTACGCGAACGGCGACATTCACCTCGGCCACGCGGTGAACAAGATCCTCAAGGACATGATCGTCAAGGCGCGCAACCTGGCGGGCTATGACGCGGTCTATGTGCCGGGCTGGGACTGCCACGGCATGCCCATCGAAATCCAGATCGAAAAGCAGTTCGGCAAGTCGCTGCCCGCCACCGAAGTAATGCAGAAGGCGCGCGAATACGCGGCCGGCCAGATCGAAACGCAGAAGAAGGGCTTCCGGCGTCTCGGCGTGCTGGGCGACTGGGACAACCCCTACAAGACCATGAACTTCGTGAACGAGGCGAACGAGATCCGCGCCCTCGCGAAGATCATGGAAAAGGGCTACGTGTTCCGGGGCTTGAAGCCCGTGAACTGGTGCTTCGACTGCGGCTCGGCACTGGCGGAAGCGGAAGTCGAGTACAAGGACAAGACCGACCCGACCATCGACGTCGTCTTCCCCTTCGCCGAGCCGGAAAAGACGGCGCACGCGTTCGGGCTCACGGCGCTGCCGCGCGCCGAAGGCGGCATTGTCATCTGGACCACGACGCCGTGGACCATTCCCGCCAACCAAGCGCTGAACCTGCATCCCGAGATCGTCTACGCGCTCGTCGATACGTCGCGCGGGCTGCTGATTTTTGCCGAGGAACGCGTCGAGGCGTGTCTCAAGGACTTCGGGCTGGAAGGCCGCACCCTGGCGACCGCGCCGGGCGCGAAGCTCGCGGGACTGCGTTTCCATCATCCGCTCGCGTCGGCGCATCCGGGCTACCGGCGTACGTCGCCGGTCTATCTCGGCGACTACGTCACGACCGACACCGGCACCGGCATCGTCCACTCGTCGCCCGCCTACGGCGTGGAAGACTTCGTGTCGTGCAAGGCGCACGGCATGGCCGACTCCGACATCATCAACCCCGTGATGGGCGATGGCCGCTACATCGAGTCGCTGCCACTCTTCGGCGGTCTGTCCATCTGGAGCGCGAATCCGAAGGTGGTCGAAGCGCTGCAGGCCGCAGGCACGCTTTTGCGCAGCGAAAAGTACACGCACAGCTACATGCACTGCTGGCGCCACAAGACGCCCATCATCTATCGCGCCACCTCGCAGTGGTTCGCCGGCATGGACGTCACGCCGAAGGGCGGCGGCAAGACGCTGCGCGAAACGGCGCTGGAAGGCATCGAGGCCACCGCGTTCTATCCCTCCTGGGGCAAGCAGCGCCTCTACGCGATGATCGCGAATCGACCGGACTGGACGCTCTCGCGCCAGCGCCAGTGGGGCGTGCCGATGGCGTTCTTCGTGCACAAGGAAACCGGCGAGCTGCATCCGCGCACGCTGGAGCTGCTCGAAGAAGTGGCAAAGCGCGTCGAAGTGGCGGGCATCGAGGCGTGGCAGTCGCTCGATCCGCGCGAGCTGATTGGCGACGACGCGAACCTCTACGAAAAGAACCGCGACACGCTCGACGTGTGGTTCGACTCCGGCACGACGCACTGGCACGTGCTGCGCGGCTCGCACGCAAGTGAGCTGCAGTTCCCCGCCGACCTCTACCTGGAAGGCTCCGACCAGCACCGCGGCTGGTTCCACTCGTCGCTGCTCACGGCGTCGATGCTCGACGGCCGGCCGCCCTATGACGCCCTGCTCACCCACGGCTTCACCGTAGACGGCGAAGGCCGCAAGATGAGCAAGTCGCTCGGCAACGGCGTGGACCCGCATGAAGTGGCCAACCGCCTGGGCGCCGAAATCATCCGCCTGTGGATCGCGTCGACGGACTACTCGGGCGAACTGGCGATCTCCGAAGAAATCCTGAAGCGCGTGACGGAAAGCTATCGGCGCATTCGCAACACGCTGCGCTTCCTGCTCGCGAACCTCTCGGACTTCGACTTCGGCAAGCACGCGCGGCCGGTCTCGGAATGGCTCGAGATCGACCGATACGCCGTCGCACTCACGGCCGGTTTGCAGGGCGACGTGCTCGCGCACTACGACCGCTACGAGTTCCACCCGGTGGTGGCGAAGCTGCTCACGTTCTGCTCCGAAGACATGGGCGGCTTCTACCTCGACGTGCTGAAGGACCGCCTCTACACGAGCGCGCCGGATTCAACCGCGCGCCGCGTCGCGCAGACCGCGCTCTATCACGTCACGCACAGCCTGCTGCGCGTGATGGCGCCGTTCCTCTCGTTCACGGCCGAAGAAGCGTGGAAGGTGTTCCAGCCGAACAGCGAAACCATCTTCACCGAAACGTTCCACGCGTTCCCGGACGTGCCCGACGCCGCCGTGCTGATCGAAAAATGGACGCTGCTGCGCGCGGTGCGCGGCGACGTCACCAAGGCGCTCGAAGAAGCGCGCGTGGCGAACCTGATCGGCTCGTCGCTGCAGGCCGAAGTCGAGATTCGCGCGAGCGGCGAGCGCTACGACGCGCTCGTGAGCCTCGGCGACGACCTCAAGTTCGTGCTCATCACCTCGGCGGCAACGGTCGCGAAGGTGGAAAGCGAAGCGGACGAAGGCGTCGAGGTGATCACCTCGAAGTACCTGAAGTGCGAGCGCTGCTGGCACTACCGCGCCGACGTGGGCGTGGACGCGGCGCACCCGACGCTGTGCGGCCGGTGCGTGACAAACCTGTTCGGCGGCGGGGAAACGAGGAGCGCGGCATAATGGCCAGAACCCTTTCGAAGCGAGCCGGCGGTTCGCTGGCGCCGTGGCTGGGCGTGGCGCTGATCGTGATTCTCTGCGACCAGCTCACGAAGATCGCCATCGCGAAGGTGTTCGCCTACGGCGAAGGACGCGTGATAACGCCGTTCTTCAACCTCGTGCTGGTGTACAACCGCGGCGCGGCGTTCAGCTTCCTCGCGGCGGCCGGCGGCTGGCAGCGCTGGGCGTTCACCGCGCTCGGCATCGTGGCGGCGCTCGTGATCTGTTATCTGCTCAAGCGCCACGCGGCACAGCGGCTCTTCTGCACCGCGCTTTCGCTGATTCTGGGCGGGGCGCTCGGCAACGTGATCGATCGGCTCGCGTATGGCCACGTGATCGACTTCCTCGATTTCCACGTGCGCGCATGGCACTGGCCGGCGTTCAACCTCGCCGACAGCGCGATCACGATTGGCGCCGCGCTGCTCGTGTTCGACGAATTGCGGCGCGTACGCGGCTCGCGCTAGGCGCACGCCGCTGAGCGTCTGAGAAACGTGGGGCGTTCGCGCCCCAGTGCAACGGCCGCCGGCGCACTCGCCGGCGTGGCGTGAGTGTCGGAGACCTGCCTTGGCAACCGCTGAACTCGCTGGAAAACATCTCGTGCTCGGCATGACAGGCGGCATCGCCTGCTACAAGATCGCCGAGCTCACGCGCCTTCTGGTCAAAGCGGGCGCCACCGTGCAGGTCGTGATGACCGAGGCGGCCACGCAATTCATCACGCCCGTCACCATGCAGGCGCTCTCGGGCCGTCCGGTCTACACGAGCCAGTGGGACGCACGCGTGCCGAACAACATGGCGCACATCGACCTGTCGCGTGAAGCGGACGCCATCGTGATCGCCCCTGCCTCCACCGACTTTCTCGCGAAGCTCGCACACGGCGTGGCCGACGACCTGCTCACTACGCTCTGTGTGGCGCGCGAGTGTCCGCTGCTGGTCGTGCCCGCGATGAACCGGCAGATGTGGGCCAATCCGGCGACGCAACGCAACGTGGCGCAACTGCGTGCGGATGGCGTCGAAACGCTCGGGCCGGATTCGGGCCCGCAGGCGTGCGGCGAAGTGGGCGACGGTCGCATGCTCGAACCTGAAGCCGTCTATGAGGCCATCGCCTCGTTCTTCGCGCCGCAGGTGCTGGCCGGACGTCGCGTGTTGCTCACCGCGGGCCCCACGTTCGAGCCTATCGATCCCGTGCGCGGCATCACCAACCGTTCGAGCGGCAAGATGGGCTTCGCGCTCGCGCGCGCCGCGCAACAGGCCGGCGCGGACGTGCATCTCGTCGCGGGTCCGGTCGCCCTCGATACGCCTTGGGGCGTCTTCCGCGAAGACGTGCAGACCGCACAGCAAATGCACGACGCCGTGATGCGCGCGGTGCCCGACTACGACATCTTCATCGCCGTGGCCGCGGTGGCGGACTGGCGCGTCGATCACGCGAGCGATCACAAGATCAAGAAGACGGCCGACCACCGCCTGCCGTCGTTCACGTTCGTCGAGAATCCCGACATTCTCGCGGCCGTGGCGAGGCTGCCGCATCCGCCATTCTGCGTCGGCTTCGCGGCGGAAAGCGGCGACCTCGACGTGCATGGCGAAGAAAAGCGCGCGCGCAAGAACGTGCCGCTTCTGATCGGCAACCTCGGGCCGCTCACGTTCGGCCGCGACGACAACGAAGTCGTGTTGTTCGAAGCCAGCGGGCATACGAAGCTGCCGCGCGCGGACAAGCAGGCACTCGCGAGCACGCTGATCGCCGAGATTGCGAAACGGCTACCCGACACGAGCCTCATTTCGTAGCGCGCGAGTTGAAGGTCGCGAGCCCGGGCCAAGAGTGGGGCCGCGAGTCAGGACCAAGAGTCAAGGCCGGGAGTCGTCGCCGCAAGCAGGGCCGCGAACGTGCAGCGTTGCCCAACCGCTCACGCTCACCCGCACGCTTGCCGGCCACCCGTCTGTTAGCTCATTCGCGAATTCATCCGCCCAGTCAGCCAGGAGCGCAACGCCATGACGCTACTTTCCGTGCTCGATCAAACGCCCGTGATCGCCGGGCATTCGACGGCGGACGCTATCGCGGCCACCCTGGAACTCGCCCAGCTCGCCGATGACCTCGGCTATACGCGCTACTGGTGCGCGGAGCATCACGGGCTGCTCGGCGTCGCGAATCCTTGTCCCGAGGTGATGCTCGCGCGGATTGGCAGCGTGACGAAGCGCATCCGCATTGGCTCGGGAGGCATCATGCTGCCTTACTACAGCCCGTTCAAAGTCGCCGAACAGTTCCTCATGCTTGAAGCACTGTTCCCGAATCGCGTCGATCTCGGCGTGGGGCGCGCACCGGGCGGCGACATGCGTACCGCGCAGGCTGTGGCGGCGGGCGACTACAACCGCGGCGAACTCTTCGCGCAACAGGTGACGGACCTCGTGAGGCTCATGGAGGGCACGCTGCCCGCCGACCACCTGGCTCACGGCGTCGTGCTCCAACCGCAGATCGACACGCGTCCGCAGCTCTGGATGCTGGGTTCCAGCGAGTTCGGCGGCGCGCTCGCGGCGCAGCTCGGCATCCGCTTCGCGTTCGCGCACTTCATCAACGCGCACTTCGGTCATCTGGTCGCCAACGCCTACCGCGAGCGTTTTACGGCAGGCCACGAACCGCAGCCCTGGCTGGCCGCCGCCGTGTTCGTGATCTGCGCGGACACGGAACAGCAAGCCGCCGACCTCGAAAAAGCCGTCGATCTGCGCCGCGTGCAAATGGCTTATGGTCTGAACGCGCCCATTCCGAGCACCGAGCAAGGTCTCGCACAGGAGTACGGCGAGCGCGAGCAGCTTGTGATCGACCGCGAGAAGCCGCGCAGCATCATCGGCACGCCGGAAAAGGTCACGGAAAGACTGTATGCGCTGCAGGAACAGTTTCAGGCCAACGAACTGATCGTGCTGACGGTCGCCGGTAGCTACGCCGCGCGGCTGCGTTCGTATGACCTGCTGGCGCAGGCGTTCCAGTTGCCGCGCTGACTCACGTGTTGCACCCGACGAAGCCTTTGATATCCACCACGAACCAGAAGCGTCAATGAAACTCGACCTGAAGATTCTCGATGCGCGCATGCGCGACCAGCTTCCCCAGTACGCGACGCCCGGCAGCGCGGGGCTCGACCTGCGCGCCTGCCTCGACAAGCCACTGTCGCTCGAACCCGGTCAGACCGCGCTCGTGCCGACGGGCCTCGCCATTCATCTGGCGGATCCAGGCTACGCAGCGCTCATCCTGCCGCGGTCGGGCCTCGGCCACAAACACGGCATCGTGCTGGGCAACCTGGTGGGGCTGATCGATTCGGACTACCAGGGCGAACTGATGATCTCGACGTGGAACCGCGGCCACACCACGTTCACGCTCAATCCGATGGAACGGCTCGCGCAGCTCGTGATCGTGCCGGTCGTGCAGGCGCAGTTCAACATCGTCGATGAATTCGAGACGAGCGAGCGCGGCGCGGGCGGATTCGGCAGCACCGGCAAGCATTGAGGAAGTGCACGGTGGGCCGACCTTGCGCCCGTGGCTACTGCTGCGGCGCGCCCCGCCGATACCACAGTGCGTAAGCCGCAATCAGCACGACCAGGAACGCGAAGCCGTACACGAGCGTCATCCTGAATTCGCGCGTGAACGCCGTAGCGATGAGCACTGCAGCCATCAACACGGCACCGGCCACGCTGCCGACCGGATGCAGGCGCATCCGAAACGCGGGTGCGGGCCCCGCGTAGCGGCGCCGGAAAAAGAGGTGCGTGACGAAAATCATCAGCCACGTGAACATCGCGCCGAACATGGCGATCGACATCATCAGCGGAAACGCGGTCTGCGGGTACAGCGCATTCACCACGGCGGCAACCGCAATGCCGATGGTCGAGAGCCAGAGTGCTGCGGTGGGCACGCCGTGTGCCCGTTGAGCCGCCCGAAGCGGCCCGGCGCGTAGCCTGCGCGCGAAAGGCTGAACATCATCCGCGTCGTGATGTAGAGCTGGCTGTTCATCGCCGAAAGCGCCGCCACGAGTATCACGAAGTTGATGGCGCCGGCGGCGTAAGGCACGCCTGTCGCGGCCATCACCTTCACGAAGGGGCTTTCGTCCGCGCCGGCCTGAGTCCAGGGAACGATGGCCAGCATCAGCGCGAGTGTCACCAGATAAAACAGTGCGAGGCGCACGAGCGTGGCGCGAAAGGCCCGTGTGACGGCACGCTGCGGGTCGCGCGCCTCGGCGGCGGCCACAGCAATGGTCTCGACGCCGAGGTAGCTGAAGAGCGACACGACGGTGCCTACCCAAACGCCCCACCATCCTTTCGGTAGCCAGCCGCCGTGCGACGTGTAATTGGCCAGGCCCACGCCCGACCCTGTGGGCGCCCGCCAGACGAACCAGCTACCCAGCACGATGAACGCCGCAATCGCAGCAATCTTCAAGCTGGAAAACGCATATTCGATGGCGCCATACGCGCGCACGCTCATGGCGTTCACGCCAATCAGCAGCGCCGAGAAAGCGACGATCCACCACGCGCCGGGCACCGCCGGAAACCAGTACTTCATGTAGACCGCGATGGCCGAAACTTCGGTGCCCACGGCGAGCACGTAGGCGGACCAGTACGCATAGCGCACCACAAAACCGGCGAGCGGACCGATGTAATGCCCGGCGTAGGCGCCGAACGAGCCCGAGGTGGGATGCGCGACCGTCATCTCGGCAAGCGCGCCCATCAGCAGCAGCGCGATCAATGCGCCAATTGCATACGACACGAGCACGGCCGGTCCTGCAAATCCAATGGCAAATGCACTACCGAGGAAGAGACCGGTTCCGATGGCGCCGCCAATGGCGATCATCGTCATCTGGCCCGCGCCCAACCCCCGTTGCAGGCCTCTTTCGCGCTCGACAATCGAGTCGAACGTATCGCGTTCACGTGTAGACAACTCTAAAACCCTTGCAATGTGTACCTGGCGGGCCGCATAGCCGATCTCCCCCGGCGAGGAGATTCGCGCAGGCAGGCGCACAAACAGAAACGGCGCGGGCCCAAGAGCCCGCGCCGTTTCGCGATAGACAGTTCCGGAAACGAACCGCTTATTCTACTTCGACAGCCTCCGGATTCGGATTGCGCGGTGCCGGATGTTCGTCGAACGTCAAGGTCACCTTGTCGTTCTCGTCCACGTCGACCGTCACACGGCCGCCGTTCAGCAGCTTGCCGAACAGCAGTTCGTCGGCCAAGGCGCGGCGAATCGTGTCCTGGATCAGCCGCTGCATGGGACGCGCGCCCATCAGCGGATCGAAGCCGTGCTTCGCCAGGTGCTTGCGCAGTGCGTCGCTGAAGAGCGCATCGACCTTCTTCTCGTGCAGTTGGTCTTCGAGCTGCATGAGGAACTTGTCGACCACGCGCAGGATGATCTCTTCGTCGAGCGAGCGGAAGCTGATGATCGCGTCGAGCCGGTTGCGAAACTCGGGCGTGAACATGCGCTTGATGTCCTGCATCTCGTCGCCCGTTTCGCGACGATTCGTGAAGCCGATGGACGATTTCTGCATCGCTTCGGCGCCCGCGTTCGTCGTCATGATGATGATGACGTTGCGGAAGTCAGCCTTGCGACCGTTGTTGTCGGTCAACGTGCCGTGGTCCATGACCTGGAGCAGCACGTTGAAGATGTCCGGATGCGCCTTCTCGATTTCGTCGAGCAGCAGCACGCAATGCGGCTTCTTGGTGACGGCCTCGGTCAGCAGACCGCCCTGATCGAAACCGACGTATCCCGGCGGTGCACCGATCAGACGGCTCACCGCATGGCGCTCCATGTACTCCGACATGTCGAAGCGGATCAGCTCGATGCCGAGCGTGAACGCGAGTTGACGCGCGACTTCGGTCTTGCCGACACCGGTCGGGCCCGAGAACAGGAACGCGCCGATCGGCTTGTCGGTCTTGCCGAGGCCCGCGCGCGCCATCTTGATGGCGGCGGAAAGCGCGTCGATGGCCGGGTCCTGCCCGAACACCACGGCCTTCAAGTCACGGTCGAGCGTCTGCAATTTGCTGCGGTCGTCCTGCGACACGCTCTGCGCCGGCACGCGCGCGATCTTGGAGATGATTTCCTCAATCTCGGTCTTGCCAATCGTCTTCTTCTGCTTCGACTTCGGCAGGATGCGTTGCGCTGCGCCTGCTTCATCGATCACGTCAATAGCCTTGTCGGGCAGATGACGGTCGGTGATGAAGCGCGCCGACAGTTCAGCCGCCGCCGAGAGCGCACCCGACGAATACTTCACGCCGTGATGCTCTTCGAAGCGCGACTTGAGGCCTCGCAGAATCGCCACTGTCTGCTCGACGGTGGGCTCCGTTACGTCAATCTTCTGGAAGCGCCGCGAGAGCGCCGCATCCTTTTCGAAGATGCCGCGATATTCGGTGAAGGTCGTCGCGCCGATGCACTTGAGCGTGCCCGACGAGAGCGCCGGCTTGAGCAGATTCGACGCGTCCAGCGTGCCACCCGATGCGGCACCCGCGCCGATCAGCGTGTGAATTTCATCGATGAACAGAATGGCATGCGGACGCTCTTTCAATTCCTTGAGCACCGTCTTGAGACGTTGCTCGAAGTCGCCGCGGTACTTGGTGCCGGCAAGCAGCGCGCCCATGTCGAGCGAATACACCTGCGCGTCCGCGAGAATGTCGGGCACTTCGCCGCGCGTGATGCGCCATGCGAGCCCTTCGGCAATCGCGGTCTTGCCCACGCCGGCTTCGCCGACGAGCAGCGGGTTGTTCTTGCGCCGGCGGCACAGCACCTGCACCACGCGCTCGACTTCCGCCTCGCGCCCGATCAGCGGGTCGATGCGACCGTCTTTGGCCATCTGGTTCAGATTCTGCGTGAATTGCGCGAGCGGCGTTTCCTTCTGCGCGGCCGCCTCTTCGGACTCCGCATTGGCGTCGCTTGTCTTCGCCGCGTCGCCGCTGTTCGTCTTCGCGATACCGTGCGAAATGAAATTCACGACGTCGAGGCGCGTTACGCCCTGCTGCTGCAGGTAGTAGACGGCGTGCGAATCTTTCTCGCCGAAGATCGCGACGAGCACGTTCGCGCCCGTCACTTCCTTCTTGCCGTTGGACGTGGACTGTACGTGCATGATCGCGCGCTGGATCACACGCTGGAAACCCAGCGTGGGCTGCGTATCGACGTCGTCCGTGCCTGGCACGGTAGGCGTGTTGTCGTGAATGAAGTTGCGCAGGTTCTGGCGCAGGTCTTCGATATTGGCTGCACACGCGCGCAGCACTTCTGCGGCCGTGGGATTATCCAGCAGGGCCAGCAGCAGGTGTTCGACCGTGATGAACTCATGCCGTGCCTGGCGTGCTTCCATGAACGCCATGTGCAGGCTGACTTCCAGTTCCTGGGCAATCATGCTTCCTCCATCACACACTGCAGCGGATGCCCGGCCTGCCGTGCGTGGGTAACTACTTGCTCAACTTTGGTCGACGCAATGTCCCGCGTATAGACCCCACATACCCCCCGACCCTCACGATGGACCTTGAGCATGATCTGCGTCGCGGTCTCGCGATCCTTATTGAAATACTCCTGCACGATCATCACGACAAATTCCATTGGCGTGTAGTCGTCATTCAGCAGCACCACCTTATACATGGAAGGCGGTTTCAGCTTTTGTTCCTGCCGCTCCAGTACGGTGCCGTCCTGCTTGTCCGGGATAATCGCCATACACCCATTCTAAACAACTCGGGCAGGCCCGCAATCCTGCCGAAACCCGACCGGCCGGCCGGCGACCGATGCACGTGCACCCGGCGTGCCAGGTCTCGCGCACCCTGTGACCAGACCGGCTGCGGCACCGGTCGTTCCGGGATACTCCCGCCCCTGGCCACGGCACATAACCGCGCCGGGAGAGGTTCGAATCGAGTATCGCACAACCCGCGCCAGGGCGTGGGCCACAAAAAATGCCGCTGCGGCAACCACTGAGGCGGCCCGCGCGACATAGTTGCGCGCCCATGAACATACCCATGCGTTATGGGAGGATTATGCGGTTTTTCAAGTCAGGCACCTTGCGCCACCGCACATAAGAAAAGCCGTGGAAACCCTGGAAACCGATTCTTTTACAACGCTGTGGGACACCCCACAAAATGTGCTTGACACTTGAATAAAGAGCCTCAACAATCAAGCTGGCACTTTTTTCACTGCCTCATATTTTCGAAAAAATGCCGTTGGTGAGCTTGTGAGGAGGGGACGGCCGCATATGTGGCCGTCGAGCTTTTCGAGCGTGCTCGTGGTAGTGACATGAGTTACAGGGGAAGTTGGTATGGCAACTGGTACGGTCAAGTGGTTTAACGACGCGAAAGGTTTCGGATTCATTACGCCCGACGAAGGCGGCGAGGATCTGTTTGCTCATTTCTCGGCTATCCAGATGAACGGTTTCAAGACCCTCAAGGAAGGCCAGAAGGTAAGCTTCGAGGTCGTGCAAGGCCCGAAGGGCAAACAGGCATCGAACATCCAGGCAGCTGCCTGAGACGGTTCGATCCCGCTCCTCGAAACCCGGCTTTGGCCGGGTTTCTTTTTTTGTGCGCCTGATCGGTGCACAGTGCGAGTCAAACGCGTCGCGAAGTCCAGGTCGGTAGGGAACACTTCCCGTATCGACGGATGCAAACCGGCAGGGTTCCCTTCGAAAACGTTTTCATCCCGTCCGCCTTCGTCGTCGTGGCGAGCGCGGAGATGGAACACCCCGCATGCGCGAAACGCAGGCAGGGTGTAAGCGATGATGTCTCTACAGCGCGGCCGGGCGAAACGAAGTCGCGGTGTCCGAAGACCGCACGGGCGCCAGAGTATGCCTCCAGGTCCATAGACAAAGGCGGCGCGCAACGAGGCGCTCAGATGTCACGACACAACTCCTCGCACCGTGCTTGAGCCGGACCAGGATGCTCGGCTGCGTCCGAACGCCAAACTTCAGGGACCAATCGTCAAGGTCCGATCCGGATTGCACATCCGAGCGCTCGCCCGTCAAAACTACGGAACAGCTTGATCTCCCCGGTGCTGCTCGCGTCTGACTGACCAGGCGCCCGCGACGGCCGGCACATCGGGCCATGGTGAGCATCGCTGCTCGCTCGGTATTCGCTCGAGAAGACCCGCGTGGACCGCAGATGCTCCGGCGCCCTCCCGAGCCCCGCTATTCAATGGTTCGCGAGCTGATCGTGCACAGCTGGCACCGTGCGATCACATTCATCCGATAGCCCCACCTTCCAGCGGATGGTGTTTTCCCCTAGCCGAAATCGGTTGCAGCCGAAAATCGGCTGCCCTAGGATTCGATCAAATAAACATTCAATGTGAAATTTTATTTGAAAGACTGCAATCAAGAAATCCAGAGTTAGCGCCGCCGATGGAACGTTGCGACCTCACGCGTAGCGGTTTCGTACACGCGTTCCAATTGTTCGAGGCAGGCTGTGGCAGCAGCGGCCGCGAACTGGATGCCCGAGGTCGACTGAGCCATCTTGAGCAGCACGCTGCGACGCAACGCTGCGTAGTCTTCGCATACGCGCGCGCCTTCCGGTGTCGTGGAGTAGTACACGCCGGTGCGTGCCGTGCCGTTCTTTTCGATCAGGCCGGACTTGATCAGCTTACGTAGTTCGTACTGCATATTAGCGACGTCTTGCCGGTTGGTCATATGCAACAGGTCGCGAATGGTCTTGGGCCGTTCGTGCATGTGAATGACGTGCATCAGTGCGTTTTCCTGTCCGCTCAACGCGACGCCGAGGACGGCGCCCATGCATTCGGATTGCCAGCGTGAAAACGACTGATTGAGCCGCATGACGGCGTATTCGAGATCGGTGATCTCGACGCTGAAGTCGTCCATCGCGAGATGCCAGCGATGTTCGACAGTAGCAGCGTTTTTCGGGGTTCTGCGTGATCTTTCGGTCATTGCGGAATCGCGCGGTTGCGGCCTGTGCCGTCGACTGGGTTGGGACGGTGGGACCGCCGCGAGGCACCCGCCGAGTGGATAAATTTTACTGCGACAGGATGGATATGAGACGAATTCTGAACACCAGGGATTTCATTCTCGGCACATTCGCAACGAACTGCTCCGGCGGGATGTCGGTGACGAAGATCGGCGAGCGCTGGGACAACTCCTGGGAGAACAACGAGAAACTCGCAGTGATGCTGGACGAAGCCGGCATCGATTTTATGCTGCCCATCGCGCGCTGGATCGGCTACGGCGGCGAGACCGACTTCCACGGCTCGGTGCTGGAAACGATGACGTGGGCTGCCGGCCTGCTCGCGAAGACGCGCAACCTCACGGTCTTCGCGACCATTCACACGGCGGCCAACCATCCCGTGGTCGTGGCCAAACAGATCGCGACGCTTGACCAGATTGGCGCAGGCCGCGCCGGGCTCAACATCGTGGCGGGCTGGAACCGCCCCGAATACGAAGCGCTCGGTCTGCCGCTCGCGACGGGTCACGACAAGCGCTACGCGTACGCCCAGGAGTGGTTCGACATCGTGCAGAAGATCTGGACCCACGAAGGCCCGTTCAACTGGGAAGGCGAGAACTTCCAGTTGAAGAACGTCTACGGCCTGCCGCGCTCGTGGAACGGCGAGCGTCCGCCTATCCTGAACGCAGCGGGTTCCGGCGAGGGGCGCGACTTCGCCATCGGCAACGCGAATTTCCTGTTCACGCCGGCAATCGACCTCGAGCGGTCCCGCGCGGAAGTCGCCGACCTCAAGCAGAAGGCCGCCGCAGCGAACAAGGCGGTGAACGTACTGACGTTCTCGCACGTGGTCTGCCGCCCGACAGAAGAGGAGGCGCGCCAGTATCTCCAGTACTTCGCACAGGACAACGCAGACTGGGGCGCGGTCGACAACCTCGTCGCGCTCCAGTTCGCGAATGCGCACTCGTTCCCGCACGACCTGCTCGCGCTGATCCGCGACCGCATGGCGGCCGGACATGGCGGCTTCCCGCTCGTCGGGACCCCGCAGCAGGTCGCCGCGGGTCTGATTTCGCTTGCAGAAGCCGGCTTCAAAGGCACGACGCTGTCGTTCGTGGATTACGTCAAGGAGTTCCCGTACTTCCGCGACACGGTACTGCCCATCCTGGAGGCACACGGGCTGCGCAGCCCGCGTGAAACGCGCCGTGCCGCCTGACGCCTTGAACGACACACCGGCACTGAGCAAACGCTTCGTGCAAGCCATGCGTGGTTTTGCGGGGGCGGTTTGCGTCGTGACGGTCGCGGACGGCAACGAGCGCAGCGGCTTCACGGCGACTTCGGTGTCTTCGTTTTCAGCGGAGCCGCCCATGGTGGTGGCTTCGCTGAAAGCCACCAGTTCCTCTGCGGGACTGCTGTCGCGCACGCGACGCTTCGGCGTGAACCTGCTGCACACCGAGCACCGCGCGATTGCCGAGCGCTTCACGGGCTTTCGCGGCGAGCAGGGCGCCGCGCGCTACGGCAACGACGAGTGGGTGCAGATGACGCCGGACGGCGCGCCGCTCCTCGCGGACAGCGTCGTCGCCATGGACTGCGAGGCGGAGGAGTTACTCGTGCGCCACGGGCACATTCTCGTCATCGGCCGCGTACGTGCGCTCGCGCGCGACGAGTCGGCGCCAGGCCCGCTGGTCTACTGGCAAGGGCAATACACGACGCTTGCCGGAACATTGGCAGCGGCAAGCTGATACGTCGGCTTGCATGGTGGGGAACTGTCACCGCGCTACCGCTACGGCCTGGGCAACAAAAAACCCAGCTAGACCAGGGATCTAGCTGGGTTTTTCCAACCTTCCGGGACGTTACCAAACGTCCCGGCACCAACACTTACATGTTTTCGATCAACACCTGACCGAAGCCCGAGCAGGAAACCTGCGTCGCGCCTTCCATCAGACGCGCGAAGTCGTACGTCACGCGCTTCTGCAGAATCGACTTTTCCATCGCCGAGATGATGACGTCGGCCGCTTCGGTCCAGCCGAGGTGGCGCAGCATCATTTCAGCCGAGAGAATTTCCGAGCCCGGGTTCACGTAGTCCTTGCCCGCGTACTTCGGCGCCGTGCCGTGCGTGGCTTCGAACATGGCGACGGAGTCCGACAGGTTCGCGCCCGGCGCGATACCGATGCCGCCCACCTGTGCCGCCAGCGCGTCCGAGACGTAGTCGCCGTTCAGGTTCAGCGTGGCGATCACGTCGTATTCGGCCGGACGCAGCAGGATCTGCTGCAGGAACGCGTCGGCGATCACGTCCTTCACGACGATCTCGTTGCCCGTCTTCGGGTTCTTGAACTTCATCCACGGGCCGCCGTCGATGAGTTCCGCGCCGAATTCCTTCTGCGCCAGCGCGTAGCCGTAGTCACGGAATGCGCCTTCCGTGAACTTCATGATGTTGCCCTTGTGCACGAGCGTGACCGAGCGGCGGTCGTTGTCGATCGCATACTGGATCGCCTTGCGCACCAGACGCTCCGTGCCTTCGCGCGAAACCGGCTTGATGCCGATGCCCGACGTTTCCGGGAAGCGGATCTTCTTCACGCCCATTTCTTCGCGCAGGAACTTGATGATCTTCTTCGCCTGCTCGGACTCGGCGGCCCATTCGATGCCGGCATAAATGTCTTCCGAGTTCTCGCGGAAGATGACCATGTTGGTCTTCTCCGGCTCGCGCACCGGCGACGGCACGCCCTTGAAGTACTGCACGGGGCGCAGGCAGACGTACAGGTCGAGTTCCTGGCGCAGCGCGACGTTGAGCGAGCGGATGCCACCGCCCACCGGCGTGGTCAGCGGGCCCTTGATCGACACCACGTATTCCTTGAGCACCTCGAACGTCTCTTCCGGCAGCCAGACGTCCGGGCCGTAGACCTTGGTCGCCTTCTCGCCGGCATAGATTTCCATCCAGTGGATCTTCTTCTTGCCCGCGTACGCCTTTTCGACCGCCGCGTCGACCACCTTGATCATCACCGGGGTGATGTCGACACCCGTACCGTCGCCTTCGATGTACGGAATGATCGGCTGGTCGGAAACATTGAGCGAGTAATCCGCGTTGACAGTGATCTTGTCACCGCCGGTCGGAACCTTGATGTGCTGATACGGCATGATCGACTCCAGTGATGGCTGTGCTGGTGGAAGCGGTTGGGCCTGCGGAACCGGGGCGCGGCCTGCCGGCAACGGGCCGGTGGCGCGGGACTGCTGGCGGCCGGCAGCCTGAGCGCAACGGCTGCCTCTCGCGTGGAGAGCGCCGGCCTGCCTCACGCGGCCAGGCCGCTATTCTAGCCCACGCTGGAGCGAGAACGCGGCGCAGGCACGCATGCCTGCCATGCCACAACGCGACGGGGCCGCAACCCACGAACACGATGCGCCATGCCGCACGTATTGCCCGGTTCAGTCTTGAGTCTTATATAAGACAAAAGAGTTGGCGTTTCATATTATGCATTAATATCTCGTCATTTGCCATAGAACCGGCCCGTCGGCGGCTCCATCCCGGCGACCGTCGGTCGCGCCTCATTCGCATGCGTCTCATCGCCCTCAACAAGCCGTTCGGCACCATCTGCCAGTTCTCGCCTCACGAAACCCGCCCGTCGCTCGCCGACTGGGTGAAGGTGCCGGGCGTATATCCCGCGGGCCGGCTCGATGCCGACAGCGAAGGCCTGTTGCTGCTCACGGACGACGGCGCGCTGCAAACCCGCATCGCCGAACCACGCCACAAACTCGTGAAACGCTACTGGGCCCAGGTGGAAGGCGCACCGGACGACACCGCACTCAAAACGCTCGCGCGCGGCGTCAATCTGGGCGATTACGTGACGCGGCCGTGTCGCGCCGAATTGGTCGAGCCGCCCGGCACGCTCTGGCCGCGCACGCCGCCCATCCGCTATCGCGCGGCCATTCCGACCACCTGGATCGAGCTCGCCATCACCGAAGGGAAGAACCGTCAGGTGCGACGGATGACCGCGGCCGTGGGGTTCCCTACCTTGCGGCTCGTGCGCGTGGGCATCGGCGCCCTCGACATCTTCTCGCTCGGGCTACAGCCCGGCGAAAGCATGGACCTGCCGCCCCGCGCACCGTGGGACGGCGTCTGATCCCTCGGATAACGGTGTCATGACGAGCAAACATTCGTTACACCAGAGCGCGTCAACCGGTGCGCAACACGATGCGTTATTGCTCGCAGATGCCCCCGAAGCTATCCGGCATTCAGCCTTCAGGTCCGTCCCGCCTGCCTCACAAGGCACACGAGACGGTTCCGACCGCTGGCAGCAGCAAGGACAAATTTGCGCCGGCTACTGTCAACCGAAAGGTGGATGGCACGTTTACCGTCGTGACTCAATGACCGGGTCACTTGGTTAATTAACTCAAGCTGAGGATTCAAAACATGAACAAACTGATCGCCGCTCTGGTTGCTGGCCTGTTCGCAACGGCTGCTTTCGCACAAGCTTCGGCTCCGGAAGCCGCTTCGGCCGCTCCGGCTGCTGCTGCTTCGTCGGCTCACAAGGCGAAGAAGACCCACAAGGCAAAGAAGTCGCACAAGAAGGCAGCGAAGGCTGAAGCCGCTTCGGCCGCTTCGGAATAAGTTGCTGTAAAAACGCAGTCAAGAACACGCAGTTCTGCCGTTCTTACGGCGTTGAAAGGCAGATCACCCTCGAGGCGATCTGCCTTTTGTTTTTGGAGCGACGCTTTGGCCTCTCGCTTCGCGCTACCCGCTACCCGCTTTGGCCACCCCATTGGGCCACGCAACATCCGCACCGTCCGTCTTTTGACCCATCTTGACGCGCTCGCGTAACATGCGCGGGTTACTCTTCTCGCCCAAGGAGCCCTCTCGTGCGAATCTTCCTGCGCTCGCTGATTGCGCGCCTCGCATTGGCCGCCGTAGTACCCGTTGCCGCCGTATCGTTTGCCCTCGCGTGCGCGGGTAACGCCGAGGCGCAGCAGATGCCGCCCGGCGCGAAACAACCCAGCGAGTTCCCACGCGTGAAGCTCACCGTGGGCATGTTTGTCGTCGATGCCGCGGTCGCGGCCAACGACGCCGATCGCGAGCAGGGCCTCATGTATCGCACGCAGCTCGCGCCGAACGAAGGCATGCTGTTCGTGTTCAACGAGAACGCGGTGCATTGCTTCTGGATGAAGAACACGCTGATCTCATTGTCGATCGCGTTCATTCGCGCCGACGGCACAATCACCGACGTCGATGAAATGCAGGCGGAAACCACGAACAACCATTGCCCGCGCAACAACGGTGTCTATGCACTCGAAATGAGCAAAGGCTGGTTTCAGTCGAAGGGCATCAAGCCCGGCATGAAGATTCAGGGGCTGCCCCAGCCGTAATAGCGCGATGTAACTCGATGGGACGCGGAGCGCTCGAATTGCGCCCGTCCCGCATCGTTCGGAGGAATGGGTGTCATCGAGTACCGGCTACAGCGGACCATGCCAGGCGCGCTCTGCCGACGACGCCATCCAACCTTCAGCCAGGGCAAGGCCGGTGACGTGAATGGCACCGGCTTTTTTTTGCGCCAGCGCGTTCGCTATCCCCGGGCGCCAGTCGCGCACCGCTCGCATCAACAGACCACGCGACCCCGGGCAAGCCGTTTGCGATCATTTGCGACCTGGTCCGGCCGGCGCTGTCCGCCCGAACCGCTGCCCCGCTCGAAGCGCTCGCAGCGGGCGCGCCGGCCTGGCAAGAACCCTGCAAAAGCCCGCACCGCGCGCTATGCTAGTAGTCTCGGTTCGCGAGCCTGATCGGCTCGCGGCCCGCCGTGCAGACCGCAGCCCGCGCCGCGGCCTGCCAGAGAGACTCCACCGGCGCGCCATTCCAAGGAGATAAACGTGCCCCGCAAGACTCCCATCGAGCGCTATCGCAACATCGGGATCAGCGCTCACATCGATGCCGGCAAAACGACCACGACCGAACGCATCCTGTTCTACACCGGCGTGAATCACAAGATCGGCGAAGTGCACGACGGCGCCGCGACCATGGACTGGATGGAGCAGGAGCAGGAGCGCGGCATCACGATCACCTCGGCGGCCACCACGGCGTTCTGGCGCGGTATGGCGAACAACTATCCCGAGCACCGCATCAACATCATCGACACCCCGGGCCACGTCGACTTCACGATCGAAGTGGAGCGTTCGATGCGCGTGCTCGATGGCGCGTGCATGGTCTACGACTCCGTGGGCGGCGTGCAGCCGCAGTCGGAAACCGTGTGGCGCCAGGCGAACAAGTACAAGGTGCCGCGCATCGCGTTCGTCAACAAGATGGACCGCGTGGGCGCGGACTTCTTCCGCGTGCAGCGGCAGATCGGCGAGCGCCTCAAAGGCGTGGCCGTGCCCATCCAGATTCCGATCGGCGCCGAAGACCACTTCCAGGGCGTGGTCGATCTCGTGAAGATGAAGGCCATCCTGTGGGACGAGGAAAGCCAGGGCGTGAAGTTCGAGTATCAGGACATTCCGGCCAACCTCACCGACCTCGCCCACGAGTGGCGCGAGAAGATGGTGGAAGCGGCGGCGGAAGCAGACGAGGAGTTGCTCGAAAAATATCTGACCGACCACGAGAGCCTGACCGAGGACGAGATCAAGGGCGCCTTGCGCAAACGCACCATCCGCAACGAGATCGTGCCCATGCTCTGCGGCAGCGCGTTCAAGAACAAGGGCGTGCAGGCGATGCTCGACGCCGTGATCGACTACCTGCCCTCGCCCGTCGACATTCCCGCGATTCTCGGCCACGACGTCAACGACAAGGAAGCGGAGCGTCACCCGAGCGACGACGAGCCGTTCTCGGCGCTCGCCTTCAAGATCATGACCGACCCGTTCGTCGGCCAGTTGATCTTCTTCCGCGTCTACTCCGGCGTCGTCGAATCGGGCGACACCGTGCTCAACGCCACGAAGGACAAGAAGGAACGCCTCGGCCGCATCCTGCAGATGCACGCGAACGAGCGCAAGGAAATCAAGGAAGTGCGCGCGGGCGACATCGCAGCGGCCGTGGGTCTCAAGGAAGCGACCACGGGCGATACGCTCTGCGATCCGAACAACATCATCATTCTCGAGAAGATGGTGTTCCCGGAGCCGGTGATTTCCCAGGCCGTGGAGCCGAAGACGAAGGCCGACCAGGAAAAGATGGGCATTGCGCTCAACCGTCTGGCGCAGGAAGACCCGTCGTTCCGCGTGCAGACCGACGAGGAATCCGGCCAGACCATCATCTCGGGCATGGGCGAGTTGCACCTCGAAATCATCGTGGACCGCATGCGCCGCGAGTTCGGCGTGGAAGCCACTGTCGGCAAGCCGCAGGTGGCGTACCGCGAAACGGTGCGCACCACGGCGAAAGATGTGGAAGGCAAGTTCGTCAAGCAGTCGGGCGGCCGCGGCCAGTACGGTCACGCCGTCATCACGCTCGAACCGCAGCCGGCGGGCAAGGGCTACGAATTCGTCGATGCCATCAAGGGCGGCGTGATTCCACGCGAATTCATCCCGGCCGTCGACAAGGGCATTCAGGAATCGCTCAAGGCCGGCGTACTGGCGGGCTACCCGGTGGTGGACGTGAAGGTCACGTTGACGTTCGGCTCGTACCACGACGTGGACTCGAACGAAAACGCCTTCCGCATGGCCGGTTCCATGGCGTTCAAGGAAGGCATGCGCCGCGCGAAGCCCGTGCTGCTAGAACCCACGATGGCCGTGGAAGTGGAAACGCCCGAAGACTTCATGGGCAACGTGATGGGCGACCTCTCTAGCAGGCGCGGCATCGTGCAGGGCATGGAGGACATCGCGGGAGGCGGCGGCAAGATCGTGCGCGCCGAGGTGCCGCTCGCGGAGATGTTCGGCTACTCCACGACGCTGCGCTCGCTCACGCAGGGCCGCGCCACCTACACGATGGAGTTCAAGCATTACGCCGAAACGCCGCAAAACATCGCGGAAGCCGTGATGAGCGCGAAGCGCTGAGCCGCGCCCGGTTGTTCATGCGGTTGTTCATGCGGTTGTTCATGCGGGCCTTCATCCAAGGCCTTCATGTAACGCCTTCAGCAGCACCTCGAGCCGGACGACGCCCGCAACCGTTACACACTGCGCGGCGCCGTCCGGCGTCTCTCCCGAATCCCATCCCAGCGAGCACAGCATGAGCCATGACCATGACGATCATCGCGACGATCACGACCATCGCGACACCCCGGCGCCGGACTGGCGCGACAACGGCGTCAAGGTGATCCGCGGCGACCAGCTCGACGTCAACACGGCGCAGACGCCTGGCATGGACCGCGCGGTCGCCATCAACGCCGCCCGCGTGGGCGCGCAGAAGATCTGGGCCGGCACGGTAAGAATTCATCCCGACGCGAAGACCGGAGCGCACCACCACGGTCCGCTCGAAAGCGTGATCTACGTGGTCCGCGGGCGCGCTCGCATGCGTTGGGGCGAACATCTCGAATTCACGGCTGAAGCCGGTCCCGGCGACTTCATCTTCGTGCCGCCGTTCGTGCCGCACCAGGAGATCAACGCGAGCACCGACGAGCCGCTCGAATGCGTGCTCGTGCGCAGCGACAACGAGACGGTCGTGGTGAACCTCGACATCGACGCGGTCGAGCAACCCGAAGCCGTCTATTGGGTCGATCCGATCCACAAGCATCCGCACGAGCACTGAGCGCCGCTGCGGCATCGGTTTTTCCAGCGCGACGCGGCCCGTTCCGCATCGCGGGCCAATCGCTTACACTGAACCCGCATTCGTCATCGCAATACCGCTCTTCTGCTGTCGTTTCCTGACACAGGCTGCGCCGCACCCGGCGCAAGACGTGTGGCAGGCACCCTGCGCCATCCGCGCACGCACTCCGGCAAAACACGGAACAGAACGGAACCCTTATCGATGAAGACTCCCGCGGATCCCAGCGTCGCCCTCGAACTGCTCCGGCGCCACGCCGACAGCTTCGGCAACCACGCAATCGACGAATTCCTCGCCGGCCGGCTCAGCCGGCGCGAATTGCTGAGGCACGCCAGCGTGATCGGCCTCGCCTTCGTGGGCGGCGGTCTGCTCGCCACACCGCGCGCACGCGCCCAGGGCACCGCAAGCAATCAGACGATTCGCGTGGCCCATCTGATGCCCGCAGGCGCCGTGGACCCGCTCACCGTCACGGACGCAGGCGGCCTGTGCCTGCTGAACCAGACCGGCGAATTCCTCGTCAACGACGACGAGCACAGCACGCTGCAACCCGCGCTCGCGCTCTCGTGGCAGCCGAACGCGAAAGGCGACGTGTGGACCTTCAAGCTGCGCCAGAACGTGAAGTTCCACGACGGCGCACCGTTCACCGCGAAAGACGTAGTCGCCACCTTCGACCGCCTCGCCGATCCCGCAGCCGGATCGGCGGCGCTCTCGGTGCTGAAGGGTGTGCTTTCGAAGGGCGGCGCGAAAGCCGTGGACGACCACACGGTCGCCTTCCATCTCGACGCGCCGAACGGCAACTTCCCGTACTACGTTTCTTCGGACAACTACAACGCCGTGATCCTGCCCGCGAGCTATACGGGCAACTACGAGAAGACCTTCATCGGCACCGGGCCGTTCAAGCTCGAAAAATACCAGCCGAAAGTGGGCGCCTCGTTCGTACGCAATCCCGACTATTGGGGCGACAAGGCATTGCCGCAGCGCGTGCAGTTCTCGTTCTATGCAGACCAGCAGTCGCAGATTCTCGCGCTGCAGGGCCGCCAGGCCGACGTAATGGGCACGTTCACCGTGCAGGGCGGCACGGGCATTCTCAACAACCCGGAATTCAAGGTGGACGGCGTGCGCTCCAGCGCCCATCGCCAGATCCACATGCGCACCGACAGCCCGCAGTTCAAGGACAAGCGCGTGCGCCAGGCGCTGGCGCTCTCCATCGACCGCGAGGTGATGGTGCGCGGACTCTTCCGCGGCCGCGCCGTGGTGGGCAACGACAGTCCGTTCGCGCCGGTGTTTCCCTCGTCGAATACCTCCGTGCCGCAGCGCAGGCTCGACGTTGCGAAGGCGAAGGCGCTGCTCGCGCAGGCGGGCGCGGGACACGGCTTCGAGGCGCCGCTGACCACCGAAAAGTTCATGGAGCTTCCCGACCTCGCCGTGGTCGTGCAGAACGCGGCGAAAGCGATCGGCGTGCAGCTCGCGCTGAAGGTGGAGAGCCAGAATCAGTATTACGGCGCAGGCACCTTCGGTAAATCGGACTGGCTCGACTCGCCGCTCGGCATCACCGACTACGGCCATCGCGGCGTGCCCAACGTGTTCCTCAACGCGCCGCTCACGAGCGGTGGCACGTGGAATGCTGCGCACTTCAAGAACCCGCAGTACGACCAGTTGGTGGCGCAGTTCGTCGCCGCGCTGGATGTCGCCTCGCAGAAGAAGATCGCCGGGCAAATCCAGACGCTGCTGCTCGACGAAACGCCCGTGATCATTCCGTACTTCTACGATCAGCTGATCGCACGCCGCGCTGCATTGAACGGCGTGCATTTCACGGCCATCGCGCAACTGTATTTCGACCGCGCGGTGCTGGCCGCCTGAAGCGCCGGACGTACAGCGCATGAGGCGCGCACAGCCCACCGCCGTCGCGAAGACACGCCCGCGGCGGGTTGTGCGCGGTGAGCCGCAGCCCGCATGAACGTGCCTCGAGAACTTCGATGTCGACCTCGGTCTTCTCTCCTACTCCTCGCGCCCGGCGCGCAGCCAGCGGCAACGCCGCGCGCATCGCGCGTTTTCTGACGACGCGCCTCGTGCTGTCGGCCATCACGTTGTGGCTGCTCTCCGTGATCGTATTCGCGGGCGGCCAGTTGCTGCCGGGCGACATCGGACGCGCGATTCTGGGCCCGCTCGCCGATGCACGCGCGGTGGCCGCACTCGATCATCAACTCGGCGTGGACCGCCCGCTCGTCACGCAGTACGTCGAGTGGATCACGCATTTCGTGCGTGGCGACATGGGCCTCTCGTATGCCTACCGTGAACCGGTGGGGCCTTTCATCGGCGACGCGCTCGCGCATTCGGCGAAGCTCGGGCTGCTCGCCTTCGTCGTGGTCGTGCCGCTCGGCATTGCAGGCGGCGTCTGGGCCGCGATGCACGCCGGGCGCTGGCTCGACCGCGTCATCAGCATTACGGGGCTGTCGGCCACGGTGGTGCCCGAGTTCGTTTCGTCGATCGCGCTGATCCTGATCTTCGGCGTGTGGCTGCGGTGGCTGCCCATCGAAGCCTCATGGCCGCCCGATGCCGGCGTGCTCGAACAGTTGCGGCACCTCGTGCTGCCCGTGCTGCCGCTCGTCTTCGTGTTCTTCGGCTACATCGCACGCATGGCGCGCGTGGGCACGGTGGAAGCGCTCGACGCCGACTACACGCGCACCGCCGTGCTCAAAGGTCTGCCGCAGCGCGTGGTGATCTGGCGACACGTGCTGCGCAACGCGCTCCTGCCCACCATCACCGTGGCCGCCACGCAGCTCGGCTACATGATCGGCGGCCTCGTCGTGGTGGAAACGCTGTTCCACTACCAGGGCATCGGCTCGCTCATCTACAACGCCGCGAAGGCGAAAGACTTTCCGATGCTTGAAGCCGGCGTGCTCACCATCGGCGTGGTCTACACAGTGGCCAACCTCGTGGCCGACGCGCTCAACGTGCTGCTCAATCCGCGCCTGCGCGTGAGGAGCGCGCAGTGAGCACACTCACGCCGTCTTCGTCTTCCACAACGCGCGCCGCGGCCGAACCGCGTTTCGAGCGTCTGCGCGTGCTGCTGCGTTCACCGTCGTTCGTGGTGGGGCTCGCTATCGTGCTGTGGTGGATCGTCTGCGCCGTGGCGGGACCGTGGTTCGCGCCGCACGATCCCTATGCGTCAGACCCGCTCAACTCGCTCACTGCACCGGACGGCGTTCACTGGTTCGGCACCGACCAGTTGGGTCGCGACGTGTTCTCGCGCGTGATCGTGGGAGCCCGCGACATCCTCACGATCGCGCCGCTCGCCACGCTGGCGGGCACGCTCGCGGGCACCGCGCTCGGCCTCGTGGTGGGCTACTTCGACGGCTGGGTCGACAACGTGATTGGCCGCGTGATCGACGCCGTGCTCGCGCTGCCGCTCGTCATCGTCGCGCTGCTCGCGCTCGCGGCGGTGGGCGCGTCGAACTTCACCGTGATCCTCGTGATTGGCATCACCTTCACGCCCATCACGGCTCGCACGGTGCGCGCCGCCGTGTTCGCGGAACGCCACCTCGACTACGTGGCCGCGGCGCAGCTGCGCGGCGAGCGCGCGCCCTACATCATGTTCGTGGAGATTCTGCCGAACGTGCTGCCGCCCATCGTCGTCGAGGCCACGGTGCGGCTCGGCTACGCGATCTTCGCCGTCGCCACGCTGTCGTTCCTCGGCTTCGGCATCCAGCCTCCGTCAGCCGACTGGGGCCTCGCACTCTCCGAGTCGTACACGTTGATGGCGGGCGGTGCCTGGTGGACCGTCGTATTCGACGCGCTCGCCATCGCCTCGCTCGTCGTCGGCGTGAACCTCATGGCGGACGGCGTGCAGGGAGTGCTCGACCGATGAATGGCCCGACGAGTGGCACGCCGACTGGCTCGCGCGGTAGCTTGCAGAACGATGCGCAAGCCTCGCCGTCCACGCCGCCGCCCGCGCCGTTCCCCACCTTCGGCGCCGCGAAAAACGATCGCGCCGACGCGCTCGCCATTGTTGGCCTGACCGTCACCTACCGTATTCGCGGACGCGATCGCGAAGTGCTGCACGACGTCTCGCTGCGCGTACGTCGCGGCGAAGCCTATGGGCTCGTGGGCGAGTCGGGCTGCGGCAAATCCACCGTCGCAATGGCAACGCTGCGGTATCTGCCGCGCAACGGCAAGGTGAAGGCGGGACGCATCTCGATTGGCGGTGAAGACGTGCACGCGCTCGATGCCGACCGGCTGCGCGTCATGCGCGCCAATGCGATCTCGATGGTGTATCAGGACCCGGCACGCGCGCTGAACCCGTCGCTCACGGTCGCGCGCCAGGTGGCCGAAGCGTTCGAGGCCGCGGGCGCCTCGCGTGCCGATGCGCTCGCGCGCACGCCGGACCTGCTACGCCGCGTGCGCATTGCGGAGCCCGAGCGCGTGATGGAGAGCTTTCCACACCAACTCTCGGGCGGCATGCAGCAACGCATCGTGATCGCGATGGCGCTGGCGTCGAACCCCGCCCTGCTGATTCTCGACGAGCCGACCACCGGGCTCGACGCCACCGTGGAAGCCGAAGTGCTCGACCTCATCGCGCAATTGCGCGCGGAACTCGGCATGGCGGT
The DNA here is from genome assembly GCF_029536165.1 of Paraburkholderia sp. SUR17. Taxonomy (NCBI): domain Bacteria; kingdom Pseudomonadati; phylum Pseudomonadota; class Betaproteobacteria; order Burkholderiales; family Burkholderiaceae; genus Paraburkholderia; species Paraburkholderia sp. SUR17. The sequence continues at coordinate 3,146,124 of NZ_CP120508.1, forward strand.
GCTCTTCATCAGCCACAACCTTGCGGTGATCGGCCAGATGTGCGAACGCGTGGGCGTGCTCTACGCGGGCCGGCTCGTCGAGGAAGGCGCCACACGCGACGTGTTCACACGACCGCGGCATCCGTACACGGTGGGTCTGCTGCGTTGCCTGCCCGCTTCCGGCCGCAGCAAGGACCACGACCGGCTCGATACCATTGCGGGACAACTGCCTTCGCCAGGCGAAGCGCCGCCCGGCTGCATCTATGCGGACCGCTGCCGCCTCGCCGACGAGCGCTGCCGCCGCGAAGCTCCACCGCCCTGGCGCGTGAACGCGCCGCACGGCGAGCAGATGGCGCGCTGCCACTATCACGAGCGGGCCATCGAGCTGCCTCGTGCGGCCACGCGCGTGACGGACGCAAACGGAGCAGACGGCACGCGTGGCACGAATGACACAAGCGGCACGGCGGCGAACGCAAACGGCGACGGCACGCTCGAGCGCCCACGCGACGACACGCTGATCCTGCGCGCCGAGCGCATCTCGAAGACGTTCCACGTGGGCAGCACGACGGTGCGCGCGGTGGACGCGGTCTCGCTCGATCTCGCGGCCGGCGAAACGCTGGGGCTCGTCGGCGAGTCGGGCAGCGGCAAGACGACGCTCGCGAAGCTGCTGCTCGGCCTCATCGCGCCCGACGAAGGCAGCGTCATCGAACTCGACGGCGCGCCGCTGCCGCCGCGCGTCACCGCACGCAACGACGACCAGGTGAAATCGCTGCAGATCGTGTTTCAGAACCCCGATTCGGCACTGAACCGGGCGCATCCGGTGAAGCGGCTGATCGGCCGCGCGCTGTCGCGGCTCGGCTCGCTGCACGGTCCCGCGCGCGAGGCGCGGCTCAATGCACTCATCGAGGCGGTGCGCTTGCCCGATCGCTATCTCGACGCCCGCACGCGGCAGCTTTCGGGTGGGCTCAAGCAGCGTGTCGCTATTGCGCAAGCGTTCGCGGGCAATCCGCGCATCGTGGTCTGCGACGAACCCACCTCCGCGCTCGACGTCTCCGTGCAGGCCGCCATTCTCAACCTGCTCGCCGACCTTCAACGCGAGCACGGCGTGAGCTACGTCTTCATCTCTCACGACCTGCACGTGGTGCGCTATCTCTCCGATCGCATCGCGGTGCTCTACGTGGGCCGCCTGCTCGAAGTCGGTCCTGCCGCGGCCGTGTTCGACGGGCCGCATCATCCCTACACAGAAGCGCTGATCTCGTCGGTGCCCGCACTCGACGGTCTCTCCCAGGGCAAGCGCATCCGCCTCTCGGGCGACCCGCCCAGCGCTGCCTCGCCGCCGTCGGGCTGCGTGTTCCACACGCGCTGCCCGCGCAAGATCGGCGCCCTCTGCGAGCAGGAAGACCCGCCGTTCACCGATGCCGGCGACGGTCATCGCATTCGCTGCCACATCCCTGTCGCCGAACTGCGCGCGCTTCAAAACGTTACGCGCGAGCGATAAAACAGCGCGCTTCGCGTTTCACCGCCGAAACGTTTTTCCGCAATTCACGTGCGGCGCTGAGCCGCTGCCGCGGCGGCCCCCATCTGCGACGTGCCTTCGCGGCCGGTGGCACATTTATCGCTAAACACGAGGCACATCCGGCCCGTGAGTCGCATCGTGGCAGAGACTGGCGAATGCCCTTCGCACGCGACGGATGAACCACAAGAAGCGGGTCTCATGCAGGTCGAGCCGCGCGGCGGCGGAGCGCTGCGCGCGGCACGACACGGGGTCGGCAAAACCTGGAGATAACGGGCACGCCCTGCATGAGGCAGTGAAGAGTTCCGGTGACGAGGCGTCGGGACTCCAGGGAGATAAGCGATGAATAACAAAGCAGTTGATCAGGACTGCCATACGTTGACGTGGCAGGTCGCGGTGGCGGTTGCCTCGATGGTCGGTCTGCTCGTTGCAGCGCCGGCCTGCGCGGCAGGCGCACGCGATGACGCGGACGCAGCGAAGTGGGCCGTGAGCGCGCACGTCCCACTTCCTGCGAGCGTCACGGCCGCCGCAATCTTCCTCGCGCAGGACACGGCCGCGGGAATGGGCGCGACGACCAACGCCGAGGCATCCGCGGACGCCATTACCGCCGCCGAAGACGCGGCCACGGTGTTCCTGCCGCGCGAATGCGATCGCAACGTGAGCGGCGCGGGTAGCACGGCGGCCTGCAACCCCAGCAGCGCACACAGCGCGAACGGCGGGCGAGGCGCAGGTGGAGCAGGTGGCGCGAGCGGCGGCGTGGGCGGCTCCGCGGCGGGGTCGAGTGCCAGCGGGTCGTCTGGCGGGCTTGGCAGCGCAGCGGCAGCGGCAGGCGGGAAAGCTTCAGGGAGCGGGAGTAATGGTGGCGGTGGCGGTGGCGGTGGTGGCGGTGGTGGCGGTGGTGGCGGTGGTGGCGGTGGTGGCGGTGGTGGCGGTGGTGGCGGTGGTGGCGGTGGTGGCGGTGGTGGCGGTGGCGGTGGCGGTGGTGGTGGTGGCGGTGGTGGCGGTGGTGGCGGTGGTGGCGGTGGTGGCGGTGGTGGCGGTGGTGGCGGTGGTGGCGGTGGTGGCGGTGGTGGCGGTGGTGGCGGTGGTGGCGGTGGTGGCGGTGGTGGCGGTGGTGGCGGTGGTGGCGGTGGTGGCCACGGCGGTCCCGGCGGCGGATTCGGTGGCGGTGGTTTCGGTGGTGGTGGAGGTTGTGGCTGCGGCAGTTCGGGCGGCGGTTTCGGTGGAGGCTTCGGCGGGGGGTTGGGTGGAGGACCCGGCGGCGGCTTCGGAAAAGGTGGCGGCTTCGGCGGGGGCTATGGCGGCGGTCCCGGCGGCGGTCACGGTGGCGGTGGTAGCGGACGTTAGACCCGCGCGGCGGTGCCCCCGCACCGCACACTGCCCCGAAACGGCATGACATCCCAGTCACGCCTTTCTGTGGTGACGGCGGTGGCGCTCCGATCCCCCGGTCGGCGCGTCACCGCCGCGGCCCGGACCGCACTGCGGTCCGTTTGCCCTTCTGCGGATGTCGCGTACCGAGCGAGTCAGTTGACGCACATGAAGCGCATGGCCCGGCATTTGACGGCGACCAACAAACCGCGCGAAAGCCCCGCATCGATCGCAAGCGGTCAGCCAAACAGGGAACCAATCGCGCGGCGCAGTCTCCTACAGTGCATTCGAAGCCCTTTCGACAAACTGGCAGGAGGACAACAACATGAAGCAATACTTCCCGCACGGCGCCGCGCGCCTCACGCTCGCAGCGGCATTCGCGTTTGGCCTCGCGTCGGCAGCCAGCGCGCAGACCCAGGCGTCCACGGCGCCTCCCCCGGTGGACCCGTCATTCTCGGCTTACTGGCTCTCTCAGCTGTGTCAACAGCCTTCGTCGGACAACGTCTCGCGCGGCCAGTGTGTGAGCGCCATTCGCGGCATCATTCACGGCTATCAGTACGGCGTGCTGTTCCTCGGCCAACGCGGAACGTTGCCCACCGGCGAGACGCAACGCGTATCGCTCTGCCTGCGTAACACGCCGGTGCCCGCCATCGTGGACGAGTTCGTCGCCGACACGCGCCAGGTCGATGCCGACGCCCTCAAGCGCACGCCCGCCGAAGTCGCGGTGCTGGGCTCGGTGCACATGCACCACGCGTGCGAGTAAGAATCGGCGTGTCTCGCCGCAACGCGAGTCTCGCGTGACGCATTCAATCGCAACATAGAGCGGCGGCCTCGCGCATCACTGAAACGCAAGGCCGCCGCATCCGTCTCTCCTTCGTTCCCTTCCCCGCCGTTACAGCATTTCCAGCGACCGCTTGCCGCGCGGCGGCCTGAAGTACACGTCCAGCGCAGCACATTCTTCGGCCGTGAGGTTCAAGTCCAGCGCGCGGCGATTGTCCCGCACGTGCTCCAAGCGCGCTGCCTTCGGAATGGCGAACACGCCATGTTGCCGCAGCACCCACGCGAGCGCGACCTGAAACACGGACACGCCGCGCGCGTGCGCGATGTCGTCGAGCGCCGAGCGCTTCGGCAAGCGTGCGTGGTCCACGGGGCTGTAGGCCATCGCGGGCAAGCGCCGTTCGGCAAGCCACGGCAGCAAATCGAACTCCGGACCGCGGCGCGCAACGTTGTAGAGAATCTGGTTGGTCGCACACGCGTCGCCACCGGGAACGGAGAAAAGCTCTTCCATATCGTCGGTGTCGAAGTTGCTCACGCCCCAGTGGCGAATCTTGCCCGCCTCGCGCAGCGCCTCGAAGCCCGCCACGGTCTCTTCGAGCGGCACCGTGCCGCGCCAGTGCAGCAGATAGAGATCGATGCGATCGGTCTTCAGGCGCTTGAGGCTCGCCTCGCAGGCTGCTTGCACGCCGCGCCGGCTCGCGTTGTGCGGATACACCTTGCTCACCAGGAACACCTCGTCGCGCAGCCCGTTCAGCGCCTCGGCGAGCAGCGTTTCGGTCGCGCCCTCGCCGTACATCTCCGCGGTATCGATCAACGTCATGCCGAGCGCGATGCCTTCGCGCAGCGCCGCGATCTCGTCGGCGCGGCGCGCCGGCCGCTCGCCCATCTCCCACGTGCCCTGCCCCAGCTTCGGAATGCGCTCGCCGTCGGGCAGCGCGACACTTGCAATCTCGGTGACCATGAACGCTCCTCAAAGGCTTCGACTTCGGTTGCTTCGCGTGGGCCTCATGTTCCTTCAGGACCACCCTCGCGGCGTGCACATCACGCGAGGCGCGAACCGGAGCGGGCCAGTTTAGCCCTTTGCGAGCCGCGTCACCGCCCACCTCACGAAACCTCGCTATAACGGCCGCACGCGATGACTTAAAATCGACAATCGCCTTTCACGCCCGCTCCCTTATGAACGCTCCCTCGGAAGACCGCTGGCACGACCTGCGCCCGGACCCGGACAACGACACGCCGCTCTATCTGCAGCTCGCCCGCAAACTGGGCCACGCGATTCACGAGAATCGCTGGAACGCCGGCGAGGCGCTGCCCTCGGAACGCGTGCTCTCGGAAGCGCTCGGCGTGTCGCGCATCACGGCGCGCAAGGCGATTGCGCTGCTGGTCGAACAGGGCTTGATTCGCCGCACGCAAGGCGCGGGCAGCTTCATCACGCCGCGCTACGAAGATCCGCTCTCGCGGCTCACGAGTTTCAGCGAGATGCTGCGGCGCCGCGGCTTCACGCCCAGCTCGAAGTGGCTCTCACGCGAGATTCAGCCCGCAAGCCGCGAAGAAGTGATCCAGTTGGGGCTCTCGCCGGCGGCTGCCGTCACGCGCCTCAAACGGCTGCGCCTCGCGGACGGCATCGTGATGGCCGTCGAGAACTCCACCTTTCCCGCCGCCCTGATTCCCGATCCGCAGGCGATCGGCGATTCGCTGTACAGCTTCCTGGAACAACGTGGGCTTGCGATCGTGCGCGCGCTTCAGCATTTCCGCGCGGTCAACGCGAGCGAAGAGATTGCGCGGCAAATGAGCATTGCGCCGAACGAAGCGCTGCTGCTCATCACGCGCGTGGGCTACACGGCGGATCAGCGCGCCATCGAACTCACCGACACGTATTGCCGCAACGACTATTACGATTTCGTCGCGGAGCTGCGCAAGTAGCCTCGCAAGCCGGCGTCGCACTCGAGCGTGAATCAGCTCCAGCGCGGTTCGTCTGTCCCGATAGGCACAGGCGGGCGGGCATAGAACGGCGGCGTCTCCGACAACCGCTCCGCAGGCGCCGCCGCGCACACACGCCCGAACGGCGAGTCCGTCATTTCGAGACAGTCGGCCACGTCGCTGAACGTCACGTCGGGCGTTCGCCAACCGCCTTCAATCTGCCCCAGCGACTGTAGCCAGCGCCCCGTCTGCGCAAGCGAAACGCGCACGTGCCAGCTGCCGCCCTCCTTCGCGCGCCGCGCGAGCGCGGCCATCGCGCCGAACGCCGCAAGATAGCCGGTGCCGTGATCCAAAGCCTGACACGGCAGATGCCGGGGCGCGTCGAACGGCTGGTTGCCTCCCGCACAATGCGAACTCACCGCGCCGCTTTCCGTCCACACGATCCCGCTCGCCGATTGCACGAGGCTGTCGAAGCCGCGCCGGTTGGCCCACGGCCCGGTGTGTCCGTAAGCGCAGATCGACACGTACACGATGCCGGGCCGCTGCTGCGCGAGCGCCTGCGGCCCGAAACCCCGCGCCGTGAGCGCGCCGGGGCGATAGGCCTGGAGAAACACGTCGGCCTCCGAAGCGAGTGCGCGCAACGTATCGCGCGCCGCCGCTTCGCGCAGATCGAGCGTGGCCGAGCGCTTGCCGCGACCGTTGTCGATCACGAGTGGTTCGATGTTCGGCAGATGCGGACCGTTGACGAGCAGCACGTCCGCTCCGTGATGCGCGAGCGCCCGGCCCGCCACCGGTCCGGCAATGATCCGCGACAGGTCCAGCACACGTACGCCTGCAAGCGGCCGGTCGGCGCCACCGCGGCCCGGCGGCTGCGGCGGCGCATCGCCAATGCGTTCGATCTCGATGAGCGGCAGGTCCGCGATGGCTCTCGCCTGCGGCAGCGCGGCCCATTCGCGCGGCGAGCGAACCAGCGCCGCGCAGAGGCCGGCGTCCGCGAGCGCGGTATCGAGCGCGGCGCCATCCCAGCCGCGAATCGCTTCGGCCACCGCCTCGTGGCTGTTTTCGCAGCCCAGAACCGAGAGCACACCGTGCAGATGGTGCGGGAAGTTCGTGTGCAGCTGAATCCAGCGGCCATCGCGCGTGGCGTAAAAGCCGGTCACAGGGTGACGCAGCTCGCGTGGCAACTCATCGTTCACGCGCAGATAGCGCTCGCTGCGAAATGCGACGAGCGCGCGTCGCACATCCACCTCCACGCGTTGGCGGCAACCTGTGCGCAGCCGGAAGCATTCCGCTGCGGCAAGCCCCGCGGCACCGATCGTGGAGGCGGCCAGCGTGCCCACGCGATAAACCGAAGGCAAGCCCGGGTCGTTGCCGTCCAGATGGATCGAATCGAGCGCAGCAGGATCGCATTCGGCAAGAGACCACAGATGTTCCAGAGCGAGACGAGGCGTCATGATCGGCAGCCGGGCAGGTCCGGCGGTGTGAGTGGGTCGAAACAGCGAGAACAAACAGGTGAGGCGAAACAACCGAAGTGAAACGAGTCTAGATTTCCCGGCCACACCGATCAATCTTGATTAAGATAATCAACATATATCGATTTCTCCGGTTTTTCCGCCCAGGCCGCCATGTCCAGCTATATGACCGCATCCGAAGCCGCCGACGCGCTCGGCGTGAGCCTTGCCACGCTCTACGCCTACGTGAGCCGCGGCATGCTGCAATCCGCGCCCGACCCGGCTAGCAAACGGCGCCGCTACGCCGCAACCGACGTGCGCCGTCTCGCGCGGCGCAAGGCCGACGGCAAGCGCGCCGGCAAGGTCGCGCAGAAGGTGCTGGACTGGGGCGTGCCGGTGCTCGAATCGTCGATCTCGCTGATCGCCGACGGCCGGCTCTTCTATCGCGGCCGCGACGCCACCGCGCTCGCGCGCACCGCGACGCTTGAAGACGTCGCCGCGCTGCTGTGGGAGTGCACGCCGCGCCGCATCACAGAAGCGCCCGCTGCACCGCTCGCCGCGGCGCAATGGGCCGCCTGGCTCAAGCTATGGGCCGACAGCACGCCGCTCGATCGCGCGCTCGTGCTGTTGCCGGCTGCAGCCGCGCAGATGCCGCGCGTCTGGGCACTCGGCCGCGACGCGCAGCTCGATACAGCAGCGCTCGTGCTGCGCTTCGTGGCGGCGGCGATGATCTCGGCGGCGCCGTCGGCCGATCCGCTGCATCGCCAGCTTGCCGCGGCCTGGGGCGTGCGCAATCGCCAGCAAGCCGATCTGCTGCGCGCAGCGCTCGTGCTCTGCGCCGATCACGAACTCAACGCGTCCACGTTCACCGTGCGATGCATTACGTCCACGGGCACGCATCTGTTCGGCGCCGTGGCGGGCGGGCTCGCGGCGCTGGCCGGGCCGCGTCACGGCGGCGAGACAGCGCGCGTCGCCGCCCTCTTCGACGAAGCCGCGCGCGCCGGCGACCTGAACCGCTATCTCGCCACCCGGCTCGCCGCACATGAGCACGGCAGCGCGACGGCTGCGCCCGAGCGCCCCGCCGCGGTCCTGCCGGGCTTCGGGCACCCGCTCTATCCGGACGGCGATCCGCGTGCGCGGCTGCTGCTCGAACTGCTGACCGAACGCGCGCCCGCGCGCTCATCGATGCGCGAGGTGGACGCACTGGCGCGCGCCGTCCACGAGACGACAGGCGCCTTTCCTACGGTGGATTTCGCGCTTGCCGCTATCGAGCGCGTGTTGGGGTTGCCGCACGGCGCCGCGTTCACGCTGTTCGCCGTGGGGCGCACGGTGGGCTGGATCGCGCATGCGATGGAGCAGGCGGCGGACGGCCGGCTCATCCGTCCGCGCGCACGGTATGTGGGGGAATACGAAACCGTCGCGGGTGAATGACGTTGAGTTGCGGGGCGCCGCCGGTCACGCGAGGCGCGAGGCAAAACGCGAGGCAAAGCGCGCAGCAAAGCGAGCCAGGCTCCACTTCGGCGCCCAATTCCGCAGCACGCGTCCGAGCGCAACACCTGGCGCCTCGGCCGCGCCGCCTCGCGTCGTTTGCACACCGAATGCGAGCGCAAAACGCGCGCCGGCATGCCCCGAACTGACCCACGTACGGGCGCCGCGCGGCAGCGCAAACGACTCGCCGGCCGCGAGCCAGTAATCGCCGGCGTCGCCCTCCACCGTCAACCAGATCTGTCCGGCCCGCACTTCCAGGACGAGCGGCTGCGCGGCGTGCAGGGCGGCCGCGGGCTCGCCGTGTTCGAGTTCGAATGTACGGATTTCGCGCATTGCAGTGCTCCTTGAAGGGCATTGACGGTTCGAGCATTATTGCGAGGCGACGCTGCTGCGCCCATGCACAGTTCCGTACAGTTCGGTCTGAACTGTACAGTCGAAAAACCTGACAGTGAGTCCTCATGAAGCTACAACTCGACCGCGCGAGCGGCGTGCCGCTCACCGAACAGATCGTCACCGGCGTGCAGGACTGGATTCGTTCGCGCGCGGCGCACCCGGGCGCGAAGTTGCCGTCCATCCGCCAGCTTGCCGCCGACTACGGCATCAGCCGCTTTCCCGTGATTGAGGCATACGACCGGCTCGTGTCGCTCGGCTACGTCGATTCGCGTCACGGCTCGGGCTTCTACGTGTCCGAGCGCGGACTGCCCGGCACGTTCGGCATGAGCGGCATGGGGCTCTCGGACCCGCGACGCGCCGAAGAGGAATCCATTCACATCCTGCGGCACCTGAACCGGCCGGACGAGACGCTGGAACTCGACAGCGGCTCCATTCCGCAGGCCTGGCGCGACATGGAGAGCCTCGGCCAGGCTATCCGCCTCGTATCGCGCACCGACGGTTCGAGCCTCGTCGATTACGCCACGCCGCTCGGCAACGTGAAGCTGCGCGAGCATCTGCAGACGCGCCTCGCGCCGCTCGGCATTGCCGTCGATCCGTCGCAGATCCTCATCACCGAAGGCGCAAGCGAGGCGCTCGACCTGCTGATGCGCTACATGCTCAAGGGCGGCGACACAGTGTTCGTCGAAGACCCGGGCTACTACAACCTCTACGGCCTGCTCAAGCTGCACGGCGTGAAGCTGGTGGGCATTGCGCGCACGGCCAACGGGCCGGATCTCGACATGCTCGAAGCCATGCTGATCGAGCACCGGCCACGCGCGTTCTTCATCAACTCCGTGTTCCACAATCCGACCGGCACGACCGTGACGCCACCCGTCGCGTTCAGGCTGCTGCAGCTGGCGCGCGAGCACCGCTTCACCATCGTGGAAGACGACATCTACGGCGATTTCCAGACCGATCCCACCGACCGCCTCGCCACGCTCGACCAACTCGAACACGTGGTCTACGTGGGTGGGCTTTCGAAGACGCTGTCGTCTTCGCTGCGCGTGGGCTACGTGGTGGCGAGCCCGCAGATCGTGAAAGACCTCGCCGACATCAAGGTGCTCACGAGCATCGGCGGCTCGCGTTTTGCCGAAGCCGTAGCCGTGGCGCTGCTCGAACGCGGCGCGTACCGCAAGTATCTGGAACGCCTGCGGCGCCGCATGCGCGATGCGCTCGGCAGCGCCACGCAGACGCTCACGACGAGCGGCTGGGAGCTGTTCGCCCGTCCGCAGGGCGGCAAGTTCCTGTGGGCACGCGTGCCGCACATCGAAGACTCGGCGCGACTGGTTGCCTGCGGCGAGCCGCTCGGCGTAACGGTGACGCCGGGCAGTTACTTCCGTCCTGACGGCCAGCCGAGTCCGTGGATCCGCATCAATGCCGCATTCACGAACGATCCGCGGGCACGTGCGTTCTTCGAGGCGGCGGCGCGGCTGAGCGGCTGACCACCCGGGCGCGCCCGCTGCATCGGCAGGCGCGCAAACTGCGGGCACACGCTGTTTTCCCTACAATGGCGGCTGCCCCTTATTTGCCCGGTACGAGTCCTGTACTTGTCCGGTACTTGCCTTCCACCTGCCCGCGGCCCGCTCCTCCAGCACGCCCATGCCCGTCCCCACCACCGCTCCTGCTGCTCCGTCCGCTACGCCGTCTGCCCGTTCCCTCACTGTTATGTTGTGGCTCGTCGCGACGGGCTTCTTCATGCAGACGCTCGACTCCACCATCGTGAACACCGCGCTGCCCGCCATGGCGAACAGCCTCGGCGAGTTGCCGCTCAGAATGCAGTCCGTCGTGATCGCCTATTCGCTCACGATGGCAGTGATGATTCCGGTGTCGGGATGGCTCGCGGACAAACTCGGCACGCGGCGCGTATTCTTCAGCGCGATTCTCGTGTTCACGCTCGGCTCGCTGCTGTGTGCCAACGCGCATTCGCTGACGCAGCTCGTCGTGTGGCGCATCGTGCAAGGCGTGGGCGGGGCGATGCTGCTGCCCGTGGGGCGCCTCGCCGTGCTGCGCACCTTTCCTGCCGAGCGCTATCTGCCGGCGCTCTCGTTCGTCGCCGTTCCCGGGCTGATCGGACCGCTGATCGGCCCGACGCTGGGCGGCTGGCTCGTCAAGATCGCCTCGTGGCACTGGATCTTTCTGATCAACGTGCCGGTAGGCATCGTGGGCTGCATCGCGACCTTCATCTTCATGCACGACAGCCGCAATCCCGATACGCCGCGCTTCGATCTCGCCGGCTATCTGCTGCTCGTGGTAGGCATGATCGCGATCTCCGTTGCGCTCGACGGTCGCGCCGAACTGAGCCTCGAGCACGCCACGGTGCTCGTGCTGCTGATCCTGAGCCTTGCCTGTTTCGTCGCCTACGGGCTGCACGCGGTACGCGCCCCGCAGCCGCTCTTCCCGCTCGACCTCTTTCGCATCCACACCTTCAGCGTGGGGCTGCTCGGCAATCTGTTCGCGCGCATCGGCAGCGGCGCGATGCCGTATCTGATTCCGCTGCTGCTCCAGGTGGGTCTCGGCTACAGCGCATTCGAAGCGGGCCTCATGATGTTGCCCGTCGCCGCGGCCGGCATGTCGGCCAAGCGGCTCGTCACGCAACTCATCACGCGTTACGGCTATCGGCGCGTGCTGGTGACCAACACCGTGCTGGTCGGACTGGCGATGGCGAGCTTTTCACTCTCCAGCCCGAACGAGCCGCTGTGGCTGCGCCTCGTGCAGCTCGCGCTCTTCGGCTGCGTGAACTCCATGCAGTTCACCGCGATGAACACCCTCACGCTCAAGGACCTCGGCACGGGCGGCGCGAGCAGCGGCAACAGCCTCTTCTCGCTCGTGCAGATGCTCTCGATGAGCCTCGGCGTGACCGTGGCCGGCGCCATGCTCACCACGTTCACCGGCATCCTGCCGCGCGCCACCGCCACGCACGTGCTGCCGGCCTTCCACGCCACGTTCCTGTGCGTGGGCATCATCACGGCCGGGTCGTCGTGGATCTTCGCGCAGCTCTCGCCGGACGTGCGCGGCACGGCGAAGAAAACCGATCCTTCCGAGCGGGCCTGAGCCGGTTCATCGCACTCCTGCGTGCCTCTTTCGATTGACTCTCGCCTCGGCCCGAGCGCCCGCCGGGGCGCCGGCTGCACGCTTGCGACCCGCTGCGGGGCAGCCCGCGCACCGTTCGTGTGCAGATGCCACGAGACCGCGCCGCCCGGTCCTGCTCCACGTCAGAAAGGCGGCAAGAAGGCGGCGTCTTCGAACTGTGCATGCTTCTTGCTGACCTATCCTGTAAACTCGAAGCCTCCTCTCGTGCGGTTCGCGCAGTCCCGCACACACGCCGCCTCACTGACATGATGAGCATGCTCGACCTCGATCCCCCCGGCTTTCAGCCGCCGCGCCCTGTGGCCGGCGACGAAGGCTCCCGGCGCACCGTGCTGTACGGCGGTTACACCGTGTTCAGCGTGTTCCAGCCGGTGTTTTCGGTGGCGCACCGGCGTGCCATCGGTTATCACGCCTCTCTGCGCGCGCATGACGAACAGGGGCAGCAGGTTTCGTCGCACGAGGTGTTCACGCAGGCAGCCCGGCGCGGCGACCTGCTCGAACTGGGGCGGCTCACGGAGTCGCTGCATCTGGGCAACTTCAACGCCTTCGACAGCCACGACGAGTGGCTCTTCCTGAACCTGCACCCTGCGGCGCTCATGGATACGAGCTACGGCGACGCGCTGCTCGCGCGCCTGAAGGCGCTCGGTCTGCCGCCGCAACGCGTGGTGCTGGAGCTTTCGGAACAAACGGGCGGCGAGACGACGCGCTTTGCCGAGATCATCGACGGCCTGCGCAAGTCGGGCTTCCTGATCGCGCTGGACGGCTTCGGCGCAAAGCATTCGAACATCGACCGTGTGTGGCATCTGCGCCCCGACATCGTCACGCTGGACCGCGGCATCCTTGCGCAGGCCACGCGCCATTCGCACATCGAACGTGTGTTGCCCGGACTCGTTTCGATGCTCCACGAGTCCGGCCAGCTGGTGCTGATGGGCGGGCTCGCCACCGAGCGCGACGCGCTGATCGCGCTGGAATGCAACGTCGATTTCGTGCAGGGCGCGTATTTCGCCGGGCCGGATGTAGAGCCCGTGAAGCCGCAGGTTGCGGCGGAACTCATGGACGCGCTCTCGGCGCGGCTGCGCGAACGCGTGGCGGCCCGCGAACGCGACCAGACGGCGCGCCTCGCGCCCTACGTGCGTGCGCTGGAAGGCGCCGCGAAGCAGTTGGCGGCCGGCGTTTCGATGGCCGAAGCCACGGCGCCGCTGCTCAAGCTCGGCGAGACCGCGCGCTGCTTCCTGCTGGACGGCTCGGGCCGGCAGATCGGCGACAACGTGCTGCCCACAGGCCGCACGTCGCAGCGTGCCAAGCGCTTCAGTCCGCTGCTGCACTCCGAAGGCGCGAGCTGGGAGCGTCGCCCTTATTTCATCGAGGCCGTGCGCGCGCCCGGCCACGTGCATCTCACGCCGCCATATCTCTCGATCAACGAGGCGCATCTGTGCGTGACGGCGTCCATCGCGGCGCACACGTCGCGCGGCATGCAGGTGCTGTGCGTCGATATCAACTGGGACATGGCGGCGCGGCGCAGCGCGTGATGGGCGCTTTTTTAATGCCCGCTTGATACCCACTTGATACCCGGCTCGATACGCGCTTATGTGTGGGCTTGCGTGAATAGCCGTCACGTCACGCGACGATCGCTTCCTCCAAACTGCAACGCACGGCGCCGCTGCGCGCCGGCTGCTCGAATATCCGCTGAAGCAGACGTTTGATCGCTTGCGCGCCATACAGCCGATTGGCGGCGCGCAAGACGGCCGCGTCCGTGACGATCGCCATGCGGGCGACGGGCGCACCCTCGCTTTCTTCCAGCCCAACCGATACGGCGACAAGCGCGACGATCTCGCCCTCGGCATCGAGCAGCGCCACGCGCGGTTCGCCTTCGATTGTGGTGATGGACTCGGCGCGGAGCACGCCATCACGCGCTTGCGCCGGCATAGAGGCGTCGCTGAACCGCTGTGAGGTGGGGGCAAGCGCGCTCGCCTCGTCGCGCTCCACAAGCCGCGCGCTGTCGCGGGGCACACCCGCCTCATATGCCGCCGCCGTACCCGCCCCCACCAGCGCCATCACACCCGCCCGGTCCTGCAAGGCAATCGCCTCGCGCAGACGGTCGACCACCTGCCTGTGCCGCGCCGGATCGTCGGGTGCGGACGGCATGCCGGGCCGCTGTAGCCTCTCGCGGGCACGGTGCACGATCTGCCGGCAGTTCGCCGGCGTCTTGCCGACGACGCGCGCGATCTCGGCATAGTCGCAGTCGAAGCCTTCGTGCAGCACGAAGGCTGCTCGCTCGACGGGCGAGAGCCGTTCGAGCAGCAACAACAGGCCATGCGACATCTCGGCGGCCCGCAGCGCGAGGTCTTCCGCGGAGGGCGCCCAATCCGCGGCGTGGCCCGAGTAGCCCGAATTGCCCGAATCGCCCGCCTCACCCGCATCACCCGGCCACGTCTGCGGCAGCGCGCCGTGCGCGCGCGGCATCCGCTCTCTTCGCAGCCGCCGCAGGCGATCGATGGCGAGGCGCGTCGTGATGGTTGCGAGCCACGCGGCGGGCTCGCGCAACGCGTTAGCGTCGGCGGCGTGCCACTTGAGCCAGGCGTCCTGCACCACGTCTTCGGCCTCCGCGCGGCTGCGCAGCAGGCGGTACGCGAGCGACTCCAGCCGCGAGCGCAATGCCTCGAAGGCCGTGATGCCGTTGTTGCTGGAAGACTGCGTCATTCGTCTCGCTCCTCGATGATCGCGCGGGCTTCTGCGCGCCGCCTCGATGACTTCTTGCTGCCCTTCTTTCCGATGACGTTCGGCGTGCCCGGCGTGTGACACCGTGTGGCGCCTTCCCGCGAAAAATTTTTCTGTCACGCGGCGCGGCGGCGAGGCGTCAACAGGGCAGATCACGTCCCGTTCACGTCCCGTTTTGGCGAGGAATCCATGCACACGCGTTATCCCTTCGTTGCGTCGTCCGGGCTCGGACTCGTGCCCACCGTCATCGAGCAATCCGGCCGCGGCGAGCGCGCCTACGACATCTATTCGCGACTGCTGCGCGAGCGCATCGTGTTCCTCGTCGGGCCCGTGAACGAGCAGTCGGCCAGCCTGATCGTGGCGCAACTGCTCTTTCTCGAGTCCGAGAACCCCGACAAGGATATTTGCTTTTACATCAACTCGCCGGGCGGTTCGGTCTACGACGGCCTCGCCATCTACGACACGATGCAGTTCATCAAGCCCGACGTATCCACGCTCTGCACTGGCTTTGCCGCCAGCATGGGCACCTTTCTGCTCGCCGCGGGGCATCCGGGCAAGCGCTACGCGCTGCCGAACGCACGCATCATGATCCACCAGCCGTCGGGCGGCAGTCAGGGCACGGCCGCGGACGTGGAGATCCAGGCGAAGGAAGTGCTGTATCTGCGCGATCAGCTCGACGGCGTACTGGCGGCACGCACGGGGCAGACGCTCGAGCAGATCCGCAAAGACACCGACCGCGACAACTTCATGTCGGCGAGCGCAGCGAAAGCATATGGTCTCATCGACGATGTGCTGAGTTCGCGCGACGCGATGGGCACGATGGGCACAATCGGCGCGACTGGGCCGGCGAGAGGCGATTCGCCTGTGTGAAGCGTGGCTCGGCTGAGACCGCCGGACGCCGTAAACGACAAAGCCCTCCGGAACCGGAGGGCTTTCTGCGACGCTACAGCAACGCTGCAACGGAACGGCAAACGCCTTATGCGAAATTCTTCGCGGCGAAGTCCCAGTTCACGATGTTCCAGAACGCTTCCACGAACTTCGGACGCGCATTGCGGTAGTCGATGTAGTACGCGTGCTCCCACACGTCGATGGTGAGGAGCGGCTTGGCGTCCGTGGTGAGCGGCGTGGCGGCGTTGCTCGTCGAAACGATGTCGAGCGAACCGTCGGCCTTCTTCACGAGCCACGTCCAGCCCGAACCGAAGTTCGCGACGGCTGCTTTCGAGAAGGCTTCCTTGAACGCGTCGTAGGAACCCCACTTCGCGTTGATTGCGTCGCCCAGCGCGCCGGCCGGCGCACCGCCGCCTTGCGGCGAAAGGCCGTTCCAGAAGAACGTGTGATTCCAGATTTGCGCGGCGTTGTTGAAGATACCGCCCGACGCCTTCTTGATGATTTCTTCCAGCGGCAGGTTCTCGAATTCGGTGCCCGGAATCAGGTTGTTCAGGTTCGTGACGTAGGCCTGGTGATGCTTGCCGTAGTGGAACTCGAGCGTCTCTTCGGACATGTGCGGAGCGAGCGCGTTCTTCGCGTACGGCAGCGGCGGGAGCGTATGTTGTGCCATGGTGCTGATCCTTCTGTCGTTTATGGGGGAGTCTGCGGATGACGCTGTGGAGCACTGGATTGTAGGCGACTTGGAATAACCCCGCAAACCACGCGCCTTTTTGTCGAACTTCATGCTGACAAACGGCGTGGCTGGCGTAAAAGCTGCCTTTACGCCAGCAAGGGCAAGGTTAAAAGTGCGTGCCGCACGGCGTCAGGCTGTCGCGACGCGAACTGTCATCGGGACGTCATTCAACAGCGCTGGATGGCGGGACGGCAGCGGGTATCGTCGCGTGAGCAATCCGCTTTGCACGGTGCCGCAAGAAGCGCGCCGCGATGGTTTGACGGGCGTTTCTCGGGTGGGGCGTTTGCGTCGGGCGTTTGCGTTGATTATTTGCGTTGATTTCTCGTCTCGACTTCTCATACGCCCTGCGCTTTCCTCGCTCGCCCCCGGCAATTCAAAAGCCTTCCGTCAAACGCGGCTGGACGTCGGCAAGCGCAATGTCCGCCGCGCCCTGGGCGAGATGTACGGTGAGCCGCTTGCCGGGCTTGAGTTGAGCGGGCGAGCGCAGTGCTTCGCCGCTTTGCACGTCGAGCAGCGCAGCGTATCCGCGCTCCAGCGTGCGCTGCGGGCTCAACACCTCGAGCCGCGCAGCAAGCGAGGCCACGCGCGCCGACGCGCGCTCGTGCCGGCGCGCGAGGGCGCCGTGAAGCCGCTGGGCCAGCGCATCGAGCGCCAGCCGGTGCCGCGCGGGGTCAGGACGGCAACGCTGCCACCGCATCTGCACGAGCGCAAAGCGCGACTTCGCATCGCGCACCGGACGCGCGCCGGCCGACGCGAGCCGCACCGCCAGCTGCTGCAAATGCGTGCGCTGCCGCTCAAGCCGCTCCGCGGGCGACACGAGCCGCCGCGCCAGCCAGTCGAGCTGTTGCGCCCGTCGCTCCATCATGCGGCCGAAGCCGCGCGCGAGCATCGCATGCCGATGATCGAGATCGCGCAGCAGCAGCACACGCTGCGGACTCACGAGTTCCGCCGCGCCGGTGGGCGTCGGCGCGCGCACGTCGGCAGCGAAATCGGCAATGGTGAAGTCGGTTTCGTGACCCACGCCGCTCACCACGGGCAGCGCGCTGCCCGCAATCGCGCGGGCCAGCACCTCCTCGTTGAACGCCCACAAATCTTCAATCGAGCCACCTCCGCGGCAGACGATCAGCACATCCACTTCGTTGCGCGCGTTCGCGGCGTCCACCATCGCGGCGAGCTTGTCGGCGGCGCCTGCGCCCTGCACCGGCGCGGGGTAGACGATCACCGGCACATGCGGCGCGCGCCGGCACAAGGTGGTGAGCACGTCGCGCAAGGCGGCCGCCTGCATTGACGTCACCACGCCGATGGCACGCGGATGCGCGGGCAGCGGCCGCTTGCGTTCGGCATCGAAGAGCCCTTCGGCTTCGAGCTTTGCCTTCAGCTTCAGAAAGGCCTCGTAGAGACGCCCCTGGCCGGTACGGCGTACCGCTTCCACGTTGAGCTGCAATTCGCCGCGCGGCTCGTACATCGTGACGAGCGCGCGCACTTCGATGCGATCGCCTTCGCGCGGCGTGAACTCGGCGTACTGGGCGCGTCCACGGAACATGACGCAGCGCATCTGCGCCTGCGCATCCTTGATCGAGAAGTACCAGTGGCCGCTCGCGGCGCGCGTGAAGTTCGACACCTCGCCCGACACCCACACCAGAGGAAACGACCGTTCGAGCAGCGTGCCGATGGCGCGGTTGAGCGCTGAAACCGGCACCACGGCCTCGCCACCCGCCGAAATCGACGAGGTGAATGAACGATCGGAGGAACGGTCGAAGCTGTCGGAGTTCATGCGATGAATGAGCGGTTTTGCAGCAGTTTGCGTTTGACTGGTCGCCCAGACAATAGACCGATCGGGCTTGCTGCGTCCAGCGGGCTGTATGCGAAGCGCAATGTGTCCACATTCCAGGCGGGCGCGCGCGAGTGCCGCCCAATACCGTTGCAACGCCAATGAATTCGGCGCAAACCCTTGATCTACAAGGATTTGCGCGTGCTTCCATGTGGGAGGGCGCCGATGGAAGGCTTTTCGAACGGGCTTTCCGGGGCGATCGATGGCTGGTTCTCCACAAAGTTGTCCACAGGCGCTCGAAGCGCCTCGCGAGGTCCTGAGCACCGCGCTGGCAACCGTCCCCGACTTGCCGCGCAAGGCCCTCGCGCGCTAGAGTGCCGGCTTTGCGGGGCCGGATGCAGAACGCCGTCGCGCCTCGCCCGCATCACTGCACGCCCTAGCCGCCCGGAGAAATCTCGCCGATGCCAGCAGCCCAGCCCCTCACGTCTCACCTCAGCGCGCCGGCCCTCTCCGAGCCGCAATCGTCTGACGGCGCGCTTTGCCTCGCCCCTCGTGCACCTCGTTCGCTTCGTGCACCTCGTGCCATCCGCATCGCCTTGCCCCGATGATCGACGCCCTGCGTTCGCGCCTTGAAAGCCGCGTCAGCCGCGAATGGCAGCGCCGCGGTCCGTTCGCGTGGGCGTTGACCCCGTGCGCGTGTGTCTTCGGCGCCGTGGCGGCCCTGCGTCGCGCGGCCTTTTCCGCGGGCTGGCTGAAAAGCGTGCGCACGCCGGTGCCGGTCGTCGTGGTGGGCAACGTGACCGTGGGCGGCACGGGCAAGACACCAACCGTGATCGCGCTCGTGGAAGCGCTGCGCGCGGCGGGCTTCTCGCCGGGCATCGTGTCGCGCGGTTATGGCGCGCGAATCGAACGGCCGACGGCCGTCACCTCCGCGAGCACACCGGAGGTGGCCGGCGACGAGCCGCTCCTCATCGCGCGGCGCACCGGTGCGCCGGTCTGGGTTTGTCCGGACCGCGTGGCCGCCGCGCAGGCGCTGTGCGCGGCGCACCGCGACGTGGACGTGATCGTGAGCGACGACGGTCTCCAGCACTATCGCCTCGCGCGCGACGTGGAACTTGTCGTGTTCGATCATCGCCTGGGTGGTAACGGCTTTCTGCTGCCGGCCGGGCCGCTGCGTGAACCGCTTTCGCGGCACCGCGACGCAACGCTCGTCAACGATCCCTACGCGCGCTCGCTGCCGGCCTGGCCGAACACGTTCGCCCTCGACCTCGCGCCCGGCGACGCGTGGCATCTCGATAACCCTGCCCTGCGCCGGCCACTCGCGCAGTTCGCCGGGCAGCGCGTGCTCGCCGCGGCAGGCATCGGCGCGCCCGAGCGCTTCTTCGCGACGCTGCGCGCGGCCGGGCTTTCGCCCGAGACGCGCGCGCTGCCCGATCACTACGCGTTCGCGACGAATCCGTTCGCGGATGTGGAGGCCGACGCGATCCTGATCACCGAAAAGGATGCGGTAAAATTGGCGGCCTGGCACGACGCGCGCATCTGGGTGGTACCTGTCCAGGCTGCGCTCGATCACCGCCTCATCGCACTGGTTGTGGAGAAACTCCGTGGACGCCCGCCTGCTTGAAATCCTCGTCTGCCCGATCTGCAAGGGCCCGCTCAGCTACGACCGCGCCGCACAGGAGCTTATCTGCCACGCGGACAAGCTCGCCTACCCGATTCGCGACGGCATCCCCGTCATGCTCGTCGACGAAGCACGTCAGACGGTTGAAGGCACGCCCGTCGATCCCGCGGGTCCCGGCGCCTGACGCGCTGACGTTGCGTTGGGCTTTGTGCCGTTGGGTTTTGTCATCGTGATGCTGGGCGGTGCGCTTTCGACCTGCTGAAATCGGAATGAGCGCGCGGCAGCTGTCCGCAGGCAGGTTGATTGCGCGCTGACACGTCGCCCGCCGCGCAGGCATCGCCCGATGCAAACGTCTTCGCACAGCGTGCGGCGCACGCATCCCTCACCGTCCTTCTTTCACCGCCCGTTGCACCGATGACCGCTCCCGCCCATCCGTTCATTGCTGTCGTCCCGGCGCGCCTCGCGTCGACGCGTCTGCCCAACAAGCCGCTCGCCGACATCGGCGGCAAGCCCATGGTGGTGCGCGTGGCCGAGCGCGCGCAGGCGTCGGGCGCAAGCCAGGTGCTGATCGCCTCCGACGCGCAGGCCGTGCTCGATGCCGCGCGCAACCACGGCTTCGAAGCGGTGATGACGCGCGCCGATCATCCCTCGGGCACCGACCGCCTCGCGGAAGTCGCGACGACCTTCGGCTGGAGCGACGACACGATCGTCGTCAACGTACAGGGCGACGAGCCGTTGATCGACCCCGCGCTGGTGTGCGACGTTGCGTCGCACCTCGCGGCGAATCCGGACTGCGCCATCGCGACGGCGGCACACCGCATCACCGATCCCGCCGAGATCTTCAACCCGAACGTCGTGAAGGTCGTGCTCGATGCGCGCAGCCTCGCGCTCTACTTCTCGCGCGCACCCATTCCGTGGGCGCGCGACGCATGGCAGCCGCACTGGCCCAACGTCGCGGCCATGCCCGCGCCGCCTGCGCCGGCAACGGTGTATCGGCACATCGGCCTCTATGCGTATCGCGCGCGATTCCTGCGCGCCTACCCCACGCTCGCACGCTCGCCGATCGAAGAAGTCGAGGCGCTCGAACAACTGCGCGCGATGTGGCATGGCGAGCGCATCGCGGTGCTCGTGGCCGCCGATGCGCCGGCGCCCGGTGTCGATACACCCGCCGATCTTGCCCGCGTTCAGGCGCTTTTCGGGCTGACAACGCAGTAAGCCATGGCATAATCGGACGTTCGCGCGCGCCTTCCCAAGCCTTTGTGCGCCAGGGTTTCCCCGTGTTTCCCGATGCCAATGCCGACGCCCATGCGTGATGCGCCAGCCTTGCTGCGCCGTCTTCAAGACGTTGCTGCGCGAGGCGGCAGCACCGCCGGTGTCGCAGGTGTAGTAACGGAGCGCGAGACCCGCACGAAGGAACAGCAGAAAAACGAGGCAAATGCAGGAACGGCATGCGCAAGGCAGGCTGCCCGCATCGCGCCGCAAGAATTCACATAGATCTGGAGATATCTCATGCGTTTGATCCTGTTGGGCGCCCCCGGTGCGGGCAAGGGTACCCAGGCAAACTTCATCAAGGAAAAGTTCGGCATTCCGCAGATTTCGACAGGCGACATGCTGCGTGCCGCCGTCAAGGCAGGCTCGCCGCTCGGCCTCGAAGCGAAGCGCTTCATGGACGCGGGCGATCTGGTTCCTGACCAGCTCATCATCAACCTCGTGAAAGAACGCCTGCTCGACGCGGACTGCGCGAACGGCTATCTGTTCGACGGTTTTCCGCGCACGCTGCCGCAAGCCGAAGCCATGAAGCAGGCCGGCGTCGCGATCGACTATGTGCTCGAAATCGACGTGCCGTTCAACGAGATCATCGAGCGCATGAGCGGCCGCCGCGTCCACGCGGCGTCGGGCCGTACCTATCACGTGAAGTTCAACCCGCCGAAGAACGCGAACGTCGACGACGTCACGGGCGAACCGCTCATCCAGCGCGACGACGACAAGGAAGAAACGGTGCGCAAGCGCCTCGACGTCTACGTGGCGCAAACGAAGCCGCTCATCGACTACTACCAGGCGTGGGCGCAGCGCGGCGACGAAAACGGCCTCAAGGCGCCCGAATACCGGCGCATTTCAGGCCTCGGCTCCGTGGACGAAATCCGCGCGCGCGTTTTCGACGCGCTCAAGTAAGCCGCCACTCGCCGTTCACAAAACAAGCGCCCCGCCGCATCGGTACGGCGGCACCGCGGCACGGCGACTTTCCGGCTGCTTTCTCCGATTGTCCCCGGCCCCGCGCGCCGTGCCGCGAGGCCGGGGACAAAGAACCTGGACACATCCAGGAAAACCCAGGAGGAGCAGCAACGATGGAAATTCGCGACAACGTTTTTCTGATCACCGGCGCAGCATCGGGTCTGGGCGCAGCCACGGCACGCCTGATCGCCAACGAGGGCGGCAAAACCGTTCTCGCCGATCTCAATGAAGAAGCCGGCCACGCGCTGGCGAAAGAGCTGGGCGGCGTGTTCGTCCGGTGCAATGTGGCAAGCGAGGAGGACGGCGAGCGCGCCGTTGCCGCCGCGCTCGCGCTGGGCTCGCTGCGCGGGCTCGTGAACTGCGCGGGCATCGCGCCGGCCGCGAAGACAGTCGGCAAGGAAGGTCCGCATCCGCTCGACATCTTCACGAAGACCCTTTCGGTCAACCTCATCGGCACCTTCAACATGATTCGTCTCGCCGCCTCGGCGATGGCGAAGAACGAGCCGAATGCCGCGGGCGAACGCGGAGTAATCGTGAATACGGCCTCGGTGGCCGCGTACGACGGCCAGATCGGCCAGGCCGCCTATGCGGCATCGAAAGGCGGCGTGGTGGCCATGACGCTGCCCGTGGCGCGCGACCTGTCGCGCAATGCCATCCGCGTCATGACCATCGCACCAGGCATCTTCGAAACGCCGATGCTGCTGGGCATGCCCAAGGAAGTGCAGGACGCGCTCGGTGCGATGGTGCCGTTCCCCTCGCGACTCGGCAAACCCGCCGAGTACGCGATGCTCGTCAAGCAGATCTTCGACAATCCGATGCTCAACGGCGAAGTGATTCGCCTCGACGGCGCGATCCGGATGCAGCCGAAGTAAGCGCAGGGCGTAGCGCCGCCTTCGCCGCGGCATAAAAAATCCCTCGATGGGGCGCGCCCTTGTCGAGGGATTTTTTCTTGCTGCAAGCGCCTGCGGCTTGCAAGCGCGGCTCTGGCTTCGCTCAATTACCGCCGTGGTTCTCCGTACGCTGCCGCAATTCGTGCAGTTGCGATTCCACGACGGTGGCGTCCTCTGCATCGGGCCGCTCGCCCAGGTAGCGTTCGAGGTCTTCGAGCGCGGGCCGCAGGTAATCGAGCCGCGCGTAGGCAAAGCCACGGTCGCGCACTTCCTCGAGGCTCTCCGGCAGCAGGATCACAAGCCGCTGCTGTATGCCGAGCAGGCGCTGCCAGCGCTCCGTCTGCAGATACGTCGACTTCAGGTTGTGCAGCATGCGCGCCACGATCTCGCGCCGCGTGGCCGGCTGCAGCAACATGCGCAGCGCGCGCCCCACGGACTCGCCGGCCTTCGCGACGTAAGGCTCCAGCATCTCGACCATCTCCGATTCGGACAGCGAGTGTCCGTTGGTCGGGTCCAGCATCACGTCGCCTTCCGGCGTGGAAACACGCAGCAGAAAGTGGCCGGGAAACGATACGCCGCGCACAGGCAGATCGAGCTGGGACGCCATCTCCAGATACAGAATGGCTAGCGAGATGGGAATGCCGCGCCGGCGTTTGAGCACGACGTTCAGGTGGCTGTTATCGGGGTCGTAATAGTCGTTGAGATTGCAGGCGAAGCCGAGTTCGCGAAAGAAGAAGCGGTTCAGGATGCCCACTTTCTGCCGCACGTCGGCGCCCTCCGGCAGGCGGCGCTTCACGCGCAGGACGAGTTCGTCGATCTCCGCGAGCGTGCCTTGCAGGTCGACGTCCGGGTAGGCGTCCTGCGCGATCGCGAGTGCTGCCTCGGTGAGCGGCAGGCCGTCGTCCTCGGCAACGAGCGCGCTGAAATAATCGAGAACCCGCGTCATGGTGGTCACTTCGCCCGCCTCTTGAAGTACGCGTACTTGAAACCCATCAGCCAGAGCATACCGAAATATAGCGCCGCGAACAGCACGAGACAGGCACCCAGCAACGCGATGCGCATGAAGGGTTGGCGGTGCATGCCGATCCAGTCGAAGTTGATCGCGAACCAGTGCATGGTGCCTGCCAGCACAAGGCATGCCCCGAGCAGTTGCACGAAAAATGCCGTCCAACCCGGCAGCGGCGAATAGATGCCGCGTCGGCGCAAACCGATGAACAGCAGCAGCGCGTTCATGCAAGCGCCGAGCCCGACCGACAAGGTCAGCCCCGCATGCGCGAAGATCGGTACGAACACGTAGTTGCCCACCTGGGTCGCGACAAGCACCGCAACGCCGATCTTCACCGGCGTCTTGATGTCCTGGCGCGCGTAAAAACCGGGCGCGAGAATCTTGATGAGAATGAGCCCGACCAGCCCCACGCCGTAAGCCGAGAGCGCGCGGCCCACCATGACGACGGAGCGGCCGTTGAAGAGCCCGTAGTGGAACAGCGTGGCCGTGAGCGGCTCGGCGAAGAAGAAGAGCGCAATGGCGCTGGGGGCGGCGAGCAGGAACGTCACGCGCAGGCCCCAGTCGAGCAGCGCGGAATATTCGTGCGTGTCCGCGTCCACGTGCGCCTTCGAGAGGCTGGGCAGCAGGATCGTACCCAAGGCAACACCGAGCAGCGCGGTGGGGAACTCCATCAGGCGGTCCGCGTAGTTGATCCACGAAACCGCGCCGGCGCCCAGGCGCGATGCGATGTTGGTATTGATGATGAGGCTGATCTGTGCGACCGACACCGCGAACATCGCGGGCACCATCTTCGCAAGCACACGCTTCACGCCCCGGTGGGCGAGCGCCGCGACGGGCCGCATGGTGATGCGCGGCATCATGTCGATTTTCTTCAGCCCCGGCAGTTGCACGATGAACTGCAACACCCCGCCCACGATCACGGCCCATGCGAGTGCATAGACGGGCTGCTTCATATGCGGCGCCACGAATACTGCCGCGGCGATGAACGACACGTTGAGCAGTACCGGCGCGAAGGCGGGCAGCGAGAAGAGCTTGTAGGTGTTGAGCACGCCCGACGCCAGCGACGTGAGCGAGATGAACACGATGTACGGGAACATGATCCGCGTCATCACGACGGCCAGCCTGAACGCCTCGCCCTCGGCCTGCAGACCGGACGCAACCACCAGCACGACCCACGACGCGCCCACGATGCCGAGCAGCGAAAGCACGGCCAGCGTCCACGCGAGTACGGTGGACATCGCGTCCACGAGCGCGCGGGTTGCATCGTGGCCCTTCTGGTTCTTGAACTCGGCGAGGATGGGGACGAATGCCTGCGAAAACGCGCCTTCGGCGGAAATGCGGCGCAACAGGTTCGGAATGCGGAAAGCGACGTAGAAAGCGTCGGTGAACTGGCTCGCGCCGAACGCGCGGGCAATCAGCGTTTCGCGGGCCAGTCCGGTCACGCGCGACAGCAGCGTGAAGCCGCTGACCGTCAGCAGGGCTCGGAATAGATTCATGGGGCGCTTATTATACGGAAGCCGGGTGATGGGCTCGACAGCCCGATGGCCGGCCCGCGCAGCGGACGCTCGTGCACGCGGCGCGGCGCGCGGCAGCGAGGCCAGGGCACAAGCGAGATCGGACCGGTCGCGCGTACAAACGTTCGCTGATCGGCAACATCAGGCGGAAATGGCCTGTCAGCCGTCCCCTCAGCCCGCCCAAGCTTGGCCGCAGTCTTCATTTGCCACAGCCCTGATTTTGTTGCTATAATCGCCGGTTTCGAAGCTCGTCCGGCTTGCCGGGCACTGAAAGCAAGGGAACCGGCGGTAAATCTCCGGGCCTTTCGCCGCGATCACAGCAGGAAACAGGACAAGGGAACCGTCATGGCTAACACCGCACAAGCACGCAAGCGCGCCCGTCAGGCCGCCAAAGCCAATTCGCACAACTCGGCGCTGCGCTCGAAGTTCCGTACCGCCATCAAGGCCGTTCGCAAGGCAATCGAAGCCGGCGACAAGGCCAAGGCCGCCGAGATCTTCCAGGCATCGGCAAAGACGATGGACATCATTGCCGACAAGAAGATCGTTCACAAGAACAAGGCCGCTCGTCACAAGAGCCGCCTCGCTGCCGCCGTCAAGGCGCTGCAGGCAAGCGCGCAGTAAATCCGGCAGGCCCGCACAGCGGGCCGCCTCCTGTTTCCACTGCGCAACAAAAAAAGCCCGCTTCGGCGGGCTTTTTTTGTTGCCGCTTGCCCGTCTCGCAAACGGTACAAGCAAGCGGTGCAAGCAAGGCACCGCGCCGAGATGGGCCGCGCGTAGAGCGTCGTTAGCGGTCTTTGGCTTTTTGCTGCGTGCCGTGTTCCGGCGGCAATTCGCAGGCCTCGGTCACAACCAGATCGTTGTCTTTCGCGAAGTTCATGACGAAATCGAACGCCATGGGTTCGATGTCACGCAACCGGGAATCGAGAATCACGCACTTGAGGTCGCCGATCATGGTGGGCCGCACGTAGCGCGAATACTGCAGACGGGCGTTCGGTCCCCGCAACTCCCGCGCACTAGGACCGAAGCATGACATGACGCCGGCGAGGCGTTCGGACCAGTCGCTGGGTCGAAACTTTCTCCCGCTTTTGGTAATGCCCTGGATGAAATACTCGGTTGGGGGTGTTTCGGCCATGTAGGAATACCTGAGTGACTGCGCTGCGTTACACCTGGCGTGCCCGCCGTGACGCGTGGCCGGGCTGACGCCCCACCTTCGCGACCCTTCCATGCGCTGCCGGCGTAGCCGGCCCGATGCATCGAAGACCCGTGAGGCGTGCGGCGGGACATGCGGACAGGCCTGCCCGGCATCGTCCCGACCTTATTCTGCGGATAGCCCGCAACCGCACACCGCGGGGGCGTGCGCAGGGTTCACCCGCAAGCGCGAGACCTGCTCGCTGGGCCTGAAAAAACCGGAGCATTATAGCGCACGCCGCTTTTTTCCGCACTGCAACCAAGCCACCACCGGGCCGTTCGGGCAGGCTCCACCGGCCTTCCGGCCGACTCGTCAAACGCGGCAAAATCCTTTATGCTGCATCGACTTACCACCCATCACAGCGGCGTTTCCCGGTACACATCCACCGTGCCGGTCAGGCTAACCGCCGTATTCCTTTCATGACCTCCCGGAACATTCGCCACTACCTGCAGTTCAAGGATTTCTCGCTGGAAGACTACGAGTACGTGCTGGAGCGCGCCCGTATTCTCAAACGCAAATTCAAGAACTACGAGACGTACCATCCGCTGCACGACCGCACGCTCGCGATGATCTTCGAGAAGAACTCAACGCGCACGCGTCTGTCGTTCGAAGCCGGCATTTTCCAGCTTGGCGGGCATGCCGTCTTCATGAGCACGCGCGACACGCAGCTTGGGCGCGGCGAACCGATCGAAGACGCAGCACAGGTCATTTCGCGCATGGTGGACATCATCATGATCCGCACGTTCGGGCAGGACATCATCCAACGCTTTGCGGAAAACTCGCGCGTACCGGTCATCAACGGTCTCACGAACGAGTACCACCCGTGCCAGGTGCTCGCGGACGTGTTCACGTACTACGAACATCGCGGCCCGATTCGCGGCAAGACCGTGGCCTGGGTGGGCGACGCGAACAACATGCTCTACACGTGGATCCAGGCCGCGCAGATTCTGGGCTTCACGCTGCGGCTTTCCACGCCGCCCGGCTACCGGCTCGACCGCGCGCTCGTGGCGCCCGAAAGCGCGCCGTTCGTCGAAGAGTTCGACGATCCGAACGAAGCCTGCGCCGGCGCCGACCTCGTCACGACAGACGTCTGGACCAGCATGGGTTTCGAAGCGGAAAACGAAGCCCGCAAAAAGGCATTCGCGGACTGGTGCGTGGATGCCGACATGATGGCCCGCGCGAAGCCTGACGCCCTCTTCATGCACTGCCTGCCGGCGCACCGCGGCGAGGAAGTGAGCGCGGAAGTGATCGACGGACCGCAAAGCGTGGTCTGGGACGAAGCGGAAAACCGCCTGCACGTCCAGAAAGCGCTCATGGAATTTCTGCTGCTCGGCCGGTTGAATCACTGAGCGGCAAACGCTGGCGCGGGACCGTAGCAGACGCAGACCAACCGGTGGTGAAGACCGCCGGTTTTCGTTTCACGATCTCCTGGCGCCGTGAAACACGGGCTCGCAGAGCAGCACTCAGAGTACGACTGGCTCGGGTTCCAGCGCCACGCCAAAGCGCAGCATCACATCCTGCTGAATGCGCTGCGCGAGCGCGAGCACCTCGGCCCCCGTCGCGCCGCCCCGATTGACAAGCACCAGCGCCTGGCGCTCGTGCACCGCGGCGTGTCCCAACGCGCGGCCCTTCCAGCCGCAACGGTCGATCAGCCAACCCGCCGCAAGCTTCACGCGTCCATCGGGCTGCGGATACGACACCACCTCCGGCTCGCGCGCCCGCAACGCCTCGAACTGCACCGCGTCGATCACGGGATTCTTGAAGAAGCTGCCTGCGTTGCCCAGTTCGCGCGGATCGGGCAGCTTCGCGCGCCGCACCGCTACCACCGCATCAAAGATCGCCCGGGCATCGGGATTGTCCGCTTTGCCCTGCGCCGTCAATTCGCGCGCGATATCGGCGTAATCGGCGTGCGACTGCCACGCCTTCGGCAACCTGAAGGTGACCGACGTAATCGCAAACCGGCCGCGCCCTTCGCGCTTGAAGAAGCTGTCTCGATAGCCGAACCGGCAGGCCGCGGCATCGAACTCGTGCGCCGTGCCCGTCGCCAGCTCGATGGCGCGCAGCGACGCGAAGCGCTCGCCCATCTCGAGCCCATACGCACCGATGTTCTGGATGGGCGCCGCGCCCACGGTACCCGGAATCAGCGCGAGATTTTCGAGGCCCGGCATGCCCTGCGCGAGCGTCCAGGCCACGAACTCGTGCCAGGTCTCGCCTGCCGCCGCTTGCACATACCAGGCGTCGCGGTCTTCGCGCACCACTTCGCGTCCGCGCAAAGCGACGAACAGCACCAGTCCATCGAAATCGCGCGTCAGCACGACGTTGCTGCCGCCGCCCAACACCAGCGTACGCAGCCCCTTTGCGCGCAGATCGGCCAACGCAGCCGCGAACTGCGCTTCGCTTTCGATGCGGCACAGCAAGTGCGCACGCACGTCGAACCCGAAGGTGTTGTGCTCGCGCAAGGGATAGTCGGCGGCAAACCAGACGGGGTCGGCCAGAGAAACAGCGGGAACGGAGGGAACGGACATCGGAGGGCGGCGTGTCTTCACACATGCGGCCGCGCAGCGCGCGCGAGCCTTGGGCAAAAGGGGACGGCGTCGGTAAAATGACGGCCGGTCCGTGATTATAGCGAGTGCGAACGGCGGCTTTGCGCCGCCTCCACTGCACTACTGGGAGAAACCAATGCCATCGTTTGACGTGGTTTGCGAAGCCAACATGATCGAGGTGAAGAACGCGATCGAGCAATCCAACAAGGAGATTTCGACGCGCTTCGACTTCAAGGGCTCCGACGCGCGTGTCGAGCAGAAAGAGCACGAACTCACCGCCTATGCCGACGACGACTTCAAGCTCGGTCAGGTCAAAGACGTGCTGGTGTCGAAAATGGCGAAGCGCAACGTGGACGTGCGCTTCCTCGAGCACGGCAAGATCGAGAAGATCGGCGGCGACAAGGTGAAGCAGGTCATCACCGTGAAGAAGGGCGTGTCCGGAGATCTGGCCAAGAAGATCGTCAGGCTCGTGAAGGACAGCAAAATCAAGGTGCAGGCCAGCATTCAGGGCGACGCAGTGCGCGTTTCAGGCGCCAAGCGCGACGACCTGCAAAGCGTAATCGCCATGCTGCGCAAGGAAGTGAGCGACACGCCGCTCGACTTCAACAACTTCCGCGACTGATCGATTCAAGCGATCAAACGACCAAGCGATCAAACGATCAAACGATCAAACGATCAAACGGCACCCGGCCCAGCGCGGCCGGGCCCCGCCTCCTCGCAACGGCAGCCGCAGCCGGCACCGCCCCACTCCAGCATCACTTCAATGCCGGCTACCCGCCGGCGGCGTCGCGCCCTTCTTCTCGCCAATGCGGCTTTCCTTGCCCGCCATCAGCTTGGCAATGTTCGAGCGGTGACGCCAGATGAGCAGCGCGCTCATCGCGAAGACCGCCAGCGTGATCACGTTTGCACCGAACAGAAAACCGTCGAAGAGCGGGGCGAACACGGCGGCCACGAGTGCCGCCAGCGACGAATAGCGGAAGAAGAACGCAATGATGAGCCACGTGAGCGCCGTGGCGATGCCCAGCACCGGATTGATCGCGAGCAGCACGCCCGCCGCCGTCGCCACCCCCTTGCCGCCCTTGAAGCGGAAGAACACCGGGTACAGGTGGCCGAGAAACACGGCTATGGCGGCCAGCGCGATCGCATCGTCGTCCAGGCCGAAGCGCGATGCGAAATGCGCCGTGAGCCACACGGCAAGCCAGCCCTTGAACGCATCGCCGAGCAGCGTGAGGATCGCGGCGGTCTTGTTTCCGCTGCGCAGCACGTTGGTCGCCCCGGGGTTGCCTGAGCCGTACGAGCGCGGGTCGGCGAGACCCATTGCGGCGCTGACGACCACGGCAAACGACACCGAGCCGATCAGATAGGCCAGGACGGCAACGATCAGGTTGTACATGCAGGTAACTCTTCTTGTAATGAATCGGAAGACTGGATGAACGGCTGGGACGGCGCGAACAGCGGGACCATCGCCGGCATCCGCGCGCATGGTCAGGCAGCATCCGTGCAAGCGCGAGCCGGAAAAACCCTGACGCCGGATCCACGCGCCCCACGGCCGCGCCGCCCCGCAAAGGCGCTCATTCTACCGGAGCCCTTTCGTCGCGCGGCCCGCGCGGCGCCGGTCAGCTCAAACGCCCCTGGTACACCGCTTTGAGGAAAGCGCTGCCGGGCAAAGGCCGCGCTGAGACCTCTACTCAATCGACGCTTGCGCACTGCACCGGTTTGGCCTCCAGCAGCGCAGTCAGCACCGACGGCTCGATACTCACCAGAAAGCCCCGCCGTCCGCCGTTCAGATAGATCCGCTCGAGTTCGAGGATGCTCGACTCCACATACACCGGCATGGCCTTGCGCGTGCCGAACGGCGACGTACCGCCCACCAGATACCCGGAATGCCGGTTCGCCACCTCGGGCTTGCAGGGCTCCACGCGCTTTGCGCCGATCTGCCGCGCCAGATTCTTGGTCGAGACCTTGCAGTCGCCATGCATGAGCACGATCAACGGCTTCGCGTGCTCGTCTTCCATAACGAGCGTCTTGATGACGAGATGCTCGTCGACGCCCAGTTGACGCGCCGATTCGGCCGTGCCGCCATGCTCGACGTACTCGTACGGATACTCGTCAAAGGGCACGCCATGACGCTTGAGGAACTGCGTGGCGGGGGTTTCGGAAACGTGTCGGTTCTTGCTCATCGGCGCATTGTAATGGCCGGTCCGAACGAAGGGTACGACGGGAGGCAAAGCGGGATGAACGAACCGCCCGTTGTCCGTGCCCAGCAGTTATGGCACGATCGTTCGCAATCTGCCGGCGGCGCATCTGTCCGTCGCACATGCCGCACATGCCGCACATGCCGCACATGCCGCACAGGCCTCACAGGCCTCACAGGCCGCACAGGCCTCACAGGCCTCACAGGCCGCACAGGCCGCACAGGCCGTCCACGCTCCACATGCCGCACACAGCCAGCTTCGCGCCGCCGCGCCCGTACAATCGCGGCGAAGAATCGGAGGAGACCGCTTTGACCGCCCGCCCGCATCCGCATGCCGCGCCTCACCATGGCGACGCACAGGCTCAGCCCTCGCACACCGCGCCTGCGTCCAGCCATTCGTTCGACGTCGCCGCGCTGCTCGCCACCCTGCCCGACCGCATCGCCGACATTCCCATTCGACTCGCCGCGCACGACCCGCACCGCATCGCGCTGATCGAAGATGCGCACGATGCCGACGAAGCAGGCCGCGAGCGCCTACGCGTCATCACGCGCGCGCAGCTCGCCGAGGCCGTGGACGCCACGGCCGCACGCTTGCGCGAGCATGGCGTGCGAGGCGGCGACCGCGTAATGATCGTCGCCGAAAACAGCGTCGCGCAAATCGTGCTGCTCTTCGCCGCGACCCGGCTCGACGCGTGGGCGCTCGTTTCGAACGCGCGCCTCTCGGCGGCCGAACTCGACGCCATTCGCGCACATGCGCGGCCTCGGCTCACGGCCTACGTCGTCGCCAGTTCGCCCGATGCGCGCGCCCATGCGCAACGACACGGCGCCACGCCCGCGCCCGCCGGACCGGTCGATATCGGCGCGTGGCACTGGCAACCCGACAAGAGCGACGCAAGCGACACGCACAACACGCGCAACACCGAAAGCGCGCTCGCCGAACCCGTAGAAGCGCAAGCAGACCGCCAATGCGCGGCCCTCATCTATACGACGGGCACCACCGGCGCGCCGAAGGGCGTGATGCTCTCGCATCGCAACCTGCTGTTCATCGCGGCGGTCTCCAGCACGCTGCGCCGCGTGAACGCCGACGACGTCGTCTACGCCGTGCTGCCCATCTCGCACGTGTACGGTCTCGCGTCGGTGTGCCTCGGCAGCCTGTATGCGGGCGCCACGCTACGGCTTGCGTCGCGCTTCGTGCCCGAAGCGGTGCGCCGCGCGCTGGCCGACGAGCACGTCTCCATCTTTCAGGGCGTGCCAGCGATGCACGCGAAGCTGCTCGACTATCTGCAAACGGAGCATCTCGAATGGCGCGCGCCGCGGCTGCGCTTCGCCTACTCGGGCGGCTCGCCGCTCGATGCCGCGCTGAAGGCGCGTGTGGAAAGCGCGTATGGCGTGACGCTCCACAACGGCTACGGCATGACCGAGAGCAGCCCGACCGTGGCGCAAACGCTGCTCGACGCACCCCGCGCGGACTGCTCCGTGGGCCACGCCATTCCAGGCGTCGAAGTGCGCTACGTGTCGCCCGAGGGCCGCGACGTGCCGCGCGGCGAGATCGGCGAACTGTGGGTGCGTGGACCGAACGTGATGCTCGGCTACTACCGCAGCCCGGAACTCACGCGCGCCGCGGTCACCGTAGAAGGCTGGCTGAAGACAGGCGACCTCGCGCGCGAGGATCCGGACGGCGCCATGCACATCGTGGGCCGCAGCAAGGAACTCATCATTCGCTCGGGCTTCAACGTATATCCGTCCGAAGTCGAGCACGTGCTCAACGCGCACCCTGCGGTGATGCAGTCCGCCGTGATCGGACGGCCGGTGGAAGGCAACGAGGAAGTGATCGCGTTCGTGGA
The DNA here is from genome assembly GCF_029536165.1 of Paraburkholderia sp. SUR17. NCBI lineage: Bacteria > Pseudomonadati > Pseudomonadota > Betaproteobacteria > Burkholderiales > Burkholderiaceae > Paraburkholderia > Paraburkholderia sp. SUR17. Next base: position 3,179,282 of record NZ_CP120508.1, read on the forward strand.
GCTCGCCGCGGGCGCCACCGTGACGACGCAGGCGCTCGACGAATGGTGCAGCGCGCGTCTTGCACCCTACAAGCGGCCCGCGCACATCCGCGTCATGCCGGCGCTGCCGGCGGCGTCCACGGGCAAGATCCTCAAGCACAAGCTGCGCGAACTGGTCTGATGCACGCTTTGCTCGGCGTTTGCCGCGCGCGGAGCAGGCGGCAAACGCCGAAGGAACCGCGGGAGAAGCATGCGCGTAGCAGTGAGCAGCGCGTCGACCGCACATCACCCGCAAAATCACCCGCGCGGATGATGCTGCGCGTGCAGCGACTTCAACCGCTCGCGGGCCACGTGGGTGTAGATCTGCGTGGTCGAGATGTCGCTGTGCCCGAGCAGCAGTTGCACGACGCGCAGGTCGGCGCCGTGATTGAGCAGATGCGTGGCGAACGCGTGCCGCAGCGTGTGCGGCGAGAGCGGCGCGTGCACATCGGCTGCGCGCGCGTGTCGTTTGATGATGTTCCAGAACTGCTGGCGCGTCATGCCTTCGGCCCGAGCCGTGACGAAGAGCGCGTCCGTCGTGCGTGCGCCGAGCAACGCGGGCCGCGCGTCGCGCAGATAGCGCGCAATCCACGCGTGCGCCTCTTCGCCGAACGGGATGAGCCGCTCTTTCGAGCCCTTGCCCATCACGCGCACCACGCCTTCGTTGAGGCCGACCTCCACGGTTTTTAGCGTCACGAGTTCCGTCACGCGCAGGCCGCTTGCGTACATCAATTCGAGCATCGTCCGGTCGCGCAGGCCGAGCGGCGTATCGATGTCGGGTGCGCCGAGCAGCGCCTCCACCTGCGCCTCGGAGAGCGTGGACGGAAACCGCGGCGGCTGCTTCGCCGAGCGGATGCGCACCGTAGGGTCGCCCTGCGCGCGGTGCTCGCGCACGGCCCAGCCGTAGTAGCGCCGGAACACCGAGAGCCGACGGTTCGCCGAGGTCGATTTGCTCTCCTTGCGCGCCGCGCTGTAGGCGAGCAGATCGGTTTCGGCGGCGGTGTCCAGCGAGCCATTGCGCGCCTTCGCGAGCCATTCGGCAAAAAGACGCAGATCGCGCCGGTAGGCGTCGAGCGTGTTGCGCGACAGACCATGTTCGAGCCAGAGCGAATCGCAAAAGGCGTCGATCGAGGCATGGCTCACGGTGAGCAGCGGCGAAGCGGCTATGGTTTCCTCGGCTGCGGTTTCCGTTGTCGCTGTTTCCGTTATCGCTGTTTCGGCCGTCACCGTTTCTGCGCCCGCGAGGTCGGCAGAAGCGGCGCCCGGCGTTGGCGCGATGTCGTCTGGTTGCGTGGCGGCGCGTTTGATGTCAGTCGTCATGCGTAGGGCACACCCTCGTGTGCGAGCAGCCACCGCTTCACTTTGCGGAAGTAGCCGTCGTCGTCGTGATTCGCGAATCCGCCGATGCCGCCCGAAGCCACCACGCGGTGGCACGGAATGACGAGCGGAAAATAGTTGGCGCCGCAGGCCTGGCCGACCGCGCGCGGCGAGCCGCAGCTCACGGCCTTCGCGAGCTGGCCGTAGGTCAGCACGATGCCGGGCGGAATCTCGCTGATGGCCTGCCAGACGCGCCGCTGGAACGCGGTGCCCACTTCAGCGAGCGGCAGATCGAAGGTGGCCGAGGCGCGCTCGAAATACCGCTCGATCTGCTGCACCGCGCGGCGCGTGAGCGCCGAATCGGGCGCCACGTTCTTCACCGACTCGGGCAGATAGACGATCTCGCGCACGGCATCGGCCTGAGTGCGAATGCCCACCTTGCCGAACGGCGCATCGATCACGGCGTTGAACATCATGTTGCGTTCTCCTCATCGCGGGCGCGGGCAGGGCCACGGCCGCGCCCCGCTACTCTACGCTGCCTCGAGCGCCCATTGCACGTGCTCGCGCACGAGCGGCGACGCGTCGCCGGCACGTCGGCGCAGCGCTTTTACGATGGCCTCGCGCGCTTCGGCTGGCAAAGCCGTTGAGCGCAGCGCGTTACCCATGCCGACTGCGAGATTGCGCAACCAGCACGCGTAACCGATCCGGCGAATCGCGCTGCCTTGCAGGCGCGCGTCGAAGTCGCTCTCGGTCCATTCGAACAGCTCGACCAGTGACGCGCGGTCCAGCCCGTGCCGCACGTCGAAATCGTCGACGGGCGCGGCCTGCGCGAACTTGTTCCACGGACACACGAGCTGACAATCGTCGCAGCCATACACACGATTGCCGATCAGCGGCCGCAAGTCCTGGGGAATGCTGCCCTTCAGCTCGATGGTGAGATATGAGATGCAGCGCCGGGCGTCCACTAGATAAGGCGCCACGATCGCCCCCGTGGGACAGGCACCGATGCAGCGCGTGCAACTGCCGCAATGCGCGCCCGCGGTTTCGGGCGCGTGTGCGGAATGCGGGGCAGCGGCTTCAGCGTCCAGCCGCGCGATCGTTGGTGCGTCGTACGTGCGTGAATCTGCGGTCGCATTGGCTACATTCGCTGTGCCGACGGCATCGCCCCCGTGCCACTCGGCATCGGTGGGCAACGGCAAGTCCACATAGATTTCACCGAGAAAGAAGAGCGACCCGGCGTCGCGCTGCAGCAGCAACGTGTGCTTGCCGCGCCAGCCGATGCCGGCCTTCTGCGCCAGCTCGACTTCGAGCACCGGCGCTGAATCCGTGAAGACGCGGTAGCCGCAGGCACCGATCTCGTCTTCGATACGCTGCGCGAGGTGCTGCAGCCGCTGGCGCAAAACCTTGTGATAGTCGCGGCCGCGCGCGTAGACGGAGACGACCGCGGCGGCAGGGTCAGCCAGCCGCGCGCGCTCGCGGTTCCGCCAGTCGTCATGTGCGGGCTGCGAGGGTGGCGTGCCTTGCGAAGCACTTTCATCGTGCTCACGGGTCGCTTCGACGGCGAGCGCCGAAGCCGGCAAATAGGCCATGCGCGCGGTGATCACGCGTCGCGTTCCGGCCACAAGCTCGGCCGGGCGTGCGCGTTTGAGCCCATGTTTGGCCATATAATCCATCTCGCCGTGGCAGCCCGCTTCGAGCCACGCGGCAAGGCCCGCTTCGGCATCGGAGAGGTCGGTATCGCTGATACCGATCGCACTGAAACCCAGTTCGCGTCCCCACGCCCGAATGCGCGCCGCAAGCGACGCCAGCGCCTCATTCGAGGGCGCGTCCCGGCCAGCATGCACACCATCACGATCGCTCGCGCTGTCGTGCTCTGGCAAGGGTGTGCAGGAAGAGAGATGCGAACTTCGGTTCATCACGCCATTTTACGAGAATGCCCAATACGCCCGGTACCGCCGGCACGTCAGGCCACGAAGCACTCACCAGCCTGGCTCACGCCACCGTCCTGCTCGAGCGCCACTTCGCGCTCGCGGACGACGCGGCCACCCAGGCGTTCGGCGAGCGCGCAGCGCACGCGATTGCCGAGGTGCGCCACGCCAAGGCGAGCGCCGAGGCAACGCAAGGCGGCGCGGCATTCGAGGGCCTGCAGGTGCAACTGACCGGCGACCTCGGCGCCGGCAAGACCACACTCGTGCGGGCCATGCTGCGCGGCTTCGGCCACACGGGCCGGGTGCGCAGCCCCACCTACACGCTCGTCGAACCCTATGCCGTGGACACGCCGGATGGGGAACTCGAGCTCTATCACTTCGATTTGTACCGCTTTGCCGATCCGGCCGAATGGGCCGATGCCGGCTTTCGCGAGTACTTCGACAGCGGCGCGATCTGCCTCGTCGAATGGCCTCAGCGGGCAGGCGCGTTGCTGGGCGTGCCGGATCTCGTCTTTTCGCTCGACGTCGTGAGCGAACTGCGGAACGGCAAAGAGCATGACGCGCGTGCCCTCACCGCGCGCGCGTACAGCGAAACAGGAAAGGCATGTCTGGAAAGATGTTAATCAAACCGTTCCGCTCCATCGAATCCGCCGCCACCGCGAGCCACAACTGGCGACGCCGGCAGATCCTGCGGGCGGGCGCGTCCACGCTCGTGCTCGGGCTCGTTGCGCCGCGCCTCGCCTGGGCAACCTCGGTGGTCGGCGTGCGTGTATGGCCCGCGCGCGACTACACGCGCGTCACCATCGAATCGGATCAGCCGCTGCAGAACACGCAGCAGCTTCTGCAAGGACCGGACCGGCTCGTGGTCGACCTCAACGGGCTCGACCTCGACCAGTCGCTGCGCGACCTGGTCTCCAAGATCACACCGAACGATCCGCAGATTCAGTCCGTGCGCGTGGGGCAATATCAGCCGCACGTGGTGCGCATGGTGTTCGACCTCAAAGGCCAGGTGAAGCCGCAGGTGTTCACGCTGCAGCCTGTGGGCTCGTATCGCTACCGGCTCGTCTTCGACCTCTACCCGGCCGTGGCGCCTGACCCGTTGATGGACCTGCTTGCGCAGACCGAGCGCAAGGAGCAGCAGTTCAACGAGAACAGCGCCCCGCCCGCCGCAACGCTGGGCGGCCCCAACACGCCGCCCGGCTCAGCCGACAACAGCGAGGCGTTCTTCCAGCGCTACGCGCAGAACGGGGCTCCCGCGGGCGAAGTGCCACGGCCGCCCTCGGCTGCGCATACGCCGCCGTCCGCGGGCACGAATGGCCCCACGGCGCCCCGCGCCACGCCGAAGCCCACGCAACCGCCTGCCGCCATCGCGCGGGACAAGAGCGGCAACAACTCGGACGACGGCACCGACAGCGACACCTACGCGTTCACCACACCGAAAGGCGGCCGGGGCAACACGGTGCGCCTGCTCACCGTCGCGATCGACCCCGGCCACGGCGGCGAAGACCCGGGCGCGATCGGCAGCGGCGGCAGCTACGAGAAGCACATCGCCCTCGACGTCGCGAAGAAACTGCGTGCGAAGATCGACGCCCAGCCCAACATGCGCGCCATGATGACGCGCGACGCCGACTTCTTCGTGCCGCTCAACGTGCGCGTGCAGAAGGCGCGGCGCGTGGGAGCCGACCTGTTCGTGTCGATCCACGCCGATGCGTTCACCACACCCGAAGCGCGCGGCTCCTCCGTGTTCGCGCTCTCGGAACACGGTGCGTCGAGCGCCGCGGCGCGCTGGATGGCGAACAAGGAAAACTCGTCGGACCTGATTGGCGGCATCAACATCAAGACTGCGGACGCCACCGTCAACCGCGCGCTCTTCGACATGTCCACCACCGCGCAGATTCGAGACTCGCTGCGCTACGGCAACTTCGTGCTCAAGGAGATTGGCGACATCAACAAGCTGCACAAGGGTGCGGTGGAACAGGCGGGCTTCGCCGTGCTGAAGGCGCCGGACATTCCGTCGATCCTCGTGGAGACCGCCTTCATCAGCAACCCGGACGAAGAGCGCAAGCTCAACGACGACAGCTATCGCGACCAGATGGCCGACGCCATCATGAGGGGCATCAAGCGGTACTTCGCAGCGAATCCGCCGCTGGCGAAAAGCCGGATGACGTAAGGGGCACGGGGCGTACGGGTCGTGCGTCCGGCACGTGCCGAACGCTCCTGCCGTGCGCTCACCAGTTTCAGCGACAACCGTGTCGGCCCACTGCCGGTGCGCCGCCATGTGCGCTCGGAGGCGCGAACCGTATCCACGCCGGCCGCCTCGCGGCTCGCGCCGAACCCTCAACGCGCAGCCGCAAAACGCTGCGCCACCCAGCCGCCAAACACGTTCACGACCAGCCCGAGCATGACGAGCCCGGCGCCCGCGACCTGGACCGTCGACAGATGCTCGCCCAGCAGCAGCGCGGCCGATGCCAGCCCGACAATCGGCACGAGCAGCGAGAACGGCGCCACCTGCGAGGCCGGATAGCGCGAAAGCAGCCGGCTCCACAGCCCGTAGCCCAGAATGGTCGCCACGAAGGCGAGATAGACGATGGCGAGTATCGAGGTCACGCCGATGCCGCTCAGCGCCGCCGCCATGCGCGCTGGCCCTTCCATCACGTACGACAACGCCAGAAACGGCAGCGGCGGAATGAGGCTGCCCCACACGACGAGCGCCACAAGGTCCACCTTGCCCACCTTCTTCGTCACGATGTTGCCGAGCGCCCAGAGCACCGCCGCGCACAGCGTGAGGACGAAGCCCGCGAGCGTCATCGAATGGCCGCCCGACGAGCCCGCCGCACTCACGGTGCCGATCACGGTCAGGCCCACGGCCGCGATCGCGAGACCTGCGAGGTTCTGCACGCGAAAGCGCTCGTGCAGGAACAGCACGGCGAACCCGAGCGTGAAAAACGCCTGCGCCTGAAGCACCAGCGAAGCGAGCCCCGCTGGCATGCCCACATACATCGCGTAGAACAGAAACGCGAACTGGCCGAAGGAAATGGTTGCGCCGTAGGCGAAGAGCCAGCGCAACGGCACGCGCGGACGCTTCACGAAAAAGACCGCCGGCACCGCGGCGAGCATGAACCGAAGCGCACCCAGCAGCATGGGCGGCACACCGTGCAGGCCCACCTTGATCACCACGAAGTTGACGCCCCACGCCACCACGACGACAAGCGCGAGCAACAGGTCTTTCGGCGACATGGCCGGATCCTCCTTTCTGTTTTACTGAAGTTTTTCCCGCGTTTCTGCTGGACGTGGCCGAGTTTAGCCTGGGGCTCCCGACACTCGCCGAGGCGCCCCCGGTGCGCCGATGGCCCTGCTGCACAGGCTCCAGGTACCGTCGCGCTGCATGAGGCTAGAATGGGCCCGTCGCTCGCCCAGGCCACCAAGGAATCCTCATGTCCCCTGCGATCAAAGCAGTCCTCAAGCCTCATGAACGCGACATCGGCAACCTCATGGTGCGCCGCGTCTTGCCGGCGCTCGCCGCGCGCCTCGTCGGACCGTTCATCTTCTTCGACCACATGGGCCCCGCCACGCTCGCGCCCGGCTCCGGCATCGACGTGCGTCCGCATCCGCATATCGGGCTCGCCACCGTCACGTATCTGTTCGACGGGGCCATCATGCATCGCGACAGCCTCGGCTCTGCGCAGAAGATCGTGCCTGGCGACGTGAACTGGATGACCGCGGGCCGCGGTATCGTCCACTCCGAACGCACGCCCGAAGAAGACCGCGCGCGCGGCATGACGGTGCACGGCATCCAGACCTGGGTCGCACTGCCCGTGGAGGACGAAGACATCGAGCCTTCGTTCGCTCACCATCCGGGCGCCACGCTGCCGCAACTCGAGCGCAACGGCGTGACGCTGCGCGTCATTGCCGGCACGGCGTTCGGCCAGACGTCGCCGGTCGAAACCTTCTCGGGCACGCTCTATGTCGCAGCACACTTCGCGCCCGGCGCGGCCTTCGCGCTCGAACCGGAGCACGAGGAACGCGGCGTGTATCTCGTGGAGGGCGACCTCGCCATCGACGGCACGCCGCTCGACCCCTACCGCATGGCCGTGCTCGTTCCCGGCGAAACCGTGACGCTCGCGAGCACGCGCGGCGCCACGGTCATGCTGCTGGGCGGCGAGAAACTTGCAGGCGAGCGGTTCATCGAATGGAATTTCGTATCGAGTTCGCGCGAGAAGATCGAGCACGCCAAGACCGCGTGGATGAACCAGCAGATGGGCCAGGTGCCCGGGGAAACGGACTGGATTCCGTTGCCGCAGAAGAAGTAGCTTGAAATGGCCCCCGCCGCCCCTAGATGAAATCGAGTCAGTTTTCCCACGAGGACGCAATGGACACCACACTCGCCACTTTCGAAAAAGATGTGATCGCTGCCTCGACGCTCGCGCCGGTGCTGGTGGACTTCTGGGCGCCGTGGTGCGGTCCGTGCCGCACGCTCGGTCCGATGCTCGAGCGCCTCGAAACCGAGTACGGCGGCAAATGGAAGCTCGTGAAGGTCAACGTCGACGAGAACCAGGAACTGGCGGCCCACTTCCAGGTGCGCAGCATTCCGCACGTGATCGCGTTTGCAGACGGTCGTCCGGTGGATCAGTTCGTCGGCGTGCTGGCCGAGGGTCAGCTGCGTGCGTTCCTCGACCGGCTCGTACCCGACGGCGCCGAGGCGGCACGCCGCGTGGCGCTCGCGGCCCTTGCGGAAGGCCGTCGCGACGAGGCCTACGACGCGCTGAAAGCCACCCTCGCCTACGACCCCGGCTACGACGACGCTCGCATGGACCTGATCGAAATGCTGCTCGAAGACCAGCGCATCGACGACGCCCGTGCCGAAGTCGAACTGCTCTCGCCCAAGACGACGCAAGGTATCGACGCCCGCTTCAACGCGCTGAAAACGCGGCTCGACGCAGTGGACGCTGCCGCCGATCTGCCGCCCACCGACGCGCTCGAAGCGCGCGTGGCAGCAGATCCGGCCGACCTCGACGCCCGCTTCGACCTGGCGAGCGCGCTGATCGCCCGCCGTCAGTACGCGGGCGCGCTCGAGCATCTGCTGGAAATCGTGAAGCGCGACCGGTCGTTCCGTGAGGACATCGGCCGCAAGACGATGTTGTCGGTGTTCGATCTCGCGGCCGGGCAGCCGCAGCTCGTGAGCGAATGGCGCCGCAAGCTGAGCGCGGCGCTTTATTGACCGCGCGTTTCCGAACGCGCCTTATCTTCGCCGCTTCGCTTCATCCGGCATCCCTTCCCACGCTCCCACGACCATGACGCGGCCCTCGGGCCGCGTTCGTTTTTATGCGCGCGTGGTGGCGGCTGCGGCGAGACCTTCGCCGCGCGCCGCGTCCGTCGCGCGACGGGCAAGCGCACGCAGCACGTGCGCGGCCGCCGCGAAGCCGAAGCTCGCGGTCACGCATACGCTCGATCCGAAGCCCGCGCAGTTGAGACCCACCGGTCCGCTGTGCCCCGGCGACGTGCTCACGTGCTCCGCTTCGGCGTCGATGTCGCAGACCGCCGTTTCGGGGTAGATGAGCGGCTCGTCCGAATACACGGCGCTCACCTTGAACTTCGCCTTCGGTCCGCGCGGAAAGCCGTGCTGCTTGCGTAATTGCGCACGCACTTTCGAGAGCAGCGGGTCTTGAATGGTGAGCGCGAGGTCGTCGATGCGAATGCGCGTGGGGTCCAGTTGACCGCCCGCGCCGCCCACGGTCACGAGCGGCTGCCCGCGCGCCACGCACCACGCGACGAGCGCGGTTTTCGTGCGCACGCTGTCGATGGCGTCGATCACGTAGTCGAAGCCGGCGCCCAGCACTGCGTCGAAATTGTCGGGCTCGACGAAGTCCTCCACGAGCCGCACCTTGCACGCGGGGTCGATCAGCGCGATCCGCTCGGCCATGGCTTCTACCTTGGGCTTGCCATAGTTGCCGTCGAGCGCGTGGATCTGCCGGTTCGTGTTGCTTTCGGCCACGTTGTCGAGGTCGATCAGCGTGATCGTGCCCACCGCGCTGCGCGCGAGCGCCTCGGCCGCCCACGAACCCACGCCGCCTATGCCGATCACCGCCACGTGGGCGCGCTCGAAGCCGGCCAGCGCCGCGTCGCCGTAAAGCCGCGCAATGCCGCCGAAACGGCGGGCGCGATCGGCGGCTTCAGGCTCGGCGAGGCTGGAGGTAACATCGGAACTAGCGTGGTGCGCGGTAAGGCCGGAGGCGGACATGGCTCGATACGGAAACAGAAGGAGGCGCTTCGGATCCGGCCGTCTGGCACGGCCGCCAGGGCCTGCAACGGCGCGGCAGCGGACGACGGAGCGCGAGCAAACCGTATTTTGCCTGATCGCGCGCAAGGAAACGGCGCGCCCTTTCACGCGCGTGCGACCGCACGCAGAAAATTCACACCCCGGCTATACTGGCCTAATTGAAGCGTGCGCATAAGAACATGACTTCCCTCGCTAATCTCCGCAAGAATTATTCGCTCGGCTCACTCGACGTGACCGACGTGGATCCCAACCCGATCCAACAATTCCACAAATGGTTCGCCGAGGCGCTCGACGCCAAACTGCCCGAACCAAACGCGATGACGCTCGCCACGGTGGACGAGAACGCTCGTCCTACCGCGCGAATCCTGCTCATCAAGGGCGTGGACGAACAGGGCTTCGTCTTCTTCACGAATTACGAAAGCCGCAAAGGCCACGAACTGGCCGCCAATCCGCACGCGAGCCTGCTTTTCTACTGGATCGAGCTGGAACGGCAGGTGCGCATCGACGGTAGCGTCGTCAAGACAAGCGCCGAGGAAAGCGACGCCTACTTCGCCTCGCGTCCGCTCGGCTCGCGCATTGGCGCGTGGGCATCGGAACAAAGCAAGGAAATTGAAAGCCGCGCCGTGCTGGAAGCACGCGAGCGCGACATGGCAGCGAAGTACGGTGAACATCCGCCGCGCCCGTCGCACTGGGGCGGCTACCGGCTCGTGCCGCAGGCCATCGAGTTCTGGCAGGGCCGGCCGTCCCGCCTGCACGACCGCATTCTCTACACGCGCGAAACAGGCGGCGACTGGCGCATCGCGCGGCTGTCGCCTTGACGTCGAGGCGTTGACGAACACCGCCGCGCGGGACGCACCCGGCGCGCAGTGAAAATACGGATCGCGTACTCCATCGGGGTAACACGCAGCACAAAAAGGAGCGCATCGGCGCGATCCATGAGCTTTGCTTTGTATTTCATCGGACACGGAGAAATCACATGTTCTGGGAGAAGAAGCTGGCGCAGTGGGTGCAGGAAGTACGGGACAAGGCGAATCTGCCTGCGCGTCTCGTGCTCTGGGACGGACAACAACTCGATTTCGGCAACTTCGCGGCGCCGCAGGTCACGCTGAAGGTCAATAGCGCGTCGGCGCTGCCGCTTCTGCTCGAACCGAGCCTCGACAACCTCGGCGAAGCGTATGTGAAGGGCAAGATCGACATCGAGGGCAAGCTCTCGGACATCATCAACATCGGCTATTCGCTGGCGCGAAGCACGGTCACCAATGCGAGCAAGCTCGCCCGCGTGCGCCGCTACTTCAACCACACGAAGGCGTCGGACAAGAAAGCGATCCAGTATCACTACGACGTCTCGAACGAGTTCTACAAGCTGTGGCTCGACGAGAACATGGTCTATTCGTGCGCCTACTTCGAGAACGGCAACGAAGATCTGGGCACGGCTCAGCTCAAGAAGATCGACCACATTCTCACCAAGATCCAGTTGCAGCCCGGCCAACGCCTGCTCGACATCGGCTGCGGCTGGGGGGCGCTCGTCCTGCGCGCCGCGCAGAAGTTCGGCGCGAACTGCGTAGGCGTCACGCTCTCGCAGAACCAGTTCAACCTCGCCACCGAACGCGTGAAGGCCGCAGGACTCTCGGATCGCATCGAGATCCGCCTGCAGGACTATCGCGACGTGGAAGGTCAATTCGATCGCATCACGAGCGTCGGCATGTTCGAGCACGTGGGGCGCAAGAACCTGCCCGGCTATTTCCGCAAGATGCACGACCTGCTCACCGACGAAGGCATCGCGATGAATCACGGCATCACGTCGTCGGACGCGGACAGCGGCGAGACCTCGCTGGGCGGCGGCGAATTCATCGACCGCTACGTGTTCCCGGACGGCGAACTCCCGCACATCGGCCTCGTGCTCGAATCCATGCAGCGCGGCGGCCTGGAAGCGATTGACGCCGAGAGCCTGCGCCGTCACTATGCGCACACCCTGGACATCTGGGCGGAACGGTTCGAGACGCACGCCGAAGAGGCGAGAAAGCTCGTGGACGACGAGAAGTTCCGCATCTGGCGCGTGTATCTGGCGGGCTGCGCCTATGCGTTCGAACACGACGACGTGTCGCTCTTCCAGGTGGTCTGCCGCAAGGCCGGACGCAGCGCGGCGACGCTGCCGTGGTCGCGCCGCTACATGTACGAAAAGCCGCTGTAAGTCATTCGCCAGCACTTCATTGAGGCTCGCGAGGGCGACCGCCGTGCCGCTAGGGCGCGGCGGCGCCCCAGGAAACACCGACAGGACTAGATGAACGAAGGCGCCGCACCGGCCGCTCACGAGCCCAACGCAATCGACGCTATCGCGCAGTCTGAAAGCACTGCGGAAAGCGCCACGGACAGCGGTGGTCCTGAGCAGCAGTTCGACCTCTTCGGTGAGCCGTTGCCGCCGCACGGCGCGCCTCGGCCAGCCGCCTCCTCTCCTGCGCAAACCGGGCCTTTGGGGTCCGCCGGTTTATCTTCTTCCGCCGCACCGAAAAAGTCCCGGGGCCGCGCCGTCGTCCTGGCTGCGCCGCCCAACGACGACGTGCTCGACATCGCCCGCGCGTTGCCCGGCGAAGTGCATCTCGGCACGTCGTCGTGGTCGTTTCCCGGCTGGAAGGGCATTGTCTACGGCGACGAGTACAGCAACTCGAAGCTCTCACGCGACGGCCTTTCCGCCTACGGCGCGCATCCGCTGTTGCGCACCGTGAGCATCGACCGCTCGTTCTACGCGCCGCTCACCGTCGCGGACTATCTGCGATACGCGCAGCAGGTGCCGGATACGTTTCGCTTCATCGTGAAGTGCCCGGCGCTGATTACGGACGCCGTCGTGCGCGGAGAGCGTGGCGAGCCGGTCGAAGCGAATCCGTGCTTCCTGAATGCGCAACTCGCCATCGACGAATTCGTGCGACCGTGTCTCGATGGACTGGGCATACGCGCCGGTGCGCTCGTGTTCCAGTTTCCGCCGCTGCCCGACGCACTGCTTGCTGATCCGGCCGGGTTCATCGAGCGGCTTTCTGCATTCCTCGCCGCGTTGCCGCCGTTATCCGCCATGGGCTCCACGGCGGGGTCGACGCCGTGTTACGCCGTAGAGATTCGCGACGCCTGCCTGCTGACGCCGCGCTTCATCCGCGCGCTGCGCGCCGCGGGCGTGCGGTACTGCGTCGGGCTTCACGCGCGCATGCCCGATCCGCTACGGCAGGCTGCGGCGCTCGCGCTGCTGGATGGCGACACGCCCGCGGGCCCGCTGATCGTGCGCTGGAGCCTGCACAGCGGCTTCAAGTACGAGCAGGCGAAGGCGAAATACGAGCCGTTCGACAAGCTCGTCGACGAAGATCCGTACACCCGCCGCGCGCTCGCCGAGCTGGCGGCACGCTATGCAATTGCGGGCCAGCCGGTGCTGATCGCGACGAACAACAAGGCGGAAGGCTCGGCGCCGCTCACGTGCATTGAACTCGCCCGCGAGATTGGCGCGGCCTGTACGAAGATGCTGGAAGAAGAGGAAGGGCACGAGCCGCATTGAACGGGCGCCGCGCCGCCCGTGCCCTCGCACGGCAGCGCGACGCCCGGCATGCCTCGGTGCAAATCAGGCCCCGCGGATGCGATGCGCGAACTTTTGCCGGAACCTGGCCACTTTCGGTGCCACTACGAACGCGCAGTAGCCCTGCTCGGGATGCTGGGCGAAGTAGTTCTGGTGATAGGCCTCGGCCGGCCAGTAATTGCCGTCGAGTGGCAGCACCTGGGTGACGATCTGCCCGTCGTAGACGCCTTCGGCCGTCAGTTCGCGAATCGCCTGTAACGCGGTCTCGCGCTGCGCTTCCGAATGCGTGAAGATCACCGACCGGTACTGCGTGCCGACGTCGTTGCCCTGGCGGTTCAGCTGCGTTGGATCGTGGATCGCAAAGAAGATGTCGAGGACGTCGCGATACCCGATCTTCGACGGATCGAACTGCACCTTCACGACTTCCGCGTGTCCGGTATTGCCGTCGCAGACCTGCTCGTACGACGGATGGTCCACGTGCCCGCCCGCATAACCCGACTCCACCGCCACCACGCCGTCGACGCCCAGAAACACCGCTTCGAGGCACCAGAAACACCCGCCGCCGAGGGTGGCGGTTTCGACTGCCTGACTCATGGAATTCCTCCTTGGATAGTCCGCGCCGGGCCCGCTGCCCGCGGCTGCACGCGCGCGAATGACGCTAGAATGGGGGCAATTCACGCGTTTTCTACATGACCTTCGCTCCAGTTTTCGTCCTGCCGGCGCCCGCCGCGCGATCGCCCGTGCTCGTTGCAACGGAGTCCGTACTGCAATGACGCACCGCGCCAAAGCCCCCAATTTCGACGACAAGGCGTTCCGCCACGCGCTCGGCCAGTTCGCCACGGGCGTGACCGTCATCACCACGCGCGCGCCGTCGGGTCAGCTGATCGGCATTACGGCGAGTTCGTTCAACTCGGTGTCGCTGAATCCGCCGCTCGTACTGTGGAGCCTCGCGACGCGTTCGGCGTCGATGCCGGTGTTCCAGACGAACAGCCATTATGTGGTGAATGTGCTCGCCGCGTCACAACTCGACCTCTGCAAGCGCTTCGCCACGGTGAAGGGCGACCGCTTCGAGGGCGTGGCCCATGCGGCCGGCGACACCGGCATGCCGGTGCTCGAAGGCGCGCTCGCCTGGTTCGAATGCCACAACCGCAGCCGCTACGAGGAAGGCGACCACGTGATCTTCGTGGGTGAAGTGGAGCGCTGCGGTGTGCGCGACGGCGCCGGAGAAGTGTCGCCGCTCGTGTTCCACAGCGGCGGGTTTCATCGAATCGAGCCGCTCTGACGCGGCTTCGGGCAAGTCGAGGCCTGAAAGGCCGCGAAAGCCGCGAATGCTGTAAAGGCCAGGCCGAGGCACGCCCTCACGTACCGGCCGCCTTACCTCCCGAGCGCGCCACCAGATCTACCGGCACGCCGGTATCGTCCTTCAGCTTCTGCAGCACGATGTTCGAACGGATGTCCATCACGCCCGGCGCGTTGTAGAGCTTGTTCAGCACGAAGTCCGAGTAATGCTTGAGGTTGTGGGCCAGCACGCGCAGCAGGTAATGCGTCTCGCCCGTCACGACGTAGGCGCCTACCACCTCTGGCCAGTCGCGCAGCGCCTGCGCGAAACGCTCGTGCCAGTTCTGCTGGTCGTTGCGCATGGACACCTGCACAAAAGCCTCCAGTTCGAAGCCCAGCACCTCGCGATTCAGACAGGCGCGGTAGCGCTCGATCACGCCCTGCTCCTCCAGCAGGCGCAATCGCCTGAGGCACGCGGACGGCGACAGTGAAATGCGATCAGCCAGGTCCAGGTTGCTGATCCTGCCCTCGTTCTGAAGCACCGCCAGAATGCGGCAATCCGTGGCGTCGAGCGAGATTGCGTTCATTTTCGGTCTCCCTTTCCGCTTTCCCTCAAATTATGTTCCAACAGCACACCCTTGCGGTGATTTTTTTGCAAGCACATTTCGTGACAGGCCGCCTATCATTCAAAGGATCAGCTCGCCGCACCGCGGCGAGTACACGACCACTTGCAGGACATCCGCAGACATGGATGCACTTTGGGACATTTCTCCGCCTGTCGGGCCGCAAACGCCCGTGTGGCCGGGCGACACGCCGGTCGGCATCGAGCGTGTGTGGCGCATGGAGGCGGGCTCGCCCGTGAACGTCGGGCGGCTCACGCTCTCGCCGCACACCGGCGCGCACGCCGACGCGCCCTTGCACTACGACGCGCACGGCGCGCCGATTGGCGAGGTGCCGCTCGACGCCTATCTCGGCCCGTGCCGCGTGATTCATTGCATCGGCGCGGCGCCGCTCGTGAGGCCGGAACACGTCGCGGCGGCGCTGGCTGACGGCATGCCGCCGCGCGTGCTGCTGCGCACCTGTCTGCGCGCGCCGATCACCGAATGGGACAGCCGCTTTTGCGCCGTGGCGCCGCAGACCATCGATCTGCTCGCCTCGCACGGCGTGAAGCTGATCGGCATCGACACGCCTTCGCTCGACCCGCAGGATTCCAAAACCATGGATTCGCACGGCCGCATCCGCGCGCATCGCATGGCGATCCTGGAAGGCCTTGTACTCGATGCCGTGGCGCCCGGCGACTACGAGCTGATCGCGCTCCCGCTGCGCCTTGCCACGTTGGACGCAAGCCCCGTGCGCGCCGTGCTGCGCGCGCTGCCGGCGCGATCCTGAGGCACCCGGAAGCCGACTGAGGCCGCCGATATCTCGCCTCGCCAAAGTCCGCGCCCGCCCCCATTTTTTCGACTGGAGCACCATGAAACACCGTGACGACGCCCTGGCGCTGGACCGCGCCGATCCGCTTGCGCCGCTGCGCGACCAGTTCGCGCTCGCATCCGACACCATCTACCTCGACGGCAACTCGCTCGGCGTGCCGCCGAAGGCGGCCTCCGCCCGTGCGCAGCAGGTGATCGGCGCCGAATGGGGCGAGGGGCTGATTCGCAGCTGGAACGCCGCGGGCTGGTTCGCGCTGCCGCGCCGGCTCGGCAACAAGCTGGCACCGTTGATCGGCGCGGCCGAGGACGAGGTGGTCGTGACCGACACCATCTCCATCAACCTCTTCAAGGCGCTCTCGGCGGCGCTGCGCCTGCAGGACGCGCGCGACCCGCACCGTCGCGTGATCGTGTCGGAGCGTTCGAACTTCCCAAGCGACCTGTACATCGCGCAGGGGCTCATCGAGCAGCTCGACCGCGGCTATGAACTGCGCCTCGTCGACGACCCCGCCGAGTTGCCCGACGCAATCGGCAACGACACGGCCGTCGCGATGATCACGCACGTGAACTACCGCACGGGCTACATGCACGACATGGCCGCGCTCACGCAGCTGATTCACCAGAGCGGCGCGCTCGCCCTCTGGGATCTCGCACATTCGGCGGGCGCCGTGCCGGTCGATCTCAACGGCGTCGCCGCCGATTACGCCGTGGGCTGCACCTACAAGTACCTGAACGGCGGCCCCGGTTCGCCCGCCTTCGTCTGGGTGCCGAAGCGTCATCAGGATGCGTTCTCGCAGCCGCTCTCGGGCTGGTGGGGACACCGCGCGCCGTTTCAGATGGACCCCGTGTATCAGCCCGGCCCGGGCATCGGCCGCTATCTGTGCGGCACGCAGCCGATGGTTTCGATGGCGCTCGTCGAGTGCGGGCTCGACGTGTTCCTGCAAACCAGCATGCACGAGATTCGGCGCAAGTCGCTCGCGCTGACGGACCTCTTCATCGACCTCGTCGAATCGCGTTGCGCAGGCCACGCGCTGCATCTCGTGACGCCGCGCGCGCATAGCCAGCGCGGCTCGCACGTGAGCTTCGCGCATCCGCACGGCTACGAGGTGATGCAGGCGCTGATCGCGCGCAACGTAATTGGCGACTACCGCGAGCCGCATGTGCTGCGCTTTGGCTTCACGCCGCTCTATCTGCGCTATGCGGACGTCTGGGACGCCGTGGAAACGCTGCGCGACGTGCTCGAAAGCGAAATCTGGCGCGCGCCCGAATTTGCCGCACGCGGCGCCGTGACCTGAGGAGACAGCGATGACCGATCACATGGAAGTGCCGGGCGAACCGGTCGAGCGGGTCGACGAACAGCGCGGCGGCTGTCCGTTCGGACATGGCGCGGCGGGCCTGCACGGCTCGGAGGCGAAGCACGCCGCGCACGTGCCCGAAGCCCTGGCGGCAGAGCGATCCGCGGCCGATGCCGGCTGGCACAGCGCCCAGCTCGACTTCTCGAAGTCGATGAGCTACGGAGACTACCTCTCGCTCGACCCGATCCTTTCGGCACAGCATCCGCTCTCGCCCGATCACAACGAGATGCTGTTCATCATCCAGCATCAGACGAGCGAACTCTGGATGAAGCTCGCGCTCTACGAACTGCGCGCGGCGCTCGCCTGTGTGCACCGCGACGACCTGCCGCCCGCGTTCAAGATGCTCGCGCGCGTGTCGCGCGTCTTCGAGCAGCTCGTCCAGGCGTGGAACGTGCTCGCCACCATGACGCCTTCGGAGTACACGGCGATGCGGCCGTACCTGGGGGCGTCGTCGGGATTCCAGTCGTACCAGTACCGGTTGCTCGAATTTCTGCTCGGCAACAAGAACGAACAGATGCTCAAGCCGCACGCGCATCGGCCCGATGTCTTCGCGCAGGTACAAGCCGCGCTGGAAGCGCCTTCGTTCTACGACGAAGTGATTCGCCTGCTTGCGCGACGCGGCTTTCCGATTGCGCAAGAGCGGCTCGAGCGCGACTGGACGCAGCCGACGGCGCACGATGCGTCGGTGGAAGCCGCGTGGCTCGAGGTGTACCGCGACCCGTCGCGGCACTGGGACCTGTACGAGATGGCCGAAGAACTGGTGGATCTGGAGGACGCGTTCCGTCAGTGGCGCTTCCGTCACGTGACGACGGTGGAACGGATCATCGGCTTCAAGCAGGGCACGGGCGGCACGAACGGCGCGCCGTATCTGCGCAAGATGCTGGACGTGGTGCTGTTTCCCGAGCTTTGGCACGTCAGGACGGTTTTGTAGCGTGCCGCCGCTGCGCGCCGCGCTTTCGGATGGAGCGCGGCCGGAAGTCAAAAAAGGCGTGCCGGGATGAACCCGGCACGCCTTTTTTTGTTCCTGCTGCTACCGACGGCTTAGGACTGACAGGCCGCCTGGATCACGCTTAGACCACGACCGTTTGCGCTTCGCCCGCGGCGCTCTCGCGCACGAAGCCGATCTTCCAGACCTGCTCGCCCGCGGCCGAAAGCAGGCCGATCGCCTTGTCGGCATCCGCTGCTGCAACGACGACCGCCATGCCGATCCCGCAGTTGAACACGCGGTGCATTTCCGCATCGGCCACGCCGCCGTGCTTTTGCAGCCACGCGAAGAGCGGCGGCAGCGGCCAGGCGCGGTGGTCGAGTTCGGCCGTGAGGCCCTCACGCAGCACGCGCGGAATGTTCTCGACGAGCCCGCCGCCCGTGATGTGCGCCATGCCCTTCACCGGCAGTTGCTCCATCAGCGCGAGAAGCGGCTTCACGTAGATGCGCGTGGGCGCCATCAGCGCGTCGGCGAGCGACCGGCCGTCGAAGTCGGCGGAAAGATCGGGCTGCGCGCGCTCGATAACCTTGCGCACGAGCGAGAAGCCGTTCGAATGGATGCCGCTCGACGCGAGGCCCAGCACGACGTCGCCCGGCGTGATCGTGCTGCCGTCGATGATCTTGCTCTTTTCCACCGCGCCGACAGCGAAGCCCGCGAGATCGTATTCGCCGTCAGGGTACATGCCGGGCATTTCGGCCGTCTCACCGCCGATCAACGCGCAGCCCGCCAGCTCGCAGCCATGGGCGATGCCCTTCACGACGGTCGCGGCGGTGCCCACTTCGAGCTTGCCGCAGGCGAAATAGTCGAGGAAGAAGAGCGGTTCGGCGCCCTGCACGAGGATGTCGTTGACGCTCATGGCCACGAGGTCCTGGCCCACGGTGTCGTGTTTGTTCAGATGGAATGCAAGCTTGAGCTTGGTGCCCACGCCGTCGGTGCCGGACACGAGCACCGGCTCGCGGTACTTCTTCGGCACCTCGAAAAGCGCACCGAATCCGCCGATGCCGGCGAGCACGCCGTCGCGCATCGTCTTCCTGGCAAAGGGCTTGATCGCGTCGACGAGGGCGTCGCCTGCGTCGATGTCCACGCCGGCATCGCGATACGACAGTCCCTGGGCGTTCGGGTCGGATTTCGGTTGATTCATGGGGAAGAGCGAGAAGGTCGGTAAAATGCGATTTTACCCGATGCCGGCCGCCTGGCTGAATTCGCCTGTCCGACCACCTTGGGAAAACAACCTTGTCGCAGAACTCTCCGATTTTCACGCCATACCAGCGCCAGGCCTTCATCTGGGCCGCGCTCGCCATGGCGTTCGGCATCGTGCTGTGGCTCCTGCGGCCGGTGCTCACGCCGTTCCTGCTCGGCGCGATTCTCGCCTACATCCTGCAGCCGGGCGTGGCCTGGCTCGTGCGCCACCGCGTGCCGCGCGGGCTTGCCGCCCTGCTCATGATGCTGCTGTTCGCGCTCGTGATCACGCTGCTCGTCGTGCTCGTACTCGCCGTCGTGCAGAACGAGGTGCCGCAGTTGAAGCAGCAGGTACCGGCGCTCTTCGCGCATCTGCACGACTGGCTGCAGCCGAAGCTCGCACTGCTCGGTCTTGCCAATCCGCTCGATTTCGCGAGCCTGCGCGACACCGTGATGGGGCAGCTCGAAGGCAGCGCGCAGTCCATCGCGCTCGCCGCATGGGCCTCCATTCGCACGAGCGGCAACGTCATGATCTCCGTGATCGGCAACGTGGTCATGGTGCCGCTCGTGCTGTTCTATCTGCTCTACGACTGGAACGCGATGATCGGCCGCGTGCAGGCGTTCATTCCGCGCCGCTGGCTCGGGCGCACCAGCGAACTCGTGGGTGAAATGGACCGCATGCTCTCGCAGTACCTGCGCGGCCAGTTGCTCGTGATGGTCGTCCTCGCCGCGTACTACGCAATCGCGCTCAGCATCGCGCGGTTCGAGATTGCGTTGCCCGTGGGCGTCTTCACGGGGCTCGCCGTGTTCATTCCGTACGTGGGCTACGCAACGGGCCTCGGCCTCGCGTTGATCGCCGCATCGCTGCAGTTCGGCGACTGGTACGGCTTCGGCGCCGTGGCACTGATCTACGGCGTCGGACAGGTTCTCGAAGGTTTCTTCCTGACGCCGCGGCTCGTGGGCGAGCGCATCGGCCTGCATCCGCTCGCCGTCATCTTCGCGCTGCTCGCGTTCGGACAGCTGTTCGGCTTCTTCGGCGTGCTGATCGCGCTGCCCGTGAGCGCCGTGCTCGCTGTGGCGCTGCGCGAACTGCGCCGCGGCTACCTCGCCAGCGCGCTCTACAAGAACTGATATCCGACACCGTATTTCCGCTTTCATCTCACTGTGCTTCGACAGCTGACGCTCGATCTCGGCACCCCGCCGCCATCGACATTCGACAATTTTTTCGCGGGCCCGAACACGGAGCTCGTCGCGCGCCTGCGCGAACTCGACGCCGCGCTAGCGGCCGGCCCCGTCGCGGACCGCACGTTCTATATCTGGGGCGAGGCGGGCAGCGGCCGCAGCCATCTGCTCCAGGCGCTGGTTCATGAAACGCCGCCGGGCCACGCCCGCTTCGCGAGTCCGCAAAGCGGCCTCGCGGCCTTCTCGTTCGACCCCGCGGTTTCCATCTACGCGATCGACGACTGCGACGCGCTTTCCGGCGCCCAGCAAATCGCGCTCTTCAACCTGTTCAACGAGGTGCGCGCGCATCCCACGAGCGCGCTCGTCGCGGCCGGCAACGCGGCGCCCATCGCGCTCGCCGTGCGCGAGGATCTGCGTACGCGGCTCGGCTGGGGCCTTGTCTATCACCTCGCGCCGCTCGCGGACGAAGACAAGGCCGCCGTGCTGAAACAGGCCGCGCGCGAGCGCGGCATTGCGCTCGCCGACGACGTGCCCGCCTATCTGCTCACGCACTATCGCCGCGACATGCCGAGCCTGATGGCGCTGCTCGACGCGCTCGACCGCTTTTCGCTCGAACAGAAACGCGCCGTCACGCTGCCGCTGCTGCGCGCCATGCTGGCCTCGCCGGAGAAGATGGCGCGAGGCGCAGCGGACGGTGCGCCGGACGGCGGCAACGCCTTCACCCGCTTCAAGTAAAATGAGCCCCCATGGCCAATCTCGCACTCTTCGACCTCGATCACACGCTCATCCCCACCGACAGCGACCACGAATGGGGTCGCTTCATGGTGAAGCTCGGCATTGTGGACGGCGAAAGTTTCGCGCGTCAGAACGACCGCTTCTTTGCCGACTACAAAGCGGGCGTGCTGGACATTCACGCGTATCTCGTCGCCATGCTTACGCCGCTTGCGAAGTACCCGCGCGCGCAGCTCAAGATCTGGCACGACCAGTACATGCATGAAGTGATCAAGCCGGCCATCGTGCCGGCCGCCCTCGAACTCGTGCGCGAGCACAGGGACGCCGGCGACCTCTGCTGCATGGTGACCGCCACGAACGAGTTCATCACGGCCCCTATCGCCGAAGTGTTCGGTGTGCACAAGCTGATCGCCTGCGAAGTGGAAACTGTGGACGGCCAGCCGCATTCCGATTACACGGGCCGCCCCACCGGCACGCCGAGCTACCGCGAAGGCAAGATCGTGCGCACCGAGGCATGGCTCGCCTCCCTCGGCAAAACGTGGTCGGACTTCGAGCGCAGCTATTTCTATAGCGACTCGCACAACGACATCCCGCTGCTCGAAAAAGTCACCGACCCGATCGCGACCAACCCTGACGACACGCTGCGCGCTCACGCGCAGTCCAAGGGCTGGCGCATTCTCGACCTCTTCCAACCCTCGTGATCAAGAAACTCATCCGCAAGCTGTTCGGTCAGGACACGGCCGCCGCGGCCGGCTCGTCCGATGCCGACGCCGATCTACAGTCCGGCTCGCCGCCCGGCTCACATTCAGGTTCGCGCACGGCCGACGAAGCGGCGCAAGACGGCTCGAAGGCGCGTCGCCGCCCTGCTCGCAAGACCGGCAAAGCGGCGGCTACGGCGGGCGATCCGGATGCACCGGTCATCCTCTCGGCGGACGTTCACGGCATCAACCCCTCGCTGATTTCCCGCAACGCGGTGCGCGTGACCGAAGGCCTGCAGCAGGCGGGATTCCGCGCGTTCATCGTGGGCGGCGCCGTGCGCGATCTGCTGCTCGGCATCGCGCCGAAGGATTTCGACGTCGCCACCGATGCCACGCCGGACCAGGTTCAGCGCCTCTTTCGCCGCGCGCGCCTGATCGGCCGGCGCTTCCAGATCGTCCACGTGCAGTTCGGCCAGGAGATCATCGAAGTCTCCACGTTCCGCGCGCTCGTCGATCCGCCGCCGCCCTCGCTCGAAGAAGGCGTCAGTGCCGAAGTGCCGCCGAAGCGTTATCGCCGCGACGAACTCGACCGCCGCACGCACGCCGTGGACGCGAGCGGCCGCGTGCTGCGCGACAACGTGTGGGGCGAGCAGCACGAAGACGCCACACGACGCGACTTCACGATCAACGCGATGTACTACGACCCGGCCACGCAGACCGTGCTCGACTATCACAACGGGATGGCCGACATGCGCGCGCGGTTGCTGCGCATGATCGGCGACCCGGCCACGCGCTATCGCGAAGACCCGGTGCGGATGCTGCGCGTGGTGCGCTTTGCCGCGAAGCTCGGCTTCGAGATCGAGGACCACACGCGTGCGCCCATCCAGGAACTCGCCGACCTCATCAACAACGTGCCGGCCGCGCGTCTGTTCGACGAAATGCTGAAGCTGCTGCTCTCGGGCCACGCGCTCGCGTGCCTGCAGCGGTTGCGCAAGGAAGGCTTGCATCACGGCCTGCTGCCGCTTCTCGACGTCGTGCTCGAACAGCCGCAAGGCGAGAAGTTCATCACGCTCGCGCTTTCCAGCACCGACGCCCGCGTGCGCGCCGGCAAGCCGGTCTCCCCGGGCTTCCTGTTCGCCACGCTCCTGTGGCACGACGTGCAGCAGCGCTACCAGCAGTACACGGCTGCGGGCGACTATCCGGTGCCCGCGCTGCACCGCGCGATGGACGACGTGATCGACGCGCAAACCGAGAAGCTCGCCATCCATCGCCGCTTCTCGTCGGACATGCGCGAAATCTGGGGCTTGCAGTTGCGCCTCGAAAAACATTCGGGCCGCAGCGCGCTGAAGCTGCTGGAACACCAAAGATTTAGAGCGGGGTATGATTTCCTCCTGTTACGCTGCGAGTCAGGCGAGCTGGACGAAGCCGTGGGCGCGTGGTGGACGGAGTTCATCGAAGGAGACGCGGCTGCGCGCGAAGCATTGCTCGCGCAAGGCGGGAAGGACCGGACGCCCAGAAAACGACGGCGGCGCGGTGGCGCCAGAAACCGCAAGACGGGCGACGGAGTGGAGGACGGCACAGCAGCGGGCCCGCACGCATCCGGCGAGGTGAGCCACAACGGCGCACACGAGGATTGATCGGGCTGGCGCTTTCGCCGTCAAACGAAAGTCGCAGGAAGTGATGCCATGACGGTAGCCTGGCTAGGGCTCGGCGCGAATCTCGGGGACGCGCGCCAGACCTTGAAAGACGCGGTGGTGTGCCTTGCACAGCAGCACACCATCACCGTGCTCGCGAAGTCGAGCCTGTATCGCACCGCCCCGATCGACGCGGGCGGCGACGACTATTACAACTGCGTCGTGAAGCTCGACACGACGCTGCCGGTGCGGCATCTGCTGGCGCTGTGTCACCGCGTCGAGAGCCATTTCGGCCGGGAGCGTCCCTTTCGCAACGCACCGCGCACGCTCGATCTCGACATTCTGCTTTACGGCGACCACGTCATCGAAGAGCCCGATCTGATCGTCCCGCATCCGCGACTCATCGAACGCGCCTTCGCGCTGGTGCCGCTCATCGAACTGGAACCCGACCTCATCATTCCGCAGCACGGACGCGCCGACGCGTTCCTCACGGCCGTCGCGGGCCAGCGCATCGAGAAGGTGAAGCCGCTGTGCCAGTGCCTAGCCGGCACGGCCGCAGCCGACCTGGACAGGAACCCAGGCGCAGACGCGGATTTCGCCGCAGGCGAAGGCAACGGCAAGATGAAGCGGGGCGGCTGCCGATGACCGCGCCGCCGCTCACGGTCACGGCCCCCGAACTGCGCCCGCCGGTGCGGTACCTCGCAATCGAAGGCCCGATTGGCGCCGGCAAGACGTCGCTCGCCATGCGGCTTGCGCAGCGCTGGTCGATGCAGACCTGCTTCGAGCGCCCGCAGGACAATGCCTTTCTCGATCGCTTCTATCGCGACAACACGCGGTACGCCCTGCCCACGCAACTCCAGTTCGCGCTGCAGCGCATGGAAGAAGCGCAAGCGATCGCGTCGACGCTGGCCCAGGGCGGGACGCTCGTTACCGACTTCATCACCCAGAAGAACGACGTCTTCGGTCGCCTCACGCTGCCTGACGACGAGTGGCAGCTCTATCGCGCCATCGCGGCGCGGCTCACAGCAAGCGCGCCCGACCCCGACCTTGTCGTGTACCTGCAGGCCAGCCCCGAGGTGCTGTTCTCGCGCATCCAGAAACGCGCCATTCCAATGGAGCAGCAGATTTCCGACGCGTATCTGCGTGGGCTCTCTGACGCCTACAACCAGTTCTTCTATCACTACGACCGAGCGCCCGTACTCACGGTGAACGTCGAACATCTGAATCCGCTCGATTCCGAGGCGGACCTCGCGCTCGTCGTCGAGCGGATCGAAACGATGCGCGGCCGCAAGGAATTCTTCGTCAAGGGCACGGCGCGCTAGATCGCGCGTACCCTCCTCCCCCTTTTCAAACGGACTGTCTGATGACCTATTTGCAGGAAGCGAGCCGGCCGGCCGTGACCGTTCCGAAACTGCAGGCCATGCGCGAGGCCGGCGAGAAGATCGCCATGCTGACCTGCTACGACGCAAGCTTCGCGGCGCTGCTGGACCGTGCAGGCGTGGACGTGCTGCTCATCGGCGATTCGCTCGGCAACGTGCTGCAAGGACACACCACCACGCTGCCCGTCACACTCGAGGACATCGCGTATCACACCGCCTGCGTGGCGCGCGCACAGCCCTCGGCGCTGATCGTCGCCGACATGCCGTTCGGCAGCTACGGCACGCCTACCGCCGCGTTCGAGAGCGCCGTGCAGCTGATGCGGGCCGGCGCGCAGATGGTGAAGCTGGAAGGCGGCGAATGGCTGGGCGAAACGGTGCGTTTTCTGATCGATCGGTCGGTGCCGGTGTGCGCGCACGTGGGCCTTACGCCGCAGTCGGTGCACGCGTTCGGGGGCTTCAAGGTGCAGGGCAAGACCGAAGCGGGCGCGAACCAGTTGCTGCGCGACTCGCTCGCCATGCAGGACGCGGGCGCGCAACTCATCGTGATGGAAGCAATCCCCACGCTGCTCGCCGCAGACGTGACGAAGCAACTGCGCATTCCCACCATCGGCATCGGCGCGGGTGCGCAGTGCTCGGGCCAGGTGCTGGTGCTGCACGACATGCTGGGCGTATTCCCCGGCAAGCGGCCGCGCTTCGTGAAGGATTTCATGCAAGGGCAGCCGGGCATCGCCGCAGCCGTGGATGCTTACGTGCGCGCCGTGAAGGACGGGTCGTTCCCGGGGCCCGAGCATTCGTTCTGATTGAGGTAAGGTTGGCGCAGGCGGCCTCGATACGGCGGTGGCTACTCTGCTGTGTTGCGTTGCCGCTTGCTTGCCCACCCACCGGCGCCTCGCGGCTCGGTCTGCGACGGTGGGGTGAGCGTCACGCCTTGCGTGGCGCTCCGGTCACGATCTGCGCCGGCAACGCGCCGCGCAGGGCGTTGCAGAGGATCAGCGCTTCGGCACGCAATACGTCTTCGCGGGTCAGCACCTGCTCCGCCGCGTTCATCGACGCATCGTCCAGCAGCACGCCGCGCATCACGCCCGGCAGGACGCCTGAGGAGAGCGGCGGCGTCCACCACCGTCCATCGAGCTTCACGAACACATTCGACCGACCGCCTTCCGTCAACTCGCCGCGCTCGTTGAAGAACAGCATGTCGAAGGCACCGTTCGGCTCGGCCTCGTGCCACGCGCGATCGTACTCGGCGCGACGCGTGGTCTTGTGGAGCAACAGCAGGTCGGCTGCGTGCGTGAGCGCGAAGCCATGGTCGGGCGCGAGCATGACGCCGACCGTTTTCGTCGCGAGCGGAGAAAGCGGCGCGGCCGTGACGTGCACCGCGCCCGCCTTGTCGAGCGCGAGCCGCATGCGATGCGGCGTCGCGGGTGCTAACTGCTCGCACTGTGCCTGCAGACGCGCGCGCACGTGGGCCTCGTCGTAGCCAAACCCAAGCTGCGCAGCGCTGCGGGCGAGCCGCGCGAGATGGCGGTCCAGATGCCGCACGCCGTCCTCGCGCGTGGCGAACATCGTTTCGAAGAGCTGGAAGCCAGGATCGGCCTCGGTCAGGAAGCGCGCTTTCAGCCGGCACTCCGCGCGTTCATCGGCGGCCACGCTGTCGAGCACGATGCCGGCGCCAATGCCCAGCGTGCCGCGACGCAGACCGGCTGAGTTTGCGTTCGCAAGCGTAAGCGTGCGGATCGCGACCGACATGCAGAAGTCGCCGCATGCCTCAGCGACTCCCGTCCCGCTCGCGGGCGCATCGAGCCAGCCGATGGCGCCCGTATAGAGCCCGCGCGGCGTGCTTTCGAGCGTGTCGATCAACTCCATCGTGCGATGCTTGGGCGCACCCGTAATGGAGCCGCACGGAAACAGCGCACGCAGCACACCGGCAAATGACACGCCCTCGCGCAGACGCGCGGTCACGGTCGAGGTCATCTGCCACACGGATCGGTAGGGCTCCACGGAGAACAACGCCGGCACGCTCACCGATCCCGTTTGCGCAATGCGCGAAAGATCGTTGCGCAGCAGATCCACGATCATCACGTTTTCGGCGCGGTTTTTGGGGTCGCTCGCGAGAAAACGGGCGCCGTGTTCGTCTTCGTGCGGATCGGCCGAACGCGGCGCGGTGCCCTTCATGGGACGCGCGCGCAGCGTGTCCCCGGCCTTTTCGACGAAGAGTTCGGGCGAGCATGACAACACCCAACGGTCCTGCGGCAACGCGATCAGTGCGCCGTAGCGCACAGGCTGCCGCGCGCGCAGCCGCCGGTACAGCCCGAGCGGCGAGCCGAATACGTCGAATGTCAGCCGGTAGGTGTAGTTGACCTGGTAGGAGTCGCCAGCCCGCAGCGCTTCGTGGATGGCGGCGATGGCCTGATGGAACTGCGCATCGTCCACGCTTTCGCGCACATTCGCGGTGCCGGCAATCGACGGTTCAGCGGCACCGCCATCGCGTTCTGCGAGCCACGCGTCGGCTTCGTCGCGCGAAAGCCGCTCGCAGCGCTCGAACAACAAAAAACGCAGCGCGGCATCGCCACGCTGCGTCGATTTCGATTTCAGCTGGAGGTTGCGGCCAAACTCGTAGTCCGCGAGCACGACAGCGTGAAGGCCGGCGCGCGTGTCGGCAACCACGGCAGCGCACAGTTCATCGAGCGCCGCCGGGTCTGTTGTCGCGCGCTCGTGCACGAAGCCCGTGTACAGGCGGCTCGTGCGGTGCGCGCCCGTCGAGTCGCAGTCGTCGAGCAGCGCGAACGCCGCGCCGCGGTCTTCATCGGTCATAGCGCCGCCAGCCGGGGCTACCCGTCAGTCAAAGAAGCTCTTCACCCGGTCGAACCAGCTTTTGCTCTGGGGACTGTGCCGCGCGCCCCCTTCGACGAGCGACTTCTCGAACTGTTGCAACAGTTCGCGTTGCTGGTCCGTGAGCTTGACCGGCGTTTCGACCTGCACGTGCACGTACAGATCGCCGGCAATGCTCGAGCGCAGTCCCTTGATGCCCTTGCCACGCAGCCGGAACGTCTTGCCCGACTGGGTGCCCTCGGGCACCGTGAAACTCGCGCGGCCCGCGAGCGTAGGCACCTCGATCTCGCCGCCCAGCGCCGCGGTGGTGAACGGAATCGGCATCTGACAATGCAGGTCGTCGCCATCGCGCTCGAACACCGGGTGCGCCTTGATATGAATCTCGACGTACAGGTCGCCCGACGGTCCACCGTTGATGCCCGGCTCGCCGTTACCGGCCGAGCGGATGCGCATGCCGTCGTCGATACCAGCCGGAATCTTCACTTCCAGCGTGCGCGTTTCTTTTACCTTGCCGGCGCCATGACAGTGCGTGCACGGATCGGGGATGTAGGAGCCCGTACCGTGGCACTTCGGGCAGGTCTGCTGGATGCTGAAGAAGCCCTGCGACATGCGCACCGCGCCCGAACCGTTACAGGTGGGGCAGGTTTCGGGCTTGGTGCCCGGCTTTGCGCCCGAGCCGTGACAGACCTCGCACGAGATCCAGCCCGGCACGCGGATCTGCGTGTCGTAGCCGTGCGCCGCCTGCTCGAGCGTAATTTCCATGCTGTAGCGCAGATCGGCGCCGCGATAGACCTGCGGGCCCGCGCGACCGCGCCCACCGCCCGCAGCGGCCTGGCCGAAGATGTCGCCGAAGATGTCGCCGAACGCGTCCGCGAAACCGCCGAAGCCTTGTGCACCCGCACCCGCCATGTTCGGATCGACACCCGCGTGCCCGTACTGGTCGTACGCCGCGCGCTTTTGCGAGTCCGAGAGCATTTCATAGGCTTCCTTCACTTCCTTGAATTGCTCTTCCGCTTCCTTGTTGCCCGGATTGCGGTCGGGGTGATGCTTCATCGCGAGCTTGCGATAAGCCTTCTTGATTTCGTCGTCGCTCGCATTCTTCGCGACGCCCAGAACCTCGTAGTAATCCCGTTTCGCCATATCGGTTCAACACCAGCCATGCGCATCGCCGCACGGCCGCTCCTTGTGATTGCTGGAGTCTCGCGACCCGTCCTGCCGCCTCTTCGTGGCACGGCGCGGCCGGCATTGCGGTGCCCGCCGCGCCGTTCCGAGAACGGCGTCCAGAAAACAAATGTGCCCGGGGAGCCGAAAGGCTCGCCAGGCGCTTGCAATACCGTACGCATTCGCTGCTGTGGCGACGCGCCGGCTGTCCTGCTGCCGTGCCGCACACCTTGCGGTGCGCGGCATCACGGATCGTTACTTCAACCCGGCGGCCTTAGTCCTTCTTCACTTCCTTGAAGTCGGCGTCGACCACGTCGTCCGCCTGCTGGCTCGCGCCCGCCGATGCCCCAGCCGAAGCGCCCGCAGCACCGGCTGCTGCGCCTGCCGCGCCCTGGGCGGCCTGCATGTCGGCGTACATCTTTTCGCCGAGTTTCTGCGAAGCCGTAGCCAGCGCCTCGATTTTGCCTTCGAGCGCCGCCTTGTCAGTCGACGTGTTCTTCAGCGTGTCTTCCAGGTCCTTCAGCGCAGCTTCGATCTTGCCCTTCTCGTCTGCTTCGAGCTTGTCGCCGTATTCGGTCAGCGCCTTCTTCGTGCTGTGGACGAGCGCGTCGCCCTGATTGCGCGCATCGGCCAGCTCGCGCAGCTTGTGATCTTCTTCGGCGTTCGCCTCGGCGTCCTTCACCATCTTTTCGATCTCGGCTTCCGAGAGACCCGAGTTCGCCTTGATGGTGATCTTGTTTTCCTTGCCGGTCGCCTTGTCCTTCGCTCCGACGTGCAGGATGCCGTTCGCGTCGATGTCGAAGGTCACTTCGATCTGCGGCAGGCCGCGCGGTGCGGGCGGAATGCCTTCCAGATTGAACTCGCCCAGCAGCTTGTTACCCGCCGCCATTTCGCGTTCGCCCTGATACACCTTGATCGTCACGGCCGACTGGTTGTCGTCCGCGGTCGAATACACCTGCGAGTGCTTCGTCGGGATCGTGGTGTTCTTGTTGATCATCTTCGTCATCACGCCGCCCAGCGTCTCGATACCGAGCGACAGCGGCGTCACGTCGAGCAGCAACACGTCCTTGCGGTCACCCGAGAGCACCTGGCCCTGAATCGCGGCGCCCACGGCCACGGCTTCGTCCGGGTTCACGTCGCGACGCGGTTCCTTGCCGAAGAACTCCTTGACCTTCTCCTGCACCTTCGGCATACGCGTCTGGCCGCCGACCAGGATCACGTCGTCGATTTCGCCGACCTTCACGCCTGCGTCCTTGATCGCGATACGGCACGGTTCGATGGTGCGCTCGATCAGGTCTTCGACCAGCGCTTCCAGCTTGGCGCGCGTGATCTTGAGATTCAGGTGCTTCGGACCCGAGGCGTCAGCCGTGATGTACGGCAGGTTGATTTCGGTCTGCTGCGACGACGAGAGTTCGATCTTCGCCTTTTCAGCCGCTTCCTTCAGGCGTTGCAGCGCGAGCACGTCTTTCGAGAGGTCGACGCCCTGCTCCTTCTTGAACTCGCCGATGATGTAATCGATGATGCGCTGGTCGAAGTCTTCACCGCCCAGGAACGTATCGCCGTTCGTCGAGAGCACTTCGAACTGCTTTTCGCCGTCCACGTCTGCGATCTCGATGATCGAGATGTCGAACGTACCGCCGCCCAGGTCGAACACCGCGATCTTGCGGTCGCCCTTCTCGGACTTGTCGAGACCGAACGCGAGCGCCGCTGCCGTCGGCTCGTTGATGATGCGCTTGACTTCCAGGCCCGCGATGCGGCCCGCATCCTTGGTGGCCTGGCGCTGGCTGTCGTTGAAGTACGCGGGAACCGTGATCACGGCTTCCGTGACCGGCTCGCCGAGGTAGTCTTCAGCGGTCTTCTTCATCTTGCGCAGCACTTCGGCCGAAACCTGCGACGGCGCGAGATTCTGGCCGTGGGCTTCCACCCAGGCGTCGCCGTTGTCGTGCTTGACGATCTTGTAGGGCATCAGGTTGATGTCCTTCTGCACTTCCTTCTCGTCGAAGCGACGGCCGATCAGGCGCTTGACCGCGTACAGCGTGTTCCGCGGGTTGGTGACCGACTGACGCTTGGCCGGCGCACCCACCAGCACTTCGTTCTCGTCGAGGTAAGCGATGATCGACGGCGTGGTACGCGCGCCTTCCGAATTCTCGATCACCTTGACCTGGTTACCTTCCATCAGCGCCACGCAAGAGTTCGTGGTACCGAGGTCGATGCCGATGATTTTGCCCATTTTTACTAATCTCCTGATTTCGATCGCTGTTGCTGGCTGCCCTTTTGCGCTTCCTGTCGCGAGGCAGCCGGCCTTCAATCCTTCACTGCACCCAAGGTAAGTGCCGCCGCATCGTTTTCAAGACCTCAAAGGCGATGCGGTCTTTAATTTTTCTCAATCGCCAGCGCCACCGCGGCGCCGACCGGATGCCAGCCCGCCTGATACCGGCTCGCCGGCCGCAGGTTCTTCACCGGCGGCGCGGATTTTCTCATTTTTCGCGCGACCCACAGATACCACCGCTTCGAACTGCCCTGGCACGTGGCAGCCGGTCGCGCGGTCAGGCTCCATGGCCCGGTAAACGAAGCCCTAAGGCCGGTACGCCTTGCAGCACGAAGCGACGACTGCTCTTCATGATTTCGCGGCGATGCAGCCGTGGTCCGAGGCAACGGAACCAGCGAGCGGGTCACGTGCCGCGGCAAATGCCGCGCCCGGCTTCCCGGCTCTCGGCCCCGGCATGCCGAAGGCAGCCAAAGCCGGGAATCGAAGGCCATGCACGCTTGCGGCAGAAACGTTCCGGTCCCGTGGCTCGCGCTGCTTACTTCGGCTGCGCCACCGTCACGAGCGCCGGGCGCAGTACGCGGTCCGCGATCGTATAGCCCTTCTGCAGCACCGAGACGACAGTGTTCGCCTCCTGGTCGGCCGGCACCATCGAAATGGCCTGGTGCCGGTGCGGATCGAACTTCTCGCCCACCGGATTGATGGCCACCACGCGCCCTTTCTCCAGTGCGCCCGTCAGCTGCCGCAGCGTGAGCTCGACGCCTTCACGCACCTTGGCGATGTCGTCGGACTCGTGCGTCGTGGCCGCTTCGAGGCTATCCACCACGGGCAACAGGTGTTCGGCGAAGCTCTCGATTGCGAACTTGTGAGCCTTCGCGACGTCTTCCTGAGCGCGGCGCCGTACGTTTTCCGTTTCGGCCTTCGCGCGCAGGAAGCTTTCCTGAAGTTCGACGATCTTCGCCTGCGCTTCAGCAAGCGCAGCCTC
Organism: Paraburkholderia sp. SUR17; assembly: GCF_029536165.1. NCBI lineage: Bacteria > Pseudomonadati > Pseudomonadota > Betaproteobacteria > Burkholderiales > Burkholderiaceae > Paraburkholderia > Paraburkholderia sp. SUR17. The sequence goes on from NZ_CP120508.1 coordinate 3,211,465, forward strand.
GGCCCCAGTTGCCGCGTTTTCGGCAGCCGGCTGCGGGCTCTGATCCGCTCCCGCCGCGGCCGCCTCACGAGCGGCGTCTTCGGGCGTCGTCGGGTTCTGGCTCGTCGGGTTCTCTTGCGTGTTTTCCATGTCGCTGAAAGTCGTCAAAAATAAATGCCTGAATAAATGCGTGGCCCTTCCGCATGCAGTCATGCGGTTGCGGAAAAGCAACAACCCATTCGCTCACAGGCGGTGCACATGGGGGCCGAATTGGCGATTTCAAGGTCACCAGCCTCACTTTTTGCACCGCCTCCGTGCCATCGAAACGCACGGTAACAACCATTACTTCGGCACCCGCAGATTGAGATTGAGCGGCCTCGGGCGCTGACCTACACTGCAACTCATGCGCTCGCAGGACACGTTTACCCTGATGTCGGCGCAGCAATGCCGCCCGTCAGAGGGTTGCCTGTCTTCGGCCCCTTTCCGACCTGATCCGATCTGAATGACCGAGGGGAGTACCGTGAAACTGACCTTCGCAATATCGGTGGTCGCGCTGGTACTCATCGCGGGGACCACCACCATCTGCATGTCCGGGGCCGTCACGGAGAACACGACGGAGTACGGCGTCGTTCACGCAACGATCGAGTCGTTCTTCAATCCCCACCTGAAAGTTTGTCGATAGTCCGGCGGTCCCGCTTCGTAGGCCGGCCGTGCAGCGCCGCGGCCGGTTCGCGAAACGTTTTGCGCCGCTCCAGTTCCTGCATGCGCCTCGCACGGCCGTCGTCCGTCTCCGCATAAAGCGTTTGCGCCACGCTGGCCGGCCCGCGGACGTCACAAATTCCCCGTACCTCGACCTGCCAGACGACCCGCTCGATGTCGATGTCGATCAGGTCGCCGACGCGGACGTCCTTCGACGCCTTCACCGGCGCACCGTCGATCCGCACCCGGCCCTTCGCCACGGCATCGGCGGCAAGCGAGCGCGTCTTGAAGAAGCGTGCAGCCCACAGCCACTTGTCCACACGCGTCCGAGCGGACGGATCAGTCGAAATCTTGTCTTTCATACGGGGAATTCAAGTTCTGCCGCACGGCAACGATGGCCGCTATTGCAGGAGGCTACGGCTGGCACCGGCCGAACTTCCGGTAAAGCATGCCTCATGCCGCCACGCCTGCCGGTACGGCGGCTTGCACCGACCAACCCTGAAGGTTTTGCGCCACGATTTCGCCGAGCGCCGCAATCCATGCCGGCGCTGCGTTGAGGCAAGGGATCCGGTGAAACGCCTTGCCGCCGGCGTGGAGAAACTCGTCACGCCCTTCGATGCCGATCTCTTCGATCGTTTCCAGGCAGTCAGCTGTAAAGCCGGGGCAAAACACGTCAACCCGCTTCACACCGGCCGAGCCGAGTTCCTTCAGCGTGGGAGCAGTGTAAGGCTGAAGCCATTCCGCCCGACCAAATCGCGACTGGAATGTGACGAGGCACTCCACCGGCTGAAGACCGAGTGCATGCATCAGGAGGCTCGCGGTCTGCTGGCATTGGTCGTGATAAGGGTCGCCGAGGTCCATGGTGCGCTTCGGCACACCGTGAAAGCTCAGCACCAGCCGGTCGCCAGCAGCGAAATCGGGCCGCCCGTGTGCGTTCCAGTAGTGATGAATCTGCGCGGAAAGCGCGCTGATATAGGCCGGATGATCACAGTAATGACGAACCGTGCGAATTTCCGGCTGGTTGCGCATGCGGCGCAGTGCGGTGAATGCGTCGTCGAAGGCGGTGGCAGTGGTGGACGACGAATACTGCGGATACATGGGCATCAGCAGAATCCGTTCGACGCCCGCGAGCTTGAGCTGGTTCAGCACAGCCGGAATGCCGGGCGTGCCGTAGCGCATCGCGTAGTCCACGATCACGGCATAGTCGTTGACGTGCAGCAGTTGCCGCAGCCCCTCCACCTGCTTCTCCGTGAAAACGCGTAACGGCGAGCCCTCCGGCATCCACACCGAAGCGTACTTCTTTGCAGACGCCGAACCCCGGAATGGCAGGATCAACACGCGCAGGATCACCTGCCAGACCAACGCGGGAATCTCGACCACGCGCGGGTCCGAGAGGAACTGCGCGAGGTAGCGACGCACGGCGCGCGGCGTGGGCGCGTCCGGGGTGCCGAGGTTGATGAGCAGCACCGCAACGCGATGAGACGCGGCAGACTGCGAAGGCCGCTCGAGATCGAAGCGCATAGGCGAGAAGGTCTGCCGCGTGGCGCGGAGATCCGGTTGGAAAGTTTTCATTATAGCCAGCGGCCCCTGTGGGGACACCCCGCCATCCGGCCGATGGCGCGCCGCACGGGCATCGCGGATGATGGGATCTATGCGCTTATTGCTGGCTGAGCGCGGTGGAGAGCAGGCGGGCGGTGATGTCGACGATCGGAATCACGCGGTTATAGGCCATGCGCGTAGGACCGATCACGCCGAGCGTGCCCACGATCTTGCCGTTCACCTCATACGGCGCGGTCACGACGCTCATCTCCTCGATAGGGACGAGATTGGATTCGCCGCCGATGAAAATCTGCACGCCCTGCGCATGGCTGGAAACGTCGAGCAACTGAAGGAGGCTGGTCTTTTGGTCGAATACGTCGAAAAGCTTGCGCAGACGGGCCATATCCGAGGAGAGGTCAGCCACCTCGAGCAGGTTGCGCTCACCCGAAATCACCACAGTTTCGCCGGGTTCGACTTCGTCGGTACTCGCGGTCACCGCGGCATGCATGAGAGCCGTCATGTCGCCGCGCAACTGGTCGATTTCCTCGCGCAGCCGGCGGCGCACCTCGTCGAACGAGAGTCCCGCGAAGTGTGCGTTGATGTAATTGGACGCTTCAATGAGTTCGGACGGCGAAAAGTCCCGCTGCGTAGCCATGATGCGGTTCTGAACGTCACCCTCCGGCGTCACGATGATGAGCAGGATGCGCTTGTCGGACAGGCGCATGAATTCCACCTGCTTGAAGACGTGACTGCGCCGCGGCGTGAGTATGACGCCCGCGAACTGCGAGAGATTCGACAGCACGCTCGCCGCGGCGGCAATCACCTTTTGGGGTTCGCCGGGCTTCAGGGTGGTTTTCACCGCGCGCGTGACAGCTTCTTCGTCTCCGGCTGGCTCTACGGTGAGCATGGTGTCCACGAACAGGCGGTAGCCGCGCGGCGTCGGTATGCGGCCCGCGGAGGTGTGCGGGCTGGCGACGAGGCCGAGTTCCTCGAGATCCGACATCACGTTGCGAATGGTCGCGGGGCTGAGTTCGAGGCCAGAGAACCGCGACAACGTGCGCGAGCCGACCGGCTGCCCCTCGGCGATGTATCGCTCGATCAGCGTTTTGAGGAGGGTTTGTGCGCGGGGATCTAGCATGACGCGAAATTTTAGCTCAACGCCATGTCGCCCGGGAGCCGGCGCACGTGCGCACGCCCGGCGTTGCGGCACGTCCGCGCACCTGCCGCGGGTGCACCGGCTTCGTTGCGCTCGCTCTGAGAGCGCCCGCAACGCTTGGCCAAAGGCATTGCCTCCACATCGACATGACTTCTTGCCCTGTCATCAACACATCACCATTCTAGCGATAATCGTGCAAGGCCCGGCGGCCCCGTCACACCGCGTCCTGCAGGCCCTGTCGCGGCGTCTGCGCACGGTTCTTTTCGCGACCTGACTATGGTGTAATGCCGGCATGCAGATCAATAGCCAGTTCAAGACCGTGGCGCTCGTCGGGCGCAGCAACACGCCCGGCATTGCCGAGCCGCTGACGGCGCTCGCCTCGTGCATCGCGAAACGGGGTTTCGACGTGGTGTTCGAGGCCGAGACGGCACAGGATATTGGGGCAACGGGCTATACGGCACTGCGCCCGGCGGAAATCGGCGCGCGCGCCGACGTGGCGGTGGTGCTCGGCGGCGACGGCACCATGCTCGGCATCGGACGGCAGCTCGCGCCGTACCGCACGCCGCTCATCGGCGTCAACATTGGGCGGCTCGGCTTCATTACCGATATTCCGCTCGCCGACATGCAGGAAGTCGTGCCGCAAATGCTCTGCGGCAGCTTCGAGCGCGAGGAGCGCACGCTGCTGGAGGCGCGCATCACGCGCGACGGCGATCCCATCTATCACGCCATCGCCTTCAACGACGTGGTGGTGAACCGCAGCGGCTTTTCAGGCATGGCCGAACTGCGCGTACACGTGGATGGCCGCTTCATGTACAACCAGCGCTCAGACGGCCTGATCGTCGCCACGCCGACTGGTTCGACAGCCTACGCGCTGTCGTCGTCGGGGCCGATCCTGCATCCGCAGCTGCAGGGCATCGTGCTCGTGCCCATCGCGCCGCACGCGCTCTCGAACCGCCCTATCGTGCTGCCCGACAGCTGCAAAGTGAGCATCCAGATCGTCGCGGGCCGGGACGTCAACGTCAATTTCGACATGCAGTCGTTCACGGCGCTGCAACTGAACGACACCATCGAGGTGCGCCGCTCGCGCCATACGGTGCCGATCCTGCATCCCGTGGGCTACAGCCACTACGCTACGCTGCGCCAGAAGCTGCACTGGAACGAACATCCGTCGCTCGAGGACAACTCGCTGTACTGACTCCACACGCAGAAGCCAGAACCCAGACCATGCTCCGCCACCTTTCGATACGCGACTTCGTCATCGTCGCCGCGCTCGATCTCGAGTTCAACAGCGGCTTCACGGTTTTCTCGGGCGAGACCGGCGCCGGCAAGTCCATTCTCATCGACGCGCTCGCGCTCACGCTCGGCGCCCGCGCCGACGCGAGCGTCGTGCGCACCGGCGAAACGCGCGCCGACATCACCGCCGAATTCGACGCCCACCCGCTCGTCGCACGCTGGCTCGACGACCAGGCGTTTGCCGCCGAAGGCGACGAAGGCGAGGGCGGCACGGTGCTGCTGCGCCGCGTGGTCGATGCCAGCGGTCGCTCGCGCGCCTTCATCAACGGCACACCGGCTACGCTCACGCAACTGCGTGAAGTAGGCGAAATGCTCGTGGACATCCACGGTCAGCACGCGCACCAGTTGTTGATGCGTCCCGACGCGCAACGCGAGCTGTTCGACACGCACTCCGGGCTCGCCGATCTGGCCGCCGCAACAGGCCGCGCCTGGCGCACCTGGCGCGACGCATCGAATGCGGTCGAAACGGCCCAGACGCGCGACCGCGAACTGCAACTGGAACGCGAGCGCCTCGCCTGGCAACTCGCCGAGCTGGACAAGCTTGCCCCGCAGCCTGGCGAATGGGAAGAGATCAACGCCGAACACCGGCGGCTTTCGCATTCAGCCAATCTGATCGAGGGCGTCCAGGGTGCGCTCGCCGCGCTTTCGGAGTCCGACGACGCGATGATTTCGCAGCTCGGCTCTATCGTCTCGAAGGTGCGCGACCTCGCCGAGATCGATCCTGCGCTCAACGACGCGCTCGCGGCGCTCGAACCCGCCGCGATCCAGCTGCAGGAAGCCGCCTACTCGCTCACCCACTATGCCCAGCGGCTCGAACTCGACCCGGACCGCCTCGCCCAGGTGGAAAAGCGGCTCGACGCGCTGCATTCCACGGCACGCAAATTCCGTCTGCAGCCCGAAACGCTGCCCGACGAACACGAAGCGCGCCAGGCGCAACTCGCCGCACTCGACGCAGCCGCCGACCTCGACGCGCTGCGCGCCGCCGAGACAAAGGCCAAAGAAGGCTACCTCGCCGAAGCGAAGCAGCTTTCGAAGGCGCGCGCCAAGGCGGCCAAGGCGCTCGGCGCGGCCGTGACGACCGGCATGCAGGAATTGTCGATGGCAGGCGGCAGCTTCGAAGTGGCCCTCGTGCCGCTGGCGGAGGGCGGCGCACACGGGCTGGAACAGGTCGAATTTCGCGTGGCCGGTCACGCGGGCGTGCCGCTGCGACCGCTCGCGAAGGTGGCGTCAGGCGGCGAACTGGCGCGCATCAGCCTCGCGCTCGCCGTGATCGCCAGCGCTGCAAGCCCCACGCCCACGCTGATCTTCGACGAAGTGGATACCGGCATCGGCGGCGGCGTGGCAGAAGTGGTCGGGCGGTTGCTGCATCAGCTCGGCCGTGCCCGCCAGGTGCTCTGCGTCACGCACCTGCCGCAGGTCGCCGCGCGCGGCGACCACCATTTCCAGGTCGCAAAGGCGTCCGACGGCAACGGCGGCACGGTGAGTTCGGTCAATCCGCTCGACCGCGCAAGCCGCGTCGAGGAAGTGGCCCGCATGTTGGGCGGACTCGAAATCACGGCCACCACGCGGCGTCACGCGAAGGAAATGCTGGCAGCGTAACAACCCGAGAAGGCCGAGCGCCGGCCTTCATCCGAACACCCGCTTCCACAACGCAAGTACTGCGGCGCGCTCGGTCTCCACACGCTGCGGCTCCACCCTCGCCTTCTCCATGCCGTCTAGCCGCAGCCGATGCTGCAGCTTGCGGTAGGTGCGATAGGCGGCGCCCACCGTCTCGGCCTCGTCGGCACTCATGATGCCGAGCCGCGACACCTCGCGAAGCAGCGCGATGTTGCCCGTGTTGCGCACAAGTTCGGGATCGCGCCCGGCGTGCAACAGCACCCAGTACTGCACGAGAAATTCGATGTCGACCATGCCGCCGCGGTCGTGTTTCAGGTCGAACAACTCGCTGCGGTTCGGGTGTCCGTCTTCCACGCGCTGCCGCATCTCCACGATTTCCTTCGCGAGCGGTGCGGCCTCGCGCGGCATCGTGAGCACCTGCTGGCGGATCGCGTCGAAAGCCCTGCCGATCTGTTCGTCGCCCGCGCAAAAACGTGCGCGCGTCAGGGCCTGGTGCTCCCACACCCACGCAGTATTGGCGGCGTCGCCTTCGCGCAATTGGTAGCGGCGAAACGCATCGAGGTCTGTCACGAGCAAGCCCGACTCGCCGTTGGGTCGCAGCCGCAGGTCCACATCGAACAGCGTGCCCGCGCCCGTCGCCATGGTGAGCCACGTGATGAGCCGGCGCGTGAAGGCCGTGTAGATGTCGGGTGCGGCCTCGTCGGGATCGTCGTAGAGGAAGATCAGGTCGAGGTCCGACGCGTAGCCGAGTTCCTTGCCGCCCAGCTTGCCGTAAGCGATCACGGCAAAGCGCGGCACCTCACGATGGCGCTTCGCGAACTGGGCCCAGACCGTTTCGATGGTCACGTCGAGCACGGCGTCGGCGAGTTCGGAGAGGCGGTCGCTCACGTGCTCGACCGAGAGCTTGCCCGCCAGGTCGATCAACAGAATACGAAACACCTCGGCCTGGTGGGCGTGGCGCAGCAGGTCCATCTGCTGCTCGGCGCCGTCCGCGGCGGCAAGGCGCGTGCGCAGCGTGCGCTTGAATTCCGGCCAGTCGAAGGGACTTGCAATCGCCTCGTCGTCGAGCAGTTCGTCCAGCAATTGCGGGTGGCGAATCAGGTAGCCGGCCGCCCAGCGCGACGCGCCGAGCACGGAGAGCACGCGTTCGAGCGCATGCGGATACTCGCAGAGCAGTGCCAGATAGGCGCCGCGCCGGCCCACCGTTTCGAGCAGATCGAAGAAGCGCGCGAGCGTAGCGGTGCGCCGCTCCGGCAAATCGATCGTGCGCGCCGCGTCCAGCGCGCGCTTGGCCACGCTGTCGAAGCGCTGACGGCTGTGCTCCGGCAACCCCTGGTAACGCGGCGACTGCCAGATGGCGCGCAGCCGCGCGAGCAGGTCGGCGGGCTCGGCGAGACCGAGGTCCGCGAGGCGCGCCTCGAGCGCCTCGCCGGCGCTGTCGTCCGCGAGCGCGCTGCTCCAGACCCAGGCGGCGGCGCCGTCGTCGGGCGCGGCACAGCCGCCGTGGCCGTTCACTTTGTCGGCGAAGATCTGGTCGAACTGCCGCTCCACCTTCTCGCGATGCGCGTCGAGCGCGGCCATCAGGGCGGCGTAGTCGGCGAAGCCCATCGTCGTGGCGAGTGCCGCGCGCTCCTCGGGGTCCACCGGCATGGCGTGCGTCTGCGCGTCGTTGCGGTACTGGAGCCGGTGCTCGAGGCGCCGCAGGAACCGGTAGGCCTCCGTCAGTTCCGCGCAGACCGACGGCGCAATGAGACCGCGCGCCGTCGCGTGCCGCAGCACGGCCAACGTGGGACGCACGCGAAAATCCGCGTCCTGGCCGCCGCGAATCAGCTGGAACACCTGGGCGCTGAATTCGATCTCGCGGATGCCGCCGCGCCCGAGCTTGATGTCGTCGGCCTTCTCGGGGCGCATGGAGGCGCGCCGCTGCGCTTCCTGGCGAATCTGCAGATGCAGCGCACGAATGGCGCTAATCACGCCGAAATCGAGATAGCGCCGGTAGACGAACGGCTTCGCGATGGCGTCGAGCTGTTGCGCGAGCCGCTGGGCCGATGCGCTTTGGCCTTCGGAGACGAGCCGCCCCTTGATCCACGCGTAGCGTTCCCACTCGCGGCCCTGCACGTAGAAATACTCCTCCAGCATGCCGAGGCTGCACGCGAGCGGCCCCGCGTCGCCGTTCGGCCGCAGCCGCATGTCGACGCGAAACACGTAGCCGTCCGCCGTGACGTCGTTGAGCGCCGCGATGAGGCGCTTGCCTGCGCGCGTGAAGAACTCCTGCGTGGCGATGGGCGCGCGCTCGCCGCCGGCCGTCTCGCCGTCATCCTCGTAGACGAAGATGAGGTCGATGTCCGACGACACGTTGAGTTCGCGGCCGCCCAGCTTGCCCATGCCCACCACGCCGAGCGTGAGCCGCTCGCCTTCGGGGCCGCGCGGCTCGCCGTAGAGCGCCTCCAGATCCGCGGTGACGACGGCGAGCGCCCGCTGGATCGCCACCTCGGCGAGATCGGTCATCGTGCCCGTGACCTCGGCCACGTCGGCATTGAACGCAAGATCGCGCTCCATCACGGCGCAGAAGACCTCGGTGCGCAACTGACGCAGCACCTTCTTGAGCTGATCGTCGGTCAGCGCCGCCGCGGCGCCGCCCCGGACCTCGCTGGACAGCGCATCGAAGCGTGCCTCGATGCGCTCACGCGTGACGGGCGTTGCGGCAAGCGCCGCGACGCACCCGGCGAGTTCCGGGCGGCTCGCCAGCGCCCGCGACGCATAGTGGGAGTAAGCGGCGGAACTCAGGAGGTTTGCATCAGTCATGGAGGTTTCCGGGCTCGTTCGTTGCTTGGTCACGAGCGGGTGAGGAAGACGCGTCGGCAGGCTGGCGCCGTGGTCCGCCAATCCCCGCGCCGGCGCCGATGGCGCAGGGTTTGCCGGATGTCGTGAGCCGCGCACCCGTGTGTTACATTTCGTCGTTAGACCGCAAAGCTACCATACCGCCCCCCTCGCAGCATGTCCGAGCGAAACGAATCCGCCGGTCCGTACGAAGCCGGACAGGCCAGCCGGGCGAACGGACGCGTCCCCGTCGAGCACCACCATGTCGCGCTGCGGCACACGCTGCGTGTCGTGCTCGCCATTGCGGTGGTGCTCTACTTCATCGCCGCGGCGCTCATTCTCGGTCTGCGCTACGTGGTGCTGCCGCGCATCGATACGTTCCGTCCGCGCATCGAAACGCTCGTTTCCGACAAAATTCACGCCGAACTGCGTATCGGCAAGCTTTCGCCGCACTGGCTCGGCTTCCAGCCCGGCATCGACGTCACCAACCTCACCATTCGCGACCACAACGGCCAGATCGCACTGAACGTGCCACATGCCACGGCCACGGTCTCGTGGCTCTCGCTGGTGACGCTCGCGCCGCGCCTGTCGAGCCTGATCGTGGACCGGCCTGACGTGCTGGTTGCCCGCTCGCAAGGCGGCTCGCTCTCGGTGGCCGGCGTGCCGATTCCCTCGGCCCATACCGGCAACGACGCGTTCAGCACCTGGCTTTTGCGCCAGCAGGCCATCGTGCTGCGCGGCGGCACGCTGCGCTGGCGCGACGGGCGCCACAATGCGCCGGAAATCGCGCTGCAGAACATCCGCCTCGCCATTCTCAACGAGGGCACCGACCACCGCCTCGCGCTCCAGGCCCCGCCCGAAGGCCGGCTGCTGCACGGCCCCCTCGACTTCCGCGCGCGCTTTCGCAGCCCGCGCACGGGAGCGCCCGGCAAGCCCGTGGGCTGGAGCGGCTCAGCCTACGTATCCACCGGACCGGTGGACCTGCCCACGCTCGCCGGCTACATCGACATTCCCGTCGAGACGTACGCCGGCCGCATCGACAACGTGATCTGGGCAAGCTTCAGCGAAGGCCGCATCACGACCGCGACCGGCGTGCTGGACGGCGTCGGTGTCGCGCTGCGCGTGCATCCCACGCAGCCGCGGCTCGACATGCCGGTCGCGCACTTCTCCTGGACCGTCGACGCCGCGCCCGGCGACTACACGGTGAAGCTGAGCCGCCTGCGCGCCGAACTCGGCCAGCCGCCGCTCGACGACGGCACGCCCGTCTTCCGCACGCTCTCGTTTTCCACGCTGACCGGCCATTACCGCCGTCCGTCGGTCCAGCACGGGCAGATGATGAGCGTGCAAGGCGACCGCATGGATCTGGGCATGCTCTCCGAGTTCAGCCGCACGCTGCCGCTGCCGCGCCGCTTCCTCAATACGCTGGTGCGCTTCGACCCGCGCGGGCTCGTTGCCAACTACGAGATCGGCATCGAGCGGGCGCGGCCTGACGCGGGCGAAGCCGCGGCCGAGCAGCGCGGCGACGGCGTGGAGCCGATCGTGCGCTACCGCTTCAAGGCGGACCTGCAGGGCATCAGCGTGGCCGCCCAGGAACCGCCGCCCGGCCTCACGGCGCGTAACCATCCGCGCGCGGGCCTGCCCGGCATCGAAAACCTGTGGGGGCACATCGACGCCGACGAAACCCACGGCAACGCCACCTTCGATACCGCAAACGCGGCCATCACGCTGCCCGGCGTGTTCGACGATCCGCGCCTCACGTTCGACCGCCTGTATGGCCGCAGCGACTGGACTATCGCCAACGCCCGCGCGCCGGGCGAGAAGCGCAAGGGCTTCCAGATCAACGTGCCGGAGTTCGGCGTGGAGAACGCGGACGTCAAAGCCAGCGCCGTCGCCAACTATACGAACCCGGGCCACGGCCGCGGTGCGCTCGATCTGAAGGCGAGCTTCGACCACGCCCAGGTGAACCGCATCGTGCGCTATCTGCCCACGAGCATCAGCGAGAAGCTGCGTATCTACCTGGGACACGGTCTGCAGGCCGGCATGTCCCGCAGCGCCACCATCGAAGTGCACGGCAACCTCGAAAAATTCCCGTACTCGCGCGACCCGACAGCGGGCATCTTCCGCATCGAGGCACCTTTCACCGGCGGCCGCTTCGACCCGTCGCCCTACCCGCCGCGCAAGCTCAAGAACGGTACGCCGAGCGTGTGGCCGGGTTTCGATCGCATCGACGGCGTGTTCCGGCTCAAGGAAAACCTGCTGCGCTTCGACATCGGGCGCGGCTACTACAAGCGCGTGCTGCTCACGGGCGTGACGGGCAAGATCGACGACCTGGGCACGAAGGCGTCGAGTCTCGTCATCAACGGCAACGGACGCGGCCCGCTCGCCGACATGATCGACTACGCGAACAACAGCGCGCTGGGCAGCCTCTCGAAGCACGTAGGCGAGAAGGTGGAAGCCGAAGGCCCCGCGGCGCTCGCGCTCAAGCTCACGGTACCGCGCACGCCTAAACCGCATATTGCCGTGGAGGGCGCGCTGGGCTTCCAGAACGACCGGCTTTCGATGCACAACGTGCCGCCGCTCTCCGACCTCACGGGCAAGGTGCGTTTCACCGAGCACACGGCCGAACTGGACCGCCTCGCGGGCCGCTTCATGGGCGGCGACGTGCACGCCAACGGCGGCCTGCGCCAGGACGGCACTTATGCGTTGGACCTCGACGGCAACATCGCGGTCGACGCGGCACGCGGGCTCAACCTGCGCGGCACGGCGGCGCAGGTGCTCACGCGCATGAGCGGCACGGCGCCGTATGCGCTCTCGGTGCGCGGCGCGAAGAAGCAGTTGCCCGAGGTGTCCGCAAGCTCCGATCTGACCGACCTCGCGCTCGACTTCCCCGCCCCATTCGGCAAGCCAGCCGGTCAGCCGATGCCGCTGCGCCTCTCGTTTCGCCCCGACAACACGAAGGAAGACGATGCCCACGGCGACGAAGCGGGCAAGCTGGAGCCGAGTGGACTGCAACGCGCGGCGCTGACGTTCGGGCCGGTCGCCGCGACCTATCTGCTGCGCGCGACGCCGGGCGAACCGCCGGAAGTCGTGCGCGGCGCGATCGGCGTGAACCGCCCGGCGGAGTTGCCGTCCGAAGGCGTGACCGCGGCCGTCGATCTCGACACGCTCGACGCCGATGCCTGGCGCAGCGTGATCGCAGCCATGCGCGGGAAGGCCCAGCAACAGCCGGTGGCGCCAGCGCCGCAAGCGTCGTCGGCATCCGCCGGACAAACCGGTGCGGATCAAACCGCTACGGCCGGCACAGCACAGACTGCACAAGCAGCGCCTGCAACAGGCCAGGCGCCGAACCAGACAACGGCAAAGACGGCAGCGCCCGCCCTGCCCGCCAGCGCCGTCGCGCAATTCCTGCCATCGCGCTTCGCCGTCCACATCGGTACGCTCACGCTGCTCAAACGCCACTGGGAAAGCGTGGTGCTGGGCGCATCCCATACCGACCGCACGTGGCAGGCGAACATCGCGTCGAACCAGGTGTCGGGCCATCTGACCTGGCTGCCGGGCGCGGTGCCCGGCGCGCCCGGCACGCTGGAAGCGCGGCTCGCGAAACTCGTGGTGCCGGCCCGTGCGGAAAACGATCTGCTGGGCGAAGCGATCTCGGCACCGGCGCAGAACATGCCTTCCATCGACCTCGTCGTGAACGAGCTGATCGTGCGAGACCGCAACGTCGGCCGGCTCGAAGTGGACGCCCGCAACCGCGAGGAAGACGGTGCGCCCGTGTGGCAACTCGACAAGCTCGACATCAGCAATCCGGCCGCCCAGCTCACGGCCACGGCGAACTGGCGCACGGCGCGCAGCTTCGGCGCCAACGCGGACGAAGACGCACCGCGTCGCACCGTGCTCGACTTCAAGCTCGACATCAAGGACGCCGGTGCGCTGCTCGAACGAGCGGGTTTGCCGCGCACGCTCAAGAAGGGCAGCGGCACGCTCTCGGGGAAGGTGGCGTGGCGCGGCGGCCCCACGGCGATCGACTATCCCACGCTCAACGGCAATCTCGCGCTCGACCTGCATCACGGGCAGATCCTGAAAGTCGATCCCGGTATGGCGAAGCTGCTCGGCGTGCTGAGCCTGCAAAGCCTCGCGCGGTTCGTCACGCTCAACTTCCGCGACGTGATCGGCGAAGGGCTGCCGTACGAAAGCGTGACGGGCACGGGCCAGATCGAGAACGGCATTGGGCGCACCAGCAACTTCAAGATGGTCACCGCTCCGGCACGCGCCGAAATGAAAGGCACCGTTGACCTCGCGCACGAAACGCAGGACCTGCACGTCCACGTGGTCCCCACGCTGAGCGCCGGCGCCGGCGTGGTGGCGGCCGCGGTCATCAATCCACTGTTCGGGCTGGGAGCGCTCGTGGCGGACTTCGCCCTCTCCCACTCCATCTCGTCGGCCTTCGCGCTCGACTACGCGATCACCGGTTCGTGGTCGAAACCCCACGTCGAGCGGGTGCGGGGCGAACAGGGTAAGATGGACGCTCAAATGCCGGTCGCGGCGCAGTAGGCCGCAAGCGCCACGCCCACCGGGGCTTTCGCCCGGCACCCGGCCTCTGGGCTTTCAGGAAATTCAGCAGATTACGCGCACGGCGGCACCCGCTTTTTTCGTGGGACGTTGCAGTGCCGGGGGTTGTCAGGTTGATGAGCGATCCACACACCGGTTTGTCGTCTTACCGCGTTGCGGCGCTGCAGATGGTCAGCACGCCCGAGCGCGAGCGCAATCTCGCCGAGGCGGAACAACTGATCGCCGAAGCGGCCGCCCAAGGGGCGCAGCTCGTGCTGCTGCCCGAATACTTCTGCTTCATGGGATTCAAGGACACGGACAAGATCGCCGTGCGCGAGCCGCACGGCGACGGTCCGATCCAGCGCTTTCTGTCGGACGCCGCCCGCCGCCATGGCGTATGGGTGATCGGCGGCACGCTGCCGCTCGTGGCACCGGAACCCGAGCGCGTGCTCAACACGACGCTCGTGTTCGACCCGCAAGGCACCGAGGTGGCGCGCTACGACAAGATCCACCTGTTCAGCTTCGAAAAAGGCGAGGAGTCGTTCGACGAGGCGCGCACCATCCGCCCCGGCGACGCCGTCCGCACCTTCGACGCGCCGTTCGGGCGCGTGGGACTCTCGGTCTGCTACGATCTGCGCTTTCCGGAGCTGTACCGGCGCATGGGCGATTGCGCGCTGATGGTGGTGCCCTCCGCATTCACGTACACCACCGGCCGCGCTCACTGGGAAACGCTGCTGCGCGCCCGCGCCGTGGAGAACCAGTGTTATGTGCTCGCCGCGGCCCAGGGCGGCAAGCACGAAAACGGTCGGCGCACCTGGGGGCACAGCATGCTGATCGACCCCTGGGGCGAAATCGTTGCGGTACGCGACGAAGGCGCGGGCGCCGTGGTCGGCGACATCGATCCTGCGCGCATCCAGGAAGTTCGCACGAGCCTGCCCGCATGGCGACATCGCGTGCTGGACGAGCCGCGCGCCCGTTGATATCCCGCATATTGGCCCGAACTGTCACCCAAGTCCTTTCATTACTGCTCGCATGAACATCATCGAACCCGGCATCCGCAATCTCGCGACCGCAAAGGACGTGCTCCTCACGCCATATGGACTCGACGAAAGCGTGCTCACGCGCACGCTCGGCGAGATCTTCACGCATCGCGTGGATTACGCGGATCTGTATTTCCAGGCTACCCGTAGCGAGGCGTGGAGCCTCGAGGAAGGCATCGTCAAATCGGGCAGCTTCAGCATCGATCAAGGTGTAGGCGTGCGCGCCGTGTCCGGCGACAGGACTGCCTTCGCCTATTCCGACGACCTCTCACCCGAAGCGATTCGCCAGGCGGCCATCGCCACGCGCGCCATCGCGAAGTCGGGCGGCGGCAAGCAGAAGGTGAAGGTGGCGTCGTCGCTCACCGGCGTGGCCGGCCGCGATCTGTACCTGCCCTCCGACCCGCTCCACTCGCTCGACGCCACCGCCAAAGTGAAACTGCTCGAGCGCATCGAGCAGATAGCGCGCGGGCGCGACCCGCGCATCACGCAGGTGATGGCGGCGCTCGCGGGCGAGTACGACATTGTGCTCGTGGCCCGCAGCGACGGCGCGCTGGCAGCCGACATCCGGCCGCTCGTGCGCGTGTCCGTCACGGTGATCGCCGAACAGAACGGTCGCCGCGAGATCGGCAACGGCGGCGGCGGCGGCCGCTTCGACTACGGCTACTTCACCGACGACGTGCTGTCGCGCTACGTCGACGACGCCGTGCACTCGGCGCTCGTGAACCTGGAAGCGCGTCCCGCGCCGGCCGGCGCGATGACGGTCGTGCTCGGGCCGGGCTGGCCGGGCGTGCTGCTGCACGAAGCCATTGGCCACGGGCTTGAAGGCGACTTCAATCGCAAGGGGTCGTCGGCGTTCGCGGGGCGCATCGGCGAACGGGTGGCGGCCAAGGGCGTGACGGTGGTGGACGACGGCACGCTGCCGAACCGCCGCGGCTCGCTCAACATCGACGACGAAGGCAACGCCACGCAGTGCACGACGCTGATCGAAGACGGCATCCTCAAGGGCTACATTCAGGACACGCTCAACGCGCGCCTCATGAACATGCCCGTAACGGGCAACGCGCGGCGCGAGTCGTACGCGTCGCTGCCCATGCCGCGCATGACCAACACCTACATGTTGAACGGCGACAAGGATCCGCAGGAGATCATCGCCTCGGTGAAGAACGGCCTCTACGCCGTGAACTTCGGCGGCGGCCAGGTCGACATCACGAACGGCAAGTTCGTGTTCTCCGCCTCCGAGGCGTACATGATCGAGAACGGCAAGATCAGCTACCCCGTTAAAGGCGCGACGCTGATCGGCAGCGGCCCGGAATCGCTCAAGTACGTGAGCATGATCGGCAACGACATGCGGCTCGACACGGGCGTGGGCGTCTGCGGCAAGGAAGGCCAGAGCGTGCCGGTGGGCGTGGGCCAGCCGACGCTGCGCATCGACCGCATGACGGTGGGCGGCACCGTCTGATCCGAATCTGATCCGAGCCGACGCACGGTCCTTGCGCCATCGCAGCGGATCGTGCGGATTTCCCGCATTTTTGCGCGGTTTGGCTTGTCAGCACCGGTTCGCCGGGTTATAAAGCTCAACACTTTCAACGCACGTACTTCACGCATCCAGCGTTTCCTCACGATCATGTCCGCCCGGTTTTACTTTTATTTCTTTTGGTATCTCAGGCCGCTGGCGGATCGAGAGGGGTGTTAGCGCACGAAAGTCACCCGAAATTCCCGAAAAACCGCCAGCCAGTCTGGCGGTTTTTTTTCGCCTCATGCATTGACCGCAAGACCTTTCGAATTCGTCTGTAGCCGCATTAAAGACTGCGCAGACACGCTACGAAGAGAATCAGGAGAAAACCATGCCCCCGTACAACACCGACGACGTGCGCATCCGCGAACTCAAGGAACTCGTCCCGCCGGCCCACCTCATCCGCGAATTCCCGTGCACGGAAACGGTTGCCGACCTCATCTACAACGCGCGGCAGTCCATGCATCGCATCCTGCATGGCATGGATGACCGGCTCATCGTCATCATCGGGCCGTGCTCGATCCACGACACGCGCGCGGCGCTCGAATACGCGGGGCGACTCGTGAAGGAACGCAAGCGCTTCGCGAGCGAACTCGAAATCGTGATGCGCGTGTACTTCGAGAAGCCGCGCACGACGGTGGGCTGGAAAGGCCTCATCAACGACCCGTACCTCGACAACAGCTTCAAGATCAACGACGGACTGCGCACCGCGCGCGAACTGCTCATGCAGATCAACGAACTCGGACTGCCCGCGGGCACCGAATACCTCGACATGATCAGCCCGCAGTACATCGCCGACCTGATCTCCTGGGGCGCGATCGGCGCGCGCACGACCGAGTCGCAGGTGCACCGCGAACTGGCCTCCGGCCTGTCGTGCCCGGTCGGCTTCAAGAACGGTACGGACGGCAACGTGAAGATCGCGGTCGACGCAATCAAGGCCGCGTCGCAGCCGCACCATTTCCTATCGGTGACGAAGGGCGGCCACTCGGCCATCGTCTCGACGGCCGGCAACGAGGACTGCCACGTCATCCTGCGCGGCGGCAAGGCGCCGAACTACGACGCGCAAAGCGTGGACGCGGCATGCAGCGACATCGGCAAAGCCGGCCTCGCCGCGCGCCTCATGATCGACGCGAGCCACGCCAACAGCTCGAAGAAGCACGAGAACCAGATTCCGGTGTGCGCTGATATCGGCCGCCAGATTGCCGGCGGCGACGAGCGCATTGTCGGCGTGATGGTGGAGTCGCATCTGGTCGCGGGGCGCCAGGACCTCAAGGAAGGTTGCGCGCTCACCTACGGCCAGAGCATCACGGACGCGTGCATCGGCTGGGACGAAAGTGTTGGCGTGCTCGAAGGCCTCGCCGAAGCGGTACGACAGCGACGCGCAGCCCGCGGCAGCGGGAACTGAGCGTGGCCAGACGAGTTCGGACGTAACTGCGCAACCGGCTGATTCGAGCGACGGTGGGCAGCAGCAGGAGCCCGGCACAAAGGTGCCGGGCTTTTTTATTTGGCCGTCCGGACGAATGGCCGAAGGGTGCTGAGATTCGTAAGGTGGTTGCCGTCGCGCCGCAGAACAAAACTTGTTTTACGGCGCATTCTTGTATAAAATTTTATACACGCTGGGTAACCATGATTCACGAACGAGAGATCCGCTGGGTGGGTTCGTCTTTGGACGACCTGCTCGCTTTCCCCCAGGCAGTACGCAGGCAGGCTGGCTTCGATCTTGGCAAGGTGCAGGCGGGGCTCGATCCGACCGACTGGAAGCCGTTCGAGCGCATCGGCGCGGGTACGCGGGAAATCCGTATCCGCGAACGCTTCGGCACCTGGCGGGTGCTCTACGTGGCGAAGTTCGAAGAAGCGGTGTACGTGCTTCACTGCTTTCAGAAGAAGACACCGGTTACCCGGAAGCTCGATACGGAAATCGCCATGGCGCGTTACCGCGCCGTGGCTCATCGCAGGGAGATTCAGTAAATGACCAGCAAGACCGTGAGCATCGACACCGAAATCCGGCACGTCACGAAGCCGGGCGCCAATCTCTTCCTCGAACTCGGCTTTGCGCCGGACGAAGCGAAGCGTCTCTACGCGGCGTCGCAAAAGCAGATCAACGACACGCGGCTGCTCAAGGAGCAGCTCATGGCCGAACTCACGCAATGGATCGAGCAGCACCACCTGAAGCAGGCGGAGGCCGCCCAGGTGCTCATGGTGTCGCGGCCGCGCGTTTCGGATGTGGTGAACCGCAAGACTTCGAAGTTCACCATCGACATGCTGGTGGAACTGCTGAGCCGGATCGGCAAGCCGGTCCGGCTCTCAGTGGGGTGATGCAGCGGGTTGATGCCGTACCCGAACGCGGAAAACGAAACGCTTATTCGAGCGCGCCCGAGCCGAACACTTCGGTATGGATGCGCGAAGCGTCCACACCCAGTGCCACAAGCGCGTCGCGCTGCTCGCGCATGAACGGCAGCGGACCACAGATGTAGTAGTCGGCATTCGGCAGCAGCGCGTTGTCGGCAATGCGCTTGAAGTCGAGCCGGCCTTCGAAGTCGTAATCGACGCCCTCGCGGTCAGCTGCATCCACCGCTTCGTAGAACACCGTGCGCGACACGTTTGCGTTCGACGCAGCCACACCGTTCAGCCAGGTCTTGAACGCATGCACGCGGCCATTGCGACACGCATGCACGAACGCCACAGGGCGCTGGCTGCCATCGGCCAGCAAGGTGGAGAGCATCGACGTCATCGGCGTAATGCCCACGCCGCCGCTCACGAGCACGACCGGCGTATCGGCCGAACGGTTGAGCGTGAAGTCGCCCATCGGCGCGCTCACATGCACCACAGTGCCCTCTTCCACGCCGTCGTGCAGCAGGTTCGACACGTGGCCCGGCGGCACGTCATCGCGTGCGGCCTCGCGCTTCACGGAAATGCGCAGCCAGCGGCCATGCGGGGCGTCCGAAAGACTGTACTGACGCGGCTGGTCAACGCCGAGCCGGTCCACGAAACGCATCACGCTCACATACTGGCCCGGCTGGAAGCGGCACGCGTCCGCGCCATCGGGCGGCGTCAGATAGAACGACGTGATCTCGTCGCTTTCCACTTCCTTGCGCGCCACCACGAACGGACGGAAACCGCTCCACGCCGCGCCTTCATACAGCTTCGCTTCCGCGCCGATCAAAATGTCCGCCAGTTGACCGTAGGCCACCTTCCACGCCGTGAGCGTGTCCTGATCCACCGCGTCGCCCAGCACGTCGACGATCGCGCCAAGCAGATGCCGCCCCACGACAGGGTAGTGTTCGGGACGAATGTTGAGACTCGCGTGCTTGTGGGCGATGCGCGACACCGCAGAACCGAGCGCGCCGAGATTGTCGATGTTCGCGGCGTAGGCATAGACCGCGCGTGCCAGCGTTTCGGGCTGGCTGCCGCTTTGCTGGTGCGTCTGGTTGAAGACGTTCTTCAGCTCCGGGTGGTGCGCGAACATGCGCTTGTAGAAATGCTTCGTGATCGTGGTGCCATGCTCGGCAAGAACGGGGGCCGTAGCCTTCACGCGGGCCATCTGTTCAGCGGTAAGCGCTGTCATAGCGTGTCTCTCCTCAAAAGATGCTGACACGATACATTTTTTAGCACGAACAAAAACGAGGACATTTTGTCGCAGCGCAAAAAGCCTGAAACGTGACGCGAATCCAACATCAGCGATGTTTTTTTGCACTGCGGTCATGGCGCCACAGCACGTCATTGCCACCGTCGGCGCGATTGAGCACGCGCGCGAGCACGAACAGCAGGTCGGAAAGGCGGTTCACGTAGCGGCGCGGGACATCGTTGAGCGCCGAATCGCGCCCCTTATCCGGCTCGCCGGCCTTCGCCCCTTCCATGCCGGCGGAGTGGGACTGAGCGCCCAGCGCCACGATGGAGCGCTCGGCACGCCGGCACACCGTGCGACATACGTGGGCCAGCGCCGCCGCCCGCGATCCGCCCGGCAGGATGAACTCCTTGAGCGGTTCGAGCGTCACGTTGTATGCCGCGAGCCAATCGTCGAGCTGCGCCAGGTGCGTGTCGGTCATCATCGTGTGGCCCGGCACGCATAGTTCGCCGCCCAGGTCGAACAGATCGTGCTGGATGACCGTCAGCGCGTCGCGCACGTCGTCGGGCAGCGCTTCGCAGAGCAGCACGCCAATCTGCGAGTTCAGTTCGTCCACATCGCCGATCGCCGCGATCCGCGCATCGTCCTTGCGCACGCGGCTGCCGTCGCCAAGACCCGTGGTGCCGTCGTCGCCGGTGCGCGTTGCGATTTTGCTGAGGCGGTTGCCCATGATGTCCTCCCCTTTGTCGATCGATGCATTGGCCAATGCGGTGCGCGACATTATAGGTTCGCCCGTGGCCCCTCTCCGTGCCGGCCAGGCGCGGGGAAGCCCGGGCGGCGGGCGCAGGGTCGATCGGCGTAAAATGAAGCAAAAGCAGAACCACTCAATCGTTATCAGGAGACACGCGTGAATCAACTCGCGCCGCCCACCTCCCTGCATCCTGCCCGTCGCCCCTTCCCCGCTGGTCTTTTTGCCGCGCTCCAGAGCGCCTTTGGCCAACGCGTGTCGACAGCCGAAGCCGTACGCGCTCATCACGGTCGCGACGAATCGCCGTTCGATCCTCAATTGCCCGACGCCGTCGTGTTCGCGCGCAGCACCGAAGAGGTTCAGACCATCGTGCGGCTGTGCGGCCAGTACGACGTGCCCGTCATTCCGTACGGCAACGGCTCGTCGCTCGAAGGTCATCTGCTCGCGGTGCAGGGCGGCGTGTCGATCGATCTCTCCGAGATGAACCGCGTGCTCTCGATCAACGCCGAAGACCTCACTGTCACCGTGGAGCCCGGCATCTCGCGCAAGCAGCTCAACGAGGCGCTGCGCGACACGGGCCTGTTCTTCCCCATCGATCCGGGCGCGGACGCGAGTATCGGCGGCATGTGCGCGACGCGCGCCTCGGGCACCAACGCCGTGCGCTACGGCACGATGCGCGAGAACGTGCTCGGCCTCACGGCGGTGCTGGCCGACGGCCGCGTCATCAAGACCGGCTCTCGCGCGCGCAAGTCGTCTGCCGGCTACGATCTCACGCGCCTCCTGGTGGGCTCGGAAGGCACGCTCGGCGTCATCACGCAGATCACGCTGCGGCTCTATCCGCAGCCCGAGGCGGTGTCCGCTGCGGTGTGCACGTTCGCCTCGATGGGCGACGCGGTGCGTGCCGTCATCGAGACCATCCAGATGGGCGTACCCGTGGCACGTGTCGAATTCGTCGATTCACTTGCTATCCGTTCGATCAACCGCCATTCGAACCTCACGCTGCGCGAGGCGCCCACGCTGTTTTTCGAGTTCCACGGCACCGAAAGCGGCGTCAAGGAACAGGCCGAGACGGTTCAGGAAATCGCCGCACAAAACGGCGGCGAAGGCTTCGAATGGGCCACGCGTCCCGAAGACCGCAGCCGGCTCTGGAACGCGCGCCACAACGCCTACTTCGCGATGCTGCAACTGAAGCCCGGCTGCCGCGCCGTGACGACAGACGTCTGCGTGCCGATCTCGCGCCTCGCCGAGTGCGTGGCCGAGACCGAGGCCGACCTTGGCGCCTCGCCGCTGCCCTGCCCGATCGTGGGCCACGTCGGCGACGGTAACTTTCACGTGGCCATCCTGATCGATCCCGACAAGCCCGAGGAACTCGAGGAAGCCGAGCACCTCAATCGGCGCATCGTCGAACGCGCGCTGCGCATGGACGGCACCTGCACCGGCGAGCACGGCGTGGGCCTGCACAAGATGGGCTTTCTGCTGGACGAGCACGGTGCCGACACGGTCGACACGATGCGCGCCATCAAGCACGCGCTCGATCCGCGCAATCTGATGAACCCGGGGAAGATTTTTTCCTGGTCGGCATGACAGCGCGGCGACGCCCCGACAACCCGACAAACCCGACACCCTCGACGCGGGAGACCTCATGAACGCACCGGGCGAACTGACAGCGGACGCGCTCGCACAACGCCAGCGCGAAGTCGTGCAGGCGCTGATGGCCGTGCTGCCGACGCACTGCCTGCTCTACCGCGAGGAAGACACGGTCGCGTACGAATGCGACGGTCTCTCGGCGTACCGGCGCCTGCCGCTCGCAGTCGCGCTGCCCGAGACCGAATCGCAGGTGCAGCGCATCGTGCAGATCTGCCGGCGCCTCGACGTGCCCATCGTGCCGCGCGGTGCGGGCACGGGCCTGTCGGGCGGCGCCATGCCGATCCGCCACGGCGTCGTGCTCTCGCTCGCGCGCTTTCGCAAAATCGTCGAGGTGGACCCGTACGCGCGCACGGCCACCGTGCAGCCCGGCGTGCGCAACCTGGCGGTGTCCGAAGCGGCGGCGCCGTTCGGCCTCTATTACGCGCCGGACCCGTCGTCGCAGATTGCCTGCACGATCGGCGGGAACGTCTCGGAGAATTCGGGCGGCGTGCACTGCCTCAAGTACGGCCTCACGGTCCACAACGTGCTGCGCGTGCGCGCGGTGACGATGGACGGCGACATCGTCGAATTCGGCTCGCTCGCGCCGGACGCGCCGGGCCTCGACCTGCTCGCCGTGCTGATCGGCAGCGAAGGCATGTTCGCCATCGTCACCGAGGTCACGGTGAAGCTCATTCCGAAGCCGCAAACAGCGCAGGTCATCATGGCGAGCTTCGACGACGTCGTGAAAGGCGGCGACGCCGTGGCCGGCATCATCGCGGCGGGCATCATTCCGGCCGGGCTCGAAATGATGGACAACCCCGCCACGCGTGCCGTGGAGGAATTCGTGGGCGCGGGCTACGACCTCGACGCCGAGGCCATCCTGCTGTGCGAATCGGACGGCACGCCCGAAGAAGTGGCCGAGGAAGTGGTGCGCATGACCGCCGTGCTGCGCGAGCATGGCGCCACGCGCATCCAGATTTCGCGCACCGAAGCCGAGCGGCTGCGCTTCTGGTCGGGCCGCAAGAACGCATTCCCGGCCGCGGGCCGCATTTCGCCGGACTACTACTGCATGGACGGCACCGTGCCACGGCGCAGCATCGGGCCGCTGCTCATGCGCATCAAGACGCTGGAAGAGCAGTACCGGCTGCGCTGCATCAACGTGTTCCACGCAGGCGACGGCAACATGCATCCGCTGATTCTTTTCAACGGCAACGACCTCGACGAGTGGCACCGCGCCGAGGCCTTCGGGTCCGACATTCTCGAAACCTGTGTCGAACTGGGTGGCACGGTGACGGGCGAACACGGCGTGGGCATCGAGAAGATCAATTCGATGTGCGTGCAATTTTCGCCGGAAGAGCGCGACACGTTCCACGCAGTGAAGCGCGCCTTCGATCCGCCGGGACTGCTCAATCCCGACAAAGGCATCCCGACGCGGGCGCGCTGCGCCGAGTACGGCAAGCTGCACGTGCGCGGCGGGCTGCTGCCGCATCCGGATCTGCCGCGGTTCTGAGCCGCAGGCTTTTGAGCCGCGGTTTTTTGCAATTGCCTGCGGCGTGATGGATCGGGGGCCGGGCTTAGGGTCGTTCCGGTTGCGGGGGCAAACCCAGTCGGTACAATCGAACGACCTACAACGAACAAGACGCCATGGAAGAGGACGACATCGTCGCGGACTGGTCCGAGCGCATCCGCTCGGCAAGCGCCCAGGGACGCGCGCTACGCATCCGCGGCGGCGGCACCAAGGACTGGTACGGCCAGGCGCTGGAAGGCGAGATCCTCGATACGCGCGCGCACCGCGGCATCGTCTCCTACGATCCGCCCGAGCTCGTCATCACGGCGCGCGCCGGCACGCCGCTCGTCGAGATCGAAGCCACGCTCGCGGAACGCGACCAGATGCTGGCATTCGAGCCACCTCACTTCGGCGCGCAGGCCACGCTGGGCGGCTGCATCGCCGCCGGACTTGCCGGGCCACGCCGCCCGTACGCGGGCGCGCCGCGCGACTTCGTGCTCGGCGCCGTCATCATGAATGGCCAGGGGCAGGTGCTGCATTTCGGCGGCCAGGTGGTGAAAAACGTCGCGGGTTATGACGTCTCGCGTCTGCTCGCCGGCTCGCTCGGCACGCTCGGTCTGATGCTCGAACTGTCCGTCAAGGTGCTGCCGCTGCCCAAAGCCGAAGCGACGCTTCGCTTCGACATGAACGGCACCGACGCGGTGCGCAAACTCAACGAGTGGGGCGGCCGCCCGCTGCCCATCACGGGCAGCGCGTGGCGCAACGACACGCTGGTGGTGCGCCTCGCGGGCGCCGAGGCCGCTGTAAAGACGGCGCGCGCCACGCTCGGCGGCGAAGTGGTGGATGCTGTGGAGGCCGAACGTTTCTGGGCAGGCCTGCGCGAGCAGACCGATCCGTTCTTCACCGGCATCGCGCCGAAGTCGGCGCTGTGGCGCCTCGCGCTGCCCTCGATTGCCGAGCCGCTGCAACTGCCGGGCGCTCAATTGATGGAATGGGGCGGCGCGCAACGCTGGTGGATCACCGACACCGACGCCCAGACGGTACGCATGAGCGCGAAACAGGCCGGCGGCCACGCCACCCTCTTTCGAACCGGCCACGGCTACGACCGCAGCGCGGGCGTGTTCACGCCGCTGCCGGCGCCGGTGATGAAGATCCACCGCGGGCTGAAAGCCGCGTTCGACCCGGCGCGCATCTTCAACCGCAACCGGCTCTACCCCGATTTCTGAGCAACGCGATGCAAACCAACCTCGCGGACTTCATTCGCAACACCGCCGACGGCAACGAAGCCGACGCCATTCTGCGCAAGTGCGTGCATTGCGGTTTCTGCACCGCGACCTGCCCCACCTATCAGTTACTCGGCGACGAGCTGGACGGTCCGCGCGGACGCATCTATCTCATCAAGCAGATGGTGGAAGGGTCGCAAGTCTCGCGCAGCACGCAGACGCACCTCGACCGGTGCCTCACCTGCCGCAACTGCGAAACGACCTGCCCTTCCGGCGTGCAGTACGGCCGGCTCGTGGAGATAGGCCGCAAGCTCGCCGAAGAAAAGGTGCCGCGGCCCGCGGGCCAGCGCGCGCTGCGCCGCTTCCTTGCGAGCTTCCTGCCCAACAGCGCCGTCTTCACGCCCGCCATGCGGCTTGGCCAGCACGTGCGCGCGCTGCTGCCGAAGAAGCTGCGCGACAAGGTGCCCGCGCGCCAGCGTGCGCTCGCGTGGCCCACCGCGAAGCATCCGCGCAAGATGCTGATGCTGGCCGGCTGCGTGCAGCCTTCGATGATGCCGAACGTCAACACCGCCACGGCGCGTGTGCTCGACGCGCTCGGCATCGAAACCGTGGTCGCGCCGGACGCCGGCTGCTGCGGAGCGATCCGCCTGCACCTCGGCTACAACGACGAAGCCCTCGACGACGCCCGTCACAACATCGACGCCTGGTGGCCCTATGTCGAGCAGGGCGTCGAGGCGATCGTGATGAACGCGTCGGGGTGCGGCGCAACGGTCAAGGAATACGCGCACCTGCTGCGCAACGACCCCGCGTATGCGGAGAAGGCGCGCCGCGTGGCCGACCTCACGCGCGACATCTCGGAAATCCTGCCCCAGTTCGAGGAGCAGCTGGCGGCAGCAGCGCGCCGGCGCAGCGTGCATACGGTGGCGTACCACCCGCCTTGCACGCTTCAGCACGGCCAGCAGTTGAGGGGCGACGTCGAGCGCCTGCTCACGACGCTCGGCATCGATGTGCGACTCCCCGCCGACAGCCACACCTGCTGCGGTTCGGCGGGCACGTACTCGCTGCTGCAGCCAAAGCTCTCGTACGCGCTACGCAACCAGAAGCTGGAGCGCCTGCACGCCGTAGAGCCGCAGATGATCGTGTCGGCCAACATCGGCTGCATCGCGCATCTGCAAAGCGGTACGTCCCTGCCCGTCGCGCACTGGATCGAGCTGGTCGAGCATATGCTCGCCAATCCAGGCTCCGTATAATGGGCGCCTGCTCGCGGCACCGCGCCTGCCTGCCGGTTTGCCTACGGATTCGCCAGATGGCTCGCCAGGTGTCCGCTCTGCCGTCCCCGTCCAGCTTCATGCCCGCGCGTCATGTCAGATATTGCCCATAACCTCGCCGACGTCCACGCGCGCATCGAGCGCGCGGCGCACGCGGCCGGCCGCGACCCGCAATCGGTCGCGCTGCTCGCCGTCTCCAAGACCTTCCCCGCCGCCGACGTACGCGCCGCCCACGCCGGGGGCCAGCGCGCGTTCGGCGAGAACTACGTGCAGGAAGCCATCGCGAAGATCGAAGCGCTCGCCGACCTGCGCGCATCCATCGAATGGCATTTCATCGGACCGCTGCAATCGAACAAGACGCGCCCCGTCGCCGAACACTTCGACTGGGTGCACTCCGTGGACCGCCTCAAGATTGCGCAGCGGCTCGCCGAGCAGCGGCCCGACGCGCTGCCGCCGCTCAACGTCCTGCTCCAGGTGAACGTGAGCGGCGAGGCGTCGAAGAGCGGCGTGGCACCCGCCGAAGCGGCCGCCGTCGCGCATGAAATCGCCGCGCTGCCGAAGCTGCGTCTGCGCGGGCTGATGTCGATCCCGGAGCCGGCCGAAACCCTCGAGGCACAACGCGCGCCGCACCGCATGCTGCGCGAGCTATTCGACTCGCTGCGCGCCGACGGCCTCGCGCTGGATACGCTTTCCATGGGCATGTCCGCCGACCTCGAAGCGGCCGTGCTCGAAGGCGCCACCATCGTGCGCATCGGCACCGCGATTTTCGGCGCGCGCCAATACGCCCACTGACTCACCCGTTCTCACCTCTTTTCATCACCATCATGAAGATTGCCTTCATCGGCGGCGGCAACATGGCCGCTGCACTCATCGGCGGCATGATCCGCCGCGGCGTGGCGCCCGGCGACCTCTACGCGATCGATCCGAATGCCGACGCCCGCGCGCGCAGCGAGCAGCAATTCGGCATCCGCACCGGCGCCGCCGCCGACGCGGCGCTCGCCGCCTACGACGCCGTGGTGCTCGCCGTGAAACCGCAGGTCGCGAAGGACGTGGCAACGGCGCTCGCACCGCACCTCGCGCCGACGCAGGTCGTCATCAGCATCATGGCCGGCATCCGCGCCGCGGACCTCTCGCGCTGGCTGGGCGGCCACGCGCGCATCGTGCGCACGATGCCGAACACGCCCGCGCTGATCGGCATGGGCGCGGCCGGTCTCGTGGCGACCTCGGGGGTGGACGAAGCGGGCCGCGCGCTCGCCTCGCAGGTGCTGGGCGCCGTGGGCCAAACCGTCTGGTTCGACGACGAAACGAAGATCGACGCCGTCACGGCAATCTCCGGCAGCGGCCCCGCCTACGTGTTCTATTTCATCGAGGCGCTCGAAGAAGCCGCACGCCAGTTGGGTATGGATGAGCAGCAGGGACGCGCGCTCGCCATCGCGACATTCGCGGGCGCGGCGCAGCTTGCGGCGCAGTCCGACGAGCCGCCGGCCGTGCTGCGCGAGCGCGTGACGTCGAAGGGCGGCACCACCGCGGCGGCGCTGGCCTCGTTCGACGCGTCGGGCGTGAAGGAAGCGATCGTACGCGGCGCACTGGCCGCCGACGCACGGGCAAAGGAAATGGGCGAGGCGTTCGGCAAGCAGTAAGCCCGAAGCCGGTGCCCGAGGGCAGCAGAAGAAACTAGAACGAAGCCGCCGCGTAATGCGCGGCGATGCCTGCAAAGAGTGCGCCGCCCAGCCAGTTGTTGTGCCGGAACGCCGCGAAGCACGGCATACGCTCGCGGTTACGGATCAGCGTGTAGTGATAGACGGCGCAACCCGCCGCCGCCGCCCAGCCGAGCCAGTACAGCAGCCCGAAGCCCAGCACGACGCCGATGCCGACATAGATGCCCAGCGTCGCGGCATAGCAGAGCATGATGGCGAGCACGTCGAAGCGGCCGAAGGTCAGCGCCGACGTGCGGATACCGATCTTGATGTCGTCGTCGCGATCCACCATCGCGTACTCCGTGTCGTACGCCACCGACCAGAACACGTTCGCCGCGAGCATCACCCACGCGAGTACGGGCACGTGGTCCTGAAGTGCCGCGAACGCCATTGGAATGCCGAAACCGAACGCAATGCCGAGATAGGCCTGGGGAATCGCGAAGAAACGCTTGGTGAACGGATACGAGCCGGCCACGAAGAGCGCCACGACGGAAAGCTCCTTCGTCAACGCATTGAGCGGCAGGATCAAAAGGAACGCGATGAGCGAGAGCCCTACCGCGAGTGCCACGGCTTCCCACGCCTTGATCTTGCCCGACGTGATGGGCCGTTCGGCGGTGCGCTTCACGTAGCGGTCGAAATCGCGGTCCGCGTAGTCGTTGATGGCACAGCCCGCCGAGCGCATGAGCACGGTGCCGACGACGAAGATGACGAGCAGCTGGAGCGGCGGGTGTCCGTTGGACGCGATCCAGAGCGCGTTGAGCGTGGGCCAGAGCAGCAGCAGGCTGCCGATCGGCTTGTCCATGCGGACGAGGCGCAGATACAGCGGGAGTCGGGCGAACATGGGACGTGCCGGTGAAAACGATCCCGCTATTGTAGGTCAGGCCGCGCGGGCAGGCCCGGCAAGCGGGCTCTGCCGTCACGCGCGTTACTGCAGGGCGCGTGTTCGCGCGCGGGACATCACGAGATCATTGCGCGCAGCATCCATGCAGTCTTTTCGTGCGTCTGCATGCGCTGCGTGAGCAGGTCGGCGGTGGGCTCGTCGTTGGCGGCTTCCGTGGCCGGGAAGATTTCGCGGGCGGTACGCACCACGGCTTCCTGCCCTTGCACCAGCTGGCGAATCATTTCCTCGGCGGCGGGCACGCCGTCCGCTTCCGGAATCGACGAGAGCTTCGCAAAGTCGCGATAGCTGCCCGGCGCCGGCTCGCCCAGCGCGCGAATGCGCTCGGCGATCGCGTCCACCGCGAGCGCGAGCTCCGTGTATTGCGTTTCGAACATCAAATGGAGCGTGTTGAACATCGGTCCCGTCACGTTCCAGTGAAAGTTGTGGGTCTTCAGGTACAGCGTGTACGTGTCGGCAAGCAGACGCGACAAGCCTTGCGCGATCTTCTTGCGGTCCTTGTCGTTGATGCCGATGTTGACTTGCTGCACGGATCCCTTTTTGGCCATGATGACTCCTTGGAAGAGTGATTCGAACCGTCGCTGGCCCATGAGACAGACGCCATGCATGGACCTTCGAGCAGGCGACAGTTTAGCTTGGAATAGCGATCCGCTTGCGCACGGTGGCACACGCGCAGGCATGCGGGTCAAGAACCGCGCATCGCGCGTGACACGGACCTAGCCGCGCAGTACGTGCTGTACGCCTTGCACGACCAACACTGCAAACCCGCTACTCACGATCGCGAAACCCAGTGCCTTGCGCATCAGCATGTCGCCGCCCGCATGAAAGGCGGATGCGACTGCCGCGCCGGAATGGGCTCGCTGGGCGATTGGGTTCGAATTCATGATCCTTCTCCTTTCCAACTTCAAGAACGAACGAGGCGCTGAAGCGCCTCGACCGGTGTTTCGCCTGCTTCGCCTTGCGTCTCGATCTGCGCGGACGGCGGAAACACCCACCGTCCGCAACGCGCCTCGATTGCCGGGCTTTTACTTCGCGGCTTCCGCCCGCGAAGCCATTGCCGCAATCACGCCTTCGGCATACGCCGCATCGGCACGGCGGAAATGCTCGACCTGCCGCTCCACGATTTCCTTCGGTACACCGTCGATGGCCGCTGCGATGTTCGCGAACAGACGCTCACGCTGAGCCGCGTCGAACAGACGAAACAGCGCGCCCGGCTGGCTGTAGTAGTCGCCGTCTTCACGGTGGTCGTAGTGGTCCACGGTGCCTGCGGCGAGCGGCGGCTCTGCCGCGTTGCGGTCCTGCGTGAAGTCGCCGAAGCGGTTCGGCTCGTAGTTCACCGTGCCGCCCAGGTTGCCGTCGGTGCGCATCGCGCCGTCGCGATGGAACGCGTGGTGGAACGGACACTTCGGCGCATTCACCGGAATCTGGTGGTGGTTCACGCCCAGCCGGTAGCGCTGCGTGTCGCCGTACGAGAACAGCCGCCCCTGCAGCAGACGGTCCGGCGAGACGCCGATGCCCGGCACCACGTTGGCCGGCGTGAACGCGGCCTGCTCCACGTCCGCGAAATAGTTCTGCGCGTTGCGGTTCAGTTCGATCACGCCCACGTCGATCAGCGGGTAATCCTTGTGCGGCCACACCTTCGTGATGTCGAACGGGTTGTAGGGCACCTTTGCTGCGTCGGCCTCGGGCATCACCTGGATGCGGAACGCCCAGCGCGGGAAGTTGCCCTGGTCGATGTGCTCCACGAGGTCGCGCTGCGCGCTTTCGCGGTCGGCGGCGATCACCTGCGCGGCTTCCTCGTTGGTGTAGTTCTCGATGCCGTTGAGCGACTTGAAGTGGAACTTGACCCAGAAGCGCTCGTTACTGGCGTTGATGAACGAATACGTGTGCGAGCCGAAGCCGTGCATCTGGCGGTAGTTCTTCGGAATGCCGCGGTCGCTCATGAGGATGGTGACCTGATGCAGCGACTCGGGGTGACGCGACCAGAAGTCCCACGCGGCCACGTTGTTGCGCAGGTTGGTGTACGGGTCGCGCTTCTGGGTGTGGATGAAGTCCGGGAACTTGAGCGGGTCGCGGATGAAGAACACGGGCGTGTTGTTGCCCACCACGTCCCAGTTGCCTTCCTCGGTATAGAACTTGATGGAGAAGCCGCGCACGTCGCGCTCGGCGTCGGCGGCGCCGCGTTCGCCGGCTACCGTGGAGAAGCGCATGAAGAGCGGGGTTTCCTTGCCGGGCTGGGCGAAGACCCTGGCTTTCGTATACTGCGTGATGTCGTGGGTGACCTTGAGCGTGCCGAAGGCGCCGGAGCCCTTGGCGTGCACGCGGCGTTCGGGGATGACCTCGCGGTCGAAGTGGGCGAGCTTTTCGAGCAGCCACACGTCCTGGAGCATGACCGGGCCACGCGGGCCCGCGGTCATCGAGTTCTGGTTGTCGGCAACGGGCGCGCCGGCGGCCGAGGTGAGATTGCGTTCGGACATCCTGGACTCCTTGGTGGTGATACTGGAATGGGAGAAACGGTGCGAAGAGGAAGGCGGAAAAGACAGCGTCTTAGCCTCTTGTTCAGGCCGATCTAGGCCGACAGCGCGCGATCCACGAGCAGCGAGAATGCGACTGTGCGCAGTTCGCGCATGGACGACTCAGAAGCGAAAACGCGCTGCGGCGCGATGGCGACGGCGGAATGCGATGCGCGCAGCGACGAGGCCTGCGCGGCGGAGTTGGCAATGGACGGCTGAACGGGCTGGGACATGGCTTCCTCCGGGTTGGCTGTGGATCGATTGATCCATGGAGGAAACTATAACAACGCTATCGATTCGGCGTATTTGATTGATTTTATTTATTCGATAGCCCTGGACTAAACAGGGCTAAAGGGCGGCCTTGCGTCATGGAAGAAATGGGGCCGGGGCGCCGTCGACACCACCAGCCCGAAACCTCAGGCGGCCGCTGCCGGGATGTCGAGCTTCCTCACGCCAGGCAGATCGCACGCGGCGACGGCGTCGCAAATCGCGTCGATGGCCGGCATGCGTGTAAAGCTCTTGCGCCAGGCCAGCACGACGCGGCGATCTGGAACCGGTTCGTCGAACGGTACATAAGAAAGCAGCCCCGAATCGACGCCGCCCGCATGCGGCTTCACTTCGTGCACCGACATGCGCGGCAGCACCGTGATGCCCACGCCGCTCGCCACCATGTGCCGGATGGTCTCCAGCGACGAGCCTTCGAAGGTCTTCTGGATGCCGTCGGCATTCTGCGAGAAGCGCATCAGCTCCGGACACACGCCCAGCACGTGGTCGCGGAAGCAATGGCCGCTTCCCAGCAGCAGCATCGTTTCCTGCTTGAGGTCGCCCGGATCGATCTTCGGGCGCTTTTCCCAAGCGTGGCCCGACGGCAGCGCCACGACGAACGGCTCGTCGTAGAGCGGGCGCAGCATGAGACCGGTTTCCGGAAACGGCAGCGCCATGATGGCAACGTCGATTTCGCCCTGCTTCAGCAGTTCGATCAGCTTGAGCGTGTAGTTCTCCTGGAGCATCAGCGGCATCTGCGGAACGCGCTTGATCATCTGCTTCACGAGCGTGGGCAACAGATAGGGCCCGATGGTGTAGATCACGCCGAGGCGCAGCGGTCCGACGAGCGGGTCCTTGCCCTGCTTGGCGATTTCCTTGATGGCGAGCGTCTGTTCGAGCACGCGCTGCGCCTGCGTGACGATCTGCTCGCCGATGGGCGTCACGCTGACTTCGCTCGTGCCGCGCTCGAAGATCTGCACGTTCAATTCGTCTTCGAGCTTCTTGATGGCAACAGAAAGCGTCGGCTGGCTGACGAAGCAGGCTTCGGCGGCGCGGCCGAAATGCCGTTCGCGAGCCACGGCGACGATGTATTTCAGTTCGGTCAGGGTCATTCGGGGACCAATCAGGCGAAAGATTCGATAGGTTTCAGTTATACACCTATGGGGCCAATTCGCCAATATTCAACCTGAATGCGGCTGGACGAGGATCGCCCTTTCCGCCTTTGAACCCGTCGCCCCTTCGCCCTTTCAGCCCTCGCCGCCAACCTTACGCCTTCAGATACTGCTCGCGCGCGCCGAGCCAGCGCGTCAGATGCTGCGTCACCACGTGCGGGTACTCGTGCAGCAGTTGTTCAGCGGCCTCGCGCGCCGGCTCGATGAGCCAGCCGTCGTTTTCGAGGCTGGCAAAGCGCAGCATCGCTGCGCCGGACTGCCGCGCGCCGAGAAACTCGCCCGGACCGCGAATCTCCAGGTCGCGCCGGGCGATCTCGAAGCCGTCCGTGGTTTCGCGCATGGTCTGCAGCCGCGCGCGGCCGGACTGCGAAAGCGGCCCGCTGTAAAGGAGCACGCACACCGACGCCGTGCTGCCCCGCCCCACCCGCCCGCGCAATTGATGCAACTGGGCAAGACCAAAGCGCTCCGCGTGCTCGATCACCATCAGGGACGCGTTCGGCACGTCCACGCCCACTTCGATCACGGTCGTCGCAACGAGCAGTTGCACCTCGTTGCGCGAAAACGCCTCCATCACGGCCGCCTTGTCCGCCGGGGCCAGGCGGCCATGCACAAGGCCCACTCTCAGCTCCGGCAGCGCGGCCACCAGCGTTTCGAACGTTTCCACCGCGGTCTGCAATTGCAGCGTCTCGCTTTCCTCGATCAGAGGGCAGACCCAGTACACCTGCCGACCCGTCAGCGCGGCCTCGCGCACGCGGGCGATCACTTCCTCGCGGCGCCCATCGGAGACGAGCTTCGTGAGGATCGGCGTGCGTCCGGGCGGTAGTTCGTCGATGGTGGAGACGTCGAGGTCCGCGTAGTAGGTCATGGCGAGCGTGCGCGGAATCGGCGTGGCCGACATCATGAGCTGGTGCGGCTGGAAGTCGCGCGCGCCATCCGCGGCCTGCGCCGCTTTGGCGCGCAACGCGAGCCGCTGCGCCACGCCGAACCGGTGCTGCTCGTCGACGATCACAAGCCCGAGGCGCGCGAACTCCACCGTGTCCTGGATGATGGCGTGCGTGCCGATGACGAGCCGCGCAGTGCCGAGCGCCGCCGCTTCCAGCGCCGCGCGCTTCTCTTTGGCCTTCAGACTGCCGGCAAGCCAGGCCACGCTCACGCCGAGCGGTTCGAGCCAGTCGCGCAGCTTGCGCGCGTGCTGCTCGGCGAGTATTTCGGTGGGCGCCATCATCGCGGCCTGATAGCCGGCGTCGATGGCCTGCGCGGCAGCGAGCGCCGCCACGACGGTCTTGCCGCTGCCCACGTCGCCCTGCAACAGGCGCTGCATGGGATGCGGTAGCGTCAGGTCCTGCGCAATTTCGCCGACGACGCGTTGCTGCGCGCCCGTCAGCTTGAACGGCAGCGTCTGCATCAGCCGCGTGACGAGCGATGTGGCGTCGTCCGCGGCGCGCCGCGGCATGGCCGGCGCCGCACGCGTGCGGCGCTCCTCGTGGGCGCGCTTGAGCGAAAGCTGCTGCGCGAGCAGTTCCTCGAACTTGATGCGCGACCACGCGGGATGCGTGCCGTCGATCAGCGCGGTCTCGTCAGCGTCCACGGCGGGATGGTGAAGCGTGCGCACGGCGTCCATCAGCGGCGGCAGGCCGAGCGGCCCGAAATAGCGCCGCGCAATCACCTCGGGCAACAGTTCGGGCAGCGCCGTGCGCGCGAGCGCGTTGTCGATGGCCTTGCGCAGATACGCCTGCGTGACGCCCGCGGTGCTCGGATAAACGGGCGTGAGCGCCTGCGGCAAAGGCGTATCGGCATCGACCACGCGCGCGGCCGGATGCACCATCTCCATGCCGAAGAAACCGCCCCGCACGTCGCCGCGAACCCGCAGACGCTTGCCGATCGCCATCTGCGTGACCTGCGAGCCGTAGAAATTCAGGAAGCGCAGCACGAGTTCGTCGCCGGCGTCGTCACGCAGCTTCACGAGCAATTGGCGGCGCGGCCGGTAGGCGATCTCGTTGTCGAACACCACGCCTTCGGTTTGCGCGACACCGCCGGGCAGCAGTTCGCCGATCGGCGTGAGCGTGGTTTCGTCTTCGTAGCGCATCGGCAGATGCAGCACGAGATCGATATCGCGATGAAGGCCGAGCCGCGCGAGCTTGTCGGCCGTTTTGGCGGCGGCGGATTTTGGGGCGGCGGTTTTTGGCGCGGCGGTTTTGGAAGCGCCCGCGCCGTCCGATTCTTCCCCAGCGTTTTCATCCGCAGCCTCGGCTGCCTTCGCAGCCCGGCGTTTCGACGTAGCGGATTTCGCGGCAGCCTTGCCGTTGCGCCGCGTTGCCGGCGTCCGGCCAGCGCGGTCGCCATGGTCGCCATGGTCGCTACGGTCGCTGTGGCCATCAGCCTCATTGCCGCTCTCACCGCCATTCGCCCCGCTTGCCGGCACGTCGCGTGCCTCGCCCGCCGCGTCCGAATCCAGCGCGTGCGCGTCCTGACTGCGCTGGCTGCGAGATTCTGCGGGGTTCGACGGGCGGGAGGGAAAAGGCATGAGTCGCTTCGCAAGTACAATGTCGGCTTTACGCAAAAAACGCGCGGGCGGCCGATCCACCACGGTTATCGGGGCCGCAGCACCGCCCCGCCATCATAGCCGCTTGCCGCTGGCGGGCGGCGCGCCCCGTTCCATCGTCTTTCGCATGTTCAAGCTTTCCGATTTCGACTTCGAGCTGCCGCCCGAACTCATCGCGCAAACCGCGCTGCCCGAGCGCAGCGCAAGCCGCCTGCTTGAAGTCCATAACCAGGCCGACCAGGCCAATCCGCTCGAGCCGCGCCTCGTCGACCGCCGTTTTTCCGAGCTGCCCGACTGCATCCAGCCCGGCGATCTGCTCGTGTTCAACGATACCAAAGTGCTGAAGGCGCGGTTCCTCGGCCAGAAGGCCAGCGGTGGCCGCATCGAGGTGCTGGTCGAAAGGCTGACCGGCGAGCGTACCGCGCTCGCGCAGATCCGTGCAAGCAAGAGCCCCGCACCGGGCACGACGCTGCGCCTCGCCGACGCGTTCGAGGTCACGGTGGGCGAGCGCGTCGAGCCCTTCTACACGCTGCATTTTCCAGACGACTGCCTCACGCTGATCGAGCGCTACGGCCGCCTGCCGCTGCCGCCCTACATCGAGCACGATGCCGACGCCACCGACGAAACACGCTACCAGACCGTGTTCGCGCAAAACCCGGGCGCGGTGGCAGCGCCCACTGCTGGCCTGCACTTCGACGCGCCGCTGCTCGCAAGACTCGACGAGCGCGGCGTACAGCGCGCCACACTCACACTGCACGTGGGCGCCGGCACCTTCCAGCCCGTGCGCGTGGACAACATCGCCGAACACAAGATGCACAGCGAGTGGTATCAACTGCCGCAGACGCTCGTGGATCGCATCGCGGCGACGAAGGCGCGCGGCAACCGCGTGATCGCCGTGGGCACGACGTCGATGCGCGCGCTCGAAGCCGCCGCACGCGACGCCGAAGCGGCAGGCAGGGCGCTCGCCGCGACGTCGGCGGAAACGGACATCTTCATCACGCCGGGCTATCGCTTTCGCGTGGTGGACCGGCTCGTCACGAACTTCCACTTGCCGAAGTCGACGCTGCTGATGCTGGTGTCCGCGTTCGCGGGCGTTGAAACGATTCGCGCGGCGTATCGCCACGCCATTCGCGAGCGCTACCGCTTCTTCAGCTACGGCGACGCGATGCTGCTCACGCGCGCCGCAGACGCAGGTGCCACTGCGCCGCAAACGCTCGACCCATAAGGCTCACAACCCCTCAAACCCCACAACGGCGCGACAGCCGCGCCGCCTCGACACTGTTTCTTCGCCGCCGCGCTCCCTGCGGCGGTCGTTCACCACATGCGCCGGACTGTCTTCCGGTGGCACAGGAGTTACCGATGACCGCAGGTCCATCCGACCATAGCCATACCCCGCCGCCGAACGGCCTTGCCTTCGAGCTGCTCGCGACCGACGGCCTCGCCCGGCGCGGCCGCCTCACGCTGAACCACGGCGTGATCGAGACGCCGATCTTCATGCCCGTGGGCACCTACGGCACGGTGAAGGCGATCCAGCCGCGCGAGCTGGAGGAAATTCACGCGCAGATCATTCTCGGCAACACGTTTCACTTGTGGCTGCGCCCCGGCCTCGACACCATCGCTGCACACGGCGGCCTGCACGGCTTCATGGGCTGGAAGCGGCCCATCCTCACGGACTCCGGCGGCTTCCAGGTCTTCTCGCTCGGCGACCTGCGCAAGATCACCGAAGCGGGCGTCGCGTTCGCCTCGCCCGTGAACGGCGACAAGCTGTTCCTGTCGCCCGAAGTGTCGATGCAGATCCAGAAGGTGCTGAACTCGGACATCGTCATGCAGTTCGACGAATGCACGCCCTACGCCACCGACGGCGTGCCGACCTCGCACGAGGACGCGGCAGAATCGATGCGCATGTCGATGCGCTGGGCGAAGCGCTCCATCGACGAATTCCGCGGCCTCGGCAACCCCAACGCGCTCTTCGGCATCGTGCAGGGCGGCATGTACGAGGACCTGCGCGACGAGTCGCTCGCGGGGCTTTCGGAGATGGACTTTCACGGCTTCGCGATCGGCGGCCTTTCCGTGGGCGAGCCCAAGGAAGACATGATGCGCGTGCTGAACCACATCGCGCCGAAGCTGCCCGCCCACAAGCCGCACTACCTGATGGGCGTGGGCACGCCCGAAGACCTCGTGGCAGGCGTGGCGGCCGGCGTCGACATGTTCGACTGCGTGATGCCCACGCGCAATGCGCGCAACGGCTGGCTCTTCACGCGTTTCGGCGACATCAAGATCCGCAACGCCACGCACCGCAATTCGCTGCGTCCGCTCGACGAACACTGCGGCTGCTACACGTGCCGCAACTTCACGCGCGGCTACCTGCACCACCTGCATCGCGTGGGCGAGATTCTGGGCGCGCAGTTGAATACCATCCACAACCTGCACTACTACCTGGAATTGATGGGTGAGATTCGCGAAGCGATCGAAACCCACACCTTCGAGGCGTTCCGCAAGACGTTCCACGAGAACCGCGCGCGCGGCGTGGAAGAGGCGGCGGCGGGATAGTCGGCTGGACGACGACGCCCGATTTCTACGCAGGCCATGCGCAAACGCACATTACAATCTGCTTTCGCGACGGACGGGAGGCGCCCCGAAGCATGCCTGCCGGCATGCCCGGGAGCACCGCAAGCGGCCTGATCGCCAGGCCAGTCACCGAGGCCGTCGCGCCACAGGCCGGTGGTAGAATGACCGGCTCGGTTTTTTGGACCGTAATAAACCTGGAGAGACCAACGTGTCGTTCATTTCGAGTGCTTTCGCACAAGGCGCAGCAGCAGGCGGCGCAGAATCGAGCCTGATGAGCTTTCTGCCGCTGATCCTGATGTTCGCGGTGCTGTACTTCATCATGATCCGCCCGCAGATGAAGCGTCAGAAGGAGCATCGCAACATGCTCGCCGCCATGGCCAAGGGCGACGAAGTCGTCACGAGCGGCGGTATCGTCGGCAAGATCACCAAGGTGGGCGAAGCCTACGTCGGCGTGGAAGTGGCAGACGGCACGGAAATCACCGTGCAGAAGTCGTCGGTCTCCACCATTCTGCCCAAGGGCACCATCAAGTCGCTGTAAGCCTGTCGCAGCGCATTCCGGCGTCCGGCGCGGCTTCGTCGTGAGACACGCTGCCGCCGGCCGGCCACAAGGCCCGGCAACGCCGGACCTGCCCGCGCCGGACCTTCCCGATCAGGCAACCCATCCCGTTGGGCCATCCCATGAACCGTTACCCCCTCTGGAAATATGTCGCGATGCTGGTGGCGCTCGTCATCGGCCTCGTGTACACGTTGCCCAATTTCTTCGGCGAGGCGCCCGCGGTGCAGGTGTCGAGCGGCAAGGCTACGGTCAAGCTCGATTCCGGCACGCTCTCGCAGGTGGAAGCCGCGCTCGCCGCGAGCCACATCCAGGCTGACGACGTCACGTTCGACAACTCCGCGAACAACGCCAACATCCGTGTGCGCGTGCGCGACACCGACACGCAGCTGCGCCTGAAGGACCTGTTGCAGAAGTCGCTCAACGCCGACCCCAACGACCCGCAGTACATCGTCGCCCTGAACCTGCAAAGCGCCTCGCCACGCTGGCTCACGGCGCTGCACGCGCTGCCCATGTACCTCGGCCTCGACCTGCGCGGCGGCGTGCACTTCCTGCTGCAGGTCGACATGGCGGGCGCGCTGAACAAGAAGCTCGATTCCGACGCCTCCGACGCACGCACGCTGCTGCGCGACAACAACATCCGCGACGGCGGCGTGAACCGCGTCGGCCAGTCGGTCGTGGTCAGCTTCGCGGACCAGAACGTCGCCGAACAGGCCCGCACGCTGCTCTCGCGCAACGGCTCCGAACTGCAGTGGGCCGTGCAGCCCGCGGCAAGCGGCGGCTTCCAGGTGGTGGGCACGTTCACGCCCGCGGTCCAGAAGACGGTGCAGGACGCGGCCATCAAGCAGAACATCACCACGCTGCACAACCGCGTCAACGAACTGGGCGTGGCGGAGCCGGTGATCCAGCAGCAAGGCGCCGACCGCATCGTGGTCGAACTGCCCGGCGTGCAGGACACGGCAAAGGCGAAGGACATCATCGGCCGCACGGCAACGCTCGAAGCGCGCCTTGCCGACCCGCTCGGCCTGCATCCGGATCCGAACGCGCCCGTGCCGCCCGGCGACGAACTCTTCACGCAGGGCAACCAGGCACCGGTGCTGCTGAGAAAGCAGGTGATCTTCACGGGCGACCGCATCATCGACGCCTCGGCGGGCTTCGACGAGCATCAGCGTCCCTCGGTCAATATCCGTCTCGACTCGGCGGGCGGCCGCGCGGTGGCCAGCGTCTCGCGCGACAACATCGGCAAGCCGATGGCCATGGTGCTGTTCGAGAAGGGCAAGGGCGAAGTGCTCACGGTGGCGACGATCCAGTCCGAACTGGGCGACCGCTTCCAGATTACGGGCCAACCCACGCCGCAGGCCGCCACCGACCTCGCGCTGCTCCTGCGCGCCGGCTCGCTCGCGGCGCCCATGGACATCATCGAAGAACGCACGGTGGGCCCGAGCCTCGGCGCGGACAACATCAAGAAGGGCTTCGACTCGGTGGTCTACGGCTTCGCGGCCATCGCTGCGTTCATGGTCGTCTACTACATGCTGTTCGGCGCCATTTCGGTCATTGCGCTGTCGGTGAACCTGCTGTTGCTGGTGGCCGTGCTTTCGATGTTGCAGGCCACGCTCACGCTACCGGGCATCGCCGCTATCGCACTGGCGCTCGGTATGGCCATCGACGCGAACGTGCTGATCAACGAGCGCGTGCGCGAAGAACTGCGCAACGGCGCGCCGCCGCAGCTCGCGATCCAGAACGGTTACCAGCATGCATGGGCCACGATTCTCGACTCGAACGTGACGACGCTGATTGCAGGTCTCGCGCTGCTCGCGTTCGGCTCGGGCCCGGTGCGCGGCTTCGCGGTCGTGCACTGCATCGGCATTCTCACGTCGATGTTCTCCGCGGTGTTCTTCTCGCGCGGCCTCGTGAACCTCTGGTACGGCGGCAAGAAGAAGCTCAAGTCGCTCGCCATCGGCCAGGTGTGGCGTCCGGAAGGTGCAGGTGCCGGCGCGGCCGGTGCAGCCTTCGCGCCGCCCATGCCATCCCTGACCGACGGTAGCGACGGTAACGAGGAGAGCGAAGCTGCCACCAGCACGGCACGCGCCGCATCGGGCGCAGCGAACGCGGCGAACCGCCAGAAGGCGCAGGCACGTACCGGCAAGCCGGTGGTGCGGCGCCGTTCGGGTCCGGGCAGCTCCAGCCCGAACTCAGGCAAACCGGGCTCGTCCCGCTAAGGCCCGGAGAAGACCATGGAATTTTTCCGCATCCGTAAAGACATTCCGTTCATGCAGCGCGCGTTGCTCTTCAACGCGATCTCGCTCGTGACCTTCATTGCCGCCGTGTTCTTCCTGCTGCATCGCGGCCTGCACCTCTCGATCGAGTTCACGGGCGGTACCGTGATCGAGGTCCAGTATCCGCAGGCCGTGGACCTGGAGCCGGTGCGCGGCACGCTCGAGAAGATCGGCTACAGCGACGCGCAGGTGCAGAACTTCGGCACCTCGCGCGACGTGCTGATCCGCCTGCCGGTCAAGCAGGGGCTTTCGTCGGCGCAGCAGAGCGACCAGGTGATGTCGGCGCTCAAGGGGCAAAACGCGCAGGTGCAGTTGCAGCGCGTGGAGTTCGTGGGTCCGCAGGTGGGTAAGGAACTGGCCACCGACGGCCTGCTCGCCCTCGCCTGCGTGGTAGCCGGCATCGTGATCTACCTGTCGTTCCGCTTCGAGTGGAAGTACGCCGTGGCGGGCATCATCGCGAACCTGCACGACGTCGTGATCATTCTCGGCTTCTTCGCGTTCTTCCAGTGGGAGTTCTCGCTCTCCGTGCTGGCCGCGGTGCTCGCGGTGCTGGGCTACTCGGTGAACGAATCGGTCGTTATCTTCGACCGGATTCGCGAGACGTTCCGGCGTGAGCGCAAGATGAGCGTGATCGAAGTCATCAACCACGCGATCACGAGCACCATGTCGCGGACCATCATCACGCACGGCTGTACGCAGATGATGGTGCTCTCGATGTTCCTCTTCGGCGGCCCCACGCTGCACTACTTCGCGCTGGCCCTCACGGTGGGCATTCTGTTCGGCATCTACTCGTCCGTGTTCGTGGCAGCCGCGCTCGCCATGTGGCTCGGCGTGAAGCGCGAGGACCTCATCAAGGAACGGCGCGAGCGGCACGACCCGAACGATCCGAACGCGGGCGCACAGGTGTAATTGCACTTGCCGACGTAAGCATGCAAAAGCAGTCGACGTAAAAACGAAGGCCGGTTCGAAAGAACCGGCCTTCGTGCTTTATGGCGCCGCCGTGGCGGTTGATGGTGGTCGACAGCAAGCAATCGGTCACGCCCGGCCACGACGCACCATCGCCTTGAACGGCCTCTACCGAAACTGCAGCTTGCGTCGTGCCGCGATCAGCGCAGCGATGCTCAACGCCGCTGCGAGCATCACGTAGAAAGCAGGCGCCACCTTCGTGCCCGTCGCGCGAATCAGCCACGCGATGATGAACGGACCGAATCCGCCGAAAATCGTCACCGCGACGTTATAGGCGAGCGACATGCCGGTCGTGCGCGTCTGCACCGGAAATATCTCGGACAAGAGCCCGGGCAGCGACGCAAAGTAGCCCGTCATCAGCAAGCCGAACACAGCCTCGATGACGAGCAACGTGCCGAAGCCGGGATGGGCAACGAGCCAGGCGAAGCCTGGCAGGATCAGGACAAAGAGCAACACGGCCGAGACGAGCATGAGCCGCGTGCGGCCATGGATGTCCGAGAAGTGCCCGAACACGGGCGCGAGCACGAGTTGGATCACGCCCACGAGCATGATCGCCGCGAACGACACCGAAGGCGACAGCCCCAACTGCTTCACGCCGTAAGTGGGCATGAAGAGCACGAGATAGGTCGCGACGGTGCCGAGCACCACCGCGCCCATCGCAATCAGAAGACGCACCTTCTGCGAAGCGAACGTGTCGCGCAATGGCGTAGGCGTGGTCTCGGCGGCGAGGAATTCGGGCGTCTCGTCGAGGCGCGAGCGGATGTACCACGCCACCGGCCCGATCAGGAGCCCGAAGAGGAACGGCACGCGCCAGCCCCACGCGTCCATCTGCTGCGGCGTGAGCGCGCCGGACAGGAACGTGCCGAACGTAGCGGCAAGCAGCGTCGTGAGGCCCTGACTCGCAATCTGCCAGCTCGCATAGAAACCGCGCCGCGCGGGCACGTGCTCGGCGAGAAACGCGGTGGCGCTGCCGAACTCGCCGCCGGCCGAAAAGCCCTGCACCAGACGCGCCAGCACGAGCACGATGGGCGCCGCCACGCCAATCGACGCATAACCCGGCAGCACCGCGATCACGAACGTGCCGACCATCATCAGCAGGATGGAGAGCGTGAGCGCCGCCTTGCGTCCGCGCATATCCGCATAGGCGCCCAGCACGATGGCGCCGAGCGGCCGCATAAAGAACGACACGCCGAACGTACCCAGCGTGAGCAGCAGCGAAACCGTATCGTTGCCGGCCGGAAAGAAGAGCCGCGAAATGACGACCGCGAAAAAGCCGTAGACGACGAGATCGAACCATTCCAGCGCGTTGCCGATGGATGCCGCCACGATCAGCCGCCAGGAGCGGCTACCGGTGGCGACAGCCGGCGGGATTGCCGTCATGCCCCTGTTCATCGCGACCTCCGTTTGTATGTCGTTCTGGTTCGGGTAGTTACCGCCTTATTGGCTGCTTCGGGGTGTGCAGCCGTTCCATACGCAGCGTCCATGCCCGCGCACTGCCGTACGCGCGCCTGTCTGCTTCTGTTCGTTCGTCCGTTCAGGCGCGGGGCCGTTCGTACACAACGCGGCCCCGCGCGATGCCTACTGCTTGATTCCTTCGGCCTGGATATGCAGCGTCGTTTGCATGCTGAAGCCGTAGTCCTTGCCGA
The DNA here is from genome assembly GCF_029536165.1 of Paraburkholderia sp. SUR17. NCBI lineage: Bacteria > Pseudomonadati > Pseudomonadota > Betaproteobacteria > Burkholderiales > Burkholderiaceae > Paraburkholderia > Paraburkholderia sp. SUR17. The sequence goes on from NZ_CP120508.1 coordinate 3,254,701, forward strand.
ACGCGAGCCCGTAGTCCGAGCGGTCGAATGTGGCGCTCGCTTCCACGCCGCACACCTCGCGCTTGAACACGGGGTGCGGCATGCACTTGAACGACTCGATCTTGAGCGCAAGTGGCTTCGTCACGCCGTGCAGCGTGAAATCGCCGTCCACTTCCACGGGCCGCTCGCCGTCGAAGCGAATGCGCGTGCCCTTGTAGGTGGCCTTGGGATATTTCGCGACGTCGAAGAACTCGGCCTCCTTCAGGTGATCGTCGAGCTTGGCATTGCCCGTGTCGATGGACGCGACGTCGACCGTCACGTCCACCGTGCCCGTCTTCGCCTGACGGTCCAGCGTGACCGTGCCCGAGGTCTTCGTGAACTTCCCGCGCCAGATCGAAAGGCCGCCCAGATGGTCGGCCTCGAAGCTCGGATAGGTGTGGTTCGGGTCGAGCATGTAGGTGTCGGCAGCGAACGCACCGGCCGAACCCAACGACAGCGACGCGCCCAGCGCCGCCATGGCAAACAGCTGTGACTTCTTCAAGTCCTGTCCTCCTCACAGACAATCGACGACACGAAAACACCGCGGCACACGACAGCAGCAGTCTCTATTTGCGCGCGGCAACGATGTGAAACTTGATGACCACTTCGTCGGCCACGGTGGAGGTGTCCTTCCAGTCGCCCGTGCCCACGTCGAATTGCAGGCGGCGGATCGGCAACGTGCCGTCGAAAGCCTGCGCGGAACCCTGCTGGGAGTACGCAACGGGCACGACCACCGTCTGCGACTTGCCCTTGATGGTGAGCTTGCCCGTCACCTTGTACTGATTACCGCCGGCCGGCGCGATGGCGCTGGAAACGAAGGTGGCCTGCGGCCAGGTCTTTGCATCGAACCAGTCCTTGCCACGCACCGAGTCGTTGAAGCTCTCGTCGCCCAGATCGTAGCTGGCCACGTCCACCGTGAATTGCGCGCTGCCCGCGGCGGGTTTGGCGGGATCGAAACTGAGCTGCGCGGTGAACTTCCTGAACCGGCCTTCCACCGGCACGTTCATCTGCTTCGAGGTCGCGGTAATCGAGCTCTTCGCGAGATCCACCTGGCTTGCCGCGCCGGTCTCGGCAAGCGCGCGGCCGGGCGCCGCCGCGTTCAGAGCAGCCGCGGCGAATACGGCCAGCATGTAGCGATAGAACGAACCCTTCATGTTTGTCCTTATTTGAGGAACGGAATCATGCGCGACAGCAGGCCGTCGCGGTCGAGCCATTGATGCTTGATCGCCGCCGCCACATGCAGCACCACGAGCACGGCGAGCGAGTAATCGAGCGTGACGTGCATCGTGCGGAACACCGTCTTGAGCACGGGATCAGGGCCGATCAGCATGGGCAACTGCACCAGCCCGAGATAGACAACCGGCACGTTGGCCGCGGAGCTGAACAGATAACCCGAGACCGGCACGGCCACCATCAGCACATAGAGCAGCGCATGCACGCCGTGCGCGAGCACGCGCTGCCAGCCCGGCATGCGGCGCGGCAACGGCGGCGCCCGGTGCGTGGCGCGCCAGACGATGCGCAGCACGGCGAGCGCGAACACCGTCACGCCGATCCACTTGTGCCAGGAATAGTAGCGAAGCTTGGTGGGCGTGAGGCCCGGAATGCCCGTCATCACCCAGCCGAGCGCGAAGGCACAGACGATGAGAAGCGCGATCAGCCAGTGGAACCCGATCGCCGTGCGGGTGTACGGCTCGGGCGAGGCAAAGGAAGGACGGGATGGCATGACGATCCGGACGCTAACGCATTACGTTCAACGTGGCAGCCGGCGCGCTTATTCCATCCGTAAGGGGGAAAAGCTGCGCGCGAGGCCGCCGCCCATGCCGCGCCGGCGTCCGGCGAAGCGAGGACGCCACGCAGCCCTGCAAACGGCGCATGACCCGGTACGGCGCTAAAAGCAACCGCGCAAACAGCGGACAACAGCCGGGGATGTCAAGGCCGCCATGCTACTCCAGCCTTGGGCCGTCCTGCATGAAGACTGGCGTAACGGAACGAAAGGAAGGCGCGAGGGTCGATATTCCGGCATTCGCCGGTCTCGGCCTTGCCCAGCCCCGTTGTGCGTGGCCCGGCATGGGTTTGGTAACATGGTGGCGCCTTTTGGACCGTCCAGCCGGTTCGTACCGCGCCACACGGCGCCCGGCACCGCCGCTTTCGTCCGGCTGCTTCACGGACGATCAGACAGACGATCAGGCCGTTCAAGCCATTTAGGCCGATCAAGCCGTTTAGGCCGTTTTATCCAGCACGCCCACATGGAACGAGACAATCTGATCGCATGCCACGAGTGCGACGCGCTGTTCCGCAAGCCACTGCTACGCGCCCGGCTCACCGCGCGTTGCCCGCGCTGCGGCGCGGCGCTCTATCACGGCTCGTCCGCCCAGTTGGACCGCATCTGCGCGATGACGCTCGGCGCGCTCATCACGTTCATCATTGCCCAGTCGTTTCCGATTCTCGAACTCGACGCGAACGGCGTCACCTCGCGCGCGAGCCTGTTCGGCGCGCTCGTCGTGCTCTGGGAAGAGCACATGGAACTGGTCGCGGTCATGGTGTTCTGCTGCACGGTCCTGTTCCCGCTGACCGAACTCGTCGCCCTGCTCTACGTGCTGCTTCCCGTGCGCCAGGGCCACGTTCCGCCCGGCTTCAACCGCGTGCTGCGCGCCATCCAGTTCGTGCGGCCCTGGGGCATGATCGAAGTCTTCATGCTGGGCGTGCTCGTCACCATCGTGAAAATGGTGAGCCTCGCGCGCGTGATTCCCGACGTCGCGCTGTTCGGCTTCGGCGCGCTCACGCTCATGTCGACGGTGGTCGTGACCTTCGATTCGCGCACGCTCTGGGACATCGCCGACGAACTGCGGGCGCGCCGCGCGTCTCGCCAACCGGGCCGGTCCGGGCCGGCGTCCGGGTCAGGCGACAATCCGGGCGGTCACTCCGGTCGCCATTCCGGCGCAACGGTAGGCGGTGGTCCCGGCGCAAGCGCGGGCGCCGTACCCGGCCGTCGTCCCGCCCCGCTCGCCGCGCGCAAGGACTGACGCCCCATGCGATACCTCACTGCCAGGCGCGCCGGCCTCGTTTCCTGCCATGCCTGCGGCCGCGTGCAGCCCTGGCTGCGCTCGGTCGGCAAACAGCATTGCTCGCGCTGCGATGCGGTGCTGCACCGGCGCAATCCCGACAGCCTCATGCGCACCTGGGCGCTGCTCGCCGCCGCCGCCATCCTCTACATTCCGGCCAACCTGCTGCCCATCATGCATACGTCCTCGCTCGTGGGCAGCGACGACAACACGATCATGAGCGGCGTGGTCTACTTCTGGACCTCGGGCGAATGGCCGCTCGCCGTGATCGTGTTCGTGGCGAGCATCGTGGTGCCCATGCTCAAGCTCTCGGTGCTCACGCTGCTCACGCTCACCGCGCAGCGTCGCTCCGCATGGCGGCCCAACGAACGGGTGCGGCTCTACCGCATCATCGAGTTCATCGGGCGCTGGTCGATGCTGGACGTCTTCGTGGTCACCATGACCGTGGCGCTGGTGCGCTTCCAGTCGCTTGCCGTCATCACGGCGGGGCCGGGCGCCCTGGCTTTCGGCTCGGTCGTGATTCTCACCATGATCGCCTCGATGCAATTCGACCCGCGCCTGATCTGGGATGCCGTCGAGGAAGACGGGCCCTGGGCGTCCTCGGTTCCGTCCGCGGCGGCCCCGCACACTAAAAACGAACAACCACCCTCAACAGAGGATCCTGCTTCATGAACAGCACGCAAGGACCCACGCCGCCGGCGCCACCCGAGTCGCAGGACGCGCGCACTGCAAGCGGTGCCGGCGCGTCCGTGCCGCCCGCGGTGCCCCCCGAGCTTCCGGACCCCGACGTCGAGCCGCCCCGCCGCTGGCTGCCTTCGCTCGTCTGGATCGTGCCGCTGCTCGCCGCGCTGATCGGCGTGGCGCTCGTGGTGAAGTCCGTGCTCGCGCAAGGGCCCAACATCACGATCAGCTTCGTGAGCGCCGAAGGGCTGGAGCCCGGCAAGACCCAGGTCAAGTACAAGGACGTCAACATCGGATCGGTGAAATCGATCCGGCTGTCGAAGGATCTTTCGCACGTGCTGGTGCAGGTGGAACTCACCAAGGAAGCCGAGAACTTCGCCGTGAAGGACAGCCGCTTCTGGATCGTGCGTCCGCGCGTGGGTACGACGGGCGTGTCCGGACTCGGTACGCTGCTTTCGGGCGCCTACATCGGCGTGGATGCCGGCCGCTCCAGCGAAAGCGAAACGGATTTCGTGGGCCTCGAAACCCCGCCGCCCGTCACCATCGACCAGAAGGGCCACCAGTACACGCTGCACGGCGACTCGCTCGGTTCCATCGATATCGGCTCGCCGATCTTCTACCGCCGCGTCCAGGTGGGCCAGGTCACGGGCTTCTCGCTAGACAAGGGAGGCACGGGCGTCACGGTGCAGGTGTTCGTCTCCGCGCCCTACGACCAGTACGTGGGCACCAACACGCGCTGGTGGCATGCCAGCGGCGTAGACCTGCGGCTCGACGCGAGCGGACTCAAGCTCAACACGCAGTCGCTTGCCACGGTGATCGTGGGCGGCCTCGCGTTCCAGGCGCCGCCCGGCCAGTCCGCGGGCACCAACGCGCCCAACGGCACGATGTTCCGCTTAGGCGCCGACGAAAGCGACGCGATGCGCGAGCCCGACGGCATTCCGGTGCGCGTGGTGATGAACTTCAACCAGTCGCTGCGCGGCCTTTCGGTGGGCGCGCCCGTGGACTTCCGCGGCATCGTGCTGGGCCAGGTGACCGACATCGGCGTTGAGTACGATCCGAAGACGCACGAGTTCACGATGCCGGTCACGATGGACCTCTACCCCGACCGCCTGCGCCGCCACTCGCGCAACCAGATGCCGATGCAAAGCACGCCCGAGGCGAGCGAGATGCTCAAGACGCTGGTGAAGCATGGTCTGCGCGGCCAGCTGCGCACGGGCAACCTGCTCACCAACCAGCTCTACGTCGCGCTCGACCTGTTCCCGAAGGCGCCGCCCGCCACCGTGGACGTGACGCGCGAGCCCATCGAGCTGCCCACCATTCCGAACACGCTCGACGAACTGCAACTGCAGGTGGCCGACATCGCGAGGAAGCTGGACAAGGTGCCGTTCGACCAGATCGGCACCAATCTCAACAGCGCGCTCAAGAACGCCGACCGCCTGTTCTCGCGGCTCGATACCGAAGTGGTACCGCAGGCGCGCGACACGCTTTCGGCCGCGAAGCAGACCTTCGGCGCCGCCGAAGCAACGCTCCAGCAAGACTCGCCGCTGCAGTCCGACGTGCACCAGGCGCTGCAGGAACTCACGCGCACGCTGCAGTCGCTCAACGCGCTGTCCGATTACCTCGAACGCCACCCCGAATCGCTGTTGCGCGGCAAGCCGGGGGACAAGCCATGAAAAACGCCATGCTTCGCACCCTGCTTCGTTCCCGGACCACGGCCACCGCTGCCGCTGTTGCCACCGCTGCGCTCACGATGCTCGCCGCGTGTTCTTCGTCGCCGCCCAGCCGGTTCTATACGCTCAGCACCGCGCCCGGTGCTGGCGTCGACACGGCGCAGCGCACGGCGGCGGCCGCGGCCAATCCTTCGCTGCTGATCGAAGTGGCGCCGGTCGACATGCCGTCGCAGGTCGCGCGAAACCAGCTCGTCGTGCAGAAAGACGCGAACCAGGTGAGCGTGCTGGAAGAGGAGCGCTGGGCGTCGCTGCCCGGCGACGAGGTGCGGCGCGCGCTCTCGGGCGACCTTGCGCAGCGGCTCGGCACGATCGACGTCTACGGCGCACCGTATCCCGAGGGCGTGCCGGTGTACCGCGTCAGCGTCAACGTGCATCGCTTCGAATCCTGGCCTGGCTCGCATGCGCTCATCGACGCCGTATGGAGCGTGCGGCCAGTGGGTAGCCGCGCCGTGATGACCTGCCGCAGCGTGGCAAGCGTGCCGGTGGCGAGCGGCTACGACGCGCTCGTGGACGGGCATCGGCGCGCGGTGGAGGCGATCGCTACGGCGATCGCGGGCGGCGTGCAGTCGCTCGCGGCGCTGCCGCGGATGGCGGACACGGATGCCGCGGCGAGGGTCGGGAAAGGCGCGTCCCGGGCGAGCGCGCCGCGAACGGCAGCAACGGCGGAAACGACAGCGGCACCGGCTGCGCCCGTCGTGCCCTGCCCCGTAACGGCGATGTCGCCGGATGCCGCTTCGGCCGGCTCGTCGGCGGCCGTTAGCTCGGGCAGCTGATGCCACGAGGCGGCGCCGCTTTCGCGCGGCGGAATGCACAAAACGAGTCCGCGCCGCTGCTATTGAAGCTGCAGATGCGACGGAAGCCCCGGAGCCGCCGAGCCGCGCAACGAAGCATGACGCCGACACGAAGCGACCGGCCGCCCAAACCCGACCGCGTACAATAGCGCCTTCCCCGCAGCGTTCCGCCCTCCTCATGTCTTTCGATTTCTTCGTTCCCTGTCCGCGCGGCCTCGAAGCCGCCCTTGCCGCCGAGATCGCCGAGATCGGCTCGCGCCATCTGCGCGCCGGCGCCCTGCAATCGGGCAGCGACGTGCCGGGCGGCGTGCATTTCCGCGGCGACTGGTCGGCCGGCATGGCCGTGAACCTGCACTCGCGCATCGCGAGCCGCGTGCTGCTCAAGATCGCGCAGCAGCCGTACCGCAACGAGCAGGACATCTACAACCTCGCGCGCGAGCAGCGCTGGGAGCAGTGGTTCTCGGCCAACGAGACGCTGCGCGTCGACATCACGGCGATCAAGTCGCCGCTGCGCAGCCTGGAGTTCGCGACGCTGCGCGTGAAAGACGCGGTCTGCGACCGCTTGCGCGAAGTGAGCGGCGCACGGCCCAGCATCGATACCGCCGTGCCCGACGTGCGCGTCTTCGCGTTCCTCACGGCAGCCGAGTGCACGCTGTACCTCGATACGTCGGGCGAGCCGCTCTTCAAGCGCGGCTGGCGGCTCGACAAGGGCGCGGCGCCGCTGCGCGAAAACCTGGCTGCGGGCATCCTGCGCCTCACCGGCTGGGCGCCCGGCACGCCGCTCTACGACCCGATGTGCGGCAGCGGCACGTTCCTCGCCGAGGCGGCGCAGATCGCGCTCAACATCGCGCCCGGCGTGGACCGTCGTTTCGGTTTCGAAAAGCTCAAGCAGTACGACATCACCGCATGGCAGACGCTGAAGGTCGCCGCCATGGACGCCAAGCGCGCGGCCCGCGGCGCGCGCACGAATCTGCAGATCTACGGCAGCGACATTTCGGGCGACATGCTGGACAAGGCGCGCGCGAATATCGAGCGCGCGGGCCTGCCGGCAGTGCCGCTCAAGCAGGTCGATGCGCGCGCCATGACGCCGCCCACCGACGCACCCGGCATCCTCGTGGCGAACCCGCCCTACGGCGAGCGGATCGAGGTGCGAGGCCGCGGCCCGCGCGGCGAGATTCGCGACACCGGTCGGCGGGCCGAGCGCGACGCCTACGACGACGAAGGCTTTCGCCGCACGCAGCCCGATGCGCCGGACAGCGAGTTCTTCCATGCCATCGGCGATGCGCTCAAGCAGCGCTTCACCGGCTGGCGCGCGTTCTTCCTCACGTCGGACCGCAAGCTCCCGGGTCAGCTGCGGCTGCGCGAATCGGCTAAGACGCCGCTCTTCAACGGCGCGCTCGAATGCCGTCTGTTCCGCTTCGACCTGATCGCGGGCAGCGTGCGGCAACGCGCGAGCGCGGCGCCCGCCGAAAACGACGGCGAAGCCAGCGGCGGCTGAACGCTCGCTGCGCCGGGGCGATTCCACGGCGTAGCAGCCCCCGCCCGCTCCCCGGCGGCGGCGTTCCACGCCGCGGCAGCCAGCACTGCACGGCTCATCACCCTTCCCGCTCCTCCTCGTCCCCCGCATCAGCACGCGCCTCGAGCCCCCGCTTGAGGTCGTGCAGCGCGCGTAACCGGTCGCGTTCGAACTTGCCGATCCAGCGCTCCGCAATCTCATGGATCGGCACAGGGTTCAGGTAATGCAGCTTTTCGCGTCCGCGCCAGGCGGTCGCGACCAGATTCGCTTCTTCCAGTAGCGCCAGGTGCTTGCTCACGGCCTGGCGCGTCATCGCGAGGCCCTCGCAAAGCTCGCCCAGCGTTTGTCCATTGCGCGCGTGCAGCAGGTCGAGCAGCTGACGGCGCGTCGGGTCGGCCAGCGCCTTGAATACGGCGTCCATACGTTGGTGGGAACCTCGTTCGTGTTTTGCGGCCTGGCCCGTCTGTTCGGGGATCCGCACGAAGATGCGCGTGCAGGCCTGCAATCGGCGTCCATTATGCAACCATGAGGTTGCACGTCAAGCGCGGCGCACCCTTCCATTCGACGATGCGGCTCTTTCACGCCGTCCAGCCAAGCTACTGACAGAACGCTGTCAGCAGCGGCCCCGCACACTTCCATCACGCCATCCGGCGCCTTCAGGACTTACCGACAATCAAGGAGCGTGTCATGTCAGCAGATCAATCGCGCGTCATCGCCTGGTTCGACATTCCGGCCGTGGACTTCGACCGCGCCACCCGTTTCTACGAAGCCGCGCTCGACGTCGAACTGCGGCGCGAAGTGGTGAGCGGCATTCCGATGGCCATCTTCGGCCGCGGCGAAGCCGACACCGGCGGCTGCATCGTGTTCAACCCGCAGCAGCACAAGCCCGACAACGAGGGCGTGCTCGTCTACCTGAACGCGAAGCCCACGGTGACGGACGCGCTCGAGCGCGTGGAGCGCGCGGGCGGCAAAAAGCAGGGGCCGGCTATCGAACTGCCGAACAACTACGGCTACATCGGCTACTTCATCGATACCGAAGGCAACCGTGTCGGCCTGCATTCGCTCAAGCTCGCCTAAGCCACGCAGGCGCGGCGCAAGCGGTTCGCGAAACACGGCGAGCCGCCTGCGCCCGCGCGCTATGATCGCCGCATTCCACCCACCGCACCCGCCACGATGACCCGTCGCGCCGACCGCCTGTTCCAGATCGCCGAGCTGCTGCGCGGCCGGCGGCTCACGACTGCGCAGCAGCTGGCCGAATGGCTCAACGTGTCGGCGCGCACCGTGTATCGCGACGTGCGCGACCTGCAGCTGTCAGGCGTGCCGATCGAAGGCGAAGCGGGCATCGGCTACCGGCTCTCGCGCGCGGCCAGCCTGCCGCCGCTCATGTTCACCGCCGACGAACTCGCGGCGCTCGCCACCGGCGCGCGGATGCTCGAAACGTGGGGCGGCGCGGGCCTCGCGGGCGGCGCCCGCAGCGCGCTCGCGAAAATCGCCTCAGCCATGCCGGCCGACAAGCGCGCGGCGCTCGAACGGCTCGCCGTGTTCGTGCCGTCGTTTCATATCGACGGCGAGTTTTCGAAGAAGGTGGACACGCTGCATCGCGCCGTGGATACGCGGCTCGTGGTGAGCTTCGGCTACGAAGACCGGCTGGGCGCGCAGACCGAGCGGCGCGTGTGGCCGCTCGGTCTCGTCTACTGGGGCGGGCGCTGGACGGTGGGCGCCTGGTGCGAACTGCGCGAAGACTTCCGCAACTTCGACATTGCGCGCATGAAGGGCGTGGCAGTGCACGAGCACTTTCCCGACATGAGCGGCCGACGCCTCGCGGACTATCTGCGCGTGGTGAACGCGCCGTCGCGGTGACGGCGCGCTTGTGACCTCAACGTGGATCACTCGACCGACTTCACCATGTCCTCGATCACCTTCTTGGCGTCGCCGAACACCATCATCGTCTTGTCCATGTAGAACAACTCGTTGTCGAGACCGGCGTAGCCCGCTGCCATCGACCGCTTGTTGACGATGACGGTGCGCGCCTTGTACGCCTCGATGATGGGCATGCCCGCAATCGGCGACTTCGGATCGTTCTTCGCCGCCGGGTTCACCACGTCGTTCGCGCCGAGCACCAGCACCACGTCGGTCTGGCCGAACTGGTTGTTGATGTCGTCCATCTCGAAGACAAGGTCGTAGGGCACCTCGGCTTCGGCGAGCAGCACGTTCATGTGCCCCGGCATGCGGCCCGCCACGGGGTGAATGGCGTAACGCACGTCGATGCCCTTCTCGATGAGCTTGTCGGTGAGCTCCTTCAACGCGTGTTGCGCGCGGGCGACCGCGAGCCCGTAGCCCGGCACGATCACCACCGTTTCCGCGTTGCCGAGCATGAACGACGCGTCTTCGGCCGACCCCGACTTCACCGGCCGCTGCTCCTGCGTGCCGGCCGCCGCGGCCGCGCCGGGCTCTGCGCCGAAGCCGCCCAGCAGCACGTTGAAGAACGAGCGGTTCATCGCGTGGCACATGATGTACGAGAGAATCGCGCCCGACGAACCCACCAGTGACCCCGCAATGATCAGCATCGCGTTGTTGAGCGAGAAGCCGATGCCCGCGGCAGCCCAGCCCGAGTACGAGTTGAGCATCGACACCACCACCGGCATGTCGGCCCCGCCGATCGGGATGATGATGAGCACGCCGAGCGCGAACGCGATCACCGTCATGATGATGAACGGCAGCCACGACTGCGTGAGAAAGAAGATCACGCCGAAGCCGACCATCGCGATGGCGAGCATCAGGTTCAAGAGATGCTGGCCCGGATACACCACCGGCGCGCCCTGGAAGAGCCGGAACTTGTACTTGCCCGAGAGCTTGCCGAACGCGATCACCGAGCCCGAAAACGTGATCGCGCCCACGAACGTGCCGATGAAGAGTTCGATGCGGTTGCCGTAGGGCAGGAAGCCCGCATACGGCGCATCCTCGGCACCCAGACCGAACGCGGCCGGTTCGGCAACCACGGCATACGCGATGCACACGGCCGCGAGACCGATCAGCGAGTGCATGGCCGCCACGAGTTCGGGCATCTTCGTCATCTCGACGCGCGCGGCCACATAGGCGCCAATCGCGCCGCCCACCACGAGCGCACCGAACAGCAGCCCAAGGCCGAGACCGAGATTCGACCCGAGGGAGCCGGCCTGCTTCACGATCAGCGCGATGGTCGTGAGGATGGCGATGGCCATGCCCACCATGCCGAACACGTTGCCGGCCCGCGCACTCTTCGGATTGGACAGCCCCTTGAGCGCCTGGATGAAGCACACCGAGGCCAGCAGGTAGAGCAGCGTCACCACGTTCATGCTCATTTTTACGCGCCCTCCTTGCCGGTGGCGCCGCTTTGCTTCCTGGGTTCTTTCTTTCTGAACATCTCCAGCATTCGCCTTGTCACCAGAAAGCCGCCGAACACGTTCACGGCCGCGAGCAGCACCGCGAGCGTGCCGAAGAACTTGCCGGCGCCACCCACCGTGAGCGCCGTAGCGAGCATGGCGCCCACGATCACGATGGCCGAAATCGCGTTGGTGACCGCCATGAGCGGCGTGTGCAGCGCGGGCGTGACGTTCCACACCACGTGATAGCCCACGTAGACCGCCAGCACAAAGATGATCAGGTTGATGACCGTATGGTTGATGACTTCCATCGCCGCGTTTCTCCTCATGCCTTGCGCGTGACGGCGCCGTCGCGAGCCAGCAGCGTGGCCGCGACGATGTCGTCCGCGAGATCGATGTTGAGCGTGCCTTCCTTCGTGACGATCAGCTTCAGGAAGTCGAGCAGGTTGCGCGCGTAGAGCGAAGACGCGTCCGCCGCCACCATTGCCGCCAGATTCGTGTAGCCCACGATCGTCACGCCGTGCTTCGTCACCACCTGGTCCGCCACCGTGAGCGGGCAGTTGCCCCCGCGGCGGCCGGTGGCTTCATCGGACACGGGACCGCGCCCCGCTGCAAGGTCCACCACCACGGAACCCGGCTTCATGGCCTCCACCGTCTGCGCGGGCAGCAGCGTGGGCGCGTCGCGGCCCGGAATCAACGCGGTGCTGATCACGATGTCGGCCTGGCGCGCGCGTTCGTGCACGAGCGCCGACTGGCGCGCGAGCCACGACGGCGGCATGGGCCGCGCGTAGCCGCCCACGCCTTCGGCCGCTTCGCGCTCTTCCTGCGTCTCGTAGGGCACGTCGAGGAATTTGGCGCCCAGCGACTCGATCTGCTCCTTCACGGCCGGCCGCACGTCGGATGCTTCGATCACGGCGCCCAGCCGCCGCGCCGTGGCGATGGCCTGCAGACCCGCCACGCCCGCGCCCAGCACGAGCACGCGCGCGGCCTTCACCGTACCGGCGGCGGTCATCAGCATCGGCATGAAGCGGGGGTAGAAGTGGGCGGCCACGAGCACCGCCTTGTAGCCGGCGATGTTGGCCTGGGACGAGAGCACGTCGAGGCTTTGCGCGCGCGTGGTGCGCGGCGCGGCTTCCAGCGCGAAGGCGGTGAGCCCCGCTTCGGCCAGTTGCGCGGCATTCGCGGCATTGAACGGATCGAGCATGCCGCAGAGCACGGCGCCACGCTTCATGAAAGGCAGCTCGCTCACGGAGGGCGACTGCACCTTGAGCACGAGGTCGGCGGCGAAGGCTGTGGCCGCGTCGGTGATCTCGGCGCCCGCGGCAATGTAGGCCTCGTCGGTGAAGCTCGCGGCAGTACCCGCGCCCGCCTGCACGGTGACGCGATGCCCCTGACTCACGTACTTCTTGACCGTCTCGGGCGTCGCGGCCACTCGGGTTTCGTTCGCCCGCGTCTCGGCAGGCACTCCGATATGCATCCTGGAACCCTCCTTCTTATTGCTCATCAAGCGCTTATCAAGCGAATAAAGCGAAGACAGGGGCCGGCCACGGTGCGCCGGCGTCTCGTGCAGCGGCTACCGCGCCACTTTAACCGAAAGTGGGGGGCGAACCGTAATCCGCACAATCCCGGCCGTGCGCGCCGCTTCCGGGCTGATGCTGGCCTCGCTCGCGCATGATTCGGGCTTGACTCGGGTTTGACCCGGGCTTGAAAGCGGTCTGAAGCGAGGCGCTCCGCCAACCGGTAAAATGTCGGCCCATGGAACCGGAAATCTGGGCCCCGCACGTTACGGTGGCGGCCATCGTCGAGCGCGGCGGGCGTTTTCTCCTCGTGGAGGAGCACACATCCCAGGGCCTGCGGCTGAACCAGCCGGCCGGGCATCTCGAGGCGGGCGAATCGCTCGTCGACGCGGTGATCCGCGAAACGCTCGAGGAAACGGCGCATCCGTTCGTGCCGCAGGCGCTCGTCGGCGTGTACATGACACACTTCGGCCAGCCCCACGAAAGCGGCGCCACCTACCTGCGTTTCACGTTCTGCGGCACGGCGGGCGAGGCGCTCGCGGATCGCGCGCTCGACGCCGACATCGTCCGCACGCTATGGATGAGCGCCGACGAACTGCGCGCGGCGGGCGAGCGGCATCGCACACCGCTCGTCATGCGCTGCATCGACGATTACCTCGCGGGACGCCGCGTTCCGCTCGATTTCGTGCACACGCACGCGGTGGGGCCGCGGCGCTCATAAGCGCGATGCCGGCGGGCGGTCGTAAGTCGAGTGATCGGCGACGTACCCTGCGGCATCAACCTCAGGCATCAACCCGCGGCACCGGTCCAGCATCAATCGGCAATATCAATTTGCAGCACCAACAAGCAGCAACAGGCAGCAAGCCATGAGCAAACAGAAAGTCGTAGTGGGCATGTCGGGCGGCGTGGATTCGTCGGTCACCGCGTGGCTGCTCAAGGAGCAGGGATACGACGTGGTCGGTCTTTTCATGAAGAACTGGGAAGACGACGACGACAGCGAATACTGCTCGACCCGTGAAGACTGGATCGACGTGGTCTCGGTAGCGGACCTGATCGGCATCGACGTCGAAGCCGTCAACTTCGCCGCCGAATACAAGGACCGCGTGTTCGCGGAGTTCCTGCGCGAGTACTCGGCGGGCCGCACGCCGAACCCGGACGTGCTCTGCAACGCCGAGATCAAGTTCAAGGCGTTCCTCGACCACGCCATGAGTCTGGGCGCCGAGCGCATCGCGACGGGCCACTACGCGCGCGTGCGCGAGAACGACGGCCGCTTCGAATTGCTGAAGGCCACGGACCACACCAAGGACCAGTCGTACTTCCTGCACCGCCTCAACCAGGCGCAGCTGTCGAAGACGATGTTCCCGCTCGGCGAGATCCCGAAGACGAAAGTGCGCGAGATCGCGGCGCAAATCGGGCTGCCGAACGCGAAGAAGAAGGACTCCACGGGCATCTGCTTCATTGGCGAACGGCCGTTCCGCGACTTCCTGAACCGCTATCTGCCGACGAAGCCCGGCCCGATGAAGACGCCCGAAGGCAAGGTGGTGGGCGAGCACATCGGCCTTGCGTTCTATACGTTCGGCCAGCGCAAGGGCATTGGCCTTGGCGGCAGCAAGGACGGCAGCGGCGAGCCCTGGTTCGTGGCGGCCAAGGACATTGCCTCGAACACGTTGTACGTCGTGCAGGGCCACGATCATCCGTGGCTGCTCTCAGAGACGCTGCGCGCCGGCAATGTGAGCTGGGTGGCAGGCGAGCCCCCCGCGGACGGCCACGCCTGCGGCGCGAAAACGCGCTATCGCCAGGCCGATGCGGCGTGCGTCTTCCACGCGCTGCCGTCTTCGCCGGCCGATTCAGGCGAAACCGGCGATGCCGGCGCCGCCTTCCAGCTGCGCTTCACCGAAGCGCAATGGGCCGTGACGCCCGGCCAGTCCGCCGTGCTGTACGACGGCGACGTGTGCCTGGGCGGCGGCATCATCGAAAGCGCGGCGACGGCCCGGCCCGCGCCGCAACCCGCCGCACGCGAGCCGCAGCAGGCGGCGCTGCTGGGCGCGCGATAAACACGAACTACGCGCCAACCCAGCGCCGAACAAGCTCTTCACAAGCGCCGACACGATTGAGCGAGGGCCACCGCCCTCGCTCACCTCGCCGCCACGCTCCACGCTTTCCATTCCTTCACACGCCTTTCGGCACCTTTCGCAGGACGTTCATTCCGTCTCGCGCACCAGTGAGTTTCACAGCCGCGCCCTTCATCTTGCGGCATCATTCGGGGCACAACCGGCCGGTGCGCTGCACACGAAGCGCGCCGGCCTCCTTCGTTCACCCCGAGGAGACCGTATGTTTTCCCGACGCTATCTGGCCATGTGGTGCGCCGTGGTGCTGCTTGCCGCCTGCGTTGCCGCCGCTGCGCTCCATCATCTGTCCTGGTTCTGGAGCCTGATTCCGGCGCTCCTCGTCGCTCTCGGACTGGCCGACCTCACTCAGGAGCGCCACGCGATTCTGCGCAACTATCCGCTCTGGGGTCATCTGCGTTTTGCGTTCGAGTTCATTCGTCCCGAGATTCGCCAGTACTTCGTTGAAGACGACACCGAAGAAAAACCGTTCTCGCGTCAGCAGCGCAGCATCGTCTACCAGCGTGCGAAGAACGAAGTGGACAGCCGGCCCTACGGCACCGAACTCGACGTACGCGCCGCCGGTCACGAATGGATCAGCCACTCGCTCATGCCGACGCAACTCCCGAACCACGACTTCCGCATTCTCGTCGGACCGGATCGCGAGCAGCCCTACGCGCTCTCCATCTTCAACGTCTCGGCCATGAGCTTCGGCTCGCTCTCGGCCAACGCCATTCGCGCACTCAATCTGGGCGCGAAGAAAGGCGGCTTTGCGCACGACACGGGCGAAGGCTCGCTCTCGAAGTACCACCGCGAACACGGCGGCGACATCATCTGGGAAATCGCCTCGGGATACTTCGGTTGCCGTAACGACGACGGCACCTTCAACGCCGAGAAGTTCGCGCGCGAGGCCGCGGACCCGCAGGTGAAGATGATCGAAGTGAAGCTCTCGCAGGGCGCCAAACCGGGCCACGGCGGCGTGCTGCCCGCCGCGAAGATCACACCCGAAATCGCCGAGACACGCGGCGTGCCGATGGGCCGCGACTGCATCTCGCCCGCCACGCACTCCGAGTTTTCGACGCCGCGCGGGCTGCTCGAATTCGTCGAACGGCTGCGCAAGCTCTCGGGCGGCAAGCCCACGGGCTTCAAGCTCTGCATCGGCCACCCGTGGGAGTTCTTCGGCATCGCCAAGGCGATGCTAGAAACGGGCATCCTGCCCGACTTCATCGTAGTGGACGGCGCGGAAGGCGGAACGGGCGCCGCGCCGCTCGAATTCACGGATCACATCGGCGTGCCGCTTCAGGAAGGGCTGCTGCTCGTGCACAACACGCTGGTGGGTTGCGGGCTGCGCGAGAAAATCCGCATCGGCGCGAGCGGCAAGATGATTACTGCATTCGACATCGCGAAGACGCTCGCCATCGGCGCGGACTGGATCAACTCCGCGCGCGGCTTCATGTTCGCCGTGGGCTGCATCCAGGCCCAGACCTGCCACACGGGACGCTGCCCCACCGGCGTCGCGACGCAAGACCCGGTGCGCCAGCGCGCGCTCGTCGTGCCCGACAAGGCCGACCGCGTATTCAACTTCCACCACAACACGCTGCACGCGCTCAAGGAAATCGTGCAGGCGGCGGGCCTCAGGCATCCGTCGGAACTGCGCGCGCATCACATCGTGCGGCGCGTGTCGTCGCACGAGGTTCAGCTGATGTCGCAGCTGCTCAAGTACCTGGAGCCGGGCGACCTGCTCAACGGCAACTATCGCTATACGCTCTACGAGCAGTGGTGGCCCGTGGCACGCAGCGACTCGTTCGCGCCGCGACGGGAAGAAGCGGTGACGGCCTAGCGAGCCCCCGCGCGCAACCCTGCGCTTCAAAAGAAAAACCCCGCCGAAGCGGGGCAATGTGGTCAACGTGACGTAACCACGCGAAAGAACGGATGAAGCCGAAGGCGCGGACCGATGCTGTGCAACACGGGCCGCGCCTGATGTTTGTGCGGCGGCGTTAGAGAACGCTCAGCGCACGATCAAACCGCCATCGGCCGCCACTTGAGCAGACGCTGTTCGACTGCGGTCAACAGGTAATCCGCAGCGAGCGCCACCACGGCCAGCACGATCATCGCCGCGAACACGCCGCTCGCGTTGAACGCGCCTTGCGCCGTCGAGATCAGCAGGCCGATACCCTGCTTCGAACCCAGGAACTCGCCCACCACCGCACCAACCAGCGCGAAGCCGAAGCTCACGTGCAGGCTCGCGAGAATCCAGCTGAGCGCCGAGGGAATCACCACCGCCGTCGTCACCTGGCGACGCGAAGCGCCGAGAATCTGTGCGTTCGCGATCATGTAGCGGTCCGCTTCGCGCACGCCCTGGAACGCATTGGCGAACACCACGAAGAACACCATCACCACGGCGAGCGCCACCTTCGACGCCATGCCGAGGCCCAGCGCGATCACGAACACCGAACCCAGCACCACGCGCGGAATGGAGTTGGCGATCTTGATGTAGATGCTGAACACGTCGGAAAGCAGCTTGTTGCGGCCCAACACGATGCCGCAGAACACGCCCGCCACCGAGCCGATCAGAAAGCCGAGCCCGGTCTCTTCGAGCGTGACCCACACCTGCGTCAAAAGCGGCCCTTGCGAGGTGCCGTTGACGAACCAGTCGACGATCTGCGCGAAGATCTGCGACGGCATGGAGAAGAAGAACGGATCGATCCATTTGAGCCGCGCCGCGACTTCCCAGCCGCCCAGCACGACGACGAGCACGGCGATGCGCAGGCCGATCACGAGCGCGTGGCGGCGCCGGATGCGCTGCTGGGCGACGCGCTCGACCTGTGCGAGCGCCGTGGCGTCGATGCCCACGGGCATCGCTTGTTGAGGGGTAGACATGATGTGCTCCGCTTTCGTTGATTAGCCGATCTGCACTTCTTCGCGCAGGTCGTGCCAGATGTCGCGCGAGATTTCGATGAAGCGCGGGTCGTAGCGCACCTCGGAGGTGATGCGCGGACGCGGCAGATCGATCTCGTACACCTTCTTGAGCGTGGCCGGGCGTGCCGTCAGCACGAACACGCGGTCGGCCAGCGCAATCGCCTCTTCCAGATCGTGCGTGACGAACACCACCGACCCCGCATTCGCCGACCACAGTTGCAGCAGTTCGTCCTGCATCAGCGTGCGGGTCTGCATGTCGAGCGCGGAGAACGGCTCGTCCATGAGCAGGATTTCCGGCCTGTTGATGAAGGTCTGCGCGAGCGCCACACGCTTGCGCATGCCGCCCGACAGCTGATGCGGGTAGTGCTTGCCGAACTTCTCGAGGCCCACGCGGCGCAGCCATTCGTTGGCCTCGTCGTAGGCCGCAGACTTCGAGCGGCCGCGAAACAGCGGACCTGCCGCGACGTTGTCGAGCACCGAGCGCCACGGGAACACGGCGTCGGCCTGAAACACGAAGCCGATGCGCGGGTCGATGCCGTCCACGGGCTGGCCCATCACGCGCACTTCGCCCGTGGTGGGCTTGAGCAGGCCCGTAATCATGCTGAGCGTCGTGGACTTGCCGCAGCCCGTGGGCCCGACGACCGCAACGAACTCGCCTCGCGCTACCGACATGCTGAAGTCGCGCAGCGCGATCGTCGCCTTGCCGTCGGGGCTGATGAAGCGGCACGAGACGTTGCGCAGCTCGATGGCCGGCGCGCCCGCTGGCAACCCATTCGGCGAGCCATTCAGCGAGCCGTTCGTGGAAAGGGGTACAGGTCGATTCATCGCTTGCAGTTCCGCTGTTGTCTTGACCGCCATGTGTGACTCACGCGCAATGCGCAGGTTATTTCGCCGCCGTCTTCACCGACGAGACGAACTCGTTCGTGTAAGTGCGCGCCAGATCGATATGCTTGCCCTTCACCGAGGGGCTGAACGACGAGAGCACCTTCAGCACCGTGTCCGGACCGTCGGCGGGCATCTTGCCGTCCTTCGTGAACATGGGCAGCGACGCCTTCAGCGCGCCTACGTAGAGGTCGCGATTGTTGCCGTAGTAGTCCTTCGGCATCTTGTCGGCGATCTCGTCGGCGCTATGCGTCGCGATGAAGTTCAGCGTCTTCACGAAGGCGCGCGCGAGCTTCGCGGCTTCCTCCTTGTGCGACTCGGCCCACGCGCGCTGCACGTAGAAGCTCGAGGCCGGATACGTGCCGCCCAGCGCGGCGCGCGTGCCGTCGAGCGTACGCATGTCGACCAGCACCTTCGCGTCGCCGGTCTTCAGCAGTTGCGAGACGGTGGGCTCGGTCGTCATGCCGGCATCGATGCGGCTTTGCTTGATGGCAGCGATGAAGCTGGCGTCCGCGCCCACGGGCAGCAGTGTGTATTGCGTGGAGGGCACGCCGGCGCGCTGCGCGAGGTATTGCGTGAGAAAGCTCGTGGACGAACCGAGGCCGGTCACGCCAAGGGTCTTGCCCTTCACGTCGGCCATGCTCTTCAGGCTGCCGGCGGCCTTGGTGGCCACCATTTCCACTTCACCGGGCACCTGGCCGAAGATCACGAGTGCTTCGACTTCCTTGCCCTTGCTCTGCAGGTCGATGGTGTGATCGTAGAAACCCACCACGCCCTGCACGGCGCCTGCGAGCAGTTCGTTTTCCGCATCGACGCCGGCGGGCTGCGACTGGATCTCGACGTCGAGGCCTTCTTCCTTGAAGTAGCCGAGTTGCTCGGTGAGCTTGGCCGGCAGGTAGATGATCTTGGTCGCGCCACCCACCATGATCGTGATCTTCGAGGATTCGGCCGACGCCGACGTCGGGGCCGCGGCAAGCGCGAACGCCAGCACGGCAAAACTCGACAGGGCAGCCACTTTACGCAGGGTACGCATGAAGAAAGTCTCCTTGGTTGGGCGGACCGCCTGGTGCTTCGCCGCTGGCCTTGGGTCTGGGCTTACTGCGGCGCGGTCCTTTCTGGGCCTGGTCTTGAGCCAGGCGTGAGGCGGATTATAGAAATCCGAATCCTTCTGCCAGCTATCGGCCGGCAGCGGCAAGCATTCGTGTTAACCCGCAATGCCGCGAGCCGCCCGCGTGGCGGGTGAGCCAGCATTGCAAAGCCGCCGATTTGCGGCACAATCGACGGCCTGATCCGTGCGGCTCGCCCGCTGCTGCCCCATGAAGCTGCTGCTCATCGAAGACAATCCCACGCTCTCGCACTGGCTCGCCAAAACGCTGGAGCAGGACGCGTTCGCGCTCGACGCGGTGCAGGACGGCGACGCCGCCGACCAGTTGTTGCGCACGAACCGCTACGACGTCGTGCTGCTCGACCTGAACCTGCCGAAGCTCTCGGGCAAGAACGTGCTGCGCCGCATGCGCCAGCGCGGCGACGAAACGCCGGTGATGATCCTCACGGCGAGCGGGTCCATCGACGAGAAAGTGGAACTGCTGGGCCTTGGCGCGGACGACTACCTCGTCAAGCCGTTCGAAGTGCGCGAACTGGTGGCGCGCATCAAGGTGCTGATCCGCCGCCAGGCGCCCACCAAGGCGGGTGACGTGATCTGCGGCGACCTCGCCTTCGACATCGACACGCGCCAGTTCACGCTGAAAGGCGCCCCGCTCGCGGTGACGCCGCGCGAACGCACGGTGCTCGAAACGCTGATCCTGCGGCTCGGCAAGACGGTTTCCAAGGCGGCGCTCATGGACGCCATCTTTACGCTCGCCGACGAGCCGAGCGAAGACGCCGTCGAAATCTACATCTCGCGCCTGCGCAAGAAGCTCGATGGCAGCTCGGCGGCCATCGTCACGCTGCGCGGCCTCGGCTACCTGCTGCGCAAGAAAGACGATGAGCAGTAATGGTGACCAATAGCCTGCGCGTGCGCCTTCTGTGGTGGCTGCTGCTGCCGCTCGCGCTCTACGTGTTCGTGACCGCGAAAACGGAACACGACAACGCGCGCCACACCGCCGACCTCGTGCAGGACAACCTGTTGGTCGCGTCGGTGCGCATGATCTCCGGCGAAGTGGAATGGGCGGACGGCGCGCTCGTGGTCGATATGCCGCCCGCCGCCATCGAAGTATTCGCCTCGCCCTACGGCGACCAGGTGTTCTACAGCGTGCGTCTGGAAGACGGGCGGCTGCTCGCGGGCCTGCCCGACTTCCCGTCGGCCACCGGACGCGTGGCCGACCCGGCCACCGAGCCGCAATGGTTCGACGCCACGCTGCGCGGCCAGCGCGTGCGCGCGGTGTCGCTCGTGCGGCTCATGTACGACAACGGCGCGACGCGTCGCGTGCAGATTCTCGTGGGCAAGACGACGCGCTCGCGCGACGCGATGGTGGAAGCCGTGTGGCGGCCGCAGTTGATCCGGCAGATCGAGATGATCGTGCTCGCCGTCGCGCTCGTCTGTATCGGGCTCACGTTCGAGCTGCGGCCGCTCATGAAGGTGAAAGACGACGTGGCGGACCGCGATCCGATGCAGCTTGCGCCGCTGCGCGTGGAGCGGTTGCATACCGAACTGCGGCCCATCGTGGATGCGATCAATCAGTGCATTGCGCGCCTCGGTCTGCAGGTCGCAACGCAACGGCGCTTTATCGCCGACGCGGCGCATCAGCTGCGCACGCCGCTCACGTTGCTCGGCACGCAGCTTCAATTCGCGCGGCAACGGCGCAGCATCGAACCGGAACTCTCGGAAGTGCTGGCGGCGATGCATCGAAGCAACCAGTCGATGGTCGGGCTCACGAACAAGCTGTTGCTGCTCGCGCAGGCCGAATCAGCGGACTACTCGCAACTGGCAAGCCAGAACGTGGACCTGAGCGCGCTCGCCACCGAGGTGGTGGAAGAACTCGCGCTGCTCGCACAGACACGTGAGATCGACCTGGGCGTGGAACTGCACGGCCCGGCATGCGTGACGGGACATCGCGCGCTGCTCGCCGCGCTGGTGTCGAATCTCGCGGAAAACGCGATCCGCTACACGCAGCGCGGCGGTCACGTGACGGTGGCTGTAAAGCGCGCGGACGGCCGCGTCGTGCTGACCGTCTGCGACAACGGCCCCGGCATTCCCGCCGAGGCGCGCAGCCGTGTGTTCGAGCCGTTCTATCGCGCCGCCACGGACACCGAGGGAACGGGCCTCGGCCTCGCCATCGTGCGCGAGATCGTGCAGGCCCATCGCGGGGAAATCGAACTAGGCGCCGGCCCGGACGGGCGCGGCGTGACCGTCACGGTCATCTTCACGGCAGCGAACGCCTGAGAAGACGACCGCGAGGGCTTGTGCTCAGTTGGAAGGCACCGTGTCGATGAACGACTGGCGCAGCGAGAGCTTGGCGAAGTGCTTGTCGAGGTTCGGGTACTTGTCGCGCCAGTCGAGTTCCGGCATGCGGAAGTCGAGGTAGCCGAGCGCGCAACCCAGCGCGATGTCCGCGAGCGAGTAATGGGTGCTCGCGCACCACGTCTTGCTGCCCAGCCCTTGCGACATGGCGACGAGACCGTCGTCGATCTTGCGCTGCTGGCGCGCGAGCCAGGTTTCGTTGCGCTGTTCCGGCGTGCGCTGCGTGCCTTCGAGGCGAATCAGCACGGCGGCGTCCAGCATGCCGTCGGCGAGCGCTTCCCAGCAGCGCACTTCGACGCGCTCGCGCCCCGACGGGGGAATGAGTTTGCCCACGGGCGAAAGCGTATCCACGTATTCGCAGATCACGCGGGAATCGAACACGGCCTCGCCGTCTTCCATCACGAGGCAGGGCACCTTGCCGAGCGGATTGAAGTCGTGAATCGTGGTTTCCGGCACCCAGACGTTCTCGAGCACCAGCTTGTAGTCGATCTTCTTTTCGGCGAGCACGATTCGCGCCTTGCGCACGAACGGACTGCCGAGCGAACCGATGAGTTTCATCACGCCTGCCTGCCTTTTCTGGAATTCTGGAGTCCGCGAAAGTATACGTTGGTTTTCGGCGATCCAGACGAAGGGCGCGCCCGGCGAATGGCCGATGGCCGTATGGCTGTGGACGGATTGCAACATGGCGCCCGCAGCGCTTGCCGTGCTTTCCGGCGGCTTTCCGGTGGCCTGCCCGTGGTGCACGCCCGCAGGCGCTCCAGCCGGGAACGTCTGCGGATTGGGCGCTACAATCTCGCGATGGACCAGCCGACCGATTCCTCCCTGCACCGCCCCGCCGCCGACGCGCCCGCCATCGACGTCTACCGCGGCCGCCGCGAGCGCGTGCTCGCTGCGCTGCGGGCCGCGGGCGGCGGCGTCGCCATCGTGCCCACCGCGCCTGAAGTCCTGCGCAATCGCGACACGGACTACGCCTACCGGCACGACAGCTACTTCTATTACCTGACCGGCTTCGCGGAACCCGAAGCGCTGCTCGTGCTCGACGCGAGCGCCGCAGCCGGCGAACCCGCCGCCATCCTGTTCTGCCGCGAGAGAAACGCCGAGCGAGAAACCTGGGAAGGCTTCCGGTACGGCCCCGAAGCGGCACGCGGCACCTTCGGCTTCGACGCGGCCTTTGCCTCCGACGAAAGCGACGCGCAGTTGCCGCGCATCCTGGCCGGCAAGCCGGCGCTGCACTATGCGCTCGGCTCGTCCGCCACGCTCGACGAGCAGGTGCGACGCTGGCTCGACGCCGTGCGCGCCCAGGGCCGCAGCGGCGTGACGGCGCCCACGGCAGCGCACGACCTGCTGCCGCTGCTCGACGACATGCGTCTCTTCAAGGACGCCCATGAACTGGACATCATGCGGCGCGCCGCACGAATCTCGGCGGCCGCGCACTGTCGCGCGATGGCCGCGTGCCGGCCCGGCATGCGCGAGTACGAGATCGAGGCCGAACTGCTCTACACGTTCCGCAAGCACGGCGCGCAGGCGCCGGCCTACGGCTCGATCGTGGCGGCGGGCGCGAACGCCTGCGTGCTGCACTATCCGGCGGGCAACGCGATTGCGCGCGAGGGCGACCTCGTGCTGATCGACGCGGCCTGCGAACTGGACGGCTACGCGTCGGACATCACCCGCACCTTTCCGGCGAGCGGCCGTTTCACGCCGGCCCAGCGCGAACTCTACGAAATCGTGCTGGCGGCCCAGCAGGCGGCCATCGATGCCACGCGCGCCGGCGTCAGCTTCGACGCGCCGCACGAAGCGGCCGTGCGCGTGCTCGCGCAAGGGCTGCTCGACACGGGCATCATCGGCCGCGCGCAGTTTTCGTCCGTGGACGACGTGATCGCCGAGCGCGCCTATACGCGCTTCTACATGCACCGCACGGGGCATTGGCTGGGCATGGACGTGCACGATTGCGGCGATTACCGCGAACGGGCCGGCACCGCGAATGGCAAGCCGGACGCCGCGCCGCCGTGGCGCACGCTGCGGCCTTCGATGGCGCTCACGATCGAACCAGGCCTCTACGTGCGCGCCGCCGAAGACGTGCCGGAACGCTACTGGGACATCGGCATTCGCGTCGAGGACGACGCCATCGTCACCGAACAGGGCTGCGAACTCATCACGCGCGACGTGCCGGTAGAAGCCGACGAAATCGAGGCGCTGATGCGCGAGGCGCGCGCGCCTGCGTGAGATGCACGAACCAGCACGGACAGCATGACGTGCGGGCGTGTGCGAACGCGACGGCCCGCCTGAGAGAAGCAACCGGTACGGAAACGAAATGAACGCAGTCTCCCGAACCGCGGGGCCGGCACACCCCGCCCCTGCACAAAGCACGGACATGGCAACTTCATCAGCGGGGCCGACGCACATCACCGCGGCCACGCCGTTCGACTTCGACGTGACCATCGTAGGCGCGGGCCCGGTTGGCCTTGCGCTCGCGGGCTGGCTCGCGCGGCGCAGCGCCACGCGCGAACTCAAGATTGCGCTGATCGATGCGCGCGAACCCGAAGACTCGGTCTCCGACCCGCGGGCCATCGCGGTATCGGAAGGTAGCCGCATGCTGCTCGAACCGCTCGCCTGGCCCGCGGACGCCACCGCCATCCATCGCATTCACGTGTCGCAGCGCGGGCACTTCGGCCGCACGCTGATCGACCGGACCGAGCACGATCTGTCTGCCCTCGGCTACGTGGTTCGGTATGGGTCCATCGTGCAGGCGCTGGCTGCGTGCGTGCGCGACACGCCGGTGCACTGGCTGCGCTCCACGTCGGCACTGCCGCCCGTGCAGGAATACGATGGCGTCACGCTGCCCATCGAGAACGCGCATGGTGCTCGCAACCTGCGCACGCGCGTTCTCGTGAACGCGGAAGGCGGCCTTTACCAGCGGCGGGAACCGGGCGCATCCGCGAGCCTCGTTGCGAGCGCCAGAAGCACGCGTGACTACGGACAGACGGCGATCATCGGCACGGTCACGCTCTCTGCACCACAGCCGCACGTTGCCTGGGAGCGGTTCACCGACCAGGGGCCGATCGCCCTGCTGCCGATGGGCGGCGCACGCGGCGCCGACTACGCGCTCGTCTGGTGCTGCTCGCCCGACGAAGCCCGGCGGCGCGGCGAGCTTTCCGACGACGCGTTCCTCGCCGAACTCGAAGTCGCGTTCGGCAGCCGCCTTGGACACTTCACGCACGTCGCGGGGCGCGCGTCGTTCCCGCTCGGGCTTTCGGCCGTGGATACGCTGGTGAAGGGCCGCGTCGCCGCGGTCGGCAATGCAGCCCAGACGCTGCACCCCGTGGCGGGTCAGGGACTCAATCTCGGTCTGCGCGATGCGCATGCGCTTTCGGATGCGTTGTCGCAGCATGGCGCCACGCCGCTCGCGCTGGCCTCGTTCGGCCAACGCCGAGCACTCGACCGGCGTCTCACCATCGGCGCCACGGACACGCTCGCGCGGCTCTTCACGTTCGACCTGCCGGCGCTCGGCACGCTGCGCGGCCTCGCGCTCACCGCGCTTGAATTCGTCCCGCCCGTGAAGACGGCGCTCGCGAGGCAGATGATGTTCGGCCAGCGCCGCTAGCTGCGCGAACGCGGGGGCAGTCCAGGCCGCAGGCGATTTTCATCGAAGATTTAGCAGGCCAGCCCCGGCGTCAGACCCGGGGTCATACGGCGAGCGAGCCGTCCGCAGGAGCGGTTACGCTAAAATATGCGTTTTCCCCTTCGCACCATGCGTATGCCGCAACGCGGCACGCGCGCCCGTTCCTGCCCTTCGACATGCTCACGCTTGGCCGCCACACGCTGCGCAACAACCTGTTCGTCGCCCCGATGGCGGGCGTCACGGATCGGCCGTTCCGCCAGTTGTGCAAGCACCTCGGCGCAGGCTATGCGGTCTCGGAGATGGTCGCCTCGAACGCCCAGTTGTGGAAGAGCGAGAAGACCATGCGGCGCGCCAACCACGCGGGCGAAGTCGAGCCGATCGCCGTCCAGATCGCGGGCGCCGATCCCGACATGATGGCCGAGGCCGCGCGCTACAACGTGGCCAACGGCGCGCAGATCATCGACATCAACATGGGTTGCCCGGCCAAGAAGGTCTGCAACGTCGCGGCCGGCTCTGCGCTGCTGCAGAACGAGGCGCTCGTCGCGCGCATTGTGTCGGCGGTGGTGAATGCCGTCGGCGTAGGGCCCGACGCCGTGCCCGTCACGCTCAAGATTCGCACCGGCTGGAACCGCGAGAACCGCAATGCGCTCACCATTGCGCGCATTGCCGAAGAGGCGGGCATCTCGATGCTCACCGTGCACGGCCGCACACGCGCCGATCTCTATCACGGCGAGGCCGAATACGACACCATCGCCGCGGTGAAAGCCGCCGCGCGCATTCCCGTGGTGGCGAACGGTGACATCACGTCGCCGCGCAAGGCACGCGAGGTGCTGGCCGCCACCGGCGCGGACGCCATCATGATCGGCCGCGCCGCGCAGGGCCGCCCGTGGCTCTTTCGCGAGATCGTCCATTTCCTCGCAACCGGCGAGTTGCTGCTGCCGCCGCGTGTCGAAGAGATCCAGCGCATCATGAACGGCCATCTCGAAGACCACTACGCGTTCTACGGCGAATTCACCGGGGTACGTACTGCGCGCAAGCACATCGGCTGGTACACTCGCGGCCTTCGTGGCGCCCAGGCGTTCCGGCACCGCATGAACACGCTGGACACCACGCGCGAGCAGCTCGCCGCCGTCAACGAATTCTTCGACGCACAAAAGGCGTTTTCCGAGCGCCTCGAATACGTGGACGAAGAAGGCGCCGGCGACGAGCCCGAAACAAACGATCGACTGGCAGCATGAGCAAGCACAACATAGACCACTGCGTCCGCGAGAGCCTGGGGATGTATTTCCAGGACCTCGACGGCGCCAACCCGCACGACGTCTACGACATGGTCATTTCGTGCGTCGAAAAACCCATGCTCGAGGTGGTGCTCGAGCAGGCCGGCGGCAATCAGTCGCTGGCCGCCGAGTATCTCGGCATCAACCGCAACACGCTGCGCAAGAAGCTTCAGCAGCACGGCCTGCTGTAGCGCCGCGCGCCGCGCCCTCGTCCTCCGGCTTCCCGTTCCCATCATGATCAAGCAAGCGCTCATCTCCGTTTCCGACAAGTCAGGCATCGTCGACTTCGCCAAGTCGCTGTCGGGCCTCGGCGTCAAGATCCTGTCGACCGGCGGCACCGCGAAACTGCTCGCGGACGCCGGCCTTCCCGTTACCGAAGTGGCCGACTACACGGGCTTTCCGGAAATGCTCGACGGGCGCGTGAAGACGCTGCACCCGAAGGTGCACGGCGGCATCCTCGCGCGCCGCGATCTGCCGGAGCACATGGCGGCGCTGGAACAGCACGAGATTCCGACCATCGACCTGCTCGTCGTGAACCTGTATCCGTTCGTGCAGACCGTTGCGAAGGACGAGTGCACGCTGGAGGAAGCCATTGAGAACATCGATATCGGCGGCCCGACCATGCTGCGTTCGGCGGCGAAGAACCATCGCGACGTAACGGTGGTGGTCGATCCGTCCGACTACGCGGCCGTGCTGGACGAAATGCGCGCCAACGGCAACAGCGTGAGCTACAAGACGAACTTCCGCCTCGCAACGAAGGTGTTCGCGCACACGGCTCAATACGACGGCGCGATCACGAACTATCTGACGAGCCTCACCGATTCGCTTTCGCACACGTCGCGCAACACGTATCCGGCCACGCTGAACCTCGCGTTCGACAAGGTGCAGGACCTGCGCTACGGCGAAAACCCGCATCAGAGCGCGGCGTTCTATCGCGACCTGGCGGTACCCGAAGGCGCGCTTGCGAACTACCGCCAGTTGCAGGGCAAGGAACTGTCGTACAACAACATCGCCGATTCGGACGCCGCCTGGGAATGCGTGAAGACCTTCGACGCGCCGGCCTGCGTAATCATCAAGCACGCCAATCCCTGTGGCGTCGCGGTGGGTAGCGATCCGCACGAGGCCTACTCGAAGGCGTTCCAGACCGATCCGACCTCGGCCTTCGGCGGCATCATCGCGTTCAACCGCGAAGTGGACGAGACCGCGGCCCAGGCCGTGGCGAAGCAATTCGTCGAAGTGCTGATCGCGCCGGCGTTCAGCGCCGCCGCACGACGAGTGTTCGAAGCCAAGCAGAACGTGCGTTTGCTGGAAATTCCGCTGGGCGCCGGCTTCAACGCGTTTGATCTGAAGCGCGTGGGCGGTGGCCTGCTCGTGCAATCGCTTGATTCGAAGAACGTGCAGCCGCGCGAATTGCGCGTGGTGACGAAGCGCCACCCCACGCCGAAGGAAATGGACGACCTGCTCTTCGCATGGCGCGTGGCCAAGTTCGTGAAGTCGAACGCCATTGTGTTCTGCGCCAACGGCATGACGCTCGGCGTAGGCGCGGGTCAGATGAGCCGCGTGGATTCGGCCCGTATCGCGAGCATCAAGGCGCAGAATGCGGGCCTCACGTTGGGCGGCTCTGCAGTGGCGTCGGACGCGTTCTTCCCGTTCCGAGACGGCCTCGACGTGGTGGTGGCGGCGGGCGCGACCTGCGTGATTCAGCCCGGTGGCTCGGTGCGTGACGACGAGGTGATCGCCGCCGCTGACGAGCACAACATCGCGATGGTGCTGACCGGCGTGCGCCACTTCCGGCACTGAGTCGCACCGGCCTTCCAGGCCGCGAAACACCCCGCAGGCGGCTTGCCTCTGCGGGGTGTTTTTTTGTGCGGGCGCGGCGGGCATTCGTTGTACCATCGCAGGCATTCCGTCAGCAGTGCATTTCATGAGAATTCTCGGCATCGACCCCGGCTTGCGCGTAACCGGTTTCGGCGTAATAGACCAGACCGGCCACCAGCTCACCTACGTCGCGAGCGGCGTAATCCGCACCGCCGATGCCGACTTGCCGACCCGGCTCGGCACCATCTTCGACGGCATCTCCACCCTCATTCGCCAGCACGCGCCGGATCAGGCGGCTATCGAGAAAGTCTTCGTCAACGTCAACCCGCAATCCACGCTGTTGCTCGGTCAGGCGCGCGGCGCCGCGATTTGCGGACTCGTGGCAGGCGGCGTGCCAGTTGCCGAGTACACCGCGCTGCAGCTCAAGCAGGCGGTGGTGGGCTACGGCCGCGCGACCAAAGAACAGATGCAGCAGATGGTGGTGCGCCTGCTGAGTCTCGCCGGCGTGCCGGGCACTGACGCCGCCGACGCGCTCGGCATGGCCATCTGCCACGCGCACGGCGGCGACACGCTTGCGACCTTGGGCGGCATTGCACCTTCCCTCGCGAAAAAGGGCCTGCGCGTGCGGCGCGGGCGTCTGGTGGGCTGAAGGCGGTGTCGCCGGCAAGCCAGCGCCGTTCACCGCAAGGTCCCGCTTTTCAGCTACGCCGCTGCGTGCCGCAGACCTATGTCGCTGAGCTACACTCGCGCTTTCCGTTCTCATTGAATCCGCCATGATCGGTCGCATTGCCGGTGTCCTGCTGGAAAAAAATCCGCCTCATCTGCTCGTCGACTGCAACGGCGTAGGCTACGAAATCGACGTGCCGATGAGCACGTTCTACAACCTGCCTTCCACCGGCGAGAAAGTCGTGCTGCTCACGCACATGGTCGTGCGCGAGGACGCCCACCTGCTGTACGGTTTCGGTACAACGCAGGAACGTGCGACATTCCGCGAACTGCTCAAGATCACGGGCATTGGCGCGCGTATGGCGCTTGCCGTGCTCTCGGGCATGAGCGTGCAGGAACTCTCCCAGGCCGTCACGCTGCAGGATGCGGCGCGCCTCACGCGGGTGCCGGGCATCGGCAAGAAGACAGCCGAACGGCTGCTGCTCGAACTGAAGGGCAAGCTGGGGGCCGACCTGGGCGCAGCTGCTGCCACCGTGTCCGCATCGGATCACGCCTCTGACATCCTGAATGCATTGCTCGCATTGGGTTACTCCGAAAAAGAGGCGCTGGCCGCCATCAAGAACGTGCCGGCCGGCACCGGGGTTTCCGAGGGCATCAAGCTCGCGCTGAAGGCGCTGTCCAAGGCGTAAGAGATGCCCGACGGACGGCCTTCGGCGACCTTGAGTACTGGGGCGCTAGTGCCGCAGCGCATGACGGGACAAGCTTCGCATGCCGCACGTGCCCCCGCCACCTGGCCGTTCGGCCAGCTTTGCCGGCCGGCACCGCGCGGTACAATGCGTCCATGATCGAAACCGACAAACTCGCCGCCGAACGCATCATCGCGGCCACGCCCGTCTCTCCGAACGAGGAAGCGTTCGAGCGCGCGCTGCGTCCGCGCCAGCTCGAGGAATACGTCGGCCAGGAAAAGGTACGCGGCCAGCTGGAAATCTTCATCGAGGCAGCGAAGCGCCGCTCGGAACCGCTCGATCACGTGTTGCTGTTCGGGCCGCCAGGTCTCGGCAAGACCACGCTTGCGCACATCATCGCGCGCGAAATGGGGGTCAATCTGCGGCAGACGTCGGGCCCGGTGCTAGAGCGCGCCGGCGACCTCGCGGCGCTGCTCACGAACCTCGAAGCCAACGACGTGCTGTTCATCGACGAAATTCACCGGCTTTCGCCGGTCGTCGAGGAAATCCTGTATCCGGCGCTCGAGGACTACCAGATCGACATCATGATCGGCGAAGGGCCGGCCGCGCGCAGCGTAAAGCTGGACCTGCAGCCGTTCACGCTGGTGGGCGCCACCACGCGGGCCGGCATGCTGACCAACCCGCTGCGTGATCGCTTCGGCATCGTCGCGCGGCTTGAGTTCTACAACGCGGAAGAGTTGTCCCGCATCGTGCGGCGCTCCGCTTCGCTGCTCGGCGCGCAGATCCATCCGGACGGCGCGCTCGAAATCGCCAAACGCTCGCGCGGCACGCCTCGTATCGCCAATCGACTGCTGCGCCGCGTGCGCGACTTCGCCGAAGTGAAAGCGGACGGCAATATCACGGCCAAGGTGGCGGATGCAGCGCTCGCCATGCTGGACGTCGATCCCGTCGGCTTCGACCTGATGGACCGCAAGCTGCTGGAAGCCATCCTGCACAAGTTCGACGGCGGTCCGGTGGGCGTCGACAACCTCGCTGCGGCTATCGGCGAAGAGCGGGACACGATTGAAGACGTGCTGGAGCCGTACCTGATCCAGCAGGGTTATCTGCAGCGCACGCCGCGCGGACGTGTCGCTACGCTCCTCACCTATCGGCATTTCGGGCTCTCGGCGCCTGAAGCGTCGAACCCCGTGCGCGGCCTTTGGGACGCCGACGCGCCCTGACGCCGCGCAAGACAGGTTAAGCCGCAACCGAGCACGCCATGTCCGACGACGCCAGCCACCGCAGCAGCACGCCGGGCACGAGGGAACGCAGCGGACTCACCGCACAACTGGCCCAGCGCGTGCGCTCGAAGCTCGCCGACGCAGTGACCCATCTCACGAGCGGCGGCGGCCCCAGGCTCGACTACTCATCGCCACCGGGCGACCCCGGCCTGTTCGGTCCCGATGCGGTGTGCTGGAAGGTTCACGCCGACTTCACGTCGATGATGGCGGGCGGCATCAGCGCCTTGATGCTGCAAACGCTGCATCCACTCGCGCTTGCGGGCGTCTGGGACCACTCGGCGTTTCGCACCGACATCCTCGGCCGCCTACGGCGCACGGCGACCTTCATTGCCGGCACCACCTATGGCAGCCGGCGCGACGCGCTCGCGCTGATCGAACGCGTGAAGCAGATCCATCTGGGCGTGACGGGTACGGCGCCGGACGGGCGTCCGTACCGCGCGAGCGACCCCACGCTGCTGACGTGGGTCCATGTGGCCGAAGTGTCGAGTTTTCTGGCCGCCCACTTGCGCTATGTGAATCCGGGCCTGTCGCTAGCCGCCCAGGACCAGTACTTTGACGAAACCGCGCGCATCGCCGAAATGCTGGGCGCAACGAACATCCCGCGCTCGCGGGCGGCCGTCGATGCCTGGCTGCTCGCGATGCAACCCGAACTCGAAGTGAGCGACCGCACGCGCGAAGTCGTGCACATTCTCATGCATGCGCTGCCGCCCAATCCCGCCGTGCGCCCTGCCGGGCTGCTCATGCTCAACGCGGGCGTGGATCTGCTTCCGGATTGGGCTCAGCGGATGCTCGGCTTCGATGCGTTTTCAGGCATGCGCCGGTTAATGGTGCGGCCGGGTATGCGCGCGGTCGCGCCGGTAATGAGATGGGCGTTGACGAACGGCGTGTCGAAACGCGCAAGGCGGCGCGTCGCCGCGGGCATGCATCACGACGATTGAAGGCGGCCTGGGCGGTAAAGCTCAGGCTTAGGCTCACCGATCAGCGCGCTTTCTTCAGGTTGTCGTCGGCGCTCTGCCCGCCAAGGTGAGAGGCATCGGCCCAAGAAACGATGCGCGCCGCCCCTGCCTCGAAATCCACCACGTTGACGCTCGCGTTGAGCAGCGGCCACTCGCGCGGCGCCTGCAGCGGCAACCCTCGTGCGAAGCGATAGATGCAGTCCAGCACGCCGCCGTGCGTCACGCACGCAATGCGCCCGAAGGGGTGTGCGGCGACGATCGGCTCGAGCGCGTGCAACACCCGGTGGTAGAACGCCCGCTGCGACTCGCCGTCAGGTGGAACGAAGCCAGGATCGCGGGTTTGCCACTGCACGTATTCGTCGGGAAAACGCGCGGCAATCTCGTCGCTGTCGTGCCCCTGGAACGCGCCGTAGGAACGTTCGCGCAGCCCTTCGGAAAGCTGGATCGAAAGGCCGAGCGCTTCGGCAGTGGGCCCGGCCGTCTGCTGTGCGCGCTGCAGGTCGCTCGACCAGATGGCGTCGAGCTTCGCACCGTCCGCCGCTTCACGCGAAAGACGTGCCGCGAGTCGCCGTGCCTGTTCTTCGCCGCTTGCGGCGAGCGGAATGTCGATGTGCCCCTGGATCCGCTTGATGCGGTTCCATTCGGTTTCGCCGTGGCGGATGAAGAGAATCTGAGTGGACATGGAGAGGATGGTGGCACCGCCCGCAGGCGGCAGTCCCGGAAAGCGGACATTGTCGCAAAAGCCGCGCCGCGTCCACGATGGCCGCGCGACACGGGCGCTCTGCCGCACAACCGCGGGCAACCTCGGCCGGCAAGTTCAGCCGGCAAGTTCGGCCGAGGTCAGTTACGCACTTGCAGCCAGAACGTGACGGGGCCGTCGTTGACGAGCGAAACCTGCATCTCGGCGCCGAACTCGCCGGTCTCCACGATGGGATGCTTTGCTCGCGCCGCCGCAACGAAGTAGTCGAACAACCGACGCCCCTCTTCGGGCGGAGCCGCCGGCGTAAAGCTGGGACGCAGGCCACTGTTGGTATCGGCGGCAAGCGTGAACTGCGAGACAAGCAGCAGACCACCCGCTTGCCCCGCGCCGTCGATGTTCTGCACGGAGAGGTTCATCTTCCCCGCGGCATCGCTGAATACCCGATAGCCGAGCACCTTGGCAAGCAGCCGGTCGGCCATTGCCTCCGTGTCCCCGCGTTCGGCGCATACGAGTGCGAGCAGCCCGGCGCCGATGGCACCGGTGACGCGCTCGCCTTCGGGGCCCACGACGCGCACATCGGCGCGCCGCACGCGCTGGATCAGCGCAATCATGCGGTGAGCGTCACGCGCGCGAAACGGCGCTTGCCGACCTGCACCACGTACTCGCCCGCGTCTACCTTCAGTCCCTTGTCAGAGACCGTGGCGCCATCGATCTTCACGCCGCCCTGCTCGATATTGCGCAGCGCTTCGCTGGTCGACGGCACGAGGCCCGCCTGCTTGAGCAACTGGCCAACGGCGAGCGGCGCGCCCGGCAGCGTCACGGCCGGAATGTCGTCCGGCACGCCGCCCTTCGCGCGGTGGTTGAAGTCTTCGAGCGCGCGCTCGGCATCGCCCTGCGAGTGGAAGCGCGCCACGACTTCCTGCGCCAGCATCACCTTGAAGTCGCGCGGATTGCGGCCCTCTTCGGCCTCGCGCCGGAAGCGCGCAATCTCGTCCATGGGGCGGAACGACAGAAGCTCGAAGTAGCGCCACATCAGCGTGTCGGAGATGCTCATGAGCTTGCCGAACATGTCGTTCGGCTTTTCGCTGATGCCCACGTAGTTGTTCTTCGACTTCGACATCTTGTCGACGCCGTCCAGACCCTCGAGCAGCGGCATCGTCAGAATGCACTGCTGGTCCTGGCCGTACTGCTTCTGCAACTCGCGACCCACCAGCAGGTTGAACTTCTGGTCCGTGCCGCCCAGTTCCAGGTCCGCGTTGAGCGCGACCGAGTCGTAGCCCTGCATGAGCGGGTACAGAAATTCGTGGATCGAAATGGGGACGCCGCCCTGGAAACGCTTCGTGAAGTCTTCGCGCTCCAGCATGCGGGCCACCGTATAGCGCGAGGCGAGCTTGATCATGCCGTCGGCACCAAGCGGCATGCACCATTCGCTATTGAAGCGGATCTCCGTCTTTTCGCGATCGAGCACGAGCGCCGCCTGATCGAAATAGGTCTTTGCGTTGGACTCGATCTGCTCGCGCGTGAGCGGCGGGCGCGTCGCGTTGCGCCCTGAAGGGTCGCCGATCAGCGAGGTGAAATCGCCGATCAGGAAGATCACGGTGTGCCCCAGGTCCTGCAACTGGCGCATCTTGTTGAGTACCACTGTGTGGCCGATATGGATGTCCGGTGCGGTCGGGTCGAGGCCCAGCTTGATACGCAGCGGCGTGCCCGTGGCGGCGCTCTTCGCGAGCTTCTGCACGAACTCTTCTTCGATCAGCAGTTCATCGGCGCCACGTTTGGCGACGGCGAGCGCGTGACGCACTTCGTCGGTGATCGGAAAGGCGGGGGCGGCTTGGGACGGGGACTCGGTGCTCATGCTGTAACGTAACTTGAAGTCAGACATGCGATTTTACGTGATTCCCCTTCCCGCGCCGATGTTTGCTCGCGGCTCGGGAAAAGGTCGCGACGCAAGACGGCACCGATCCGCGAGATCACGCCCGTTTTACGCGCCCCGCCCTTGCGCTGATAGCCGATAATCGCGTGACGCATACACACGCGGCCACCGCGCCGCAACGACTTCAGCGAAAGGAGTGAAGACGTGTCCCAGCGCGACGATGAACGGGCGGCACAGCACGCCGCCGACGGCCTGTATTTCGGCTTGATGTCCGGCACGAGCATGGACGGCGTGGATGGCATCGCGGTGCAGTTCGAGCACGGCAGGCCGCCAGTGGTCCGGGCGGAGGCCTTCGTGGGCTTCGCGGACGGCCTGCGCGACGCCCTGTTCGCGCTTCAGCATCCCGGCGAGAACGAGATCGAACGCGAGGCGCTGGCGGCCAATGCGCTCGCTGCCCGCTACGCTGTCTGCTGCCACGAACTGCTGCGTGCCGGCAATCTGTCGCCCGGCCAGGTGAGCGCCATCGGCGTGCACGGACAAACCGTGCGTCATCGTCCCGAGATGGGCTTCACGCGGCAGACCAACAATCCGGCGCTGCTCGCCGAGATGACCCATATCGACGTGGTCGCCGATTTCCGCAGCCGCGACGTAGCGGCGGGCGGTCAGGGCGCGCCGCTCGTCCCCGCCTTCCACGCCACGGTGTTCGGCTCGCGACGCGAAACACGGGTGGTGTGCAACCTGGGCGGCATCAGCAACATTACGATTCTCGACGCGTCCGGCGCCGTGCGCGGCTTCGACTGCGGGCCGGCGAACGCGCTGCTTGATCTGTGGGCCAGCCGGCATATCGGCAAACCGTACGACGAAGGCGGCCACTTCGCCGCGAGCGGTCAGATTCATCAGCCGCTGCTCAACGCGCTGCTCGACGAACCATTCTTCGAACAGAAGCCACCCAAGAGCACAGGGCGCGACCTCTTCAACGCAGTCTGGCTCGATGGCAAGCTGCGCGGCTATGAGGCGGTACCGCCCGCGGACGTGCAGGCTACCCTGGCGGCGCTCACGGCCGTGACCGTGGCGCGCGAGATCGAGCGTCATGCCTCCGACTGTCGCGCCGTGTACGTCTGCGGCGGCGGGGCGCGCAATGCCAGACTGTTGAAGGCGCTGGAGGACGCGCTACAGGCGAGCGGCGTGGCGGGCGTGCCGGTGATGACCACCGAGGCGCTCGGCGTGCCGCCGCATCAGGTCGAGCCGCTCGCCTTCGCCTGGCTCGCCATGCGCTGCGTCGCGCGCGAAACGGGCAACCTGCCGTCCGTGACGGGCGCCGCGGGGGAACGGGTGCTGGGAGCGATTTATCCGCACTGAAGAGCGCGGCCACACGCCTGTGTGGAGCGGGCAATGAGACACCAATAGAAAACGGGGCTTCGCGCCCCGTTTTTTGATACCACCCGCCGTACAACCTCAGGTCGATCAGACCGAGAACGACGAGCCGCAACCGCAGGTAGTCGAGGCGTTCGGGTTCTTGATGACGAACTGTGCGCCGTTTAGGTCGTCCTTGTAGTCGATCTCAGCGCCCACCAGGTACTGGTAGCTCATGGCGTCGATCAGCAACTGGACGCCGTTCTTCACCATCACGGTGTCGTCCTCGTTGGTCGTCTCGTCGAACGTGAAGCCGTATTGAAAGCCGGAGCAGCCGCCGCCTTGCACGAACACGCGCAGCTTCAGCTCGGGGTTACCTTCTTCGTCAATCAGTTGTTTGACCTTGTCAGCCGCTGCGTCCGTGAAGACGAAGGGACCCGGCATGTCGGTCACGGGGGTGTCGGTCACAGCGTTCATTCGAACTCTCCAAAAAAGCCTTTAGCCGGTATTGTAGGACTGATCCCAAAGTCGTGCTTTAAGCCCACAAAATCAAGGGGTTCTCTACGCACCTGGCTATACAGACGAAAAAGCCGCCGGCGCATCTGCGCGGGCGGCTTTTTGCAGTCCCGGCGCCCCCGCACCCAATGTGCGCGGGACAGCCAGTGAAGCGCTTAACGCTTCGAGAACTGCTTGCGGCGGCGTGCCTTGTGGAAACCGACCTTCTTACGTTCCACTTCACGTGCGTCGCGGGTGACGAACCCGGCGCTCGACAGTGCCGGTTTCAGCGTCGCGTCGTAGTCGATCAGCGCGCGGGTGATGCCGTGGCGCACAGCGCCTGCCTGACCCGTTTCGCCGCCACCGGTCACGTTCACCTTGATGTCGAACGTGGCGCCGTGGTTCGTGAGCTCGAGCGGCTGGCGCACGATCATCAGCGAGGTTTCACGCGAGAAGTAGTCGGCGATAGGCTTGCCGTTGACGACGATCTCGCCCTTGCCCGACTTGATGAAGACACGAGCGACTGCGCTCTTGCGGCGGCCCGTACCGTAATTCCAGTTACCGATCATGTGGGCTCCCCTTAGATCTCGAGCGCCTTCGGCTGCTGAGCCGAGTGCGGATGCGTTGCTTCGGCGTAGACCTTCAGCTTCTTGATCATCGCGTAGCCGAGCGGGCCCTTCGGCAGCATGCCCTTCACTGCCTTCTCGAGCGCGCGGCCCGGGAAGCGTTCCTGCATCTTGCCGAACGTCGTTTCATAGATACCGCCCGGGTAGCCCGAGTGACGGTAGTACTTCTTGTCGGTGGTCTTGTTGCCCGTGACCTTGAGCTTGCTCGCGTTGACGACGATGATGAAATCGCCGGTATCGACGTGCGGGGTGAACTCAGGCTTGTGCTTGCCGCGCAGACGGCGTGCCACTTCGCTGGCGACACGGCCGAGAACCTTATCCGTCGCGTCAATCACGTACCATTCACGCGTCACCTCATGGGCTTTTGCGGAAAACGTCTTCATGATCGATCCAATAAAAATGCAGTGCCCTGTGTTCTTTCCTGCTTGTTGAAAAGCGCTCGAGGCGCTGGCGCAGGCTCTCCCTGTTCTTCTTCCGTGGGCATGATACGGAAAAGCCCTGAATTATAAAGGAAATTGGCGGGCTACGTCAAAGCCGGCCTGACGTGGCGGCAAGGAGGCGTCGCGCGAGCGCCGGCGGTATCTCGTCGATGTCGGAGTGAACACTTACCGCCGGGCAAACGCGTCGCAATCATGCCTGCAACGGACGAAAAAAAGCCCGAACGCTTTTGGTTCGGGCTTAATCCACCAAAGGAGGAGGGTGGAGGAGACATGCTGAGGTGATGAACAACTCGATCACCAATGAACGCAATTATACGGACAGCGCTTGTGCGACGCAAGAATATTTGCATTGCGAAATCATAAACCACTATGTGAAACGATGCGCTTCGCACAGCGAGAAGTCCTACCTTCAAGGAAATCAGCCCGTTAGCGGCAGTGGCACCCCGCGTAGCGCGCGCGTTTTAGAGTAAAACCCCTAAAGAATTGCGACCGCGCGCCATTCTTCGGTCACACGTTTCCGCGAAAGGCAAGGCGGAAGCCCGATGGGCAAACGCCATCACGCCATGGGATTACGGCGGGCAATACCGGGAAACGTCGCGGAAGACACCGGGCTACAATTGCCGCCTTGACGTTTGAGCCAGACGGCTGGAGTACACGCATGGAATGCAAAGTAAGCTGGATGGGCGAGGGAATGGCGTTTGCCGCCGAAACCGGCAGCGGCCACCTCGTGGCCATGGACGGCGCCCCGGAAGGCGGCGGCCGCAACCTCGCGCCGCGCCCGATGGAAATGGTTCTGCTCGGCACCGGCGGCTGCACAGCCTATGACGTCGTGATGATCCTGAAGAAGAGCCGTCAGGAAGTGAGTGACTGCTCCGTGACGCTGAAAGCCGACCGCGCGAGCGAGGATCCGAAGGTCTTCACGAAGATCCATTTCCACTTCACGGTGACGGGCAAGAATCTCAATCCGGCCACCGTCGAGCGGGCCATCAATCTTTCGCACGACAAGTACTGCTCGGCGTCGATCATGCTCGCCAAAACAGCCGAACTCACGCATTCGTTCGATATCGTCGCGATCTGACGCGCCCGCGTGCGCATCGGCACGCGCCGGCTCATCGATGAGCCGAAAAAAAGCCGGCGTCGGTTATCGACGCCGGCTTTTTTCCTGAATGAAGCGGCAAAGCAAGCCTGTAAGCCGGATTCTGTGCACACGCGGCGCCTTGCGGCGCTGCGCGCGTGGCAGCCATTCCTCTAGGCGCGTCATTGCTGGCGCGCTCAAGCTTCCTACCCGCAGACGAAACGGGGGCCCCGTCCTGTATCGCGAAGATACGCGCCTGCCTACTTGGAATTGCTCCGGGTGGAGGTTGCCGTGCCGTCTGCGTCGCCGCAGCCGCGGTGCGCTCTTACCGCACCGTTTCACCCTTACCTGATCCCGGCTGAGCCGGGCCATCGGCGGTCTGTTCTCTGTTGCCCTGTTCCGCGTGTCGCCACGGATGGCCGTTAGCCATCACCCTGCCCTATGGAGTCCGGACTTTCCTCGCCCCCGCGGACCGAAGCCCGCGAGGCCGCGACTGCCCGGCCTGCTTTGCGAAGCGCGATCTTAACATGTGGGGCGCCCGGCTATTTGCAATGGCGGAGCGCAGAGCCGTTGCCTACCGTTGCCGCCGTCCCTTGCGAAATACCGACGGGTCGTCATAGAACCCCGCGGCTTCGTTTGCACTCCACCAGCCGGGAATACCCAGTACGGGCAGCGGCGCAAAGCGCTGGCCGCTGAGTTCGGTGTCACGCGCGAGCGCTTCGCTCACCGCCGCATCGAGCCACGCGTCGCGCTGCGCCCTGTCCCACGAAAAATAGGCTGTGGGCACCTCGACGATCCACGCGTGCGCCGTGCAGGCCTTGAACGGCGCCATGAGCTTTTCGAGCAGCGCGTGCCCGAAGCATCGGACCTCGCGGTCCCCTCCCCAACCCGCGCGATGCGCAACGAAAAGCGTGTGCCAGTCGAAGACACGCAACGCCGCGGTTTGTTCGGGGTTCGCGCTGGCGAAGATCACGGCGTTCTCGTCGAACAAGGTGAGCGCGTCACGCACGCCGCCGCGCGTTGGGCCTACGCCGAGCAAGTCGATCTGCTCGGCCTGCCGGGCGTTCAGGACCGCCTTGACGCGCGGAAACGAGAACCACACCAGCGCATTGAAGAAATCATGGAGGTTGTGCCGCGTCGGTACGCAGCCGGTGGCCGCGATATGCGCCTCGTAGGCGGCGCCGGGCGGCAGGTCGTCCTGGGCGATGAACGCGAGCGGCCGGCCTCGGCCAGTCGTCTGCCCGGACGCCTGCGCATCCGCATTGAGCTCGGAGAGAAACGGGGGGTAGCCGTGAAGCGCCGCCTGCTGCCAGCGCACACCGCGCGCGGCGAACTGCTGGAACCACGGTTGCGACCAATCGATCCGGCCAAAGCCGGCCGGGTCGCTTCGGACAGCGCAGTCCGCATCCGCCAAGGCCGGCTTCTGCGGTTCAACCTGATCCGCGGACGTACGCGGAGCTTGCGATGCCGCAACGCCCGCGGCATCCCATGGCGCCACCGCCCCGGCCGGCACCTCCGCCTTCGCCCACGCATCGCTCGCCGCCTTGTGCGGCATCGCGGCCGCCGTCAGACCAGCCGCCAGCCGATCGTTTCGCCCCCGCGCAGCGGCACGACGGGTGTGTCGCCCGCGACTACCTCGGCCGGCAGCGTCCACGTCTCGCGCCGCAAGGTCACACGCTCGGCGCTGCGCGGCAGACCGTAGAAGTCCGCGCCGAAGAAGCTCGCGAAACCTTCCAGCTTGTCCAGGGCGCCCGCCTGATCGAAGGCTTCTGCGTAGAGTTCGAGTGCGTGCAGCGCCGTGTAGCAGCCGGCGCACCCGCACGCGTGTTCCTTGAGGCCCTTCGGGTGCGGCGCGCTATCGGTGCCGAGGAAAAAACGCGGGTCGCCCGACGTCGCGGCCTCCACGAGCGCGACGCGGTGCGTCTCACGCTTGAGCACCGGCAAACAGTAATAGTGCGGGCGAATGCCGCCCTGGAAAATCGCGTTGCGGTTATAGAGCAAGTGATGCGCCGTGATGGTCGCGCCGAGCAGCCCCGGCTTCGCGCTGTCTGCGCGGATGTAGTCGACGGCGTCCTTCGTCGTGATGTGTTCGAACACGACCTTGAGCGCCGGGAAATCGCGGCGCAGCGGCGTCATCACGCGGTCGATGAAGACCTTCTCGCGGTCGAACAGATCGATCTCGGCATGGGTCACTTCACCGTGAACCAGCAGCGGCATGCCCGTTTCCTGCATCGCTTCGAGCGTCTTTGCGCATTTACGGATGTCGGTCACGCCCGCGTCCGAGTTCGTCGTCGCACCTGCCGGATAAAGCTTCACGCCGTGCACGAAGCCGCTTTCGCGGGCGCGGCGGATCTCGTCGGGCGGCGTGTTGTCGGTGAGGTAGAGCGTCATCAGCGGCTCGAAGCGCACGCCGGCCGGAATCGCTGCCACGATCCGCTCGCGATACGCCTGCGCCAGCACCGTGGTGGTCACCGGCGGCTTGAGGTTCGGCATGATGATCGCGCGACCAAACTGGCGCGCCGTATGCGGCAGCACCGCGGCCAGCATGGCGCCGTCGCGCACGTGCAGGTGCCAGTCGTCGGGGCGGGCAAGGGTCAAGGTGTCGATGACGGGAGCGGAAGCGTTCATGGCAACAGGGAAGGGAAACGGACCACAGGGGACAGGACTGAAGAGCGGCCGGGCAAAATGCAAGGCCACACGCGGCATGAACCTTGAACCTCGTCCACGGCGCGCCGTGGACATCGCGCAACAGCGGGAAACTGGCACGCCTTTGGGCGCCAATTTTCCAATTTGACGCGCGTAGCTCGGTGCTATCCTTGGAAAATCGTTATTGTACCGGGCCGCACCGAAGGCCCGCGCCCCGCTTCCGCACCATGTGCCAACTTCTTGGAATGAACTGCGCCGCGCCGACGGACGTCACGTTCTCCTTCACCGGTTTTGCGGCGCGCGGCGGCGTCACCGATCACCACGCCGACGGCTGGGGCATCGCGTTCTTCGAGGACAAAGCCTGCCGGCTCTTCATCGACCACCAGTCTTCCGCGACTTCACCGCTCGCCGAGATGGTGAAGCGCTATCCGATCAAATCGAAAAACACCATTGCGCATATTCGCAAGGCGACGCAGGGGCACATCCTGCTCGAGAATTGCCATCCGTTTCTGCGCGAACTGTGGGGCCGGCACTGGATCTTCGCCCACAACGGCGATCTGCAGGACTACCGCCCTGCTCTTTCCGGCGTCTACCAGCCGGTCGGTACGACAGACAGCGAACTGGCGTTCTGCGCCGTTCTTGAAGGCCTGCGCAAGGCGTTTCCCGGCGCCCAGCCGCCGCTCGATGAACTCTTCGAGGCCGTCGCCTCGCTCACGCGCGAGATCACCCAGTACGGCGTGTTCAATTTCCTGATGTCGAACGGCCAGGCGCTTTTTGCGCACTGCTCGACACACCTGCACTACCTGGTGCGCAGTTGGCCATTCTCGACGGCGCACCTCGTGGACGCCGACGTTTCGATCGACTTCGCCAAGTACACCACGCCGGAGGACCGCGTCGCCGTGATCGCCACGCAGCCGCTCACGGACAACGAAGTCTGGACGCGCTTCGCGCCCGGCGACCTGCTGATGTTTCAGAACGGGGAAGTGACTGCGCGCAAGAATGTGCCGGTGCCGGCTTCGGTGCTGGAGAAGCTGCGCCATCCCGAATGCGACAGGTCCGCGTCGGCCAGCACGGTCGCGCAGGCGGCGCAGGTGCAGGCAAAGCTGGAAGCTACTGCCGCTGTGGATTTCGAAGCAGACGACGACCGGGCGGCCGTCGAGTCCTGAAAACGGCGCACGCGGCTGCGTGAGCCGCATGCGCTGCGCTAACGCTCAGTGCAGGATCTTCGCGAGGAAGTCCTTCGCACGGTCCGACTTCGGATTGGCGAAGAAGTCTTCCTTGCGATCGTCTTCCACGATGATGCCCTTGTCCATGAAGATCACCCGGTGCGCGACCTTCTTCGCGAAACCCATTTCGTGGGTCACGCACATCATCGTCATGCCTTCCTGCGCGAGTTCCACCATCACGTCGAGCACTTCGTTGATCATCTCGGGGTCGAGCGCCGAGGTCGGCTCGTCGAACAGCATCGCGATGGGGTCCATCGAAAGCGCGCGTGCAATCGCCACGCGCTGCTGCTGACCGCCCGAAAGCTGACCCGGGTATTTGTCGGCATGCGCCTTGAGACCCACGCGATCGAGCAGCTTCAGGCCTTTGGCCGACGCCTCGTCCTTCGAACGTCCGAGCACCTTCACCTGCGCGAGCGTGAGGTTCTCGGTAATCGAAAGATGCGGGAACAGTTCGAAGTGCTGAAACACCATGCCCACCTTCGAGCGCAGCTTCGACAGATTGGTCTTCTTGT
This sequence comes from Paraburkholderia sp. SUR17, assembly GCF_029536165.1. Lineage (NCBI taxonomy): Bacteria > Pseudomonadati > Pseudomonadota > Betaproteobacteria > Burkholderiales > Burkholderiaceae > Paraburkholderia > Paraburkholderia sp. SUR17. The sequence goes on from NZ_CP120508.1 coordinate 3,297,992, forward strand.
CACCCACAGACTGACCGTTCACGAGAATCTCGCCCTTCTGGAACGGCTCCAACCCGTTCACGGTCTTGATGAGTGTCGATTTGCCCGAGCCCGACGGGCCGCATACCACCACAACCTCGCCCTTCTTCACTTCCGTCGTGCAGTCGGTGAGTACCTGAAAGTGGCCGTACCACTTGGAAACATTCTTGATGGAAATCATCTTGCGACCTTTCTCTGAAGACTCTTGACGAGGCCCGACGCCACCACGCAAACCACGAAGTAGCAAGCACCGGCGAACAGTACCATTTCGACCATCGTGCCGTCACGATCGCCAATATTCGTCGCTGTGCGAAAGAAATCGGCCAGGCTGATCACGTAGACGAGCGACGTATCCTGGAAGAGCACGATGGCCTGCGTGAGCAGCAGCGGCACCATCGCGCGAAACGCCTGCGGCAGCACCACGAGGCGCATTGCCTGCCCATAGGTCATGCCGAGCGCGAACGATGCGTTGACCTGCCCGCGCGGCACGGCCTGAATGCCGGCGCGAATGATCTCCGAGTAATACGCGGCTTCGAAGAGCGAAAACGCGACGAGCGCCGACGCAAAGCGGATGTCGATATCGGGCGACAGCCCCAGCAGGTTCTGCAGCACCTGCGGCACGATCAGGAAGAACCACAGCAGCACCATCACGAGCGGTATCGAGCGGAACACCGTGACGTAGCTCTTCGCAAACCATTCGAGCGGCTTCGCGCCTGACAGGCGCATGAGCGCGAGCAGCGTGCCCCAGATAATGCCGATCACGATCGCGATGATCGTGATCTTCAGCGTGACTACGGCGCCGGTGGCAAGCGTGGGCATTGCGCCGGGAATGCCGCTCCAGTCGAATTGATGACTCATCACTTGCCTCCGATGTAGCCTGGCAGCCGCGCTTTCTGCTCGACGAACCGCATCAGCGTCATCACCACGAGATTGATCACCACGTACGCGAGCGTGACGGCGATGAACGACTCATAGGTCTGCGCCGTGTAGTCCACAAGTTGCCGGGCCTGCGCCGAAAGATCGAGCAGACCGATGGTGGAAGCCACCGCCGAGTTCTTGAAGATGTTGAGGAACTCGGACGTGAGCGGCGGCACGATCACGCGATACGCCACGGGCAGCAACACGTAGCGATAGGTCTGCCACTGCGTGAAGCCCATGGCGAGACCCGCGGCGCGCTGGCCGCGCGGCAGCGCGTTGATGCCCGAGCGCACCTGCTCGCACACACGTGCGGCGGTAAAGAGGCCCAGACAGATCACCGACGCCGAGAAGAATTGCGCACCCGGCGGCAACTGCTTGAACCAGTCGCCCAGCCCCTTGGGCACGAGTTCCGGTATGACGAAGTACCAGACGAAAAACTGCACGATGAGCGGAACGTTGCGGAAAATCGCAACGTAGACAGTACCGATGCCCGCAAGCCACTTGTTCGGCACCGTGCGCAGCACGCCGAACAACGATCCGACGACAAGCGCGATCACCCAGGCGACCAGCCCCACGGTGACCGTCACGCGCATGCCGGACAACAGCCAGCCGAGATAGGTCGTCGGCTCGCCGGTGGAAACCGGACTCAGCAGAATGCCCCAGTTCCAGTGATAAGACATGGCGAAGACTCTCCAACAAAAAGAACGGAAGAAGCACAGGCTTCTTCCGTTCTGTTCAACGTAGGCGTTCGAGACTGCTTAGTCGATTGCCTTGTCGTTCGGGCTCTTGAAGAGCGCCTTCATGTCGTCGCTCTCCGGGAAGTTCAGGTTGAGGCCCTTCGGCGGGATCGGCGATTCAAACCACTTCTTGTAGATCTTGTCCGCTTCGCCCGACGTCTCGACCTTCGCGATCGCGTCGTCCACCACCTTTTTGAACTCGGGGTCGTTCTTGCGCATCATGCAGCCGTACGCTTCGCGCGATTGCGGTGCGCCCACGATCACGTAGTCGCCCGGCGTCTTCGACTTCGCGCGTTCGCCCGCAAGCAGCGCGTCGTCCATCATGAAGGCGACCGCACGGCCGGTTTCCAGCGTCTGGAACGACTCGCCGTGGTCCTTCGCGCTGATGATGTTCATGCCCAGGTTCTTGTCCTGGTTCATCTTGCGCAGCAGGCGCTCCGACGTGGTGCCGGCCGTCGTCACGACGGTCTTGCCCTTCAGGTCGGCGAAGTCCTTGATGCCCGAGTCCTTCTTCGTCATGAGGCGCGTACCGATCACAAAGATCGTGTCCGAGAACGCAGCTTGCTGCTGGCGCTCCAGGTTGTTCGTGGTCGAGCCGCACTCGATATCCACCGTGCCGTTCTGCACGAGCGGAATGCGGTTCTGCGAGGTGACGGGGATGAACTTGACCTTCAGGTTCGGCATGTTCAGCTTCTGCTTGACCGCGTCCACGACCTTCATCTGGAACTCGTACGAGTAGCCGATGACGTTCTGCTTGTCGTCGTAATACGAGAACGGAATGGACGATTCGCGATGACCCAGCGCGATCACGCCCGTGTCCTTGATCTTCTTCAACGTACCGCTTTCCTGCGCGTTCGCGGCGCAGGCAACGAAACCGAGGGTGGCGAGAAGCAGCGCAGCTTTTTTAACCTTCATTCTGATCTCCTTGGCTAGAACGGGCGCAGTTTATCAAAGTAATTTAACTGAAAGTTATTGTTGTAAACCATGTCAGACAGGCGTCTTCTGGTGCACAAAAGCGGACGGCATCGTCGCGACGCCGTCCGCTTCCGGTAAGACTTGCTGCAGGCTATATCAGGGGTACAGGCCGCGCAGTTCGCGCGCCATCAGAATGCGCTTGCACGCCACGATGAACGCGGCCGTACGCATCGAAACGTTGTGCTCGCTCGCCACCTGCCAGACCGCCGCGAATGCCTCGCGCATCACGCGCTCCAGACGCTGGTTGATTTCCTCTTCGGTCCAGAAGAAGCTCGAGAAGTCCTGCACCCACTCGAAGTACGACACGGTCACACCGCCCGCGTTGGCCACCACGTCGGGAATCACGAGCACGCCCTTGTCGTGCAGGATGTCGTCGGCCGCGGTCGTGGTCGGGCCGTTCGCCCCTTCCACGATGATCTTCGTGCGGATCTTGCCGGCGTTCTTCTCGGTGATCTGGTTTTCCAGTGCCGCCGGGATCAGGATGTCCGTCTCCACCGTCCAGAACTCGTCGTTGGAAAGCGGGTCGGCGCCAGTGAAGCCGGCCACGCCGCCCGTCTTCGCCACGTGTTCCAGCAGCGCAGCAGCGTCCATGCCGGTCGATTTGTACAGCGAGCCGGTGTGGTCCTGCACGGCCACGATCTTCGAACCCGCTTCCTGGAAGAGGCGCGCAGCAATGCCGCCCACATTCCCGAAGCCCTGCACCGCCACGCGAGCGCCTTCGATCGCGAGGCCCGTCCGGCGCGCCGCTTCGCAACCCACCACGAACACGCCGCGACCCGTTGCCTCACGGCGGCCAAGCGAGCCGCCCAGCGCGATCGGCTTGCCGGTCACGACGCCGGTCGCCGTCTGGCCCTGGTTCATCGAGTACGTGTCCATCATCCACGCCATCACCTGTTCGTTGGTGTTGACGTCCGGCGCCGGAATGTCGGTGTTCGGGCCGATGATGATGCCGATTTCACTCGTGTAGCGGCGCGTCACGCGCTCCAGTTCGCCGCGTGAAAGCTTGCGCGGATCGACGCGGATGCCGCCCTTCGCGCCGCCGTACGGCACGTTCACGGCCGCGTTCTTCACCGACATCCACGCGGAAAGCGCCATCACTTCCGAGAGCGTCACGTCCTGGTGGTAACGCACGCCGCCCTTACCGGGACCGCGCGAGACGTTGTGCTGCACGCGATAGCCCTCGAAGTGCGCAACCGTGCCGTTGTCCAGCTCGATGGGCACATCGACGATCAGAATGCGCTTCGGACGCTTCAGCGTTTCGAGCCAGCGCGAGAGCGAGCCGAGGTAGGGCGCGACGCGGTCCACCTGGCGCAGATAGTTGCCCCAGGGGCCGAGGTTGTCGGCGTTGAGATACGAGGGAATGGAAAGATCGGGTGCTGCGGACTGCGGTTGGGAAGACATGAACGCTCCAGCGGTCAACGAATGGTCGCCATTGTCGAAAATCGATCTGCTGAAATCCAATGCCGTTTGGTCATTGCGTTATGTTTTTCTTGCATAACGTCGGCAAAAGCGAAAAAACCTGCCGCGGACGCGGCGCTCAGTTGCGTGCGCCCGCCTGCTGGGCCAGGGCCAGTTCTGCCGACACGACATCCCACAGCTTCCTCATCAGCACATGACGCGGATCGTCGCCCTGCGCGGCAAGCTTGTCGCGATAGAGCCGGATCTCCATGGTCAGCGTGAACCGGTCTTGCGCCACGCCGCGCGTCGCGCGGTCGAGGCGTATCAGCTTGCCCTCGGCCACCGCTTCCTCCACGGCGCTGTGCGGGAGAAACGCGATGCCGTGGCCCGCCAGCGCCATCGCCTTCAAGCCCTCGGCCATATCGGTCTCGTAGATGCGGTCCAGATAGAGCCGGGTGGGCGCGTTGGCGATGATCACTTCCGTCATGCGTCCGAGGTACGCGTTGGGCGTGTACGACAGGTAAGGTGCCGGCGCATCCGGCGTGCCCGGCAGCGTGTGACGTGCGCGGCCCGCCCGGCCCGGCGCGGAGAACGGGCTGATCGGCTCGGTGCCGAGCGTGAGCATGTCGTAGCGCGCGGGGTCCAGTGCGACAGGATGACTCGGATGGTGGTAGCCCATCACCAGATCGCAGCCGCCTTCCACCAGCGAAAGCAGCGCATCGTGCACGTTCAGCGCGCGCAGGCGCGCATGCACGGGGCCCAGCTGCGCCTCGATACGTTGCAGCCAGCGCGGAAAGTACGTGAGCGACAGCGTGTGCGGCACCGCGAATTCGATCGTGGCCGCGGGCGTGGCCATGTGGCCGCGCAGCAGCGTGCGCGCCTCGTGGAATTGCGAGAGCATCGCGAGCGCCTGCTCGTAGAACACCTGGCCGGCGGGCGTCAGGCGCGTCGGATAAACCGAACGGTCGATCAGTTCCGTGCCGAGCCACGCTTCCAGTGCCTGGATGCGCCGCGAGAAGGCGGGCTGGGTGACGTGCCGCAACTCCGCGGACCGGCTGAAACTACGGGTTTCGGCGAGCGAAACGAAATCTTCGAGCCACTTGAGTTCCATGGCGGGCGGCGTGGGAGGACAGGACCGCCGCGGGGGCGCGGCGGGAAAGCCTGCATTCTAGCGGGCGCGCCGCCACCGGCCTCGGCTCAGGACCTTTACTTTGCGGCAACGCACCGGCGAGGCTTCTCCGTCGGCTCGTCGGCGGCTCTCCGGGCCGATCGCCCACGGTCGGGGCAGCCGCGCGTCGGTGGTAAAATTCGGGGTTCTCCCCGTTTCCGATCTCACCCGCCTCCGGCTCGTCCCATCATGTCCGACACCCGCCCCGACACCCTCTACGCGCTCACCGCGCTCTCCCCGCTCGACGGCCGCTACGCCGCCAAAACGGAAGCCCTGCGCGACTGGCTCTCCGAAGCCGCCTTCATGCGCCACCGCGTGACGGTGGAGATCCATTGGCTCATCGCGCTCTCGCACGCCGGCTTCGCCGAGGTGCCGCGTTTCTCGGAAGCGTCGGAACAGTTCCTGTTGCAGCTCGCCGAGCGTTTCACCGCGCACGACGCCGCCCGCATCAAGGAAATCGAGCGTGTGACGAATCACGACGTGAAGGCGGTCGAGTACTGGCTCAAGGAGTCGGTTAAGGGTCAGCCGGAACTGGAGCGCGCAAGCGAGTTCATCCACTTCGCCTGCACCTCGGAAGACATCAACAACACGTCGCACGGCATGATGCTGGCCGGCGCGCGCGAGCATGTGATGGTGCCGGCGCTACGCAAGGTGCACGAGCGCCTTGTCGCGATCGCGCATGCGCAGGCCGCTCAGCCGATGCTCTCGCGCACGCACGGCCAGCCCGCCAGCCCCACCACGCTCGGCAAGGAAATCGCCAACGTCGCGGCGCGCCTCGCACGCGCCATCGCACGCATCGAGAAGGTGGAGCTGCTCGGCAAGATGAACGGCGCCGTGGGCAACTTCAACGCGCACCTCTCGGCGTACCCCGACTTCGACTGGGAGTCGTTCTCGCGCAAGGTCGTGGAAGAGCGGCTCAAGCTCACCTTCAACCCGTACACCATCCAGATCGAGCCGCACGACTACATGGCCGAACTGTTCGACGCGGTCGCGCGCGCGAACACGATCCTGCTCGACCTCGATCGCGACGTGTGGGGCTACATCTCAGTCGGCTACTTCAAGCAGAAGACGAAGGCCGGCGAGATCGGTTCGTCCACGATGCCGCACAAGGTCAACCCGATCGACTTCGAAAACTCCGAAGGCAACCTGGGCCTCGCGAACGCCACGCTGCGCCATCTCGCAGACAAGCTGCCCGTCTCGCGCTGGCAGCGCGACCTCACGGACTCGACCGTGCTGCGCAACATCGGCGTGGCGTTCGGCTACTCGCTGCTCGCCTATGACGCGCTGATCCGCGGCCTCGACAAGCTCGAAGTCAATCCGCAACGCCTCAACGACGACCTCGACAACTGCTGGGAAGTACTCGCCGAGCCGGTGCAGACGGTGATGCGCCGCTACGGCATCGAGAACCCGTACGAGCAGCTGAAGGAACTCACGCGCGGCAAGGGCATTACGCGCGAGGCGTTGCAGACGTTCATCGGCGGTCTGAACATTCCGGCCGATGCGAAAGCACGCCTGCTCGCCATGACGCCGGGCTCGTACACGGGCAAGGCCGAGGAACTGGCGAAGCGGATTGCGTAACGTGTGAGCGGCGGTGTGAGCGGCGGTGTGAGCGGCTGCCTGAGTGGTTGCCTGAGCAGTTGCCTGAGAGCGATGGCTGCCTGAGCACCCGCTCAAAAGCAAAAAGGCGTTCCTTGAAGGAACGCCTTTTTTACGCCTGCCCGCCGCAAACGCGGCGGATCAGCCCGCCGATCACGACGCGCCGCGCGCCTTCAACTGCGCAAGCACGCTCTCGACGATCTGCTCCGGCGCAAGGTCGATGCTCACCTCCACGGCCTCGTCCTCGCCCGGCTCTTCGAGCGTGTCCAGCTGGCTTTGCAGCAGCGACGGGTCGAAGAAGTGGCCCGTGCGCGTCTTCAGGCGCTCGCGCAGCGTCTCCATCGAACCCTTGAGGTAGACGAACCACACGTCCCTGTCGCCATTGCGCAGAATGTCGCGGTACGCGCGCTTGAGCGACGAACACGTGAACACCGCCGTCTCGCCCGCGCGCTGCTTTTCCTCGATCGCCGCGCGAATGGTGCGCAGCCACGGCCAGCGATCGTCGTCGGTGAGGGGAATGCCGTGGTGCATCTTCTCCTTGTTGGCCGCGCTGTGGAACGCGTCGCCGTCGGTGAAGCTGCAGTGAAGGCGCTCCGCCAGCATTTCGCCGATGCGCGACTTGCCGGCGCCCGACACGCCCATTGCTATCAAGATCATCTACTGCTCCTTACAGCACTGCCGCCAGTGCGAACGTAAAACCGAGACCCAGCAACGAAATGATCGTCTCGCAAAGCGACCACGTCTTGAACGTCTGACCGACGGTCATGCCGAAGTACTCCTTGATGAGCCAGAAGCCGCCATCGTTCACGTGGGAAAAGATGAGCGAGCCCGAACCGGTGGCAAGCACCATGAGTTCCGGCCGCACCTGAACACCGCTCGCCGACGCGATCGGCGCGACGATGCCGCACGCGGTCGTCATCGCGACGGTTGCCGACCCCGTTGCAAGGCGGATCAACGCGGCGACGAACCAGCCGAGCAACAGCGGCGAAAGCTGCGCGTTCTGCGCGAGCGAGATGATTTCCTTCGAGATGCCGCTGTCCATCAGCACGCGACCAAAGCCGCCGCCCGCGCCCACGATCAACGTGATGCCCGCGATGGGCGCAAGGCAGTCGCCGCAAAACTTCTGGATCTGCTCTTTCGTGAAGCCGCGTTGCGTGCCGAAGGTCCAGAAGCTCACCAATACCGCAATCAGAAGCGCAACGTCCGAGGTGCCGACGAAGTGGAGCAGACCGTTCGGAATCGTCTTCGGCGCGAACACGAGGTCGGCCCAACTGCCCACGAGCATCAGGATCACAGGCAAGAGGATGGTGAAGAGCGTGATGCCGAAGCCCGGCAGCTCGCGCTGCGGGCGCGCTGCGCCGCCAGCGCCGCCCGTTGAAGCGGTGCCACCATCACTGCCCTCGATGAACTGCGCCGCGAGCGGATTCGGCGCGGTCAGCTTGATGTGGCGATGAATCAGCAGCGCAAACAAGGGACCAGCGACGATGGCCGTCGGCACACCCACGATCAGCCCGTAGGCGATGGTGCGGCCGATGTCGGCGTGATACGCCTGCACCGCGAGCAGCGCGGCCGGGTGCGGCGGAATGAGCCCGTGCACGACGGAAAGGCCCGCCACCATCGGCAAACCGATCAGCAGCAGCGACTTGCCGGTGCGCTGCGCGACGTTGAACGCAATCGGGATCAGCAGCACGAAGCCCACTTCGAAGAACACCGGCAGGCCCACGATGATCGCAACGAACATCATCGCCCAGTGGATGTTCTTCTCGCCGAACCAGCCGATGAGCGTGGTGGCGATGCGCTCCGCGCCGCCCGACTCCGCCATCATCTTGCCGAGCATGGTGCCGAGGCCCACCACGATTGCGATGTGGCCCAGCGTGTTGCCGTTGCCGGTCTCGAACGACTTGACGATCTGATCCATCGGCATGCCGACGGCGAGGCCGAGCAGCAGCGAGACGATGATGAGAACGAGGAACGGATAAACCTTGAAGCGCGTAATCAGCAGGATCAGCGCGGCAATGGCAACCAGCGCGAAAACCAGCAGCATGCTGCCGTGGACGGCTCCCATGAAGCTCCTCCTTTGGTGTTATGGAAACGGATGCGAGTCGCTGCCGGCGCACGGGACGGCGGCTCTGCGCAAGGCTGCGCTTACGGCTCGTCTGCGAGGCCGCTGAATTTTACTGTCAGATTTGAGCGCTTGCGCGCGAGCAGAGCGTGCTGCACGAAGGTCCGATCGGCCGGACTGCGCACGTTCGCAAGGCACGTCCGTACGGCGGCTTTTGTGCGTTCCGGCAGCGCGCTCGACATCACATCCGCCCGGCGCCTGTGCTCACGCCAGCGCGTCGGATCGTGATGGCCACAGCCCGGCATTCCGATCGAGCGGAACGCCGGGCCGTCCAGCACCTTACCGGGCAGGCGGCGCGAGTTCGGCTGCCGCGCGGGCAAGCCGCGTGACTTCGTCCCAGTTCTGCGCGGCGAGCGCGCTCTTCGGCGTGAGCCACGAACCACCCACGCAGACCACATTGGGCAGCGCAAGAAAGGTGGGCGCCGATTCGGCCGTGATGCCGCCCGTGGGGCAGAACTTGAGCGTCGGGAACGGACCGTGGAACGCCTGCAGCATCGGCACGCCGCCGGCCGGCTGCGCCGGGAAGAACTTCACGATCTCATAGCCGAGTTCGAGCGCGACGATGATGTCGGTGGGCGTCATCACGCCCGGCAGCAGCGGCAAGCCGGCGTCCTGCGCGGCCTGGTGCATGTCCTTCGTGAGACCCGGCGACACGCCGAAGCGCGCCCCGGCTTTCTTCGCCAGCGCGCACTGCTCCGGTTTCGTGATCGTGCCCACGCCCACCACGATGTCTTCCGCCAGTTGGCTTGCGCGCTCGATCGCCTTGAGGCCGGCTTCGGTGCGCAAGGTGATTTCGAGCACCTTCACGCCGCCCGCGTGCAGCGCGCGCGACACGTTTTCGCCCTGCTCCACCGATTCGAATGCGAGTACCGGAATCACGGGACCGAGCCGTACGATCTCGGCCACTGTCTGTGCAGTCATGTTCAAGCTCCTTGTTTGTGCAGTTCGTGGTGAGCATGGGATGCCGCGGTGTCTGCCTGCTCGCGCGCTGTTTCGCCCACGAGCGGGCCGAACACCGATGCGCCCAGTTCCGCCGGCGCCGCCGCCGCGCGGAAGACACCGAACAGCTCGCGGCCGAAGCCCACTTCGTTTTCCGCCTGATGGCGCGGCGCGGCCACCGGTCGCGCGGCCCATTCGGCCTCGTCCACTTCGACGTCGAGCACACCGGCTTCGGCGTCGATCACGATCGTGTCGCCGTCGCGCACCTTGCCAAGCGGCCCTTGCAGCAGCGCTTCGGGCGACACGTGAATCACTGCGGGCACCTTGCCCGACGCGCCCGACATGCGGCCGTCCGTCACCAGCGCCACATGAAAGCCCTGATCCTGCAGCACGCCGAGCAGCGGCGTCAGCCGATGCAGTTCCGGCATGCCGTTGGCGCGTGCGCCCTGGAAGCGCACTACCGCCACGAAGTCGCGCTTGAGCTCGCCGCGATCGAACGCTTCCTGCACCGCTTCCTGCGAGTCGAACACAACGGCCGGCGCCTTCACGACACGATGCTGGGCCGCCACCGCCGAAATTTTGATGACACCGCGTCCGAGCTTGCCCTGCATGAGCCGCAGGCCGCCGTCCGGCTGGAACGGCTCCTTGATGCCGCGCAGCACCGCGGTATCCTGGCTTTCCGCCACGCCGGGCACCCATGTGAGTTTGCCGTCGATCAGCTTCGGCTCTTGCGTGTAGTGAGCAAGTCCCTCTCCCGCCACGGTCTTCACGTCCTCGTGCAGCAGACCGCCTTCCAGCAGGTTGCGCACGAGGAACGCGATGCCGCCTGCCGCGTGGAAATGGTTCACGTCGGCCTTGCCGTTCGGGTAGACCTTCGCGAGCAGCGGCACGGCCTGAGAGAGTTCGTCGAAATCGTTCCAGTCGATCAGGATGCCCGCCGCGCGCGCAATCGCGACGAGGTGCAGCGTGTGGTTCGTGGAACCGCCCGTGGCCAGCAGCGCCACGATGCCGTTGACGATGGCTTTCTCGTCGATCACATGGCCGATCGGCGTGTAGTGGCCGCGCTCCGCGGTGAGATCCAGAACGCGGCGCGCGGCGGCGGCGGTCAATTCGTCGCGCAGCGGCGTATGCGGATGAATGAACGCGGAACCGGGCAGATGCATGCCCATCACTTCCATGAGCATCTGGTTGCTGTTCGCGGTGCCGTAGAAGGTACACGTGCCATGCCCGTGATAGGCCGCGGCCTCGGATTCGAGCAGCGCGTCGCGGCCCACCTGGCCCGTGGCGTAGAGCTGGCGGATCTTCGCTTTTTCGTCGTTGGAGAGGCCGCTCGTCATCGGCCCGGCGGGCACGAAAATGGTGGGCAGGTGGCCGAACTGCAGCGCGCCGATCATGAGGCCCGGCACGATCTTGTCGCAGATGCCGAGGCACAGCGCCGCGTCGAACATGTTGTGCGTGAGCGCGACCGCCGTGCTCATGGCGATCACTTCGCGCGAGAAGAGCGACAGCTCCATGCCCGCGTTGCCCTGCGTGACACCGTCGCACATCGCCGGCACGCCGCCCGCAAACTGCGCCACGCCGCCATTCTCGCGTGCGGCCCTCTTGATGACTTCGGGGTAGTCGCGATACGGCGCGTGCGCCGAGAGCATCTCGTTGTAGGCCGAAACGATGCCGATGTTGGGCGTGCGCAGGGCCTTGATCTCGAACTTGTCGTTGCCTTCCATGCCGGCGAATCCGTGAGCCAGGTTCGCGCATGAGAGCGCGCCGCGGGCCGGAAAGCGTCCTTGCGCTGCCTCGATCCGCGCGAGATACGACTCGCGCGTGGGCTTGCTGCGCTCGATCACGCGGCGCGTGACCTTCATCAACTGGGCATGCGGGGAAGCCATCGAATCTCCTTCGTCTCTGACATGGACGTGGCGCTGACGCTGCGCGGCCACCGGCGCGGAGGGCCGCGCCCGAAGATGTTAGTAGAAAAACTACAAGCTATCAATGCACTTTTTCAGACACACGTCTGCTTGCCCACTCACCGCAACCCCCAATACCCACGATCCCTCAAGGCAAATTGGCTGCAACCTGGGGAATACACCTACGCCGATCATGTAGTTTTTGTACAATCATTCAATCCGCTATAGTCCCCGGATCTTTCAGCATAGTGCGAGTTTTTCGATGATGCTTTCCCAGGTGGAAGCCATGCGCGACCAGTTGCGGCCATCCGAGCGCAAGCTGGCCGACTACGTGCTGGAATCGCCGCGCGAAGTGCTCGATCTCTCGATGACCGAGGTCGCCGACCGCGCCGGCGTGAGCCAGCCCACCATCGCGCGCTTTTGCCGGGCGCTCGGTTTTTCGGGGTTTCGGGAATTCAAGATCCGGCTCGCGCAGGGCGTCGCAGCCGGCGTGCCCGCCGTCTATCGGGACGTGCGGCCTGACGAGCCGGTGCCGGGCGTCGCGGCCAAGGTGCTCGACCGCACCATCGGCGCGCTGATCCAGGTGCGCAACACGCTTTCATCGGATGCGGTGGCCGCCGCCATCGCGCTGCTCGCCGCCGCGCGGCGCATCGAGTTCTACGGGGCGGGCGGCTCGGGCATCGCCGCGCAGGACATGCAGCACAAGTTCTTCCGGCTCGGCATGCCGAGCGTCGCCTATTCGGACCCGCACACGTTCCTGATGTCGGCCGCGCTGCTCAGCGACGGCGACGTGGTGGTGGCCATCTCGAACACGGGACGCACGCGCGACATCGTAGACGCCGCGAAAGCCGCGCTCGCGGGCGGCGCGAAGGTGATCGCGATCACGCACGGCAATTCGCCGCTCGCACGCATCGCGACCGTCGGCCTGCACGCCAACGTCGACGAAGACACGGACATCTTTTCGCCGATGACTTCGCGCACCTCGCACCTCGCGATCGGCGACATTCTCGCCGTAGGCGTGGCGCTGCAGCGCGGACCGGCGCTCGCGGAAAAGCTGAGGAAGGCGAAAGATCTGATCGTGGGTCGACGCATCGACCCACTGGAGCCGTAGGCGCTGGGGCCCCGGCTCCGGCCTGGGAACTAGAACGGCTTGATGACGACGAGCGCGACGGCGGCGAGCATGCCGAGCACCGGCAGCTCGTTGAACATGCGATACCACTTGTGCGAGCGGCGGTTCTCGCCGCGCTCGAAGGTGGCCAGCAGCCGCCCGCACCAGACGTGATACGCGACGAGCAGCACCACCACGCCCATCTTCGCGTGAATCCAGCCCTGGCCGCGGCCAATTCCCACCACGAGCCACAACCACAGGCCGCACAGCAGCGCCGGAACGGCGATCATCGTCATGAAGCGATACAGCTTGCGCGCCATGATGAGCAGCCGCTTCACGGCAGCGGGCTCGGTCTCCATCGCCAGATTGACGAAGATGCGCGGCAAATAGAACAGGCCGGCAAACCAGGAAGCAATCAGAACGATGTGAAACGTCTTCACCCAGAGCATTGGTGGTCCTTATATCGTGGCGAACGTCTTGATGACATCCGCTTCAAAGCGGCGAAATGAGTCCAGATTTCTCAAGTGTTCAAAACCATCCGTCAAGTCTGCTACTCGCGACCTGCATCGACGCTCGTCTATCGGCCTTCGTGCAGGACGGTCTGCCGCGGTGCGCAACAAGTCGAACAAAACTTCTTTCGGATCGGGCAAAGCTTCCCACCTCGCGTGCGGCGGAATCTGCAAGGGGACGCGTCCGCGCGGGTTATCCGCTGCGCGGCGTATCGCAGCTTCGTCGCCGAGCAACCATGCTTCTGTCATTCGCACGGGGATAACAGGAACCCAAGTTGTAGCCGTACTTCCGAGCTGACTCTCCAGTTCCCTTCTTCGCACATCGTAAGGCTCACGTTCGGCGTCCCGATGCACGAACAGCACATCGCACGCGTACAACGCCAAAGCAGCGTCAACACGCCGGCGCAAGCCTTGCGATGGATTCGGAATGCCCTCCATTGCAAATGCGGGCTGCGTCGCGATGTCGGTGAAATTGGTTTCAATGACCCACTGAATAATAGGCAGCAAACCCGAGTCTGAACGTCCATCTGCGAGAAGCGTGTATCGAACAAGACGCACCAGAATCCCTGCCTGTTAATTAAAGAGTACCAACTGCTCCCGCAGCAGTTGGCCCACGGTGTTTGATTGCTCGCCGGCCGCCTCGTCCGCATTGAGATATGCAAGCAGCGCACTTAGGGACGTGGGCTTCTGCTCCGGCTGAAGTGCAACTCGCCAAGTTTTTGCCAGAAAACCAAACATGCTAAATGCCGCTCCTTTAAAGCGATACTGCTGGCAGACAATAAGGTCCTCTGCATTGAGCTCCTGGACAACGAGGGGCGAATGGGTATTGATGATGACCTGGCGCAACGGGTTGATTTCGCTTATTGCCTGGGAAGGATCGACCGCCATATCTCGAAGCAGATTCGTCATTGCCCGAACCCGAGAGGGGTGAATGCCATTTTCAGGTTCTTCCAGACAAATGAGCCCGCCAGCTTGCGGATCTGCATGAATGATAGCAAGCGCTAGAAATCGCAGCGTGCCGTCCGACAGAGCCTTTGCAGGATATTTGATACGGTCGCGATTGGTCAGGAAGAGAGTTTTTAGCTCTCGCTTCTCGTCCACTTCGACCGACAGTTCTGCTACGTCCGGAATCAATTCTGCGAGCCGATTGGCAACCTCCGCATCCTTTCCGAGATTCTTTAAGGTAGCAGGCATATGCGCTCCTGACGGGGCGACATGAATGTCCGTTGGCGTAGAAAAGTCGTCCGGCTGCCTCAGCGCAGACGGTTCAAGTTGCAGTAAGGCCCATGAGCGCATTTCACGACGCGCAGCAAGTGCTGTTGGCCTGTCGATGGTATTAATGCCGCTGAGAGCCGTCCGCTCCATGCCGTAGGCAGGAATACGTTCCGGCCGACCACCGCCCGTATCCTGGTGAATGTTAACAATCGGCCGCCCGTCCGATTCGCTCGTATCAGTTGAGATGAAATCGGACGTCTTTGTCCCGCCCTTTACTGTTTCCCAGAATGCGTCTCCATGCGGAAACAGGCCGCGGCGAAAGTCGCGCTTGGGAATGTATTTTAGAGACTCATCAAGCAGCACAATGCGCTCGCTACCGGACCGCTCATCGAACACATACCTGAGAACGATGCGATAGCGCAGATGAGTCACCTTCGGCTCGCCTTGTCGTCCAAAGTCGTCCGTAACGGAATTGGGAACGAGAAACTCGGCCTCCAACTCCATGGTTTCCGCACTGCCTTCCCGATAGCGGGTAAAGATTGACCCGACAGATCCGAATCGTTTGCCATCGCGGTCTCGTACTCGATTAGCCGCTGCGATGATAGGCATATCCGCCAGATCGCGAAGAAAAACGATGGCGTCGAACAGGTTTGACTTCCCTGCACCATTTGCACCCGCGACGCACGTGAACGGACCAAAATAGACGGTCACATCATCCAGGCTCTTGAATCCTTTCACCCTCAGCTTAGTCAGCATCGGCAAACCTTTTGATTAAGAACTACTGCCGCCCTTCCCCGTGCCCGAACACCACGTACTTGAGCGACGTAAGCCCTTCCAGCCCAACCGGGCCACGTGCGTGCAGCTTGTCGTTCGAGATGCCGATCTCGGCACCCAGGCCGAATTCGAAGCCGTCGGCAAAGCGCGTTGAGGCGTTGAGCATCACGCTCGCCGAATCGACTTCGCGCAAAAAGCGCATGGCGCGGTCGTGGTCTTCGGTGACGATGGCGTCCGTGTGGGCCGAGCCATAGGTGTTGATGTGCTCGATGGCGGCGTCGAGGCTGTCCACCACCTTGATCGCGAGCACGGGCGCGAGGTACTCGGTGCTCCAGTCCGCCTCGGTTGCATCGATGAGCGGGCCCACGCCCGCTGCCGCCAGCACCGCGCGGGCCGCCGGATCGACGCGCAGCTCGACTTGCTTGTCGCGATAGAGCTTGCCGAGCGGCGGCAGAATCTCGGCTGCGATGCCGCGCGCGACGAGCAGCGTTTCCATCGTGTTGCAGGTGCCGTAGCGATGCGTCTTCGCGTTGTCGCAGACGGTGAGCGCCTTCGCGATGTCGGCCCGGTCGTCGACGTAGACGTGGCAGATGCCGTCCAGGTGCTTGATCATCGGCACGCGGGCTTCGGCCATCAGGCGTTCGATCAGGCTCTTGCCGCCGCGCGGCACGATCACGTCCACGTATTCGGTCATCGTGATCAGCTTGCCCACCGCGGCCCGGTCGGCCGTTTCCACCACCTGCACGGCGTCCTGCGGCAGGCCCGCGGCGCGCAGACCTTCGGCAATCAGTTTCGCGAGCGCAGTGTTGCATTCGAGCGCTTCGGAGCCGCCGCGCAGAATCGTCGCGTTACCCGACTTCAGGCACAGCGCGGCGGCATCGATGGTCACGTTCGGCCGCGACTCGTAGACGATGCCGATCACGCCCAGCGGCACGCGCATCTGCCCCACCTGAATGCCGCTCGGACGGTACTTGAGATTCGAGATTTCACCGATCGGGTCCGCGAGCGCGGCCACCTGACGCAGCCCCTCCACCATCGTGGCAAGCGCCTTGTCGGACAGCGTGAGCCGGTCGATGAATGCGGCGTCGTGCCCTTTCTCGCGCGCCTTCGCGAGGTCACGCGCGTTGGCCGCCTTGAGCGCCGCGGCGTCGCGCTCGATGGCGCGTGCCACCGCTTCGAGCGCGGCGTTCTTCGCGGCCGTCGACGCTCGCGCCATTGCGCGCGAAGCCTGGCGGGCGCGGCGACCGAGGTCGGTCATGTACTGGTCGATGTCCATGGTGATGTGTCGTGATGCTGCGCGTTCGCGAGGTCCGTTCCGGCGGCGCGTTGCGCGTGATGTCGTATCTGCTTGCACGGAGTCTCAGGATTGTAAGTCCTGCCGACCCCGTTTGCTCGCGGCCAAGGTTTGCCGTGAAGCTTGAAAGGGCCGCTGCGGTGGACGCTCGTGTCTTGCCTTGTCTCTCGCGCCCTGTCGTGCAGTCTGTCGTGCGCCGCGCCGTTTCGCCTTTGCGCGCGGCGTCGGCATTCAGACTGGCCGGCCGCGGATTGGCCTCGATGGCGCTGGCGCTGCTGGCGCGGCCGGTCCAGCCGGCCGCCCTCCGGACGCGCGC
Source organism: Paraburkholderia sp. SUR17 (assembly GCF_029536165.1). NCBI lineage: Bacteria > Pseudomonadati > Pseudomonadota > Betaproteobacteria > Burkholderiales > Burkholderiaceae > Paraburkholderia > Paraburkholderia sp. SUR17. The sequence goes on from NZ_CP120508.1 coordinate 3,314,983, forward strand.
CCTGCCGGCGCAGCCGGCCTGCCCGACGCTGCGTTCGTCTGCGCGGGCGACGGCGCCGCAACCGTCATGGCGAGTTCGAAGAGCCCGTCCCACGCATCGGGCGGCAGCAGGTCGCGCCGCTCGCCTCGCGCGTTCGCGGCAAGCCCCTTCACCTGGCGATCGAGCCGCGCCGCAATGGCAAGCGCACGCTCCAGCGCAGGCTCCGTGATGCGCGACAGCGCCGGTCCGACGAGCCGCTCGCGCGGCCCCCAGACGCGGTTCTCACGCAGCAGCATGGCGAGCGGCTTGCCGGCCGCCACGCCGCGCTTGACGCGCAGCAGCGTGCGCAATTCCTCTACCACGGCCCACAGTACGAGCACGGCCGCCTCGCCTTCGCCGCGCAGACCGTCCAGCATGCGCGCCAGCCGGCCGACGTCGCCCGCGAGCATCGCCTCGTTGAGCTTGAAGACGTCGTAGCGCGCCACGTTCAGCACGGCGTCGTGAATCTGCTCGAAGGAGAGCACGCCGGCCGGATACAGCAGCCCGAGCTTCTGGATTTCCTGATGCGCGGCGAGCAGGTTGCCCTCCACGCGTTCGGCGATGAATTGCAGCGCGCGCCGGCCCTCTTCGCCCGGCGCCACGCGCTGCCCCTGCTGCGAGAGCCGCTGGCCCACCCAGTTCGGCAGCTGCGCGCGCTCGACCGGATCGATCTTCAGCGCGACGCCTGCGTCGGCCAGCGCCGTGAACCACGCCGACTTCTGCGTGGCCGCGTCGAGCCGCGGCAGCGTGACGAGCGTCAGCACGTCGGGGCTCGCGCCCGCGGCCAGCGTCTTCAGCGCTTCAGCACCTTCCTTGCCTGGCTTGCCGGACGGAATGCGCAGCTCCACGAGCTGGCGGTCGCCGAACAGCGACATCGACTGGCTCGCGCCCAGCAGCGTGCTCCAGTCGAAACCACGCTCGACGGTGAAGACGTTGCGGTCCGTGAAGCCGGCCGCGCGCGCCGCGGCGCGGATGCGGTCGCACGCTTCCTGCGCGAGCAGATGCTCGTCGCCATAGACGACGTAAAGGCCGGCGAGGCCTTTACCAAGGTGTGCTTCGAGTGCGTCGAGTCGCAGTTGCATGGCGCGGGTGCGTTGCGCTGATGAGTCAGGTCACAGCGGCGGCGGCGGCAGCGGCGCGCGCGGCGCGACGCTCGGCACTTCCTGGCCGGGCGCCGGGTGCAGCGTGTGCACGACGCCGAGCCGGCGCGTGAGCTGGTCGACCGCGTCGTTCTGCATGTCGGCGTACAGGATGTCCGCCTCCTGGCCCTTCGCGAGCGAGTACTGGGTGCTGTAGGTCATGGCGCGGTTCAGCGCGATGACGCTCGGGTTGATCAGCATCGTGCCGTCCGCGCCGACGAGCGTGTAGTTCAACGAGTAGTTGAGCTGATACTCCTCCACTACGCCGAGCGTGCTCAGCGTCAGCGTGCTGATGCCGCGCGCCTCCGATACGCGCAGCACGGCATCCGCGTTCGCGGGCGAATTGACGACGACGGTGTCGCTGCCGCCTTCCACCATGCGCGTGAGGCGTGCCGCCACGGGCGCCGGCGCGCCGACGATCGCGAGGCGCTTGAACGCGTAGTTCTGCTGGCCGCGCAGCTGGAAACCGCAGGCGGACAACATCAGCGCGCCACATGCCAGCGTCAGAAACGATCTACGAATCACTTGGGCTCCCGAGGTTCACGACGGTTCGAAGCGGCGGTCTGTTCGACTGGCCGGACACACCGTCTGGACCGAAAACGATCGCTCGCGTCTGGCGCCCTTCAGAACGGACCAGGGCGCAAGACGCCGCATGCTTACACCACGATGTTGACGAGGCGGCCGGGCACGATCACGACCTTCTTCGCGGGCTTACCCTCGCCGAACTTCGCAAACATTTCGTGGGCCAACGCCGCCTGCTCGATCGCTTCGCGCGCCGCATCCTTCGCCACGGTCAGCGCGCCGCGCACCTTGCCGTTCACCTGCAGCACGAGTTCGATCTCGGCCTGCTCGAGCGCCTTTTCGTCGACCTTCGGCCACGACGCATCCAGCAGCGTGCCGAATTCGGCGGCATAGCCGAGTTCCTGCCACAGCCGGTACGTGACGTGCGGCACGACCGGGTACAGCACGCGCAGCAGGACGCCGAACGTTTCGCGCAGCACGGCGGGCTGCGCGCCCTTCGCACCTTCCAGCGCGTTCAGCATTTTCATGGCCGCCGACACCACCGTGTTGTACTGCAGACGCTGATAGTCGAAGTCGGCCTGCTTGAGCACGCCGTGAATCTCGCGGCGCAGCACCTTGTCGGTTTCGGCGAGTTGCGCGGCATCGAGCGCGGTCTGCGCACGCAGCACTTCCGCGTTCGCGTAACCGAAGCCCCACACGCGGCGCAGGAAGCGGCTTGCGCCTTCCACGCCTGCGCCCGACCATTCGAGCTGCTGCTCCGGCGGCGCGGCGAACATCGTGAAGAGACGCGCGGTATCGGCGCCGTACTGGTCGATCAGGAGCTGCGGGTCGACGCCATTGTTCTTCGACTTCGACATCTTTTCCACGCCGCCCAGCACGACAGGATTGCCGTCCGCATTCAGCGTGGCGCCCACGGGGCGGCCCTTGTCGTCGTGCGTGACCGCCACTTCGGCCGGGTTGTACCAGGTCTTCTTGCCCGCGTCGTTCTCGCGGTAATACGTTTCGTTGAGCACCATGCCCTGCGTGAGCAGGTTCTTCGCGGGCTCGCCGAACTTCACGAGACCCATGTCGCGCATCACCTTCGCCCAGAAGCGCGAGTACAGCAGGTGCAGGATGGCGTGCTCGATGCCGCCGATGTACTGATCCATCGGCATCCAGTAGTCGGTGCGTTCGTCGACCATCGTGGTCGCGTCCGAGGCCGGATAGCGCGAGAAGTACCAGGACGAATCCACGAAGGTGTCCATCGTGTCGGTTTCGCGCTTCGCGGCTGCGCCGCACCTCGGACACGTGCAATTCAGAAACGCCTCGGACTTCGCGAGCGGGTTGCCCGTGCCGTCCGGCACGAGGTCTTCGGGCAGCACAACGGGCAGGTCCTGCTCGGGCACCGGCACGTCGCCGCAGCTCGGGCAATGGATGATGGGGATCGGCGTGCCCCAGTAGCGCTGGCGCGAGATGCCCCAGTCGCGCAGGCGCCAGGTCACCTGACGGTCGCCCACGCCGAGCGCCTTCAGGTCGGCGGCGATCGCCTTCACGGCGTCTTCGTGCTTGAGGCCGTCGTACTTGCCGCTCGCAACACACACGCCCGCTTCCTTGTCGCCGTACCACTCCTGCCAGGCGTCGGTGGAGTACGTCTTGCCCGGCACGTCGACCACCTGCTTGATGGGCAGACCGTATTTCTTCGCGAACGCGAAGTCGCGTTCGTCGTGCGCGGGCACGCCCATCACGGCACCTTCGCCGTAGCTCATCAGCACGTAGTTGCCGATCCAGACCTCGACCTGCTGGCCCGTGAGCGGATGCGTGACGAAGAAGCCCGTGGCCAGGCCCTTCTTTTCCATCGTGGCCATGTCGGCTTCCGCGACGCCGCCGTGCTTGCATTCTTCGATGAATGCCTGCAGGTCCGGCCGGCCCTCGGCAAGATGCGTCGCGAGCGGATGCTCCGCGGCGATCGCGCAGAACGTGACGCCCATGATCGTGTCGGCGCGCGTGGTGAACACACGCAGCAGTTTCTGCTCGCCGTCGAGTTCATACGGGAAGCCGAAGTTCACGCCGTAGCTCTTGCCGATCCAGTTCTGCTGCATGACCTTCACGCGTTCGGGCCAGCCGAGGCCCTCCAGGTCGTTGAGCAGTTCGTCGGCGTACTGCGTGATGCGCATGTAGTACATCGGGATTTCGCGCTTCTCGACGAGCGCGCCCGAGCGCCAGCCGCGCCCGTCGATCACCTGTTCGTTGGCGAGCACGGTCTGGTCGACCGGGTCCCAGTTCACGGTGCCGGTCTTTTTGTAGACGACGCCCTTTTCGAGCATCTTGAGGAACAGCCACTGGTTCCACTTGTAGTAGTCGGGCTTGCAGGTGGCCACTTCGCGCGACCAGTCGATCGCGAGGCCCATCGACTGCATCTGCCCCTTCATGTACGCGATGTTGTCGTACGTCCACTTCGCGGGCGGCACACCGTTGGCCATCGCGGCATTTTCGGCGGGCATGCCGAACGCGTCCCAGCCCATCGGCATCAGCACGTTGTAGCCGTTCATCCGCAGATAGCGGTACATCACGTCGTTGATCGTGTAGTTGCGCACATGGCCCATGTGCAGCTTGCCCGAAGGGTACGGCAGCATCGAGACGCAATAGAACTTGGGCCGGTCGGTGCGTTCGGTGGACCGGTATGCGTCGCTCGCGCGCCATTCGCCCTGTGCGGTGGACTCGACGTCGGAAGGAACGTATTTTTCGTGCATGGTGTGGATGGGATTTCGCCAGGTTCGGTGCAGCGCACCGGGCCGGGTGCGTTTGCCTTGTTGATGTCGCGCTCGCCGCCGTTCGGCGAGACCCGCAGACTTTTCGCGGGAAACGACGATTATACCGTCCGCAACGGGACGCCTTCCGCGCGAGCGCGGGGTTTTGCGGCTGGAAGCGGTTTGCGCAGTGGTCTACGAAGCGGCCTGAGACGCGGTCTGAGACGCGGCCTGAGAAGCGGCGTGGGTTCGAGAACCGGCTGTTCGGCCAACTGGTTACCCGTCTAGACCGGCTACGGTTTGGTCGCGGCAGCCGCAGGAGCCGGCGCGGGTGCAGCCGGCGCAGGTGTCGCAACGTCCGGAGAGCCGCCGCCCTGGCCTTGCGGTGGCTCGGTCACGAAGCCGATGCGTTCGAGCCCCGCCTCTTGGGCCGCGCCCATCACCTGCGCAATCACTTCGTAGCGCGTGGCGCGTGCGGCCCGCAGCTGGATCTCGGGCTGCTCGGCGCGCCGGCCGGCTTCGGCGAACTGCGCGCGCATCTGGTCAGCGCTGACGGGCCTGGCGTTCCAGTAAATCTTGCCCGCGGCGTCGATGGAAAGCGTGATGGTTTCGGGCGTGGGTCGTGCCGGCGCGGCCGCGACTTTGGGCAGATCGAGCCGGATGGCGTGCGTGAGCAGCGGCGCCGTAATGATGAAGATGACGAGCAGCACCAGCATCACGTCGATGAGCGGCGTCATGTTGATGTCCGCCATCGGCGCGGAATTCTGGTGCTTGTCGAGTCCGCCGAATGCCATGCCGCGCTCCTCGTGTCTCAGCCTGCGGACACCCGACGCCCGCTCGCGTCGCGTTGCGGTTCGCGCGGCGGCGCCGGGGCGTCATGGGCATCGGGTCCGCAGACGTACGCGTGGAGGTCGTGTGCGAAGCCGTCCAGGTCTTCGGAAAGCTGGCGCGCGAGGCGGCCCAGTATGTTGTACGCGAGCACCGCCGGAATCGCGACCACAAGGCCAAACGCCGTCATGATGAGCGCTTCGCCCACGGGGCCCGCCACGTTTTCAATCGCGGCCTGGCCGCTCGACGCGATGCTGCCCAGCGCGTGATAGATGCCCCAGACGGTTCCGAGCAGGCCAACGAACGGCGCCGTACTGCCCACCGAAGCGAGCAGCACCTGGCCGAATTCGAGCCGACGCTGAGAGGTATTGAGCGCCTGACGCAACGCGCGAAGCACGCGTTCGCTTCTGTCCACACGGGCGAGCAGCGCGCCGGGGAGGTCCGCTTCGGCAGCCTGCTGTGCCGCCTGCGCGAGCGGCAGGAAGATACGTTCGCGGTCGGCGCGGCGCACCGCGTCTACGCCTTCGGCAAGCGTCTTCGCCTGCCAGAACTGCGCGAGGGCGCGCGGCCCCTGGGTTTTCGCGCGCACGAGCATCCAGGTTTTGACGAGCAGGAAGCACCAGCTCGCCATCGACATCGCGAGCAGCACCCAGGCCACCGCGTGCGTGATCGCGTCACTCGTCTGGAGGTAGTGAAGGATACCGGTGCTTGCTGCCATGGGACCTCGCTACGCCGGTGGCCGTTGCCGCGCTGCGCACGGCGCGGGATAGGGGACGGCGCGCTCAGCGCAGGCCGAGCACGTCCTGCATGTCGTAAAGGCCGGTGGCGTGGCCTTCGAGGAAGCGCACGGCGCGCATCGCACCTTGCGCATAAGACTGGCGGCTCGCGGACTTGTGCGTAATCTCGATACGCTCGCCGATGCCCGCGAAGAGCACCGTATGGTCGCCCACGATGTCGCCGCCGCGAATGGCCGAAAAGCCGATGGTGGACGGATCGCGCTCGCCTGTCACGCCGTGACGGCCATACACGGCGCAGTCGTCCAGATTGCGGCCCAGCGCGCCGGCAATCGCCTCGCCCATCATGAGCGCCGTGCCGGACGGCGCATCCACCTTGTGACGGTGATGCGCTTCGATGATCTCGATGTCGTAACCGGTCGCGAAGTAGCGCGCCGCGAATTCGAGCAGTTTGAGCGTGACGTTCACGCCCACGCTCATGTTGCCGGCAAACACGATGCCGACCTTTTCCGCCGCAGCCTGCACGTGGGACTTCTGCTCGGGCTCGAAGCCCGTGGTGCCGATCACGAGCTTCACGTTGTGACGCAACGCGGCATCGATGTACGTCATCGTGCCTTCGGGCCGCGTGAAGTCGATCAGGTAGTCGGCTTTTGCGAAAACCTCGTCGATATCGCTCGTGAGCGGCACGCCGCTCGTCTTGCCGAGAAACGCCGCCGCGTCCTGACCGAGCTGGGGAGAATCCGCGCGGTCCAGCGCGCCGGCAAGCGTCGCATCGGGATCGTTGAGGACGGTTTCGATCAGCATGCGGCCCATTCGGCCCGATGCACCGGCGATGGCGATTTTCATGAGCTTTCCAGCAAGTCGGAGGGTAGGCGGAAATCACGGCGGGACCGCGCTGCGCGCGGCCCGCTCGTATGGCGGACCGTCAGGTCAGCCGCCCGCTCCCTGCCCATTTGAAGACGTCGGCGAAGACGTGAGCGGCGCGTTGTGCGTCGGCGCCGTGCTGCTATTGTCCTGCGTGCCCGTGGGTCCAACCGGGTTCGACTCCGGCGCCGTAGGGGCCGGCGCCGGCTTGCGACGCAACTGGATCTGCTGCTGCGGCGTGGTATCGACGCTGGACGGCACCCCCACACCGCTGCGCGGCGCGTTGGCCCGTGCCGACGATCCGCTGGCTGACGGCGTCTGCACCGCGTTGGTCGCGCGGTTCGCGGCCTGGGCGGCCTGCGCGTTCGGATCGGTCTGCGGCAGCGCGGCGGCATCCGCCGCAACGCCGGGCTGACCCGCCGTGTCCGGCACCGTGGGCGCATACGGCGCACTTGCCGGCGCGGCCGCAGCGGCCGGCGCAGCGCTTGCCGCACTCGCCGGCGCAGCGGCTACGGGCTTCGCCTTCTTGCCGCTCTTGTCGCCATCGATCTCGGCAAGCAGTTCCAGGTTGGACGGCAGATCGTCGCCGCCCGACCAGCTCGCCACGCGGTCGCCCGCGAAGTTCACGATGAAGTCACGCTGCTGCACGACGGAGGTCGAGCCGCGCTTGAAGTAGAAGATGTAGTCCCACCGGTCGTCGTGGAACATGTCCGTGAGGAGCGGCGTGCCGAGCAGCTGCTTCACTTCGGCGCGGGACATGCCTACCCGCATCTGCGCGGCCGCCTCTTTCGAGACGAAGTTGCCCTGCACGACGGTGATGCGATACGGCGTAATGCGCTGGGCGATACGCTGAGTCAGGCTGTCGTAGGTCGAACATCCGGCCAGAACCACGCATGCTGCCGCGATAAGGACGCCCGTCATGGTGCGCGCCGAACGGCTGCCCCGGTTGATCAATTGAAATTCTGGAATCATGTCCCTCACCGTGCGGGCTGCCCTTTCAGGCGTGAAGCCGCGCGTATTCTGTCGATAGATGACCGGAACGGCAAAAACCCATTACCATTAGAACCCTGCATTGTACTCCAGGGACTCATCGTCATGACCAATCCAACCGATCTCAAGAACATCGGGCTCAAGGCGACCCTGCCGCGCCTCAAGATCCTGGAGATATTTCAGCAAAGTCCGGTGCGTCACCTCACGGCCGAAGACGTCTATCGCAACCTGCTGCACGAGGAACTGGACATCGGGCTCGCCACGGTCTATCGCGTGCTGACGCAATTCGAGCAGGCGGGTCTTCTCACACGCAGCAACTTCGAATCGGGCAAGGCGATTTTTGAGCTGAACGAAGGGTCGCACCACGACCATCTGGTGTGTCTCGATTGCGGGCGCGTGGAAGAATTTTTCGACGCCGAAATCGAAAAGCGCCAGCAGGCCATTGCGGCCGAGCGCGGTTTCAAGCTACAGGAGCATGCCCTCGCGCTGTACGGCGCGTGCACGAAAGAAAACTGCCCGCATCGCAAGCATTGATGCAGCGGGCCGCTGACGCCGCGGCCTGAGGCAGGCTCCAACGCAGCGTCGGCAACGCGCCTTTCCCCACCCTCGCCAACTTCCCGCTACCTCTCTACCTCGCCTGGCCGCTCCGACAAAACGAGCTGCCAGGAATGCTCGAGCGCGATCTCGTCGCAATTCGGCCCTTCCCCGCCGCGATCGATCACCACGAAATCGCTCACGTGATCGAGCGCGATCAGCGGATGGTGCCAGACACCCCTCGCGTAGTTGACGCCCTGCCAGCCGTTGCTCACGAAGGCACGCATGCGCGAGGCGTCGAACTCGCCCGCAGGCGCCACCACCACGGCATAGCGCGCGCAAGCGAGCGGCAGAAACGCCTGACTGCCGCGCGGATGCCGCTCCATCAGCGCAATCTCGAACGGTAGCGCGCGCGGCTGCGCGCGAAACACGTTGACGAGCGGACGGCCGCCGTCGGCGCACACGTCGAGCGTCGCGAGGTCGTGATAACGCTCGGTGGTGCCGCCGTTGATCGGAAAATGCCGCGCGCCGGCAAGTTCGATCACGTCGCCGAACGGTGCGAACGTTTCGCGCGCCAGCGGTTCGACGCACAGCACGTTCTTCGCGATCGCAGACGTACTCATGCGAGCTCGCCCCACAGGCGCAGTCTCGATACGCCGCCGTCCGGATAGATGTTGAAGCGCACGTGCGTGACCACGCCGAGCGACGCCAGCTGCGCGGCCTCGAAGGTATGCACGTGGTCCATTTGCAGCGACATTTCGGGCAGCAGCACGGGCCAGAACATGGCCTGCGTGACGAGCGATTCGTCCGTCCCGCCCACCACGTGTGCAGCTTGCAGCGAGCAGCGGTCGGGGAAATTGCCCTTGAAGTGCGCCGTGTCCACTTCGATCTTGCGGATCACGCCCGGACGCGCCAGCGCGACGATCGCCCAGTCGTTGCCGGGCTCGCGACGGCGACGCGTCTCCCAGCCGTCGCCCATGTTCACGCCGCGGCCCGGCATCAGCATCTGCGAGGCGGCGCCGAAATGCTGGTTGTTGGCCGTCACCAGCCAGGCGCCGTTTTCGACGGCGGCCAGATCGACCAACGCACCCGCTTCCACGTGCGTCCAGTCGCGCTGCGGCTGTCCGTAGACACGCAACCGCGCGAGGCCGCCATCGGGATAAAGGTTCACGCGAATATGCGTGCACGGCGCGGTGGGCAGCACCGTCACGTAGTGGTGCTGATTACCTTGCAACGTCGTGGCAGGCACGAGCGGATGCCATTCGATGTCGTCGGGCGGCAGGTCGCCTTCGGCATAACACGCTTCAAGCGAAGCGGCCGGCGGGAAATTGCCCGTGAAGTGGCTCGTATCCAGATCGACGCCATGCACGACGCCCGGCCGCGCCAGCTTCACGATGCACCAGTCGTGGCCCGCGGTGCGCTTGCGGCGCGTCTCCCAGCCGTCCATCCACTTGCCGTGGTCGTCGTACTTGCCCGGAATGAACACCGCGGGCAGCGGATCGAGCATGCGCTCCTTCGGCGCGAAAAACTCGTCGCTGGCGACGAGCGCCTTTGCGCCCAGACGCGGGTCGGCCAGATTCATGTAGCGGCGCGTGAAGGCGGGCGCGTTCGGATCGAGGATCGGAGTAGCCATGTTTTCAGGTCGAAGAGGAAGAGGAAGAACGGGAAGCCGCGCTTGCGGGCCCACTGTGCATGAGGGGCGCTCGCGGCCGGCTCGCATCAGGTGCGAGCCGGCCGATGGGGAATCAGGATGAAGTCATGACGCGCTCACGACGGACGGCGCTCGATTGCTCCATTGCATTGGCAACACCCGGTTCGCAGCCATCCGTCGCGATGTTCAGAACGCGATCAGACCGCACGAAGCTCGTCGCCGGCAGCCGCTTGTGCGGTTGCGGGTACGCCGGCCGGCAGGGCTTGCGCGTCGGCCGCGCCGAAGCGCAGCGTCGGGTCGAAATCGAGCACGCGGCGCGCGCGGGCCTTGTCGATGTCGTTCTCCCACACGGCCACCACCACCGTGGCCACGCAGTTGCCGATCAGGTTCGTGACCGCGCGGGCAATGCCGACAAACCAGTCGACCGGCAGGATCAGCACGAGCCCGAGCACCGGAATGGCCGGAATGGCGGAAAGCGTCGCGGCGAGAATCACGATCGCGGAGCCCGGAATACCGTGCGCGCCCTTCGACGTGACGAGCGACACCAGCAGCACCACGATCAGGTCGTGCAGCGACAGCGGTGTATTGGTGGCCTGTGCGATGAACAGCACGGCAAGCGTCAGATAGATCGAAAAGCCGTCCAGGTTGAACGAATAGCCCGTGGGAATGACGAGGCCGACCGTCGAGTCCTTCACGCCCATCCATTCCAGTTTGCGCATGACCTGGGGCAGCACGGCGTCGGAGGACGCGGTGCCGAGCACGATCGAGAGTTCCTCGCGCAGATAGCGGATCAGCTTGAACACGCTGAAACCCGCGAGCCGCATCACCACGCCGAGCACGACCACCACGAACGCGAAACAGCTCGCGTAGAACACCATCACGAGCAGGCCCAGTTGCTTGAGCGATCCCACCCCGTACTTGCCGGTGGTGAATGCAATGGCGCCCAGCACACCGAGCGGCGCGAGCTTGATGATGAAGCTCATCACGCGGAATAACACCTGGGCGATGTCGTCGATCAGGGTGCCCACGCGCCGCCCCTTTTCGCCGAGCAGCGAGAGCGCCGCCCCGAACAGCACGGAGAACACGAGAATCTGCAGCACGTCGCCTTTGGCGAAGGCGTCGAACGGCGTGTCGGGGATGATCTTCAGCAGAAAGCCGGCCGTGTCCTTCAGGCTCTTCGCGTTCGTCGCGTAGGTGGTCAGCGCCGTCGCATCGAGCGTCTTCACGTCGACGTTCATGCCGGCGCCCGGTCGCGTCACCCAGGCCAGCACCGCGCCGATCATGAGCGCAATCGTGGTCATGATTTCGAAGTAGACGACCGACTTGATGCCGACGCGGCCGACCTTGCGCAAGTCGCCGGCATGGGCCATGCCGCTCACCACGACGCAGAACACGATGGGCCCGATCACCATCTTGATGAGCTTGAGAAAGCCGTCGCCCAGCGGCTGAAGCGACTGGGCGAACTGCGGATACAGCGCGCCGAGGGCGACGCCCACGACGAGGGCGATCACTACCCGCCCAAACAGCGAATTGAAAAACCTCGACACGGCGGCCTCCTGTTCCGGATTCAACAGTTCATACTGGTCTGACCAGTACTGTTATGGCGGATAGTAGGAAGCCGATATAGTTGCGTCAAGAAATCAAAAAACGGGGTTTACCCCCGGACTCATGTGACGCCCTGTCGGTTGGTTCCCGGTTTCGTGGGCAGGCGCGGCATCGGCGACATCGGTTTAGAATGCCGGTCAGACCACGCTGCCGGAGCATCATGAAGAACGTCCCGCACACCGTTACCGACACCGCCATCGCCACCATCCGCGAAAGGATCGAAGGCGGCGCCTATCCGGTGGGCAGCCTGCTGCCCGCGCAGCGTCAACTGTCCGAGGAACTCGCCATCAGCCGGGCGTCGCTGCGCGAAGCGCTCTCGCGGCTCGAAGCGCTCGGCATGTTGAAGATTCGGGCCGGCAAGGGCGTCTACGTCGAGAACGCACAGGCGAGCACCCCGCAGGCCTGGCGCTTCGCCGATCAGTCGTCGCTGCCGGACACCTATCAGATGCGTTACGCGCTGGAAGGCTTTGTCGCGCGAATGGCGGCGCTCGCGATCACGGACAGCGACGTCGAGTGGTTCGACGAAAACGTCGCCGCACTGCATGGCGCGCTGGCCGCAGGCGAGCTGGACGAAGCGGCACAACTGGACTTCGATTTCCACATGCGCATCGTGAGCCTCGCCGGCAATGCCGCCATCGAAGCAATTCTGCGCAGCAGCGCCGACATCATGAAGGAAAGCCAGCGGATGCCGTTTTACCGCCGCGAGCTGCTGCTCTCGACGTATCACGAGCATCGCGAAATCGTGGACGCACTCAAGGCGCGCAACAGCGAAGCGACGGGGCGCGCCATCGAGGTCCACATCGCGAATGCGGCGCAGCGCGCGGGGGTGTACTTTCCGACTCCGCAACGCACGGCCTGAAGCGGCACGAACGAACGCGCCACGCCAAAACAAAGACGCCACGGAGAGCATCGCTTCCGTGGCGTCTTTGTTTTGTGGTCCGCATCCTGCACCGGACCACTGCCCGCAAGCGAACGCGCCTAAGCGCGCCCGCCTGCACGACGGCAATTACTTCGCGGTAGCCAGCGCCACCGCCGTGTCCAGCATGCGGTTCGAGAAGCCCCACTCGTTGTCGTACCAGCTCGACACCTTCACGAGACGGCCCGACACCTTCGTGAGCGTGGCGTCGAACGTAGACGAAGCCGGATTGTGGTTGAAGTCGACCGAGACGAGCGGCGCGACGTTGTAGCCCAGAATGCCCTTCAGCGCGCCTTCCGAGGCTTCCTTCATGATGGCGTTGACTTCTTCCACCGTGGTGTCGCGCTTCGCGATGAACGACAGGTCGACGATCGACACGTTGATGGTCGGGACGCGAATCGCGTAGCCGTCCAGCTTGCCGTTCAGTTCCGGCAGCACGAGGCCCACAGCGGCAGCCGCGCCCGTCTTCGTCGGGATCTGGCTGTGCGTGGCCGAGCGCGCGCGACGCAGGTCTTCGTGATAGACGTCGGTCAGCACCTGGTCGTTCGTGTACGCGTGAATCGTGGTCATCAGGCCGTTTTCCACGCCGATCTTGTCGTTCAGCGGCTTGACGAGCGGCGCGAGGCAGTTCGTCGTGCACGATGCGTTCGAGATCACCGTGTGCTCGGCCTTCAGCGCGTTGTGGTTCACGCCGTAGACGATGGTGGCGTCCACGTCCTTGCCGCCCGGCGCGGAGATGATCACCTTCTTCGCGCCGCCCTTGATGTGCGCGCTCGCCTTTTCCTTCGTGGTGAAGAAGCCAGTGCATTCCATCACGACGTCGACGCCCAGCTCGCCCCACGGCAGCTCGGCCGGGTTGCGGTTGGCCAGCACGCGGATGCGGTCGCCGTTCACGACGAGGTAATCGCCATCCACGCCGACTTCACCCGGGAAGCGGCCGTGCGCCGTGTCGTACTGGGTGAGGTGCGCGTTCGTCTTGGCATCGCCGAGGTCGTTGATCGCGACAAACTGGATGTCGTGCTTCTTGCCGCTTTCATAGAAGGCACGCAGCGTGTTGCGGCCGATCCGGCCATAGCCGTTGATTGCAACGCGAATCGTCATGGTTTATCTCCTGATGGATGGCAAAAAAAATACCTTCTAGTATCCGCTGATCGACGGATCCCGCCGAGCGGCACGACGTCGCGCCAGCCCGCCGGGACACCGGCGCGCATCAGTCCAGTGCAGCCTTCGCCGCGTCCACGACGTGCTCGACGGTGAAGCCAAAGTACTTGAACAGCACGCCTGCGGGCGCCGATTCGCCGAACGTGTCGATACCGACCACGCTGCCTTCGAGGCCCACGTACTTGCGCCAGAAATCGGTCACGCCCGCTTCGATGGCGACGCGGCGCACGCCCTTGGGCAGCACGCGCTCGCGGTACTCGGCGTCCTGCCGGTCGAATGCGTTGGTAGACGGCATCGACACCACGCGCGCGGCAATGCCTTCCCGCGCGAGCGGTTCGACGGCCTTCAGCGCGAGTTCGACTTCCGAGCCGGTCGCGATCAGGATCACCTTGCGCGCGACCACTTCTTCGTCCCAGTCGCGCAGCACGTAGCCGCCCTTCGCGATGTTCGCGATCTGCGCGTCGGTGCGCGGCGAGAACGGCAGGTTCTGCCGGCTGAAGACGAGACACGACGGACCGTGATGCTCGATCGACTGAGTCCAGGCCACCGCCGTTTCGACCGTGTCCGCGGGGCGCCAGAGCGTGAGGTTCGGAATCAGGCGCAGGCTCGAGAGATGCTCGATGGACTGGTGCGTCGGACCGTCTTCACCCAGGCCGATGGAGTCGTGCGTGAACACGAAGATGGACGGCACCTTCATGAGCGCGGCCATGCGCAGCGCGTTGCGGCTGTAGTCCGAGAACGTCAGGAAAGTGCCGCCGAACGGCCTGTAGCCGCCGTGCAGAGTCATGCCGTTGATGGCCGCGCTCATGCCGAATTCACGCACGCCGTAGTTGATGTGGTTGCCCCACTGGATGGCCGTTTCGCCGGCGCGCGGCGCGCGCACGGGCTTCGACGCCTTCCAGTTCGTGAGGTTGGAACCGGTCAGGTCGGCCGAGCCGCCAAGCAGTTCCGGCAACGCCGCAGCCAGGCCTTCGATGGTTTGCTGCGAGGCTTTACGCGTTGCCACCGTTTCGGCGCGCTCGTTGGCGCCCGCGATGATGGCCTGCGCCTTCTGCGCCCAGTCGGCGGGCAGCTTGCCGGCGCTGCGGCGCTCGAACTCCGCGGCTTCCTGCGGGTACTTCGCCTTGTATTGCGCGAATGCTTCGTTCCATGCCGATTCGAAACGCGCGCCCGATTCCTTCGCATCCCACGCCGCGTAGATGTCCTGCGGAATCACGAACGGCTCCCACTTCCAGCCGAGCGCTTCGCGCGTCTTCGCGATTTCGTCTGCGCCCAGCGCCGCGCCGTGCACGTCGTGGCCGCCGGCCTTGGTGGCCGCGCCCTTGCCGATCACCGTCTTGCAGCAGATGAGCGTGGGTCGGTCCGACTTCTTCGCCTGCGCGATCGCAGCGTCCACGGCATCCACGTCGTGACCGTCCACATGGGGAATCACGTGCCAGCCGTAGGCCTCGAAGCGCTTCGGCGTGTCGTCGTGGAACCAGTTCACCACGTCGCCGTCGATCGAGATGCCGTTGTCGTCGTAGAGCGCAATCAGCTTGTTCAGCTTGAGCGTGCCCGCCAGCGAACAGGCTTCGTGCGAGATGCCTTCCATCAGGCAGCCGTCGCCGAGGAACACGTACGTGTGGTGATCGACGATCTTCGCGTCCGGCTTGTTGAACTCAGCGGCGAGCAGCGACTCGGCGAGCGCCATGCCCACTGCATTTGCGAGACCCTGGCCGAGCGGGCCCGTGGTCGTTTCCACACCCACGGTGATGCCGTATTCGGGGTGGCCCGGCGTCTTCGAATGCAGCTGGCGGAAGTTCTCGAGTTCTGCCATCGGCAGGCCGTAGCCCGTCAGATGGAGCAGCGAGTACAGCAGCATCGAACCGTGGCCGTTCGAGAGCACGAAGCGGTCGCGGTCGGCCCAGTGCGGATTGACCGGGTTGTGCCGCAGATGGCGCGACCACAGCGCAACGGCGATTTCGGCCATGCCCATCGGCATGCCCGGGTGGCCGGAGTTCGCCTTTTGAACGGCGTCCATGGCGAGCGCGCGAATCGCGTTGGCCATGAGGGAAGTGGGAACGGGAGACGGGGTCGTCATGTCGAGTCCGGAGAACGAGAGTGCAAAAAGGCGGCGTGCGCAGCGGTGCGGGCAGTCCGGAGGCTCGGTGGCCCGTCAACTCCGACGCACGGTGCGGCGCCGGAAGACGCGAAACGGGCAGAGCAAACGGACAGGGCTGCAAAGCACGTCATTCTAACAGATCGAACCGGAGGCTCCCGGCCGATCCGGCGACGACGGCGGCGCCCAAAACGGCCCGGGACGGCACGCCGGCGCGGGTTTCGCCAAGGCATGCGACCTGCGGTAGGGCTCGCGATGCAGACACGCCTTCGTCGCGCGAGAGCATCAGCAAGCGGTGCGCCCGCGCGCTTTTGGTGTTCCCTTGGCGTCCCTTTGGCCCCCGTGCGGCACGCGATAAACTAGGGCCCCTGAGCCAGTCCGTGCGGACCGTCCCGCCGGACGAAGCCGCATCGCTTGCACCTGACCTCGCACCGACGACACGCCCTCCGGCCGCGTGTCGTCGGGTTTTCTGCAATCCGCCCCGCCCGCCCCGAGGAGGAACGTTCGATGGATGCCCCACGCCCAGCCGGAGTGCCGTGGTTGACGCCGTACCTGACCGTGCGCGACGCACACGCCACCATCGCCTTTTTCGAAACGGCGTTCGGGTTTCGCGTGCGCGACTGCGTACAGGACGACGGCGCCATCATGCACGTGGAGATGACCTACCAGCAGCAACTCATCGTGATGTTCGCGCCCGAAGGCGCGTTCGGCTCGGCGGCGAAAACGCCGCGCAGCGCAGGCGCCATCGCGCCGCAATCGTTCTACCTGTACGTGGACGACGTCGACGGCACGTACGCCCGCGCGCTGGCAGCCGGCGCGAAGTCGCTGAGCGAGCCGCAAGACCAGTTCTGGGGCGACCGTTTCGCGCAGATCGAAGATCTGGACGGCTACCGCTGGGCGCTTGCGCGCCATCTGTCGTGACAGAAGTGAAGGAATAGAAGGAAGAGATCCGCGTCATGCCCCGTTTCTTTGTCGATCACGCGCTTCATCCGGGCGCCACGCTGCAGTTGCCGGACGACGTCACGCGCCACGTTCAGGTGCTGCGATTGCACTCTGGCGACACCATCGAACTCTTCAACGGAGAAGGCGGCCAGTTCGACGCAGAAATCGTCGAGATGGGCAGGCGCGATACCCAGGTGCGGGTGGGCGAATTCCGTGCCGTGGAAGCCGAGCCGCCCTACCGGCTCACGCTGGCCCAAGGCATTGCGGGCAGCGACAAGATGGACTGGTTGATCGAGAAAGCAGTGGAACTGGGCGCGGCGGCGTTCGTGCCGCTCGTCACGGCGCGCAGCGTCGTGCGGCTTAGCGGCGATCGGGCGGCCCGGCGGCAACTGCACTGGCAACGCATTGTTCAGGCGTCCTGCGAACAATGCGGACGTAATCGGCTGCCCGACGTGGCGGCTGCTCAGGAGCTCGATGCCTGGCTGGAATCGCTGCCGACATCGCCGGCTGAAGGAGAAATGCGCCTGTTGCTCTCGCCGCGCGCGAACCAGCCGTTCGCGGCACTCCCGCACGAGGCGCCGCGAGGCAACGTCACGCTACTGATCGGCCCCGAAGGCGGCCTTTCCGCCGACGAAGAAGCGGCTGCGCGAGAGCGTGGCTTTACCGCGATCGGGCTCGGCCCACGCGTGCTGCGCACCGAAACGGCCGGCATCGCCGTACTCGCGGCGCTGGCGGCGCGTTGGGGCGGCTGGTGAGCCGTCCGCTCGTTTAACAATCCCGGCCCGAAAAGCACAAAGCCCGCCGTGAGGCGGGCCTTGCAATGTCGGCTGGCGCTGTGGCGCCTGTCGTGCCGCTCAGGTCAGGCGAACGAGTAAAACACGCGGAACGCCACCTTGCGTTCAGCCCAGAACTCGGCTGCTTCGCGAAACACGTCGAGCAGCGTTTCGCGCCCTTCCTTGTCGAACTTCTGCGCGATCGGCAAGCCTTCCAGCACGATCACGAAGCCCGGTTGCGTGCCGGCCTTGTGCACGAGGTCGGTGAGGCAGTCGTAGAGCGCGTCATAGTTCTTGCCGAAGTGCTTCGGAAACAGGAACGACGTGGCAATCGTCTCGAGCACTTCCTGCTTGCTCTGCGCGTTCGCGCAGTGTGCGTAGAGGAAATGCTGCTGGAGGCGGTTCGCTTCGTCGGCCAGTTCCTGCACGCGAAACGCGCGGATCGATTGCACGATGTTCGGTCGTACCGTTCTGAACAGGCCCGTGGACCCTTCGTTCGTTGAAAGCATAGTGCTGGCTTCGCCCTGGATGTCCCTGCCCTGACCGGTGGCGTGCATCTGCACGACGCGCTGGAACAGATTGCCTTCGCCGGCCGCGAAAAGATCCGTCGCGACCCCGGAGTCGTGCGCGTAGATGTTGTCGCTCATGCCGCTCATCCCAATGTCATTCAACAATGCGTTTAAAACTGGCGTAGTGGTCGTCGGAGTAATAACAGTTGTCGATTCGCCGCAGCGGACCGCCGCAGACGATGCGCCGCGCGCCACGATTGCGCGCACGAGGCGTAGGGACGGTGTATTCGTGGTAATAGCCGCGCCGGTGCGGCGGCAGCAAACGCTCGAAGTTGCCGAATACGACGCCGTCCTTATCGTACGGGTAAGGTCCGCCAGCCGCTATGAGGTTCAAGGTATTGACCGCCTGCGGCGGCAGCTGGGCCCGCGTGACGACACCCTGGGCGTCTTGCGAGCCCTCCGCTACAGGAGCGGGAAGCTCGCGTGCAAGCGCGTTGCCAGCGAAAAGTGCGCCCACATTGCCGGCCGCGAGGACGGCGCTCGTTGCGGCGACTAGCACGCCGTTGCGGAGCCACTTGCGTGCCATGTATCACATTCCCGCTATCGAATAAACGAGTTCGACGACCATGAAAGGTGTAAGGGTATCGCTATTAGTCGCGGGAATCAATGATGGCCGGGTAACCGAAAGGCTTTTCGCCGCCTCGGCTGAACATTGCGCGCCCACACGATCCGTCTGTGTTGACGATAGTTCACAGATAAATTTATCTCAATCGAGATAAAATTGCAGCACAGTATGCGAACGCGACGGTTGCCACCGCTGTTGCATGAGGGTTCGTGTGCTGTAGCCCAAGCCTGTAGGTGGCAGTTTGAGGGCAGCGACTGTGCGCTTTACCTCGAGGCGTGCCCGTTCGGGCACGCCTTTTTTTCGTCTGTACTTTGCCGCTCAGGCCACGACTGCGTGTTCTGGTTTGAATTTTTCACAGGCGCTGCAGTTGGCCCTTACGAGGCGGCTTTAGCGCGCCTTCACGCTGCGTGAGGACATACTACCCGGGACGTACTACCGATATCGCGGCCGATGCAAACGGCATACGCCGTACTGACATCAGCCGCTCTCCAACGCTCCGTCAGCGAACCGAAGCGTTCTGACGTGCCGCCGCCACGTCAGCCACCAGCAGCGCGGTCATGTTGACGATCCGGCGCACGGTGGCCGAAGCGGTCAGCACGTGCACCGGCTTGGCGGCGCCCAGCAGGATCGGCCCGATCGCGATGTTGTTGCCCGCCGCCGTCTTCAGCAGGTTGTACGAGATGTTGGCGGCGTCGATGTTCGGCATCACCAGCAGGTTCGCGTCGCCTTCGAGCGTGGAGTCGGGCAGCACCTCGCGGCGCAGGTTGGCGTCGAGCGCCACGTCGCCATGCATTTCGCCGTCCACCTGGAGGTCGGGTGCACGTGTCTTCAGGATTTCGAGCACGTCGCGCATCTTCTGCGCGGACGGTGCGTTGCTCGTGCCGAAGTTCGAGTGCGAGACGAGCGCGATCTTCGGCACGATGCCGAAGCGGCGCACTTCCTCGGCCGCCATGATCGTGATTTCCGCCAGCTGTTCCGGCGTCGGGTCCACGTTCACGTGCGTATCGACGAGGAAGATCTGCCGGCCCGGCAGCACGAGCGCGTTCATGGCTCCATAGACGCTGCAGCCCGGGCGCTTGCCGATCAGCTGATCGATGAAGTGCAGGTGGCGGTGCGTCGTGCTGATCGTGCCGCAGATCATGCCGTCGGCTTCACCCTTCTTCACGAGCATCGAGCCGATGAGCGTGGTGCGGCGGCGCATCTCGAGCCGCGCCATCTGCTCGCTGATGCCCTTGCGCGACATCAACTTGTAGTACGTCTGCCAGAAGTCGCGGTAGCGCTCATCGTGGTCGGTATTGACCACCGTGTAGTCCTGGCCGGCCACGAGCCGCAGGCCATAACGCGCGATGCGCTGCTCGATCACCGAAGGTCGACCGATCAGGATCGGCTTGGCCAGCTTCTCGTCCACCACGATCTGCACGGCGCGCAGCACGCGCTCTTCCTCACCCTCGGCGAACACGATGCGCTTCTTCTCCGGCTCCGCGCTGCGCGCGAGCTGGAAGATGGGCTTCATCGTCGTGCCGCTGTGATAGACGAACTGCTGCAGGTGCTGCACGTAGCCTTCCATGTCCTCGATGGGACGCGTCGCCACGCCGGAGTCCATCGCGGCCTTCGCCACGGCGGGCGCGATCTTCACGATGAGGCGCGGATCGAAGGGCTTCGGAATCAGATACTCAGGGCCGAACGAGAGATCCTGAATGCCATACGCCGTCGCGACGATGTCGCTCTGCTCCTGGCGCGCCAGTTCGGCAATCGCGTTGACCGCGGCGATCTCCATTTCCCGCGTCACCGTCGTGGCGCCCACGTCCAGCGCGCCGCGGAAGATGAACGGGAAGCACAGCACGTTGTTGACCTGGTTCGGGTAGTCCGTGCGGCCCGTGGCGAGCACGGCGTCCGGGCGCACTTCGAGCGCCAGCTCCGGCAGGATTTCCGGCGTCGGATTCGCGAGCGCCAGAATCAGCGGATTGGCCGCCATCTGCTTGACCATCTCCTGCTTGAGCACGCCGCCTGCGGAGAGGCCGAGGAAAACGTCGGCACCTTCGATCACCTCGGCGAGCGTGCGTCCGCTCGTTTCGCGTGCGAAGCGCTCCTTGTCCGGGTCCATCAGCTCGGTGCGGCCCTTGTAGACCACGCCGGCGAGGTCGGTCACGAGAATGTTTTCGATCGGCAGACCCAGGTCGACGAGCAGGTCGAGGCACGCCAGCGCCGCCGCACCCGCGCCCGACGTCACCAGCTTCACCTTCGAGATGTCTTTGCCCACGACCTTGAGGCCGTTGGTCACGGCCGCGGCCACCACGATCGCGGTGCCGTGCTGGTCGTCGTGGAAGACGGGAATCTTCATGCGCTTGCGGCATTCGCGTTCGACGATGAAGCAGTCCGGCGCCTTGATGTCTTCCAGGTTGATGCCGCCGAAGGTCGGCTCGAGCGCGGCGATCACGTCGACCAGCTTGTGCGGGTCCGATTCGTTGAGTTCGATGTCGAACACGTCGATGCCGGCGAACTTCTTGAACAGCACCGCCTTGCCTTCCATGACAGGCTTCGACGCGAGCGGCCCGATGTTGCCGAGCCCGAGCACCGCCGTACCGTTGGTCACCACGCCCACGAGGTTGCTGCGTGCCGTGAAGCGCGCCGCGTTCAGCGGGTTCTCGACGATCTCTTCGCAGGCGAACGCCACGCCCGGCGAATAGGCGAGCGCGAGGTCGCGCTGGTTGATCATCTGCTTGGTGGGCGCAATCGCGATCTTCCCCGGGCTCGGGAATTCGTGATAATCGAGCGCGGCTTCGCGAAGCTTGGTATTGGCGGAATTCGACATGAGAGGCGGGCTTCTGGTGCGGATTAGAATGGATCTTCGAGAGACAGTCGGCTGCATTGTAGCGCCAATCCCCCTGCCGATTGCTTTCACTTCAGGCGCAGGTGCCGCGACCGGAACGTACTGAACAGTACACCGCGAACCGGCCGTGAAGCCGCGTCAGACGGGGCTCGCCGTACAATCCAGCCTGCCTTTGAGACCGTTGCGCGTTCTTGCGAATGCCTGACGACATTGCCTTCGGGTTTTCACTATCCACGAGCCTTGCCACGCCTTCCGGCCATGCTTTCCGAGTTCTCGCTCATCGACCGTTTCTTCGCCCGCCGCGCCCGCACCGGCCGCGTCCACCACGCGGCGCTCGGCATCGGCGACGACTGCGCGCTCATCGCGCCACCCGCCGGCGAAGTGCTCGCCGTCTCCACCGACATGCTCGTGGAAGGCCGCCACTTCTTTCCCGACGTCGATCCGCACGCGCTGGGTCACAAGGCGCTCGCCGTCAATCTTTCGGACCTCGCGGCAATGGGCGCAAGGCCGCTCGGCTTCACGCTCGCGCTCGCGCTGCCCGCCGCCCGCGAAGACTGGCTCGAAGCGTTCAGCGCAGGTCTCTTCGAACTCGCGGACCGCTTCGACTGCGAACTCATGGGCGGCGATACGACCGCAGGCCCGCTCAACATCTGCATCACCGTGTTCGGCGCGGTGCCGCCGCAACAGGCGCTGCGTCGCGATGCCGCGCAGCCAGGCGACGACGTGTGGGTCTCCGGCACACCAGGCGACGCGCGCGCGGGCCTCGGTATCCTGCGCGGCGAATGGCACGCCGCCGACGCCGATGCCGCGACGTTCCGTCGCGCGCTGGAACGCCCGGAACCGCGCGTGGCGCTGGGACTCGCGCTGCGCGGCATTGCGAGTGCGGCACTCGACGTGTCGGACGGCCTTGCCGGCGACCTCCAGCACATTCTGGAGAGCTCGCGCGTCAATGCCGTGATCGATGCGGACGCAGTGCCACGCTCGGCCGCGCTGGCGCGCCTCGCGCCCGACGTGCAGCGCCGCTGCACGCTCGCAGGCGGCGACGACTACGAACTGTGCTTCACGGCGCCGCCCAATGCGCGCGATGCAGTCGATGCAGCGGCGCAACGGGCGGGAGTGCCGGTAACGCGCATCGGTACAATAGTTCCTCCCGAAAACGCGGACGCCGCGCCGGCCATCACGTGGCGCGACGCGGCGGGCAACCCGCTTCCCCTGACGTTGCACGGCTTCGATCATTTCCATGCAGACTGAACCCACGCCGACTCCGGCCGAAGACGTGCCCCGCGCGCCCGAGGCGCCGCAAGTTCCTGCGACGTCGCACACGTCCGCTTCGCCGTCGACCAGCGGCGCAAGCGCAGAAACGCCCTCGCCCGCATCGCCAGACGACGCCGTTTCCTCAAGCCGCGCCAACCCGAACGCCACCTCCGACGCGGCATCCAACACCACAAGCGCCCCGCGCCGCGCGAGTGCGCGCTTCATGCTCTCGCATCCGTTGCACATCGTGTCCCTCGGCTTCGGCAGCGGGCTCTCGCGCATCATGCCGGGCACGATGGGCACGCTCTTCGCGTGGCTTTCGTTCATGGCGCTGAGCCGCTATCTGACGGTGCTGGAGTGGGGCATCCTGATCGTCGGCGGCTTCGTTGCGGGCATCGGCATCACCGGCTTCACGGCGAAGAAAATGGGCACCGACGACCCCTCGCCCGTCGTCTGGGACGAAATCGTGGCATTCTGGCTCGTGCTGCTGATGGTGATGCCCGTGTCGTTCAGCGGCCAGCTCTGGTCGTTCCTGGTGTTCCGCTTCTTCGATATGGTGAAACCGCCGCCCATCCGCTACTTCGACCGGCGGCTCAAAGGCGGTTTCGGCATCATGTTCGACGACCTCGTCGCGGCATTCTTCACGCTGCTCGTGGTCGCGCTCTGGCGCATGTCCGTCTGACAGACGGTTTCGCTCGGGCGTTTTGTTCATGCGCGCCTCTTTACGCGCTTTTGTCCACGCTCACCCTGCTCGACCATGCCTACCGATTCTGTCGTTCACCAGCTCGCGATCCGCGCCGGCAACAAGCTGCGCGACGAGCGCCTGATGCTCACGACCGCCGAGTCCTGCACAGGCGGCATGGTCGCCACCGCGATCACCGATATTTCCGGCAGCAGCGGCTGGTTCGAGCGCGGCTTCGTCACGTATTCGAATCAGGCGAAGAGCGAGATGATCGGCGTGCCCGCCGAGTTGATCGAGAAGCACGGCGCGGTCTCCGAGCAGGTTGCGCGCGCCATGGCCGAGGGCGCGCTGCGCAACAGCCGCGCGCAGGTGTCGCTCGCGATTACGGGCGTGGCGGGACCGGGCGGCGGCACGGAAACGAAGCCGGTCGGCATGGTCTCGTTCGCGTGGAGCAACCGGCTGCACACGGCCGCCGAAACGCTCGTGTTCAAGGGTGACCGTGAACAGATCCGCGTACAGGCCGCCGCACACGCGTTGCGCGGGCTGCTCGCATTACTCGACGAGAAAGAACGATAAGCAGCAAAGGAAGCGCGACCATGACGGCCACCGGCATCGCTGTGGAAGAACTGATCCGACGCCTCGACTTGCAGCCGCATCCCGAAGGCGGCTTCTATCGCGAAACGTGGCGCGCGGCGGACCAGGTGTGGCGCGCGGGCGCAACGCCGAACGCCGATTCCAGCGCCGCGCGTTCGGCCTCCACCGCGATCTACTACCTGCTGTGCAATGGCGCACATTCGGCGTGGCACCGTATCCGGTCCGACGAAGTCTGGCACTTCTACGCCGGCGCGCCGCTCGAGGTCTACGTGCTCGATGCAGCCACCGGCGCGCTCGTCACTCACCGGCTAGGCAACGCGCTGGACCACCCTGGCACGACGTTTCAGGCGGTGGTCCGCGCGGGCGACTGGTTCGCCGCACGCTGCACCGATCCCGCGACCTTCGCGCTGGTGGGCTGCACCGTGGCGCCGGGCTTCGAATTCAGCGAATTCGAACTGGCCGATGTCGATGCACTCGCGGCGCAGTATCCCGCGCATCGCGAACTCATCGTTCAGTTGCGGCCTGGCGGCGCGTCTGGCCAACACGCCGGCTGACACGCCCGCAGGCCGTCACGAGTCACCGGCCAAAGAATCACCCGTCGATTCACCCCACCGGTTCATCGATACGCGTTGATCTTGTCGCGCGTTTCCTGCGCTGCACGCGCCGCCGCCTGCGCGTAGTCGTCGCCCTTGCCGGCGTAGATGATCGCGCGCGACGAATTGATGAGCATGCCCGTGCCCGCTGCCGTGCGGCCCGCGCGCACCGTGGCTTCGACGTCGCCGCCCTGTGCGCCGATGCCCGGAATCAGGAGCGGCATGTCGCCCACGATACCGCGCACCACTTCGATTTCCTTCGGGAACGTCGCGCCCACCACGAGGCCCAGTTGGCCGCCCACATTCCACTTCTGCGCCGCGAGTTGCGCGACGACCTGATAAAGCGGACGCCCGCCCGTCTCGAGAAACTGCAGGTCGGAGCCGCCGGGGTTCGACGTGCGGCACAACACGATCACGCCCTTGCCCGCATGCGCGAGGTACGGCTCGATCGAATCGAAGCCCATGTACGGATTCACGGTGACGGCGTCCGCGGCGTAGCGCTCGAAGGCTTCGCGCGCGTACTGCTCGGCGGTGCTGCCAATGTCGCCGCGCTTGGCGTCGAGAATCACGGGCAGGCCGGGATGATGTGCGTGGATGTGGGCGATCAGCGCTTCGAGCTGATCTTCCGCCCGGTGCGCGGCGAAGTAGGCGATCTGCGGCTTGAACGCGCACGCGTAGGGCGCGGTGGCATCGACGATCGTGCGGCAAAACTCGAAGATCGCATCGGACCGGTTCGCGAGTGCGCCGGGAAACTTCGAGGGCTCGGGGTCGAGGCCGACGCAGAGCAGCGAATTGGCGCGCTGCCATGCGTCGTTGAGCGTCTGGATGAAAGAGGACATGGTGGAAACTCGCGGCGAGCCGGTAATGGCGGTAACGGAAGAGGCGCGTATTTTAAACCGGGGGCGACTTGAGGCCGACACGCGCGCCGCCTTGCCTTGCCTTGCCTTGCCTTGCGGGCTCGCCTTATCGCCCCGCCTCGTAGGGCCGCCTCATCCCGGCACCTGATCGCCCCCGCCTTACCGCCCCACCTTCCCCGCCGGATGACGCCCCGCCTTCGCACCAGGCGCCCCGGGCACCGCTGCGGCCGTACGCAGCCCCGTGCGCTCCACCGTGAAGCTGAACTCGCGCGCGAGCCGCTCGCCGCGCGCGAGCACCGTCATGCCGTGTTCGGCCGCACCGCCCGCCAGGTTCACGGCGTTGATCGGATGATCGACCGGCTCGAAGCAGAAGAAGTCTTCGCCCGGCGGCGTATAGAGCACGTAGTAGTCGGTATCGGCGGCCACCGAAAGCGAGAGCCGCCGCTTCGGCCAGACCACCGCCGCGCGGCCGCTCCAGCCCGTGAACCCGTGATTCACGATGCCGCCAGGCAACGGGTACGCCACGCCGAACTGCCAGGCCGGCGGCGCCGGCACGTGCCGCACCGGCAGCCAGTCGTTTCCGGCGAGCCAGAGGCCGCTTGCCGCCGCGCACAACTCCGTAGCCGCGTCGCGTACCAGAAACGGATGAATGCCGAGCCCGAACGGCAACGCGTCGCGGCCCGTGTTCTCGATCTCCAGCGTGATGGTGAGCGTCGATCCATCGAGCGAGTAGGTCTGTGCCGCGCGATACGTGTACGGCTTGCCGTCGGTTTGCTCGAACGACAGCCGCACACGCTCGGCGTCCACCTCTTCCACGTCCCAGCGGCCAAGCCAGCCGTCGCCGTGAATCGGCAACGGCTCCGCGGCGCGGTTGCGCGGCACCTGCACCGTGCGATGACCGAAGCGGAAGCTGCCGCCGCCGATCCGGTTCGAGTACGGCAAGAGCGGATAACAGGCCAGCTCGTTCGGATCCGTATGCGCACTCACGTTGAGGCAGCGCCGGAACACCGGCACGAGCGCGCCGTCGTCGCGCCAGTCGAAGCGCGTGATGCCGCCGCCCAGCTGGGGCGCGACGTCGAGCCGCAATTGAGCGTTCACGAGCGTGACGCAGGCGACGTCGTGAGTATCCGCCGCGCCAATCGCGACCGCCGACGTGCTAGGCCCGGCCAGCACCGGATGCGCAGCCGCTTCGAGTCGCGCGCGCCGCGCGGCGGCGGGCGACCCGGAGGAAGGAACAGCCGGGGGAATGGCCACAGCGGCGCCTGGCGACGGCGGCGAGCCAGCAAGGCTGCCAATAGCGGAATTCGCGACGGTCATATCAGACTCCTTCGAGAGGCGTGGATCTCCGCGCCGCGCTGCTGGTTGCCCTGCTGGTAGTCCAGTACGGGCGGCCCAATACAGGCGGCAAAGTGCGGGCGGCTCTGAGTGCCGGCGCCTGCCGGACGCAGCGGGATGGCACAGCCGGCGTTGCATGCCGGACCAGCCGCCCGCGTGGCCGCCTCTTCATCTCGTGTTGCATGCTGCTTCGCGCTGCGCGTCATGCCTGCCAGCGCTTTCGCCCACCGCTTTTGCCCAAGCTTGTCAGGCGCGCCGGGCCGTATTGTCGGCTGCGCAAGCGCGCCTAACCCTGCGGCAAGGCGCCCTGGAAACACGGTTCAGCGATCCCGCGGCGGCCCGTCACCACCGCGAACACGCCACCCGCCTGCGGCTCGCGCGCGAGCACGTCCGCATCCAGCCCGATGCGCGCGCTCGTCACGTAAAGCGTGTCGAGTTGCGCGCCGCCGAACGCGACGCAGGTGGGCTGCGAAACGGGCATCGGCACGCGATCCGTTTCCACGCCGTCCGGCCCATAACGCACCACGCGGGCGCCGGCCCATTGCGCGTTCCAGATGCCGCCGTCGGCATCCACGGTCGAACCGTCGGGCTCCGCAGTCGTATTGCCGAGCGTCGTGAACGTGCGATCGTTCGTCACGCGTCCGTCGTCGCCGTAGTCGCACGCGCGGATCTCGCGCGTCGGGGAATCGCAGTAGTACATCGTCGCGCCGTCCGGGCTGAACGCGATGCCGTTGGCAATCGCGGGCGCCGGCAGCGGCAGCCTTTCGAGCGTGAGGTCGCGGTTGAGCCGGTAGAAGCCGCCGACCGCACGCGTGGGCGAACCCTCGTCCTTGGTACCGAATACGAAGCGGCCTTGCCGGTCGCAGCGGCCATCGTTCAGGCGCGTGTTCAGATCCGGCTCCACTTCGACGATGCGGTGGATCGCGCCCGTCGCGCAGTTGAAGAACGCGAGGTGTTTCGCCAGCCCGAGCAGCAGCCACTGCGGATCGGCACACAACGCGAAAGACGCCAGCCGCTCCGGCATGGGCCAGGACGCAATCGCACCGTCGCGCGCGTCGTGGCACCACAGCCGGGCGCCTTCGATATCGGTCCAGTATAGGCGAGCAGTGCGCGCGCACCAGGTCGCGCCTTCGCCCAGCGAGCATTGCGAATCGACGGCGAGCGCCACCGCACGTTCGGTCGCCGCAGAACCCGCGCTCATGCCCAGCCTCCGTCCACCACGATGTCCTGCGCGGTGATCATGCGGCTGTCGTCCGCGGCGAGGAACAGCGCCATACGGGCCAGATCGGCGGGCAGCAACTCGCCTTCGATGCACTGGCCTTCCTTGATCGCGCGCCGGCCCGCGTCGTCCAGCCACAGGCGCTTCTGCTTGTCGGTCATCACCCAGCCCGGCACCAGCGTGTTCACGCGAATGCCGAACGGCCCCAGTTCGCGCGCGAGACCGCGTGTGAGCCCCTGCACCGCGGACTTGCACATCACGTACACGGGGAAGCCACCCTGCTTGAGCATCCAGCTGATCGACCCCAGGTTCACGATGGAGCCGCGCTGCGCCGCCTTCATGTCGTCGATCACGGCCTGCGCCGCGAAGAACTGGTGGCGCAGGTTCACCGCGATGCCCGCGTCGAACGATTCCGGCGTGACCTCTTCGGTCTTGTGGCGGCGGTCGTTTGCAGCGTTATTGACGAGCACCTCGACGGGGCCGAGCGCCGCTTTCACGTCGGCGACGGCGGCGCGCAGCGCGTCGATGTCGGTGAGATCGCAGGACAGAAACAGCGGACGGTGGCGCGAGTCGCCGAGTTCGTCGGCCAGCGCGGCGCCCGCAGTGGCGTCGATGTCGAAGAACGCGACGCGCGCGCCCTGCGCGGCGAAGTGCTCGACGAACGAGGCGCCGATGCCGGTCGCGCCGCCCGTGATGAGCACCGTGCGGTCGAGAAGACTCGGATAGTTCGCGTAGGCGCCGCCCGTATCGCTGGTTGCGGCCAGGCGCTCGCTTGCGTTGGCAGGAGAAGACATCGTTCGGTTCCTTCGGTTTCGTTCAGAACGTGCGCTCAATCGCGCGAGCCGCGGTTCTTCAACTGGTCGAGCAGCACGGCGGCAAGCAGAATCGCGCCGCGCACGAGGTACTGGTAGAACGCGTCGATGTTGAGCAGGTTCATCACGTTCTCGACGGTGCCCATGATGAGCACGCCGATCACCACGCCCGAGATCGTTGCGCGACCGCCCAGCAGCGACACGCCGCCCAGCACGCACGCCGAAATCACGTTGAGCTCGAACCCTTCGGCCGCATTCGGCTGGCCCGAGGTAATGCGCGACGCGAGAATCACGCCCGCGAGCGCCGTCACCGCACCCTGAATCAGGAAGATCCAGACCCGCGTGCGTTCCACGTTGATACCCGCGAGCCGCGACGCTTCGGGATTGCCGCCGATGGCGAGCGTATTGCGCCCGTACACGGTCTGGTTGAGCATCACGCCGAACACGATGAAGCACAGCAGCGTGACCCAGATGGGCAGCGACACGCCGAACATCGTGAGGCCGCCCAGCGCGATGAAGGTATCCGACGACACGCCCACGGCCTGGCCGTGCGAGACGATGAAGCCTAGGCCGCGGACGATTTCCATGGTGGCAAGCGTCGTAATCAGCGCGTTGATGCGCAGATACGCGATCACCGCGCCGTTCACGAAGCCGATCGCCGCACCCGCCGCCACGGCGGCCACGATGGCGATGAACGTGTTGTTCGTGGCGTTCAGCACCATCGCGCAGAGCACGCCCGCGAACGCGACCGTGGAGCCGATGGAAAGATCGAAGTCGCGCGAGGCGAGGCAGAACATCATCGTGCAGGCCACCATGCCGATCTGCGAGATCGACAGCGCGAGGCCCAGCATGTTCTCGATCGAGAAGAAGTGATCGACCGTCAGCGACATCGTGACGAACATCACCGCGAAGATCACGATCAGGCTGTATTCGGTGATCTGCTGCCACCACTTCTGCCTGTCACCGGTCTTCGGAATCAGCGCTTCCGCAGCGCTCTTGGCCGCTTCATGCGCGAGGTTCTCTCTGGCTTGCATTTGCTTCACTCCTCCCGTTCCCCACGGGTTGTCTCACTGTCTATCCACCGGCACGGGTGGGCCGAGCGCGCCGCGTTCAGGCAGCGCGCGCTTCGTTTTCCGCGTTCGCACCGGATGCACCCTCGGGCAGCGCGAGGCCCAGCACCGCGTGCTCCGTGGCCGCTTCGCGCGAAAGCTCGCCCGCAATGCGGCCTTCGCGCATCACGACGATGCGGTCCGACACGCCAAGCACTTCGGGCAACTCCGACGAGATCATCACGATCGCGCAGCCGCGCTCCGCGAGCTGATAGATCACGTGGTAGATCTCGTGCTTCGCGCCCACGTCGATGCCGCGCGTGGGCTCGTCGAGAATCACGACCTTGAGGTCGGGCTCCGCGAGCCAGCGCGACAGAATCGCCTTCTGCTGGTTGCCACCCGAGAGGAAGCGGATCTTCTGCTTGCGGCTCGGCGTCTTGATCTTGAGCAGCTTGATGAATTCGTCGGCCGTCTGCGCTTCCTTGCGCCGGTTCAGGAACATGCCCGCGCGCAGGTAGTGGCGCCGGCAGCTGATGTTGATGTTCTCCGCCACGGAAGCCATCGCGACGATGCCTTCCTCCTTGCGGTCTTCGGGACACAGCACGATGCCCTGGCGAATCGCCTCGCCCGCGCTCTTCACGCGGATCGGCTCGCCGTCCAGTTCGATCTCGCCGCTCTTGCGCTTGTCCGCGCCGTAGACGAGGTGCATGAGTTCGCTGCGGCCTGCGCCCACGAGCCCGAAGAAACCGAGAATTTCGCCGCGCCGCACTTCGAAGCTCACCGGCTCCGCCAGCGGATGACCGCTGATGTTCTTCGCCGCAAACCGCACTTCGCCGAGCGGCCGTGCCCGGTAGTTGTAGATGTCCGAAATTTCGCGGCCCACCATCTCGCTCACGATGGTCTCGCGCTTCACGCCTTCCAGCGACGGATGCGAAGCCACCTTGCGGCCGTCGCGGAAAATCGTGCACGCGTCGCAGAGCTGGTAGATCTCGTCCATGCGGTGCGAGATGTAGATGAGCGCGCGGTTGTCGGCACGCAGATCGCGCACGAGCTTGAACAGCACTTCGGTCTCGCGGTGCGAGAGCGAGCTTGTGGGTTCGTCGAGCGCAATCACGCGCGCGTTGCGCATGAGCGCCTTGCAGATTTCCACCATCTGCCGCTGCGCGATGGAGAGCTTGCGCAGCTTCACGTCCGGTTCCAGGTCCACGCCCATCGCGGCAAGCCGCTCGCGCACGAAGCGTCGCGCGGTGCGCTTGTTGACCCAGCCGAGCGCATTCGGCAAGCGCCCGAGCAGCAGGTTTTCCGCCACCGTCAGGTCCGGCACGTACTGCAGTTCCTGGTGAATCACGGCGATACCGGCCGCAATCGACGACGCCGCGCTCGAAAAATGCACCTCGTTGCCGTCGATCAGGATGCGGCCCGAGTCCGGCTGATACTCGCCGCCCAGAATCTTCAGCAGCGTGGACTTGCCCGCGCCGTTCTCGCCCATGAGGCCGTGCACTTCGCCGGCGTGCACCTCGAACGAAACGCCGTCCAGCGCGCGCACGCCCGGAAATACCTTGCCGATGTTGTCAAAACTCAGCGTCGCTGACACTTCGCTTCCCTCTCTTTCCGTCTCGTTCGCCCTCTGACCGGCAAGGCGGTCCTGCTTCGGCGTTTCCGCACACCGCGGAGCCCACTGAAGCAGGACGCGCCGCGCCTGCCAGCCTTGCCTTACTTCGAGGCGAGCCCCATCTTTTCACGCACTTCGTTCACGTTGCTGCGCGTGGCCAGCATGCCCGTCGTGAGCGTGAGCGGGGGCGGCGTCGTGCCCTTCGTGATCCAGTCGTACATGAGCGTCGACGTTTCTTCGCCGTGGCGCTTCGGGCTGATGATCACGGTGCCGTAGAAGCCCGTCGGTTCCGGCTTCTTGAACTCGTTCAAGGCCGAGTCCGAACCGCCGATGCCGATGCCGATCATGTTGTCCGCCTTGAAGCCGCGGCCTTCCGCTGCGCGCACGGCGCCCAGCACGGCTTCGTCGTTCAGGCCGTAGGCCACCCAGTGCTTGAACTTCGGGTTCTTCGTGAGG
Source organism: Paraburkholderia sp. SUR17 (assembly GCF_029536165.1). NCBI lineage: Bacteria > Pseudomonadati > Pseudomonadota > Betaproteobacteria > Burkholderiales > Burkholderiaceae > Paraburkholderia > Paraburkholderia sp. SUR17. The sequence continues at coordinate 3,346,911 of NZ_CP120508.1, forward strand.
GCGATGTTGGCCGCGTTGAACGCATTTTCCGTGTCGGTCTTCGCCTGCGGCGCCGCGATCACGTTCGCCTTCGGGAAGCCCGCGGCGATGAGCGCGTCGGTCGCGCCGCTCGTGCGGTCGTGAGCGGTGGGCAACTGCTCGTAGGTCACGTCGATCGCGCCCACGTCCTTCATGTCCCAGCCGCGCTTCTTGATTTCGGCGGCAATGCCTTCGCCCACCTGCTTGCCGATGTTGTAGGCCGAAATGCCCATGTGCGGCACCGACTCGATCGGCTTGCCCGCGCCGTCCACGAGGCGGTCGTCCACCGTCATCATCTTGAGCCCGTCAGCCTTCGCCTTCGCGACGATGCCCGGTCCGAGCTTCACGTCCGGCGTGCAGATCACGAAGCCTTGCGCCTTCTGGGCCGCGAGGTTGTCGATGGCGCTCATCACCTTTTCGCCAGACGGCGCACCGATCTTCACGAGCGTGAAGCCTTTTTCTTTCGCGGCGATCTCGGCGAACTTCCATTCGTCCTGAAACCACGGCTCCTCCGGCTGCTTCACGAGGAAGCCGATCTTGACCGGATCGGCCGCCTGCGCGACGGGCGCGTTGAAGAGCACCGCCGTGGCTGCTGCAGCGAGCGTGAGGAAAATTCTGCGTTTCATGGTGCGTGTCTCCTGTCTGGCAATTACGCGAAGGTATTGGCCGCGTTTTCTTGTTCCCGGCGCGACGCACGCGGCCAGTGCGTCATCGGGATCACAACCCGGTAGTCGCGTCGCCCGGGCGGCGCGGCCTTTGTGTCTGCGTTGCTGCTTCGTCTACCGCTTCTTTTCGTTCAGTCGTGGTAAAGCGCCGAACGCCCGCCGTCGATCGTGATGCAGCTCGCGTTGATGAACGGCGCTTCATCGGACGCGAGAAAGACCGCGGTCATCGCCACTTCCTCGGGGCGGCCAATGCGCTTCATCGGCTGCAGATCGAGCGTGGCCTCACGCGCGGCGGCCGGGTCCGGCTGGCTCGACCACCAGTCGTGCGTAAGCTGCGTTTCGATGTAGCCCGGCGCGATGGCGTTCACACGCACGTTGCGCGGCGCGTACTCGATGCCGAGCGCCTTCGTGAGGCCGATCACGCCGTGCTTCGCGACCGGGTACGGAAAACAGCCCGGAATGATCTTGAACGCATGCGTGGACGCGATATTCACGATGGCCCCCGCGCCGCGCTCCACCATGCCCGGCAGCACCGCGCGACAACCGTTCCAGACGCCGTCGAGGTCCACCGCGAAGCAGCGGCGCCAGTCGTCGTCGGTCATCGTGAGCGGGTCGCAGAACACGTTGATGCCGGCGTTGTTCACGAGCACGTCGAGCGGACCGAAGGTGCGTTCGGCCACCTCCACGGCGTCGCGCACCGACTGCGGCTGTGTGACGTCGGTGCGCACGGCGAGCACGCGCGGCGAGCCTTGTGTTTCGTCTTTCAGCGTTCCTTCGATCTGCTGCGCGGTGCGTTCGGCGGCATCGAGATCCAGCTCGGCCAGCACGACCGCCGCGCCTTCGCGTGCGAAAGCTGCAGCGATCGCCGCACCAATGCCGCGACCGGCACCGGTGACGAGTGCGACCTTGCCGGCCAGCCGCTTCATTTGCGCATCCCCGCGCGCGCCACGCGCAGTCCGTTGATGAACGCCTTCGCGTGCGACGCCGTGGTTTCCGCGCTCTGACCGGGCTTGTAGAGCGCCGAGCCGAGCCCGAATCCGTTGGCGCCCGCAGTGAGGAACGGACCCATGTTGTCCGGCGTGATGCCGCCCACCGGCACGAGCGGCACCTGCGGCGCGATCACCGCGCGCCAGGCCTTCACGACCTGCATGCCGAGCTGCTCGGCGGGGAACATCTTGAGCACGTCCGCGCCGTTCTTGAGCGCGAGAAACGCCTCGGTGGGCGTGGCGACGCCAGGCGCGCACGCAAGCCCGTGCGCCTTCGCGGCGAGCACCACTTCCGGGTCGCTGTGCGGCATCACGATCAGTTCGCCGCCCGCGGCCTTCACGTCCTTCACGAGCGTGGGCTGCAGCACGGTGCCGGCGCCCACGATGGCGTCGGCGGGCACGGCCTGGCGGATCGCCGCGATGCTCTCGAACGGCTGCGGCGAATTCAACGGCACTTCGATGATGCGAAAGCCCGCTTCGTACAGCGCGTGGCCATGATCGGCGGCGTCCGCGGGCGTCACGCCGCGCAGGATCGCGATGAGCGCGCACGTGTCGAACGCCGCGGCAAGTCCCGCGTGCGGCGCATACGGTGCTGGCAGGTTGAGATCGGTTTGCATGCTCTTTCCTGTGTCGGTCTCTGCTGCGTCAAGGAGGCGTCGCTGGTGCGTTGGCGCCGCTTCGCTCTCGCTCGACGGGTGGTTTCGGTTCGTTGCTGCGCGCTCGTGTTCGTTGTTCGCGTGCTTTGCCTGCGTGTTTTGCCTCGTTGTCTTGCCTAGGTTCGCCGCTTTGCTGCGTCGCTTTGCTGCTTCGCTTTGTTGCACTACGCAGCTCGCGTTTCACGCTACGCAGCTGAATCTTCCTGCGCCGGCGCACCCACCGCCGGCGTCACGAGTCCTGCCTGCACTGCGATGCGCCACAGCCCTCGCTCCGTCGCGTGCCGCACCAACTGCGCGTTCGTGCAGCCGAATTGCGCGAGCGCGAGGCGATAGCGCTCGCACAACGCATCGTTGCCGATCAGGCGCAGCGTGCGGCCTGCCAGCGGCGGCGGCTCGTGCGCGAGCACGGCTTCGAGACCCGCGAGTTCGTGCCCGATCAGCAAGCCCGAGAGATAGTCGGGCTGCTGCTGCGGTTCGAGCTGCGCCGTCAGACCCAGCGTGCGCGTGCTGAACACCGTGGCCAGTACGCCCGCATCGCCGTGTTCGCGCGCGACGGCCACGCCGCGCAGAAAGGCACCCAAGTCCGGCTCGCCGGGCGACACCATCGTGCGGCCCAGAATGGTGTGCTCGCGCAGCGCCGCAAAAATCTCGCCGGTCATGAACGTGTAGAAGCGTTCGATACGCCCGTCGCGCACGATCGCCCACTTCGCGTGCGTGCCTGGCAGACCGATCAGCACGTTGGCTGCCGAGCCAGCCTGAGTGGCCTGAGCATCGTGAGGTTCGTCGCTGTCGCCACCGAGCGCGCCGACGATCTGCGTTTCCTCGCCGCGCATCACGTTCGGCAACTCGCCGCGCTCCAGCACGCCAGGCACGATCGCGAGCGTCGCGCCGCGCGCCGTCTTCACGCGCACGATGCCGGCGACGAGCGCGTCCGCGCTCGCGGGCGTGTCCACGTAAGGCGCCTGCACCCAGCCCTGCGCGCTGCCCACCATGCCCGCGGCGATCACGGGCAGCGACGGCGTCTCATCGAGCCACTCGCCGCAGACGGCGTCGAACGCCATGTCGAAGCCGCCTTCCGCAGCCGGACGCGGCAGATTCATGATGCCCGCCGGCGACCCACGGCTCGCCAGCACGCGGCCCGTCGCGTCGTAGAGATACGCGCGCAGCGCCGTGGTGCCCCAGTCGAGCGCGATCAGCGCGGCGGCAGGCGTGGCGGCGGCGCTGGCGGCAGTCGCAGTCGCAGCCGCAGCGGCGGCGTTGGCAACAGCCGCAGCCGCGGTGGTCGCGCCGGCTGCATCGAAACCGGTGACGGCGGCAAGCGTGCCGCCGGCCGTGGATTGACTCATCGTTTAATCCTGCGTGCGGCAGGCTGCGGAGCGCGCCAGCCGAGTTCTTCCGAGATCGCGCGCGCTTCGCGCTGCACGATCGGCACCAGTTCGTCCATGCGTTCGAGCGACATGTACGGAATCGTGCTCGCCACCGAAAGCGCCGCGACGATGGCGCCCGACGCGTCGCGCACGGGCGCGGCGACGCAGCGAATGGAGGCTTCGTTCTCTTCGAGGTCGAACGTGTAGCCGCCCGCGGCGTAGCCCGTCATGCGTTCGAGGAACGTGTCGAGGTCCGGGCGATGGTCCGGCTTGAAGCTCACGCCCGCAAGCGTTCGGCGCGACGCTTCGTGCAGCTTGCGCCAGATGTCGGGCGCGAGATCGAGCATCAGCGCCTTGCCGATTCCCGTCGACGCGAGCGGCATGCGATGCCCCACGCGCGAACGCATTTCGAGCCCGCGCTGGCCGGGAATCTTGTCGATGTAGAGCACGTCGTCGCCGTCGCGGACGCCGAGGTGAATCGTGTCCAGCGAGTAATCGGCGAGCGCCTGCAGATGCGGACGCGCCACTGCGGTGAGCGGCATCTGTTCGAGCGCGATGGTGCCCAGTTCGATGAGCTTGGGGCCGAGCAGGTAGCCGCCCTGCACCTGGCGCAGGTAGCGCGCCTGCACGAGGCTGCTCACGAGGCGGTGCGTGGTGCTGCGCGTAGTGCCGAGCGCGGCGCCGAACGAGCGCAGGTCGCGCACGCCGGCCGCGGCGGCTTCGAGAATCGCGAGGCCGCGCAGCAGCGTCTGCGTGCCGGCCTGCTGTTGTGCAAGGTCGAGCGGCGAACCAGGCAGGCCGATTTCGTCGGCGGGCTGCGCGGGCGTGTGCGCTGCCGACTTCGAAGCGGCGCCGTTCGCGGCGCGCGACGCGCGACCGGCGTGTTCGGGCTGAGGTGTGGCAGCGTTGGGCGGAGACATCAGTTTGTTGTCCATGGCGATCGCAACCGGAAAGGCGTTTGTGCGGTTAGCGGGCGCGTTGGCCCGAGGAGCGAAACAGTGTGCGGACGACGGACGTTCCGTCAGGCGGCGGGAACTGCGCCGCATGCGTCGCGGTGATGGACATGGCTGGCTTGTCTCCGATTTCGTGCCGGCTCGCAGGCAATTCGCGGCCGACCGTTTCTTTCTTGCTGTGGGCGCTGGGCATCGCGTGCCCGGTGTGTGGCGCATTGTAGGGCCGAACGTTTTGAATCTCCAATATATGAGTTTGACGATCACATAATGGGATTAAAGGCTTTGGACGGAACGAAGCGGCGCGGGAAAATCGCGAGGGAAACGAATGTGGCGCGAGAGGGAATGGAGCAGCCGTGAGGCGACGAATGCGTCAGCGCTGGAATGAACGAGACGGCTGGGGACGGAAGCGGCGAGAGGGCGGAACGAAAAGCGCGGGCCGAAAAGCGCGCGCCGAAAGGCCGAGCAAAAACGCGCGGGCGCTCGCAGGTGCTGCGTGGCCGCTCGCTACACGGCCCGACCGTGCGCTGTGGGTTCTACTGCGGCAACTCCGCCACGCCCATGCGCCGTGCGATCACGGCGGCACGCTGGGACAGCCAGGGCGAGTTGCGATGCTCGTCGAAGTAGCGCGGGCGCGGCAGCATGACGGCGAGCCGCGCCGCCTGCCAGGCCGTCAGCTTCGCCGCCGACGTGCGGTAGTAGTGCTGCGCCGCAGCCTGCGCGCCGTACACGCCGTCGCCCCATTCGACGGAGTTCAGGTAGATCTCGAAGATGCGCTGCTTGTCCATCAGCGTTTCGAGCATCCAGGTGATGATCAGCTCCTGCCCTTTGCGCAGGTAGCTCTTGTCACGCGAGAGGAACAGGTTGCGCGCGAGTTGCTGGGTGATGGTCGAGCCGCCCGCCACGATGCGTCCGCGCGACTTGTTCTTTTCCCAGGCTTGCAGGATGGCGTCGGTTTCGTAGCCGTTGTTGCTGACGAACTTCGCGTCCTCAGAGGCGATGATCGCGCGCTTCAGATTGCGCGAGATCTGCTCGTAAGGCACCCAGGTGTGCTGGATCGCGGGGTCGGCGCGCTCGCTTCGCTCGCTCGAAAGCCGCCACGCGTCGGAGCGCATGAAGGCCGTCGATTGCGGATTCACGACGTTCCACACCGCGATCTGCGCGAAGTAGTAAAGCTGCGTGGCGATCCACGCGCAGGCGAACACGGAGAAGCCGTAGAACGCCCATCGGGCGAGGCCTGGACGGCGCGTGCGCCGGGCGGCGGCGGTGAGCGAGATCGCCACGGCGTGCTCGCGCGTCAGGCCTTCTGCGCGGCCAGCTGCGCGCGCAGTTCGGCGAGCACGGGCGCGCTGTCGGGCCGCACGCCGCGCCACACGTAAAACGATTCCGCAGCCTGCTCCACGAGCATGCCGAGGCCGTCCGCGCTGCGTGCGCCCAGCGACTGCGCGTGCCGCATGAAGACGGTGGGCTCGGCGCCGTACATCATGTCGTAGGCGAGCGTGGCCGCGCCGAATGCGCGGTCGTCGCAGGCGGGCAATGCGGCGTCGAGGCTGCCCGCCGTCGCGTTGACGATCACGTCGTACGGGTAGGGCTCGACGGCATCCGGGCCGCCGCCCGTCAGCGTGCAGCCGGCTTCGTAGGCCGCGGCGGCGAACTGCGCGACAAGCCCTTCGGCCTTCGACGCCGTGCGGTTCACGATGGCAAGCCCGCGCGGACCGCGTTCCAGCAGCGGCAGCACGACGCCGCGCGCCGCGCCGCCTGCGCCGAGCACAAGCACGCGCGCGCCCTTCAGCGCCACGCCGAGGTTCGTTTCGATGTCGCGCACGAGGCCGACGCCATCCGTGTTGTCGCCGTAGATGCCGTCCGCGTCGAAGCGCAACGTGTTGACCGCGCCGGCGGCCGCGGCGCGTGCCGAATGCGTGTCGGCGAGCGCATACGCTTCGAGCTTGAACGGCACGGTGACGTTGAGCCCGCGGCCGCCGGACGCCACGAACGCCCGCACGGTTGCGACGAAGCCGTCGAGCGGCGCGAGCAACCGGTCGTATGCGACGGGCTCGCCGGTCTGCGCGGCAAAGCGCGCGTGAATGAACGGCGACTTGCTATGCGCGACCGGATTGCCGATCACGGCATAACGGTCCGCCTGCGACGGCACCTGCGGCGCGCTCATCGGCTCTGTTCCTCTGCGTGGTGATGGCGACCGGCGTGCGTTGTGCCCTCTTCAGTGGACCCCTCGGCGGCATTTTCGTGGGTGCCTTCGGAGCCGGACGCTTCGCCACTCGTGTTCGACTCGCCTTCGGTCGGCTCGCCCTCGCCGCCTTCATCGCCGCCATCGGCTTCGGCCAGCGCTTCGGCCTCGCTTTCGGCGGACGCGTCGGTGGCCTCGATCAGCTCTTCGTCTTCGCTCTCTTCTTCCGCTTCCGCACCGCTCGTCACCGTCGGCGCGTCGAGCACGCGCAGCATGCGCACGGAGGCCTCGATCGTGAGTTCGTCGATCGACATCACTTCCAGCAGCAAGCGCGTGCCGCGCGCGTGCACGCCGAGCGCGGGTACGTGCAGCAGCAGCGGGATTTCTTCGAGGCGCACGAGGTCGCCCTTCACGACCGCCGCCACCACCTCGCGCCGGTTCTCCTGCATGAGCCAGCGCAGGCACCAGAAGTACTCCATACGGCGCTGATGGTCGGCGTAGGCCGTATAGGTTTCGTCGAAGCCTTGCACGACGGCGAACAGGTCGGCGTCCTTCGGTTTGAAGGGCGCCGCGAGCTTCGCGGTCACGCCGTGCTGCACGCACGCAAGCAATTGCCACTGGTTCACGAGGTCCACGTAGCGGCGCAGCGGCGAGGTGCTCCACGCGTATTGCGCCACGCCCAGGCCCTCGTGCGGCGCGGCCGTGGTCTGCATGCGCGTGCGCTTCGGACCGGTGGGCGCGCCGAACGCGCGCTGCGAGCGATAGATGCCCGGCACGCCGTGATCGTGCAGGAACGCGCCCCAAGTAGAGTTCGCGAGAATGGCGAGTTCCGCGACGATCAGGTCGAGCGGCGAGCCGCGGCGGCGCGGCGTGATGGTGATGCGCTCGCCGTCCACGTAGAAGTTGTAGTCGGTGTTGCGCTGCACCTCGCGCTTGAGGCCGTAGCTCGCGCGCGTCTGCTGGCGCTTTTCGAAGAGCGCCTGGGCAAACGGCCAGAGTACGGCGATGTCGTCCTTGTGCGGATAGTCGCCGGTGCCCGCTGCGAGCGCTTCCTCGGTGACGTGCTCGTCGAGCGTGTTGTGACGCAGGTTGTGCTTCACGAACACGCGCTCGGCGCGCGTTTCGGTCGCCACGATCTCCTGCGTTTCGCGGTTCACGATGATGTAGAGCGACAGCGCGGGCCGCAGGTCGCCTTCCTTCAGCGTGAAGGCATCCACGAACTCGTCGGGCAGCATGGTGATCTTGTCGCCCGGCATGTAGACCGTGGAAAGACGGTTGCGCGCGATCGTATCGACGGGGTCCCCGCGGCTGATGCCGAGCGCCGGCGCCGCGATGTGCACGCCGATGCGCACGCGGCTGTCGGCCAGATGCTCGACGGAAAACGCGTCGTCGATCTCGGTGGTCGTCACGTCGTCGATCGAGAAGGCTTCCACCAGCGCTTCGGGCAAATCCTCGGCAAGCGGATTCACGGTGACGGGCGGAAAACCGGTGCCGTGCGGGAAGAATTCGGCCAGAAAGCGCGCCTCGTGCAGCGCGCGCGCCGACGGAATGCCGCCGCATTCGAGCATAAGCCGCGGCATCGAAATGCCGCGCGCCGCGGCGGCCGCTTCCAGCGCCTTGTACTCAATCGAATTCTTGTCGGGCCGCGTGAGAAAACTGAGCGCGCGCCCCTGGAACGCCTCGGGCAAGCGGCCCGCTTTCAGTTCTTCTTCGTACTGCGCCTGGACGAGCGCCTGCTGCCGCTTGCGCTCCAGCGACGCGAGTGCCATCTTGAGCTGCTCTTCAGGCGCGCGCTGATACTGGCCGCGCCCCTTGCGGCGGAAATAGACCGGCGCGCCATGCAGGCGCAGCACGAGCGCCGCGCGCTCCACGGGACCATAACCTTCGCCGAAGTACTCGCTCGCGAGCGTGGAGAAGGCGAACTCCTCCTGCGGCGCGCATTCCCACAAAAAGTCGAGATCGATCTGCTGCGCGGCGGCGTCGGCCTGCTCCATGAGTTCGGCCGCTGCCGGCTTTTCGAACTCGATCAGCACGTCTTTCGCCCGCACCTTCGCGCGCCGGCCGCCCGGCAGCTCGACCTGAAATGCGTCACCCTGGCGCGACAGCACGCTGCCGGCCTTGAAACTGCCCGATTCCTCGAAGAAAACGTTCACTCAGTACTCTCGTTCAGACTTGCTGCGCGTCTTGCGTGCCTTGCGTGCCCCATTGCAGGCGCAAGACGCGTGTTCGTTCCGGATAAGGTGCGCGGTTCGTTGCCGCCAGACCGCCCACTCGTTTTCGTGTTGCTGTTGTCGTTTCGCCCGCGTTCGTGTCGCTCAGCCGATGGCGGGCGGGACCGCGGACGCCGCATCGCAGAAAGCGATCACGTCGTCCACGTAGCTCGCGAATTCGCTGATGGCGTGATCGCTGCCTTCAATCAGCTTCGTGCGTGCGCCCGGGTAGTGCGCGAGCATCTCGCGATAGTCGAGCACTTCGTCGCCCGTCGCGGCTAATAAATAATAGCGTTCGGGCCGCGTAACCGATGCGACGGCCAGCGCACGCAATTCATCGAGATGCCGGGGCTCCACGACGATGGAGCCACCGCCGTGCCACAACGGCTGCTCGCCGAGATACTGGCTCAGATCGCGCTGCGGCACGACCGCCGGATTCAGCAGCACGGCCGGCCAGCCGTGCTTTTCGGCCAGATGCGTCGCGAAGTAGCCGCCCAGCGAGCTGCCCACCAGCGCTACATGCGCGTCGCCGGTCGCGGCGCGCCGCTGCTCCACTTCGCGCTCCACCAGCGCCACCGCTTCGAGCGGCGAGACGGGCAGCATCGGGCAGCACCATGCTTGACCGCGCCCCATTTCTTCGAGACGAGTCGCGAGCAGCCGCGCCTTGAACGACGCCGGCGACGAGCGAAAGCCGTGCAGGTAGACGATCACGCGCTGTCCCGTCCGCTGCTAGTCACGGCCGGTGCGGCTGTTGCGGCCGTTGCCGCCGGCCGCGCCGAAAGCGCGTCGAGCAGTTTCTGATGCACGCCGCCGAAGCCGCCGTTGCTCATCACGAGCACCTGGTCGCCCGGGCGCGCGGCCGCGGTGACGGCGTTCACAAGGGCGTCGAGGTTGTCGAATGCGCGGGCCTTATCGCCAAGGGGCGCAAGCGCTTCCGCAAGATTCCAGCCCAGGGCATCGCGGCCCGACGGAGCGCCGTAGCCGAACACGAGGTCCGCGTCGGTGAGGCTGCCCGGCAATTGGGCCTTCATCACGCCGAGCTTCATGGTGTTCGAACGCGGTTCGAGCACGGCCAGAATGCGCGTGTTCTCGCGGCCTACGCGCGTGCGCAGGCCGGCAATGGTGGTCTGGACCGCCGTGGGATGGTGCGCGAAGTCGTCGTAGACGGTCACGCCGTCCACGCTGCCGCGCACTTCCATGCGGCGCTTCACGTTGCGGAATGTCGCGAGCGACTTCGCCGCCTGCGCGGGCGGCACGCCGACGTGGCGCGCCGCGGCGATGGCCGCAAGCGCGTTCATGCGGTTGTGCTCGCCCTGCACCTGCCATTCCACGACACCCACGCGCTCGCCGCCGTGATACACGGCGAAGCGCTCGTCCACGGGTGCACCGTCTTCGGCAGGCAGCGCCTGCCAGCCGCCCTCCACGCCGAAACGCTCCACTTCGCTCCAGCAGCCGCGCGCGAGCACGCGCTCGAGCGAATCTTCGCGGCCGTTCGTCACGATGCGGCCCACGCCCGGAATCGTGCGCACGAGGTGGTGGAACTGGGTTTCGATGGCGGCGAGATCGGCGAAGATGTCGGCGTGATCGAATTCGAGGTTGTTCAGCACCGCCGTGCGGGGGCGGTAATGGACGAACTTCGAGCGCTTGTCGAAGAACGCGGTGTCGTACTCGTCGGCTTCGATCACGAAGAAGCTCGAATCGGTAAGCCGCGCCGAGACGCCGAAGTTGAGCGGCACGCCGCCGATCAGAAAGCCCGGATTGAGGCCAGCGTCTTCGAGCAGCCAGGTGAGCATCGAAGTCGTGGTGGTCTTGCCGTGCGTGCCGGCCACGGCGAGCACCCACTTGCCAGCCAGCACATGTTCGCCGAGCCATTGCGGGCCGGAGACATAAGGCAGGCCGCGGTCGAGAATGGCCTCCATCAGCGGATTGCCGCGCGTGACCACGTTGCCGATCACGAACAGATCCGGCTTCAGGTCGATCTGCGCGGCGTCGTAGCCTTCGATCAGGCGAATGCCCTGCGCCTCGAGCTGCGTGCTCATCGGCGGATACACGCCGGCGTCGCAGCCGGTCACCGTATGGCCCGCCGCCCGGGCGAGCACGGCGAGACCGCCCATGAACGTGCCGCAGATGCCGAGGATATGGATGTGCATAAGCCTGGTGCGCCGAGCGGGCGCCGTATTCGAGATGGAGTGGGAGAATGCGGGCGGCGTTCCGGGCTGACCTGCCTGCGCGCCGGTTGCCATGAAGGACCGCAAAGGCCGCTATTGTACCCGACGCATCCGGCGCGCCCGGGCTGTCGGCGGGCTCGCAACAGGGCCGGCCGTAGCGCCTGCGGGCGGTCCCGCGTTGGCCCGCACCCCGTGCGGCAGCGGCCTGCGGAGTGGGTTCCCGCCCGCAGGCACGCACGCTCAGGGGCCCGGGGAGCGCCGGAAAGCCGTCATGCATTCTCTAGTATGATTGCCGGATGGTTCGCAAATCACATTTCGACCCACAGCGCGTTCGTGAGGAAATCGCGATCGCGGCTGCGCGGATGATCGCCGAGGACGGGCTCGACTACTCCACGGCCAAGCGCAAAGCGGCAAGGCAGGTGGTGGGCGAGACGCGCGTGGACGGCTCATGGCTGCCGGATAACGACCAGATCGAGGAAGAAATCCGCGAGTACCAGTCGCTTTTCCAGGGCGACAGCCAGCCGGCGGTGCTGCGGCGCCTGCGCGAAATCGCGCTCGACTGGATGCAGCGGCTCGAGCCCTTCAACCCGTATCTCACCGGGGCCGTGCTCAATGGCACGGCGGGCGAGCACTCGGATGTGCACCTGCAGATCTTCTGCGACAACCCGAAGGAAGTCGCGATCTATCTACTGAATGCCAACATCCAATATGACGTGTCGGAAACGCGGCACTTCGCCCAGCGCGGCTACGTGGAGACGCTGAGCTTCCTGTGGAAGGCGTCGCGCGACGCCGAACCGGTAGGCATTCATATTGCGCTCTACGACACCGACGACCTGCGCGGCGCGGTACGCGCCGACGCCCGCGGGCGCCTCGCGCGAGCGAACGCCCAGGCGGTGCAGGCGCTTCTCGACGAAACGAACGCGGCGGACGCGGCTTCCCCGTCTGCCAACTGAAACGACTGAAACCCACAGAGCCCAGCCGGGCCAGGCACCTGATCGACCATGAACACGAAGCGGATTCTGGCCGCTGCCGCCGTGGCAGCCATCGCAGCGGGCGGCGGGGTTCTCGCGGGCCACTGGGTGCGCGGAGGCGATATCTCCGAGGCGGGCGAAGCGCCCGCGGCACAGGGTGCCGTCGCGCAACTCTGGACCGCGCCGGTCACAAGCCCGGACGGCAAGCCGCAGTCGCTCGCGCTGTACAAGGGACGGCCCATGGTGGTGAACTTCTGGGCGTCGTGGTGCGGGCCGTGCGTCGAAGAAATGCCCACGCTCGCGAAACTCCACGACGAGTACTCCAAAAAGGGCGTCCAGTTCGTCGGGCTCGGCGTGGATTCCGAGAAGAACGTGAAAACGTTCCTTCAGAAAGTGCCCGTCGATTACCCCATCTACGTGACGGGCTTCGGCGGCGCAGACCTCGCCCGGGCGTTCGGCAACAACGCGGGCGGCTTGCCCTTCACGGTCGTAATTGACGCGAAAGGCAACGTTCGTACGACAAAACTCGGCGAAATTCGGCCCGACGAACTCAAGCGAACGCTCGACGCCCTTTGAGCCCATTCGTCCGTTTCTGCCGAAAAGTGCCCGAAAGCGCCGGAATTGTCCGTGATTTAACGAAAATTGAAGGAAGTTGAGCGCCAGGACGCCAGCCGAAGCGCCTGACATGGCGCAGGTTTTTCGCGCAAACCTAGACAAGTTTCTCTAATCGGCGCTAAAGTTCGCGCAATTCCACGGAAACTGAAGCGACCATGACCCGACTGCTGGTTCTGCACGGCCCGAACCTCAACCTTCTCGGCACCCGGGAACCCGAGGTCTATGGGCGCGTCACGCTGCCACAGATCGATCAGGCGCTCGCCGATCGCGCGGCCGATGCCGGCGTCGAACTGGCCACGTTTCAGAGCAATCACGAAGGCGCACTCGTGGACCGCATCCAGGCGGCCCGCACCGAAAAAACGGACTTCATCGTCATCAACCCGGCGGCCTACACGCATACGAGCGTGGCGATCCGCGACGCGCTGGCCGGAGTATGCATCCCGTTCGTCGAAATTCATCTCTCGAACGTGCATCGCCGCGAGTCCTTCCGGCACCACTCGTATTTCTCCGACCACGCCGAAGGCGTGATCTGCGGTTTCGGCTGGAAGGGCTATCTATACGCACTCGAATTCGCGCTCGACCGGCTCGCCGCCGCGCCGAAGCAAGCCTGAATCCGAATAACACCCAACCCGTGCCGGCACGCATCCACCATTGGTCGCCGGCGCTCTACGCATTGAAAGGGGCAGCCCAATGGATCTACGTAAACTGAAGACTCTGATCGACCTCGTTTCCGAATCGGGCATCTCGGAACTCGAAGTCACCGAGGGCGAAGGCAAGGTGCGCATCGTCAAGAATGCGCCGCCGGTTTACGTGCAGCAGTCCGCTGCGCCCTACCCCGCGCAGGTTGCGGCCGCCGCGCCCGTCGCAGGCCACCCGCTCGAAGCGCCCGCCGCCGCGGCACCGGCGCCCGCCGCTCCGCAAGGCCACGTGGTGACCTCGCCGATGGTGGGCACGTTCTACCGTTCGCCGTCGCCGGGCGCCGACCCGTTCGTGCAGGTGGGCGACACGGTGAAGGAAGGCCAGACGCTGTGCATCATCGAAGCGATGAAGCTGCTCAACGAGATCGAATCGGACGCAGCCGGCGTCATCAAGGAAATCCTCGTCGAGAACGGTCAGGCCGTGGAATACGGTCAGCCGCTCTACGTGATCGCGTAAGCGAGCAAGCCGCGCGCCGGCGCTGCGCACCGCTTTGCGCAGCGCGCCTGCCCTTGTTGCGCGCGCCCAGTACTCCGAGGCAGCCGCCCTTCGCTATTTCGTGCCTCCCGCGCATTCCGTACGTCTTGTGCGTTTTGCGCGATGCCGCGGCGGCGCCCACTGATGAGCCGAATACCCGCCATGTTTGAAAAAATCCTCATTGCCAATCGCGGCGAAATCGCGCTTCGCATCCAGCGCGCGTGCCGCGAGCTGGGCGTCAAGACGGTCGTCGTCTATTCGGAAGCCGACAAGGAAGCCAAGTACGTGAAGCTCGCCGATGAGGCGGTCTGCATCGGACCGGCGCCGTCGAATCTGAGCTATCTGAATATGCCGGCGCTGATCAGCGCGGCCGAAGTCACCGACGCCGAAGCGATCCACCCCGGCTACGGCTTTCTCTCCGAGAACGCCGACTTCGCCGAGCGCGTGGAGCAGTCCGGCTTCGTGTTCATCGGCCCGCGTCCGGAAACCATCCGCATGATGGGCGACAAGGTCACCGCCAAGCAGACCATGCTCAAGACCGGCGTGCCGTGCGTGCCGGGCTCGGAAGGCGCGTTGCCCGACGATCCGAAGGAGATCGTGAAGATTGCCCGCGCGGTGGGCTATCCCGTCATCATCAAGGCGGCGGGCGGCGGCGGCGGACGCGGCATGCGCGTGGTTCACACCGAGGCGGCACTCGTCAACGCGGTGAACATGACGCGCGAAGAAGCGGGCCGTGCCTTCGGCAACCCGCAGGTCTACATGGAGAAGTACCTCGAGAATCCGCGCCACATCGAAATTCAGGTGCTCGCGGACTCGTTCAAGAACGCGATCTGGCTGGGCGAGCGCGACTGCTCGATGCAGCGCCGCCACCAGAAGGTGATTGAGGAAGCGCCGGCGCCGGGTATCGCGCGACGCCTCATCGACCGCATCGGCGACCGTTGCGCCGACGCCTGCAAGAAGATGGGCTACCTGGGCGCGGGCACGTTCGAGTTCCTGTATGAAAACGGCGAGTTCTACTTCATCGAGATGAACACGCGCGTGCAGGTGGAGCACCCGGTCACCGAACTCATTACGGGCGTGGATATCGTGCAGGAACAGATCCGCATTGCCGCAGGCGAAAAGCTCGTGCTGCGCCAACGCGACGTGCAGTTCCGCGGCCACGCGATCGAATGCCGGATCAACGCCGAAGACCCGTTCAAATTCACGCCGTCGCCGGGCCGGCTCACGTCGTGGCACATGCCGGGCGGCCCCGGCATCCGCGTCGACTCGCACGCCTACAACGGCTACTTCGTGCCGCCCAACTACGATTCGATGATCGGCAAGCTGATCGCCTACGGCAGCACGCGCGAGCAGGCCATTCGCCGCATGCGCATCGCGCTCTCGGAAATGGTGGTGGAAGGCATCCAGACCAACATCCCGCTGCACCGCGAGTTGATGCTCGACGCGAAGTTCGTCGAAGGCGGCACGAGCATCCATTACCTGGAAAACCGCCTCGCCGCGAGGCAGCAGGCCGCACCGGAAGAAGCGTAATTCCATGAGCTACCGGGAACTGATCGTCGAGCTGGACCGGCAGCGTGCCGAAGCCCTTTCGGACGCGCTGATCGAGCTTGGCGCGCTCTCGGTGTCGGTGGAAGACGCCGATGCCGACACGCCGGACGAGCAGCCGCTCTTCGGCGAGCCGGGCCTCACGCCCGAGCGCACGGCGTGGCAACACTCGCGCGTGATCGCGCTGATCGCGCCGGAACACGACCCGGCCCTGCTGCTTGCGGCGGCGGCCAACGAACTGGGGCTGGAGGCCACTCCGCCCTTTTCGCTGCGCGAGGTCGAAGAGCAGGACTGGGTACGGCTCACCCAGTCGCAGTTCGACCCCATCCATATCGGCAAGCGCATCTGGGTGGTGCCGTCGTGGCACGACGCCCCGGACCCCGACGCGCTCGTGCTCGAACTGGACCCGGGCCTGGCATTCGGCACGGGCAGCCACCCGACCACGCGGCTGTGCATGGAATGGATCGAAGAGACGGTGCAGCCCGGGCAGTCGCTGCTCGACTACGGTTGCGGCTCGGGCATTCTCGCGATCCTCGCGAAGAAGTGCGGTGCGAACCCGGTGGTGGGCATCGACATCGATCCGCAGGCCGTCGAGTCGGCGCGGCATAACAGTGAACGCAACCACGCGGAAGTCACATACGGGCTGCCCGATGCGTGCCCGTCGGGCACGTTCGACGTCGTCGTGGCGAACATTCTTTCGAATCCGCTCAAGCTGATGGCGTCGATGCTGTCGTCGAAAGTGAAGCCGGGTGGACGTATCGCGCTTTCCGGCATACTCGCGCGCCAGGCCGCGGAAGTAGCGCGCGTCTACGAGCGCTGGATCGACATCGCGGTGTGGCGCGAGCACGAGGGCTGGGTGTGCCTTGCCGGAACGCGACGCGAAAGCCATTAGAATAGGCCGTATTTCCCACTTCACCGCCTAGCCGGTCAGCGGCCACCATGTTCCTCGTAACGCGCTGCCCCTTCTGTGAAGCCGTCTTCCGTATCCAGCCCGCGCAGCTCGCGCCGCGTCGCGGCCTCGTGCGATGCGGGCATTGCCAGGAAGTGTTCGACGCGTCGAGCAGTCTTTTCGAACTGCCGGCGGGCAGCGACTTCTCGGCGGCCGTGCCGGTGCCTGCAGATGTGGCGTCGGCGCTGGCGGCGCATGGCGGCGCCGGGCAAACAGGGCAGGTTCAAGAGCACGCGGTAACGGCGGAAGAACAGTCGAAACCGCCAGTGGCCGAGGAAGCGCCTGCGGAGGCGCGGTCGGCAGAAGAGCCGGCTGCGGAGGCGCCTTCGGCCGAAGTGCAGGCGTCTGAAGAAGTGCTTCGTGACGAAGAAGGCCCGGCTGAAAGGGCGCTGGGTGGAGCGGAGCCTTCTGAAGCGTCTTCTGTTGAACCGCCCTCTGCTGAAACCACGTCTACCGAACCCCCGTCCGACGTTTCAACCGAAGAAGCGGCAGCGGCTTCCCCGGTGCACGACCCGCACGCTCCGCCATTCGCCAGTCCGCCGAATTTCCGCTCGCGCGCATGGGATCCCTGGTCGCCGCCGCACGACGCGAACGAAAACATCGGACCGCGCTTTCATGCCGGCAATCTGCCGCTGAGCCATCCGGCAGCCGCTGCGGCTCCGCCGGCCACGCTCGCTGGCGTTCCGCCCCCCGACGTTGAGCCGCCTGAAACGCCCGCGGAAGAGAACGCCGACGCAGTCATCCACTCCGCTCACACGCCAGAGTCGCTGGAGCCCGAGCCGGCCTGGCAACCGCCACCCGACGAGGGGCCGCGCGACGCGACCGAGCCGACACTCGCGCCCGAACCCGAAGAGCCCTCGCACCATGAGCCGGTCTTTGCTGCGGCAAGTCCGGCCGCATCAGGCTGGGCACATGAACCGGACGAACCGCGCGAGCCGCATCTCGGCGAAGCAGCACACGCGGCTGAGGGTACGACGAGGCGCGATGCCTGGAATGCCGACACCGATACCACTGCTGCCACCCCCGCCGCCACCGTAGGCGCCGCAGCAGGCGCAGCCGCCGCGATGGCCGCAGACACGCGCACGCTGTCGCCCGAACCCTTCGTCGCCGTGCCGCTGGACGACGGCGAGCGCCACTTCGCGGTCACGCGAGAAAAACGGGCGGCGCAACCGGGCCGCGTCGGCCTGCGCATCGCCGGCGGCCTGCTCGCAGTCGTGCTCTTCGTATTGCTGCTCGCCCAGCTCGCGTGGTGGCAGCGCGAAACGGTGATGGTGTACTGGCCTGCGTCGCAGCCGCTCTTTGCACAGGCCTGCGCGCAGCTCGGCTGCACCGTGGCGCCGCCGCGCGACATCGACGGGCTGCAGGTCGAGCCGCCCGATCTGCGCCAGGTGGACGGCCCGCATCGCCTCGAACTGAAGATGCCGCTGCACAACCGCTTCAACGTGGCGCTCGCCTATCCCGCCATCGAACTCACGCTGCTCGACAGCCAGAACAACGTCGCGATCCGGCGCGTCCTCTGGCCGCAAGACTACGTGCGGCCCGGCACGCCGATCGGCGCCGGCCTGCCCGCCCACACGACGCAGATGATGATCGTGCGGCTCGACATCGGCAACGCGGTCGCGTCGAACTTCCGCATCCAGATTTTTTATCCGTAACGGCATGACCGTTGCGTCTCAAGCGTCGGCGTGATCCGGCGCATTCACACACCACTACTGATCCTTCGGAGCACAACATGAGTCAAGTCACGCTGGGCGGCAACCCGATCGAAGTCGCCGGAAAATTCCCCTCCGTGGGCGAGGCGGCACCCGCGTTCTCGCTCGTCGGCAAGGACCTCAAGCCGGTCTCGCTCGCCGATTTCGCCGGCAAGCGCAAAGTGCTGAACATCGTGCCGAGCCTCGACACGCCGGTGTGCGCAACGTCCACGCGCAAGTTCAACGAGGCTGCAGGCAAGCTCCCGAACACGGTGGTGGTGGTCGTGTCGGGCGACCTGCCGTTTGCCGCCTCGCGCTTCTGCACGACTGAAGGTATCGACAACGTGGTCACCGCATCCACGTTCCGCGGTCATGACTTCGCGCAAGCCTACGGCGTTGACGTGACGAGCGGCCCGCTCGCCGGCCTGACGGCGCGCGCCGTGGTAGTGGTCGACGAGAACGACAAGGTGGTCCACGCCGAGCTCGTGAGCGAGATCAAGAACGAGCCGAACTACGACTCGGCACTCGCTGCGCTCAAGTAAAAACAGGCGCCACCGCCCCGGCGTTGCCGCGCTTCGATGCGACGCGCAGCAACGCCGGTGGTCGGCGCTCATGCCATTCACGCCACTCTCAGGCACTCGCACGCTCAATTGGGGGAATTCACGCCTTGGCTACGCTGATCTGCGGCTCGCTCGCCTACGACAACATCATGACTTTCGAGGGCCGGTTCAGGGAGCACATCCTGCCGGAGCAGGTGCACATCCTGAATGTGAGCTTCCTCGTGCCCACCATGCGTCGCGAGTTCGGCGGCTGCGCGGGCAACATCGCCTACTCGCTTCATCTTCTTGGCGGCGACGCGCGCATCATGGCGACGCTTGGCGGCGTGGACGCGCAACCTTACATCGACCGGCTCGACCAGCTAGGTCTCTCGAAGGCCCACGTGAAGGTGCTGCCCGACACGTGGTCCGCGCAGGCGATGATCACCACCGACCTCGAGAACAACCAGATCACGGCATTCCATCCGGGCGCGATGATGCAGTCGCATCTCAACCGCGCCGATCATGCGGACGGCATCACGCTCGGCATCGTCGCACCCGATGGCTTCGACGGCATGGTGCAGCATGCCGAACAGTTCGCCGCGGCCGGCGTGCCGTTCATCTTCGATCCGGGTCAGGGCTTGCCGCTCTTCGATGGCGAGTCGCTGCGGCACGCCATTGAACTTGCCACTTACGTTGCTGTCAACGACTACGAAGCAAGCCTTGTAAGCCATCGCAC
Organism: Paraburkholderia sp. SUR17; assembly: GCF_029536165.1. Taxonomy (NCBI): domain Bacteria; kingdom Pseudomonadati; phylum Pseudomonadota; class Betaproteobacteria; order Burkholderiales; family Burkholderiaceae; genus Paraburkholderia; species Paraburkholderia sp. SUR17. Next base: position 3,366,335 of record NZ_CP120508.1, read on the forward strand.
CGGCTGGTCGATCGAAGACATTGCCAGCCGCGTCGAAGCGCTCATCGTGACGCGCGGCGAACAGGGTTCGCGGATCTATCATAAGGAAGGCGTAGAAGAGATTCCCGCCGTGACGGCACAGCGCGTGCTCGACCCCACGGGTTGCGGTGACGCGTTTCGAGGCGGCCTCCTCTACGGTATCGAGAACCGGCTCGGCTGGGCAACCACCGGGCGCCTCGCGAGCCTCATGGGTGCGCTCAAGATCGAGCACCAAGGCCCGCAAAACTACGCGCCCACTCGCGCGCAGATTGGCGAACGGTTCAAGCAGGCGTTCGGTTACGACCTGCCGTGAACGAATGAGGGCTCCGCGTGGAGCTCAGTATCTGGAGTAGAGAAAATGAAAACAACGAGTCGCGTCATTGCAGCAGTGCTGATCGCCGGATCGCTCGCCATGACGGGGTGCGCGTACAACAGCAGCTCCGCGGACGTCTACACGGCGTCGCAGGCGCAACGTGAAGAAACGGTCCGCATGGGGACCGTGGAAAGCGTACGGGCGGTGAAGATCAGCTCGAACAACGGACAACCCAGTGGCCTCGGTGCGGTGGGCGGCGGTGCACTCGGCGCGGTGGCCGGCAGCACGATTGGCGGCGGACGCGGCTCGATCCTCACGGGTATCGTGGGTGGCATCGCAGGTGCCGTAGCTGGCAACGCCGTCGAAAACGGTGTGGCAATGCGCGATGGCGTCGAAATCACCGTGCGGCTCGACAATGGCGACCTGCGTGCCATCACGCAGTCGGCCACCGGCGAGATCTTCCGTGCTGGCGAGCGCGTCAGGCTGCTGTCGAGCGGCGGCGTCACCCGCGTGACGCACTAGGAGCGCCCGTCGCGGCAAGGGTTCATTCCCCTGTACTGCGTCGGCGCGCCGCCGCTGACTGATCCTTTTGGCTGATTCTTGAACGCATGCACCTCGGTGCATGCGTTTTTTTGTGCGCTGGAAGATCCCGACGCGAGGCAAAAAAAATCCCGCCGCCGGGTTGCCGGTGGCGGGATGCGATTGAGTAGCCTTACTCAATCGTGAGACACACACGCGGTGTGTCGAGTCACTGCATCGACTGCTTACGGACGGCTGCCCGTCGGGAACGGCCATGCTGCTGCCGGGTTCAGCGCCGTCTTCACCGTGGCCGCAGGAGCGGTCGATTGCGCAGGCGCAGCGGGAGCGGCAGGGGCAGCCTTCTTCGCAGGCGCGGCCTTCTTGGCAGGGGCAGCCTTCTTCGCAGGGGCAGCCTTCTTGGCCGCAGCCTTCTTCGCAGGCGCCTTCTTCGCAGCCTTCTTCGCAGCGACCTTCTTCGTCGCTACTTTCTTGGCTGCTGCCTTCTTCGCCGGTGCGGCCTTCTTCGCGGCAACCTTCTTCACCGCGACTTTCTTGGCCGCTGCCTTCTTCGCCGGTGCAGCCTTCTTCGCTGCAACCTTCTTCACGGCGGCCTTCTTCGCCGGCGCCTTCTTGGCCGCAACCTTCTTCGCGGCTGCCTTCTTGGCCGGTGCAGCCTTCTTCGCTGCAACCTTCTTCACGGCGACCTTCTTGGCAGCGACCTTCTTCACCGCGACTTTCTTCGCGGCTGCCTTCTTGGCCGGAGCGGCCTTCTTCGCTGCAACCTTCTTCACTGCTGCTTTCTTGGCAGCGGGCTTCTTCTTGGCAGTTGCCATTTTTTTCTCCTTCAGGTTCAGATGAGAGGTCAGTTCAAACTACACCCTTCGTCAAAACCCGCTTCCCGCGGACGCGTCTCACGGCGATCGCTACGAAGCGGGCTATTCATCGGCGTACGCAGGTTCTGCGCGCTTACGCTAATGAATACGGTAAGGCGCGCCGTGCCAGCGGGCACCGCGCGCCAAGTCCATCCGGCATCGGATACCGACGCCGGCCAGCGTTTGATGAAGCCGCCGGCATTCTCGCCAGCGGCTTTTTCCGGGGGGAAGTTTGCCCATCCCACTGAAGGGTTCGCAAAGTGCCTGTCATGTTTTTGGGCCGCTAAGGCACCGGGCACGCTTTGCATCAGGCGTTCCTGCTCCTAATCACTATGGCCGGCAACCGCGTTTTCACGCTGCCGGCGCTCCCCATCGATCTTCTCTGCGATGCGCTCAGGGTCATTCCCAGGAAAGCGCCCCGCCAGTCTGATATTCAATGACACGCGTCTCGAAGAAGTTGCGCTCCTTCTTCAGGTCGATCATCTCGCTCATCCACGGGAACGGGTTCTCCTCGTTCGGGTACAGCGCATCGAGACCGATCTGCTGGCAACGGCGGTTGCAGATGAAGCGCAGGTAGCTCTTGAACATCGACGCATTGAGGCCGAGCACGCCGCGCGGCATCGTGTCCTCCGCATACCGGTATTCGAGGTCGACGGCCTGCTTGAAGATTTCGCGGATCTCCGCACGGAACTCAGCAGTCCACAGGTGCGGATTTTCGAGCTTGATCTGGTTGATGAGGTCGATGCCGAAGTTGCAGTGCATCGACTCGTCACGCAGGATGTACTGGTACTGCTCCGCCGCGCCGGTCATCTTGTTCTGGCGGCCGAGCGCCAGAATTTGCGTAAACCCGACGTAGAAGAACAGGCCTTCCATCACGCAGGCGAACACGATCAGCGACTTGAGCAGAGCCTGGTCCGCTTCGAGCGTGCCGGTCTTGAAAGACGGATCGGTCAGCGTGTGGATGAACGGAATCAGGAATTCGTCTTTCGCGCGGATCGACGAAACCTCGTGGTACGCGTTGAAGATCTCGCCCTCGTCGAGACCCAGCGATTCGACGATGTACTGGTAGGCGTGCGTGTGGATCGCCTCCTCGAACGCCTGGCGCAGCAGGAACTGGCGGCATTCGGGCGCCGTGATGTGGCGATAGGTGCCAAGCACGATGTTGTTCGCCGCGAGCGAGTCGGCCGTGGTGAAGAAGCCGAGGTTGCGCTTGATGATGCGGCGCTCGTCGTCGGAAAGGCCGTTCGGGTCTTTCCACAGCGCGATGTCGCGGGACATGTTGATTTCCTGCGGCATCCAGTGGTTCGCGCAACCCGAGAGGTACTTCTCCCACGCCCACTTGTACTTGAACGGCACGAGCTGATTGACGTCAGTCTTGCCGTTGATGATGCGCTTGTCGGCCACGTTCACGCGCGCTTCCGGCGACACCGCCGGCGCAGCGGCCGCAGTGTTCTGCGCCGCGTACGGAGCAACTGCAATGTCGCCCGCGAAAACGTCTTGAGCCGAAGGAACCGGAGAGGCGGCACGCGCTACTGCCTGCGTACCGACAGCCATACCCGCCGCGTTGCGCAACACGTTCGGTTGCGAAGCGCTCGACGGAGTTACGGCAGTAATCTCGTCATCCCAGTTGAGCATATATGTCACCATCAATTTAGATCGGTTTGTACCATCTTTTCGTGAGCGATAAAAGGGTTCGCTCACGAAAATTCCCGTTTTCGATTCGCGTTGAGACCTGCATACAACACTTTCTCATCGCATCGCGAGCATCGCTTCATGCAGATAGAGCGAGCGATGCGTCGTCGAAGGTCTTCGCTTCATCACGAGCGCGTCTGCAAGAAGAGATTGAGACATGCTCGACGTGGTTGCTGCGAGGTTGTGAAGAGGTCTGTTGCGAGGCTCGTCGCAAGGTTCGTGACCAAGGCAGCAAACCTGGTTGAAGCGATGAGTCTGCGCTGCGTTCTTCGACCTTCGTTGTCTCGCAGTTGCGTACTTGCTGCTGAGGCTCGCAATCTTCGTGCGCCGCCGGATCGCGAGGTGGGCAGCACACGAAGCCGTCGCCGCCCACCTTCCTCACTTCACCGCACGAGTGTTGCTGCGCTTACTGGCAGGCCTCGCACTCTTCGAAGCCAGGGTCGCCCGGACGCATCATGCACACCGGGCCGTCGGCCTGCGGTGCTTCTTCTGCCGCAGCCTGAACCGGCGTCGATGCCGATGCAGCGGCAGCCACGATGCCGCCCGACGACGCGCCACCCGTCACGCCGAACGAGTTGCCGCCCGCTGCGCCGCCCATGCCACCCGCGCCACCGTCGCCGCCCGAAGGCACGGCGTTCAACGCACCGTGTGCAACCGTCGACTTCTCGACGTGCGTCGCCGCCATCGTGCGCAGGTAGTAGGTGGTCTTCAGGCCGCGCACCCAGGCGAGCTTGTAGACCTCGTCGAGCTTCTTGCCCGACGCACCGCCCATATAGATATTGAGCGACTGCGCCTGGTCAATCCACTTCTGACGGCGCGACGCCGCCTCGACCAGCCACTTCGGGTCCACTTCGAACGCCGTGGCGTAGATCGCGCGCAGGTCGGCCGGGATGCGGTCGATGCGCGAGAGCGAGCCGTCGAAATACTTCAGGTCGGCAACCATCACCTCGTCCCATAGGCCGCGTGCCTTGAGGTCGCGCACCAGGTAGTCGTTGACCACCGTGAATTCGCCCGAGAGGTTCGACTTCACGTAGAGGTTCTGGAAGGTCGGCTCGATGCACGCCGACACGCCGATGATGTTCGAAATGGTCGCCGTGGGCGCGATCGCCACGCAGTTCGAATTGCGCATGCCGTGCGTTGCAATGCGGGAACGCAGCGTCGGCCAGTCCATCGTTTCGCTGGTATCGACTTCGACGTAGCCGCCGCGCGCCTCGGCGAGCAGCTTCAGCGTGTCTTGCGGAAGGATGCCGCGATCCCACAGCGAGCCGCGGTAGCTCGAATAGCGGCCGCGCTCTTCGGCGAGTTCGGTGGAAGCGTAGTACGCGTAGTAGCAGACCGCTTCCATCGACCGGTCGGCGAATTCCACGGCCTCTTGCGACGCGTACGGCGTGCGCAGCAAGTGCAGGCAGTCCTGGAAGCCCATGATGCCCATGCCCACCGGACGGTGCTTCAGGTTCGAATTACGCGCCTTGGCAACCGCGTAGTAGTTGATGTCGATGACGTTGTCGAGCATGCGCATCGCCACGCTGACGGTGCGCTTGAGCTTGTCGTGGTCGAGCGTGTACGAGCCGTCGGCCTGCTTCGCGAGGTGCGCGACGAGGTTCACCGAGCCGAGGTTGCAGACGGCGATTTCGGTGTCGCTCGTGTTCAGCGTGATCTCGGTGCACAGGTTCGACGAGTGCACCACGCCCACGTGCTGCTGCGGGCTGCGGATGTTGCAGGGGTCCTTGAACGTAATCCACGGGTGGCCGGTCTCGAACAGCATGCCCAACATCTTGCGCCAGAGCTGCGCCGCGGGGATCTTCTTGAACAGTTTGAGTTCGCCGCGCGCCACCTTCTCTTCGTAAGCCGTGTAAGCCGTCTCGAATTCGGCGCCGTACTTGTCGTGCAGGTCAGGGCAGGTGGACGGCGAAAAGAGCGTCCAGTCGCCGCCTTCCATCACGCGCTTCATGAACAGGTCGGGAATCCAGTTCGCCGTGTTCATGTCGTGGGTGCGGCGGCGGTCGTCGCCCGTATTCTTGCGCAGCTCGAGGAACTCTTCGATGTCGAGGTGCCACGACTCCAGGTACGCGCAGACCGCGCCCTTGCGCTTGCCGCCCTGGTTCACGGCCACGGCCGTGTCGTTGACCACCTTCAGGAACGGCACGACGCCCTGCGACTTGCCGTTGGTGCCCTTGATGTGCGAGCCGAGCGCGCGCACGCGCGTCCAGTCGTTCCCCAGGCCGCCGGCAAACTTCGAAAGCAGCGCGTTTTCCTTGAGCGCTTCATAGATGCCGTCGAGGTCGTCGTCCACCGTTGTCAGGTAGCACGACGAGAGCTGCGAGCGGCGGGTGCCCGAGTTGAACAGCGTGGGGGTCGAGCTCATGAAGTCGAAGGTCGACAGCACGTTGTAGAACTCGACGGCGCGCGCTTCCCGGTCGATCTCGTTGAGCGCGAGGCCCATCGCGACGCGCATGAAGAACGCCTGCGGCATTTCGATGCGCGTGCCGTCCACGTGCAGGAAGTAGCGGTCGTAGAGCGTCTGCAGGCCGAGGTAGCCGAACTGCAGGTCGCGGCTCGCGTCGAGCGCGGCGCCAAGGCGCTTCAGGTCGAACTGCAGCAGCTTGTCGTCCAGCAGTTCTGCCTGCACGCCGCGCTTGATGAACTGCGGGAAATATTCGGCGTAGCGTTCGCCCATCTCCGCCTGGATGACTTCCTCTCCGAGGATTTCACGGCGAATGGTGTGCAGCAGGATGCGAGCCGTGACCTGGCTGTAGGCCGGGTCCTTCTCGATCATCGTGCGCGCGGCGAGGATGGCCGAGTCGTAGACCTGGCTCATCGGCACGCCGTCGTACAGGTTCTTGACCGTCTCGGCCACGATGGGGTCGGGATTCACCGCGTCGCCGAGGCCCTCGCAAGCCGACACGATCAGCGCACGCAGCGCGTTCAGGTCCAGCGGGAGCGTGACGCCGTTGTCGATGACGGTCAGGCCGGGGGCGCCCTGTGCGCTGCCGGTGTCCTGCGCATGCCCGCGCTCCTGGTTGCGCTTCTCGCGATACAGCACGTAGGCGCGTGCGACGTTGTGCTCGCCGCCGCGCATCAGCGCGAGTTCGACCTGGTCCTGAATGTCTTCGATATGGAACGTGCCGCCGTTCGGCCGGCTACGCAGGAGCGCGCGCACGACCGCCTGGGTGAGCTGGTCGACGAGTTCGCGTACGCGCGCCGATGCGGCGCCCTGCCCGCCGTTCACGGCCAGAAACGCCTTGGTCACGGCGATTGCGATCTTCGACGGCTCGAACGACACCACACTGCCATTGCGGCGAATCACCTTGTAGTCGGCAAAGGTGGCCTGCGGGGCAAGCGACTGGCCAGCATTCTGTTCGCCAGTCAGCGGACGGCCGGCGGGTGCGTCTTCATACCGGGTCGTGACGTTATCGGTCGTTTGCATGTGCAAAGCTCCTGGTCCTGGAGAATATGCGGAGAGTTTCCGCGGATTAACAAGAGCGCCGCGCCGCCACGTGCGCGAGCGAGGAGAGGGAGAGGAAGGTCCAGCAAGGCCGGGCGGCCGGATGCGACAAAGCAGACGGGACAACGGTCTTCATCGTGTATGTCGCGATCACTGGCTGTGCCCTTCTTCTCGATTGATGCCGGTGCTGCTGAAGCGCTATTGCTAGCGGCACCGCACAAAAGTTTCGTACGCCTGGAATGCGCGCGGCGCCATGCTCGGGGAGCGGGGCGCCGCATTTAACACAAGATGTAGTGTCAACCTCAAAACTTGGCACTAAGTATAGTGGACTTTAGGCGCACCTCAAATTGATTTATTTGGCCTCGAACGCTTGACTTTTTGGAGCCCACGGCCGCATCGGGGCAAACCGCAAAGCAAGACTCCATGCGGGTTAGCGGCATGAAGCGGCAGGACTTAAGACGGGCGGCGCGAACGCGCTTCGGGGTAGAGGTAGGGGAAATACCGATCCGCGAGACCGGTCTCGCGCTGCACGTGAAACCAGTCGAAGTGCGGACCAGGATCGGTCTTGCGGCGAGGCGCGATGTCCGAGTGACCGGCGAGCGCCGCAATCGGATAGTGGGCGGCGAGCGCCTTTACAAGCGCCACCAGGGCGGCGTATTGGGCGGATTCGAAAGGGGTCGCGTCGGTGCCTTCAAGCTCGATGCCAATCGAAAAATCATTGCAACGCTCGCGCCCGAAGAAATTCGACAGACCCGCGTGCCATGCACGTTGATCGCACGAGACGTATTGCTCGAGTGAGCCGTCGCGATGAATCAGGAAGTGCGCCGACACCCGCACGCCGCGCAGATGCGCGTCGTAATACGGGTGAGCATCGCAATCCAGACGGTTGAGGAAGAGATCGGAGATCGCCGTCCCGCCAAAGGTGCCGGGCGGCAGGCTGATGTTGTGCACGACGATCAGCGTCGGCACGGCGCCCGCAGGACGCGCCTCGAAGTTCGGTGACGCAAGGCGGCGCGCAGCAGCGACCCAGCCCTGCGCGTCGACGACGAAGCCTTTGGGAAGCGCCGCGCTCATCGCGCGCTGGTGTCGCCGCCGGTACGGTCGCTACCTGCCCGCGCAGCCGCAGTCGCAGCCGAGGCACGCGCGACATAGCGCCGGGCGTGCTCCTCGCAGCAAAAGGACTGGCTGGCCGCCACGACAGACTCGCTCTTCGGCACGTGCACGCCGCACTCCAGGCAGCGGACCATCGGCTCCGCGAGCCGCGTACCGGCCACGCCGGCTCGGTGGCTCGCCGTGTCCGCCTGCTGGCCGGCGGCACCGCGGCCGCCTGCGCCGGCACGGTCGGCCGGCCGCGCGTCGACACGGCGCAGCGCCTTCGCGAGCCATTGGCCCACAACGAACAGCAGGATCAGCAGAAAAATCTGTCTCATCGAATTCAGACCACAGGACGGTGCAGCAGCACCTCAAAAACGAAACGGCTACCCACGTACGCGAGCAGCAGCGCCGCGAACGACGCGAGCACCCAGCGCAGCGCAGCGCGTCCGCGCCAGCCCGAGAGCTTGCGCGCCGTCAGGAGCGCACCGAACATCAGCCACGACAGGATCGCGAAGATGGTCTTGTGATCGAGCGTGAGCGCACGGTCGACCAGTTGCTCGCTGAACACGATGCCCGACGCGAGCGTGAGCGTGAGCAGCACGAAGCCCGCGCCGATCAGGCGAAACAGCAACTTTTCGAGCGTGAGCAGCGGCGGCAAAGTCTCCAGCCAGTTCGAGAGCCAGCCCTTGCGCGCGGCGCCGCGCTGCAGGCCGCCGCCGCGCAGCGCGTGCAGCCGACGCTCCACCGCGAGCATCAGCACCGCATGCAGCGCAGCGATGGCGAAAAGACCATAGGCGACGTTGGCGATGACGAAGTGCAGCTTGAACATCGGCGCGGCCGCATAAGTCAGCACGTGGACGCCGCCGAAAACGAGCGGGAGCACCGATGCAACGGCCGCGAGCGGCAGCACGAGCAGCCGCAAACCGTCGAGCGGGAAGAAAAAGCTCTCTATCCAGTAGATGCCGGCGCCGAGCCAGAACATGGCCGAGAGCGCGTACGCGAAACCGAACACCATCGCGTTGGCGGGGAAGATGGTGGTGTGAAGCAGCAGGCCATGAACAATGAGCGCGAGGGACAGCACGCCGCGCGCTACCGGCCCCATGCCCGATGCCGGCTGGGCAGGTGCGCTTGCTCCGCCCGGCATCGCAGGCACCGTAGCCGCTACGCCGCCTGCGAGCGGCTGCACCGCGACGTGGCGGCGCGCGCGAAAGTCGGCAGCGCACAGGCCGCCGTACAGAAGCACGGTGAGGGCATACAGTACAATATCCATAGTTGCAGTTTACTATAGGCCCCTCTCTCGCGACGGCTCCCGCTTTGCGCGACATCCGGGCCGCACTGTCCACCATCCCCCATGCTCGACACTCTCACCCAACGGATGGCGCGCGTCGTCAAGACGCTGCGCGGCGAAGCCCGGCTCACCGAGGCGAATACCCAGGAGATGCTGCGCGAAGTGCGTCTCGCGCTGCTCGAGGCCGACGTCGCGCTGCCGGTGGTGCGCGACTTCATCTCCAAGGTCAAGGAAAAGGCGTTGGGCGAGGAAGTGCTCGCCAGCCTCTCGCCGGGCCAGGCGCTCGTCGGCGTCGTGCAGCGCGAGCTGACGGCGGTAATCGGCGGCGACTACGAAGGCAAGGCCGCCGAACTCAATCTCGCTGTCGCGCCGCCCGCGATCATCCTCATGGCCGGCCTGCAGGGCGCGGGTAAGACGACCACCGTCGGCAAGCTCGCGAAGCTGCTGCGCGAGAAGTACAAGAAGAAAGTGCTCACCGTTTCGTGCGACGTCTATCGGCCGGCCGCTATCGCGCAGCTGAAGACCGTCACCGAACAGGTGGGCGCGGAGTTCTTCCCGTCGCAGCCCGACCAGAAGCCCGTCGACATCGCGCGCGCCGCGGTGGACTGGGCAAAGCGTCACTATCACGACGTGCTGATCGTCGACACGGCCGGCCGGCTCGGTATCGACGAAGCGATGATGCAGGAGATCACGGCCCTGCACGACACGCTGAATCCCGCGGAAACGCTGTTCGTGGTCGATGCGATGCTGGGCCAGGACGCCGTCAACACCGCGAAGGCGTTCAACGACGCGCTGCCGCTCACCGGCGTCGTGCTCACCAAGCTCGACGGCGACTCGCGCGGCGGTGCCGCGCTCTCCGTGCGGCACGTCACGGGCAAGCCGATCAAGTTCGTTGGCGTCGCCGAGAAGCTCGATGGTCTGGAAATTTTCTATCCGGACCGCATGGCGAACCGGATTCTCGGCATGGGCGACATTCTCGCCCTCGTCGAAGAAGCCCAACGCGGCGTCGACGTCCAGCAAGCGCAAAAGCTCGCCGACAAGGTCAAGAAGGGCGGCGACTTCGACCTCAACGACTTCCGCGCCCAGTTGTCCCAGATGAAGAAGATGGGCGGCCTCTCGTCGCTCATGGACAAGCTGCCGGCGCAGTTCCAGCAGGCCGCCTCGGGCGCCGACATGGGGCAAGCGGAAAAGCAGATGCGCCGCATGGAAGGCATCATCAATTCGATGACGCCCGCCGAACGTGCGAAGCCCGAACTCATCAAGGCGACGCGCAAGCGCCGGATCGCCGCGGGCGCGGGCGTGCAGGTTCAGGAAGTGAACCGCATGCTCAACCAGTACGAGCAGATGCGCACCATGATGAAGAAGCTCAAGGGCGGCAACCTGCAGAAGCTGATGCGCGGCATGAAGGGCATGATGCCCGGCATGCGCTGAAACGAACGTTCGCGGCTGGCCGGCCCTGCGTCGGTCAGCCGTTTTTTGAGCGGCGAACGTGCCGGACGGGGCACGGGTTTATGCTATAGCGCACGCCGCCGTTCTCGCCCACACTCATATAGACAGGGACAACGCCCGCTACACGTCATGAATCGCGAAGAAGCTCTCCACATTTTCCGCCACTCCGAAGAGATCGTCTCCGCAGACGAAGTCAACGCGTCGATCAGCCGGATGGCCAGCGCGATCCGAGCCGAAATGAGCAACGAGTTCCCGCTCGTGCTGTCGGTGATGGGCGGTGCGGCGGTGTTCACGGGCATGCTCCTGCCTCACCTCGATTTCCCGCTCGAGTTCGACTACATCCACCTCACCCGCTATCGGAATACGACAAAGGGCAGCGCTGAGATGCAGTGGCGTGTGGCGCCGGCCGAATCGGTGAAAGACCGCGTGGTGCTTGTGCTCGACGACATCCTCGACGAAGGCGAGACCATGGCGGCCATTCGCGACCGCATTCTCGACATGGGCGCAAAGCGCTTCCTGTCGGCGGTTTTGTGCGAAAAGATCATCAAGAAGGCGAAGCCGCTGCGCCCGGACTTTTGCGGATTCGAAGTGCCGGACCGCTACGTGTTCGGCTGCGGCATGGACGCCAAGGGTTACTGGCGCAATCTGCCGACCATCCGCGCGCTCACGGAAGACGCGTAACCCTGACGGCGCATTTGCATAAGGGCGCGGCGCGTGAAGCCGCGCTTGACGCCTGGACCAGCGCCCCGCCCGGTATCTGGACGATACCGGGACGCAACACACCGAACGCGAAAAATCAGCTCATCTAAAGCTGGTGGACGAAGCTCCTGATCCCGCCCAGCATCATCTCCACCGAAATCGCCACGAGCACGAGCCCCATCAGACGCTCGAAGGCCGTCACCGTCTGCTCGCCGAGCCACTGCTGAATGCGCTCGGCCAGCACCAGCACGATCGCGCACACGATCATCGTCACCGTGAGCGCGCCGATCCATTCGAGCATCTTCCCGGGTGCCTGCGACGTGAGCAGCATGACCGTTGCGAGCGCAGATGGGCCGGCGAGCGCCGGAATGGCGAGCGGCACGATGAGTGGCTCCCCGCCCTTCACGTGGCCGAATGGTCCGCCCGGATGCGGAAAAATCATTCGCAGCGCGATCAGGAACAGCACGATGCCACCGCCGATGCGCAGCGACTGATCGGTGAGACTCATCATGCGCAGGAAGCGGTCGCCGACGATCATGAACACCAGCAGGATCACGAACGCGATCGCCACTTCCCGCAGAATCACGACGACCCGCCGCCGCGCGGTCACGCCGCGCAGACAACCGATGAAGAGCGGGATGTTGCCGAGCGGGTCGGTGATCAGCACGAGCAGGATCGTCGCGGACAGAAACGTGTATTCCACCGCGTTTCCCCTGTCCTGATCAGCGAGCGAGGGCGGCGCGGACTTTCTCCGTTACCGTGGCGGCGGCGCTTTCCACGGGCAGCAGCGTCGGTTCGGCGTCGCGACGCGCCTGGTACTCGATCTTGCCTTCCTTCAGGCCGCGCTCGCCGATGACGAGCCGGTGCGGCACGCCGATCAGTTCCCAGTCGGCGAACATCACGCCCGGACGCTCACCGCGGTCGTCGAGAATCACGTCGATGCTGGCCGCCACGAGCTGATCGTACAGACGGTCGGCGTGCTCCCGCACGGCGTCGCTGCGGTCATAGCCCATCGGGCACAGCACGACTTCGAACGGCGCAATCGCCTCGGGCCAGATGATGCCCTTGTCGTCGAAATTCTGTTCGATCGCCGCGCCCAGAATACGCGTGACGCCAATGCCGTAGCAGCCCATCAGCATGGGCTGCGGCTTGCCGGTTTCGTCGAGAAACGTCGCGCCCATGGCTTCCGAGTAGCGCGTGCCAAGCTGGAACACGTGGCCCACTTCGATGCCGCGGCAGATGTCGATCGTGCCCTTGCCGTCCGGCGACGGATCGCCCTTCTTGACGTTGCGGATGTCGGCAACCACGGGCTCCGGCAGATCACGGCCCCAGTTCACGCCGGCGATGTGATAGTCGACGTCGTTCGCACCCACGACGAAGTCGCTCATGTTCGCGACCGTGCGGTCCGCGATTACGCGAACGGGCTTCTTCGTCCCGACCGGGCCCAGATAGCCCGGCGGCGTGCCGAACCACTCGACGATTTCCTCTTCCGTGGCGAACCGGTGGTCCGCGAGACCGGGCAGCTTGCTCGCCTTGATCTCGTTCAGGTCGTGGTCGCCGCGCAGCATCAGCAGCCAGATGGTGGGCTCGGCGCCCTCGTTCTCGGTGGCGAGCACGATGGACTTGATGGTGCGCTCGAGCGGGATGTTCAGCAGCTCGGCCACCGCCTCGCACTTCGCCTTGCCGGGCGTGGCGACCTTCTGCATCGGCTCGGCGGGCGCCGCACGCTGGGCGACCAGCGGCAACGCTTCCGCGGCCTCGACGTTCGCCGCGAATTCCGAGGTCGGACAGTAAGCGATCGCGTCTTCGCCCGTGTCGGCGATCACGTGGAATTCGTGGGAGCCCGTGCCACCGATCGCGCCGTTATCGGCCGCGACCGCGCGGAAGTCCAGCCCGAAGCGCGTGAAGATGCGCACGTAGGCGTCGTACATCTTGCGATATGACTCGCGCAGGCCGTCCATGTCCTTGTCGAAGGAATAGGCGTCTTTCATGATGAATTCACGGCCGCGCATCACGCCGAAGCGCGGACGGATCTCGTCGCGGAACTTCGCCTGGATCTGATAGAAATTCACCGGCAGCTGGCGATAGCTCTTGACCTGGTTACGCGCGATGTCGGTCACCACTTCCTCATGCGTCGGCCCCAGCACGAAGTCGCTCTGCTTGCGGTCCTTGAAGCGCAGCAGTTCCGGCCCGTATTTCTCCCAGCGCCCCGACTCCTGCCACAGCTCCGCAGGTTGCACCGACGGCATCAACAGTTCGATCGCCCCCGCGCGGTTCATCTCTTCGCGCACGATCGCCTCGACCTTGCGAATAGAGCGCAGCCCGATAGGCAGGTAGTTGTAGATGCCGCCGGCCACGCGCCGGATCATGCCGGCGCGCACCATCAGTTTGTGGCTGACGATTTCCGCGTCAGCAGGAGCTTCCTTCAGGGTGCCGATAAAGAAACGGGAGGCTTTCATTCAGAGTTTTCCAAAAGCGGCGGCCAGGACGGTCCGCCCGAAGAAGGTCAAACGGTGGGATTTCCGGACCTGCGTGGCGGTGGAAACGCCAAACCATTCCCCGCGGCGGGCCCGGTGTCCGGGCACCCCTGCCGCCACGCTGCGCGCTGCGACGGGAAATTGTTCCAACCTGGTGCCTGTCCGGTGCGTCAGGACCGTTATCTGTTTATAATCAAAGCAATTTTAAAGGATTCGAAGGTGGTTGTATGCTGGATCGTGAAGGCTTTCGCCCGAACGTCGGCATCATCCTCTTGAACGCTCACAACGAGGTGTTTTGGGGCAAACGGCTTCGCGAACATTCCTGGCAGTTTCCGCAAGGGGGCATCAAGTACGGTGAGACCCCCATGCAGGCGATGTATCGGGAGTTGCACGAAGAAACCGGCCTGCATCCAGAGCACGTCAAGATCATTGGTCGCACGCGCGACTGGTTGCGTTATGAGGTGCCCGACAAGTTCATCAAGCGCGAGGTGCGCGGTCACTACCGCGGCCAGAAGCAGATCTGGTTCCTGCTCAGGATGCTCGGACGCGACTGCGACATCTGTCTGCGAGCGACCGATCACCCCGAGTTCGACGCCTGGCGCTGGAATGAATACTGGGTGCCGCTCGACGCCGTGATCGAGTTCAAGCGGGATGTCTATCAGCTTGCGCTGACGGAATTGTCGCGTTTTCTGCGGCGCCCTGCGCCGCGCCCCGAGCGCAGTGGGGCACATGCGCATGGAGCGCGGTACCCCCGTGTCGCGTCGTCTGCCCACGAGGCGGCGACGATTTCGCAAACGCTCGTGACCGTCGAGACAACGACCATCCACACCACTGTGGAGGGTGACTGCGGATCGATGGAAAGCCTGACCGTTCGCAGCATAGACCCGGCCTCCTGATCGTTTTGCCGCTGTTTCGACCGTTCTTCGTTGAACGGTTGGAGCGGCGGACTGTACCTGCCTGTCGTGGCACTTCTGGCGGCACTTCACGCGCCGCTGCCGCCGGTGATTCGTTCGAACGAACCGCCGGCGTTTCGAGGACATCATATTGAAACGATTTGCTTTGGCCGTGGCGTGCGTCGCCACCGGGGCGCTTCTCGCTGCCTGCTCCAGCACGCAGCCCAAAACCAACCAGGACGACAGCGTGTTCACCTACCTGTTCGACAAGCCCGCGAACTGGACGGAGAACAAAGTCGAGACACTTCCTCCCCTGCCGCAGCCTGGCGCACGCCTGTTGCCGTTCGACGTCTCGCAGAACACGCCGCTCAGCTTCGGGGTGGACGCGGGCTCGGTTTCGGTAGGCAGCGACGGCGTGGTGCGCTACACGGTGGTAATCACCAGCCCGACCGGCGCGCGTAACGTCAACTACGAAGGGATCCGCTGCGATACCTATGAGTGGCGCCAGTACGCTGGTCTGAACGCCGATCACGACGGCTGGGACCGCTCGGTCGCAACCGACTGGAAGCGAATCGAGAACGGCAACCTGAATGCCTATCAGGCCGCGCTGTATCAGGATTACTTCTGCGCGAACAAGATTCCGACGGGTTCGGCGCAACGGATCGTCGAGAACATGCGCTACAAGCGCACCGCGACTTCGCTCATTCACTGACCGACTGACGGCGCCAAGCCGTCAGATCAGTACCAGGTTGTCGCGGTGGATCAGTTCGGGCTCGAGCATGTAGCCGAGCACGGACTCGATCTCCCCGCTCGGGTGGCGCTGGATCAGTTTGGCTTCGGCACTGCTGTAATTGGTGATGCCGCGCGCCACCTCGACGCCCGTGCCATTCAAACAGGCGATCACCTCGCCGCGCGCAAAGGCGCCCTGCACGGCGACGACGCCGATCGGTAGCAGGCTCTTGCCGCCTGACGTGAGCTTCTCGACAGCGCCGTCGTCGATCACCACGTGGCCACGCACCTGGAGATGGTCGGCCATCCATTGCTTGCGCGCCGTCATACGCGCCGTACGCGCGATCAGCTGGGTGCCGATCGCCTCGCCTGCGGCAAGTCGTAGCAGCACGTCGGACTCCCGGCCGCTCGCGATCACGGTGTTCGCGCCACTGTGAGCGGCGCGCTTGGCGGCCAGAATCTTCGTGAGCATGCCGCCACGGCCGATGCTTGAGCCCGCGCCGCCGGCCATGGCCTCGAGCTCATGCGCGCCGGCGTCGGCCTGGGCCACGAGCGTCGCGTTCGGATCCTTGCGCGGATCGGCGGTATAGAGGCCGCGCTGATCCGTGAGAATGATGAGCGCGTCGCCTTCGATCAGGTTCGCGACCAGCGCCCCCAACGTGTCGTTGTCACCGAACTTGATTTCGTCGGTAACCACTGTGTCGTTCTCGTTGATGATCGGCACCACACCCAGCCGCAGCAGCGTCAGCAGCGTGGAACGCGCGTTGAGATAGCGTTCGCGGTCGGCGAGGTCCCCGTGCGTGAGCAGAATTTGCGCGGTGCGGATGGAATGCTCGGCGAAGCGGCTCTCGTAGACCTGCGCGAGCCCCATTTGCCCCACCGCAGCGGCAGCCTGC
Organism: Paraburkholderia sp. SUR17; assembly: GCF_029536165.1. NCBI lineage: Bacteria > Pseudomonadati > Pseudomonadota > Betaproteobacteria > Burkholderiales > Burkholderiaceae > Paraburkholderia > Paraburkholderia sp. SUR17. The sequence continues at coordinate 3,382,720 of NZ_CP120508.1, forward strand.
AGTTCGTCGATTTCGCGCGGACGCTTCGTCCAGCCAAGCCTCTGCATACCCTCCGCGATCGCCCCCGAACTCACCAGCACCACTTCCTTGCCTGCGCTGCGCAACGCCGCGATCTGTGCGGCCCAGCGGCCGATAGCCTCGTGATCGAGCCCACGCCCGTCGTTGGTGACGAGGCTCGATCCCACTTTCACAACGAGACGCCGGGAATCGGCAATGACGGAACGCATGCTGCGCAATCTCCGCGATAACTGATGATGCTGGAGGAACGCCGGCGCACGAGTCATTGCGAACACCGGCGGAACATATAGCCTACCCTTGCGACGGGTCTGGTGCTGTTCCAGCCTCGCCCTCATTCTGACCGGACGCGCCAGGCGCGCCGCGAAACCGCACGTCGGAGGCCAGATCTTCGGCCTCTTCGGCACGCCGGGCGTCAGAATGGGCGGCGACGTAGTCGTACACGGCGTAGCAGAGGTTTTCGCAGCCTTGGCCCGTGAGCGCGGAAATTTCGAAGACAGGGCCGTCCCACTCGAAGCGCTTGACGAAGTCGGCCACGCGCACTTCGCGCTCTCCTTCCGGCACCATGTCGAGCTTGTTCAGCACCAGCCAGCGAGGCTTCTGATAGAGCAACTCGTCGTACTTGCGCAGTTCGTTGACGATCGCTTTCGCTTCAGCGACCGGATCCGTGCCCTCGTCGAATGGCGCAAGGTCCACGAGATGCAGCAGCAGCCCGGTGCGCTGCAAGTGGCGCAGGAATTGGTGCCCGAGTCCCGCACCCTCCGCGGCCCCCTCGATCAGCCCCGGAATATCCGCGATGACAAAGCTCTTGCCAGGCGCCACGCGCACCACACCGAGATTGGGCGCGAGCGTCGTGAACGGGTAATCGGCAATCTTCGGCTTCGCGTTCGAGACAGACGAAATGAAGGTGGACTTGCCCGCGTTCGGCATACCGAGCAGGCCAACGTCTGCGAGCACCTTCAGCTCCAGTCGCACCATGCGGCGCTCGCCGGGCTTGCCCTCCGTCTTCTGGCGCGGCGCCCGGTTCGTAGACGACTTGAAGTGCAGATTGCCCAAACCACCGGCACCACCCTTCGCGACCAGCACACGCTGGTTGTGCTCGGTCAGATCGGCAATCAGTTCGCCAGTGTCGATATCGGTAATGATTGTGCCGACGGGCATGCGCAGCGTGATGTCGTCGCCGCCCTTGCCGTAGCAGTCCGAGCCGCGGCCATTCTCGCCATTGCGCGCCTGATGCTTTTTTGTATAGCGGTAGTCGATCAGCGTGTTGATGTTGCGGTCCGCGATGGCATAGACGCTACCGCCGCGTCCGCCGTCCCCGCCGTCGGGGCCGCCGAACGGGACGAACTTCTCGCGGCGCATCGACGCGCTGCCATCGCCCCCATCGCCGGCGATGACTTCGATCTTCGCTTCGTCAATGAACTTCATGCGTTACTCCGTCCCGTGTTTTCGCTATTTTGCCGCGCTGCGCGGGCCGACACCAACTGACCGAACGGCCAAGGGAATTGAGTCCGCGATTGTCCTCATGCGAGCGCGCAGCGCGTTCGCAGCACCAATGAAAAAGGCCCCGCAAACTTCGCGGGGCCTTTCATCCGGTCAGTTACCCGTGCCTGAAGGGCCGCTCAGGCTGCTGCCGGGACGACGACGACCGTGTGCTTCCGGGCTGCGCCCTTCGTCGTGAACTTGACGTGGCCGTCGACCAGCGCGTACAGCGTGTGATCCTTGCCGATGCCGACGTTGTCACCCGGGTGCATGCGCGTGCCGCGCTGACGCACGATGATGCCGCCGGCATTGATTGCCTGACCGCCGTACACTTTGACGCCCAGTCGTTTCGACTCGGAATCGCGGCCGTTGCGTGACGAGCCGCCTGCCTTTTTGTGTGCCATGTGATTGCTCCTTGACCGTTGCGCTTACGCGTTGATCGCGTCGATGCGCAGTTCGGTGTAGTTCTGGCGGTGGCCGCCATGCTTCTGGTAGTGCTTCCGGCGACGCATCTTGAAGATGGTCACTTTGGCGTGACGACCGTGCGACACAACGGTGGCCTTGACGGAAGCCCCACTGACCAGCGGCGTACCGAACTTGATCGATTCGCCTTCGCCCACTGCGAGAACCTGGTCGAGCGTGATTTCTGCGTCAATGTCAGCCGGTATCTGTTCTACTTTAAGTTTTTCGCCAACGGCAACCTTGTACTGCTTGCCGCCGGTTTTTATGACCGCGTACATTGAAAACCTCACTCTGGATTCGTTTTTCCGACGCACCGCGCGCGGAAACCCGTGATTATACATAGAGTTAGAAGCAAGGTCAAAGCTCATTCATGGCCCTCGCGCCACCGTCAGTCACAGCGTGCTCCCGCCTTGCCAGCCAACGCCGGCAAGGCATTCGCCGGCCGCAGCCGCCCTTGCACCACCGCGCCAAAGCCCGGGATGTGCCCGTTCGCCTTATAATTCGCGGCACTACCCATTCTCACCATCATGTCGTCGACCGCCACTTCTGCCCCCAACGCCGCCACCCTGCTTGCCCCGATTGCTGAAGACATGGAGCAGGTGAACCGTGTCATCCGGCAACGTCTGGCGTCCGAGGTGATGCTGATCAACCAGATCTCCGAGTACATCATCGGCGCTGGTGGCAAGCGCTTGCGTCCCGCGCTGCTGCTTCTCGTGGCGGGTGCGCTCGGCGAGCGCACCGGGCACCGGTACGAGCTGGCCGCCGTGATCGAGTTCATCCACACGGCAACGCTGCTGCACGACGACGTGGTCGACGAATCGGATCTGCGGCGCGGCCGGCAAACAGCGAATGCGCTCTTCGGCAACGCGGCCAGCGTGCTGGTGGGCGACTTCCTGTATTCCCGCTCGTTCCAGATGATGGTGGGCGTCGGCAAGATGCGCGTGATGGAAATTCTCGCCGAAGCCACCAACATCATCTCCGAAGGCGAAGTCCTGCAGCTCCTCAACATGCACGACGCGGACGTGGACGAGGCGCGCTACATGCAGGTGATCCGCTACAAGACGGCGAAGCTCTTCGAAGCGGCAGCGCAGTTGGGCGCCGTGCTGTCCGGTGCTGATGCGAAGACCGAAGAGGCTGCTGCCGAGTACGGCCGGCGCATCGGCACGGCTTTCCAGATCATGGACGACTGGCTCGACTACACGGGCACGGCGGAGTCCATGGGCAAGAATGCAGGCGACGATCTGCGCGAAGGCAAACCCACGCTGCCGCTGATCTGGCTCATCGAGCACGGCACGCCGGCCGAGTCGGCACTCGCCCGCGAAGCCATCGAGCAAGGCGGTACAGACCGTTTCGAGGATATCTTCGCCGCCATCACGCGCTCCGGTGCGCTCGACCACACGCTGGAATGTGCGAAACAAGAAGCGCGTGCGGCCGCCGCGGCAATTTCTTCGTTCCCAGATTCCATTTACAAGGAAAGCCTGCTAGAATTATGTTCTTACTCGACGACGCGCCAGTCCTGAACAAGACTGAAACGTCACGAGAGTCTAATTCGGGGTGTAGCTTAGCCTGGTAGAGCGCTACGTTCGGGACGTAGAGGCCGGAGGTTCGAATCCTCTCACCCCGACCAGAATTACTGAAAAACCGCGCACCGTTGCGCGGTTTTTTTTCGCCCGCGATTTCCGGATAGCACAACAGTCTCGCCATCCGGCCAGACTGGAAGCGTCATCCCCCTCTGATATAGTTTTCCCATCCCTATTTCCTCTTCCCTCTCGACGCGTGGAACAACTCCCCTTATGGGCGCAGATAGGCGCGGTTTTCCTGCTGCTCATCTGCTCCAGCTTCTTCTCCATCTCCGAGACGGCGATGATGGCCATCAACCGTCATCGCCTCAAACATCTGGCAAGCCGGGGCGTCCTCGGTGCAAAGGTCACGCAAGGGCTGCTCGCCCGTACTGACCTGCTGCTCTCGGTCATCCTGATCGGCAACAATCTGTTCAACACCATCATTCCGGTGCTCACCACGTCGATCGCGCTGCATACGTTCGGCCATGACAACGTGGTGCTCTCCATCGCGACCGGCATCGTCGCGTTCCTCATCATCGTGTTTGCCGAAATCACGCCGAAAATTGTCGGCGCCACCTATCCCGAGAAGATCGCGTTGCCGGCAAGTCTGCTCATCGCCCCGTTGATGCGGATCACAAAACCGGTGGTCTGGCTCGTGAACCTCTTCGCCAACAGCCTGCTCAGGCTGCTGCACATCAACACCAAAGGCGCGCGCGAGCAGCGCCTGTCCACCGAAGAGCTGCGCACCATCGTGCTCGAATCAGGCAGCTTCATGCCTACCAAGCACCGCAGCATCCTGCTGAACCTCTTCGATCTGGAAAACATCACTGTCGACGATGTCATGATCCCGCGCCGCCGGATGGAGGCGCTCGACTTCGAAGCACCGCTCGAGGACATCCTTCACCAGCTCGAAACCTGCTACCACAACAAGCTGGTCGTCTACCAGGGCGACATCGACCGTGTATTGGGCATTCTTCACGTGCGCAAAACGCTGGCGGCGCTGCACAACCAGGAACTGGAGCGCGAAACGCTGCGTGAACTGCTCGCGGAGCCCTATTTCGTACCGACCGGCACGCCCGTGTTCCAGCAGCTCCAGTACTTCCAGGAATCGCGGCAGCGCACGGCGCTCGTCGTCAACGAGTACGGCGAACTTCAGGGGCTCGTCACGCCGGAAGACATCATCGAGGAACTGATCGGCGAGTTCACCACATCCATGCCCCGCAGCGGCGCAGGGCGCGGCGGATGGAACGAGGAAGGCGAATGCATTGTGTCGGGCGCCATGCCGCTGCGCGAGCTGAATCGCTGGTTGCAGATTTCGTTGCCAACCGACGGACCCAAGACGCTCAACGGTCTGATCCTCGAAATTCTCGAGGAAATTCCGGACGGAGACGTCTGCGTGCAGATCGGCGACGTGAAGCTGGAGGTGATGCGAAGCGACGATCAGGCTATCCGCACCGTGAAGCTGTTCAGGCCCGGCGCAAAAGGCCGCATGAAAGGCGGCACGAAAGGCAGCAAGACCATGCAGGCATCGCAGCGTTAGCCATCCGGACGAATGCCGGTCGAACCGTCTGTGACCGATGATGAACCATCATCTTTCGCAGGCGGCACAGCGCCGGTTTTCGATGTCTCGTTCGACGTCCCCTTTTACCTCGCAAACGCAGCACGCCCAATCGGAGCGTTCGCGGCCATACGGGCCGACCTCGCCGCAGGAAGGCCATTTGGTCCCGGCTCCCCTTCCTGGCAGTGTGACCGGCGGCACCGCGAGCGCTCGAACCGCAGCCGGCGCCATCCCAGCAAGCTCGCCAACTCGGGCTCGCCCTGCCGATACGCCGCCCGCGCTCCGCGACACGGACAACACGCCCGCAGTCCGGCTGCTCGCCGATACGCTCGAACAAGCTGCGCAACGCAACGCGTCCGACGTGCACATCGAGCCCTTCGAACACGGCTGGCGTTTGAGGCTGCGCGTCGACGGCGTGCTTCACGAACTCGCGCGACCGCCTGCCCATTTGCGCGATGCGTTCGTTACGCGGGTGAAAGTGCTCGCACGAATGGATATCGCCGAACGGCGCGTGCCGCAGGACGGGCGGCTGCGTCTTGCGCTCACAGGTGAGCGCAACGAAGACTATCGCGTCAACTCGTTGCCCACGCTGTTTGGCGAAAAGCTTGTGCTGCGACGCCTCGATGCGCTTCCTGCCGATCTCTCGCTCGCGGCACTCGGACTCGGTCAGGCACAGCAGCACACCGTGGAAACCGCGATCCGCGCCCCGCACGGCCTTGTGCTCGTGACCGGTCCGACTGGCAGCGGCAAGACGCTCTCCCTGTACTGCTTCCTGCAGATGCTCAACACGGAATCGCGCAACGTGTGCTCGGTGGAAGACCCCGCCGAAATTCAGCTTGCCGGCATCAACCAGGTTAGCGTTCGGGAGAAGGCGGGGCTCACGTTCGCGGTCGCCCTGCGCGCATTTCTGCGCCAGGATCCCGACGTCATCATGGTCGGCGAAATCCGCGACGAGGAAACAGCCGACGTCGCGGTGAAGGCTGCCCAGACAGGCCATCTCGTCCTCTCGACGCTGCATACGAACGACGCACCAGCCGCCATCGCCCGCATGATCGACATCGGCGTGGCGCCCTATAACCTTGCTGCGGCGTTGCGCATGGTGACTGCGCAGCGGCTCGTGCGGCGGCTGTGTGCCGGGTGTCGTATGCCGGCAAAAGATTTGGGGGCGTGGCGAGCGGTGGCCGGTGACCGTGCCGACGACTGCTTGCCCTACTCGCCCTGCGGGTGCGCCGACTGCCACGGCATCGGCTATCGCGGGCGAATCGGCGTGCACGAGGTGATGCCGGTCTCAGAGGTCACGCGCGAACTCATCGTTCAACGCGCGGGGAGCCACGAAATCGCGAGGCAGGCTCGCGCCGAACACGTGGCAAGCCTGCGCGAAGCCGCGCTCGCGCGAGTCTGCGACGGCACCACGAGTCTCGACGAAGCGCTCTCCGCCACGGAGGTGGCATGAGCGCCGAACAAGCCGAGGCGAACGCTGTCGTCCGCGAACTGCGCTTTGCGTGGCGTGGCATAGACGCCTCCGGGGCACCGCGGCGCGGCTCGCTTGTCGCGCCAAATGCCACTCAGGCGCGCGAAGTGCTCAAACGAGACAACGTATTCGCACTCGAACTTGTGATGCGCGGCACCGCGCCGAGACCCAAAGCGGCCCACGCCGACGTTTCGTTGTTCACGCGTCAACTCGCCAGCCTCTTGCGCGCCGGGCTGCCGCTCGCGCCCGCGCTGAATCTGCTCGCGCAGGCGGAAGGTCCGCGCGGCATGCCGCGCATCGCGGCGGCACTTTCACGCGACATTGCCGCGGGCATCGGCTTTTCTGCGGCGCTCGGCCGGCATCCGGCGCAGTTCGGTCCGCTCTACTGCCAACTGGTCGCAGTCGGAGAAGCCTCCGGCGCGTTGCCGGCCGTGCTCGCCCGAATCGCAGACGACCGCGAGCGCGCCGCCGCGCAACGCGCCAAGGTGCGCTCTGCGCTGACTTATCCCGTTGCCGTCCTGCTGTTCGCCGTGGCGATCACGGCGGCACTGCTCATATGGGTGGTCCCCACTTTCAAACAGATCTTCGATGGCTTTGGCGCCGCCTTGCCTGCCCCCACCCGAACGGTGCTTGCGCTCTCGAACGCCGCAGCGCGCTGGAGCGGTCCGTTGGCGGCGCTCGTTGTCGGCTCCTCCTTCGCACTGCGCTGGCTCTTGAGGCGTTCCGACACGGCACGCGTGCGGTTCGGGCGATTCGTGCTCGGCATCCCCATTGCCGGCCCGCTTCTAAAAACCCTCTGCGCCGCTCGCTGGAGCCGCGCGCTCGGAACGCTTCTCGCGGCCGGCACACCGCTTGCCGACGCCTTCGCCTCGCTCTCGCGCGCAAGCGGGAACGCGTTCTTCGACCAGGCAAGCGCCGGCATCGCGAGCCGCCTGACTCGTGGCGAACGGCTCGCGGCCGCCATGCGTGCGGCGCAGTGCTTCCCCTCCGACGTAGTGCAGCCCGTTGCGGTTGCAGAGGAATCGGGGGCGCTGGATGCCATGCTGCTCGATGTCGCCGCACTCGCCGATCGTCAGGTCGACGAAAAGATCGCCACACTATCGAGCCTCTGCGAGCCGCTCGTGATCGTCGTGCTTGGGGCGCTCGTAGGTGGGCTCGTGATCGCCATGTATCTTCCCATCATTCAACTCGGCAACGTGGTGTAGCATCGCTGCCAGATTCCGTCATCCGTCCATGTCCGCTTTCTTTCCGTTCCTGTCCGATACCGCGCGAAGCGGCTTAACCGGTGTCGCGGGGCATCCGCCCAGCGCACTTGCGCTCGCTTTCGGCGCGTTGCCGCAGAGCGTGCAGTTCGGCTTCGCGATCGTCATCGGGCTCGTGATCGGCAGCTTTCTCAACGTCATCGTGCATCGTCTGCCCATCATGCTGGACCGGGCGTGGCGTGCCGAAGTAACCGATGCAACCGGTCAGCTCTTTCCTGAAGATGGCCTGCCGCCGCGCTACAACCTGTGGCTGCCGCGCAGCGCGTGCCCGCACTGCGGCCACGTGCTGCACGCGTGGGAAAACATCCCGGTGCTCAGCTGGCTGCTGCTGCGTGGACGCTGTTCGAACTGCAAGACACGTGTGAGCGTGCGCTACCCGCTCATCGAACTCGCGAGTGCGCTGTGCGCAGTGGCCGCCCTCGCCGCATTTGGTCCTACCGGCAAGGCGCTGGTCGCCTTCGGCCTGTGCGCTACGCTGCTAGCGGTCAGCGCCATCGACCTCGACCACCAGTTGCTGCCCGACTCGATGACGTTGCCGCTGCTGTGGGCCGGCCTCATCGTCAATCTGAGCAGTACGTTCGTGAGCCTGCACGACGCCGTGATCGGTGCCATTGCGGGCTATCTCGCACTCTGGTGCGTCTACTGGCTGTTCCGGCTGGTGCGTGGCGTGGAGGGAATGGGCTATGGCGACTTCAAGCTGCTGTCGGCGCTCGGCGCGTGGCTCGGATGGACCGCGTTGCCGCAGATCGTCGTGATTGCCGCTGTTGCGGGCGCAGTCGTCGGACTCGTCGCAACGTGGACAGGCCGTATGCGTTTCGAAGAGCCGCTGCCGTTCGGTCCTTTTCTCGCAGCCGGAGGGCTCGCTACCCTGTTTCTCGGCACACCGTTTTATTTCACGCCGTTTTAACTTCGCGTTCTAACTTCGTATTTGGGAGCGTGTTTCATGTTCTCCGTTGGGCTCACCGGAGGGATCGGAAGCGGCAAGTCGACCGTTGCGGATCTGTTCGCGGCACGCGGCGTTCCTGTGGTCGATACAGACTTCATCGCCCATCGCATCACAGCGCCAGGTGGTCTCGCCATGCCACCTATCGTCGCGGAGTTTGGCCCCTCCTTCGCGGCGGCGGATGGGTCGCTGGACCGGGCACGCATGCGTTCGCTCGTCTTCTCGGACGACTCCGCGCGCAAGCGGCTCGAAGCCATCACGCATCCGCTCATTCGCGCCGAGGCGGATCGCGAACGACGCGAAGCGCACGGACCGTACGTAATCGTCGTCGTTCCTTTGCTCGTGGAGTCGGGAGACTGGAAAACACGGGTGGATCGCGTTCTCGTCGTCGACTGCGCCATCGAAACGCAGATCGAACGGGTCATGAAGCGAAACGGATTCACGCGGGAACAGGTGCTTGCAATCATCGCCCGTCAGGCTTCCCGCGAAGCCCGACTCACTGCCGCGGACGACGTCGTCGTGAACGACGGCTCGTCGATTGATGCCCTGACTGCTCAGGTCGAGACGCTCCATCGCCGGTATCTTGCCCTCGCGAGCGAGCAAGTGCGCAAACCACACCAGCCGTAGAAGCGTGCGGGCGAAGCCAAGTTGGGCGCGTGCAGGAAAGACGCAGTCCATGACAATACGGTGAACGAACGGCCAGCCGCCCCACGCAGCGCGATCAACGCATGCTTTCCGGGGCGCGTCACGGCGCCGCGGCAGGTGCCTCGCCATGAAAGTGCGCGATTGCGACGGTAGTCTCACGGCATTAGAATGTCCTGCAATCCTGTCACCGACCACGCCGAGGCGAGCGCGCTTGATTCTTTACGAGTATCCCTTCAACGAGCGAATCCGCACGCTGTTGCGCCTCGAGGATCTGTTCGAGCGCTTCACGTTCTTCCTCACTCAGGAAGATGCACGGGAGCATCACGTTGCGCTCACGACGCTGTTCGAGATATCGGAAGTTGCGGGCCGCGCCGATCTGAAGTCGGATCTGATGAAGGAACTCGAGCGTCAGCGCCAGACGCTGGCACCATTCCGCGGCAACCCCGGCATCGAACAGAACGCGCTTGAGGCTGTGCTCGGCGAGATCGAACAAACGCTCGCAGGACTCGGCCAGATGCAAGGCAAAACTGGCCAGCATCTTGCAGACAACGAGTGGCTCGCAAGCATCCGCAGCCGCACCATCATTCCCGGCGGCACCTGCAAATTCGATCTTCCGTCGTACTACGCCTGGCAGCAGTCGCACCCGGATCAGCGGCGTCAGGACATCGCAAAGTGGGTCACGCCGCTGTTGCCGCTACGCGATGCGGCCGCCATCGTGCTACGGCTCGCACGCGAATCGGGCCAGGCGTCGAAGGTAATGGCAATGCAGGGAAGCTACCAGCAAATGCTGTCGGGCCGCTCGTATCAGTTGATGCAAGTGCGCGTGGCACCGGAATTGCGCGTCATTCCGGAAGCAAGCGCGAACAAGTACATGCTGTGGGTGCGCTTCATGGTGCAGGACGGCGACTTGCGGCCACGAGCTGTCGATGTCGACGTGCCGTTTCAACTGACGTTGTGTAGCCTCTAAGCTACCCGGTGGCCTCACCCACCGGATGAACGGAACGCTGCGATCAGGAAGATGCCCGACGCGCATCGTGTACAGCCCCTCAGCACAATCGAACGTCTAGCCGAATGACTGCCACTGTCGTCAAATGCCCGACTTGCGGAAAGGAAGTCCGCTGGGTACCTGAAAACCGTTACCGCCCGTTTTGCTCGGAGCGCTGCAAGCAGATCGATCTGGGGGCGTGGGCAGCGGAAAAGTACCGGATCGGCGGCAACGAAGAAGAGACGCCGCCGGACGACGCGCCACCCATCGATACACGGCCGCAGTAAGCGCGTGTGGCAGGCGTCCGCCAGAAGCCGGAAGCGCGTGCAGCCACCCACCACGCACTGACTGAATCACCTCACTCCGCCGCAAGCCACTCCAGCACGGGAATCGTCGCCGGCAAGAGCGGCGACACGTCCGCCGGCAGTGTCTGCCAGACGAACGCCTGGCCTTCACGCCCGTGGGGCTCGCCTTCCCATTCAGTGACCTTGCAGAAGTACAGCCGCACGTAAGCATGCGGATAGTCGTGTTCGAGCGTGTGCCACAGGTGAGAGGCCGTCACCTCGATGCCGAGTTCTTCGTGAAGCTCTCTCGCGAGCGCGGCCTCCACCGATTCACCGGCTTCCAGCTTGCCGCCCGGAAATTCCCAGTAGCCCTCATACGGCTTGCCCGCCGGCCGCTGCGCCAGCAGGTACCGTCCGTCCGGCTTCACGAGCACACCGACCGCGACTTCGGTCACAGGCCGTTGCGCGCTGGCGCCCGCTGCTGCTGCCCCACTCGCCGCGCCCGTCATACCGACGCCTTCCTGCCGGACCAGTCGCGGGCAAACTGCCACGCCACCCGACCCGAGCGCGAACCACGTTCAAGCGCCCAGACGAGCGCGTCGCCGCGCGCCGCCTCGATTTCGGCGTCGTCGCAGCCGAAATGCCGCAGCCAGTGCCCGACGATCGCGAGGTAGTCGTCCTGCTTGAACGGATAGAAACTGACCCAGAGCCCGAAGCGCTCCGACAGCGAGATCTTTTCCTCGACCACTTCGCCCGGATGGATCTCGCCGTCCGGCATATGCCGGTACGTCTCGTTGTCGCTCATGTACTCAGGCAGCAGATGGCGCCGGTTCGACGTCGCATAGATCAGCACGTTGTCCGATTGCGCGGCAACCGACCCGTCCAGCGCGACCTTGAGCGCCTTGTAGCCCGACTCGCCTTCCTCGAACGAGAGGTCGTCGCAGAACACGATGAAGCGCTCGGGACGCTGCGAAATCAGATCGACGATATCGCCCAGATCATGCAGGTCGTCCTTGTCGACCTCGATCAGGCGCAGGCCGTCCTTCGCGTGTGCGTTCAGGCAGGCCTTGATCAGCGACGACTTGCCGGTGCCGCGCGCGCCCGTCAGCAGCACATTGTTGGCGGGCCGCCTGTGGACGAACTGGCGCGTGTTCTGCTCGATCAGTTCCTTCTGGCGGTCGATGTTCTGAAGATCATCGAGCGCGATGGTGGAAATGGCCGTAACGGGCTGCAGGAAGCCGCGCCCCTGGCGTTTGCGCCAACGGAACGCCACTGCGGCGTTCCAGTCCACCTCGGGTGCGAGCGGCGGCAGCACCGCCTCCAGGCGGCCGAGCAGAGCCTCGGCGCGGGTCAGAAACTGTTCGAGCTTGTCCATGGCAAAAGTGCGGGATCAGGAACGATAGTCGGCGTTGATGCTCACGTAGTCGTGCGACAGGTCGCAGGTCCAGATGGTGGCCTGCGCGTCGCCGCGGCCTAGCCGCACGCGCACCGCGATCTCGCTCTTCTTCATGACGCGCTGGCCGTCTTCCTCGCGGTAGTCGGGATTGCGCCCGCCAGCGCGCGCAACGAGCACGTCGTCCAGATAGACCTCGACCTTTCCGACGTCGAGATCCGCGATGCCGGCATAACCGATGGCGGCAAGAATGCGGCCGAGGTTCGGGTCCGACGCGTAGAACGCCGTTTTCACGAGCGGCGAATGGCCGATCGCATAGGCGACCTGGCGGCACTCGCCCACGTTCGCGCCCTCTTCCACCTGGACCGTGATGAACTTCGTCGCGCCTTCGCCGTCGCGCACGATCAACTGCGCCAGCGCCTGCGCCATTTCCGTCACGGCGTCGCGCAGTGCTACGTACGCGGGCGATTCGGTCGACGTGATCGCAGGCAGGCTCGACTTGCCGGTCGCGATCAGAATGAACGAATCGTTGGTGGAAGTATCGCCGTCGATCGTGATGCAGTTGAACGAGCGGTCCGCCGCGTGCTTCACGAGTGCGTCGAGCACCGGCTGCGCCACAGCGGCGTCGAAGGCGAGGAAGCCCAGCATGGTCGCCATGTTCGGCTTGATCATGCCGGCGCCCTTGCTGATGCCAGAAAGCGTCACGGTATGGCCGTCGATGGTGACCTGGCGCGAGGCCGCCTTCGGCAGCGTGTCCGTGGTCATGATGGCCTGCGCCGCGTCGTACCAGTGCGCCGGACCGCGGTTGGCGAGCGCCTGCGGCAGGCCAGCCTTCAGGCGGTCGATGGGCAGCGGCTCCAGAATCACGCCCGTCGAGAACGGCAGCACCTGCTCCGGCGCAATGCCCGCGAGACGCGCGAGTTCGGCGCAGGTTTCGCGTGCGACCGCGAGGCCAGGCTCTCCGGTCCCTGCATTGGCGTTGCCCGTGTTCACCACGAGCGCGCGAATGCCGCTGCCGCCCTCTCGCACACGCGCGAGATGTTCCCGGCACACCGTCACGGGCGCGGCGCAAAAGCGGTTCGACGTAAACACGCCCGCAACCGTGGCACCTTCTTCGACGGAAATCACCAGCAAATCCTTGCGGTTCGGTTTGCGGATGTTGGCCTCAGCCCAGCCGAGCGTCACGCCGGAGACAGGATGAAGTTGTGCGGGATCGATCGAGGGGAAATTGACAGCCATGGTGGCGACCTGTCGGAGAGGCAATGCCGGCGGCAAAGCGTGGCGGGTGAGCCGGCATCGTAGGGTCAAAAAAGGCCCGGACAAAGTCCAGGCCGCCGGAGTCTCAACGGCGCAGCGCGGCATGAGACGAAACGGCGCGCCATGAAGGACGCGCCGCGTTCGCCATCAGCCGATCTTGCCGTGGCACTGCTTGTACTTCTTGCCGCTGCCGCACGGGCAGGGATCGTTGCGGCCCACCTTGGCGACGGCGGGCGCAGCCTTCGGCACGGGGTTGTCCTGCGCGGAGCCGTACTGCATGGCGTGATCGACCATCGACGCAGCGGCGTCCGCTGCAGCCGGCGCCGCAGAAGCCGCGACAGCGGCCGCTTCGGCGAATTCGGCATGACGGAACTCGGCATTTTCCAGGTGGCTGCTGCCTTCCTCTTCGTACTGCTCCGCCGCCTGTTCGAGCTGCTCCGGCGTCTGGATCTGGACGTTCATCACAATCCGCGTCACTTCGTGCTTGACGGCGTCGAGCATGGCGGCGAAGAGTTCGAACGCCTCGCGCTTGTATTCCTGCTTCGGATTCTTCTGCGCATAGCCGCGCAGGTGGATGCCCTGGCGCAGGTGGTCAAGCGCCGCGAGATGCTCGCGCCAGTGGCGGTCGAGCGTCTGCAGCATGATCGAACGCTCGAACGCGCTGAACGATTCGCGGCCCACGAGCGCGACCTTGTGCTCGTAAGTTTCGTCCGCGGCGGCGAGTACGGCCTCGAGAATCTCGTCCGCATCGATCGACTGCGACTCGTTGATCATCTCCTGAATGGCGAGGTCGAGCTGCCAGTCGTTGCGCAGCGCTTCTTCGAGTTCGGGCACGTCCCATTGCTCTTCGATGCTGCCTTGCGGAACGAACTGCCGGACGAGATCCGTGACCACGCCGTGGCGCATCGCACCGATGGTTTCGGTGATGTCCTGCGCCTCGAGCAGCTCGTTGCGCTGCTGGTAGATCACCTTGCGCTGGTCGTTGGAGACGTCGTCGTATTCGAGCAGTTGTTTGCGGATATCGAAGTTGCGCGCCTCGACCTTGCGCTGCGCCGACTCGATGGAACGCGTGACGATGCCCGCCTCGATCGCCTCGCCTTCCGGCATCTTGAGGCGGTCCATGATGGCGCGCACGCGGTCGCCCGCGAAGATTCGCAAGAGCGGATCGTCGAGCGACAGATAGAAGCGCGACGAGCCCGGATCGCCCTGACGGCCGGCACGACCGCGCAGCTGGTTGTCGATACGGCGCGACTCGTGACGCTCGGTACCAATGATGTGCAGACCGCCCGCCGCCTTCACCTGGTCGTGCAGCGCCTGCCATTCGTCGTGCAGTTGCTGGATGCGGCGCGCCTTTTCGTCGGCCGGAATCGATTCGTCCGCTTCGAGGAACGCGGCCTGCTTTTCGGCATTGCCGCCCAGCACGATGTCGGTACCGCGGCCGGCCATGTTGGTGGCGATCGTGATGCGCTTTGGACGCCCGGCTTCCGCGACGATCGCTGCTTCGCGCGCGTGCTGCTTCGCGTTCAGCACTTCGTGCGGCAGACCCGCCTTCTGGAGCAGGTTCGACAGCAGCTCCGAATTCTCGATCGACGTCGTGCCGACCAGCACCGGCTGGCCACGCTCATGACAATCGCGGATGTCGCGAATCACCGCGTCGTACCGCTCTTTCGCGGTCTTGTAGATCTGATCCTGCAGATCGATCCGCTTCGGCGGCCGGTTGGTCGGGATCACGACGGTTTCAAGGCCGTAGATCTCGTTGAACTCGTACGCTTCCGTATCCGCGGTACCGGTCATGCCCGACAGCTTCGCGTACATGCGGAAGTAATTCTGGAACGTGATCGAGGCGAGCGTCTGGTTCTCGCTCTGGATCTTCACGTGCTCCTTGGCTTCCACGGCCTGGTGCAGACCATCTGACCAGCGGCGGCCCTGCATCAGGCGGCCCGTGAATTCGTCGACGATGATCACTTCACCGTTCTGCACGACGTAGTGCTGGTCGCGATAGAACAGCGTATGCGCGCGCAGTGCCGCGTACACGTGGTGCATCAACGTGATGTTCTGCGGCGCGTAAAGGCTCTCGCCCTCGCCGATGAGGCCCCACTCGGCGAGAAGGCGCTCCGCCTTCTCGTGCCCCGACTCGGTGAGGAACACCTGGCGCGCCTTCTCGTCGAGCGTGTAGTCACCCGGCTTTTCGACGCCCGTGCCGTCCGCGCGCTCTTCGCCGATCTGCCGTTCAAGCAGCGGCGGCAGCGCGTTCATGCGCACGTAGAGGTCGGTGTGGTCTTCGGCCTGGCCCGAGATGATGAGCGGCGTGCGGGCTTCGTCGATCAGGATGGAGTCCACCTCGTCGACGACCGCGAAGTTGAGCGGCCGCTGCACCCGCGCCTCGGTCTCGTAGACCATGTTGTCGCGCAGGTAGTCGAAACCGAATTCGTTGTTGGTGCCGTAGGTGATGTCCGCCGCGTAGGCTTCCTGCTTGAGCGCGTGATCCATCTGCGACAGGTTCACGCCCACGGAGAGCCCGAGGAAGTTGTAGAGCCGCCCCATCCACTCGGCGTCGCGCTGAGCGAGGTAGTCGTTCACCGTGACCACGTGCACGCCGCGCCCGGACAGCGCGTTCAGGTAAGCGGCCAGCGTGGCGACGAGCGTCTTGCCCTCGCCCGTGCGCATTTCGGCGATCTTGCCGTAATGCAGCACCATGCCGCCGATCAGCTGCACGTCGAAGTGGCGCATCTTGAGCACGCGGCGGCTCGCCTCGCGGCACACCGCGAAGGCTTCGGGCAGCAGTTGATCGAGCGACTCGCCATTCGCAACGCGCTGACGGAACTCGTCCGTCTTCGCGCGCAACTGCTCATCGGTCAATTGCTCGATCTGGGGTTCGAGCGCATTGATGGCCGCGACGGTCTTTTGATATTGCTTGATCAGACGCTGGTTGCGGCTGCCAAAAATCTTCTGTAGGAAACCGTTGATCATCGGATCGGTTCTGCGTCGCGGCTTTCGGCCGGGCATGCTTGCCAAATGCACCCGGAGCGGAAGGACCTCGGCGGCTTAAGTCCAGTAGTGAATTCGAATCGGGCATTTTAGCACGCGCCCCTGTCTGCGCCTGTGTCAGGTCTGGGTCGCGGGGCCGGGCCGATTCGCACCGTTCGGGCCGCCGCAAAGGCTTGCCGGACAGCGCCTGCAAGGCCGGCGCCGCGCTACAATCGGGGCACCCGAAAGCTCGACGCTTCAACGCACGCCGCGCCGTTCCCGTGCCTCGCTGTGCTGCCGTTCACGTTGCCCACCCAAACAAGGACATGAGCCGATTTTCGCCGTTTTCAAGGCCATCCGCCCCCCGCCTGCCGCAGCCCGTCGCCGAGGTGTTGAGCCGCACGGACGCGTTCGCACCGCTGCGCGCCGGCGTCGAGCAGATTGCGGCAATGGAGCGGGATCTGTCCCGGCTACTGCCGGAGTACCTCTCGGCGAGCGTCGAACCCGGATTCATCAAGGACGGCGTACTGGTCCTGTTCGCTGCGCACAACGCGCTCGCGGCGCGACTGCGGCACCTGGAGCCACGGCTTCTTTCTGATCTTCAGCAACGGGGATGGGCTGTGGAGTCGCTGAGAATTCGCGTGCGCCCGCAGGCCATGAAGGCTCCGCCGCCCGTCAAGGAGGCGCGCATGACGCCTGCCGGCGCAACGGCGCTGCAAGAGTTGAGTCAGGCGCTGAGCCCGTCGCCGCTGCAGGCCGCGCTAGCCAGAATGGCCGCGCGGCATTTGAAGAAATAGGAAATGGGTTCGCCCGGAAAACGGGCCACATGGCCACACGGGCAAAGCGAGCGGAAAGAAGTCGGGACGGCCTCGGGCAAACGCCAGAAGTGGCTTCAGGCGAATGCCGTCTGGGCGTCGTAGCCGAAACCGCGCGGGGCCTTCTGCGTATCTTCGAACGTGACGATTTCGTAGGCGTCTTCGTGGGCGAGCAGCTCGCGCAGCAGCGCGTTGTTCAGGCCATGCCCCGACTTGTACGCGGTGTACGAAGCCAGCAACGGATGACCGACCACATACAGGTCGCCGATCGCGTCGAGCATCTTGTGTTTGACGAACTCGTCGTCGTAACGCAGCCCGTCGTTGTTCAGGATGCGGTACTCGTCGAGCACGATGGCGTTGTCCATGCTGCCGCCGCGCGCGAGGCCCAGTTCGCGCATCATTTCCACTTCGTGAGCGAAACCGAACGTGCGGGCACGCGCGATTTCGCGGACATACGAGGTGGTCGCGAAATCGACTTCGAGCGCCTGGCCGGTCTTGTCCACGGCCGGATGGCGGAAGTCGATGGTGAACTTGAGCTTGAAGCCGAAATACGGATCGAGCCGCGCGAATTTGTCGCCCTCGCGAATCTCAACCGGCTTCGTGACCTTGATGAACTTTTTCAGCGCAGGCTGTTCCTCGATGCCCGCCGACTGGATCAGGAACACGAACGACGCCGCGCTGCCATCCATGATCGGGATTTCTTCGGCGGTGACATCGACGTACAGGTTGTCGATGCCCAGACCCGCGCACGCCGACATCAAGTGCTCCACCGTGGAGACGCGCGCGCCATCCTTTTGCAGGACCGAGGCCAGCCGGGTATCGCCGATCGCCATCGCGGAGGCAGGGATATCCACCGGCGTGGGCAGATCCACGCGCGAAAAGACGATGCCCGTGTCCGGCGCCGCGGGACGGAGCGTCAGGTCGACCTTGCGGCCCGAGTGCAAGCCGATGCCGACGGTCTTGACGATCGATTTGATGGTGCGCTGCTTCAACATGGTGTCTTATTTTCGATTGAAAATCCCAATCGCGAATTTTAATTCATAGCGGCGATTATACTCCAAACCGTCTGACCCGTCGTTTCACACGGCGTGACAATCTGTTTCCCGCTATTACGCCCAGCCAAGCGTGACGGGCCGACGACCGGAACGGAGGCGTTTCCGGCCATCGGCCCGCGTTACAGCCCGTCACATCCGCACGGCACAAGCGTTGGCGGCGCACAACGGCGACCACCACGCGCCTTTGCCGGACGCGGCTGCGGCTAGCTCAACGTGGCGAGAATGCTCGCGGCGTCGCTGACTTCGAACTTGCCGGGTGCTTCGACATGGAGCGTCTTGACCACGCCGTCGTCGACCACCATCGCATAGCGCTGGGAACGAACTCCCATGCCCCGTGCCGACAAATCCTGATCCAGACCGAGCGCTCGGGTGAAAACGGCGCTACCGTCCGCCATCATGCGCACCTTGCCCGCGGTGTGCTGATCGCGTCCCCACGCCCCCATCACGAACGCATCGTTGACCGACACGCACCAGATTTCGTCGATACCTGCCGCACGCAGCGCGTCGGCCTTCTCGACGTAACCCGGCACGTGCTTCGCCGAGCAGGTCGGCGTGAACGCGCCTGGCAATCCGAAGATCACCACGCGCTTCGCACGCGTTGCTTCCTGCACGTCGAAACTGTTCGGCCCGATCGTGCAGCCCTCGCGCGCATCTTCGACAAACTCGAAGAGCGTCGCATCAGGCAGCCTTTCACCCACTTTGATCATCGCTCGTCCTTCACATCGATGCGCTGCATTCCGTCACGCACACAGCACGCTGTCAGCGGCACGGCGGTTCACCTCACGAATGTCGCGCGGTCGTCACCGTTTCACGCAGTCGCGTCTGCCTTCGTCCCTCGCAAAAGCGCAGGAGACGGCAACGCGCCGCGCGTCCGGACGGAACGCGGCCTTCGTTTAGCATTTCGCCACCACGCCGGCGTGCCGTCAGCAATCACGGCGCGATACTACCGCGCCGCGGCTGAACGTGCTCGCGGGCGTGTCAGTCCGCCTGCTTGCGCAGGAACGCCGGGATGTCGTACGTGTCGACGCCCTTCTCCTGCAGCGCCTGCACGTGCGAAGCCGCGGTGTCGCGCGACGTACGCCAGACCGCCGGCGTGTCGAGCGCGCCGTAGTCCGCCATGTTGCCTTGCTGCGGCGCGTACGAGTGCTGCACGGCCGCGACCGGCTGGTTGTCCGTGCCGGTGCGCAGCAGCGTCATCGGTGCGGACTGCTGCTTCTTGCTCGCGCGTCCAAGGCCCGTGGCCACCACCGTGACGCGCAGCGCGTCGCCCATTGCGTCGTCGTAGACGGCACCGAAGATCACCGTGGCGTCGTCTGCCGCGTAGCTCTTGATGGTGTTCATCACTTCGCGCGTTTCGGACAGACGCAGCGAGCGGCTCGACGTGATGTTGACCAGCACGCCGCGCGCGCCCGACAGATCCACGCCTTCCAGCAGCGGGCTCGCCACGGCCTGTTCGGCCGCAAGGCGCGCGCGATCGACGCCAGCCACCGTGGCCGTGCCCATCATCGCCTTGCCCTGCTCGCCCATCACCGTCTTCACGTCTTCGAAGTCGACGTTCACGAGACCATCGACGTTGATGATTTCGGCAATGCCGGCCACCGCGTTGTTCAGAACGTCGTCCGCGCACTGGAAGCACTTGTCCATCTCGGCGTCATCGCCCATCACCTCGAACAGCTTGTCGTTCAGAACGACGATCAGCGAGTCGACGTGATCCTCCAGTTGCTGCGAACCTGCTTCTGCCACGCGCATGCGCTTGCCGCCTTCGAATTCGAACGGCTTGCTCACCACGCCCACGGTCAGAATGCCCATCTCTTTCGCGATCTGGGCGACCACGGGTGCCGCGCCCGTGCCGGTGCCACCGCCCATACCGGCCGTGATGAACACCATGTGCGCGCCGCGCAGCGCGTCGGCAATCCGCTCGCGAGCTTCTTCGGCTGCCGCGCGGCCCATCTCCGGCTTCGCGCCGGCGCCAAGACCGGTCATGCCAAGCTGGATCACGGACGGTGCACGCGAGCGCGACAGCGCCTGGGCGTCCGTGTTCATCACGATGAAGTCGACGCCTTGCACGCCGCGGTTGATCATGTGCTGCACGGCGTTGCCGCCAGCGCCACCAACACCCACCACCTTGATGATGGTGCCGTTGGTTTCCGTTTCCAGCATCTGGAATTCCATGTTGCCTCCGTCAAGAAAAAAATGCTGCCACTCGGCCGTTATCCGGCAGGAGATCGGGCAACCTCCTGTCGCGCGCCGGCCGCCGGCACCAGCGCGTATTTCTGAAACCTTTGCCTCGCCCCTTCGCTTCAGAAGTTGCCGAGGAACCAATCCTTCATGCGCGTGAACACCTGGCTCATCGAGCCCGATTGCACCGCCACCTTGCGCCCGCGCATACGCTGCGCGCGCCCTTCCACGAGCAGGCCCATCGCCGTCGAGTAACGCGGATTGCGCACCACGTCCGCCAGGCCGCCCGCGTATTCCGGCACGCCGATGCGTACGGGCTTGAGGAAGATGTCCTCGCCCAGCTCGACCATGCCCGGCATCATCGCTGCGCCGCCCGTCAGCACGACGCCCGAGCTCAGCAGTTCTTCGTAGCCCGACTCGCGCACCACCTGCTGCACGAGCGAAAAGAGTTCTTCGACGCGCGGCTCGATCACCGCCGCCAGCGCCTGGCGCGACAGCGTGCGCGGACCGCGCTCGCCAAGCCCCGGCACTTCGATCATTTCGTCGGGATCGGCCAGCGCCTGCTTCGCGATCCCGTAGCTCACCTTGATGTCCTCGGCGTCGGGCGTTGGCGTTCTCAATGCCATCGCGATATCGCTCGTCACCTGGTCGCCCGCAATCGGAATCACCGCGGTATGGCGGATCGCGCCTTCGCTGAAAATCGCGATGTCCGTCGTGCCGCCGCCCACATCCACGAGCACCACGCCCAGTTCCTTCTCGTCTTCCGTCAGCACCGCAAGCGACGACGCAAGCGGTTGCAGGATCAGGTCGTTCACTTCGAGTCCGCAGCGGCGCACGCACTTCACGATGTTCTGCGCGGCACTCACCGCGCCCGTCACGATGTGCACCTTCACTTCGAGGCGAATGCCGCTCATGCCGATCGGCTCGCGCACATCCTCCTGACCGTCGATGATGAATTCCTGCGTGAGGATGTGCAGCACCTGCTGATCGGTCGGAATGTTGATCGCCTTCGCGGTTTCGATCACGCGCGCCACGTCGGCCTGCGTGACCTCCTTCTCCTTGATCGCCACCATGCCGCTCGAGTTGAAGCTGCGAATGTGGCTGCCCGCAATGCCGGTGAAGACATTCGTGATCTTGCAGTCGGCCATCAGCTCCGCTTCTTCGAGCGCTCGCTGGATAGACTGCACAGTGGCCTCGATGTTCACCACGACGCCCTTTTTGAGCCCCTTCGATTCGCTCTGTCCAAGGCCGATCACCTCGTAGTGGCCCTCGCCCTTCAGTTCGGCGACGACGGCCACCACCTTCGACGTCCCGATGTCGAGGGCGACCAGCAGATCCTTGTAGTCTTTACTCATAGCGTGCTCGTTGCGTGTGATGTCCTGTTACTTCTTGCCCTTGACGGGTTCGCTGATGAAACGCATGCCCGCTGCACGAATCGCGAAACCGTTCGGATAGCGCAAGTCCGCATACTCGATATCCTTCCCCCAGCGTTGCGTCACCGCCTGCCATGCGGCCGTGAGGCGCCGCGTGCGATCTGCGAGCGTGTCGCTGTTGCGCTCGCGGCCCAGCTCCACCTGCATGCCGTTCGACAACTTCACTGTCCACGCGTAGCGCGGCGAGAGTGTCACGTCTTCCGGCGTCGCGCCGATGGGCGCAAACCACTTCTGGAAATCGTGATAGCGCGCGACGACTTCCTGCGCGGTGCCGTCCGGTCCGTCGAAGGACGGCAGTTCCTGATCCAGCTCGCCCTGGTTCGCGGTGAAGAGCTCGCCGTCCACACTCACGAGTTGATCGCTGCCCCACGTTCCCAACGGTTTGTACGCTTCCAGCGTGACAGCCAGCGCATTCGGCCAGACGCGACGCACACTCGCGTGACGCACCCACGGCATCTGCTCGAACGCCTGGCGTGCCGCGTCCAGGTCCACGGTGAAGAAATTGCCTTTCAGCTTGCCGATCACGCTTGCCCGCACAGTGGGCGCGTTGATGTGCTCGGTGTCGCCGTCGATCCGGATTTCGCGCAACGTGAAGCTCGGGCGCTGCACCAGCCACAGCGCCCCCGCCAGGACGAGCGCCACCACGAACAGCAGGTGCAGCGCGCTGGTGGCGAGGTTGAGCTGGCGAACGTTGTTCCACATGTGCGATGTTGCTTTGTCTGCGTCAAATGTCTGTTGTGCTTCTGCCCACCGCTCACAGCGTGAGCGCGAGCACCTTCACCACCAGTTCCTGATAGCTGATGCCGACTGCGCGCGCCGCCTTCGGTGGCAGCGAGTGATCCGTCATGCCCGGCGCCGTGTTCACTTCGAGGAAGTACGGGTTGCCCGCGCCGTCCATCATGAAGTCGGCGCGACCCCAGTCCGTGCAGCCCAGCACCTCGAACGCGCGGCGCGCGAGCACCTTCAAACGCGATTCCAGTTCAGGCGCGAGTCCGCACGGAATCAGATACTGCGTCGTGTCGAGGATGTACTTCGCGTCGTAGTCGTAAAACTCGCCCGCGGGCACGATGTGAATGACCGGTAGATCCAGATCGCCCGCGATGCAGGCGGTGTATTCGCCGCCGCCCTCGATGCTCTTTTCCACGAGCACGATCTTGTCGTGCTTCGCGGCTTCAGCGATGGCGGCCGGCAGCGCGTCGGCGGTCTTCACCTTGATGACGGCGACGCTCGAACCCTCGCTCGCCGGCTTCACAAAGAGCGGCAAGCCGAGCTTCGCGACGATGGCGGCGGCGCGCGCGGCGTAGTCGTCGCCGCGCATCACGGCTTCGAACGGTGGCGTGGGAATGCCGAGTTGCTGCCACACGAGCTTCGCGCGGAATTTGTCGAGGCCCAACGCCGAACCCAGCACGCCGCTACCCGTGTAGCGGATGCCGTAGAAATCGAGCGCGCCCTGAATCTGCCCGTTTTCGCCATAGCCGCCGTGCAGCGCATTGAAGGCGCGCACAAAGCCTTCGTCCTTCAGCGCCGAAAGCGGCCGCTCGGACGGATCGAACGGATGCGCGTCGATGCCTGCCGCGCGCAAGCCCTGCAGCACGAGGCGGCCCGAATTGAGCGACACCTCGCGCTCGGCGGACACACCGCCAAGCAGCACCGCCACCTTGCCGAACTGTTTCGGATCGATACTGCTCGTCATTTCACACCTTCCGTTGACTGGGCAAGCCGCCCCGGCACGCCGCCAATCGAGCCCGCGCCCATCGTGATCACTACGTCGCCGTCGCGCACCAGCGCCGCGAGCGCCTCCGGCACTTCGTCGACGGTCTCCACGAACACCGGCTCCACCTTGCCCGCCACGCGAATCGCACGCGCGAGCGCGCGGCCGTCGGCGGCCACGATGGGCGCCTCGCCGGCTGCGTAAACGTCGGTGATCACCAGCGCGTCGACAGTCGACAGCACTCTGACGAAATCTTCGAAGCAGTCGCGCGTGCGCGTGAAGCGGTGCGGCTGGAACGCGAGCACGAGGCGCCGCTCGGGAAAGGCGCCGCGCGCGGCCGCGATGGTCGCCGCCATCTCCACCGGGTGATGGCCGTAGTCGTCGATCAGCGTGTACGTGCCGCCCGCGGCCACCGGCACTTCGCCGTAGCGCTGGAAGCGCCGGCCCACGCCGTTGAATTCGGCGAGCGCACGCTGGATATCGGCATCGGCGACTTCGAGTTCAGTCGCAATCGCAATCGCCGCGAGCGCGTTCTGCACGTTGTGCGTACCGGGCAGGTTCAGCACGATGTCGAGCGGCGCCGCGTCTTCGCGCATCGCCGTGAAATGCATGCGCCCTTCGTGCGCGACGACGTTCACGGCGCGCACCTGGGCGTCGGCTGCGAAACCGTAGCGGATGATCGGCTTCGAGACGAACGGCAAGATCTCTTTCACGTTCGGGTCGTCGACGCACAGCACCGCGATGCCATAGAACGGCAACCGGTGCGTGAATTCGATGAACGCCTGCTTGAGCCGCGCGAAGTCGTGGCCGTAGGTGTCCATGTGATCCGCGTCGATGTTCGTGATGACCTCGATCACCGGAAAGAGGTTCAGGAACGACGCGTCGGATTCGTCCGCCTCGGCCACGATGAAGTCGCCCGTGCCGAGCCGCGCGTTCGCGCCCGCGCTGATCAGCCGGCCGCCGATCACGAAGGTGGGATCGAGCCCGCCCGCCGCGAGCACGCTCGCCACGAGCGAGGTGGTCGTGGTCTTGCCGTGCGTGCCGGCAATGGCGATGCCCTGCTTCAACCGCATCAGCTCCGCGAGCATCACGGCGCGCGGCACGATCGGAACGTGACGGTGGCGCGCGGCAAGCACCTCGGGGTTATCGTTGCGCACGGCGCTCGATACCACTACGGCGTTCGCCCCTTCGATGTTCTCTGCGTCGTGGCCAATCGCGATGCGTGCGCCGAGCGCGGCGAGCCGGTCCGTCACCGCGTTGCGGGTGAGGTCCGAGCCACTCACCTGGTAGCCGAGATTGACGAGCACTTCCGCGATGCCGCTCATCCCCGCGCCGCCGATGCCGACGAAATGAATGTGTTTGACGATGTGTTTCATTGCTTTCCTTCTGGGCTCGCGCCCGCCACGGTCGCGCAGATGCGTGCGACCTGATCGGTGGCATCCGGTTTCGCGAGCGAGCGCGAACGCTCCGCCATCTGCGCGAGACTCTCGCGGGTCTGGCTGCGCAGCCAGTCGGCGAGCTTTTCCGCCGACAGGTCGCGTTGTTGCACGACGAGCGCCGCGCCTTGATCGGCGAGGAACGCTGCGTTGGTGGTCTGGTGATCGTCCACGGCGAACGGGAACGGCACGAACAAAGCCGCGACGCCGGCCGCCGCAATCTCCGCAACGGTCATGGCGCCCGAGCGGCAGACCACGAGATCGGCGTTCGCGTACGCGTTCGCCATGTCGTCGATGAACGGTACGAGCTGCACGCTCGCGCCGGAAAAAGAATCGGACGACGCATCGGACATGAGGCCTGCCGCCGCGTAATTCGCACGCAGCGCTTCGATATGCTTCGCGCCGGCCTGGTGAACGACCTGCGGACGCTCGCCGGGCGCCAGCAGCGCCAGGGCGCGCGGCACGACTTCGTTCAGCGCCGCGGCGCCGAGGCTGCCGCCTACCACGAGCAGCCGCAAAGGGCCGCTTCGAGTGGCATAGCGCGCCGTCGGTTCCGGCAGGTGCGCGACTTCTTCGCGAATCGGATTACCGGTCCATTCGGCGTGCGGCAATGCATTCGGGAACGCTACGAGCACGCGCCTTGCGAGCTTCGCGAGCACCTTGTTGGCAAGCCCGGCAATCGAGTTCTGTTCGTGCAGCACGAGCGGCCGCCCCGAGAGCGCCGTCATGACGCCTGCCGGAAACGTGATGTAGCCGCCCATGCCGAGCACGACGTCGGGCTTCACGCGACGCAACACCGTGAGGCTTTGCAGGCACGCGCGCAGCAGGTTCACGGGCAGCATCAGCTTCGTCTTGAGCCCTTTACCGCGCAGGCCGCCGAAACGCACGTACTCCATCGGGATGCCGTGCTTCGGCACGAGCGATGCCTCCATGCCGCCGGGGTTGCCGAGCCAGACCACGCGCCAGCCCCACGCCTGCATGCGATGCGCGACGGCGAGGCCGGGGAACACGTGTCCCCCGGTGCCGCCGGCCATCACCATGAGCGTGCGCGGAGTGGTCATACCTTGCCTCCGCGCATCAGTACCCGGTTTTCGTAGTCCACGCGCAGCAGCACGGCCACCGCGACACAGTTGAGCAGAATGCCGGAGCCGCCGTAACTCACGAGCGGCAGCGTGAGCCCCTTCGTGGGCAGCAGCCCGAGGTTCACGCCCATGTTGATGAAGGTCTGTGCGCCGAACCAGATGCCGACGCCCTTGGCCATCAGACCAGCGAACGTGCGGTCGAGCGCGAGCGCCTGGCGGCCAATCTCGAACGAACGCCGCACGATCCAGTAGAAGAGCAGGATCACGATCATCACGCCGACGAACCCAAGTTCTTCGCCGATCACGGCGAGGATGAAGTCGGTGTGCGCTTCGGGCAGGTAATTGAGCTTCTCCACGCTGCCGCCCAGGCCCACGCCGAACCACTCGCCGCGCCCGAACGCGATCAGCGAGTGGGTGAGCTGATAGGCCTTGCCTTGTGCGTAGCGGTCGTCCCACGGATCGAGGTACGCGAAGATCCGCTCGCGCCGCCACGGCGACGCCCACACGAGCAGCGTGAAGGTGCCGACCGCCGTCGCCACGAGACCACCGAACAGCTTGCCGTTCACGCCGCCAAGGAACAGCACGCCCATGGCGATGGCCGCGATCACCATGAAGGCGCCCATGTCGGGTTCGAGCAGCAGCAGCGCGCCCACCACGCCCACGGCAAACGCCATCGGCAGGAAGCCTTTGGCGAAGCTATGCATGTATTCCTGCTTGCGCACCGTGTAGTTGGCCGCGTAGATGGTCACGGCCAGCTTCATGATTTCCGACGGCTGCATGTTGGTCACGCCGAGCGGAATCCAGCGGCGCGCGCCGTTCACGCCCTTGCCGACGTGCGGAATCAGCACGATCACGAGGCTCAGCAGCGCGACCAGAAAGAGCTTCGGCGCGTATTTGTCCCACGTGGAAACCGGAATGCGAAACGCGACGATGCCCGCCACCGCGCCCATCACGACGAAGATGATCTGGCGCACGAGGAACGCGTAGTCGCGATACGAGGCGTACTTCGGCGAATCGGGCATGGCGATAGACGCCGAATACACCATCACGACGCCAAGCCCGAGCAGCGCGATCACCACCCACAGCAGCGAATGGTCGTAGTCGAGCATGCGCGAACGTGCACCGCGCACGCCGTTGACCGCGCTCGCAAGGCCGCCGCGCACGCCGCCCGAACGCGGCACGGCGTTACCGCCCGCGCTGCCGCGCTCCTTGGCAAGCCTCGAACCGAAGCGTTCGGACCAGCTCATATCGTCGTCCCCCGTTCAGCTGCGATGTCCTCGACCGTGCTGCGGAATACTGCGGCACGGTGCGCGTAGTTCTTGAACATGTCGAGGCTCGCGCAGGCGGGCGACAGCAGCACCACGTCGCCGGGTTCGGCGAGCGCCGTGGCGGCACGCGTGGCGGCTTCGAGCGTCGGGTGATCGGAGAGCGCGACGCCGGTGTGCTCGAGCGCCGCGCGAATTTGCGGCGCATCGCGGCCAATCAGCATGACGGCGCGGCACCAGCGTGTGACGGGCGCGACGAGCGGCTCGAAATCCTGGCCCTTGCCGTCGCCACCGGCGATCAGCACCGTGCGTTGCGCGAGACCGTCGAGGGCGGCCACGGTCGCGCCGACGTTCGTGCCCTTGCTGTCGTCCACGAAATCGATGCCGTCGATCGACGCAATCAGTTCCACCCGATGCGGCTCGCCGCGGTACTCGCGCAGTCCGTGCAGCAGCGGCGCGCCCGGTAGGCCGATGGCGCGGGCGAGCGCATACGCGGCAAGCGCGTTGGCGGCGTTGTGCAAGCCGCGGATGCGCAGCGCGTCTACGGGCATCAAGCGCTTCAGGGCGATGTTGGCCGGCGCGGCCGCTTCCTGCTTGCGACGTCGCGGCGACACGGGTTCGTCGGTCGCGTCGCGATCTTCTGCCGCGACGAGCCACAGCATGCCGTTCTCACGCAGCACGCCGTAATCGCCATCGCGTTGCGGCTCGTTGACGCCGAACGTGATGACCGGTGCGCTGTCTTTCTGGGACTCTGCGGCCGGGGCGAGCGCCATGACGCGCGCGTCGTCGCGGTTCAGCACACGCACCGTCTGCGGTCCGAAGATGCGACCCTTCGCGGCGGCGTAGGCGTCGAGCCCACCGTGCCAGTCGAGATGGTCCTGCGTGATGTTGAGCACCGCCGCCGCGTCCGGCGCGAAGGTGTGCGCCGTTTCGAGCTGGAAGCTCGACAGCTCGAGCACCCAGATGTCGGGCAAGGCGGTGTGGTCGATGGCGTCCGAAAGCTTGTCGAGCGCTGCCGGACTAATGTTGCCCGCCACCGCCACCTTCTTGCCCGCACGCTCGCACAGGATGCCCGTGAGGCTCGTCGTGGTGGTCTTGCCGTTCGTGCCCGTAATGGCGATGACCTTCGGCGCATAGCCGCTCTCGCCGAGCGTCTTCAATGCCTGCGCGAAGAATTCGAGTTCGCCCCAGACGGGAATATCGCGCTCGCGCGCGGCCGCGATGAGCGGTACGAGGTCCGGCGCGAGCGGCGAAAGCCCCGGGCTGATGCCGACCAGTTCCACGCCTTCGAGCAATGCCGTCGAAAACGCGCCGCCGACGAAATCGGCGTCCACGCCATGGGCTTCGAGTGCGGCGAGATTGGGCGGCACTTCGCGCGTGTCCGCCACGCGCAGCCGGCACCCGTGCCGCGCGCACCAGCGCGCCATCGCGAGGCCGGATTCTCCGAGCCCCAGCACGAGCACCATCGGCTTTTGCCGATCCCGAAACTTCTCGCCAAACATTGCTTGCTTTCCCTTACCGCAGTTTGAGAGTGGACAGACCGAACAGACACAGCATCAACGTGATGATCCAGAAACGCACCACGACCTGCGTTTCCTTCCAGCCGGACAATTCGAAATGGTGATGCAGCGGCGCCATCTTGAAGATGCGCCGGCCCTCGCCGTAACGGCGTTTGGTGTACTTGAACCACGTCACCTGAAGCATCACGGAAAGCGTTTCCGCCACGAAGATGCCGCCCATGATGAAGAGCACGATCTCCTGCCGCACGATCACGGCGACGGTGCCGAGCGCGCCGCCCAGCGCCAGCGCGCCGACGTCGCCCATGAAGACCTGCGCCGGGTGCGTGTTGAACCAGAGGAACGCGAGACCCGCGCCGCCCATCGCCGAGCAGAAGATCAGCAGTTCGCCCGCGCCCGGAATGTGCGGAAACAGCAGATATTTCGAGTAGACCGAACTGCCCATCACGTAGGCGAACACGCCGAGCGAGGCACCCACGAGCACGACGGGCATGATGACGAGGCCGTCGAGGCCGTCCGTGAGATTCACCGCGTTGCTCGCGCCCACGATCACGAAATAGGTGAGTGCGATGAAACCCCACACGCCGAGCGGGTAGCTGATCGACTTCAGGAACGGCAGCATGAGGTCGGCGCGCGCAGGCAGGCCCATCGAAAGACCGCTGCGCACCCACGCCATGAAGAGGTCGAACACGCGCACGTTGCTCGCCTCCGACACGCTGAACGCCAGATACACGGCTGCGAAAATGCCGATCACCGACTGCCAGAAATACTTCTCGCGCGACGACATGCCGCGCGGGTCCTTGTAGACGACCTTGCGATAATCGTCGACCCAGCCGATCAGGCCGAAGCCGAACGTCACGAGCATGACGATCCAGATGAAGCGGTTCGTGAGATCGCCCCAGAGCAGCGTGGACACCGCAATGCCGATGAGGATCAGCACGCCGCCCATGGTCGGCGTGCCGGACTTCACGAGGTGCGACTGCGGACCTTCCTTGCGCACCGCCTGGCCGACCTTCAGTTGGGTCAGCGTGCGGATCACCCACGGGCCGCAGACGAGCCCGATCAACAACGCGGTGATGGTGGCCATCACCGCGCGAAACGTCAGATAACTGAACACGCGCAAGAAGCTTGCGTCATTCTGCAGCCATTGCGCCAGCGCCAGTAGCATGCTTTCGGTCCTTCCAGTCTTCAATGAGCGCCGGGCGCAGCGCCCGACGCGGGGGTGAGTGGACTCGTCAGGGCGTCCACCACGCGCTCCATCTGCATGAAGCGCGAGCCTTTCACGAGAATCGTTGCGGCCGGGCCGAAGCCGGCCTGCAGCAGAGCGCTCACGAGCGAGCCGACGTCGTTCGCATGCGTTGCCCCGGAACCGTATGCGGCCACCATGTCGCGCGATGCGCCGCCGAGCGCGTAGAGCGCGTCGATGCCGCGCTCCTTCGCGTAGGCGCCCACCTCGCGATGGAATGCAGGGCCGTTGTCGCCCACTTCGCCCATGTCGCCCATTACGAGCACGCGCGGTGACGGTTGCTGCGCGAGCACGTCGATCGCGGCGCGGGCGGAATCGGGGTTCGCGTTGTAGGTGTCGTCGATCACGGTGGCGCCGGCCAGATCGCCGAGCGCGGCGCGCTTCACCTGGAGCCGGCCCTTGACCGGAACGAACGACTCGAGCCCGCGCCGGATCGCATCGAGCGACACGCCCGAGGCCAGCGCCGCCGCTGCCGCCGCGAGCGCGTTGTGGGCGTTGTGCGCGCCGAGCACTTGCAGCGCGACTTCGACGCGACCTTGCTGCGACTCGATAGCGAGGCGATTGCCGATAAGCGTGCCGGTCACGGCGGCAGGCGTCTGGCGTTCAGCGGTGTGCAGCGCAAAGTCCATCACGGCGCTGCCCGTTGCGGCAACGCGCCAGATGCTGGCGTAGGCGTCGTCGGCGGGAAATACAGCGATGCCGTCTGGCGAGAGCGCATGAATCACGCTCGCATGTTCGAGCGCGACCGCCTCGACTGTCGCCATGAACTCCTGGTGCTCGCGCTGCGCGTTGTTCACGACGGCCACCGTCGGCGCGGCGATCTGCGCAAGCAGCTGCGTTTCGCCAGGATGGTTCATGCCGAGTTCGACCACCGCGAGACGATGAGCGCTGGAGAGCCGGAACAGCGTGAGCGGCACGCCGATGTCGTTGTTCAGATTGCCCGCCGTCGCAAGCCGCGCGTCCGCACCCACGGCTGCCGCGAAGATGGACGCGATCATTTCCTTGACGGTGGTCTTGCCGTTGCTGCCTGTCACCGCGACGAGGGGCAAGGTGAAACGTTTCCGCCAGCCGTGCGCGAGCGCGCCGAGCGCGACGCGCGTGTCCGCCACGCGCAGTGCGGGCAAACGCCAGTCGCCAGGACTACGCGATACCAGCGCCGCGCTCACGTGGCGCGCCGCGACCTCCGGAAGGAAATCGTGCGCGTCGAAGCGGTCGCCCTTGAGCGCGACGAACAGATCGCCCGGGCCGGCCGTGCGGCTGTCGGTGGCAACCCGCTCGAACGTCACCGAGTCGTCGCCAAGCACAGTGGCGCCGGGGATCAGTTGAGCCGCTTCGCGCAGCGAGAACATTGTCATTCGCCACCTCCGCGGACGTGCGTCGCACGTGCCGCGAGCGCGAGACGTGCGTGATCCTGATCGGAGAAAGCGCGCTTCTTGCCCATGATTTCCTGTGTTGCTTCGTGTCCCTTGCCGGCGAGCACGATCACGTCTTCGCGTGCGGCGCCGCGCACTGCCTGCAAGATCGCGCTCGCGCGGTCTTCGACGCGGCGCGCGGCGTCGGGTTTCGTCATGCCCGCGACGATCTGGTCGATGATCTTCGCCGGGTCTTCGCTGCGCGGGTTGTCGCTCGTGACGACGACGGTGTCGGCGAGGCGCTCCGCAATGCCGCCCATCAGCGGACGCTTGGTCGCGTCGCGATCGCCGCCGCAGCCGAACATGCAGACGAGCTGGCCGCCTCGCGCGGCGGCCATGGGACGCAGCGCTTCCAGCGTCTTTTCGAGCGCGTCCGGCGTGTGCGCGTAATCGATCACCACGAGCGGCTCGTCGTGATCGACGCGACCGCCAAGACGTTGCATCCGGCCATTCACCGGTTCGAGTTTCGCGATTTCAGCGAGCGCGGCGTCGAACGGCACGCCGGCCCCGAGCAGCGCGCCTAGCACGCCAAGCAGATTGCTGACGTTGAAGGCACCGAGGGTCATCGCTTCGACGTCGGCTGCGCCCCAATCGGACGTCGACAGGTGGAACGCCGTGCCCGTCGCGGTGGCGCGCACGTTGCTCGCGGTGAGGAAGGCGTCGGCGACCTGCGCAGCGGCACCGGACGCTTCGCCGGTCGCGGCAATGCCGTAGGCGATGGTGCGCACACGGCCTTGCGAGGCAGCGATGAAGCGGCGGCCCGTTTCGTCGTCGCGGTTGATCACCGCACAGCGCAGCCCCGGCCACGAGAAGAGTCTCGCCTTCGCAGCTTCGTAAGCTTCGAACGTGCCGTGATAGTCGAGATGGTCTTGCGTGAGGTTCGTGAAGATCGCGATGTCGAACGCCGTACCGTTCGCGCGCCCTTGATGAAGCGCGTGCGACGACACCTCCATGCCCACGGCCTGGGCGCCACCGGCGCGCAGTTGTTCGAGGCTGCGCTGGAGTTGGGGCGCGTCCGGTGTCGTGAAGCCAGTGTGTACGAGTTGCCCCGGCATGCCGCTGCCGAGCGTGCCGACAATGGCGCACGGCTTGCCGAGCGCGGTCAGCGCGCTTGCCACCCACTGGCTGCACGAGGTTTTGCCGTTGGTGCCGGTCACGCCGATCATCAGCATCGCGTCGCTCGGGTCGCCGTACCAGCCGCTCGCAATTTCGCCCGCCAGCACGTCGAGTTCAGGTACCGCGAGCGAGGCGACGGCGCTGACCGTACCGTCGAAGCCTTCCGGCTGGTACAGCACGGCAGACGCGCCGCGCTCGATAGCGTTGTCGATGAACGGACGGTTGTCGGCGCCGTCCACGGCGTAGGCGAGAAACACGTCGCCGGGTTTGAGCGCGCGGGTGTCGGCGTGCAGATCGGCGCCGCGTTGGGCATGGGCGCGCAGCCATGCGAGCGCCTCGGCGATCCGCTGATGGGCGGGGTGCTCGGCGCGGTCCCGTTTGTCCAGCGCGATCATCGGACCACCCCCGGACGATTCTTCGCGTTTTCCGCGACCTTCATATGTTTGGCGCCGCCGGCTTCTTTGCCGCCCGCGAGCTTCTTCGCCGCTGCCGCGACAGGTGCAGGTGCGGGCGTGCCAGACTGCGCTTGCTGCGCGGGGTCGTCGGAGACGACTAGCTGCTTCACGGGCATGTTCGGCGGAATGTTGAGCGAGCGCAGCGTATCGCCGACGATGCCCGAAAACACCGGGCCGGACACCTGCCCGCCGAAGTGGCTGCCGGCCGTGGGCTCGTCGATGGAAACCGCCACCACGATGCGCGGATTCGGCATCGGCGCCATACCGACGAACGACGCACGGTATTTGCCGTGGTCGTACCCGTGCGCGCCGTGCTTGTACGCCGTGCCGCTCTTGCCGCCGACGCGGTAACCCGGCACGGCTGCATCCGGCGACGTGCCGCCCGGTGCCGTCACCATCTCGAGCATGGCGCGCACTTCGCGTGCCGTGGTCGGCGCGAACACCTGCGGACCGGAGACCGGCTGATCGCCCGGCGTCCTGAAAATGGACACCGGCAGGATCTGGCCGTCATGCGCAATGGCCGTGTAGGCGCGCGCAAGCTGGAACAGCGAAGCCGAAAGACCATAGCCGTACGACATCGTCGCCTGCTCGATGCGCCGCCAGCTTTTCCACGGACGCAGACGGCCCGCCGCCGCGCCGGGAAACCCGACCTTCGGCGCCTGACCGAGACCGATGCTGGTGTACATGTTCCACATCTCTTCGGGCCGCAGCTGCATCGCGATCTTGGTCGCGCCGATGTTGCTCGACTTCTGGATCACGCCGCCCACGGTGAGTACGCCGAACGCGCTGTCGTCCGTGATGGTGGCGCCGTCCAGCACGAAGCGGCCCGGGCCTGTATCCACCAGTGTAGTCGGCGACACGCGGTGCAGATCGAGCGCGAGCGACACCGTGAACGGCTTCATGATGGAACCGGGCTCGAAGACGTCGGTGAGCATGCGGTTGCGCAACTGCTCGCCGGTCAGGTGCGAGCGGTCGTTCGGGTTATAGGTCGGATAATTGACGAGCGAGAGCACCTCGCCCGTGCGCACGTCGATCACCATGGCAGCGCCGGCTTTCGCGCGGAATTTCTCCACGGCGGCCTTCAGGTTCGCGTAGGTGATGTACTGGATCTTGCTGTCGATGGAAAGCTCGACGTCCTGACCGTTATGCGGCACGGCCAGTTCGTCGACGTCCTCGACGATATGGCCCATGCGGTCCTTGATGACGCGGCGGCTGCCCGGCGTGCCCGCGAGAATCCTCTGGTCGCCAAGCTCGACGCCTTCCTGGCCCTCGTCCTCGACGTTCGTGAAGCCGATCAGGTGAGCGGTGATTTCGCCTTCGGGGTAAAAGCGCTTGTACTCGTTACGCTGATAAATACCGGGGATATCGAGGTCGGCCACTTTCTGCGCGACGTCGAGCGGCACCTGGCGCTTCACGTAGACGAAGGTCTTGTCCTCGGAGAGTTTGGCGCGCAGCTCCGTCGGCGTCATGCCGAGCAGCTTGCCGAGCGCGGCGAGCTTGTCGGCGCCCAGGTCGTCCGGCACGGATTCGGGAATCGCCCAAATGGCGCGCACAGGCAGACTCGTTGCAAGCACGAGGCCGTTGCGATCGAGAATCTTGCCGCGTGTGGCCGGCAGTTCGATGGTGCGCTGATAGCGGCTCTCGCCCTGCTTCTGGTAAAACGCGTTGCCCGGACCCTGGATCCAGAACGCGCGGCCGGCCAGCGCAACGAACGCCATGAAGAGAAGAAAGACGACGAGCTTCGAGCGCCACATCGGCAGGCGCACCGAGAGAATCGGGTTGGCCGAGAACGCCACGCTACGCTTCGACGACTTCTTCATCGCGTCACCCCGCGGCCGTTCGCCGGCGTGGACGCGGCCCCACCCGGCGCCGATGCCTGCACGGGCGCATCTTCAGCCGTAGCGGCGCCCGGCGCGAGGGTGAGATATTGCGTGCGTCCGGTCGTCACGGGCTGCATCTTGAGCGAATCGGTGGCGATCTGTTCGATGCGCGAAGTCTTCGACAGCGCGCTCTGCTGATATTGAAGCTGTGCGTAATCCTGCTGCAGCTGCCGCTCCTGCGACTGCGCGC
Organism: Paraburkholderia sp. SUR17; assembly: GCF_029536165.1. Lineage (NCBI taxonomy): Bacteria > Pseudomonadati > Pseudomonadota > Betaproteobacteria > Burkholderiales > Burkholderiaceae > Paraburkholderia > Paraburkholderia sp. SUR17. The sequence continues at coordinate 3,417,797 of NZ_CP120508.1, forward strand.
GCTGCAGCGCGATGAAAAACTGGCGCTGCTGGTTCGTCGCATTGACGACCGACAGCGCGCACCCCATCACAACGATCAATAGAAAGATGTTCAGGCGGCTCATGGCGTGACACGCTCCGCGATGCGCATCACGGCCGAACGGGCCCGCGGGTTCTCGGCAACTTCCGCATCGCTCGCGAACAGACGGCCCATCAGCTTGAGCGGCGGGCTCGGCAGGTCGACAGCGCGGAGCGGCAGCCGGCGGTCGAGCGCAGGCGCACTCGAATGCGTCTGCATGAACCGCTTGACTATCCGGTCCTCCAGCGAATGGAAGCTGATGACCACGAGCCGCCCCCCTTGCTCCAGCAACGACAATGCAGCCTCTAGAACGACTTGCAGCTCCGCAAGCTCTTGATTGACGTGAATCCGTATAGCCTGAAAGGTGCGGGTTGCCGGGTCCTTGCCCTTCTCACGGGTTTTGACGACGTTAGCCACGATTTGGGCAAGCTCGCGCGTGCTGACGAGAGGCCCAAGACGGTCGGACTCTGCCCGGCGAGCAACAAGCGCCTTTGCAATCTGAAAAGCAAACCGTTCTTCCCCATAGTCTCGTATTACCTCCGTCAACTCCTGCACAGTGGCCCGCGCGAGCCAGTCAGCCGCGGACTCGCCGCGCGTCGGGTCCATCCGCATGTCGAGCGGACCTTCGGCGCGGAAACTGAAACCGCGCCGCGGGTCGTCGAACTGCGGCGACGACACACCGAGATCCAGCAGCACGCCCGACACACGCCCTACCCCGCGTTCCGCCAGAGCGTCACGCAGCGATGCAAAACTGCCATGCACGATTTCGAAACGCGGATCGACAATTTCGCCGGCCGTCGCGATGGCCTGCGGATCCTTGTCGAACGCAATCAGACGCCCTTTGTCAGCGAGCTTGGCGAGCACCGCCCGGCTGTGGCCGCCACGCCCGAACGTACCGTCCACATAGATGCCGTCGGTGCGCGTTACGAGCGCGTCGACCGCTTCGTCCAGCAGCACCGTGCGATGCTGCAATCCATTTCCCATCGCGGATGCCATCGAATCACCCGCGGTCAGAATGTGAAATTCTTCAGCGCGTCGGGCATGCCCTGCGCCATCGCCGCAGCTTCCTTCGCGGCGTAAGTCTGGGCATCCCACAACTCGAAGTGACTGCCCATGCCGAGCAGCATCACTTCCTTTTCCAGCGCGGCAGCAAGCCGCAACTCAGGTGATACGAGCACGCGGCCCGCGCTGTCCAGTTCGACATCCGAGGCATTACCGAGGAAGATGCGGCGCCACCAGTGGGCGTCCATGGGCAAGGCAGCGACTTTCGCGCGAAACACTTCCCATTCGGGGCGTGGAAACAGCAACAGGCAGCCGTCCGGGTGCTTGGTCACCGTCACCCGTCCTTCTGCCTGTTGTTGCAGCGCTTCCCGATAGCGCGACGGAATCGACATCCGTCCTTTCGCATCGAGCGTCAGCGCCGACGCCCCCTGGAACACTTCGCTCTCCCCTCATCGCGGTGCCGCGCACCGCCCGCCTGATCTCAAAAATCTACCGGAAGATGCCCGAGGAATCACACAAAAATACACTTTCTCACACTGTCTCCCACTTTAGAGGAACGCCCTGGACGGGTCAAGGGAGAAGGACTGTTTTTTGACGAAATTTATTAGTTAGAACAAGGACTTAGCGGCACTTGTTCAAGCACGGTAAAAGCAAAAAATCGTTACGAATGAATGAGCTACTGCAGACTGTGAAGGTAATACCTGAAAAGTGCGGGGGAAAGGCGTGATTGGAGGGCGAGCGGGAGAGATGGTGATGCGGAGCGAGAGAGGCGTTTGAGGCAAGGCGGGGTGGAACGGCATTGAGAGGCCGTCCCACCTGAAATGGATCATAGATAGTAGGCAGTACGCGTCATTACTTTCGATGCGGCTCTCATGATCGCGCGAGCCGGAAACGGCAGTTCGACGCCGCCGGCGTCGGTGGCGGCCTTTGCGTGCGCAACCTCGTCGGTGCGCATCTGCTCAACGATTGCTCGAGACTCGCGGTCGGCTTCCGGAAGCTTGTCCAGATGGCTGTCGAGATGCTGCTCGACCTGACGCTCTGTCTCCGCCATGAATCCGAGGCTTACCTTGTCGCCGAAACACCCGGCGACGAAACCGATCGAGAGTGCCCCGGCGTACCAGAGCGGATTGAGCAAGCTGGGACGAGAGTCCAGCGCTTCCAGACGCCGGGCGGTCCATGCAAGGTGGTCTTCCTCCTCGCGCGCGGCGCGTTCGAACGCGTCTTTCAGCTTAGGCGACGACGTGGCAAGCTTCTGCGCCTGGTATAGGGCCTGGGCGCATACCTCCCCGACGTGGTTCACCCGCATGAGCCCCGCGGCATGGGTGCGCTCGGCCGGAGAAAGGTCCACTGGCTGCGCCCCCTCTCCAGATTGTTCTTCGGTAGGCGGCAACGGAGTGGGACGGCTCATTCGCGATACCCCGGCCATGGTTCGCAGGCCTCGATCAAACTCCGTAATCAATTCATCCAGCGTCATTCAATCCCTCCATCCGACTTCTGCGTCCGGCCATTGGCATACCTCGCGTCTGCATCCGGAAGAAATACGTAGTAGCCCGAAGCCAACCGGCCGACTTCTTCCGCTCCGCACGCGACAGATCCAGGGTAAATCCTATGGCAAATATGCAATTCTAGACCATGTTGCGTAAACGAAACATGGACTTGCAGCGCACCCCGCTTTTTCTTTGTCCACGTTAGGCGTTTTGTTACATTACGGGCAACTTCTCGCGAAGTTAGATGGCAAGGCCGCAACGCAAGACAAATATTTGCCCTGCCCATATAACGATTTCGGTAATCCCTTGGAGATCTCTCAATGAAAAAGTCGCTTCTCGCGCTCGCAGCCCTTGGCGCGTTCGCTGGTGTTGCTCACGCACAGAGCAGCGTCACGCTGTACGGCATTATTGATGAAGGTTTCAACATCAATACGAACTCCAGCGGCAAGCACCTTTACAACCTGTCCAGCGGCGTCATGCAAGGCAGCCGTTGGGGTCTGCGCGGCACGGAAGATCTGGGCGGTGGCCTGAAGGCGATCTTCGTGTTGGAAAACGGCTTCGACATCAATAGCGGCAAGCTCGGCCAAGCCAACAAGGGCAGCACGCAAGGCCTCGAGTTCGGTCGCCAGGCTTATGTCGGTCTGTCCAGCCAGTTCGGCACCGTTACGCTCGGTCGCCAATACGACTCGGTGGTGGATTTTGTTGGTCCCCTGGAAGCCGGTGACCAATGGGGCGGATACATCGCAGCTCACCCCGGTGACCTCGATAACTTCAACAACGCCTATCGTACGAACAACGCGGTCAAGTTCACGAGCGCTGACTACGCCGGCTTCAAGTTCGGCGGCCTGTACAGCCTCGGCGGCGTTGCCGGCGACTACAGCCGCAACCAGGTGTTCTCGTTTGGCGCTGGTTACACCAACGGTCCTCTGGTTCTCGGTGCAGGCTACCTGAACGTGCGTAATCCGAACGTCGGCTTCTTCGGCGACAACGGCGCAAGCTCGACTGTGGCGAGCACGACCAACTACATTTCGTCGCCGGTCTACTCGGGCTACGCTTCAGCGCACACGTACCAAGTCATTGGCGCAGCTGGTGCATACACGTTCGGCGCGGCCACCGTTGGCTTGACGTACTCGAATATTAAGTTCCTGGGTCTCGGCGACACGACGTCGGGCCCGAACGCAACGGGTTACCGCGCGGGCGAGACGGCAACGTTCAACAACGCTGAAGTCAACTTCAAGTATCAACTGACGCCCGCACTGCTGATCGGCGCAGCATATGACTACACGCGCGGCAGCAGCGTTGCTCTGAGCAACGGTACGGATAACCCGGGCGCCAAGTATCACCAGTTCTCGCTCGGCACCGACTATTTCCTGTCGAAGCGCACGGACGTCTACCTGATCGGCGTGTATCAACACGCGAGCGGCACGGATTCGACGGGTAAGGCACCGGCTGTTGCTGCTATCAACGGCCTGTCCGCTTCGTCGACGCAAAATCAGTTCACGGCTCGCGTCGGTATCCGTCACAAGTTCTAATAAGTCGGAACAAAGTAGTCTGTAGTCTCAAGGCGCCTTCGGGCGCCTTTTTTCGTTTTAGTGTTGCTGATTGGCCGATATCGCCGGACCTTCTGCGCAGACGGGACGATCACTGTGCCCAGAACGGTGCACACAAAAAAGCCCGACAGACTTTACGTCCGTCGGGCTGATGCCGATGAGGCAGCGGGCGGAAGCTAAACCAGACTCGCCCATCAGGTGCTATGTGACTGCTTCGCGCGCAACACCCACGTTTTGCTCACTTGCACTCCTGGAAGACCTCATGCTCTTCCGTCACGCAGTTCCCGCCGCAAGATCTTGCCGACATTACTCTTCGGCAGCTCGGCGCGGAATTCGATGATCTTGGGCCGCTTGTAACCCGTCAGCTGCGTCTTGCAGAACGCGAAAACGTCCGTATCGGTAAGCGCCGGATCCTTCTTGACGATGACGAGCTTCACCGCTTCGCCCGAGTGCGCATCGGGCACTCCCACCGCGGCAACCTCGAACACCCCGGGCAGTTTCGCGACCACGTCCTCGATCTCGTTCGGGTACACGTTGAAGCCGGATACCAGAATCATGTCCTTCTTCCGGTCGACGACCTTCACGAAACCGCGTGCGTCCATGACGCCGACGTCGCCCGATTTGAAGAAGCCATCGGACGTCATTACCTTGGCGGTCTCTTCGGGTCGATTCCAATAACCCGCCATCACCTGAGGGCCGCGGATACAAATTTCGCCAGCCTCGCCGAGCGGCACTTCGTTGCCGGCATCGTCCTGGATCGAAACCTCGGTGGACGGCAGCGGTAGGCCGATCGTCCCGCTATACTCCGTCACCGTTGCCGGGTTGCAGGTTACGCACGGTGATGTTTCGGACAACCCATAACCTTCGATGATCGGCGTATGGGTGCGCTCGAACCACCGTTTCGCAACAGCTTCCTGAACCGCCATACCGCCACCATTCGCAACGAGCAGATTCGAAAAGTCGAGCTTGTCGAAGTCAGGATGGTTGAGCAAAGCGTTGTAGAGCGTGTTGACCGCCGGAATCGTCGTAATCGCGTAGCCCTGCAGTGCCTTGATCGTGCCCGCTATGTCGCGCGGATTCGGAATCAGGACGCCGAGGCCGCCCGTCCGGATGGTCAGCAGGCCACACACCGTCAGCGCAAACACGTGATAGAGCGGCAGCGCGACGACAGTAATGAACTGCTCGATGTCAGGCCGCTGGCGGCGCGCCACATCCAGCCATGCATGCGACTGCAGCACATTCGCAATGATGTTCCGATGCAGCAGGGTCGCCCCCTTCGCCACGCCGGTCGTGCCGCCCGTGTATTGGAGAAACGCGACGTCCTCCGCGCTCTGCTCCACGCGCTTGAAGGTCTGTCGGCCGCCCGCGCGCACGGCGTCATTGAAACGCACGTGACCCGGCAGCGCCCACTCCGGCACCATCTTCTTCACCCGACGCACAACGAAGTTCACGAGCGCGCCTTTCGGCCCCAACAGATCGCCCATCGTCGCAACGACTACGTGCTTCACCGCGGTATTGCGGATAACCGCCTGCAGCGTAACCGCGAAGTTCTCGAGGAGGATGATGGCTTCGGCGCCGCTGTCCTTGAGCTGATGTTCGAGTTCGCGCGGCGTATAGAGCGGATTGACGTTCACCACGACGTAACCCGCGCGCAGGATCGCGGAGAGCGCGACCGGATACTGCAACACGTTGGGCATCATGACGGCGATGCGCGCGCCACGCACAATGCCGCGCGACTGAAACCAGGCACCGAGGGCGCGTGACAGGTCGTCGAGCTGTCCGTAGGTGATCTGCTTGCCCATGCAGGCAAACGCGCTCTTCGCGCGATACTGCCGAAAACTTTCCTCCAGCAAGTCCGTAATGGACGCGTACTGGCTCGGATCGATCTCGGCTGGAACGCCGGGCGGATAGGACTTTAGCCAGACTTTTTCCATGCCGCGTCTCCTCCTGAATTTTCGAATGGTCGTGCTAAAAAATGGCATCCTAGCACGGGGACAGTGGCGGTTTCGAAGCCAGGCAGGCAGTTAGATTTCGCCCTCGAATACGTTTGGGCGGCCGTTGAGGCAGGCGCATGACAACGGCACGCTGCCACTCTCAGGCGCGCTCCACTTCGACGAGGCAGTCGTAGAACGTTGCCGAGCGGCCCAGATCCGTCAACGCCTGGCTCGTAACCTGGTTGGCGTTGCAGCCATCCGGCGCCAACTTTTTCCACCAGATCGACAGGCCGACAACGACACCCTCGCGCGCCCGGTCCGTCACGCGGGCGCGGGCATGCAGCACGCCGCGGTCGTTGAAAATACGCAACTCGTCGTCTTCGGCGATACCCCGCGCCGCGGCATCTACAGGATGGATGTCGAGATGAGGCGTGCCTTCGGTGGAGCGCAAGCTCTCGACGTTGACGAAGGTACTGTTCAGGAAGTTGCGCGCCGGCGGCGAAATCATGGCAAGCGGATAGCGGGCTGCGAGCTCTGGCGAGCCGTCGGCCGATTCGTGGGGTGGCAGATAGTCCGGTAGCGGATCGATACCTTCTTTTGCAAGACGATCGCTAAAGAATTCGCACTTGCCGGAAGGTGTTCGGAAGCCACCGTTGGCAAAAGGCGCCTCGGGCAAGGCGAGTTTGACCCAACCCGTTGTCTTTAACGATTCCCAGCTCACGCCCGCGAGAGCGGGATCGTCCCAACGGTAGGCGACTGCAGCCACGGCTTCGTCGCTGTCGTAGAGCGCCGGCTCCGTGAGCTTCATGCGGCGCGCGATGCCGCGGAAGATCTCCGTATTCGCGCGAGCCTCGCCGACCGGCGGGATCGCCGGAAGATTCGCCATCACGTAGGTGTGGCCGTACGACTTGTGAATGTCGAGGTGCTCTAGCTGCGTCGTGGCCGGAAGCAGCAAATCGGCGTAGTCCGCCGTATCGGTCTGGAACTGCTCGAGCACGATGGTGAAGAGGTCCTCGCGGGCGAAACCCTTCGCGACCCGCGCGGAGTCCGGCGCGACCGCGACCGGATTTGAGTTGTAGACCACGATCGCTTCTACCTTCGGCCCGAATTCGCCGTCACCAGGATGCAGCAGCGTGTTGCCGATCTCGTTCATATTGACGACACGCGGCAGTTTCGATGGCCAGCCCGGCATCAGATCGGGACGCTCCAGCGCGTGGTTATTGACCGGCGACCAGCCCGACGACGAAAGCAACAATCCACCCGCCCGATGCCGCCATGCACCCGTGAGCGACGGCAGGCAGGCGATTGCGCGCACCGCGTTGCCTCCCCCGCGTACGCGTTGGAGCCCATAGTTCGCGCGGATAGCGGCTCGTTTGGTCGACCCATAGACGCGCGCGAGGTCAATGACCGTTTGCTCCTCGATACCGCACACACGGGCAGCGCGATCCGGTGTCCACTTGAGGGCGCGGGCCTTCAGTTGCTCGAATCCGTGTGTGTGCTCGCCGATGTACGCGTGATCGAGCCGGTCTTCGGTGATCAGCACGTGCATCATACCGAGCGCGAGCGCGGCGTCCGTGCCCGGCTTGAGCTGGACGTGCTGATGGCATTTTTCGGCGGTCAGCGAGCGGTAGGGGTCGATCGCAATGAGCTTCGCGCCGTTGCGCTTCGCCTCCTGCATGCGTGTCCATACATGCAGGTTCGACGCGATAGGATTACCGCCCCAGATCAGGATGACCTCCGCTTCCGAGAAGAACTCGCTGTGCATGCCGATGCTGGCGCCATAGGTATAGCGCAAACCGGCCGCACCGGCAGCCGAGCAAATGGTGCGGTCCAGCCGCGACGCCCCGAGCTTGTGAAAGAAGCGCTGGGCGATACTCTCTCCCTGCACGAGTCCCATCGTGCCCGCGTAGCTGTATGGAAGAATCGCTTCGGGCGCCCGGGCCGCAATTTCGGAGAGCCGGGCTGCAGCGATCGAGTAAGCCTCGTCCCAACTGACCGGCTCGAAACGACCATCCCCCTTACGGCCGACCCGCTTCATTGGCACCGTCAAGCGATCACGGTGATGGACGCGCTCCGCGTATCGACTCACCTTCGTGCACAGCACGCCTTGTGTGGGCGGATGATCCGGATCGCCCACCACCTTGATTGCGCGCCCATTTTCGACGGTGACCCGCATCGCGCAGGTATCGGGGCAATCATGAGGACAAACGGCGCGGGCAAATTCTGCTGGAGCATTCATATGGACGGACCCGGAAGGTATTGCGAATACCGAAGCGGTGATTTTATTACGTTCTGCTCGCGTGCCAGATCAGCCAAAAGGGGGATTCCGGCGGAAAAATCGGTGGGGCGTAGAATGGTCCGATCTGTCGCGGCGCCAGCCGCGCTTCACGAGACATCAAGACGAAAGCCATGAGATTGATCCCCGAAATCGAGGCCGCGCGCGGCGAAATTCAAACCCTTCGACGAACGATTCACGCTCATCCCGAGCTGCGCTACGAGGAGACACGGACAGCCGACCTCGTTGCAGACAGATTGACCGAGTGGGGCATCGAGGTTCACCGTGGCCTAGGCAAAACGGGGGTAGTGGGCGTCCTGAAGCGCGGTAACGGAACGCGCTCTGTTGGACTGCGAGCCGATATGGACGCCCTGCCGATACATGAACTCAACAGTTTCGCGCATCGGTCTCGCAACGAAGGAAAGATGCACGCCTGCGGACACGATGGGCACACCGCGATGCTGCTAGGCGCGGCTCGCCACCTCGCGAAACATGGTGAGTTTGATGGAACGATCGTATTTATCTTTCAACCGGCCGAAGAAGGCGGAGCCGGCGCACAGGCGATGATCGACGACGGCTTGTTCATCAAGTTTCCGGTCGATGCGGTGTTCGGCATTCATAACTGGCCCGGCCTACCAGAAGGACATTTCGGCGTGAGGGAAGGACCGATCATGGCGTCGAGCAACGAGTTCCGCATCGACATCAAGGGCGTCGGGTCTCACGCGGCACTTCCGCACAACGGCCGCGATCCTGTGTTCGTTGCGGTACAGGTCGCCAACGGTCTGCAAAGCATCGTCACGAGAAACAAGAAGCCGCTCGACACGGCAGTGCTTTCAATCACTCAAATCCATGCTGGCGACGCCGTCAACGTTGTTCCAGATGACGCGTGGCTAGCCGGCACAGTCCGAACGTTTACGACCGAAACGCTGGATCTGATCGAAACGCGCTTGCGGAAGATCGCGGAAAGTACGGCAGCAGCGTACGACTGCGACGTGACGATAAGCTTCCATCGCAACTATCCGCCTACGGTGAATAGCAGCAAAGAAACTCAATTTGCCGCCAGCGTAATGGCAGAAGTGGTTGGGGCAGAAAATGTCGAAAGCAACGTAGAGCCAACCATGGGTGCTGAGGACTTTTCCTTCATGTTGCTCGCCAAACCCGGTTGCTATGCATTCCTCGGGAATGGAGACGGCGGGCATCGGGAAGCAGGACATGGCGTCGGGCCGTGTATGCTGCACAACGCGAGCTACGACTTCAACGACGCACTGCTTCCGGTAGGCGCGACCTATTGGGTGCGGCTAGCCACACAGTTTCTATTGCAATGCGAGTGAGTAAGCGCTCAGCGTGTGTGAACGTTCCGGACCGATTTAACTGCTAATAGTGCCTCAAAGGCCTAAGCGACCTACGAGGCGCGGATGGTTTCGCCTTGGTATGGGCTTGCTGGGGCTGGAGATGCGGGAGGTTTTGGGGCTGCCAAGGGGATTGGTCGAGGCGTGGTTCAGGAGGGAAGCGCTGGCCCAAAGCAGAAGACCCCGCCACATGGGTGGCGGGGTCTTTGCTGGGTAAGGAGCCTGACGATTACCTACTTTCACACGGGCAATCCGCACTATCATCGGCGTGGAGTCGTTTCACGGTCCTGTTCGGGATGGGAAGGGGTGGGACCGACTCGCTATGGTCATCAGGCATGACGGGTTGCTGCGTCGCGTGGGCGGGGCCGGTATGAGGCCCGGCTGCGGCGCAGCCAATCGGGAAGCAGCGTATGTAACTGTGGGGTTGTGACTGGGCACAACGCGCAACTGTAGCGGTGTGCTGAAACACACCGGTTATAGGATCAAGCCTTACGGGCAATTAGTACCGGTTAGCTTAACGCATTACTGCGCTTCCACACCCGGCCTATCAACGTCCTGGTCTTGAACGACCCTTCAAGGGGCTCGAAGCCCCGGGGAAGTCTCATCTTGAGGCGAGTTTCCCGCTTAGATGCTTTCAGCGGTTATCTCTTCCGAACATAGCTACCCGGCGATGCCACTGGCGTGACAACCGGTACACCAGAGGTTCGTCCACTCCGGTCCTCTCGTACTAGGAGCAGGCCCCCTCAAACTTCCAGCGCCCACGGCAGATAGGGACCAAACTGTCTCACGACGTTTTAAACCCAGCTCACGTACCTCTTTAAATGGCGAACAGCCATACCCTTGGGACCGGCTACAGCCCCAGGATGAGATGAGCCGACATCGAGGTGCCAAACACCGCCGTCGATATGAACTCTTGGGCGGTATCAGCCTGTTATCCCCAGAGTACCTTTTATCCGTTGAGCGATGGCCCTTCCATACAGAACCACCGGATCACTATGACCTGCTTTCGCACCTGCTCGACTTGTCGGTCTCGCAGTCAAGCACGCTTATGCCATTGCACTATCAGCACGATTTCCGACCGTACCTAGCGTACCTTCGTACTCCTCCGTTACGCTTTGGGAGGAGACCGCCCCAGTCAAACTGCCTGCCATGCACTGTCCCCGATCCGGATTCACGGACCTGGGTTAGAACCTCAAACAAGCCAGGGTGGTATTTCAAGGTTGGCTCCACGCAGACTGGCGTCCACGCTTCACAGCCTCCCACCTATCCTACACAGACCGGTTCAAAGTCCAATGCAAAGCTGCAGTAAAGGTTCATGGGGTCTTTCCGTCTAGCCGCGGGTAGATTGCATCATCACAAACACTTCAACTTCGCTGAGTCTCGGGAGGAGACAGTGTGGCCATCGTTACGCCATTCGTGCAGGTCGGAACTTACCCGACAAGGAATTTCGCTACCTTAGGACCGTTATAGTTACGGCCGCCGTTTACCGGGACTTCAATCAAGAGCTTGCACCCCATCATTTAATCTTCCGGCACCGGGCAGGCGTCACACCCTATACGTCCACTTTCGTGTTTGCAGAGTGCTGTGTTTTTATTAAACAGTCGCAGCCACCAGTTTATTGCAACCCCTTCACCCTTCCGGCGCAGGCCGGTCAAGCTACCAGGGCGTACCTTATCCCGAAGTTACGGTACCAGTTTGCCGAGTTCCTTCTCCCGAGTTCTCTCAAGCGCCTTAGAATACTCATCTCGCCCACCTGTGTCGGTTTGCGGTACGGTCAACGTGAAACTGAAGCTTAGAGGCTTTTCCTGGAACCCCTTCCAGTTGCTTCGCAGCCGAGGCCGCTCGCGCCACACCCTTGAATTGCGTGCCCGGATTTGCCAGGGCACCTTCTCCAATGCAGCGACCGGGACTTCCAACACCCGGACAACCTTCCGCGATCCGTCCCCCCATCGCATTTCACGCCGGTGCAGGAATCTTGACCTGCTTCCCATCAGCTACGCATTTCTGCCTCGCCTTAGGGGCCGACTCACCCTACGCCGATGAACGTTGCGTAGGAAACCTTGGGCTTACGGCGAGGGGGCCTTTCACCCCCTTTATCGCTACTCATGTCAGCATTCGCACTTCCGATACCTCCAGCACACCTTCCGGTGCACCTTCGCAGGCTTACGGAACGCTCTCCTACCATGCGAGCAAGCTCGCATCCGCAGCTTCGGTACATGGCTTAGCCCCGTTACATCTTCCGCGCAGGACGACTCGATCAGTGAGCTATTACGCTTTCTTTAAAGGGTGGCTGCTTCTAAGCCAACCTCCTGACTGTTTTAGCCTTCCCACTTCGTTTCCCACTTAGCCATGTTTGGGGACCTTAGCTGGCGGTCTGGGTTGTTTCCCTCTTGACACCGGACGTTAGCACCCGATGTCTGTCTCCCGTGATTGCACTCTTCGGTATTCGGAGTTTGCTATGGCGAGGTAATCCGCAATGGACCCCTCAACCATGACAGTGCTCTACCCCCGAAGGTGATACACGAGGCACTACCTAAATAGTTTTCGGAGAGAACCAGCTATTTCCAGGTTTGTTTAGCCTTTCACCCCTATCCACAGCTCATCCCCTGACTTTTCAACGTCAGTGGGTTCGGCCCTCCAGTACGTGTTACCGCACCTTCAGCCTGGCCATGGATAGATCACCTGGTTTCGGGTCTACACCCAGCGACTGGACGCCCTGTTCGGACTCGCTTTCGCTACGCCTGCCCTATACGGTTAAGCTCGCCACTGAATGTAAGTCGCTGACCCATTATACAAAAGGTACGCCGTCACCCCTTTCGAGGCTCCGACTGTTTGTATGCATGCGGTTTCAGGATCTGTTTCACTCCCCTCCCGGGGTTCTTTTCGCCTTTCCCTCACGGTACTGGTTCACTATCGGTCGATCACGAGTATTTAGCCTTGGAGGATGGTCCCCCCATCTTCAGACAGGATTTCACGTGTCCCGCCCTACTTGTCGTACACCCAGTTCTTCCAACCTGTTTTCGCCTACGGGGCTATCACCCGCTATGGCCGCACTTTCCAGAGCGTTTGGCTAACAGTTCAGATAAAGAGTACAGGCTGCTCCCATTTCGCTCGCCACTACTCTGGGAATCTCGGTTGATTTCTTTTCCTGCGGCTACTTAGATGTTTCAGTTCGCCGCGTTCGCTTCACATGGCCTATGTATTCAGCCACGGATACTCCAGAAGGAGTGGGTTTCCCCATTCGGACATCTCCGGATCAAAGCTTGTTTGCCAGCTCCCCGGAGCTTTTCGCAGGCTACCGCGTCCTTCATCGCCTGTGATCGCCAAGGCATCCACCACATGCACTTGTTCGCTTGACCCTATAACGGGTGTGTCTCTTCCCACACAGGGAACAGACCTCGACCGCTACAGGTTGAGTTTTAGCGTTGTGCCGTATTCCAATGCCATCCTTCGATGGCCCTGAGATACTTTCGATACAATCACAACCCTGACTGACCTACTCACGCCCATCTCACAAGGCGCTTTCGCATCAGTCAAATTACTGCTGCTTCCTGATTGTTAAAGAACGACAGCGGCATCAACCTCATGCCGTCTGGCTGGCAGTCGCCAGGGCGCAGTACCCGTGTCTCACCGACACTGCGCGCTGGGGACTGGTGGAGGCAGACGGGATCGAACCGACGACCCCCTGCTTGCAAAGCAGGTGCTCTCCCAGCTGAGCTATGCCCCCTCACCGACTCCTGCAGGGGACTGCCCGTCACAGACAAAGTTGGTGGGTCTGGTTGGATTCGAACCAACGACCCCCGCCTTATCAAGACGGTGCTCTAACCGACTGAGCTACAGACCCCTGAGTCTGTCATTCATACAGCCGACAAGTGTGAGCGCTCTGACTTTGGACGCGCTGCTCTGGAAAGGAGGTGATCCAGCCGCACCTTCCGATACGGCTACCTTGTTACGACTTCACCCCAGTCATGAATCCTGCCGTGGTGACCGTCCTCCTTGCGGTTAGACTAGCCACTTCTGGCAAAACCCACTCCCATGGTGTGACGGGCGGTGTGTACAAGACCCGGGAACGTATTCACCGCGGCATGCTGATCCGCGATTACTAGCGATTCCAGCTTCATGCAGTCGAGTTGCAGACTGCAATCCGGACTACGATCGGTTTTCTGGGATTGGCTCCACCTCGCGGCTTCGCAACCCTCTGTTCCGACCATTGTATGACGTGTGAAGCCCTACCCATAAGGGCCATGAGGACTTGACGTCATCCCCACCTTCCTCCGGTTTGTCACCGGCAGTCTCCCCGGAGTGCTCTTGCGTAGCAACTGGGGACAAGGGTTGCGCTCGTTGCGGGACTTAACCCAACATCTCACGACACGAGCTGACGACAGCCATGCAGCACCTGTGTTACGGCTCCCTTTCGGGCACCCCCGGCTCTCACCAGGGTTCCGTACATGTCAAGGGTAGGTAAGGTTTTTCGCGTTGCATCGAATTAATCCACATCATCCACCGCTTGTGCGGGTCCCCGTCAATTCCTTTGAGTTTTAATCTTGCGACCGTACTCCCCAGGCGGTCAACTTCACGCGTTAGCTACGTTACTAAGGAAATGAATCCCCAACAACCAGTTGACATCGTTTAGGGCGTGGACTACCAGGGTATCTAATCCTGTTTGCTCCCCACGCTTTCGTGCATGAGCGTCAGTATTGGCCCAGGGGGCTGCCTTCGCCATCGGTGTTCCTCCACATCTCTACGCATTTCACTGCTACACGTGGAATTCCACCCCCCTCTGCCATACTCCAGCGCTGCAGTCACCAATGCAGTTCCCAGGTTAAGCCCGGGGATTTCACATCGGTCTTACAGCACCGCCTGCGCACGCTTTACGCCCAGTAATTCCGATTAACGCTCGCACCCTACGTATTACCGCGGCTGCTGGCACGTAGTTAGCCGGTGCTTATTCTTCCGGTACCGTCATCCACCAGGGGTATTGGCCCCGATGATTTCTTTCCGGACAAAAGTGCTTTACAACCCGAAGGCCTTCTTCACACACGCGGCATTGCTGGATCAGGGTTGCCCCCATTGTCCAAAATTCCCCACTGCTGCCTCCCGTAGGAGTCTGGGCCGTGTCTCAGTCCCAGTGTGGCTGGTCGTCCTCTCAGACCAGCTACGGATCGTCGGCTTGGTAGGCCTTTACCCCACCAACTACCTAATCCGCCATCGGCCGCCCCTTGAGCGCGAGGCCCGAAGGTCCCCCGCTTTCCTCCTCAGAGCGTATGCGGTATTAATCCGGCTTTCGCCGGGCTATCCCCCACTCCAGGATACGTTCCGATGTATTACTCACCCGTTCGCCACTCGCCGCCAGGCCGAAGCCCGCGCTGCCGTCCGACTTGCATGTGTAAGGCATGCCGCCAGCGTTCAATCTGAGCCAGGATCAAACTCTTCAGTTCAAACCTGTTACTGTCTCTGTCCGTCTCCGGACAGGTCGCTCAACTCGGTACTGACAGGTCGTGAATTGCTTCACTTCCTATTCCTTACCGTGTGAGACTCTTGATACCTTTGCTTGCCCGGCAACTTAACGTCACCGGGGCACGCCGCCATCAAGCGCCCACACTTATCGGCTGTAAGTTTTTAAAGATCGTTCGCACCGTCACCAGAGTCACTTCCCTCCAGCACCGCCTGCGTCGCTGCATCAGCAGCAGAGAAACGAGATTATGAAGACTTCCGGGTCAGCCGTCAACAGGTTTTTTACCGCTTCCCAACCCGCCAACTTCACCACCATCGCCCGGAACGCCCCGCCACGCGGGCCTTCCCGTCTCTCCGCGCCCCGCTTCCCGGAGCGCGAAAGAGCGAAATTCTAGTCACCTCCCGCGCCCGTGGCAAGCAGTTTTTTAGGTAGCACCATTAACGGTGTTTGAACACCGGCTTGCGCTTCTCCACGAACGCCGCCATGCCTTCCTTCTGGTCTTCTGTCGCGAACAACGAATGGAAAAGCCGGCGTTCGAAGTGAACGCCTTCGGCCAGCGTCGTCTCGTATGCCCGATTGACCGACTCCTTCACCATCATCACAGCCTGCAAAGGCATTTCCGCGATCGTGGTTGCCGCCGCCATCGCCTCGTCGATCAACGACGCAGCCGGAATCACCCGCGATACAAGGCCTGCCCGCTCCGCCTCTTCAGCATCCATGAAGCGTGCCGTGAGGCACATATCCATCGCCTTTGCCTTCGACACAGCGCGCGGCAAGCGCTGTGTACCGCCCGCACCCGGCATGATGCCCAGCTTGATCTCCGGTTGCCCGAACTTCGCCGTATCAGCAGCAAAAATGATGTCGCACATCATCGCCAGCTCGCACCCGCCGCCAAGCGCAAAACCCGCCACAGCCGCAATGATCGGCTTGCGGATCGATCGCACGCTCTCCCAGTTTCGCGTGATGTAGTCGCCTTTGTAGACGTCCATGAAGCTATACGTGGCCATCATGCCGATGTCCGCACCGGCCGCGAATGCTTTCTCGCTACCCGTCACCACGATCGCGCCAATGCCTTCGTCCGCATCGAAAGTGCGCAGCGCCTCGCCCAGTTCATCCATGAGCGCGTCGTTGAGTGCGTTCAATGCCTTAGGTCGATTCAACGTAACGAGACCCACCCTGCCGCGGGTTTCCACCAGGATGTTTTCGTATGCCATGCGTCCTCCGTCTTCAAAGTGACGCGCGAACAAAACGTTTCGCGCAGAAATTTGATTGATGCTAACATTTGCCAACCAACCGGTCGGTCAATTAATTGACACGGACTCATCTAACGCCTATCTTCTTTCGCCCGCCATGACACACCCGCTCTTCAGCAGACACGAAGCCACGCTTCAAAAGGCGCTGACCGCCATCGGGACACGCGGCTACTGGAGTCCGTTCGCCGAAATGCCCAGCCCCAAAGTGTACGGGGAAACGGCGAGTGCGGACGGTGAAGCGGCATTCAAGGCCCACCTGAATCGGGCCTTCCCGCTGGACCAGCCCTCGACGGGCGAGACCGTCGGCAGCGAAGCTTCTCCATTCGGTTTTGTCCTCGGTATTCGTTACCCCCGTTCCGAGCCGGACCAGTTGATCGCAGCGGCCGCCAGCGCACAGAAGAGCTGGCGCGATGCAGGCCCGACGGCATGGGTCGGAGTGAGCCTCGAAATTCTCGTCCGGCTGAATCGCGCAAGCTTCGAAATCGCTCATAGCGTCATGCATACGACCGGGCAAGCATTCATGATGGCGTTCCAGGCAGGCGGCCCCCACGCGCAGGACCGTGCGCTCGAAGCGGTCGCATACGCGTGGGACCAGCTGCGCCGCATTCCGGCCACCGCCTACTGGGAAAAGCCACAAGGCAAGAACCCGCCGCTCGCGATGCACAAGCGCTATACGATCGTCCCGCGCGGCACGGGTCTTGTCCTCGGCTGCTGCACGTTCCCGACCTGGAACGGCTACCCAGGCCTGTTCGCCGACCTCGCGACTGGCAACACGGTCATCGTCAAGCCCCATCCCGGCGCAATTCTGCCGCTCGCCATCACCGTACGCATCGCGCGCGACGTGCTGCGCGAAGCGGGCTTCGACCCAAATGTCGTCATGCTGCTCGCCACGGCTCCCGACGATGGCGCGCTCGTCCAGGCGCTGGCTCAACGCCCCGAAATCAAACTGATCGACTTCACGGGCAGCACGCAAAACGGCACATGGCTCGAGCGGCACGCGCCGCAAGCACACGTCTTCACCGAGAAGGCCGGTGTCAACCAGGTCGTGATCGATTCAGTCGACGACATCAAGGCAGCCACGCGCAACATCGCCTTCTCGCTCGCGCTTTACTCCGGTCAGATGTGTACGGCGCCCCAAAACATTTACATCCCGCGCAACGGCATCCGGACCGCCGATGGAACGTTGAGCTTCGACGACGCGGCCGCTGCGATAACGTCAGCCGTCGAGAAGCTCGTTGCCGATCCCGCGCGGGCGGTCGAGGTGCTGGGCGCCATCCAGAACGAGGGCGTCAAGCGCCGCATCGATGAAGCGCGCAAGCTCGGCCGCTTGTTGGTGGACAGCCGAGCGCTCGAACATCCTCAGTTTCCCGAAGCCCGCGTCTGCACGCCGCTCGTCCTTCAGCTGGATGCAGCAAAGGACCCCGCAACGTTCACCCACGAATGGTTCGGACCCATCGCGTTCGTCATCGCCACCGACTCCACCGCGCAGTCGCTCGAACTTGCGGGCTCCATTGCTCGCGATCACGGCGCGTTGACGCTCTCCGTATACAGCACCGACGACGCCGTGATCGAAGCAGCGCAAGAGGCTTCGATCGAAGGCGGCGTTGCTCTCTCGATCAATCTGACGGGCGGCGTATTCGTCAACCAGTCTGCGGCGTTCTCGGATTTCCACGGCACCGGGGCCAATCCCGCCGCCAACGCCGCCCTGACCGACGCGGCTTTCGTCGCGAACCGATTCCGCGTCGCTCAAAGCCGGGTTCATGTTGAGCCCAAAGCACCAACTGCGGAAGTCGGCAAGACGGCCTAGGCCATCCGGCCGAATAGCCCGCGCGTTGCGGGCTCCCTAATATGAACGAGCCGACGAACTGGCGCCTTGCCCGGTTCGCGCTCACGCAGGAATGAACCCACGATGACCGACGCCTTCATCTGCGACGCAATCCGCACACCGTTTGGCCGCTATGGCGGCGCCCTCAAGGACGTGCGCGCCGACGACCTCGCTGCCGTACCCATCAAGGCGCTCATCGCGCGCAATCCCGGCGTGGCATGGCAAACAATCGACGACGTACTGTACGGCTGCGCCAACCAGGCCGGCGAAGACAACCGGAACGTCGCGCGCATGGCAGCGCTGCTCGCCGGCCTGCCGGTCGACGTGCCCGGCGGCACGCTGAACCGGCTCTGCGGGTCGGGCCTCGACGCCGTGGGCAGCGCCGCCCGAGCCATCAAGGCAGGCGAGGCACAACTCATGATTGCGGGTGGCGTAGAAAGCATGACCCGCGCGCCTTTCGTGATGGGCAAGGCTGCGTCGGCCTTTGCCCGCGAAGCAAAGATCTACGACACGACCATCGGCTGGCGCTTCGTCAATGAGTGGATGAAACGCGAATATGGCGTGGACTCCATGCCCGAAACGGCCGAAAACGTGGCGGTGCAGTTCGGCATCAATCGCGCCGACCAGGACGCCTTCGCACTACGCAGCCAGCAAAAGGCCGCACGCGCCCAACAAGATGGCACGCTCGCCGAAGAAATCGTCCCGGTCGAAATCCCGCAGAAAAAGGGCGACCCGATACGCGTGAGCCTGGATGAACACCTACGCAGCACGACGCTGGAAGCGCTTGCCAAACTGAAAGGCGTCGTCCGGCCCGACGGTACGGTAACGGCCGGCAACGCGTCGGGCGTGAACGACGGCGCGTGTGCATTGCTGCTCGCCAGCGCCAAGGCCGCCGACCAGTACGGGTTGCGCCGGCGCGCGCGGGTCATCGGTATGGCGACGGCCGGTGTGGAGCCGCGCATCATGGGCATCGGCCCCGCGCCCGCCACCAAAAAGCTGCTCGCCCAAACCGGGCTCTCGCTCGATCAATTCGACGTCATCGAACTCAACGAAGCCTTTGCGTCGCAGGGTCTCGCCGTATTGCGCCTTCTCGGCCTTCGCGATGACGATCCCCGTGTCAACCCGAACGGCGGGGCGATTGCACTGGGTCATCCGCTTGGGGCATCAGGCGCGCGGCTCGTCACCACCGCGCTTCACCAGCTGGAACGCACGGCGGGCCGCTTCGCGCTCTGCACCATGTGCATCGGCGTCGGTCAGGGCATTGCGCTTGCCATCGAACGCATTTAGCGGCACCAGGACGCCACAGCCAACGCAGCGGAGACAAGGAGGCAACCGATGTCCTACGAAGCGATCCGCGTCGAATTCGACGCATCCACGCACGTTGCAACGCTCACACTGAACCGGCCGGACAAGCTCAACAGTTTTACGCGGGCTATGCATCGCGAAGTGACAGGCGTGCTCGACGAAGTGATGGGTGCCAACGCTCGCGCACTCATTCTGACGGGCGCGGGCCGCGCGTTCTGTGCCGGGCAGGATCTCGCCGATCTGGACTTCACGCCCGGCGCCATGACCGACCTCGGCGCCCTGATCGAAGAGCACTTCAACCCGCTCGTGAAAAAGATCCAGTCACTGCCGATGCCCGTCGTCGCTGCCGTCAACGGAACCGCCGCCGGCGCCGGCGCGAACCTCGCGCTCGCTTGCGACATCGTGCTGGCCGCAAGATCCGCAAGCTTCATCCAGGCATTCGTGAAAATCGGCCTCGTACCGGACTCGGGCGGCACCTGGTTTCTGCCACAGCGGGTCGGCATGGCGCGCGCGCTCGGGCTCGCCATGACGGGCGAGCGCCTCGGTGCCGAAAAGGCCGAAAGCTGGGGGCTCATCTGGCAAGCCGTCGACGACGCCGATTTGCCGTCCGCGGCCATCCGCCTGGCCACAGAACTTGCCCAACAGCCCACGCGTGCCATTGTCGCCACGAGGCAGGCCATGCGGCAGGGCTCGGGGCATACCCTCGAGCAGCAACTGGACCTGGAACGCGACCTGCAGCGCGAACTGGGCAACTCGCACGACTACATGGAAGGCGTACAAGCCTTCATGGAAAAACGCGCGCCGCGCTTCCAGGGCCGCTGATATGTCCTCAATTCATTACCCGCACCCGCCCATGACGCCCGACGAACTCGCCCTCGCCACCGCCCAGTCGATGTACGAAGCCGACGCATGCAGCCGCGCGCTCGGCCTCGAATTGCTGGAAGTACGAGCCGGCTACGCGCGCATGCGCATGACCGTGCGGCCCGACTTCCTCAATGGACACCGCATCTGCCACGGCGGCCTCATCTTCACGCTCGCCGACTCCACCTTTGCGTTCGCCTGCAACTCGTACAACATCAGCACAGTCGCGTCTGGCTGTTCGATTGAATTCCTGCGGCCTGTGCAGCCCGACGAAGTCCTGACCGCCGAAGCAACGGAACAGGTGCTGAACGGACGCACGGGCATCTACGACATTCGCGTGACGAACCGCGCGGGCGAAACCGTCGCGATGTTTCGCGGCAAGTCCGCACAGATTCGCGGCCAGGTCATACCGGTTCCCGAATAACGCAGCGAGGCCGAACCGAATCAGCCCATCCAGGCCCGCCGCACACAACGGGCCCTGTGCTGATTGTTTCGCCGCACGAGCCGCCTACTATTCATAAAGCACCCAGGAGACATCGATGACTACCCCGCTGCCGCTCGACCCCATTGAAACGGCGAGCCGCGACGAACTCGCCGCATTGCAGCTGTCGCGGCTGAAATGGTCGCTCGCGCACGCCTACGAAAACTCGCCGGTGTACCGGCGCAAGTTTGACGAAGCAGGGGTACACCCCGCGGAGCTCAAAACGCTCGCCGACCTCGCGCGCTTTCCGTTCACGACCAAGCAGGACCTGCGGGACAACTACCCGTTCGGGATGTTCGCGGTGCCTCAGGATCAGATCGCGCGAATTCATGCATCGTCGGGCACCACCGGCAAACCGACCGTAGTCGGCTATACGGCGCGCGATATCGATACCTGGGCCGGACTCGTCGCCCGTTCGATCCGCGCGGCCGGCGCTCGGCGCGGCGACAAGGTGCACGTGAGTTACGGCTACGGGCTCTTCACAGGCGGCCTCGGCGCACACTACGGTGCCGAACGCGCGGGCCTCACGGTCATCCCGTTTGGCGGCGGCCAGACCGAAAAGCAGGTGCAGCTGATTCAGGACTTCAAACCCGACATCATCATGGTGACGCCGAGCTACATGCTCTCCATCGCCGACGAACTCGAACGGCAAGGCGTGGACCCGGCGAAATGTTCGCTGCGCATCGGCATCTTCGGCGCCGAGCCTTGGACCAACGACATGCGCAAGGCCATCGAAGAACGCATGGGCATCGAGGCGGTGGACATCTACGGCCTATCGGAAGTCATTGGGCCGGGCGTTGCGTCGGAATGTGTCGAAACCAAGGATGGCCCGACGATCTGGGAAGACCATTTCTACCCCGAGATCATCGACCCGGAAACAGGCGAAGTGCTGCCCGAAGGCGAATTCGGCGAACTCGTCTTCACCTCGCTCACCAAGGAAGCGCTGCCCATCGTCCGTTACCGCACGCGCGACCTCACTCGTCTACTTCCCGGCACCGCGCGCACCATGCGCCGCATGGAGAAGATCACGGGCCGCTCGGACGACATGATGATCATCCGCGGCGTCAACGTATTCCCGACGCAGATCGAGGAACTGCTGTTGAAGCAGCACGCGCTCGCGCCGTATTACCAGATCGTGCTGACCAAGGAAGGACCGCTCGACGTCATGACGGTCAACGTCGAGCCGTGCCCCGAGACTGCGCCCGACTCCGCCGTTCTGCGAGCTGCGAAAGAAGCGCTCACCTACGACATCAAGGCGTTGATCGGCGTGAGCGCGGTGGTCAACGTGCTAGCCGTGAATGGAATCGAGCGCTCGGTTGGAAAGGCGCGGCGCGTAGTGGATAAACGGCACGCCAGCCGCTGAGTGAACCGGCAGACCGGCCGGTGGTGGCCGGTGGCGGTGCAGGCACGGGAAGCGGCAAGCCGCCGGGCTTTACCGCGCCGCCACCGCCGCAGCATCCGCGTTGGGAAACAGCAGCCACATCCTGCCCGTCTGCTTCATCCTGCCGGCCAGGTCGCCGGCCTCGTCGCCAAGGCCCCAGAAGTAGTCGGCCCGCACGCCGCCTTTGATTGCCGTACCCGTGTCCTGCGCAAACACGAGGCGATTCAGCGGCGCGTTAGTCATGGGCCGCGTGGTCTGAAGAAACACAGGTGTGCCGAGCGGGATAGACGAGGGGTCCACCGCAATGGAACGCTCCGGTGTGAGCGGCACGCCGAGCGCACCCACCGGACCATCGGCACCGCCCTGCGCCATGCCTTCGGCCGAAGGCATCTCGCGGAAAAATACGAAGCGCGGATTGGTATCGAGCAGCGCATCGACGCGAGACGGATTCGCGCGCGCCCAGGCCTTGATGCCCTGCATGGTGGCCTGCGCGGGCGTGATCTCGCCGCGGTCCAACAGCCAGCGTCCAATGGACTTATACGGCTGGTTGTTCGTACCGCCGTAGCCCACGCGCATCACGCTGCCGTCCTCCATCACGATTCGACCGGAGCCCTGCACCTGCAGGAAGAACGCTTCGATGGGGTCGTCGACCCACACCAGTTCGTTGCCGTTCAGGATGCCCGAGCGCTCGAGTTGCGCGCGCGACGGCAGCGCAGCACCCGGCCGCACGCTCGCGGGCCAGCGGTAGAGCGCCGTCTGGTACACGCCGTGACGCGTACGCGAGCCACGCAGCAGTGGTTCGTAGTAGCCAGTCACGAGACCATCGAGCGTGCCGTCGTTGTTCGAAAACTGGAACGGCGTGAAATACGTTTCGAAGAATTTGCGGGCGGTCGTCACGTCGAGATCGTCGATCTGCGCTGCGGCGGCGCAGACGCGTTGCCAGCGCGAATCGCGCGCGAGCCGCGTGCAGTTCTGCCGCAGCGCAGCCGTCACGCCGATCAGCGAATCGTCCTCCCAGCCTGCCACCTGTTGCCAGGCCACGGGCGTGAGGCGCGTCGCCGCAATCTGGCCGGGGACAATTGCGGCGCCCGTGGGCGGTGCCGTCTTCAGCGGCGGACGACCGCCGCACGAGGCCAGCAAGACCGCGATCGAAACCGCGCCGGCCCACTGCGCGGCACGCTGGGCAAACCGCATACAATGCCTGCTCTTGATGGAAGCCGCCATGTCCGATCTGTTCGACGAATACCCCATGCTCGTTTTCGCGCTGGAGTCGCTCCTCGCGCTGTTCCTCTTGATCTTCATCGTTGTCTGGACCGCGTCGGGCAAGAAGAAGCATAAGCGCGCCGAGCACGACAAACCACGCAACTAGTCGGCACGCTGCGCGATCCGGATCGCACTTCAGTGCAACGTGCGCGGCATGCGCAGTACAAATTCCGGAACAGTCGCATCGAAGCGTTCACCATCTTCCGCCACGCAGAAGTACTCTCCGCGCATCGTGCCCACCGGCGTGGCGATCACGGCCCAGCTCGTGTATTCGAACTGCTCGCCAGCCTTGAGCAACGGCTGCTGCCCGACCACGCCAAGCCCCTTCACTTCCTGCACGTGATTGTCGCTGTCGGTGATCACCCAGTGGCGCGCAATCAACTGGGCCGTCACCTGTCCCGTGTTGCGGATGGTGAGCGTGTAAGCGAACGCGTACTGGCGGCGATCCGGGTCCGACTCTTCGGGAAGGTAGCGCACCTGCGCCGATACGCTGAATTCGTACTGGCTCATCCTGATTCCGGTGTGGTGAAGAAGCCGGGAGCGTGCCCGGCGCCGCCTGCCGCAACGTCTTGGCGGGACTGGCCCGACGGGCTGCGGCGGCAGATTCGATCTGGTTTCGCATTCTGCTTGATGCCGCCACGCCCCGCAACCGGACAAAACAGCGGGCAGAACGGCGAGATAAGCGCGGCAGGCAAGGCCAGCGGCATTTCTACCGCGCTCACCGCCGCGGCCCGCCACGATCCACCACGGTCCGTCGCCGCCGGGGCACGTCCGCCCTCCTTCCCTGCCCCGCCGCCCGCGCAACGGTAAAATGACGCCTTTCGATTCGCCCTTTCCCATCACGTCATGACGCAATTCCGCATCGCTCCCAGCATCCTGTCCGCAGACTTCGCGCGGCTCGGCGAAGAAGTCCGCAACGTTGTCGCCGCCGGCGCCGACTGGATTCACTTCGACGTGATGGACAACCACTACGTGCCCAACCTGACGATCGGCCCGCTCGTGTGCGAGGCAATTCGCCCGCACGTCCAGGTGCCGATCGACGTGCATCTGATGGTGCGTCCCGTCGACCGCATCGTGCCCGACTTCGCCAAGGCCGGCGCGAATCTGATCAGCTTCCATCCCGAAGGTTCGGACCACATCGACCGCACGCTCTCGCTGATCCGCGATCACGGCTGCAAGGCGGGCCTCGTGTTCAACCCGGCCACGCCGCTCAACTACCTCGACCACGTGATGGACCGGGTCGACCTCGTGCTGATCATGTCGGTGAACCCGGGCTTCGGCGGCCAGTCGTTCATTCCCGAAGCGCTCAACAAGCTGCGCGAGGCGCGCCGCCGCATCGACGCCTATCGCGACAAGACCGGCCGCGAGATTCACCTCGAGGTGGACGGCGGCGTGAAGGTGGACAACATCGCGGAAATCGCGGCAGCCGGAGCGGACACCTTCGTGGCCGGCTCGGCGATCTTCGGCAAGCCCGACTACCGCGCCGTCATCGACGACATGCGCGGCGCGCTCGCCACCGTGAAGCACGGCCAGTAATGCGCGCGCCTACCTTCACGGCGCCGCGCATCGAAGCCGCGATCATCGACCTCGACGGCACGATGGTCGATACGGCCGACGACTTCGCCGCGGGCCTCAACGGCATGCTGGCGCAGCTCGACGCGGAAGAAACCTCGCGCGAGGAAGTGGTCGGCTACGTCGGCAAGGGCTCGGAGCATCTGATCCGCAGCGTGCTCGCGCCGCGCTTCGAGCAAGAGGAAGCGCAAAGCCGCTTCGACGAAGCTCTCGCGCTCTACCAGGACGAGTACGCACGCATCAACGGCCGTTACACGCGGCTCTATCCCGAAGTGGAAGCGGGGCTCGCCGCGCTGCGCGACGCCGGCCTGAAGCTCGCCTGCGTCACCAACAAGCCGCACCGTTTCGCCATCGAGCTGCTGCGGCAATATGGCCTTTTCGATTACTTCAGCGTGATCCTGGGCGGCGACAGCGTGGCCCGTAAAAAGCCCGATCCGCTGCCCATGCTGACGGCGTGCACCGCGCTCGGCGTGGCGCCGCAGGTCGCGGTGGCTATCGGCGACTCGGAAAACGATGCGCTCGCGGGCCGTGCGGCCGGCATGGCGACACTGACCGTGCCCTATGGCTACAACCACGGCCAGCCTGTACACAAAATCGATTCGGATGGTATAGTCGCCACGTTGCTCGACGCCGCCAAGGCGATCGCGGCGCACAATTCACCGACTTGAACAGTCCTTCCTCATGTTTCTGAATAAAAAACGGAGTCTGAGCAGCATCGACCGGGGAGCATGGCCCTGGCGTCGCTGGTCGCACTAACCTCTGCTGAGGTACGCTGAAGCTCGTCTTCGGCGCTGTTTTTTACTTCGTTGCGCGTTCCATCCAGCCTTAGTCGTACAGAGGTCTTCCACACCTCGGGCTGCGCTGGACGCCAGTCCCCTCGCGTTATCCAACTTGTCGTCGTAGTCCCTTCCGGCCGTTCGGGTCATAGCCAGGCCCCTGCAGGCTGTGCGTGCCGCGCGAGCGTGTACCCTTACCCGGTATGCGGCGCGCCGCGCCGGAACAGGATCGCGCCGATGAGCCGGAGAATCGCCGGGACTGCCCGCAGCGCCGGTTCCGCAGGCAAAACGCCTGCCCCACGCCGGCAACGCAACGCCCCAGACCAGGCCCGTCGACCGGCCGCCAGTATGAACAGGATCGGAACATGACCGAACTCGAATTCCAGTCTCTCGCCAACGAGGGCTACAACCGCATTCCGCTCATCGCCGAGGCGCTCGCCGACCTCGAAACACCGCTCTCGCTCTACCTGAAGCTCGCGCAGACCGAACGCGCCGGCGCCAATTCGTTCCTGCTCGAATCGGTGGTGGGCGGCGAGCGCTTCGGGCGCTACTCGTTCATCGGCCTGCCCGCGCGCACGCTCGTACGCACACGCAACGGCGTGTCGGAAGTGGTGCGCGACGGCGAGGTTGTCGAAACGCACGAAGGCGATCCGCTCGAATTCATCGCGGCGTTCCAGGCGCGCTTCAAGGTAGCGCAGCGTCCGGGCCTGCCGCGCTTCTGCGGCGGTCTTGCAGGCTACTTCGGCTACGACGCCGTGCGCTACATCGAGAAGAAGCTGGCCCACACGGCACCGCCGGACGACCTCGGCATGCCCGACATCCAGCTGCTGCTCACAGAGGAAGTGGCCGTCATCGACAACCTCGCGGGCAAGCTCTACCTGATCGTCTACGCCGATCCCGCCACGCCCGAGGCGTACACGAAGGCGAAGCAGCGCCTGCGCGACCTGCGCCAGCGGTTGCGCACCACGGTCCAGCCGCCCGTGACGTCTGCGAGCGTGCGCACCGAAACCTATCGCGAGTTCAAGAAAGACGACTATCTGACCGCCGTGCGCAAGGCCAAGGAATACATCGCAGCCGGCGAACTGATGCAGGTGCAGGTCGGACAGCGTCTCACCAAGCCCTATCGCGACAATCCGCTCTCGCTGTATCGCGCCCTGCGCTCGCTGAATCCGTCGCCGTACATGTACTACTACAACTTCGGCGACTTCCACGTGGTGGGCGCGTCGCCGGAAATTCTCGTGCGCCAGGAAAAGCGCGGCGAAGACCAGATCGTCACGATCCGGCCGCTCGCGGGCACACGTCCGCGCGGCAACACGCCGGAACGCGACGCCGAACTCGCCACCGAACTGCTCAACGACCCGAAGGAAATCGCCGAGCACGTCATGCTGATCGACCTCGCTCGCAACGACGTGGGCCGCATCGCGCAGATCGGCTCCGTGGCCGTGACCGACAAGATGGTGATCGAAAAGTACTCGCACGTGCAGCACATCGTGAGTTCGGTGGAAGGCAAGCTCAAGCCCGGCATGACGAACTTCGACGTACTGCGCGCCACGTTCCCGGCCGGCACGCTTTCGGGCGCGCCGAAGGTGCGCGCGATGGAACTGATCGACGAACTCGAGCCCGTGAAGCGCGGCCTGTACGGTGGCGCCGTGGGCTACCTGTCGTTCAGCGGCGAGATGGATCTCGCCATCGCCATCCGCACCGGGCTCATCCGCAACGGCAATCTGTACGTGCAGGCCGCGGCGGGCATCGTCGCGGATTCCGTGCCCGAGTCCGAATGGCAAGAGACCGAGAACAAGGCCCGCGCGGTGCTGCGCGCGGCGGAGCAGGTGCAGGACGGCCTCGACAGCGACTTCTGACCGGAGACAGACCATGTTGCTCATGATCGACAACTACGACTCGTTCACCTATAACCTGGTCCAGTACTTCGGCGAACTCGGCGAAGACGTGCGGACCTACCGCAACGACGAAATCACGCTCGACGAAATCGCGCAGCTCAACCCCGAGCGCATCTGCCTTTCGCCGGGCCCGAGCAATCCGCAGCACGCCGGCATTACGCTCGACGTGCTGCGTCACTTCAGCGGCCGCATTCCGATTCTCGGCGTGTGCCTTGGCCACCAGGCCATCGGCGAAGCGTTCGGCGGTCGCGTAGTGCGCGCGAAAACCATCATGCACGGCAAGGTGAGTCAGATCGAAACCGACTGCAAAGGCGTGTTCGCCGACCTGCCGCGCCACTTCAACGTGACGCGTTATCACTCGCTCGCCATCGAGCGCGACACGCTGCCTGACTGTCTCGAAATCTCGGCCTGGACCGAAGACGGCGAAATCATGGGCGTGCGCCACAGGACGCTGCCCGTGGAAGGCGTGCAGTTCCACCCGGAATCGATTCTGTCGGAGCACGGCCACGCGCTGCTCGAGAACTTCCTGAAGCAGTCGAAACGCGTAGCAGCGGAGCAAGGTGCGTGATGAAGAGCGGAGCAGACATCATGATCACCCCACAGGAAGCGCTTCAGCGCACCATCGAACACCGCGAGATTTTTCACGACGAGATGCTGCACCTGATGCGGCTCATCATGCGCGGCGAGCTGTCGCCGGTGATGACGTCGGCCATTCTCACGGGCCTGCGCGTCAAGAAGGAAACCATCGGCGAGATCACCGCGGCCGCCACCGTGATGCGCGAGTTTTCGAATCGCGTGAACGTGCCCGATAGCGACAACTTCGTCGATATCGTCGGCACGGGCGGTGACGGCTCGCACACGTTCAACATCTCCACGGCGACCATGTTCGTGACGGCTGCCGCAGGCGGGCGTGTGGCGAAGCACGGCAACCGCGGCGTGTCGAGCAAGTCGGGCAGCGCGGACGTACTCGAAGCGCTCGGCGTGAACATCGACCTGCAACCGGACCAGGTAGCGGCCTCCATCGCCGAGACGGGCATGGGCTTCATGTTCGCGCCCAACCACCACCCGGCGATGAAGAACGTCGCGCCGGTGCGCCGCGAACTCGGCGTGCGCACCATCTTCAACATTCTTGGCCCGCTCACGAATCCGGCCGGCGCGCCGAATCAGCTGATGGGCGTGTTCCACCCGGACCTCGTCGGCATCCAGGTACGCGTCATGCAACGCCTCGGCGCGAAGCACGTGCTCGTGGTGTACGGCAAGGACGGCATGGACGAGGTCTCGCTCGGCGCGGCTACGCTCGTGGGTGAATTGCGCGACGACGAAGTGCACGAGTACGAGATTCACCCCGAGGACTTCGGCATGCAGATGGTGTCGAACCGCACGCTGAAGGTGGCCGACGCAAACGAGTCGAAGACGCTGCTGCTCGAAGCGCTCGACAACAAGCCGGGCGTCGCGCGTGAGATCGTGGTGCTGAACGCGGGCACGGCGCTCTATTCGGCGAACGTGGCGGCGTCAATTGCGGACGGCATCCAGGTGGCGCGCGAAGCGATTGCGAGCGGCCGCGCGCGGGCCAAAGTGGACGAGCTGGTACGTTTCACGCAGCAATTCAAGCGTTAACCCAAGCAACCATCGAAGCAGTAATCGAAGCGGTAAGGATCGCAAACCATGAGTGACATTCTCCAACGCATCATCGCGGTGAAACACGAAGAAGTGCGCGCCGCGCAAGAGAGCGCGCCGCTCGAAGAGCTGCGGCTGGCGGCGTCGGCGCGAGACTTGCGCGACTTCGTGGGCGCCATTCGCGCGAAACACGAAAGCGGCCTCGCCGCCGTAATTGCCGAAGTGAAAAAGGCGAGCCCCTCCAAAGGCGTACTGCGCGAGCATTTCGTGCCGGCCGAGATCGCGCGCTCGTATGCCGCCCACGGCGCCGCGTGCCTTTCCGTGCTCACCGACGTGCAGTTCTTCCAGGGCAGCGCCGCTTACCTGGAAGAAGCGCGCGCCGCGTGCAACCTGCCGGTGCTGCGCAAGGACTTCATCGTCGATCCGTATCAGGTGCTCGAAGCGCGCGCCATGGGCGCCGACGCCATCCTGCTGATCGCCGCCGCGCTCGAAACCTCGCAGATGCAGGAGCTCGAAGCGTACGCGCACTCGCTCGGCCTCGCGGTGCTCGTGGAAGTGCACGACAGCCTCGAATTGCAGGAAGCGCTCAAGCTGACCACGCCGCTCATCGGCATCAACAACCGCAATCTGCGGACGTTCGAAACGTCGCTGGAAACGACGCTCGGCATGCTGCGTTCGATTCCGCACGACCGTATCGTCGTGACCGAATCGGGCATCCTCTCGCGCGCGGACGTCGAGCGCATGCGCGAGCATTCAGTGAACACGTTCCTCGTGGGCGAAGCGTTCATGCGCGCGGCGGAACCGGGCGCGGAGCTTGCGCGCATGTTCTTCTGAACCCGCTCATCCGTCCTCTCCGCAGTCATGGCCATTGAACGCGAAATCAAACTGGCGTTGCCGCAGGCGCAGGTCGCCACGGCGGCCCAGTTCTTCACCGCGCGCGCTGGACACGCCGGCCGCGCCATCCGGCTCGAAAACGCCTACTTCGACACGCCGCAGCTCACGCTTTCCACGGCCAGAAGCGCACTGCGTCTGCGCCGCACGCCGCAGGGCTGGCTGCAGACTTTCAAGACCGCGGGCAACGCCACCGGCGGACTGCACGCGCGGCACGAATGGGAAATGCCCGTGGCCGGCGCGGCGCTCGAAATCGACGCGCTGCTCGCGGCCTGCGACGAACCCTCGGCCGCCGCGGCACTGCAGAGCGCGGCGCCGCATCTGATCGAACTCTTCCGCACGGACTTCACGCGCACGCTGTGGGAGATCCACACGGATGCGGCCGACGTGGAAGCCGCCATCGACCAGGGCGAAGTCGTGGCCGAGGTAAGCGGCGGTTCGGCGGCTGAAGTGCGCCGCATGCCGATCTGCGAGATCGAGCTGGAACTCAAGCGCGGCGACGAAGCCGTGCTGCACGCACTCGCGGCCGAACTCGGCCGGCTCGTTCCTGGTCTCGCTCCGGACAACGTCAGCAAAGCCCAACGCGGCTACCGGCTGCGCGAAGCCACGCGCGGAGATTGAGCCGCCACGCTTTTGCTGCGACACTTGCGCGCCATGACCTCAGCCTCCCGCTCCCGCTCCCGATCCCGATCGCCGCAAACGTCCGCGGCATCGCAGCCCTCGCTCTTCGACGACGAGAACGCGTCCGTTGACGTGCAGCCGACCGCCGCTGCTTCCTCGTCGCACCCGCCGTTGCTCGAAGACCAGTTCGACGCGCTGCCGCCCGCCTGGCGCGACCATTTGCGTCCATTCATGGAAAGCGACGCCTACGCACCGCTGTGCCGGTTCGTGGACGGCGAGCGCGCCGCCGGCAAGACCGTCTATCCCGCCGACGTGTTTCGTGCGCTGCGCCTGACCTCGCCCGACGAGGTGAAGGTGGTGATCCTGGGTCAGGACCCGTACCACGGTGAAGACCGCGGCACGCCGCAGGCACATGGCCTCGCCTTTTCGGTGCCGCCGTCGGTGCGGCCGCCGCCGTCGCTGCGCAATATCTTCAAGGAGATCGCGGCCAATTTCGGGCATGACGTGCCGCATCACGGCTGCCTCGACACCTGGGCGCGCCAGGGCGTGCTGCTGCTCAACACGGTGCTCACGGTCGAACGGGACCAGGCGGCGAGCCACGCGAAGCGCGGCTGGGAGCAATGCACGGACACGCTGATCCACGAACTGGCCATGCGGCACGAGCATCTCGTGTTCATGCTGTGGGGCGCGCATGCGCAGGCAAAGCGCGCGCTGCTGGCGGGCCGGCCGCACTGCGTGCTGGAGGCGCCGCATCCGTCGCCGCTCTCGGCGCATCGCGGCTTTCTGGGTTGCCGGCACTTCGCGCTTGCGAACGACTATCTGCAGACACACGGCCGCGCGCCCATCGACTGGCGGTTGCCCGACGAGGCCGAAGTACTCGCCTGAACGGGGCGACACGCCGCCCGGCTCGATCGCCAAAGAAAAACGCCATGGAACGTCGTGTTCCATGGCGTTTTCATGTCCGGCGTTGCCGCCGGCAGATCTGATACGTGATCGCTCAGACCGTCGCAATCGCCTCGCGCGCGCCGGCCAGCGCGGCGCTTGCCGCATCGGGACCCATGTTCAGGCCTTCGGCGTAGATGAAGTCGACGTCCGTGATGCCGATGAAGCCGAGGAACGTCTTGATGTACGGCGTCTGCGAATCCGCGGGCGTACCGGCGTACTTGCCGCCGCGCGCCGAAACCACATACACCTTCTTGCCCTTCACCAGACCTTCGGGACCGTTCTCCGTGTAACGGAACGTGATGCCGGCGCGGGCGAGCTGGTCGAAGTAAGCCTTGAGCTGCGTCGACACGCCGAAGTTGTACATCGGGGCGCCGATCACGACGATGTCGGCGGCTTGCAGTTCGGCGATCAGCGCGTCGCTGCGCGCGGCGATGGCTTGCTGCTCCGGCGTGCGCTGCTCGGCCGGCGTGAAGAAGGCACCCAGCACGGCGTCGTCGAGGTGCGGCAGCGCGTCGGCCAGCAGGTCGCGGACGACAACCTTCGCGCCCGGCTTCGACTGTTGCAGCTTTGCGGTGAGTTCGGTGGCGAGCAGCGTCGACTGCGCGCCTTGCGAGCGGGCTGCCGAGTTGATTTGCAGAATCGTGGTCATGTTTGGCTCCATCCGGTTTCGGAACGCGCAGATGTCGCGCGAGTGGGGCCATTCTGTGGATTCGCCGGCGCGCGAAAAAGTATCGCGGCGGCGAAGCATTGTTGCATCGGTGGAACAATCGGCGGCTGGAGGCTCGGCCGACGGCTGGCCAGCGAGCGGGAGACGGGTAGCGGGCATTTCATTTACGCCCTGCCCGCCTCCCTGGGACCGTTCAGACGCCCAGCCAGCGCGAGCGCGCCGTGCGCGCCGCGGTGCGGTTGTCCGTCACGGCAAGCTTGTAGCGCGGCACTTCCGGGCCGTCGAGCGTGAGACGCGCGACACGCAGCTCGTCGCGACGGAACGCATGCACCTCGACCTTCGCGCCCGGCCGATAACGGGCGAGCAGCGCGTCCAGATTCGAACCGGTCACGCGCAGACCGTCGATTGCGACCAGCACGTCGCCTGCGGAAAGCCCCGCCTTCTGGGCCGCGCCGCCGTCATGGACCGCCGCGATCGTGCATTCGGCCGCGCCGCGCGTGCGCGCGCCGAGCGACGGCTTGCCGTCCCTGGCCCCGTTTTTATCGCCGTTTTTGCTGCCAGGCTTGCCGAGGTCCGGTTCCAGCGACACACCAAACGGCGCCAGCAGCTCGGCGAGCGGCAGGTCGCGCGTGCCGCGCACGCCTTCCGCAAAGAGCGCCGACAAGTCCACGCCCGTCGCTTCGGCAAACAGCGCCTCGACGGCGGATTCTTCGATGCCCGTCGCGCGGCCGCGATAGAAATCGCGCCCGTAGCGCTGCCACAAGAGACGCATCACGTCGTCGAGCGACTTGCGGTTGCCCGTTTGCGTGCGAATGGTGAGGTCGAACGCCAGCGCCACGAGCGACCCCTTCGTGTAATAGCTGACGATGGCGTTCGCGGCGTTCTCGTCCTGGCGGTAGTACTTCACCCACGCGTCGAACGAGCTTTCCGCCACGCTCTGCTTGAGGCGCCCCGCGCCGCGCAGCACGTTGCCCACGGTCTTGCCGACGAGATCGAAATACTCGTCCGGCGAAATCGCGCCGCTTCGCACAAGCATCAGGTCGTCGTAGTACGAAGTGAAGCCTTCGAACAGCCACAGCAGCGTCGTGTAGTTTTCCTGCGTGAGGTCGTACGGCGCGAACGTGGCGGGCTTGATGCGCTTCACGTTCCACGTGTGGAAGTACTCGTGACTGCACAGGCCGAGGTAAGTCCGGTAGCCCTCGGTCATCGCGTCGCGCCCCTTCACGGGCAGGTCGGTGCGATTGCAGATGAGCGCCGTGGACGCGCGATGTTCGAGGCCGCCGTAACCGTCCGCGACGGCTTGCGTCATGAAGACGTAGCGGTCCATTGGCGCCTTCTTCGACCTCGGCTCGAAGAGCGCGATCTGCGCTTCGCAGATGCGCTTCAGGTCGGCGGCGAGGCGCTCCGTGTCGAGCGCGATCACGCGACCGGCGATCACGATGTCATGTGGCACGCCGTGCGCGTTGAAGGTGGCGAGCGCGAACTCGCCGAGCGTCACCGGATGGTCGATCAGCTCGTCGTAGTCAGCCGCGCGGTACTCGCCGAATCCGTAGCGCTTCGTGCCGCGCGCTTCCGGCAGCGCCGTGGCGACGCGCCAGTGCCGATACGCCTCGCCCTCGGGGCGCTGGATGTCGACCACGCACAGCGCCGCTTCCTGCCCCAGCACGGCGAGGAAAACGCTCGTGCCGTTGAAGAA
The DNA here is from genome assembly GCF_029536165.1 of Paraburkholderia sp. SUR17. Taxonomy (NCBI): domain Bacteria; kingdom Pseudomonadati; phylum Pseudomonadota; class Betaproteobacteria; order Burkholderiales; family Burkholderiaceae; genus Paraburkholderia; species Paraburkholderia sp. SUR17. The sequence continues at coordinate 3,451,958 of NZ_CP120508.1, forward strand.
GCCCGTGGTGTCGTCCAGATGCGCGGCGCGCACCGAGAGGTCCCACGCGTACACCTCGTAGCGCAGCGTCAGCGCGCCGTTGACGGGCGCCGCCTGCCATGAATGCTTGTCGGTCTTTTCGATGCGCACCTTGCGGCCGGCTTCGTTGAACGCGCGCAGCGTGACGATGTTGCGGGCGAACTCGCGCACCATGTAGCTGCCCGGAATCCACACGGGCAGCATGAAGCGCTGGCCGGCGGGATCGGGGTCCGGCACGGTGACGGTGACTTCGAAGAGATGAGCGGCGGGATGCTTGGGAACGATGCTGTAGCGGATCGGCTTCATCGTGTGGGCTGGGTGGGGTGGCAAGTCGGTGGCAAGTCGGTGGCAAGTCGGCGGCAGATCAGCGGCGGGCGGTGGCGGGTCAGCGGCTCGGCAGTGTGGCGAGGCGCCCTGGCCGCTGCTTGTGGCTGCCGGACGCCCGGGGCGGCGCCGGCGGCTCAAAGAGCGAGCGCCGTCCGGTTCAGAATCGACGATCCGGACGGCGGCGAGACGAGCGGTTTAGCGCACCGCCGACAATTCCTTGTCGAGCGTGGCGGCCGGCACGGCGCCGGGCAGGCGGCGGCCGTCGGCGAGGAACACGGTGGGCGTGCCGGTCACGTTCATCTTCTGACCGAGTGCGAGATTGCTGTCGAGCGCGGCCGTGTCGCACGAACCGCCCGAGGGCGCGCGGCGATCGAGCATCCATGCCTCCCAGGCCTTCGCGCGGTCGGCCGAGCACCAGATCGCCTTGGCCTTCGCCGTCGAATCGGGCGAAAGCACGGGGTACAGGAAGGTGTAGACCGTCACGTTATCCACGGACTTCAGCGTGTTCTCGAGCTGCCGGCAATACGGGCAGTTCGGGTCGGAGAACACCGCGATCTTGCGCGAGCCGTTGCCCTTCACCACCTTCACGGCGTTCGCGAACGGCAGACTCGCGAAGTCGATGCGGTTGAGGTCGGCCAGACGCGCTTCGGTCAGATTCTTGCGCGACTTCGCATCCACGAGGTCGCCGAGCAGCAGATAGTCGCCGTTCGCGTCGCTATAGATGATCTGCGAGCCGAGATTCACCTCGTAGAGCCCTGCGATGGGCGACTTCGCGATGCCCTTGATCTGGGCGTCCGAACCCAGACGCGCTTCGAGCGTGGCCTTCAGTTTGTCGGTAACCGGGTCGGCTTGCGCCACGCCGCCCAGCAAGGTGGTGGCGGCCGCGAGTGCAAACGCCCAGTGTCGGATACGCATCTTCATTGCTGCTTCCTGGAGTTTCTGGATTAACTGCCTTGATTGACTGAGGCGAATCGCCTTGACGGGCCTTGACGGAACATCGGTCGCGCTGCCCGCACGCTGAATGGGCATTCACCCCAACGCCGCCGCGACGAGCCAGCGTTTGACGAGCGGCTGCGAGCCCACCAACGCCATGCCCGTATTGCGCACCGCGCGCGCAATGCTGCCGGGCACCGAAAAGAGCCGCTGCAGGCCGTCCGTGGCAACCACCAGCGAGCGGATGTCCTCACGCCGGCCGCGTTCGTAACGGCGCAGCAGCACGGTGTCGCCGAGGTCGCGGAACGACTCCTTCTTCGCGATCACGTCGGCGAGCACGGCGACGTCGCGCAAGCCGAGGTTCATGCCCTGGCCGCACAGCGGGTGGATCAGGTGCGCCGCATCGCCCACCAGCGCCACGCGCGGCGCGATCAGCTTGTCCACGGTTTGCAGCGCGAGCGGAAAACCGCGCGCGGGCGTCACGCATTCCAGCGCGCCGGGGTGGCCGTGCGTGGCGCGCTCCACTTCGGCGGCGAGCTGCGCCGGCGTCAACCGCAGCAGTTCGTTCGCGTGCTCCGTGCGCGCCGACCAGACAAGCGACACGTGCGGACCCGGCAGCGGCAAGAGCGCGATGATTTCGCCGTCGCGGAACCACTGGTAGGCCGTCTCGCCGTGCGGCCGCTCGGCGCGAAAATTCGCCACCACACCGGTCTGGCGATAGTCGCGCCGCTCCACCTTCGAGCCGATCTGCGCGCGCACCCACGAGTGCGCGCCGTCGGCGCCCACCACGAGATCCGCTTCGAGCACCTGGCCGTTCGCGAGTCCGATCGTGGCGGCATCGGCTTTCACGTCGAGCCCCTGGGCGCGCGTGTCGAGCCACGTGAGATTCGGCTGGAAACGCAGCGCGGCGTCGAGCGCACGCTCGATCAGCGACGACTCCGCAATCCACGCCAGTTGCGGCACCGCAGCCTGGAAGGCGGAAAAGTGCAGCTCCGCATGAGCGTCGCCGTACACCCGCATGTCGTAGACGGGCGAGACGCGTGCGAGGTCGATTGCCTGCCAGACACGCAGCCGCTCGAGCAGCGCATGAGAACTCGCCGAGAGCGCGTAGACGCGTGCATCGAACGCCTCGTCGGCGGGCAGCGGCGAAGAGGGCTGCGCGAGCAGCGCGACACGCAGGCCGCCCTGCGTGAGTGCAAGCGCCGCAGTCTTGCCGACCAGCCCGCCGCCGATCACGGCGACGTCAAATGTCTGAGGATGGGTAGTCATCCGGCCATTATAGCTTTGGGGGGTGATGCGGCCGTGGCCGGAAAGACGGGTAGCGCACCGATAGCGAGCCCGCCGATTCCCGCCAGGACGAGCCGCCGCGCGACACAGCGCCGCGGCTTCTCCGGTTGGCCGTGCGCAGACGGAAAGCATGCCGACAGGACAGCCGTCGGACCACCACCGGGACAGGGTTACAATTACGGTTTTTGGTGACGGCCCACGTCACCGCCTCCCGACGTGCCGCCCGCGGCGCGCCGCCCGGCACGGCGCACTCCGCCCGGCCGACTGCGCGGCGCAAGACCCACCCGCCGCCCCGGCAAGCGCGTCACCACCTGATTGCAGAGAATTCCATGAGCCTCAAATGCGGCATCGTCGGCTTGCCTAACGTCGGCAAGTCCACCCTGTTCAACGCGCTGACCAAGGCGGGCATCGCCGCGGAAAACTATCCGTTCTGCACCATCGAGCCGAACGTCGGCGTGGTCGAAGTGCCGGATGCGCGGCTTCAGGCGCTCGCCGGCATCATCAAGCCCGAGCGCATCATGCCGGCCGTCGTCGAGTTCGTGGACATCGCCGGCCTCGTGGCGGGCGCGAGCAAGGGCGAAGGACTCGGCAACCAGTTCCTCGCCAACATCCGCGAAACCGATGCCATCACGCACGTCGTGCGCTGCTTCGAAGACGAGAACGTGATTCACGTGGCGGGCAAGGTCGATCCGGTCGCGGACATCGAAGTGATCAACACCGAACTCGCGCTAGCCGACCTCGGCACGGTGGAAAAGGCGCTCGCGCGGTACTCGAAGGCGGCGAAGTCGGGCAACGACAAGGAAGCCGTGAAGCTCGCCGCCGTGCTCGAAAAGGTGCGCGCTCAGCTGGACCAGGCGAAGCCCGTGCGCGGCCTCAGCCTCTCCGAAGACGAGCAGGCGCTCATCAAGCCGTTCTGCCTCATCACGGCCAAGCCCACGATGTACGTGGCCAACGTGAAGGAAGACGGCTTCGAGAACAACGCGCACCTCGACGCCGTGCGCCGCTATGCCGAGACCGAGAAGGCGCCGGTGGTGGCCGTCTGCGCCGCGATCGAAGCGGAAATTGCCGATCTCGCCGACGAAGACAAGGAAGTGTTCCTCGCCGACATGGGCATGGACGAACCGGGCCTGAACCGCGTGATCCGCGCGGGCTTCAAGCTGCTGGGCCTGCAGACGTACTTCACGGCGGGCGTGAAGGAAGTGCGCGCGTGGACCATCCACATCGGTGACACGGCACCCCAGGCCGCGGGCGTGATCCACACCGACTTCGAGCGCGGCTTCATCCGCGCGCAGACCATCAGCTACGACGACTTCATCGCGTACAAGGGCGAACAGGGCGCGAAGGAAGCCGGCAAGATGCGCGCCGAAGGCAAGGAGTACGTGGTGCACGACGGCGACGTGATGAACTTCCTGTTCAACGTCTGATGTAACGTCCCGGCCGTGGCTGCATGGCCGCACTCACCGCACAGAGCCGCGCCACCCGCGCGGCTTTTTCTTTTCTACGGCGGCGAGGCTCATACAATCCGCTGAATGCGGCATCCGGCATCGGCCGCCCGCACGGCCATCCAACGACATCACGACAGCAAGCGAGAAGACCATGAGCCTGCTCACGCGCGTCCGTCCACGACGCCTCGACTTGAGCGCGATATGCGCGGCCGGACTCACGGCCCTCGCGCTCGCGCTGCCTTGCGTGCCGGCCTTCGCGTTCCAGCCGTCGTCCGTCCAGCCCGACGAGAGCAATCTCGACAACCACCAGACCTACCGCAACCGTGACGGCGCCACCGTCCATTCACCGGCCCATTCGCTTTCGGGCAAGGCGCCCGAAGGTGCCACGGCGCGCTGCCGCGACGGCACCTACAGCTTCAGCCGACATCGCAGCGGCACGTGCTCGCGGCACGGTGGCGTGGCATCGTGGCTTTGAGCCCGGCCTCCCACGGCCACGGCCCGGCTCAACCCCGGCAGTGCGCCACCGCTGCCCGCAACATGGCGCGCAAGCGCTAGCCGGCACCCGCGCCACCACCCCTTACAATACGGGCTTCGGACCCACGCGCCGCGCTTCGGCGCCGCCGCTATCCGGCCCCATTCTGCATCCCCCTTCCTCATCCCTTTACAGGTTCCAGACAAGACTCACATGGCCCAATACGTCTTCACCATGAACCGGGTCGGCAAGATCGTGCCGCCCAAGCGCCAGATCCTGAAAGACATCTCGCTCTCGTTCTTCCCGGGCGCGAAGATCGGCGTGCTCGGCCTGAACGGTTCGGGCAAGTCCACGCTGATTCGCATCATGGCCGGTGTCGACAAGGACATCGAAGGCGAAGCCACGCCCATGCCGAACCTCAACATCGGCTATCTGCCGCAGGAGCCGCAGCTCGATCCGCAGAAGACGGTGCGCGAGGCGGTGGAAGAGGGTCTCGGCGACATTCTCCAAGCGCAGAAAAAGCTCGACGAGATCTACGCCGCCTATGCCGAACCCGATGCAGACTTCGACAAGCTCGCCGCCGAGCAGGCGAAGTACGAAGCAATCCTCGCCACCGCCGACGGCAGCGCCGAACAGCAGCTCGAAGTGGCCGCGGACGCGCTGCGCCTGCCCCCGTGGGACGCGAAGATCGAGAACCTGTCGGGCGGCGAGAAGCGCCGCGTCGCACTCTGCAAGCTGCTGCTCGAAAAGCCCGACATGCTGCTGCTCGACGAGCCGACCAACCACCTGGACGCCGAGTCGGTGCAGTGGCTCGAGCAGTTCCTCACGCGCTTTCCGGGCACCGTGGTGGCCGTCACCCACGACCGTTACTTCCTCGACAACGCCGCCGAGTGGATTCTCGAACTCGACCGCGGCCACGGCATTCCCTGGAAGGGCAACTACAGCAGCTGGCTTGACCAGAAGGAAGAGCGCCTGAAGCAGGAAGAGTCGTCGGAGTCGGCGCGCCAGAAGGCGATCAAGAAGGAACTGGAGTGGGTGCGCCAGAACCCGAAGGGCCGCCAGGCGAAGTCGAAGGCGCGTATTGCCCGCTTCGAGGAACTGAGCAGCCAGGAATACCAGAAGCGCAACGAAACGCAGGAAATCTTCATTCCGGCGGGCGAGCGGCTCGGCAATGAAGTGATCGAGTTCAAGAACGTGAGCAAGTCGTACGGCGACCGGCTCCTCATCGACAACCTCAGCTTCAAGATTCCGGCGGGCGCGATTGTCGGCATCATCGGGCCGAACGGCGCGGGTAAGTCGACGCTGTTCCGCATGCTCACCGGCAAGGAGCAGCCCGATTCGGGCGAGATCGTGATGGGCCCCACGGTGAAGCTCGCTTACGTGGACCAGAGCCGCGACGCGCTGGACGGGTCGAAGACGGTGTTCGAAGAAATCTCGGGCGGCGCGGACGTGCTGACCGTGGGCAAGTACGAAACGCCGTCGCGCGCCTACATCGGGCGCTTCAACTTCAAGGGCGGCGACCAGCAGAAGATGGTGGGCAACCTCTCGGGCGGCGAGCGCGGCCGTCTGCATCTCGCGAAGACGCTGATTGCGGGCGGCAACGTGCTGCTGCTCGACGAACCGTCGAACGATCTCGACGTGGAAACGCTGCGTGCACTCGAAGACGCGCTGCTGGAGTTCGCCGGCTCCGTGATGGTGATTTCGCACGACCGCTGGTTCCTCGACCGCATCGCCACGCACATCCTGGCGTTCGAAGGCGACTCGCAGGTCGTGTTCTTCGACGGCAACTTCCAGGAATACGAGGCGGACAAGATCAAGCGACTCGGCGAAGAAGCCGCGCGGCCCAAGCGCATCCGTTACCGTCCGATCACGCGTTGATGCTTGCGGGGCGCTTCATGAAGCGCCCCCGTTGAACGGCGCGGCGCGCAGGTTTTCGAACTGCGCGCCGCGCCGTTTTTCCTCTGCACCCGGGCGCCGTCCTGGCGGCCGCCTCTCTCTTCCCTTCACCACTTTCGCGCAACGCTTCGCGAGATCGCCTCGCGGGCTCGCGCATGCCTCGTCCCGCTCCACCATCCCACTATTTCGGCACTGCATCGCCATGTTGACAGCGCCGCGCCAATAGTTCGACCATTTGTCCACAATACGATCTATAAATTCATATTATGGACAACCGGAGACACTATGCCCGCCCCAGCCGCCGGCGCTGACGCCCTGACGCCTTATCAGTTGCCGAACCCGCCCGAAGCGCTGCCCGAAATCGTCGTGGCACCCGCCATTCCCGAAGACGAGCGCGTCTGGGTGCCGCAGGCCGAGAACGTATGGTTCCGGCCGCTCTGCCTGAACGTCTCCACCGGCTACTGGATGAACCTGCTGCGCGTGCGCAAGTCCGGCGTGCTGAGCCGGCATCGTCATCCGCAGGCGGTGCACGGCATGGTGCTCAAGGGCAAATGGCGCTACCTGGAACACGACTGGATCGCCACCGAAGGCAGCTACGTCTTCGAGCCGCCCGGCGAGACGCACACGCTCTACGTACCCGAAGACGTCGAAGAAATGATCACGTACTTCCAGGTGAACGGCGTGATGTTCTACTGCGACCCGCACGGCAACTTCACTGGCTACGAGGACGTCTTCACGAAGCTCGACATGTGCCGCGCGCAGTACGAGCGCGTGGGACTCGGTGCCGGCTACGTCGATCAGTTCGTGAGATAGCCGCGCCCGCGGCAACACCCGCAGCCGCAGCGGCAACACCACCTAAGGCAGCCACAGCGGCCCTGCACGGCCGCCGCATTTCGAAGGATTGCAGCCCCTTCCACTCACAGACTCGAAAGAGCGCAGGAGGAGACACATGCAGGTGAAGACACCGCGCCTTGGGCGCATCCAGCGCATTGCCGTGACGTTTCTCATGCTCGCGGGCATCGTCAACTATCTCGACCGCAGCACGCTTTCCATCGCCAATCACTCGGTGAGCGGGGAGCTCGGTCTCTCCGCATCGCAGATGGGCTTGCTGCTCTCGGCCTTCTCGTTTGCTTACGCGTTTTCGCAGTTGCCGGTGGGCGCGTTGCTCGATCGGTTCGGCGCGCGGCTCATGCTCGGACTCGGCATGTTGGTGTGGTCGGTCGCGCAACTGTGCGGGGGCCTCGTGCAGACGTTGCAGCAATTTCTCGTGGCGCGCATCGCGCTCGGCATTGGCGAAGCACCGCAGTTTCCGGCCGGCGCCAAGGTGGTGAGCGAATGGTTCGCGCTGCGCGAGCGCGGCCGGCCCACCGGCATTTTCACGACGTCGTCCACCATCGGGCCCGCGCTCGCGCCGCCCATTCTCACCGCGCTGCTGCTCGCGTTCGGCTGGCGCTGGATGTTCGTCGTGATGGGCGTGCTGGGCATCGCGGTGGCGCTGGGCTGGTACATCGTCTATCGCAACCGGGGCGACGTAACGCTCGCGGAAGAGGAAGTCGCCCACCTCACCGAAGACGAGCCGCACGCGCGCGCCGAGCGCCGCATGACCTTCGCCGAGTGGCGCGGCCTGTTCGGCTCACCCACCACGTGGGGCATGATCTTCGGCTTCATGGGTGTGATCTACATGGTGTGGCTGTACCTCACCTGGCTGCCCGCCTACCTGGAGCACGAACGGCATCTCTCGATTGCGAAGACGGGCTGGGTGGTCTCCATTCCCTACCTCTTCGGCACGCTCGGCATGCTCTCCAGCGGCTACGTCGCGGACGGCCTGATGGCGCGCGGCATGGCGCCCATCCGCAGCCGCAAGTGGCCCATCTGCACGGGCCTCATCTGTGCGGCCGTGTTCACGGTGCCCGCCGCGTTCACGCCGAACACGACGCTTGCCATCGTGTACCTCTCGCTCGCCATGTACTTCGTCAACATGGCGAGCGGCGGCGCCTGGGCGCTCGTGAGCGTGACGGCGCCGCGCCATCTGGCGGCATCGCTCGGCAGCATCCAGAACTTCGGCGGGTATTTCGGCGGGTCATTCGCGCCGTTCATTACGGGCATCGTCGTCGACCGGACGCACTCGTTCGTCAACGCGTTCCTGATTAGCGCGGCCGTGTCGTTTGCCGCGGCGCTCGTCTACATGTTCGTCGTGCGCGCGCCTATTGCCGAGCGCAGCAGCAGCGAGGCCGCCGTCGAACTCGCATGACGCCGCAGGGCGGCCGCGCCGCCCTGCTTCTTCGTTCTTCGCCCTGCACGAGACAAGACACGCTTCCTGGTCCCATTCGACATGACCTTTCGACCCGACCTCTTCACCGGCAAGACCGCCGTCGTCACGGGCGGCACCCAGGGTATCGGCGCGGCTATTGCGCACCAGTTCGCGGCGCTCGGCGCGCGCGTGATTGCGGCGGGGCTCTCGCCCACCGACGCCCAGCGCGACGCGCTCGGGCCCGGCATCGAGATCGCCGCAGCCGACGTGCGTCTTGCGAGCGACATCGAAGCGCTCTTCGCTCCGCTCGATTCGCTCGACGTGCTCGTGAACTGCGCGGGCATGATCCGTCGCGGCGAGGAGCACGATCCGGAGGTGTTCGAGCAGGTGATCGACGTCAACCTCAACGGCACGCTGCGCGCCTGCGCCGCGGCGCGCCCGCTGCTCGCGGCGAGCCGCGGCGCAATCGTGAACACGGCGTCGATGCTGAGCTTCTTCGGCGGCGGGCTCGTGCCGGCGTACAGCGCGAGCAAGGGCGGCGTCGCGCAGCTCACGAAGTCGCTCGCCATCGCTTATGCGAAGGACGGCATTCGCGTGAACGCCGTGGCGCCCGGCTGGATCGCAACGCCGCTCACCCAGGCGCTACAGGCCGACGACGCGCGCTCGCAAGCCATTCTGGAGCGCACGCCGCTCGCACGTTGGGGCGAGCCCGAGGACATCGCGCCCGTGGTCGCGTTCCTGTGTTCGCCGGCCGCCGCGTTCGTCACGGGAACCGTGCTGCCCGTGGACGGCGGGTACCTCGTATCGTGACGAGCACAGGGTGACGGCGTGATACCGTTGCGTCCGCTTACGTCTGTCCAGCCCACGCTACACATTTGTTCCGACCATGCCGAACCCCGCCGCCGACGCCATCGAAGCCGCCCGTGCCACCGGCACCGCCGCCTTCTCGAAGTTCATGGCGATCCTGCAACTGATCGCCGACGCCGGCACGCCGCCCACCATCGCGCAGCTCGCCACGCAAAGCGGTTTTCCGCGGCCCACGGTGTATCGCATCGTCGGTGCGCTGATCGCGGAAGGCCTCGTAGCGGAGAGTTTGGGCGGCAGCACGTTGATTCCGGGCCCGCGTTTGATGACGCTCGCCAGCCGCAGTTGGGAGCGCTCCGACCTGCGCGTGGCGGCCATCGATGCGCTCCAGCAACTGCGCGACGCCACCCAGGAAACCGTGCACCTCGCCGTGCGCAGCGGCACGGAGATGGTCTACATCGAAAAGCTCGAAAGCCCGCATGCGGTGCGGATGGCGTCGCGCATCGGCACGCGCGTGACGCTCTATTCGAGTTCGGTGGGCAAGGCGTACCTCGCGGCCCTCGATGCGGCCACGCGCGACGCCTTGCTGCGCACGCTCACGCTGGAACGCCTCACGCCGAACACGATCGTGGAGCCCGCTGCGCTTGCCGCGGAACTCGACGCAACGCGCGAGCGCGGCTATGCCGAAGACCGCGAAGAAAACGAGGCGCAGATCTTCTGCTACGGCTGCGCGATCATCGGCCCAGGCGGTGCGCCGGTGGGCAGCATCAGCGTGAGCATTCCGCTCTTTCGCAAGAGCGCGACGCCGCTCGAAACCTACGTTGCGCCCTTGAAGACGGCGTGCCGCGCCGTGAGCGAACGGATCGCGCCGCTGCCCGCCGGCAGCTTTTGAGCGCGGGCGCGAATATTGCGCCTCGGCGCCATGCAAAGGCGCAGCAGCACAGAACTCAACGAGCGACGAGGATGACGAGGCAATGGACACGGCCATGTCCCGCAGCAAACGCATCGCGGCGATTGTCGCGGGGGCTGTCGTCATGGTGCTCGCGGGGGCGACCATCGCGGTCTACATCGCCGAACGCGAAGTCAGGGAGTACGTGGTGGCCGCGCTCGGTCCGCAAGGCAGCGCCGCGCGCATCGACGTGGGACTCACCGCCATCGCACTCACCGACGTGCGGCTCAAGGCGCCGGCCGGCTGGCCCGCGCAGGACGCGCTGCGCGCCGCCCACGTCACCATCGTTACCGACCTGCGCGACCTGATGGCGCGAAGGCTCCACGTGCGCGAGGTCGCGGTGAGCGGCTTCGACCTGACGGTGCGGCGCGCGCCCGACGGTCGCATCGAACTGCTGCCGGGACTGCGCCAAACGCTCGCCAGCCCGGGTGACGCCGCTCCGACAAGCAGCGACGAGGACACGCTGCCGCGCGAGAAGCGCATCGACCGCATCGCCTTCGAAGACGGCACGTTCGATTTCTACGACGAATCGGTGAGCCGGCCTGCGTGGCACATCGCCGTGACGAACGCGCGCGCCACTGTCGGGCCGCTGCACTTTCCCGCGCTGGCCGAACCATCGAACGTGAACGTGACGGGCGCCATTCGCGGGCCGTCGCACACGGGCACCCTCTCGTTCGCGGGCTGGATCGCCCTTGCGAACCGCGATTCACAGACCACGACGAAGCTCGCAGGCGTCGATGTCGTGCGGTTCGCGCCGTATCTGCTCAAGAAAGTGGGCACGAAAACGCAGATCGCCGCCGGCACGCTGGATGCGTCGGTGGAAGCCTCGGTGCGTAATGACCAGTTGCGCGCGCCCGGCACGATCACGCTGCACCACCTCGAACTCGCAGACACGGGCGATCCGCTCGACACCTTCCTGTCTATTCCCACCAAGGCCGCCGTGGCCGCGCTCAAGCGCCGCCACGACGACATCACGCTGCACTTCGTGCTGGCGGGCAATCTGCACGACCCGAAGTTCTCGCTCAACGAGAACCTCATGACGAAGATGGGGAGCGGCTTTGCGAGCGCCCTCGGCGTGAGCGTCGAGGGCGTGGCGAAAGGCGTGGGCGAAACGGCGAAGGGATTGGGCGGCGCGCTGATGAATCTGCTCGGGCAGTGATGCCCTTGCCGTCACGTCAGTCACGTCACGTCATGTCACATACGCAGCGTGCGTAAAGGCGCGCCTCAGATGGGCAGGCCGAGGGCGCGCAGCTTCGCGTCGGTCTCGGCGTTGCTGGTGTGATGCACACCGTGCCAGCCCAGCGCGGTGGCGGCTTGCGCGTTCTTGAGGTTGTCGTCGATGAAGACAAGTTCGCCGGGCTGCACGCCGGGCAGATGCGCGTCGATGCGGCGAACCATTTCGGCGAAGATCGCGGGGTCCGGCTTCACCAGCTTCACGCGGCCCGACACCACGATGTCGCGGCAGCGGCGCAGGATCGGAAAGTTCTCCCACGCGTACGGAAACGTCTCCGCCGACCAGTTCGTGAGCCCGAACAGCGGCACGCCCGCCGCTTCGAGCTTCTCGAACGTCTCCACGCCGCCGTCGAGCAGCCCGCCCAGCATCTCGTGCCACCGTTCGTAGAACGCGCGAATCAACGGCTCGTGATCGGGAAACTTCGCGACGAGTTCGGCGGTGCCTTCCTCGATGGTCTGGCCGCCGTCCTGCTGGATGACCCAGTCCATCGCGCAGACGTGTGTGAGAAACCAGCGGCGCTCGGCTTCGTCGGGAATCAGTTCGCGGTAGACGTACTCAGGGCTCCAGTCCACGAGCACACCGCCGAAATCGAACACGACTGCTTTGATGGTCATACGAGCTCCCGTATAGCTGCCAGCCTGCGCTGCGTCGTTTGCGTCCCTGCGTTTGCGTCCCTGCGTTTGCGTCGCCGCGTTTGCGTCCCCGCTTTGCCCCAGCCCTCACACCGGCTGCGTGCGCGCCTCAAGCCACGTCTTCGCGTCGCCGCTCACGTGCGGCGAGACGCGCGCGCGCACCGTCTCGTGGTACGCGTTGAGCCACGCCCGCTCGTCGTCGCGCAAGAGCGGCAAGGCGAGGCAGCGTGTATCGATGGGACACAGCGTAAGCGTTTCGAACTTCAGGAAGTCGCCGAATTCCGTGGTTTCGGACGCCACGTTCAGCACGAGGTTCTCGATGCGCACGCCCCACTTGCCGGGCCGGTAGATGCCCGGCTCCACCGAGGTGATCATGCCCTCTTCCATCGCCGTCCACGGTTCGGGCGGCGCGTAGTAGGAAATCACCTGCGGCCCTTCGTGCACGTTCAGGAAGTAGCCCACACCGTGGCCCGTGCCGTGGCCGTACTCGGCACCCGCTTCCCAGATGGGCGCGCGCGCAATGGCGTCGAGCATCGGCGAGCGCACGCCGCGCGGAAACTGCGCGCGCGAGAGCGCCATCATGCTTTTGAGCACCACGGTGAAGTCGCGCTTCTCGGCGTCGCTGATTGTGCCCACGGGCACGACGCGCGTGATATCCGTCGTGCCGTCCAGATACTGGCCGCCCGAATCGATCAGCAGCAAACCATCGCCTTCGATCACGCTGTGCGATTCCGGCGTCGCCCGATAGTGCGGCATGGCGCCGTTCGCCTTGAAGCCCGCGATGGTCGCGAAGCTCGGCGAGATGAAGCCGGCGCGGCGCGCACGGGCAGCGGTGAGCCGCTCGTCGATGGTGAGTTCGGTGATGCGTTCGCGACCCAGCGCACCTTCGAACCACGCGAAGAATTCCGCGAGCGCGGCGCCGTCCTGCTCCATGGTCGCGCGCACGTGGCCGGCTTCCGGCCCGGTCTTGCACGACTTGAAGAACGTGGACGGATTGATGGACTCCACGATCTTCACGTTCGCCGGCACCTGTTGCATGAGGCCGAACGTGACGCGGCGCGGATCGACCAGCAGCGCAGCGCCGGCCGGCAGCGCGGCGAGCGCGCCGGCTGCCCCGGAGTACGGTTCGATGCGCACGCCGTCGCGCGCGAGCGCCTCGGCGAGCGGCTCGGGCACTTTGCCGTCGGCGACGAAGAGCGTGGCGCGATCGAGCCCGATCAACGCGTGCGCGACGAACACCGGGTTGTAGTTGACGTCCGCGCCGCGCAGGTTCAGCAGCCAGGCGAGGTCGTCGAGCGTGGAAACGAAGTGCCACTGCGCGCCCTTCTCCTGCATGGCGCGGCGCACGCGGTCGAGCTTGCCCGCGCGTGTCACGTCCGCGTGCGGAGCCGCGTGCTCGTAGACGGCGGCAACAGGAAGCGAAGGGCGGTTCGGCCAGACGGCGTCGAGCAGATCGAGGTCGGTGCGCAGCTTCACGCCGCGCGCGCCCAGCGCGCCTTCCAGCGCCCGCGCCGCCGCCACGCCAAGTACCGCGCCGTCCACGGCAACCGTCGAACCCGCAGGCACGTTCTGCGCGAGCCATTCGACATGAGGCTGCGTCTGCTGGCCACCCGTCATCTTCATGAGTTGCACGCCGCTGCCCGCCAGTTGCGCCTGCGCCTGGACCCAGTAGCGGCTGTCCGTCCACACGCCCGCGAAGTCGCCGGTCACGACGAGCGTGCCCGCCGAGCCCGTGAATCCGGATAGCCACTGTCGCGCCTGCCAGCGCTCGGGCAAGTACTCGGACAGATGGGGGTCGGCGGATGGCACGAGGCAGGCCGCAACGCCCTGGGTCGTCATGGCGGCGCGCAGCGCGGTGATCCGTTCGGGAATGGAGGAGGTTTCGGGAAGTCGGGCGTTCATTGTTTCACCTGCGGGATTCAGCGACGCGACGCAAGGCCGGCCGTCACGGCAACGGCGAGAAGCGCGGCGGCCGTGCAAACCGGCCATTCGAGCGTATCGCCGTCAAGGAAGATGCCGGTCACGCTGCCGGCCATTTTGGCGATTGCCGCGCCGGCCACGCCGGCCGCGATCGCAATGGCCATCTGCATGCCGCGGCGGCTGCGTGCACTACGATTACGCCGCGGGTGGAGCCACCAGCCGGCCAGACCGACCGCGGCACCCAGCACGACGATGCCAGTCCAGCCCATCAGCAGCCGCGCGCCTTCGCTACTTTCTGGCCTGTCGGACGGAAGGGAGGAACGCGGAGGCTTGCGGAGCGTGACATATTGTTCTCGGAGATTTTCACAGAAACCCGCCCCAAACGGGGGAATCCGACTGGACATTGGCGTGCAGGTCGACGTCGCACGCCGGACGCGGGCAGGCGTCGAGTGTAGGGGGCCAGATGTCCCAAAGCAAGCGCAAGCGGGTAAGCGCCGCGAGGCCGCGCGACCACGCCGGCGCTCGCGCCTGCCGGTGCGCCCCGCCCCATGCGGCAAAGCGGGAAACGCTATAATGGAGCCTTCGACCATAGCCCCACGTATGCAGCTTCTAACGATCGGAATTAATCACCACACCGCGCCCGTCGCCTTGCGCGAACGCGTGGCGTTTCCGCTCGAACAGATCAAGCCTGCACTCGATACATTCCGCGAGGCCTGGTCGGCGCGCCGCTCGCTGGCCGCGCCGGAAGCCGCGATTCTTTCCACCTGCAACCGCACCGAGCTTTACTGCGCCACCGACGACCGCGCCGCGCGCGACGCAGCCATCCAGTGGCTCTCGGCGTACCACAACGTGGCGGTCGACGAACTCGCGCCGCACGTCTACGCGCTGCCGCAGTCCGAAGCCGTGCGCCACGCGTTTCGCGTCGCGTCCGGGCTCGATTCGATGGTGCTCGGCGAAACGCAGATTCTCGGTCAGATGAAAGACGCGGTGCGCACCGCATCCGAAGCGGGCGCGCTCGGCACGTACCTGAACCAGCTGTTCCAGCGCACCTTCGCCGTGGCGAAGGAAGTGCGCGGCACGACGGAGATCGGCGCGCAGTCGGTTTCCATGGCCGCCGCCGCCGTGCGGCTCGCGCAGCGCATCTTCGACAAGATCTCGAATCAGCGCGTGCTCTTCATCGGCGCGGGCGAAATGATCGAACTGTGCGCCACGCACTTCGCCGCCCAACAGCCGCGCGAACTCGTGGTCGCCAACCGCACCGCGGAACGCGGCCAGCGGCTCGCCGAGCGCTTCAATGGCCGCGCCATCCCGCTTGCCGACTTGCCCGCGCGCATGCACGAGTTCGACATCATCGTGTCGTGTACGGCGTCCACGCTGCCCATCATCGGCCTGGGGGCCGTGGAGCGCGCGGTGAAAGCCCGCAAGCACCGTCCCATTTTCATGGTCGACCTCGCCGTGCCGCGCGACATCGAACCCGAAGTGGGCCAGCTCGAAGACGTGTTCCTGTACACCGTGGACGACCTCGGCGCGATCGTGCGCGAAGGCAACGCTTCGCGCCAGGCAGCCGTCGCGCAGGCGGAAGGGATTATCGAAACGCGCGTGCAGAATTTCATGCAGTGGCTGGAGGCGCGCAGCATCGTGCCGGTGATCCGCCATATGCATACCCAGGCCGACGCGCTGCGCCGCGCCGAAGTCGAACGCGCGCTGCGCATGCTGGCGCGCGGCGACGACCCGACGGCCGTGATCGAAACGATGTCGCAGGCGCTCACGAACAAGCTGATCCACGGCCCGACTCACGCGCTGAACCGCGCAAGCGGTGAAAACCGCGATACGCTCATCGAACTGATGAGCGGCTTCTACCGACACTCAGGCCCGTCCGAGCGTTAGCGGCACTGCAGCACGCCGCGCCGAGCCTGCTGAAGCTCGCTCGCGGCTCACAACGCCTCGGGTCGCTACCCGGCCCCACCCATTCCCGCAGTCCTTTACGGAGCCCCTGGCACCGCCCGATGAAGACGAGCATGCAAAACAAGCTCGACCAGCTCACCACCCGGCTGGCCGAACTGAACGACCTGTTGAGCCGCGAGGACATCACCTCGAACATCGATCAATACCGCAAGCTCACACGCGAGCATGCGGAACTCGGCCCGGTCGTGGAGCACTACGCGCTCTGGCGCCAGGCGCAGAACGACGCGGCCACGGCGCAGGAACTGCTGGCCGACGCGTCGATGCGCGAGTTCGCCGAAGAAGAAGTGCGCGCCTCGCGCGAACGCATGGCGCAGCTTGAAGGCGAACTGCAGAAAATGCTGCTGCCGAAGGACCCGAACGACGAGCGCAACATCTTCCTCGAAATCCGCGCGGGCACGGGCGGCGACGAGTCGGCGCTGTTCGCGGGCGACCTGTTGCGCATGTATCTGCGCTACGCGGAACGCAACCGCTGGCAGGTGGAGATGATCTCCGCGAGCGAGTCGGACCTGGGCGGCTACAAGGAAGTGATCGTGCGGATCGCGGGCGAGAAGGCCTACTCGAAGCTCAAGTTCGAGTCGGGTGGACACCGCGTGCAGCGCGTGCCGGCCACCGAAACGCAGGGGCGCATCCACACATCGGCCTGCACGGTGGCGGTGATGCCGGAAGCGGACGAGATCGGCGAAGTGGAGATCAATCCCGCGGACCTGCGCATCGACACATTCCGCGCCTCTGGTGCGGGCGGTCAGCACATCAACAAGACGGACTCGGCCGTGCGTGTCACGCACATTCCCACCGGCATCGTCGTGGAATGCCAGGACGACCGTTCGCAGCACAAGAACAAGGATCGCGCGCTCAAGGTGCTCGCCGCGCGCATCAAGGACAAGCAGTACCAGGAGCAGCACGCAAAGGAAGCGGCCACGCGCAAGAGCCTGGTGGGCTCGGGCGACCGCTCGGAGCGCATTCGCACCTACAACTTCCCGCAGGGCCGGCTCACCGACCACCGCATCAACCTTACGCTGTACCGCCTCGACGCCATCATGGACGGCGAGCTCGATGAATTGATCGCGGCGCTCGTGACCGAGCATCAGGCCGAGCAGCTTGCGTCGCTTGGCGACGCGGATTGACGGGCAGCCGTAGAACATGAACCACGACGCGCGACAACAGGACGACGCCAGCGCGAGTGCCCGCCCGAAGGCCGGCGAGCCTGGCGCGACGGCGGCTGCGTTGCTGCGCGCGTCGCCGCTGCCCGCGCTCGAAGCACGCATCCTGCTCGGTCACGCGCTGGGCTGGCGCCGCACGGAACTGATCACGCGCGGGGCCGAACCGCTCGACGAAGACGCCATCGCGCGGTTCCATTCGCTCGAATCGAGGCGCGTGACCGGCGAGCCCGTCGCGCAACTCGTGGGCCAGCGCGAGTTCTACGGACTCGACTTCGAAGTCACGCCGCACGTGCTCATTCCGCGGCCGGAAACCGAACTGCTGGTGGAAACGACGCTCGCGGCCATCGCGGATACGAACCGTCCGCGCGTGCTCGACCTCGGCACGGGCACCGGCGCCATCGCCATTGCCATTGCGTCCACGCGGCCAGACGCGCTCGTCTGGGCCGTCGACCGCTCCAGCGAAGCCCTCGCGGTGGCCCGACGCAACGCGGCGCGGCTCGTCGACCCGACGCGGCCTGGCGGGCCGCTCACGCTGATCGAAAGCGACTGGTACGCCGCGCTCGACCCGGCGCTGCGCTTCGACGCGATCGTGAGCAATCCGCCGTACATCGCGAAGAACGACCCGCACCTGGCTCAAGGCGACCTGCGCTTCGAACCGCGCGGCGCGCTCACCGACGAAGCCGACGGACTCGCGGCCATCCGCCGCATCGTCGCCGGCGCGCCGGCCTGGCTCGCGCCGCGCGGCGCGCTGTGGATCGAGCACGGCTACGATCAGGCCGAGGCGGTGCGCGCGCTGCTCGCAGCAGCGGGCTTTCGCGAGGTGCGCTCGGAGCGGGATCTCGCCGGTATCGAACGCATCAGCGGCGGTGCGCTGGCCGGCTAGACACGGCTCGCCGCGAGGTCGGCCGCCGCGTGGCACGCTCAGCCCGCTTGAACGAAATCCGCTATCATTTCCATCTATCTCGCACAAAACCGTACACGCAAGGGCGCTTATGGACACGCAACAACGCATCAAGCAAATCGTCGACGAAAACGCGGTCGTGCTCTTCATGAAGGGCAACGCGCAGTTCCCGATGTGCGGCTTCTCGGGCCGCGCGGTGCAGATTCTGAAGGCCTGCGGCGTCGACCAGTTCAAGACGGTCAACGTGCTGGAAGACGACGAAATCCGCCAGGGCATCAAGGAATTCTCGAACTGGCCGACCATTCCGCAGCTTTACGTGAAGGGCGAGTTCGTCGGCGGCTCGGACATCATGATGGAGATGTACCAGAACGGCGAACTGCAGCAGCTTTTCACCGCTGCCTGATCGACGTCCAAGCGAGACGTCCGAGCGGGAGCGGGGCTGATCGTCGTACGGTTGGCGTCATTGATGCCGTTGGTGCCGTTGGTTCGGCTTCCCGGTTGCGGCGCGGCGGCATAACGTACGCCGGCCCTCCCGCCGAACGCCTTTTCGTTTCTCTCCGCTCTCCAAGGCACCGCCTTTCATGGATTCGAACGCAGTGCGCCGCCCCGGTCCCCGACGGCTGATCGTCGCCATCACGGGGGCGACGGGCGCCATCTACGGCGTGCGCACGCTCGACATGCTGCGCCGCATGGGCGGCGTCGAAACCCATCTGCTGATCTCCAGCGCTGGCTGGCTCAACATCCAGCACGAACTTCAGCTGACCAAAGACGACCTGCACGCCCGCGCCGACGTCGTTCATTCGGTGCGCGACGTGGGCGCGAGTATCGCGTCCGGTTCGTTTGCGACCGAGGGCATGATCGTCGCGCCGTGCTCGATGAAGACGCTCGCGAGCGTCGCCCACGGTCTCTCCGATAACCTCGTCACGCGCGCCGCCGACGTCACGCTCAAGGAGCGCCGGCGCCTCGTGCTGCTCGTGCGTGAAACGCCGCTCAATCTCGCGCATCTGCGCAACATGACGGCCGTCACGGAAATGGGCGGCGTGATCTTCCCGCCGTTGCCCGCCTTCTATAACCGCCCCGCCACGCTCGACGAAATGGTGGACCACACCGTGGGCCGCGTGCTCGACCTGTTCGCGCTGGGGCCGGCGCTCTCGCCGTCATGGCCGGGCCTGCGCGGCGAAGACGAATAAACGCAGTCCGCGCGCACCGCAGGTGCGTCATTCGCAACGTCAAAGATGCAATCAAATCCGCAATGGGCTGTTTATCAAACAGCAGTGCGGCTTTATATTCGAGCCAACGTAACCTCTCGTCTGCCGCCTGCAAGGCGGCTCGCTGACATGACCCAATCCACGCCGCACGCCGGGCGCGTGCCCAGCCTTTATCTCTCGCACGGCGCGCCGACGCTGCCCATCGACCCGGCGCTGCCGTCCGCCGGATTCACCGCTCTCGCGGCACACCTGCCGCGCCCGCAAGCCATTCTGATGCTCTCCGCGCATTGGGGCACGGCGCGCCCCGTCGTGAGCACCGCGACGAAACCCGAGACGATCCACGATTTCTACGGCTTTCCGCGCGAACTCTACGAAATCGAGTATCCCGCGGCAGGCGCGCCGGACGTTGCGCGCCGCGCCGCGCAACTGCTCACTGCCGAAGGCATTCCGACCGGCGAGGAAGCGCACGGGCTCGATCACGGCACGTGGGTGCCCATGCTGCTGATGTTCCCGCAGGCGGACGTGCCGGTCGCGCAGATCTCGATCCAGCCGCACATGGGTCCCGCGCATCATTTCCGCATGGGACGCGCACTGCGTGCGCTGCGCGACGAAGGCGTGATGGTGGTCGGATCGGGCCAGATCACGCACAACCTGCGCGCCGCCGACTTCGGCGCACGCCCCGAAGACGCCGACCCGCGCGTTGCCGAATTCACGGACTGGTTCGAAGCGCACCTCGCCGCCCGCGACATCGACGCGCTGCTCGACTACCGCGCCCGCGCCCCGCACGCGGCGCTCATGCATCCGACCGACGAGCATCTGCTGCCCGTCTTCGCGGCCCTCGGCGCCGCGGACGACGACTACACCGTCGGCGTGCAGTCGCTCGGCACGTACCAGCGTGCGCTCGCCATGACGAACTACGTGTTCGGTCACGCGTAAGCGTTTCATCGCGGGCGAAAAGTACAGTCGCTGCAGCCCATAAAAAAGCCTGCCTGAGCAACTCAGGCAGGCTTTTTCGTTACTGCGCGGCGCGGCGACTACACGCCGCCGTTACCGGAAGGATCAGCCCCAGATCACACGCCGATACCCTCGAGAATCTCGTCGTGCTTCTCGCGCTCGTCCAGATACTCGGTGCGGTAGCCCGTACGCACACCCCAGTAATAGAAAACCAGCGAAAACGCGATCACGACGACCATGTCCCAGCCGTAGGGAATCAGGTTGTGTCCGCCGAACTCCTTGCTGCCGATCAGCGAAAGCAGCGCCATGATGGGCAGATACGCCACGAGCCACCACGCCGCTTTCAGGTCGCGGCCCCAGCCGCTCCAGCCCGACTTGCCCTGGAAGTAGAAGTACACCGGCAGTGCGACGATCATCAGCAGAATGATCTCGCCCGTCAGCGGCCACTTCGCCCAGTACAGAATCAGCGACGCGCACACGAACGCGAACGGCGCAATCACCGACATGCCGGGAATGTGCAGCGGACGCTCGAGGTCCGTAGCCGAACGGCGCAGCGCCATCAGACTGATCGGGCCCGTGAGGTACGAGATCACGGTGGCGACCGAAATCACTGCCGCGAGCGAGCTCCAGCCGCGGAAGAAGAACAGGAAGATGAACGACACGAGCAGGTTGAACCACATCGCCTGACGCGGCACGCCGTAGAACGGATGCACGTTGCCGAAGATCTTCGGCATCGTGTTGTTGCGCTCCATCGCGTAGATCATGCGCGTCGTGGTCGCCATGTAGGTCGTGCCGGTGCCGCTCGGGCTCACGAACGCGTCCACGTAGAGCAGGATGGCGAGCCAGTTCAGGTTCAGCGCCATCGCCAGTTCGGCGAACGGCGACTTGAAGTTGAACTGGTTCCAGCCCTTCATGACGTCGGACGGGTTCACCGCGCCGATATAGGCGATCTGCAGCAGCACGTAGATGACAAGCGCCAGCAGGATCGAGCCGATCACCGCGAACGGCACGCTCTTCGCCGGGTTGCGCGCTTCGCCTGCAAGGTTGATCGGGCTCTGGAAGCCGTTGAACGCGAACACGATGCCGCTCGTCGCCACGGCCGTCATCACCGCGGACCAGCCATACGGCGCGAACGTGCTGGCTTCGCCGAAGTTCTCGTGATGGAAGCCTGTGGCCATGAGACCGGCGATGGTCAGGCCCGGAATCAGGAACTTGAACACCGTGATCGCCGAGTTCGCGCGCGCGAAGACCTTCACGCCCCAATAGTTGAGCAGGAAGTACACGATCACGAGCAGCGCCGAGAGCAGTAACCCTGTTGTGGTGAGTTCACCGCCCACAAAGAGCTGGTGCGCCCACTCGTACGGCCAGGTGCTCATGTACTGGATAGAGGCTTCCGCCTCGATGGGGATCACCGACACAATGGCGATCCAGTTGGCCCACGCGCTGATGAAGCCCACGAGCGAGCCGTGCGAGTACCGCGCATAGCGCACCATGCCACCGGACTCGGGGAACATCGCACCGAGTTCGGCATAGGTGAGCGCGATGGCGAGAATCACGACAGCACCGATGATCCATGCACAGATCGCGGCGGGCCCGGCAATTTTGGCGGCCTTCCATGCACCGAAGAGCCAGCCGGAGCCGATGATGGAACCCAGCCCGGTCAGCATCAGCGCGATCGGACCAATGTTCCGTTGAATAGAACTTTTCACGTCATCTCCTGTATCAAGCGCAGCTTGACGCTGCGGCGCCCCCTCTGACGTGGGGCTCTCGCGGGCGTCGCACATGCATGCGCGAGCGTGTTTTCTGGGTGCAACCGCCGCGCGGCGCGTAGTTTACCGGTTGCACCAGCCGAATGCAGTCAAAATCCGGGTTGTCCCTACAAAAAAATGCGCTTTAGCGCAAGCTTTGTAAGAGTGAATGCGGCCCCATTCAGGCGTGTCAGATAGGAAAGACCCTGCAATTTCCTCGGTTGCGGTTGACCTTCTTTGAAAATCGCCGTATAAAGTCCGGGCAGGATTTCAAGCGGCGAGTGTGAATTGGTCTTTCGTGGTTCGCCCATCAACGGTACTCCGGCTGTCCTATTACCCCCCTTCCTTGATTTTCGTGCACATCCCAACGGGCTTCGGCTCAAATTCATCTTTAGGAAAGTAATATGGAAACCGGTACCGTCAAGTGGTTCAATGACGCTAAGGGCTTTGGCTTCATCACCCCGGACGGCGGCGGTGAAGACCTGTTCGCGCATTTCTCGGAAATCCGCGTGGAAGGCTTCAAGACGCTGCAAGAGAACCAGAAGGTTCAGTTCGAAGTGAAGACTGGCCCGAAGGGCAAGCAAGCCGCGAACATCAAGCCGCTGTAAGCAGGAGCAAGCGGCACGCCCAGGCCACATGCGGCTTGGGCCTCTGCGCTTCCTGACGCGGGAAAAACCCCACGCTTCGTTCGAAGGTGGGGTTTTGTCATTTCTGGAGCGTTGCAAGGGCGGCGTCGCAGGCGGGTTTTGCAGGTGCGTCGTCGGGACGGGATGACCCGCATCCAGCAACCGTGCTCGACCGGCGGATCGTCCGCCGGCCCGTAACCGTTCTCTCAGTGCTCAGCCGAACAGCCGTCGGGCGTGAATGCCGAGCCCCGTCGCCACGCTGGCGAGCCGGTCGCCGAAGACCGGGCGAGCTTCAGGGAACGCGGCGGCAAGCGCGTTCGATAGAAACGCGAGCCCCGTCGAGCCCCCGGTGAAGTACACCGCGCTCACCTCGCGCGGCGCGACGCCTGCGGTGCGCACCGTCTCGCGCGCCGCCTCGACGATGCGGCGGGTTTCCTCGATGCCGGCCTCGATGAGTTGCGCCTCGTCGAAGGCGAGGCGCAACCCTTCTTCCACCTCTTCCAGATCGATCATCGTTTCGCCACCGGCGGCCACGCCGATCTTGGCCTCCTCGGCACGCGCGGCCAGCGCATGACCCAGCCGCCGTTCGACTACGCGCATGAGGCGGTCGTGCTGGCGCGTATCGCAGAACAGATGGCGCATCAGCTTCAGCTCCGTCACCCGCTTGGGCGTGTAGACGGTGTTGATCAGATGCCACGTCGCGAGATCGAAATAGATACGGTTCGGCATCTCGCGCCCTTCGGGGTCGAGCGTCCGATAGCCGAATTCAGGCAGGATGGCCGTGAGTTCCACGCGACGGTCGAAGTCCGTGCCGGCCACGTGCACGCCGTGGTGCGCGAGCACGTCGTCCTTGCGCTCGATGCGTGCCATCCGATCCGGGCCGACGCGCACGAGCGAAAAGTCCGACGTACCGCCGCCGATGTCGGCCACGAGCACGAGCCCCTCTTCCGCGAGGCGCGACTCGTAGTCGAACGCCGCGGCAATCGGCTCGTACTGAAAATGGATTTCCGCGAGCCCGATGGAGCGCGCCGCCGCTTCGAGCTGGCGCTGCGCGAGCGCGTCGGCGCGCGGGTCGTCGTCGACGAAGAACACGGGGCGGCCCAGCACCGCGCGCGCGATCGGGCTGCCCGCGCAGGCCTCCGCGCACTGTTTCAGGTGCGCGAGGAAGGTGGCGATCACGTCCGTATAGCGGATGGCGCTGCCGTCGCCGAGGTCCGTCGTGGTTTCGGCGAGCGGCGAGCCGAGGATGCTCTTCATCGACCGCATGAGCCGGCCGTCGAAGCCGTCCACGTACGCCGCCAGCGCGGCGCGGCCGAATTCGCGCGTGTGTTCGTCGGTATTGAAGAAGACCGCGGTGGGCAGCGTGGTGTACGCGCCCTCCACCGGGGCAAGGCGCATCGACGCGCCATCGGGCAAGGCAACGGCCGAATTGGACGTGCCGAAGTCAATCGCGCAGAAGTTCATGGCTGGACTCGCCGCTCACGGCTGACGCGGAAAAATGAGGACGGGCTTTGTATCATGAAAACCGCTTGGCGATCAACCGGATAGCCGCGCGGCCAGCGGCCGGGAACGGCGATTGCGACGTGGCTTGGCTACGCCTGCTGCGGCCCCGAAGCGAGGAGATATACGGAAGCGGAAGCGCGCCGTGAAGCGTGTTCTGGGCAGCCGCACTCCAGCGCGGCATGCAGCAACGCCGCGACCACATCGCGACAACACCGCGACAACACTGCGGTACCTATCCGGCATCCGGCAACCAGCGCCACAACGCCGCGCCACCCACGCCGCACCAAGGAGACGCCACGCCATGTCCCGGCTACCCCGTGCCTCAGCAGGCGATTCGTCGCCCGCCGCCGCGGTCGTCCAGACCGATCTGCCCTCGCGGCTCGACCGGCTGCCGTGGGGCCGGTTTCATACGCTGATCGTCGTGGCGCTTGGCGTCACATGGCTGCTCGACGGCCTGGAAGTAACGCTCGCCGGCGCCGTGGCGGGCGCCTTGAAGGCGAGCCCCGCGCTGCGCTTTTCGAATGCCGACGTCGGGTTGGCCGGCAGCGCGTACATCGCGGGCGCCGTGCTCGGCGCGCTCGGGTTCGGCTGGCTCACCGACCGCCTCGGCCGCCGGCGCCTTTTCTTCGTCACGCTCGGTCTCTACCTCACGGCGACCGCGGCCACGGCGCTGTCGTGGAATCTCGCGAGCTTCATCGTGTTCCGCTTTCTCACGGGGGCGGGCATTGGCGGCGAATACACCGCCATCAACTCGACGATCCAGGAGTTCACGCCGGCGCGCGTGCGCGGATGGACCGATCTGGGCATCAACGGCACGTTCTGGGTGGGCGCGGCGCTTGGCGCGACCGGATCGCTGGTGTTGCTCGATCCCAACCTGCTGCCGGGCGACTGGGGCTGGCGCGCCTGCTTTCTGATCGGCGCCGCGCTCGCGCTCGCCATCCTGCCCATGCGCCGATGGATT
This sequence comes from Paraburkholderia sp. SUR17, assembly GCF_029536165.1. Taxonomy (NCBI): domain Bacteria; kingdom Pseudomonadati; phylum Pseudomonadota; class Betaproteobacteria; order Burkholderiales; family Burkholderiaceae; genus Paraburkholderia; species Paraburkholderia sp. SUR17. The sequence goes on from NZ_CP120508.1 coordinate 3,477,152, forward strand.
CCCGAAAGCCCGCGCTGGCTTATGACGCACGGCGAGCACGAGACGGCGAAGTCGGTGGTCGAGGACATCGAGACCCGCTTTCGCCGCGCCGGCCACACGCTCGCCGACGACGTGCTGCGGCCGCTGCGTCTGCGCGCCCGACACCGTACGCCGCTCGGCGAAGTGCTGCGCGCACTCTTCGTGCTGCACCGGCGCCGCTCGCTCGTGGGCCTTTCGCTGATGACCGCGCAGGCGTTCTTCTACAACGCGATCTTCTTCACTTATACGCTCGTGCTTACGGACTTTTACCGCGTACCCAGCGCACACGTAGGCTGGTATCTGCTGCCGTTCGCGGCAGGCAACTTCATCGGGCCGATCGTGCTGGGGCGGCTCTTCGACATAGCGGGCCGGCGCACCATGATCGCCGCCACCTATGCCATTTCGGGCGTGCTGCTGACGGTGAGCGGCTATCTGTTCGAGCAGCAGTGGCTCACCGTCACGACACAGACGGCGGCGTGGATGGTGATCTTCTTCTTCGCCTCCGCGGCGGCGAGTTCGGCCTACCTGACGGTGAGCGAGTCGTTCCCGCTTGAGATCCGCGCGCTCGCCATCGCGGTGTTCTATGCGTTCGGCACGGCGCTGGGCGGCATCGCGGGGCCGGCCTTCTTCGGGCGGCTGATCGACACGCATCAGCGCAGCGAAGTCTTCACCGGTTATCTGACAGGGTCGATGCTGATGATCGCGGCCGCGGTGATCGCGGCGATCTGGGGCGTGGACGCGGAGCGCAAGTCGCTAGAGACGGTGGCGGCGCCGCTCTCCGAAGTGAGCGACGAAGAGGCGGACAACGGCGCCCGGCAGGTGCGGAAAAATGCGCCGACAGACTCGACGGACACCGTTGCCCCAGGTGTCGCCCACGAAAGCGGCGCCGCGAACGAAGTACGGGGAAGCGGCAAACGCGCATAGCAGGGGCGAGTGCTGCGGAGCGCGGGGAGTGTGGCAATGAGATGCCGCCGTAGGACGCGGCGGTGGCACCTCGGCACGGGGCCTCGCGCGGCTTGACCGCACGGCGCAGCGTGGTCCGCGAGCGCAACGCCAACGCCAACGCCAATGCCAATGCCAATGCGATGCGATGCGATGCGATGCGATGCGATGCGATGCGATGCGGGCACCCTGGCACAGCCACAGCCGACACCAACCGCCCATGCAAGCCTACCCTTTCACCCCACACCCACCACGCCGCCCCGCCCCCTCAAATCCTCAGAACGCTTTATTCCACGCCCCGCCGTAGGCGATCTCACCCACCGGCAAGCGCGCACGTTCCGCCTTTTCGCGGTCGCGCAACACCGGCTCCAGCTTCTGCGCGTCGCCATGGTGGGCGAGCGAGATAACGGCGATCACCTCGACGTCTTCCGGAATCGCGAATTCCTTGCGGAACGCCGGCACGTCGACGCCGCTCATCTGATGCGCGGCGAGACCGAGCGCGTGCGCTTGGAGCACGAGCGACATCGCCGCCGCGCCTGCGTCGTAAAGCGCCGTGCGGTTCACGTCGCCCTTGGCATTGCGCGTGTGCGCCGTGACGGCGATCAGCACGGGGGCCGACGCGTTCCACTGTTGATTGAACGGCACGAGCGTGCCGAAGGCGCGCTTGAAAGCCGCCTCGTCGGCGAAGCGGTCGAAGACGATAAAGCGCCACGGCTGCGCGTTGTATGCCGACGGCGCCCAGCGCGCGGCTTCGAGCACGGCGCGCAGTGCGTCGCGGGAAAGCGGCTCGGCGGTGTAGGCCCGCGGGCTCCAGCGGCCGGCGAGCAGTTCGTGGATGGGCACTTCGGTAGGGGCGGGTTTGTGGCTCATGGCGTCTCTCGGTGCAGTGGGTCGTGATGATCCTGATGCCCCGCGGCCCGAAGATGCCGACCGCGGAAATATGAACGGCCGACGACCGGCGCCTGGCAAACGCCGGCCGTCAAAGGGCCATAGCATAACCGGGAGACACGACAGGTGCTGTGCAATCTGTTCCGATGCTCAGCACCTCAGAGGGAATAGACGTGCAGCGCCTTGCGCCTATACCGCCGCAGCGACCGCCCGCTGCTCGCCGCGATTGATCCGCAGCACGATGACCGATGCAATGAGACACAACCCGCCTGAAATCATCGACGCCACCGTGTAGGTGCCGAGGCTTGCGCGCAGCATGCCGGCGCCCAGCGCCGCGAAGGCCGCGCCCAGTTGGTGGCCCGCCACCACCCAGCCGAACACGACCGGCGCAGCCTCTTTGCCGTAGACGTCGGTGGCGAGTCGCACGGTGGGCGGCACGGTGGCGATCCAGTCGAGCCCGTAGAAGACAGCGAAGATGGGCAGCCCGAAGAAGTCAATACCGAAAGCATGCGGCAGGTAGATCAGCGAAAGGCCGCGCAGTCCGTAGTACCAGAAGAGCAGCACGCGGCTGTTGAAACGATCCGAGAGCCAGCCCGAGAGCGTCGTGCCGAACAGATCGAAGATGCCCATGGTGGCGAGCAGCGACGCGCCCTGCACTTCGGTCATGCCGTAGTCGCCGCACATCGCGATCAAATGGGTACCGACATAGCCGTTCGTGCTCGCGCCGCAGATGAAAAAGCTGAAGAACAGTAGCCAGAAGTCGCGCGTGCGGCTCGCCATCGCGAGCGTGCCGAAGGCGACTTTGAGCGGATTCTGGGCGGCGGCCATGGGCGCCGGCGGCGCGTCGTGCGCTTCGCCGAACGGGCGCAGCTTGAGGTCCGCAGGGCGCTCCGGCAGCAGGAATGCCACAAGCGGCAGCACCACCGCAGCGGCGGCGGCCACAACGAACACGACCGCCTGCCAGCCGTGCTTCTCGGCGATGGCCGCGAGCAGCGGCAGGAACACGAGCTGCCCCGTGGCGGAACTCGCGGTGAGAATGCCCATCGCGAGGCCGCGATGGGTGCTGAACCAGCGGTTCACCACCGTCGCCGAGAGCGTGAGCGCCGCCACGCCCGTTGCGCCGCCCACCATCACGCCCCAGACGAGAATCATCTGCCACGGGTGGGTCATCATCGAAGAGAGCGCCACGCCCGCGCCCATCGTGCCCACCGCCGTGAGGATGGTGGGACGCACGCCGAAGCGCTGCATGGCGGCGGCTGCAAACGGCCCCATCAGGCCATAAAGCGCGATGTTCACCGATATGGCGAGCGAAATCGTCGCGCGGCTCCAGCCGAACTGGTGCTCGAGCGGAATCATCATCACGCTGGGCGTGGCGCGCGTTCCGGCCGCCGCGAGCAGCACCAGAAACACCACTGCCACCGCCAGCCAACCGTAGTGAAAGCGTCCGCCTACCATCCTTGCTGCCCAGTTCATCCGCGCTCCTTTGTGTTCTTGTTAGGCGCGCTTTCGGCGCCGCACTCCACCCGCCATCCGATGCTTGTTACCGGTCAGTAACAAGATTGTTGCGATCTTAGTTACCGCTCGGTAACATGTCAAGGCATCGCCCCGACGTCACTACAGGCAGCATGGACATGTCGCAACACGAATCGTCATCCGGAACCGGCACGCGCCGCCCGCCCACCGCCGCATCGCAGGCGCAGGAGCATCTGCTTTCCGCCGCGGCCGATCTGTTCTACCGCGAAGGCGTGCGGGCCGTCGGCGTGGAAGCCGTGGTGGAACGCGCGGGCGTGAACAAGATGAGCCTCTACAGGCAGTTTTCGTCGAAGGACGATCTTGTCGTCGCGTACCTGAAGCGCTCCGACGAACGCTTCTTCCAGCGCTTCGAGCGCAGCATCGAGAAGCACCCCGGCAACGCCGCGAAGCAACTGCTCCAGTATTTCGAAGACCTCGCGGAACGGGCGTCCGTGAAGGACTATCGCGGGTGCCCGTTCGTGAACGTCTCCGCCGAGTTTCCCGACGCGAACCACCCCGCGCGGCGATGCGTGACGGACAACAAGACGAAACTGATGGCGCGGCTCACCGAGCTGGCCGCCGAGGCCGGCGCGAACGACGCAGCCGCGCTCGCCAACGCGCTCGCGCTCTTGATCGAAGGCATTTACGCGGCCAGCCAGACCTACGGGCCGGGGTGCGGTCCGATACTCGCCGCGCCGAAAGTAGCCGCGCAGTTGATCGCAGCGGCCTGCCCGCAGGCACCCACCCAAAGCGCGCCGTAACCGCATCTAGAATGACGGCTTTCGTTCGCTCCGCCGCCCCACCACCATGCCGCTTTCCCCCGCCTCCCGCGAAACGATCCTGAGCGACACGCGCCACTGGCTCACGCGCGCCGTGATCGGCCTGAACCTGTGTCCGTTCGCGAAGAGCGTGCACGTGAAGAACCAGATTCGCTACACGATAAGCGAAGCGACGGACCTGGAAAGCGTGCTCGCCGATCTCGAAACGGAGCTGAAAACGCTGGCCGAAGCGGGCCCAGCGGATATCGACACGACGCTGCTGATTCTCCCCAACGCGTTCGCCCACTTCGCCGATTTCAACGACTGCACGCACTTCGCCGACCGGCTGCTCCGGCAGCTGCGACTGGAAGGCACGCTGCAGATTGCGAGCTTCCATCCGCAGTTCCAGTTCGAAGGAACGCAAGCCGACGACATCGAGAACTACACGAATCGTGCGCCGTATCCGATCTTGCATCTGCTGCGCGAGGCGAGCATCGACCGCGCCGTGGAGGCGTTTCCCGACGCCGCCCAGATCTACGAGCGCAACGAGGCTACGTTGCGCGAGATGGGACTCGAAGGCTGGCGCAAATGGATGAGCGAGAAGGACTGACTCGCCCTTTGCGGCACGTTCGCTCGCCCCGGCCGCACTGCGCCGCCCGTCAGGCCTCCACGAAAAACCGCTCGCGCAGCTCGGCGATGCCGAGCGTATCCAGAATCTCGTTGAGACGCTCCGCAGGCTTGCGGCGCGGCAAATTCTTGTACTGGGCAATGATGAGTTCGTTCTTCATCGAATGCTCCCAGCCCACCAGTTCGGTGACGCTCACCTGGTAGCCGTGCGCCTCGAGTTGCAGGCAGCGCAGCACGTTCGTGATCTGGCTGCCGAATTCGCGCGTATGCAGCGGATGCCGCCAGATTTCCGTCAGCGCGTTCGCGAGCGACTTGCCCTTGTTACGCCGCAACACGCCCGCCACCTCGGCCTGGCAGCACGGCACCACCACGATGTACTGCGCGTGTTTCTTCAGTGCGAATCGGATAGCGTCGTCCGTCGCGGTATCGCAGGCGTGCAGTGCCGTGACGATATCGACCGTTTCCGGCAGTTCGCTCGACGTGATGGACTCCGCCACCGAGAGATTCAGAAACGACATCCCGCCAAAACCCAGCCGCGCGGCAAGCTCGCGCGACTTCGTGACGAGTTCTTCGCGCGTCTCGATGCCGAAGATATGCGAGCTATCGCACTGCTCCTTGAAAAACAGGTCATAGAGAATAAAACCAAGGTATGACTTGCCGGCGCCGTGATCGACGAGCGTGATGTTCGCTTTCTCGTTCTTCAGTTCTTTGAGCAGGGGCTCGATGAACTGGAACAGGTGATACACCTGCTTGAGCTTGCGCCGGCTGTCCTGGTTCATCTTGCCGTCGCGCGTGAGGATATGGAGTTCCTTCAGGAGTTCGACAGACTGATTGGGGCGGACTTCGTAGGTCTTGGCGGCAGTGGACATCGTAAGCGGATCGTGAGGCAGCACAGACGCAGCGACGCGTGGCGAAGGGCCACGAAACGTGCGACAGAGGACAGAAGGAACGGAAAGTACCTGTCATTTTACGGAAAAAGCCGGACGGAACCGGCGGCGCGGCACCATCTTGCCCGAGTGCGCCTGGAACGCTTCGTGCAAGACCCGGTCGCCGGACGGCCGGCAGTGAACGCCGCACCGGTGTGCCGTGCGTAGAACCCGCATAAACAAGACACCAGAGGGACCAGACTCGCCCGCCGGCGCAACAAGCCGGCAGGCATGTGGGGAGGACGCGCCGGAACATGGGCGCTCATGTTACGTAACCTGCAGTGCGCCGGACAGCGTCGAACACGCCCAGAAGCGCACGCGGCATGAAATGAGGCGGCAATGGACGCACTACCCGACGGAAAGGCCGAGCAGAAGTTTCAGGAACTGCTCGCAAAGCTCACGGCCACGCCTGAGTGGACGGAGAAGCAGCAGATCGAACTCGAAATGGCTCGCGACATTTCGGTGGAGATGCTGCAGCTCGCGGAACACATGCGCGACGGCGAAGCCAACCTGGAAACCTGCTTGATCCTGCTGAAATACGCGAAGGTGCTCGACTTCGTGATGACCTCGCTTGCCGCGCGCCGCGACATCAAGCCCCAAACGCTGCGCGTGATCTTCAAGCTCGCCGGGCTGAAGGTCGACGAGGCTTATCCGGGTTGATGCAGGCTGGCGCGGGCTGACGAAGGCCGAACCTGGCTGGACAGACTCAGCGGCACCAGCACGCACGCGTTGCGCGCACGGTCTACTGCATGGCCGCGCGCAGCACGATTTCGGCACCGGCAACAGCGAGCCCCGCGGCAGGCGCCAAGGCGAGTGCCACACAGCGCGCGCCGGAAAATGCCTTGACCGCCTCCCCCTCCCATTCCTACTATCAATGACCGCGATGGCCGCCTGTCGCGTGGCGCGGTGCAGCACGCACACAGCCAGCGCCACGCCGCAAGCAGGCTATGGCGCAAGACGCGCTCGTCGAAGGCTTCGCCCAACGTATCGTTCAGCGTCACCGTCAGGCGACACAAAAAGCCGTCTCACCCGAACCGTCCGCCATGCGCGTCGCGCGAGTTTTCCGTTCTCGCGCGGCACGTCCCATGCTGTAGTCATCCGCACGCTTTCAGAACAAGACACCGGCGCCGAACGCAAACGCGGCGCACCAGTGTGGTCCGCTGTCCGGCATCGCAGCGGGCCGCCATGCATCGCCATGATGCCGTTCGAGGAGGAGACAAGAGACATGAGGAAAATGCGCTGGGTCGTCGTCCTGTTGTGCTTTCTTGCGATCGCGGTGAACTACGTCGATCGCGCCAACCTCGCCGTCGCGGCGCCGCAGATCCAGCACGCGCTCGGCATTGGGCCCGCCGAAATGGGGCTCATCCTGAGCGGCTTCTTCTGGACCTATGCGTTCATGCAAATGCCGTTCGGCTGGTTCGTCGACCGCGTGGGCGCGCGCATCGCGCTACCGCTCGCGGTGGGCTGGTGGTCGCTCTTCACGGCGGCTACCGCGGGCGCAACCAGCGTGGCGTCGATGTTCGGTTGCCGGTTGATGCTCGGCGTGGGCGAGGCAGGCGCGTACCCGTCGTGCGCAAAGCTCGTCGCGCAGTGGTTTCGTCCCGCCGAACGTGCGCTCGCCACGAGCATCTTCGACAGCGGCTCGCGCGTGGGCTCCGCGCTTTCCATTCCGCTCGTCGCGCTCATCATCAGCACGCTCGGATGGAAGGCCTCGTTCATCATCACAGGCGTTGTGGGCTTCGTGTGGGTGGTGGGCTGGTTCGCCATCTACCGCGCGCCCGCACACGCCGACATGACTGGCGCCGACGGCGAAGTCCCCGCACCGCAATCCGCTGAGCGCCGCGCCGGTCCCGACGAACCCTCCGTGAGCTGGGGCTCGCTGTTTCGCTACCGCACGCTGTGGGGCATGATGCTCGGCTTCTTCTGCCTCAACTTCGTGATCTATTTCTTCATCACGTGGTTTCCCAGCTATCTCGTCGCCACGCGCGGTTTTTCGCTGAAGTCGCTCGGCACGCTGGGCATGATTCCGGCACTGATGTCGATTCCCGGTGGCTGGATAGGCGGCCTCGTTTCGGACGCGCTGTTCCGCCGCGGCTGGAGCCTCACCGCGGCGCGCAAGACGTGCATGGTGGGCGGCATGCTGATGTCGTCCGTGATTACGCTTTGCGCGTTCACCTCGAACATCTGGCTCATGCTGGCGTTCTTCGGCATTTCGTACGGCAGCCTCGCGTTCGCCGCCGCGAGCATCTGGTCGCTGCCCGCGGACGTGGCGCCCACGCCGCGGCACGTCGCGTCGATTGGCGGCATCCAGAACTTCGCGTCGAATCTCGCCGGCATCGTCATCACGACCTTCACGGGCGCGATGGTTCAGCTCACCCAGGGCTCGTTCACCATTCCGCTCGTCGTGGCAGGCGGCTTCTGTTTTCTCGGAGCGTTCAGCTATCTCGTCATCGTGGGCCGGATCGAACCGCTTTCCGCAGCCGACGACCGGCGCCAGCAGATGGACGGCGAAGCGCGGTCGGCCATGTAGTCGCGTTGCTGCCTTGCCGCGCTCCAGCGTAAGTCACGCCACTCACGCCAGTCACGCCACTCGCACCACCTCGACGGGCGGCGTGCCGTCATGGAACAGCGTCTTCAGTTGCGTGCGCAGTGCCGGCGTATCGGTGTGCTGATGCACACTCACGGCGTGCTGCAACTTGCTTCAACGCACCTTGAGCCGCCACAGCGAAGTGACTTCCGCGGCGCGCGCCTTGAAGAGCGGATCGGTAGGATCGGCGGCTTTGGGATGCCGCGGGCGGATATCCTCGCGGCCGGCCACTTCGAGGCCTGCGGCATCGATCGCCGCAAGCAGTTCATCGCGCGTGCGCAGGCCGAGGTGCTCGGCGAAGTCCGAGAGAATCAGCCAGCCCTCGCCGCCAGGTTCCAGATGATCCTTCAGACCGTTGAGGAAACCGAGCAGCATGCGGCTCTCGGGATCGAACACGGCATGCTCGATAGGCGACGACGGTCGCGCGGGCACCCACGGCGGATTGCACACGACGAGCGGCGCGCGGCCTTCGGGAAAGAGGTCCGCCTGCACCACGTCCACCTGCGACGCGTAACCGAGCCGCGCCAGGTTCTCGCGGGCACACGCGAGCGCGCGCGGATCCTGATCGGTCGCGACGATGTGCTTCACGCCGCGCTTTGCGAGCACCGCGGCAATCACGCCGGTGCCCGTGCCGATGTCGAATGCCTTCGCCTGCGAGGGCAGAGGCACGCTCGCGACGAGATCGAGGTACTCGCCGCGCACCGGCGAAAAGACCCCGTAGTAAGGATGAATCCGGTCGCCCAGCGCGGGAATCTCCACGCCCTTCTTGCGCCATTCGTGCGCGCCGATCAGACCGAGCAACTCGCGCAGCGAAACGACGGAGCCTGTGTCTCCAGAAGGGCTCGCCTCGCCGTACACCTCCTCGCATGCCTGCTTCACGTCGGGCGCGCGACGCAGGGCGATCGTGTAATCCGCGGCGAGCGGAATCAGCAACATGCCGAGCGTGCGTGCGCGCTGCGCCTGCGCGAGACGGTGCAGGTTGAACGCGTCGCGCGGCGATGGCGGAGGCGATTTCGCTTTCTTGTGAGGCTTGCGCTCCATGCGCCGCGCCATAGCCTGGAGCAGCTGACGCGCGTTCTGGAAATCGCCGTGCCACAGCAGCGCCGTGCCCTCGCAGGCGAGGCGCCACGCGGCGTCGGCCGTGATGCGGTCGTCGGCGACGACGACGCGTTTCGGCGCGGGCACGCCCGCTTCGGAGCGCCAGCGCGCGACGTGCGTGCCTTGTTCGTCGGACCAGCTGAGGGTGGGGAAATCGGTCATGGCGGATGCAGTGGGAACTCGATGACGAGTGATGACGAGAAGCGCGCGTGCCAGGCGGCCGCGAGCGCGTCATCTTAAAGCATCGGTATAGCACGTCGGGGGGGCGGGGCTTGCCGGCCTGGAAGCGATGCGTGGAACGGGGGGAGCCGGCCCCAGCCAAATGCGGATCACCGCGCGTCCTGCTGGTGCGGAACGCCTCAGCGCGCGCGTTACTGGCCCGAGCCTTCCGCGGATTTCCCCGGCGCCGCATCCAGCGCATCCCTCACCGCCCGCGCCAGGCCTTCCAGACGGTACGGCTTGCCGATGAGCGCCACGCCCTCGTCGAGCTTGCCGTCGTGGAAGATCACGTCGCGCGTATAGCCAGAGGCGAACAGAATGCGCGCGTTGTGCGGCGGCGCGCCTGCAATGCGCGCGAGCTCGCTGCTCCTCACCGTGCCGGGCATCACCACGTCCGTGAACAGCAGATCGACGCGTTGCCCGCCCTGAAGCTGCGCCAACGCGGCATCGCCATCCTGCGCGGAGATCACCTTGTAGCCGAGTTGGGCGAGCATCTCGATCGCGGCGATCCGCACGTCGGCGTCGTCCTCCACGACGAGGATGGTTTCCCCGCCGCGCGTGGCCAATCTGCCGATGGGCGCAGCGGCGTCACTCGCGGGGTCGAGGCTGCGCGGGAAGTACAGATCCACCGTCGTGCCGCGGCCTTCTGCGCTCAGCAGGTCGACGTAGCCCGCGCTCTGCGAGACAAAGCCGAACACCATGCTCAAGCCCAGGCCGGTTCCCTGCCCCTCGGCCTTGGTCGTGAAAAATGGTTCGATAGCGCGCGACTTCACGTGCTCGGGCATGCCTGTGCCCGTGTCGGAGACCGAGATACGCACGTACTCGCCGGCAGGCACGCCGGCCACGCAGGCGTGTTCGTCGCTCGCGGCATGCACGCACCCGATCTCGATGCGAATGCTGCCGCGACCGTGAATCGCGTCGCGCGAATTGATGACGAGGTTGAGCAGCGCGATTTCCAGCTGGTTGCGATCCGCGCAGATGTTCCACCGGTCAGCGGGAACCGCCGTCGTAAGCTCCGTCGTTTCGGGCAGCGTGCGACGCAGCATCTCGGCCATGCCTTCGACGAGGCGGACAGGGTCGAACACCGTGGGCACGAGCGGCTGCCGTCGCGCGAACGCGAGAAGTTGCGCCGCGAGCTTGGCGCCGCGCGCAACCGCGTTGCTCACTGCCGACACCCGACGCTTGAGCGCGTCGTTGCCTCGCGTGGCTATTTCGATGAGCTGAAGATTTGCGGAGATGACCTGCAGGACGTTGTTGAAATCGTGCGCAACACCGCCCGTCAGACTGCCGATGGCTTCGAGCTTCTGCGACTGGCGCAGCCGCTCTTCCATCGCGACGCGCGCCGATACCTCCTCGGCCACGCGTTGCTCCAGCGTCTGCGTGAGCTTCAGCAGTTCCTCTTCGGCACGCTGGCGCTGCCGCAGCGCCAGCACCTTCGCCGTGGTCTCGAAGACGATGGCGAGCACGCCCGCGGGACGGCCGTCGTCATCGGCGAGCGGACTGTAGCTGAGGTCGAGCCACACGTCTTCCGCGCGACCCTCGCGATACAGCACCAGGTCCTTGTCCCGGTACGAAAGCGTGCGCCCGGCGAGGCAACTGTCCACCACATTGCGATTGAACGACGCCACCTCCGGCCAGCCGATCTCCACCGGTTTGCCCAGCAGAAACGGGTGGCGCCCGCCTGCAAAAACGGCATAGGCGTCGTTGTAAAGCATGGTGCCCTCGCGGCCCCACAACATGACAAGCGGCGTGGGGGACGCGAGCACCAGCCGCACAGCGGCGAGCAGGCTCGCGGACCACGCCTCGCGCGGACCGAGCGAGGTGCCGCTCCAGTCGAACTGGGCGATTCGCTGGGCCATCTCGCCCTGCCATCCTGGGCACTGCGGGTCGACGGGAATCGGAGCGACGGACGCCATCGTAGGAGGAATGTGCGCGGAAGAAAGTCAATTCAGTGGACCGCCGCAATTCTTGTGCCGCGGCGACGAGACCGGGGAGCGGAGAAGCTGCAGCGTATGCCTTGCGTCTTTACAGGCATACGCTCGCGCAGCGGGTCATTCGTTCGAACTTGCCGCGCGGCGGTGGCGGGCGTTGCGGCAGGAACTACAGGCAGGCGAGAAGTTGTTCGAGCGTGACCGGCTTGGTGATGTTTTGTTCGAATCCGGCGTCTGCGGCGCCTTGCCCGATGTCGGGCAGCGACGATCCCGACAGCGAGATGAAGCGCGTGCCGGACAGCGCGGGATTCAGCCGCAGGCGCGCCACGACGTCGCCGCCGCTCATGTCCGGCAGGTTCCAGTCGATGAACGCCACCTGCGGCACGAACGATTCGACCACACCCAGCGCTTCGCCGCCGTCGCAGGCATACCGGACGTCGTGGCCCTCGAGCTCGAGGAGTAGCGCGAGGGCCTCGGTGGCGTCGCGGTTGTCGTCTACGAGGAGGATTCGTGTCGGCATGAGGCGAAAGGATGGAGGGTGCGGGCGCGGGGCTGGCGGGATGGTGGAGCGGCGCGCGGGGCGTGTCCGTTATGGTACGCGGGAGTGACGGTGGGTGTGCGAGAGGACGTTTGAAGATTCAAACGCAGGCTGAGAGGAGGAGCCAGCCCGGAAAAGAAAAAAGGGGTTACGCAATGTTTGCGTAACCCCTTGCTTTCTGGTGCCGGCTGCAGGACTCGAACCCGCCACCTGATGATTACAAATCAACTGCTCTACCAGATGAGCTAAGCCGGCGTAAGACCGCGATTCTACTTCATTTCACGACCTTGAGGTGCCCGCGGCCGCCCTTCGCGCCGTCGTCGCCGTTGTGGGGCCCCGGGCCCTCTCCCGCTTCGGCCACACCGGCGTCCCGCGCCGTAACGCCCGCAGCCGCGCCCTGCTCCTCTTCGCTCGCCGGGAGTTCGTCCAGAACATCCTCTTCTTCGGACGAAAGCACTGCGTCGCCGGCGCCGCCGGCCGGTGCGTCGACGGGAAACGCCATGCCCTGACCGTTCTCGCGCGCATAGATGGCCAGCACGTTGGCCACCGGCACTTCGATCTTGTGCGACTTGCCCGAGAAGCGGGCATTGAATTCGATCAGCTCGTTGCCCATCTGCAGCTGGCTCGTGGCCTGGAAGCTGATGTTCAACACGATCTCGTTGTCCCGCACGAACTGGCGCGGCACACGGGTGTGGTTATCGACGCGCACGGCGATGTGCGGTGTGTAGCCGTTGTCGGTGCACCATTCGTACAGCGCCCGCAGCAGATAAGGCTTCGTGGAAGTCTCTTGCATCAACAATCCTTTTGCGAGGACAGCGGCAACGCCCCGATTGTCCGCTCGCCCACAGTGAGCAGCGGGCGGACGTTCGGCCGCGGCGTTGCCGCCCCTGCCATCCCGCCGCCCCAAATCAGCGGCGCATCACCTTCTCGGAAGGCGTCAGCGCTTCGATGTAGGCCGGACGGCTGAAAATACGCTCCGCGTACTTCATGAGCGGCGCGGCGTTCTTCGAAAGCTCGATGCCGTAATGGTCGAGGCGCCACAGCAGCGGGGCGATGGCCACGTCGAGCATCGAGAACTCTTCGCCCAGCATGTACTTGTTCTTCAGGAAGATCGGCGCGAGTTGCGTCAGGCGGTCGCGAATCGCGAGGCGCGCCTTCTCGTGGTTCTTCTCCGCGGCCTTGCCTTTTTCGTTTTCGAGCGTGCCGACGTGCACGAACAGCTCTTTCTCGAAGTTCAGCAAGAACAGACGCGCGCGGGCGCGTTGCACCGGGTCGGCCGGCATCAGTTGCGGGTGCGGGAAGCGCTCGTCGATGTACTCGTTGATGATGTTCGACTCGTACAGAATCAGGTCCCGCTCCACGAGAATCGGCACCTGACCGTACGGATTCATCACGGCGATGTCCTCCGGCTTGTTGAACAGGTCGACATCGCGGATTTCGAAGTCCATGCCCTTTTCGAACAGCACCAGCCGGCAACGCTGGGAGAACGGGCAGGTAGTGCCGGAGTACAGAACCATCATGATTTACGTTTCCTCAAAAAACTCAAAGGCCAGCGCGCGAAAAACCGTCCAGCTGGTTTTTCCCTGCGCCGGCCCCACGTCGGTCAGGACGTGACTATTTGATCTCTTTCCAGTAAGCGGCGTTCAGTCGCCAGGCAAAAAAGCTCAGCAGGCCCAGGAACAGCAGCACCCACACCCCGATCTGCCGGCGCGCCTTCTGCTGCGGCTCGGACATCCACGACAGGTACGCCACCAGGTCCGCCACCGCAGAATCATAATCCACCCGCGACAGCGCCCCTGGCGTGAGCTGGTCGTAGCCCGCAAAGCGATGCTCCTTCTCGCCCGTGCGCTCGTCCACCACGTCCTCGAACTTCGCCGCGCGCTGCCCCTGCAGCTGCCACAGCACGTGCGGCATGCCCACGTTGGGGAACACCAGGTTGTTCCAGCCCGTGGGCCGCGTCGGGTCGCGGTAGAAGCTGCGCAGGTACGTGTACAGCCAGTCGCGCCCGCGCGCCCGCGCCTCCACCGACAGGTCCGGCGGCGCCGCCCCGAACCACGCCTTCGCGTCATCGGGCCGCATGGCCACCGTCATCGTGTTGCCCACCTTGTCGGTGGTGAACAGCAGGTTCGCCTGGATCTCCTTCTGCGCAATGCCGATGTCCTGCAGCCGGCTGTAGCGCATCAGGTTCGCACTGTGGCAGTTCAGGCAGTAGTTGACGAACAGCTGCGCCCCATGCTGCAGCGAGGCAAGATTTTCGCCGTTATCGGGCGCGCGGTCGAGCGGAATATTCTCCTGGGCCATCACCCGCCCCGGCACCGCTGCCACCAGCAGCGCCAGCACCAGTGCAACCCCGGCCGCGCCCGCACGCGCGAACCCTGCAAGCAATGTCTTCATGTCCGGTTGTCCTCGTTCGCGGTTAATGGGGCTTGTACCGCACCCGCTCCGGCGGCTCCCTGAACGTGCCAAGCCGCGTCCAGAACGGCATGCCGAGGAAGAACGCGAAGTACACCAGCGCACACACCTGCGCCACCAGCGTGGCCGCCGGCGACGGCGGCTTCGTGCCGAGGAACGCCAGCGTCAGGAACGCCAGCACGAAGATCCCGTAGAACACCTTGTGGAACAGCGGCCGGTAGCGGATCGACTTCACCGGCGAGCGGTCCAGCCAGGGCAGGAAGAACAGCGACACCACCGCGCCGCCCATCACCACCACGCCCCAGAACTTCGATTCCGTGAAGTACATCGCGACGATCACCAGCACCGCGAGCACCGGCAGCCCCAGCCGCCATTTCCCGCGCGCCCTCGCCAGCGCCAGCAGCCCCAGCAGCCCGATCACGACCATCAGCACAATCTTGAACGGGTCCGTGGTCGCGCGCAGCATCGCGTAGAACGCGGTGAAGTACCACACCGGCGCAATCTCCGGCGGCGTCTGCAGCGGGTTGGCCGGGATGAAGTTGTTCGCCTCCAGGAAGTACCCGCCCATCTCCGGCGCGAAGAACACGATCGCGGCGAACACCATCAGGAAGATGCACACGCCCATGAAGTCGTGCACCGAGTAGTACGGATGGAACGGGATGCCGTCGAGCGGGCGCCCCTGCGCGTCCTTCTTCGCCTTGATCTCGATGCCGTCCGGGTTGTTCGAGCCCACCTGGTGCAGCGCGATCAGGTGCACGAATACCAGCCCCAGCAGCACCAGCGGGATCGCGATCACGTGGAACGCAAAGAACCGGTTGAGCGTGACGTCCGAGACCACGTAGTCGCCGCGGATCCACAGCGACAGGTCCGGGCCGATGAACGGAATCGCCGAGAACAGGTTCACGATCACCTGCGCGCCCCAGTACGACATCTGGCCCCACGGCAGCAGGTAGCCGAAGAACGCCTCGGCCATCAGGCACAGGAAAATCGCGCAGCCGAAGATCCACACCAGCTCGCGCGGCTTGCGGTACGACCCGTACAGCAGCCCGCGGAACATGTGCAGGTACACCACCACGAAGAACATCGACGCGCCCGTGGAGTGCAGGTAGCGGATCAGCCACCCCCACGGCACCTCGCGCATGATGTATTCCACCGAGCCGAACGCCAGCGTCGCGTCGGGCTTGTAGTTCATCGTCAGGAAGATGCCCGTGACGATCTGGTTGACCAGCACCAGCAGCGCCAGCGAGCCGAAGAAGTACCAGAAGTTGAAGTTCTTCGGCGCGTAGTACTCCGAGAGATGCGCCTTCCATGTCTCGGTCAGCGGGAAGCGCCGGTCGATCCAGCCGGTGAGCCCCGTGGTCTCCACCTCGTGTTCAGTGCCGCTCGCCATTTACGCTTCTCCTTTTTCGTCCCTGCCGATCACCAGCTGCGTGGCCGAGGTGAACATGTAGGGCGGGATGTCGAGGTTCTGCGGCGCGGGCTTGTTCCTGAACACGCGGCCCGCGAGGTCGTAGGTCGAACCGTGGCAGGGGCACAGGAAACCGCCCGGCCAGTCGTCGGGCAGGTTCGGCTGCGCGCCCTCCTGGAAGCGCGGCGTCGGCGTGCAGCCCAGATGCGTGCACACGGCCACCGCCACGAGGATGTTTTTGTGCTCCGCACGCGAGCGGAACTCGTTTTTGCAGTACGCCGGCTCGGGCATCGAAAAGGGATTTTTGCTCTGCGGATCGGCCACCTCGCTGTCGGCCTTCTGGATGTCCGCGAGCATGCGGTCCGTACGGTTCAGGATCCAGACCGGCTTGCCCCGCCAGGCCACCGTCATCATCTCGCCGGGCTTCAGGTTGCTGATGTCGACCTCCACCGGCGCACCCGCCGCTTTGGCCTTCTCCGATGGTGCAAACGAACTAACGAAGGGTACGACAGTGGCCACGCCTCCTATGCCACCTGCTACGGACGTCGCTATCAGCCACGTACGGCGGCTGCTGTCGACGCGGTCATCTTCTTTGTCTCGCATCACATCGCCCCACTTCTGAGTTGGATTTTTTCCGTCACGCCGTTCTACCGCCGCTAGTGTGCTCGAATGGAGTCGCCATTTACAAGGCCCGGCCTCCAAAAAGCGTGCGAAGTGCTTGAAAAATCAGGGTTTTCCCGCACGCACAGCAAACTTTTTTCTATCGTGCTTTTAAGCGCGTTCTGCGTTCCGGTAAATTTTTGCCAATCAGACGGGATTATGGATATCGATAAAGACATGCTCGATGTCGAAAGCCTCGGACAAATGCGCACCGAGCGCCTGTACGCCGAAGCGTTCGGTGGCGTGATGCCCCGCGGCAACGAACGCGATGCCGCTTTCGGCCGAGGTATGGGTGGTCTGCTCCGAGATTTCGCCTGTCAGGTAGACGTCCGCGCCAGCCTCGATGGCGTCCTCGAAGTAGCCCTGCGCGCCGCCCGTGCACCACGCGATGCGGCGCAGTTCCCAGTCCGGGTCGCCCAGCACGAGTGGCGCCCGGCCCAGCGTGTGCTCGACCTGCGCCACGAAGTGAGCGAGGGTGACGGGCATGGGCAGCGTCGTCATCCAGCCGATACCGTTCTCGCCGAAACGCGTCTCGCCGATCAGGCCGAGCCGCGCGCCCAGTTGCGCGTTGTTGCCGTACTCGGGATGGTCGTCGAGCGGCAGGTGGTAGGCGAACAGATTGAGGTCGTTGGCGAGCAGCGCGCGCAGGCGCCGGTATTTGCGGCCCGTGATTTGCGGCTGCTCATTGCGCCAGAAGTAGCCGTGATGGACGAGTAGCGCGTCAGCGCCCCACTCCAGCGCGGCTTCGACGAACGCGAGCGACGCGGTGACACCGGTGGCGATTTTCTCGATGCGGCGCCGGCCTTCCACCTGGAGCCCATTCGGGCAATAGTCCTTGAACCGCGCAATATCGAGAAGATTGTTCAGATACAATTCCAGTTCGATGCGATCCATATAATTCCTCTATCTTCAGATGCTTAGACGCTTTTGGCTGTTCTTCGCCCAGGCGGTGACGGTATTGCTCGCGCTGATGTTCATCATCGCGACGCTGAAACCGCAGTGGCTGCAGCGTCAGGGACAATTCGGCAAGCAACTCGCCGCGCCTATTGTCGCGTTGCGGGAAGTGGCGCCAGGCATCGGCAACGGCCCGGCACAAGGCTCTTATGCCGACGCGGCCCAGAAAGCGATGCCCGCGGTCGTCAACGTGTTTTCCAGCAAGGACGGCTCCCTGCCGCCGGACCCGCGCGCCAAAGACCCGCTGTTCCGCTACTTCTTCGGCGACCGCAACAACAGCCGCAAGCAACAGGACCAGCCGGCGGCGAATCTCGGTTCGGGCGTCATCGTGAGCCCGGAAGGTTACATTCTAACGAACCAGCACGTGGTGGACGGCGCCGACCAGATCGAGATCGCGCTCTCCGACGGACGCACCACCACCGCAAAAGTGATCGGCGTGGACCCCGAAACGGACCTCGCCGTGCTGAAGATCGATCTGCCGAATCTGCCGGTCATCACGCTTGGTCGCATGAACCAGACGCGTGTGGGCGACGTGGTGCTCGCCATCGGCAACCCGTTCGGCGTCGGCCAGACGGTGACGATGGGCATCATCAGCGCGCTCGGTCGCAATCACCTCGGCATCAACACGTTCGAAAACTTTATCCAGACCGACGCGCCCATTAATCCGGGTAACTCGGGCGGCGCGCTCGTCGACGTGAACGGCAACCTGCTCGGCATCAACACGGCCATTTACTCGCGCTCGGGCGGCTCGCTCGGCATCGGCTTCGCCATTCCGGTTTCCACGGCGCGCAGCGTGCTGGAAAGCATCATCACGACGGGTACGGTGACACGTGGCTGGATTGGCGTGGAGCCGCAGGACGTGACGCCGGAGATTGCGGAGTCGTTCGGTCTCGACCAGAAGTCCGGCGCGATTGTGGCCGGCGTGCTGCGCGACGGCCCCGCGGACAAGGCCGGCATCAAGCCCGGCGACATCCTGCTGAGCGTGAACGGGGAAGAGATCACGGACACCACGCGCCTGCTCAACGTGATCGCGCAGATCAAGCCGGGCACGGACGCGAAGGTGCACCTCGTGCGCAAAAACCGGCCGCTGGACCTCGACGTGATGATCGGCAAACGGCCTCCGCCGCCGAAGCAGCAATCCGATCAGGACGACGGCTCGGACGACGGGGGCTGAGGAATTCGGATGAAAGGGCGGCCCGGGCGGGAGAACTAAGTGGGCGCCCTTCGCTTCAGTTGGCCGCTTCGCTGCTGTCGGCAGCCGGCGCGGGCTTCGAGACGAAGAGCCGTGCGGCAATAATCCCCGCCTCATACAAAACGATGAGGGGCACCGCGAGAATCAGTTGGGAAAAGACGTCGGGCGGCGTCACGACCGCGGACACGACGAACGCGCCCACAATCACGTAAGGCCGGATCTCCTTCAGCTTCTTCACCGAAAGCACGCCCATGCGCACCAGCAGCACCACGACGATGGGCACCTCGAACGTCACCCCGAACGCGAGGAACATGGTGAGCACGAAGCTCAGGTAGTTATCGATGTCGGTGGTCATCTCCGCGCCCAGCGGCGCGTTGTAGTGCGCCATCACGCGGAAGATGGTGGGAAACACCACGAAATACGCGAACGCCATGCCGCACAGGAAGAGCGAATAGCTGCTTACCACCAACGGTGCCACGAGCCGCTTTTCGTGCTGGTAGAGCCCGGGCGCGATGAACGCCCAGATCTGGTACAGCACCACAGGCAGCGCGATGACGAACGCGACCATCATCGTCACCTTCATGGGCACGAAGAACGAGCCGGTGACGTCGGTGACGATCATCTTTCCGTCTTTCGGCAGGTTCTGCATGAGCGGCCGCGCGAGCAGCTTGAAGATGTCCGGTGCCCAGTAGACAAGCCCCACGAACACGACAATGACGGCAATACCGGCCCGGATGATGCGGTCGCGCAGTTCGACGAGATGGGAGATGAAGGTCTCTTCAGTGCCTTCGTGCTGGTTATGCTGGGGGTCGCTCACACCGGCCCTCGGTTGGAGATGGTCGCTCGGGACATCAGAAGAAGAAGCGCGTAGGGCGGCGCAGGCTTTCGGGCGTGTGCCGTGCGACGCGCGCGGCACCCGACTGCACGCGCGTGCGGCGCAGCGTGGCGCGTTTGTACCATACCGGCGTGGCAGTCGTTTTGACGCGCCAACTCTTGCCGCCCCGGCTGCGCCTTGATCCGCCGGTGGATACCAGACTGTTGTTCCAGAAGCTGCCGGTGCTGCCGCCCGTGGTACCGGAGGTGTCGCCCCCCAGCGCGGCCGGATCTGCACCGCCCGCCACACTCGGCGAAACCGACGTCCCTGCGTTCCATGCCTCGTTCAGCTCGGTTTCGTGCTTGCGCAGGTTGTCGTGGATGGTGGTCTCCACGTTCTGCGCCGCGTTTTCGAACTCAGTCTTCATGCGACGCAGTTCGTCGAGTTCGATTTCGCGCGTGACTTCCGCCTTCACGTCGTTGATGTAACGCTGCGCGCGACCGAACAGCGCACCTGCCGTGCGTGCGACACGCGGCAGCCGCTCTGGCCCGAGAACAACGAGCGCGACGACGCCGATCAGCGCCATCTTGGTGAGACCGAGGTCCAGCATGAATGGAAGCTTCCGTCAGTCCGGAACAGGAAAGGGAAAAGGCGTACGCCGTTAAGGCGGGCGCCGTGCGAAACCTTAGCGCGAGTCGCCCGAACGCGCTTTTTCCTTCGCGTCGACGTCCACCGTGTTCGACTCCGCCAGCTCGCGCTTTTGCGCGTCCGACGGCGCGTCGGCGTCGCGCATGCCTTCCTTGAAGCCCTTCACCGCACCGCCCAGATCGCTGCCGATATTGCGCAGTTTCTTCGTGCCGAACACGAGTGCCACGATCAGCAGAACAATCAGCCAGTGCCAGATACTCAACGAACCCATGATCAAAACTCTCCTTAACCCCGCTGCCGCGCTTTGGCGCGGCGATTGACGATCCGGACGGTTGCCGGACCTGGAGCCTCAAAAGCTCCTTCAATGCTCTTCGTACTGAACGCAGCCATCATGCCTTGCGCACGTGTACCAACCGTGTCGTGCCGCGACCCTCAGCCCATGCGCTGCCACGGACGCGGCCCCGCCAGGATATGCGCGTGCAGATGGTATACCTCTTGCCCGCCACCGGGACCCACGTTGACCACCGTCCGGAAACCGGTTTCACCGCCGGTGTAGGACACACCCAGCTCCTTTGCGATGCGCGCGACCAGCACAAACATTCTACCAAGCAGAGGGGCGTCGCTTTCGGTGCAATCGGAGAGCGTGGCGATATGCTGGCGCGGGATCACGAGCACGTGCGTTTCGGCCGCCGGACGGATATCGCGAAAGGCGAGGAATTCGTCGTCCTCATAGACGCGGTTGCTGGGAATCGCGCCATCGGCGATCTTGCAGAAAAGACAGCTGCTGCGGTCGTGACTCATGGGTATTCCTGATGCGCTTTGGGGCACGCTGTATGCAAATAGGGACGCAAGGTGGCTCGCAACGACCGGTCAGAACCACCCGCGCGGGTTCAGCAGGGGTTTGTTGTCGTACAGAAACAGCCAGCCCTTGATAATACGGTACAACGTCCAGATGGCGACAGCCCACAAAATCGGAATACCGATCACGACGATGATGAGCGCGAGGCCGATCAAATGAGCGATCAGTCCCATCCAGAAGGTGCGGATCTGCCACTCGAAGTGCTGTTCGTACGGCGTGCCGGCCACGTCGCCGCGCTTCAGGTAATTGACGATGATCGCGACCAGCACCGAGATGCCGCCGGTGAGCCAATACACGGCGTAGAGCGCGTAGAGCACGTGCGTAAGCGTACGCAGGCCGCGCAGGCGATCCGCGTCCAGCGCGTTGTGGTACGAGGGAGGCGGATATCCGCCGGGCGATTGCTCCATCTTTGTCTCCCTGTTGCGATGGCAAGCTGGTATTGAAGATGGTAGCAGCCGCGCACCCGGCTGCATCCCGGCAGCGTCAAAACCGCGTGCGCTTGTGGTCCGCTAGCGGCGTGCTCGTGCAGAAGCCGGCTTCAGTCGCCGTTTTGCTCGCGCTCGCGGCTCTTGCGCAACGCCTTTTCCTCGAGCCCGGACAGCCCTTCCCGGCGCTCCAGCTCGGCCAGCACGTCGGCCGGACTCAGGTCGAAATGCGAAAGCATGACGAGGCAGTGGAACCACAAATCCGCGACTTCACCCACGAGGCTTGTGGGCGCGCCGCCCTGACGCACGTCCTTGGCGGCGAGCACCACTTCGGTGGCCTCCTCGCCGATCTTCTTGAGCACTGCATCGTCGCCCTTGTGGAAAAGGCGCGACACGTACGAAACGTCGGGGTCGCCGCCCTTGCGGCTATCGATCACGGCCGCGAGGCGCAGCAGCGTGTCGGTGGTGGATTGCGTCATTTGTAGATGTGTTCGGGATCTTTCAGCACGGGATCGACCGCGACCCACTCGCCGTCGTCTGCCGTGCCTTCGAATTTCTGGAAAAAGCAGGAGTGGCGGCCGGTGTGGCAGGCAATGCCGGAGACCTGCTCGACCTTGAGCAGCACCACGTCCTCGTCGCAGTCGAGCCGTACTTCGTGCACGTGCTGTACGTGCCCCGACTCTTCGCCCTTGAACCACAGCCGCTGCCGCGAGCGCGAGAAGTACACTGCCCGGCCCGTTTCGACCGTCTTCGCGAGCGCCTCGCGGTTCATCCACGCGAACATCAACACGTCGCCCGTGGCAGCTTCCTGAGCGATCACGGGCACGAGTCCGTTCGCGTCCCAGTGAACCTTGTCGAGCCAGCTTGCCTCGCTCGCCTTCGTTGCCGGTGCGTTCGTCACGTCACAACCTCACCGAAATGCCGCGCTCGGCCATGAAGCGCTTGGCCTCGCCCACGGTGTGCTCGCCGTAGTGGAAGATGCTCGCGGCCAGCACGGCGTCCGCGTGACCTTCGGTGATGCCGTCGGCCAGATCCTTGAGCGAACCGACCCCGCCCGACGCGATCACCGGCACCGGCACGGCGTCCGACACGGCGCGCGTAAGCGCGAGGTCGAAACCGCTTTTCGTGCCGTCGCGGTCCATGCTGGTGAGAAGAATTTCGCCCGCGCCGTGCTCGGCCATCTGCTGAGCCCACTGCACGGCGTCGAGGCCGGTCGGCTTGCGCCCACCGTGCGTGAACACCTCCCAGCGCGGCGTTTCGCCCTCGGCCGAGACACGTTTCGCGTCGATCGCCACGACGATGCACTGCGAGCCGTACTTGCCGGTGGCATCGCGCACGAGCTGCGGATTCGCAACCGCCGACGAGTTCATGCTGATCTTGTCCGCGCCCGCGTTCAGCAAGCGCCGCACGTCTTCCACGGTGCGCACGCCGCCGCCCACGGTGAGCGGAATGAACACCTGCGAGGCGACCGCCTCGATGATCGGCAGGATCAGATCGCGCTGGTCGGAGGTGGCGGTGATGTCGAGAAAGGTGAGCTCGTCGGCGCCCTGCTCGTCGTAGCGGCGGGCGATTTCGACCGGGTCGCCGGCGTCGCGCAGTTCGACAAAGTTGACGCCCTTGACCACGCGTCCAGCCGTGACGTCGAGACAGGGGATGATGCGTTTAGCCAGAGCCATGATCGATCGTGCCAGTGGTGAGCCGTGCGGCGCTGTGCCGCGTGATAAGGCGTTGTTTGAGACGGTTTTCGGCGCCTGTGCCGGGGCGCTTATCGCGTCGTTTCGCACCGTTTCGTGCCGTTTTCTCGCCGCCCGTAGACGACGTATCGAGCGTATCGGGCGAATCGTGTGCCGCTCGTGGGCAGCCTATGTGCAGCCCGCCGAATACCGCCGCCACGGCGCGAGCCGCGCCTCAGGCGTCGTCTGATTCGCGCAGGCTGTCCGCGCGGGCCTGCGCTGCCGCGAAGTCCAGATCGCCGGAGTAGATCGCGCGGCCGCAGATCACGCCTTCAATGCCTTCGTCCTCGACTTCGCACAGCGCGTCGATGTCGCCCAGATTCGAAAGGCCGCCGCTCGCGATCACCGGAATCTTCACGGCGCGCGCGAGGCGCACGGTCGCTTCGATGTTGATGCCCTGGAGCATGCCGTCCCGGCCAATGTCCGTATAGACAATCGACTCGCAGCCGTAGTCTTCGAACTTGCGCGCGAGGTCGATCACTTCGTGGCCCGTGAGCTTGCTCCAGCCGTCCGTGGCAACCTTGCCGTCGCGCGCATCGAGCCCGACGATGATGTGGCCGCCAAACGCCGTGCACGCTTCCTGCAGGAAGCCCGGGTTTTTCACTGCGGCCGTACCGATGATCACGTACGAGAGGCCGTCGTCGAGATACCGCTCGATCGTGTCCAGATCGCGGATGCCGCCGCCCAGCTGCACCGGAATTTCGTCGCCCACTTCCGCGATGATCGCGCGGATGGCCTCCTCGTTCTTCGGCTTGCCGGCAAACGCGCCGTTCAGGTCCACGAGGTGGAGCCGCCGTGCGCCGCGGGAGACCCAATGCCGCGCCATGGCTGCCGGTTCCTCGGAAAAAATGGTCGCCTGGTCCATATCGCCCTGTTTGAGGCGCACACATTGACCGTCTTTGAGATCGATGGCCGGAATCAGCAGCATAGCAATCGGTGTTGTCTGGGAAGAATTTGGGTACCGCCGCCCTTGACGGGCACATACAGCCCGTCGGGACGACGTTTCGCTAGTTTAGTACAAGTCTTTCGGCGCCCTTGCAGGCGTCACGCCGGTTTGGACACGCGGCATTCCGGCAGAAACCGGTTGCCGCCACAGGTGGCCGAACGCGCTTATGGATTCCATTGCACGAAGTTGCGATACAGCCGCAATCCGGCCTCGGCGCTCTTTTCGGGGTGAAATTGGGTCGCAAAAATGTTATCCCGCGCCACCGCCGAGGTAAAGGTCACGCCGTACACCGTCTCGCCTACCGTGTGCGCCTCGTTGTCGGGCACCACGTAGTAGCTATGCACGAAGTAGAAGAAGCTGCCGTCGGGCACGCCGTCCCACATGGCATGCGGTTGCGTCTGACGCACGCGGTTCCAGCCCATCTGCGGCACCTTGAAGCGAGACCCGTCGTCCTGCAACTGGCCCTCCAGCTCGAAGCGCACCACCTTGCCGGGCAGCAGGCCGAGGCCAGGCGTATCGCCCTCGGCGCTCCAGTCGAACAGCATCTGCTCGCCCACGCAAACGCCCATCAACGGCTTTTCACGCGACGCTGCGATCACGGCTTCCTGCAGCCCCGATTCGCCGAGGCAGCGCATGCAGTCAGGCATCGCACCCTGGCCGGGCAGCACGACGCGGTCTGCGGCGCGAATCGCCTCGGGCCGGTCGACGATAGCCACGTCGGCTTCCGGCGCCGCTTTCTTCAGCGCCTGGGCAACCGAGCGCAGGTTGCCCATTCCGTAATCCACAATCGCAATCGAAGTCTTCATGTCGAATCAGGCCGCGGCCTTGTCTGGCGACGGCATAGCTGGAAGCTGTGCCGGGAATGTCAATGTTTGCTGCTGACGGCGGATGGTGCAGCGCGCGTCTTGCTGGTCCAGGGCCGCCTGCCGTCTGTACTGCTTTACGGTTATCCGGCCGGACGTCCAATCACAGCGCGCACGCAACGCCGAGTAAGTCCCAGCGCTACAGCGCCCCATTTCGGCGCACGCGCCTGGGACGCCGGCTCGCGCAATCCTAGAGGCTGCCCTTAGTGGACGGAATCTGCCCCGCTGCACGTTCGTCGATTTCGACGGCCATGCGCAGCGCGCGGCCAAACGCCTTGAACACGGTTTCCATCTGATGGTGGGCATTGAGCCCGCGCAGATTGTCGATATGAAGCGTCACGCCGGCATGATTCACGAAGCCGCGAAAGAATTCGATCGACAGGTCCACGTCGAACGTGCCGATGCGCGCGCGCGTGAACGGAACGTGAAATTCGAGGCCCGGACGGCCGGAAAAGTCGATCACCACACGCGAGAGCGCCTCGTCGAGCGGCACGTAGGCGTGGCCGTAACGGCGAATGCCCTTCCTGTCGCCCACGGCTTTCGCCACCGCCTGGCCCAGCGTGATGCCGACGTCTTCGACAGTATGGTGGTCGTCGATATGCAGGTCGCCATGCGCCTCGATGTCCAGATCAACCAGACCATGCCGCGCGATCTGGTCGAGCATGTGGTCGAGAAACGGCACGCCGGTGGCCAGCTTCTGCTGGCCCGTGCCGTCGAGGTCGATCTTCACACGGATCTGCGTTTCGCTGGTGTTGCGAACGACTTCCGCCACGCGCATGGTCATTTCTTCAGTCGAGCCAAATAGGGAGATGAGAGGCAAAACGGCGACCGCTCGCTTCACGAGCGGTCAGCCAGTCAGTGCAATATGAGTTTCAGGGCTGCGAGAAGCTGCGCGTTTTCGTCGGGGGACCCCACCGTCAGGCGCACGCAATTTGCCAGCAATGGGTGCATTTTACTCACGTTTTTGATCAGCACCCGCGCGGTGAGGAGCGTCTCGAAGGTTGCCGCCGCATCCGGCACGCGCACCAGCAGGAAATTGCCCGCGCTCGGAAACACCTCCGCGCCGGGCAGCTGCGCGACGGCTGCCGCCAGCTTCGTGCGCTCGTCGCGCAATTGGGCCGCTTGAGCGTCGAGCACGTCCACGTGATCGAGCAGGAAGTCGGCCGCCGCCTGGGTCAGCACGTTCACGTTGTACGGGGGACGTACCTTGTCGAACTCGTTGAGCCACGCGGGCAAGCCCGCCAGATAGCCGAGCCGGATGCCGGCGAGGCCAAGCTTCGAAACCGTACGCATCACAACGACGTTGTCGAACGCCGCGGCGCGCGGCATCCAGCTGTGCTGCGCAAACGGCTGGTAAGCCTCGTCGATCACGACGAGGCTCTTCGTCGCCGCCGCGATGACGCGTTCCATCTCGCCGTCGTCGAACAGCGTGCCCGTGGGATTGTTCGGATAGGCGAGCCAGACCACGGCGGGTTGATGCTCCGCGATCGCGGCCAGCATCGCATCGACGTCGAGAGTGAAGTCGGCCTTGAGCGGCACGCCCACGAATTCCACGTTCGCGAGCTTCGCACTCACCTGATACATCACGAAGCCGGGCACCGGCGCGAGAATCTTCGCACCAGGCTTCGCGCACGCCGTGCTGATGATGCTGATGATCTCGTCCGACCCATTGCCGAGCAGCACGTCGCACTCGGCCGGAATGTTCATCGTGCGCTTGATCTTCGCGATCAGCGCTTCCGGGCGCGGCGCCGGATAGCGATTGAGCGCGACAGCGGCCAGGTGCTCGCCGAGCTTCGCCGCGAGCGCCTCGGGCAGCGCGAACGGGTTCTCCATCGCGTCTAGCTTCACGAAGCCGCTCGCGTCCGGTACCGGGTAGCTCGTCATGGCGAGCACGTCGCGGCGAATGATGTCTTGTGGTGTAGTCATGGTGGGGGACCGGTCCGTGCGAGGAAGCCGGTCTCACAGGGCGGCCACACACGCTGCGCGCCGCCGGGGTTGCTGTCTCTGTCTGCGCGTCAGTTGTGCTTCATGCGGTATTCGGCACTGCGCGCGTGGGCCTGCAGCCCTTCGCCGTACGCGAGTTCCGCAGCGATCTCGCCGAGCGTCTGCGCGCCTTCGGCGCTCACCTCGATCAGGCTCGAACGCTTGATGAAATCATAGACGCCGAGCGGCGACGAAAAGCGCGCGGTGCGCGACGTAGGCAGCACGTGGTTCGGGCCGGCGCAGTAGTCGCCCAGGCTTTCGCTCGTGTAACGGCCAAGGAAAATGGCGCCCGCGTGGCGAATCTCGTTGGCCCACTGCTGCGGTTCCAGCGCGGAGATTTCGAGGTGCTCCGGCGCGATCTCGTTGGCAATCGCGCACGCTTCTTCCATGTCGCGCACCTTGACGAGCGCGCCCCGCCCTTCGAGCGAGGCGCGGATCACGTCGGCCCGCGGCATGATGGGCAGCAGCTCCGTGATCGCATCTTCCACGCGACCGATGAACGCCTCGTCGGGACACAGCAGAATCGACTGCGCCAGCTCGTCGTGTTCGGCCTGCGAGAACAGGTCCATCGCGACCCAGCGCGGGTCCGTGGTGCCGTCGCAGAGCACGAGGATTTCGGAGGGACCGGCGATCATGTCGATGCCCACCGTGCCGAACACGCGGCGCTTGGCCGAGGCCACATACGCATTGCCCGGCCCGCAAATCTTGTCCACCGCGGGCACCGACGCCGTGCCGTAGGCAAGCGCACCCACCGCCTGCGCGCCGCCGATCGTGAACACACGATCCACGCCGCCCAGCAGTGCCGCGGCCAGCACGAGCGGGTTCTTCACGCCGTCGGGCGTGGGCACGACCATCACGATTTCGCGCACGCCAGCCACGCGCGCCGGAATCGCATTCATCAGCACCGACGACGGATACGCCGCCTTGCCGCCCGGCACATAAATGCCGACGCGATCGAGCGGCGTCACCTTCTGGCCGAGCACCGTGCCGTCGGCTTCGGTGTATTGCCAGCTATGGCTGCCGCATTCGATACGCTGCTTCTCGTGGTAAGCCCGCACGCGCGCCGCCGCGGCCTCGAGCGCTGCGCGCTGCTTCGGCTCCAGCCCTTCGAGCGCCGCTTCGAGTTCCACGAACGGCAATTCGAGCGCAGCCACGCTCGACGCCGCGAGGCGGTCGAAGCGGTTGGTGTATTCGAGCACCGCCGCATCACCGCGCGACTTCACGTCCGCGAGAATCTGCGCAACGGAGCGCTCGATCGCTTCGTCTTCGCTCGCCTCGAACGCGAGCACCGCGTGCAGCGCGTCGCGAAACCCGTTGGCGCTGGAATCGAGTTTGCGAATGCTGATAGCCATGTTGATATCCGTCCGTTTCGGCCGCGCTCAGGCGGCGTCCGCTGCGCGCCGCGACGCGCGTTCGAACGCGTCGATGAACGGGCGCAGCGCCGCGCGCTTGAGCTTCAGCGCGGCCTGGTTCACCACGAGGCGCGAGGAAATGTTCATGATCTCCTCGACCTCGACAAGATTGTTCGCGCGCAGCGTGCCGCCCGAGCTCACCAGATCGACGATCGCATCGGCAAGACCGACGAGCGGTGCAAGTTCCATCGAGCCGTAGAGCTTGATCAGATCGACGTGCACGCCCTTGGCCGCGAAGTGCTCCCTCGCGGTGTTCACGTATTTCGTCGCCACGCGCAGGCGCGCGCCCTGGCGAACCGCGCTCGCGTAGTCGAAGCCGGCCTTCACCGCCACCGACATGCGGCAGCGCGCAATGTCGAGGTCGATGGGCTGATACAGACCGCTGCCGCCGTGTTCGAGCAGCACGTCCTTGCCTGCTACGCCGAAGTCGGCTGCGCCGTATTCGACGTAAGTCGGCACATCGGTTGCGCGCACGATGATGACGCGCACGTTGGCATCGCTCGTGGGCAGGATCAGCTTGCGCGAGGTTTCCGGGTCTTCCGTCACGTGTACGCCGGCCGCGGCGAGGAGCGGCATCGTCTCTTCGAAGATGCGGCCCTTGGAAAGCGCGAGCGTCAGCGGCGCGCTCGCCGCGCTCGACGACGACGTTTGCGGCACCGAACTCATGCCGCGCTCCCTTTGATACGTCTCACTTCGGCGCCCACCGCCGTGAGCTTCGCTTCCATACGGTCGTAGCCGCGGTCCAGATGGTAGATGCGATCGATCAGCGTCTCGCCTTCGGCCACGAGGCCCGCGATCACGAGGCTTGCCGATGCGCGCAGGTCGGTGGCCATCACCTTGGCGCCCGAAAGCTTGCCCACGCCGTTCACGAGCGCCGTATTGCCGTCGATGGTCACGTTCGCGCCCAGCCGGTTCAGTTCCTGAACGTGCATGAAGCGGTTTTCGAAGATCGTCTCGACGACCTGCGACGTACCGTCCGCAATCGCGTTGAGCGCCATGAACTGCGCCTGCATGTCGGTCGGGAACGCCGGGTATTCGGAGGTGCGCACGTTGACGGCGCGCGGACGCGCCTCCATGCGCACGCGCATCCAGTCGTCGCCTTCCTCGATGCTCACGCCGGCTTCGCGCAGCTTGTCGATCACGGCGTCCAGAATCTGCGGACGCACGCGGCGCAGCACGACGTCGCCGCCCGCAGCCGCGACCGCGCACAGGAACGTGCCGGCCTCGATGCGGTCCGGAATCACCTTGTGGTGCGCGCCCGAGAGGCGTTCGACGCCCTGGATCACGAGGCGGTCCGTACCGATGCCCTCGATCTTCGCGCCCATCTGCACGAGCAGCGTGGCGAGGTCGCCCACTTCGGGCTCGCGCGCGGCGTTTTCGATCACCGTTTCGCCATCGGCCAGCACCGCGGCCATGAGCAGGTTTTCGGTGCCCGTCACGGTAATCATGTCCGTGATGATGCGCGCGCCCTTCAGACGCTTCGCGCGGGCTTCGATGAAGCCGTGCTCGATGTTGATCTCGGCGCCCATCGCCTGCAGGCCCTTGATGTGCTGGTCCACCGGACGCGCGCCGATCGCGCAGCCGCCCGGCAGCGACACCTTGGCCTCGCCGAAGCGCGCCACGAGCGGACCGAGCACGAGAATCGACGCGCGCATGGTCTTCACCAGCTCGTACGGCGCAACGAGGTTGTCGACCTTCGATGCATCCAGATGCACGCGGCCGTCCGCGTATTCGGTGCGCACGCCCATCTGGCCGAGCAGCTTGAGCGTGGTGCGCACGTCCTGCAGATTCGGCACGTTGTCGAGATCCACCGGATCCGCCGTGAGCAGGCTCGAGCACAGGATGGGCAGCGCCGCGTTCTTCGCGCCCGAAACGGTGATCTCACCTGCGAGCCTGCGGCCCCCGACTATCGCGAGTTTGTCCATACCTCTGGTTTCCTCTTCTGCCCGGCCCGCGGCCGGCGTCGAACGTTGTTCGTTCGCGGCGCCGCTCGCGGCGTCGCCTTGTTCCTGTGTGATTCGCACTGATGTTCCAGATTATGCGTTCTGCCATTCGGCAGGCGTCAGGGTTTTCATGCTGAGCGCGTGGATTTCCTCGCGCATGCGGTCGCCGAGGGCGGCATACACGAGTTGATGTCGCTGAATGAGGCGCTTGCCCTCGAAATTCGCCGAAACGATGGTCGCGAAGAAATGCTGACCGTCGCCCTCGACTTCGAGGTGCTCGCAGGCGAGGCCAGCCGCGATGTACTGCTTGATCTGCTCGGGAGTCGGCAACATGGAAGAGGCTCCTCGTCAGTGACGCAGCTTGTAGCCGGATGCGAGCATGCGCATCGCGAGCACGGCAAGCGCCACGAAGAAACCGGCGACGATTGCAAGGCTTGCGAGCGGGTCGATGTCCGACACGCCGAAAAAGCCATAGCGAAAGCCGTCGATCATGTAGAAAAACGGATTGAGCCGCGACACCTCGCGCCACACGGGAGGCAGCGTGTGCGTGGAGTAGAACACGCCCGAAAGGAACGTGAGCGGCATGATGAGAAAGTTCTGGAATGCGGCGAGCTGGTCGAACTTCTCGGCCCAGATGCCGGCAATGAGCCCGAGCGTGCCGAGAATCGCCGAACCGAGCAGCGCGAACAGCACGATGTAGAGCGGCGCCGCGAAGCTCACCGGAATGAACCAGATCGTCACCACGAATACGCCTGCGCCCACCGCGAGGCCGCGCACGACGGAAGCCAGCACGTAAGCACCGAACATCTCCCAGTGCGACAGCGGCGGCAGCAGCACGAACACGAGGTTGCCCGTGATCTTCGACTGGATCAGCGACGACGAGCTATTGGCGAACGCATTCTGCAGCACGCTCATCATCACGAGGCCGGGTATCAGGAAGCTCGTGTACTCGACGCCCGCATACACCTGGACGTGGTCGCGCAGTGCGTGGCCGAAGATGGTGAGATAAAGCAACGCGGTGATGACGGGTGCCAGCACGGTCTGGAACGACACCTTCCAGAAGCGCAGCACTTCCTTGTAGAAGAGGGTGCGAAATCCGCTCATGCCAGCCCCTCGACCACTTCGGGACCGTTCATGATCTGCACGAACACGTCTTCGAGATCGGCCTTGCGGACTTCGATTTCGTCGAACGTGCAGCCCGCCGCGCGGCACTGCGCGAGGATGCGTTCCACGTCGTCGTAGCTCGACAGACGCAGCAGATGCTGGTGTCCCTGTACGTTGGTGGGGTCCACTTCGAGCGCGCGCAGTTCGGCGGGTAGCACGCCGGTCGCAAAACGCACGAAGAGCTGCATGCCCGCGAAGCGCTGCAGCAAGGCGCTCGTACGGTCCAGGGCGACCACTTCACCGCGCCGCAGCATCGCAATGCGATCGCACAGCGCCTCGGCTTCTTCCAGATAGTGCGTCGTGAGCACGATGGTGTGTCCCTCGCGATTCAGGCGCGATACGAATTTCCAGAGTGTCTGACGCAGCTCGACGTCCACGCCCGCCGTGGGTTCGTCGAGCACGATGACGGGCGGCCGGTGCACCAGCGCCTGCGCTACGAGCACGCGGCGCTTCATGCCGCCCGAGAGCGCGCGCATGTTGACTTCCGCCTTCTCGGTGAGGTCGAGGTTAGCCATCACCTCGTCGATCCAGGCGTCGTTGTTGCGCAGGCCGTAATAGCCAGACTGGATGCGCAGCGTTTCGCGAACCGTGAAGAACGGATCGAAGACGAGTTCCTGCGGAACGACTCCGAGCGCGCGCCGCGCGGCGCGAAAGTCGCTCACCACGTCGTGGCCCAGTACCTTCACCGTGCCTTCGTCGGCGCGCGAGAGCCCCGCGAGAATGCTGATGAGCGTGGTCTTGCCCGCGCCGTTCGGGCCGAGCAGCCCGAAGAATTCGCCTTCTTCTACCGTGAGACTGACGCCCTTGAGCGCCTGCAACTCCTTGAAGCGCTTCCTGACGTTGCGGATTTCTATGGCTGGCATGACTGGTGCGCCGCTTCGCAGGGCGGCGGCGCCTGATAGGTGCGATAGGTGTGGTGCAAAGGTCTGCTGTAACCGCATGCTTTTGGGGCCAGCTCACGCGGCCTGAAGCCCCAAAAAAACGCTTGATTATAGGGCAAAGTGGCATGCCCTCGCCCGCATGGGGAATCTGGAGAAGCAGCAGAGGAAGGAGGCGGCCCGGCCCGGCGTGCGCCGGTGCCGGGCATCAATGTCGGGCGGGTTGCGACGTGAGCAGCGTGTCGACGCCGTAGACCTGCGCGAGGCTGGCGAGCCCCGTGGGGAGATTGACGATTTCGAGCGCCGCGCCGCGCTTCGTCGCGGCGCGCTGCCATGCGAGCAACACGGCAAGCGCCGACGAATCGAACTGGGTGAGCGGCGTGCAGTCCACCACCGTGGCGCCGGCGGCAATGCGTTGGAGGCCAGCCGCAAGCGCGGCGTTCGCGCTCGCGTGCGTCAGCGCGCCGCCGGTTTCGAAGCGACTCACGACGAGACCTTGCCCGATGCCAGTTGCTGGTTACGCTGCGTGAGGAACTGGATCAGACCGTCCACGCCACCTTGCTGGATCTTCTCGTTGAACTGCTGCTGGTAGGCCTGGATCAGCCATGCGCCCAGCACGTTGATGTCATACACGCGCCAGCCTTGCGGCGTCTTGTACAGACGGTAGTCGAGCTCGACCGGCGAGCCGTTGTTCATAACCACCGAGCGCACGACGACGTCCGTATCGTCAGGATTCGCACGGAACGGCTTGTACTGGATCTGCTGGTCGCGAACCTGGGCAAGCGCGCCGGCATAGGTGCGAATCAGCAGCATCTTGAACTGGTCGACGAGCTGGGCCTGCTGTTCCGGCGTGGCCGTGCGCCACGCGCGGCCCATGGCGAGCTGCGTGGTGCGGCGGAAATCCGTGTAGGGCAGGATCTTTTCGTTGACGAGCTTCGTGATCTCGCTGATATCGCCCTTCTGGATGGACTTGTCGCCGCGGATCGTATCCATGACCTGCGTGGTGACCGTCTTGATCAGGCCGTCAGGCGAGGTGGTGTCCGAACTCTGCGCGGACGCGACGCCAGTGAAAGAAAAGAACGCGAGAAGCAGCGGAATGAGGAAGAACTTTTTCATGTGGGTTCCTGCTGTTGGAAAAACGCAGTTATTGGAGCCGACGATAGCACGCAAGTTCTGGCCGGCTCCATACGCAAACTGCGACAGTCGTTTCCAGGTGTTACGGTGCCCGCTCAGTGCAGTTTGAGCGACGGATAGCCGAAACGCGCGGGCGGCACGATCTGGCCGGCCGGCACCGTCGTTTCGGTTCCGGGCACAAGACCCGGGACGGCCGTATCCGATGCGGGCGAAGCATTGGCCGCCGTACCGGAAGCGCCCGCAGGCGCAGCAGCACCGCTGGCGGCCGCCGCTGCGGCAGCACTGGATGCGCCTGCGGCCGGTGCGGCGCCGTCCTCGACGTTTTCGTACTTCGGCAGCGGTGCACCTTCGTCGTAGTTCGGCAACGCGGCGGAGGACCCGTCGGACAGCAGCGACTGGCGCCGCTGCAGATACGTGTTGCGCACGAACGAATACTTGTCGATGGCGGCCGCTTCCAGCACGTCGCCCGCGCCCAGCAGGTTCGCGCGCGTATTCACGATGTTGAGACCGTAAAGACCCCAGCTGAGGCCCGGCGGATCAATGTAGCTGAGCGGGTTCACATAATAGTTGCCGATGGAACCCACGGCGTCGCGCACCGTGCTCGGCCCGAACAACGGCAGCACGAGGTACGGGCCCGCGGGCACGCCGTAATGGCCGAGCGTCAAGCCCAGATCCTGGTTGTGCTTGGGCAGCTTCGCGAGCGTGGCCACGTCGAACAGGCCGCCCACGCCGAACACCGTGTTGATCACGATGCGCATGATGTCTTCCACGCCGTCCGTGATCTTCAACTGCAGCAGGTTGTTGGCAGCGATATAGACGTCGCCGATGTTCGAAAAGAAGTTCGTGACGCTGTCGCGCACGGGCTGCGGCGTGACTTTGACATAGCCGCGCGCCACGGGCTTGAGCGCGTACTGGTCGACCTTGTCGTTGAAGGTGAAGATCGTGCGGTTCAGGCCTTCGAGCGGGTCTTCCTTCGTCGGCGTCTGCACCGTCGAGCAACCTGCCAGTGCGACCACCCCAAGAGCCAGCGCAGTGCGACGAATGGGTGCGTTTTTCATCGTTCTTGTTCTCCGTGTTCTTATTGGGTGCCGGAGGCAGGCGCCGCCACCGCGGGCGCCGCCGGGGCGGGTGGTGCTGCGCCTGCGGCGGGCTTCGCGGCCCCCGAGTCCGCCGCCTTGCTGTACAGGAACTGCCCGATCAGGTTCTCGAGCACGATGGCCGACTGCGTCATGGCGATCGTGTCGCCGGCCTTCAGCATTTCGCTGTCGCCGCCCGGCTCGAGCCCGATGTACTGCTCGCCCAGCAGACCCGAGGTGAGGATCTTGGCCGAGGTGTCCTTCGGGAACTGGTACTGCTTGTCCAGATCGATCGTGACGAGCGCCTGGTACGTATTCGTGTCGAAGTTGATCGACGCCACGCGGCCCACCGTCACGCCCGCGCTCTTCACCGGCGCACGCGGTTTCAGCCCGCCGATGTTGTCGAACTTGAGCTTGACCGGATAGGTCGCCTGAAACGACAGCGAGCTCATGTTGCCGACTTTCAGCGCAAGGAACAGCAGCGCAATGAAGCCCGCCACCACGAACAGGCCGACCCAGAAGTCGAGAGCAGTCTTTTTCATCGTCATCCCAATGAGAAACCGTTGCTGCGGCACAGCGCCGGGCGGCGGGGCGCTCTCAGGCGCTCCACAGGCCGCGCGGCGCATGCCGCGCTAGCTGAACATCAATGCGGTCAGCAGGAAATCGAGGCCGAGCACCGCGAGCGAGGCATACACCACTGTCTTCGTCGTGGCCCGCGATACGCCTTCAGGCGTCGGCTTTGCCTCGTAGCCCTGGAACAGCGCCACGAACGTGACGGCGAAGCCGAACACGACACTCTTGATCACGCCGTTGCCCACGTCGCTCCAGACGTCCACGCCGCCCTGCATCTGCGACCAGAACGCACCGGAATCGACGCCGATCAGCAGCACGCCCACCACGTAGCCGCCCAGCACGCCAATGGCGCTGAAAATGGCCGCGAGGACGGGCATCGCAATGACGCCAGCCCACATGCGCGGCGCGATCACCACGCGAACCGGGTCGACGGCCATCATTTCCATCGCGGTAAGTTGCTCGCCTGCCTTCATCAGACCGATCTCGGCCGTGAGCGACGTGCCCGCGCGGCCCGCGAAGAGCAGCGCCGTGACCACCGGCCCGAGTTCACGCACGAGCGAAAGCGCGACGAGCAGACCGAGCGCCTGCTCGGAGCCGTAGCGATTCAACGTGTAGTAGCCCTGCAGACCGAGCACGAAGCCGACGAACAGGCCCGATACCGCGATGATCACGATCGAGTAGTTGCCGACGAAATGAATCTGCTTCGTCACGAGGCGCGGACGCCGCAGCAACGGGAAGAACTCGAGCAGCAGGCGCAGGAAGAGCCTCGTGCCGTAACCGGCGCGCACGAGCCCCGCGATGACGCGGCTTCCGATCAGACTGATCATGCGCTCCCCCCGCCCATGCCGAAATCCGCACCGAGGCTGGCGGCGGGGTAATGAAAGCGGAACGGGCCGTCCGGCGCGCCGTCGATGAACTGGCGAACGGTGGGGTCGCTCGATGCGCGCAGTTGATCGGGCGTGCCTTCCGCATGCACCCGGCCGTTCGCGAGGAAGTAGACGTAGTCGGCAATCGCGAACGACTCCGGCACGTCGTGCGTGACGAGAATCGAGGTCGCGCCGAGCGCGTGGTTAAGCGTGCGGATCAGATTCGCCGTGATGCCGAGCGAAATCGGGTCGAGGCCGGCGAACGGTTCGTCGTACATCATGAGTTCGGGGTCGAGCGCGATGGCGCGGGCAAGCGCCACGCGCCGCGCCATGCCGCCCGACACCTCGGACGGTGCGAGGTCACGCGCGCCGCGCAGGCCCACTGCGTTCAGCTTCATCAGCACGAGGTCGCGGATCAGTTCTTCGGGCAGGTCGGTGTGCTCGCGCAGCGCGAACGCGACGTTCTCGAACACCGACATATCGGTGAACAGCGCGCCGAACTGGAACAACATGCCCATCTTGCGCCGCAACGCGTAGAGGCCTTCGCGCGTCTGCGCGCCGACGTCCTCTCCGTGAAACAGCACCTGGCCGCGCTGGGCGCGCACGAGGCCGCCGATGAGCCGCAGCACCGTGGTCTTGCCGCCGCCCGAGCCGCCCATGACCGCTACCACCTGGCCACGCGCGAAGCGCATGTTCAGTCCGGAGAGGACGAGCCGGTCGCCGTAACCGAAATCGACGTCGCGAAGCTCGAGAAGGGTCTCAGAAGAAGAAGGCACGTGGGCTGACAATCCTTTTACACGAAGGCCGAATTATAGGGCCATCATGAAGTTGCTGCCGCGACGTGCCCCGCCCGCTTAACCAAATCTAAACATCGAGAGGTTAAGGCCAGATGTCTGGTCGGACGATTATTGCGTAAACTCCCGCTGCAATGCAGCAACCGCGGCCGCAGGGTCGGCGGCCTCCGTCACGGCACGCACGACCGCCGCAGAGCCCACGCCCGTCGCAAGAACCTCAGGCAGCAAATCGCCACTGATGCCACCAATCGCCACGAGCGGCACCACTCCACCCAGCAACTGGACATACCGCCCAAGCCGCACGAGCCCTTGCGGCGCCGTGGGCATGACCTTCGTGGTGGTGGGAAACACCGCACCGAGCGCGATGTAGCTGGGCCGGAAGTGCAGCGCCGTGAGCATCTCGTAATAGCTGTGCGTCGAGAGCCCGAGCCGCAGTCCAGCCGCGGCGATTGCATCGAAGTCGGCCACGCGCAGGTCTTCCTGGCCGAGATGCACGCCGTACGCGCCCGCCTCGATCGCTTCGCGCCAGTGATCGTTGATGAATACCTGCGCGTCGTGCCGGCGGCCGGCCGCCACACAGCGCGCAATCTCCGCCTTCAGCACGTCTGGCTCGGCCTGCTTGAGCCTCAGTTGCACGGTCTTCACACCGTAGTCGAGCACGCGCTCCACCCAGTCGGCCGTGGGCAGCACGGGATAGAGCCCCAGGCGCGCGGGACACGCGGGGAACGGTTGCGCCGGCGCAGCAGGCAATCCGGTCACGCGTGGAAAGCGCGCGAGGTCCTTCGGCCAAGCGTCGGCTGCGGTCCGTTCGTCGCCGTCGCGCCAGGCCATTGCAAGCGTCAGCGCATCGTGGGGATCGAAGCCGCAATCGAGGAACGCTGCGAGCGCGGGGATCCAGTCTTCGGCGAGGTGGCCTTCGAGCGCATAGCGCTCGCCGCCCAGATGCAACGTGGCGCGTCCTTCCGCTGCTTCGATCACGCCGGCGCCGCGCACGAGCCAGCTCGCGAGGTGTTCGCCCGCGTGCGATGCATTCGACACGGCGATCAGGTCGCCGCCGTTCGGCTCGTCCGGAGCCGTCAGGCAGACGCGCCAGGGCGCGTGCGTGGGCGGCCAGTCGCCAAGACGGGCGCGGATGCGCTCGACGGCCTCGGTCAATTCATCGGCGGGCGGCCAGAACAGCTCGCGCGCCGGCAAGGGCAATCTTTCGGTCATGCTGCACTCCCATCCTGATGCCAGAACGGCATGCCCACCACGGGCGTGCTCGCCTGCGCCATCTGCCGCTCGGCCATCGGCCCAGCAAGGTAGGCCTCGCGTCCGGCTTCCACGCCGAGCGCGAAGGCGCGCGCCATCGCCTCCGGATGCGTCGCCTGCGACACGGCCGTGTTCAGCAGCACGCCGTCGAAGCCCCACTCCATCACCTGGCACGCGTGCGACGGCACGCCGAGCCCCGCATCGACGATGAGCGGTACATCGGGCAGCCGCTCGCGCAGCACGCGCATCGCGTACGGATTCATCACGCCTTTGCCGGTGCCGATGGGCGCGCCCCACGGCATCAGCGCCTCACAGCCCGCGTCGAGCAGACGCCGGCCGATCACGAGATCTTCGGTGCAGTACGGCAGCACCTTGAAGCCGTCCTTCACGAGCCGGGCGGCCGCTTCGATCAGCCCGACCGGGTCCGGCTGCAGCGTGTAGTCGTCGCCGATCAGCTCGAGCTTGATCCAGTCGGTTTCGAACACTTCGCGCGCCATGTGCGCGGTCGTCACCGCCTCGGCCACCGTCTGGCAACCGGCCGTGTTCGGCAGAAGCGGCACGGCATGGCGCTTGAGCAAATCGAAGAAGCCGGCTTCCGCGCCGCCTTCGGTCATTTGCCGGCGCAGCGCGACGGTCACCATGCCGGGGCGCGCGGCCTCGATGGAGCGCGACAGCGATTGCAGCGACGGGTAACGCGACGTGCCGAGCAACACGCGGCTCGCGAGGGTTTCGCCGTAGAGCGTGAGCGCGTCGGCGGGAATGGAGGTGGTCATGGCAGACAATCCTTTGCAGATGACGGCGAAGGTGCGGCGCCGCTCAGCCGCCCGCGACAGGGGTAACGACATCCAGCCGGTCGCCGGGCTGGAGCGCTCGCGCCGCATGCTGCGTGCGCGCGACGAAATCGCCGTTCAGCGCCACCGCAAACGGCGGACGCGCGCCGAACGCGGCGAGCGCGTCGGCAACGGTCGCGCCGTCGGGCAACGAAAAAGGCTTCTGGTTCACGTGTATATCCATGGTTCGCGTTCTGTCGGTTCGCTCACGCGGGCTCGATCGCGTTCAGACCGGCTCCTCGGCGTGCTCGAGATGAAAAAGGCTGGACCAGCGGGCGTCGCTGCGCCACTGCGCGAACGCATCGGCATCCGCGATGCTGCCCTCAAGCAGCGTCTGTGCGAAGCGCGCTGCTGCGTTGGCCACTTCCGGCGCAATCATGTAGCCGTGCCGATACAGGCCGTTGACGCGCAAAGTGCGTGCGCCGTCCCAGACGAGCGCGGGCCGGTGGTCGGGCAAGGTCGGACGGCATTGCGAGTTCAGTTCGAGAATGCGTGCCTCGCCGAAGGCGGGATGCACCGAAAACGCCGCGCTCAGCAGTTCCAGCGCCGAGCGCACGCTGACGGGCGACATGTCTTCGCCTTCGATCTCCGTCGCGCCGATCACGTACACGTCGTCCTGCTTGGGCGCGATATAGATCGGATAGCGCGGATGCAGCAGCCGCACGGGCCGCGTAAGCGAAATGCCCGGCGCGTGCACGCGCGCCACTTCGCCGCGAATGCCGCGCAGCGTGGGCCAGACCGGCTTGCCGCCCAACCCGCGGCAGTCGATCACGACACGTGCGTCGGGATACGCCGTGCCCTCGACCGCGCTGTTCCAATGCGTATCGACCTTACGCTGGGCGAGCCCGGCCGCGAGTGCACGCAAGGCCTGGCGGTTGTCGAGCTGACCTTCGTTGGGCAGCAGCCATCCTTTCGCGAAACGGCCAGCGAGCGCCGGTTCCGCGTCGCCTACCTCGGCGCCCGCCAGCGAGACGAACCCGCCTTCGACGAGCCCCGCCGGCGCATTGGCGCGAACGCGCCGCTCGAACAGCGGCGCCTCGGCGCGGTCGGCATGGTGCCAGACGACGAGCGTCCCGTTGCGCTGCAAGAAAACGGGTTCGGGCAATTCGGCCAGGATGCGCGGCCAGCTTTCCAGCGAAGCCACGCCGAGTTCGGTAATGAGCACTTCGGCGACGGCGGCCTCCGCAAGCGGCGCGAGCATGGCGGCAGCCACCCACGCGGCCGAGCTGCTGCCGTCGGCGTCACCGCGATCGTAAAGCGCCACGCGATGTCCCGCGCCGGCAAGCTGCCACGCGACGAGGCGGCCACAGAGCCCGCCGCCGACCACGGCGAAATCCGGTCGGACAGCGGCGTTCATGAGCGCGCTCCAAGCGACGCGCGTTGCGTGACCATAAGCGCAGCAGCGCGACAAACGCGCCGGTGAAAGCAAAGAACTGGAGAATGAGCGGTCATCGTATCCTTTCCGTACGGCAGGCTGCACACGTACACAAGGACGAAACCGGCTGGCGAGGCCGGCCGGACGCACTCCGATATGTGATGAAGGAGCGCCGCCCGGCGGGAGACTGGACGCATGGGCATCCAGCGGGACTTTCCCGAAACTTCCCGCGCCGGTATTACCCGGATCGGGTGCGAAGGGTCTCTCTCAGCCTCGTCGCTGGCCGCCGCGTGCTGCCGGCCGGCGCGAAGCACCCCTGTTTCGTCAGCGGCCATTAGACCATAAAAGACAGAACCGCCGCAAACGAGGCAGGACGCCGCAGGGCGCGCGGCAGGGCCGCCGAATAGGGAGCGCGCGGCGGGCTCTGGCACAATGCCGTGGACCCGATTAAGGCGTGTTTAAGCGGTGCCGGCCAGAATCCGCCAGGTCACCGCGCGCGGGGAATGCCCTCACCGCCCGCGCCGTGTCAGGATCCGCAAACCCGCCGTTGGGCCGGCATCTCAATCCGATATCAGGAAGCTCATGACCAATCCCACCTCCAGCCCTACGTCCAGCCAGACCGACCGCGTCTCGGCGTGGAGCCTCATCAAGCCCTACTGGGTGTCCGAGGAACGCAAGATCGCCTGGGGTCTGCTGATCGCGATCATCGTGATGAACCTGCTGCTCGTGGGCATCAATGCATGGTTGAACAACTGGAACCGCGATTTCTACAACGCGCTGCAAAGCAAGAACGTGCATGAATTCCCGCACCTGATGCTGATCTTCACCGGCCTCGCGTTCGCGTTCATCATCATCGCGGTGTACACGCGTTATCTGCGCCAGATGCTCGGCTTTCGCTGGCGCCAATGGCTCACCACGAAGTATCTGCAGGAGTGGCTGGGTGAAGGCACGTTCTACCGCATCGAGCGTGACCGTCTCACCGACAACCCCGACCAGCGTATCGCCGTCGACCTCGATTCGTTCGCGACCACGACGCTTGCCCTCACCCTCGATCTGATCTCCACCATCGCCACCCTCGTGTGGTTCTCGATCGTGCTCTGGAGCACCGCGGGCGCGTTGACGGTGATGCTGGGCGGCACACCGGTGCAGATTCCCGGCTACATGCTGTGGGCCGCCATCGCGTACGCCGTAGTGGGTTCGATCCTCACGCACAAGGTGGGGCATCCGCTGGTGTCGATCAACTACCAGCAACAGCGCGTTGAAGCCGACTTCCGTTTCGGCCTGATCCGCCTGCGCGAGAACGCAGAGCAGATCGCCTTCTACGACGGCATGCGCACCGAAGAAGCCAGCGCGAAGGACCTCTTCAGCCGCATTCGCGACAACTGGTGGCGCGTGATGAAGTACACGAAGCGGTACTCCTTCGTCGTCAACTTCTATGGCCAGATTGCGAATATCTTCCCGATCGTCGTGGCGTCGCCGCGTTATTTCGGAGGCGCAATCAGCTTCGGCACGCTGATGCAGATTGCCGGTGCCTTCGGCTCCGTGAGCGACTCGCTGTCATGGTTCGTCAATAGTTACGGCACCCTGGTGGAGTGGCGCGCCACCGTCAATCGTCTTCGCGAATTCAAGCGCGTGATGCACCAGCCGCATCTCAAGGAATCCGTATTGCCGGCCACCGAGCACGGCGGCATCAACCTCCATTACGTCGACGAAAGCCAGCTCGTCACGCGCGGCCTCACGCTCGCCCTGCCCAACGGCGAAACGCTCGCGCACGTGCGAGACGTCGCCATCAAGCCCGCTTCGCGCTGGCTCGTGCGCGGCCCGTCTGGCTCCGGCAAGAGCACGCTGCTGCGCGCGCTGGCGGGCCTCTGGCCGTTCGGCAGCGGCTCGATCGACGCGCCCGTGGGCGCTCGCATGATGTTCATCCCGCAGCAAAGCTATCTGCCCATCGGCACGCTGAAGGCGGCGCTTGCCTACCCCGCCACGAGCGACACGTTCAGCGACGACGACTGCCGCGACGCGCTGCGCCAGTGCCGGTTGGAAGACTACGTGGACCGGCTGCACGAATCGGCTCACTGGACGCGCGTGCTCTCGCCCGGCGAACAGCAGCGGCTTGCGGCGGCGCGCGTGCTGCTGCACAAGCCCGACTACGTGTTCCTCGACGAAGCGACGAGTGCGCTCGACACCGAAAACGAAGCGCACGTGTATCGCGTGATGAACGAGCGGCTGCCGAACGCCGCGATCGTGAGCGTGGCGCACCGCGAGTCGCTGGCGCAATTCCATGACGAGACGCTCATCATCGAACGGGCGCTGGAGCAGGCGGCCGCGTAAATGCGGCCATGCCGCTCACGTGACCGCCACGCTCGCCAGCGCCTGATACCGCGCGCCTTGCCGCGCAAGCGTGCTCGAATACAGCATTAGCGATTCGAAGCGCGCGAACGGCGGCAGGCGAGCGTCGGCGGGAATCGTCGCGGCAGTCACACCCCGTGCGAAGCGCGCGAGCGTG
This sequence comes from Paraburkholderia sp. SUR17, assembly GCF_029536165.1. Classification (NCBI taxonomy): domain Bacteria; kingdom Pseudomonadati; phylum Pseudomonadota; class Betaproteobacteria; order Burkholderiales; family Burkholderiaceae; genus Paraburkholderia; species Paraburkholderia sp. SUR17. The sequence continues at coordinate 3,519,895 of NZ_CP120508.1, forward strand.
ATGTGCGGCCGAAAGGCCCGTGCATCCACGGGCAAGCCCAGTTCGATCATCAGCGAGCGCACGCGCCAGTCGAGCGCCACGAAGTCATCGGACATTGCCAGCGTAGCCACCAGCAATCGCGGATGCGCTGTGCCCGGCCAGCACTCGATGCGTTCGAACGCAGCCGGCGCAAGCGGCGCAGCGCTTGCGTGCAAGGCGGCGGCGAGCGCGTCGGCCGTGTCTGCCCGAAGCGCACCGATGAACGTCACCGTGAGATGAAGCTGCCCGTCGGGCACGCGTCGCGAGTCCGGCGGTACGGGCACCGCAGCCAGCGCCTCGCGCGTGGCCGCATCGGGCGAGAGCGCGATGAAGCAGCGTTGCCACCCTTCGGGGGCGCGGGTGTCGTGATCGAGCATTGTCGGCGACCGGCTGTCCGTACACAGCGTGATCTTATCCGCAACGCCGTGTGCGAGGCTGGCGCGGAAAGAAGGCAATAAGCGGAAGGCAACAAACGAAAAAAAACCGGGTCGCCCTTTCGGGGCGCCCGGCTTTTCGTTACTGCATCGTCGTCTCCACCTGGTCCTGCGAATCTCCTCTTGCAGTCTGTTCGCAGGGCGCCCGCACGAAGCCGGCGCCCATGAGCGCAGAGGCTTATCGCGGCAGGCTGGAGCTGCCCATCAGGTAGGCGTCCACCGACCGCGCACACTGCCGGCCTTCGCGAATCGCCCACACGACGAGCGACTGGCCGCGCCGCATGTCGCCAGCGGTGAACACCTTGTCCACCGACGTGTAGTACGACTTGTCGCCTTCGGTCGCCGCGCGCACGTTGCCGCGCGGGTCCTTGTCCACGCCGAACGCTTCGAGCACCGGCGACACCGGCTGCGTGAAGCCCATCGCGAGCAGCACGAGGTCGGCCTTCATCTCGAACTCGGAACCCGGCACTTCCTGCATCTTGCCGTCCTTCCACTCCACGCGCGCGGCGATCAGCTTCTCCACCTTGCCGTTCTTGCCTTCGAAGCGCTTCGTGGCCACTGACCAGTCGCGCTCGCAACCCTCTTCGTGCGACGACGACGTGCGCAGCTTGACCGGCCAGTACGGCCACACGAGCGGCTTGTTCTCTTCCTCGGGCGGCTGCGGCAGCAGTTCGAACTGCGCGACGCTCTTGGCCCCGTGACGGTTCGAGGTACCGACGCAGTCCGAGCCCGTATCGCCGCCACCGATCACCACGACATGCTTGCCCTTCGCGAGCAGCTGGTCAGCTACCTTGTCGCCGGCATTGACCTTGTTCTGCTGCGGCAGGAATTCCATCGCGAAGTGAATGCCCGCGAGTTCGCGGCCCGGCACCGGCAGGTCGCGCGGCGTTTCGGAACCGCCAGCCAGCACGACGGCGTCGAACTGCTCCTTGAGGTCCTCGGGCGCAAGCGTTTCTTTCGCCGTGTTGCCGATGTGGGCCGGCAGCGCGTCTTTGCCGATGAACACGTTGGTGCGGAACGTCACGCCTTCGGCTTCCATCTGGCGCATGCGGCGGTCGATCAGCCACTTCTCCAGCTTGAAGTCGGGAATGCCGTAACGCAGCAGGCCGCCAACGCGGTCGTTCTTCTCGAACACGGTCACGTCGTGGCCCGCGCGCGCCAGTTGCTGTGCAGCGGCGAGACCCGCGGGGCCGGAGCCCACCACGGCCACCTTCTTGCCGGTCTTGTGCTTCGGCGGCTGCGGCGCCACCCAGCCTTCGGCCCATGCTTTGTCGATGATCGCGTGCTCGATCGACTTGATGCCGACCGGGTCGTTATTGATGCCGAGCGTGCACGCCGCTTCGCACGGCGCCGGGCAGATGCGGCCCGTGAACTCCGGGAAATTGTTCGTGGAATGGAGCACTTCGATCGCGCTCTTCCAGTCCTGGCGGAACACCAGGTCGTTGAAGTCCGGAATGATGTTGTTGACCGGGCAGCCGTTGTTGCAGAACGGAATGCCGCAGTCCATGCAGCGCGCACCCTGGACCTTCGCGTCCTCGTCGGTGAGGGCCGCGACAAATTCCTTGTAGTGCTTCACCCGCGTAAGCGGTGCTTCGTACGCCTCGTGACGGCGTTCGAATTCGAGAAAACCGGTTGCCTTACCCATGTGGCTCTCGTCTATCCATGTATTCGGTGGGGGATCGGCGTGTGCCGCGCACGCTCTCGCGTACGGGGCACACGCCTCGTCGATCGTGTCGGGCTAACGCTGCGAAGTTATGCGGCCAGAACTTCCTTGCTCGCCTTCTTCGCGCCGATCTCGCCCAGCGCGCGCCGGTATTCGGTCGGGAATACCTTCACGAACTGGCGCCGCGCCGCGTCCCAGTTTTCCAGCAGCGCCTTCGCACGCGGCGAGCCGGTGAACTGGAAGTGACGCTCGATCAGCCCCTTGAGCAGCGCCTCGTCCGTCTGGCCCGCGTGCCACAGCGCGCGGTCCACGGTGTGCTCCTGCTCGGCTTGCTGCAGCACCGGTTCGAGCGCGACCATCGACTTGTTGCACTTCGGGCCGAAGGTGCCTTCGGGGTCGTAGACGTAGGCCACGCCGCCCGACATGCCGGCCGCGAAGTTACGGCCCGTCTCGCCGAGCACGACCACCGTGCCGCCCGTCATGTACTCGCAGCCGTGGTCGCCCGTGCCTTCCACCACCGCCGTGGCGCCGGAGTTACGCACGCAGAAGCGCTCGCCGGCCACGCCGCGGAAGAACGCTTCGCCTTCCAGTGCGCCGTACATCACCGTGTTGCCGCAGATGATGTTTTCTTCCGACTTGCCGCGGAAGTCGTTGGTCGGACGGATGATGATGCGTCCGCCGGAAAGCCCCTTGCCGACGTAGTCGTTGCCGTCGCCGACGAGGTCGAGCGTGACGCCCTTCGCGAGGAACGCGCCGAAGCTCTGGCCCGCCGTGCCCTTCAGCTGGATGTGGATGGCGTCGTCGGGCAGGCCGTCGTGGCCGTACTTCTTCGCCACCACGCCCGAGAGCATGGCGCCCACCGTGCGGTTCACGTTACGCACAGGCTGGATGAACGAGACGTGCTCGCCGCGCTCGACAGCGGCCTTTGCCTTCTCGATCAACGTGTGGTCGAGCGCGCGGTCCAGGCCGTGATCCTGCGACTCCAGATGGCGGCGCGCCACCTCTTCCGGCACGACTGGCTGGTAGAACACGTTCGTGAAGTCGAGACCCTTCGCCTTCCAGTGCTCGATGCCCTTCTTCATGTCGAGCAGATCCGCGCGGCCGATCAGGTCGTCGAACTTGCGGATGCCGAGTTGCGCCATGATTTCGCGCACTTCCTCGGCCACGAAGAAGAAGTAGTTCACCACGTGTTCCGGCTGGCCCTGGAACTTCGCGCGCAGCACCGGGTCCTGCGTCGCCACGCCCACCGGGCAGGTGTTCAGGTGGCACTTGCGCATCATGATGCAGCCTTCCACGACGAGCGGCGCCGTGGCAAAGCCGAACTCGTCGGCGCCCAGCAGCGCGCCGATCACCACGTCGCGGCCCGTCTTCATCTGGCCATCGGCCTGCACGCGGATGCGGCCGCGCAGGCGGTTGAGCACGAGCGTCTGTTGCGTTTCGGCAAGGCCCAGTTCCCACGGCGTGCCGGCGTGCTTGATCGACGAGAGCGGCGAGGCGCCCGTGCCGCCGTCATGGCCCGCGATCACGACGTGATCGGACTTCGCCTTGGCGACGCCCGCGGCCACCGTGCCGACACCGCTTTCCGACACCAGCTTGACCGAAATGCTGGCCGACGGATTCACGTTCTTGAGGTCGTGAATCAGCTGCGCCAGGTCTTCGATCGAGTAGATGTCGTGGTGCGGCGGCGGCGAAATGAGACCGACGCCCGGCACCGAGTAACGCAGCTTGCCGATGTACTCGGACACCTTGTGGCCCGGCAGCTGACCGCCTTCGCCGGGCTTCGCGCCCTGCGCCATCTTGATCTGGATCTGGTCCGCCGAGACGAGGTACTCGGCCGTCACGCCGAAGCGTCCCGAGGCTACCTGCTTGATCTTCGAGCGCAGCGAGTCGCCGTCCTTGAGCGCAATATCGCGCACGATTTCCTTGCCGATCACCGAAGCCAGCGTGTCGCCGTTCTTGATCGGAATGCCGCGCAGTTCGTTGCGATAGCGGTTTTCGTCCTCGCCGCCCTCGCCCGTGTTCGACTTGCCGCCAATGCGGTTCATCGCGACGGCGAGCGTGGCGTGCGCTTCGGTACTGATCGAACCGAGCGACATCGCGCCCGTCGCAAAGCGCTTCACGATTTCCTTCGCGGACTCCACTTCGTCGAGCGAAATGGCGCGCGCCGGATGCACCTTGAACTCGAACAGGCCGCGGAACGTCATGTGACGGCGGGTCTGGTCGTTGATCAGGTTCGCGTACTCCTTGTACGTCTGGTAGGAGTTGCTGCGCGTGGAATGCTGGAGCTTCGCGATGGCGTCCGGCGTCCACATGTGGTCTTCGCCGCGCACGCGATACGCGTACTCGCCGCCCGCGTCGAGCATGGTGGCGAGCACCTGGTTTTCACCGAAGGCGTCGCGATGCAGGCGAATGGCTTCTTCGGCCACTTCGAAAAGGCCGATGCCGTTCACCTTCGACGCCGTGCCCTTGAAATACTTCTGCACGAGGTCTTCAGCGAGGCCCACGGCTTCGAAAATCTGCGCACCCGTGTACGACATGTACGTCGAGATGCCCATCTTCGACATGACCTTCTGCAGGCCCTTGCCGATCGCCTTCGTGAAGTTGTAGACCGCCTTTTCCGGCGACAGGTCGCCCTTGAAGCCCGAAGCGAGCTGCGCGAGCGTTTCCATCGCGAGGTACGGATGCACGGCTTCCGCGCCGTAGCCCGCGAGCAGCGCGAAGTGGTGCACCTCACGCGCAGAGCCCGTTTCGACCACGAGGCCCGTGCTCGTGCGCAGACCTTGCTGCACGAGGTGCGTGTGGATGGCCGACGTGGCGAGCAGCGCCGGAATGGCGACGTTGTCGCGGTCCGTCTTGCGGTCGGAGACGATCAGGATGTTGTAGCCCGAGCGCACCGCGTCCACGGCTTCGGCGCACAGCGACGCGAGCCGCGCCTCGATGCCTTCCTTGCCCCACGACACCGGATAGCAGATGTTCAGTTCGTACGAGCTGAACTTGCCGCCCGTGTACTGATCGATGGCGCGGATCTTCGCGATGTCCTTGAAGTCGAGCACGGGCTGCGAGACTTCGAGACGCATCGGCGGGTTGATGTTGTTCGTGTCGAGCAGGTTCGGCTTCGGGCCGATGAACGAGACGAGCGACATCACCAGGTTTTCGCGGATCGGGTCGATCGGCGGGTTCGTGACCTGGGCGAACAACTGCTTGAAGTAGTGGTAGAGCGTCTTGTTCTTGTTCGACATGACCGCGAGCGGCGAGTCGTTGCCCATCGAGCCGATGGCCTCCTCGCCGGCCTGGGCCATGGGCGCCATCAGGAACTTGAGGTCTTCCTGCGTGTAGCCGAACGCCTGCTGGCGGTCCAGCAGCGCGGCGGCCTCGCGGCGTTCCGTGGCGACTTCCTCGGCCTTCGGCTCGATCTCGTCGAGCTTGATGCGCACGGCGTCGATCCAGCTCTTGTACGGCTTGGCGTTGGCGAGGTTGTCCTTGAGTTCCTTGTCGTCGATGATGCGGCCGTGTTCCATGTCGATCAGGAACATCTTGCCCGGCTGCAGGCGCCACTTCTTGACGATCTTCGATTCGGGAATGGGCAGCACACCCGATTCGGACGCCATGATGACGAGGTCGTCGTCCGTGATGATGTAGCGGGCCGGACGCAGGCCGTTACGGTCGAGCGTCGCGCCAATCTGGCGGCCGTCCGTGAACGCGATGGCGGCGGGGCCGTCCCACGGCTCCATCATGGCGGCGTGGTACTCGTAGAACGCGCGGCGGTTGTCGTCCATGAGCGTGTGCTGTTCCCACGCCTCCGGAATCATCATCATGACCGCGTGCACGAGCGGGTAGCCCGCCATCACGAGCAGCTCGAGGCAGTTGTCGAACGACGCCGTATCCGACTGACCGGGATAGATCAGCGGCCAGAGCTTCGGCAGGTCGTCGCCCAGCACGTGGCTGGCAATGGCGCCCGTGCGGGCGTTGAGCCAGTTGACGTTGCCCTTCACCGTGTTGATTTCGCCGTTGTGGGCAATCATGCGGTACGGGTGGGCGAGTTCCCAGGCGGGGAACGTGTTGGTCGAGAAGCGCTGGTGCACCAGTGCGAGCGCCGACACGACACGCTCGTCCTGCAGGTCGCGGTAGTACACGCCCACCTGGCCCGCGAGCAGCAGCCCCTTGTAGACCACCGTGCGCGCCGAGCACGACGGCACGAAATATTCCTTGCCGTGCTTGAGCTTGAGCGCCTGAATGCGGTGGCTCGCGGTCTTGCGGATGATGTACAGCTTCCGCTCGAGCGCGTCCGTGACCATGATGTCCTTGCCGCGGCCGATGAAGATCTGGCGGATCACCGGCTCGGTCGCCTTGACGTTCGGCGAGATGGGCATGGCGTGGTCGACCGGCACGTCGCGCCAGCCCAGCACCACCTGGCCTTCGGCCTTCACCGTGCGCTCCAGTTCCTGTTCGCAGGCGAGGCGCGAAGCGTGCTCCTTCGGCAGGAAGATCATGCCGACGCCGTATTCGCCCGCGGGCGGCAGCGTCACGCCCTGCTTCGCCATCTCTTCGCGGTAGAAGCCATCCGGAATCTGGATCAGGATGCCGGCGCCGTCGCCCATCAGCGGGTCCGCGCCCACGGCGCCCCGGTGATCGAGGTTCTCGAGAATCTTCAGACCTTGCTGAATGATCTCGTGGCTTTTCTTGCCCTTGATGTGCGCAACAAAACCGACGCCGCACGCGTCGTGCTCGTTCTGCGGGTCGTACAGACCCTGGGCGGCGGGGCGCAGGGCACCCGGGTGCTCGTGGTGGTCGTTCATGGGGACACCGTCTGAAAGAGGGCCGGTACGCAGACGTACCAGCCGTTGAAACCATGTTCTTGTTCCCGCTGAACGCTGACGCCCGAGTGAGGGCCGCGCTGGGGAGCGGATTTCCCGCGTCGTGCGCCCAGGAATCGCCGGAATTCGGAATATACGCGACGAATCAATGAAATAGCAAACAAAATGTGATGATATGGAACCAATTATCGTATTGGTGCATTTTCTGCCGTTTTAATTGGTTCCATATCAAAACAGGGCAAAAGAAACGGCATCTTCCGATGCCGTCTTCCGGATGCGCGCCGGCCCGCCGCTATTGCGTCTGCGGCGTCTCCCGAACCTTGCGTGGACGCCCGCGCGGTAGCGGCGACACGCGCCGGTTCGCCGTACGCGACGCCCATTCGCGATACGACTCGCCGCCCAGCACCCAACCCTTCAGCGTGGCCTGAAGCAGTTGATTCGCTTCGCGTTCGTCGAGCGGCTGCTCGCACAGTTCGCGGTAGGCCCGCTGCCGTTCGAACGGCGTATTGCCAAGCGACCAGTAGAGCGGATGGTCGGTGATGAGGCTGTCGACCGTCAGCCCGATGTGATGGCGATAGCTCGACCAGCGGTAATCCTCGGGCGCTGCCACGAGCTTGTTACGCACCGGCGAGAGTTCCACCACGCGGCTCGCGAGCAGGAAGTACCGCTCGCCCTCGATCACCGTTGCGCGATAGCGGCCCTCCCACAACGTGCCACGCCGCGAGTAGCGGCGATTGAAGTGAGCCACGTAGCGGCGGCCCACGGCCTGCATCGCTTTGGGCAGGCTCGCTTCGTCGGACGGTGTCACAAGCAGTTGCACCGCACCCGGCATGAGCGCCCAGGCGTGCACGGCGAGATGATGATCGCGCGCCGCCGCCTTCAGGCAATCGATGAACAGCTCGTAGTCCTGGTCGTCGACGAAAGCGGGCTGCTGGTCGAGTCCGCGCAGGATCACGTGCTGAGGCTGGTCTGGGACATAAAGACGTGCAAGCCGTGCCATGCTGGATTTTCCAATAGTGGCGTTAGTAAATACCCGCGGGTCCGCGCAACGGCCGCCGCGCGGCCTTCGGCGTGGCGCGGCTCGCGCGGAAACCCCGCAGCGCTTAGGGAGAAAGCTCTAACCGTGCCATATGGTCTGTTTGAAACGTTCTGGTCATAATGAGCACGCCTTTTATGGAGGAGCACAAATGAAATTAAAACAGGCCTTGACGGGGATGGCGGCGCTCGCCTGCATGACCGCAGCGCACGCGCAGACGGCCAATACGTTTTACGTTACGACGGGGTGGTTTCATTTCATGCCCCAAGACAGCAGCGATCCACTCAAAGTCACCAACGTCGGCGGGTCACCCGTCAACATCACGATTCCGAACACCGGTGCCGGCATTGACGATTCCGACACGATCGGTTTGAGCTTCGGTTACTACATCACCGACCACATCTCGACGGAGTTGGAACTCGGCATTCCGCCCAAATTCGACCTGAACGGCAAAGGCACCTTCGAACAGTTTGGCAAGCTCGGTTCGGCAAAACTGTGGAGCCCCGCCCTTCTCTTCAAATACAACTTCAACGACGCCCAGGCGAAGTTCCGGCCATATGTGGGTCTTGGCGTGACGCGCGTCTGGTTCACCGACGCCAAGATCACCAACGGCCAGTTCGAGCAGGGCGTACTGAACGGTCCGACCAGCGTGTCGACGGATCGTTCCTGGTCGCCGGTATTTAATCTCGGCTTCAACTACGCGTTCACCAAACACTGGTTCGCCGGCCTCTCCATCTCGTACATTCCGGTCAGCGTAAAGGCTACCCTCAACACGGCTCGCTCGACACCGGTGGGTACGCTCAACGCGACGTCCGAAACGAAGATCAAGCTGAACCCGATCGTTACTTACGTCAAGGTCGGCTACGCGTTCTAAAGCATCGGCACCGACGAAGGGACGCAATTCAGCGGCCCGCCGGACCTTCGCACATTCTTCGCTTTCACCTGAACGCCGCCACGGAACCTCGCCGGTTCCGTGGCGGCGTTTTTCGATTCTATGCCTGCCTGATCAAATGTGCTGACCCCGTAACGGGTTGTAATTCCGACAGTGTCCGCAATCGTCTACACCCGCCCCGCAACGCCCTGATGGCAGGCGCGACGCGGCGTGTTGCGCTGCAGCGGTATCGCGGGCATCCAAGTTGCGTGATACCGGGCTTCCCGCGAATATTCCACGCAAGGCGCGCGGGACACCCCCTTCATTCTTCATCGACGGAGCGATCATGACTGCATTTCCCAACACTCGGGACGCCATCGGAGAATCCTGGAACACCACCGGCCGCCACGCGCGCCGTATCGCGCGGCACACGCGCCACGCGGCCGAAGACGTGGCCGGCGAACTGCGCGCGTTGCTCGCCGAACTGGAAACCACACTCGCCGACGGCACGCAGGCCGACGCCGTGACGCTGCGCGCCGACATGCGCAAGCGGCTGGACGCCGCGCGCTCCCGGCTCGATGAAACACGCGCCGCAGTGCGCGACCGCGCCGGCGACGCGCTCGAGCAGGCGCAGGACTACGTCCGCGAGAATCCGTGGCAGTCGCTTGCGATCGTGGGCGGCGTGGCGCTGATTCTGGGCGCGGTTCTCGCCCGGTCGCGATAAGGCGGGACATGCCCGCCGGCGTGCGGGCCGAGGGGCGACCACACCTGGAGCGGCCTCGGTTCAGCCGCCCAGCGAGTCCGGCGCGATCAGGTCGATGCGGTCGGTACAGACCGTGTCCACGCCCCACGCGACGAGTTCTCTTGCGCGCTGCAGGTCGTTGACCGTATAGGCCAGCACGAAGAGGCCCGCCGCCTTGATTTGCGCGACGCGTTGCGCGTCGAGTTGCTCGTGGTCCACGTGCAGGGAGACGCAGCCGAGTGCGTCTGTCTGCGCGCGCCAGTCCGCGGGCAGTTGTTCAACGAGCAGGCCGCGCGGCAACGTGGGCGCGGCATCGCGAGCGGCAGCGAGCGCATCGAACGAGAAGGACGACAGGAGCGGCGCCGGTTCCGCGCCCGCCCAAAGCCGGGCCGTTTCGAACGCGACGAGGCGACCTGTGTCCTCATCGCGGGTGGGACACGGCTTGATCTCGACATTCGCGGCGAGCCCCAACGCCTTGCAGCGCGCGGCCACCTGCTCGAGCGTCGGCATCCGTTCACCCACGAAAGCTGCGTTGTACCAGGCGCCGGCGTCCAGCGCCGCGAGCGCGTCGTAGCGCATGCGCGCGGCCGCGCCGCTGCCGTTCGACGTGCGATCGACCGTATCGTCATGCAGCAGGAAAACGACGTTATCGACGGAAAGCTTCGCGTCGAACTCGACCATTCGGTGTCCGAAGCGCGCCCCTGTCTCCAGCGCGGCAAGCGTGTTCTCGGGAGCCAGCGTGCCGCCGCCGCGATGGGCAGCCACGTGCGGATACGGCCATGTTTTCATCGGATGAGCTTGCATGGGCAGACGTCCATGGGTGGATGCGGTATTGGAAAGACTGCGAATGCGAAACGGCCGCGAGGCGCTGGCGAGCTGGCGTGCAACCGCGCCCCTCGCTTAGTTGTCGGCGATCACGAAGAGCCGCTGATACTCCTTGAGCGCATAGCGGTCAGTCATCCCCGCGATGTAGTGCGCGACGAGGCGCGGCTGGAGCGCCGGATCCTTCGACTGATACGCAGGCGGCAACAGCCGCGAGTCCTCGATGAACGCGTCGAAGAGACCGACCACCACGCGCCGCGCCTTGTTCGCCATGCGCATCACGCGATAGTGACGGTAGAGATTCACGAACAGGAAGCGCTTCAATTGCGTGGCTTGTGCCGCGACGGTCTCGCTGTGCGCGACGAGCGGCGGCGCAGCGCGCACATCGTCGAGCGACGCGGGTGCATGCTGGGCGAGATTGCGGCGCGTCGTGTCGATCAGGTCGACGATCAGCGTATTGATGATCCGGCGCACGGTTTCATGAATCAGGCGACGTCCCTCGATCTGCGGATAGTCGCGGCGCGCGGCCTCGTAATGCGTTTGCCAAAGTTCGACCTCGGCAAGCTGGTCGATGGAGAGCAGGCCGGAGCGCAGGCCATCGTCGACGTCGTGATTGTTGTAGGCGATCTCGTCCGCGACGTTGGCGATTTGCGCTTCGATGGAAGGCTGGCGACCCAGCAGGAAACGCTCGCCGAGCGCGCCGAGGCGCCGGGCGTTTTCGCGCGAGCAATGCTTGAGAATGCCTTCGCGCGTTTCGAAGCACAGGTTCAGGCCATTGAACGCGCCGTAGTGCTCCTCGAGTTCGTCGACCACGATGAGGCTTTGCAGATTGTGTTCGAAGCCCCCATGCTCGCGCATGCATTCGTTGAGCGCGTCCTGGCCGGCGTGGCCAAACGGCGTGTGGCCGAGGTCGTGCGCGAGCGAGATGGCTTCGACGAGATCCTCGTTGACGCGCAGATTGCGCGCCACGGACCGCGCAATCTGCGCGACTTCCAGGCTGTGCGTGAGCCGTGTACGAAACAGGTCGCCCTCGTGATTGACGAACACCTGCGTCTTGTATTCGAGGCGCCGAAACGCGGTGGAGTGAACGATGCGGTCCCGGTCGCGCTGAAACTCCGTGCGCGCAGAAGGGGGCGGCTCATCGAAATGACGTCCACGAGACTGCGATGAACGGGCCGCGTACGGCGCAAGATGCGCTTCGAGCGCGGCAACCGTGGGAGAGGCCACCGCAGCAGCCGTTGCGTGGCCGTGTTGTTCGCCCGGGATGTCGCTGCGCCTTTCGTTCACCGGCTCCTCCAGTTGTTGGCGCGCCGTCGCGAGCCTTGCTGTCGCGCCTTCGGCGGACCGCGCACGTATCAGGCGGCTACCGTTGCGGCGAGCGTAGCGTGAACGGCCTCATCGGGCGCGCGGGTGATCAGCGTCTCACCGAAACGCTTCAACAGGATGAATTTGATCGCGCCGGCTTCGGCCTTCTTGTCGACCTGCATCAGTTGCATGTAGCGTGCTTCGCCGAGTGAGGGCGCCTGCGTGGGCAGATGCGCAGCCTCCACCACGCGAACGATGCGCTGACGCGACGCCTCGTTGAGATAGCCGAGACGTACCGAGAGATCAGCCGCCATCACCATGCCGCAACCCACGGCCTCGCCGTGCAGCCACTCGCCGTAGCCCAGACCTGCCTCGATCGCATGGCCGAACGTATGCCCGAAATTGAGAATGGCGCGCAGGCCACCTTCGCGCTCGTCCGCGGCGACCACGGACGCCTTGATTTCGCACGACCGCTTCACCGCATACGCAAGCGCTTCGGGCTCGCAACGATTGAGCGCTTCGACGTTGCTTTCGATCCACTCGAAGAACGCGGCATCTGCAATGGCACCGGTCTTGATGACCTCGGCCACGCCGGCGGCCAGTTCGCGTTGCGGCAGCGTGCGCAGCGTCCCGATATCCGCGATCACGGCCTGCGGCTGGTAGAACGCGCCGATCATGTTCTTGCCGAGCGGATGGTTAATGCCCGTCTTGCCGCCCACCGACGAATCCACCTGCGAAAGCAGCGTGGTCGGCACCTGGATGAACGGCACGCCACGCATGTAGCACGCGGCCGCGAAGCCGGTCATGTCGCCGGTCACGCCGCCGCCCAGCGCGATGAGCGTGGTCTTGCGGTCGGCCCGTGCGCCGAGCAGCGCGTCGAAGATCTGGTTCAGCGTTTCCCAGTTCTTGTGCGCCTCGCCGTCGGGCAGCACCACGGTGGAAACCTGCTTGCCGAGCGGGGCAAGTGCGCGCCGCAACGTCTCGCCGTAGAGCGGATCGACCGTCGTGTTGGTGACGATGGTGACGGCTGCGCCGGCGATGTGCGGAGCGAACAACTCGGTACGGCCGAGCAGATCGGCCCCGATATGGATGGGATAGGCGCGCTCGCCCAGGTCGACGTTAACTGTAATCATGCTGGCCATTATGGATGACGAGGGCTCATGACGCAGTGCTGCGGGCCACGCCCGCCATCTCCAGCTGCATCAGCACCATGTTGACGAGCCCGTTGACGGAAGGCCGCCCTGTCTCGATGACGAAATTGGCGCATTCGCGATAGAGCGGGTCGCGCACTTCGTACAGCGCTTCGAGACGTGCTTTCGGGTCTTCGGTCTGCAGCAGCGGACGGTTCTTGTCGCGGCGGGTACGCAACCACAGGTCGTGCGGATTCGCGCGCAGATAGACAACAATGCCGCGGCTCTTGAGCAATTCGCGATTCTCGGGGCGCAACACGGCGCCACCGCCCGTGGCCAGCACGATGTTTTCGCGACTGGTGAGGTCTGCGATCACCTGCGCTTCGCGGTCGCGGAAGCCCGCTTCGCCTTCCAGTTCGAAGATCAGGGGAATGCGGGCCCCGGTGCGTGCCTCGATTTCATGATCCGAATCGAAGAAAGGCCGCTCCAGACGGCGCGCCACCGCCCGGCCCACGGTGGTCTTCCCCGCCCCCATGAGCCCTACGAAAAATACATTGGCGTGTGCGTCCCGCGGTTGCAACGGTTTCCTCTGGTCAATCCGGTATGGTTCGTGCCGCAGCTTACTGGCAAAGCGACCGCCTTGTCGAGCCTGCGGGCAAGGCCGGCAGGCCCGTCCCGCCCGTGCGGCAGGCGGCAGCCGGGTATGGGGTTTCGGCCGCAAATGCACGTCGCGCCGCCGCTCAATTCGTCTGCACAACATGCGGCGTAATGAAGACAACGAGTTCGCTGCGCTGATTGCGCTGCGCACGGTGACGAAAAAGTGCGCCCAAAACCGGTATTTTGCCCAGGAGCGGCACGCGAGTCACATCGAGGCGCTCGTCGGTGGCGTCGATACCCCCAATGGTAACCGTGCCGCCGTCCTCCACTTCGACACGCGTCTGCACGTGCTTCGTGTTGATAGCGGGGCCCGATGTGGTCTGCTCGCCGACACTGTCCTTCGCCACGTCGAGGTCGAGAATCACCCGGCCGTCGGGCGTGATACGCGGTTCGACCTCCAGTTTCAGGCTCGCACGACGAAACTGGACGCCGGACACGCCCTGCCCCACCTTGGCCTGATAAGGCAGTTCCGTACCCTGCTCCACGATGGCCTTCATCCGGTCCGCGGTCACCACGCGGGGGCTGGACACCACGTGTCCGCGGCCCTCGGCCTCGAGCGCGCTCAGCTCCACATCGAGCAGCCGCGTTGCACGCGCCGCGAGCAGCGTCATGCCGATATTCGCGGCGTCGAAGCCCGAAAGCGCCGAGGCGCCGAGATTCAGCAGCGTGCCCTCCGTGCCGCCATGCAGTCCCGTGGACGGCGCATCGTTTCTCGCCGACATCGCGAGCTTCACTCCGAGATTGCGCGACAGACCTTGTTCGCCTTCCACGATGCGCGCTTCGATCAGTACTTGCCGCGACGGCTGGTCAAGGCGCCGGACGAGTTCGGCAAGCTGATCGAGTCGCCCCTGCAGGTCCGTTACGAAGAGCAGGTTCGTGCGGGCGTCGGCCATGACGGTGCCGCGCTTCGAGAGCACGCGTTGGGCGCCTGAGCCGGTGAACAGGCGGCGAAGCTCGTCGGCGCGGGCGTAGTGCAATTCGAAGGTGCGGCTCACGAGCGGTTCGAGTTCCGCGGCGCGGGCATGGGCTTCGAAGCGCCGCCGCTCGCGCGCGGCGAGGTCGGCGGCCGGGACCACCCAGACGATGTTGCCGTGGCGCTCCATGGCGAGCCCCTGAAGGTCGAGCAGGGTATCGAACGCGGCCCGCCACGGGACATTGTCGAAGCGCAACGTCACTTCACCGCGCACACGGTCGGACGCCACGATGTTGAGCCCGGTGAACTTCGCGAACGCGTGGAGCACGGCGCCGAGTTCGGCATGACGGAAATCCAGCGTGATGGGGCGATCCGGCGGAAGGCCGGCGTCGCTGGAGGTCGGGCCGCCGGTCGAAAGCCGCTGTTCGGCGGCCAGCGGAATCGGCGGTCCTTCGAGCATGCTGGTTTGCAAGCTTTCGCGGTCCGCGGCGCGTGATGCCATGCCGGACCGTTGAGCACGTGCGTTGTCCCGATCTGCGTCTGCGTCGAAGGGCGCACCGTCTTCCGGCAGTTGCCGATCCGGAGAGACGGAGAAGGCATAGGTCGCGTCGTCTTGTGTATCGGCACTGCCGGGCAAGCTGCCGGAGTCTTCGGAAACGAACGGATTCTTGAGCATGCGCGTCGCGGTGCGAGCCTCCCTGCCTCGCGCGCCGTAGACGTCATCCGCGAAGCCGGCAGGCAGCGGTGGGACGTCGTCGTACGTTGCGACGGGCCCGTCGCTTCGCGCCCATTGCGGTAGAGGTGGCAGCGCGGCGTGTGCAGCGCCTGCTGCAAGCCACGCACAGCAGACGCCAACGGTAATGCGATCGCGTAGCCTCATCGCGCCACCTCCTGCAATAAGAGTTCGCGCGTACCGCTGTCGCTCGCAAGCGTGAGGCCGGTGTCGCCCACGCCGACCACCTGCTCGCCGAGAAGACTTTCGCCCGCAGTCACGTCCAATGCGCCATTCGACGTTTCCACGAGTGCCAGTGCGCGCCTGCGATCGCGCAGCAGACCGGTGAGACGCACCGCGTCGTCGGCAGCATCGGAACGATCCACGGCGAACGGGTCGGCGAGATAGCGCTGGAACGTTTCGTCGGGGTCGAGCGAAAGCAGGTCGGCGGCTCGGTCGCGAGTTGCCTCGCGCATCGCCTCCGGCGCACGCAAGCCATCGTAGACACGCAGTTGTGCCTCGATATGCAGTGAGTCGGCATTGCGCTTCACCGTCAATTCGATGGGCGTGACGAGGGTTGGCAAGGTCTGGAGTTCTTGCAGGAAATCCATCAGCTGCGAAAAATCCGCCTGCGCGGAGAGCTTGATGGAACGCATTGCATCCGTCGCCGATCCGCTCTCCGCCCCCGGTTCGAGACCGAAGAGCACCATGCCCGCTGCCGCCGCGAGCGCCGAGACCGTGCGCGCGTCCGCCGCAAACGACCCACGCTTGCCCCCTTCATTCAGGTCGGGCAGGCCGCGCGCGAGGCTCCGCAGTTCGGTCAGATGCGCGACGCCGTCGCGGGCGTCGTCCAAGCGCAATTGCGCGTCGGCAAGCGCAGCGCGCGCCGCGTCGATGCCGGTCATGTCTTCGCTCGTCCACGCTCTCGCGCCGGCTACGAACGTCAATGCGGCAACCAGCACGGCCACGCCGAAGCGCTGCCATGCGCTCCAGGTCTCCGGCCGGGCCCACGCTCCCGTGCATGACGCATGGCCTGCGCGTGCTTCACCCAGACCGTACGGAAACCGCGTGCCGACGCCGCTCATGTCCGCCCCCGCAATTCGTTCTCGTGGGTAGCGCCTGGTCGCTGCGAACGTTGTGCCTCGCCCGGCGTGCCGGGCGCATCGTCCCATCGCACCGTGGCGGTGAACTGCACGGTCTCGCGCGGTTGCGTGCCGGCACGAGGCGTCGGCCCAGGCTCCGCGCGCTTCAACTCGCTCACCGATACCGAGCGCACGCCTTCCAGGTCGCGTAGCCGCTCCAGCCATTCGGCTGATGCAGCGTGATCGCGCGCCTCACCGGTCACCACGATTTCGCCGTCGTGCTGCACGAGCCGCTGCACCGCGACTTCCGCTGAAGCTTCGCGACTCAATGCGGCAAGAAAGTCCAACAGATGCGCGAGCGATGCGCCCATTGCGACTGCGCGTTCGTCGCGTTCGCGCTGCCCGGCAATACGCCGCGCCAGACGATCGTGCTCGGCAAGCGGTCCCGCCATCGCCACAAGCGAGCGTTCCGTTTCGGCCCGTTGCGCGTCCACACGCATCCGCTCGAAGAGCTGCCAGCCGCCCAGCGCGATTACCCCTGCGCCGCCCAATGCCGCCGCGCATGCCCAGCCGAGCAGACAACGCCGGCGCGCACGACGCATCTGAGCCCGCCGCCAAGGCAGCAGATTGAAGCCGCCCATCCATGCGGTCCCGCGCTCGGCGCGCAGTTGGGCGCGCGTGATTGCGTTCACGTTCATGGCGTCACTCCATGACGCCGCGCAACGCGAGACCGACTGCCACCGCGCATGCCGGCTCGTGCAGCAGTTCGGGAACGAGCGGCCGCGTGCCATCGGCCAAGGCCGAGCACTCGAACGGCAATACCGGGCAGCCCAGCACGTCGCCCACATCGGCGAGTGAAAATCCCGCGCTCACAAGCAGTTGCAGATCGCCGGACAGCAGCGCGCATCGCACCGCCGCGCCCTTTGAAAGCTCGCGCAGAGCATCGACGAAGTCCGGGTATTCGAGCGCGGGATAGCGGATTTCGCAGGCCACGAGACCATCGACCACGCGCCATCCATAGACGCCGTCGCCGCCCACCCAGAGGGCCGCGTAGGGTTCATACGGCTGCAACTCGACTTTCGCGGCGTGCCGCATGGCGCGCAATGCCGCGTGCGGTTCGCCGTCCAGCGCGTGAAGCGTGAAACCCGCCGCGGCGGCACATTCCAGGCGCGCCTCGAGATGGTGGCGCGATGCCGCGGCAAGGGTCACGTAATGCCCGCCCGGCCCGCCGTCCGCAACGTGATGCAGCGACTCATCGACGAACCAGTCCACCGCCAGTGCGTCGCGCTCGAGGCCGGCCACGCGCTCGGCCTCGGCCAGCACGGCGGGCTCGAACGCCGTCCACGCCGGCCCCATGGGAAGAAGGCCCGCCTCCTGCTCGCCATTTGGCGCGAGTTGCCCCATCGGCATGGACGCCGAGAACGTAGCCGAGGCCGGTATGGCCATCGCGCATCGCATGGCCTGGGCGGCGCACCAGGCCGGCATCTGGGCAAACGCCGCGCGCAGCACGGTGCTCACCGCGGTGCGATCAAAAATCTCGGCGCCCGCCACTGCGCCGGAGACCAACGGCCACGCGGCCAGCCATTCGATCCGCACCGGACCCGTGCTGCGCAGACGCCGGCTCAACACGGCGCACCTTACGCCCTGGGCATTGAGATCGATACCGGCGCCGAACCGGCGAACCGACAGTTGCCACGCATTCCTCAGCGACATTGCGCCTCCTCCTCGCCTGCACGTCGCCGCGAACCATTCGCGTGCGATCGTTGGAGGAGATTGTGCGAATCGCGAGCATGGCCCGACATTCGGCCAGATGGCCAACGCGGCGTGCAACGCCTATCCGGGCACGCACAGGGACGCTACAGTGGTGCCGTTGTCCCGCGAAGAGCCGAACGGACGTAAGCGAGCCGAAAGGCGCCCTACCCCGGCGGCTATAATCGCGGGACTGTTTTTCTGGTGTCCCCATGCAATCCCCATCCCCTACGCCCGACAACGCCGCCCCACCGCCCACACCGAAAGCCCCTAAGCGCCCTCTTTGGGCGAGGTTGCTGCTCGGCTTCGTAGGGCTCGTCGCGGCCGGCATTGTGGGCGTGGCGCTCGTGATCGGCTACGGGCTCGTCGTGGCGGCACCCAATCTGCCCTCGCTCGAAGCGCTCACAGACTACCGGCCGAAGGTGCCGCTACGCATCTACACCGCAGATCACGTGCTGATCGGCGAATTTGGTGAAGAACGGCGCGACATCGTGCGGATCCAGGACGTGCCGGACCACCTGAAGAAAGCGATTCTCGCCATCGAAGACGCGCGCTTCTACGAGCACGGCGGCGTGGACCTCACCGGCATTGCGCGGGCGGGCATCGTCGCCCTCACGAACGGTCATGCCACGCAGGGCGCGAGCACCATCACCATGCAGGTGGCGCGCAATTTCTTCCTCTCCAGCGAGAAGACCTACACGCGCAAGATCTACGAGATGATGCTTGCGTACAAGATCGAAACGAAGCTGACCAAGGACCAGATTCTGGAGGTCTACATGAACCAGATCTACCTGGGTCAGCGCGCTTACGGTTTTGCGAGTGCGGCGCACGTCTATTTCGGCAAGGACATGAAGGATCTCACGCTTGCCGAAGCGGCCATGCTGGCGGGCCTGCCGAAAGCGCCGTCCGCCTACAACCCGGTCGTGAATCCCAAGCGGGCGAAGGTGCGCCAGGAATACATCCTGCAGCGCATGCTCGAACTCAACTACATCACGCGGCAGCAGTACGACGACGCCGTGAAGCAACCGCTCGTGGTGAAGGGCGTCGCTCGCGAATTCAGCGTGCACGCCGAGTACGTCGCGGAAATGGTGCGGCAGATGATGTACGCGCAGTACCACGAAGAGGCCTATACGCGCGGCCTGAACGTCGTGACCACGATCGACTCCGCTGCACAGGACGCCGCGTATCGCGCCGTCCGTAAAGGATTGATGGACTACGAACGGCGCCACGGCTATCGCGGCCCCGAGGCGTTCGTCGATCTGCCTCAGGAGGCGAGCGAACGCGAACAGGAAATCGACGACGCGCTGCTCGAACATCCCGACAACGGCGAGATCATTGCCGCGGTGGTCACGTCGGCCAGCCCGAAGCAGGTGCAGGCAACGTTCATCGACGGCAACACGGCCACCATCGAAGGAGACGGCCTGCGCTTCGCGCAGTACGCACTCGGCCCGCGGGCACAACCCAATTCGCGCATCCGGCCGGGCGCCATCATCCGGCTCGTGCGTGACGACGGCGGCAAGTGGTCGATCACGCAGTTGCCGCAAGTGGAAGGCGCGCTCGTTTCCGTTGTGCCGCAGGACGGCGCGATTCGCGCGCTCGTGGGCGGGTTCGACTTCAACAAGAACAAGTTCAACCACGTGACGCAGGCCTGGCGCCAGCCCGGCTCCAGCTTCAAGCCGTTCATCTACTCGGCGTCGCTGGAAAAGGGATTGGGACCGGCCACCATCATCAACGACGCGCCGCTCTTCTTTCCCGCCACCACCCCGGGCGGCGAAGCGTGGGAGCCGAAGAACTACGGCGGCGGCTTCGACGGTCCCATGACGATGCGCACGGCGCTGCAGAAGTCGAAGAACCTCGTGTCCATCCGCATCCTCAACTACATCGGCACGAAGTACGCGCAGCAGTACATCACGCGCTTCGGCTTCGATGCCGAGCGCCACCCGGCGTATCTGCCGATGGCGCTGGGCGCGGGTCTCGTCACGCCGCTCCAGATGGCGAGCGGCATCTCGGTGTTCGCCAACGGCGGCTACCGCATCAATCCGTATCTGATCGCCGAGGTGACAGATCAACGCGGCGTGGTGGTCGCGCACGCACAACCGCTCATCGCCGAACAAAACGCGCCGCGCGCCATCGACGCGCGCAACGCATACGTGATGAACAGCCTCTTGCAGAGCGTGGCGCAGCACGGTACAGGCGCGCGATCGAACGTGTTGGGCCGCACGGACCTCGCCGGCAAGACAGGCACGACGAACGATTCGCGCGACGCCTGGTTCACGGGCTACCAGCACACGCTGGCGGCCGTGGCGTGGATCGGCTACGACAATCCACGCAGCCTGGGTGACCGCGAAACGGGTGGCGGCCTCGCGCTACCGGTCTGGATCGATTACATGAGCCGCATGCTGAAGGGCGTTCCGCCCTACAAGATGCCGATGCCGGACGGCGTCGTGACGCTCGGCGACGAACTGTATTTCGACGGATTCACGCCGGGACACGGCTTCATTTCCACGGTAGGCGTGAGCCAGGAAGCGCTCGACGCGCAAGCCAGCGCGGCGGCCGGCGCCGAGCCGCAACCCGCGCCCGAACACATCGACGAGAAAGAGAAACAGGACATCATGAACCTGTTCCGGGGGCATTGAACGCGCGAGGGCTCGCGCGTTCAGCGTAAAACCGCGACGTAAAGCTACGGCGTAAAAGTCACCGGCTCGCCGGCCTGCTGCGTCGCGTACCCCGAGAGCGCTTCGAAAAACTCCGTGTCGTTGCGCGTGTCGCGCCACGCGTCGTCGACGTAGCGGAAATGGAAACCGCCGGCCTTTGCGGCAATCCAGATCTCTTGCATGGGCGGCTGAAGATTGACGATGATCTTCGACCGGTTAGCGAATTCGAGCGTCAAAACATTGCCGCTGCGCTCGAGTTCGATGTCGGCGTCGATGTCGTCGATCGCCCGCTCCACCGCGTCCAGCACGGCTTCGGCACGGGTCAGGTAGTCACTGTCGGTCATGCTAAACTCCGTTGATTAAATTCTCTGGGACAGTCATGCGAGTCGTTTTCAGGATGAGCGCGATTGTAGCGGCTCTGGCCATTCTCGCAGGCGGCGCGCTCGCCGGTTGCGGCCAACGCGGCGCGCTCTATCTGCCCACGGTACCGCCCCTGCCGGCGAAGCCCAACGAACGAACCGAACCGCCTGGCGAAGACGTCAAGCCGGGCGCCGAAACCGCGTCTTCGGGCGCGTCGGGGGTATCGGCAGGCGAAGTGCCGGACACCTCGGGCACCGCACTGACGCTCTCGCCGGACACCCAACTCAACACCGCACCCGCAGCGCCCTCGCGTGCCGCATCGGATGCGGCGCAAACCCAATAAGACTTCACATGGTTCAACCCGCGTTCACACGCGTCGACGGCGTGCTGCATGTCGAAGGCGTTTCCGCCGTTTCGCTGGCCGAGCAGTTCGGCACGCCGCTTTACGTCTACTCGCGCGCCGCGCTTACTGCGGCGTGGCACGCCTACGCGGACGCATGCGCGGGCCGCCGCACGTCGATCCACTACGCCGTGAAGGCGAACAGCAACCTCGCCGTGCTCAACCTCTTTGCGCGCATGGGCGCGGGGTTCGACATCGTTTCCGGCGGTGAACTCGCGCGCGTGCTCGCTGCGGGCGGCAAAGCGGAAAACAGCGTGTTCTCGGGCGTGGGCAAGAGTGCGGCTGAAATGCGGGAAGCGCTCGTGGCCGGCGTGAAATGCTTCAACGTGGAGTCGATACCGGAACTCGACCGGCTCAATGCCGTCGCCGGTGAGCTCGGCAAGAAGGCGCCGGTGTCGCTGCGCGTGAATCCGGACGTCGATGCGAAGACGCACCCGTATATCTCCACGGGTCTCAAGTCGAACAAGTTCGGCGTGGCGTTCGACGACGCCCGCGCCACCTATCGCGCGGCGGCGGCGATGCCGAATCTCGTGGTCGTTGGCATCGACTGCCATATCGGGTCGCAGATCACCGAAGTCGAACCGTACCTGGATGCCGTGGACAAGCTGCTGGAACTCGTTGAGCAGATCGAAGCCGACGGCATCGCGATTCGCCACATCGACGTGGGCGGCGGCCTCGGCATCCGCTACGACGACGAAACGCCGCCCGACATCGGCGCGTTCGTGCGCATGGTGCTCGACCGCATCGAAGCGCGCGGCCACGGCCATCGCGAGGTGTACTTCGAGCCGGGCCGCTCGCTCGTGGGCAACGCGGGTGTGCTGCTCACGCGCGTCGAATTCCTGAAGCCCGGCGCCGAAAAGAATTTCGCGATCGTGGACGCAGCGATGAACGATCTGGCCCGCCCCGCAATGTACGAGGCCTTTCACGCGATCGAACCGGTCGTCGAGCGAAAGGCGCCGGCGCAGGTCTATGACGTAGTCGGCCCGGTGTGTGAAAGCGGGGACTGGCTCGGCCGCGAGCGGTCGCTTGCGATCGAACCGGGCGATCTGCTCGCCATCCGCTCGGCCGGCGCCTATGGTTTTGTGATGAGCTCGAACTACAACACGCGTGGCCGCGCCGCCGAAGTCATGGTGGACGGCGAACACGCTCACGTCGTGCGCGAACGCGAAAGCGTGACGCAGCTGTTCGCGGGTGAAAGCGTCCTGCCGGCGTAACGCGCGGCCTGAAGCGGGCCCAGGATCCGCGCCAAACGTCAGGGCCCGACACTCGGCCCGGCTCGCAGCGGGCCGGGCTAACTCGAAAGCGGCACCCGCCGCCGACACGCCTCGCCGCCTGCTAACTCATCTCGCGCCGCCCGCCGTTCGAAAACGCTCACGCAGCCACACGGCGAGCCGCCACCCGAGCAGCACCACCACAATCGCGCCGTAGATCTTCGGCAACACCAGGTCGTGCTTGCCCGCCTTCAACCACCAGAAGTGAAGGATGGCGAGCGCGCCGATCGCGTAGATGGCGCGATGCAGCGTCTGCCAGTGGCGGCCCAGCCGCCGCACCATCGCGCGTGGCGACGTTGCCGCAAGCGGAATCAGCAGCACGAACGCCGCAAACCCCACCGTGATGAACGGCCGCTTGGCAATGTCCTTGAACATATCGGCGACGTTGAACCATTTGTCGAGCCAGATGTAGGTCGTGAAATGCAACGTCGCGTAAAAAAACGCAAAGAGACCGAGCATGCGGCGAAAACGCACGAGTGCGTTGAGTCCCGTGAGCCGGCGCAGCGGCGTGACTGCCAGCGTGATGCACAGGAATACAAGCGTCCATAGTCCCGTGGACCACGTGATGAACTCAATTGGGTTCGCGCCCAGGCCACCCGTGAATCCCAACAGCACAAGTCGCCCCAGCGGGTAAAGCGCCGCGAGGAACACGGCGACCTTCGCCGGCGCAACCCAGCGCGTGCCGGCAGCGGCACGCGGCCGGGCTCGGGAAACGCTCGCGGACGCAGCAGCCGCTTGTCCCTTCCCAGCCGTGCCCATCGTTTCAGAAACGCGTTGCATTGCTTGCTCCACCGCCCCAGCCGTTCGTGCGGGCGACTCAGAAGTTCTTTTTCAGATCCATGCCCTGATACATCGACGCGACCAGATCGCCGTAGCCGTTGAACATCAGAGTCTTGCGCTTCGGCGTGAAGAAGCCGTCTTCGCCGATGCGCCGCTCCGTTGCCTGGCTCCAGCGCGGATGGTCGACGTTCGGATTCACGTTCGAGTAGAAGCCGTATTCGTTCGCGGCATACGTGTTCCAGCTCGTCTTCGGCTGCTTTTCGACGAAGCGGATCTTCACGAGCGACTTCGCGCTTTTGAACCCGTACTTCCACGGCACGATGATGCGGATCGGCGCGCCGTTCTGGTTCGGCAGCACCTGGCCATACAGCCCGACGGTGACAAGCGTGAGCGGATTCATCGCCTCGTCCATGCGCAGGCCCTCGGAATAGGGCCAGTCCAGAATCGGCTGCGCGAGGCCGGGCATCTGCGACGGGTCGGCGAGCGTAATGAACTGGACGTACTTTGCGTTCCCGGTGGGCTGAGCCCGACGAATCAACTCCGCGAGCGGAAAGCCGATCCACGGCATCACCATCGACCAGCCTTCCACGCAACGGTGCCGGTACACGCGCTCCTCGAGCGGCGCGAGCTTGAGCAACTCGTCGATGTCGTAGACCTTCGCATTTTTCACCTCGCCCTCGACGCTCACGCGCCACGGACGCGGCCGCAACGTGCCCGCGTTGGCTGCGGGATCGCTCTTGTCGGTGCCGAATTCGTAGAAATTGTTGTACGTGGTGATGTCTTTGAAAGACGTGACCTTATCCAGGGCGACGAATTTAGGGTTCGTTTTCGCCGCCAGTTTCTGCGCCTTCGGGTCCGGCGATGCATATTCGGCCAACGCCGGCGCGCTGAGCCCGAACGGGCCCGCCAATGAGCCGATAGCCGCGGCGCCCGCCGCCTGCAGCACGCGCCGGCGGTTCCGGTACACCGATTCGGGCGTGATCTCGCTTCCCGCAATGTCGTCGCCGTTCAGCAGAATCCTGCTGGCTCGCTTGATCCACATGACTTCACTCCTCGCGGCGCAGCGGGTGTATCCCGTGCGAACCGCATCCACGTTCGTCCGACCCGCCCCGCGCAGGCCACACTCTGGCAAACACGCGCCGGGCAAAAAACTTCCACTGGAAACAAAAAACCGCCGGGGAAAACCATCCGGCGGTTGTTTGTCGTTCGAGCGCGGCGGATCTTACAGCTTGCCGTAGCTATGCAGTCCCGACAGGAACATGTTGACGCCCAGGAACGCGAAGGTGGTGACGAGCAGGCCAGTCAGCGCCCACCAGGCCGCCACCGAGCCGCGCAGGCCCTTCATGAGCCGCATGTGGAGCCACGCCGCGTAATTGAGCCAGACGATCAGCGCCCAGGTTTCCTTCGGATCCCAGCTCCAGTAGCCGCCCCACGCTTCGGCGGCCCACAGCGCACCGAGAATCGTGGCAATGGTGAAGAACGCAAAACCCACGGCAATCGACTTGTACATGACGTCGTCGAGCACCTCGAGCTCCGGCAGGCGGTCCGCCAGCACGCCGCGCTCCTTCATCAGGTAGGCAACGCCCACCATGGCCGACAGCGCGAAACTGCCGTAGCCAATGAAGTTCGCCGGCACGTGGATCTTCATCCACCAGCTTTGCAGCGCGGGCACGAGCGGCTGGATCTGCTGGGCGTCGCGCGCAATGGAGTACCACATCAGGAAGCCGACCGCCGCGCTGATCACGAGCAGCACGAACGCGCCCAGCGCCCGCGTGTTGTAGTGCTTCTCGTAGAACAGGTAGAAGAGGGCCGTGATGAGGCTGAACAGCACGAACACTTCGTAGAGGTTCGAGATGGGAATATGGCCCACGTCCGCGCCGATCAGGTACGACTCGTACCAGCGCACCATCAGCCCGACGAAGCCCATCAGCACCGCTGCCCAGGTCAGCTTCGAACCGATCGCACCGCCCACGGGCGAGCGCGAGAGCGTGCCGATCCAGTAGAACAAGGTGGCAAGCACGAACAGCGCGCTCATCCAGAGGATGGCGGACTGGCTGGAGAGGAAGTACTTGAGGAAGAAGGCGGTGTCGGCCCGCGCCAGATCGCCGTGGTAGAACTGGATGCCGGCCAGCGAGAGCACCGCGATGCCCGCCATGAGCAGACGCGCCGGCTTCCATCGCCAGCCCAGCACGACGAGCGCGGGCACGGTGCAGACCAGTACGAGCTTGTCGTAGTAGTTCATGTGCGCGTGGTAACGCGAGAGCGCGAAACCCGCGCCGGCCACGAGCGCAAGCGCAAACAGCCAGTCGAAGGCGCCGAGGCGCCGCAAGAAGGAACGCTCGTCGCCAAGCGCGCTGATCTCCGAAGCGGCGGGCGGCGTGGCGGGCACGCGCGGCGCGCCGGGGCGGGATGAGGAAACCTGAGTCAAATCCATGTTCTTACCGGGTCGAATCTGCAGCGTTCTCTGACGGCACAGCAGGGGCTGTGCCAGGAGCGTCGGGAGTCAGCGGTTTGACGCCCAGCGCCTGGCCGACGGCATCGCGGGTGCGGGCAAACTCTTTTTCGAAATCGAAGGTCCTGCGCGCCGTCGACATGGCCATGACGACGTTCACGCCTGAGCCGCTATCTTTGAGCCAGAACCACAGCCGGCGTTCGCGCACGTAGAACATCGAGAAGATGCCGAGCACGAGAAGGAGGCTGCCAAGATACACGACTTTCTTGCCAGGTGCCCGCGTGAGCTGGAACACCGATGCCTGCACCTGCTTGAAGGAATCGAGCTGCAGGTAAACAGGCGCTCCATACAGAAAACTGTCGGACACCGCGTTGATCGAATCTTGCACAAAGCGCGTTGTCTGGGTATCGGGCTTTACATCAGGCTCGCCGGCCTGCTCGCGGGCAAGCTGCCATAAGTCCCACGTCGAGCCTTCCAGCATGCGCAGCAGGAGACCTGCGGCCTTTTCCTGCTCGCCCTTCGGCACCGACTTGTCGATGAACGCCGCAATGGCCTGGAAGCCGCCGATGGATTGCCCCGGCACCGGCTTGCCGGAGACGTCGTCGGCGCCAGCAAAGAGGGTCAGGACGCGCACCGCGCTTTCCTCGAGATGCTGCTGCAATTCGCGATTGGCTTCGGGCACGGACCGCATCGCAAACCGGTGCGCCGCCTGGGCGCGCAGCGCCGGATCTTCGAAGGCGGCGCGCAGGCGCATCCATTCGTTCACGGTGCCGCCGCTGTCGGCCGGGATGCGCAGGTAGCGGAACGGATCGTCCGGGTTCGTGCGCATGCCGGCGAGGAACATCCGCGCGCCACCCACGTCGACGGGCACCATGTAGTTGTTGTATTCGCGCGCCTGGCCGTCCTTGTCGCGCACCTTGTACTGCACCGAGGGGCCGACGTTGTGCAGATCGAGCGGCTTCGACGTTTTCGCGCCCGAACCGAGCCGCTCGTCGAACACCTCCTTGAGCGAGCGATGCGCCACGCCGCGCACGTCCGTCGAGCCGCTGCCGTTCGAGATGTTCTCGACGTTGATGGCCCGGAAATCCGTGAACTCGACGGTCTGACCGTCGGCACCCGGCGTGGACGCGGGCAGCGGCGCGGAATTGCCGATCGTGCCGCCAAACGGGAAGGTCTTCGTGCCGCCGCCCGTCATTGGCCAGGCGGTCATCTGCATCTGCGAGCCGCCGTCCTGGAAGCTCGATTGATAGATCGACACGCCGTCGTATTCGAACGGCTTGTTCACCTCGACGCGCGCCGGAACGCGTTGGCCGGTTTTGTGATCGATCACGACGATGTCGCTCGCGAAGAGCTTCGGCATGCCGGTCGAGTAGTAATCGACGATGAACTTGTTCAGCTGGATGGAAAACGGCAGGTCCTGGATCAGCGAGCCGTTCGGCTGATTGAGAATCGCAGTCGAAACGAACTGGCCTTCCGGCACCCACGCATAGCCGCGGAACGTCGGATTCGAGACCGAGAGACGGTGCTCGGGTGCGATCTGGCTGATGACGGTATTGCTACGGATCGGCGTCTTGTCGAAGAGCCACATCTGCAGCTTGATGGGCAGGTTGCTGTCGAGCAGCCCGCCGATACAGATCACGACAATGGCCAGATGAGCAAAGATGTAGCCGATGCGCGTGAGCGCGCCGCGCTTGGCCGCGATGAGCGTGGCGCCGTCGCTTTCGCGCGTCACGAACTTGTAGCCGAGCCGGCCGGTAAGATTCGTGAGCACTTGGGCCATCTGCACACGCGAGCCCTGCACCGCATACTCGCCCTTGTGGTGAAACGCGCGCAGGCTGCCTTCGCGGACTTTGTCCTTCCAGCTCTTCATGTCGGCGATCATCTTCGGCGCGTTGCGGATCACGCACAGCGAAATCGACACGACCAGAAAGCCGAGAATCAGCATGAACCACCACGCGCTGTACACGCTATAGAGGCCCAGCGAGCGAAAGATGTCGGCCCAGAACGGACCGAACTGATTGACGTAATTCGGATAAGGATCGTCCTGTGTCAGGACGGTGCCGATGATGCTCGCGATCGAAAGAACCACAAGCAGCGCGATGGCGAAACGCATCGAGCTGAGCAATTCGATCGCATTGCGCCATGCCCGCTTACGCGTATTCAACTGCAAACCCGACGTGGTGACGCTCATTCAAACTCCGACTCAACAGCAAAAAAGGGTGAAGGGCTGTCGTGCCATGACGACGCCCCCACCCTTTTCTTGTTTTCTTGCCGTCCCTGGCTGGGCCGGCTGGTTCTTACCCGACGCGAATCGCGCGGGCTGTCAATGCAGCCCGGCGATGTAATCGGCGACGGCCTTGATCTCGCTATCGGACAGTCGCAGCGACACCGCATGCATCGGTTCGTTGTTATTGCGCGTACCCTGCTGGAAAGCGGTGAGCTGCGCAACGATGTACTCGGACCACTGACCCGAGAGCCGCGGGTACTGGGTCGGAATACCCTGCCCCGTCGGCCCGTGACAGGCCGCACACGCCGGCACGCCCCGTTCCGCGTCGCCGCCGCGATAAATCTTCTGGCCTAGCGCGACGGTGCTCGCATTATGCGCGTAGCCGGGTTTTGGCGCTTGCGCTGCGAAGTAGGCCGCCACGTTCTGCATGTCCTGATCGGACAGCGCGCCCGCGAAACCGGCCATGATCGGATTGCTGCGCGCTGCCGGCTTGCCTTCCGCCGGCTTGAAGTCGTGAAGCTGCTTGACGAGATACTCGGGATGCTGGCCGGCGAGCTTTGGATACGCGCCGCCGGCGCTGTTGCCGTCCGCTCCGTGGCAGGCGGCGCAGACCTGTGTCGCGATTGTCTGCCCCCGGTTGAGATCGGGCTTTGTCTGATCCGCTGCCACTGCTTTTTGCACCGCTACTGCCGAAAGACCTGCCGCTACCGCAAATTCAAGCACCATCAAGGACTTGCACAGTCGATTCATTCGCACACCCTGTTTCGTCTTGTGGGATTAGGCTCTGCAAAATACGACGGCGACCGATCTACCGCGAAGGCCCGCACGCTCGTCCCCAAATTGTCTCCGTATCGAGGACTTCAGTAAGGTCTTCAGTAAACCGTCGTATTGTACAATAACGCGCTATACGCAATGGCGCCAGTCGGACCTCTCCCGGTCCATCCCGGTGCCCGGCATTCGCCACGGCGTCTCACATTCTGGTTTTCCCCTCATGGCCTTCCTGCTCCATCAAGCCCGCTTCTTTACGACGGTCAATCATCTGCGCGACCTACCGGCCACGACGCAGCCCGAGATCGCGTTCGCGGGACGCTCGAATGCCGGGAAGTCGACGGCCATCAACGTGCTGTGCAACCAGAAGCGGCTCGCCTTCGCCTCGAAGACGCCAGGGCGCACGCAGCACATCAACTACTTCTCGGTGGGGCCGGCCGCGGAGCCGGTGGCACACATCGTGGATCTGCCCGGCTATGGATACGCCGATGTGCCGGAGGCCTCGAAGGCGCACTGGGAGGAACTGCTGTCGCGCTATCTGCAGACTCGCGCCCAGCTGCGCGGCCTGATTCTCATGATGGACGCCCGCCGTCCGCTCACCGAACTCGACCGCCGGATGATCGAATGGTTCGAGCCCACCGGGAAGCCGATCCATGCTCTGCTAACGAAGTGCGACAAATTGACACGCCAAGAGAGCATCAATGCACTGCGCATGACGAAGAAGGGTTTCGACGAATACCGGGCGGCCGGCCACGCGGGTGAGCTCAGCGCGCAGCTTTTCTCTTCGCTCAAGCGCACCGGGCTGGACGAAGCGCACGAACTGATCGAAAGCTGGATTGCACCTGCGGAGCACGCCGGCGAGGCTGAGGCGGCGTCAGAATAATCGGCGGGCCAGCGTGGCATGGGAGCGGTGGCGCGTGAAGAAATCGACGCGGCGGCCAGCGTTGCCGCGGTCAATGGCGTGCGAGGCACAGAATTTTGAAGCGGCCTTCACGACCAGCACATGTGCGACATGTCGTCGCGGCGGCTGCGCCGGAAGTGCCTGCTTGTTGTGCAAAGCGAGGGGCGCTTCATCCCGGGCGCCCATAAAAAAACCCGCCGGTTCGCGGCGGGTTAACAGCCTAATCGAAAAACGACAGGCACCCGCTCAGGGAGGAGAAGCGGGGAGTCCGGCGCAGGGCGCCTCGCTCGATCGGTATGATATACCATTGGCCTGAAAAGTTTCTGCCACGCGGGAGCCGCTGCATCCCGCCCTTCTGTCGTCCTCTCCCACGATATCCGACATGAGCTTCTATCCCCATCTCCGTCCGCGCCGTATGCGACGCGACGACTTTTCGCGCCGCCTCATGCGCGAAACCATTCTCACCACCAACGACCTGATTTACCCCGTCTTCGTCGTAGAAGGCCAAAACGTGCGGCAAGCCGTGCCGTCGATGCCGGGCGTCGAACGCGTTTCCGTCGACCTGCTGATGGGCGTGGCCGAGCAATGCGTCGAGCTCGGCGTGCCCGTCATTTCGCTCTTTCCGGCCATCGAGCCGTCCATCAAGACGCCCGACGGCCGCGAAGCCGCCAATGAAGCCGGGCTGATTCCGCGCGCCGTACGCGAACTGAAAAAGCACTTCCCGGAGCTGGGCGTGCTGACCGACGTCGCGCTCGATCCGTACACCAGCCACGGGCAGGACGGCGTACTGGACGAGGCCGGGTATGTCATGAATGACGAGACAGTCGAAATCCTCGTTCAGCAGGCG
This sequence comes from Paraburkholderia sp. SUR17, assembly GCF_029536165.1. NCBI lineage: Bacteria > Pseudomonadati > Pseudomonadota > Betaproteobacteria > Burkholderiales > Burkholderiaceae > Paraburkholderia > Paraburkholderia sp. SUR17. The sequence goes on from NZ_CP120508.1 coordinate 3,550,503, forward strand.
CAGGCGCAGGCCGAAGCGGGCGTCGATATCGTCGCGCCCTCAGACATGATGGACGGGCGCATCGGCGCGATCCGCGAGATGCTCGAGAGCGAAGGCCATATCCATACGCGCATCATGGCGTATTCGGCAAAATACGCGTCGGCGTTCTACGGTCCGTTCCGCGATGCAGTGGGTTCCGCGTCGAACCTGGGCAAGAGCAACAAGATGACCTACCAGATGGACCCGGCGAATAGCGACGAAGCGCTGCGCGAAGTGCGCCTCGACATCGAGGAAGGCGCCGACATGGTGATGGTGAAGCCGGGCATGCCGTATCTGGACATCGTGCGCCGCGTGAAGAACGAGTTCCGCTACCCGACCTACGTGTATCAAGTGAGCGGCGAATACGCGATGCTCAAGGCGGCCGCGCAGAACGGCTGGCTCGATCACGACAAGGTGATGATGGAATCGCTGCTGGCGTTCAAGCGCGCTGGCGCGGACGGCGTGCTCACCTATTTCGCGCTCGACGCGGCGAGAATCCTGCGTACCCAGCGATAACGCAGACAACGTGGCGGTGCGGCTGCCACCTCAGACGCAAACGCAAAAGAGGCACATCGGATAAGAACCGATGTGCCTCTTTTTTTGTGCTGCCCCGCGCCGGCGTTCCTTCGCAGTAACGAGCGTCGATGCAAAGGCCACGTGCGTTGCTACGACGTAAGCGCTAAATCCGCCACACGTCGTTAGGTGACGTGTTACCGGGTAACATATTTCAGATCGATAGTTACCGGGTAACGAAGGAGATGCGAGATGACGCAAACGACGGCGCAGCGGCAAGCGGCTTATCGGGCAAGGCGCGAGACGGCAGGCAAGGACGGCAACGGTGATCGGCGTCTGGATATGTGGGTGAGCACGGAAGCGAATCTTGCTCTGACGCGGTTAGCTCGCCGTTACTCGGTAACGAAGCGCCAGATGCTGGAGCGGTTGATCGCACGGGCCGACGACGCGATCGTGCGCCGACTCGATCCCGATTCGGAACAGTGGGACCAATACTTCGGCCCGGCGCGATAGGGACCGGAGTTACCCGGTAACGGCTTGCTGTCGAGCGAAGTTGAACGGTAGCAGGTCGCTAATATCGGCGTCCGGCGCACGCTGCGGCAATTGCGTCAGCACGTGCAGCAGATAGGCGTGAGGATCGACGCCGCAGGCTCGACACGTGAGCATCAGGCTATAGACCATCGCGCTCGCTTTTGCGCCGTCGACCGTATCGCTGAAGAGCCACGACTTTCGTCCGGTCACAAAGGGCCTGATGTCGCGCTCGATGACGTTGTTATCGATTGGGGACCGGCCGTCCTCGACATAACGGCTCAGATACCGCCATTGCCTGAGACAGTAGCCGATCGCCTCGCCCAGCAGGCTCTTTGGCAGAACCTTCGGCGCGAGCTCGTCGAGCCAGGTCTTAAAGGCATTGAGCAACGGCACGCTGTGCTGCTGGCGCAGGCGGTACCGGTAATCGGCCAGCGTCTCGCCTTCGGGCAACGTCTGCTTGGCGAGCGTCTCGACTTGATACAGCGCCTGGAAGAATTCGAGCGCCTTCGTGATGCGCGGGCTCGGTTTGTTCTTCTGTCCTTTGAGCGCGTCCGTGAACATCCGGCGTCCATGCGCAAGGCATCCGAGGTGCGTGGCCGATTTAACCGTTCGCCACGCAGGCCAGCCGTCCGTCATCAGCGTGCCCGCGTAGTCTCCGAGGAATTCCTTCGGGTACTGCTGGCCACGCCCCGGCTGGTACTCGAACAGCACCACCGGCTGCTCGCTATCCTCGGCGCTTCGGTAGACCCACATATACGAGGTGGACTGCGCGTTTCGGCCGCTTTCCTTCAGGACCTGGACGGTGGTCTCGTCGCCGTGAATCAGCCACTGGCTTAGCAGAATCTTCTTGAGCGCCTCGAACAGGCGCGTGTAGTGAAGCTCGGCGGGGCGGATGATCCAGTTCGCCAGCGTGCCGCGGCCGACCGCGATGTTCGAGCGCGCGAGCACGTCTTCCATCCGGTACAGCGGTGTGCCGTCGACATACTTGCCGGCCGTGACGGCGGCGATCATCGAGGCACTGGCGTGACTGCCCGGCAAAGGCTGCGCCGGCATCGGCGCGACCACGATCGGCGTGTGCGTGCCATGACGCTCGCAGTGCCGACACGCGTACTTGAAACGCGCGTGCTGCAGCACAGAGACCTTGACCTCCATGTGCAACTGTTCGCTGATTTCCTCGCCCATCCGATGCATGGCCTTGCTGCAGCACGGACAGATCTTCTGCTCCTCGGGCAGGTCGTACTCGATTCGCTCGCGCGGCAGATCCGCGGGCAGCGGCTTGCGGCCACGCTTGCGCGGTTCCGGCTGACCGGGTTCCGGCAACCCGGTATCGGGCAGCGCCGACACATCGCCGTCGTCCTCGTCGGCCGGCTCGGCTTGGGCTGCTTCCTCGGCCTCGTTGAACACGCGGTCGCGGCGCTTCTCGCTCTTGGGCGCGTACTGTCGGGCCAACGCGAGACGATATTGCTCTTCGAGCGCATCCAGGCGCCGGGTCAATTCGTCGATCCTGGCGTCACGCTCGGCAATGACCTGCGCATCGGCCGCCACCCGTTCCTCCAGCTTGTGGATATAGGCCTTGGCGGTGCGCGGAAGTCGGGGGAGATCGGGAGGAGACATGCGCTCAACGATAGCGGATCGCCGAGCCAAATAGGTTTACGCGAATTTGTAACAGCTAAAGCCGCCGTTGTTTACCGGCAACGGCGGCGATACCCTGCTTCAGCTCGCGTGGCAGTACTGCCGCGCTGGGTGGCGGCGCACGGCGTCGATATCGACGCCGTCGAGCAGCAGGTGAAGCTGCTCGGCCGTCAGTTCGATCACGGCTTGCTGACGGCGGGGCCAAACGAAACGGTCGGCCTCGAGGCGTTTCAATAGGAGCCAGAATCCGGCCCGGTCATACAGCAGAAGTTTCACGCGATCGCGTTTGCGGTTGTGGAACGCGAAGACGGCTCGCGCAAGCGGATCGAGCTGCATCGACTGCTCGACCAGCGTGACGAGGCTGTTGATGCCGGCACGGAAGTCGATGGGCTCGCGGTGCAGGTAGATCTGCAGGTCCGCGTCGAAGCGGAACATCAGCGCGTCCCCAACGCTTCGATCATCGCCTTCACGAGCGCGCCATCGTGTGCGGCGCATTCGAGCTGCAGCGTCACGCCGTTGGGCAACTGCGCTGATAGTCGCGCCGGCGTCATTGCCTTCGCCGAGTCGTACCTGTGAGACGTTCGCCGTACGTTCGCCGGCTCGGGGTTCGTGCGCATCGGCGCCACTTCGTCGACCGTGACGACCGGCACGAATGCGGACGGCAACGGCTCGACGCTCGCCGTCGCAGCAGCGGCATTCGTGCGTTCGCGCAATTGAATCCACTTATGCAGCTGGTTCGCGTTCACCCCAGCCTTCAACGCCAGTCCGGCAATTGACGCGCCCGGTTGCCGGCAGGCGTCAATCAGCTTGCGCTTACCCTCGGCGTCAAACTTGCGCTTGCCCGTCGCCGTCACGCCCGTCACCCGCAGCGGAAGGAAATCAACTTCGTTCTGTGTCATCGGTTGCGTCCGCAAGTTGTAGTTGCGGACGCAAGCCTGCGCTCGTTCAGCTTTCGATTCTAGGTGGGGTTAAATTCGCGCTTACGCTACGACTGCGGTGGCGCCGCGCGGTCCAGACTGCGCAGAAAGCGGTCCGCGGATTCGTAGCCGACTACGCGCAGGACCTCTCTGCCAGTATGGTCGAAGAAAATGATGCCCGGTGGCCCGAACAGGTCGAAGCGCTTGAGCAGAACCTGGTCGTCGGTGTTGTTCGCAGTCACATCGGCGCGCAGGAGGTTGAGCTGTTTGAGGCGGAGCTGCACGCGCGGGTCGCTGAAGGTGAACTTCTCCATCTCCTTACAGCTGACGCACCAGTCCGCATAGAAGTCCAGCATGGCCGGCTTCAGCGCGGTCTTCACCGCATCATCGAGTTGCGTCGACGAGCGCACCGGCGCAAACGCGAGTTGGTTCGGCGACAGGCCATTGCCCGCGCCACCTTCGCTGCCCCTGGCGGCCAAAACAGCGAGCGGGCGAAGTGGGTCTGACGACCCCGCAGCCAGTCCCACAAGCAACGTCGCGCCCCAGATAGCCAGTGCTGCCCCAATACCACGGCCAAGGCGCCGCCACGGCGTCGGACCACCGGAGTTCGGCGTGAAAAGGCCAAGCGCCGCAGCGGCAATCAGCAGCCAGACGGCCGCAAGCAGCATCCTCACCCCGCCACCCAACACTGGCCAGACGATCCACAAGGCGGCTGCGAGCAGGATCACGCCGAAGAATACCTTCACGCCATCCATCCAGGCGCCCGCACGCGGCAAGAGCACGCCAGCGCCCAGACCCAGAATCAGCAACGGCACACCGAGACCCAATCCCATCGCAAACAGCGCCGCGCCGCCGAGCAAGGCGTTGCCGGTATGCGCGATAAACGCCAACACCGCAAAGAGCGGCGCCGTCATGCACGCGCCGACCACGAGCGCCGACAGCGCCCCAAGCGACGCAACGGCCGCGTACTTGCCCGTGGGACGGCCTTGCGTCGCGCGCGACACCCCGTCCTGCCAGCGACGCGGCAGCGCGATGTCCATACCGCCGATTAGCGCGAATGCGAATACCGCCAACAGAACCGCGAAGGCACCCAGCACCCAGGGGTTCTGCAACCATCCGCCCAGGCTTTGCCCAACGAAACCGGCCACGATGCCGAGCACTGTATAGACCAGTGCCATGCCCAACACGTACGCAAGCGACAGCGCAAACCCACGCGCCCGCGTCACGCTGGTCCCCTCGCCGATGATGATGGCAGACAGGATGGGGAGCATCGGGTACGAGCAGGGCAGCAGGCTGAGCACGACGCCGGCGACGAAGTACAGCGCGACGATGGCGAGGAAACCGCCCTTCGTCAGCAGCTGCTGTGCATAGTCGGCGCTCGTGATGCGGTCGTACCAGGGACCGCTCGAATCGGTACCCACGGCGGCGACAACGGCAGTATCGGGTGCGGCGCCTGCGGAGGTCGCGGCCTGCAGCGCGGCGCCGCTCACGTGATACGTCCGAACCATGGGCGGATAACAGATTCCCGCGTCCGCGCAACCCTGTGACGTGACAGCAAGGTCGAATCCCGCAGACGCCTGTTTCACCGGGACGCGGATCGTCAACTCGTTGCGGTACGTCTCCACGTTTTTCTGGAACGTCGTATCAAACTTGACGTGGCCAGGTGGCAACTGCGGATCGCCGAGCGTCGCACTGCCCTTTTGTACCGCGAACGAGAACCGCTCGCGGTACATGTAGTAGCCGTCGGCGATACGGTAGTGAACCTCGACTTCGCCCGGCTGCTCGGTGGCGCTGAAGCGGAACGCGGCATCGGGATCAAGGAAGTCGTCGCCAGCTTGCGCGAGGCCGGCCCCGAGCAGCATCGCGAAGAGACTGCAGAGCAGTAGAACAATTGCGCGCATCATGCGAGCCGCGGGCCGATGGGAACGATTAAACATGAAGCGGGCGTTGAGTTTCGGCAATGATCCATTGGCCATAGGCCTGCGTAGCGGTGGCCTGCCACGAGAGCACTTCCGGTGTTTCGTAGGGGTGATGGCTCTGAATGAACTGTTCGAGCTCCAGTGACCGGGCGACACTCGTCTTGAAGAGCAACTGGATCTCGTCGGCGGATTCGACCTTGCCCTGCCAGTGGTAGTTCGAATGCACGGCACCCAGTTGCGTCACGCAAGCGGCAAGACGTGCATCGAGTGCGCCGGACGCGAGCTTCTGGGCAGTCTGCGCGTCGGGCACAGCGGTCAGAATCAGGGTCACGTTGACGCTCACGGCCACTCCAAAAACATCGAGAACTCGGGTGCAGCTATCGTACCACCTGACGCGCGGGCACTTCGGCGGCCGCCCGCACGGATAACCAATCGGCCAGAAATCGGCGCGCAGACGCAAAAAAGCCAGGCAGAAGCCTGGCTTTTGTATGCATCAAGAGAACGAGGAATGCTTATTCGGCTTCCTGGACCTCTTCTGCCTCCACCACTTCCGGGCGGTCGAGCAGTTCGACGAGCGCCATGGGAGCGTTGTCGCCCACGCGGAAGCCGAATTTCAGGATGCGGAGGTAGCCGCCCGGACGGTTCGCGAAGCGCGGACCCAGCACATCGAACAGCTTGGTGACCGAGTCGCGGTCGCGCAGGCGGTTGAACGCGAGGCGGCGGTTCGCCAGCGACGGCTTCTTGCCGAGCGTGATGAGGGGCTCGACAACCTTGCGAAGTTCCTTCGCCTTCGGCAGCGTGGTCTTGATGACTTCGTGCTCGATCAGCGAGTTGGACATGTTACGGAGCATTGCCAGACGGTGGCTGCTCGTGCGGTTCAGTTTCCGCAGACCATGACGGTGACGCATTTCAGTTTCCTTGAATCAAAGTTTTGATCCAGCTCTTCTATCGCCCAGGACAAGCCTTAGGCACGGGCCGGTAGTGAAAAAAGCAAGACGCGGATTTTAAAGGAAAATCCGCGCCCTTACCAGCGGCGGGACGAGCCCGCCATGCTTGCGGCAATTACTTGTCGAGACCAGCCGGCGGCCAGTTTTCGAGCTTCATGCCCAAGGTGAGGCCGCGCGAGGCGAGCACTTCCTTGATTTCGTTCAGCGACTTGCGGCCCAGGTTCGGCGTCTTGAGCAACTCGTTTTCCGTGCGCTGGATCAGGTCGCCGATGTAGTAGATGTTCTCGGCCTTCAGGCAGTTCGCGGAACGAACCGTGAGTTCGAGATCGTCCACCGGACGCAGCAGGATCGGGTCGATCTGCGGAGCACGCGACGGCGCTTCGGCAGCGGCCTCGGTCCCTTCCAGTGCAGCGAACACCGACAGCTGATCGACCAGAATGCGAGCTGACTGACGGATCGCTTCTTCAGGCGAGATCACACCGTTGGTTTCGATGTTCATCACGAGCTTGTCGAGGTCGGTACGCTGTTCGACACGCGCGCTTTCCACCGAATAGCTCACGCGACGCACCGGCGAGAACGACGCGTCCAGCACGATGCGGCCGATGATCTTCGCTGTTTCGTCGCCGTAGCGGCGCACGTTGCCCGGGACATAGCCGCGGCCCTTTTCGATCTTGATCTGCACGTCGAGCTTGCCGCCCTTCGAGAGGTGCGCGATCACGTGATCGGGGTTGATCACTTCGCAGTCGTGCGCGAGTTCGATATCGCCCGCCGTCACCACGCCTTCGCCTTCCTTGCGCAGCGTCACCGTCACTTCGTCACGGTTATGCAGCTTGAACACCACGCCCTTCAGGTTCAACAACAGGTTGACCACGTCCTCCTGCACACCATCGAGCGTCGAGTATTCGTGCACGACGCCTGCGATCGTCACTTCGGTCGGCGCGTAGCCCACCATCGACGACAGCAGTACGCGCCGAAGCGCGTTGCCCAAGGTGTGGCCATAACCGCGTTCAAACGGCTCCATGACCACTTTCGCGTGGTTGTCGCCGAGCGATTCCACTGCGATGATCTTGGGTTTCAACAAACTGGTTTGCATAGGTTTTCCTTTTCAATACCCTCGGCTCGTTACACCGATAAGGCTGACCGGTAACAACCTGAAAATAAACAGCCGAGGCCACCCCTTGCGCAACGCAATACGGGTACCCCGGCCGTCAATCCGATTACCGCGAATACAATTCGACGATCAGGCTTTCGTTGATGTCGCCAGCGATATCGCTGCGCTCCGGCATGCCCTTGAAGACGCCTTCGAACTTCTTGGCGTCGACCGACACCCAGCTCGGCATCCCGCCTTGCTCGGCGAGCGACAGAGCCTCGACGATACGAGCCTGCTTCTTTGCCTGTTCACGCACTGCCACCACGTCGCCCGACTTGACCTGCAGCGACGGGATGTTGGCGACCTGACCGTTCACGAGGATCGCCTTGTGGCTCACCAGCTGACGCGCTTCGGCGCGCGTCGAGCCGAAACCCATGCGATACACGACGTTGTCGAGGCGCGACTCAAGCAGCTTGAGCAGGTTTTCGCCGGTGTTGCCCTTGCGGCGGTCAGCTTCAGCGAAGTAACGGCGGAACTGACGTTCGAGAACGCCGTAGATGCGCTTCACTTTTTGCTTTTCGCGCAACTGCGTGCCGTAGTCCGACGTACGGGCGCCGGAGGTGCGACCATGCTGACCCGGCTTGCTATCGAGCTTGCACTTGTCGGCGAGCGAGCGGCGTGCGCTCTTCAGGAACAGATCGGTGCCTTCACGGCGGGACAGCTTGGCCTTCGGGCCGATATAACGTGCCACGTTGTATTCCTTTGAGATTGATCACGCGAACGTACTGCCTTCGCGCTAGTCCGTACCCTTTGGGCCGAACAGTGGGCTTAGTCGATTCAATAACGCAAGCAACCCGTCGACGCGCAAGGCGGCAACAGGCGCTGGCAAAAAGCGACGTCTTAGATGCGGCGGCGCTTCGGCGGACGGCAACCGTTGTGCGGCACCGGAGTCACGTCGGAGATCGCGGTGATCTTGATGCCAAGACCATGCAGCGCGCGCACCGCCGACTCACGGCCAGGGCCCGGGCCCTTGATCCGCACTTCGAGGTTCTTCACGCCGTATTCCATCGCGACACGGCCAGCCGATTCGGCTGCGACCTGAGCTGCAAACGGCGTCGACTTGCGCGAACCCTTGAAGCCCTGACCGCCCGACGTTGCCCAGGCAAGCGCGTTGCCTTGACGGTCGGTGATCGTGATGATGGTGTTGTTGAACGACGCGTGAACGTGAACCACGCCCTCGGCGACGTTCTTCTTAACCTTCTTGCGAACGCGTTGCGCCGCGGTGTTGTTCGAAGCCTTAGCCATTACGTTTCCCTGTAACTGTCAGTTCCGCTTACTTCTTCAGCGCCTGAGCTGCACGACGCGGGCCCTTGCGGGTGCGGGCGTTCGTGCGCGTGCGCTGGCCGCGCAGGGGCAGGCCCTTGCGATGGCGTACGCCGCGATAGCAGCCGAGGTCCATCAGGCGCTTGATGTTCATCGTCACTTCACGGCGAAGATCGCCTTCGACGACAAACTTGCCGACTTCCTCACGCAGCTTTTCGAGGTCTGCGTCGGTCAGATCTTTGACCTTCTTGTTGAACGGGACACCAGCTGCGGCGCAGATATTGCGCGAACGCGTGCGGCCGACGCCATAGATCGCGGTCAGACCGATTTCGGTGTGCTGGTGGTTCGGGATGTTAACCCCTGCGATACGAGCCATTGTTTTTCCTCAAACAAAAAGCGCAGGCAAAAGTGCGCCTGTCTCAATCAGCCTTGACGCTGCTTGTGGCGCGGATCCGAGCTGCAAATCACGCGCACGACGCCGTTGCGCTTGATGATCTTGCAATTGCGGCACATCCGCTTAACCGATGCCATCACTTTCATGATATTACCCTTTTTTCAAATCACTTCGCCCGGAATACGATCCGCGCACGCGACAGATCGTAAGGCGTCAGTTCAACCGTCACCTTGTCGCCAGGCAGAATACGGATGTAGTGCATCCGCATCTTTCCGGAAATATGTCCCAGCACGACATGGCCGTTTTCCAGCTTCACCCGGAAGGTCGCGTTCGGGAGGTTTTCGATGACCTCACCTTGCATCTGGATTACATCGTCTTTGGCCATAGTCCTTTCAACGCATCGGGACGCCGCCACCCTTGAAGTTGGCCTTCTTGAGCAGCGATTCATATTGTTGCGACATCACGTACGACTGCACTTGCGCCATGAAGTCCATCGTGACGACGACGATGATCAGCAGCGACGTTCCGCCAAAATAAAACGGCACGTTCCAGCGCAGCACCAGAAACTCCGGCAGCAGGCACACGAACACGATATAGATCGCACCAGCCAGCGTCAGACGCGTCAGGATACGGTCGATATAGCGTGCCGTCTGATCGCCCGGGCGGATGCCCGGTACGAATGCGCCGCTCTTCTTCAGGTTGTCCGCGGTTTCCCTGCTGTTGAACACCAACGCGGTGTAGAAGAAGCAGAAAAACACGATTGCCAACGCGTACAACAGCACATAGACGGGTTGGCCCGGCTTCAGTGCTTCAGCAACGTTGTGCAGCGTGTCGGCAAACCAACTGTTGCGCGACCCGGAGCTGAACCAGTTCAGGATCGTTGCCGGGAACAGGATGATCGACGACGCGAAGATCGGCGGAATCACGCCCGACATATTCAGCTTCAGCGGCAGATGCGACGACTGGCCACCGTAAATCTTGTTGCCAACCTGGCGCTTCGCATAATTCACGAGAATCTTGCGCTGGCCGCGTTCGATGAACACCACCAGATACGTCACAGCGGCGATAAGCGCCACGATGAAGATCGCCGACACCGGCCCCATCGAACCCGTTTGCACGAGCGACACGAGACCGCCGATCGCGTTCGGGAAGCCCGCTGCGATTCCGCCGAAGATGATGATCGAAATGCCGTTGCCGAGGCCGCGTTCCGTGATCTGCTCACCCAGCCACATCAGGAACATCGTACCGGTCACGAGCGTAACGACCGTCGTCAGGCGAAACACCATACCCGGATCGATCACGAGGCCCGGCTGGTTTTCCAGTGCTACCGCAATACCGAACGCCTGGAAGGTCGCCAAAACTACGGTGAAGATTCGCGTGTACTGCGTGATCTTGCGTTGACCGGCCTGCCCTTCCTTCTTCAACGCCTCGAGCTGCGGCGAAACGATCGCGAGCAGCTGCATGATGATCGACGAGGAGATGTACGGCATGATCCCCAAGGCGAAAATCGTGAAGCGCGACAGCGCGCCACCCGAGAACATGTTAAACATGCCAAGGATGCCGCCAGACTGGCTCTGGAACAGCTTCGCCAGCTGATCCGGGTCGATGCCCGGCACCGGAATGTGCGCACCGATCCGATAGACGACCAGCGCCAGCAGCAGGAAGACTGCTCGCCGACGCAGATCGCCAAACTTCGGCGCGCTCCGACCGGTTTTTGCGAAACTCGGGCTGTTAGCCAAGTAGCTTCTCCGATGCAAATGCTAGTGACGGCAGGCGAACCTGCACGTTACTCGGCAAAAGAACCGCCAGCCGCTTCGATTGCGGCGCGCGCATTCTTCGTCGCACCCAGACCCTTCACAACGACCTTGCGCTTCAGCTCGCCCGTCGCGATGATCTTCACGCTCTTCGTCAGCTCGCCAACGAGGCCAGCCTGCTTGAGCGCCAACAAATCGATTTCGTCGACCGGCAGCTTTTCGAGATCAGCCAGGCGCACTTCACCGACGAACTCCTTCGTCAGCGAGGTAAAACCGCGCTTCGGCAGACGACGTTGCAGCGGCATCTGACCGCCTTCGAAGCCCACCTTGTGGAAGCCGCCCGAACGCGACTTCTGACCCTTGTGACCACGACCAGCGGTCTTGCCGAGACCGGAGCCGATACCGCGGCCCACGCGACGCTTGGCGTGCTTCGAGCCCGTTGCCGGCTTCAGGTTATTCAATTCCATAATCAACTCCTTGAGTCCCTGGTCAGCCACTTAGCCGATGACCTTAACGAGGTACGAGACCTTGTTGATCATGCCACGCACAGCCGGCGTGTCCTGCAGCTCGGAAACCGAGTTGAGGCGGCGCAGGCCGAGGCCGCGCACGGTGGCGCGGTGCGATTCGCGGGTACCGATCAGGCTCTTGACGAGCTGGACCTTGACAGTTTTTTCAGACATGGTGCCCACCTTAGCCCAGAATTTCTTCGACGGACTTACCACGCTTGGCCGCGATGTCAGCCGGCGTGGACTGCTTGCGCAGGCCGTCGAGCGTCGCGCGAACGAGGTTGTACGGGTTCGTCGAACCGTGGCTCTTCGCCACGACGTTCTGCACGCCCATCACGTCGAACACGGCGCGCATCGGCCCACCCGCGATCACGCCCGTACCGTCCTTCGCCGGAGCGAGGAGAACCGTCGACGCGCCGTGCTTGCCATGCACTTCGTGCTGCAACGTGCCGTTCTTCAGCGGCACCTTGAACATGTTGCGACGAGCCTGCTCCATTGCCTTCTGGACAGCGACCGGCACTTCCTTCGCCTTGCCCTTGCCCATACCGACGCGGCCGTCACCGTCGCCAACCACGGTCAGTGCGGCGAAGCCGAGAATACGGCCACCCTTCACGACCTTGGTCACGCGGTTGACCGAAATCATCTTTTCACGAAGGCCGTCGTCGCGCTCGTCAGCCTGAACTTTCGCTTGCATCTTTGCCATGACGAATTCCTTCCTTAGAACTTGAGCCCGGCTTCGCGCGCAGCATCAGCCAGCGCCTTCACGCGGCCGTGGTAGCGGAAACCCGAGCGGTCGAAGGCGACGGATTCGATGCCGGCAGCCTTGGCCTTTTCTGCAATACGCTTGCCGATCAGGGTCGCGGCAGCGACGTTGCCGCCCTTGCCCGACTGGTCGGCGAGTTGCGCACGCACTTCGGCTTCGAGCGTCGACGCACTGGCGAGCACCTTGGTGCCGCAGGGCGAAAACACTTGCGCGTAGATGTGCATGTTCGTGCGATGCACGGCCAGACGCGCGACCTGCAGCTCAGCGATCTTGATACGCGTCTGACGAGCGCGGCGCAGGCGAGATTGAGTCTTATCCATGATTGCGCACCCTTACTTCTTCTTCGTTTCTTTGAGGATCACAACCTCGTCGGCGTAGCGCACACCCTTGCCCTTGTAGGGCTCAGGCGGGCGGTAACCGCGGACTTCCGCAGCCACCTGGCCGACTTTCTGCTTGTCGATCCCCTTGATCACGATTTCCGTTTGCGACGGGGTCTCAGCCTTGACGCCTTCCGGCATCTGGTGCACCACGGGGTGCGAGAAACCCAGCGACAGGTTCAGCTTGTCGCCTTGCGCCTGAGCACGATAACCAACGCCAACCAGCGTCAGCTTGCGCTCGAAACCCTTCGTCACGCCTTGCACCATGTTCGCAATCAGCGCGCGCATCGTGCCCGACATCGCATTTGCTTCGCGGCTTTCGTCGGCCGGCTCCAGCTTCAGCGTGCCGTTGTCGTTCACCACCTTCACCAGGCTGTTCGCCGCTTGCGAGATCGTGCCCAACGGACCCTTGACGATAATGCGGTCGTCGCTGATCGTCGCCTCTGCGCCTTGCAGCGTGATCGGGCTCTTACCTACTCGAGACATGTTTCCTCTCCTTCGGCGTTAAGCGACGTAGCAGATGACTTCGCCGCCCACGCCAGTGGCGCGCGCTTTGCGATCGGTCATCACACCCTTGGGCGTCGAAACAATCGCTACGCCGAGGCCGTTCATGACCTGGGGGATATCGTTACGACCACGGTACACGCGCAGACCGGGCTTCGAAACGCGCTCGAGGCGCTCGATGACCGGACGGCCAGCGTAGTACTTCAACGCGATATTCAGCTCCGACTTCGCACCTTCGGTCTTCACCGCGAAATCTTCGATATAGCCTTCGTCCTTCAGGACCTGCGCAATCGCAACCTTGACTTTCGACGAGGGCATCGTCACCGAAACCTTCTCGACCATCTGCGCATTGCGGATGCGAGTCAGCATATCGGCGATAGGATCACTCATGCTCATTTATGTTTCTCCTATTACCAGCTCGCCTTGGTCAGGCCAGGGATCTCGCCACGGAATGCGATTTCGCGAATCTTGTTACGTGCGAGCCCGAACTTGCGGAACGTGCCACGCGGACGACCGGTGATCGCACAGCGGTTGCGCTTGCGAGTCGGGTTCGAGTTGCGGGGCAGTTGTTGCAGTTCGAGACGGGCTGCGTAGCGCTCTTCTTCCGACTTCGTTTGGTCGTCGATGATCGCCTTCAGCGCTGCGCGCTTCGGTGCGTACTTGGCCGCAAGGCGGGCGCGCTTCTTTTCACGTTCGATCAGTGCCAGTTTAGCCACAGTAACCTCAGTTTCTGAACGGGAACTTGAAGCTGGCGAGCAGTGCCTTTGCTTCGTCGTCGGTCTTCGCGGTCGTCGTGATGCTGATGTTCAGCCCACGCAGCGCGTCGATCTTGTCGTAGTCGATTTCGGGGAAAATGATCTGCTCTTTCACACCGATGTTGTAGTTGCCGCGACCGTCGAATGCACGGCCGGACACGCCACGGAAGTCACGCACACGCGGCAGCGCCACGGTCACGAAACGGTCGAGAAATTCGTACATTGCCTGGCCACGCAGCGTGACCATCGCGCCGATCGGATAACCCTGGCGAATCTTGAAGCCGGCGATTGCCTTACGGGCCTTCGTCACGACAGGCTTCTGACCAGCGATCTTCGTCAGGTCGCCCACGGCGTTCTCGATCACCTTCTTGTCAGCAACCGCTTCGCCAAGACCCATATTCAGGGTGATCTTGGTGATGCGCGGCACTTCCATGATCGACTTGTAACCGAACTTCTCGATCAGGCCGGGAACAACCTTCTCTTTATAGAATTCTTGCAAACGTGCCATTTTTTACTCCGCAGCGTCAGGCGCTCAGGACAGCACCGGTCGTCTTAAGGAAACGAACCTTCTTGTCCCCTTCGACCTTGATGCCGACACGCGACGGCTTGCCATTGGCATCCACCAGCGCGACGTTCGAAATATGCAGCGGCATCGCCTTCGCTTCCACGCCACCGGTCGTACCCTTCATGGGGTTCGGCTTCACATGCTTCTTCGCGATGTTGATGCCCTCGACGGTGACGCGATCTTCGCCAATAGCCAGCACGACGCCGCGCTTGCCCTTGTCCTTGCCGGTAATGACGACGACTTCGTCACCCTTGCGAATCTTGTTCATCGCGACTCCTTACAGCACTTCCGGCGCCAGCGAAACGATCTTCATGAACCGTTCGCTACGCAGCTCACGCGTCACCGGCCCGAAGATGCGGGTGCCGATAGGCTCAAGCTTGTTATTCAAAAGCACGGCGGCGTTGCCATCGAACTTGATCAGCGAGCCGTCCTGACGGCGCACGCCCTTGGCGGTGCGAACCACCACGGCGTTGTAGATTTCGCCTTTCTTCACGCGCCCACGCGGCGTTGCCTCTTTGACGCTCACCTTGATGATGTCGCCGATGCTGGCATAACGACGCTTCGAGCCGCCGAGCACCTTGATGCACATGACTTCACGCGCACCCGTGTTGTCGGCCACTTCAAGCCGAGATTCGGTCTGGATCATGGTTTATCTTTCCCAACTTAATCCGACTGCACCACCATGGCGCACCCGGTCAGTCTTGGTCCCGTCAGCCGTACTGCATTGCTCAGCTGCTTGGGGTAGAACAGCAGCGACGGCATAACGAAACCCGCCATCGCATTCCGGTGAAACCTGACAGCCACGGACTGACGCCGAGCCGCCTCCCTCCACCAATTTCGCCCGCGACGGGCTCCCATAAAGAGGGAAGACCGAGATTATAACAAACAATCTCGGTCTTGCAAGCGAAATCTACTGCGATTTCAAGTACTTCTACTGCTCAGTCCGGCTCGTGCTTAGATGACGCGGGCCGCTTCGACGAGGCGCGACACGGTCCAGGCCTTCGTCTTCGACACCGGACGGGTTTCCTGGATTTCTACGAGGTCGCCCTCGTTGTACGTGTTCGCTTCGTCGTGCGCGTGGTACTTCTTCGAGCGCACAACGTACTTGCCGTAGATCGGGTGCTTCACACGATGCTCGACGAGCACGGTGACGGTCTTGTCCATCTTGTTGCTGACGACCTTGCCGACCAGCGTCCGCTTGAGCGAGGTTTTTACGCTATCGTTCATTTCTGGTTCGCCTTCTGGGTCAGAACGGTCCGCACGCGCGCGATGTCGCGACGAACCTTCTTCAGCTGGCTCGTGTTCGTGAGCTGCTGGGTCGCGAGCTGCATGCGCAGACCGAATTGCGCCTTCAACAGGTCCGACAGCTCCTTGTTGAGCGCGGCCTGGTCTTTTTCCCGGAGTTCGGAAGC
Organism: Paraburkholderia sp. SUR17; assembly: GCF_029536165.1. Taxonomy (NCBI): domain Bacteria; kingdom Pseudomonadati; phylum Pseudomonadota; class Betaproteobacteria; order Burkholderiales; family Burkholderiaceae; genus Paraburkholderia; species Paraburkholderia sp. SUR17. Next base: position 3,566,423 of record NZ_CP120508.1, read on the forward strand.
TTTCATCTTTTGCTCCTTAGGCGCCGAGCTGACGCACGGTGAAGGTCGTCTTCAGCGGCAGCTTCGCTGCAGCCAGACGGAACGCTTCGCGTGCCAGTTCTTCGGTTACGCCGTCCATTTCATAGAGCATCTTGCCCGGCTGGATCTCGGCGACGTAGTACTCCGGGTTACCCTTACCGTTACCCATACGTACTTCGGCCGGCTTTTGCGAGATCGGCTTGTCCGGGAAAATGCGAATCCAGATGCGGCCACCGCGCTTGATGTGACGCGTCATGGCACGACGCGCCGCCTCAATCTGACGCGCGGTCAGACGGCCGCGACCGACAGCCTTCAGGCCAAACTCACCGAACGAAACGGCGTTGCCGCGCGTCGCGATACCGGTGTTACGGCCCTTCTGCTCTTTGCGATACTTCCTGCGTTTCGGTTGCAGCATCGTTATTCTCCAGTCTTGCCGTCGCCTTCAGGCTTGCCGGCACCACGGCGAGGCGCGCCACGGCGTGCACCCGGGGCACCTTCGCCGTCACGGCGGCCACGGCGGTCGCCCGGACGTGCGTTGCGGCGCGGACGCTTCTCTTCGGCAACTTCCTCCACGACCGGCGCGTCGTTGCGGCCGAGCGTGTCGCCCTTGTAGACCCACACCTTGACGCCGATCACGCCGTACGTCGTCTTCGCTTCCGAAGTCGCGTAGTCGATGTCCGCACGCAGCGTGTGCAGAGGCACGCGGCCTTCGCGATACCACTCGGTACGGGCGATTTCGATACCGTTCAGACGGCCCGCGCTCATGATCTTGATGCCCTGGGCACCCAGACGCATGGCGTTTTGCATCGCACGCTTCATCGCGCGGCGGAACATGATCCGGCGCTCGAGCTGTTGCGTGATCGAGTCGGCGATCAGTTGCGCATCGGTTTCCGGCTTGCGGATTTCCTCGATGTTGACGTGCACGGGCACGCCCATACGCTTCTGCAGCTCCGACTTGAGCAGTTCGATGTCTTCGCCCTTCTTGCCGATGACGACGCCAGGACGCGAGCTGTAAATCGTGATGCGCGCGTTCTTCGCCGGACGCTCGATGACCACGCGGCCCACCGAAGCGTTCTTCAGCTTCTTCTTCAGGTATTCGCGAACACCGATGTCTTCCTTCAACATCGCCGCGAAATTGTTGTTGTTCGCGTACCAGCGCGAAGCCCAATTGCGGCTGACGGCCAAACGGAAGCCAGTCGGATGAATTTTCTGTCCCATCGTGTGACCCCTTAATTCCCGACCGTCACAGTGATGTGACAGGATTGCTTCTCAATGCGGTTGCCGCGGCCCTTTGCGCGCGCGGTGAACCGCTTGAGCGACGCTGCCTTGTCGACGTAGATGCTCTTGATCTTGAGCTCGTCGATATCGGCGCCCTCGTTGTGCTCCGCATTCGCGATCGCCGACAGCACGACTTTCTTCACGATGCCTGCCGCCTTCTTCGGCGAGAACGTCAGAACGTTCAGCGCCTTGTCGACCGGCAAACCGCGGATCTGGTCAGCCACAAGGCGCGTTTTCTGCGCCGAGATGCGGGCACCGCGATGAATTGCTTTCACTTCCATCTTGATTGCCCCTTATTTCTTGGCCTTCTTGTCGGCCGCGTGACCCTTGAACGTCCGGGTCAGTGCGAACTCGCCAAGCTTGTGGCCGACCATGTTTTCCGAGATGTACACCGGAACGTGTTGACGGCCGTTGTGCACGGCGATCGTCAGGCCGATGAAGTCCGGCAGGATCGTCGAACGACGCGACCAGGTCTTGATCGGTTTCTTGTCACGCGAAGCTGCAGCCGCCTCAACCTTCTTCAGCAAATGGGCGTCGCAGAACGGACCTTTTTTAACAGAACGTGCCATTGCTGCTCCTTAACGCTTGTGACGGCGCTGGACGATCATCGTCGTCGTGCGCTTGTTGCTGCGGGTGCGGTAACCCTTCGTCGGCGTGCCCCACGGGCTTACCGGGTCGCGGCCTGCAGCCGTCTTGCCCTCACCACCACCGTGCGGGTGATCGACCGGGTTCATTGCAACGCCACGCACCGTCGGGCGGATACCGCGCCAGCGGTTTGCGCCGGCCTTGCCGATCTGGCGCAGGCTGTGCTCTTCGTTGCCCACTTCACCGATCGTCGCGCGGCACTCCACGTGCACGCGGCGGATTTCACCCGAGCGCAGACGAACCTGCGCGTAGATGCCTTCGCGAGCCAGCAACATGGCCGATGCGCCAGCCGAACGCGCCATTTGCGCGCCCTTGCCGGGGAACATCTCGATGCAGTGAATCGTCGTACCGACCGGGATGTTGCGGATCGGCAGTGCGTTACCCGCGCGGATCGGTGCTTCCGAGCCCGACATGATCTGCTGGCCGACCGTCACACCCTTCGGCGCGATGATGTAGCGACGCTCGCCGTCTGCGTACAGAACCAGCGCGATGTTCGCGCTACGGTTCGGGTCGTACTCGAGACGTTCGACCTTCGCCGGAATGCCATCCTTCGTACGACGGAAGTCGATCACGCGATAGTGCTGCTTGTGACCACCACCCTTGTGGCGCGTCGTGATGTGGCCGTTGTTGTTACGGCCGGCGGTCGAGCTCTGCTTCGAGACGAGCGGCGCGAACGGCTTGCCCTTGTGCAGTTCCTTGTTGACCACCTTGACCATCGCGCGGCGGCCCGGCGAGGTCGGCTTAACTTTAACGAGTGCCATGATTACTTGGCCTCCGCTTCAAAGTTGATTTCCTGGCCGGGCTTCAGGCAGACGTAGGCCTTCTTCACGTCCTTGCGGCGACCCACGAAACGGCCAAAGCGCTTGCTCTTGCCCTTCGTGACCAGCACGTTGACGGATTTGACTTCCACCTTGAACAGCAGCTCGACAGCAGCCTTGATTTCCTGCTTGTTCGCGTCCGGCGCAACTTCGAACACAACCTGTTCGTTCTTGTCGGCAACCAGCGTCGCCTTTTCGGAGATCACCGGCGCGAGCAGAACCTGCATCAAACGATGATCGTTCTTGCGAATCTCGCTCATGACAGCAACTCCTCGATCTGGGCGACCGCAGCCTTCGTGATCAGTACTTTCTTGAAGTAGATCAGCGACAGCGGGTCGGCGTAACGCGGCTCGACAACCGCCACGTGGGCGAGGTTGCGCGACGCGAGGTACAGGTTTTCGTCGACCGTGTCAGTAATGACGAGCACGGACTCGAGACCCATAGCCTTGAACTTTTCGGCCAGCAGCTTCGTCTTCGGCGCTTCGAGCGTGAGGTCCTCGACCACCGAGATGCGGCCTTCGCGGGCCAGCTGCGAGAAGATGGAGCACAGACCTGCGCGGTGCATCTTCTTGTTGACCTTGTGCGAGAAGTTTTCTTCCGGCGAGTTCGGGAAGATGCGACCACCGCCGCGCCACAGCGGGCTCGACGACATACCGGCACGAGCGCGGCCCGTACCCTTCTGACGCCACGGCTTCTTGGTGGTGTGCTTGACGTCCGTGCGATCCTTCTGGGCGCGGTTACCGCTGCGCGCGTTCGCCTGGTACGCAATGACGATCTGGTGAATCAGGGCTTCGTTGTAGTCACGGCCGAACACGACGTCCGACGCGTTGACCGCGGCGCCTTCCTGACCATTGGCATTCAGGAGCTTAAGTTCCATTATTTCGCTCCTTTCTCGGCACGCGCTTTCACGGCCGGCGTCACGAAAACCTTGCCGCCCTTCGCACCCGGAACGGCACCCTTCACGAGCAGCAGCTTGCGGTCTGCGTCGATGCGAGCGATCTCGAGGTTCTGGACCGTCACGGTCTCGTCACCCATGTGACCAGTCATGCGCTTGCCCGGGAACACGCGACCCGGATCCTGCGCCATACCGATCGAGCCCGGCACGTTGTGCGAGCGCGAGTTACCGTGCGATGCACGGCCCGAACTGAAGTTGTAACGCTTGATGGTACCGGCGTAGCCCTTACCGATCGACACGCCCTGCACGTCGACCTTCTGGCCCACTTCGAACAGATCGGTGCCAACCACAGCGCCGGCGGACAGCTCGGCAGCCTTGGTGGCATCAATGCGGAATTCCTTGAGGATTTCACCGGCCTGAACACCGGCTTTGGCGAGATGACCTGCGAGCGGCTTCGTCACGCGCGATGCACGGCGCGTACCGAACGCAACCTGAACAGCCGTGTAGCCGTCGGTTTCAACAGTCTTGATCTGCGTCACGCGGTTGTCGGACACGTCCAGCACGGTGACGGGAATCGAATCCCCTTCAGCCGTGAAGATACGGGTCATGCCAACCTTGCGACCTACGAGTCCAAGGCTCATCGTTTTCTCCATTCCCGACTGCGATTGGTCGGGGCTAATTTACAAAGTGCCAGCTGATTACCGGGACTTGACGGACGCTTTCAGCGCCTTCAGGCCCACAGCAAAACACTGGCTTTTTGCGCAAATGCGCGAAAAGCCTAGCATTATAGCGAGGCCTTTCGTTTTTCGCAAGCAATCAATGACTTAGCGCCGCCCGTGTGAGCGGCAGCGCCTGAAACCCTTACTGCAGCTTGATTTCAACGTCCACGCCTGCCGGCAGATCGAGCTTCATCAGCGCGTCGACAGTCTTGTCCGTCGGGTCGACGATGTCCATCAGACGCAGGTGAGTACGGATCTCGAGCTGGTCGCGCGACGTCTTGTTGACGTGCGGCGAACGCAGGATGTCGAAACGCTGGATACGCGTCGGCAGCGGCACCGGGCCGCGGACGATTGCACCAGTCCGCTTGGCCGTGTCGACGATCTCGGCGGCCGACTGGTCGATCAGGCGGTAGTCGAAAGCCTTCAGGCGGATGCGGATTTTCTGGTTTTGCATGACGATTCCTTGAAAAAGAGCGAGGCGATGTTGCACCGCCGGATTAAGAAAGAACGTAGGACCGGACGCCTGCCGGGGAGGCAGGTGCCCGGCCCCGGGCACTTACTGCTGTTACTGCAAACCAGCGATTTTACTCGATGATCTTGGCGACGACACCGGCGCCGACGGTACGGCCACCTTCACGGATGGCGAAGCGCAGGCCTTCTTCCATCGCGATCGGTGCAATCAGCTTCACCGTGATCGACACGTTGTCGCCCGGCATCACCATTTCCTTGTCCTTCGGCAGCTCGATCGAGCCCGTCACGTCCGTCGTACGGAAGTAGAACTGCGGACGGTAGTTGTTGAAGAACGGCGTGTGACGGCCGCCTTCGTCCTTGCTCAGCACGTACACCTCAGCCGTGAAGTGCGTGTGCGGCGTGATCGAACCCGGCTTGGCCAGCACCTGGCCACGCTCCACTTCCTCACGCTTCGTGCCGCGCAGCAGGATACCGACGTTGTCGCCCGCCTGGCCCTGGTCCAGCAGCTTGCGGAACATTTCCACGCCCGTGCAGGTCGTCTTCACCGTCGGCTTGATACCGACAATCTCGATTTCCTCGCCAACCTTGACCACGCCACGCTCGACACGGCCCGTCACCACCGTACCGCGGCCCGAGATCGAGAACACGTCTTCCACCGGCATCAGGAACGCACCATCCACCGCGCGCTCCGGCGTCGGGATGTACGTGTCCAGCGCGTCGGCCAGGTTCATGATCGCCACTTCACCCAGCTCGCCCTTGTCGCCTTCCAGCGCCAGCTTGGCCGAACCCTTGATGATCGGCGTGTCGTCGCCCGGGAAGTCGTACTTCGACAGCAGCTCGCGCACTTCCATTTCCACCAGCTCGAGCAGCTCGGCGTCGTCCACCATGTCGCACTTGTTCAGGAACACGATGATGTACGGCACGCCCACCTGGCGCGCCAGCAGGATGTGCTCGCGCGTCTGCGGCATCGGACCGTCCGCGGCCGAGCACACCAGGATCGCGCCGTCCATCTGCGCTGCACCCGTGATCATGTTCTTCACGTAGTCCGCGTGACCCGGGCAGTCAACGTGGGCGTAGTGGCGGTTGGCCGTTTCGTACTCGATGTGCGCCGTGTTGATCGTGATGCCGCGGGCCTTTTCTTCCGGCGCCGCGTCGATCTCGTCGTACTTCTTCGCCTCACCGCCGAACTTCGCCGACAGAACCGTCGCAATCGCCGCCGTCAGCGTGGTCTTGCCGTGGTCAACGTGACCGATCGTGCCCACGTTCACGTGCGGCTTGGTCCGCTCAAATTTACCTTTAGCCATGTTTCTCTTCTTTCAAAAAAAGTGAATCGGTGACAGGACGCCGACGATTACTTCGCCTTCGCGTTGATGATCGCGTCGGCCACGTTACGCGGGGCTTCTGCGTAGTGCTTGAATTCCATCGTGTACGTTGCGCGGCCTTGCGTGAGCGAACGCAGCGACGTGGAGTAGCCGAACATTTCCGACAGCGGAACTTCGGCGCGCACGATCTTGCCGCCGCCCACCATGTCTTCCATGCCCTGCACGATGCCGCGGCGGCCCGACAGGTCGCCCATCACGTTGCCCATGTAGTCTTCCGGCGTCTCGACTTCGACAGCCATCATCGGCTCGAGCAGCACCGGCGTTGCGCGGCGCATCGCTTCCTTGAACGCCATGGAGCCAGCCATGCGGAACGCGTTTTCGTTCGAGTCCACGTCGTGGTACGAACCGAACGTCAGGTGGACCTTCACGTCCACGACCGGGAAGCCAGCCAGCACGCCGTTCTTCAGCGTTTCGACGATACCCTTGTCGACAGCCGGAATGAATTCACGCGGAATCACGCCACCCTTGATCTCGTCGAGGAACTCGTAGCCCTTGCCCTGCTCGTTCGGCTCCAGCGTGATGACGGCGTGACCATACTGGCCGCGACCGCCCGACTGCTTGACGAACTTGCCTTCCACGTCCTTCGCCGTGCTACGGATCGTTTCGCGGTACGCCACCTGCGGCTTGCCGACAGTCGCTTCCACGCCGAATTCACGCTTCATGCGGTCGACGAGAATTTCGAGGTGCAGCTCGCCCATGCCCGAGATGATCGTCTGGCCCGATTCCTCGTCCGTTTGCACGCGGAACGAAGGATCTTCCTGCGCGAGACGGTTCAGCGCGAGACCCATCTTTTCCTGGTCGGCCTTCGTCTTCGGCTCGACGGCCTGCGAGATCACCGGCTCCGGGAACACCATGCGCTCGAGCACGATCGGGTGGGCGGGATCGCACAGCGTGTCGCCAGTGGTCGCTTCCTTCAGGCCCACAGCCGCGGCGATGTCGCCCGCGCGCACTTCCTTGATTTCTTCGCGCTGGTTGGCGTGCATCTGCAGAATACGGCCAAGGCGTTCCTTCTTGTCCTTGGTCGAGTTCAGCACCGTGTCGCCCGAATTCACCACACCCGAGTAGACGCGGAAGAAGATCAGCTGGCCGACGAACGGATCCGTCATGATCTTGAACGCGAGCGCCGAGAACTTCTCGTCGTCCGACGCCTTGCGCTCCGCCGTTTCGCCGCTTTCGAGTTCGCCCTTCACCGGCGGGATGTCGACCGGCGACGGCAGGAAGTCGATCACAGCGTCGAGCATGCGCTGCACGCCCTTGTTCTTGAACGCGGTGCCGCACAGCATCGGCTGGATTTCACAGGCGATCGTGCGATCACGCAGCGCCTTGACGATTTCCGCTTCGCTCAGCTCTTCGCCGCCGAGGTACTTTTCCATCAGCTCTTCGCTGGCTTCGGCGGCGGATTCGATCATCTTCTCGCGCCACTCGTTGCACGTATCGACGAGTTCAGCCGGGACGTCGACGTAGTCGAACTTCGTGCCTTGCGACGCTTCGTCCCAAATGATCGCCTTCATCTTCAGGAGGTCGACGACGCCCTTGAAGTTTTCTTCCGAGCCGATCGGCACCACGACGGGAACCGGGTTCGCCTTCAGGCGGGTCTTCAGCTGGTCGTAGACCTTGAAGAAGTTCGCGCCGGTACGGTCCATCTTGTTGACGAACGCGAGACGGGGCACCTTGTACTTGTTCGCCTGGCGCCACACCGTTTCCGACTGCGGCTGCACGCCGCCCACGGCACAGTAAACCATGCACGCGCCGTCGAGCACGCGCATCGAACGCTCCACTTCGATCGTGAAGTCGACGTGGCCCGGGGTATCGATGATGTTGATCCGGTGTTCCGGATAGTTGTTGCCCATGCCCTTCCAGAAGGCAGTCGTAGCAGCGGACGTAATCGTGATGCCCCGCTCCTGTTCCTGCTCCATCCAGTCCATGGTTGCAGCGCCGTCGTGCACTTCACCGATCTTGTGGTTCACGCCGGTGTAAAACAGGATGCGCTCGGTCGTCGTCGTTTTGCCGGCGTCGATGTGAGCGCTAATACCGATATTGCGGTAGCGCTCGATGGGAGTCTTGCGAGCCACTTTGTTCCTCTATGGGGTTGGCAAACCGGGAATCCGTCTGCGGATATATAGGCCCGATGCGCCTTAACACAAACGGGCGAGGCGCTTTTCAAGCGCACCCGCCCGGAATTTCTTTCCGTTAGACCCGAAGTCGGGACGCTTAGAAACGGAAATGCGAGAACGCCTTGTTGGCTTCCGCCATCCGGTGAACTTCGTCGCGCTTCTTCATTGCGCCACCACGCCCTTCGGACGCTTCCAGCAGTTCACCAGCGAGACGCAGTGCCATCGACTTCTCGCTGCGCTTCTTCGCGGCCTCGCGCAACCAACGCATCGCCAATGCCATACGACGCGACGGACGCACTTCGACCGGAACCTGATAGTTCGCACCACCCACGCGGCGGCTCTTCACTTCCACCACCGGCTTCACGTTGTTGAGTGCGACAGTGAACACTTCCAGCGGGTCCTTGCCACCCTTGGTCTGGATCTGCTCGAAAGCGCCGTACACGATACGCTCGGCAACCGACTTCTTGCCCGAGAGCATCAGCACGTTCATGAACTTTGCTACTTCGACGTTACCGAATTTCGGATCCGGCAACACTTCCCGCTTGGGGACTTCGCGACGACGCGGCATGTTTCTTCCTTTACTTTTTCAGTTGGAGCGGCGATTTGCGCCTGCCCCGCGGCCACCAACTAACCCGATTCATCCATGAAGACTTACCAGCCTGGTCGGGTGACCACTTACTCGACAGCACCGGCGAATCCGGCACCACCGCCTTCCATCGCCCGTGAAGGCGACATCCCGACTGCTTACTTCGCAGCCTTGGCGCGCTTCGCGCCGTACTTCGAACGAGCCTGCTTACGATCCTTGACGCCCTGGGTATCCAGCGAGCCGCGAACCATGTGGTAACGCACACCCGGCAAGTCCTTGACACGGCCGCCGCGGATCAGCACAACCGAGTGTTCCTGCAGGTTGTGGCCTTCACCACCGATGTACGAGATCACTTCGAAGCCGTTCGTGAGACGAACCTTGGCGACCTTACGGAGTGCCGAGTTCGGCTTCTTCGGCGTCGTGGTGTACACACGGGTGCACACGCCGCGACGCTGCGGGCAGTCCTGCAAGGCCGGGCTCTTGCTCTTCGCGACTTCCGAAGTGCGGCCTTTGCGAACCAGTTGATTGATGGTTGGCATTGTTTATTCCTGAAATTGAACAAAATCGACGCATCCATTTCCGGGCAAAGCGAAAATCGATACGTTTCGAATCTCCGAACGGGAAAACCACCGGCAGCGTGACCAATAGGAACGAACGCACGCCGACATCCCAAGAACCGGAACCCAGCATCATATTCGGGAAATGCCAAGCGCGTCAATAGCTTGCAGCATTTCTGATGTTGTGACGGACGGCCTCCGGCGTCTCCGCAATTAGTCCGCGCTCACGACCTCGAGAAGTTCGTCGCCGAACCGTTCCAGCTTACGGGCCCCAATGCCAGGAATATGGCGCAGGTCGTTAATGGTGTCGGGATGCACGCGGGCGATTTCCGCCAGGGTTGCGTCGTGAAATATGACGTAGGCCGGTACGCCCTCGCTCTTCGCCGTAGCGGTTCGCCACGCACGCAGCCTGTCCCAGCGCGCACGCTCGTGTGCGCTCATGCCGAGCGTCGGGTCGGCGCGCTCGCTGGTGCGGCCGGACGCTTGCCGTGCGCGGGCCGGCTTGACGTAGCGCCGCATCGTCACGGCCTCCTCGCCCTTGAGCACCCGCTTGCTCGCCTCCGTGAGCACGAGCGAGCCAAAGCCGTCATGGTCGACCGCCAGGTAGCCAAAGGCGACGAGTTGCCGGAAGATGGCGCGCCATTCCGCTTCGGAAAGCGCTGCACCGATGCCGAAGGTACTGAGCTGCTCGTGCCCGCGCTGAAGAATCTTTTCGTTGCGGTTGCCGCGCAGAATGTCGATGAGATGCCCGGCGCCGAAGTGGAAGCCGCTCGCACGCTGCGCGCGGAAGACGCATGAGAGCGCCATTTGCGACTCGCGCGTCGCGTCCCATGTGGCCGGAGGCTCGAGGCAGGTGTCGCAGTTGCCGCACGGCCCCGACTCTTCGCCGAAGTAGGCGAGCAGCCGCACGCGCCGGCACGCAGCGGTTTCGCACAGGCCGAGCAGCGCGTCGAGCTTGCTCGTCTGCACGCGCTTGTGCGCGTCGTCGGCGTCGGACTCATCGATCATCTTGCGCTGCTGCACGACGTCGCCCAGCCCATAGGCCATCCATGCGTTTGCAGGCAGACCGTCGCGACCTGCGCGTCCGGTTTCCTGGTAGTAGCCCTCCACGCTCTTTGGCAAATCCAGGTGCGCAACGAAGCGAACGTCGGGCTTGTCGATGCCCATGCCAAAGGCGATCGTCGCGCACATCACGATGCCCTCTTCGCGCTGGAATATCTCCTGGTGTTCCTGTCGCACGGCGAATTCCATGCCGGCGTGGTACGGCAGCGCGCGGATGCCTTGCCCTTTCAGCCACTCTGCCGTTTCTTCGACCTTGCGGCGGGACAGGCAATACACGACGCCGGCGTCGGTGGTGCCGTCCGCACGCGTGTGTTCGGCCCGAATGAAATCGAGCAACTGGGTGCGCGCATTGTCCTTTTCGACAATGCGATAACGAATGTTGGGCCGGTCGAAACTCGAGACGAAAATGCGCGCTTCGTCGAGCGCGAGACGATGCACGATTTCGTCGCGCGTGATGGCGTCCGCAGTAGCCGTTAGCGCGATGCGCGGCACCGCCGGAAAGCGCTCGTGCAGCACAGATAGCTGGATGTATTCGGGCCGGAAGTCGTGCCCCCACTGCGACACGCAATGCGCTTCGTCGATGGCAAAGAGGCCGATGCGTGCGCGCTCGAGCAGTTCGAGAAAGCGCGGCGTCATCAAGCGTTCCGGCGCGACATAGAGAAGGTCGATGTCGCCCTCTCGCAGCGCACGCTCCGTGGCAGCGGCCTCCGCGCCCGACAGCGTCGAGTTCAGGTAAGCGGCACGCACACCCACCTCGGTGAGCGCTGCAACCTGGTCCTGCATGAGCGCAATGAGCGGGGAGACCACGATGCCCGCGCCCTGCCCCGCCTCCCGCCGCACGAGCGACGGAATCTGATAGCAAAGCGATTTGCCGCCGCCCGTGGGCATCAGCACGAGGGCGTCGCCGCCGCTCGCCACATGTTCGACGATTTCGCCCTGCTGCCCCCGGAACGCGGGATAACCAAAAACTTCGTTGAGAATTTCGAGCGAGCGGGACATGTAGGCGGAAGAGAACGGGCAATGCGGATCAGCCGGAATTCTACCAACGCGAGGCGCCGGTCATGCAGGGCATCGGACTGCGTTGGCCATGCGGACGATGCCATACGTCGGCAAAGACAAGCCGGCGTCGCATGCGAGACACCGGCGAGCGAGCGAATGCGAGGCAAGAAATAAAAAAGCCGCCCAGTCGAAACTGGACGGCTTGTGCAAAGCGGTCATCCGAAGCGGCTCGCGCCGCTTGCGGATTACTCGCCCGTGTGAGGCTGCTGCTCGGCGGCCGGGGCTTCCGGCGTACCGAAGTCGAACGCCTCTTCGGCCGCGATCTGGTCGAAGCGCTCGCGATCGGCCATCTCCTTGCTCTTGCGTGCCTTGTGGAACGCAAGGCCCGTACCGGCCGGAATCAGGCGACCGACGATCACGTTTTCCTTCAGGCCACGCAGATCGTCGCGCTTGCCCATGATTGCCGCCTCGGTCAGCACGCGGGTCGTTTCCTGGAACGACGCAGCGGAGATGAACGAGTCGGTGGACAGCGACGCCTTCGTGATACCCAGCAGCACGTTCTCGTACGTGGCCGGACGCTTGTCGTCCGCGATCATCCGGTCGTTCTCGTCGAGCATGTCGGAACGCTCGACCTGTTCGCCCGGAATGAAGCGCGTATCGCCGTTGTCGACGATCTGCACGCGGCGCAGCATCTGACGCACGATCACTTCGATGTGCTTGTCGTTGATCTTCACGCCTTGCAGACGGTACACGTCCTGCACTTCGTCCACGATGTAGCGCGACAGCGCCTCGACGCCCTGCAGACGCAGGATGTCGTGCGGATCCGCCGGTCCGTCCACGATCATTTCGCCCTTGTTGACGACCTGACCATCGTGCACCAGAACCTGCTTTTCCTTCGCGATCAGGAACTCGTGCTGGTTGCCCTCGAGGTCCGTGATAACGAGACGCTGCTTGCCCTTCGTGTCCTTACCGAACGACACCGTACCGGTGACTTCCGCCAGGATACCCGCGTCCTTCGGCGAACGGGCTTCGAAGAGTTCGGCCACACGCGGCAGACCGCCGGTAATGTCACGCGTCTTCTGCGATTCCGTCGGAATACGCGCGAGCACTTCACCGACCTGCACCTGCTGGCCGTCCTTCACCGTGATCAGTGCGCCGACCTGGAAGCCGATCTGCACCGAGTGCTCGGTACCCGGAATCTTCACTTCTTCGCCGCTGGCGTCGAGCAGTTTCACCTGCGGACGCACGCTCTTCGAGGCCTGCGAACCGCGGCGCTTCACGTCGATCACGACGAGCGTCGAAAGCCCCGTCACGTCGTCGATCTGCTTGGCCACCGTCACGCCTTCCTCGACGTTCTCGAACTTCACCGTACCGCTGTACTCGGTGATGATCGGGCGCGTCATCGGGTCCCACGTGGCGAGCTGCGTGCCGGCCTTGATCTGCGCACCGTCGAGCTGGAGCAGCGTGGCGCCGTAAGGCACCTTGTGACGCTCGCGCTCGCGGCCGTGATCGTCGGCGATGATCGCTTCGCCCGAACGCGAGATGACGATCTGCTCGCCCTTCGCGTTGGTGACGTAGCGCATCGAGGCAGTGAAACGCACCGTACCGTTGCTCTTCGCTTCGACCGACGAGGCGACTGCCGCACGCGAAGCCGCGCCACCGATGTGGAACGTACGCATCGTGAGCTGCGTGCCCGGTTCGCCGATCGACTGCGCCGCAATCACGCCAACCGCTTCGCCGACGTTCACGAGCGAGCCGCGGCCGAGGTCGCGGCCGTAGCAGGCCGCGCACAGGCCGTAACGCGTTTCGCAGGTGAGCGGCGTACGCACGCGCACTTCGTCGATGCCGAGGCGTTCGATTTCCTCGACCGCAACTTCGTCGAGCAGCGTGCCCGATTCGTACAGCGTTTCCTGCGATTCGGGATTGACGACGTCCGCCACCGCCACGCGGCCGAGAATCCGGTCACGCAGCGCTTCGACCACTTCGCCGCCTTCCACCAGCGCCTTCATCGCCACGCCGTTCGAGGTGCCGCAATCGTCCTCGACCACCACGAGGTCCTGCGTCACGTCGACGAGACGACGCGTCAGGTAACCCGAGTTCGCGGTCTTCAGTGCCGTATCAGCCAGACCCTTACGTGCACCGTGGGTCGAGATGAAGTACTGCAACACGTTCAGACCTTCGCGGAAGTTCGCGGTAATCGGCGTCTCGATAATCGAGCCGTCCGGCTTCGCCATCAGGCCGCGCATACCGGCCAGCTGACGAATCTGCACCGCCGAACCCCGGGCGCCCGAGTCGGCCATCATGTAGATCGAGTTGAACGACTCCTGGCGCGTCTCGTTGCCGTCGCGGTCCGTTACCGGCTCCGTCGACAGCTGCTCCATCATCGCCTTGCCGACCGCTTCCGACGTCGCCGACCAGATGTCGACCACGTTGTTGTAGCGTTCCTGCGCGGTGACGAGACCCGACATGTACTGACGGTCGTACTCCTTCACCTTCTTCGCGGCGTCGCCGACGATGGTTTCCTTCTGCGGCGGCACGAGCATGTCGTCCACGCAGATCGAAATACCGGCGCGCGTCGCGAGACGGAAACCCGACTGCATCAGCTGGTCGGCGAACACCACCGTCGCGCGCAGACCGCACTTGCGGAACGCCGTGTTGATGAGGCGCGAGATTTCCTTCTTCTTGAGCGGCTTGTTCAGCACCGAGAACGGCAGGCCGTGCGGCAGGATTTCCGAGAGGATCGCGCGGCCGACAGTCGTCGCATACAGCGAGATCTTCGGCACGAACTGCGGCGCACCTTCCGACGTGTCTTCGTTGCGGACCATTTCGGTAATCCGCACGTTGACGCGCGATGCAAGCTCGACTTCCTTGTTCTCGTACGCGCGCAGCGCTTCCGACACGCCCGTGAACGTCATGCCTTCGCCCTTCGCGTTGATCGCCTCGCGCGTCGCGTAGTACAGACCCAGCACGATATCCTGCGACGGCACGATCGACGGATCGCCGTTGGCCGGGAACAGCACGTTGTTCGACGCGAGCATCAGCGTGCGCGCTTCCATCTGCGCTTCGAGCGACAGCGGCACGTGAACGGCCATCTGGTCACCGTCGAAGTCGGCGTTGAACGCCGCGCAGACGAGCGGGTGCAGCTGAATGGCCTTACCTTCGATCAGCACCGGCTCGAAAGCCTGAATGCCGAGACGGTGCAGCGTCGGCGCACGGTTGAGCATCACCGGGTGCTCGCGGATCACCTCTTCGAGGATGTCCCACACCACCGCCGTCTGGTTTTCGACTTCCTTCTTCGCCGCCTTGATGGTCGTTGCCACGCCCATCACTTCGAGCTTGTTGAAGATGAACGGCTTGAAGAGTTCGAGCGCCATCAGCTTCGGCAGACCGCACTGGTGCAGCTTCAGCGTCGGGCCCACCACGATGACCGAACGGCCCGAGTAGTCCACGCGCTTGCCCAGCAGGTTCTGACGGAAGCGACCGCCCTTACCCTTGATCATGTCGGCGAGCGACTTCAGCGGACGCTTGTTCGCACCCGTCATCGCCTTGCCGCGACGACCGTTGTCGAGCAGCGAGTCGACGGCTTCCTGCAGCATGCGCTTTTCGTTGCGCACGATGATTTCCGGTGCCTTCAGCTCGAGCAAACGCTTCAACCGGTTGTTACGGTTGATCACGCGGCGATACAGGTCGTTCAGGTCCGATGTCGCGAAACGGCCGCCGTCGAGCGGCACGAGCGGACGCAGTTCCGGCGGCAGCACCGGCAGCACTTCGAGAATCATCCACTCGGGCTTGATGCCCGAACGCTGGAAGGCCTCGAGCACCTTGAGGCGCTTCGCGTACTTCTTGATCTTCGCTTCGGAACCCGTGTTCTTGAGTTCCGTGCGCAGCGTCTCGACCTGCTCGTCGATGTTGATCGAACGCAGCAGTTCGCGCACGCCTTCCGCGCCCATCTCGGCACGGAATTCGTCGCCGTATTCCTCGACCTTGTTGTAGTAATCCTCTTCGGTCATGATCTGCCGCGCCTTCAGCGGCGTCATGCCCGGATCGATCACCACGTACGCTTCGAAGTACAGCACGCGCTCGATGTCGCGCAGCGTCATGTCGAGCACCATGCCCAGACGCGATGGCAGCGACTTCAGGAACCAGATGTGCGCAACGGGCGAGGCTAGTTCGATGTGGCCCATGCGTTCGCGACGCACCTTGGCGAGCGTCACTTCGACGCCGCACTTCTCGCAGATCACGCCGCGGTGCTTGAGGCGCTTGTACTTGCCGCACAGGCACTCGTAGTCCTTGATCGGGCCAAAGATCTTGGCGCAGAACAGGCCATCGCGTTCCGGCT
Source organism: Paraburkholderia sp. SUR17 (assembly GCF_029536165.1). NCBI lineage: Bacteria > Pseudomonadati > Pseudomonadota > Betaproteobacteria > Burkholderiales > Burkholderiaceae > Paraburkholderia > Paraburkholderia sp. SUR17. The sequence continues at coordinate 3,582,306 of NZ_CP120508.1, forward strand.
TGAACGTACGGTAGTTGATGGTCTCCGGCTTCTTGACTTCACCGAACGACCACGACCGGATCTTGTCGGGCGAGGCCAGACCGATCTTGATCGCATCAAAAACTTCTTCTTGTTGGACTTGCTTGAATAGATCGAGCAAAGCTTTCATCGCTTCTCTCCAGTAGTCCGATTAGTTCCGGTCCAGGTCGATGTCGATACCCAGCGACCGGATTTCCTTCACCAGCACGTTGAACGACTCAGGCATACCGGCGTCGATCACGTGGTCGCCCTTCACCAGGTTCTCATAGACCTTGGTACGGCCGGTCACGTCGTCCGACTTCACCGTCAGCATTTCCTGCAGCACGTACGATGCGCCATACGCTTCGAGCGCCCACACTTCCATTTCACCGAAGCGCTGACCACCGAACTGCGCCTTACCGCCCAGCGGCTGCTGCGTCACGAGCGAGTACGGACCCGTGGAGCGCGCGTGCATCTTGTCGTCGACCAGGTGGTGCAGCTTCAGGTAGTGCATGTAGCCGACCGTCACCGTACGCTCGAATGCTTCGCCCGTGCGGCCGTCGTAGAGGCGGACCTGGTTCTTCGACTTCGTCATGCCCAGCTGCTCGGCGATCTCGTCCGGGAACGCCAGATCCAGCATCTTCGACATTTCCTCTTCGGTCGCACCGTCGAACACCGGCGTGGCGAACGGCACGCCTTCGCGCAGGTTCTTCGCGAGTTCGATGATCTCGTCGTCCGAGAAGCTGTCCAGCTCTTCCGCACGGCCCGACTCGTTGTAGATCTTCGTCAGGAACACACGCAGTTCTTCGACCTTCGTCTGACGCTGCAGCATTTCGCCGATACGCCAGCCCAGACCCTTCGCAGCCCAGCCCAGGTGCACTTCGAGCACCTGACCCACGTTCATCCGCGACGGCACGCCGAGCGGGTTCAGCACGACGTCGGCCGGACGGCCGTCGGCCATGTACGGCATGTCTTCGACCGGAACGATCTTCGACACCACGCCCTTGTTACCGTGACGGCCGGCCATCTTGTCGCCAGGCTGCAGACGGCGCTTCACCGCGAGGTACACCTTGACCATCTTCAGCACGCCCGGCGGCAGTTCGTCGCCTTGCGTGAGCTTCTTGCGCTTCTCTTCGAACGCGAGGTCGAACTGGTGACGCTTCTGTTCGATCGAGTCCTTGATGGCTTCGAGCTGCGCCGCTGCGTCTTCGTCCGCGAGGCGGATGTCGAACCAGTGGTAGTGGTCGAGGTCTTCCAGGTACGCCTGGTCGATCTTCGTGCCCTTGGCGAGCTTCTTCGGACCACCATTCGCAACCTTGCCCACGAGCATGCGTGCGAGACGCTGGAACGCGTCGCCTTCCACGATACGCAGCTGGTCGTTCAGGTCGAGGCGATAGCGCTTCAGCTCGTCGTCGATGATCTGCTGGGCGCGCTTGTCGCGCTGGATGCCTTCACGCGTGAACACCTGCACGTCGATCACCGTGCCGCTCATGCCCGACGGCACGCGCAGCGAGGTGTCCTTCACGTCCGATGCCTTCTCGCCGAAGATCGCGCGCAGCAGCTTTTCTTCCGGCGTGAGCTGCGTTTCGCCCTTCGGCGTCACCTTGCCCACCAGCACGTCGCCCGCTTCGACTTCCGCGCCGATGTACACGATGCCCGACTCGTCGAGACGGCTCAGCTGCACTTCCGCGAGATTCGAAATGTCGCGCGTGATTTCTTCCGGTCCGAGCTTCGTGTCGCGAGCAACAACGTTCAACTCTTCGATGTGGATCGACGTGTAACGGTCGTCGGCCACCACCTTTTCGGAGATCAGGATCGAGTCTTCGAAGTTGTAGCCGTTCCACGGCATGAACGCGACCAGCATGTTCTGGCCGAGCGCGAGCTCGCCCAGGTCCGTGGAGGCGCCGTCGGCCAGCACGTCGCCGCGCGAGACGATGTCGCCCACCTTCACGATGGGACGCTGGTTGATGTTCGTGTTCTGGTTCGAACGCGTGTACTTGATGAGGTTGTAGATGTCGACACCCACCTCACCGGCCACGGCTTCGTCGTCGTTCACGCGAATCACGATACGGCCCGCGTCGACGTAATCGACCACGCCACCGCGGAACGCCTGAACCGTCGTGCCCGAGTCGACCGCCACCGTGCGCTCGATGCCCGTACCCACCACGGCCTTCTCAGGACGCAGACACGGCACAGCCTGACGCTGCATGTTCGAACCCATCAACGCGCGGTTCGCGTCGTCGTGCTCGAGGAACGGAATCAGCGAAGCCGCCACCGACACGATCTGCGACGGCGCCACGTCCATGTACTGAATGCGGTCCGGCGTGACCATCAGCGTTTCGCCGGCTTCACGCGACGACACCAGTTCGTCGGTGAGCGTGCCGTCGTCGGCCACTGCCGCGTTCGCCTGCGCGATCACGTAACGGCCTTCTTCGATCGCCGACAGGTAATCGATCTGGTCCGTGACCTTACCGTCTTCGACCTTGCGGTACGGCGTTTCGAGGAAGCCGTACTCGTTCAGGTGCGCGTACAGCGCGAGCGAGTTGATCAGGCCGATGTTCGGACCTTCCGGCGTTTCGATCGGGCACACGCGGCCATAGTGGGTCGGGTGCACGTCACGCACTTCGAAGCCGGCACGCTCACGCGTCAGACCGCCCGGGCCCAGTGCGGAAACGCGACGCTTGTGCGTGATTTCCGACAGCGGGTTGGTCTGGTCCATGAACTGCGACAGCTGCGACGAACCGAAGAACTCGCGAATCGCCGACGAAATCGGCTTCGAGTTGATCAGGTCGTGCGGCATCAGGTTTTCGCTTTCGGCCTGACCCAGGCGTTCCTTCACCGCGCGCTCGACGCGCACGAGACCGGCACGGAACTGGTTCTCCGCCAGTTCGCCAACGCAACGCACGCGACGATTGCCGAGGTGGTCGATATCGTCCACTTCGCCCTTGCCGTTACGCAGCTCGACGAGGATCTTGATGGTCGCGAGGATGTCGTCGTCCTGCAGCGTCATCGGGCCCGTGATTTCATCGCGGCCCACGCGGCGGTTGAACTTCATACGGCCGACCTTCGAGAGGTCGTACGCGTCTTCGCTGTAGAAGAGACGGTTGAACAGTGCCTCGACCGCTTCTTCGGTGGGCGGCTCACCCGGACGCATCATGCGGTAGATCGCGATGCGTGCGGCCATGCGGTCGGCCGTTTCGTCAACCCGCAGCGTCGACGAGATGTACGGACCTTGATCCAGATCGTTCGTATAGAGCGTCTGGAAGTCCTTGATGCCCGCTTCGCGCAGTTTCTCGAGCACGCTTTCCGTGACTTCGTCGTTCGCGTTGGCGATCACTTCGCCCGTTTCGCTGTCGACGATGTTCTTGGCCAGCACGCGGCCGAGCAGATAGTCCTCGGGCACCGAGATGAACTTCGTCTTGGCGTTGTCGAGGTCGCGAATGTGCTTCGCGTTGATGCGCTTGTCCTTCTGGACGATCACGTTGCCATCACGGTCCGTGATGTCGAAACGCGCGACTTCACCCCGCAGACGCTCGGGCACGAACTCCATCTGCGCGCCTTCCGGCATCAGCGTGAAGTTGTCGAACACGAAGAAGTTCGCGAGGATCTGTTCCGGCGTGAGGCCAATGGCCTTCAGCAGGATCGTGACCGGCATCTTGCGGCGACGGTCCACGCGGAAGTACAGCACGTCCTTCGGATCGAATTCGAAGTCGAGCCACGAGCCGCGGTAAGGAATGATGCGCGCGGAGAACAGCAGCTTGCCGGAGCTGTGCGTCTTGCCCTTGTCGTGTTCGAAGAACACACCAGGCGAGCGGTGCAGCTGCGACACGATCACACGTTCCGTGCCGTTGATCACGAACGAGCCGGTCGGCGTCATGAGCGGAATTTCGCCCATGTACACTTCCTGCTCCTTCACTTCCTTGACGACCGGCTTGCTCGGAGACTCCTTGTCGAGCAATACCAGACGCACCTTCGCGCGCAGCGCGGAGCAATACGTCAGACCGCGCTGCTGGCATTCCTTGATGTTGAATGCGGGTGGCGAAAGCGCGTAGCTGACGAACTCGAGGCGAGCAAACCCGTTGTGCGAAACAATGGGGAACACGGACGAGAACGCCGCTTGCAGGCCTTCAGGCTTGCGCTGCGGCGTGGGCACATCTGCTTGCAGAAATGTGCTGAATGATTCAAGCTGGGTGGCCAGCAGGAAAGGAACCTGGTGAACGATGGGGCGCTTCGCGAAACTCTTGCGAATACGCTTCTTCTCGGTGAAGGAATATTGCATACGATCTCCGAATCACGGCGGGGTTGCCGGGGGCAGGATTGCCCGACAGGTACGACCCGAGTGTTCACCGACTGAGACCCGATGGCCGTCCGATGGCTTGAACGAGCCTTAGAAGCTTGGTGGTTGGCCGCTACCAACCGCTGGCTGACGGCAGCGGATGCCAGTGTTGCCCGCTGCCCGACCAAACTTGCCTTCTGCAGTCGCTTCAGAAGACAAAGAGAAGCGCCGTTCAATCGTGACCCGAAGGCCTGGAAAGGCGATTTTCTTTGGCTTCTGGGGCCCGAAGGTCCGCACCCGGCAGGTGCAAAAACACGGTCCCCACAAAGCACAAAAAGGCCGGCGGTGTGAAAACCGCCAGCCTTCGCACAGCGCGCCGGAACTTACTTGATTTCAGCCTTCGCGCCTGCGTCTTCCAGCTTCTTCTTCGCTTCGTCAGCAGCAGCCTTAGGCACCGCTTCCTTAACGGGCTTCGGTGCACCGTCGACGAGGTCCTTCGCTTCCTTCAGGCCCAGGCCCGTCAGTTCGCGAACAGCCTTAATCACGGCAACCTTGTTGCCACCGGTTTCGGTCAGCACCACCGTGAATTCGGTCTGCTCTTCAGCGGCTGCAGCTGCACCGCCGCCGCCGGCCGGGCCTGCCACTGCCACTGCAGCAGCCGACACGCCAAACTTCTCTTCGAACGCCTTGACCAGTTCGTTCAGTTCCAGAACCGACATCGCGCCAACGGCTTCGAGGATGTCTTCTTTTGCGATTGCCATTTGAAATACTCCTAGATTGAATTCGGATACAGCCAGCGATCCTGTCCGCAGATCTCGCCAGGCTGAAGTTCGTTACGCAGCTTCGCCCTGCTTCTTCTCCGCCAGCGCAGCCATAGCGCGCGCGAAGCCAGAAACCGGGGCCTGCATGACAAACAACAGCTTCGAGAGCAGTTCCTCGCGACTCGGGATGTTGGCAAGCGCTTGCACGCCAGCCTTGTCCATCACCTTGCCTTCGTAGGCGCCGGCCTTGATGATCAACTTGTCATTACCCTTGCTGAAGTCGTTGACGACCTTCGCAGCGGCAATGGCATCTTCCGAGATGCCGTAGATCAGGGGGCCAGTCATCTGCTCTGCCAGCGGAGCAAACGGGGTACCTTCAACTGCACGACGTGCCAACGTATTCTTCAGCACGCGCAGGTACACCTGCTGCTCGCGCGCTTTCGCGCGCAGCTTGGTCAGATCGCCAACCGCAATCCCACGATACTCAGCAAGAACCATCGTCTGGGCTTTCGCAACTTGCGCGGAAACCTCAGCTACGACGGCCTGCTTGTCTTCCTTGTTGAGTGGCACGGTTAGCCTCCAGATTCGATACACGCGGCACGAGCCTTGTGCATCGGGTTCAACAACGGCGTCCGACCAGTCCGGAGTATTTCAGCCGGTTCCCGCCCGCATTGCTGCGCACGACAACCTGCTTCAGCACTTCAAAACCTTTTCGGGTTCGCCATCTGCGTTGGTTTGCATTAAGGAGACGTCCAACTACTACGCTCCACCAACGGTCTTTGACAACCGGCCGCGTGATGCACCCTGCCATCCCGCGACCGCCCAAAGCCCTTAAACGCTCCGCCCTGTCCGGCAGCGAAGCGACAAAACGATTACTGCGCGGCGAGCGTTGCCTGATCGACGCGCACGCCCACACCCATCGTGCTCGACACGGCGATCTTGCGCAGGTACACGCCCTTGCTCGTTGCCGGCTTCGCCTTGTTCAGCGCGTCGACGAGTGCGTCGAGGTTGCTGCGCAGCGCTGCGGGTTCGAACGAGGCACGACCGATGGTCGCGTGGATGATGCCGGCCTTGTCGACGCGAAATTGCACCTGACCGGCCTTCGCGTTCTTGACTGCGGTAGCCACGTCCGGCGTCACGGTGCCAACCTTGGGGTTCGGCATCAGGCCGCGCGGGCCGAGAATCTGACCCAGCGTACCGACCACACGCATCGTGTCCGGCGAGGCGATCACGACGTCGAAGTTCAGATTGCCTGCCTTGATCTGCTCGGCGAGATCTTCCATCCCGACGATTTCCGCACCTGCGGCCCGAGCCTGCTCGGCCTTGTCGCCTTGCGCGAACACGGCCACGCGAACCGACTTGCCGGTACCAGCGGGCAGCACGACGGAGCCACGAACAACCTGGTCTGACTTCTTCGCATCGATGCCGAGTTGCACGGCCACGTCGATCGATTCGTCGAACTTCGCCGTTGCGCATTCCTTCACGAGCGCGAGCGCGTCGTTGATCGGATACAGCTTCTGACGGTCGACCTTGTTCGCGTATGCCTGCAGACGCTTAGAAAGCTTGGCCATTTACACGCCCTCCACGGTGATGCCCATCGAGCGGGCGCTGCCAGCGATCGTGCGAACCGCTGCGTCCATATCAGCTGCCGTAAGATCCGGCATCTTCGTCTTGGCGATCTCTTCGGCCTGAGCACGCGTGATCGAACCGACCTTGTCGGTGTGCGGCTTGCTCGAACCCTTGTCAATCTTCGCGGCCTTCTTGATCAGAACCGTTGCCGGCGGCGTCTTCAGAACAAACGTGAAGCTCTTGTCGGCGAAAGCGGTGATGACCACCGGAACGGGCAGGCCCGGTTCCATGGCTTGAGTCTGCGCGTTGAACGCCTTGCAGAACTCCATGATGTTCAGACCGCGCTGACCCAGCGCCGGACCGACGGGGGGCGACGGATTGGCTTTACCCGCAGGAATCTGCAGCTTGATAAAGCCGATAATTTTCTTTGCCATTTGAAAACCTCAGTGGAACGCGTGAGCGTTCGGTGAGTAGTAACGCGCGTTCGCCGATGAACTGACTACTGACGCTCCTCAACGGCCATTGCGCGGACCGTAAGCGCGAAAGGCGGATCGCGCCTTACCGGCGCGATCCGCGAAATCTGGCTCAAAGCTTCTCGACTTGGCCGAACTCGAGTTCAACCGGCGTTGCGCGACCAAAAATAGTGACAGAAACGCGGACGCGCGACTTTTCGTAATTGACTTCTTCGACGCTACCGTTGAAGTCCGTAAACGGACCATCCTTCACCCGGACCATCTCGCCAACTTCGAACAGGGTCTTCGGACGCGGCTTCTCCACGCCTTCCTGCATCTGCGACATGATCTTTTCGACTTCGCGCGGCGAGATCGGACTGGGTCGGTTACGCGCACCGCCCACAAATCCCGTCACCTTGGCAGTGTTCTTCACGAGATGCCACGTCTCGTCGGTCATTTCCATCTCGACGAGCACGTAGCCCGGGAAGAAACGACGCTCGGTCACAGACTTGTGACCGCCCTTCACTTCAACCACTTCTTCGGTCGGAACGAGAATCTGACCGAACTTGTCTTGCATGCCGGCGCGCTCAATGCGCTCCTGAAGCGCACGTTGCACGCTCTTCTCCATGCCGGAGTAGGCGTGCACGACGTACCAACGTTTTCCGCTCGGGGATGCCGGAGTATCGCTCATATCATTTCCAACCCAGAATCACCGAGAAAATCACCCATTCGATGGACTTATCGCTGATCCAGAGGAGCACGGCCATGACCAGCACGAAGCCGAAAACCACCAGCGTGGTCTGCGTGGCTTCCTTGCGGGTAGGCCAGACAACCTTGCGAACTTCCCGGTACGAGTCCTTGGCGAACGCGATAAAGCCCTTACCGGGCGCCGAGAGCAAACCGACCACCACACCCGCGACCACGCCAACGGCCAGTGCTGCACCGCGGACGTACCATTCCTGGCTACCGAGCCAGAAAAAGCCTACGAACCCGGCCACCACCAACAATACGCCCGCGACGAGCAGAAGCTTGTCACCGGAAGTATTTACAGTTTCGACGGAGGAAGGATTCGCCATAACACCTTAACGAACATCGCGACGAGCGCGAGAATTTGGCAGGGGCAGAGGGAATCGAACCCCCAACCTTCGGTTTTGGAGACCGACGCTCTGCCAGTTGAGCTATACCCCTAAACCATTTGGGGTTGACGATGTCGCCAACCCCGAAACAACCGATCAACGAGAACTAGCTGGCTTACTCGATGATCTTGGCGACGACACCGGCGCCGACGGTACGGCCACCTTCACGGATGGCGAAGCGCAGGCCTTCTTCCATCGCGATCGGTGCAATCAGCTTCACCGTGATCGACACGTTGTCGCCCGGCATCACCATTTCCTTGTCCTTCGGCAGCTCGATCGAGCCCGTCACGTCCGTCGTACGGAAGTAGAACTGCGGACGGTAGTTGTTGAAGAACGGCGTGTGACGGCCGCCTTCGTCCTTGCTCAGCACGTACACCTCAGCCGTGAAGTGCGTGTGCGGCGTGATCGAACCCGGCTTGGCCAGCACCTGGCCACGCTCCACTTCCTCACGCTTCGTGCCGCGCAGCAGGATACCGACGTTGTCGCCCGCCTGGCCCTGGTCCAGCAGCTTGCGGAACATTTCCACGCCCGTGCAGGTCGTCTTCACCGTCGGCTTGATACCGACAATCTCGATTTCCTCGCCAACCTTGACCACGCCACGCTCGACACGGCCCGTCACCACCGTACCGCGGCCCGAGATCGAGAACACGTCTTCCACCGGCATCAGGAACGCACCATCCACCGCGCGCTCCGGCGTCGGGATGTACGTGTCCAGCGCGTCGGCCAGGTTCATGATCGCCACTTCACCCAGCTCGCCCTTGTCGCCTTCCAGCGCCAGCTTGGCCGAACCCTTGATGATCGGCGTGTCGTCGCCCGGGAAGTCGTACTTCGACAGCAGCTCGCGCACTTCCATTTCCACCAGCTCGAGCAGCTCGGCGTCGTCCACCATGTCGCACTTGTTCAGGAACACGATGATGTACGGCACGCCCACCTGGCGCGCCAGCAGGATGTGCTCGCGCGTCTGCGGCATCGGACCGTCCGCGGCCGAGCACACCAGGATCGCGCCGTCCATCTGCGCTGCACCCGTGATCATGTTCTTCACGTAGTCCGCGTGACCCGGGCAGTCAACGTGGGCGTAGTGGCGGTTGGCCGTTTCGTACTCGATGTGCGCCGTGTTGATCGTGATGCCGCGGGCCTTTTCTTCCGGCGCCGCGTCGATCTCGTCGTACTTCTTCGCCTCACCGCCGAACTTCGCCGACAGAACCGTCGCAATCGCCGCCGTCAGCGTGGTCTTGCCGTGGTCAACGTGACCGATCGTGCCCACGTTCACGTGCGGCTTGGTCCGCTCAAATTTACCCTTAGCCATTTTCGACTCCTAAGAGGATTTTTCCGTACGTTGCGCTGGGCGCAAACTATCACTGACACTCGCTGGTGCCCATGGGCAGGATCGAACTGCCGACCTCTCCCTTACCAAGGGAGTGCTCTACCACTGAGCCACATGGGCGATACTTTTTGTGCGCTGGAGCGGGTGAAGGGAATCGAACCCTCGTCGTAAGCTTGGAAGGCTTCTGCTCTACCATTGAGCTACACCCGCAAGGGCCTTCGATTTCCTGCCGCGACCTCAGCTTAGCAATTCTGGTGGAGGAGGTTGGATTCGAACCAACGTAGGCGTAAGCCAACAGATTTACAGTCTGCCCCCTTTAGCCACTCGGGCACCCCTCCGCAGAGAACTGATGATTATGGGGGAGTAACCGATTGATGTCAAGCATCAACTACGGGAATCCCCCAAGGCGTTCTCACTTATAAGCACGCGCCCAAAGCAGAAGACCCCGCCATATGTTTGGCGGGGTCTTTGCTGGGTAAGGAGCCTGACGATTACCTACTTTCACACGGGCAATCCGCACTATCATCGGCGTGGAGTCGTTTCACGGTCCTGTTCGGGATGGGAAGGGGTGGGACCGACTCGCTATGGTCATCAGGCATGACGGGTTGCTGCGTCGCGTGGGCGGGGCCGGTATGAGGCCCGGCTGCGGCGCAGCCAATCGGGAAGCAGCGTATGTAACTGTGGGGTTGTGACTGGGCACAACGCGCAACTGTAGCGGTGTGCTGAAACACACCGGTTATAGGATCAAGCCTTACGGGCAATTAGTACCGGTTAGCTTAACGCATTACTGCGCTTCCACACCCGGCCTATCAACGTCCTGGTCTTGAACGACCCTTCAAGGGGCTCGAAGCCCCGGGGAAGTCTCATCTTGAGGCGAGTTTCCCGCTTAGATGCTTTCAGCGGTTATCTCTTCCGAACATAGCTACCCGGCGATGCCACTGGCGTGACAACCGGTACACCAGAGGTTCGTCCACTCCGGTCCTCTCGTACTAGGAGCAGGCCCCCTCAAACTTCCAGCGCCCACGGCAGATAGGGACCAAACTGTCTCACGACGTTTTAAACCCAGCTCACGTACCTCTTTAAATGGCGAACAGCCATACCCTTGGGACCGGCTACAGCCCCAGGATGAGATGAGCCGACATCGAGGTGCCAAACACCGCCGTCGATATGAACTCTTGGGCGGTATCAGCCTGTTATCCCCAGAGTACCTTTTATCCGTTGAGCGATGGCCCTTCCATACAGAACCACCGGATCACTATGACCTGCTTTCGCACCTGCTCGACTTGTCGGTCTCGCAGTCAAGCACGCTTATGCCATTGCACTATCAGCACGATTTCCGACCGTACCTAGCGTACCTTCGTACTCCTCCGTTACGCTTTGGGAGGAGACCGCCCCAGTCAAACTGCCTGCCATGCACTGTCCCCGATCCGGATTCACGGACCTGGGTTAGAACCTCAAACAAGCCAGGGTGGTATTTCAAGGTTGGCTCCACGCAGACTGGCGTCCACGCTTCACAGCCTCCCACCTATCCTACACAGACCGGTTCAAAGTCCAATGCAAAGCTGCAGTAAAGGTTCATGGGGTCTTTCCGTCTAGCCGCGGGTAGATTGCATCATCACAAACACTTCAACTTCGCTGAGTCTCGGGAGGAGACAGTGTGGCCATCGTTACGCCATTCGTGCAGGTCGGAACTTACCCGACAAGGAATTTCGCTACCTTAGGACCGTTATAGTTACGGCCGCCGTTTACCGGGACTTCAATCAAGAGCTTGCACCCCATCATTTAATCTTCCGGCACCGGGCAGGCGTCACACCCTATACGTCCACTTTCGTGTTTGCAGAGTGCTGTGTTTTTATTAAACAGTCGCAGCCACCAGTTTATTGCAACCCCTTCACCCTTCCGGCGCAGGCCGGTCAAGCTACCAGGGCGTACCTTATCCCGAAGTTACGGTACCAGTTTGCCGAGTTCCTTCTCCCGAGTTCTCTCAAGCGCCTTAGAATACTCATCTCGCCCACCTGTGTCGGTTTGCGGTACGGTCAACGTGAAACTGAAGCTTAGAGGCTTTTCCTGGAACCCCTTCCAGTTGCTTCGCAGCCGAGGCCGCTCGCGCCACACCCTTGAATTGCGTGCCCGGATTTGCCAGGGCACCTTCTCCAATGCAGCGACCGGGACTTCCAACACCCGGACAACCTTCCGCGATCCGTCCCCCCATCGCATTTCACGCCGGTGCAGGAATCTTGACCTGCTTCCCATCAGCTACGCATTTCTGCCTCGCCTTAGGGGCCGACTCACCCTACGCCGATGAACGTTGCGTAGGAAACCTTGGGCTTACGGCGAGGGGGCCTTTCACCCCCTTTATCGCTACTCATGTCAGCATTCGCACTTCCGATACCTCCAGCACACCTTCCGGTGCACCTTCGCAGGCTTACGGAACGCTCTCCTACCATGCGAGCAAGCTCGCATCCGCAGCTTCGGTACATGGCTTAGCCCCGTTACATCTTCCGCGCAGGACGACTCGATCAGTGAGCTATTACGCTTTCTTTAAAGGGTGGCTGCTTCTAAGCCAACCTCCTGACTGTTTTAGCCTTCCCACTTCGTTTCCCACTTAGCCATGTTTGGGGACCTTAGCTGGCGGTCTGGGTTGTTTCCCTCTTGACACCGGACGTTAGCACCCGATGTCTGTCTCCCGTGATTGCACTCTTCGGTATTCGGAGTTTGCTATGGCGAGGTAATCCGCAATGGACCCCTCAACCATGACAGTGCTCTACCCCCGAAGGTGATACACGAGGCACTACCTAAATAGTTTTCGGAGAGAACCAGCTATTTCCAGGTTTGTTTAGCCTTTCACCCCTATCCACAGCTCATCCCCTGACTTTTCAACGTCAGTGGGTTCGGCCCTCCAGTACGTGTTACCGCACCTTCAGCCTGGCCATGGATAGATCACCTGGTTTCGGGTCTACACCCAGCGACTGGACGCCCTGTTCGGACTCGCTTTCGCTACGCCTGCCCTATACGGTTAAGCTCGCCACTGAATGTAAGTCGCTGACCCATTATACAAAAGGTACGCCGTCACCCCTTTCGAGGCTCCGACTGTTTGTATGCATGCGGTTTCAGGATCTGTTTCACTCCCCTCCCGGGGTTCTTTTCGCCTTTCCCTCACGGTACTGGTTCACTATCGGTCGATCACGAGTATTTAGCCTTGGAGGATGGTCCCCCCATCTTCAGACAGGATTTCACGTGTCCCGCCCTACTTGTCGTACACCCAGTTCTTCCAACCTGTTTTCGCCTACGGGGCTATCACCCGCTATGGCCGCACTTTCCAGAGCGTTTGGCTAACAGTTCAGATAAAGAGTACAGGCTGCTCCCATTTCGCTCGCCACTACTCTGGGAATCTCGGTTGATTTCTTTTCCTGCGGCTACTTAGATGTTTCAGTTCGCCGCGTTCGCTTCACATGGCCTATGTATTCAGCCACGGATACTCCAGAAGGAGTGGGTTTCCCCATTCGGACATCTCCGGATCAAAGCTTGTTTGCCAGCTCCCCGGAGCTTTTCGCAGGCTACCGCGTCCTTCATCGCCTGTGATCGCCAAGGCATCCACCACATGCACTTGTTCGCTTGACCCTATAACGGGTGTGTCTCTTCCCACACAGGGAACAGACCTCGACCGCTACAGGTTGAGTTTTAGCGTTGTGCCGTATTCCAATGCCATCCTTCGATGGCCCTGAGATACTTTCGATACAATCACAACCCTGACTGACCTACTCACGCCCATCTCACAAGGCGCTTTCGCATCAGTCAAATTACTGCTGCTTCCTGATTGTTAAAGAACGACAGCGGCATCAACCTCATGCCGTCTGGCTGGCAGTCGCCAGGGCGCAGTACCCGTGTCTCACCGACACTGCGCGCTGGGGACTGGTGGAGGCAGACGGGATCGAACCGACGACCCCCTGCTTGCAAAGCAGGTGCTCTCCCAGCTGAGCTATGCCCCCTCACCGACTCCTGCAGGGGACTGCCCGTCACAGACAAAGTTGGTGGGTCTGGTTGGATTCGAACCAACGACCCCCGCCTTATCAAGACGGTGCTCTAACCGACTGAGCTACAGACCCCTGAGTCTGTCATTCATACAGCCGACAAGTGTGAGCGCTCTGACTTTGGACGCGCTGCTCTGGAAAGGAGGTGATCCAGCCGCACCTTCCGATACGGCTACCTTGTTACGACTTCACCCCAGTCATGAATCCTGCCGTGGTGACCGTCCTCCTTGCGGTTAGACTAGCCACTTCTGGCAAAACCCACTCCCATGGTGTGACGGGCGGTGTGTACAAGACCCGGGAACGTATTCACCGCGGCATGCTGATCCGCGATTACTAGCGATTCCAGCTTCATGCAGTCGAGTTGCAGACTGCAATCCGGACTACGATCGGTTTTCTGGGATTGGCTCCACCTCGCGGCTTCGCAACCCTCTGTTCCGACCATTGTATGACGTGTGAAGCCCTACCCATAAGGGCCATGAGGACTTGACGTCATCCCCACCTTCCTCCGGTTTGTCACCGGCAGTCTCCCCGGAGTGCTCTTGCGTAGCAACTGGGGACAAGGGTTGCGCTCGTTGCGGGACTTAACCCAACATCTCACGACACGAGCTGACGACAGCCATGCAGCACCTGTGTTACGGCTCCCTTTCGGGCACCCCCGGCTCTCACCAGGGTTCCGTACATGTCAAGGGTAGGTAAGGTTTTTCGCGTTGCATCGAATTAATCCACATCATCCACCGCTTGTGCGGGTCCCCGTCAATTCCTTTGAGTTTTAATCTTGCGACCGTACTCCCCAGGCGGTCAACTTCACGCGTTAGCTACGTTACTAAGGAAATGAATCCCCAACAACCAGTTGACATCGTTTAGGGCGTGGACTACCAGGGTATCTAATCCTGTTTGCTCCCCACGCTTTCGTGCATGAGCGTCAGTATTGGCCCAGGGGGCTGCCTTCGCCATCGGTGTTCCTCCACATCTCTACGCATTTCACTGCTACACGTGGAATTCCACCCCCCTCTGCCATACTCCAGCGCTGCAGTCACCAATGCAGTTCCCAGGTTAAGCCCGGGGATTTCACATCGGTCTTACAGCACCGCCTGCGCACGCTTTACGCCCAGTAATTCCGATTAACGCTCGCACCCTACGTATTACCGCGGCTGCTGGCACGTAGTTAGCCGGTGCTTATTCTTCCGGTACCGTCATCCACCAGGGGTATTGGCCCCGATGATTTCTTTCCGGACAAAAGTGCTTTACAACCCGAAGGCCTTCTTCACACACGCGGCATTGCTGGATCAGGGTTGCCCCCATTGTCCAAAATTCCCCACTGCTGCCTCCCGTAGGAGTCTGGGCCGTGTCTCAGTCCCAGTGTGGCTGGTCGTCCTCTCAGACCAGCTACGGATCGTCGGCTTGGTAGGCCTTTACCCCACCAACTACCTAATCCGCCATCGGCCGCCCCTTGAGCGCGAGGCCCGAAGGGCCCCCGCTTTCCTCCTCAGAGCGTATGCGGTATTAATCCGGCTTTCGCCGGGCTATCCCCCACTCCAGGATACGTTCCGATGTATTACTCACCCGTTCGCCACTCGCCGCCAGGCCGAAGCCCGCGCTGCCGTCCGACTTGCATGTGTAAGGCATGCCGCCAGCGTTCAATCTGAGCCAGGATCAAACTCTTCAGTTCAAACCTGTTACTGTCTCTGTCCGTCTCCGGACAGGTCGCTCAACTCGGTACTGACAGGTCGTGAATTGCTTCACTTCCTATTCCTTACCGTGTGAGACTCTTGATACCTTTGCTTGCCCGGCAACATAACGTCACCGGGGCACGCCGCCATCAAGCGCCCACACTTATCGGCTGTAAGTTTTTAAAGATCGTTCGCACCGCCACCAGAGTCACTTCCCTCCAGCACCGCCTGCGTCGCTGCATCAGCAGCAGAGAAACGAGATTATGAAGACTCTTTGCCGCTTCGTCAACAGATAATTTCGCATCCGCTTAAAAATCTGCCGGCTTCGCGCCCCGCTGGTTTCTGCAGCGGCCCTGTGTTTGCAACGGGGAGGCGAATAGTAGGCCAACACCGCCCACATGACAAGGGGATGACGGAGATTTTTTTCCTACCCGCCTCCGCCGCGCTCAGTTCCCCGCCGCCGCGGCCACGACAGCATGCGGCACCGCCTGTGCCATAGCCGCATAGCCTCGGTCGCCCGGATGGACGTGATCGCCGCTGTCGTACGCGGCCCGAAGCCGATCCGGCTGCGCGGGATCGCGGAGGGCGCCATCGAAATCCACTACGCCGTCGAAAGCGCCGCCGGTCCGGATCCAGTTGTTCACGGCAAGCCGGATCGCCTCCCTCTGCGGCGGCAATGAGGCCGGCGTCAGCGTCGCACCATAAATCCGCACGCCGCGGCGGCGAGCCTCGGCGATCAGGCGCTTGTAGCCGTCGATCAGCGCTTGCGCCGTAACCTGGGTATGCGGGAAGTCACAATCGAGCCCAGCGTGCGGCGGCATCGCGGCGAAATTGATGTCGTTAATGCCGATCAGCAGAACGACCGCCCTCACACCCGGCTGCGCGAGCGCGTCCCGCTCGAAACGTTTCTCGAGCGCTTCGCCGTAGCAGGGCGAGTCACTGAGCAAGCGGTTGCCGCTGATCCCCAGATTCACCACGCCGATCGACTGCTCCCGCTCGCCGGCGAGCCGCCGCGCCAGTTCATCCGGCCAGCGTTGATTGCGATTGATGGTCGAGCGCATACCATCTGTGATCGAGTCGCCGATCGCAACGATCGTCGTCGCGCCCGGCGCTTCCACCGAGAGCCCGCTCACCCACGCATACTGGGTGAACCGCTGGCGCCAGCCTGCGCCCGAAGCATCCGCGACGTGGTCCCCGGGCGACGAGACGTAATTGATCTGGCTGGCCACCCGGTGCCACGCGACCATCGTCTGCTCTTGCCCCATATAGGAGCTGATCGCGTAAGGCGTTCCCGCTGCGATCTCGATCGACACAGGGTCGCTTTCAACATCCGTCCCCGCGGGCACCGACACGCCCTGCTTGCCGCCGAACGTGATCGAAACGTCTCGCGCAGGGTCGATGCTCGCTCCGCCCATCGACCGCGCAATGCGCAGACCACGAATCACGAGCGCCGTCCGTCCATACTCATTGCTGACGCGAATCCGGACGACGTGCCCACTCACGGTTGGATAGACGATCTGCCGAACCGTACGCCCCGCCACCTCGGGCGCCCGATAGAGCGGCGGCAGCTCGGCCCGCTGGGGGATAGGCTGGAGCGCCGTCGCCCAGGCGGCGACCCAGTGCGCCTCGGTATCGGCAGGAGCGGCGGGAGTGGCAGCAAGCGCCGGCGACGCGAGCGGCAACAGCAGTCCGAGCACACCAGCCAGAGTAAGAATTTTCATGCTGAAGCGATGTGGGGAATCTGGAAGAAGGAAGGCGGCCATTGTGCCTGATCGACGGGCGGGACGAAGCGAGACAAGACAGGCCCGTGGCAAGCTCGACTCCCCGCGCCCGTGACGCTGCCTGCGCGCGCCGCCCCGCGCCGACCGGCACCTCCGCGCCGCCCTGGAAAATCAAATTGACCGACCGGTCGGTTGGTTTATACTGCGCCCTACGGACAAACTTCGCACGAGAGCGCCCGCCATGTACACGCAATCCCTCGACATTCCCGGCAACGTCGCACCGCTCGATGCCGGCGCCGGCTCGCCCGAGCAGGCCCACTTCGACGCCACGATCGCGGCCGACGGAAAAATCGAGCCACAGGACTGGATGCCCGACGCCTATCGCAAAACGCTCGTGCGCCAGATCTCACAGCACGCGCATTCCGAGATCGTCGGCATGCTGCCCGAGGGCAACTGGATCACCCGCGCGCCCAGCCTCAAGCGCAAGGCAATCCTGCTGGCCAAGGTGCAGGACGAAGGCGGCCACGGCCTTTATCTCTATAGCGCCGCGGAAACGCTCGGCGTCTCGCGCGACCAGTTGATCGACGCACTGCACGCCGGCAAGGCCAAGTACTCGAGCATCTTCAATTACCCGACGCCCACCTGGGCCGACGTCGGCGTGATCGGCTGGCTCGTCGACGGCGCGGCGATCATGAACCAGATTCCGCTGTGCCGCTGCTCGTACGGTCCCTACGCGCGCGCCATGATCCGCATCTGCAAGGAAGAGTCGTTTCACCAGCGGCAAGGCTTCGACGCCCTCCTCGCCATGATGAAAGGCACCGAGGCGCAGCGCGAGTTGGTGCAACAGGCGGTGAACCGCTGGTGGTGGCCGGTCCTGATGATGTTCGGCCCGAGCGATGCCGATTCGATCCACAGCAACCAGTCGACGAAATGGGGCATCAAGCGCATTTCGAACGACGATCTGCGCCAGAAATTTGTCGATGCCACGGTCGAACAGGCCAAGGTTCTCGGCGTCACGCTGCCCGACTCCGATCTGCGCTGGAACGAAGCGCGCGGCCATTACGACTACGGCGTGATCGACTGGGACGAGTTCTGGCGCGTCGTGAACGGCGACGGCCCGTGCAACCGCGAGCGGCTCGCCACCCGCGTCAAGGCACACGACGATGGCGCCTGGGTGGGCGAAGCCGCCATCGCCCACGCAGAAAAAGTACGCCTGCGCGCCGCCCAGCAAGCCGCCTGACGCTTGCCCGCGCCAGCCGCCGCACCAATCGCGTCACAGCCCCGCGGGCCCAAAGGCATCAAGCGCAACACATGCGCAAGACCCGCCCGAACGAACGATCAGCAAGAGACTCCAGGAGATTCACGATGAACAAGGAATGGCCCATCTGGGAAGTGTTCGTGCGCAGCAAGCAAGGGCTCGATCACAAGCATTGCGGCAGCCTGCACGCGGCGGACGCGTCGATGGCGCTGCGCATGGCCCGCGACGTCTACACGCGGCGCCAGGAAGGCGTGAGCATCTGGGTGGTGCCGTCGTCGGCGATCACCGCATCGGACCCGAACGAGAAGGACGCGCTCTTCGAGCCTGCGGGGGACAAGATCTATCGTCACCCGACGTTCTACACGCTGCCCGACGAAGTCAACCACATGTAAGACGCGCACCATGACGCCCACGCAAGATCACCTCACCTACGTGCTGCGCCTCGCGGACACGGCGCTGATTCTCGGCCAGCGCAACGCCGAGTGGTGCGGCCACGGCCCGGTGCTCGAAGAGGACATCGCGCTCACCAACATGAGCCTCGACCTCATCGGCCAGGCGCGGCTGCTGTACACGCACGCGGCCACGCTGGAAGCCGCGCTGAACGGACGCTCGCGCACCGAAGACGATTACGCGTACTTCCGCGCCGAGCGCGAATTCGCCAACTACACGCTCGTCGAGCTGCCGCACTACGGCCCGCTCGCCGGCACGGCGCACGCGGAGAAGGACTACGCCGTCACGATCGTGCGCAATTTCCTGTATGCGACGCTAATGGCGCATCTCTGGACCGCGCTCACGGCGTCGTCCGACGAGGTGCTCGCCGCTATCGCCGCGAAGTCGCTCAAGGAAACGCGCTACCACCTGCATCACGCGCGCGAGTGGCTGATCCGGTTCGGCGACGGCACGGCCGAATCGCATCGTCGCGCCCAAGCCGCGCTCGACTATCTGATGCCTTACACGCGCGAGCTGTTCGCGTCGGACGCCGTGGAAGACGCGATCGCCGCGGCAGGCATCGGTCCGAAAACGGCCGACCTCGAAGCCGCCTGGAATGAAGACGTCAGCGCCGCGCTCGAAGAAGCCACGCTCGCGTTGCCGGCGCCGGTCAAGCACGTCACCACCGGCAAGCACGGCGAGCACTCCGAGCACATGGGCTATTTGCTCGCCGAGATGCAGAGCCTCGCGCGGCAACATCCCGGCGCGACGTGGTAGCCGTCCAGTCGCGCCCCGATCACCAAGGCACTTGCGGAACACAGCAATGACCACAGCTGCAGACACGTCCCGCGCGAGCATCGATTCGAGCGTCGAATCGATGCTCGAACGCGCCTGGGCCGCGCTCGAAGGGGTGCCGGATCCCGAGATCCCGGTCGTATCGATCCGCGAACTGGGCATTCTGCGCGACGTGCGTCGCGCCGCGGACGGCGTGCTCGAAGTCGTCATTACGCCGACGTACTCGGGCTGCCCCGCGATGGCGCAGATCGCGGAAGACATCGCTCACGCGCTCGAAGTCACAGGTCTTGGGCCCTGCCGGATCGAAACCGTACTGGCGCCCGCCTGGACCACTGATTGGATCACCGCCGAAGCGCGTGAAAAGCTGCGCGCGTACGGCATCGCGCCGCCCACCGGGCAGTGCGGCGGCGATGCCGCGACAGACGCGGGTCAGAAGACCGCCACCGAAAAAGCGTTGCGCTTCGTGCCGCCTGCCGCGCTCGCGTCGCCTGCGTGCCCGCACTGCGGGTCGCTGCATACCGAGCGTCTCTCGCAATTCGGCTCCACGGCGTGCAAGGCGCTGTACCGCTGCCTCGATTGCCGCGAACCCTTCGACTATTTCAAACCTTATTGACTATGGCCACCCCGGAATTTCACCCGCTGCGCATCCGCGAAGTCCGGCCCGAGACCGCCGACGCCGTCTCAGTCGCGTTCGAAGTGCCGCCCGAGCTGCGCGAAGCGTACCGTTTCACGCAAGGGCAATTCGTCACGCTCAAGGCCCACATCGACGGCGAAGAGACGCGCCGCTCGTATTCGATCTGCGTCGGCGTCACCGACTACGATCGCGACGGCGAATTGCGCATCGGCATCAAGCGCGTGCGCGGCGGCCGTTTCTCGAACTTTGCCTTCGACACGCTGCAACCCGGCCACACGATCGACGTGATGACGCCCGACGGCCGCTTCTTCACGCATCTGAACGCCGAGAACGGCAAGCAATACGTGGCGTTCGCCGGCGGCTCCGGCATTACGCCGGTGCTCGCCATCGTCAAGACGACGCTCGAAGCGGAGCCGCGCAGCACGTTTGCGCTGGTCTACGGCAATCGCAGCGTCGATTCGATCATGTTCGCCGAGACGCTCGAAGACCTGAAGAACCGGTTCATGAACCGGTTCGCGCTCTACCACGTGCTCTCCGACGATCTGCAGGAAGTCGAGCTTTTCAACGGCGTGCTCGACGAGGCCAAGTGCGCCGCGTTTCTTGAAACGCTGCTCCCGGCGAACAGCATCGACGAAGCGTTCATCTGCGGCCCCGCGCCGATGATGGACGCCGCCGAGCGCGCGTTGCGCGACGCCGGCCTTGCGCAGGAAAAGATCCATGTGGAACGCTTCGGTTCGCCGCTGCCCCAGGCCGGTGTGCCGCCCGTCGAGATTACCGGGAACACGCCCGCCGCCGACCTCGAAATCGTGCTCGATGGCAAGACGCGCCGGCTGCGTCTGCCGTACGAAGGCGTAAGTCTGCTCGACGTCGGCCTGCGCGCGGGGCTTGCGCTGCCCTACGCGTGCAAAGGCGGCGTTTGCTGCACTTGCCGCGCGAAGGTGCTGGAAGGCGAGGTGAAAATGGACCGCAACTACACGCTCGAAGAGCAGGAAATTCGCGACGGCTTCGTGCTGACGTGCCAGTGCCATCCGGTCAGCGAGCGCGTGGTGGTGAGCTACGACGAGCGCTAGAGCGGCTGGAACGCCGCGCACGATCCGCTTACACTAAGGCCGCTCGCGCGCCCGGTACGCCGGCGCGCGAGCGGCCTTTGCTACGTCATCGCCCGTCGCCGGGCTTGATCGCTTCGCTGTAGACAACCCGACCAGAACAACAACCATGGCCCGCACCCGCGCTCCCGATCACGATACTCAACGCGATCAGATTCTCGAACTCGCAGCCGGCAAGTTCGCGCAGACGAGCTATCCGAGCACGTCGATGGCCGACCTCGCGGCGGCAAGCGGAACCTCCAAGGCGCGGCTCTACCACTACTACGAGAGCAAGGAAGCCATCCTCTTCGACCTGCTCGACCGCTACACCAAGCGGCTGATGCTGATCATCGCGGAGGTGGAGGGCGCAAGCCAGCGGCGCGGCCTCGACGAGCGTGAAACCTTCGCCGAGTTGGTTCGTGCCTTTCTCGCCGAGTACGAGACGTCGCATAGCCGACACGTGGCGCTCCTCAACGACGTCAAATATCTGGAGGATGCGCAGCGCGAAATCATCCTGAACCGCCAGCGCGACGTGGTTGCGGCGTTCGCGCGGCAACTGTCGCGGGCCTATCCCGAACGGGTCACCCGCGAAAACCAGACGGCGCTCACGATGATGGTGTTCGGCATGATCAACTGGACGTTTACCTGGCTGAAGCCGGGCGGGCGCATGGGCTATCGCGATTTCGCGGAACAGGTGGTCGCGGTGATAGACCACGGTCTCATCAGCGCCTGAGCCGCCTGATTTTGCAAAGCAGCATGGGTGCGACGCTTTGTCCGTCGGCATGCCACAACAGTGTCATGCGCGAAGCATCAACAAAAAATCACATAAAAACAACAACTTAAAATTAGCGCCAAATTGCACTAGAGCGCGGACTCAGCCGGGAATCGGGGTTTTCCCTAGTTATTGGCACCCTTCTCCGATAGAATTCGTGTCGCGCCGCATCACGCGGTTGACGAACAGGAAGGAGAACCCGCCATGAACACGCCCACCGCCCTTACCGACGAGCCGATCGAAACGGTCGATCGCCTGTTGCCGGCCGGTCGCGCGCCTGCGCTGGTGCGGGAATTGACCTCCATCGACCGTGAGCGGTTGCTCGGTCACTTTCTCGCGCTCGGCGAAGACGACCGGCTCCTGCGTTTCGGCCAGGTCGTTCCCGACCACGTGATCGAAAACTACGTTCGCACGCTCGACTTCTCGCGCGACACCGTGTTCGGCGTGTTCGACCAACAGTTGCAGCTGGTGGGTGTCGGCCACCTCGCCTACCTGCCCGCCGAAGGCGACAAGCGCACAGCCGAGTTCGGCGTGTCCGTGACCGAAAGCGCGCGCGGCCAGGGCATCGGCACGCGCCTGTTCGAGCGCGCTGCCATCCGCAGCCGCAATACCCACGTCACCACGCTCTACATGCACTGCCTGTCGCGCAACAGCACGATGATGCACATCGCCAAGAAGGCCGGCATGAAGATCGAGTACGCCTACGGCGAAGCCGACGCCTACCTCACGCTGCCGCCCGCGGACCAGACGAGCATCATCGCGGAAATGCTTCAGGAACAAGCCGCGGCGTTCGATTACGCGCTGAAGCGCCAGGCGCGTCAGGCATCGAAGATCATCGAGTCGATCCTGCCGCACGCTATCGCGGCTTGAGCGAACGCATCGCAGCGCGTGGCGCCGCGATGGCGCCTGTCGCGATGGCAACGACAAACGACGAAGGGCGGCCTTGGCCGCCCTTCTGCTTTTCTGCCCCCTTGCCGGCCTTGATGCCTTTGGCCGCAGCGCCTCACCCGAACATCTCCATTCCTCACCCGGCGCTTCAAGGAATCGGCAACGCCGTGGTCTCTTTGAACGTTTCCAGCGAAAAGCTCGTCTTCACGTCGATCACCGACGGGTGATGCAGCAGTTGCTCCTGCATGAAGCGCGAGAAATGCGCCATGTCTTCCACCTGCACGCGCAGTAGATAGTCCATGTCGCCCGTCATCGCGTGGCACGCCACCACTTCGGGCCACGCCTGCACCGCCGCGCGAAACAGCTCCGCGTGCGTCGCGCCGGCACGCGCCGGTGAGCCCGCACCGCCGGCGGCCGGCATCGACGGTAGTGGGCCGCCCCGCTTCTCCAGCCGCACGCTCACGTACGCAAGCAGATCGAGCCCGAGCTTCTGTGGCGCGAGCAACGCAACGTAGCCACGAATCACGCCGCTCTCCTCGAGCCGGCGGATGCGCCGCAGGCAAGGGCTAGGCGACAGATTCACCCGCTCGGCGATCTCCTGGTTCGAGAGTCGCCCGTTCTCCTGGAGGATGGCAAGAATTCGCCGGTCGATCGCATCAATCTCGATTTTGGTCATTTTCTGCCATATAAGCGGGAATGGGTGGCAACAAATAGCTCGATCGTATTCATTCACAACCCAAATCGCAAGTTTTCGTCTCACCGTCGCGGATAAACTTTTCGCTCATACCGGCCTACGGCCCATCAGCCAAACAGCACCCGCAATCAGGAGAGAGACATGCAGGTTCCCGTCTGGGAGAACCCCGTCGGCACCGACGGCTTCGAGTTCATCGAATACACCGCCCCCGACCCGAAAGCACTCGGCCAGCTGTTCGAGCGCATGGGCTTCACCGCCGTGGCGCGCCACCGCCACAAGGACGTCACGCTCTACCGCCAGGGCGACATCAACTTCATCGTCAACGCCGAGCCCGATTCGTTCGCGCAACGCTTTGCGCGCCTGCACGGCCCGTCTATCTGCGCCATCGCCTTCCGTGTGCAGGACGCCGCGAAGGCCTACCGCCACGCGCTGGAACGCGGCGCCTGGGGCTTCGACAACAAGACCGGCCCGATGGAACTCAACATTCCGGCCATCAAGGGTATCGGCGACTCGCTCATCTACTTCGTCGACCGCTGGCGCGGCAAGAACGGCGCGGCGCCGGGCAGCATCGGCGACATCAGCATCTACGACGTCGATTTCGAACCGATTGCGGGCGCGAACCCGAACCCCGCCGGCCACGGTCTCACCTACATCGACCACCTGACCCACAACGTGCACCGCGGACGCATGCGCGAATGGGCCGAGTTCTACGAGCGCCTCTTCAACTTCCGCGAGATCCGCTACTTCGACATCGAGGGAAAGGTGACGGGCGTGAAGTCGAAGGCCATGACGTCGCCGTGCGGCAAGATCCGCATCCCGATCAACGAGGAAGGTTCGGAAACCGCAGGCCAGATCCAGGAGTATCTGGACGCCTACCACGGCGAGGGCATCCAGCACATTGCGCTCGGTACCAACGACATCTACGGCACCGTCGACGGTCTGCGCGCCTCGAACATCGCGCTGCTCGACACGCCGGCCACTTACTACGAACTGGTGGATCGCCGCATTCCCGGCCATGGCGAACCGCTCGATGAACTGAAGAAGCGGAAGATTCTCCTGGACGGCGCACCGGACGACCTGCTGCTGCAGATATTCACCGAAAACCAGATCGGCCCGATCTTCTTCGAGATCATCCAGCGCAAGGGCAATCAGGGCTTCGGCGAGGGCAACTTCAAGGCACTGTTCGAATCGATCGAACTCGACCAGATTCGCCGCGGCGTGGTGCAAGACAAGGCGTAAGCGTCGCGCCGCGCACGGCACAGCCGGGTAGCGGCATAACGCGCGCACAAAAAAGGGCGAAGATCCGCAGATCTTCGCCCTTTGCTCCTTTGGAACCGCCGCGTCCTAGCAGGCCGCGGCACTAAAACGGACGATGCCGTATCGCGCTACCCGCTATCTGCCTTCAGGTTGAGGCAAGCGGCGCGCGACGCCGCATCACGATTGCTCGCTCTCGTCGCTGGACTGAGCGGATGCGCCAAAGCGACGCGTACCGACCTGAGCCGGCGCACAGCGGGTTGTCATACGGGCGGTGGCATTGGCAAACGCATTGTTGCCGCCCTCGTTGCTGGATGCGTTCGAACGCAGCGGCGCGCTCATGGCGAAAAATGCGGCCGAGACCATCAGGAAGGTCTGGATGTTTCGATGGTTCATGCGTACTCCTTTTTCTGAACTACCTGCGCGGGAGGTGCCCCACAACGTGCGGGGGAACAGGACGCGGTCCGCACAGGTGGGGGATTAGACCGGCTTTTCAAGAGCGGTTCCCATCCGGAGCAGGCTTTTACAGGCCGTTACATCGCGATTCATTCGGACACATCGCGCGTCATACGCAGGCCACAATCGGCGCGACGATTCGCACCGCAATCACAGCCGAAAGGCCGCTGCAATCGGGATTTCTGGCTTCCTGCGGCGGGTTTTCACCAGTGCTACCATCGCGAAAAAGACGCCAATATGGCGACCCCGGCCGAAGCATTCACGAGATGCCGAGGCACAGCAGTTCTGGCGATCCAAACGGATTGGTAGATGGAGGAGTACACATAATGAATGCCCCGCTAGACGCAGGTCAGCGAGCGTCGCTCGAAGCCGCGCTAACGTCCGTCACACTCGACGACAAATACACCCTCGAACGCGGCCGCGCGTACATGAGCGGCATCCAGGCGCTGGTTCGCCTGCCGATGCTCCAGCAGGAACGCGACAAGACGGCCGGTCTCAATACAGCAGGGTTCATCTCCGGATATCGCGGCTCGCCGCTCGGCGGTCTCGACCAGTCGCTCTGGAAGGCAAAGCAGCATCTCGCCGCGCACCAGATCGTGTTCCAGCCGGGCGTCAACGAAGACCTTGCCGCTACTGCGGTGTGGGGCTCGCAGCAGGTCAACCTGTACCCCAGCGCGAAGTACGACGGCGTGTTTTCCATGTGGTACGGCAAAGGCCCCGGCGTGGACCGTTGCGGCGACGTCTTCAAGCACGGCAACTCGGCCGGCTCGTCGCGTCACGGTGGCGTGCTCGTGCTGGCCGGCGACGATCACGCCGCCAAGTCGTCCACGCTCGCGCATCAATCGGAGCACATCTTCAAGGCGTGCGGCCTGCCGGTGCTGTTCCCCTCGAACGTTCAGGAATATCTCGACTTCGGTCTGCATGGCTGGGCCATGAGCCGCTACTCGGGTCTCTGGGTCGCGATGAAGTGCGTGACGGACGTGGTCGAATCGTCGGCGTCGGTGGAGATCGATCCGCATCGTGTGAATATCGTGCTGCCGGGCGACTTCGCGATGCCCGAAGGCGGTCTCAACATTCGCTGGCCCGACCCGCCGCTCGTGCAGGAAGCACGGCTGCTCGACTACAAGTGGTACGCGGCGCTCGCCTACGTGCGCGCCAACAAGCTCGATCGCGTCGAGATCGATTCGCCCAACGCGCGCTTCGGCATCATCACCGGCGGCAAGGCGTATCTCGACGTGCGGCAGGCGCTCACCGACCTCGGGCTCGACGACGCCACCTGCGCGCGCATCGGCATTCGCCTGTACAAGGTGGGCTGCGTGTGGCCGCTCGAAGCGCAGGGCGCGCAGGCATTCGCGCGCGGGCTCGAAGAGATTCTGGTGGTGGAAGAGAAGCGCCAGATTCTCGAATACGCCATCAAGGAAGAGCTGTACAACTGGCCCGACGCGCAGCGTCCGCGC
Organism: Paraburkholderia sp. SUR17; assembly: GCF_029536165.1. Lineage (NCBI taxonomy): Bacteria > Pseudomonadati > Pseudomonadota > Betaproteobacteria > Burkholderiales > Burkholderiaceae > Paraburkholderia > Paraburkholderia sp. SUR17. Next base: position 3,608,965 of record NZ_CP120508.1, read on the forward strand.
GTCTACGGCAAGTTCGACGAGAAGGGCGGCGCCGGCGGCGAATGGTCGGTGCCGATGGGCAACTGGCTCCTGCCCGCGCACTACGAGCTTTCGCCCGCCATCATCGCCAAGGCCATTGCCACGCGGCTCGACAAGTTCGACCTGCCCGCCGAGGTGCGCGCGCGCATCGCCACCCGCATCGCGGTAATCGAAGCGAAGGAGAAAGCGCTCGCCAAGCCGCGCGTGCAGGTGGAACGCAAGCCCTGGTTCTGCTCGGGCTGCCCGCACAACACGTCGACCAACGTGCCCGAAGGTTCGCGCGCCATGGCCGGCATCGGCTGTCACTACATGACTGTGTGGATGGACCGCAGCACGAGCACCTTCAGCCAGATGGGCGGCGAAGGCGTGGCGTGGGTCGGCCAGGCACCGTTCACGAACGACCAGCACGTGTTCGCGAATCTGGGCGACGGCACCTATTTCCACTCCGGTTTGATCGCGATTCGCCAGGCGATCGCGTCGAAGGCGAACATCACCTACAAGATTCTCTACAACGACGCGGTGGCCATGACGGGCGGCCAGCCCGTGGACGGCGTGCTCACCGTGCCGCAGATCACGCATCAACTCGCTGCCGAAGGCGCGAAGAAGATCGTGATCGTCACCGACGAGCCGCAGAAATACGAAGGCCACCCCGGCACGCTGCTCGCGCCGGGCGTGACGATCCATCATCGCGACCAGCTCGACGCCATTCAGCGCGAACTGCGCGAGATCGCCGGCACGACGATCCTGATCTACGACCAGACCTGCGCCACCGAAAAGCGCCGCCGCCGCAAGCGCGGCGCGTACCCCGATCCGGCACGCCGCGTCGTCATCAACGAAGCGGTGTGCGAAGGCTGCGGCGACTGTTCGGTGCAATCGAACTGCCTTTCGGTCGAGCCGCTCGAAACCGAGTTCGGCACGAAGCGCCAGATCAACCAGTCCACCTGCAACAAGGACTTCTCGTGTCTGAAGGGCTTCTGCCCGAGCTTCGTTTCCGTGGAAGGCGGGCAGGTGCGCAAGCCGGCCGTGGCGGGCGTGAAGAACGACGCCATGCCGCCCGTGCCTGCGCCGCAAACGCCCGACATCGCGCAACCCTACGGCGTGCTCGTCACGGGCGTGGGCGGCACTGGCGTGGTGACGATCGGCGCACTGCTCGGCATGGCTGCGCACCTGGAGAACAAGGGCGTGACGGTGCTCGACGTCACGGGTCTCGCGCAGAAAGGCGGCGCCGTGATGAGCCACGTGCAGATCGCCAATCGCCCCGACGACATCCACGCAACCCGCATCGCGATGGGTGAAGCGAGCCTCGTGATCGGCTGCGACGAGATCGTGACCGCCAGCGACGAGTGCATCTCGCGCATGCAAAACGGCAGCACGCGCGTGGTGCTCAACAGCGCGGCAACACCGACCGCGGAGTTCATCAAGAACCCGAACTGGCGCTTTCCGGGCTCGAGCACGGAAGCGGACGTCCGCGCCGCCGCAGGCGAAGACGGCGTCGCGGTGGTGGACGCGAACCACTACGCGGTGGCCCTGCTAGGCGATGCCATCTACACGAATCCGTTCATGCTGGGCTTTGCGTGGCAGCGCGGGTGGCTGCCGCTCACGCACGAGTCGCTGGTTCGCGCCATCGAACTGAACGGCGTGCAGGTCGAGAAGAATCGCGCGGCCTTCGAGTGGGGCCGCCTCGCCGCGCACGATCTGGCGACGGTGCGCAAGCTGGCGGGTGAGGCAGCGGCAGATGCGTCGGCGGCCAAGGTCGTCACGCTGCACACGCCGAAGTCGCTCGACACGCTGATCGAACGCCGTACCGCGTTCCTCACCGCCTACCAGAACGCCGCTTACGCCGCGCGCTATCGCCGGCTCGTGGACGAAGTGCGCGCCGCGGAAACCACGCTCGACGCGGGCGACGCGCAGATGCCGCTCACCGAGGCCGTCGCGAAGAACCTGCACAAGCTGATGGCCTACAAGGACGAGTACGAGGTCGCACGCCTCTACGCCGACCCCGCGTTCGTCGAGAAGCTGAAGCAAAACTTCGAGGGCGACTGGAAGCTCAACTTCTACCTCGCGCCGCCGTCGTTCTCGAAGAAGGACGCTTCGGGTCATCTCGTGAAGAAGCAGTACGGACCGTGGGTGCTGCCCGCCATGCGCATGCTCGCGAAGCTGCGCGTACTGCGCGGCACGGCGCTCGATCCGTTCGGCCGCACGGAAGAACGCCGCACGGAACGCGCGTTGATCGGCGAATACGAGGCGCTCGTCTGCGAGTTGCTGCGCGGGCTGAATGCGCAGAACCGTGCACTCGCCGTGGAACTGGCCAGCCTGCCCGACGGCATTCGCGGCTACGGTCACGTGAAGGAGCACAACCTCAAGGCCGTGCGCACGAAATGGGCGACGCTGCTCGCGAAGTGGCGCGCGCCGCAGGGTGGTGACGCGCGGCACGCGGCTTAAAGCGGCACGGCACACCGCAGCCGCTGTTGAACCGCTCTTGCACTGTAAGCGTCGCGCTTTTACGGCGTATCAGCAAAAAAAGGCGCCCCGCAAAAACGGGGCGCCCTTTTCATTTGCTTCTTTCGGTCGTGCGAGGTCGTTGCATCAAGGCTCGCGAACCTCGCGAGCCCCGCGCCGACAACGCACGCCGGCGTGTTACCGCGCTGCCTGCTGCGCCTTGCCGACAGCGGCCTTGGCCGACGCCACCGCAGTCATGTTGATGATCCGGCGCACGGTCGCGGCCGGCGTCAGGATGTGCACGGGCCGGTTCGCACCCAGCAGGAACGGCCCCACCGTCACGCCTTCGCCGCCAATCATCTTCAGCAGGTTGTACGTGATGTTCGCGGCTTCCACGTTCGGCATGATGAGCAGGTTCGCCTCGCCGGTGAGCGTCGTGCCCGGGAACGCCTGCTTGCGGATGACTTCGGAGAGCGCCGCGTCACCGTGCATTTCGCCGTCCACCTCCAGTTGCGGCGCGCGCGCGGCGATCAGCTGACGCGCCTTCGCCATACGCTGCGACGACGCCGACGGAATGCTGCCGAAGTTCGAGTTCGAGAGCAGCGCGACCTTCGGCACGATGCCGAACTTCTCGATCTCGCGCGCAGCGAGGATCGTCATGTCGGCGAGCTGTTCCGCGCTCGGCACTTCGTTCACGTAGGTGTCGCAGATGAAGAGGTTGCGGCCCGGCAGCATCAGCAGGTTCATCGCGGCGAAGTTCTCTGCGTCCGTCGCCTTGCCCAGCACCTGGTCGATGTACTTGAGGTGGCTGTCGAAGCTGTCGATCAGCCCGCAGATCATGCCGTCCGCGTCGCCGAGGCGCACCAGCATCGCGCCGATCAGCGTGTTGAACTTGCGCAGCGCGGCCTTGGCGCCTTCGGGCGTCACGCCGTCGCGCGCGCCGATCTCGTGGTAGGCCTGCCAGCACTGCTGATAGCGCGGATCGTCTTCCGGATTCACGATCTCGAAGTCCTGGCCAGCCTTGAGCTTCGAGCCCATCTTCTGCAGGCGCATCTCCACCACCGCTGGGCGGCCGACGATGATCGGCTTCGCGATCTTCTCCGTCAGCGCGAATTGCGCGGCGCGCAGCACGCGCTCGTCCTCGCCCTCGGCGAACACGATGCGCGCCTGGCTCGCCTTCGCAGCGGCGAACACGGGGCGCATCACCATGCCCGTGCGGTAGACGGTGGTGCCCAGTTCCTCGCGGTAGGCGTCCATGTCGGCGATGGGACGCGTCGCCACGCCCGAATCCATCGCGGCCTGCGCCACGGCCGGCGCGATCTTGATGATGAGGCGCGGGTCGAACGGCTTCGGAATCAGATACTCCGGACCGAATTCGAGCGAGTGGCCTTCGTAGGCCTTCGCCACTTCGTCGCCCTGATCGGTCTCTTCAGCCAGTTCCGCGATGGCGCGCACGCACGCGAGCTTCATCTCTTCGGTGATGGTCGTGGCGCCTACGTCCAGCGCGCCGCGGAAGATGAACGGGAAGCACAGCACGTTGTTGACCTGGTTCGGATAGTCCGAACGGCCCGTCGCGATGATCGCGTCCGGGCGCACCTTCTTCGCTTCTTCGGGGCGGATTTCCGGCTCGGGATTCGCGAGCGCGAGAATCAGCGGCTGGTTCGCCATGTCCTTGACCATCTCCGGCTTCAGCACGCCGGCGCTCGAACAGCCGAGGAACACGTCGGCCGACTTGATGGCGTCGGCCAGTGTGCGCGCGTCCGTGGTGGCCGCGTAGCGCGCCTTGGACGGGTCCAGGTTGCCGCGCCCTTCATAGATCACGCCCTTCGAGTCCGCCACCAGCACGTTCTTCTTCGAAAGACCGAGCTTCACGAGCAGGTCCAGGCACGCAATGGCCGCCGCACCCGCGCCCGAGCACACCAGTTTCACTTCGTCGAGCTTCTTGCCTACCACCTTGAGCCCGTTCAGGATCGCGGCGGACGCGATGATGGCCGTGCCGTGCTGGTCATCGTGGAAGACGGGGATCTTCATGCGCTCGCGCAGCTTCTGCTCGATGTAGAAGCACTCGGGCGCCTTGATGTCTTCGAGGTTGATGCCGCCCAGCGTCGGTTCCAGCATCGCGATGGCCTCGACGAGCTTGTCCGGATCGGACTCGGAAAGTTCGATGTCGAACACGTCGATGCCGGCGAACTTCTTGAAGAGGCAGCCCTTGCCTTCCATCACCGGCTTCGCGGCGAGCGGCCCGATGTTGCCAAGGCCCAGCACCGCCGTGCCGTTCGTGATCACGCCCACCAGGTTGCCGCGCGAGGTGTACTTCTGCGCGTCGAGCGGATCGGCGTGGATCGCCTCGCACGCGGCCGCGACACCCGGCGAGTACGCGAGCGAGAGGTCCAGCTGGTTGGACAGCGGCTTCGTCGGCGTGACGGAGATCTTGCCGGGCTTCGGATTCTGGTGGTATGCGAGAGCGCTTTGCTTCAGTTGTTCGTCCATGTTTGACCTGACAGGCATTTTGAATTGGAACCGGCATCACGCGGCGCGTGCGTCTTCGTGGGCGATCGAAGGGTAGATCGATGGCGGCGGTTCTTGCCTGCGCCGGTTAGGCGGGACAACGAACCTCGACGCAAAACAAGGCACCGGGGATTTCAACGGGGCAGTTAGTGTACACCCCGCACGTTGAGCGACGAGGCCCTGCCCAAGCCCCGCAGACGAAGCGCCGCAGCCTTCGCGCATGCTGCGGCGCGGCATCCTGCGCACTCGCGCGCGCTCACTCCAGCGCAGCGCCTCGGCGTTCGGGAATCAGGAAAAGCGTGGCGAGAATGTCGAGCACGTAAATCGACGCGAGCACGCCGAGCGCTGCGGTGAACGAATAGCGCGCCGCGAGCGCGCCCACTGTCACGGGCCCGAAGCCGCCCACCGCGCGGCCGATGTTGAAGAGCACGTTCTGCGCAGTGGCGCGCGCCTCGGTGGGATACAGCTCGGAAATGAGCGCCCCATAGCCGCCGATCATCCCGTTCACGAACGCGCCCATCACCATGCCGCCGACAAGCAGCGCGAACGGCGTCGCAAGCTGCGAGTAGACGAACACCATCGCCACGGCGCCGGCCTGGTAAAACAGGAACGCGGGCTTGCGGCCGAAGCGGTCCGCGGCCGCGCCGAAGAGCCAGATGCCCGCGGCCATGCCGGCCACCGTCGCGGCGGTCCAGAGGCCGGACTTCGTGAGCGAATAGCCGAACGCTTTCGAGAGATAACCGGGCAGCCAGATCATCAGCCCGTAGTAACCGAAGTTCTGCACCGAGCAGAGGATCACCACGCCGAGGCTCGTGCGGGCGGTGCGGGCGTCGGCGACGAGACGCCGGATCGGTGCGCGTGGCGCCGAGGCAGCGTCATGTCCGGCGCCTTTGGCACCTTCGGCACCTTCGGTACGTTGAGCATCTTTGGCACGTGCCGCGCGCTCGGTGAAGAGCAGCGGTTCCTCGACACGTCGGCGCACGAAGAACGACACCACGGCGGGCAACAGGCCGACGGCAAACATCCCGCGCCAGCCGATCACAGGCAAGAGCAGCGGCGTGAGCAGCGCCGCGGCCAGCACGCCAAGCTGCCAGCCCAGCCCCACATACGACGACACGCGCGCCCGCTGTGCGGCAGGCCAGGCCTCGGCGACCAGCGTCATGCCGATGCCGAACTCGCCGCCGAGGCCAATGCCGGCCATCGTCCGGTAGACGAGCAGGTCCGCGTAGCCTTGCGCGAGCGCGCACAGCCCCGTGAAGACGGCGAACACGAGGATCGTCCATGCGAGCACGCGCACGCGGCCAAAGTGGTCGCCCAGCATGCCGAAGATCACGCCGCCCGCCACTGCGCCTACGAGCGTCCACGTGACGAGCGAGCCGGCCTGGGTCGAACTCAGGTGCAGATCCATGGCGATGGCGGGCAGCATGAAGCCGAGGATCAGCAGGTCGAAGCCGTCCATGGCGTAGCCGAGCACCGAGGCAAGCAGCGCGCGGCCCGCGTAGCCGCGCCGCTGCACGGTTTCGGGAGGAGAGGAAACAGCGTTCATGTTGGCGCGCTCGCGGCGTTCGTTAGAGGGCTTGGCGGGATTTCGCAGGGTTCGGCAGGGTTCGGCGGGGCGATCCCGAAATTCGCGTGAGTGTAAGGGCGTAGGGCGAGCGCTACAACGGGCCGCGCTCGTCGGCGCCACCCAAGTCGGGTAAAATGCCGGGCTACGCGCGCAGCAGGCTGGCCGGTGGCTCGCGGCCCCACTGTGCGCTCCGCCGTGGTGCCGGCGAACCCCGTCCTGACGGCAACGTCAGGAACGCCGAAGCCGCCGGAGCCCGCCGCCTGGCGAAGCTCCGCCGCCTGGGTCCCGCTGATCGCCGCCCGGCCACGCGCATCATCTCCCGCTCACACCCAAGGATTCGCCCCATGACAGGCTACGATCGTCAGACGATCTCCGACACGACCGCGAAAATACTGCTCGAAGTGCAGGCCGTGCACTTCAACGCCGAAAAGCCGTTCATCTTCACGTCCGGCTGGGCGAGCCCGGTGTACATCGACTGCCGCAAGCTGATCTCGTATCCGCGCGTGCGCCGTGCCCTCATGGAGATGGCCGAAACCACCATCCTGCGCGACGTTGGCTTCGAGCAGATCGACGCCGTGGCCGGCGGCGAAACCGCCGGCATCCCGTTCGCCGCCTGGATCGCCGACCGCCTGATGCTGCCCATGCAGTACGTACGCAAGAAGCCGAAGGGCTTCGGGCGCAACGCGCAGATCGAAGGCTTCCTGGAAGAAGGTTCGCGCGTGCTGCTAGTGGAAGACCTGACCACCGACAGCCGCAGCAAGATCAATTTCATCAACGCGCTGCGCACGGCCGGCGCGAAGGTGAATCACTGCTTCGTGCTGTTCCACTACAACATCTTCAAGGAAAGCGTTTCGGTGCTGAAGGACATCGACGTCGACCTGCACGCGCTCGCCACGTGGTGGGACGTGCTGCGCGTCGCGAAGGAGTCCGGCTACTTCGAAACGAAGACGCTCGACGAAGTGGAGAAATTCCTGCACGCGCCGGCCGAGTGGTCGGCGGCGCACGGTGGCGCGACCGCGGCTCCGCAGTAATGCCCGCCACGCCGGGCGCGTGAGGGCCTGAGCGCCTAAGCGCCCCGCCCGTCCGCAGCGTAAAGAAAGCCATCTGTCCGCAGATGGCTTTTTTCTTTGGCCGATCTTTGCCTGAGCATGCCCGGCATATCGAACGGATTTCCCGCTTCGAGCGCAATCAAGCACAATCGGGCACAAAATAGGGAGATAGCGCAGCAGTACCCTCGCCTGTCAAAAGGAGAATCGGCTCATGCGTTGTCCCGACGTGTCGATGGCTTCGTTCCCTGTGCGAATCGCGCGGCATACCGTGCTCGCCGCCGCCCTCGCGCTCATGGGCGCCGCCGCGCCGCCGCTCCATGCCGCGGGTGCCTTCACTGTGGTCAGCACGGATCTGCAGGACGGCGGCAAGGTGGGCGACCCGCAGGTCTACGATCAGGACGACTGCAAGGGCGGCAACCGGTCGCCGCAACTGTCGTGGCGCAATGCGCCGTCCGGCACGCGCAGCTTCGCCATCACGATGTTCGACGTCGATGCGCCGGGCCGCGGCTGGTGGCATTGGGCGGTGGCCGGCATTCCGGCCGGCATCGACCACCTGCCGGCGAACGCCAGCGCGTCCGGCTATCTGAAGAAGCTCGGCGCCGTCGAGGCGCGCAACGACTACGACACGGACGGCTACGGCGGCCCCTGCCCGCCGGCCGGCAAGCCGCACCGCTACGTGGTGTCGGTCTACGCGCTCGGCACCACGAACCTGCGGCTCGCCACCGGCCGCCCCGCGATCATGTTCGATCACGAGATCGGCACGGCAACGCTGGGAGTGGCGAAGATGACGGTCACCTACGGGCGATAGGGCGTCCACGCCGGCGCGGACAGCAAGCAGGTGCGACACGTGCGGCACGCCTGCGCCCATTACCCCCTGAACGGAAATTCAGTCCTTCCCGCGCGCACCGTGCATCGTGCACAGCCGCTACACGAGAAAGTGCTTAAATGTCGGCGGCGCCGCAACGCACGATCCACGCGGCAAGCCTTCATCCCCGGACAGCCGGATTCCCCCGTTTCCCTTTGAAAAATGGAGCGCTCCATGTCGAAGATTGTCATCGTTTATCACAGCGGCTACGGCCACACGAAGAAGCTCGCCGAAGCGGTTCTGGCCGGCATGACGGACGCGGGCGCGGACGCGAAGCTGTTCGCGGTCGGCGAGTTGGACGACGCGGCGTGGGGCGAACTGGATGCCGCCGACGCCATCGTCTTCGGCGCGCCCACCTACATGGGCGGCCCCTCGGCGGACTTCAAGAAGTTCGCGGACGCCACGTCGAAGCCGTGGTTCACGCAGAAGTGGAAGGACAAGATCGCCGCCGGCTTCACCAACTCCGCCACGATGAACGGCGACAAGTTCTCGACCATCCAGTACTTCGTCACGCTCGCCATGCAGCACAGCATGATCTGGACGGGCACGGGCATCATGCCGTCGAACACGAAGGCGGCCACGCGCAACGACCTCAACTACGTGGGCGGCTTCACCGGGCTGCTCGGGCAGTCGCCGGCCGACGCGTCGCCCGAAGAGGCACCGCCCCAGGGCGATCTCGAAACGGCGAAGGTGTTCGGCGCCCGCGTGGCCGCCGTGACGGCGCGCTGGAACGCGGGACGCGAAGGGTCGGCGTAAGGTTTTTTCGCTGAGTCTCGCTGTGCCACGCAGCGTCGCTGCGTCTCGCGTCGAAGCGTGAGCGGGGCGTCGGGGTGCCCCACGGCGGGGCGCCCCGCTTTGCCCTCTGAGCCCAGCGCACTCTTCGCGCCGCTGCGCGCCCTCTCCGCCCACCCTCCGCGCCTACCCACGTCATCCTCCCGTCACCATCGTCGCGCAAGGTGCGGAAAATGCGGGCTTTTCTCCTGCAACGCCGCACGCTCGCCGCCATGAGGTCTTAAAATGGCGTTCCGGCGCGAAACCGGCGCCGCACCGAACCGGCGCCTTCGGTCCGCGGCCCGGTTCCACTGCACCGAATCACCCGTTTCAGCGAGACAGCGATGAGCACCAAAGTTTTTGTCGACGGACAGGAAGGCACCACCGGCCTGAAGATCTTCGAATACCTGTCGCAACGTAGCGACGTGGAAGTCCTGCGCATCGAAGAAGCGAAGCGCAAAGACGTCGAAGAGCGCCGTCGTCTCATCAATGCCTCGGATGTCACGTTCCTGTGCCTGCCCGACGCGGCCTCGCGCGAGTCGGCCACGCTTGTGGATAACAGCCGCACTGTCGTGATCGACGCGAGCACGGCGTTTCGCACGAGCCCCGACTGGGTCTATGGCGTGCCCGAACTCACGCGCGGCCAGCGCGAGCGTGTGCGCGGCGCGAAGCGCATCGCGGTGCCGGGCTGCCACGCGTCGGCATTCGTGCTGGCCATGCGGCCCCTCGTCGAGGCGGGCGTGGTCGCGCCCGAGTTCGCGGCGCACAGCTACTCCATCACGGGCTACAGCGGCGGCGGCAAGAAGATGATTGCCGACTACGAAGCGGGCAACAACGCGAAGCTGAACAGCCCGCGGCCCTACGCGCTCGGCCTCGGCCACAAGCATCTGCCGGAGATGGCGGCGCACACCGGCCTGAAGTCGGCACCCGTGTTCACGCCGATCGTGGGCAACTTCTTCAAGGGCCTCGCCGTCACGACGTACTTCTCGCCGCAGCATCTGGCCAAGCGCGCCACGCCGCAGGACGTGCAGGCGCTGTTCGCGGAGTTCTACGCGGGCGAAGCGTTCGTGCGCGTGGCGCCGTTCAACGCGGACGAGAACCTCGACGCCGGCTTCTTCGACGTGCAAGCCACCAACGACACCAATCGCGTGGACCTCTTCGTGTTCGGTACCGAAGAGCGGTTCGTGACCGTCGCGCGGCTCGACAACCTGGGCAAGGGCGCGTCAGGCGCCGCCATCCAGTGCATGAACCTCGCCATCGGCGCGCCGGAAGAGACTGGATTGAAACGCTGATAGCACAGGCGGTCCATCCCACGAAGCCGGCTTTCATCCAGCCGGCTTCTTTTTTTCAAACGCCTGTACGTGCGATGACACGGCAGCGCCTCACCAGAAATGCGAGCCCCCCGCACCGCCCGTTGCACCCTTTAAAAGCCGCCCGAATAACGAGAAAAGCGCGCAGCTATTGGAAATTTCCATATAGACGGGAAATTTTTCTTGCTTCTATTGCTAAAACGGCATTGATTTCCGCATAGGGAATTCACGTATTTTTGTGCGAACGACCGTTCCGGCAGGATGACGCGATTTGGCCGCCGGCGCCGCACAGCAAGGCCTTGGCGATGTTGCGCCGCACGCGCAACACAATCTGTGTCCTGCCGTAAACCCGTGTTCCGTTTAAAAGGGCGGCGAGCCTCGCCACAAGGCGGCATCGGCGAATAAAACGCTGTTTGAATCGACTTTTTTAGACGGTTCTTTCAATTGACAGCCATAAAGAGCCCGGCGAAATTACACCGCACAATTAAACGAGATCAGGGAGACAACAATGTCGCACACCGTTTCGGTGGGACTGGCGCTGGCCATCGCCACTGCACCCTTGCTGATTGCTTGCGGCGGCGGAAAGGCTGATGCACCAGGCGCCATCAACGTTCCTCAATGCTCGGGCGCCAGTTGCGGCGTTCAGGGCCCGCCCGCGCAAGGCGCCGGCGCCGCGGCGCTGTGCCCGGCCACTGGCGACATCGGCAGCTCGACGTATCTGGGCGGCGCCGGCAGCGGTGAGATCGTGAGCCTCAACATCAACGCCACCGCGATGACCTACACGCTCAAGTGGTGGGAGTCGCCCATTCCGCTCACCACCGGTACCGTGTCGCCCACGCGCGCAGGCGTGACGATCACCGGCAACGTTGCGCATCCGCCCACCGGCACGCTGCCTACCGCCGAACAAACGCGTTGCGCCTTCATTCTCGAACCCGGCAGCGGCACGGCGCCTGGCGGCGGTACCTACAGCACCGCCGCGAGCTTCAACACGAGCAATCCGCCGATGGTGCTGGTGGGCCTCGGCGTGGCGGGCGGCGGCATTCCGGGCGCGACGGTGCAGTTCAGCGGCGTGAGCATCCTTGGGCTGGGCACGGGCGTCGGCCAGGTGCCGAATCGCCAGTTCGACTTCTATCCGTTCCTCGGCTTCGCGAGCACGACAACGGACATCTCGAAACTGCCCGGCACGTATAACGGGCTGCTCTATCACATCACGCCGTCGGGCAATTACCTCACGGCAGGCGCGAACTCGACCGAAACGTTCGACGCCAACGGCGCCTGCACGTCGACCACCCGCTGCCTCACCACAGGCAACCCGTGGACCGCGGGCAGCAACGGCTACTTCACCAGCACGCAGGCTCCGCAGATCAGCGCGCAGACGCTGCCGCTCGGCATTTCGGCGAGCGCGCACATGGTGCTTGGCCAGGTCAACGGCGCCACCGTGCCGCTCGTCGTGCGTACGGGCAACGTGAATCTCGGCGCGCTGCAGGCCGACGACGAGTCCGGCATCGCGCTGCTCGCGAAGAACACGGCGATTGCATCGGGCGGCTTCGACGGCGGCTACGTAGGCGCCGACTCGAACTTCAAGTACACGGCCACCCTCATCCAGGGCGGCGTGGGCACGTTCATCAATCCGACCACGGCGGCCAACGAAGATGGTTTCGCGCTCAACTACGGCCTCTCGACGCCCGGCCTCATCGGCGTGACGGACGCGCGCGGCCAGAGCGGATTCGCGATCGCCTCGGGCGGTTTGTACGCCATCCTGATCAACGACACCATGAACGGCGGCCTCGCCTCAGGCGGCACGTGGTCGAGCAATCCGTACTTCGGTGTGGGCGCACAGATCAGCAAGTGAGTTGAGGAGGAACGGCAGCATCGAAAAAAAGCACACACCTCGCGCCCCCGCGAGACGCACGACGCACCCCGGCAGCACAGCCATAAAAGCAGCACAAAAATACGCAGCACCGGCAACACCGTTAGAGAACGAGACGAAGCGCGGCTGGACAGGGAGCTGGCCGCTCACAACGAAAAGATCATGGAGGGGCGGTATGAACTGGAAGACCTTTGCGGCGGCCGTTATCGCGGCGCCGATACTCGCGGCATGCGGCGGCGGTGGCGGCACGTCGGCGCCGCCGCCGGAAGTGCGGCTGTGTCCCGCATCGCTCGACTACAACACGGTCTACACGGGCGGTGGCGGCGACGGCGAACTCGTCAAGCTGCAACTCGACACGACGAAGATGACCTGGCAGGTGACCTACGTCGAGTCGCCGATCCCGCAGACTACGGGCACCGTTTCGCCCACGCGCGCCGGCACGTCGCAAAGCGGCACGATCACGCAGGAGACGGCGCTGCCCACGCAGAAGCTCAACCAGTGCGCGTTCCGTCTGAACGGCGCGAGTCTCGATCCGAACCGTCCGGCACGCATCTTCGTCGGCTTCGGCGTGGCGGGCGGCACGATTCCGGGCAAGGAGATCCAGTTCGGCGGCATCCTCGGCGAAGGGGCCGTGCCCGACACGACGTTCCCGTACTACCCGTTCATCGGTTTCTCGTCGCTCGAGACGAACATCGCGAACGTGGCCGGCACCTATAACCAGCTCGGCTATCACCAGGTGCCGTCGCAGAACTTCCTGCCGGTGGCGGTGGATTCGAAGATCATCATCAACGCGGACGGCACGTGGACCGAGTGCGACAACACCGGCGTCAACGCCGGCACGTGTCAGCAGCCGGGAACGAACTTCGTGCAGTCGGCAGACGGCAGCGGCGCGTTCGAAACGGACAAGTTCCAGGGCCAGGCCAAGCCGACGCTCGCCACGACGCCGTACGCCAAGGGCTTCATGATCGTCGGCAAGCTGCGCAATCAGTTGGTGCCGATTCTCGTGCGCACGGGTGTGGCCAACTCCACGCTCACGCCGAATCCGCAGAACGGCATCTCCGGCCCCGTCGCCGACGACGAATCGGGCATCTCGATTCTCGCGCCGCAAACGGCCATCGCGCAGGGCTCGCAGGACGGCGAATACATCGGCGTGGATAGCGCGTTCAACTACCGCACCACGGCGATCGCCGGCACGCAGGCCACGCTGCTCGATCCGTTCCAGCCGTCGCAGGCATCGCTCGCCACTGCGCTCAACCTGAGCTACGCGGAAGCGGTGCCGGGCGTCGTGACCTCGGTGCATGCAGATGCCGCGGCGGGCACTGCGCCCACCGGCAAGTTCATCTTCTCGGGCGGCGTGTTCGGCTTCCTCGACATGACGAACGCGTCGTCGCCGTACTTCACCATCGGCGCCTTCGTCCAGTAATGGACGAGGCGCACACCGAGACAACGGAACGAGGCGGCCGCTTCCGCCCTCGCCCCTCAGCCGCGCATCAGGTACCTCCGGTACCCGCGGCGAGGGGTGTGGGCGCGACGCACGACGCAGCGGGCGGCCATGCCCGTTGCGCCGTAGCGCGAAGCAGGCTTGCCCGCTGAAGGGAAGCAGGGAGAGAAAACATGCACAACACCTTGAGACCCGCGTTGGCGGCGCTCGCGCTTTGCGCGTGTGCCAGCGCGTACGCACAGAAAGCCGGCGACGACGTCGTGTCGCTCGGCTGGTTCCACATCATGCCGCAGCAGTCGAGCCAGCCGCTCACCACGCACGTGGCGCCCACGCCGATCAACACGCCGTTGCGGCTGCCGTCGTCGTTCACGTCGTCGGGCACAGGGCTCGCCTCGAACAAGGCGGATACCCTCGGGCTCGTCTTCAGCCACTTCCTCACGGACAACATCGCGATCACGAGCGTGGCGGGCGTGCCGCCGACGTTCAAGATCTACGGCCACGGCACCATCAAGCCGCCGGGGCCGGCGGGCGCACTCGGCAGCCAGGACATCGGGCAGGCGGGCGTCAATCCGATCGTGAAGAGCGTGCGGCAGTGGAGCCCGGCGCTGTTGTTCCAGTACTACTTCGCGTCGTCGACCTCGAAGTTCCGGCCGTTCATCGGCGTGGGCGTGTCGTACAACTTCTTCACCAACCTCGAGCTGAATCCGAACTTCGTGCAGTCAACGCAGCAGAATCTGGGCGCCATTCTCGCCGCGGGCGCGGGCAAGCCGGGGCAGACGCGAGTGGAGGCGAAGGCGTCGTCGTCCTGGGCGCCGGTGTTCAACGCGGGCGCCGTGTACAACATCAACGAACACTGGGGCGTGACGGCCTCGGTGACTTACATCCCGTTGAAGACGACGTCGTCGGTGATCATCAAGGCGGCGGACGGCACGCAACTGGCCGTGACGCAATCGGAGCTGAAGGCCGATCCGATCATCACGTATCTGGCGCTGTCGTATCGGTTCTGAGATTGGGTGCGAGACGCTGGAGCGTTGGGAACGGCATGCGTCTGTGATGCTGGCCGGGATTGCCAGGGCAAAAAAAAGCCCGCCTTGTTTGGCGGGCTGAATCCATATCAGAGGAGACATGGAGGAGACAGTTCCAACTATAGCAAAACGCTTGGTGCGACGCAACATGAAAATGCGGGCAATCCCCAATTGTTGTCGTCGAGCAACAGCGAATCGAACGGTTTGAGCGACAGCCACCCTCTCCCGCCTTTATGCCGCCCGGAGGATTCGCCGGATGGCCGCCCACCTTGATCGCGCCACCTACTTCGCGGCCGCAATGCCGTTGGCCACGAGCGTCTCGACCAGCGCCTCGCGCAGCAGACCGACGGCACGCGCGAGGCGCCCCGGCAGCGCGCCATGCACCAGCCACACGTTGACGTCGGACCGGAAGTCCGTGGTCTCCACCACCCTGAGCCGATCTCGGTGCGGCGCCCGCTCCAGCCGGTCCGGCGGCACGATGCCGATGCCCAGCCCGCGCGCCACCAACGAAAGCTGCAGGTCCGAGCCGAACGCCTCGACGGCCACGTTGAAAGGCAGTCCGCCCGCCGCCAGGGCGCGCGCGAGCGCGGATCGCATGCCGCAGCCGTCCTGATTCAGCACCCACGCGTAGCGCGACAGTTCGGCGAGCGACACCGGCGTATCCGGCAAGTCCAGCGAGCGCGGCGCCACCACGACGGTGGACAGGCACGCAAGCCGCGTCGACACCACGGTGTCCGGCAGCGCCACGTTGGACGGCATCAGCACGACGGCGGCGTCTGCCGACGCCCGCTCCACGCTCTGCAACAGCCCGGGCGACCATGCCGCCGTGACCCGCAAGGTGAGTTTCGGGAACGCGCTGCGCAACCGGTCCACGGGCTCTTCCAGCGCAAATTCCGAGAGAAACGGGGGCACGCCGAGCCTCAGCTCGCCAGCCGGCTCGCTGTCGGGCGAAGTGAGCGCTAACAGGTCGTCGACGGCGCCCAGCACGTTGCGCGCGAGCGCGTACACCTCACGCCCAGCGGCCGTCGGCTTGAGCGGCTTCGCCTGACGATCGAGCAACGGCATGCCCAGCGTGGTTTCCAGGTTCTGCACGCGACGCGTGAGACCCGGCTGCGTCAGATGCAACGCCTGTGCGGCACGCACCATCGAGCCGCTATCCACCACCGCCACGAAAGCCTGAAGGTCACGGGTATTCAAAACAATCTCGCATAAAGATTATCGACATATTTCAATTGTCGCATAGCACAGCGGTTCGTACGATGAGCGGACATTGCTTCTGGAGCCATCTGGATGAATTCTTCCGCCAACGCCGGCACAAACGCCAACGCCTCCTGCGCCGCCGCCGTCCCATGCAAGGCGAACGTCGCACAAAGCGCCTCCGCGCCCACGGGCCTTTCCACGCCGCTCATGCTGTTCTTCTCGGCGGCGGTAGGCATCATCGTGGTCGATCTGTTTGCGGCGCAGCCGCTCACCGGCACGATCGCCGATTCGCTGCGTCTGCCGGCCTCGCTCGCGGGGCTCGTCGCCATGCTGCCGCAGCTCGGGTACGCCGCCGGGCTTGTGCTGCTCGTTCCGTTGTGCGACCTCGTGGAAAACCGGCGCCTGATCGTGCGCACGCTCGCTGCCTGCGCCGCGTTCCTCGCCGTGCCCATATTCACGCGCTCCGGCCCGCTCTTTCTCGTCGCCATTTTCCTGGCCGGCGCGGCATCGAGCGTGATCCAGATGCTCGTACCGATGGCCGCGTCGATGGCGCCCGAGCATCAACGCGGCCGGGCGGTGGGCAACGTGATGAGCGGACTGATGGTGGGGATTCTGCTGTCGCGGCCGCTGGCCAGCGTAATAGCCGGTTCGGTGAGCTGGCGCGGCTTCTATGGCGTCGCAGCAGCAGCCGACGCGCTGCTCGCCCTGCTGCTGAGCCTGCGGCTGCCGGTGCGCCGTCCGCAGGCCGCCACCCGTTATGTCGCTCTGCTGGGCTCGCTCTGGACGCTGCTGCGCACGGAGCCGGTCCTGCAACGGCGGTCGCTCTCCGCCGCGTTGGTGATGGGCGCGTTCAGCGCGTTCTGGACCGCCATCGGCCTGCGGCTCGCGCAACCGCCTTTCAGCCTCGGCCTGCACGGCATCGCGCTGTTCGCGCTGGCGGGCGCGACTGGCGCGATCGTCACGCCGCTCGCCGGTCGGGCGGGCGACCGTGGCATCGGCAATGCCGTGCTTTTGCGCGGCCACCTCGCCATGCTCGTGGCGATCCTTGCAATGGGCATAGCGGGCGCGGGCTGGCTCGGCTTCGCGCCGACCGCGCATCCCGGGCTTGCCCTGACCTTGCTGGTGGCGAGCGCCGCGACGCTGGACGCCGGCGTGGTCATCGATCAGACGTTGGGCCGGCGCTCGATCAATCTCATGAATCCGGCCGCGCGCGGACGTCTGAACGGCATCTTCGTGGGGATGTTCTTCGTGGGTGGCGCGCTGGGCGCAGTGCTCTCAGGGGCGGCCTGGAGCCTCGCCGGGTGGGACGGCGTCTGCGCGGTGTGCTTCGTCTTCACGGACGCCGCATTTCTGCTCGGCGTGGTGAGGGGCGCGGACTAAGCCGACGCGAGAGCAAGGCGCAACGCGGAATGGCGCGCGGCGGCTGGCACCACGCGCGCGATGCCCGTGGTCGTTCAATGCCGCACGAGCGCCATCATCGCGCCGAATCCGACGAATACGCCGCCCGTCAGCCGGTTGAACGCCTTCGCCACGCTCTTGCTGCGCAGCCGCTCGCCGATGCGCGTGCCGAAGCCGGCGTAGATCAGATACCAGCCCACCTCGATCACAGCGATCGTCGCGACGAGAACGACGAACTGCGGCAGTGCGGGTCGGCTCGCGTCGATGAATTGCGGCAGCAGCGCCGCCGCAAACAGAATCGCCTTCGGATTGCTGCTCGCCACCAGAAAGCCGTTGCGAAAGAGCGAAAACGCCGAGCGGCGCAGCAGCGCCGACGAAGCCTCGGCGTCCGCTGCGGCCATTTCACGCACCTCGGCCGCCGGCGCACGCCACGCCTTGATGCCGAGCCAGACCAGGTAGGCCGCGCCCGCGAGCCGCAGCGCGTTGAACATGGTGGGCCACGCCTGCAGGAACACGCCAAGACCTGCCGCCGATATCGACGCCATCAGCATGATGCCCGTGAGGCACCCCGCCATCGTCGCGCTCGAACGGCGCAGTCCATAACGCGCGCCGTGCGTCATCACGAGCAGCATGTTCGGACCGGGAATGGCGGAAACGACAAAGACTGTGGCAACCAGCAGCCACCAGGTGTGCAGGCTCATTCGAACTTCCTCAGGGGGCGGGGCGCCAGCCGTGAACGCAAAAACCGACACAGAACCGGCGCAGAACAGGGAAGCCATTATGCCCGCCCGCATACTCCTTTTGCGAGTAGCGGCGCCCGTCGAGTCAGCGTCCCGCTCGGCGTGCCGCCACCTTGCCGAGCACGGCGAAGTCACGCTCGCCATCGCCGTGCGCAACGGCTTCGATCAGGCTGTCGCGCAGCACGCTCGCCATCGGCAAGGGAGTGGACGTGGCATCCGCCGCAGCCAGCGCGAGCCGCACGTCCTTGAGGCCGAGTCGTGCCTTGAAGAGCGCCGGCTCATAGCGCTGCTCCGCAATCATCCGGCCGTAGCCCTGATACACGGGACCGGGAAACGGCCCGCTCGTCACGACGTCGAGAAAGTCCTGCATCGACACGCCATGCCCGCCCAGCAGCGCCGAAGCCTCACCCAGCGCCTCCACTGCCGAAGCCAGCATGAAGTTGGCCGCGAGCTTCATCACGTTCGCCTGCTGCGGCAGCGAGCCGATGCGCCACGTCTTCTGACCCACCGCATCGAGCACCGGCTGCACGCGATCGACTGCCTCCGCCGCACCGGCCGCCATGATCGTGAGCTTGCCGGCCGCTGCCACATCAGGGCGACCGAGCACCGGCGCGGCCACGTAGTGCAGGCCGCGCTCTTCGTGCATGCGCGCCACCGTCTGCGCGAGGGCTACGGAAATCGTCGCCATGTTGACGTGCACGAGGCCGCGCGGTGCGCGCTCGATCAATGCGGCATCGAAGACTTCGGCCACTGCCGCATCGTCGGCGAGCATGGAAAACACGGCGTCGCCGGCCATGGCGTCGGCGGGCGTTTCGACAATGCGCGCGCCGGCATCCGCAAGCGGCAACGCGCGCTCGCGGGTACGGTTCCACACGCGCACGCTGTGGCCCGCTTTCAGAATGTTTGCAACCATCGCGGCGCCCATTTCGCCGAGACCGATAAAGCCGATATCCATCCTTGCTCTCCTCGTGCAGCCAAACCGGCAGTAAAGCACAGCCTCGTGACAGGCGCAGGCATGCCGGCAGCGCCGGTGCCATACTTGCCGCATGGTCACGGCGACATTCCGCTTCTATGAAGAGCTGAACGACTTTCTCGCGCCGTCGCTGCGGCGGCACGAGTTCAGCTGTGCGTGCGCGCGGGCCGCCACGGCCAAGCATATGATCGAGGCGCTGGGCGTACCGCATACGGAAGTCGAGCTGATTCTGGTGAACGGCGAGTCCGTGGGCTTCGATTACCCGCTCGCCGAGGGCGACCGCGTGGCGGTTTATCCGAAGTTCGAGTCCGTCGACATCCAGCCGCTGCTGCGCGTGCGCGCGGCACCGCTACGCGTGACGCGTTTCATCGCCGATGCGCACCTGGGCGGCCTCGCCCAACTGCTGCGGCTCGCGGGCTTCGACACGCTTTACGACAACGGCTTTCCAGACGACGAAATCGAAGCGCTCGCCGCAAGCGAAAACCGCATCGTGCTCACGCGCGACCGCGAGTTGCTGAAGCGGCGCACCATCACGCACGGCTGCTACGTACGCGCGCTCAAGCCGAAGGACCAGTTGCGCGAAGTGTTCGACCGGCTCGACCTCGCCGCGAGTGCGCATCCGTTCCGGCTCTGTCTCACGTGCAACGCGCCGCTGCGGCGCATCGCGAAACACGAAGTGGGCGAACGCGCGCCGCCGGGCGTGCTTGCGCGCCACACGCAGTTCGTGACCTGCGATGTCTGTCGGCGCGTGTTCTGGGAAGGCACGCACTGGCAGCGCATGCGCGCGCTCATGGACAGCGTGACGAGGCCATCGGCGGATAGTGGCCTTACGGCGGACTGAATGCCGGCTGGAATGCCAGCGTGGCGGCCCAAACCCCGAACCGATGGAGCGGACAAAAGAAAAAGGCCAAAGCGTTGCCGCTCTGGCCTTCCTGCTGCTGCGGGCGCTGCATGCGTCCGCACGGGCGCGCCGGGCAGCTTACTGCTGCGTGCCCTTGTCGGCGGTGCCGGCAGCCGATGCGGCTTCCTGAACCTTGGCACGCTTGCCGTGGTGCTTCAGCACCTTGTGGTGCTTCTTCGCCGGTGCGCTGGCAGCCGTGGCGGGCGCGGCACCCGATGCGTCCTGAGCAAAAGCCTGAACGGAGATGAGCGCGACGGAGGCGGTAACGAGCGAGGCAATGATCTTCTTCATATTGGTGTTCCCCAAACCGGAAATGATTTGATAAATCGACGTAAAAAGAATAACTGCTTCAATTGGACAACTGCACAACCGGCAAAGCGACACGCGGTATTGCGGCGCTCGCTTCCCGCGGGGCAGTATCACGCAGCGTAGGGCGTTTGTCATCCGGCAACAGGGATGATGTATTTTTCCGTCCACACCACGCCTTTCTGTCGCCTTACAGAATAACTCGTACTTAAAAGAGAAACTTTCGCGTGAATTCTCCTGCCCGTAAACATCTGCGTGCGAACCTTCTGATGCTCGGCGCCGCGATGATCTGGGGTTCGGCGTTCGTCGCCCAGCGCATCAGCCTCGACGCCGTCGGTCCCTTCCTCTTTACAGGACTGCGTTTCCTGCTGGGCGCAGGCGTAGTGCTCGCGCTCGTCGGCATGCTGCACCTTTCGCCAGCCGGCCCGCGCGCCACATGGGGCGCCGATCGCCCGGCGCTCGTGCGCGACGGCGCATTGCTCGGCCTCACGCTCGCGGTGGCGATCTCGCTGCAACAGATCGGCCTGCGCTACACGAAGGTAGCCAACGCCGGCTTCATCAGTTCGCTCTACGTCGTGATCGTGCCGATGATGGGTGTGCTGTTTCGTCATCGCACAGGCATGGGCACGTGGCTGGGCGCGATGCTCGCGGCCGTTGGCCTTTACTTGCTCAGCATCAACGAACACTTCGAGGTGATGACGGGCGACTGGTATCAGTTGGGCGGCGCGCTCGCTATCTCCGCGCAGGTCATGCTGGTGGGCCGCTTCGCGCGACGGCACGATCCGCTCATGCTCGCGCTCGTGCAGTTCGTCACGTGCGGCGTGCTATGCCTTGCTGTCGCGTTCGCATACGAGCCCGTGCGTTTAGCCGATATCGCGCGCGCCGCGCCGACCATTCTGTATGGCGGTGCGCTTTCAGTGGGCATCGCGTACACGATCCAGGTGATCGCACAAAAAGATGCCGCGCCCGCGCACGCCGCCGTGATCTTCAGCATGGAAGGCGTGTTCGCCGCGCTCGCGGGCTGGATCGTGCTGGGCGAGACGCTCGGCGCCCGCGCGCTCACGGGCTGCGCGCTGATGCTCGCGGGGCTGATCGTGTGCCAGGTGATGCCCGCGCGATGGCCGCGGTCATCCGGCCGGCGCGGCTCCGGACTCGGACGCGAATCCCGATCCGAGGCCTGACTCGAACGCGGTTGAGCGGGTGCAGCGACGTGCCGCGCTTACCCATGCTTACCCACGCGTGTCCACGCTTACCCGCGCTCGCGCCAGCACCACACCGTGTAAGAAACGGGGAGATGAGGTAATCCATCGTGCGCGGGCGTTCGTCTATCGTGCTTCTCAAGCCGGCGGGCCACGTGCCGGCGTCGAACGACGGGAGAACACGAAAGTGAAGAAACGCCTGATTTCCGCGGCTGCAATTGCGACGCTAGTGCTCGCATTGCCGGCCGCCTTCGCGCAAGACAGCTCACCGGATACAGCTCAACACGCGGACGCGGGTACGCAGGGCGTACCGGGTTTGTCGGCGCGCCTCCCCGCGCATTTGCCCCCTCCTCCGGCCGGCGCCGACTTCGCGGTCGTCAACGATCTCGAGCAACTGCATCGCCTTTACGCGATGTCAGGACGCGAGAGCCAGATCGTGGCCGTCTACCACGAGGTGTTGAACCGGACTCAGGACCCGATACTGCGCCACTACGTCTACGACTCGCTCGCGCGCATCCAGCTGAAGCCGGCCAACGTCGATCAGGCGATCGCAACGCTTCATACGAGCCTGAACGAAGATCTCGTCGCCTTGAACCGGGTGCCCCACGTCGCCACGCCGCCGGGCATGCCCGGCGCTCCCGGCGTGCGGGAACAGGCGCCCGCCTCGCCCGAATAAGTTCGCCTCGCATCGGCTGCTTGCCGCGGGTTACAGCGTGCACCCACCGCCGCTGCGCGACCATAAGTGCGCCGCCGAACTGCTGTCGTCTTCCTGTGCCAGGATAGTGCTCAAACCGGCACGGAATGGAAGCAGGATGGCGACCTTATACGAACTGCTGGGCGTTGCCGACAACGCCTCCGAAGACGAGATCAAGCGCGCGTACCGCAAGGCCGCGATGAAGTGGCACCCCGACCGCAACGCCGGTCGAGAGGACGCTGCGCGCGCCGCATTCCAGGAGATCAAGGACGCGTACGCGATTCTCTCGGACGCGCATCAACGCGCCGTCTACGATGCCGTGTTTGCCGAAGAAATGCGCCGCTGGCAGAGCGAGCAAGAGAAACGCGAGCAGGAGCGCGCGGAACGTGAAGCCGCCGAACAGGCAGCGGCCGAAGCCCGATACAGGGAGAACGTCGCGCTCGCGATGCGCTTCGCCGACGCGGGATACAACCGTGACGTCCTGCTCGGCGTACTACTGGGTCGAGACTGCGACGAAGAAGTCGCCGGCCGTATCGCCGATAGTGTCTACGCGTTGCAGCAGGCGCGTCGCGCCGAAACGGCAACCGAAGAAGACGTGAGCGCCTCAGACGAGCCCATGCCGCACGACAAGGAAAGTCGCGGCCGCAACGACAAAGACCACGATAAAGACCACGACAACGCCGCCACACCCGCCCACGACACGCCTTCAGCCGAGCCACACGAAGAACGTCACACCCGCATCTTCGATACGCTGTGGCGCGGCTTCTTTGGTCTGCGATCCTGACGAATCACAAAGGATAACGACCGCTGTCCATCCGGCGCTCAGTCGCCGCCCCACCCGCGGCGTTCGCGCCATTCATGCTCGCGCCACTGATGCTCCCGCCATTCGTGGCGGCGCCATTCGCGTTCGCGCCAGTCGTCGCCGTACATGACCGCCACAGGCGGCGCGCCATAGACGACGGGCGGCGGCGCATACGCCACCGGCGGCGGTGCCACATACACCGGTTCTGCGGGCACGTAGGCCGGCACGCCAAGCCCGATCGCCACGTCGACGTGAGCCGACGCCACCGACGATGCCACCAGCGCCGCTACACCCAACGCCGCACCGACAACGAATTTGCTGTTCATGATCTTCTCCGTGGCTGCCTGTGGTGACTGGCGCCGCCGCTGCCGCCAGCTATTTGCCTGTTGTTGATTGATACGTCCGCGTTCGAACGGACCATGACCGTGGGGAATACGGCTCGAAGTGTAGAAGCGCCGCGCGACGCGAGGTGAAACAGCTCTATGAGATAGGTAACACCGCGTAACCGCACACGCGGCTCCGTACTCGCACGACAGCATTTATGCGACACGTTTGGTTACACACGAACACACGAGTAATGTCGCCGCTCAATAAAGTGCGCTCACGACCAACCACTCAGACCCACGAAGAGGTGTGTCATGAAGAAGATCATCGCACTCGCACTACTCGCTCTCACGCTCGGCAGCCTGCTTGGCGGCTGCATCGTCGTGCCCGCGGGCGACGGCTACTACTACCACCATCACCACGACTACTACGACCGCTACTGACGTGAAGCGCCCGCTCGCGTGCACATGCACTGAAGCGAGCGGAACGATCAATGGCTCTGCGCGAAAGAAGGGAGAAAGAACATGAACGCGACATACAAACGACTGATTGCTGCCACGCTCGTTGCAGGTACCAGCGTCGGTCTATCGACCGCGGCGGTGGCAGGCGTCGACATCGGCGTGAACATCGGCACGCCCGCGCCCGTCTACGCGCCACCGCCTCCGCCGCCCGTGTATGAGCCACCTCCGCCCGCCGTCGTCATCGCGCCGGGCTGGTACGGCGACCGCTATTACGACGGGCATCGCTACTGGGAACGCCGCGAGTGGGAAGAGCGGCATCACGAATGGCGCGACGCCGGCGACCGCCACCGGCCCGACGAATGGCATCGCGGCGACGACGGGCATGGCCGCGACTGGCATCACGATCATTGATTCGCCCGCACCGAATGAACCGCCTCACGCGGGCCGACACGCGTGAGGCGTGCGCCATCACGGCGCCGTCCGACGCTTACTGTGCGGAGTCACTGCGCGGGAATCACTGTGCAGGATCACTGCGCAGGATGCTTCGCCTGCCAGCGCCTCATGAATGCGATCTCTTCGCGCTGCGCCTTCACGATGTTGCTCGCCAGCCGCTTCAACTCCGGATCTTTGCCGTACTTGAGTTCGACCTTCGCCATGTCGATGGCGCCCTGGTGGTGCGGGATCATGTGGGCCACGAAGTCCCTGTCGGCGTCGCCTGTGTAGGGGGCGTCCATGTCCTTCATCATTTTCTGGTCGGCACCTTTGAAGGCCTGCGTCGAAGCGCCCCCATCCGCCTGCATGCCCGACATACCCGCCGTACCCGACGAGGGCGACATGCTCATGCCCGGCATCGAAGCACTGTTCTGCGCCAGCGCAGGCGCAGCCGCGAGACCGAGCGCCAGGCCAAGACACACGACCGAGGAACAGACACCGAAGAACTTGCGCATAGCGAATCTCCTTTCCTTTGAATGAGTACTTCGAGAACCTGATTGCGATAGGCAGACTACCTGCGCGAACCGCGTGCCCGCTATCGTGGGGCTTCCCACGACGGGAAGGTCAAACGCGCTGATGAGCCAACGGCGAACGCACTAGCGGGAAGCGGCAGCGAGAAGCGTGACCGTAACGCCATCGCACGAACGGCGGCCGATCACCGCAACGGCCGGCGCCCCAACCAGCGTACTGCTCACGTCGGCCATCGCGCCGTGCCGGTCCACGCGCAGCACGTTGACCGGCCACGCTGGGCGAAGCAGCTGCTCGCGCACCACCATGCCGGTCCAAAGCGGCGCGGGTGGACCGCTCTTCGGATCGGCAATGGCGTACCCCGCGGGCCACAGCCGCAGCACGAAGCGCTCCGCCGGCACGGCGCCCGCTCGCGCGAATACGAGCGGCGAAGGCGTGCCGTTGTCGAGCTTGGGCAAAACCGGAAGCGCCATGGCCGACACGTTGGGCGCCACGAGCGAGAAAATCGTGCGCGCCGACAACTGCACACCCGGCAACCAGCCCTGAGCGCGCAGCGCAGTGTCGATCTGGGCGGCGCTCGCGGACCACTGCACCGACAGCGGCTCCTTCCGGTCGCCTTCCAGGTCGGTGCGCCAGCAAGGCAACTGGCGCCATGCGGTATCCATCCACGTCCGCTGCGAAATGACGGTGGACGGCTGAGCGAGGCCCTCCCTTGTGGGCAGCGCGGGCTCGCCCCCACCTCCACCGCCGGCTGCGAGCTGCAGCGCCACCGCCGCGCCGGTCACACCGAGCACCGCCGCGGGATAGGGCGGTGGCAGCTTCGGCGGCATGGGGTTTCGCCAGGTCAATTCAAGCGCCAGCGCCACGAGCCAAGCCGAAGCGAGCGCCGCGCCCGCAATCGCGTCCGAGAACCAGAACCGCCCCAGGTACAGGCCCGCCAGTGCGATCAGCACGACGATCACCATGCTCGACGTCACGGCAATGGCCCGCGTCGCGCCCCGCGCACGGCGCGCAAACAGAAACGCAAGAAAGCCATAGACGATCACGGACGCCGCGACGTGATCGCTCGGAAACGCGTACGCCTGCGCCCCGGCCGCAGCAGGCGCCGCGCGGTGAATGGCGAGCCGAACCACGAGAATCACCGCCTGCGAAAACACCGCTGCGGCGAGCCAGTAGCCGAGCGCGCGCCAGCGCCTCTCCCAGGCAAGCAGCACGGCGACAACGGCAACCAGTGCGCCGAGCGTCACGACGCTGCCGAGCGTCGCGATCCCCGCGAACGCCGCATCGCTCCACGGCGTACGCACCGACGCCAGAAAACGGTAGACCGCTCCGTCGACATGAACGAGCGGGTCGCCTTGCAGCACGTCTTGCATCACGGCGAGAAACACCCAGCCCGCGCCAAGCACCACCGCCGACATCGCCACGGTGATGCGCGCCGCAGGCTCCGCCGGATCGAGTATCCGGCGCGCGACGCGGCCCGCGCGGCCCGGATGCCGGCTCGCCCAGCGCGTGAGCGACTCCCGCCCTTCGTCCACGAGGCCCCCGGCGTGCAGGAACAGCAAACGCGCGAAGCGATACCCCAGCCAGCCGATGCCCACCAGCAACACGATGACGACCACGAGCCGGAACGACACTGCGCCCGCGAGCTGCACCGACGCGCCGAACACGGCGCCCGGCAGGATGTGCGCCGGCGCCCAGAGCAGCGCGGAGAGCACGTTCATCAGATAGAAACGGCCCGCGGACATGCCGAGCATGCCCGCCACCACCGGCACCACCGCGCGGATCGGCCCGACGAAGCGCGCAAGCAGAATGCTCTTCGCCCCGTGTCGCGAGAGAAAGTCCCGCCCCTTCTCCAACAGTTGCGGATGACGGCGGAACGGCCACACGCGAGGCATCTGTTCGCGGAAGCGGGCGCCGAGCCAATAGCTGATGCCGTCGCCTGCAACCGCGCCCACCACCGCGCAGGCCAGTACCGCGGCCAGGTTCAGCGAACCCGCGCCGGCGAGCGCGCCCGCGAGGAAGATCACGGTGCTGCCGGGCACGAAGGTGCCCACCACGGCGACCGCCTCGAGAAACGCCGCCAGAAAGACGATAGTAAGCGTCCAGCCGGGATGGCTGGCAAGGTGAGCCCAAAGGTGGAGAAAGAGGTGCTCCATGGGCCGTCATGATGCCCGAGATCGAGGGCACGCATGGCTAGCCGGGGGCGCATCAGGACACGGTGCGCCGTGTGGCGCAAAGGATTCCAGTCACCCCGACGCCGCGGCCCGCTCGTCCTTCTGCCAGGGCGTACGCCTGTCGCTGCGGGCGAAATGGGCAAGCCGTTTCTGGACTTCCAGCATCGCCTTGATGGGCGCCTGCTGAAGCTGCTCGTCGTGCAGGGCGAGCAGTTTCTCCACGGCGGCACACTCTCGCGGCTCCAGATGCCAGGCATCGTCGCGCGTGGCTCGCGACGCGCTGCGGTCGAGCGCCGCTTCGGCGTCGGCGAAAAGCCCGGCGGCAGGTTGGCCATACCCTACCTCGTGCAGATACCAGGCAACGTAGAGCACGCGAATCAATTCGCTGAGCAGATAACCGTTTCCCTCGCCCGAGCGTAGCGCGGCCAGCGCCAGGTGATAGCGCAGCGACAGCTCGCGCACCGAACCTGCCGTGGGTGGCAGCAGCATGGCGCGCGTCGACGTTTTGCCGGATTTACCCCGCTTATTCATCTTGCATTTAGCCCCGCATTTCATTCGAGAGGAGTGGCCGCTCTTTATCACTACGGCGAGATGTTACGCACTAAACGAATGAAATTCGCAGGGATTGCAATGTTTAACAATCGTGGCGTCTTTGCCGCAATATCATGCGTTTGCGCGAGAGAAATCCAGCCTCCGTGCAACGTAATTATTTCCTGTCACATTGCGGTAAAGCGAAATAAATACCGAATGCATTTCCGCATTGTGTGACGCTTTCTTTCCCTTTACTATTCGCATCGCAAACCAGAAGTAAAAATCCAGGCGGGGCAGCGACTATGGGTGCACAAGACCTCATCTCAATAATCAATGCGGGCATTAGCCAGCAAGACCGGTTACTCAAACTCGATTCACCTCTCGGCTCCGACGTGCTATTGCCTCAGCGCGCCGTCGGGCAGTCACGAATCGGTCGCCATTTCGAGTTTGTGGTCGACGTTGTGTCGTTGAAAGATTCGGTCGAGCTGAAAAGCCTGATTGCGCAACCGGTCACGCTGTGGATTCAGCAATCCGACCGGTCGTATCTACCGCATCACGGTTATGTGCATACCGTGCGGCGACTCGGCTCGGACGGCAGGCTGACCAGCTATCAGCTCGCGTTCTCGTCCTGGCTGCATTTCCTGAAGTTCCGTAAGGACGCGCGCATTTTTCAGGAAATGACGGTCGAGTCCATTCTGGAAGCCGTATTCGACAACCATCCGCAGGCGCGTGGCGCCTACCGCTTTGCGTTGCGAAACCCCACACCGAACCGCTCGTTCTGCGTGCAATACGAGGACGACTGGAATTTTGCGCATCGGCTGATGGAATACGAAGGGCTGTTCGGCTTCTTCGAACAGGCGGCGGACGGCAAGTCGCACACGCTAGTGGTCACCGACGACCTTTATATGTGCAAGCCGGTGGAGCCGGAGCAGGTGCAGTTCTACCGCTCCGGCGTGAATAGCGAAACGGACGCGTTCGTGCAATGGTCGGGTACGCGGACGCTGCAGAGCGCAGCGTATGCGACGGCCACGTTTGATTACAAGTCGCCCGCCGAAGACAAGTCAAAAACGTTTCCGACCGTCGGCAATCAAGGTGCTCTCCCCGAGCAAGCTGAAGTCTACGAATACACAGGCTCATACACTTATCTGGACAGCGGCCGCGGCGATCACTTGACGAAGCTGAGGCTCGAAGAATGGGAATCGCGCGCCAAGCGCTTTCATGGCGTGGGCAGCGTACGGCGCATCGATGCGGGCAAGTTGTTCCAGCTCCAAGGCCACCCTGAGCATGAGCGGGACAAGGCACAGGACCGGGAATTCGTCGCCATCGCGGTCCATTGGCATGTAGCGAACAACGTACCGATAGGGAACAGCTGCCCCTTCCCGCACAGTCTCGAGCCTGTTCTGGCCAACGTACGCGCCGCGCACCAGGAAACCGCCTCGACCTACCAGCTCACCGACGGTGGAGGCAATAGCGGGTTCTTCCTCGCAGAGATCGAGGCGCAACGCAGGTCCGTACCGTTCCGCAGTCCGTTCGAGCACAGGAAGCCGGTCATGCGTTTGCAGACCGCGACTGTCGTGGGCCCTGCCGGCGAAGAGGTGTACACGGACAGCCTGAATCGCATCAAGGTGCGACTGCACTGGGACCGCATCAATACCGGCGACGAAAAGGCGTCGTGCTGGGTGCGTGTGGCGCACTCGGACACGGGTAGCCGCTATGGCGGCGTCCATGTGCCGCGGATAGGTGAAGAGGTCATCATCAACTGGATGGATGGCGACTGCGACCGCCCCGTCGTGACCGGACGACTGTACAACGCAGACAAGGCGCCCCACTGGCATACCAACGGTCTCCTCTCCGGCTATAAATCGAAGGAGTACGGGGGTAGCGGATACAACCAGTTGGTGCTTGACGACTCCACCGGCCAAAACCGCGTGCAGTTCTACACCACGAGTACGAACGCTCACCTGCACCTGGGTTATCTCGTGGACCAAAGCGGCAATGACCGAGGCTCGTACCTGGGTAGCGGATTCGACCTCAAGTCAGATGCGTACGGTGCGATTCGGGCCGCGCGCGGCCTGTACGTTTCGACTCATCCGGTGTCCGGAACGTCGAGCCAGCCTCTCGATGCAAGCGCCGCGCGAGAGCAACTGACCAACTCCGCAGACGCCATGGGCGCCATGTCGGATGCGAGCACAACGCATCAAGCTGAAAGCCTCAAGGACGGGCAAGACGCACTTAAGGCACTCGCCGATGCAACGAAGGACAGCGTGCAGGGTTGCGCTTCGAGCGGCAAAACGGCGGGCGGCGGAATGGGAAATGCGAACGCCTTCAAAGACCCGGTCATGGTGCTGGCCAGCCCGTCGGGCATCGCTCTGTCCACGCCGAACTCCACACACATTGCCGCCGACCAGCACCTCAACGTTTTCAGCGGACAAAGCACGCACCTCGCCACAGGCAAGTCATTGGTGGCGAGCGTGGCACAGCGCATCAGCTTCTTCGTGCAAAACGCCGGCATGAAACTCTTTGCGGCGAAGGGCAAAGTAGAAGTGCAGGCGCACTCGGACAACATCGAGTTCACCGCACAAAAGACGGTCAAGGTCCTGTCGACCACGGAGAAAATCGAGGTCGCTGCATCCACTGAAATTCTGCTCACGTCAGGCGGTGCCTACATACGCATCGCAAACGGTGACATCGAAATTCACGCCCCCGGCGCAGTCGACGTGAAGGGCTCGCAACATTCGTTCAACGGGCCGGCGCAGCAGGACTACCCGCTCCCTCCGTTGCCGACGTCGAAGTACGACGCCGCCATGCAGTACCTCTATCACGACAACGAGCCCGTGCAGGGCGCGAAGTACGTCGCCACACTGGCGGACGGCAGCACACGCGAAGGGGTGCTCGACGGCCAGGGACGAATGAACCTGAAAGACGTTCCGGTAGGTTCGGTTCAAGTTGCCCTTGGGCCGGACGGGCGACCCTACGCGCGCAAGGACGTGACGCGCAATGCCGATTACAAGGGCGAACAGCTCACCGAGGCCGACATCGATTCGCTCATCAGCAAGCACGGGGGAGCCTGAGGGTGGACTGGTCGATCGAGGATTTCAAGACCACCTCGCTGGAGGTGGGGCAATGGTGCTGGGGTACGCTGGAAGGTGCATTCAACGAGAAGCAGACCATCAGCCAGGTGATTGTCGATGCCGTCATCGGCATGATTCCACTCATCGGGGACGTGACAGCCGTGCGGGACTTGCTGGCGGTAGGTATCGACATGAGCAAGGACCCGACGAAGCGGCAACAGGTCATGCAGTGGGTGTTACTTGTCGTGCTGGTATTCGCGCTGATTCCCGTGGTGGGAGGCGTCATCAAAGGCGTCGGCCGGCTCGCGTTGAGGGTGGCAGGAGATGCAGCGAGGGACGCGGAACTGCTCGACGAAGTCATTCGGTTTCTCAACCGCATGGGTCATGGCGATGCTCCCCAGTGGTTGAAGGCGTTGGACATCAGCACGTACCAGTCGCAGGTTCTGTCGAAGTTCAAGGACTTTTGTGCCACCGTCCGCCTTGCCATAGAGCGTTCACTGAAGTCGCGTGTTGGCAACCTGCTGCCGGAAATGTGGCGAGGCCGGATAGAACGCGTTCGCGACGGCTTTCGTGCTTTGCAGGACCTGGCGGACCAGATGATTCCGCAAGCCATCAAGGAACTGGACGCGAAGCTCAAGGCGCTCCAGAACATGGTGTACCGCGGAGAGATTCACGAGATTGCCACCGGCGGCATGCCAAAGGTGAAGCGCGAGGCTGAGGCGTATCTCGAGGAGCGCAAGCTGGCGCGGGAGATACGGCAGGGGCGCTACCCGTCAGCAACATGTGCAGCAGACGGCAGCGAGACAGCAACGCACGTCCGGGCAACATATCAGCCCAAGATCGATGAGGGATGGCCGAACCTTCTGGATAAGACGGGAACGATGCCTGTCTTTGGTAAACGCCCGGTATATCTCGACGTTGCGTCCTTCCATGGGAAGGTTGAGGCCATTGATGCAAAACAGCTTGCCGGCAAAAAACTGTACCGCGCATTCGGCAACCCCACACCTCTGGCGTCAAGCGAACGTGGGACCTATGCTGGCGGCCGCCGGATCTCGTACTGGGGCGTGGGCCTCCCTCCTAAGGACGCGAAGGAATGGCGAACGAAGTCGGCGGTCCTGGATAGCTGGAACGGAAATGGTTTCCTCGTGGTCGTGCATCTTCCAGACGACCTCGCAACACACATCCCGGAAGCCAAAGCATGGTATGGCAAGATTGCCGAGCAGTTCGGGACGAAAAGTCCAGTTCAATACCTTGAGGGAGGTGGCGACCAGGTGATTGCCGATCTTGGGGATTTGTCCGAGAAGATATCCGCGATCGGACAGGAAATTAAATCCGAAAACAAGGGTGTGACCGGTTACAAGGAGGTCCACCGAACAGAAATAATCGACGGAATTCGCGTTGACTTTTACAAGACAAATTGGGAAAACGTCGAAGGCGTTTACGGTTACAGCCGTTACGAAGACGACTTCGCTTATGCTACAAAGACACGGCGACTGGCCAATGAAGAGGTTCAAACAAAGGTGACGAACAGCAAAACGACAGCCGCGTTAAAAACTGAGGCCAATCTGGAGACACAACCGTGATCGTCAACGCGGCGAAGTACGACATGCATGACAACGCAATACGACGCAAGGTCTTCTGGTTACTCCGCAGACTGACCAGCTACGAGCTTTGGCGCAGGAAACGCGAGCGATTTGCTAATTTCACCGTGCAATATGAAGCGGCAGTGAAAACGCCGCCTCGCGAAGAAACAGACCGTGTTCCGGCAGATAACCTGCCGATCATTTATGAGATCCTGGGCTTGTACGACAAAGGGTTGAGGGAACTGGCACAAGGACATCGTCATGTATGGCGAAGCGGTGAGCCTTTTGACGCCGCGATCGATCGTTACAGTCACCTCTGCCAATACTTCTACACCGATCCGGAGTACTGGGAGAGGGGCGCGCAAATAAAAGCGTACCCGCCAAAAGTAAGCGCCCTGGCCCGGTTGATGCGCATGTCGGAGTTCCATGGAGACTACGCACCCTGCGAGGTCGTCGCCTCGAGCGGAGATGTGGCGAACCTTCAATCAGCCACATTTCTTCTCGCCCCAGAGAATTACAGGCATCGATTCTACGAACTCGAATATCCGGTGTTCCCGGAGTCGCTTCCCGAACCGCCAGATCCGCCTGACGTTGTCATCCGATCTGGCCAGAACGTTCCTTTCGATGGCATATGGGAGCCGGTTACGACGACCCAAACAAAGCTTCTGGGAATCGTCCCGGTAGGCGACAAGACATTCGAGAACAACGGCTGTTTCAACTATCTCGTCCAGGGAACAAGGGCACCGACCCTCGATGGCCCGTTCGACCCACAGACATTCAGTTCCTCGGCCACAAGCACGCATTGGCATCTGCTATGGGAAGACACGCGGTACAACGACGGCGTCATTCCAGACGAGTCAGAGTACTTTCTCGACCCGGAGACAGTCGAATCAACGACCTCGACCAATCTGCCCGCCGGTATGGAAATGCAAACCGGCGAGATATGTCCCATATCTGGCACCTGGGAGGCCATCGGACTTGGCGTAGCGCCGATCCAGGTTCTTAAGGGGCAGACAATGCCAGATGTCCTTCTCCCTTCTCCGGGTTCGGGAGAACGTCGTGTTCATTGGGCAAGATGGCGCTTGCTTGCAGCGGCTGTCGATATTTGACTGCACCGTGATGATGGGGGCGTGCCGTCTCGCACGCGCCAGCCTGCTAGCGATGAAATACCAAGGTGGCGAACAGCAAAACCGTTGCTGCGTCACGTACTCCAGCAAGCGGTCAGGAGTAGATTTGATGGACCACGCCGCAAAAGAATACGACATGCACGATCCCTCCACCCGGCGCCGCGTGTTTTGGCTATTGAAGCGCCTGACCAGCTTTTCGCTGTGGGCAAAGAAAAGAGATGCCTGGGAGGTGTTCGCCCGGGCATATGAAAATGCCGTCCGGACCTGGCCGAAGAATGCCGCGGAGCGCGTGGACGCCGATTTGCTACCTCGCATCTACGAAACGCTGAGCCTGTACACCAGAGGGGTGGAAGAACTGGGAAAGGGGCACCGATTTGTGTGGCGCACGGGCCAGGCTCTTGAAACTGCGCTCGACACAAGCGGAACCGTCCATAACTTTCTGTACACGCATCCCGACTACTGGGAGCGCGGCACCCAGACGGCGCCTTACCCGGATAACGTCGAAGCGCTCAACAGGCTGCTGCTTGCCAGCACATACGAGGGAGACTACGCCCCCATCGAGGTTCCCTTCGGGCCGCAGAAGTCAGCGAGGTATTCCAGCCCTGGTGCATTGCTCGACCCCGAACGATACACATACCGGTTCTATCAATTGGCCTATCCTGTCTTTCCCGCCGAGATTCCGGAAGTGCCCGGCGGTACGGACCTCATCATCAGTTCCGGGCAGCGCGTATCGGTGGATGGAATCTGGGAACCAGTCAGCATCGGGCGAGAAAAGGCGTTGGGCGTCCTGCCTTTAGGCATAAGAAGTGTCGAAAACAACGGATGCTTCAACTATCTGGTGAGCGATACGAAGGCCCCCAGCATCATGGGCCAATGGAGCGGAGTCAACTCTCGTACGACGCGCACAACCACCCGTTGGCGCCTGCTGTGGGAGGACACCCGCTACAAGGATGGTGTGATTCCTGACGAGACGGAATACTTCCTTGAACCCATGAACATCGACTCCGCGACTGCGACCCAATCAGTCAAGGGACTCGAGGCACGAACCGGTGACGTCTGCCCCGTATCGGGCACGTAGATGCCCACACCGCGTTTTCCATGAACGACACGGTGCTCGAAGTCTGCGATAGAGCCTATTCGCAACACGGGGCGCGGCCTCGATTCCCGCTATTCAGCACTACCTGCCCAAAGGGCCATCGCTGCGCGCGTCCCTTAGCGCGTGGTTTTTTGCATCGCCCAATTGACGAGCCGCGAACCAGTGTGGCCCGCCGAGATCGAAGCCGCCTGCGGCAACGCGCAGCCAACAGTCGCCACGGTGGGCTGACTTTCCGATATCAAACGCCTAAGCAGACGCCCCTCATGCCCCGAAAATTCATCCTGAAAGACGACGCAACGGACCACAACGGAATCGTGCTCGACGGCATCGCGGAATCATCGTTCGATGGTCGGCCGCTCGCGTATCTCGGCGCGCCTGTGCATTGCCGCACGTGCAACGCCGATGGAACCATCGTCAGCGATGGCTCGCCTCACACGATGTCGGTCAGCGGCAAAGTGGTCGCGCTGGAGGGCGACCTGTGCCAATGCAACTGCGAACCGCTGCCGCGTCTCGTTGCATCGCAGACCAGCGGAACGCTGTCGAGCTAACGATCGGCGACCGGCGCGAACATCTACGCAGTTCGCACCGCCCCCGTTACTCACTCAACAGTGACCGATTTCGCCAGGTTCCGCGGCTTATCCACATCCGTGCCGCGCGCACACGCCGTGTGATACGCCAGCAATTGCAGCGGCACAACGTGCAGAATCGGCGACAGCAGCCCGTAGTGTTCAGGCATGCGAATCACGTGGATGCCTTCGTCGTTCACGATGCGTGTGTCCGCATCCGCGAACACGTAGAGCTGGCCGCCGCGTGCGCGCACTTCCTGGATGTTCGACTTCAGCTTCTCCAGCAGCGCGTCGTTCGGTGCCACCGTCACCACGGGCATCGCCTCTGTCACGAGCGCAAGCGGTCCGTGCTTCAGTTCGCCTGCGGGGTACGCTTCCGCGTGGATGTACGAAATTTCCTTGAGCTTCAGCGCGCCTTCCAGCGCGATGGGGTAATGCAGCCCGCGACCCAGGAACAGCGCGTTCTCCTTGCGCGAGAACTCCTCCGACCACGCGATGATCTGCGGCTCCAGCGCCAGCACGCTATTGAGCGCGGCGGGCAGGTGGCGCAGCAGCTTCACGTAGTTCTGCTCGTCGGCTGCCGATACGTGACCGCGCAGCTTGCCGAGCGTCACCGCCAGAATGAAGAGCGCGACCAGTTGCGTGGTGAACGCCTTCGTCGATGCCACGCCAATCTCGCGGCCCGCGTGCGTCAGGAACGCGAGTTCGGTGAGCCGCACCATCGCGCTCGTCGCCACGTTGCAGATGGCGAGCGTATGCTCGTGGCCCAGCGACTGCGCGTGCTTGAGCGCGGCCAGCGTATCGGCGGTTTCGCCGGACTGCGAAATCACCACGACGAGCGAGCGCGGATTCGGCACGGATTCGCGGTAGCGGTACTCGCTCGCAATCTCTACCTGCGTCGGGATCTTCGCCACGGATTCGAGCCAGTACTTCGCCGTGAGCCCCGAGTAGTAGCTCGTGCCGCAAGCCAGGATCAACACGCTGTCGATACCCGCGAACGCCTTGCCGGCGGCGTCGCCGAACAACGCGGCGTCGAACGTTTCGCCGGCCGGAATGGTGTCGGCAATCGCGCGCGGCTGCTCGAAGATTTCCTTCTGCATGAAGTGCCGATACGGGCCCAGTTCGACCGCGCCGCCGTACGCCTGCACCTGGCGCACGTCGCGCTTCGCCTCGTTGCCGTCGCGGTCGGCAATGCGCACGCCTTCCAGCGTGATTTCGCACACGTCGCCTTCTTCGAGGAACATGAAACGGTCGGTGCTGCCGGCCAGCGCGAGCGCGTCGGAGGCAAGGAAGTTTTCGTGCTCGCCCACGCCCACCACGAGCGGCGAGCCTGCGCGCGCGCCCACCACCGTATGCGGCTGGGCCTTGTGCAGAACGGCAATCGCGTAGGCGCCGTGCAGTTGCTGCACGGCTTCGCGCACGGCGAGGAACAGGTCGCCGCGATAGAGGCTGTGAATCAGATGCGCGATGACTTCGGTGTCGGTCTGCGAGACGAACTCGTAACCCTTGCCGCGCAGCGTCTCGCGCAGCGACTCGTAGTTTTCGATGATGCCGTTGTGCACGAGCGCCAGTTCGTCGCGCGAGAAGATGGGATGCGCGTTGTCGGTAACGGGCGCGCCGTGCGTGGCCCAGCGCGTGTGCGCGATGCCCGTTACGCCATCGAGATGCGTCTCGCGCACCTGCTCGTCGAGGTCGGCCACACGCGCGACGCTACGCGCGCGGCGCGGTCCTTCGCTCGACACCACGGCGACGCCGCACGAATCGTAGCCGCGATATTCGAGGCGACGCAGTCCTTCAATCAGTACGGGGACGATGTTACGTTGCGCAACCGCGCCGACAATGCCGCACATGGATTTCGGTCCTTATTCCGGTCCTTGCAGGTTGAATTCGAAGACAGCCGCGCGGTGGTCATGCCCTCGCGTTGCGCCACCGCCTTCGCCGTAGCTTCAGTTTTTCTTCTTGACGGGACGCACGTAGCCGGACTTCGCCGTCTGCGTTTTGTCGTTCAGCACGAGGGCGCCGGCTTCGGCGTCCTTCCAGACGGTCGTGCCCGCCGCGATCGTCACGCCGCGGCCGATGCGCACCGGCGCCACGAGCTGCGTGTCCGAGCCCACGAACACATCGTCTTCGATAATCGTTCGGTGCTTGTTCGCGCCATCGTAATTGCACGTGATGGTGCCCGCGCCAATATTCACGCGCGCGCCGATGTCGGCGTCGCCGATATAGGTCAGGTGATTCGCCTTCGAGCCGTGGCCAATCGCGGCGTTCTTCACCTCGACGAAGTTGCCCACATGCGCCTCGTCAGCGAGCGCCGCGCCCGGACGCAGCCGCGCGTACGGACCCAGCACGACCTGCGCGCCCACCTGCGCGCCTTCGATATGCGTGAAGGCGTCCACACGCGTGCCGGCGCCAATCGTCGCGTTGCGGATCACGCAGTTCGGGCCGATGGCGACGTTATCCGCGAGCGTCACGCGTCCTTCGAACACGCAGTTCACGTCGATCGAGACGTCGCGCCCGCATTCCAGCGTGCCGCGCACGTCGATACGCGCGGGGTCCGCCAGCGTCACGCCTTCGGCGAGCAGCGTGTCGGCCACGTTGCCCTGGTGGATGCGCTCCAGTTCCGCAAGCTGCTGCTTGCTGTTCACACCGAGCGTTTCCCACTCTTCGTCGGGCTGCGTGGTAACGACTTCGAGCCCCGCTTCGATCGCAAGCTCGACCACGTCGGTGAGGTAGAACTCGCCCTGCACGTTATCGTTCTTGAGCGACGCGAGCCAGTCGGCGAGCGGCGCCGTCGGCGTCACGATGATGCCGGTATTGATTTCGCGAATGCGGCGTTGCTCTTCCGACGCGTCTTTCTGCTCCACGATGCGCAGCACCCCGCCATCGGCATCGCGCACGATGCGCCCGTACCCGGTGGGGTCGTCGAGCGTCACGGTCAGCACGCCGTAGCCGTTCTGGCCCGCGGCGTCGGTGAGGCGCCGCAGCGTGCTGGCCCGCGTGAGCGGCACGTCGCCGTAAAGCACCAGCGTGGGATGCGCGGGATCGAGCAGCGGCAGCGCCTGTTGCACGGCATGCCCGGTGCCCAGCTGCTGCTCCTGCACGGCGAACTGCACGTCCGGCGCGGCAACGGCGCTGCGAACGGCCTCGGCGCCATGGCCGATCACCACCACGAGCCGCGCGGGCTTGAGCGTGCGGGCAGTATCGATGACGTGTGAGAGAAGCGGCCGGCCGGCCAGAGGATGAAGCACCTTGGGCAGCGCGGACCGCATGCGCTTGCCGGTGCCTGCCGCCAAAATGACGATATTCATGGCGTCGGCGAGAAGACGGGATTGGAAGCCGGGCATTCTAGCATGGGCATATGTACCGATCGGCTGGGGCGGAAACGCTGAAACCACGGCTGGCGCGGGCGCCTCGGAACATGTCCCGTCGCGCGCAGCGGCGACGGCGGCCGTTCGTCGCCGCTGCGCCCTGCCCGCTCAAAGATCGTCGAACTGCACGATGGAAATGGGCTTCGTGGCTCCGTTCGCGAGCGTCTCATCGCCGCTCGTCGTGGAGCACGGATCGTCGTCGAACGCGATGTCGCCTTGCGGGTCGGCCTCGCCCGTGGCGCGCAATCCGGCGAACGGAAACAGCTTCGAGTCCATCAGGTGCGACGGCACCACGTTCGCGAGCGCGTTGAACATGTTGTCCACGCGGCCCGGGAAGCGCTTGTCCCACTCGCGGATCAACGCCTTCATCTCGGCGCGCTTCAGGTTCGGCTGGCTGCCGCAGAGGTTGCACGGAATGATCGGGAACTCGCGTAGCTCGGCGTACTTTTCGAGGTCCGTTTCCTTCACGTAGGCAAGCGGCCGGATCACGACGTTCTTGCCGTCGTCGGACTGCAGCTTGGGCGGCATGCCCTTCAGCTTGCCGCCGTAGAACAGGTTGAGCAGCAGCGTCTGCAGGATGTCGTCGCGGTGATGGCCCAGCGCAATCTTCGTCGCACCCAGTTCGCCCGCCACGCGGTACAGAATGCCGCGGCGCAGCCGCGAGCACAGCGAACACGTGGTCTTGCCCTCGGGCACGAGGCGCTTGACGATGCTGTAGGTGTCCTGGTTTTCGATATGAAACGGCACGCCGCGCTGCGTGAGGTACTCGGGCAGCACGTGCTCGGGGAAGCCCGGCTGCTTCTGGTCGAGATTCACGGCGACGATGTCGAAGTCGATGGGCGCGCGCTCG
The DNA here is from genome assembly GCF_029536165.1 of Paraburkholderia sp. SUR17. Lineage (NCBI taxonomy): Bacteria > Pseudomonadati > Pseudomonadota > Betaproteobacteria > Burkholderiales > Burkholderiaceae > Paraburkholderia > Paraburkholderia sp. SUR17. The sequence continues at coordinate 3,648,152 of NZ_CP120508.1, forward strand.
CGCAGGCGCAGCAGCACGTCGAGCAGCGCGTAGCTGTCTTTGCCGCCCGACAGGCAGACCATCACCTTGTCGCCGTCCTCGATCATGTTGTAGTCGCCAATGGCCTGGCCCACGAGGCGCGCCAGCCGCTTGAAGAGCTTGTTGTTCTCGTACGCCTCTTTCTGCTCGCGGCGCGTAAGGGCGCGGCGGCTGGCTTGCTGGCCAGTGGCCTCGTCGGCTTCCTGGCTGCGTTCCTGGCCAGCTTCCCGGCTCTGCAGCGCGACGGCATCGGCCGGCGTGGCGGCAGCTACACCGCCGGCAATCTCGGGAGCGTTCATGAATCAGTCCTCTTTGATGCGAAAGACTTCGACGCCCACGGCATCGCAGTCCGGATAAACGTCGGGCTTTTCGGTCGACACGCGGGCCGCCAACACGTGCGGATGCTCGAGCATGGCGCGCGCAAGGTCGTCGCACAGCGTCTCCTGCAAATGGATGTGCCCCTGCGAGACGCGCTTCGCGACTGTCGCGCGCATGAAGTCGTAATCCACCACTTCGCGCAGCTTGTCTTCCTTCGGCGTGGAAAGCGCGAACGGCACGAACAGGTCGATATTGATCACGACGCGCTGTTCGCCGCGTTTTTCGAAGTCGTGCACGCCGATGTTGATGTACACCTCGTAATTGCGCAGGAAAAGCCTGCGGCACGCGGCGAGTTTCGGATGCGCAAAGGCGGAGGCGGCTAGCATGGTCGTTCCAGTTCAGGCGGGCGTGGCGGAGGGCACATTGGCGTGCCGTTCCGTTTCGGCGTTTCGGCGGTTCAGTCTTCAGTTCAACTCGGTCCGGGCGCGGCGGTTCGTCAGGCGCCCGGCGTCAGAAACATCACATCGCGCGGCAGCGGCACCAGGTGCTGGCCGCCGTCCACGAGAAGCGTCGTGCCCGTTACGGCGCGCGCGTCGGCCAGATACAGCGCCGCCGCCACCAGATCTTCGGGACGCGAGGCATGGCCAAGCGGCGTCACGCGATGCGCGGCGGCAAACGCTTCCGGCGTCTGCCATGCCGAGGGCAAAGTGAGCCCCGGCGCGAGGCCCACCACACGCACCTTCGGCGCGAGAGCCTGCGCGAGCGCCACCGTGGCGTTTTCGAGTGCGGCCTTCGTCAGCGTGTACGAGAGGTAGTCCGGATTCATGTTGTACAGCTTCTGGTCCAGCACGTTGATCACCACGGTGCGCAAGGACTCGTCGGCAGCGGCAGCATCGGGCGTGGCCTCGTACAGCGTGCGCGCCAGCACGAGCGGCGCACCCAGGTTGATCGCCGTGTGTTTGAGCAACCCTTCGTAGCCGACGTTGCGTGCGGTGTCCTCGTCGAAGCGCGACGCGTTGTTCACCACGCAGACCGGCCGCCCCAGCGCCGCCGTGCAGGCGGGCACCAGTCCGGCGACCTGCGCCTCCACGGCGAGGTCAGCGTGCAGCACCGCCGCGCGGCGGCCCAGTTTGCGAATCTGCTCGACCACGTCCGCCGCCTCGTCGCGCGACGTGCCGTAGTGCACGCCCACGTCCCAGCCGCTTTCGGCAAAGCCGAGCGCCAGTGCTCGGCCCACGCGCTGCGCCGCGCCCGTCACGAGCACGACGCGCGCCGGCGCGCGGCCCGCCGTGGATGCACGGGACGACGCGTTTTCAACGCTGGCTGGGCCGAAAGTGCCGGAAGAAGCGCTCATTTACAATGCGGGAATGAATCCGAAAGCTCTCGAACCCGATAGTTTACCTGCTCCGGGCCCTGCCGCGCTGGCGCAGTCCGAAGCGCTGGCCGATCTCGTGCGCGGCGAAATCGCAGCGGCGGGCGGCTGGCTGCCGTTCAACCGCTACATGGAGCGTGCGCTGTACGCGCCGGGCCTCGGCTATTACAGCGGCGGCGCGGTCAAATTCGGATGGCGCGCCGAAGACGGGAGCGACTTCGTCACGGCGCCCGAGTTGTCCCCGCTTTTCGCGGCCACGCTCGCGCGGCCCATTGCCGAAGCGCTCGCGGCTAGCGGCACGCGGCACGTCATGGAGTTCGGCGCGGGCACGGGCAAGCTCGCGGCCGGGCTGCTGAACGCGCTGGCCACGCTGGACGCAGCGTTCGAGACCTATTCCATCGTCGAACTCTCCGGCGAGTTGCGCCAGCGCCAGCGCGAAACGATCGAAGCGCAAGCGCCCGCGCTGGCGAACCGCGTGCGCTGGCTCGATGCGTTGCCCGAGCACTTCGAAGGCGTCGTAGTGGGCAACGAGGTGCTGGACGCGATGCCGGTGCGGCTCTTCGTGCGCGCTGACCATGGCGCTGACGCTGTCGCTCACGATTCGCGGGAGTCAGCGCCGGCGCTCATCGGCCACACGCTCAACGGCCACACGATCAACGGCCACACGCTCAATGGCCACCGCACGCAAGGCGCCGTCTGGTACGAACGCGGCGTCACGGTGGCCGCGGACGGCCGCTTCACCTTCGCCGACCGCCCGCTCGCCTCGCCGGCCGATGCGGCGCTGCTGGCCGGCATCGACGCAGACGGTGGCTACGTCGCCGAAACGCACGAAGCGGCTCTCGCCTTCACGCGCACGGTGTGCTCCATGCTCACGCGCGGCGCGGCGTTCTTCATCGACTACGGTTTTCCGCGCCACGAGTACTACCACGCGCAGCGCGCCCAAGGCACGCTGATGTGCCACTACCGGCACCGCGCGCACGGCGATCCGTTCCTCTACCCGGGTCTCACCGACATCACGGCGCACGTCGAATTCACGGGTATCGCGGAGGCCGGCGTGGAGGCCGGAGCCGATCTGCTCGGCTACACCTCGCAGGCGCGCTTCCTGATGAACGCGGGTATCACCGATGCGCTCGCCGAAATCGATCCGCAGGACATCGAGCACTTCCTGCCCGCGGCCAACGCGGTCCAGAAGCTGCTCTCCGAAGCGGAGATGGGCGAGCTCTTCAAGGTGATCGCGTTTTCACGCGGCATCAGCGAGACCCTCACCGCTTTCTCGCGCGGCGACCGCTCGCACACGCTTTAAACCACCTTCAGGCCCGGAACCCGACACGACATGCTGCGCTGGCTGCTCACCACGTTCATCGCTGTGGCGATTCTCTCGGGGTCGCTGCCGTGGCTGCGCAAGATCGGCATTGGCCGGCTGCCTGGCGACTTCACGCTGCGGCTTTTCGGGCGCGAGTATTCGTTCCCGTTCATGTCGACGCTCGTGATCTCGATGGTGTTGTCGCTCATCGTGCGGATGCTTTGAGCGCGGTGGCTCGCTGCCGCGTTAGCGCGGCACGGCGGCGCGGCAACGGCGTTCGGCTCGGGATGTTCGACGCCCGGCGCAGCGACTCCGCCGCACCTGCATCGCCTACTCCGCCGCATCTTCCCCACCGCCAATCGCCCGCGCCACCGCCTTCACCCGCGCGCGGTGCACGGCGTCCTTGATCTGCTCCGGGCGCTCCGCGTGCTCCTTCGCAATCGCGCCGGCATCCACGGATCGCGCCGCCACCAGCGCCTCGCGTAACCGCTCCGCCTGCGGATACTCGCGCGACTCGAAGCCAAGGCGCCCACGTGCGTCGGCCTCGCAGGCCTGCAAAGCTTCAGCGAAGCGCGCCGGCTTGCGCAGCGCGTCGCAGCGCTCGAAGAGGCGCACCAGCGCCGCCGCGCCCATCTCCATCACGCGATGGATGTTGCCGTGTTCGCGCGCCACCAGAATGGCGAGGTCGCGGCAGTCGTTCGGCACGCGCAGGCGCTCGCAGAGCGGCTTCAACAGATCGACGCTGCGGCCCTCGTGGCCGATGTGACGCGGCAGCACGTCGTCGGGCGTGGTCGCCTTGCCGAGGTCGTGCGTGAGCGCCGCAAAGCGCGCGGGCAGCGCGTAACGCTGCTGCGCGGCGTGGTCGACCACCATCATCACGTGTACGCCGGTGTCGACCTCGGGATGGTAGTCGGCGCGCTGCGGCACGCCGAACAGCGCATCCACCTCGGGCAGCACGCGGGCGAGCGCCCCGCACTCGCGCAGCACCTCGAACATGCGCGAAGGCTTCTGTTCCATGAGCCCGCGCGACACCTCCTGCCATACGCGTTCGGGCACGAGCGCGTCCACTTCGCCCGCCTCCACCATCTTTTTCATGAGCGCCACCGTTTCGGGCGCCACGGTGAAGTCCGCGAAGCGCGCGGCAAAGCGCGCCACGCGCAGAATGCGCACCGGGTCTTCCAGGAACGCGTCGCTCACGTGCCGGAACACGCGCGCGCGCAGGTCGGCCTCGCCGTGAAACGGGTCGATCACCGGACCAGTCAGCTCGCCGTCGGGCCGCACCTCGCGGGCCATCGCATTGATGGTGAGGTCGCGACGCGCGAGGTCTTCTTCGAGTGTGACGTCGGCCGCGTAGTAGAACTGGAAGCCGTGATAACCGGCCGCGGTCTTGCGCTCGGTGCGCGCGAGCGCGTATTCCTCCTTCGTGTCGGGATGGAGGAACACCGGGAAGTCTTTGCCGACGGGACGAAACCCTTGCGCGATCATCTGCTCGGGCGTCGCCCCAACCACCACGTAATCGCGGTCCTGCACCGGCACGCCTAGCAGTTCGTCGCGAATGGCACCGCCTACTGCGTAGATATTCATACGTCGTAGCTGGCGATGCGATGGGTCTCGCGACGCGCGTCTTCCACCCACTGCGCCACCGCGGGATGCGCGTTGACGCGCGCCACGTAGCCTTGCGCCACGGCCGAAATCTCGGGCTGGTAGGTGTTGAAGCGCATGACCACGGGCGCATACATCGCGTCGGCAATGCCGAACTCGCCAAACAGGAACGGACCGCCGCTCGCTGCAAGACAGTCGCGCCAGAGGGTATCGACGCGCGCGACGTCTGCGAGCGCGCCCGGCGTCGCGCCGCGGCCGGGCCACGACGCACGAATGTTCATCGACATCTGCGAGCGCAGGTCGCCGAAGCTCGAATGCATTTCCGCGCTCACACAGCGAGCCCGCGCGCGAGCCGTGGCATCGCGCGGCCACATCGCGTGCTGCGGGAAGCGCTCGGCGAGCGTCTCGGCAATGGCGAGCGAGTCCCACACGGGCACGCCGTCGTCGCCGATCAGGCATGGCACCTTGCCCGACGCCGAGTACTGCAGGATCGAGGCTTTCGTGTCGGGCTGAAGCAGTTCGATCACGACCTCTTCGAACGGAATGCCGAAGTGCTTGAGCAGCACCCAAGGCCGCATGGACCACGACGAATAGTTCTTGTCACCGATAACGAGTTTCATGTTGTGTGATGGGGCAAGGAACGAATGAACCGGATGAACTGGACGACGCGGACGCCCCCCCCGCTCAGCGCCCGGCGCTGGCGCGAAACGTGTCGAAGCGCGAGCGCGCCGAGGCGCCGGTCAGATACAGCGGCGCGATGTTTTCGATGCTCGCCGGCTCGATGCCGAGTTCGGGCGCAAGCGGGCCGCTCATCACGCTGTCCACCTTCATGGAGTCCAGATTGTCGCGTGAAATAAGCGGCTCGCCAGGGCCGAACTCGAATGAGAGCGCCTGCAGGCGCGCGAGCGCATCCGGCAGACGCACGATGCGTGCGTGCCGGCCAATCACCTCGCCGCAATAGCGCACCAGTTGCTCGAGCGTATAGACCGTCGGCCCGCCCAGTTCGTAAGTACGCCCGACGGAGGCGTCCAGATCGAGCACGTTGACGATGGCCTTCGCCACGTCGCCCACGAAGACGGGTTGGAACTTCGCGTCGGGCATCGCGAGCGGAATGACGGGAAAGAGCTTCTGCAGGAACGCAAAGCGGTTCAGGAAGGTGTCCTCAGGACCGAACACGACCGACGGCCGGAAGATCGTGGTGGCCAGTTCCGCCGCCGAATGCACGGCGCGCTCGCCGTCGCCCTTCGAGCGCAGGTACATGCTCGGGCCGGCCGGATCGGCGCCTATCGCGCTCACGTGCACGAGCCGACGCACGCCCTTGCCCTCGCACGCCGCCACGATCTTCGTAGGCAACTCCACGTGCGCCTTTGCGAACTCGGGACCATAGGGCGTGCCGCGGCTGCCGTGCAGCGTGCCCACCAGATTGATGACCGCGTCGGCGTTCTCGACGAAGCTCGCGAGCTTCACCGGATCGAATACGTCGGTTTCGATCACGTCGATGGGCAGCAGGGTGAGATGACGCGCGTTGTAGCGGCGTCGGGTGGCGATGCGCACGTTCTTGCCGGCTTCCACGAGCGCATTGACGAGATGGCTGCCGATGAATCCGGAGCCGCCGATGACTGCGATGACCTGATGTCGCATGTTCGACTCCCTCGTTCGTGCGCGGGCGGCGGTCGCGGCGACTGCCTCCGCGCGGTGCAGGCGATGAACGCTGCTGGCGGACCGCCGCGCTTGGGGCCTGGTGTACGCCTCGTGTACGGGCCTTAAGCGCGGCGGCAATGCTGCCGCTTACGGAGCGATGTAGCTGAGCCGCTCTTTCAGCGATTGCGGGCGCCCTTCGAAGAGCGCCGCGTAGTAGACCGTGTTGGACAACACATTCTTGACGTAGTCGCGCGTTTCCGTGAACGGAATGGTCTCGGCGAAAATCGCGCCTTCCACACCGTGCGGCAGCGCCTGGCGCCACGCGCGCGGACGGCCCGGCCCGGCGTTGTAGCCGGCTGTGGCCAGCACGGCCAGACCATCGAACTGATTGTAGATCATCGAAAGGTAGTTCGTGCCGAGCAGGATGTTGGTGTTGATGTCGTTCATCTGCTCGCGCGAGAGCGGCCCCAGGCCGATCTTCTTCGCCACCAGTTGCGCCGTGCCCGGCATCAGTTGCATCAGGCCGCTCGCACCCACGTCGGAACGCGCGTTGAGAATGAAGCGCGACTCCTGGCGGATGAGCCCGTAGGCCCATTCGACGTCGAGCCCTGTGGACTGCGCGTCGCGCTCCACGACGTCGCGGAACGGCGCGAGGTAGCGCAGCGAAAAGTCGTGGTCAGCTTTCGTACGGTCTGCCGTGTTCACGGTGCGGTCGTAAAGCTCGATACCGCGTGCGTACTCGGCCACGGCAAGCAACTGGCGGTCCGTCATGCCCCGCAGCGGCCAGTTCCATTCGCGGTTGCCTTCCAGCCGCAGGTTCAGCGAGTAGAAGCGCCGCGCGAGCGCAAAGCCCGGCGTGTTGCCAGCCTTGTCGATCTCGGCGTCGGTGACTTGGGTCTTTGGCGGAATGGTGATCTTGCGACCCAGCTCTTCGGTTGCGAGCTGACCGTAGAAGTTGTAGCCCGGCGCGATCTGCTCGAACTCGGCATTGGCCTGCGCCGTGTCGCCGGCCTGCTTGAGCGCGCGCGCATGCCAGTACACCCAGGCGGGCTGCGCGCGCAGCGCGGCCGGCATCTGCTCGATCGACCAGCGCACCATGGTCCAGTCGCCGTTGAGCAGCGCCTCGCGCGTGCGCCATTCGTAGGCCGGGTTCGACAGCGGCGCGTTGGCCGACAGCCGGTACCAATCCACGGCAGCGGGCATCTGCTTGAGCGCGCCCTGATAGCCGATGGTGCCCCAGCCGATGGCGCGTTCCGGCGAACTCAGCTGCGGCGCCACGGCCGCGTAGGTGGCGGCCGCCATCGCGGGGTCGTTGCGCGCCATCGTCGTGACGGCGAGCAGCGCAAGCTGGTGCGAGGTGTTGTCGGGGCCCACGCCGCGCGCGAGCAGCAGCGGCGGCGTACTCACGGCGCGGCTGAATGTGGCGGCGTCGGGCGCCTGCGAGCCCAGCGCATCGAGAAGGCGCGTACCCACGGTCTGCTGATTCTGCTCGTAGGCAAGGCGGATCTGCTGCCAGACGTCGTTCGTGCTGAACTGGCCTTTCGCGGCGAGCGCCGTGACGAGATCGACGCAGCCGTCGCCGTACCAGCGCGGCTCCACGAGCAATGCGCGCGCCGCGTCGGCCACGTTCTCGCCGCGCGATGCGCGCGATTCGAGCGCATAGCACTTCACCTGCGTGTCGTCGTTGAGAACGAAGCGTGCGTACTGGTCGTCGAAATTGCGCCAGTCGTGACGCGCGCCGAGCACGGCGAGGTAGTCGTTGCGCAGCCGGTCCGCGATGGCCTGCCCGTCGTACTTCTGGAGGAACGCGAGCACTGGCTGGTCGGGCGCATCAACGCGCGCATGGCCTTGCGAGTCGAACAGTTGCGGCTTGAGCTGGAAATACTCGAGGTACGACGGCGCCGGATAGTCGGGAATCATCGACGCGAGCTGCGCCGCGCGAGCTGCGTCGTTGTTGCGCGCCGCTTCGCGCAACTGCACGAAAATCTGGTCGTCGTTATTGAGCTGGGAAACCGGAACAGGACGCACGGCCGACGCCGTGCTGCATGCGACGAGTGCCGCAGCGGCAAGCATGAGACCGGCCGCGCGATATACTCGAAGAAGGCGTGTTGACATCGTTGTTTCTGGAGCGCGAAGTGAACCCAAGCATAGCACGCAACCCCAGCGCGGAATCGAAAAACGACCTGCGTGCAAGGCTGCTGGAAGCGCGTCTTTTGGCCGCTCGCGAACCCGCGCGAGAGAAGGCGTTGAAGCGTCGCCTGTTCGAGATGCTGGAGCGCTACGAGCCCGCTTGCGTGGGCTTCTACTGGCCCGTGCGAGGCGAAGTCGACGCGCGCGATGTCATCGCCACCTGGCTCGCAGTCAAGAGCCATCGCACGGCGGCGTTGCCGGTGATCCGCCATCGCCATGCGCCGCTCGAATTCCACGCGTGGGCACCCGATACGCCGATGCGCGAAGGCCACCACAAGATTCCCGAGCCCGCGTCGAACCGCGTGGTGATTCCCGACCTGCTTCTCGTGCCGTGCGTCGGCTTCGACGACGACGGCTATCGCCTCGGGTACGGCGGCGGCTACTACGACCGCACGCTCGCGGCATGGCCCGGCGAGTCGCGGCCCGTGACGGTGGGCATCGCGTATGAAAGCTGCCGCACGTCCGCCTTCGTGCGCGAGGCGCACGACATTCCGCTCGACACTATCGTTACTGACGCGGCGTGCTATCCGGCCACGGCCACCGCCACGACCGACACCGCTGCAGCAACCGGCCACAAGGCCAGCCGGTAACAATCATCGAGGCCAACACGCCTCACCACTTCATCGAAACCCTTCCTCAAAGCGACGCCGCGGCCCGCGCCGCCGTGTCGTAGAGCCCCGAGACGTTGCGCATCAGCTGTGCCGCGTCGCCGATCTGCTCGTTCGTGAGCCCGCTTTCCTTGAGCGTGGCGATGAGGCAGCTCTCGCGTACCTCGCGATACTTGAGGCACAGCTCGCGTCCTTCCGGCGTTGCCGAAAAGAACACCTCCTTGCCCGACTTCTCGCTTGCCACGTAGCCGCGCGCCATCAGCTTCTTGAGCGCGTAGGTGGCTACGTGCGTGTCCTCGATGTTGAGCACGAAGCAGATGTCGGCGAGCTTCTTGCGGCGCTCGCGATGGCTCACGTGATGCAGCAGCGACACCTCGATCGCGGTCATGTCCTTCACGCCCGCCGCCGACATGCAGCGCACCATCCACCGATTGAAAGCGTTGCCTGCCATGATCAGCGCGTACTCGAACTCCGAGAGTTCAGCGCTTGCTTCAGAAACGAGGTGCTCGGAGGAAACGATTTTCGTGGGATTGCGCGACATGGCGGGTGCCCGGAATGGCGGTTTGGAGTCGTGGCGAGAGTGTACGACGCCGCAGCAGGCGGCGGCCCTGGCAAAAACGCTTATTGATAATTTGTAGATAAATTATTGAGAATGTACGCTATACGACGAATCGGACGATAACGGTCGGACGAACTTCGGCCAGCGCCTTGCAGTTGCGCCCGCCCCTGCGCCGTCCTACCGTTTGAACGGTCGAGCGCACCGAAACCGCAGGCCGACCGCCGTCGTCCACACCGAACCCATGTACTTATGAGCTCACCCCGCATCTATCCGCTCGGCGACAGCGCCCTCGTCTGCGAAGCGCCGCCGCCCGCCACGCTCGACGTGCAGCGCCGCGTCTGGGCGGCCGCCGAAGCGGCGCACACGTGGCCGCACGTGCTCGAAGTCGTGCCCGGCATGAACAATCTCACCGTCGTGTTCGACCCACTCGAAGCAGACGCCGCCCAGCTCGGCGAACAGCTGGCGGCCGCCTGGCACGCCGCGCCGCGCGCGCATGCCGAAGGGCGCGAGGTGGAAATTCCCGTGGAATACGGCGGCGAAGCCGGCCCGGATCTGCGCACGGTTGCCGAGCACACCGGCCTTTCGCCCGAAGACGTGGCACGCCGTCACGCGGCCGGCGACTACGTGGTGTTCTTCCTCGGCTTCCAGCCGGGCTTTGCCTACATGGGCGGACTGGAAGCCGCGCTGCACACTCCCCGCCGCGCCGAGCCGCGCCTCGAAGTGCCCGCGGGCACCATCGGCATTGGCGGCGAGCAGACGGGCATCTATCCGGCCGTCTCGCCGGGCGGCTGGCAACTCATCGGACGCACCCCGCTGCGACTCTTCGATCCCTCGCGCAACCCGCCCACGCTGCTCCAGCCGGGCGACCGGGTTCGCTTCACCATCGCGGGGATCAGCCTATGATCGAAGTGATCCGCGCGGGGCTTCTGACCACGGTGCAAGACCAGGGCCGCCACGGCTACCGTCACCTCGGCGTGGCGACGGCCGGCGCGCTCGACCGCCTCGCGCTCGAAGTGGGCAACCGGCTGGTAGGCAACCGGTCTCACGCCGCAGCGCTCGAAGTGACCTTCGGCCCGCTCGTGCTGCGCTTTCCGCGCGCCACGCGCGTCGCCATCACGGGCACGGACTTCAGCGCGACGCTCGACGGCAAGCCCGTGTGGTCGTGGTGGAGCCTGCCCGTGCAGGCGGGCCAGGAACTCGCGCTGCAGGCGGCGAAGCGCGGCATGCGCGGCTACGTCTGCGTAGCGGGCGGCATCGACGTGCTGCCTATGCTTGGCTCGCGCAGCACCGACCTCGCCGCGCAATTCGGCGGCCTCGGCGGTCGCGCGCTGAAGGACGGCGACCGCCTGCCGCTTGGCGTGCCCACGCGCACCACGCCCGGCTTCAGCCCGGCGACGCGCGAGTTCGGCGTGGCCGCGCCCGCCTGGTGCAGGTTCGCGCAGGTGGACGAGCCGCACCGGCGCGGCCGGCATCCGTCGGGGCTGCCGTGGGCCGTGCCGGTCCGCGTGCTGCCCGGGCCCGAATACGAGAGCTTCACGCGCGAGGCACAGCAGGCGTTCTGGTCGGACGAATGGCTCGTCACGCCCAACAGCAATCGCATGGGCTATCGCCTTGCAGGCACGCAGCTCGCGCGCAGCCGCAAAACCGAGTTGCTCTCGCATGCCGTGCTGCCCGGCACGATCCAGGTGCCGCCGGGCGGCCAGCCCATCGTGCTGATGGGCGACGCGCAGACCACGGGCGGCTACCCGAAGATCGGCTCGGTGATTCGCGCGGACCTCTGGAAACTCGCGCAGGTGCGCCTGAACGGCGGCGTGCGCTTCATCGAAACCACACCCGACGAAGCGCGCGCCGCGCTCGCCGAAGAACACGCGTATCTGCGGCAGATCGATGCCGCAATCGCCATGCACGAAGAACGCTGCACGGCGGGCATCGCCGCGCGCGCAGCGTAAGCAACATGACGGACGCCGACGGCGTCCAGCACCAACAGGACAGGCCATGGAAATCGATTTGAACGCCGATCTCGGCGAAGGCTGCGGCTCCGACGAAGCGCTGCTCGACCTCGTCAGCTCCGCCAACATCGCGTGCGGCTGGCACGCAGGCGGCGCCAATGCCATGCGCGACTGCGTGCGCTGGGCCGTAAAAAAGGGCGTGTCGATCGGCGCGCATCCCAGCTTCAACGACCCGGAGAACTTCGGCCGCAAGGAGATGGACCTGCCTGCCAGTGAAATCTACGCGGGCGTGCTGTACCAGCTCGGCGCGCTCTCGGCGATCGCGCAGGCCGAAGGTGGACGCATCGCCCACGTGAAGCCGCACGGCGCGCTCTACAACCAGGCCGCGCGCGACCCGAAGATCGCCGATGCGATCGTCTCCGCGGTGCACGACTTCGATCCGTCGGTGGCGGTATTCGCGCTCGCGAACAGCGGACTGGTCACGGCCGCGCGCGCCGCCGGTCTCGTTGCCATCGAAGAAGTTTTCGCCGACCGCGGCTACCGCGCCGACGGCTCGCTCGTGCCGCGCTCGCAGCCGGGCGCTCTGCTCGACGACGAAGACGCCGTGCTCGAACGCACGCTGGGCATGATCCGCGAGCAACGCGTGCAGTCCGTGGAGGGCGAGTGGGTACCGCTCAATGCACAGACCATCTGCCTGCACGGCGACGGCCCGCACGCGCTCGCGTTCGCGCAGCGCATTCGTGCGGCGCTCGACGCGGCCGGCATCGAAGTGCATGCGGCGGGTGCGGCGCGGGTTTGAAGGGGCCGATGCGGTTCGGTGCGGTGAGATGTGCTGAGGTGAAGCGCGGCGACGCGGGAAGCAACGCGCGGGCCGCGCGAGGCACGCGAATGCATCGGGCCACATTCGTCACGCAGCCGCATCGAGCGGCAAGCGCCGCAACGGCAATCGGTAGTGGCAATCGGTAGTGGCAACAGGCAGTGGTAATCGGCAGTGGCAATCGGTAGCCAGCAGCAACAACCGGCAGCAACCAACAGCATTAGAAAAGCAGCACGCAGCAGCACTAAAAGCATCACCCGCATCAAGCATTACCCCGATGTCCAAGCGGCCGCCCAGAGCCGCGCAGCACCTCAAGAGCCGTCACGCGCCATCCCAAGCCGCCACCAGCGGCCAACGAGGCAAGACGGCCCAATCACACCCCGTTTGGAGATCCTGATGCAGACAACCGTCAGCTTATGGCCGCTCATTGGAGTGGCCGTCATCATCGTTGGCTTCGTATTGCGGTTCAATCCGATGCTGATCGTCGCCGTGGCCGCCATCGCCACCGGCGCCGCGGCACACTTCCCGCCCGAGAAGATTCTCGCGGCCATCGGCACCGGCTTCATCAAGACGCGCAACATCCCGCTCATCATCCTGCTGCCGCTCGCCGTGATCGGTCTGCTGGAACGCCATGGCCTGCGCGAGCGCGCGCAGATGTGGATTGCCGGCATCAAGGCGGCCACGGCGGGGCGTCTGCTGATCGTCTATCTGCTCGTGCGCGAACTCACCGCCGCCGTCGGCCTGACGGGTCTGGGCGGGCATCCGCAGATGGTGCGTCCGCTGATTGCGCCAATGGCCGAAGGCGCCACCGAAAACCGCTTCGGCAAGCTCACCGACGCCGTGCGCCAGCGTCTGCGCGCATTCTCCGCCGCAACGGACAACGTGGGCCTCTTCTTCGGCGAAGACATCTTCGTCGCGTTCGGCGCCATCGTGCTCATGACCACCTTCCTCAAGGAAGCCGGCGTCTCTGTCGAGCCGATGCACGTCGCGGTGTGGGGTATCCCCACGGCCATCTGCGCGTTCCTGATTCACGGCTTCCGGCTGTATCTGCTTGACCGCAAGCTGGAGCGCGAGCTCGGCGGCCAGCGCAAGGCTCACGCGAATGCATCCGCCGCAGCCGCCACACCCGCCGCCCACACGAACGCCACCACGGGAGACGAAGCATGACGCTCACCATCAACTACCTGTTCTGGCTGCTGGGCATCGTGCTGCTCGTGATCGGCGGCATGATCGCCACGGACCGCGAGCATCCGCGCCGCTTCACCGCGGGGGGCTTCTGGATTGTCTACGCCGTGATCTTTCTCGTGGGCGACCGCCTGCCGCCCGAAGTGGTGGGCGTGCTCGTGATCGCGATGGCGCTCATTGCCGGCTTCGGCGGCGTGACCGCGGCCAGGCCGAAAGTGCTCTCCGACGAAGTGCGCCGCGCCAGTGCCGTGCGCCTCGGCAACAAGCTCTTCGTGCCCGCGCTCACCATTCCGCTCGTTACCGTGGTGCTGACGCTTTCGGCAAGCCACCTCGTGTTCGGCGGCACGCCGCTCATCGAGGCGAAGAACGTGACGCTGATCGGCTTCGGCGTGGGCTGCGTGATCGCGCTCGGCATTGCGTGCATGCTGACGCGCGACAGCGTGGGCCAGTCGGTGAAGGAAGCGCGGCGTCTCGTGGACGCGCTCTCGTGGGCCGCCGTGCTGCCGCAGATGCTGGGCATGCTGGGCCTCGTGTTCTCGGATGCCGGCGTGGGCAAGGCCGTGGCGCACGTCACCACGTCGTACATCGACATGGACCTGCGCGTGGTCGCCGTGATCGTCTACTGCGTGGGCATGGCGCTCTTCACGGTCATCATGGGCAACGGCTTCGCGGCGTTTCCGGTGATGACGGGCGGCGTCGGTGTGCCGGTGCTGGTGGGCATGTTCCACGCGAACCCGGCCGTGATGGCCGCCATCGGCATGTTTTCGGGCTACTGCGGCACGCTGATGACGCCGATGGCAGCGAACTTCAACATCGTGCCCGCCGCGCTGCTGGAACTGCCGGACAAGAATGCGGTGATCCGCGTGCAGGTGCCTACGGCGCTCGGCATTCTGGCGGCCAACATCGTGCTGCTGAACGTGTTCGGGTTCTGATTCGAGGGACCGGCCGCTTCGGCGGAGTTTCGGCAGAGCTTCGGCGGCCTTCAGCGGCGTTTCGGCAAGGCTTGAGCCTGATTCAACCCAGGCTCAGCGCGGCTTCAATCCGGCCGCTTCAACCCGGATCGACGACAAACCCGTGCTGGCGCAGCAGCGCCAGCACGCCGCGTTGTCCGCCCAGATGCAGTGCGCCGATCGCCACGAAGAGCGGCCGGTTCGGCGCCGCGATCGCCAGCATGCGGGTCACGAACCGGCGATTGCGCTCGTAGACGATCTTGTTGTCCACGGCGTCGGAGACGCGCCGGTCGCGCGCGAGTCGCTCCGATTTCGCGGCCTGCCAGGCGGCGATCGCATCCGCATCGCCCACGCGCCACAGGCGCAACAGCGTCTGCACGTCCGCCGCGTTCTGCGCGGGCGTCTGCACCAGGTCTTGAGCGAGCATCTCGCGCTGCTGCGCGAGCGTGAGACTCGTGAACGCGCGCATCTGCTCAGCCAGCGTTTCGAGGCCCACGATCTTGCGTCCCTTCAGCTTCAGGAACACGTTCTGCAACTGTGCCTCGGTGCCGTACTCGGTCTGCAGGCCCGCGGAGAGCGAGTCGTAAGTCTCCACCAGCAGCGAGGCCAGCCAGGGCCGCATCTTGCGGATCTCGTCGAGCGCGGCGGGGTTGCCCCGCAGACGCATCTCGAGCCGGTGCCACAGCGGCTCGGGCAACAGCCGCGGCAGGCACGGCCGCGAACAGACGCCGTATTTCGTGACGTCGTCCTGCGAGACGAGCAGGTCGTCGGGCGAGAGTTCGAGTGCGAGCGTGGGCGACGCCGTGAGCGCGGCCAGGATGCTGGGGCGAAACGGCTGGCCGGGCGGATAGTCGGCGGGATCGCCCACGTGGAGCGTGCCGAGCACATAGATGGTGGTGGTGCCGTGCGTCGCCACGTAGAACGGCATGCGCGCCGGCTGGGTCCGTACGGGGCCGCCCGCCACGGTGCCCGACGCGGAACTGAATGCGCCGGGCGGCGGATTGAAGCCCGGCAAGGTGGCGCGCGGCTGATTCGCGGCGCCCGGCGGCGGGACCGGCGGCCTGACGCCGCCCGTGCCCGCGACGGCGCCCCGCCCCGACCCACCGAGCATCAGCGCCACGAGCAGCGCCGCGCTCACCAGCCTGCGCCCGAGCGAGCGCCGGACGAAGACGCGGCCCGGGAAAACCGAACGCACAGAGACCAAGCGTGAAGCAGCATGCGCGCCGCTTTCACACAAGCGGCGCGTAAAACGACGCGCCGCCGTCGCTTCAGGCATCCGATTCCCCCACCTCCTCTGCACGGTGGCAGGATACCTGACGGCCATCCACTTCGCGAAGCTTCGGTTCCTCCGTGCGGCACCGCTCGATCGCATACGGGCAGCGCTGGTGGAACGTGCAGCCCGAGGGCGGATTAAGCGGCGACGGCAACTCGCCCTGCAGCTTGATCTTGATGCGGCGGTCCGCCTCGAAGATGGAGGGCGTGGCCGACATCAGCGAACGCGTGTACGGATGCCGCGGACGCTCGAACACCGTCTTCTTGTCGCCCAGTTCGGCCACGCCGCCGAAGTACATCACCATCACGTCGTCAGCGATGTGCTCCACCACCGAGAGGTTGTGCGAGATGAACACGTAGCTCGTCTTGAACTCGTCCTGCAGGTCCATGAAGAGGTTGAGGATCTGCGCCTGGATGGAGACGTCGAGCGCGGACACCGGCTCGTCGGCCACCACGATCTGCGGGTCGAGAATCATCGCGCGCGCAATCGCCACGCGCTGACGCTGCCCGCCCGAAAACATGTGCGGATAGCGCTTGGCGTGCTCGGGCCGCAGGCCGACGATGCGCATCATGTGCGCGATGCGCTCCGCGCGTTCGGCAGCGCTCGCCTGTGCATTGATGACGAGCGGCTCGGCCAGCGTCTGCTCCACCGTCTTGCGCGGATTGAGCGAGGCGAACGGATTCTGGAACACCATCTGCACGCGGCGACGCAGTTGGGAGATGGTCGCGTGATCGGCGCCCGCCACATCCACGCCGTCGATCACGAGGCGCCCCGAAGTGGGCGGCTCGATCATGGTGAGCTGGCGCGCGAGCGTGGACTTGCCGCAACCGGATTCGCCCACCACCGCAAGCGTCTTGCCGCGTTCCAGCGCGAACGACACGCCGTTGAGCGCCTTCACCGTGCCATGCCCGAACATGCCGCGCCGCACGGCGTAGTGCTTCGCGAGGTGGTCGGCCACGAGCACGTGGTCAGTGCCCGAAGCGTGGGTGTCGCGCGGAGGCACCTGAGGGACTGCGTTCATCGTGCGCCTCCCGGTTGAGTCGATTGGGTGGAAGACGGCGCATGCGCGGGTTGCGAAGCACCGCTGCCCGTCACGTTCAGCGGCTTGATGCAGCGCACGCGCGCGAACTCGCCCACGCCTGGCACCGGGTCCAGCGACGGACGCGCCTTCATGCAGTCGTCCACCACGTACTTGCAGCGCGGCGCGAAGAGGCAACCGCGCGGACGGTCATCGCGGCCCGGCACCATGCCCGGCAGCGCCGCGAGCCGCACCGCGCCCACGTTGTGCTCGGGAATCGCGGCGAGCAGCGCTTCGGTGTACGGATGATGCGGCGCTTCGAAAATATCGGGCACGCGGTTCGTTTCGATGATCTCGCCCGCGTACATCACGGCCACGCGCTGCGCGACTTCGGACACCACCGCGAGGTCGTGCGAAATGAGCACGAGCGCCATGCCGCGTTCCTTCTGCAGACGCACGAGCAGTTCCATGATCTGCGCCTGGATGGTCACGTCGAGCGCCGTGGTGGGCTCGTCGGCAATCAGCAGCTTCGGGTTGCAGGCCACGGCCATCGCGATCATCACGCGCTGGTTCATGCCGCCCGACATCTGATGCGGATACGCCGTGATGCGGTTCTTCGCATCGGGAATGCCCACCTGGTCGAGCAGTTCGAGCGCGCGCCGCTCCAGCGCGTCGCCGCGCAGTCCTTCGTGCAGCTTCAGCACCTCCTTGATCTGATAGCCGACGGTGTAGCTCGGGTTCAGGCTCGTAAGCGCGTCCTGAAACACCATCGCCACGTCTTTGCCGATGATCTTGCGCCGCGCTTTCGGCGACGCGTTGAGCAGGTCTTTGCCGTCGAACGTGACCTCGTCGGCTGTGACTTTGCCGGGCGGGTCGATCAGGCCCATCAGCGCCATCATCGTCACGCTCTTGCCCGAGCCCGATTCGCCCACTACGCCCACCACTTCGCCGGGCGCGACCGAGAGGTTGATGCGGTCCACCGCCGGCAGGCCGCTGAAGTTCACCGCGAGATTGCGGATGGTCAATAGGTCTGCCATGTCAGGCCATCCGTTTGAGTTTGGGGTCCAGTGCGTCGCGCAGCCCGTCGCCGAGCAGATTGATGGCGAGCACCGAAATCAGAATGGACAGGCCCGGCATCGTCACGATCCACCAGGCGCTGTCGATGTAGTCGCGCGCCGAGGCGAGCATCGCGCCCCACTCTGCCGCGGGCGGCTGCACGCCGAGGCCAAGAAAGCCGAGCGCCGCGGCATCCAGAATGGCCGACGAAAAACCGAGCGTGGCCTGCACGATGAGCGGCGCCGTGCAGTTGGGCAGCACCTGCGAGAACATCAGCCGCAGCGTGCCCGCGCCCGCCACGCGCGACGCGGTGACGTACTCCTTCTGCAATTCGCCGAGTGCCGAGGCGCGCGTCAACCGCACGTACCCGGGCAATGCGACGATCGCGATGGCGAGCATCGTGTTCGTAAGCCCCGGACCGATGATCGCAACCACCGCCACCGCGAGCAGCAGCGAAGGCAGCGCGAGCAGGATGTCCATGAGCCGCATGATCGGCGTGTCGGCCCACTTCTCGAAGAACGCGGCCACGAGCCCGAGCACGACGCCCGGAATCAGCGCGAGCACGACCGAAACGCAGCCAATCCAGAACGACAGCCGCGCGCCGTACATGAGACGGGAGAGGATGTCGCGGCCCGCTTCGTCGGTGCCCAGCACGAACTTCCAGTTGCCGCCTTCGAGCCACGCGGGCGGAATCTTCACGAAGTCGCGGTATTGCTCGATGGGACTGTGCGGCGCGATGAGCGGCGCGAAGATCGCGACGAACACGAGCAGCAGCACGATCGCGCCGGCGCCCACGGCCCCGCGGTTGCGCGAGAAGTTGGCCCAGAACTCGCGCGCGGCGATGGCGCGGCCGCTGGGCGGCGTCACCGCCTGGGGCACGGTGTTTTGAATGTCGGCCATGCGTCAGGCCTCCCTCGGAACGATGCGGGCCGCCTGCACAGGCGCCCGCCGGATACGGTTGGTTGCTTGCACGGCGTTACCTCGTGTGGCGAATGCGCGGATTCAACACGCCGTACAGCAGATCGACGACGAGGTTCACCACGATCACGAGCGTCGCGATGAGCAGAATGCCGCCCTGCACGACGGGATAGTCGCGGCGGGAAATGGCATCGATCAGCCACTTGCCCACGCCGGGCCACGAAAAGAGCGTTTCGGTCAGCACCGCGCCCGCGAGCAGCGTGCCCACCTGCAGACCAATCACCGTGACGACAGGAATGAGCGCATTGCGCAGCGCATGCACCACCACCACGCGCACGGGCGACAGACCCTTGGCGCGCGCCGTGCGGATGTAGTCCTCGCGCAGCACCTCGAGCATGGACGAGCGCGTCATGCGCGCCACCACCGCGAGCGGAATGGTGCCGAGCACGATGGACGGCAGGATCAGATGGCTCACCGCGGAGCGGAACGCGCCTTCGTCGGTGGAAAGCAGCGCGTCGATCAGCATGAAGCCCGTGACGTGCGGAATGTCGAACTCCACGGCAATGCGGCCGGACACCGGCGTCCAGCCCAGATTCGACGAGAACACCATGATGAGAATGAGGCCCCACCAGAAGATCGGCATCGAATAGCCGGTCAACGCCGTGCCCATCACGCCGTGGTCCACCACGGTGCCGCGCCGGAGCGCCGCGAACACGCCGGCAGGCAGGCCCACCACGAGCGCGAACAGCATCGCGCAGATGGACAGTTCGACGGTGGCCGGAAAGCGCGCGAGGAATTCGCTCATCACGCTCGTGTTGGTGACCACGGACGTGCCCAGGTTGCCCTGCAACGCGTGCTGGACGTAATGGAGGTACTGCATGGGCAGCGGCTCGTCGAGCCCCAGGCGATGCATCGCTTCGGCGTGCATCTGCGGGTCGACGCCGCGCTCGCCCATCATCACCTCGATAGGGTCGCCCGGAATCAGGTGGATGAGCGCAAACGCCAGAATGGTGATGCCGATGAAGGTCGGTATCACCATCCCGATGCGGCGCAAGACGAATCGGAACATGGTTCGTTCCCTTGATTGGGGGAGATGAAAACGCAACCGGCGACAAGGGGCTCATGCCCCCGTCGCCGGACCTTTTTCGACCTGTTTTCTAGTTGCTATGCAAACGGTGCGAAAAGCGTAGTGCTTGCGCCTTACTGCACGCCGACACCGTCGAAGCGCATGTAGCCGAGCGGCTCGATGCGCATGTCGGTCACCTTCTTGCTCACTGGCTGGTAGACCGTGGAGTGAGCGATCGGCGAGAACGGCAGTTGCTGCGCGAAGATCTGCTGCGCCTGCATGTAGGCCTTCGTGCGCTCGCCCTGGTTACTCGTTTCGCGGCCCTTCTGCACGAGTGCGTCGAACGGCTTGTAGCACCACTTCGAGAAGTTGTTGCCGTTCACCGCGGAGCAGCCCAGCAGCGTGCCGAGCCAGTTGTCCGGGTCGCCGTTGTCGCCCGTCCAGCCGATCAGCATGCTGTCGTCTTCGCCCGCGTGTGCGCGCTTGATGTACTCGCCCCACTCATACGTGACGATCTTCGCCTTCACGCCGACCTTCGCCCAGTCGGACTGGATCATCTCGGCCATCAGCTTGCCGTTGGGGTTGTACGGGCGCTGCACGGGCATGGCCCACAGCGTGATCTCGAAGCCGTTCGGCAAACCGGCCTTCGCGAGCAGCGCCTTCGCCTTCTCGGGATCGTAGGCCGCCGCCTTCAGGTTCTTGTCGTAGGACCACTGCGTCGGCGGCATCGGGTTCGTGGCCGCCTGGCCGGCGCCCTGGTAGACCGAATCGATGATCGCCTTCTTGTTGATCGCCATGTCCAGCGCCTCGCGCACTTCCACCTTGTCGAGCGGCTTGTGCTCGACGTTGTAGGCGAGGTAGCCCAGGTTGAAGCCCGGCTGCGACGGCATCGCGATGCCCGACTCGGCCTTCAGCGGCGCGATGTCGGCGGGGCGCGGATAGCTCATCACCTGGCATTCGTTGCGCTTGAGCTTCTGCACGCGCACGCTCGCGTCCGGCGTAATCGAGAAGATCAGCTTCGAGATCTTCACCGCGCCCGGCTTCCAGTAGTCGGGGTTGCCGTCGAAGCGGATGGTCGCGTCCTTCGTGTAGCTGCGGAAGATAAACGGACCCGTGCCCACCGGATACTGGTTGATGTCCGCGGCCTTGCCGGCCTTGAGCAGCTGGTCGCCGTATTCGGCCGAGAGGATCGAGGCGAATTCCATCGCCAGATTCTGGATGAACGGCGCGTTCACCTCGTTGAGCGTGAAGCGCACCGTGTACGGGTCAACCTTCTCGACCTTCGCGATCAGCTTGTCGAGGCCCATGTCGGTGAAGTACGGGAACTGCACCGGGTAGGCCTTGTGGAACGGCTGGTTCGGATCGAGCATGCGCTCGAAGGTGAAGACAACGTCGTCGGCGTTGAATTCGCGCGTCGGCTTGAAGAACGACGTGGTCTGGAACTTCACGCCCTTGCGCAGGTGGAACGTGTAGGTCTTGCCGTCCGGCGAGACGTCCCATTTTTCGGCGAGGCCCGGCTCGACCTTCGTGCCGCCGCGCTCGAATTCCACGAGACGGTTGTAGACGGTGAAGGTGTTCGCCGTGAAGTCGACGCCCGTGGTGTACTGCGCCGGATCGAAGCCCGCGGGACTGCCTTCTGAGCAGTAGACGAGGGTCTTGTTGGGAATATCGGCGGCGTTCGCCAGTTGGGCGCCTGCCATCGATGCCGCTGCGACGGTTGCCAGCATGGTGAGCCGCGCCGTGCGCAACAGGTTGTTTTGCTTCATGTTTCCTCCAGGATCGGAGCCGGCCGGAGCCAGCGTAGCGCGATATTACTGACCTTCGCCGCCCGTCACAAGCAGACGAAAATCCGCATGGCAGGGCTGCAACAAGGCGTTTTGCCGCGTGTCGCGGCCAGCGGGGAACGATGCGGGAAAGTGCCGCGGAGGAATCCGGCTGCGGCAGGCCGTGCCGCGAAAGCACGATAAGCGCCGAGGGACAACAAAAAGCGCCCGCCGCAGGCAGACGAGGAACGGGCACCCGCCGCACGGCGAGTGCCCGATGAAGCGATTACAGACTCAGCCGCTCGCAGATCGCCTTGCTGGCGGTCGCGGCGTTGAGCGTATAGAAATGCAGGCCGGGCACGCCCGCATCCACGAGGCGCCGGCACAGGTCCGTCACCACGTCGAGGCCAAACGCGCGAATCGCTTCGCGGTCGTCGCCGAAGCTTTCCAGACGCCGCGCCACCCAGCGCGGAATCTCGGCGCCGCACATTTCCGAAAAACGCGTGAGCTGCGAGAAGTTCGTGATGGGCATGATGCCGGGCACGATGGGCACGTCTACGCCAAGCTTGCGCACGTCGTCCACGAAACGGAAATAGGCGTCCGCGTTGTAGAAGTACTGCGTGATCGCCGAATTCGCGCCGGCCTTCACCTTGTGAGCGAAGTTTTCCATGTCCTTGCGCGGCGAGCGCGACTGCGGATGGTATTCGGGATACGCGGCCACTTCGATGCGGAACCAGTCGCCGGTTTCGTTGCGGATGAAGCTCACCAGCTCGGAGGCATAGCGCAGCTCGCCCACTTCGCCCATGCCCGAAGGCAGGTCGCCGCGCAGCGCCACGATGTGACGGATGCCGCTTTCGCGGTAGCGGTTGAGAATGGCGCGCAGGCTCTCTTTCGAAGAGCCGATGCACGACAGGTGCGGGGCGGCTTCAATGCCGTCCTTCGCAATGTCGAGCACGGTGTCGAGCGTGCCCTGCTGCGTGGAGCCGCCCGCGCCGAACGTCACGGAGACGAATTTCGGCTTCAGCGGCGCAAGCTGCGCGCGCGTGGCGCGCAGCTTTTCCACGCCTTCCTGCGTCTTCGGCGGGAAGAATTCAAATGAAAGTTCGATCGGGTTCATGGCGGAAAACAGGCATCAGCCGAGGCTGCGATTGCCGAAAACGAGCGCCGAGAGCAACCACGAAATGATGCTGTAGAGAATCGAGCCGAAGAACGCGGACCAGAACCCCGAGACCTCGAAACCCTTCAACAGCGACGCCGCGAGCCAGAAGCACAGCGCATTCACGACGAGGATGAAGAGGCCGAGCGTCAGGATGGTGACGGGCAGCGTGAGCAGGATCAGCACCGGACGCAGCAGCGCGTTGATGAGGCCCAGCACGATCGCGACGATCAGCGCCGTGCCGAAGCTGCGGATATGAATCGACGGCACGAGCCACGTAATGATCAGCAGCGCGAGCGCGTTGATCAGCCAGGTCAGCAGCACGGTCATGGAAGGCTCCTTACGCTTGTTGCCTTGTTGCATCGTTATCGTGATCGCGCTCGAGAGGCGATGGGCGCGCGATCAGGGCTCGGTTGGAGGCTCGCCGCGCGTCCGTGCGGGCCGCGCGCAGGCGGGCCGCACGGAACACGCCGCACGGGACTTAGTAGCGGTAGTGGTTCGGCTTGAACGGACCGGTCTTCTCGACGCCGATGTACTTCGCCTGGTCGTCGGAAAGCTCGGTGAGGTGCGCGCCGATACGCGCCAGATGCAGGCGCGCCACCTTCTCGTCCAGATGCTTCGGCAGCACGTAGACCTTGTTCTCGTACTGCGCACCGCGCGTGAACAGTTCGATCTGCGCGAGCGTCTGGTTCGTGAACGAGTTCGACATCACGAACGACGGGTGGCCCGTCGCACAGCCCAGGTTCACGAGGCGGCCTTCAGCCAGCAGGATCACGCGCTTGCCGTCCGGGAAGATGATGTGATCCACCTGCGGCTTGATGTTTTCCCACTGGTACTGACGCGTGGAAGCAACGTCGATTTCCGAGTCGAAGTGACCGATGTTGCAGACGATCGCGTTGTGGCGCATCGCCTTCATGTGGTCGTGGTTGATGACGTGGTAGTTGCCGGTAGCGGTGACGAAGATGTCGGCCTTGTCGGCGGCGTATTCCATCGTCACGACGCGGTAGCCTTCCATCGCGGCCTGCAGCGCGCAGATCGGATCGATTTCCGTGACCCACACCGTGGCGCCGAGTCCGCGCAGCGATTGCGCGCAGCCCTTGCCCACGTCGCCGTAGCCCGCGACCACGGCGATCTTGCCGGCGATCATCACGTCCGTTGCGCGCTTGATGCCGTCCACGAGCGACTCGCGGCAGCCGTACAGGTTGTCGAACTTCGACTTGGTGACCGAGTCGTTGACGTTGATGGCCGGGAACGGCAGACGGCCTTCCTTCTCCATCTGGTACAGGCGGTGCACGCCGGTCGTGGTCTCTTCGGTCACGCCCTTGATCTGCGCGAGGCGCGTGGAGTACCACGTCGCATCGGCGTCGAGGTGCCGCGCAATCGCCTTGTACAGCGCGACTTCTTCCTCGTTGGTGGGCGTGGCGATGACCGAACGGTCCTTCTCGGCCTTCGAGCCCAGGATCAGCAGCAGCGTGGCATCGCCGCCGTCATCCAGGATCATGTTGGCGAACTCGCCGTTCGGCCATTCGAAGATGCGGTGCGTGAACTCCCAGTATTCGTCGAGCGATTCGCCCTTGAACGCGAACACCGGCGTGCCGCCTTCGGCGATGGCTGCGGCGGCGTGATCCTGGGTCGAGAAGATGTTGCACGAGGCCCAGCGCACGTCGGCGCCCAGTGCCTTGAGCGTCTCGATCAGCACGCCGGTCTGGATGGTCATGTGCAGCGAGCCCGCAATGCGCGCGCCTTTCAGCGGCTGCTGCGCCTTGTACTCGTCGCGAATCTGCACGAGGCCGGGCATTTCGGTCTCGGCAATGTTGAGTTCCTTGCGGCCCCACGCGGCAAGCGAGAGGTCGGCAACGAGGTAATCCTGGGACGGGTTCGATTCGAAAACTGCGGCGTTCATCACGCCCTCCTTTCTAAAAAGACTAGAAATTAATGACGTGAGCGCCGTTCGATGCGGCTTCCTGCCCGCGCGCGAAACGCGCTGCATATGGAAAGGAAGACCGGATTGAAAGCCTCCGAGCCTGGCGGGCCGTGAATACCATCAGGGGGATGGCAGGCCCGTCGCAGCGCTCCTCGGAGACAAGGCGCGATTGTAGCAAATGTTTGACGGCGCGAAAGCGAGAAACGGTGGGGTAAGCGGTGGACGTAAGCGGTGGGCGTAAGCGCGCTGGGAGCGGTACCAGACGCGGATGTGAAGGGTCAGATGGGCAGCAGTTCGAGCAGCGGCACGAGCAGCACCATCGTCACGCCCGCGATCATCATCGTGAGGCTCGCCACCACGCCTTCCTCACTGCCCAGTTCGCGCGCCTTCGCCGTACCCACACCATGGGCGGCCGCGCCGAACAGCGCGCCGCGCGCAAGGCGCGTTCTGAGCGGCACCAGCGCCAGCACGAGTTCGCCAAACAGCATCCCGCAGACGCCCGTCGCGATCACGAAGAGCGCGGTCAGATCCTTCGGCGCGTGAATCTTGTCGGACACAGCGAGCGCAAACGGCGTAGAGACCGAGCGCGTCATCAGACTGCGCTGCAGTTCGGGCGACAGATGCAGCAGCTTCGCGAGCGTAAGCGACCCGCCCACCGCCACGACGATTCCCACCGTCACGCCCACCGCAAGTGAAATCCAGTGGCGCTTCAACAGTTCGCGGTACTCGTAGATCGGCACGGCGAACGCCACCGTGGCGGGGCCCAGCAGCCACATCAGCCAGCGTGTGTCCTGAAAGTACACGGGGTAAGGAATGTGCAGCACCAGCACGATGGCGGCAAGCACGGCCGGCACCGTGAGGAGCGGCGTGAGCCACGGCTTCGGAAAGCGCGCGTAGAGCCACTTCGAAGCGAAATAGAGCACCACCGTCAGCACGAAGCAGCCCGCCGCGATGAGCCGCGAGGCGTCGTCCGCGAAAAGGGAGGCGTAGAACGTGCCCGAAAGGGTGCTCATGAGTCGGTCCTTGCTTACCGCGCCATATCGATTCGGACCCGCCCGCTCAGACGCGGGCCACGGCGCGCGCCGTGAGCACGCGCCGCAGCGCGAGGCGCCGTTCGAAGCGCGCGGCCAGATCCACTGCGACGGCCACTGCCACCATCACCATCAGCGTGCCCGCCATCACCACGAGCGCGAGGCGCCAGCCGTCCTCGCGAAAGAGCCCGCCGTACTGGACGGCAGCCACCGCGGCTGGAATGAAGAACAGCAGCATGTCGCCGAGCAGCCAGTCCGCGCCCGCCTTCACCCAGCGCGGCGCGATACCGCCGGAGAACAGCAGCGCGAGTAGCACGACGAGGCCCACCACGCCGCCAGGCACCGGCAGATCAAGCGCGCGCACCGTGAAATCTGCCGCGAACCACATGCCCGCCAGCGCGGCCGACTGCACGGCGATGCGCGCGACGCGCATCAAGCCAGCCGAACGCGCCGGGGAGACAACAGCGGAGAAACGGTGAGCAGTCATGGCAAACCCTTAGTGACTTCGTATGCGAACGAGTATAGGTTGCGACGCAGCATAAATATAATGACTTAGAATCATCCAAATCATTCCAAACTGGAATTTCGGAGCCTCTCATCGTGGAACTGCGCGCCCTTCGCTACTTCGTCGAGGTTGTCCGCCAGCAAAGCTTCACGGCCGCCGCGGAAC
Source organism: Paraburkholderia sp. SUR17 (assembly GCF_029536165.1). Taxonomy (NCBI): domain Bacteria; kingdom Pseudomonadati; phylum Pseudomonadota; class Betaproteobacteria; order Burkholderiales; family Burkholderiaceae; genus Paraburkholderia; species Paraburkholderia sp. SUR17. The sequence continues at coordinate 3,674,539 of NZ_CP120508.1, forward strand.
TCATGTTCGTGACGCAGCCCACCATCAGCAAAATGGTGAAGTCGCTGGAGGACGAGATCGGCTCGCCGCTGCTCCTGCGCGACGGCCGCCAGATGGTGCTCACCGACGCCGGCCGCATCGTCTACCAGCGCGGCCAGGACGTGCTCGCCGCGCACGCGCAGCTTCAGGCCGAACTCAAGGACCTGGGCACGCTGGGGCGCGGCCAGCTCACCATCGGCATTCCGCCGATGGGCGGCTCGCTCTTCACGCCCGCCATCGCGGCATTCCGGCAGCGTTACCCGAAGGTGGAACTGAAACTGTTCGAACAGGGCTCGCGCGCCATCGAGGCCGCGCTGATGGCCGGTGAGCTGGAACTGGGCGGCGTGCTGCAACCCGTGAACCCCGAAGTCTTCGACGTGCTGCCGCTCACCCGCGAACTGCTCTGGCTCGTGGCGCGCCGCGGCTCGCGCTGGGACGACGCGCAGGCGGTGCCGCTGGCCGATCTGGCGGGCGAGTCGTTCGTGTTCTACGGCGAGAGCCTCGCGCTCAACGACGTCGTGCTGAACGCGTGCGCCAAGGCGGGCTTCACGCCGGCCATCGTCGGACGCAGCGGGCATTGGGACTTCATGGCCGCGCTCGTGCTGGCGGGCGTGGGCGTGGCGCTGCTGCCGGCGCCGTACTGCCGGCGGCTGGACGCCACGCGCTTCACGTGCCTGCCCGTCACCGACCCGCAGATTCCCTGGGACATGGCCGTGGGCTGGCGGCGCAACGGCTATCTATCGAATGCGGCGCGCGCCTGGCTCGACGTGGCGCGCGAAACGCTGCCCGGCGTGGCGGGCAGCGACTTCATGCAGATTCACGGACTGGACCCGACGGGCAGCATCGCGGGGGGCTGATCGAGCCGCTGGTTCGGGGAGCGGCCCGGGTGTCCGGCCCGGGTGTCCGGCTCCAGCGCGTAACTCCGGCGCCTGACTCAAACGCCCGAGCCTGGTGCGCCGATCAAGCCGCCACGTCCAGCACCGTCGCGGGCTGCGTGCGGCGGGCCGCCGCGATGAATTCGGCAGCGCGCTCGCCCACCATGACCGTCGGCGCATTCGTATTGCCGCCAATCAGCGTCGGCATCACGGAGGCGTCCACCACGCGCAGCCCTTGCACGCCGCGCACACGCAGTTGCGGGTCCACGACCGAGCGGGCGTCGCCGCCCATCCGGCACGTGGCCACCGGGTGATAGATGGTGTCCGCCCGGCGCGCGATGGTCTCGCGCAACTCGGCGTCGGTCTGGCCCGGCTTCGTGTAAAGCTCCTTGCCGCCTGCACTCGCGAGCGACGGCGCCTCCACGATGCGCCGCGCGAGTTTCGCCCCTTCCACGAGCAGATCGAGATCGCGCGGGTCCGAGAGAAACTGCGGATCGATCACCGGCGCCACGCGCGCATCCGGGCTCGCCAGCGTCACGGTGCCGCGGCTCGCGGGACGCAGCACACAGACGTGCAGCGAATAGCCGTGCCCCCAGTGCATGTGCCGGTTGTGATCGTCCACGATGGCGGTGCAGAAATGCAGTTGCAGGTCCGGGCGATCCAGCCCCGGCCGGCTCTTGATGAAGCCGCCCGCCTCGGCCACGTTGCTCGTCAGCATGCCGCGCCCTTCGCGCATGAAGGTGAAGAACGCGGGCACCATCTTCGCGAAACCGCGCAGCGAGAAGCCCGTCGTCTCGCTGGACCACACGCGCTTGTTGAGCGTGAAGTCGATGTGGTCGATCAGATTGCGGCCCACCTCCGGCGCGTCGTAGAGCACGGGCAGCCCGAGCGCCTGAAGCTGGGCGCCCGGCCCGATACCCGAGCACATCAGCAGTTGCGGCGAATTGAACGCGCCCGCCGCGAGCACGACCTCGGCGCGCGCCGTGAGCTGCTCGATGCGGCCGGCGCGCGCCACTTCGATGCCGGTTGCGCGGCGCCCGTCGAAGGTGACGCGCAGCACCGCGGCATCTGCGATGGTGGTGAGGTTCGGCTGCGCACGATCGTAGAGGTAGGCACGCGCCACGCTGCAACGCCGACCGTCGCGCTGCGTCACCTGATAGAAGCCGACGCCTTCCTGCAGGGGGCCGTTGAAGTCGTCGTTCGGCGTGAAGCCCGCCTCGACGGCAGCCTGCAAAAAGCGCTCCGAAAACGGATTGCGAAAGCGCAGGTCGGACACGGTGAGCGGCCCATCGGCGCCATGCCACGCGTTCGCGCCGCGCTCGTTGCCCTCGGCGCGGCGAAAGTACGGCAGCACGTCGTCCCACGACCAGCCCTCGCAACCCAGTTGGGCCCATTCGTCGTAGTCCAGAGGATGCCCGCGCGTGTAGATCATCGCGTTGATCGCGCTCGATCCGCCGAAGCCCCGGCCACGCGGCTGGTAGCCGCGGCGCCCGGCGAGTCCGGGCTGCGGCGCCGTCTCATAGCCGTAGTTGGTCTTCATGCGGAACGGCACCGCGGCCGCCACGCCCACCGGCATGTTGACGAAGAGGTTGTGCTCCGTGTGCGGGCCGGCCTCGACGAGGGCGATGGTGGCGTCGGGACAGAGATCCGCGAGGCGGCTCGCCAGTGCGCAGCCGCCGGAACCCGCCCCGGCGATGATGTAGTCGAACTCCATGTGCTCCTCCTGATTTTCGCCCGCGTTTTGTCGCCTGGCGGTGTCTCGTGCACACTTGTCTACGTGTGTTTTTTGCGCATTGTAGGGACCGTTACCGTGGCACGGCGCGTTCGTGCCAGAGCGATCCCTCTAAACGTGCGACGGTCGGCGCACCTATGATGAAGCACCGCGCGCGGGCGCCCCGGCGCCTCGGCGCAGACTTCAGCGGCCGCTGAACGACGTGTTCAAACGCACGCGAATCGCATGAACAACGCGCCGCGCGCCACCGCGCGAGACAATCAAACAGAGGCGAGCCGGCGGTGCGCGGAACGCCTCACCGGCGCCCCAAGCAAGCAACGAAACACCAGACAACCGCCGTCTAGATCACGGCTCGCGCCGGCTGACGAATTCGAGCTCACCAGCCGACGGACACATGGAGACAGCAACATGGACGCGCATGCCTTCGGCAAGACGCACGACGTGACCAACCAGGTGCCGCCGCTGGCGGACTACAACCTGTTCACGAGCGACGCGGCGCTGGCAGCCGCCGTGGAGCGCGAAGGCGCCGGCTGGCACACCGAGGCGCTCTCGCGCGATGGCGCCGCGCTGAGCACGCCCGACGTGCTCGCCCTCGCCGACCTCGCGAACCGCCACACGCCCGAACTCGCCACGCACAACCCGCGCGGCGAACGCATCGACGCGCTCGAATTCCATCCGTCCTGGCACACGCTGCTCGCGCTGCTGCGTCGCGAGGGTCTGCACGCACTGCCGTTCTCGGACCCTCAACGCGGCGCCATGGCCGCGCGCTGCGCGGGCTACTTTCTGCACGCGCAGCTCGAATCCGGCTCGCTGTGCCCGCTCACCATGACCTTCGCGAGCATCCCCGTCCTGCAACGCGAGCCCGCGCTTTTCGAAACCCTGCGCGCGCCGCTCTATTCGCGCGATCACGACGCCCGCGACCTGCCCTACACGCAGAAGCGTTCGATGATGATCGGCATGGGCATGACCGAAAAGCAGGGCGGCTCGGACGTGCGCACGAACCGCACCGAAGCGCATGCACTCGACAGCGGCGGACGCGGCGGCGAGTACCGGCTCGTCGGCCACAAGTGGTTCTTTTCCGCGCCGCAGTGCGACGCGCATCTGGTGCTCGCGCGCACGGGTGAGCACGAAGGGCTCTCGTGCTTCTTCGTGCCGCGCTTCGCGCCGGATGGCTCGAAGAACGCCGTTCAGGTGCAGCGGCTCAAGAACAAGCTCGGCAACCGGTCGAATGCGAGCAGCGAAGTCGAATTCCTGAACGCGTGGGGCGTCATGGTGGGCGACGAAGGGCGCGGCGTACCCACCATCATCGAGATGGCGAACTACACGCGGCTCGATTGCGTGATAGGCAGCGCGGCGCTCATGCGCGCGGCGCTCGTGCAGGCCATTCACCACGCGCGGCACCGCACCGCATTCGGCCGCCACCTGGCCGACCAGCCGCTGATGCAGAACGTGCTGGCCGACCTCGCGCTCGAATCCGAAGCGGCCACCGTGTTGTTCATGCGCCTCGCGCGTGCCTTCGAAGATGCCGCGAGCACGCCCGAAGCGCGCGCGTGGCGCCGCATCGTGACGCCCGCGGCGAAGTTCTGGGTCTGCAAGCGCGCGCTCGAATACACGGGCGAGGCGATGGAAGTGTGGGGCGGCAACGGCTACGTCGAAGAAGGTCCGATGGCGCGCTTCTACCGCGAGGCGCCGGTGAACTCGATCTGGGAAGGCTCGGGCAACGTGATGTGCCTCGACGTGCTGCGCGCCATGGAGCGCGAAGCCGACGCAGCCCAGGCGCTCTTCGCCGCATGGCGCGACGACGCGCAGGGACACCCGGCGCTGGGCGCGGCGCTCGTCAACCTGCTTGCCACGCTGCAGGGCGACCCCGCCACGCGCGAAGCCAGCGCGCGCCGCATCGCCCAGCAGCTCGTGCTCATCGCGCAGGCCGTGCTGCTCGTGCGCCATGCGCCGGCGCACGTGGCCGATGCGTTCATCGCGACGCGCCTTGCCGGCGAAGGCAACGGCGCATCGGGCGGGACAACAGGCGGTCGCGTCTACGGCACGCTGCCGGCCGCGTTCGATCACGCGGCGCTCGTCGCGCGCGCGTTTCCAGCCTGAGGCGTGAAGCCTCGTCCACGCTTTGAAAGAGCCAAACGGGCCAACCAGCGCCAACCAACGCCAACCAACGCCAACCAACTACCGCAACACCCGAACACAACGCGGCGACTCAAAACCACAGACCGCGCATCGCCGCTGCCAAAAGGAGCGGCATCACCAGCACCACCAGGGAGAGCACAGCATGAAGAACGACTTGCCGGACCTAGCCGCACTCGACGCCCTGCTGCGCGAGCAGCGCGAAGCGTATCTGCGCGCGCCGTATCCGTCGTGGGAGCAGCGTGCACGCCATCTCAAGGCGTTGCGCGCCATGCTGCTCGACAACCGCGACGCGCTGGCGGAGGCCATGAGCGCCGACTTCGGCAATCGCGCGAAACAGGAAGTGCTGCTCGCCGAATTTCTGCTGGCGAAGAGCGAAATCGACGAAGCGCTGAAGCACGGCAATCGCTGGATGAAGCCGCAGCGGCGCAGCCCCAACCGCTGGCTGCGGCCCGCGCGCGTGAAGGTGGTGCCGCAGCCGCTCGGCGTGGTGGGCATCGTGGTGCCGTGGAACTATCCCGTGCTGCTCGCGGCAGGCCCGCTCATCTGCGCGCTCGCCGCAGGCAATCGCGCCATGATCAAGATGTCCGAGTTCACGCCGCGCACCTCGGCACTGTTCGAGACGCTCATCACGAAGACCTTCTCGCGCGACCACGTGGCCGTGGTGAATGGCGACGCGAACATTGGCGCCGCCTTCACGGGCATGCCGTTCGATCACCTGCTCTTCACGGGCTCCACGCGCGTGGGTCACGAGGTGATGCGCGCCGCCGCGGCGAACCTCACGCCGGTCACGCTGGAACTGGGCGGCAAGTCGCCCGCCGTCATCGGGCCGCATGCGCGCCTCGACTACGCCGTGGACAGCCTGCTGCTCGGCAAGACGCTGAACGCAGGGCAAACGTGCGTCGCGCCCGACTACGTGCTCGTGCCGCGCGACCGCGAAGACGCGTTCATCGCGCGCGCCCGCGCCCGCATCGCGAAGCTGTACCCGGATTTCGCGCACAACCGCGACTACACGACGATCATCTCGGAGCGGCATTACGCCAGGCTGCAACGCCTCGCCGACGAAGCGCAGGCCGCGGGCGCACAACTGCACGCGCTGGCCGACACGCCGTCCGACGCCGCAAGCCGGCGCTTCGCGCCCACCGCCGTCACGGGCGCGCCGGACCACGTCGCGCTGATGCAGGAGGAAATCTTCGGGCCGCTCCTGCCCGTGGTGCCCTACGACACCATCGACGACGCCATCCGCTACATCAACGCGCGGCCGCGGCCGCTCGCGCTCTACCTCTACGACGACGACGCGGCCACGGTGGAGCGCGTGACGCGCGAAACCATCGCGGGCGGCATGGCCGTCAACGAGACGCTGATGCACCTTGCCTGCGAGAGCCTGCCCTTCGGCGGCGTGGGCGCGAGTGGCATGGGTGCGTACCACGGCTACGACGGCTTCGTGACGTTCTCGAAGATGAAGCCCGTGTTCACGCAGGCGCGCCTCAACACGCGCAACCTCGTGGCGCCGCCTTACGGCAAGGTGTTCGACCAGTTGATCAAGACGATGCTGCGGTTTTAGGAAAGCGTAGAGGTCGGCTCAGACGACGGCGGGAAAGCGCTCGAAAGACCGCTACGGCGCGGCGGGGAAGCCGGGAGGGGACAAGGCGAAGAACTGGTTTGCCGCCCTAGCTGCCCGGCAAACGCGGGAACCCGCCGGGCGGCGGACCGCCAAGCAAGGGCGTAGACGGCCCGGCACCGGGGCCGCCCGGCCCGCCGGCACCGCCGCCCGCTGCGGCCCCGTTCGCCTCACTTCCCGCCTCGGCCGCAGCACGATCGTCCACCCCGCTTTCAAGCCGATGCAGCCATGCGAGCAGTTCGGCCACGGCCTGATAGAGCTTGGGCGGAATGCGCGCGTCGAGGTCCACCTGCATCAGGAGCGAAACCATCTCCGGCGCTTCGTGCACGTAGAGCCCGGCTTCCTTCGCGCGCTGCACGATCATCTCGGCAACGAGCCCGTAGCCCTTCGCCACCACGCGCGGCGCAGCGGCGTCGTTCTGGGCGTCGTAGAGCAGCGCAGCCGCGCTCTTGCGTTGCGTGCGGCTCATCAGATGTCCCAGTCGAAGTCGAGGTGGGTCGTGCGGGAGGCCACGGGAAGCGGCCCTTCGGTGACCGGTGACGCGGGATGTGCGGCGTCTGCCCGTGCGCCGGCTTCGTCCGCTGAATCGGCGGCATCGGCGGGCACAGCGCCGGGGATCTGGATCTGCGCATCGGCGGCGGTTCGCGCATAGGCGCTCGCGGCTTCGGCGGCCGGTCTCGGCTGGCGGGCCTGGTCCGGCTGGAACGGCTGCGGCCCCAAGCCCGCCGCCAGCGGTTCAGCGTCTTCGGCAAGCGTGCTGCCGCCAATCTCCCGAATCGATAGCCCGTGCAGCGCAATGCCCGCCGCCGCGAGCGCGCGCCGGAACGTCTCGCTTTGCGCCGCCAGCCGCGACGCGCCACCCGGGCTCGCCTGCACGCGCGCGACGAGCCCGTCGCCCGTCAGCGTGAGTTCGGCATCCACGGTGCCGAGCGTGGGCAGCGAAAGCGTGACGCGCGTACGCCACGGCAACTCGCCCGCCTCCATGCCCGCGCCGCGCGAGCGCTCGCCGCCCTCTTCCTCGATGGTCCAGTCGAGCCGCACGCCCGGCCACGCCTCGCCGGTCCAGCGAAACTGGCCGGTCGCGAGCAGATCGAGCTGCTGTCGCACCACGGGGACGGTCGCCGGGTGCACGGCAGCGGCATTGGCTTGCGCGGAATCGGCCGAAGCTGACGCCTGCGTTTGCGAGGCGCCGCCGTGCAGCAGCGCGCGCAAGGTCTGCGCCGAGGGCGGCGTGAACGCCGCCGCGTAGGCGCCGGGCTCGCCATGAAACGGGCCGACCGCGCCCGCCGCCTGAGGCGGCACGCCGAACGGCCGGCCAGCGCCGGCGGAAGCGGCGTTCGCGTCGCTGGAGGCGGCAAAGCGCTGCCCGAACGCGACGGCGGAACCGGGGCCGGTCCACGGAGCGTCGAGGTCGTCGGAGGCGCCCGTCCAGTCGGACGGCATGGCGGCCGCCGCGGCGACAAGCTGGTTCTGCGGCTCGCCCGCGAGCTGCGCGGGCGTGCGCATGCCGGCCAGCCATTGAGCAAGGTGCGCTTCGTAGAAGAGGCCGCTTTCGGAAACGGTCTGGGCAAGCGCAGCCGCCAGCGCGGTAACAGGCACCTGAACCGGTGCGACGATGGCGCTTGCCGTGCCTGTCGCCTGAGCGCTGGCGCCCGAGGCCGACGCAGTTGTTCCCGCCGTGCCCGCAGCAGCCGCGCCGCCCGCCTGGGCAGCAGTAGAAGCAGTAGACACGGCCGAGCCGGCAGCACCCGCCCCCGTCCCGTCCAGCAGATCCGCAACCGCCGACCCCACCACAAAAGCGGACCACGCCGCGCTATCCGCGGTCTGGGCGGTCTGAATGGTATGGACGTCGAGTGCCGGCGCCGCAGGCCAGATGGGCGCGGTGCCGATCACGGCGGGCGTGGCGTCGCCGCCCGAGCGCACGATGGCGTCGAGCGTAAGGGCCACGGCGGAAAGTGCGGTCTGGGCCGATGCGGGAGGCGGCGGCGGTGGCGCCGGAACCGCGCCGGGCTGCGCAGCGGTGCCGGCCGCAAGCGCCGACGCGCCAGCTTGCGTGGCACCCGCGGCGCCTGTCGGGCCGGTCGTGAGCAGGCTGTCGAGGCGGCTCGCGGCGAGCGCAGCCGCTACCGGTTCGATTCCGTTCATGCGCTCCCCAAGATGCGTCGCCCCGCGCCGCCGGCCCGTGCCGCAACCAGCGGTTCAAGACCGGGCGTCGCGGCGGCGCGGGCCTCGCGCCGGTTCCTGCCGGCCTAAGTCGTTGGTCACTCGTTGGTTGCCCCGAAAACGTCCGCCGCGCCCGCCTGTGGCAACTTCAGGGGGCGCCGTATAACTCCTGCAACACGCGCGCCGGATGCGACGCGCCGGAAAAAAGCCGCGAAAGCCGCGCCATGCGCGGGCTCGCGAGGTCGCGAATGGCCGCGTCGTCGGCGAGAATCCGGCGAATCAGGTCGTACTTGCGCATCCGTTCGGCGTCGCTCAGCTTCACGCCCTGCTCGGCCTCCTTGAGCGCCTCCACGAGACGCCGGTACTCGTCCTGCAGTCCGATCAGATCGTGCCAGAGCGCTTCGCGAGCCGCCGTGAGCATCCGCCCGGAAAGCGCTGCAATCGCCTCGTAACGGGCGAAATATTCTGCTTTCGAATTCATCTCATCGTTTCCGCGGATGGCTGTCCCGCCATCCGCGCGATCTCCGGGGCTATGCCCAACCAGGCTTCTTCGAGCGTCGCGATAAGACCGTCCACTTCGATCAGCATCGCTTCGCTCTCTTTTAGGTTTGCTTCCACGAGGCGCCGCCCGATGTACGTATAAAGCGCATCGAGCCGTTGCGCGATCTCGCCGCCCGCCTCCTGGTTCAGCGACACCTGCAGGCCGTTCTGCACGATGTTGATCGCCTTGCCGATCGCCTCGCCGCGCGCCGCGACGTTGCCTTGCTGAAGGTGCATGCGAGCCTGCGCGATCGCCTTGCGTGCGCCTTCGTACAACATGGCGATCAGACGATGCGGACTGGCACCCATCACCCCAGTTTCGACGCCTACGCGTGCGTACGCATTGGCTCCTGAATGGGCTGGGGAAAACATGGGGCGCTCCTCTTCTAGGGTCGGTGGGTACGGTGAGACCGCCTCGCATGCGCACATGCAAGGCGACCTCTGTAGCCGTGTTATCGGAAGAACGCGGGGAAGCTTTAGCCTGCTTCAGGGAAGTCCACGGCGCCCGAACGCACGCGCGCAGCACCTGCGCCTCGCCGTTCGGGACGGCTGCAAGCCACCGCGGACATTGGGGGTCGAATCGACGCGGGACAGCCTGACGTCAGACCGACATCTGCATGATGTCGTTGTAGGCCGACACGAGCCGGTTACGCACCTGCAGGCCGAACTGGAAGCCGACGTTGGCCTTCTGCATGTCCACCATCACGTCGTTGAGGGACACGTTGGAGGCGCCGAGTTCGAACGCCTGGGCTTCGCCCACGGCGCTTTTCTGGTCCGAACTGATCTTGTCGAGCGACGCCTTGAGGGCCGAGGCGAAACCGCCGGGCGTCGCGGCGCCCGAACTTTCCTCGGCCTTCTGCGAGCCGCCGGCGGCCTGCGCCGCCATCGACTGGATTTGCGAGAGCGCTGACGAAAGCGCGTTCACGGGCAAAGTCATGATGTCTCCAGGAGCATGGGAAGGCCGGTCCGGCGCTGCCCGTTACAGGGGAATGACCGGGCAACAGCGCGGGGCGGATGCGGCACGCGAACAACGCCTATGCGGCACACCTGCGGCCCGTGCGACACCTGGTCCAGCCTTGACGAAAAGCATAGCAGCGGGGTCTTTCCGAAAGACCGGAAAGAAGGGGGAAAACCCGGCTCTATTCGGACAATAGGGTTGCGGGGTCATGCGGATAATCGGTGGCATGAAAGTCTGCGTCCGTACGCCCCCGGGGTAGTTGACGCGAGGTATTCCGGAACGCGCCCAGGCCGGCGCGGCAAGGAAATAGCCTCCGCAGCCCCGGCACCCACCGGCTCGCCAGACGCCCGCATTCCGGAGATACCCGAAGCATGGATTCGTCTGCCAACTCGTTGATCAACCCCGACGCCCGCATGGGCCTCGCCGGCGCAGGCCAGCCGGGCGCGGGCACGCCCGCCGCCGGCGGCCAGCCGGGCGCCGCGGACGACCTGGGCGGCGGTTTCGCGCAACGGCTGTCGTCGCTGCAAGGCCTGCGGCAGATGCGCGGTAACCCGCGCGCGCCGCTCATTTTCGCGGTGGCCCTGCTGGTGGCCGTGGTGGCTGGCCTGATCCTGTGGTCGCGCGCGCCGGACTACAAGGTGCTCTACAGCAACCTTTCGGACCGTGACGGCGGCTCCATCATTACTGCGCTGCAACAAGCAAACGTTCCCTACCGCTTCAGCGACGGCGGCGGCGCCATTCTCGTGCCGGCCGACCAGGTCCACGAACTGCGCCTGCGGCTTGCCTCCCAGGGGCTGCCCAAGGGCGGCGCGGTGGGCTTCGAGCTGATGGACAACCAGAAATTCGGCATCAGCCAGTTTGCCGAGCAGGTGAACTACCAGCGCGCGCTGGAAGGCGAGCTCCAGCAGACCATCGAATCCATTTCCAGCGTGCACTCGGCGCGCGTGCATCTGGCCATTCCGAAGCCCTCGGTGTTCGTGCGCGACAAGGAAGCGCCGTCGGCCTCCGTGCTCGTGAACCTGTACCCGGGCCGCGTGCTCGACGAAGGCCAGGTGTCGGCGGTCACGCACATGGTGTCGTCCGCGGTGCCGGACCTGCCCGTGCGCAACGTCACGATCGTGGACCAGGACGGCAACCTGCTCACCCAGTCGTCTTCGGGCGCCGGGCTCGACGCCTCGCAGCTCAAGTACGTGCAGCAGGTGGAGCGCACCACGCAGCAGCGCATCGACGCGATCCTCGCCCCGCTCTTCGGCGCCGGCAACGCGCGCTCGCAGGTGAGCGCCGACCTGAATTTCTCGAAGATGGAGCAGACGGCCGAAACGTACGGGCCGAACGGCACGCCGCAGCAGGCCGCCATTCGCAGCCAGCAGACCAGCACGGCGACCGAGATGTCGCAGGGCGGCGCCTCCGGCGTGCCCGGCGCGCTCTCGAACCAGCCGCCGCAACCGGCTTCGGCGCCCGTCGTCGCGCCGAACGGTGCGAGCGGCGCGGCCCCCGCCACGCCGGTGAGCGACCGCAAGGACCAGACAACGAACTACGAACTGGACCGCACCGTGCGCCACGTGCAGGGCGCCATGGGCGACATCAAGCGGCTTTCCGTGGCGGTGGTGGTGAACTACCAGCCGCTCGTGGACGCCAAGGGCCACGCCACGATGCAGCCGCTCTCCGCCGAAAAGCTCGCCCAGGTCGAGCAGCTCGTGAAGGACGCCATGGGCTACGACGCCAAGCGCGGCGACTCCGTGAACGTGGTGAACGCCGCGTTCACCACGGACGTGGACCCGAACGCCAACCTGCCGTGGTGGCGCCAGCCCGACATGATCGCGCTCGCCAAGCAGATCGGCACGTGGGTGGGCATCGCGGCGGTGGCGCTGTTCCTGTACTTCGCAATGGTGAAGCCCGCCATGCGGCGCGCGTTCCCGCCGCCGGAGGCGCCCGCGGCCGCCGCGCTGGCCGGCCCCGACGAGCCGCTGCTGCTCGATGGCGTGACGCCGGTCGAGAAGCTGGGCGAAGACGAATCGGAACTCGCGCAGCTGGCCTTCGAAAACCAGAAGCACAAGTTCGAACGCAATCTCGAGTACGCCCGCACGATCGCGCGCCAGGATCCGAAGATCGTGGCCACCGTGGTCAAGAGCTGGGTCAGTGACGAATGACCCAGCGATGAATAACCCGGCGACGAACACTGACAGGCAATGGCCATGAACAACGAAGGCGTGATGCGCAGCGCACTGCTGCTGATGTCCATCGGCGAGGAAGAAGCCGCGCAGGTGTTCAAGTTCCTCGGCCCGCGCGAGGTGCAGAAGATCGGCCTCGCCATGGCGTCGCTCAAGAACGTGACGCGCGAGCAGGTGGACGACGTGCTCCAGGAATTCGTGCGCGAAGCGGAACAGCACACGGCGCTTTCGCTCGATTCGAGCGAATACATTCGCAGCGTGCTCACCAAGGCGCTGGGCGAAGACAAGGCGGGCGTGATCATCGACCGCATCCTGCAGGGCAGCGACACGAGCGGCATCGAAGGGCTCAAGTGGATGGACTCGGCCGCCGTGGCCGAACTCATCAAGAACGAGCACCCGCAGATCATCGCGACGATTCTCGTGCACCTCGACCGCGACCAGGCCTCGGAGATCGCCGCCTGCTTCAGCGACCGCCTGCGCAACGACGTGCTGCTGCGCATCGCGACGCTCGACGGCATTCAGCCGGCCGCGCTGCGCGAACTGGACGACGTGCTGACCACGCTGCTCTCGGGCAGCGACAACCTGAAGCGCAGCCCGATGGGCGGCATCCGCACCGCGGCGGAAATTCTCAACTTCATGCCGAGCCAGTTCGAGGAATCGATTCTCGAAAACGTGCGCCAGTACGACGCGGAACTCGCGCAGAAGATCGTCGATCAGATGTTCGTGTTCGAGAACCTGCTCGACCTGGAAGACCGCGCGATCCAGCTGCTGTTGAAGGAAGTGGAGTCCGAGGCGCTCATCATCGCGCTCAAGGGCGCGCCGCCCGCGCTGCGCCAGAAGTTCCTCTCGAACATGTCGCAGCGTGCAGCCGAGCTGCTCGCCGAAGATCTGGATGCGCGCGGCCCGGTGCGCGTGTCCGAAGTGGAAACGCAGCAACGCCGCATCCTGCAGGTCGTCCGCAATCTCGCCGAGAGCGGGCAGATCGTGATTGGCGGCAAGGCAGAAGACGCATATGTCTGAGCACGACACCCGGCACGAGGCGGCCCGCCGCCGCGATGCCACGGCCTACCAGCGCTGGGAGATGGCGTCGTTCGACCCGCCGCCTCCCGAAGAGCCCATCGACGACGGCGCATTCGAAGCCGAACTCCAACGGCTGCGCGACGCCGCGCATGCCGAAGGCGTGGCCTCGGGCCACGTCGCGGGCCAGGCGCTGGGTTACCAGGCCGGCTACGAGCAGGGCCATGCGCAAGGCTTCGAGCAGGGCTTGACTGAAGCGCGCGCCCAGGCCGCGCAGATCGGCGCGCTCGCGGAGACGTTCCGTCAGGCGTTGGAAGGCGCGCAGGCCGACGTGGCCGAAGCGCTCGTCACGCTCGCGCTCGACATCGCGCAGCAAGTGGTGCGCCAGCACGTGCAGCACGACCCCACCGCGCTCATCGCGGCGGCGCGCGAAGTGCTCGCGACCGAGCCGGCGCTCGCGGGCGCCCCGCAACTCGTAGTGAGTCCTGCCGACCTGCCCGTCGTGGAAGCGTATCTGCTGGAAGAACTGCAAACGCGCGGCTGGACCGTGCGCACCGACCCGGCCATGGAACGCGGCGGCTGCCGCGCCCAGGCGGCGACCGGTGAAGTGGACGCGGCGATCAGCACGCGCTGGGAGCGCGTGGCGGCCGCCCTTGGAAAAGTGAGCACGTGGTGAAGCAGCCGACCATCGACGCCATTCGCGCAAGCGACCTCACGCCGCTCGAACAGGAGCTGGCGCTGGCGTCGTTCGGTCCGCAGGCGCCCGTGCACGACGCCGCGCTCGCGGCCAATCCGTATCTCGAGGCGTGGCGCGGCCGGCTCGACGGCCTGCGCGAGCGCAATGCGCGCGCGTTGCCGCTGCGCGCCTGCGGGCGCCTCACGCGCGCCGCGGGCCTCGTGCTCGAAGCGGTGGGCCTGCGCCTCTCGGTAGGCGCCGAAGTAATGATCGAGCTGCCCGCTGGCAGTTCGTTGCCGATGGCCGAAGCCGAAGTGGTGGGCTTCTCGGGCGACAAGCTGTTCCTCATGCCCACCACCGAAGTGGCGGGCCTGCTGCCCGGCGCGCGCGTCTATCCGCTGGAAACGGTGCCGATCGCCGACCCGATGGCGGGTGCCAAGCGCCTGCCCGTGGGCTGGGAACTGCTGGGTCGCGTGGTGGACGCCTCGGGCCGCCCGCTCGACGGCTTCGGTCCGCTCGGTTCGAAGAACGACGCGCCGCTCACCGCGCCCTCCATCAATCCGCTGAACCGCGAGCCCATCCACAAGGTGCTCGACGTGGGCGTGCGCGCCATCAACGCCCTCCTCACCGTGGGCCGCGGCCAGCGCATGGGTTTGTTCGCGGGCTCGGGCGTCGGTAAATCGGTGCTGCTCGGCACGATGGCGCGCTATACGAGCGCCGAGGTGATCGTGATCGGTCTGATCGGTGAACGGGGCCGCGAAGTGAAGGAATTCATCGAGCAGATCCTGGGCGAAGACGGCCTCGCGCGATCCGTCGTGGTGGCCGCGCCCGCGGACGTGTCGCCGCTGCTGCGCATGCAGGGCGCGGCGTACGCGACCTCGCTCGCCGAATATTTCCGCGACCAGGGCAAGCACGTGCTGCTGCTCATGGATTCGCTCACGCGCTACGCCATGGCCCAGCGCGAAATCGCGCTCGCCATCGGCGAGCCGCCTGCCACGAAGGGCTATCCGCCTTCGGTGTTCGCGAAGCTGCCGGCGCTCGTGGAGCGCACCGGCAATGGCCCTGCGGGCGGCGGATCGATCACGGCGTTCTACACCGTGCTCACCGAAGGCGACGACCAGCAAGACCCGATTGCCGACTCGGCGCGCGCCATTCTGGACGGCCACATCGTGCTTTCCCGCGCGCTGGCCGAGGCGGGCCACTATCCCGCCATCGATATCGAAGCCTCGATCAGCCGCGCGATGACGGCGCTGATCGACGACGCGCATCTCGACAAGACGCGCATGTTCAAACAGATGCTGTCGCGCTATCAACGCAACCGCGACCTCATCAACGTGGGCGCCTATTCGAGTGGGCGCGACCCGGTACTCGACCGCGCCATCTCGCTGTACCCGCGCATCGAGGCATTCCTGCAGCAAGGCTTTCGCGAGAGCGCGAGCTTCGAGTCGAGCGTTGCGATGCTCGGCGCCCTCTTCGGTGAAGGAGCATGACCATGACCCCGCAAACTCCGCTGCAAACGCTGATCGGCCTCGCGCAGGACGACGTGGATGCAGCCGCCCAACGGCTCGGACGCGTGCAGCGCGAACGCGGCGAGATCGAGGCGCAGTTGCAGTCGCTGCTCCAGTACCGCGACGAGTACCACGCGCGCTTCACGAACTCCGCGCAGAACGGCATGCCTGCGGGCAACATGCGCAACTTCCAGGCGTTCATCGATACGCTCGACACCGCCATCGACCAGCAGCGGCGCCTGCTCGCGGCCGCCACGGCGCGCGTGGAAGCCGCGAAGCCCGAATGGCAGCGCTCGAAGCAGAAGCTGGGCTCGTATGAAGTGCTGCAGGCGCGCAGCGACGCGACCGAAGCGAAACGCACGGCGCGGCGCGAACAGCGCGATTCCGACGAGCACGCCGCACGCGCCCTGCGCATGCGCACGCAAGGCCTGTGAACCGGACGTCGCCCTCGATGCCATTCGCCACGCCCAACCACCAGTAACCACGACCGGATACACGCACTCACGGAATCCAGCATGTCGCCACTTTCATTGATCAGCTCCCTGCTCGGCGGGTCGAGCAGTGACAACACCAGCCGCCAGGCCGCCAACGCCGCCGCGAACAGCGCGCAGTCGTTCGCGCAGACGCTGCAGCAAAGCATCGGCGCGCAGTCGTCGGACTCGAGCACGCCCAGCGCGCCCAGCAGAACGCAACAGAACGCGGGCAACGCGTCGAGCAGCGCTGCTTCGGCGTCGTCGTCTTCGACCGCTTCTTCGTCGGGTTCTTCGTCCGCGCAGGCGGCGTCGAATGCATCGAACGCGGCGCAGTCGTCTTCGTCGGACAGCAGCCAGTCGACCACGGATGCGCAAACGGGCGCCGCCACGGACACCACGACGGCCGGCACCGGCAAGTCGTCGAGCGGCACGAAGAGCGCGAGCGACGGCAATTCGCACACGCAAGGCGACGGCACGCGAAGCGCAACCGACGCAGCCACGCAAGCCGCCGCAGCGGTCGCGGCACAGCTTCAGGCGCAGGCCCAGGCCGCCCAGGCGCAGGCTCAAGCTCAAGCGAACGCGGGCAACGACACCGCGTCGAGCAGCGACACGAACAGCCCCGCGGCGACGCTCGCAGGCATCGCTGCGACAGCCGCGGCCGGCGCGGCGGGCAATGCAGGCAACGCGAGCGCAGGCGCAGCGGGCACCGCGAGCGCAGGCAAAACCACGGCAACGGCAAGCGATCCGAAGTCGGTGCGCGATGCCCTGCAAGCCGCCCTTGCCTCGCTCACCAACGGCCAGGGCGCAGCGCTCCAGGCGTCGGGCGCGGGCACCGCGGGCGGCGGCACGGCCGACAGCGGCAACGGGTCCGCAGCCAACGGCTTCGGACTCGCGAGCGGCCACGGCAACGCCAAGGGCGCTGCGTGGACCAACGCTTTCACCGACGCGCACAACGCAGCCAAGGACGCGCAGACGAATGCCGGCGGCACGAGCGCCGCAACGACGGCAGTCACAGCCGACGCCACCGCGAAGACCATGGCCGACGCGCTGGCCTCGAATTCGAGCGCGGCGCAAACCAACGCCACCCAGGCCGCGAGCGGCACCGACGCCGCGCATGCGGCCCAGGCGCTGGCAGCAGCCCAGGCCGCCGCCACGGCGCCGGCCCAGGTGGTGCAGCAGCCGGGCATGGCTGCGGCAGCCAACGCCGCCGCGCTCGCCCCGCAGGTGGGCACGCCCGACTGGGAAGACGCACTTAGCCAGAAGGTGGTGTTCCTCACCAACGCGCACCAACAGACCGCGGAACTCACGCTCAATCCGAAGGACCTGGGCCCGTTGCAGGTCGTGCTCCAGGTGGCCGACAACCACGCGCACGCGCTCTTCGTCTCACAGCACCAGCAGGTGCGCGAGGCCGTGGAAGCCGCGCTGCCGAAGCTGCGCGAAGCGATGGAAGCTGGCGGCATCGGTTTGGGCAGCGCCAGCGTGAGCGACGGCTTTGCGCGCCAGAGCGGCCAGCAGGCGCAGCAGAACGGACAAGGCTCGTCGGGCAGCAGCCGCGGCAACGGCGGCGTGACGGCCACAGCGGGAATCGACGACGGTTCGGTGAGCGGAGCCGCAACGGCAACGGTCAGGCGGACGGTGGGGATGGTCGATACGTTTGTTTGAGCGGTAAATAAAGCAGTGCCGTGATCCTGGGCCGCTTCGGTTCGGGATCACCGGATCTTTCTCTTCTTCGCAGCGTCGTCGTTATCGCTGCCACGTCTCCCGTTTCATCCTCCAATGGCGCCGCGCAATGCGCGCGAGCTGCCTCTCGTCTCTCAAGCATCCGGTTCACATTTGTTCGATTAAGCGTCCCGCTTAATAGCATGCATCGAGCATGACATTCGCCAGCAATGACCGCGCGAGGTAAAGGCTGGCTGGGTTTTGACCATTAGTGACAATATCCGCGCCCCGCCGCTGCTACGGTTAGCCGGCTTAATCCGGCCCGTTGCCCGTCCTGCCGAAAAGCGATCTCCAGCTCAACGACCGTCCTCCCCATACGAACTGACACGTCATGATCATCAGCCCGCCCTTTCTGCCCGCATCGGGACTCACGTCCACCGGCGCATCGAAGCCCGACCCCTTGATGGATGCCGTCGACAAATTCGAACTGGCGCACGGCATCTATCCGGTCGCAGCCGACCGGAGCTGGCATTGCGGCGCCCATCTTGCGCCGGACATGCACGGTCCGGTCCATGCCATCGCCGACGGCGAGGTGGTGGCGTACCGCGTCTGCCAGCATGCGATGGATGACGGCAACGGCAATGCGGGTTTCGTGCTGCTCAGGCACTCGACCGAAACCGGCGACGGACGCACGCTGACGTTCTATTCGCTCTACATGCACCTGCTGCCGCTTGCGGAATACCACACGTTCGGACACGACGGGACCCAGCTACCGGCGTTCCTGCACAAGCCGTCCGGCCCGGATACCCGCGGGAAGGTCACGCCTGCGGCGAAGGGGAATGGCGAGAAGGTGCGGCGCAAGGATGTGCTGGGTTTTCTCGGCCGCTATCAGGGCGTCACCTACATGCATTTCGAGATATTCATGACGCCGGGCGATTTCGATGCGTATTTCGGGCACACGCAACTCGGGGTGGCCTCGCCGGGAACGGCGACAACGTCGGACTGCTGGGGGCATACCTGTCTCACCATTCCAGCAGGGCAGCAGTTTTACGCATTGCCGCCGGGATGCGGACGCGCACGGCAAACTCCACGGCATCGCTTTCAAGGCCGGCCTCGCAGGCACGAACGCCCTGCCCCTTGTCGTCGAGATGTACTTCAGCAAGGGGGCGAAGTACACCAACGTCTGGAGCGTTGCTGCGGACGGCTCGCGCACACTTCTGACGCCAGAGCCGGTCGAGGAAAAGGACTACGAATACGATCTGTACCATCGTGCAACGGCGCTCTACGAAGCCTGCCCGAGCGACGGATACGAGATGCTGCGCTTCGGGCGCATTCTGTCCACGCCTGCGACCCTCCCGGAGGCAGTCCGTGCGACGTGGGTGCAGATACCCTGCGACACGGGGAAGCAGGGTTACATCGATATCAGCAAGGAAGAGGTCAGGAAACTTTCTGACGCGGATTTCCCGTCCTTCATGGGCTGGCAGAAGATCAGCGACGGCAATACACCTTTTGGCAGTGACGGCCTGTGCGATGTCGACCTGTTGAAGAAGCTCGTCAGGGACGCTGCGGCCAGCGAGCAGCCCACAGTCGTGAAGGAAGCCACTGAAGTCCAGAAGGCAGACGCGCTTTCGTACTATGTGAAGGGCCATGAGGAGGTACGTCGGGCCCTGCGCGGATTCATCTGCAACGCGCCAAGCGAATGGGATAGCACGCACAACGAGACGCGCTTCGCGAGGCTGCTCGACGAAGGCGGGTTCTATCACGGCAACCAGAAGGGCTACGAGGATTTTCTGAAGTACCTCAAGGAACTCCAGTTCTGGGACGTGACGGGATTGCCTGCGGGGCAGAAGCTCTGGTTCTTTCATCCGCTCGCGTTTATCCGGCATTTCAGGAAGTGTGGGTGGTTGAGTAAGGGGGAGACGGTTCGCTGTATCCGTAAGACGATTAGAGACCACAACCGTGAGGTCGTCCCTCTTTCGAAGTCTGAGGTGATCAAGCGACTTACCGAGACAGCAGAACGGCGCCCGGCAAATCTACATCCTAATTTTCAGATCGTTGCGCGGAAATACGGAATATCGTCCAGCAGCCTGCGTCTTGCTCATCTTTTCGGTCAGCTGACAGCGGAAACAGGCCGCCTGGAATTTATGGTCGAAGGGGGCAGGCCGGAATATTTTGATAAATATGAGCCCGGTCATCCGGAGGGAGATGCGGTCGGCAATACCGTAAGAGGCGACGGCATTCGATTCAAGGGGCGCGGCATTATTCAGATTACCGGGAGATCAAATTACGAGAGCTATGGCTCGTATCGCCGCATGACATTTAACAATGATGAAACTAGCTCTCTAATCTCAACGGATCCATACTGCACATGTGATGCGTCAGGTTGGTACTGGGTGCAGAAACAAAGGCTCCAGCTAGTTAAAGATCCGGAGACCCATAGAAAGAAGTTTATGCCATTGGGTAAACTGAGTATTAATTACTGGTCAGATCAAGGGGCGGACAACAAGGCAATACTTCAGGTGACGAAATGTGTTAACCCGGCGGGGCTTTCCTTGGAATGGCGAAGCCAGGGATTTAGAAATGCTTTTTACGAACTGAATGATGAAGTCGCTCAGAATTCTGACTACAAACCGACAATTTGATGGCATCATATGAAAATAACGATTTTTACCGCCCTTGGCATTTCTGCACTTGCAGTTGCAATCACTGTTGCGAATGGCAAGGAGCCTGAGCGTATCTCGCGGGATGACTGCCATGCAACTTTCCTGGTGCCGAATGGCTTGGAATATGTCGAGATAAATGGCGCAAAAATTTCTGGCAACAACGAGTGCTATATCGCGTTTCGTTATACCGGAGATTTAAAAATAAAACGTAGACCCAATCCTCCTTCCACGGCGGACGATTGGCGTTGGCTGACGGATTTCGTGCTTGCAGTTAAAGGCAAGTCTTTGGGAGATAGTCTTGCTCAAATTAAGACAAGCGAGGGGCTAGAGCGACCGGGGATGTTTAATTTGGTATCAAATGAGCATTTTCAAATTCCAGGGGGCGAGGTGTATGTGTTGCGTTATTCGGCATTAAAGCCGACGAAAAATATGCTTCGACTAAATGAGACCGAAGAGACAATTTTTGCGGCCGGAAATGATTCCCGCTCAGTATCTTACATTCAATATACAGGAGCGAGGATGACTAAAAATGATAAGGCTGCATTGTATAGAAGCTTGTTTTTATCATTTAGTTTCGAAAGCTCAACCACGACCCCGTAAACCGATGATTGACGCGGTGACGCTACAGTATCGTTTTTGGAGTTACCAGCGATCTCACGGCATCGTTGAAAAGATGCAAGCCCCCCTACCTAAACCCCACCGCCACCCTCCCCATCTGCTCGACCCCGCTATCGAACAGGCGCCCGAAGAACGGGATCATGTTCGGCAGCATCAATTGCACGAGCAGCAGGCCCACCAGCAAGGTCACCGCGAACCCGATCTGGAAAATACCGATTTGCGGTGCAGCGCGGTTCAGGATGCCAAGCGAAAGGTTCGCAATGAGCAGCGCCGCCACCACGGGCAAGGCCAGCAGCAGCCCTGCCGAGAACACCATCGAGCCCCATCCGGCCAACGCGCGCCAGCCCGGCGCCCCGAGCACGTTCGCCGATACCGGCATGGACTGGAACGTCGCGATGAGCGCATTGACCACCTGGAGGTGCCCGTCGAAGGCGAGGAAAGCGAGCAACGCGATGGCGTTGAGGTAGCGCGAAAGCACTTCGGACGCGCCGCTCGAGTGCGGATCGAAGAACGTCGCAAAGCCGAGGCCCATGCTGAGCCCCATGATGCCGCCCGCCATTTCGATGGTCGAAAAGATGAGCTGCATCGCAAAGCCGAGCGAAATGCCGATCAGAAACTGGTTCACCAGAATCCAGATGCCTGCGGCGGAGAACACTGTGTCCTGCGGCATGGCACCGAGCGCGGGCGCCACGATCAGCGTGATGAACGCCCCGAGCCCCACCTTCACCCGCACCGGCACCGCCGCGTTGCCCACCACCGGCGCCGTGGCCACGAACGCGAGAATGCGCACGAACGGCCACAGGAACGCGGTGAGCCACGTGTTCAGCTGGGCATAGGTGACGGAAAACATCGGTTACGCACGCGGCGACAGAATGGGCGGCAAAAGAAAAGGTCCGGAAAAGGACCGGCGAAAGGAGGCAACAAGCGCCGCGCGACTCAGCCGGCAATGGCCGGCACGCTCGTGAACATGTGGCGCATGTAGTCGAGCATGGTGGAGAGCATCCACGGCCCGGCGATCACGAGCGTAATCACAATGGCGATCAGCTTCGGAATGAACGAGAGCGTGGTTTCGTTGATCTGCGTGGCAGCCTGGAAAAGGCTCACCACGAGGCCCACCACGAGCGACACGAGCAAGAGCGGCGACGCGAGCAGCAGCGCGACATACATCGCCTCGTGCGCGAGTGTCATGACGGATTCGGGTGTCATCGTCGTGTTCCTTGAAATGCCGGTGTTCAGGTGAAGCTCTGCGCGAGCGACCCGATGAGCAGTTGCCACCCGTCCACCAGCACGAACAGCATGAGCTTGAACGGCAGCGAGATCGTGGAAGGCGACACCATCATCATGCCCATGGACATCAGC
Organism: Paraburkholderia sp. SUR17; assembly: GCF_029536165.1. NCBI lineage: Bacteria > Pseudomonadati > Pseudomonadota > Betaproteobacteria > Burkholderiales > Burkholderiaceae > Paraburkholderia > Paraburkholderia sp. SUR17. The sequence continues at coordinate 3,696,726 of NZ_CP120508.1, forward strand.
ACGCTCGCCACCACGATGTCGATGATGAGAAACGGAATGAAGATCGTGAAGCCGATCTGGAAGCCCGTCTTCAACTCGCTCGTCACGAAGGCGGGGACGAGGAGCGACAGCGGCACGTCCTCGGGGCCTTGCATGGGCGCGGCGTGCGAGATCTTCGCGAAGAGCGCGAGGTCGGTTTCGCGGGTCTGGCGCAGCATGAAGGTCTTGAACGGCGCCACGCCGCGCGACACGGCCTGCTCCATGGGCAGCGTGCCGTCGGAGAACGGCTTGTAGCCGTCGGTATAAGCCTTGTCGAGTACCGGCGACATCACGAACATCGTGAGGAAGAGCGCGAGACCCACCAACACCTGGTTGGGCGGCGTGGTCGCCGTGCCCAGCGCCTGGCGCAGCAGCGAAAGCACGATGATGATGCGCGTGAAGCTCGTCATCATTAGCACCATCGCCGGCAGGAACGACAGCATCGTGAGCAGCAGCATGGTCTGCACGCTCAGCGAATACGTGGTGCCGCCGTTCGGCCCCGGGCTCGTGGTGAAGGCCGGCAAACCCGTGGCCTGCGCGAAGGAACGCGAGGGAAGCGCCAGCATGACGGCCAGCAGCAGCGCCGGCAGAAGGCCAGGCACAAGCGCAGGCGCGGCGCGGCGGATCAGCGTGACTGCGCCGCGCAGGGGAAATCGGTTGAACTGCATTTACTGCTCTCCGCCGTCGCGCCGGCTGAAACGTTTGCCCACTTCGCCTTTCAAGGCATCGCGAAAGCGCTGTCCGAAGGTGCCGGGAAGTTCGCCGGCCGCGCCGGGTTGCATACCTGATTGAGCACTGCCTGCGGCAACGGAGCCCGCCACACCCGCACTGCCCGCAGGCATCGCGTGAAGCAGCCGCACGTTGCCGGGCGCGGCGCCCAGTACGAGCCACGTGTCGCCCACTTCCACCACAGCCACACGTTCCTTGCCGCCCAGCGACGCGCCGCCAATCGTCTTCACGAGCCCGCCGCGCTGCGAGGGCTGAAGGCCGAAGCGTCGCGCGAGCCACGCGCAGCCGAACACCAGCGCCACCACCACCACGAGACCCACGATGGTCTGCAACACGGCGCCCACGCCAAGCGACGGCACCGCACTGCCCGCACCCACGCTGGAAGCAATCTTCGCGGCGTTGTTCACCGCGTTCATGTCCGCGGCGAGAAGCGCCTGCGGCATGGCGGCCGCGAGAACCACCGCCGCGCCCAACGCGCGGCGGACTGCTGCGTACTTCATCGGTTCAGCTTCCGGATGCGCTCGGACGGCGTGATGATGTCGGTCAGGCGAATGCCGAACTTGTCGTTCACCACCACCACTTCGCCCTGGGCGATCAGGCAGCCGTTCACGAGCACGTCCATCGGTTCGCCGGCGAGGCCGTCCAGCTCCACCACCGACCCCTGCGCGAGTTGCAGCAGGTTGCGAATGGCAATCTTCGTGCGGCCCAGCTCGACGGTCATCTGGACGGGAATGTCCAGAATCATGTCGATGTCGTTGCGCGTGGTGCTGGGCTCCACCTTCGAAAGCGGCTGGAACACGCCCGCTGCGGCCGCGTTCACTTCGTTGCCGTTCTGTTCGGCCAGCGCGCTCGCCCAATCGTCGAGCGAGGCCTCTTCGGCTTCCACGCCCGGCGTCGTAAGCGGCGGCTCGACGGGAGCCGGCGTTGCGTTGAGGTCACTCATATCCACCTTCCTTCATCGTATCCGCCGCGCTGATCATCTTCTGGACGCGCAGCGAATATTGACCATTGAAAATTCCGTAACCGCATTCCATCACCGGCACGCCGTCCACCTTCGCGACGATGTGCTCGGGAATGTTGATGGGCAGCACGTCGCCCGCGCGCATGTTGAGAATCTGCTCGAACGTCACGGGAATCTGCGCGAGGTCCGCCGTGAGCTCCACTTCCGCCGACTGCACCTGCTGCGAGAGCACGCGCACCCAGCGGCGGTCCACTTCGAGCGCCTCACCCTGGATGGGCGAAGAGAGCACGTCGCGAATCGGCTCGATCATCGAATACGGCATGCAGATGTGCAGCGTGCCGCCCGTCGGGCCGAACTCGATCGAAAACTGCGTGACGATCACGATTTCGTTGGGCGTGGCGACGTTGGCGAACTGCGTGTGCATTTCCGCGCGCACGAATTCGAACTGCAGCGGCCGCACGCTCTTCCACGCAGTCGTGTAGTGCTCGAACACGAGATGCAGCAGCTTGCTGATGATGCGCTGTTCGGTCTGCGTGAAGTCGCGGCCTTCCACGCGCGTGTGAAAGCGCCCGTCGCCGCCGAACAGGTTGTCCACCACGAAGAACACGAGGTTCGGGTCGAACACGAACAGCGACGTGCCGCGCAGCGGCTTCACGTGCACGAGGTTCAGGTTGGTCGGAATGGGCAGGTTGCGGGTGAACTCGCTGTACTTCTGCACCTTCACCGGGCCCACCGAAATCTCGGCGCTGCGTCGCATGAAGTTGAAAATGCCGACGCGCAACAGCCGCGCGAAACGGTCGTTGATGATTTCGAGGCCAGGCATCCGGCCGCGAACGATGCGTTCCTGCGTCGCGATGTTGTAAGGGCGAACGCCCTTGTTCTCGGCCTGGCTAGCATCCTGGTCGGTCTCGCCTGTGACGCCTTTGAGGAGGGCATCCACCTCCTCCTGCGACATGAATTCGTCGTGGCCCATAGTCATGATGCGTGCGACTCCTCGCGATAGAGGCGTGAACCGGCTGGATCTGCGCAGAACGTCATGATTCGCCCGTCTTTATTGCACGACGAATTCGGTGAACAGCACGTCCTGCACGTGCACGGGTGCACTGCCGGCCTCGGTGGGCTGTGCGATCAGCGTCTTGAGTTCCTCGGCAAGCGCGCGCTTGCCTTCGAGCGGCGCGAGATCCTGCGGATGTTTGTTCGACAGCGCGAGCAGCACACGGCTGCGAATCTCGGGCATGTGCTCGGTGAGCTTGTCCTGGGTCTTCTGGTCCGCGAGCTTCAGCGTGAGGCCGATGCGCAGGTAATGCGTTTCGCCGTCGTCGGACTGCAGGTTCACCGTCATCGGCTCGAGCGGGAAGAACACGGGCGCGGGCGGCGGCACGGGCGTAGCCGCAGCGGGCGCAGCCGGATGCCGCGACATGAAGAACCAGGTCGCGCCGCCCGCCACACCGGCGGCCAGTATCGCGATCACGGCGATCACGAGAATGCGCTTCATCTTGCCGGATTTCGCCGACGGGACTGCTGCTGCCTGGGATGCGGGTGTGGTGGCCATTTCGCTCAAGGTGTTGCATTAGTGCTGGTACCTTGCATTGTTCTGGCTTTTAGCCTTCCGCGATGAGGGGAAAAGAAGGGGGATTTGCGGTTAGCTCGTGGTTTTGTCGAGAACAGTGCCAGGCGGGGCGCCGCGCGGTTGGCCGGTTCCCGCGGGTAGCGGGAGCCGGCCGGGGTCGGACCGGAAAGCAGGTCGAAAAGCCCCCGAAGCGGCGGTGGAATACGACAGGTGGCGGCCGGCAGAGACGAACCAGCCAAAGATCCGATAAGGGCCGCACGGTGCGCTGGGCGGGCTGCGCGGTGCGCCGGGCGGCCGGCTTCGGCTCACCCAGCCCCGCGCCCGCGGCCTCAGTTGATGTAGTTGAAGAGCGACATACCCTGAATCTTCACGAAGCCCTGCTGGGCCGCCTGCAGCGCGTACTGGGTCATCGTGTACTTGCTGATGGTGCTCGTGAGGTTGATCTGCGTGAGGTCGGACAGGTTGCTCTGCGTCTGCAGCGAACTGTTCTGCGTCACGGTCTGCAGTGCCTGCAGCTCCTGCTCGCGCCCGCCCACGGACGCCTGCACGGTCACCACGTTGTTCATGGCGTTCTGCACCTTCTGCATCGCGGTGGAAAGCGAGTTGCTGAGGTTCGCCGAGCCGGCCGTGCCCACCACCGGCGTCTGCAACGCGGCGATGGCGGCGTCGATGGACGAGAAGATGTCCGTGCCCGCCTGGGTGGCCGGCGTCACGGTGAACGTGTCGCCCGCAGCGGGCGCGCCCGTGATCGAGACGCTCTGGCCGCCCAGCGTGATCGCCGAGCCCGCCGAGTACGGTTGCGCCGCACCCGTCGTGCCGGTGGTGTTGTCCGTGATCGTGTAGGTGCTCGAAGCGCCGGAGCCCGCGAACGTGATCGTGTACTTGTCCTGGTTCGCCGGATTCGAGGCGTTGAGCGTGCTCACCGTGCCGACCACACCCGTGCCCGTGTTGCTGGCCGAGCCCGCCGAGATGGACGTCGTGCCCACCGCCGCGACGGAAAGGAACACGGAGGCGCCGTTGTCGCTCACGGCGACCTGGTGGCTGCTCGTCACCTGGATGGAGCGCACGCCGGTGTCGCCGTTGTAGCTCACCGTGCCCGCCGCGTTGGTGCTGAACGGCTGCGACGTGGTCTGGAAGCCCGCGAACAGGTAGTTGCCCTGCCCGTCGTTGGCGTTCGCGAGACCGAGCAGCTGGTTCTTCAGGCCGATCAGGTCCTGCGCAATGGCGCCGCGGTTCGAGTCGCTGAGCGAGGCGTCGCCCGCGTGCACGAGCTGCGTGTTGACGCTCTGCAAGACGGTGCTCACGCTGGAGAGCGTGGAATCTTCCGCATGCAGCGAGGTGAGCGCGGTGCTCTGGTTGCTCGTGTACTGCGAGAGCTCCGAAGCCTGCATGGAGAGCTGCACGGCCTGGGACGCGCCAAGCGGGTTGTCCGACGGCGTGGTGATCGCCTGGCCGCTCGCGATCTGCTGGTACAGCTGCGCGAGTTCGCTTTGCTGATCGTTCATCTGCTGAACGTTCAGGCCGAAAAGCTGGGTCGTCGAGATGCGCATGGCCTATTGCCTCACTGGAAAATGCCGAGCAGCGTCTGGAACAGCGTGGAAGCCGTCTGGATCACCTTGCTGTTCGCCTGGTAGAGCTGCTGGTACTGCAACAGGTTGGCTGCTTCTTCGTTGATGTTCACGCCCGAGACCGACTGCTGCGCCGAGCTGATCTGCGTGACGAGCGTGGTCTGCGCCGTGTTCGCCGCCTGCACCTGGTTCGTCTGGTTGCCGATCGTGTTCACGTAGCCCGAATAGGCGTCCGTGAGCGTCGAGGTGCCGCCGTTCAGCTGCTTGGCCGACACGAGATTCGACAGCAGCAGGGCGTTGCGTCCGTCGTTGCCGCCGCCCGTGTTCTTCGCGATGGTGAACGTGTCGCCGTTGGCGGGCGTGCCGGAAATCGAGAAGCTCACCGCGTTCATGGTGCTGCCGCTCACGGAGATCGAAGCGCCCGTGGACGACGAATACGGCACCACGGTGGCGGCGCTGGCAATCGTGTAGTTGGTGCCGTTCACGTTCACCGTGGAGCCCGCCGGGAAGCCCGAGATGCCGCCCGAGGCCGAGCTGTAGGTGAGCGTGGTCGACGTGGACGGCAGCACGTAGCCCGCGCTGACCGCGCCTTGCGTGATCGTCCCCGTGCCCGTGTTGGTGGTGGGCGCGGAGGCCAGCACGGGCGAAGCCGCTGCAATCGCGGTCGAGTTCGTGGTGGCGAGCGCGAAGCCGTTGAGCGCGCCGCGCGTGGGCTGCACGTCGAACGAATCGCCGGCGTTCATGGTGCCCGTGAGCGAGAACTGCAAGCCGCCGATGGGGCTCGCAAGACTCGTGGCCGAGCCGATCATGGCGCCCGTGGCGTTGTCCGTGAGCTTGTAGGCGCTGCCGTCGTACGAGAGCGTGTAGTCGCCCGTCGTGGGCTGCGAAGCGTTGGCGAGCGTCACGCCCAGCGTGGCGCTGCCGGTGTTGTTCTGGTTCGCGTAGATCGTCGGGCTGCCCACCGTGAAGAGCGCCGTGCCCGGGTTGCCGTTCATGTCGAGGCCGAGCGCGTTTTGCGCGTTCACCTGCGCCGAGAAGCTGGTCGCAATGGCGCCCAGTTGCGCTTCGGCCGGGTCCAGCGTCTGGCTGCGGAACGCAAGCAGGCCACCCAGCGTGCCGCCGCTCACGAGGTTATCGGGCAGCAAGGTGGCGGGGTTGGACGCGCCCGAGCTGGAAGCGGCCTGAATGGAGATGGAAAGCTCGCTCGGGTCCGACGGCGACGTGACCGCGGAGAGGTTGTACGTACCCGTGCCGACGACGAGCGGCTGGCCGCTCGCCATGAAGACGCTGTAGCCGCTCGAGTTCTGCACCACCTGAACGCCGACCAGTTGCGAGAGGCTCGACACCGCCTGGTCGCGCTGGTCGAGCAGCTGGTTGGGCGGCTGGCCCGAGCCGTTGGCGGCCTGGATCTGCTGGTTGAGGTCGGCGATCTGCTTCGTGTACGTGTTGATCTGCGAGACGACGTCGGTCAACTGCGTGTTCACGCTCTGGCGCATCTGGTCGTACTGGGCGCCCGCCGCGTTGATCTGCGCGGCAAGCGACTGCGCCGAACTCATCGCGGTCTGCCGCGCCGACAGCGACGACGCGCTGTTGGCCACGCCTTGCAGGCCCGTGAAATACGACGTGATCGCGCTCGAAATACCCGCGGTCGGGCTGCCGACCAGGTTGTTGAGCTGCGCGATCATGTTGTAGTAAGCCGTGAGCGAACCGCTTTGCGACTGCGCGCTGTTGAGCTCCGTGCTCAGGTACTGGCTGTACTGGCGCTGCACCGTGACCGTGGAGACGCCCTGCGGCAGGAATCCCGACGACGTGTACTGCCCCGCGGTTTCCTCGTAGACGGGCCGCTCCACCGAATAGCCCGGCGTGGACGCGTTGCTGATGTTCTGGCCCGTGGTGGTGAGGCCCCATTGAGCGGCATTCAGACCGCTCAAGCCGATATTGAAGAGGTTGCTGGACATTGTTCCGTGGTCCCTCGGCGCTTTCGCGCGTACTCGTCCTGTTATGGCGATAACAGCGTGTTTATCGGCCTTGGCGCGGAAAGTTTTAGGGCGCCGGCAGAATTTTCGGAAAGGAATGGCGACACGCGCGGCGGTCATGCGGCGGGCATGACCGCGCGGGAAAGACGATAAGGTTGAAACCGGTACTGCCGGGTACGGCTATCTGCGCGTTCGGGCGGGGTTTCAGGCCCGCACGAGCGAACGGCGTTTCATTTCCAGCTGCGTAATGAGCCGCTGCAGCGTGTTCTCGGCGCTGCCGGGCAGCGTCACGAAACGGAAACCGAGCTGATAGCGCTGCGAGCCGTTGGGCAGGTCGAACATGCGGTGCGAAACAAGCTGCAAGTCGAGCGAGAGCGTGCCCTGCGGACCGAGCGCGAGTTCGCAGTCCATCAGGGTCACGCCCATGGGCAGGCCCACGACGCGTTCGTCCGTGGTGCGCATGCCCACGCCGCCCAGCGAGATGTCGTGCACCTCGAAGCGGAACGGCTCGCCTTCGGGGAACCGGCCGTGGCACAGGTACGGTTCCAGCAACGGCGTCTCCACGCGGAAATACTCGCGCCGCTGCACGTAATAGAGCACTTCGGGAAAGTCGGCTTCGAAGGCAGGCAGGCCTTCGAAACGCGTCTGGCGCGGCGTGGGCGTGGAAAACTCCATGCGCACGCCGTCGGGCGAAGCGTGGAACTGGGAGCGCGGCGCCGCGAGCAGACCGTTGTTGTGCGCCTCCACGGCGCCCCAGTCGAAGGTGAAGACGCGGCCGCGCACGTCCACGTCGAGCAACCGCGTGACGAGCTGGCCGCCCTTGTACTGCACGGTGAGAAAGTCGCCGCGGTTCACGAGGTTGCGCAACTGCACGCCGATTTCCAGCGGGTTGCGCCGCCCGAAGTCGTGAGCGTCGTCTGCCTCCAAAGCGCCGTTCGCTTCGGCGTTTTCTCCATTTGACTGGGTGGTATCCATGGCCTTGCCGATGTGCATGTTCGTGCGACGCGGGAGGTCTGAGCCGGGCGCCTGCCCCGGGAGCCGTGCCCCCTCGGCGCCGGTCTCCGCGGTCTTTCGGCACGCGTCCGACCATACGCAGACACTCCGCGCGGTCGCTGGTTTGTCTGATTAGCGGCAGGATAAGGCCAAAGTTTAGGGCCTGTGTGGCAAATATTTGGCGCAAACGTTAAAGCGTCCGGCGGCGCGCGGAGAACAGTCCCTTATGCCCTGAAACCTATGCCTTGCGGATGCGGCTCGGCCCGCCGTCGCCCGCCGCCTTTCGGCATCGAGCAACGACGGGCCTGCACCGTCTTCTTCTCACGACATGGCCCCGTCGCGTGTTTTCGTGTGGCCTGACTGCGGCCTTGCGCTGCTGGCCGTTTCTTTCCGGTCGTTCCTGCGCTCGCTCAGGCAGTCATCTTCTGCATGATCGAGATGAGCTTTTTCGCGTAGTGCGGGTCCGTTGCGTAGCCCGCGCGCTGCATGCCTTGCGCAAAGCCGTTCACGTCGTGCGCCGAGTTCAGCACCTGCGCGTAGCGCGGGTTGTCCTTCAGGAGACTCGCGTAGTCGGTCATCGCCTGCTCGTAGGAGTCGTAGGCGCGGAACTTCTCCACCACGCGCTGCGGGCGGCCGTTCACATATTCGGTGGTGACCGTGGAGACGGTTTTGCCCGTCCAGTCCTTGGTGGCCTTGATGCCGAACACGTTGTGGCTCGAGGTGCCGTCGCGGTTCATGATCTCGCGCTTGCCCCAGCCCGATTCGAGCGCCGCCTGGCCGATGATGAAACGCGCCGGAATACCGGTCGCCGCGCTCGCGGCCTGAGCCGGCGCGGCCAGCTTGTCGACGAAGGCGTCGATCTTCGGCGACGAGCCGTCGCCGCGCACCGGCGGCGTGAGCGCGCTGTTGCCCGTATAGCCCTTGCCCGTGGCAAGCGCGCCGTTGGAGGACGGATTGGCGAACGCCTTCGAAAGCGCGGAAAGCGCCGCGGTGTTGCCCGCGTTGGCGTCGCCGCCCTGCAAGCCGGCGTTGCGCGAAAGCTGCTTGAAAAGCGCGTCCGCCACGCCAATGCCCTTCGACGACATCTGCTGCGAAAGCTGCTGGTCGAGCATCGACGTGAACGTGGCGCCGTCGTGCGAATCGAGCGGGCCGTCGGAGGGCGTCGCATCGCGCATGCTCTTCAGCATCATCTGCGTGAAGACGGCGTCGAACTGCTGCGCGGCCATTTTGAGGCTGGCCTGCGGCGAGTTCTTCGCCTGGGCACGCAGGGCGTCGAAGCCCTGCACGTCGAGCGCGAAGCGCTGGCTAAGGTCGTTGGCCTTCAGAGACGGATCGGAATTCAACTCATGCTCCCGTCAAATGATCTCGAGGTCGGCGCGCAGCGCGCCCGCAGCCTTCATGGCCTGCAAGATCGACATCAGGTCGGCCGGCGTCGCGCCCAGCGCGTTGAGCGCCTTCACCACGTCGGCCAGGTTCGCGCCCGCAGTCACGAGCCGCAACGACCCGTTGTCCTGCTTGAGCTGGATCTGCGACTGCTGCGCCACCACGGTCTGACCGTTCGAGAACGGCCCCGGCTGGCTTACCACCGGCTGCGTGTTCACGACCACCGAAAGGTTGCCGTGCGCCACCGCGCAGCTTTGCAGCGTGACCATCTGGTTCATCACGATGGAGCCCGTGCGCGCGTTGAGAATCACCTTCGCCGCAGCCTTGGCCGGCGTCACGTCGAGGTTCTGCAACTGGGCCATGAAGGCGACCTGCTGCGCACTGTCCGTCGGCGCGCGCAGCTGGATCGTGCGGCCGTCCAGCGCCACGGCGGTGTCGCCGCCGAACGCGTTGTTGACGGCGGCCACGATGCGCTGCGTGGTGTCGTAGTCCATGTCGTTGAGTTCGAGCTGCATGGTGCCCGCCTGCGAAACGGACGTGGGCACCGAACGCTCCACGATGGCGCCTGCCGCAATGCGGCCCGCGGCCAGCTGGTTCACCTGCACGCGGCTGCCGTTGGCGCTCGCGCCGGCGCCGCCCACGGCCACGTTGCCTTGCGAGAGCGCATAGACCTGGCCGTCCGCGCCCTTGAGCGGCGTGAGCAGCAGCGTGCCGCCGCGCAGGCTCTTGGCATTGCCGAGCGACGACACGGTGACGTCGATGGCCTCGCCCGGCCGGGCGAACGGCGGCAGCGTCGCCGTCACCATCACGGCGGCGACGTTCTTCAGCTGCATGTTCGACAGCGACGACGAACCGGAACTGCCCGAGCCCGCCGACTGGTTGTTGATCGAGATGCCCAGGTTCGCGAGCATGTTCGCGAGCGTCTGCGTCGTGAACGGCGTCTGCGAAGTCTGGTCGCCCGTGCCGTCGAGACCCACCACGAGGCCGTAGCCGATCAGCGGGTTGTCGCGTACGCCCTGGATCTGCACGAGATCCTTGAGGCGCTCGGCGTGTGCTGCCGGCGCAGTGGCGCCCAGGCCAAGCCCGAGCGCGAGCAGGAGCGCCGCGCCCGCAAAAGCGGCGGCACCCAGACGGCGGCAGGCGGAAAAGAGAGTGAAGCTCATGATCACCACGGCGCCACGTTCAGGAAGAAACGCTGCAGCCAGCCCATGTTTTCCGCCTCGTTGATGTAGCCCTTGGCGGAGTATTCGATCTTCGCGTCCGCCACCTGGGTGGAATACACGGAGTTGAGGCCCGAAATCGTGTTCGGATTCACGACGCCGGAAAAACGCACGAATTCGTTGCCCTGGTTGATGAGCATCTGCTTCTCGCCGCTCACTACCAGGTTGCCGTTCGGCAACACGTTCGTGACGGTCACGGTGATCGTGCCGTTGAACGTGTTCGACGCGTTCGCGCCGCCCGTTGCCTTGAACGTGTTGTCGCCCGTGGCCGAAAGCTTGGCCTTGCCGAAGATGCCGCCCATGAAGCCGACCGTGGGCACGTTGAAGTCGGTCGCGCTGTTGCGGCCAGTGCCCGTGCCGGAAGACTTCGTGGCGTTGATGTTTTCCGAAATGACGATGGTGAGGATGTCGCCGATATTGCGCGGACGCTGGTCTTCGAAGAGCGGCCGGCCCGCGTAGCCCGGGTTGTAGATCGAGCCCGGGCTCTGCGACTGCGGCGGCATCGGCGGCACAGCCGTCATGGGCTGCTGCACGATGGGCTGCCTCGGCACGAGCGCACAGCCCGCGAGCGCGGCCAGCAGCACCGCGCCCGAGAGAGCCTTCACCCGCGTAGTTTCAATGAATTGCGACATCCTTCGTCCTTCCTGCACTTTCAGCCGGACCCGGGCCACGATCAGGCCCGAATCAGACCATTACACCGGCATCTGCGAGAGCGTCTGCAGCATCTGGTCGGACGTGGTCACGGCCTTGCTGTTGATCTCGTACGCGCGCTGGGTCTGGATCATGTTGACCAGTTCCTGCACCACGTTCACGTTCGACGCTTCCACGTAGCCCTGGTTGAGCGAGCCCGCGCCGTTCAGGCCCGGCGTGGTCACGTTGGGCGCGCCCGACGACGCCGTTTCGGCGAACAGGTTTTCGCCCTTGGCTTCGAGGCCCGTCGGGTTGATGAACGTGGCGAGCTGGATGGAGCCGATCTGCTGCGTATTGTTCGAGCCCGCCGTCGTGACCGACACCACACCGTCGCTGCCGATAGTCATCGACGTGGCGTTCTGCGGAATCGTGATGGCCGGAATGATCTGGTAGCCGCTCGAGGTCACGAGCTGGCCCTGCGCGTTGGTCTGGAACGAGCCGTCGCGCGTGTAGGCGTTCGTGCCGTCGGGCATCTGCACCTGGAAGAAGCCCGCGCCGTTGATGGCGACGTCCTTCGAGTTGCCGGTCTGCTGCAGGTTGCCCTGCGTGTAGAGGCGTTCCGTGGCGACCTGCTGCACGCCGGTGCCGAGCTGAATGCCCGAGGGCAGTTCGGTCTGCTGCGTGGAGTTCGCACCCGGCTGGCGGATGGTCTGGTAAAGCAGGTCTTCGAACACTGCGCGCGAGCCCTTGAAGCCATTGGTGCTGACGTTCGCGAGGTTGTTCGAGATGACATCCATCTGCGCCTGCTGCGCATTCATGCCGGTAGCGGCGATATAGAGTGAGCGGTTCACTTTGAATCTTCTCCTGTGGGCTGGCTTGCGGGCGAGCCCGTCAGCTGAAGTTGAGCAACTGGTTGGCGGACTGTTCGTTCTGGCTGGCCGATTCGAGCAGCTTGGTCTGCATCTGGAACTGCCGCGCGTTCGTGATCATCGCCACCATGGCGGAGACCGGGTTCACGTTGCTGCCTTCCAGCGACTGCGGCGCGAGCACGACGTTCTGGTCCGCGTCGGCGGGGTTGCCGTCCGCCGTGCGGTAGAGGCCGTCGTCGCCGTGCTTGAGCGAGGCCGGGTCCGGGTTCACGAGCTTCAGCTGATCCACGTTGACGATGGTCGTGGGCGGGTCGCCCGGAATCAGCGCGGACACCGTGCCGTCCTTGCCGATGGTGACTTCCGAGCCCGGCGGCACCGAAATCGGGCCACCGCCGCCCACCACCGGCTGGTTCATCGCGTTGACGATCTGGCCGTTGGTGTCCACGTGCAGGTTGCCCGCGCGCGTGTAGGCCTCGTTGCCGTTGTTGTCGAGCACCGTGAGCCAGCCCGGGCCCTGCACCGCGACGTCGAGCGGATTGCCGGTCTGCTGGATCGGGCCCGGCGTGTAGTCCGCGCCGGGCGTGGACGCCAGCACGAAGGTGCGCGTGGTGTCCGTGTTCACCGTGTTGCCGTCGCCGAACGACATCGGCACGGCGCGAAACGCGGCAAGCTGCGCGCGAAAGCCCGTCGTGGAGACGTTCGCCAGATTGTTCGCGACGACAGCCTGCTGCTCGAGCGCCTGGGTGGCGCCCGTCATCGCGGTATAGATCAGCCGGTCCATGATGAGGCCGCCAGGTATTACAGGTTGATGAGCGTCTGGTCGACGGTCTGCTGGGTCTTGATCGTCTGCGCGTTCGCCTGGTAGTTGCGCTGCGCCGTGATCAGGTTCACCAGCTCGCTCGTGAGATCGACGTTCGAGTTTTCCACCGCGCCGCCTTGCAGCGTGCCGTGGTTCGTGCTGCCCGGCGCGGAGATCTGCGCCACGCCCGAGGCCGAGGTGGCTTCGTACTGGTTGTTGCCCAGGTCCACGAGGCCGTTCGGGTTGTTGAAGTTGGCAAGCACCACCTGGCCGAGCGCCTGGGTCTTGCCGTTCGAGTAGTTGCCCGTGAGCGTGCCGTCCGTGCCCACCGTGAAGTTGGTCAGCTGGCCTGCCGCAAAGCCGTCTTGCGTCAGGTTGTTGGTGCCGTCCTTGCCGCCGAACTGCGTCGTGCCCGCGATGTTGAACGTGAGCGACTGCGGCGTGGACGAACCGTCGCTGGTCGGAATCGTGAAGTTGAACGCGAGCGGCGTGGTGGTCGCGGCGCCCGAGGCGTCCGTCGTGCTCACCAGCGTGCCGGACGAATTGAACGTGGCCGTGCCGATCTTCGAGATCGTGCCGCCGGCCACGCCGCCGTACACGGTCCATGCGCCCACGCCCGTCTTCGCGAAGTACAGGTCCACCGTCTGCGTGCCGCCCAGCGAGTCGTACGCCTGAATCGAGGTCGGGTAGTTGTACGTGCTCGCGCTGTTGGCGTTGAACGCGGTGGGGTTCGGCGTAATGGCCACGCTGTCGCCCGCAACCGGGGTGCCCGTCAGCGTGACGGTCTGGCCCGTGCCGAGCGAAATCGCCGCGCCCGTGCTGTAGGTCTGCGCCGAGCCGGTCACGCCCGTGGTCGTGTCCGTCACCGTGTAGGTGGTGGGCGACGTGAAGTTGATCGTGTAGTGGTCCAGGTTCGTGCCCGTGGCGCCGTTCGTGATGGTGGAGCCGCTGGTGGCGAGCGAACCCGTGGTCGTCACGGCCACGGTGGGCGCGCCCAGCATGAGCGAATCCTGCGCGTTCAGGTTGAACTGGCCGGTAATCACGCTGGTGGCCGTGGGCGCGATGTTGGTGGTGGGCACCTGCAGCGGCACCGTGCTGGCCGTGTTGATGACGCCGCCGTTGCTCGCGGCGTAGCCCATCAGCTTGAGGCCGCTGGTGTCGGTGATATAGCCCTGGTTGTCCAGCTGGAACACGCCGTTACGCGAGTACGTGAGCGTGCCGTTGTTCGACATCTGGAAGAAGCCGTTGCCGTTGATCGCCACGTCCAGCGCCTGGTTGGTCGTGGTGATCGTGCCCTGGCTGTACTGCTGCTGCACGGCCGCAAGGCGCGAGCCGAGGCCGATCTGGTTATTGACCGCCGTGGCCACCGAGTTCGCGTAGACATCCGCGAAAACCGCCGCGCCCTGCTTGAAGCCGATCGTGTTCGCGTTCGCGATGTTGTTGCCGATCACGTCGAGGTCGTTGGACGCGCTCGACAAACCGCTCAAACCTTGTTGATAACCCATGACGATCTCCGTATCGGGATATATCGATGAATACTGTGCTGTGAATCTGCCTGAGAGCTCCGAGAGCCCTGTGGCGCGCGCCTTACAGGATCGCGGCCACGCCCGTCATGCCGATCGTGTTGCCGTTCGAGAGCACGAGGCCCGGCGTGCCGTCCGTCTGCTGCACGACGCTTTGCACCGTGGCGGCCGACAGCGTGGTGGGCGAGCCCGACTTGCCGGCAATCGTGCCGGTCGCGCTGATGGTGTACGTGCCGTCGGCGAGCGTGTTGCCCTGCGCGTCGGTGGGCGTCCACGAAATGGGCGTGACGCCTGCCGGCACGCTGCCCACGTTGATCGTGTTGACCACCTGGCCCGACGAGTTCTTGATGGTGACCTGCACGTTGCTCGCCGCGGTGGCCACCTGCAAGCCGATGGCCGATGCCTTGCCGCTTGCCACCGTCGAGGTCGATCCCGGCGCAAGCACCGTGGAGCCGATCAGGAGCGCCGCCTGGCCCTGCTGGCTCGCATTCAGTTGCGTAGCAAGCGAGCTGAGCGACGTGTTGAGCTGACTGATGCCCGTCACCGTGTTGATCTGGGCGAGCTGCGAGGTCATCTGCGAGCTGTCCATCGGGTTGGTCGGGTCCTGGTTCTTCATCTGCGCGATGAGCAGTTGCAGGAACGTGTTCTGCAGCGCCGTGGGCGACGTGCTCGACGTGCTGGACGAACTCGACGACGAGCTGCTTGCGCTCGAAGTGCCGTTCATGGTGTCGAGCAGCGTCTGCGAAATGGTCGTGCCGTTGCTGCCGATCGTGGTCTGGGTGGTCAAGGCGGTTCTCCGTCTGTTCTTCAGGTGCCGATTCAGGTGCCGGTTCAGGTGCCGATAGTGAGCGTCTTGAGCATCAGCGTCTTGGCGGTGTTCAGGGTTTCCACGTTCGCCTGGTACGAGCGCGACGCCGAAATCATGTTCACCATTTCCTGCACCGGATCCACGTTCGGCAAGGTCACGTAGCCGTTCGCGTCCGCCGCCGGGTTGCCGGGGTCGTAGGAAGTCTTCATGGGCGTCGGGTCGTCGACCACGCCCGTCACCTGCACGCCGCCCACCTGCTGGCCGCTCTGCGTGCGCGCGCCGCCCAGCGGCTGCACCGCGAAGACGACCTGCTTGGCCTTGTACGGCTTGCCGTCCGGTCCCGTCGTGCTGTCCGCGTTCGCGAGGTTCGACGCGGTCACGTTGAGCCGCTCCGACTGCGCGGACAGCGCAGAGCCGGCGACGCTAAAGATGTTCATCAGCGATGGCATGGCGAATCTCACCTCTCGTTGCCGGCCTGCGTTGGCCGGCGGTTGTGGCGGGCCGCGCCTGTCACCTTTGCGCTTTCGCGCTTCCGGTGCCTCCTGCGCACGGCCCGCCTGCTTTCCCGTAGCGATTTGTCTCTTGCCTGACCGGCGCAGCCTGCTGCCTGTGCCGTGGTCTGGCTTCCTGCTTTCCTGCTTGCCCTGCACGAATGCAGGCCGCCGCGTCAGCTGCCTGACGTGATGGCCGCGAGCATGCCTTTGATCTGCTGCGTGAGCACGGTCATGCCGGTCTCGAAGTGCAGCGTGTTGTCGGCGAACTGCACCCGCTCGCTGTCGAGGTCGACGGTGTTGCCGTCAAGCGCCGGTTGCGTGGGAATGCGGTACTGGAGCTGGCCGTAGTCGTCGGGGGAACCGCCCGTGGGCGTCAAGCGCGCCTTGCCGGCCATGTGGCCCGCTTCGGTCGTCGCCATGGTCATGCCGCTCGTCACGCCGGCCGGCTGCGCCATGGCGAGCGGTGCCGCGTTCGAGGTGGCCGTTCCGGTCGCAGCGCCGCTCTTCCTCAGCGCACCGGCGAGCGACGACGCGAAATCGACGTCGCGTGCCTTGTAGCCCGGCGTGTCCGAGTTGGCGATGTTCGACGAGAGCAGTTCCTGACGGTATGCGCGCACATCGAGCGCCTCGCGCCCAAAGGCGAATTCGGCATCGAGTTTGTCCAGCATTGCGGTTCTCCGAAAAAACGCTTCCTTGCGTCACGCTTGCAGTAGCGGCTGCGTGGAAGGCCTTTTTGCTTGTGGAGCATCTTAGGTCTGGGACGCAAGCAGCAATCGGAGGAATAGCCGGGGAAGGGGGCCTCTATTCAACGTTTGCGCGAAGGGGGGTGTCTCTAGAATGCCTCTCGTATTGTTGGCCCTTGGTTGGCCCCTGGTTGGCCCTTGGGTTAGCCCTTGTCTGGCCGCCTTGTTTGGCTTCTTCTTGTCTTGCTTCTTGTCCGGCTTCTTGCCTGGCGCCTGTCTGGTCCCCCGGGGGCCGTGGAGAGTGGCGATGAACGAGCCCGCTTCAAATGCTCCGACCGCCTTGTTGACCGCTGAAACCGCTGCTGAAACGGCTTTCGATGCTTCGCCCGCGCGAGGCGCATCGACATCGACCACTTCGCACGCACCGGCTGCTCCGGCGCGAGCGAGGCGCGCGCCTGCGCTGCGCGGGCTCTTCGTCGCGCTTGCGTGGACGCTCTCGGTGAGTGCCGGCACGCTGGCCCTGCTCGCTTCGAATGCCGCGCATGCGCAAGGCACGGGCGAGCCGATCGTGATTCCGGGTCCGGGCGAAAAGAACCCGGATGCACTGGCCGCCATGAGCAAGATGGTGACGAGCCCATCCGCGCCTGCCGGCGTGACGGCGCAACGCGCGAACGCCGGGATGCAGCCCACCCCAGCCGCCCTCGCCGCGTCGATGCGACCGGCCGCCGCTGCCGGCGACCGCTTCGAGCAGGCAGCGAAGGCCGACGGCGCCATCGTGATCGCGGGGACGGGCGAAGCGTCGGCGGCCCGGCCCGGCATGGCATCTGGCCTGACGCGCGTGAACCTGCCCGTGGCGGCCAGCCAGGTCATGCCGGTGGTCGTGACACCCGCTGTGGCGACCATCCCGGCGCGCGGCCGCGAGGCGAATCTCGCGCCGCAGGCCATCGCGATGAACCCGCCCGCCAGCGGCGGCTACGCAGCCGCCGCGCCGCGCTTCGAGCGCATGGTGCCGCGCGCTGTGCCGGCCCAGGGAACCCAGGCGGCACAACCGTATCAACGTGTGCAGCCGGCGCAGGCGCCTGCATCGAACGTTCAGCCCGCGCAACCGGCCCAGTCGGCTCAGGCCGCCACAGTCGCGCAAGCCGCCGTGCCCGAAGGCCAGCAGGACGGCGAGTCGATCCGGCGCGCTGCGCTCGCCTGGCTTCAGCAGCAGGCCGTGGGCCTTCCCGGCAAGGTCAACATCACCGTGGCCAACGTATTTCCGCGCGGCCTTGCGGCCTGCACGACGATGCAGCCGTTCGCGCCCGCCGGCACCCGCATGTGGGGCCGCACCACGGTGGGCGTGCGCTGCGCGGGCGAGCGTCCGTGGACGCTCTACCTTCAGGCGAAGATCTCGGTTCAGGCCACCTACTACACGGCGTCGCGCGCGATTGCCCCGGGCGAGCCGCTCAGCGCCGCCGACCTGGTGGCACGCGACGGCGACCTCACGCTGCTGCCGCAGGCGGTGGTCACCGACCCGTCGCAGGCGATCGGCGCCGTGGCGCTGGTCCGCGTGCCTGCCGGGCTGCCGCTGCGCCAGGACATGCTGCGCAGTGCGAGTTCCGTGACGATCGGGCAAACCGTGCGCGTGGTCGCACAGGGCCCGGGCTTTTCGATTTCGTCCGAGGGCAGCGCCATGAACAACGCGTCGCCCGGCCAGCAGGTCCGTGTGAAGACGGCGGGCGGCCAGATCATCAGCGGCATCGTCAAAGAAGGCGGCACCGTGGAGATCCAGCTTTGAGCGTTGCAGGTTGGGTGGATTTGAACAGGAGATTGGACCGGCGCCTGCTGCGCCTCGAATGATGTGAAGTGGTTTCGACCGGGGCTGTTATGGCCCCTTGCGTGCAGCCGTCGCGCCTCGCGGCGCTTTGGCGGCCTTGCCGTCCATGCACTAAAGTTTGATTGGTACCTGCCGTTAATCCGGGCAAAGCGGCGCCCATGACGCGCCCCACCGTGGCCGAAGAAGGCCACGCGGAAGCCGGATTCCTCAGTCGAATCCGGGCACCGCGGTCAACCGTTCAGGAAGCCAATCGTGAAAGTCGATTCCACCAGCAATTCGAGCCTGCAGTCGCTAAAAGACGGGCTGCAGCGTACCCAGCAAGGCGAAACGGCCGCGTCTGGCGCGCAAGGCGCAGCCAGCAGCCCCGTACCGTCCACCGGCGGCGGCGCATCCGGCGACGCGAACGTGAACCTGTCGGCGCTGTCGGCGCAACTGCGCGGCCTCGCCGCGTCCGGCGCGGCGGACATCGATACGGCACACGTCGAGTCGATCAAGCAGGCGCTGCGCGACGGCACCTTGAGTATCGATACCGGCAAGATTGCCGACGCCGTTCTCGAAACGGCACGTAGCCTGCTGCAAACGCGCGCGGGGTCGGCGGGGAGCTAACCCCGGTTGGCCAGCGCGTTCAGCGTGCCTCGCCGCACCTTCGGGCGAAGCGCGCACGTGCAGCAGCCAATTGACCACGGCTTGTGCGCCCCAGTCAGGGCGCGGCAAGCCGACTGCGAGTTGAGTGATTGTGATGAAAGACGCCCTCCTTGCCACCGTCATCGACGAATATGCCGCCGTCGAAGCGTTCGCTTCGGTGCTCGCGTGCGAAGAGAAGGCGTTGACCGCCGTCTCTCCGCTCGAACAGCTGCCGCCCATCATCGAGATGAAGACCGAACTGGTCGAAAAGCTCTCGGCGCTGGAAAAGCAGCGCGACGCGCAGCTTGCGGAGCTGGGCTTTCCGCCGGGCTGGCGCGGCATGGAGCTGGCCTCCGGCGCCGACCCGCGGCTCGCCACGCAATGGGCGCTGCTGCAAAAGGCGGCCGAACGCGCGAAACGCTCCAACGCCACCAACGGCGTGCTGATCCACACTCGCATGGAATACAACCGCCGCGCCCTCGACGTGCTCAAGGGCGCGCAGCATAAGGCCGGTTTGTACGGGCCGGATGGGCGAATTCCTGCGTTCGGGCGAGTTTGATCGATTTCCCCGGAGCCGGGTTTTGAGGCGCGCGGCGCGATGATCCGGGCGCAGCGCCACCGCTGAATTCGCCGGCCAGCCGCACCAAAAACCAACGGGCCGCACATCCATGCGAATGTGCGGCCCGTTGTGTTTTCAAACGCTGGTTTTTAAACCGGTTTTCAAGACCGGTTTTCAACCCCGGCCTTCAACCTCAGGCGTCGTTGCGCCTTTCTCGATCCTCTTGCCTTTGCTGCTCGCGGCTCAATCCCAGTGCTTGCGATGCTTGCGGTGGTGGCCGGTGCTGCGATAGCCGCGCTCGCCCTCGTCCGCGTAGGAGTTGCTGCGCGAGATGTTGCCGCCCAGTGCCGCGCCGGCACCACCGCCCAGTCCCGCACCGATCAGCCCGCCCGTGCGGCCGCCCATCGCGTTGCCTGCCGCCGTGCCCGCGCCGCCGCCCAGCGCACCGCCCACGATGGCGCCCGTACGTTCGCGCCGGTTCGACGTGACCGCAGCGCCTGCGCCGCCGCCCACCGCACCGCCGATCACGGAGCCCGTGCTGCCGCCCAGCGCGCCGCCCACCGCGGCACCCGCTACCCCGCCGAGGCCCCCGCCGAGCGCATTGTTCAGGTCACCCGCCATAGCGGGCAGCGATACAGCGGCCGAAGCCGCGGTCAACACGGCGATTCCTGCGATTTTTTTGAGCATCTGGTTTAACCCCATTGTCTTCGTAATAACGCGGCGCAAGTGTAGCCACCCGTCAGAAAGGGTGGTGTAAGAAAATGTTAGTGGTGTTACGGCCTGAAGCGGCCCGATGAACGAGCCGGGAAGCCGGCCCGAAAGAAGGCGAAAAAGCCGCCGAAGAATTGGAGGACGCGCGAACAGCAAGCGGACAGGGTGCGAATGACGTGCCGCTCAAGCAGCGGTGAAGTGGCAGCAAAGCAGCAGCAAAGCAGCCGCCCCACACAAGCCAGCGCAGCGCCGGCCGAACCGATCCCGCCCGAGGCCCGGCGCCTTGGGCCCCGGGGTCCGGGGTCCGCTACCCGGCGCCCTCTAACGCCAACAACAGCGCCACCCGCCCGGAAAGGCGCGAACGCCCCTCGAACGCACCCCGCTCGGGTTTCTCAGTCGGCCTCGGCGCCCGCCCAGGCCAGTTCGCGCAGACGCGTGCGCAGACGCGCCACGGCCTGGCTGTGCAGCTGGCACACACGCGATTCGCTCACTTCCATCACCGCGCCGATTTCGCGCAGGTTCATGCCGCGCTCGTAGTAGAGCGACATCAAGAGCTTCTCGCGCTCAGGCAGCTTGTCGATGGCTTCCACCAGCGCCGCGCGCAGGCTTTCGTCGAGCAGCGCGGAAAGCGGATCCGAGTGATCGACGCAGTAGCGGTCGAGAAACGGCTCGTCGTCCGCGGACCGGTCGAAGTCTTCGTAGTAGATCAGCTGGCTGCCATGCAGGTCCTGCAGCATGGACTGATATTCGTCGAGCGGCATCTTGAGATGCCCGGCGATCTCCGTCTCGCTCGCCGAACGGCCCAATTGCTGCTCCACCTGGTGCACCGCGCTCTCCACCTCGCGCGACGTGCGCCGCAGGCTGCGCGGCAGCCAGTCGTTGCTGCGCAGCTCGTCGAGCATGGCGCCGCGAATGCGCTGGCTCGCGTAGGTTTCGAACTGCGCGCCCTGATCTTCCTTGTAGCGGCTCGCCGCATCGAGCAGACCGATCATGCCGGCCTGGATCAGATCGTCCAGATCCACGCTCGCCGGCATCTTGGCTACGAGCTGCAAACCGAGACGTCTTACGAGCGGCGCGTACTTCGCCAGCACCTCGTCCTGCGAAATCTTTCCCTGAGCGTTATACATCGTGCTCTCCTGCCTGAAGTCCCCGAGTGGCGTCACGCATGCTGCGCCGACGGCCATTCGGCGGCCGGGTCGGCCTGCCACATGGATGGCGATGGGGCCGACGTTGTTACGGTCGGGCGCGTCATGGCCGCGCGCGACGACATGGCTGGCCGCATGGGCCAGTACTGCAGTTCTGCGGCGACATGCCGGTAGTCGCGCGCGGCGGCCGTGGACGGAAAAGCATCCACGATGCAGCGTGCGAGCTCGACGGCCCGCGCCATGTGTGGGTCAGCCGCAATGCAGCCTGCGTTTTCGAGCGAGACGGTGAGGTAACGACCCGCCACGCCTGCGAGGTTCTCGAATGCCGTGTGGGCATCGGCCGCGCTTTGGACGTAATTGACGAGCACGCGGAACTGCGCGATTGCGTGCGCGAAATGAAGACGTTTCATGGCGGCGTAGGCATCGGTGATGGCCTGCGCCGAGACGCGCGTCACGACCATCACGTCGTGCGAGCGCATGGCGAGCCCGGAGAGCGCGCCGTTTCTGTCGAGCCCGGCGTCGATCAGCACGACGTCGGCGGGGCCGTTCAGCACGAGTCCGTACTGTTCGGCGCTATAGCCTTCCTGGCTGCCGCGCCAGGCCGAGAGCACGCCGAAGCCGAGCGGATGCCGGCTCACGGCCGCCGCGAGCGACACCTCGCCGCGCATCACGCCGGCGAGATTCCCCACGCGTTGCATGCCGCCAAGCGTGGCGCTCACCGACCGGTCGCCCAGGCACTCGTCGATGACGAGCACGTCTTTGCCCTGCTCGGCCAATGCCGCTGCAAGGTTCACTACTGTCGTGGTGCGTCCGACGCTCTCCGAGCCGCCGGTCACCGCGATCACTCGCGAGCCGCTGCGGGCGAGCAGCCGCCGCAGCCCCTCCGCCTGGTCGGCTACGAATTTATCCAAAGCGAACCTCGTGCAGGTCGGCATTCGAACGCGTGGACAGCGCCGAGAGCAGCGCCGGGATGTCGTCTTCGTGCGGCACGAAGGGCGAGTGCTCGCGCGGAATGCAGAACGCGCTGCGGATCAGGAAACGCTTCGTCGCCACATAGAGGTTCTCCGGCACCTTCTGGCCGGTCGACACGTAGTGAACCGGCAGCCGGTAGCGCAGCACGGTGTCCAGCGCGCCGCCCAGGTTGGTGGCCTCGTCGAGCTTGGTGAGAATGCAGCCCGCGAGCGGCGCCTTGTCCGGCGTGCTCTGGTAGGCCTGCACCACTTCGTTGAGCGTGTCGCCGTGGCTCGTTGCGGACATCAGCAAGAGGCGCTGCACCGGCTGGCCGGCGCTGCACAGCATGGCGATCTGGTCGGTCACGGCGCGGTCGCGCTGGCTCATGCCGATCGTGTCGATCAGCACGATGTGCTTGTTCTTGAGTTCGGTGAGCGCGAGCTGCAGGTCGGCGCCGTCGCGCACCGCGTGCACCGACACGCCGAGAATGCGGCCGAAGATGCGCAGTTGCTCGTGGCCGCCAATGCGGTAGCTGTCCGTGGTGAGCAGCGCCACCTTGCTCGCGCCGAAGCGCATCACGCAGCGCGCCGCGAGCTTCGCCGTGGTCGTGGTCTTGCCGACGCCCGTGGGGCCCATCAGCGCGAACACGCCGCCGCGCTCCATGAGCGCGTCTTCGTTTTCGAGCACGGGCAGGTTCGATTCGAGCACCGACTGCGCCCATTCCAGCGCGCCTTCCGGGTCTTTGCCTTCGGGCAGGTTGTCCACCACCATCTTCACGAGCTGGGCCGAGAAGCCGGCGGCGAACAGCTGCTTGGTGAGCGCGCCGTGCGTGGGGCTGCGGCGTTGGCGCTCGCCCCAGAGGAGTCCGGCGAACTGCTCTTCCATCATGCCGCGCATGGAGGCCAGCTCGCTCATCACCGTTTCATTCACGACCTGTTCGATGCGGGCCTTGATGGCTTCCGTGACGCTGGCCGAGGCGTTCGCGCCTGCGGCATCGGCGGCGGTCCTGGCGTTGCCCGAGGGCGTGGCCGATTGCGTCGGCGGCTGGCTGTTGCCCGGCAGATCGAAGGCCGGTGCGATGCGCTGCGTGGCGCGGCGCGCCGCCAGTTGAGCCGCTTCGCGCGCCCAGTCCGGCGTGCTGACGTTGAGCACGCCCTCGCCTTGCCCGCGATGCTGGCCGTGTTCGGCGTGCGGGTCGGCGGGCATGCCGAGTCCTTTGGCCATGGCGTCGGCGGGCGTCATACCTGCGGCTTTCGTGCTGTGACCCGCGCTGTGACCCGCGCCTTGACCTTCGCTGTCCTTGTCGGCAATGCGGCGCGCGTGGTCGATGAGCCAGGGGTTCGTTTCGGCCATGGTGCGCGGAGCGTGTGTCTTGTCCGAGTACGACGGCACAGCCGATGCCGGCATGGTCACGCCTGCGGCCGGCGTCGCGAACCCTGCGGCGCGGCTCGCCGCCGGCGCATGAGCGGCCGGATGAGCGGGAGCGTGCGTCGGCGTGGGACGCGCAGCCGGACGAGCCGGTGCACCCGCCTGGATAGTCGCGGGTTCGGCGGCGAAGCGGTCCGCGCCGCCACCGGTATCGGCCTGGCCTGCGGACTGGGCCGCAGACTGAGCCATAAACGCGCCCGGGCGGTCCAGCGCGGCACCGCGCGTGGCGAGGGCGCCGCCTGCTTGCGCTTCGGGCTTGGCCACCGGTTGCGCGGCGGCGTTCATGTAGGGAGAGGCGTCGTCTTCGTCGTCCGCTGCGGAAGGGCGGTCCGCGCCCGCTTCCGGGCTTGCCCCGAACACCGACGAGAACACGTCCGGCATGCCGTTCGCGTAGGGGTTGCCCGCAACCGGCGCGGCGGCGCTGCGCGGCAAGCCGCGCGAAGCAGCACCCGCGTTGGCGCCTTCACCCGCGGCAGGCGCGATGGCCGCGAGTTCGCGGTCGGCTACGGCGACGATCTCGACGCTGCCGTCGTCGAGCGTGCGATTCGACAGCACCACTGCGTCAGGACCCAGCACTTCGCGCACTTGGCGCAGCGCGTCGCGGCTGGTGGCACCGATAAATTTGCGGATGTTCAAGCTGACCCCCGATGAGGTTGACGACCCTGACGTGGCGTTTCAATTGCGAGGCGCCGGCTTCGTTGCGCGGTGGCTCCGCAGGAACCTGGTGCGCGGCAAAGCCTTTGCCGATGGTGAAATTATTGAGGAGGTGAACGCCGGACTATCGATGGATCAGCGCGGGGAAAAGCAGGCAATTCGTTTGATCGGGCCGAAAGGGGGGCTGCGGGGAGGCGCTGAGGGGAGACTGCGGAGGTACTGCGGAAACACTGAGGGAGTACTGCGAAGGCACCGCGAAGGCACTGCGAGAGTACTGCGGACGTACCCGCCGCGGCGCCGAACGGCACACCGGACAGGCCGGCGCCGCGCCAACCCAAGCCATGCCCGGCCCCGCCCCTGGCACAGCGAAGACGGCAAGCGCCGCAACCGGCGCCCGCCCCGTCAAGCCGTGCCGATCAGATTGACCACCTTGACGTGCCGCGTGTCCGGCACTTCTGCGTAGGAGAGCACCTTCAGCTGCGGCAGGCTGCGCCGCAGGAAGCGCGCGAGCATGGCGCGCAGCGAGTGCTGCACGAGCAGCACGGGCGCAAGCCCCAGGCTTTGCTGGCGCGTCATCGCCTTCTGGGTCTGTTCGAGCAGCGTATGGGCGAGCCCCGGCTCCAGGCCCGGGTTCGCCCCCGTGGTGAGCGCCTGGGACAACACGCGCTCAAGATTGGCGTCCAGACCCATCACCTGCATGTCGCCGTTGCCGGGGAACCACTGCTGCGTAATGGCGCGGCCCAGCGCGAGGCGCACGATGGCCGTGAGGTCGTGCGGGTCGCTGATCTTCGGCGCGTGTTCGGCCAGCGCTTCGAGAATGGTGCGCATGTCGCGGATGGGCACCGCCTCGTCCAGCAGGTTTTGCAGCACCTTCTGCAGCGTCGTGACGGGCAGCGCCTTCGGCACGAGGTCGTCGACGAGCGAGGGCGTGTCCTTCTGCATGCGCTCGAGCAGCGCCTGCACTTCCTGGCGGCCCAGCAGTTCGGACGCGTGCGTCACCACGAGGTGGTTCAGGTGCGTGGCGACCACGGTGCTCGAATCCACCACCGTGTAGCCGTACACCTGCGCCTGCTCGCGCAGGTTGGTGTCGATCCAGATGGCGGGCAGGCCGAAAGCCGGGTCCTGGGTGGGCGTGCCCGGCAGCGCGGCCGTGACCTGCCCCGGGTTGATGGCGAGCCATTGGCCCGGATACGCCTCGCCCGTGCCCACCTCCACGCCTTTGAGCGCGATGCGGTAAGCGTTGGGCCGCAGTTCGAGGTTGTCGCGAATATGAATCACAGGCGGCAGGAAGCCGATTTCCTGCGCGAACTTCTTGCGGATGCTCTTGATGCGCTTGAGCAGCTCGCCGTCCGAATTCTTGTCGACGAGCGGAATCAGGCGGTAGCCCACTTCGAGGCCCAGCGTGTCGATGAGCGCCACGTCGTCCCAGCTGGCTTCGGTGTTCTCGGCGGGCGCGAGCGCCGCGGGCGCCACGTCCACGAGTGCCGCGGAGGTCTTCTTTTCCTCGCCGCGCTTCTTCATGACGCGGCCCAGCTGGATGGCGCCGCCGCCCAGCACCAGAAACGCGAAGTGCGGCATGCCCGGAATCAGGCCCATCAATACGAGAATCACGCCCGTAATCATCAGCACGCGCGGATTCGTGAAGAGCTGGCCGGTGAGCTGGGTGCCGATGTCCTCGTTGGTCGCCACGCGCGAGACGATCACGCCCGCCGCCGTGGAGATCACGAGCGACGGAATCTGCGCCACGAGGCCGTCGCCGATGGTGAGCAGCGTGTAGTTCTTGCCCGCCGCGGCGAAGCTCATGTCGTGCTGCACGACGCCCACAATCAGCCCGCCGATGATGTTGATCACCATGATGAGCAGACCGGCAATGGCGTCACCGCGCACGAACTTGCTGGCACCGTCCATGGAGCCGTAGAACTCGGCTTCCTGGGACACCTCGGAGCGGCGCTTTCTCGCCTGCTCTTCGTTGATGATGCCGGCGTTCAGGTCGGCGTCGATGGACATCTGCTTGCCGGGCATGGCGTCCAGCGTGAAGCGCGCCGCCACTTCGGCAATACGCCCCGCGCCCTTGGTGATCACCATGAAGTTGATGACCATCAGGATGATGAACACCACGATACCCACGGCGAAGTTGCCGCCCACGAGGAAGTGGCCGAACGACTCGATCACCTTGCCCGCCGCGTCCGGGCCCGTGTGGCCTTCCAGCAGCACGACCCGCGTGGAGGCCACGTTCAGCGAGAGGCGCAGCAGCGTGGAGAACAGCAGCACGCTCGGGAAGGCGGCGAAGTCGAGCGGCTTCATCGTGTACATGGACACGAGCAGCACCATCACCGAAAGGGCGATGTTGAAGGTGAACAGCAGATCGAGCAGGAACGGCGGCAACGGCAGGATCATCATGCCGAGGATCATGCAGATCAGGATCGGCCCCGCCAGCGCGCGCAGGTTCGTGCCCTGAAGCACGTCGGGGCGTCGCGCGAGCAAACCAGTGCGGGCGTTCATGCAGAAGCTCCTTCGTTACCACGTTTGTTGCGGCCGCCGGACGGGGCGCCCGGTGAGCCTTCGCCGTCGCCTTCGCCCGAAAGCGTTTCGGCGGCTTCCTCGGCGGCGTCTTCGTCGGAAACGCCGCCCTTGTCGAGTTCGGGCGGCACGTCGAATTCGGTGGGCGCGACGGGCGCCTCGCCGCCTTCGGTCTTGAAGCGGCGCAGCTGATAAACCCACGCGAGCACCTCGGCCACCGCGCCATAAAGCGGGCCCGGAATCTCGCGGTTCAGATCCACGTTGTGATAGAGCGCACGCGCAAGCGGCGGCGCTTCGAGCAGCGGCACGTTGTTTTCCGTGGCGATTTCGCGGATACGCGCCGCCACCAGGTTCACGCCCTTGGCGATCACCTTCGGCGCGCGCATCTCGCCGTCCGTGTACTGGAGCGCCACGGCGAAGTGCGTCGGGTTGGTCACCACCACGTCGGCCTTGGGCACCTCGCTCATCATGCGGCGGCGGGCCATGGCGCGCTGCTGCGAACGGATGCGCGCCTTCACGTGCGGATCGCCCTCGCTTTCGCGGTGCTCGCGCTTCACCTCTTCCTTCGTCATGCGCAGCTTCTTGTGGTAGCTCCACATCTGGTACGGCACGTCGAGCGCCGCGACCACGAACATGCCGGCCACCGTCATCGCGCAACAGACGGCCACCAAGTGCGTGGCGTTGGCGAATGCCGTCAAGAGCGGCTGGGTGGCGAGCGCGAGGATGTCGTCCTTATGGCGCCAGATCGCGACGCCGCCAATCAGCCCCACCACCGCCGTCTTCGCGAGCGACATGCCGAGCTGGATCGGTCCGTTGATCGAGAAGATGCGGCCGAGGCCCGCCACGGGGTCGAGCCGGCTGAAATTCGCGCCGATCGACTGGGTGGAAAAGAGCCAGCCGCCCAGCGCCATGGGCGCAAGCAGCGCAGCCAGGCCCGTCAGGCCGAGCACCGGCAGCAGCACCCAGGCGGCCTCGCGGACCACGCCGCCCGCGCCCACCAGCATGCGGCCGGTGTCGAAGGCGGTGGCGTGGTCGAAGGTGAGCGAGCTGCGCAGAATGGTCTGGAAATGCTGGCCGATAGGCCCGGACATCGCCCAGACGCCGAAGAACCCCGCCGAAAGCAGCGCGAACGTCGCGAGCTCGCGCGAACGCGCCACCTGCCCTTCCTCACGCGCCTTTTCGAGGCGCCTGGGAGTGGCTGATTCGGTTTTTTCGAGGTCGCTGTCCTCTGCCACAGGTTCTCCAGTCGATCGCGGCGCAATGCCCTTTTTCAGTGAGAGCGATTATTCCCGCGCTGCGCAATGGACGATCGACGGATAAAGACGGAGAAACGGGGGTATTTCGGCGGATGAGGCGAGGTGGGCGCGTGCGGTTGTTACGGCGGAGTGCCTTTGGCGGGGAGCCTGCGGTGGCGGGGGCGGCTTTGGGTGGGGCGGCTTTGGGCGGGCGGCTTGGGCGGCGGCTTTGGGCGGGGCGGCTTTGGGCGGCCTGCTTGGGCGGCCTGCTTTGGGCGGGCTGCTTTGGGCGGGCTGCTTCGAGCGGAGCGGCTTGAGCGGGCGGCTTCGGCCGCCCGGTAAGCCGCCGCAGGCGGGCGCTCAGGCTGTAAGCCCCCCAGGCTGGCCGCCCGAGTGGCCGGGCCGCCTGCGCGGCGACCCGGCCAGCGGCCCGTTGGACTAGAAGGCCACGAACGGCGCCGAGCCGCCCGAGCCTGTGCGGTCCATGCCCACGAAGACGTTGCGGCCGAAGTGGAACGGCAAGCCCAGGTCCAGCGTCGTGGACGAACCGATCGTGCCCGCCAGGTCGTTGAAGGCGAAGTTGCTGCCGTTGCCGAACAGCGCGGAGGCGCTCGCCACGTTGAAGCTCACCGTGGCCTTCGCGCCGTTGGCGCCTAGCAGCGTGGCGTTGAGCGTCTGCGTTGACGACGGGCAGTAGAAGCCCTGGAAGTTGCTGCCGCACTGCTGCAACGCGCTGTCCTCGAAGAAGAGCCCGTTCGAGCCCGAATCGAGGAACGCCGTCACCGTTGCGCCGTTGAACGTGCTGCCCACCAGGTCGCCCCACTGCGTGGTCTGGAACTGCTGCGAGGCCGTCATCGTGTTGTTGGCCGACGTGCCGATGCCGAACACGAGCGTGCCGCTCGCCGACGCCTGGCCCGAGTCCGAGATCTGCGGCAGTTCCAGAATCAAGCCGTTGTTGTCCGTGGCGAAGTGCGGCACGGGGTTGGCGACCTGCTGCGAGATCTGCACGGCGGTCGCGGTGCAGGTGGTCGAGGTCAAACCGCCTGGGCACGTGTAGTAATTGCTGCTCGCCGCCGAGCCGACGCAGGTGGCGCCGCAATCCGCGGGCGCCACACCCACGCCGAGAATGCCGTTCGCGCCCAGATCCTGCGCCGTGTTGTTGCCCACGCCGAAGTTCTGGCACGCCTGCGGAACCGTGCCGCTGCCCATGTCGCCAATCACCTGGATCGGGATGTTGCCGGCCGCCTCGCCGCCCAGCTTGACGTCGGCGTTGCGGATGGAGCCCCAGGTGTAGCCGTCGGCGAAGTGCGGGCATTCGGCAAGCGGCTGGCCGCCCACGCTCGCCTGCTGCAACTGGGCGAGCATCGTGGAATTGAGCGCCGTGTTGACCACGCGAAGCCCGTAGGACGCGGTGTCGAGCTGCACGTGATCGATGGTCTGGCACGTCGAGGTGCCCGGCACGCAGATCGTCACGCTCACGCTGGGAATGTTGACCACGCCGAAGAGCCCGCGGTCCACGGTGACGGGCACGGTGTTGGCCGCGCTCGGCGTGCCGCCTCCGCCCCCTCCACCACCGCCTCCGCCGCCACCTCCGCAAGCCGCGACGATGCCTGCCGCCACGACGAACGTGGCCACCTGCCCCCATTTGACGAACCGGGCCGCGACCTGCCCGGCGAATCCGCTGCGAAGTCCGATGCGCACGTTATGTCTCCCTGGCTCGATGGCCTGCTTGAATCTGCTTGAACCTGCTTATGCCTCATTTTCACTGGATGTCGGACGTGCTCACGCCTGCGGGCAGCGCCTGCGGCAGCCACGCCTCGCCCGAGAACGCGCCCATGTGGCCGCCCGAATGCACGACGAGGCCGCTCTGTTCCACCGCGGCCGGGCCGCGCACGGCGCCCGCCGCCCGGTTCGCCTTGAGGCCCGCTATGTACTGCGGGAAATACGTGCCGAGCAGCGCCGAGAGGTCGGGCATCTGCTGGCCCTGCCATGCCACGCCGAACACGGTGCCGTCTTGCCCGACGTACTCGCGCACCACGGTGCCGCTGGCAAGCCTCGTCTCGCGCACGGTGTAGGAGGTGGAAGCGGCGGTGCCGCTGCTGGCCGCCATGCCCGACGACGAAGCCTGCGTCGCGGCGCGTGCGACGGTGGAGGTAGAGGCGGCGCCCGCGCCGGGCGAGCGTGTCGTTACGCCCGTTACGGCGGCGCCCGCGGGCGTCGTCATGGGCGCCGCGCCCAGGCCCGCAAAGGCGTTCGTGCTGGCGACGAGCCAGCCAAGCGCGAGCGACGTCGCTGCGACGCCGCGCGTCATTCGGATTCGGTTCAGCGCGCTCATAGTCCTCCCGATGCACGGCCAGGGTGGCCGCTGTGATGAGGGGGCGCAACGCCGGCCAGACAGACGACGCTGTGCCGCGGCGGCCTCGGTCCCGCGCCGGGCGGCGGGCGATGCGCTGCGGCATGAGCGCCGCGCGGGGCCGGGCTTACGGCGTAGTATGCCTGCGCTTGGGACGGGCGGCCAAACGCACCGTCCGCGCTCAAGGCCGTGCAAGCGAAGCACGGGGCGTGCCGCACAGGCGGCCGCCCCGGCTTGCGGGAAGGAGGAACGGGAGAGAACGGAAGCCGGTCGGGAACCGGCCTGACCCGGCCGAAGGTCCGGCTACGAGGGGACGTGAAAGCGGACTAGAAGCCCAGGCTCGCGAGCAGGTCGTCCACTTGCGACTGGTCCTGCATGACGTCGGCCTTGCCTTCGGGATTGATCTGCGGGCCGTTGAGCAACCCTTCGGGGCTGCCGGTCGACGACTCCGCGGCGGCCAGCGCCGCAGCCGTGGCCGCGAACTGTTCCCGGCGCTCCGGTGCGATGTTCTCCACGAGCACGCCCAGCAATTGCTGCTCGATCACGTAGACCACGTCCATGATCTTCTTGATCACCTGGCCCGTCAGATCCTGAAAGTCCTGGGCGAGCATGATTTCGAGCAGCTGCTGGCTGGTCGCCGAAGTAGCGTCGGGCACCGTGGTGATGAACGCGCGCGTGTCGTCCACGAGCGTGCGCACCTCGTCGCGGCCGAGCGGCGCTTCGTACCACCGCGCCCAGCGCTCGTTGAGCGCGCCGGCGTCGCGCTCGAGGCGCTCCTGCAACGGCTTGGCGATTTCGATGGCGTTGAGCGCGCGCTCGGCGGCCTGCTCGGTCATCGCGACCACGTACTTGAGGCGGTCGCGGGCGTCCGGCACGGCTTCGGCGGCGCGTTCCACGTGCTTGTCGAGCCCGAGTTCTCGCATCGAGTCGCGCAGCGTGCGCGTCAATTGTCCGATGCGGGCAAGAATGCGGTCGGTCGCGAATTCTCCCGCGTCCTCCTGGCCGCCCTCGCGCGGCATGGCGGCTTGCGCACTGGTCGGCTGGTTCACGTCAGCTCCCGGCTTTCGCCATCTTTTCGAGGATCTTGTTGAGCTTCTCGTCGAGCGTAGCCGCCGTGAAGGGCTTCACCACGTAGCCGCTGGCGCCTGCCTGCGCTGCCGCGATGATGTTTTCCTTCTTCGACTCGGCCGTCACCATCAGCACCGGCAGGTGCGAGAGGCTCGCGTCGGCGCGGATCTCCTTGAGCATGGCGAGACCGTCCAGGTTCGGCATGTTCCAGTCCGAGATCACGAAGTCGTAGCCGCCGCCGCGCAGGCGCGACAGCCCGGCCGCGCCGTCTTCCGCCTCGTCGACGTTGGCGTAGCCCAGTTCCTTCAACAGGTTGCGGACAATCCGGCGCATCGTCGGAAAGTCGTCCACCACCAGAATTTTCATTCCCTTATCCATCTTGGTTCCTCTGTGCAAATTGTGTGTGCGGCGTGCGCGCGCCCGTTCGCGTCGCAGCCGAACGGCATCATACGCGCTGCACGCGGTCGCCCATCAACGCAAGGCGTGCCATCACGCGGCGGCTCATGTCGGCAAGCGGCGCGATCTCGTCGGCGGCGCCCATCGCAATAGCCTCGCGCGGCATGCCAAACACGACGCAGCTCGCTTCGTCCTGGGCGAGCGTGTAAGCACCCGCCTTGCGCATTTCGAGCAGCCCCGCCGCGCCGTCGCGGCCCATGCCGGTCAGGATCACGCCGATCGCGTTCTTGCCCGCATGCTGGGCCGCGGAGCGGAACAGCACGTCCACCGACGGACGGTGCCGGTTCACCGGCGGGTCGTCGGACAGATGGGCGATGTAGTTCGCGCCGCTACGCGCGAGCAGCAGGTGCGCGTGGCCCGGCGCGATATAAGCATGGCCCGGCAGCACGCGTTCGCCGTGCTCAGCCTCTTTAACGGTAATCCGGCACAAACCATTGAGCCGTTGCGCAAAAGATTTTGTGAAACCGGGCGGCATGTGCTGCGCGATCAGCACCGCGGGGGCGTCCGGCGGCAGCGGCACGAGCACTTCGCGAATGGCTTCGGTACCGCCCGTGGAGGCGCCCACGATGATGAGCTTTTCCGTACTCACGAGCGGATTGTTGATGAGCGGCGCCGCCGCGCCGGCACCTGCCGCCGCAGCCGCCGCCGCGACGTGCGCGGGCGCGGCCTGGCGAACCCGCGCGCGGGCTGCTGCGCGAATCTTGTCGGCGAGCTTCTCGGAATATTCGAGCATGCCGTCGCGAATGCCCACCTTCGGCTTGGTCACGAAGTCCACGGCGCCCAGTTCGAGCGCGCGCAGCGTGATTTCCGAGCCGCGCTCGGTCAGCGACGACACCATCACCACCGGCATGGGCCGCAGACGCATCAGCTTCTCGAGGAAGTCGAGACCGTCCATGCGCGGCATTTCCACGTCGAGCGTGAGCACGTCGGGGTTGTGCTGCTTGATGAGCTCGCGCGCGACGAGCGGATCCGGCGCCGTCGCCACCACCGTCATGTCCGGCTGGCTGTTGATGATTTCCGTCATCAGGCTGCGGATCAGCGCTGAGTCGTCCACACACAAAACCTTGATCTTTTGCACAGCTGTCACGCCTCCTCTACTGTCTTGGCGTTGTTGTCCTGGTTGTTGGGGCGGGGGCGCGCACCGAACAGCTCGATGCGCGGCTTCGCGGCGCCGCCCGGGCGCGCAGGCGCACCGGCGGGGCCGGCCCGCGGCAGGTCGGGACGTGCGGCGCCCGTCTGTGCGCCGGCGAAGAGTTCCATGTGGGCGCGCGCTCTGGCGAGGCGCTCGGCGCGGGCTTCGGCGGTATGCCGCGCGAGCGCCTGTTCGCGCTCGGCCACACTCGGGTCCTGCTGCAGGCGCAACTTCTTCACCATGACCTGGCCCGTGCGCGGCAGGAACGCCACCTTGCGCGGATGCTCTCCCTGCAGGTCTTCGGCCACGATGGGAATTTTTTCCAGCGCGAGGTAGCGGCGCACGAACTCGGAGTTGCGGTCGCCGATGTTGATGGTGGTCATGCCCGCCAGCACTGCGGCGCCGCCGAACACTTTCGCCTCGAACCGCTCGCGCCGGCCGCCCGCCTTGATCATCTCGTTGATGAGCACTTCCATCGCGTACGCGCCGTAGCGCATGGAGTCCGACGCGGCGTGCCCGGCATCCGCGCCGTCGTCGGGCAGCATGAAATGGTTCATGCCGCCGATGCCCGCGGTGCGGTCGCGAATGCACGCCGCCACGCACGAGCCCAGCACCGTGACAAGCACCATGTCTTCGCTCGTCATGTAGAACTCGTTCGGCAGCAGCTTCACGCCGGGGCGCTGAAAGTGGTTGTCGTAGTAGAGGTTGGTGGCAACCGGCAAGGTCGTGCTCATGCGATCGCTCCGCTCGTTGCCGCGGTGCCGGCGCGCGCGCTGCTGCGCGCGTGGTCGGCGCTGTCGCGCGTGAGTTCGTAGACCGTCTGGCCGCGCAGGCGGAACGCCTGCGTGACGTAGGTGAAGTTCTCCGAGTGGCCGGCAAACAGCAGCCCGCCCGGCTTGACGAGCGGCTCGAAGCGCGAAAGCACCTGCGACTGCGTCGGCTTGTCGAAATAGATCATGACGTTGCGGCAGAAGATCGCGTCGAACTGCGTACGCAAGCCGTAGTCGGCATCCGTCAGATTGAGCTGTTCGAAGCGGATCATCGCGCGCAGTTCGGGCCGCACCTTCACGAGCCCCGCGTGCGCGCCGGTGCCCTTCAGGAAGAAGCGCTTCAGGCGCTCCTGCGAAAGATGCTTCACCTGGTCGAACGCGTAGACGCCGGCCTCGCCTTTGGCGAGCACCTGGGTGTCCAGGTCCGTGGCAAGGATGGTGGCGTGGCGCGCGGCCTGCTCGCCGAGCGCTTCCACGAGCGTCATCGCGATCGAATACGGCTCCTCGCCCGTGGACGCCGCCGAGCACCACACCGAAACGGGCTGCTGGCGGCGCTTCACGAAGTCCGCGAGGATCGGGAAGTGATGCGCCTCGCGGAAGAATGCCGTGAGGTTCGTGGTGAGCGCGTTCGTGAACGCTTCCCACTCGGCCGGATCGTTGGTGGCTTCCAGCCGGTCGAGATAGTCGCGAAACGTGTCGAGCCCGAGCGCCCGCAGACGCCGCGCGAGGCGGCTGTACGCCATGTCGCGCTTGTGGTCCGAGAGCGAAATGCCCGCACGGCGGTGAATCAGCTCGCGAATGCGTGCGAAATCCGCCGACGTGAACTCGAAGTCCCGACCGGGCTCGCCCATTTTCTGCCGGTCAGACAGATCGGGCTGTGCGGACTGTGGTGTGCGCCTTGCCATCATGATGTTTCGTGCCTGTCATGCAAGGCATTGCGCCTGTTCACGTTCGTGGGGACATGCCTTGCAGTTGCCTGCAACTACTGGTGAATTGCCTGCAACGCAGCATGCCTGCTAGAAAGTTTCCCAATCCGCATCCGAGGCGCTCGTCTCGCTTGCGCGCGACGCGGCGGCGGATGCACCTGTCTTCGGTCTCAAGAGCGGCTCGGCGCGAGGCGCCAGCGCCGCTTTGGCGGCCGGTGCGGCAGCTGCGCGGGTAGCGCGGGCCGTGACGGCGCGGGTCGCGCTGCCGGCTGCGCTGCTCCGGGCTTCAGTCGCGGCCTCGATTGCGGCCTCGGTTGCGACTTCGCCTGCCGCGGCTGCGCCATGCGCTTCGACCGCTGCGGGCTTGTCTGCTGCCTTATCTGCTGCCAATGCCGCCGCCAATGCCGCCGCGTTACGTTTGCTCGTCGCCGGGCGCGACGTCGTCGCCGTCGCGGACGTCGTCACAGCCTTTGCCTTCGTCGATACAGCCTTCGCCGACGTCGCCAACGCGCCGCTCGTGTTCGAACCCTTCGCCGACGTCACGGCCGCTGCCGGCCGCGCGCTGTACGACGCCTGCTGGCGCTGGCCGCCCGTCACGTGCCAGCCGCCCACTACGGTCTGAAGCTGGCGCGTCTGTTCTTCGAGCGATGCCGCCGCGGCTGCGGCCTGCTCCACGAGCGCCGCGTTCTGCTGCGTGACCGTATCCATCTGCACGACGGCGCGGTTCACCTGTTCGATGCCGCTCGACTGCTCTTCGGACGCGGCGCTGATCTCGCCCATGATGTCCGTCACGCGGCGCACGGCCTGCAGGATTTCGTCCATCGTGGTGCCCGCGCGGCCCACCAGTTCAGAGCCGCTATCCACCTTCCCGGCCGCGTCGCTGATGAGTTCCTTGATTTCCTTGGCGGCGCTCGCGCTGCGCTGCGCGAGGCTGCGCACTTCGCCCGCCACCACTGCGAAGCCGCGGCCCTGCTCGCCGGCGCGTGCGGCTTCCACCGCCGCGTTCAACGCGAGGATGTTGGTCTGGAACGCAATGCCTTCGATCACGCCGATGATGTCCACCACCTTGCTCGAACTCGTCGCGATGTCCTGCATGGTGTGAACCACCTGGCTCACCACTTCGCCGCCGCGCGTGGCGATGTCCGACGCGTTCACGGCAAGCTGGCTCGCCTGGCGCGCGTTCTCGGCGTTCTGCTTCACCGTGCCGGTGAGCTGTTCCATGCTGGACGCCGTTTCCTGCAGCGAGGCCGCCTGCTGCTCGGTGCGCTGCGAGAGGTCCGTATTGCCCATCGCGATTTCGCGCGCGCCGGTGTCGATGGATTCGGTGCTCGTATGCACGGACTTCACCATCGTCGTGAGGCTGTCCTGCATGCGGCGAATGCTGCCGAAGAGCCGGCCGATTTCGTTGTCGCTGCGCACTTCAACGGGCTGCGTGAGGTCGCCCGAGGCCATGCGCTCGAAGCAGTTCACGGCGTCGGCGAGCGGCTGCACGATGAGGCCGCGCAGCATCAGGCGAATCGCCACCACCATCACGAGCGCCACCGCGATTACCGCGCCGATCAGCGTCTGCATCAGGCTGATCTGCGATTGCGCACCCGCCTGCTGGTTCTCGGCGTGGTCCTGAAGCGCCTTCACGATCTGCGCGGCCGTGTTGTCGTAGGAGACGAACATCGGGCTGATCTTCGTGTCGGCAATGGCGTGGTACGCGTTGAGGTCGCTTGCGCGCAGCGCGGCGAATTCGGCGTCCACGCCGTCACGCAGCAGCGACGTGCGCTTGGTGGCGAGTTCGTCGAGCGTTGCCTGTTCGATGCCGGCCTTCGGCGTATCGAGGAATGTCTTCCAGTTTTCGTTGGACTTGCCGTACAGCTCCTGGGCACGGTCCAGCACCTTCTTCGCTTCGTCCGTGTTGCCGCCCGCCGTCAGCGTGCTGACGCGGTCGATCGCCACGCGCGTGCGCAGCATCAATGAAGACGCATCGTTCAGCGCGCGAATGGCCACGAGGTCGCCGTGCGCGATCGTTTCGATGGAGCCGTTCGCGCGCGAAAGCGCGACGAGCCCCAGCGCGCCCACCACCAGGGTCAGCGCGACCAGAATGAGTCCGACCACCGTCAAGGTCGTGCGGATCGACCACTTCTGCAACATCGTCATACTCCTTGCCTGAGCTGCAGTTGCCCTGCCTGAAAACCGTGCGCGCACGTGCGCGTGTCCATACCCCGTTCATTCCATGTGGGCGTTGCGCCGCTTCTCATGAACTGCGTTCTGGCGGCTTGCACCCTTTTTCACTGCTTTTCCCCGGTCAGGCAACGAACGCCCGCCTGCTGCGAGCCCGCAGGCATCCGTCACCGCCGACTGCGCCCCCCGGCGTAACTTTTAATGCGCCCGGCTTATACGCCCAGCGCTTCGATGAGCGCCATTTCGCGGCTCGTCATCAGCTTTTCGATGTCCATCAGGATCAGCATGCGGCCGTCCACGGTGCCAAGGCCCGTGAGGTATTCGGTCGTGAGCGTCGCGCCGAATTCCGGCGCCGGCATGATCTGGTCGGTCTGGAGCGTGAGCACGTCGGAGACGCCGTCCACCACCATGCCCACCACGCGATGCGCGACGTTCAGGATGATCACCACGGTCTGGTGGTCGTACTCGACGCGGCCCAGGTGGAACTTGATGCGCATGTCCACGATCGGCACGATGATGCCGCGCAGGTTGATCACGCCCTTGATGAAGTCGGGCGCGTTCGCGATGCGCGTCACGCTTTCGTAGCCGCGAATTTCCTGCACCTTCAGGATGTCGATGCCGTACTCTTCCGCGCCCAGCGTGAAGACGAGGAATTCCTGACCGCCCGCCTCGGCCTGCTGCGCGTCGCGGCGATGCGCGAGGGCGCCGCCGCCCGCGCCGCTGTTCTGGATGGATTGGACTTCTGCCACGTTAGCCCCCAAACGGTTGGGAAAAGGTTCAGTTAATAGGTCTGCTTATGCGAGCGCCGCGAGCGAACCGTGCGCGGCGCGCGTCTCGCGGTTCAATGCCGCCACGTCCACGATCAGGGCGACACTGCCGTCGCCCAGAATGGTCGCGGCGGAAATGCCGTGCACCTTGCGGTAGTTCGTTTCGAGGTTCTTCACCACCACCTGCTGCTGGCCGACCAGTTCGTCGATCAGCATCGCGAAGCGCCGGCCTTCCGTCTCCAGAATGGTGACGATGCCCTGCGTCGGATCCGTACGCGCGCCTTCCACCGAGAACACTTCGTGCAGCGCCACGAGCGGCAGGTACTCGCCGCGCACGCGCACCACGCGCTCGCCGTTGGCGACCGTGTAGATGTCTTCGTTGCGCGGCTGGAGCGACTCCATCACGAAGTTGAGCGGCAGGATGAAGATCTCGTTGCCCACCTTCACCGACATGCCGTCGAGAATGGCGAGCGTGAGCGGCAGCACGATGCGTGTGGTCGTGCCCTTGCCCGCGTGCGAGGTGATCTCGACGTGGCCGCCCATGGCCTGGATGTTTCGCTTCACGACGTCCATGCCCACGCCGCGGCCCGAGACATCGGTGACCTGCTCGGCGGTGGAGAAGCCCGGCATGAAGATGAGTTGCCAGACCTCGTCGTCGCTCATCGTGTCGGAGACGGGCAGGCCTTGCTTGACCGCCTTCGCGAGAATCTTGTCGCGGCGCAGGCCGGCGCCGTCGTCGCTCACCTCGATCACGATGTTGCCGCCGTGGTGCGCGGCGGAGAGCACGAGCTGGCCCGTGCCGTCCTTGCCCGCGGCGCGGCGCGCTTCCACCGTTTCGATGCCGTGGTCGAGGCTGTTGCGCACGAGGTGCGTGAGCGGGTCGATGATGCGCTCGATCAGGCTCTTGTCGAGTTCCGTGGCCTGACCGAACGTGACCAGTTCCACTTCCTTGCCGAGCTTCGAGGCGAGGTCGCGCACGAGACGCGGGAAGCGGCTGAACACGTAGTCCATCGGCATCATGCGGATGGACATCACCGCTTCCTGCAGGTCGCGCGCATTGCGTTCGAGCTGCGCCATGCCGTTGAAGAGCCGGTCGTGCAGCGCCGGGTCGAACGTGCTGGTGGTTTCGGCCAGCATGGCCTGCGTAATGACGAGTTCGCCGACGAGGTTGATGAGCTGGTCGACCTTCTCGACGCCCACGCGGATGGAGCTGCCTTCACTGCCCGCAGCGGCGGCGGCGGGGCGCGCCTTGCGCTCTTCGGCCGTGGCGGCGGCAGGCTTGTTGGCCGCCGCAGCGTGCTCGGCCGGCGCGGCGGCCGGTGCCGGCGCGGGAACAGCAGCGGGTGCCGATGCTGCGGGCGCGGCCGGCTGGCTCGCCGGCGCGCTCGCTGCGGCATCGGTTTGATTCGAAGAAGTGGCGGGCGGCGGCGCAACGGGTTGCGTGGCGGCCGCCGCCGGCAACGCCGGTTCATGAGCGGCAGCGGCAGGCGTTCCAGGTTCGCCCTGCTGTTCGCCCTGTCCCGGCGCGGAGCCGCGGCCAATCGAGATCTGACTTTCGTCGATCACGAAACAGCACACGGCAACGATGTCGTCGGACGGTACGTCGGTGTCGACCCACAGTGTGAGGTCGTTTCCTTCTTTTACCTGTCCGGCAATGTGACCGAGGTTGCCCAGTTCTTCGACGAGCAGTTCCTGGTCCTTTTCCCCTACGCCCCGTAGCGTAATTTTCAGGTGGGGTCCTTCTGCCGCGTCGGCGCCGGCGCCGGCGGCTGCGCCTGCGCTCGACGGTGCGGCTTGAATGGCTTCATCGACAACGTGGTCGGGCACGCCGTTGGCCGACCCAGGCCCGCTCGCGGCCGGTTCGGCCGCCGCGACTTGCGGTGCGGGTGCGGGCGCTGCCGGCGCAGGTGCCGGTGCCGCTGCGGCAGGCTGCGCCGCTTCGGGCGCGGGCGTGCCGCGGCTTTCGGCGTAGAGCCGCTCCAGCTTCGCGCGCACGGCGGCTGCCGCGGCGGCGTCCGGTTCGGCGCTCGCGCGGTAGTCGGCGAGCTGGCCCGAGAGCACGTCCTTCGTTTCGAGGAACGTGTCGATCATGTCCTTGCGCAGCACGAGTTCGTTGTTGCGCGCGCGATCCAGCAGCGATTCGAGAATGTGCGTGGTTTCGGTGAGCGCCGTGAAACCGAACGTGGCCGCACCGCCCTTGATGGAGTGCGCCGCGCGGAAAATCGCTGCGAGGTCTTCGGGGTCGGGCCGGCCGATGTCCAGATTGAGCAACAGCTGCTCCATCTGCGCGAGCAGTTCGTCCGCTTCGTCGAAGAACGTCTGATAGAACTGTGTGATGTCGAGTGTCATGCCTGGGTCACCGCGAAATATCTGGTCTGTGCTTCGTATGCCGTCTGTTGCTGTCTGTTGCTGTCTGTTGGCCGGCCCCAACCCTTCCCGGCCGGGCCGTTCGCGTCAGGACGCTTCCTGCTCCGACAGCGACGCGACGAGGTCCGTGAGCAGGTCCGGGTCCACGGGCTTTTCGATCCAGCCCGTCGCGCCCGCCGCGCGCGCCGCGTCTTTGAACGGCTCGCTGTCTTCGGTCGTCAGCAGCAGGATCGGCGTGGTCTGATACGCCGGATTCCTGCGTAGCCGCCCGATCAGGTCGAGACCGCTCACGCGCGGCATGTGCTGGTCCGTGAGCACAAGGTCGAACTGGACCGCCAGCGCGTTTTCGAGCCCTTCTTCACCATCCGACGCCACCGTGACCTCATAGCCGGCCGCCGTCAGCGTGGCGGAGATGATTTGCCGCATCGCGGCCGAATCGTCGATCGCCAGAAT
Organism: Paraburkholderia sp. SUR17; assembly: GCF_029536165.1. Classification (NCBI taxonomy): domain Bacteria; kingdom Pseudomonadati; phylum Pseudomonadota; class Betaproteobacteria; order Burkholderiales; family Burkholderiaceae; genus Paraburkholderia; species Paraburkholderia sp. SUR17. Next base: position 3,737,060 of record NZ_CP120508.1, read on the forward strand.
GTTCCTGATCATGAAGTCCTCACTGCCCTGCCTGTTCGTGTTGCTGCGCTTGTTCCTGCTTGTGCCCGCTTGTTCCTGCTTGTTCCTGCCTGTTCCTGCGTCTGCGTCCGTTACTGCTGCGCCGGCTGCTGCCCCTGTATCAGCGGCGGCTGCGGCCGCGCCTGCACCGGTGCCGGCGCCGCATCCGGCGCGATCTTCGGAATCAGCTGCCGGCCTGAGCCCGCGGCGTCGTCCGAGAGCGTCGTCGTGGTCGTGTCGTCGCGCATCAGCGCCTCTTCCGACTTCTTGTTGAGCACGATGATGCTGATACGGCGGTTTTCCGGCGCGAGCGGATCGTCCTTCACCAGGTTCTGCGTGGAGGCGAGGCCGAGCACGCGCAGCACCTTCGATTCGTCCATGCCGCCTGCAATCAGCTCGCGGCGCGACGCGTTCGCGCGGTCCGCCGAAAGCTCCCAGTTGCTGTAGCCCTTCTCGCCGCCCGCGTACGGCACGGCGTCGGTGTGGCCCTGCACGACGAGGCGGTTCGGCACGTCGTTCAAGGTCTTGCCGATTTCGCGCAGGATGTCGCGCATGTACGGCTCGACCTCGTCGCTCGCGGTCGCGAACATCGGCCGCTTCTGGGTATCCACGATCTCGATGCGCAGGCCCGTGAGCGTCGAGTCGATGCGAATCTGCTGCTTGAACTGGCGCAGCACCGGGTTCGCCTCGATGGCGGCCATCAGCTTCACCTGCAGGTCGTGCAGACGAGCCTGCTCGCGGCGCTCCAGCTCGCCTTGCAGCTGCTTCATGGTCTGGTCTTCGGCGTGCGGCTGGCTATGCTGCGCGCGCGACGTCGAGCCGTCGCTCATGCGCGTAATGCCTTGCTGGTCCGTCGAGATGTCGCGGCCGCCGCCGCGCAGGATGCTCGAGTCCTCCGCGCTGCGGTCACCGCCCCAGAGCGTGATCTTGAGCGGCTGGTTGAAATACTCGGCAATGCCCTTCAGCTGCGTGGTGGACGCCGAACTCAGCAGCCACATCAGCAGGAAGAACGCCATCATCGCGGTCATGAAGTCCGCGTAGGCGAGCTTCCACGCGCCGCCGTGATGCCCCTTCTTCGCGGGGGCAGCACGCTTGACGACGATGGCGCGGTCCTTGTCCTTGCTCATTGGATGCTCCGGCGCGCCCTGGTTACTTCGCCTTCACGCGACGCACGTGCTCTTCGAGCTCGGCGAACGAGGGACGCTCGGTGGAGAAAAGCACCTTGCGGCCGAACTCCACGGCAATGGCCGGGGCGTAGCCGTTCAGGCTCGCGAGAATCGTCACCTTGATGCACTGGAACATCTTCGTAGACTCGGTCACGCGCTGCTCCGCGAGGCTCGCGAGCGGGCCGATCAGACCGTACGAAAGCAGAATGCCGAGGAACGTACCGACAAGCGCCTGCGCGATCATCTCGCCCAGCACCGCAGGCGGCTTGTCGGCGGAGGCCATGGTGTGCACCACGCCCATCACCGCGGCCACGATACCGAACGCGGGCATGGCGTCGCCCACCTTCGCGAGCGCATGCGCGGGCGCCTCGCCTTCGGAGTGATGCGTTTCGATCTCCTCGTCCATGAGGCTTTCGATCTCGAAAGCGTTCATGTTGCCGCCCACCATGAGGCGCAGGTAATCGGTCAGGAATTCCACGATGTGGCGGTCGGCCAGGATCTTCGGGTATTGCGTGAAGATCGGGCTCTTGTCCGGATCGTCGATGTCGGCTTCGAGCGTGAGCGTGCCTTCCTTGCGCGCCTTGGCGAGCAGGACGTAAAGCAGGCCCATCAGCTCCATGTACACGTCTTTGTTGTATTTCGACCCTTTGAAAAGGGTCGGAATAACGCGTGCCGTTGCCTTGATGGTCTTGATGCCGTTGCCGAGGATGAACGCGCCGAAACCGGCGCCCGCGATCATCAGTACTTCGACCGGCTGCACCAGCGCGGCCAGATGACCGCCCTCCAGCGCGTAGCCGCCGAAGACGGACAACAGCGTTACGAGTGTTCCCACGAAAATCAGCACTGCCGAGCCCTCACAAGAATCGACCGAGGCCGTCGTTGGCCGCGTCGTTTACCCGGTTTACGGCAGTGCAGCGGAAAACTTTGGTGGAAAAGGGGACCGTCGCGCCGGTGTAAACCCAGAGGCGGCGGCGGCTTCCGGGCGATCCGGGCGCGCCGCCAGTCAAGGCTGACCTGCCGATGCACTTGACCGGTGCATCGGCCCGCCCGTCGGGGGCGACAGGCGGTATCTGCTTTACGGCGTCACTGGGCGCGAACTTGAGGCGCCGTGGCGCGAAAGCCTTACCGGCGTAAGGACTGGTGGGCTTTGGCTCAGGAGGCGAGCAGCGGGGTTTCGGCCGCCATGGCCGGCTTTTTCGTCTTGCCCGCGCGTGAAGGCGGCTGGCACAGGCCGCAGACGAAGCCCTGCTGGGGATCGTGCGCATGCGCGACGAAATGCCCGCCGCAGCGCACGCAACCGGTTGTCTGGAGCATGCCCGAGTCGAAGAAGCGCACGAGTGTCCACGCGCGCGTGAGGCTCAGCACCGGCTCTTCGCCCTGCAACTGCACGTGTTCGAGGTAGAGCCGGTAGCTCTTCACGATGGACTGGATGGTCTCGCAGCCGCCGTGGTCAATCATGAACCGGTAGATGTTGTAGAACAGCGACGAGTGGATGTTGGGCTGCCAGGTCATGAACCAGTCCGTCGAGAACGGCAGCATGCCCTTGGGGGGCGAGACGCCCTTCAGCTCCTTGTAGAGCTTGATGAGCCGGTCGCGCGACAGGCCTGTCTCGGCTTCGAGCAACTGAAGGCGTGCGCCCAGCTCGATCAGCTCGATCGCGAGCGTGATCTCGCGAACCTCGAGTACCACACTCTTATAGGCCATGCGCCTCGTGTCCCGTATGCGGGTGGTGCGCGCGTGGAGCGCGCATCAACCGATCTGCTCGACCGGCTGGCCCGCCATCAGAATGGCGGAATGCGTTTGCGCGTGCGCAAGCGTTTTGCCCTTGTCGGCGAGCGAGGAAAGAATGGCGTGGTCGTCGAAGCGGAAGCGGCACAGCATCTGGTTCGAGGCCGCCAGCCGCACCGTCTGCGCGAGCGAGAGGTTGGCCAGAACGTCGGCGAGCTGCTCGGAGATGCCCATGCGGAACATGCCCATCGGTTTGTCCTCGCGCAACAGGCGCTGGGCGAGCAACAGGTACGACAGATTCACTTCCTTGATCTCAGTGAGCATGTCACTGGTCGTGGTGGCGCTCATGGTTCCCCCGAAATCGAAGCTGGCTGGTCAGGCCTCTAGCGGAAACGTTTGCTCGCCCGCTTCTGCGCAATACAGAGCGAACGGCCCGTTTATGGTCGTGGGAGCATTGTGGCCAAAGGGAAATGGATCGGAAATCGGACAGACGCCCCGGCGCTTTGCCGGAAAACTCCATAAATGCTGTCAGATTTTTTCCTACACGCGGGCTGGAAGGTAATGCTAGGAAAGGATTGGGGAGTCAGGCGAAGATAAAGCAGATGCAAAAGGCATTTTTGGCCGAATTTGCGTTGGAATTTCGGCGCGCGGCGCACGAATTATAGAGATTTTTCATGGGCCGGACATCCGTCTGTTGTAACAGCGGCCGGCCAGGACGCGAGCGCGCCGGCGCCTTGTCGGGTGCCCCTTCGTGCCTTGTTGTGCGTGCGTTTGCCGACGTCGCGCGGGGGTGGCCGGGACGCCATTTCGCGCTGTAACAACATTAAGCGAATGCAAAATACCTCGAATTGGGCGGCTCAATCCCGATAATGAGCCTTAAGGGATAACCCGACATTGCATCGGACACGGGCTGGCCTGCGCCAGCAACCGCGGCAAGCTTTTTGCTCCGTGTCGCCTGCGTTGTATCCCCTTTTATCCGGTTGCTTTGCCGTGCGAACGCACACTGTCGCGGCACAATCGCCCTCTCAAGGAGATCACAGAATGCGAATCGCACAAATCGCGCCGCTATATGAAGCCGTTCCGCCGAAGCTCTATGGCGGCACCGAGCGTGTCGTGTCCTATCTGACCGAAGCCCTGGTGGAACTGGGTCACGACGTGACGCTTTTTGCGAGCGGCGATTCGGTGACTTCCGCGAAGCTGGAAGCGGCGTGGCCGCGCGCCCTGCGGCTCGACCCGACCATTCGCGACGCCATGGCGCCGCATGTGCTGCTGCTCGAGCAGGTGCGCCGCGTCGCACACGAGTTCGACGTGCTGCACTTTCACCTCGACTACCTGCCGTTCCCGCTGTTCTCGTCGCTCGATACGCCGTTCGTGACCACGCTGCACGGACGGCTCGATCTGCCGGAATTGCAGCCCGTTTTCGATGCCTTTTCCGAAGCGCCCGTCGTTTCGATTTCCGATTCGCAGCGCCAGCCGCTCAAGCAGGCGAACTGGCTGAACACGGTCTATCACGGCCTGCCGTCGCAGCTGCTGACGCCGCAGGCGCATCGCAAGCCGGAGTACCTCGCGTTTCTCGGGCGCATCTGCCCGGAAAAGCGCGTCGACACGGCCATCAAGATTGCGGCCCAAAGCGGCCTGCCGCTGAAGATTGCGGCGAAAGTCGACAAGGTCGACGAGGAATATTTCAAGCGCGATATCGAGCCGCTGCTTTCGCAGGCGCACGTGGAGTTCGTCGGTGAGATCAACGAGGCGCAGAAGCCGGAGTTTCTCTCCGGCGCGAAGGCGCTGCTGTTCCCGATCGACTGGTCGGAGCCGTTCGGCCTCGTGATGATCGAGTCGATGGCCTGCGGGACGCCGGTGATCGCGTTCAACCGCGGGTCGGTGCCCGAAGTGATCGACCAGGGACTGACGGGCTATATCGTCGAGGACGTGCAGGGCGCCGTGGCGGCGTTGACGCATATCGACGAGCTTTCGCGCGATGCCATCCGCGAACAGTTCGAGCGCCGGTTCACGTCGAAGACGATGGCGCAGAACTACCTGGATAGCTACGCTACTTTGCTCGAGGCTACGCGCCGGCCGGTGTTGCGGCGGGTGGCGGCAGGTTGAGGGGACGGGCCGGCGTGACCGCCGGCATACCCAAATGCAGCCGCGCGCTCCCGTCTTTTAGCTTGCGGCATATTACGGTTCAAAAAGAAGTCTTGCGGGCGGCGCAATGCTGCCGCCCCTCGCCGCCTTGGGCTGTCATGTAAATACCGGGAGATTGCCGCAGTGAATCGTTTGCCTGGCGTTAAATGACAAAGATTGTCGATATTTCATGAAAAGCCGTCCATCAAGGACGGCTTTTTTCATTGCCGCGGTTGCATGACAACATGAAAAAGCCGCTCCGCCCGAAGAGGCGAAGCGGCCCGGATGCCATCCGCTGCGTGCGCAGCCGCACACTAATTACTGGGTAATCAGGAAGCGCTCGCGATTTTTGCCGGCAATCCACTTCGGCGGCTTGCCCCGACCGCTCCACGTGCTGCCCGTCTTCGGATCCTGGTACCGCGGCGGCAGGGGTGCCTTCTTCGGCGGGCGGCCACGGCGGGCGCCCGTGGGGAACCCCAGGTCCTGCGCGGTCAGGCCGTATTCCGTGATTTTCTGGCGAATCGACGCAATCACGTCCGCCACTTCAGTTCGCCGTGCCTCGTCGGCCTGAGCCTGGAGCTGGGCGATCTGAGCCTTGAGTTCTGCGTACTGCGACATTTCCATTCTCCCTTTTCTTTGAAACAGGTTGGCGGCAGATTAACCGCAAATAAGGGAATTCGCAATGCACGATAATACCGCACCGCCGATATCGTCAGATAATTTATTGGTTATCGGCAAGTGTTAAATTTACTGAAGGGCATCCGCAAAATAGTAAACGCTTTCTCTCTGGAATTTACAATCCTTGACATCCCGCAGCGTGCAATCTCCGTAGAATCCCCTGCGCACTTGGCATTGGCATTTTGCGATGCCGTCATATCGACCTTACTTGAGATCACGCACCATGCACCTCTCCAAACGACTCGCGGCCGAACTCATTGGCACCTTCTGGCTGGTCTTCGGCGGCTGCGGCAGCGCTGTGCTCGCCGCCAATTTCGCAGGTCCGGTTCATGGCCTTGGCATCGGTTTCGTTGGCGTTTCGCTCGCCTTCGGCCTCACCGTACTGACCATGGCCTACGCTATCGGGCATATTTCGGGATGCCATCTGAACCCGGCCGTGAGCGTCGGCCTTGCCGTCGCCGGGCGCTTCCCCGCCAAGGACGTGATTCCCTACATCGCGGTACAGGTGGTGGGCGCCGTGCTGGCCGCATTCGTGTTGTCGCAAATCGCGCTGGGCAAGCCAGGCTTCGACCTTGTCGCAAGCGGCTTCGCGACCAACGGCTACGGCGAGCACTCGCCGGGCCATTACACGCTCGCTGCCGCGTTTCTCTGTGAAGTGGTGATGACGGCGTTTTTCCTCTTCGTGATTCTGGGTGCTACGGACACGCGCGCGCCGGCCGGTTTCGCCCCGATCGCGATTGGCCTGTGCCTCACGCTCATTCACCTTGTTTCCATTCCGGTCACCAATACGTCGGTGAATCCGGCACGCTCGACCGGTCCCGCGCTGTTCGTCGGCGGTGATGCCATCGGCCAGCTTTGGCTGTTCTGGGTGGCGCCGATCATCGGCGCCGTGATTGCCGGCGTGATTTATCCGCTCGTGGCGGGCAAGAAGCCGGAAAGCCAGGCAGTGTCCGCTGCTTCGGCTGCGTGACCCAAGCCATGTGAGCCGCGACTCGAGGCGGCTTTAGCGAGGCGCCAAGGGGCTCTCGCGGCAGATTGAACTTATGTGTATGAATGGGCGCTTCGGCGCCCGTTTGCTTTTTCGCCGCTCTTCCGCTCCGGTTGGCAGCGCTCGTCGTGGTCGCGAATACACAGGCGCTGACGGGCACCAATAGGCTGAAAGAAGTGCCGAATCGCGCTGCTAGAATCGTTCGACCTTGATCCGACCTCTGGTGCCCACCATGCCCCGTTCGACCGCCTTTCTGGCCGCTATGGCGTTATGCCTTGCCGTCGCCGCTGGCGCGGCAATAGTGCCTGTCGCAGCATGGGCCGCGTCGGGCGATGTAGAGACGCTCGTGTTCGTGCGCCACGGCGAAAAGCCTGCGGAAGGACTCGGACAACTCAATTGCCAGGGCCTCAACCGCGCGCTCGCATTACCCGCCGTCATCGCGGCCAAATTCGGCAAGCCGGACGCCATCTACGCGCCCGATCCCGGCGAAAAGAAAGACGACAACGGACGCGCATGGAATTACGTGCGCCCGCTCGCGACCATCGAGCCCACCGCAATCGCCTTCGGCATGCCGGTTCAAACGCCCTACGGTTATTCGCAGATCGAGCAGCTTGGCAACACGCTGGTGGATCCCTCGTGGCGCAACAAGACCGTCGTTGTGGCGTGGGAACACCGCCTCATCGAACAGCTCGTGCGTCGGATGGTGACCGCGCATGGCGGCAATCCCAAGGACGTGCCGAAGTGGGCGAGCAACGATTTCGACAGCATCTACGTTCTCAAACTCGACTGGCGCAATGGCTCACCACAGGCGTCTTTCAAGCATGACCACGAGGGACTGGACGGTAGGGCGACCGACTGCCCCTGTGCGGCGCTGCCAGGCGGTGATGCGGTTCAGTCGTCCGCGTCGGGTTCTGCGGCGGCATCGGCACCATGAGGACGCCTTGGCCCGGCATCCGCGCTGCTTTTCGGGCGCACCAGCAAGCCCACATCCGATCGCATTTAAAGAATTGGTACAGATGTAAGGCCGGTTTACGGCAGCCGTAGACAATGTGGGTTATGGCCCGATCGCCGACGCGTCACCACATCGCCACGCCCCCGCGCTGCGCCGCGGAGCGCGGCACTTTCGCCCCTACCCCGCACGCCCGGAACATCGTCGGTTCGATATAGACCTGCTATTCGACACCGCGACGTACGCTTGCACCCCGTAACATCTCGTCGCAGAACGCCCAGCTCGCCGCGCGTAGATTGAACCTGTGCGACAAACACGTCGCGTCACAGGAGAACAATCATGAAGCGCATCGTCACTCAAGTGCTTGTTGCAGCAGGTCTCGCGGCTGGAGCGTGCGGTGTCGCCGAAGCGCACACGGATCTCAGCATCGGCCTTTCGCTGGGCGCACCGGCGCCCGTCTATGTGCAGCCCGCGCCTGCCTATGTGGCACCAGCACCGGTTTATAGCGCGCCACAGCCTGTCTATTACGGACGCCCGCGCTGGCACGACGACTGGGATCATCGCGGCTGGGATCGCAGGGGCTGGGATCGCGACGGCCACGGCTGGCGTGACGGCGATCGCGGCGGCTGGGATCACGACCGCGGCCGTGGATGGGGCTGGCGCGGGTAAGCGGTGCTGAATTGTCTCGAACAGGACGGAGCAGCGTGAGCCATGTGCGATGCGCTTTCGCGCTCGCGGCAGCTTGATCTGTTGCCCCGTCCTGCTGTTCGGTCCTCTTCGCAACTGATGGCTGGTCGCTGCCGATCCTTTTGCGCTGCGGACGCCCAGCCGGCCGCTTCCCTACGACGCCAGTTCGTCATCCAGTTCGAAGAGCTTGCGTAGATGGTGTGCAACGCCAGCTTCGAAGTTGTTGCCGATACGCGGTACGTGTGGCAGACGGGCAATCAGCTTCGGATTGGCGTTGTTCATCATGAACGGATGCCCCGCGGTCTCTAGCAAATCGATGTCGTTCAGGTTGTCGCCGAACGCGACACAACGCGATGCATCAACGGTGAGGCGAGCCAGCACAGCCTGAAGCGCGCGCCCTTTGGATACGCCCGCGGCCATGACTTCCAGGCAATCGGGCAGCGAATAGGTGACGTACACGGCGTCGCCAAATTCACGTTCGATACGCGCGGCGATTTCGGCCAGATCCGCCGGCTCGCCGACATAAAGCACCTTGGCGATGTCCTCGCCGCTGTGGCCCGTCAGGTCCATCACCTGATACGTGAAACCGGAGTCCTGGTGAAAAGCCAGAAGCTTCGGCGCTTCGCGGTCGATCAACCACGCGTCGTCGGCGAAAAGACTCACGATCACACGTCCATGCTTGCCCACGATTTCGGGCTGCACGATGCGTCGCACTGTACCGGCATCCAGATCGCGTGCGTGAATCACCGTATCGTCGGGTGCGTGCACACGCGCGCCGTTGGAGGTAATGAGATAGGAGCGGATGCCGAGCACATCGCGGATACCCGCCACGTCGGCATAGTGCCGGCCGGTCGCGATCACGAACTGCAATCCTTTAGCCTCCAGCCGGTTCACGGTTTCCACGGTAAACGGGTCCACCTGGTGATCGGCGTTGAGCAGGGTTCCGTCGAGATCGGTGGCGATAACCTGATACATGAAAAACGTCCGGCAGTTTGGAAAACAAAAATGGTAGCACCGAGGGGCGGCGTTCTCAGAGCGCGGCGCCGGTCGCTCGCCGCTCAGCGTCCCGATCTGCGCCGGCGTCTCCGGGCTCACGCCATACCGAGCCTTGCCGCCTCCTGCTGTGCGAGGCGCAGCGCACCACGGGCCGAATCGGCAAACGGCGCGCGCAAGCGCATGCCAAACGCTTTGGGCACCCATTGCGCGAGCGGCCCGGCCAGTCCACCGGATAGCGCCACCGGCAGACTGCCCGACGGATCGAGCGCCGCAATGAGCTTGCCGATTTCCTCGCCCGCCTGCGCAAGCAGACTCGCAGCAAAGGGATGCGTGCGATGCGCAAGCACGATGGGCGCGAGACGCGCATAGGCTGTCTGGTTGGCCTCGCACAGCCATACGATCAGACTGTCGCGATCGTGCGCGCCCACCTTTTCGAGCAATGCGGCAGCGAATGCGTCGGCGGGCGCGCGCCCATCGAGTGCGTGCTGCGCGTAACTGATCGCGTGCAGACCCAGCCACGCGCCGCCCGCCTCGTCCCCGGAGGGAAAGCCATAACCGCCGGCCATACGGCACGCGCCCGCCTCGTCCAGTACAGCCGCGATACTGCCGGTGCCCAGCGCCACCACTACCCCGGGCGCGCCACCGTGGGCACCAAGCAACGTGGTGTACGCATCGCTTTCTACCGCGAGTGCCGCCACCTGCGGCGCCTGCGCATGAAACGCGGCAAGCCAGTCGCGATTGTTGACGCCGGCCAGACCGCAGCCCAGCACGCAACGCGACCAATCGAGCGGATGGTTCGCCGCCGCGAAGGCATCGCGACAGCCGGCCTCGATGGCTTGCCACGCGAGCCCAATGCCCAGCCCGAGACCTGACGGTCCGCTGGACGCCTGCGCGAGCTCGACGCCCTGCGCGTTCCCGAGCACGACGCGCGTGCCTGTACCGCCGCCGTCGACGCCAACCAGATAGAGAGTGGATTCCATGTTCATCGCGAGAGCCGCTCGCCAAAGCCAGGTTGAGCCCGATATCGAGCCGTGCCGCAGAGACTATCTGCTCCGAAACGTCCCGGCAATCGGCCGAACGGCCGGGTTGCGCTGCGGGCTCGATCCGCTATGCTTGGTTCGCCCGATCCGCAAACCCCGCGAGATCGGCGCAGACGGACGGAGGCCGCCACGTGACACAGCGATGCAACTGGGCAACAAGCGATGCGCTCGCGCATTACCACGACACCGAATGGGGCGTGCCGTCCCAGGACGACCGCCATCTCTTTGAAATGCTCGTGCTGGAGGGCGCGCAGGCAGGGCTGTCGTGGTCGACGATTTTGAACAAACGCGAAGGCTACCGCCAGGCGTTTGCGCAGTTCGACGTGGATGCGGTGGCGCGCTTTACGCCGAAGCAGATCGAGACGCTGATCGCCAACCCCGAGATCGTGCGCAATCGCGCCAAGATCGAATCGGTCGTGGTCAATGCGCGAGCCGTACAACAGATTCGCGCCGAGCACGGCTCGCTCGCGAACTTCGTGTGGTCGTTCGTGGATCACACTCCGGTTCAGAACGACTGGGAGACCTATGGCCACGCGCCGGCTTCCACCAATATCTCCGATGCGCTCAGCAAGGCGCTCAAACGCTACGGCTGCAAGTTCGTCGGCACCACCATCTGCTATGCGTTCATGCAGGCCGTGGGCATGGTGAACGACCATCAGCGGAACTGTGCGTGCCGCGCGTCCTGCGCCGCGCTCGGCAAGAAAATGCGCACGAAGAAGGCGGGGTGAACGCGAGCAGGCCCACGGGACTGTATCCGGATCGCGCCGCCGCTCGTGCACTTGAAGAGAACCGCGTATAGGCGTGTGTGCCTCACATGCCGCGCCAAGGCCTTTGGTGTTTGCGCAACACTCTCGCCCGATGAACGCCCACATTCGGGAAAGTCCTCACAGGCGCTCCGTCGATGCTGGCAAATGCCTGCCCTGCAAGGCCTTGCAGGCAGCGGCGACGCATCTGTACTGCCGCAACGTCACGTAGCACGTGCTTGCCGCCTCACCGAACGCTTCATCTGCGGTACCACAACTCGCTATAACTATGACCGTCGCGACGGTGTGCGCCGCGTAATCGGAGGCTCGTCATCCAAGCGTCGAACTAAGGGACTTTTGTCCGTTTCGTCGAAGCTTTGCGCGGTGTCGATCGCGGGATACTGACCACATCCCGTTACACACAAACAATGGCCAGGCGCACGGCGCAGGGAACAAGCAAATGACAAATCTGAACTTCCTGACGCACCAGGAAATTTTCAATCAGGCTGTTGGCCATCTATTCGGCCAGGGCCGCGCTGCGCTGCTGCCGCGTGGAGGCGGCGCCTATCGGGGCTACTGCGGAGGCTGTCCTGTGGGCAGTTTCATCAAGCCGCGCGATTACATGACGGCCATGGAAGGTATTCCCGTGCGCTACATCGGAAAGTCGTCCGACGAAACGCCCGCCTACATGGATGTCGGCGTCGCCGCGTTGAAACGCGCACTGCTGCGGGCACGCATCAACGTCTACGATCCCACGACGGTCGAACTGCTCAGTTGCCTGCAGAACGTGCACGACGTCTTCGGCACATGGGAATGGCAGGAGCGATTCACCTCCATCGCGCGCCAGTTCGGGCTCTCGCCGGACCGCGTGAAAAGCGCCGCGTAATCGCGCTTCGCGCGCCGGCCCGTCCATGGCGAGCCACGCCGACACACCAGCGCGAATCCGCCCTTCGCGGCACACCAGAAGACACCGGGCAACAAACACCAAGAGAGAAGCAATAAAAAAACGGCGGTGCGAGCTACAGAGCTCGCACCGCCGTTTTCGTTCCGCCTGCCGGCGTGGCCGGCGAAGACTGCTTAGTGCAGCTTCTTCGGCAGCATCTGGCTGCGCAGACGCTTGTGCAGACGCTTCACCGCAGCCGCCTTCTTGCGCTTGCGCACAGCGGTCGGCTTTTCGTAAGACTGGCGCTCGCGCAGTTCGGCGATCAAGCCATTCTTTTCGATGGTGCGGCGGAAGCGGCGCATTGCCACTTCGAACGGCTCGTTTTCCTTCAAAACAATCGTCGTCATGTCATTCCTGAGTCAATTTACGGTTCAAGGCGTGGCGGCAAAGCCGCCCACGCACCGGCCCTCCGGTCGCTCCAGCGCGGTGTTCCACATTGAAGCGAAAGGCAAGGCGGCCACGGAGGCCGGAATAGAGAAGTGGGGGAGTTCACTGCGGAACGCGGTCAGACGCGTCTTGCAACTACACGTAACTCCACGCCTGACCGCCGGTTTGGCTGGCAAAACTGGCCGGCAAAACATATAACAGCGGGCCACCAAACCGGGCAAGGATCTCAATTCGCCGGGTAGGATAGCAGAAAAACCCAGCCCCGGCCACACTTTCGTCAGTCGGCTCAGGCACTTGCGTCGCGCCTGGGCCGATGTCGGGTACGGAAGTCACGCGCTCGCGTCATTCAGCGCCTGGATATCGGCGGGATCGAGCTTCAGGTGAACGGCCGCCACCAGGCTCTCGAGCTGCCCCAGCGAGGTCGCGCTCGCAATGGGGGCCGTAACGCTGGGCCGCGCCATCAGCCACGCGAGCGCCACCGCAGCGGGCGTCGCGCCCCGGCGCTCGGCCACGTTGTCGAGCGCGCCGAGAATGCGCATGCCGCGGTGGTCCAGATACCGTTCCACCCGTCCGCCACGCGCACTTTTCGCGAGATCCGCGCGGGACCGGTACTTGCCTGTCAGAAACCCGCTCGCGAGGCTGTAGTACGGCACCACGCCCAGCCGTTGCGCCAGCGCGACAGGCTCGATGTCGGCCTCGTAGCCCGCCCGGTCGTACAGGTTGTATTCGGGCTGAACCAGCTGATACTGCGGCAGGCCGTTGCGCCGCGACACGTCGAGCGCCTCTTCCAGGCGCGCCCCGCTGTAATTGGAGGCGCCGATCACGCGTACCTTGCCCGCCTCGATCAGCCGCTGGTAGGCCCCGAGCGTCTCTGCGAGCGGCGTCTCGCCGTCGTCTTCGTGGGAAAAATAGACGTCGAGATAGTCCGTCTGCAAGCGCCGCAACGAATCTTCGGCCGCCAGAAGGATGTTGCCTGCCGAAAGTCCGCGCCGCTTCGCGTGCTTGCCCGCCTTGGTCGCGAGCACAACCTTGTCGCGCTTGCCGCTCTTCGCGAGCCACTTGCCGATGATCGTTTCCGACTCCCCGCCTTCGTTGCCCGGCACCCAGGCCGAATAGACGTCGGCGGTGTCGATGAAGTCGAGCCCCGCGTCCACGAAGGCGTCGAGAATCGAGAACGAGGTCGCCTCGTCGATCGTCCAGCCGAACACGTTGCCGCCGAACATCAGCGGCGCGACCTGCAGCGACGACGTACCAATGGTGCGTTTCTGCATGACACAACTCCACGAGTCCCGTTGACAGAACGTTCAGCATACGCCGCCTCGCCAAGCCTCACAGCCGCGCCAGCAATGGGCGAGAGGCGCGTCGAGCGAGGCTGCGCGCGCCCAGGCGGCCCACCTCGCCGCAAGCAAGGCGTAAGTTCCCGCCCCGATTTGCAAAGCACGTCCCTAAAGTTTTCCGCAACCGCCGCCGACAACCAGGAAAGACGGTCAGCGCCAGCCAAGAAGCGCATCGTCTACAACCGAACCAGCCTACATCCGAGGCACATACCAAACGAGGAAGCAAATGCTGAACATCAACACCAACATTCTGTCGTTGACGACGCAGACGAACCTCTCGGGCTCGCAAAGCGCCCTGTCGCAAGCCATTACGCGTCTGTCGTCGGGCAAGCGCGTGAACACCGCCGCTGACGACGCCGCCGGCCTCGCGATCGCGACCAGCCAGACCGCCGCCATCAACGCGCTGAATCAAGGCGTGATGAACGCGAACAACGGCATTTCGATGGTGCAGACCGCCTCGGGCGCGATCTCGTCGACCGTGGCCAACCTGCAGCGTATCCGCCAGCTGGCCGTGGAATCGGGCGACGGCTCGCTCGGCTCGGCAGCGCAAGCGAACCTGCAGACTGAAGTCACGACGCGTCTGACGGAAATCAACCGCGTTGAAACGCAAACCACGTTCAACGGCCAGAGCGTGCTGGGTGGCCTCGGCAGCGTGAACTTCCAGATCGGCGCGTCGGCCAACCAGACGATTACGGCGAACTTCGGTTCGACCACGTGGAACGCGTCGGGCCTCGGCGTTTCGGGCATCGACATCTCGACGACCTCGGGTGCCCAGAACGCGATCACCGCAATCGACGCTGCGCTGGCGCAAGTCAACAACTTCCAGGCAACGCTGGGTGCAACGCAGAACACGTTCCAGTCGGCCATCACGAACACGCAGACGGAATCGACCAACCTGAGCGCCGCCCAGTCGCAGATCGTCGACGCGGACTTCGCTTCGGAAACGGCGAACCTCTCGAAGGCGCAAGTGCTGCAACAAGCCGGTATCTCGGTGCTCGCGCAAGCGAACTCGCTGCCGCAGCAAGTGCTGAAGCTCCTGCAGTAAGCATGACCTGCCGGGCGCGCGCCGCTTGCGGCCGCGCCCGGCGCCGCGCCTGCTGCAGCATGCAGGGCGCGGCGGCGTGGAAAGAACCACACGCAACACAACACGAAGAACAACGCGGAGAGCGGCATCGGGAGGCACGGCCTCCCGATGTGCATTGTCCGCATGACAGCAACCCGCTGGCACTCGACCGGAAACGGGCACGCTCCCGCCTCCATCTGGGCGCCGCGACCTGACCCCGCTCGTTACGAACGGAGCTACGCATGACCACGACCACCTCGACGACGTCCTCCACCGATGTAAGCGCGCTGCTCGCGCAAGCGGCGCAGTCCGTCATCAGCGGCGCGACCAAGTCGACGCTCGACGTGAACTCGCTCGTCTCGGCCCTCGTAACCGCGAAGACCGCGGGCCAGGCCGCGACCTTGACGAGCGCGCAGACGAGCGACAACACCGAACTCTCGGCCATCGGCCAGATCCAGTCGTCGCTTGCCGCGCTGCAAACCAAGCTTTCCGGCCTCTCGGACGGCACCTCGCTCACGCAGCTGACGGCGACCCTCTCGGGTACCGGCATCACCGCGACGCCCAAGAACGGCGTCGCTGTGCCCGGCTCGTACTCGATCAACGTGCAGCAGATCGCGACGGCCAACAAGATTTCGTCGGGCGCCTATGCGAGCAGCGCGACGCTTGGCACCGGCACGGTGACCATCGGCGTGGGCAGCAGCTCGATGACGGTGAATCTCACGTCGGCGAACAACACGTTGAGCGGCCTCGCCTCGACGATCAACAACGCATCGAATAACCCCGGCGTCACCGCCACCGTCATCACCGCGGCGGACGGCCAGCACCTCGTGCTCACGTCCAACGCCACGGGCGCGGCGAACACGGTGTCCATTTCGGCGGGCAGCGGTGTGGACACGGGGCTCAACACGGCGAGCTTCACGCAGGTCACAGCCGCTCAGGACGCGAAGTACACCATCGACGGCAACGCTGTCACGAGCGCAAGCAACACCGACACCACGGCACTCACCGGCGTCACGCTGAACCTCACGAGCGCGGCGGTGGGCACGACCCAGACGCTGACGGTCGCAAACGACACGAACGCCTCTGTCACCGCGATCACCGACTTCGTCAACGCCTATAACTCGTGGGTCTCCACCACGTCGTCGCTTACGTCCTACAGCGCCGCTTCGTCCACGAGCAGCGCAACCGCGGGTCCGCTGCTGGGCGACGCCATGACGAACTCGGCCGTGAACGGCCTCGCGAGCATCATCAGCGGCGGCGTCACGACGGGCGGCTCGACCTACAGCCTCGCCTCGATCGGTCTCGATCTTCAGCCCGACGGCACGATCAGCATCGACAGCTCGAAGTTGCAGGCCGCCGTCACCAGCAGCCCGACCACGGTGTCGGCGCTGTTCAACACGACCAACGGCATCGGCACCACGCTCAACACCTACGCGAACCAGTACACGCAGGCTGGCGGCATGATCAGCCAGCGCACGTCGGCGCTCAATTCGGACCTCTCGAACCTGACGCAACAGCAGAGCGATCTGACGGCGTACCAGGCCACGCTCACCAGTCAGTACAACGCGCAGTTCACGGCGCTGAACACGCTGATGACGACCATGCAGAGCAACACGACGTACCTGAACCAGCTGTTCGGCGGCAACGGCAGCGCCGGCACGCTGAACAAGGCGTAACGCCTTACCCCGCCTCACTGACGGACTCGTCGAGGATCGAAACAGATGTCACAGCACACGCTTGATCGCGCCTACGAACTGACCGAGGCCATGAGCGCCGCGGCGTCGGCCGGAGACTGGCTGCGCGCGGCCCAACTCGCCGAGGAACGTTCGCCCTTCATCATGTCGCTCACGGCGAACCAGCCGCCCGAGGCAATGGCGAAGATCCGCGCGATCCAGCAATTCGACGCCGCTATCACCGGGCACGCAACGGCCGGCCGCGACGTCATGACGAACCAGCTGGGCGACGCGTTGACGCGCATCGCCGCAGCGGGCTTCTATCAGCAGACGGGAAAGCTTTGAGGTGATGTCGGGGCGAACATGCCCGACATGCCATAACACGTACAACCAGCACAACCGCATACGAAATGCGGGAACGTCGATTCACCCTGAAAGCCGCAGCGATGCGGCTTTTTTCTTTTTGGCTTTTTCTCGAGCGGCGTAGCAGGCGTCAGCTACAGCAAACGCGCCTACGCACCCTGCGCGCCGCCGCCTGAGCGCGCCTGCCACATCGCGTCGAACGCGGCCTCCAGCGTGCGCGCAAAGCGCGGCGCGTCGCAGAGCGGCGAAGCCAGCACGCGCGCCGCAAGTCCCGCCCGCAACGCAGCGAGCCGTTCGCGGTCGTGGGCGAGAGCGACAGCCTTCGCGACGTAGTCTTCGTCGTCGGCCGCAATCCAGTCTTCGAGTCCCGCGCTCGTCACCACCGTCTCGCACAGATGCGCAAGGAACCGGTCGCCGCGACGGCAGAGCACGGGCACGCCCATCGCAAGGCTTTCGGCCGTCGTCGTGCCGCCCGGATACGGGAACGTGCTCAGCGTGATGTCGACGCGCCGGTACGCCGCGAGATAACTGGCGCGCGGCGAAGCACCTTCCATCACGATGCGTGCGCTATCGATGCCGTGCGCCGCGAAACGCGCCAGCGTGGCACGCCGTTCGATTTCGTCGCCGAGTTGCTTCGCCTTCAGGAAAAGACGCGCGTCCGGCACCTCGCGCAGAATCCGCGCCCAGACCGCCGTCACGCGATCGTTCACCTTCACGAGGTCGCCGAAGCTGCCGAAGGTGAGGGGACGGGCGCTCTCCGCGGCCGCGTCGCTCGCCACATCGGCCGGCGGCGTGAAGCACAGATACCCGCGTGGCAGCCGCCAGGGGCGCTCGATGAAGTGATGCGCCTCGTTCGCGGGCAGCACACAATCGTCGCCGATCACGTAGTCGATGGCGGTAAGCCCCGTCGATGCGAAATAGCCGATCCAGCTCGCCTGCACCGGTGCCGGCTTCCAGGCGAACACCGAGACGCGGCTGCCGTCGGTATGCCCTGCCAGATCGAGCAGGATATGGATGCCGTCGTCGCGAATGGTGCGTGCGGCGGCTTCGTCGGTGAGTCCGGTCAGGCTGCGCCAGCCGTTGAAAAGCGGCTTGATGCGCGCCGTGAGGTCGTCTTCCTTGGGTTTCGTCGTGTAGGCGAACAGCTCCACGCGTGTTCGATCGAGTCGCCCGAGCACGCCTTCCAGGAAGAAGCCGACCGGATGCGTTCTGAGGTCGCCCGAAACGAAACCGATGCGCAGCGGCCCCGCGTCGGCGCTGCGCGTGAGCCAGTCCGTGTAGGGCCGCGCCTGCGCGGCGGTGCGTTTGCCGTACTCGATGGCCGTGGCGAGGTATTGCTCGGGCGACGCCCCTTCGGCAAAGCTCAGGCTGAAGAGCAGGTTCCCCCAGGCGTTTTGCCACGTGGGCTGCAACGTCAGCGCCTGCTTGAAGCATTCGATGGCCGCCTCATGCCGGCCCTGCTCGCGCAACACGATGCCGAGGTTGAGCGGTACCTGCGCGTCGTGCGGAATCAATGCAAGCGCCTGCCGATAGCACGCTGCGGCCTCGGCCAGCTTGCCCTGCTCTTTGAGCGCGTTACCCAGGTTGTTGTGCGCTTCGCCCAGCGTCGGCTTCAGCGCAATCGCCGTGCGGCAGTGCTCCGCGGCACGCTCGAAGTCGCCCATCTCGCGCAGCACGTTGCCGAGATTGCAATGCGCGTCCGCGAAGTTGGGCCGGCATTCCACGGCACGCCGAAAACTCGCGGCCGCTGCGGCCGGCAGCCGCATCTGCAACAGCACGAGCCCGAGGTTGTTGTGCGCGCTCGCGCTGCCGGGGTCGAGCGCAATGGCCTGCTGATGACTCTCCGCCGCTGCTTCCAGCTTGCCCCAGCCGCGCAGCGAACAACCCAGGTTGTCGTAGTACATCGCCTGCGGGCTGATTTCGATGGCGCGCGCAATCAGGTCGAGCGCGTCGGCGTAGCGCGTCTGCTGCATCGCGATCACGCCGAGCAGATGCAGGGCGTCGGCATGCCGCGGCATGTGTTGAAGCGCGCGCTCGTAGAGTGCGCGCGCCTCATCGAGCCGGCCCGCCTGGTGGAGCGCGAGGCCCGCTTCGACCCATTGCGCAGGCGTATCGGTCACACCCGGGGTCATTGCGCGCCCTCCGTGTCTTGCGCGAGCCGACGTTCCCACATCTGGGCGAACGCGGCTTCGAGGTTTCTCGCGAAGCGCGGCGCGTCGCAGAGCGGCGAGCCGACGATGCGTTCGCGCAAGCCCGCGCGCCGCGCCGCAAGCGCCGGCAGATCGCGTGCGAAGGCCACGGCGCGGGCGACGTAGTCGTCATCGTCGGTGGCGATCCATTCGGGCAGCCCCGCCGTGTGCAGCACGGTCTCGCCCAGATGCGAGAGGAAGCGGTCGCCCCGACGGCTCAGCACGGGCACGCCCATCCAGAGTCCTTCCACGCTCGTCGTGCCGCCTGGGTAAGGAAACGGATCGAGCGCGATGTCCACGCGATTGAACGCGGCGAAATACGCGTCGCGCGGCGACGGCCCTTCGAGCAGCAGCCGGTCTGCGCCCACGCCATGCGCCGCGAAGCGTTCCAGCGTCAGCTCGCGCAGCTTCGGTTCGGCAAGCTGGTGGTTCTTCAACAGCAACCGCGAGCCCGGCACCGCATGCAGCACGCGCGACCACAGTGCCACCACGCCGTCGTTGAGCTTCTTGTGATTGTTGAAGCAGCCGAACGTGACGCCACCCGCAGGCGCCGAGAGAGCGGGCAACGGCCCCACCGACACGTCGCCCGTGGGCAGCGTGAAGCAGAGGTAGCTGTCCGGCAGCCGCCAGACGCGCTCCACGAAGTGCGATTCCTCTTCGGGCGGCGACACGTAGCGGTCGCCCACGATGTAGTCGATCTGCGTGAGCCCCGTGGTCGCGAAATAGCCGAGCCAGCTCACCTGGAGCGGCGCGGGGCGCCACGTGAAAGCGGGCAAGCGATTGCGTCCGGTATGGCCGGAGAGATCGACGAGGATATCGATGCGGTCGTCGTGAACGAGGCGCGCGACAGCTTCGTCGCTCATCTCGTTGATGGCCTGCCATGCCGCGAATTGCGGCTTCAGGCGCGCCGTGAGTTCGTCGTACTGCAAGCCGTTGGAATAGGCGAACGGCTCGATGCGCGTGCGGTCCAGGTGCCGCAGCACGCTTTCGAGGAAGTAGCCGACCGGATGCTTGCGATAGTCCGCGGAGACGAAGCCGATGCGCAGCGGACGTTTGCCCTGCACCGCATCCGCGCCGTCCTCGAGCGCCGGCCACGCGTCGAAGGGCTTTGCCCGCGCCGTCATGCGTTCGCCGAAATAGCGTGCGTCCGCGAGATGCGCAGCCGCCGACCATCCCGCGCAATACGACTGCCCGAACAGCACGCAGGTGTGCGACTCCGCGAAATCGGGGTTCAGCGCGAGCGCTTTGCGGTAGCTCTCGACAGCGGCATCGAAGGCATTGAGGTCCGCGAGAATCGTGCCCAGGTTGTTGTGAAACGACGGCGAATCATGGCGCAGCGCAATGGCGCGCTGCGCGTACTGCAGCGCCTGTTCCGGCCGCCCCACGCGCTTGAGCGCATTCGCGAGGTTGTGATACGGATCGGGAAAGTCCGGCTGCAACGCGATGGCGCGCTCGTAGCACGGCACCGCCTCGCCCACGCGACCCGCCGCGTTCAGCGCATTGCCCAGCGTGTTGTGCGCCGCGGCCACCTGCGGCTGAAGCGCCGCCACATGCCGGTAACTTTCGATGGCGCCGTCGATATCGCCCTGATGCATGAGCGCGCCGGCGAGACTATCGTGGGCCACGGCCAGTTGAGGCGAGAGCGCAATCGCGGCCCGATAGCACGCGATCGCCGCTTCGATCTGCCCTTGCGCCTTCAGCACGTTGCCCAAGTTGTTGTGCGCTTCGCTGAAATCGCGCTTCGCCGCAATCGCCTTGCGATAACTCGCCGCTGCGGCGTCCAGCTGCCCCATGTCCTTCAGCGCGTTGCCGAGGTTGCTGTAGGCCTCGGCGTAGCCGGGCCGCAGCTCGATGGCCTGCGCGCAGCTTTGCATCGCGCCGGCCGTGTCGCCGGACTCGCGCAGTGCATTGCCCAGGTTGTTGTGCGCTTCCGCGTAGTCGCGCTTGCGCGCAATGGCTTGCCGATAGGCGTCGATGGCATCGGGCAATTGACCATGCTCGCGCAGCATGTTGCCGAGGTTGTTGTAGTAGATCGGGCTCGGGTTCGCAGCAATCGATTCGCGAATCAGCACGATGCCCGCCTCGTGCTGCGCCAGCTGGCACGCGAGCAGCCCCATGAAGTGCAGCGCATCCGGGTGCTTGGGCTGCACGCGCAGAATTTGCTGATAGAGGCTGTGGGCGTCACCCAGGCGCCCTGCCTGGTGGTGCGCGAGCGCCGTATTCAGCAGCCGGCCGATGTCATGCATGGGGTGTCCGTGTATCAAGTAGCGCTGCGGTTCGTCAGATGAGGCTCGCGATCAGGCGCTGGGGTCACGAAGCGCTCGCCACGCGCGCCTGCCACATGCCTTCGAACGCGGCTTCCAGGTTGCGCGCGAAGCGCGCCGCATCGCAAAGCGGCGAGGCCAGCATGGACGCACGCAACGTGCCGCGCAGCGCAGCCAGCCGTTCGCGGTCGTGCGCAAACGCCACGGCCTTCGCGACATAGTCGTCGTTGTCTTCGGCGATCCAGTCGGGCAGCCCCGCAGAATGCAGCATGCTCGTGCAAATGTTCGAGAGGAAACGGTCGCCGCGGCGGCACAGCACCGGCACGCCCATCCACAGCCCTTCGACGCTCGTCGTGCCACCGGGATAAGGGAACGGACTCAGCGCGATATCCACGCGGTTGTAGGCCGCGAAGTATTCGTTGCGCGGCGAGCGGCCTTCCAGAATCAACCGTTGCGCGCCGATGCCGTGCGCCGCGAAACGGCGCAGCGTGGTCTCGCGCGCGAACGCGGCATCCAGTTGCGCCGCCTTGAGAAAGAGCCGCGCGCCCGGCACCGCGTGCAGCACGCGCGCCCATACGGCCACCACCGCATCGTTCATCTTCATCAGATGGTTGAAGCAGCCGAAGGTGACGTGCTGCTGCGCAAGCATCGGCAGCGGGCCGACGGCCACCTGGTCGGCGGGCGGCGTGAAGCAGAGATAGCTGTCGGGAAGACGCCAGAGCTTCTCGACGAACTGCGCCTCGCTGCCTGCGGGCAACACGTGCGGGTCGCCCAGCACGTAATCGATCGACGCCAGCCCCGTGCTCGCGAAATAGCCGAGCCAGCTCGCCTGCACCGGCGCGGGCCGCCACGCGAACACCGGCAGCCGGTTGAAGTTCATGTGGCCCGAGAGGTCCACGAGAATGTCGATGCGATCTTCGCGAATACGCTGCGCCGCGGCTTCGTCGGAAAGGGCGGCGAGATTCGTCCATGCGGCGAAGCGCGGTTTGATGCGTGCGGTGAGCGCGTCTTCGAGCCGGCGCGTGGGGTATGCCACGAGTTCGAGCCGGCGCGGATCGATATGCGCGAGGATGCTCTCCAGAAAGTGCCCCGTCGGGTGCACCTTGAAGTCGCCGGAAACGAGGCCCACGCGCAAGGGGCGGCCGTTACGATGCGGCGTGAGCGGCACGTTCCAGCTCGTCCATGCACGCGCCCGCGCACTCACCTCTTCGCCGAACGCCCGAGCCTCCTCCAGATACGCGGCCGGGCTCAAGTCCTCGCGATAGCTCAAGATAAACAGCAGATTGCTGCGCGCCGACGCCAGATCGGGCCGCAACGCAATGGCGCGGCGATAGCTCGCAATCGCGCCGTCCAGGTCGCCCAGATCCACCTGCGCGTTGGCGAGGTTGTTGTAGGCCTCCGCGTGATCGGGCTTGAGCGCGATCACCGTCTTGAAGCACTGCACGGCCTCGGCAAACTTCCCGTCGTCGCGCAGCATGTTGCCGAGGTTGTTGTGCGCGTGGATGTAGTCGGGCTTGAGCGCAATGGCCTGGCGATAGCTTTCCATCGCCGCCGCGCGCTTGCCCATGGCGCCCAGCGCGTTGCCCAGGTTGCTGTAGTAGATCTCGCTCGCGCGATGCGTGAGCGCGGCCATGATGAGCTCCATCGAGCCCGCGTAGTTGCCTTCGTGATACGCGATAAGCCCGAGCAGATGCAACGCGTCCGGGTGAGTCGGCTGCACCGCGAGAATCTGCCGATAGACGGCCGCCGCTTCCGCGAAGCGCCCCGCGTGCTGAAGCGCGAGGCCGCTTTCGATGGGCGGCACGGCACCTGCCGGCGCCGGCGCACCTTGAGGAAACGAAGCGCCAGGCAACGTGCTCATTCGCCGTATTTGCGCAGATAGCGCTCGTAACCGGCGCGCCACGAAGGCGTGCCGAACGCGCCGCCGCTCTCGTGCACGACGCTGATGGGCCAGGTGCCCATACGCAGGCCCTTGAGTTCGGCCTGGCGGCAGAAGTCCATGTCGTAGAAGTGGAAGTCGAACTGCTCGTCGAAGCGCACACCGCTTTGCACGAGGCGCTCGCTGTCGGCAATCAGCATGAGTCCGTCCAGCAGCTTGCATTCCAGGCCCGCCGGACCGAAGCGCGACACATTCGTGCACGGAAAGCCCTTGCCGTGGCCCACCACGCCGCTCAGGTACTCGCGCGCGTCCCACTGGAAGTCCGGCGTGACGAAGGCCCACGCCGGCTGGCGCGGCACGCGCCGCGTGTTGCCCGCAAGGCCCGCCACGTCGAAATGTTGGACCGCTTCGTAGATGCGCTCCAGCCAGAAGAAGTCGCACAGCGAGATGTCGTCGTGGATGAAGACGAGAATCGCGGGGTTCTGCGCGGCGTGGTCGATGGCGCGGTTGTAAAGGGTGGACAGGCCTGTCGTGTTGTTGTCGAACAGCAGCAACTGCGCGGGCGGCGTGTGGTGATAGAGCTTCAGCGAGCGACCGAGCGCGGAGTTCGCGACGAAGTCGGCTTCGTTGTGGCGGGTGCCGCAGACGAGGCGGATGGGCTTCATGGGAGACAGACAAAAAATGGAGACGGCCCGGCCCGGCGCGTACTGGCGGCCTTCCGGCGGATAAAGGAGCTTAGCGCTGACGCCCGGCTTTCAATCGACGGAAAAGCACCTTGTTTTCAGTCCATTTTGGACAGCAACGCGAGAGCGTGAAGGCCGGCTGCCGTGCGTTTGCGGCACCGCGCCTCGCGCGCTGCGGCGCCGCAAGCCGTCCGCCCCGCCACCGCCTTGGCCCCGAAATAGGCGGGAATTGGCTTGCTGTTCCAGCGATAAGAATCGGCGCACGGCAGTCAAACTGCTGCCTTGTGTGGCCCCATGGGCCCTCTCGCACGGACTCGAAACGAGCAAACCCGCGAGCAACTTTCAGAGGCAGATCATGCTTGAACCCTCACGGCAGGCGGCCGGCAACCGGCGCATCGAGATCCACCAGATTTTTTACTCGGACGAAACGCGCCTGCTGCTCGACCCCGGCTTCATTCCGCTCGACAACCGCGACGGCCGTGCGGACTGGCGTGAATACTGGCCCATTCGCACGTTCCTGTTCTCGCGTCCGCTGAAGGAAAACACGCTCTACGGCTTCCTTTCGCCGCGCTTCGCGCAAAAGACGCTGCTCGACTCCAACGCCGTCAACGCGTTCATTGCGAGCGTGCCGGCCAATACGGACGTCATCAGCTTCTCGCCCTACTTCGATCAGGGCGCGTTCCATCTGAACACCTTCGAGCAGGCGGCCACCAATCACCCCGACATCTGGCGCGTGTTCGAAAGCGCGGTGCCCTATGTCGCGCCCGGGTTCGACCCGCACACGCTCGCCATGGACTCGCGCTCGAGCATCTTCTGCAACTACTTCGTGGCCACGCCCGCGTTCTGGCGTCGCTGGCTGCTTGCCTGCGAAATGCTCCTTGGCGTGGCGGAAGGCGGCAACGGCGAGCTTGCCGCGCTGCTCAACGGGCCGGTGGCCTACGGCAGCACGATGGTGCCGGCCAAGGTGTTCGTGATCGAGCGCATTGCGTCTTTGCTGCTGGCCACCGAGCCGCACTGGCGCGCCGCGCGTTTCGATCCGTTGAGTCTGCCGATGTCCGGCTCGATCGTGTGCCCTTATCCGGGCGAACTCGCCATGCTGGATGCGCTCAAGCTCGCGGCCATCGAAACCGGCGACGCCGGCTACCTGGAAGTTTTCGAACGCACGCGCGGCGCATTGGTGGATGCCGCTATCGAAGCGAAGCGCGCGGTCACGCAGTAAGCGCGCTGGAGAGCCCGCCCACGGAATTGGGGCAAAACGCCCATTCTGTTTGGCGGATTGAAAGGCGGCCCACAGGGCTAAGCTTTATCCAGTCATAAAGCCGTGCGCGGCGGCTCCCGCGCGACGCGCGCTCAATGTCAATGGATAGAGCCAGGAGGAACGTGGTCATGCCACTCAACGACTGCCGGATCATCGAGTTGCCCAAGATTACCGACCCGCGCGGCAATCTCACGTTCGTTGAAGGCGACAACCACGTCCCGTTTGATATCAAGCGGGTCTACTACCTCTACGACGTGCCGGGTGGCTCGGACCGCGGCTCGCACGCGCACCGCAACCTGCATCAGTTCGTGATCGCGATGTCGGGCAGCTTCGACATCGTGCTCGACGACGGCGACCGGCAGCGGCGCTTTCATCTGAACCGCTCGTATTACGGCCTCTACATCTGCCCGATGATGTGGCGCACGCTCGACAACTTCTCGTCGGGCGGCGTCTGCATGGTGCTCGCCTCGGCAGCATTCGATCCCGCGGACTACATCCGTGACCACGACGAATTCCTGCGTCTTGCGCGCAACCCCGAAGCCGCCGCGGCCTGAAGCGAACCGTCCGGGCACATTCTGGCTGCCGGCGCACCGGCAACGACGCATGAAAATCGATTTCCTGAATCTCAAGCTGGCCAACGCGCGCTACGAAGACGAGATACGCAGCGCGGTGGGCCGCGTCATCGACTCCGGCCGTTACGTGCTGGGCGAAGAAACCCTCGCCTTCGAACGCGAATTCGCCGCGTATTGCGGCGTGGAGCACTGCATCGGCGTGGCGAATGGGCTCGACGCGCTGCATCTGATTCTGCGCGCCTACGGCATTGGCCCCGGCGACGAAGTGATCGTGCCGTCGAACACGTTCATCGCGACGTGGCTCGCCGTGAGCCAGGCCGGTGCGCGCATCATCCCTGTCGAACCAGACCCGACGACCTGCAACCTCGACCCGCAGCGCGTCGAAGCCACCATCACGCCGCGCACGCGCGCCATCATGCCGGTGCACCTGTACGGCCAGCCTGCCGACATGGACCCCATCAACGCGATTGCGCGCAAGCACGGCCTGCGCGTGATCGAAGACGCCGCGCAGGCGCACGGTGCCCGTTATCGCGGCCGCCGTGCAGGCGGTCTGGGCGACGCCGCGGGATTCAGCTTCTACCCCGGCAAGAACCTGGGCGCACTGGGCGACGGCGGTGCCGTGACGACGAACGACCCCGAACTCGCCGCCACGTTGCGCAAGCTGCGCAACTATGGTTCCGAGGTGAAGTACCGGCACGATCTGGCCGGCGTCAATTCGCGTCTGGACGAGATACAGTCGGCCGTGCTGCGCGTGAAGCTGCGCTATCTCGACGAGGACAACGCGCGCCGCACCGCGCTGGCAAGCGCCTATGCCGAAGCGCTCGGCCAGGCGCCGCTGCAATTGCCGGTCGCGCTGCCGCATGTGGAGCCGGTCTGGCATCTCTTCGTCATCCAGACGCCGCATCGCGATGCGCTGCAGGCGCACCTGACCGAACGCGGCATCGGCACGCTCGTCCACTACCCGATTGCGAGCCACCATCAGCGCGCTTACGCGAACGAGACGTGGCCCGATCTGCCCATCGCCACGCGTTTGCAGTCTGAAGTGCTGAGCCTTCCTTTTGCCACGTATCTGCAGGCCGAGCACGTGCATACCGTCGCGCAGGCCGTGATGGACTACTTCGGCGGCGTTTCGGGCCCATAAGCCGCGCCCATAAATTCATGACCATCACGACGCTCATTCCGGCTTACAAGCCGAAGTACCTCAACGAACTGCTCATCGCGCTCAAGCACCAAACGCTGAAGCCGGCGCGCATCATCGTTTCCGACGACAGTCCCGACGGCGCGTTTCTCGCCGCGCTGCAAAGCGAACCGCTCAAAAGCGCGACGGCGGACATGAACATCGAAGTGATCCAGGGTCCGCGCGCGGGCGGGATCGAAAACTGCCGGCATTTGCTGAGGACGTGGAATGGCGCAACGCCGCTGGCCCATCTGCTCTTCGACGACGACGTCATCTATCCCGAGTTCTACGCGTTCCACGCCGCGGTACACGCGGGCGGCTCGTTCGACTGCTCGGTAAGCCGCCGGTGGACCGCGCTCGAGTCCGGCCAGCCCGTGAGTCAGTTGCCGCGTCCGGACGCGGTCGTCCAGCATCAGCAGCGCGTGTTTTCGCTGCCGCCCGAGCTTGCCTTCGCGTTGACGGTGCCGGCGTGCAACAACTGGCTCGGTGAATTTTCGAACGCGGTATTCACGCGCGACGCTGCGAACCTGCTGCTCGACACGACGCTTGCCGGCATTTCGTACGTCGGTCTCGCGGACATCGGGCTCTTTCTCACGGCGAGCCTGCGCAAGCCGCTGTGCGTGATCAACGACCCGCTCGGCTACTTTCGCCTGAGCCCGCAGCAGATCACGCAGCAGACGACGAGCCACGCGTACAAGCTCGCCGTTCTCGCGTGGGCCGCGCTGGGCGTGGCAGGACAGCGCCTCGGCAAGCTACAGCACGAGCAGGCCGCGCAGTGCTACCGGACCGTGGACGCCCTGATCGCGACCCGCATGGCGGATGTGGCAGACATGGCGCCCTTCAGCGTGTTGATGCGGGAACTGGCGGCGGGCGTGCCGGGTGCCGACGACCGCTTCCTCGGGCAATGGCATGCATTCATTCCCGCAGGCTGAGATACAAGTAACGCGGCACAGGCAGTCGCGGTATGAGCAGACCCGGTTATCCATAGCCGGGTCTTTGAAGGAGGAGCAAAGATGACCAGGAAACTCGTATTGATCGGCGCCGGCGAAATGGCCGAGATCGCAGACGAATACTTCACGCACGATTCCGACTATGAGGTCGTGGCGTTCTCGGTGGAGCGCGACTACATCCGCCAGCCGGAACTCAACGGCAAACCCGTGGTTGCGTACGAAGAGCTCGAAACGCTCTATCCGCCGTCGGAATACACCGTGTTCGTGGCGATTCCGTCGTCGCAGCTCAACGCGCTGCGAACGCGTTTCTACCTGGACGCCAAGAAGAAGGGCTATCGCTTCGCCACCTACATCAGCTCGCGTGCGTTCGTGTGGCGCAACGCGGTGGTCGGCGAAAACACGTTCATCTTCGAGAACAACGTGATTCAGCCGTTCGTGACCATCGGCAACAACTGCATTCTGTGGAGCGGCAACCATGTGGGTCACCGCAGCGTTGTCAAAGACCACACGTTCATTTCGTCGCACGTGGTGATCTCGGGCTACTGCGAGATTGGCGAATACTGCTTTCTCGGCGTGAACAGCACGTTCAACGACCACGTGAAGGTGGGCGATCAATGCGTGATCGGCTCGGGCGCCCTCATCACCAAAGACACCGAAGCCAACCGCGTCTACGTTGCCACCGGCGCGAAGCAGGTGCCGGGCAAGCTCGCCACCGAAGTGGACCTGTAAGACCTCTTCCGCACGCACATGACGACGATTCATTGGGAAAAACTGGGCGCCGTTTTTCATACCGCGACGCAGGGCAAGCCGTGGATGAAGAACTCGGCGCTCACACCCACGCCCTTCAGGCTCGATGACCGCACGATTCGCGTGTATGCGGGCTTTCGCGACGAAGCGGGCGTGAGCCGCATCGGCTACGTGGATGTGGACGCCGAAGACCCTCGACGCGTCGTTCATGTGTCGGATGCACCCGTGCTCGACATCGGCCGCAACGGCTGCTTCGACGACAACGGCGTCATTCTGGGCGACGTCGTGCGCGGCCCGCGCGGCGTGTACCTGTTCTACGTGGGCTTTCAGCTCGTGGCGAAGGCCAAGTTCCTCGCCTTCAGCGGTGTCGCGCTTTCCACCGACGGCGGCCACTCGTTTGCGCGTATCAGCGAATCGCCGATTCTCGATCGCGCAGCAGGCCAGTCCACCATCGGCGCAATCCACACGGCGCGCTTCGAAAACGGCCGCTGGCGGCTCTGGTACGCATCCGGCGACGATTGGGAAATCATCGACGGCAAGCCGTTTCCGCAATATCACATTCGCTACGTCGAAGCCGACGACCTGCTCGACGTGCCGCGGCAAGGCGATCTTTGCGTCGACGTGCGCGACAGCGAGTACCGCATCGGCCGGCCGCGCGTCTACGTGATGGGCGGCGAGCACGTCATGTATTACACGAAGGGCACGCGCGAGGGCGACTACTTCCCCGGGCTTGCGCGCTCGCCCGATGGCAGGCGCTGGACGCGGCACGACGATCAGCTCGGCATCGCGCTCTCCGCGACCGGCTGGGACGCGCAAACGCTCTGCTACCCCGCGTTGATTACCGTACGCGACGACACCTACATGTTCTACAACGGCAACAACATGGGCTACGACGGCTTCGGCTGCGCAAAAGCGACGGGCGTAACGCTCGACGAGATCGAACCACGTTGAACCTCGACACCGGCCGTGGACACGACAATCTCGCTCAAGCCCTATTCGACGGAAGACGCTGCCCTCTGGGACCAGACGGTGCGGCAGTCGTGCAACGGCAATCTGCTGCATCTGCGCGGCTACATGGATTACCACCGGGACCGGTTCGATGACTGCTCGCTGATCCTGTTGCGCAACCAGAAACCCGTGGCCGTGTTTCCCGCGAGCCGCAGCAGCGACACGGTGAGTTCGCACGGCGGGCTCACCTACGGCGGACTGCTTCACACCGAAGACCTGGGCACGCACGACACGCTGCTCGCCTTCGCCGCGATTCGGGAACACTACCTCGCGCTCGGCATCCAGACGATCGTCTACAAGGCGATTCCCGCGGTATTTCACAGCCTGCCTTGCCAGAACGATCTCTATGCGTTGACCTGCGCCGGCGCGAAGCTGATTCGGCGCGATGCGTCGTCGGTGATTCATCTGCAAGAGCCGTTTTCGTTTTCGAAGGGCCGCAAGTGGGCCATCAACAAGGCGAAGAAATGCGGCGTCACGGTTCAGCAGTCGCAGGACTTCGAGGGCTTTCACACGCTGCTTTCGCAGGTGCTCGGGAAGTTCGGCGCGAAGCCCACGCACTCGTGCGCTGAACTGAAGTTGCTGTCGGGACGCTTTCCCGACGCCATCACGCTGCACGTCGCGCAACGGG
The DNA here is from genome assembly GCF_029536165.1 of Paraburkholderia sp. SUR17. Taxonomy (NCBI): domain Bacteria; kingdom Pseudomonadati; phylum Pseudomonadota; class Betaproteobacteria; order Burkholderiales; family Burkholderiaceae; genus Paraburkholderia; species Paraburkholderia sp. SUR17. The sequence goes on from NZ_CP120508.1 coordinate 3,767,298, forward strand.
ACGAGGCGCTGCTTGCCGGTGTCGTCGTGTACGACTTCGGGCACGTCGTCCACACGCAATACATGGCGAATTCCGATGACGGCCGCGAAATCGGCGCACTGGATCTGCTGGTGGCCGAACTGATCGCGAAGTATCGCGACCGCACGTTTTTCAGCTTCGGCATTTCGACCGAAGAGCAGGGATTGAAACTGAACGCGGGGCTCATCGCCCAGAAAGAGGCGTTCGGCGCGCGCACCGTCGTGCACGATTTCTATTCGTGGCCGCTTTGAATCCGATCGCTTGATATCTCGCCCAGACAATGAGCACGCTCGACCAACACGTTATCTGCCACGGCATCACCGAACGGCACACATCGGCCACGGACATCGACTTCTGCGTCGAAGAGATTTTCACGAAGGGCTATAGCATCATTCCAGGCAGCTTCGATGCCGCCACGATCGCGCTTGTCTCGGAGTATTCGGACAAGTCGTACCAGAAGCAGTGCGAGATTCTGGGCGGCGAGCAAAACCTGGCTCGAATCAACGACGCGAACATCGCGAGAGCGCCCTGCGCCGATTTCGACCTGTTCGTCGATGTCGCGATGGACCCCAAGGTGCACGCCGTGGCAAACGCGCTACTGGGCAGGAACTACATCCTGTATTCCCAGAACGCGATCATCAACGTGCCCACGACGAACCACTATCAGTTCTCGTGGCATCGCGACCTGAACTATCAGCACTGGACTTCGTCGCGCTGCCTCGCACTGAGCGCGCTGCTTTGCGTGGATCCGTTCGACGACGTCACGGGCGGCACTTATGTGCTGCCCGCCACGCACAAGGTCGAGCAATTTCCGTCGGACCGCTACGTGCTGGAAAACCAGTTGTGCGTGCACGCGCAGCCCGGCGACTGGATTCTGTTCGACAGCATGCTGTTTCACCGCACCGGAAAGAATTCGTCGAACGCGAAGCGGCGTGCCGTCAATCACATCATCGTGCCGCCGTTCATGGCCCAGCAATACGACTTCATGGGCATGCTGGGCGACCGCCTGAAAACGAACGAAGAGCGCGTGTTCTTCGGCCAGGGCCGAAAGACGGCACCGTCTGCCATCGAATGGCGGCAAAGCAGGATCAACAGGCTATGACATCCCTCCACGAAACCATCGACGCGCTGTTCGAGCGCGCGGCCCGCGAACTCGAAGCGAAGACGGCCGCTTTCGATCCGAACAACTTCTGTTTGCTCGGCGCGGGCAACATGGGACGCGCGGCGCTCGCGCAGTTCAGGCAGATCGGTGTCGAGCCGCGTGGATTCATCGACGACACGCCCGGCAAGCGGGGCACGACGATCGAAGGGTTGCCGGTGTTCGGCGAGCGGCCCGACCCTTCGACCACGGTGATCGTGTGCATCCACAATCCGCGCCACGACTACTTCAAGACGCTGCAGCGATTCGGTCCGAACACGCTGTCGTTCATGCATATACCGTGGCTCTTTCCGCAACTGACGTTTGCACACGCCGCGCATCCGGACGTCTATCGCCGCTATCGGGACGACATCTTGGCGCTGTACGAAGCGCTGGCCGATGAAACCTCGCGCCGCACGTTCCTGGAACAACTCACGTTTCGCCTCACGCTCGAATGGAACTTCGAGGAGCATTCGGCCACGCCGTATTTCCCGGACGGCATCGGCTTACCGTTCGAGGAGAAGGTCAGTTTCATCGACGCCGGCGCCTTCGACGGCGACACGGTGAAGCTCTTCGTCGAGCACTTTCCGCGTCCGGGCAAGATCATCGCGATCGAAGCAGACCCGCAGAATTTCGCGAAGCTGCGAGCGTATCTCGCGGCGCTTGGCATCGATCACGTCGCGCACCACGCGGCGGTGGACGGCAAAGAAGGCGAACTCCGGTTCGATGCGACCGGCGACATGGCGGCGCGGCTGTCCGAAACCGGCCAGGTCGTGGTGCGCTGCCATACGCTCGAACATTTCATGAAGGACGTGGACGGCCCGTGCTACGTCAAGTTCGACGTGGAAGGCGCGGAGTCGGCCATCATCACCGAATCGCTGGAGCTTCTTCGCGAGAAGAAGCCCATGCTCGCCGTGAGCATCTATCACCACGCGCCGGACATGATCGAGATTCCCTTGCAGTTGCATCGGCTCGGGTACCGGCTGTCGATGCGCTATCACGGCATCGACGGCGCTGATCTGGTCTTGTACGCGATGCCGGGCGAACCTCATTAAGGCATTTCGCCCTCTCACCCGCATCGGCACATTAAATCGGCGCATTAAGCCGCGCAAACGCCTCCTGCCGTCGATACGGAAAGTACGGATAAGGCGCCGTAACGGCGCTGGCCGCATCCAGCCGCGCCACCTGTTCGGCAGTAAGCGCCCAGCCCACGGCGCCCAGGTTCTGCCGCAGTTGCGCCTCGTTGCGCGCCCCGATGATCACCGACGACACCGTGGGCCGTTGCAGCAGCCAGTTCAACGCGACCTGCGGCACCGTCTTGCCAGTCTCGGCGGCCACTTCGTCCAGCGCATCGACCACGCGGTAGAGATAGTCGTCGTCCACCGGCGGCCCGTAGCTCGCCGTTTCGTGTAGCCGGCTGCGTTCGGGCAGCGGCGCGCCGCGCCGGATCTGGCCCGTCAGGCGCCCCCAGCCCAGCGGGCTCCACACCAGCGCGCCCAGGCCCTGGTCCGCGCCGAGCGGCATCAGGTCCCACTCGTAGTCGCGGCCGATCAGCGAGTAGTAGACCTGGTTGGCCACATAACGCGGCCAGCCGTGCTGGTCCGCCACCGCGAGCGACTTCATGATCTGCCAGCCCGCGAAGTTCGACACGCCCACGTAACGCAGCTTGCCGGCGCGCACGAGGCTGTCGAGCGTGGCCAGCACTTCTTCGATGGGCGTGGCCGCGTCGAAGGCGTGCAGTTGCAGCAGGTCGATGTAGTCGGTGCCGAGTCGGCGCAGCGCGTCGTCCACCGCGCGGACAAGACGAAAGCGCGAGGTGCCGGCGTCGTTCGGGCCGTCGCCTGTCGGCAGGCCGGTCTTGGTCGAGATCAGCACGCGGTCGCGGCGGCCCTTGATGGCGGCGCCCAGCACTTCCTCGGAGGCGCCGTTCGAGTACACGTCCGCGGTATCGAAGAGATTCACACCTGCGTCCAGACAGATGTCGATCAGACGGCGGGCCTCGGCGGCGTCCGTATTGCCCCACGCGCCGAAGAGCGGCCCGGCGCCGCCGAACGTGCCAGCCCCGAAGCTCAGCACGGGCACCTTGAGTCCCGAACGTCCCAGCGCGCGATATTCCATGTCCATGGCGGATTCCTTTCCTGGTTGAGTCCGTTGATGCCGTTGAATGGCAATTGCGCGGCAGACTGTAGCCCTTGCGGCTTTTCCTGATAATCGGGTAGGTTTCGAAAAAATATTTCGGGAGTGCCGAAAAGTGATTCTGGAAAATCTCGCGCTGTTCCTGCGCATCGTGGAGAAAGGCGGCCTCGCGGCGGCGGGGCGGGACTTCGGGCTTTCGCCGGCCACGGTCTCCGAGCGGCTGGCTTCGCTCGAGAAGTACTACGGGGCGGCGCTCCTCGTGCGCACCACACGCGCCATCAGCCTCACCGACGAGGGGCGCATGCTCGTGGCCGGCGCGCGGCGGCTGCTGGCCGAGGCGGAGGAAGTGGAAAGCACCATCAAGCTGGGTATGCACACACTGTCCGGGCCCATTCGCCTGAGCGCGCCGCTCGACATGGGCCGACGCCGCATCGTGCCGATTCTCGACGCCTTCATGGCCGACCACCCCGGCGTCACCGTGGACCTGCACCTGAGCGACGGTTACGTCGACCTGGTGGGCCAGGGGCTCGACTTCGCCATCCGCCACGGCATGCTTGCCGACAGTTCGCTGCGCAGCCGGTCGCTGGGCGGATATCGGCGGCTTGTGTGCGCTTCGCCGGCGTACCTCGCTGCACACGGCACGCCGCAGCATCCCAACGACCTCACGGCGCACGACTGCATCGTGGTGCGCTTCGGGCAGGATCTCTACGGCGAATGGCCGTTCCGCATCGACGGCGCCATCCAGCGCGTGATGGTGCGCGGCCGCCGCGTGGCCAACGACGGCGGGCTCGCGCGCCAATGGTGCCTGGACGGCCACGGCATTGGGCTGAAGTCGCTGTTCGACGTGGAGGCGGACCTCGCCTCGGGCGCGCTCGTGGAGCTACTCAGCGACTATTCGGCGGGCGACATCGATCTGCGCATCGTCTACCCGGCAAGCGCCGTGCAGCCGCGGCGTGTGCGTACGCTGATCGACTGCATCGCGAAAACGTTCGAGCCCGCGGCCTCCGTCACGTCCTCTATATAAGAGCGCCCAGGCGCCGCCTTCCGCTGTTTCTCCACCACGCGCGTCGCTTCAAGAGGCTGCGGCCAAACAGCGCAGCCCACCTGCGGCGCTGTGGCCGTCAGCGCGCCTAAATACATATTTTCAATATATTTTTCCTTCGGCACTGCTCCGGCGGCGCCGTCGCGACGCTTGCTTTTCGCGCTTTACATCCCTTTTGAGCGCGACCTATGATGCCGATAACATTTACGAGAAATGAATGTTTAACGCCTGCGAGCCCAACGCGATCGCAGACACATTTGCGGCATCCGCTGGGAAGGAGAAGAAAGTGCAATCTACGCGTCGTTTATGGACATGGCTCGGGCTCGTCTGCCTGCTGTCATTTGGGGCCCTGCTGTGGTTGGGCAGGGAAATCTATCTGTCGGCACCGCCGATTCCGAACGAAGTGGTGACCGAAAGCGGCCAGCCGCTCTTCACGGGCGACCAGATCCGCCGCGGCCAGCAGGTGTGGCTCGCCGCGGGCGGCCAGCAGGTGGGCACGGTGTGGGGCCACGGCAGCTATGTGGCGCCCGACTGGTCCGCCGACTGGCTGCACCGCGAAGCGCTGCGGCTGCGCGACGTCTGGGCCCAACAGCAGTTCGGCAAAACCTGGCAGGCGCTGCCCGCCGACCAGCAAGGCTTGCTCGACGCACGGCTGCAGCGCGAAATGCGCGCCAACCGGTACGACGCAGCCTCGGGCCGGCTCACGGTATCCGACGCGCGGGCGGTCGCCATTCGCGAGGTCGCCGCGCACTACGAAGGCCTGTTCGGCACGGACGCCTCGCTCGACACGCTGCGCGACCAATACGCGATGACCGCGGGCTCCGTTCCGAATGCCGCGGACCGCACCGCGCTCGCCTCGTTCGTGTTCTGGTCGGCGTGGTCGGCCACCACGAACCGGCCCGGGCAATCGGACATCACGTACACCAACAACTGGCCGCATGAGCCGCTCGTCGGCAATACGCCCACGGTGGCGAACGGCATGTGGTCGATTGCGAGCGTGATCCTGCTGCTGGGCGGCATCGCCGGCATGATCTGGTACCACACGGCGCACAACAGCGACGAAACGCCGGCGCAAACGCCCGCTACAGATCCGCTCTTCAGCGTGGAACCCACGCCTTCCATGCGTGCGACGAAGAAGTACTTCTATGTGGTGATCGCGCTATTGCTCACGCAGGTCGGCATGGGCGCCATCACCGCACACTACGCGGTGGAAGGACACAGCTTCTTCGGCTTGCCGCTTGCCGAAGTGCTGCCCTGGGTGGTGAGCCGCACGATTCACACGCAGCTCGGCGTGCTGTGGATCGCCACGGCCTGGCTCGCTACCGGTCTCTACATTGCGCCGCTGCTCTCCGGGCGCGAGCCGAAGCTGCAAAAGCTCGGCGTCGACGTGCTGTTCTGGGCGCTGATCTTCATCGTGGCCGGGTCCACGGCGCTGGGCTGGATCGGCTCTTTGCAGCATCTCGGCACGAACTTCAGCTTCTGGCTCGGTAATCAAGGGCTCGCCTATACGAGCATGGGCCGCGTGTGGCAACTGCTGCTGTTCGTCGGCCTGCTGTTCTGGCTGTTTCTGCTGGGCCGTGCGCTGCTGCCCGCACTCAAGGACCGCAACACGAGCGGACGCGGCTTGATCGCCATGGTGTTCCTCTCCGCGACCTGCATCGGGCTCTTCTACGCGTCGTCGCTTGCGTGGGGTCAACACACGCACTACTCGATGATCGAGTACTGGAGATGGTGGCTCGTGCATCTTTGGGTGGAAGGCTTCTTTGAAGTGTTCGCCACGGCAGTAATCGCGCTGATCTTCTCGAGGCTCGGGCTGATTCGCATCGAAAGCGCCAATCGCGCCATCGTGCTCGAAACCATCGTGTTCCTCTCGGGCGGCATTCTGGGCACGCTGCACCACCTGTACTTCACCGGTGCCTCGACTGCCGTGATCGCCGTGGGTGCGGTGTTCTCTGCGTGCGAAGTGGTGCCGCTCGCGCTGATTGGCCTGGAAGGCTGGCACACGTATCGCAGAACGGAAGCCGCGCCGTGGGTGCAAACCTACAAGTGGGTGATTCTCTGCTTCGTGGCCGTGGGCGTGTGGAACACGGTGGGCGCGGGCCTGCTCGGCTTCGCGATCAATCCGCCCATCTCGCTCTACTACGTGCAGGGCCTCAACATGACGCCGGCCCACGGCCATGCCGCGCTCTTCGGCGTGTACGGCATGCTCGGCATCGGTCTGATGCTGTTCTGCCTGCGTGGCCTCTCGCCGCGCGCCGCGTGGGACGACACGCTGCTCAAGCCCGCCTTCTGGCTGCTCAATGTGGGGCTCTTCATGATGGTGTTCCTCTCGATTCTGCCCTCGGGTATCTACGAAGCCTGGGCGAGCGTCAGCAAGGGGCTCTGGTACGCGCGTTCGCCTGAGATCGTGCACGCGCCCATCATGCAGGCCCTCGTGTGGATGCGTGTGCCGGGCGACGTGCTGTTCGCCGCGGGCGTGCTCTACCTGGGCTGGTTCGCGCTGCGCCTGCTGCGCCGTGTGGAGCCTACGCGACTGCAACCGGTCGCAACGGCGAAGCGGGTTACGCAACGCGTTTGAGTAGCACGGCGCGGGCTGTGCGCGGCCCGCGCCACGCGCTCGCATTGCATTGCATCGCATTTAGGATTGCCATGAACACGATCATTGCCGGGATGCGCGAGGCGCTGCGCACCGTGGTAGACCCCGAGGTGGGCGTGAACGTTGTCGACCTCGGGCTCGTCTACGACATCGTTCCTGCGGACGGCCGAATCAGAGTCGACCTCACGATGACGTCGCCCGCCTGCCCGATGGGCGAAATGATGCTCGAAGAGGTCAAGGCCGCCGCCGAGGCCGCCGCGCCCGCCGGCGTACAGGTGGACGTGGAGTTGGTGTGGGAACCCGCATGGGACCCGTCCATGATGAGCGACGCGGCGCGTGACGCGCTGGGCTGGCTCGAGAGCTGACACCATGAACGTCACGCGTTTGCTCATTCGCTGCGCCAAGGTGCTTGCTGCCGTCGTGATCGCGCTGACGCTCGCGTGCGCGCTGCTGGCCGGCCTCGCGCGGCTCGGCGTAAGCGTGCCCGCGCACGCGGCGGCGAATGCGGCCTGGCACGGCGTGCTCATACTGCCCGTGTTCTTCGGTGGACTCGTGAGTCTCGAGCGTGCCGTCGCGCTGCAACGGCGCCTCTATTTCGTGGCGCCTGCTGCGGCGATTCTCGCGGGCGTCATGCTGGTCGCGGGCGCGTCGCCTGTGGTCGCTCAAGTGTTGCTCGTGATGGCTGCCACCGTCGCGCTCGCGGCGAATCTTCGCGTACTGCAACGCCAGCGCGCGTTTCATCTCTACGTGCTCGCGCTGGCGGGGCTGTGCGGATGGTTCGGCAATGTCGTCTGGTTCGCTACAGGCGACGTGCTGGACGCGGTGCCCGCATGGCTCGCGTTTCTCGTGCTCACCATCGCGGCCGAACGCCTCGAACTCACGCGCATGCTGCGTCTGCCGCGTTTCGCGCGGCTCAGCTTCTGCATGCCGGTGGCGGGACTACTCGCAAGCCTTCCGTGGTCACTGTGGCAACCCGCAAACGGCATGCGGCTCTTCGCTGCGAGCCTCGTGTTGCTTGCCGCGTGGCTCGCGCGATACGACATTGCGCGCTACACCGTACGTCAACGCGGGCTCACGCGGTTCATCGCGGTGTGTCTTTTGAGCGGCTACGGATGGCTCGCGGTGAGCGGTGTGCTCGGCTTCAGCGGCGCGCTGTTGCCGGGCCACCCGTGGCACGACGCAGCGCTGCACGCGCTCACACTCGGCTTCGTGTTTTCGATGGTGTTTGGCCACGCACCCATCATCTTGCCGGCGCTTACGCGACTGCCGGTGAAGTACCACCCCGTGTTCTATCTGCCCCTCGTCGCGCTTCACGGCGCACTCGCGCTGCGCGTAACGGGCGGGCTCACCGATGTATTCGCACTGCGTCAGGCAGGCGGCGCAGCGAGCGGCGCGGCCATTGCTGCCTTTGCGCTGACCTTGCTGGCGGCGGTGGTGTCGGCGCAGCGCACCCGCGGCCGAGGCGGCCCGGATGGTCCGCATCGCAAGCGCGGTCCGCACGACTCCCACGGTCCGCGCGACGGTGAACAACGCGCGTTCGCGCTGCGTCCCTCGCGCCGCGCGAACGCGTCCTGATCTTTCCCGATCCTAACTTTTTCCTTCTCAAAGGAGCTTTTCATGACCGACAGTTCGAGCCTCAACACATTCATCTTCGACGCACGCGGCATTGCGAAGCGTCTGCGGCATGGCGCCATATTCGGCGCCATCGAATCGCTCGCGGATGGCGAGCGCATGCGCTTCGTCAACGACCACGATCCGCTCCCGCTGCTGTACCAGATCGAGCAACGCTACGGCGGACAGGTGCGCATCGAGTACGTGGAGCGCCGGCCGCAACAGATCGTGATCGACTTCGTGGTCGCGCTGGATGCCGCACAGGCTGCAAACGATGCGGGCGAAGCGGCGGGTTGTGCCGGCGGAGCCGGAGGCGGCGGCTGCGGGTGCAGCAGCTGAGATTTGTGGCGCGGCTGAGCGCGGCGATCGTCGCGAATACATGCGAAGCGGCGAACGCTGCTGGCTCAGTCGCATCGCGGCACTAAAGCGCAGTTGAAGGCCGCTGCCAGGCGACGCAGATGAAGCGCAAAGCGGCTGACGGGCCTCGTTAAAGACCCATCAGCCGCTTACGTTTTTCGGATGGTGCCGATCAATCAGGCGACGTCGTGCTCCTGCACAACCGACGCATCTGCCGCAAGCTCGAGTGCCACGTCCTCCGCTGCGGCGAGTACACGTTCGGCGTCGGCGGGATCGAAGTCCATGTGGAAGCGCTTTCTCACGCCCTGCTGGTCAAGCTGGAGATGCTTCGCCGGCGTGATGCCATGACGGGCCAGCGCGCTCTTCACGCAAACGAGGGGGCAACCGTCGATTGCGAGAATGGGTCGTCCCGAATGGGCAACTTTCAGCAGCGCGGGAACATCCCCGCCTACGCCCGCGATACACGACATCTCGGCCTTGCCGCGGCGGTCCAGCTGCAGCGCCACATGGTTGGCCAGTTGCGCGGCGCTCGAACAGCCCGAGCACGAGTACACAAGCGGTAGCGCTTTTCTTTCGTTGCCCATCTGGTCACTTCTCCCTGTTACGTTGAGACGCTGCCTCCTGCTCCATATGATTTCTCACCGTTAGAACATTTAGCGTTGCGCGGCACGCGGGCCGCACTTGGGTGATTGTCTCGCTACAGGGTTGCAACGGCTTGATATCGATCAGTATGGTGGCGCGTTTCTCTGCGAGAGTTCGTTATGGCGACTTACCACGCAGACTGGCGCGACGGTGGCTTAAAAGATATAGTATTCGCATATCTTAAAGGTGTTCCATGAGACTGACGGACTTTACGGACTACAGCTTGCGCGTGCTGATCTACGTGGCGGTACGCGACGACGAGCTGGTGACGATCCAGGAAATTTCGGACACGCTCGGCATTGCGCGCGGCCATCTCGTCAAGATCGTTCACGCGCTGGGGCGCGCCGGCTACCTGAACACGATTCGGGGCCGCACTGGCGGACTGCGCCTTGGCCGGCCCGCGAATCGCGTCACGGTGGGCTCCGTGGTGCGCACCACGGAGCCCGATTTCCGCATGGTCGAATGCTTCGACACCGAGGGCAACAAGTGCGTGATTACCGCGGCATGCGGCCTGCGTGGCGTCCTCGGGCGTGCGTTGCGCGCCTATATGGAAGAGCTGGACAAGTACACGCTTGCCGACATCGCCGCGGAACGCAGCACGCTCGCGCGGCTGCTGGGAAGCGCGGCAACGGTTCAGCCACTTGTCAGGATGGCGAAGCAGTAGCCGCTTCTTCGCGAAGCAACGTAAGCCATGACAGTGGCAACGGCGCGAAACCGATCCGGGAGCAGCACGATGGAAGAGGCAACTGCATTGAGCGAGCGAATCATCGACGACATGGCCGACGCCATGATCTACGCGAACCGGTCGGGTGTGATAGCGCGCTGGAACCGCGCCGCCGAGGCGCTGTTCGGCTTTACCGCTGCCGAGGCGCTGGGCAGCCGGCTCGACCTGATCATTCCCGAGCATTTGCGCGCTGCCCACTGGCGCGGCTTCGACGCAGCCATGGCCAGCGGCACGACGCGTCTGCATGGCCGCGCCACGGTCACGCGTGCCGTGGACAAGTCGGGGCGCAAGCTTTACGTCGAAATGAGTTTTGCACTGGTGCACGACCGGCAAGGAGCGGTCTGCGGAACAGTGGCGGTCGCGCGCGACGTCACCGCGCGCGTGGAACAGGAACGGATGATGGCGCGTCACGGCGGTGCCGTGTAGTCGTCGCGTGGGCGGGTCCACCTGGGATGGAGCAGGATCGCACCCGCGAATCAGGAGAAGCAACATGATGAAAATCAGCGAGCCCTTTTCGGGTCACCCGCATCGGCCGGGAACAGCACTGCCTGTTCTGCGCCTCGGCTTTCGGCCGTTTTATCTGGGCGGTGCCGTGTTCGGCGCGGTCGCAATCGCACTGTGGCTGCTCGGGCTACACGGCACCGCGGTGGCGGGCCGTTCGTCGGCGATCAGCGGCGTGATCTGGCATGCGCACGAGATGATTTTCGGGTTCGTCGCGGCGATCGTCGTGGGCTTTCTGCTCACGGCCGTGCGCGCGTGGACGCAGCTCGATACGCCGCGCGGCGCGTCCCTTGCCGCGCTCTGGCTGCTGTGGGCAGCGGGGCGCGTGTTGGTGTGGTCGGGACCGGAACCCGTGGCCGCGGTGGTCGATTCCCTCTTTCTTCCGGTGGTGGCCGTGGTGCTGCTGCGCGTGCTCAAGGCGGCCGGCAATCGACGCAACATGTTCCTCGCCGTGGCGCTCGCGCTGCTCGGCACACTGAATGCGCTCTTTCACTGGTGGGCGTGGGACGGTCGCGCCGACCTCGCCTTGCGCGCCGCCTATGCGGCCACCGGGCTCGCCGTGATGTTCGTGGCCGTGATAGCGGGCCGCGTGGTGCCGATGTTCACGACAAACGCCATCCCCGGTTTCACGGTGCGCCGCTTCAAGCCCGTCGAAACGCTTGCTGCGCCCCTCGTGGTCGTGACGCTCGCTGCGGACGCAGCCGGTGCGCCGGCATGGCTCGTGGGCGTGTGCGCCGCGGCAGCGGCCGTGGTCCACGCCGTACGGATGTACGGCTGGCGCTCGTGGCGCGTGGGTGCGCGGCCCATTCTCTGGATCCTGCACGTTGCTTACTTCTGGCTGCCCATCGGCTTTGCGATGCTTGCGCTTGCCGCGTTCGACGTGCTACCCCATTCGCTCGCCATCCACGCGTTGACAGTGGGCGCGATGGGCTGCGCGATCATCGCCATGATTACGCGTACGGCGTTGGGCCACACGGGGCGCAGGCTCGTCGCAGGACCGTACGAGATCACGGCTTACTGGCTCATGATCGCCGCTGCCGTGGTGCGCGTATTCGGCCCGCTGCTTGTGCCCGCGATGACGGGCGCCTGGATCGATGGGGCCGCTGGATGCTGGTGTGCGGCGCTGGTGGTCTACCTGCTCAGGTACGCGGGTTATCTGACGTCGGCGCGCGCCGATGGTAAGGATGGCTGAGAAAGCGCCGGAAGCGCACGAGGTCGCGCGTTGTTGCGCCCCTTCAGCGCGCTTCTGCGAAGTCCAGAATCAGAACGTCTCCCAGGCCTGATTCGACTGCGTCGATGCCACTGTTGCCGCCACGGCAACGGGCACGGGTGCGGGTGCGGCTGCCGCACTGGCAGCAACAACCGGTCGCTTCTCGACGGGCCTGCTCGCCCGTGCGACTGCTGCTGACTTGTGCGCCGTGGTCTTCGGCGCGGAAGCCTGAACGCGCGGCTTGCTATATGCCGCGACCGCAGACGTGGAAGCCGCGCCCGAATTGGCGAGCTTGAAAACGGCAACCGTGCCGGTCAGATTGACCGACTGCTCTTCGAGCGAATGCGCGGCCGCTGCGGCCTCTTCCACGAGCGCCGCGTTCTGCTGGGTCACTTCGTCCATCTGCATGACCGCTTGATTGACCTGCTCGATGCCGCGGCTCTGTTCTTCAGAGGCCGCCGCGATTTCGCCGACGATATCGGATACCTGTTTGATGGCCTGTTTGACGTCGGCCATCGTGGTGCCCACGTCGCCTGCCTGCTTCGCGCCGTCGTGGATCATCGAGACCGAGGTCCCGATCAGCTCCTTGATTTCCTTCGCCGCCGAAGCAGAGCGCTGCGCCAGGCTGCGGACTTCGCTCGCCACCACGGCGAAGCCGCGGCCTTGCTCGCCCGCGCGTGCGGCTTCCACTGCCGCGTTGAGCGCAAGAATGTTGGTCTGGAACGCGATGCCTTCGATCACGCCCGTGATGTCGGAAATCTTCGTCGAGCTGCTGCTGATGCGTTCGATCGTGCCCACCATCGATTGCACCGCGTCGTTGCCTGCGTCGGCCATATCGGTGGCGCGCGTGGCGAGTCCGTTGGCTTGCCTCGCGTTGTCGGCGTTCTGCTTCACGGTTTCGGTGAGCTCCGTCATGCTGGATGCCGTTTCTTCGAGCGATGCGGCCTGCTCTTCGGTGCGCGCGGAAAGATCCGTATTGCCTGCGGAGATCTGGCGTGCCGCGACTGTCACGGACTCCGCGCTCGACTTGATGCCACGCACGGTCTCGCTCAACTGCTGGTCCATCGTCTTCAGCGCTTCGAGCAACTGGCCGAATTCGTCGCGCGAATGTACGGTGATGCGGTTCTCGAGCTGGCCGCCGGCGATGCGGTTCGCCACGCCCACGGCTTCGCCCAGCGGCTTCGTGATGGCGCGCGAGAGGTAGAGCATTGCGCCCGTTGCGCCCACAATTCCAAGGCCAATCAGTGCGACGGATATCCAACGGATGGTGCCGAAGGTTGATTCGCTATCCGTAACGGCTTCCTTGGTCTCGTGCTCGTTTTCGACGAAGTCCTCGTCGATCGATTTGGCGAGCGCCGCGTTCAACTGCCCATTCCGGGTGATAAGTTCCGCGACCGCGTCGTAGTTGCCGGCCTCGAGCCCGGAGACCTGTTCGGCGGTACTGGCCTTGAACTGCGAGAGCGCGTTGTTCAAGTGGTCCGCAATTTCATGTTCCTTCGCGCTGGTGACGCGAGCCGGGTAGTAGTCGTGCCAGCTCTTGTCGATTTGCTCCAGATCCGCACGCATGAGATCGATGGCCGACTTCGTCGCCGTGGCGTCGCGAAAGGACACGGCGCGACGGACCTGCAGACGGACGTCGAGTTGCGCGGCGCGCACATCCGAGAGATCGATGATCGGGATGAGATTGCCCGTGTACGTATCGTTGACGTTCGCGTTCAGCCGCGAGAGGCCGATTTGTCCGAACACGCCAACCGCGATGATGAGCCCGATGCAGACGGTGAAGGCGAGAACGATCTTGAACTTGATGCTGTGCGCGAGAGTGTGCATGTTGCGTCCGTGCTGAGCCGGGTTGTTATGTTGGGCGCTGCCGTGCGCCATTTTTGTGGCTGATATTTTGTGGCTGACAGTCAGTATGTTTTACGGCCGTTTTCACAAGGACTTGAGCGCGGTGGACGTCCTGCATTCCTGAACGTTTTTGCCGGGTAAGGACGTGGTGCTCAGCGTATGCGGACAAATTACACATTCACTTCATCAGCATGCACATAGCCTTTCACCGCAAGTGCTGCGGCGTGTGTTGCCGTCGGCGTCGGCGGCCGGTCCGCGACGTGCTCAGCGCGGGCGAGCAAAGCAAGGCGGCGTATGAATTACCGCTTGCGACGAATCCTTGCAATGTGTAGGCTATGCCGCGCTATAAAACGACTACAAATAAAGGCTCGGCATGCGACGGCGTTCGGGGTTGCTACAAGCGGATCTACGTCCTCTTCTTGATCGAGGAGGCCCGGCAGGGCAGCCGGATAACACTCAAGAATGCGGGTTGGCCATATGAGATGGGCGACCCGCATTGCACGCGGGCTACTCGCCTGCGGTTTCGTCTCGCTTGCAGCGGGCTGTGGCGGAAACGGAAGCTCCAGCACCACGACTTCGCAGGGAAGCGGCTATTCGATTGGCGGCTCTGTGACAGGCTTGTCCGGATCGTTGGTGATGCAAAACAACGGCGGTGACAACCTCACCGTCAATGCCAACGGCGTGTTCACCTTCGCAACCCGTGAGCCAAACGGCGCAGCGTACAAGGTGTCGGTGTTGACGGCGCCGGCCAGGCAGACGTGTACCGTGGCCAACGGCGCAGGTTCCGTATCCGGGTCCAATGTCACCAGCGTATCCGTCGTCTGTTCTGCCAACGCGTATAAGGTGAGCGGCGCTATCACAGGATTGAACGGCACTGTCGTGTTGCAGAACAACGGCACCGACAACCTTGCAAGGTCTGCGAACGGCGCATTCGTATTCGCGTCGCCCGTTGCACAGGGCGGCAGTTTTTCGGTCAGCGTGCAGGCCAATCCGGCGGGACAAAGCTGTAGCGTGGCGAATGGCTCGGGCGTGATGGGAACGGCCGATATCACCAACGTTGCCATCACGTGCACCACGAACGCCTACACGGTAGGCGGCAATTTGACGGGCCTCTCCAGCGGTACCGTGGTATTGCAGAACAACGGCGGCGACAGTCTTTCTGTGGGCGCAAACGGCGGGTTCACCTTCCCCTCCGCTGTTGCTTACGGCAATCCGTATAACGTCACGGTGTCCAGCGAGCCCGCTAACCTCAGTTGCCCCGTGAGCCATTCTTCGGGCACCGTGAGCACCAATGTGACGGACGTGTCCGTGAGTTGCTCGTGCGCCTCGGGCTACAACCTGTGCTCGGGTGCATGCGTCAACACTTCCAGCGACGCGTCGAATTGCGGTGGGTGCGGTGTTGTCTGCGCGGCTAACCAGGCGTGCAGTTCAGGGTCGTGCGTGGCGGCGCCGTGTTCCACCAACGCCAATTGCACGGGCGGCGATGTCTGCTTGGGAGGCACCTGCCAGGCGCCCACCTGCAGCGACGGCGTGAAGGACGGCAATGAAACAGCTACGGATTGCGGAGGAGGCACCTGCTCGACGTGTTCCGCGGGCAGCAGCTGTCTTGTACCGAGCGACTGTCAATCAGGCGTGTGCACTTCGGGAACGTGCCAGGCGGCCACCTGCACGGACGGCGTAAAAAACGGCTCGGAAACCGGCGTGGACTGCGGCGGCGGCGCATGTGGCGCCTGTAGCGCGGGTAACGCTTGCCTGGTATCGACCGACTGTCTGTCAGGCGTCTGTTCAGGCGGCATCTGTCATTAGCCGGCTCGCTCTCAATGCGCAGATGGGCGCTGCCGTCCGTCTGCGATTCAATCGTTATAAGCAGGGAATTGCATGAAGTTCTGGACCACCACGTTGTTGTGCCTGTGCGGCGCTCTGCTTTGCGCCAAAGCATTTGCAGACGAACCCATGACGAAGCAGCAAGGCGAAGCCATTCTCAGCGAGCTGCGCGAGATCCGGCAATTACTGGCAAAGCAGGCCGCCCCCACGGCGGCGGCGAGGCCAGCACCGCGCACGTTGGCGGTGAAAGCCACGGCCGCGCACGTGCTCGGCAAGCCCGATGCACCCGTGACGCTGGTGGCGTTCACGGATTTCCAGTGCCCGTATTGCGCGCGATTCGAATCCACTACCTTTCCCGAACTTAAACGAAAATACATCGATACCGGCAAGCTGCGTTATATCTTGCGCGACGTGCCGCTCGATTTTCACCCTCTGGCCATCAACGCTGCTCAGTCGGTGCGCTGTGCCGGCGATCAGCACAAGTTCTGGGAAATGAAGGAGCTGGTCTTCAAGAATCAGAACAAGATCGACACCGATTCGCTCGCATCGTATGCGCACAGTCTCGGTCTGAACGATGAGCAGTATCGCGAGTGCATGGCCGACAACAAGTATCTGGCCGACATCACCGCAGACAGCAAATACGCCCAATCGCTGGGTATTTCCGGCACGCCCTCTTTCGTGGTGGGTGCTCAAAAGAACGGAACCGTGCAAGGCGTTCTGATCGTGGGCGCACAGCCGTCGGGCGTATTTGAAGACGCAATCGAGAAGGTCCTGGCGAAGCGGTGAAGCCGCGCGAAGCCACAGAGATTCAGTTCTGGCGACGCGGGTCGAGAACCCGGTCGCGCCCCCCTCATCACCGGGTCATGCCGCACATACACGGGTAACGCGGCCTTCACGTTGAGCCCGATAGCGGCGTAGCGTCTGCCCTCCAAAGGCGCGCGGGAACGGGCATTCGCCTCTGCTCACGCGCGGAGCTTGCGCTGGCCGCTCAGCCGGGCCATCGCGTGATCGTCCCTCTACGTGACGCACGACCAGACCGAAGCAATGGGAATGGCCAACCGCATCGTGCTGATGCAAGGCGGACGCATCGAACAGTTCGGCACACCGGAGACTATCTATCGGGAGCCCGCCAACACCTTCGTCGCCGGGTTCGTCGATGAGCGGCGTGGCCGCAACGCCGGAGGACGTGAACAACCTCGACCACAGCTCACGTGTGAATAACGCGATCAAGTACAGGTCGCCGACCTTTAGTGGTTGGACTGGCGAGGCGCTTTACGCGCTCGGCGGCGTGGCGGGGAGCTTCACGCAGCAGGGCTCGCTCGGCTTGGGCATCCGCAACGTACACCAAGGCAACCTGGCTGCGTTCTACGATCTCCCGAAGCGCACGGAACTGTATGCGCTCGTGGGTTATCAGCGTGCAAGCGGCACGACGCTCGATGCCTACGGGAACGTGATTGCCGCGACCGCCTCGGTCGGCGATGCGGGGAATGGCCTGTCATCGCCGTCAGAGGCCGTCACGCAGCCAGACGCTTGAGCGCCCTGGAATGAGCCACTCGTTCTGACCGGACGCCCGGTTGCCGCTTAGCGTGGGGTCACCTGCGTCGGTTGGCGACCTGTGTATTCAAGGCTACCGCCGAACTGACGGTCGAGTTCACTGGCATTTGTTCTGGCCGCTTCGTACAGATTGCGATCGATCCAGTAGTACTCCTCGATGGCGTCGCGCAGTTCCTGGTTGATGGCGTCGCGCGAGCCGTCGCGACTACCTCTCGCGTTGCGCGACTCGATGTGCAAACGCTTACCGCTCCGAGCCGCGACGATCTTCTCCAGAATGTCGAGCCGTTCAATTGGCACGATATGATCGATTCGCAAGCCCTTGATATATTCGTATTGCGGCGCCCAGTGCGGATCGTGCTCAATATGCCGGTTTAACGCCAGAAACTTTATTAGTCTTCGCAGCCAGAATTCGCACGGATTGCTTATCGTGTGCGTATCGGGCGCGTGCTCGAAGGCGTTCACAACCTGCGCCGCGTGCTGCTGAGCAAGCGGATTTTTCGCCTCCTGAACGAAGAAGTGATTACATGCGCTGACGATTCGATCCAATGGATCGCGGAATACCGTCACGCGGAGGTATTCGGGATCTCTGAGAATTTTGTCGATGCGATCTGGCGATAAATCCTTGAGCAGCAGTCCCGTGTCATGACTAGCCAGTACCGCGTGGACCTTGTCATCATCGGTTCCAAATCGGGCGCATAGCTCGTCGTGGATGGGAAAGGCTCGCCAGTCAATGCCTCTAAGTTTCAGCAGTGCTGACAAGATAGAAGTGTGCGCATTCTTGGCGATCGGCACGAATATAAGCTTCGCCTCTTCCAGGATGCAGATTTTCCAGGCCACCAGCGTGCCCGGAAACCGGACAAGCCGGTCGTTCCGCCTGAACTCGTCGGAACCAATGATGGCACGCTCGACGTCGATCGGCACATCGTACTGCTGGAAGTGCTCCAGCCCCGGTATATCCGGCTGCCGACCCAAATACCTTTCGTAGAAGCTTCCAATACGTTCCTTATCCACAGGCATGGCGAAATGAAATCAAAAATTGGATGCATGAGAGCTTATATGAAAATATAAAAACCTGCAGAGACGCCTTCTGAATAAGCAGCCAAACTCTTTGATGACGTTGAATTACCAGAAATTACCATCAATTACCTTCACCCGGTGGAACCTCCCGTTTCCAAAACCGCAATTCGCGGAAAGCTGAGGATCTTTTCTGGCAAGGCTTGCGGTGGGCCTGCAAACGCGCTTGCAGCGTATCAACCTCGTTGCGCACAAACCCATGCGTCGCAGTGTTGGTCGCGACGTAACCAGACAGGAATGGTCCGCAAGCCCCCGGCAAAAGGGCGACAACATATCCGGCAAAAGGCTGCGGAAAGAAATGCCCGTCCAAACCCGAACATTCCACAAGAAGAAAGACCTCGTCGCGTGAGTATGGGCGAAGTCACGCGAGAGAAACTCCGTCAGGTAGCGATCGTTCCCTCCACCTTGTTCGCATCAGCGGGTCGCGCCAACCAACGCCCCGCCACTCGCGTCAATGGACGTTCCAACAGGCGGTAGCAGGCGAACGCCGCGACAATCGAGCAGGCGACCACAAGTAGACAAACCAGGTCGCCCGGGAGCCGGTGCTGCCTGTCCGCCATCTGGATCACCTTCAGGGCAAACGGCAGCGACAGCACGTGGGTCAGATAGAGCGAATAGGAGGCATCGCCGAGTTTGCCGAGAAAACTGCTCCAACGGATGCGTGCCTCCAGTGCCAATGCAGCGAACACAATCCCGAATGCAGGCACGCCAAACACGATAAACCGGTTATCGTCAGTGAGCGTGGGCGCGTACAGCTTCCTAAGCACCAGAACGCCCAGCAACACGACGAATGCCGCGCCAGGCGGAATTGGCTTTCCGCGCGCACAGTAGGTGCCAATGCAGCAGCCCGCGACAAACTCAAGCACGATGGGGTCTGTGTACACGAGAAACGGAACGCCAGAACCGTGCGCCAGCCGAAGGAGCGAAGTGATGCCGAGAAACGTCGCAACCACGATTAACGGGCGACTGGTAATGCACATGGCAGCGGCAAACACGACGTAAAACCACGCTTCGTAGTTGAGCGTCCATCCCACGTTTATGACCGGCGCGATAACTCCGGACCAATTGATCGAAGGCAGGAACAGGAACGACGTGATGACATGCCAGACATTGAGCCGGGCATGACCGAAGGCGGACGGCACGATGGCGAGAAGCGCGACGAACAGCAAGGTGAGGGCCCAATACAGTGGCACAACGCGCGTGATCCGGGCCGCGAGAAATTTGCGTGCTGCCTGAAAACCTTGCGGTTCCCCGTAGCTGACCAGAGCAATGACGAACCCCGAGATCACGAAGAACACATCAACGCCAAGTTCGCCGTATCGGGAAAAATGCGGGAATACGCGGGGCGCCCATCCGTACGCACCGACGTTCCCTTCCGTGTGAAATGCCACAACACCGAGTGCCGCGAGTGCGCGGAGCACTTGAATTGACTTATACCGTTTTATTGTCGTCATTCTTTCCGCGCGAAATATTTGGAAAGGATGAATCTTACCCGAACGGGCAGTCCTGACGACGAATCTCGGCTCGTCAGTAGCGGCCCCATTTCCAGATTTCTGCCATCGCTGTTCCAGAAATTAAATAATTTTTGTTGAGTCTGGATTATTCTTAATTCCGCCGCTATTCCACCACGTGACGCAGAAAGTGGAATTTCTGACGGCGCCGGAAATGAAAAAAGGCCCCTCGGCATTTGCCTTAGGGGCCTTGATTTCGACAGGTCAGATTTCATCAACCCGACCTGGTATCACTTCGAATTTTGGCGCGCCCGGCTGGGATCGAACCAGCAACCCCTGCCTTCGGAGGGCAGTACTCTATCCATTGAGCTACGGGCGCTTCAACACGAAAGCGCCGCAACCGGGGGTTGCAGCGCTCAGCGAGACCGAGAGAATAACCGCTTTCGCTGCCTGCGTCCACCGGGCAGCCGTGACGGGACCGCGTCCCAAGGCGGCCCGCGGTACGATTTTCAGCCGTCCGCAGCTAGAGAAAGGACCCTCGACGTTCCCGCCCTCTTTCGGGTAAACGCCTGCTGAAGACCCGACGCCCACGCTCGCCGTCGCCAAAACCTTGCGTCTATAATCGCTCGTGTTTGATCAGAATCATGTCGTTGCCGTCCTGCTGTACCGCTCACAAAATCAACGGAGACGAGACAAGCATGAGCGAAGCACCCCACGGAGCCCCGATCAAAACACCCGGCCAGCTGATCGCCGCTGTCATCGCCGGATTTGCCATTCCCGTCATCGTCATTGTGCTGCTCGCCTACTACGTCGATAACTCGACGCGCACAGGCGCGGGCACCGACGAGCTATCCGACGCCGCCGTCGCCAAACGCGTCGCGCCCATCGCCCAGCTGAACCTGCGCGACGCCAACGCGCCGCACGTCTACAAGACCGGCGAGCAGGTCTATCAGGCGGTCTGTTCCGCGTGCCACGCGGCGGGCGCAGCCGGCGCGCCGAAGTTCGGCAACGCCGGCGACTGGGGACCGCGCATCTCGCAGGGCTTCGACACGCTCTGGCACAACGCCCTCAACGGCAAGAACGCCATGCCGCCGCGCGGCGGCACGAGCCCCGACGACTACAGCGACTACGAAATCGGCCTTGCCGTCGCCTACATGGCCAATCACGGTGGCGCGCAATTCCAGGATCCGCCGAAGCCGGCCGCTGGCGCACAGGGCGCATCGGCTGCGGCAGCCGCATCGGGCGGCGCGACGGCAGCGGCGGCACCTGGCGCCGATGCATCGGCCGCCAGCGCGCAGGCGGCCGCCGCCATGGCCGCGCTCGCGAGCGCGCCGCAGGCCGCGGCTCCGGCGTCGGGCGCCACGCAGAGTGCCGACGCGTCGCAGGCGGGCAAGGCGCTCTATCAGCAGGTGTGTCAGGCCTGCCACGCCGCGGGCGTCCTCAATGCGCCGAAGTTCGGCGACAAGGAAGCCTGGGCGCCACGCCTGAAAGACCCGATGGACGTCGTCTACAACTACGCGTTGCACGGCAAGGGCGCGATGCCGCCGAAGGGCGGCTCGAACGCCTCCGACGCGGACGTGAAGGCCGCCGTCGATTACATGGTCAGTGCGGCGAAGTAAGCGAAACGAGCGGAGCCGCGGGCTCGATGAACGGCGCCACGAATGCGAAAGCAGGCGCGGCGCGTCTCAATGAATCGAGTTCGTCACGCAGCGCGACCGGGGAAAGCCAGGGGTAGGAAAGTCGCCCGTGCACTTGCGCGAGCAACCTCGCGTCGCCGTCCGCGATCACATCCATACGGGCAATCTGGATGTGAAAGCGCGTGACGCGAGGCTCAGCCTCGCCAACGGCAGGCGAGAACGTCCAGTCGTAGACGCCATGCCCGATCCGCAGCGTTCCGGCCTCGGGTTCATGCATCACGACGAGCCACGGCAGCGCCGCAATGCTTCCGTTTCGCGGCTGCAGAGCATCGCAAACGTAGTAGGTTCGACACCGGCTGTAGCGCGCACCGAAGTCGGTCACGAGCGTCTTCGCAATGGCATCGGCGCCCGTTACGCGCGAGGGAAACGTGATATTTGCGGTAGCGAGCGAAAAGACGAGTTCGGCGTCTGGAGCAAACACATCGTGGATTCGCTGCGGACGGTTGTTGTCTTTCGCGTCGATGTACGCATCGAGCAGGGCGCGGTAACGGTCGGCGGCGGGCATCTTCACATGGCCTCTCCGGTGGGGGCAGAGCGCCACTCTAGCCCCCAAACAGCGCCTCGCCGGCAATGAGCCCTGGCCGCTCAGGGTCTTCGATCACAGGGTCTTCGATTCGAGCGGCGCTGCGATGGGCGCCTATTCTCCCTTTTTCGCCCGCCTCCCCCTCAAGCCTTCTGCAACAACGCCTTGAGACTCGCCAGCCGGTCCTTCGGCGTCATCGGCGCCTCGTCTTCGGTGGGCGGCGGGGCCTCGTCGAGGCCCATCTCGACGATGAAGCGCGACGCCTCGCACACGATAGTCTCCCGCGCCCGCTTGCGCTTCTTGCACCAGTTCAGATGCAGGCTGCGCTGCGCACGCGTGATCGCCACGTACATGAGGCGCCGCTCTTCCTCGATGCGCGCGTCGTCGATGGGTTCGTCGTCCGCGCCGCCGCGGTGCGGCATGATGCCTTCCTCCACGCCCACGAGGAACACGTGCGGATACTCGAGCCCCTTCGACGCATGCACGGTCGACAGGCGCACCGCATCCGGGTCTTCGTCCTTGCCTTCCAGCATCGACATCAGCGCGACGGTCTGGATCAGGCCCAGCAGGTTCTTGCCGGTGTCCGCGAGGCCGTCGGCGTTGTCGTAGCCGGTCGCCTCGCCTTCTTCCGAAATGGCCTGCTCGGGCTTGGTGCCCTTGCGCTTCAGCCACTCCAGGAACTCCAGCACGTTCTGCCACTTCGCCTGCGCCTGGCGTTCGTCGAACGCGTCGTACAGGTAGGCCTCGTAGTGAATCGCCTCCATGAGGTCGTCGAGCACGGTGGTGGCGGGGTCTTTGTCCGCGCGATCCGTGAGGCGCTGCATGAAGTCGCAGAAGGTGCGCATCGGCTCGATCTGCCGCGCCGAAAGGCGCGCCTCGATGCCGCCCATGTACACGGCCTCGAACAGCGACACCTTCGCCTGCCCCGCGAATGCGCCCAGCGCTTCGAGCGTGGTGTTGCCTACGCCGCGCCGCGGCGTGGTGATGGCGCGGATGAAGGCGGGATCGTCGTCGGGATTGGCAATCAGGCGCAAGTAGGCGCAGAGGTCTTTAATCTCGGCCTTGTCGAAGAACGACTGGCCGCCCGAGAGCACGTAGGGAATGCGCTCGCGCCTGAGCACCTGCTCGAAGATGCGCGCCTGGAAGTTGCCGCGATAGAGAATCGCGTAGTCGCGAAACTGCGCGCGCCGCTCGAACTTGTGCGCCGAGAGCCGGAACACCACGGACTCGGCCTCGTGCTCCTCGTCGTTGCAGCCGGTCACGGTGATCGAATCGCCCATGCCGTGCTCGGACCACAGTTTCTTCTCGAAGAGCTTCGGATTGTTCGCGATGACGTTGTTCGCCGCCGTGAGAATGCGCGCGGTGGACCGATAGTTCTGTTCGAGCTTGATGACGTGCAGCTTCGGGAAGTCCTTGCCGAGCTGCGCGAGATTTTCGAGCGTCGCACCGCGCCAGCCATAGATGGCCTGATCGTCGTCGCCCACGGCCGTGAACGCGGCGCGCGGGCCGGCCAGCAGCTTGAGCAGTTCGTACTGACACGCGTTGGTGTCCTGGTACTCGTCGATCAGCAGATAACGCAGCCGGTTCTGCCAGCGGTCGCGCACAGGCTCGTTCTTTGCGAAGAGCTCGGTCGGCAGGCGGATGAGGTCGTCGAAATCCACGGCCTGATACGCGTGCAGCGTCGTCACGTAATTGCGGTACACGATAGCCGCCTGGTGCTCGTCCTCGTTCGACGCCGTGGCCATGGCCTCTTCGGGCGTGACGAGGCCGTTCTTCCACAGCGAAATGATGGTCTGGATCTTGCGGATGAAGCCCTTGTCCGTGGATCCCACCTGCTCCTGGATCATGGCGAAGCAGTCGTCGGAATCCATGATCGAGAACTGCGGCTTGAGGCCTACGTGCTCGGCTTCCTGGCGCAGGATCTGCACGCCCAGCGAGTGAAAAGTACACACGGTGAGCTGGTTCACCGGCACCTTGCGGCCTTCCTTGCCGGGCGTGGTGAGCGTCTTGCCTTCGAGCAGCTTGCCCACGCGCTCGCGCATTTCGGCGGCAGCCTTGTTCGTGAACGTGACGGCGGCAATGTGGCGCGGCTCGAAGCCTTTGGCCTCGATGAGATGCGCGATCTTCTGGGTGATCACGCGCGTCTTGCCGCTGCCCGCGCCGGCGAGCACGAGACAGGGACCGTCGAGATAGCGCACCGCTTCGCTTTGGGCGGAATTCAGGCCTGCGGACATCGTTGCTGGAATGGGGAATGACAGGTGGCACCGCCGCGGGCGCGAGTCACGCGCGGCGGCGTAAGTTGGACCCGCGATGTTAACACGGAGGCGCCTTCGGCTTCGGACATCGACGCCTTCGGCCCGAGACGGCGGCGCCCGCGGCGTCAGACAGCCGCGCCCCAGCGTCATACGGCAACGTCCGCGCTTTCAGCGTGTCACAATCGCTGTCTCGCGCTGCCGCCATGGTGGCAAGACAGCGCGCCGTTTTTTTGCAGGAAGCTTTCATGACTGCTCCGCTGAAAACAGGTGTGATGGGCTACGGCTTCGCCGGCCAGACGTTTCACGCGCCGGTCATCGCGCATTGCGGCAGCGCGACCGTTGCCGCCATCGCCACGGGCCAGGCTGAACGTGCCCGCGCCGATTTCCCCTCGGCCACCGTGGTGCCCGACCTCGACGCGATGCTCGCGCTCGGCGACATCGAATGCGTCGTCATCGCCACCCCCAACGACACGCACTTCGACCTCGCACGGCGCACGCTGGAAGCCGGCAAGCACGTGGTGGTCGACAAGCCGGTCACGCTGACCGCTGCCGAAGCCCGCACGCTCGCCGACCTCGCGGCGAAACAGGGCCGCCTCTTCGCCCCGTTCCACAACCGCCGCTGGGACGGCGACTTCCTCACCGTTCGTGACCTCGTGGAAAGCGGCAAGCTTGGCCGCATCACGCACTTCGAATCGCATTTCGACCGCTTCCGTCCGCTCGTGCGTCAGCGCTGGCGCGAAGACGCGGCGCGCGGCGGCGGTCTGCTGTTCGACCTCGGCCCGCATCTGATCGACCAGGCGCTCGTGCTGTTCGGCACGCCGCAAACCGTCACCGCGACCGTGAAGACGCATCGCGATCACGGCACCGCGCCCGACTACGTACACCTGCAGCTCGGCTACGCGGCGCACCAGGTGGTGCTGCACGCCAGCGCGCTCGCCGCCATTGCGCCGCGTTTCGTGATTCACGGCACGCGCGGCAGCTACCGCAAGAACGGGCTCGACACCCAGGAAGACCAGTTGAAGGCCGGCCTGCGTCCCGGCGACGCCGGCTTCGGCGGCGGCAACGAACCGGGGCTCTTGCACGTGATCGAAGGCGAACAGGAAGTGGAGCGCGCGCACGCCACGCGCGACGGCGATTACATCGGCTTCTATCGGGCGCTGGCGGCCTCGATTCGCGACGGCGCGCCGTTTCCCGTCAGCGCGCAGGACGCGGTGGACGTTATGACCATCATCGAACTGGCCAATCGCAGCGCCGAAGAAGGCCGCACGCTCGCCTTTGCACGCGCGTGATGCGCCTAATGCACCTCACGTACGTAAGGCCGTTCGTCTTCCGGGGAAGAACCATAAGAGCCACCGCCATCATCGCCATAAGGAGAACTGGAATGCCTCGCATGATCCGCGCGCTTGCCGCCTGCGCGCTGATTTCCGCTCTGGCCGCCTGTGTCGCGCTCCGGCCGCCGCGCAAACCCCATGCACCGCCCCCGCCGCCTCCTTCGCAATCCCAGCCGCGACCTGCGCCGGCCCCCACGCCGGCTCCGCCGCCCCGCGACATCGGTCTCGACCGGCTGGACCAAGTGGATAGCCGCATCGACATCCTGCATCGCCGCATCGATGCGCGCGTCGACAAGGGCTTCTATCCACAGCCGCAAGGCGACTCGCTGCATCACCGGCTCGACGTGATCCGCGAGGAAGCGCACGACATGGCTGCGCAGCACGGCGGCGGCGTTTCCGCTGACGAACAGCGCGTGCTGAATCAGGAACTGGACGGCGCCTCGCGGATAATTGGCGAGTAATTGACACGACCCCGGCGGCTCCCTCACAATCGCCACGCGCGCCGGGAGAGCGCGCCGGTTTTTTGAGCCGGCGCCGCCGAAGGGGCAACCCGCAAACTCTCAGGCAAAAGGACCGTGCGCGCCGGACCGCCAGCCCGCCCCCGGAAACGGGCGCAAAACTGGCACACCGTCCGAACTCTGGAGAGCGGCAGTAGCCCCGGCGCAAGCCTCGCGGGCAGGCTGCCCACCGAAGGGGCGCGCGCCTCGCCGTGTATCGCTGGATCGCCACGGCAGCGCAATCTCTCAGGTATCGAGGACAGAGGGGCCATGCACCGAACCGTCCGCCGGCATTTCGCCGCGTGAGGTTCGCTGCATGGCCCTTTTTGTTTTTGCCGCTTGTTCAACAAGCCAAGCCTGAGGCCCCATGACCGAACTCAAACGCACTCCGCTCAACGCCACGCACCGCGCGCTCAACGCGCGCATGGTCGACTTCGGCGGTTGGGACATGCCCGTCAACTACGGCTCGCAGATCGACGAACACCGTGCCGTGCGCACGGATGCAGGCATGTTCGACGTCTCGCACATGTGCGTCATCGACTTTGCCGGCGAGCGCGTACGCGCCTTCTTCGAGTACGCACTGGCCAACAACGTCGGCAAGCTGCAAACGCCGGGCCGCGCGCTCTACTCGTGCATGCTGAATCGCGACGGCGGCGTGATCGACGACCTGATCGTCTACTTCTTCGCCGAAGACGGCTTCCGGCTCGTCGTCAACGCGGGCACGGCGGACAAGGACATCGCCTGGCTCGAAGCGCTCAACGCCGAGCGCGGCTTCGGGCTCACCATCACGCCGCGCCGCGATCTCGCCATCGTCGCCGTGCAGGGTCCCAACGCCCGCGACAAGGTCTGGCAGGTCGCGCCGTCCACGCGCACCGCAACCGAACTGCTCAAGCCCTTCAACGCCGCGAAAATCGACAACACGCCGTTCGGCGAGCTGATGGTGGCGCGCACGGGCTACACCGGCGAAGACGGCTTCGAAATCGTGCTGCCCGCCACGTTCGTCTGCGAATTCTGGGGCGCGCTGGTGCGCCAGGGCGTGCGCCCCTGCGGGCTCGGTGCACGCGACACGCTGCGCCTCGAAGCCGGCATGAATCTTTACGGCCAGGACATGGACGAACAGGTCTCGCCGCTCGACGCCGGCCTCGCCTGGACCGTCGACCTTGCCACGCCGCGCGACTTCGTGGGCCGCACAGCGCTCGAGGCGCAAGCTTCGCGCTGCGGCTTCGTCGGTCTGATCCTGCAAAAGGAAAACGGCAAGGCGGGCGGCGTGCTGCGCGCGCATCAGAAAGTGATTACGTCGCTCGGCGAGGGTGAGATCACGAGCGGCACGTTCTCCCCGACCATGCAGGAATCCATCGCGTTCGCCCGCGTGCCGAAAGGCGTGCAGCCCGGCGACGCCGTTCAGGTGCAGATTCGCGACCGGGCGTTTCCCGCAAGCGTGGTAAAACTGCCCTTCGTGCGCAACGGCAAGGTGCTCACCGGCTGAAGCGGCCGGATCGAGCTACCGGCGGCGCGCGTCCCGCCCTCTTTTTAGCCATTACCGAATCAAGCACAGGAGCATCCAATGAGCATCCCGGCCGAACTGAAATACACCGAATCGCACGAATGGGTCCGCACCGAAGCTGACGGCACGTTGACCGTCGGCATTACGGACCACGCCCAGGAAGCGCTCGGCGACATCGTCTTCCTCGAACTGCCCGAAGCCGGCAAGGCCGTTTCGGCGGGCGACGGCGTGGCCGTGGTGGAGTCGGTGAAGGCCGCCTCGGACATCTACGCGCCGGTTTCGGGCGAGATCGTCGAATCGAACACGAGCCTGGTCGACACGCCCGACCAGGTGAACGGCGCACCGTACACCAGCTGGCTTTTCCGCATCAAGCCGGCTGCCGGTGCGTCCACCGACAAGCTGCTCGACGCCGCCGGCTACGAAAAAGCCATCGGCGCCTGAGTTCAAGCGCAGTCTTAAAGCGCAGTTCGCGCAGTTTTTACAGCCGTCACCACGACAGGCGCGGCGCCTCCGGCCCTTTGCTAAATTGCAGCGACGTGGCAGCAATCTCGCAGCAACGTAGCGACCCCGGAACGCCGCGCCGGCAGGAACCCTCATGAAGCTCGACCACCCGGATCACCTGATGAACCGCACCCCTCTTTCACTCGCGGCGCTCGAAGTGCATGACGCGTTCGCCGAGCGCCACATTGGCCCGGACGCAGCCGGCCAGCAGGCGATGCTCGACGCGCTCGGCTTCGCGTCGCGCGCCGCGCTGATCGACGCGGTGATTCCCAAGGCGATCCGGCGTGCCGACCCGCTGCCGCTGGGCCCGTTCGCCCAGCCGCTCTCCGAGGCCGAAGCGCTCGCCGCGCTGCGCGAACTGGCGAACAAGAACCAGGTGTTCCGCACGTACATTGGTCAGGGCTACTACAACGCGCACACGCCGCCGGTGATCCTGCGCAACGTGCTCGAGAACCCGGCCTGGTACACGGCCTACACGCCGTATCAGCCGGAGATTTCGCAGGGCCGCCTCGAAGCACTGCTCAATTTCCAGCAGATGGTGATGGACCTCACGGGTCTCGCCATCTCGAACGCGTCGCTGCTCGACGAAGCCACGGCCGCCGCCGAAGCCATGACGCTGCTGCAACGCGTGGGCAAGCCGAAGTCGAACGTGTTCTACGTGGCCGACGACGTGCTGCCGCAAACCATTGAAGTCGTGAAGACGCGCGCCACGCCCGTGGGCATCGAGGTGAAGGTCGGTCCCGCCGCCGACGCCGCGAGCGCCAACGCGTTCGGCGTGCTGCTGCAATACCCCGGCGTGAACGGCGACGTGCGCGACTACCGCGCGCTTGCCGAAGCGATCCACGCCGCGGGCGGCCACGTAGTCGCCGCGGCCGACCTGCTCGCGCTCACCGTGCTCACGCCGCCTGGCGAATGGGGCGCGGACGTCGCGGTGGGCAACGCGCAACGCTTCGGCGTGCCGGTCGGCTTCGGCGGACCGCACGCGGCGTACCTCGCCGTGCGCGACGAGTTCAAGCGTCAGATGCCGGGCCGCCTCGTGGGCGTGACGGTGGACGCGCAAGGCAAGCCCGCGCTACGCCTCGCGCTGCAAACGCGCGAACAGCACATTCGCCGCGAGAAGGCGACGTCGAACGTCTGCACGGCGCAGGCGCTGCTCGCCATCATGGCCAGCATGTACGCCGTCTATCACGGCCCGCGTGGTCTCAAGACCATCGCGCTGCGCGTGAACCGCATCGCGTCGCTGCTCGCGGCGGGCGCGAAGAAGCTCGGCTACACGCTCGTCAACGAAACGTTCTTCGACACGCTCACGTTCGAAACCGGCGCCCGCACGCAGGCGCTGCACGACGCCGCGCTCGCGCGCCGCATCAATCTGCGCCACGTGAGCGAAACGCGCGTGGGCGTCTCCATCGACGAAACCACCACGCGCGCCGACCTCGCCGACCTGCTCGCCGTGTTCGCGCAAGCCGCCTTCGCGAACGACGTGCCGCAAGTCGACGCGCTCGACGCCGAACTCGCGGCAAGCGCCACGGGCGCACTCGGCTCGGTGCCGGCCGGCCTCGAACGTACGAGCGCGTACCTCACGCACCACGTGTTCAACCGCCACCATTCGGAGACGGAAATGCTGCGCTACCTGCGCAGCCTCGCCGACAAGGACCTCGCGCTCGACCGCTCGATGATCCCGCTCGGCTCGTGCACGATGAAGCTCAACGCCACCTCGGAAATGCTGCCCGTCACGTGGCCCGAGTTCGGCCAGATTCACCCGTTCGCACCCGCCGAGCAAACGGTCGGCTATCGCGAAATGATCGACCAGCTCGAACAGATGCTCGTTGCGGCCACGGGTTACGCCGCTGTCTCGCTGCAACCGAACGCGGGCTCGCAGGGCGAGTATGCGGGCCTGCTCGTCATCCACGCGTATCACGCGTCGCGCGGCGAAGGGCATCGCAACGTCTGCCTGATTCCGGCGTCCGCGCACGGCACCAACCCGGCGTCGGCGCACATGGCCGGCATGCAGGTCGTGGTCGTGGCGTGCGATGCGCAGGGCAACGTCGATATCGAAGACCTGAAGGCGAAGGCGGCGCAGCACGCGGACAAGCTCGCCGCCATCATGATCACCTACCCGTCCACGCACGGCGTGTTCGAGCAGAACGTGCGCGAGATCTGCGAGATCGTGCATGCGCACGGCGGCCAGGTCTACGTGGACGGCGCCAACATGAACGCGATGGTCGGCCTCACGGCGCCGGGCCAGTTCGGCGGCGACGTGTCGCACCTGAACCTGCACAAGACCTTCTGCATTCCGCACGGCGGCGGCGGACCGGGCGTGGGTCCGGTCGCCGTGGGCGCACACCTCGCGCAGTTCCTGCCGAACCAGCTTTCGTCGGGCTACCGGCGCGCGGAACACGGGATTGGCGCCGTCTCGGCCGCGCCGTATGGCTCGGCGTCGATCCTGCCGATCTCGTGGATGTACATCGCGATGATGGGCGCGAAGAACCTCACCGCCGCAACGGAAACCGCGATCCTCAACGCGAACTACGTCGCGAAGAAACTCGCGCCGCATTACCCGGTGCTCTATTCGGGCCCTGGCGGGCTCGTTGCGCACGAGTGCATTCTCGATCTGCGCCCCATCAAGGAAACCAGCGGCATCACCGTGGACGACGTGGCCAAGCGCCTCGCCGACTTCGGCTTCCACGCACCCACCATGAGCTTCCCGGTGCCGGGCACGCTGATGGTGGAGCCTACCGAGTCGGAGTCGAAGGAAGAACTCGACCGCTTCATCGACGCCATGATTGCGATTCGCGAAGAGATTCGCGCCGTGGAAGAAGGCCGCGCCGACCGCGAGGACAACCCGCTCAAGCACGCGCCGCACACGGCAGCCGTCGTTACGGCGAACGAGTGGCCGCATGCGTACTCGCGCGAAGCGGCGGCTTACCCGCTGCCTTCGCTGCTCGCCAACAAGTACTGGCCGCCGGTGGGCCGCGCGGACAACGTCTACGGCGACCGCAATCTGTTCTGCTCGTGCGTGCCGGTTTCGGACTACGCCGATTCGTAATCGCTACCCGCATGCGGCGGCCCGGTTCATGGGTCGCCGCAGCGCTTCAGCTCTAGCTTCCGATTCACCCCGCGCCCAGCAGCCGCAATAGCGACGCGGGAAACTCGCCTTCGCGCCTCGCAAACCGTTAACATCACACACCTGTCAGCTCGACTCGGGAGTCCCGCATGGTGCGAAAGGTGCGAACGACAACAACAAGGCCCGTACACGGCTCGCGGCATGCGTCTTCCTCATGGGCGATTCGCGTCGCCGCGCTGGTTGTGGCCGGTGGCGCGCTCGCATGGCCAGCGGCTGCGGCGTTGGCGGCCATGAATTTCTGTGCGGCGCCCGCGCTGCAAAGCAGCGAACGCACAAGCACGGACCCGGGCGTCAAAGCACTGGTGGCCGACGTGCAGGCGCGCGTGAACGAAACACCACACGCGGTGCCGCGGCTGCACACCGAAGGCACGTTGCCGCACGAAGGCATCTACGACCAGAGCGTGGAAGCCGAAAAAGATCTCGACCTGATGCGCAACGCCGCGCTCGCCTGGCGCGCCACCACGGACGACCGCTTCCTCAAGCTTGTCGACCGCCTGCTCTACGCATGGGTCACCACGTATCAACCGAGCTTCAACCCCATCGACGAAACGCATTTCGAAGGGCTGATTCTCGCCTACGACATGACCGCGAGCGCGCTGCCCGTGAAGACGCGCAACGCCACGATGGCCTTCCTCACGAAGTTCGCCAACGGCTACATCGCGCAGATCGACGCGCAGCCGCGCCCGCTCGCGGGCACGTTCAGGAACAACTGGCAAAGCCACCGCATCAAACTGATCGCGATGGCAGCGTTCACGCTGGATAACCGCAAGATGATTGCGGCAGCGCAGCGGCTTTTCGTGGAGCACATCGGCGACAACATCGAGCCTGACGGCTCCACCGTCGATTTCACCGAGCGCGACGCGCTGCACTACGTTACGTACGACCTGCAGCCGCTCGTCACGGCCGCGCTTGCGGCACGCCGGCACAACCGCAACTGGCTACCCGAGCGCGCGCCCAGCGGCGCGACGCTCGCTGCCGCGCTTAACTGGCTCACGCCGTATGCGCTCGGCCAGAAGACACACGAGGAGTTCGTGCACTCCACGGTCGCCTTCGATGCGAAGCGTCGCGAAGCCGGGCTGCCGGGCTATTCGGGCGAATGGGACCCGAAGAACGCGGCCGAACTGTTCCACCTGGCCGCGCGCCTCGACGGACGCTATGCGCCCATCGCGCTGAAGCTCGCGCCCACGCCGCCCGCGTGGCTCGCCGTGTGCTTGCCGTTGCCGGCGCGCTGAGTCGCGGCGGAAAACTTTCACTCAATCATTCGTTCCAGGAGCAGTAATGGCAGTCAGCGTGTTCGACCTCTTCAAAATCGGCATCGGTCCCTCCAGCTCGCACACGGTGGGTCCGATGCGCGCGGCGCTGATGTTCGCGCAGGGGCTCGAGCGCGACGGTCTGCTCGATGCGA
The DNA here is from genome assembly GCF_029536165.1 of Paraburkholderia sp. SUR17. NCBI lineage: Bacteria > Pseudomonadati > Pseudomonadota > Betaproteobacteria > Burkholderiales > Burkholderiaceae > Paraburkholderia > Paraburkholderia sp. SUR17. Next base: position 3,799,858 of record NZ_CP120508.1, read on the forward strand.
CCGCATCGGTGAAGGTGGATCTGTACGGGTCGCTGGGCGCCACCGGCAAAGGCCACGGCACCGACCGAGGCGTAATGCTCGGTCTTATGGGCGACGCACCGGATACCGTGGATCCCGATACGATCGCCTCGCGCCTCGAAGCCGTGAAGCAATCGCGCGCGCTTGCGCTGCTGGGCCGGCACGCCGTGCCGTTCGTGCAGAAGGACCACATCGGCTTCTTCCGTCAGGCGCTCGCCGAGCATCCCAACGGCATGAAGCTCCACGCGTTCGACGTCGAAGGCACGACGCTACGCGAATCGACGTATCTCTCCGTGGGCGGCGGCTTCGTCGTGACAGCGGGTGCACCGAACACGAAAGTGCTCGCCGCCGTCGACCAGTTGCCGCATCCGTTTCGCACCGGCAACGAACTGCTCGCCATGTGTGCGGCCACGGGCAAGACCATCGCGCAGCTGATGTGGGAAAACGAGCGCGCCTGGCACACCGACGAAGAAACGCGCGCCGGCCTCTTGAAGATCTGGAACGTGATGCAGTCGTGCGTGGCGCGCGGCTGCGGCATCAACAATCCGGATGCGGACGGCACGCTGCCAGGTCCGTTCCAGGTGAAGCGCCGCGCGCCGCAGCTTTACCGCGCGCTCACGGGCAACCCCGAACGTGCACTGCAAGACCCGCTTTCGATGGTGGACTGGATCAACCTTTACGCCATCGCCGTGAACGAGGAGAACGCCGCGGGCGGACGCGTGGTCACGGCGCCCACCAACGGCGCGGCAGGCATCATCCCCGCGGTGCTCCACTACTACACGCGCTTCATGCCAGGCGCGAACGAACAAGGCGTGCTCGACTTCCTCATGACGGCTGCCGCCGTCGGCATTCTGTACAAGCTCAACGCGTCGATTTCGGGCGCCGAAGTGGGCTGCCAGGGCGAGGTGGGCGTGGCGTGCTCGATGGCGGCCGGCGCGCTCGCAGCCGTCATGGGCGGCACGCCGAAGCAGGTGGAAAACGCCGCCGAGATCGGCATGGAACACAACCTCGGCCTCACCTGTGACCCGGTGGGCGGCATGGTGCAGATTCCCTGCATCGAACGCAACGCGATGGCTTCCGTGAAAGCCGTGAACGCCGCGCGCATGGCGCTGCGCGGCGACGGCAGCCACTACGTGTCGCTCGACTCGGTCATCAAGACGATGCGCGAAACGGGCGCCGACATGAAGACGAAGTACAAGGAAACTTCGCGCGGCGGCCTGGCGGTGAACATCGTCGAGTGCTGAGCCGCGTTTGCGGGAGCGCGTGATTCGCGTCGTGACGCTGCGCGATTTGCCGTCGTAAGCTGTCGAAGTCCGATGATTTGCTGAACTCGTTCTCTTGTTCAGGTCCGCGATCAGAACCCACTCAGGACCAACCATCCAGGAGGCTTCACTGCAATGCCGCAGCCGAACATTCCCGCCCCTTCTTCCTCCGATACGACAACGGGTGCGCGCCTCATCGTCGATGCGCTGCTCGGCCACGGCGTTGACCGCGTGTTCTGCGTGCCCGGCGAGAGTTTTCTCGCCGTACTCGATTCGCTGCACGACGAGACGGAGCGTATCCAGACCGTGGTCTGCCGCCACGAAGCCGCGGCGGCCAACATGGCGGAGGCGGTCGGCAAGCTGACGGGGCGGCCGGGCGTGGCGATCGTCACGCGCGGGCCGGGCGCGACGCACGCGTCCATCGGCGTTCACACGGCGTTTCAGGACTCCACGCCAATGATCCTGCTGATCGGTCAGGTGGCGCGCGAACATCTGGACCGCGAGGCTTTCCAGGAAATCGACTACCGCCGCATGTTCGGGCAGATGGCCAAGTGGGTCGCGCAGATCGACGACGCTCGGCGCATTCCCGAGTACCTGAGCCATGCGTTTCACACGGCGACGTCGGGCCGCCCGGGCCCCGTCGTGCTCGCGCTGCCCGAAGACGTGCTGAGCGACATCTGCGCGGCGCAGCCGCCCGCGCCGGCTTATCAGCGCGTAGCGGCCTCACCGTCGCGTGCGCAGATGGAGCGGCTGCGCGAGTTGCTCGAAGCGGCACAACGGCCGTTCGTGGTGGCGGGCGGCAGCGGCTGGACGCCTGCGGCCTGCGAGAACCTCAAGCGCTTCATCGAAAACTGGCGCCTGCCCATCGGCCTCGCGTTCCGCTACCAGGACACGCTCGACAACGAGCATCCGAACTACGCGGGCGACGTCGGGCTCGGCGTGAATCCGGCGCTCGCGCAACGCATCCGCGATGCCGACCTGCTGCTCGCACTCGGCCCGCGTCTTGGCGAAGCCACCACGGGCGGCTACACGCTGCTCGACATCCCGAAGACGAAGCAGACGCTCGTTCACGTCCATCAGGGCGCCGAAGAACTGGGCCGGGTCTACGCGCCGGAGTTGCCCATCGTCTCCGGCATGCCGGAACTCGCCGAACTGCTCGCGCAACTGCAGCCTTCGAAGGAGCCCGTGTGGTCGGGCAGCGCAGCACAAGCACACAGCGCCTACCTCGAATGGCGCAAGCCGCGGCCGATGCCCGGCGAGATCCAGCTGGGCGAGATCATGCAGCAACTGCGCGCGCGGCTGCCTGAAGACGCCATCGTGACAAACGGCGCGGGCAACTACGCGACGTGGCTGCATCGGCACTTCTCGTACCGCCATTTCCGCTCGCAACTCGCGCCCACGAGCGGCGCGATGGGCTACGGCGTGCCGGCGGCGATTGCGGCGAAGTCGCTGTATCCGCAGCGCACCGTCGTGGCGTTCGCAGGCGACGGCTGTTTCATGATGGCGGCACAGGAGTTGGCCACCGCGATGCAATACGGCCTCGGGGTGCTCTTCATCGTGGTAAACAACGGCCATTACGGAACGATCCGCATGCATCAGGAGCGCACGTATCCGGGCCGCGTGCATGGCACGGGGCTGACGAACCCCGACTTCGCCGCATTCGCGCGCGCATTCGGCGCACACGGCGAAACGGTGGAGCGCACCGCAGACTTCCTGCCTGCGCTGGAACGCGCGCTCAACTCGGGCCTGCCCGCGCTGCTCGAACTGCGCGTGCCGCAGGACGCCAGCACACCCGCCGCTACGCTCGGTCAATTGCGCGAGCAGGCGCTGAAGGCGCGCGGTGGCTGAGGCCGCGTACGTCGTACGCGTGCCGTGCGCCGAGTGCGCCGGGTATGCCGAGTGCGCCGATTCACCGCCCGCACCGCGCCACCAATAGCGCGAGCCCCGAAGAAAAGCCCCGCAAGCATTGGCCTGCGGGGCTTTTTCATGGCGTCTACTTCGTCGCGACGCCTGCGGGTAGCTTGCCTTTGGCGCGCCGCCTCGCCGAACGATCAGCCAGGCGGGGCAACCACGCAGCTTACTTGCCGCCCACGCTTTCCAGCGTCGTCCACTTGCCGTCGACAACCTTGTACAGCGTGATGCCACCGTTCTTCAGGTCGCCCTTCGAGTCGTAGGCGAGCTGCTTCGTCGTCACAGCCGGCATGTCGGTCTTCGCGAGGAACGGCAGGTACTTCGCCGGGTCGGTCGAGTTCGCCTTCTTCATGGCCGTGAAGAGCGCCATCGCGCCGTCATACGCGTACGGCGAGTAGGTCTGCACGTCTTCGCCGAAGCGCTTCTTGTACTTCTCGACGTATGTCTTGCCGCCCGGCATTTCGTCCAGCGGCAGGCCGGCAAGCGATGCCACCGTGCCGTTCGCCGCGTCGCCCGCAAGCTGCAGGAAGGTCGGCGTGTGGACCATTTCGCCGCCCATCAGCGGAGCCTTCACGCCCAGCGCCTTCATCTGCTTGACCATCGGTGCGGCCTGCGCGTCTGCGCCGCCGTAGTAGATCAGGTCCGGATTGGCAGCCTTCAGCTTGGTCAGGATCGACTTGAAGTCCACGGCCTTGTCGTTCGTGTATTCACGATCGACGATGGTCGCGCCCGCCGCCTTCGCGGCCTTCTCGAACTGGTCGGCCAGACCCTGGCCGTAGGCCGTGCGATCGTCCACGATCGCAATCTTCTTCATGCCGAGCTTCTTCACCGCGAACGCGCCGGCCACCGAGCCTTGCTGCGTGTCCGAGGTCATCATGCGGAACGTGGTCTTGAAACCTTGCTGCGTGTATTCCGGCGCCGTTGCCATCGCGATCTCGGGAATGCCCGCGTTCGCGTAGATGCGCGAAGCCGGGATCGTCGTGCCCGAGTTGAAGTGGCCGAGCATGCCCTTGATGCCGTCGTCAACGAGCTTCTGCGCGACGGTGGTGCCCGTGCGCGGGTCGGCCTGGTCGTCTGCCGAGTCGAGCACGAAGTGAACCGGCTTGCCGCCGATCACGGGCTTCGTCGCGTTCATGTCTTCGACGGCCAGCGTGATGCCGTTCTGGAAATCTTTGCCGTAGTGCGCCTGCGCGCCCGTCATCGGGCCCGCGAAGCCGATCTTCACGTCGTCTGCCTGCTGCGCATGCGCGGTCCCCGCCAGCGACATTGCAGCAACCAGCGTTGCGCCTGCCAGCTGTTTCATCGTGTGTTGCATATCTTCTCCTTGATACCAGGTATGGAATGGAGCGGCTTACGGGATCGCCGTGCCCCTCCTTCTTTGCGCCGACCGGTCCGGGATGGCTCAGCCGATCGTCATCAAATTCGCGTTACCACCCGCCGCGGCCGTGTTCACGCTGACCGAGCGTTCGGTGAGCAGGCGTTCGAGCGCGTAGTCTTCGTCGCCGCTCGCGAGCGCATGCGCCGCCACGCCCTGCACCGAGACGATGGGCCCCGGCCGCTTCGCCACTTCCTTCACGAGGGCGAGCAGCTCGTCGCTGTCGCCTTCGAACAGCACCGCGTTGAACACGGCATCCGCACCCTTCTTCACGCTCGCATACGGCTTGAGCGCGGCCGGCAGCGCGCCGACCAGCGCCTCGCCCGCGGCGCCGTCGAAGAGCGCCCGGTTGCCGGTGGCCAGCGCCGCCGCGAACTGCGCCCGCGCGCCGCCCGCCGTGGCCGGCACGCAGAGCACGGTGCCGCGCGCGCCGAGCGTGTACGTGTTGCGCTCGCCGGTCGGGCCCGGCAGCACAGCGGTGGCGCCCACGAGTACGTGCTCGAGGTAGCTTTCGCAGCGAGCAGCCAGTGCCGGCTCGCGCTCGGCGATCAGCCAGTCGCGCAGCGCGGTGAGCGCAGCCTGCGCGGAGTGCGGCACGGGCGAACCCGCCGCGCCTTGCGCCTCGTCGCTGCCGTCACCGCTTTGCGGCGCATCCACCACGAGCGTCTGCGCGAGCGACACGGGCAAGCCCGCGGGCCGCGTCGCGAGCAGCCGCTGCAGATAGAGCGGACCGCCCGCCTTCGGCCCCGTGCCCGACAAACCCTCGCCGCCGAACGGCTGCACGCCCACCACTGCGCCGATCACGTTGCGGTTCACGTAGATGTTGCCCACGTGCGCGCGGCCGACCACATGCGCAATGGTTTCGTCGATACGCGTGTGGATGCCGAGCGTGAGCCCGTATCCCGTCGCGCGGATCTGCTCCAGCAGCCGGTCGAGTTGCGCGCGGCGGTAACGTACCACGTGCAGCACCGGACCGAACACTTCGCGCTTGAGTTCGTCGAGGCTATCGATCTCGATCAACGTCGGCGGCACGAACGTGCCTTGCGCGCAGCCTTCCGGCATGTCCAGTTGCGCCACCTTGCGGCCCTTTTCGCGCATCGCGGCAATGTGGGCGTCGATGCCGCGCTTCGCGTCGGCGTCGATCACGGGGCCCACGTCCACCGAAAGGCGGTCCGGGTTACCGATGGTGAGTTCGCGCATTGCGCCCGTGAGCATTTCCAGCGTGCGTTCCGCGACGTCGTCCTGCAGACAAAGAACGCGCAGCGCCGAGCAGCGTTGACCCGCCGAATCGAACGCGGATTGCAGCACGTCGGCCACCACCTGCTCCGCGAGCGCCGACGAATCCACGATCATCGCGTTCTGGCCGCCGGTTTCGGCGATCAGCGGAATCGGGCGGCCTTCGGCGTCGAGGCGTTCCGAGAGCGTCTTGTTGATGAGCCGCGCCACTTCGGTGGAGCCCGTGAACATCACGGCGCGCGTGCGCGGGTCGGCCACGAGCGCGGCACCCACGGTCTCGCCGTCGCCCGGCAGCAGTTGCACGGCGCCGGCCGGCACGCCGGCTTCACGCAGAATGCGCACGGCTTGCGCGGCGATCAGCGGCGTTTGCTCGGCGGGCTTGGCGAGCACGGTGTTACCCGCCGCGAGCGCTGCCGCCACCTGGCCCATGAAAATGGCGAGCGGGAAGTTCCACGGGCTGATGCAGACCACGGGACCGAGCGGGCGGTGCGTGTCGTTCGAGAACTCGCTGCGAATCTGCGCGGAGTAGTAGCGCAGGAAGTCGATGGCTTCGCGAATTTCGGACACTGCGTTCGGCAGCGACTTGCCCGCCTCGCGCACCACGAGGCCCATCAGCGTGTGCATTTGCGCTTCAAGCAGGTCTGCGGCACGCGCGAGGCAATCGGCGCGGGCGTCCACGGGCGTGGCCTGCCAGATCGGCGCGGTGGCCACGGCGTGCGAGAGCGCTGTGTTCACGTGTGCGGCGGTGGCTTCCACCACCGTGCCCACGAGGTCGCGATGATCGGCCGGGTTGCGCACGTCGCGTGCCACGCCGCTCACCGTCTCGGTGTCGTCGAGCATGGGCGCAGCGCGCCACGGATGATGCGCACTCGCCAGCAGCGCCGACGAGAGCGACGCGAGCCGATGTTCGTTCGACAGGTCGAGGCCCATCGAATTGACGCGCTCTGCGCCATACAGATTGCGCGGCAGCGGAATCTTGGAATGCGGCGCGCCGACGGGTGAAACCTTCGCGGCTTCCTCGACCGGATCGGCCACGAGTTCGGCCACCGGCACGGAGGTGTCCGCGATACGGTTCACGAACGACGTGTTGGCGCCGTTTTCGAGCAGGCGCCGCACGAGGTACGCGAGCAGCGTCTCGTGCGTGCCGACCGGCGCGTAGACGCGGCACGGGCGGTTCAGCTTGCCTGCGGAGACCGGCCCCGTCACCTCTTCGTAGAGCGGCTCGCCCATGCCGTGCAGGCACTGGAACTCGTACTGGCCGGGGTAGTAGTTCTGCCCCGCGAGGTGATAGATGGCCGAGAGCGTATAGGCATTGTGCGTGGCGAACTGCGGATAGACGGCGTCCGGCGCCGCGAGCAGCTTCTTCGCGCACGCAAGGTACGAGACGTCCGTGTAGATCTTGCGCGTGTAGACCGGGTAGCCTTCCAGGCCGTCCACCTGGGCGCGCTTGATTTCGCTGTCCCAGTAGGCGCCCTTCACGAGCCGCACCATGATGCGGTGACGGCTGCGGCGTGCGAGATCCACGATGTAGTCGATCACGAACGGGCAGCGCTTCTGGTACGCCTGCACCACGAAACCGATGCCGTTCCAGCCTTGCAGCTCGGGGTCGAAGCAGAGCGCTTCGAGCAGATCGAGCGAGATTTCGAGGCGGTCCGCTTCTTCGGCGTCGATGTTGAGACCGATGTCGTAGCGGCGCGCGAGGATCGCGAGCGAGCGCACGCGCGGCAGCAGCTCCGTCATCGTGCGTTCCTGCTGCGAACGCGAGTAGCGCGGATGCAGCGCCGAAAGCTTGATGGAGATGCCGGGGCCTTCGTAGATGCCGCGCCCGCCCGCCGCCTTGCCGATGGCGTGAATGGCCTGCTCGTAGGACGCGTAGTAGCGCTGCGCGTCGGCCTCCGTGGTGGCGGCTTCGCCCAGCATGTCGTACGAATAGCGGAAGCCCCGCGCCTCGAACTTGCGGCTGTTCGCGAGCGCTTCGCTGATGTTCTCGCCCGTCACGAACTGCTCGCCCATCAGGCGCATGGCCATGTCCACGCCCTTGCGGATGAGCGGCTCGCCGCCCCGGCCAATCAGGCGCGTCAGCGCCGACGAGAGGCCCGTTTCGCTGTTGGTCGTGACGAGCTTGCCGGTAATCATCAGGCCCCAGGTGGCCGCGTTCACGAACAGCGACGGCGCGTGGCCGACGTGCGACTTCCAGTCGCCCTTGCTGATCTTGTCGCGAATCAGGGCGTCGCGCGTGGCGCGGTCGGGAATGCGCAGCAGCGCTTCGGCGAGGCACATGAGCGCCACGCCTTCCTGGCTCGACAGCGAGAACTCGTGAATCAGCCCTTCCACACCGCCGCCCGAGCGCTTCGCGCGCAAGGCTTCGACAAGGCGCGCGGCCAGCTTCTGCACGTCTGCGCCGAGGCTGGGCGAAAGACGCGCCTGACCCATCAGGAACGGCACGCACTCCGGCTCGGGCCGGCGGTACGCCGCCGTGATCGCCGCGCGCAGCACCGACTGCGGCTGCACGTTCTGCGCGAATTCGAGGAACGGATGCGAGGCGCTGTCTTCCTCGGCGTCGACGGCGGCGCCGTCGGCGAGGTCGGTTGCACCGTGGTGACCGGTGAGTTCGGCGGGCAGTTGGCCGTGCTCGATCTTCTCGAGGTAGGCAAAGATGGCCTGCTTGATGAGCCAGTGGGGGGTGCGCTCGAGGCGCGCGGCGGCGTCTTTCAGCCGGGTACGCAGGAGGTCGTCGACTTTGACGCCGAGGGTGGTGCTCGCCATATTTCGCTCACGGGCCGGTGCGACCGGCCAATACCAAAAAAGTTGGCCGAATCGTACGCCTCCCAATAAAAAGGTGCAACCAAACGGGAACGTGGGTTGCACCGCCTTGGAAGCCTTATGGCACAAGGGTTTTCAGTCGATCGCACCAAACCGGGGCGCGCTATGCGGAATCGGTATTTTCCCTGATGAGATTCTTTGTGCCGCCGCCCTTATCGAAACGCCGACGCCGCCGTTATACAGCTATGCGCCCTGTCGCACGGTGCTCGACTAAAAGGATTGGCGAAATGGAAAAGTGGATGGTAATTGCTGGCGTGTGGGCGATGTGCGCGACGTGCGCGATCCTGTTTATTCGCGGGGCCTCGTCCCCGGCGGTCCGCCCCGTTCCTGTAAAGGATTCGTCGGGACGCGACGCGCGCGGGCTCATCGACGCACAGCGCCACGAAAGCTGAAGAGAAGCTGGCGAACCCGGATCTCGACAGGGGTTGCCCTCGCCGGGCGCGCGCGTCGCACGTTCAGGCGCGCGACGTGCGGGTGCGCTGACAAAGAGGCCGCTGACAAAGCGGGCGCTCAAGCAGGGCGCGAGGACAGGGCATCCAGGCGGCGCCCGGCAGCTGCGGCAGTCACGCCGATGCTGAGGCCAACCAAGGCTGAAACTGCGGGCAGGTATCGCGAAGCGAGACCCGGCGAATCGTGCAGCGTGCAGAGACGGCTTCAAGGCGACAGCATCTCCGAAACCCGAACCGAATACAGCGAGACCCGCAATGCTCTGCTCTATCGAATGTCGATCGTCCGCACGCAACCGGCAGGCCGCGCAGCAGCGCGCGCGGTCCAGTTGCGCCAGCGCGGCGGCGCGTCCGCCGGCACTCATGTTCCCGGCGCGAGGCTATGCCAGTACGGTGCGAGCACGTGCGCGGACAGCGCGTAACCGCTGGCGGTATTAACCGCGATTGGTTACGACAGCGCACCCCCGCATTCATGAGCCCGCCTTTCGCGCTGTCGATATGACCCGCGCGGATAGGCGCCTTCCCTTCGCTACGCTCGACCGGCAACAGCCTCAGATATCGAGCGGATCCACCTCGACACTCCAGCGCAGCACGCCTTTGATCTGACGCAGCGCCGGCAGCCATGCCCGCAGCGTGGCCTGCAGCGCGGCGCGCGACCCGCTTTCGATCAACAACTGGGCGCGATGCACGTGCATCACTTTCACGATGGTCATGGGCACGGCGTCGTAGGCCGTGACGCGCTCCGCGGCCGGAATCTCGTGCAGCGCCGCGGCGGCCTGCTGAAGGAACGCAAGTGCGGCATCGAGCGTGCGCCCCTCGGCGCGCAGCAGCGCCTGGTAGACGAAAGGCGGCAGATGGGCGTCGCGACGCTCCGCGAGCGTCGCTGTCGCGAACCCCACGTAGTCGTGACGCGTGAGCGCGTGATAGAGCGCGTGGCGCGCGTAGCGCGTCTGCACCAGCACTTCGCCCGGCAAGCCGGCGCGCCCCGCGCGCCCGCTCACCTGCATCAGTTGCGCGAACAGACGCTCGCTGGCGCGAAAGTCGTGCGAGAAGAGCGCCGTATCCGCATTGAGCACGCCCACCAGCGAGACACGCTGGAAGTCGTGGCCCTTCGCGATCATCTGCGTGCCCACCAGGATATCCACCTCGCCCGCGTGCACGTCCGAAAACAGCGCTTCGGCGCTGCCTTTGCGGCGCGTGCTGTCCGCGTCGATGCGCAGCACGCGGGCGCCGGGCACGGCCTGGGCGAGCGCTTCCTCGATGCGCTGGGTGCCGCGGCCCATCGGCGCGATATCGACGTTGCCGCAGTCCGGGCACGCGCGCGGAATGCGTGACTCCCAGCCGCAATGGTGGCAACGCAGCGCGCGCTCTGGCTTGTGGAGCACGACGTAGGCGCTGCACCGCGGGCAACCGGCCACCCAGCCACAGGCGTCGCACGAAAGGATGGGCGCGTAGCCGCGGCGATTCAGAAACACGAGGCTCTGCTCGCCGCGTTCGAGGCGCGTCTTCATCGCGGCGACGAGTGGCCCGGAGAGCCCCTCGAACGATGCACGGCCGCGGCGGTGCTCGTCTTCGAGATCGATCAGCTTTACGACGGGCAACGCCGCATCGGTCACGGCCCGGCGAGACAGCGTGAGCCGCGTATAGCGGCCCTGCTCCGCGAGCCACCAGCTTTCCAGCGACGGCGTAGCCGAGCCGAGCACCACGGGCACGTCGAGCTGCTTCGCGCGCCACACGGCGAGGTCGCGCGCGGAGTAACGCAAGCCTTCCTGCTGCTTGTAGGCGGGGTCGTGCTCCTCGTCGACCACGATGATGGCGAGCTTCGGCAACGACGCCAGCACCGCGAGCCGCGTGCCGAGCACGATGCGCGCGTGGCCCGTGTGTGCAGCGAGCCAGTTGCGCGCGCGTTCGCCCTCGGCGAGACCGCTGTGCAGCGTGACGATGGCGCCCTCCGCCAGGGACGCAAAGCGCGCGCGGAACGCCGCTTCGAACTGCGGCGTGAGGTTGATTTCAGGCACGAGGACGAGCGCCTGAGCATCCGGACGACGCTCGAGCAGATGAGCGAGCGCGCGCAGATAGACCTCGGTCTTGCCGCTGCCGGTCACGCCGTGGAGCAGAAACGGCGCGAAGCCGCTGGCGTCGGTGATGGCGGCGAGCGCGATGGTTTGCTCGTCGGTCAGAACGGGGAGCGATACGGGGCCGGCCGTGGTGACGGGCGGGGTCGCGCTATTGCCCGCCGCAAACGGATCGACCACCTCGCGCTGAAGCCAGCCCGTTTCGCACCAGGCATCGAGCACGGCCACGGCTTTGGGATGGACCGAACGCGCGTCGGAGGCGAAAAGCGCATCCTCGGCCAGCAACGCCGCGGCCAGTCGACGCAGCGCATTGGCGCGCACGGGCAGGGAGTCCGGTAGAGCGCCGCGGCCAGCGGGCAGCACGCGGTAGCGCGGCTCGTGCGCGAACAGGCGTTCCCAGCGGGACGCGTCGCGCAGTGCCTGGGGCAGCGCCGGCAACGCGACTTCGCCCAGGCCGCGCTGGTAGTAGTCCGCGGCGAAGGCGGCGAGCGCGAGCCAATCGGCGGAAAGCGGAGGACAACCGCCGCACACGCTCGTGACGTTGCGCAGACGATCAGGCGGCACGTCGCTGTGAGCGGTCACTTCGCATACGAGCCCCACCGCTTCGCGTCGTCCGAACGGCACGTTGACCAGCGTCCCGGGCAGTGGGGCCGGCCCGCCGCCCGGGTAGCGATAGTCGAAGAGCGTGGACAGCGGATGGTCCAGCGCGACGCGGACAAAGCGGTCCGTCATTCGGCTGCCTTTAGCATGGGCCGGTCGCGGCGAGTGTTGTCCAGCCCACACTTAAAGTAAAACTTCACTTTCGGCGCTAAGTTAAGGATTCGGCTGAACAAATGCGCCGCGAATCGCGGCGCGCCTGTGGATAACTTTGTTAAGAAGTTCGCCCGGAAGGCCGCCCCGCGGCGTTTGGCCGCTATTCGGCCAGGAAGGCCGGCCTGACGGCCGCTCCGCGAAAAGCCTTGTCTGTCAAGGGATTGATCAAAATCGCGGCGATCCGGCAAGGACTTTGCAGCGACGAAATGCTCTACCGCGCCGCAACGTGACCTGTGTGCATAAGTCAAGTCTTGACAACGCGAAAAGGGCCTGTGGATGGCCTTCTGCGTCCCCCGGCACCCTGAGGCGTGGAGCCCACTTCATCGCACCGCAACAAAACCGTCACACAACGGGGCCGGATGGGGTCATGCCCGCCGTCAGACCCGCTGTTAGCCCCGTTCCGCGAATTGCCCGGCTGTGCCGATGCACCTCGTCCACCAGCTCTGCGACGTGCTCCGGCGGCGTGAACTGCGAGATGCCGTGCCCCAGGTTGAAAACATGGCCCGGATGGTCGCCAAAGCTGTCGAGCAGCGCGCGCGCCTCGATGCGGATGCTCGACGGCGGCGAGAACAGCACAGTGGGGTCCAGGTTGCCCTGCAACGCAACGCGGTCGCCCACGAGTTCGCGCGCACGACCCAGATTCACGGTCCAGTCGAGCCCGACGGCGTCCACGCCGGTGGCCGCGATTTCTTCCAGCCACAACCCGCCGCCCTTCGTGAACGTGATGACGGGCACGCGTGCGCCATCGTGCTCGCGCTTGAGCTGCTGCACGACCTCGCGGATGTAGTGCAGCGAGAAGCGCTGATAGACCCCATCTGCAAGCGCCCCGCCCCACGTGTCGAAAATCATCACGGCTTGCGCGCCGGCTTCGATCTGCGCATTCAGGTACGCGGCCACGGACTTCGCGTTGATGTCGAGAATGCGATGCATCAGGTCCGGGCGGGCGTACAGCATCGTCTTCACGGTGCGGAAATCGTCGGAGCCGCCGCCTTCCACCATGTAGCACGCAAGCGTCCACGGGCTGCCCGAAAAGCCGATCAGCGGCACACGCTGGCGGCCTTGCGCGTCGACGAGCGCGCGGCGGATCTGGCGAACGGCGTCGGTCACATAGCGCAGCGTGCCGTCGATATCGGGTACGGCGAGCCGCGCCACGTCCTCTTCGGTGCGCACGGGGCGCGCGAACTTCGGTCCCTCGCCCGCGGCGAAGTCGAGGCCGAGGCCCATCGCGTCGGGAACGGTGAGGATGTCCGAGAACAGAATGGCGGCGTCGAGCGGATAGCGGTCGAGCGGCTGGAGCGTGACCTCGGTCGCGTAGTCGGGATTCTTGGCAAGCCCGAGAAAGCTGCCGGCGCGGCTGCGCGTGGCGTTGTACTCGGGCAGATAGCGCCCCGCCTGGCGCATGAGCCACACCGGCGTGTACTCGGTGGGCTGTCGCAACAGCGCGCGCAGGAAAGTGTCGTTCAGAAGGGGATGGGCCACGTTGCGGAGCGTCTGTCGCGTGAAAGGCAAAGCCGCATTTTACCCGTACGGCGCCTGGCTATTGCGGCCTCTCGCTGCGTACTATCATCAAGGGCCGCATCGATTCATCGGGCATTCACAAACGAGGAGACCTCATGAGAAGAAATCGGACCACCGCTATCGCGTCAAGCATCGCATCGAGCGCATTGGCCGGCGCCTTGCTCGCCGGCATGGTGGGCTGCGCACAGAATCCCGCAGCGCCGCAGAACGAAGCGAAGGCCACGTCGCGTCTGGATGAAATTCTCGCGCGCGGCACGCTGCGCGCCTGCACCACCGGCGACTACAAGCCCTATTCATACTACCGGCCGGACGGCCAGTTCGAAGGCATCGACATCGACATGACGCAATCGCTCGCGAAGTCGCTTGGCGTGAAGGCGGAGTTCGTGAAGACAACGTGGTCGAACCTGATGAACGACTTCGTCGCGAAGTGCGATGTGGGTGTGGGCGGCGTCTCGACCACACTCGAAAGACAAAAGCGCGCGTTCTTCACGCAGGCTTATCAGATCGACGGCAAGGCACCTATCGTGCGATGCAGCGACGTGAGCCGATACCAGACGGTGGAGCAGATCGACCGGCCCTCCACACGCGTCATCGTCAACCCGGGCGGCACGAACGAACGTTTCGCGAAACAGTTCTTCCCGCACGCCAACCTCACGGTGTATCCGGACAACGTCACGATCTTCAAGCAAATTCTCGCGGGCAAGGCCGATGTGATGGTGACCGACGCGTCCGAAACGCTTTTGCAGCAGAAGCTGAATCCGGGGCTATGCTCCGTTCATCCCGACAAGCCGTTCCAGTACGGTGAGAAGGCATGGTTGCTGCCTCGCGGCGATGTGGTCTTCCAGCAGTACGTCGATCAATGGCTGCACCTGTTGCGTGCGACGGGCGAGTACCAGTCGATCTCGGACAAGTGGCTGAAGTAACCGTAACCGCGCCCCGAATGCGCGATTCCTGACTGTTTCTTACGACGCATCGTGCGCAATGATTGCGGTATGCATAGCGTGCGATGCGCTCTGAATGCGAGTGTTTCTGAGCCTCTAATTAAGAGATAAAAATACCGGTAAATTCGACCGAAAAACGTCATAAGGACGGCAAAAAAATCGCGGAGAGCCTTATCTGGCGGGCGTTACAACCTGAAACACTTTGTTACCGCGCTACCGGGTTAATTCGCCCACAATGCCCTTCAACGCTTTAACGGTTTCAACACGGATGTGGCCAGGTGTAAGTGTGAGCGGACACGATTCATCGGCCGGTCGGCGTAAGCCGAAGCCCTTCGCAGGGGCATCCTTGCTGGAGCCGTGACACGGCCTGCAGGCCTTCACGAGCGGCTCCTTCATTGGTCTCCTCGCGCTAACCCCGTAGCGTGTGGTTTTTAGCGGGCTCCAGGCCCGCTTTTTTTTTGCCATTTTTCGGGCTCCAGAACATCTTCCTTCGCCCGGAAAACTTCACGCAGTCTTCTGCACCGTGAGATGCAGTTCGTCGATCATGCGCTCGCGCATCACGAACTTCTGAATCTTGCCCGTCACCGTCATCGGCAGTTCATCGACGAAGCGCACGTACTTTGGAATCTTGTAGTGCGCAATCTGACCACGGCAGAACTCCTGAATCTCGTCGGGCGTGGCCTGCTCTCCCGAGCGCAGCACGATCCACGCGCATAGCTCTTCGCCATACTTCTGATCCGGCACACCGAACACCTGCACGGTCTGGATCTTCGGATGGCGGAACAGAAACTCCTCCACTTCGCGCGGGTAAATGTTCTCGCCGCCACGAATGACCATGTCCTTCAGGCGACCCACGATGTTGCAGTAGCCTTCGGCGTCGATCGTTGCGAGATCGCCCGTGTGCATCCAGCCATCCACGATGCTTTCCTTCGTCTTTGCGTCGTCGCCCCAGTAGCCGAGCATCACGGAATAGCCCTTCGTGCACAGCTCGCCTGTGTCGCCAACCGGCACGATGTTGCCCAGCGGATCGACGATCTTCACTTCGAGGTGCGGCTGGATGCGGCCTACCGTTGTCGTGCGCTTGTCGAGCGGATCTTGCGTAGAACTCTGGAACGACACAGGGCTCGTTTCCGTCATGCCATAGGCGATGGTGATTTCGCTCAGATGCATCTTCGAGACCACACGCTTCATGGTCTCGATAGGACATGGCGAGCCGGCCATGATGCCGGTGCGCAGACGCGAGAGATCGAACGTCGCGAAATCGGGATGATCCAGTTCCGCGATGAACATGGTGGGTACGCCATGCAGCGCCGTGCACCGTTCTTCGGCAACAGCAGCCAGCGTGGCACGCGGATCGAACGCTTCGCCGGGAAACACCATATTGGCGCCCACCGAAACACACGCGAGCACGGCCAACACCATGCCGAAGCAGTGATAAAGCGGCACCGGAATGCAGAGCGCGTCCTGCTCGGTGAGCCGCATCGCCATCGCGATAAAACGCGCATTGTTCACAACGTTGCGATGCGTGAGCGTGGCGCCTTTCGGGTTGCCTGTCGTGCCGCTGGTGAACTGGATGTTGATGGGATCGTACCGGTCGAGCGTGGCGCCTATACCGTCTAGCGTGGCCTTGCTGTTCTGCTCGCACCACACGCGGCCGCGCTCCACCACATCGGAGAAGGTCAGCATGCCCGGCGTTTCGGTGTCGCACATGCGGATCACCATGCGCAAATCCGGCAGTCGGGCTGCATGCAGGTCGCCCGGCGTTGCGCTCGCGAGTTCGGGGGCAAGCTCCTGCAGCATCTCCAGATACATCGACGTCTTGAAGCGCTCCGCCGAAATGATGGCCTTGCAGCCCACCTTGTTCAGCGCGTATTCGAGTTCGTGCAGCCGATAGGCCGGATTGATGTTCACGAGCACGGCGCCGATGCGCGCCGTGGCGAATTGCGTGAGCAGCCATTCGACGCGGTTCGGCGACCAGATGCCGACGCGATCGCCCTTCACGATGCCAAGCGATGCGAGCCCGGCGGCGAGCACGTCCACCTCGTCGGCGAACTCGCGCCACGTCCAGCGAATGTCCTGCTCGCGAAACACCACGGCTGGCCGGTCGGGAAAGCGCTCAACAGTGTCGAGCAGGAACTGCGCGATCGTCGCCTCGCTGAGCGGAATATCGGTTGCGCCGCGCACGTATGAAAGGCCGTCTTTCGGTTCAATACATGCGGACGCGTCGCCGCCCGCAGCTTGCGTTGCCATGGTGATGTCTCCGTGAGAGGTGAGCTCTCTATTGAAATGAATTTGAAACCGATTCTGCCACTGCTCGATGACGCCACGGCATCAAGTCTTACCCGCAGCGCGCCTGGCCATGTCGATGACGATGGTCACGGCCAGTCAGCGGCGACGGACTCTCGATTTTGCTGACCTTTCCGTAAACGTCAAGTGTGGACGAAAAAAAAGCAGCCACGAAGGCTGCTTTCTTTGACCGTCGTCGCCGAGCGATCAGTGCTGACCGCGCAGCTTGCGCAGACGCTGGATCGCAGCGAGCTGTGCCGTCGCGTACGCAAGTTCCGCCTGAGCGGTGGCGTACTCGATGTTCGAGCCGGTGTTCTGCAGCGCCTCTTCCGCGCGCTTGCGGGCCTGCTCGGCCTTCGCCTCGTCGAGGTCCTTGCCGCGAATCGCCGTGTCGGCCAACACCGTCACTGCGCCCGGCTGCACTTCGAGGATGCCGCCGGCGACGAACACGAACTCTTCCTCGCCGTTCTCAGCCTCGATGCGCACCGCACCCGGACGAATCCGCGTGATGAGCGGCGTGTGGCCCGGCAGAATGCCGAGCTCGCCCGCCTCGCCCGGCAGCGCGACGAATTTCGCCTGGCCCGAGAAGATCTGCTCTTCCGCGCTGACGACGTCTACCTTGATCGTTGCCATATGTGTCGACTCCTGCCGACGAGTGCGAGCGGCTCGCGCTCACTCTCGTCCATGCAAAGCTGGTTGAGCGTAGGACGGGGCGCTACGTGTTGTCCGCGTCTTTGCCGCGTCGTGTGTACGACTGCGGCGAGACGAAAACCCACGCGGCGCCCTGCTTCGTTACACCCGACCGTTACTGGATCTTCTTGGCCTTCTCGAAGGCTTCGTCGATCGTGCCGACCATGTAGAACGCCTGCTCCGGCAGGTGGTCGCACTCGCCTTCCACGATCATCTTGAAGCCGCGGATGGTTTCCTTCAGCGGCACGTACTTGCCAGGCGAGCCCGTGAACACTTCAGCAACGTGGAACGGCTGCGACAGGAAACGCTGGATCTTACGTGCACGCGCCACCGACAGCTTGTCTTCCGGCGACAGTTCGTCCATGCCCAGAATCGCGATGATGTCGCGCAGTTCCTTGTAGCGCTGCAGCGTTTGCTGCACGCCGCGCGTGATCGTGTAGTGCTCTTCGCCGATCACGTTCGGGTCGATCTGACGCGAGGTCGAATCGAGCGGGTCCACGGCGGGGTAGATACCGAGCGACGCGATGTCACGCGAAAGCACGACCGTTGCGTCCAGGTGGCCGAAGGTCGTGGCAGGCGACGGGTCGGTCAAGTCGTCCGCAGGCACGTACACGGCTTGCACCGAGGTAATCGAGCCCGTCTTGGTCGACGTGATGCGTTCCTGCAGCTTGCCCATTTCTTCAGCCAGCGTCGGCTGATAACCCACCGCCGACGGCATCCGGCCCAGCAGTGCCGACACTTCCGTACCGGCCAGCGTGAAACGGTAGATGTTGTCGACGAAGAACAGCACGTCGCGGCCTTCGTCGCGGAAGTGCTCGGCCATCGTCAGACCGGTCAGCGCCACACGCAGACGGTTGCCCGGCGGCTCGTTCATCTGGCCGTACACCAGCGCGACCTTGTCCAGAACGTTGGAGTCCTTCATTTCGTGGTAGAAGTCGTTCCCTTCACGGGTACGCTCGCCCACGCCCGCGAACACGGAGTAACCGCCGTGTTCCTTCGCGATGTTGTTGATGAGCTCCATCATGTTGACGGTCTTGCCCACACCCGCACCGCCGAACAGACCCACCTTGCCGCCCTTCGCGAACGGGCAGATCAGGTCGATAACCTTGATGCCGGTTTCGAGCAGTTCCGTGGAGGGCGCCAGTTCGTCGAACGCCGGAGCCTTCTGGTGGATCGAGCGCTTGTGTTCGCTTTCGATCGGACCGGCTTCGTCGATCGGACGGCCGAGCACGTCCATGATGCGGCCGAGCGTCGGCTTGCCGACCGGCACCGAGATCGGGTGGCCGGTGTTCTTGACCATGATGCCGCGGCGCAGACCATCCGATGCACCCAGACAGATCGTACGCACAACGCCGTCGCCCAGCTGCTGCTGCACTTCCAGCGTCAGCTCCGTGCCTTCCAGAATGAGGGCGTCGTAGACCTTCGGCATGTGCTCACGCGGGAACTCCACGTCGATCACCGCGCCGATGCACTGTACGATCTTGCCTTCTACCAAAGCAGTTGTACTCATCGCTTTTCCTTTAGATACCTGATTCTTCACTCGCGCTAGGGCGCCATCTCGAGCGCCCGGCTACGGGGACGTTTCGTCTCGCGCCTGTCTGGCCGCACCGTCGCGGTCAGACTGCCGCCGCGCCGCTCACGATTTCCGACAGTTCCTTCGTAATCGCGGCCTGACGGCTCTTGTTGTACGAGAGCTGCAGTTCGTTGATCACGGTCTTCGCGTTGTCCGAAGCGGCCTTCATCGCCACCATCCGCGCCGACTGTTCCGAAGCCATGTTTTCGGCCACGGCCTGGTAGACGAGCGCTTCGACGTAGCGCACCAGCAGTTCGTCCACCACGGCCTGCGGGTCCGGCTCGTAGATGTAGTCCCACGAAGTCTTCGGCGTCGTACCGTCGCCTTCCCTGCTTTCGAAGCGCTCGGCCGACAACGGCAGCAGTTGCTCGATCACCGGCTCCTGCTTCATCGTGTTGACGAAGCGCGTGTACGCGAGATACACCGCCGAGATCTTGCCTTCCGAATACTGGTCGAGCTGCACCTTCACCGCGCCGATCAGCTTTTCGAGGTGCGGCGTGTCGCCCATCTGCACGACGTTCGACACCACCTTCGCGCGGATACGGTTCAGAAAACCGAGACCCTTGCTACCGATCGCCGTTGCCTCGATCGACTTGCCTTCGCCTTCGAGTTCCTTGAACTTGTTCAGCGTGGCACGCAGCACGTTCGTGTTCATGCCGCCGCACAGACCCTTGTCCGTCGTGACGAGAATCACGCCCGCCGTCTTCGCCCCGGTGTTGGCCACCATGAACGGATGACGGTACTCGGGGTTCGCGCTGCTCATGTGCGCAGCGATGTCGCGGACCTTGTCGGCATACGGGCGAGCAGCGCGCATGCGCTCCTGGGCGCGGCGCATCTTGGACGCGGCCACCATCTCCATCGCCTTCGTGATCTTGCGCGTGTTTTGCACGCTCTTGATCTTGCCGCGAATTTCCTTCATTCCAGCCATTGCTTGCTCCTTGATCGAAGCGCGGCGGGTGCACTTGCGTGCCGCCCGCTGCGCCTCCAGGTCCGTTTATCGTTGATGACTCGCGGACAGGGGATCAATATGCGCCGGACTTCTTGAAGTCCTTGATCGCGGCATGCAGCGCGCTCTCGTCGTCCTTCGACAGGTCCTTCGTGTCCTCGATACGCTTCACGAGGTCGGCATGGCTCGTCTTCAGGAATTCGCGCAGGCCCTTTTCGAAGGCCAGCACGTCCTTCACTTCGAGGTCGTCGAGGTAGCCGTTGTTCGCGGCGAACAGCGACACAGCCAGTTCCCACACCTGCAGCGGCAGGTATTGCGGCTGCTTGAGCAGTTCCGTCACGCGGCGGCCGCGCTCCAGCTGCTTGCGGGTTGCTTCGTCGAGGTCCGACGCGAACTGCGCGAACGCGGCGAGTTCACGATACTGCGCGAGGTCGGTACGAATACCGCCGGAGAGCTTCTTCACGACCTTCGTCTGCGCCGCACCACCCACGCGCGACACCGACACGCCGGCGTTAATGGCGGGGCGGATACCTGCGTTGAAGAGGTCGGTTTCGAGGAAGATCTGGCCGTCCGTAATCGAGATCACGTTCGTCGGAACGAACGCGGTCACGTCGCCGGCTTGCGTTTCGATCACGGGCAGTGCCGTGAGCGAGCCGCTCTTGCCCTTCACTTCGCCGTTCGTGAACTTCTCGACGTACTCTTCCGAGACGCGAGCAGCACGCTCGAGCAGACGCGAGTGCAGATAGAACACGTCGCCCGGGTAAGCTTCACGGCCCGGCGGGCGGCGCAGCAGCAGCGAGATCTGACGATATGCCCAGGCTTGCTTGGTCAAGTCGTCGTAAATGATCAGCGCGTCCTGGCCGCGGTCGCGGAAGTATTCGCCCATCGTGCAGCCCGAGTACGGCGCGAGGTATTGCATCGCTGCCGATTCCGAAGCCGACGCTGCGACCACGATCGTGTATTCGAGTGCACCCGTTTCTTCGAGCTTGCGCACCACGTTCATGATCGACGAAGCCTTCTGGCCGATCGCGACGTAGATACAGATCAGGTCCTTGCCCTTCTGGTTGATGATCGCGTCGACAGCCACCGCCGTCTTGCCGGTCTGGCGGTCGCCGATGATCAGCTCACGCTGGCCGCGGCCGATCGGCACCATCGAGTCGATCGACTTCAGACCCGTTTGCACCGGTTGCGACACCGACTTACGCCAGATCACGCCCGGGGCGATCTTTTCGACCGCGTCGGTCAGCTTCGCGTTGATCGGGCCTTTGCCGTCGATGGGGTTGCCGAGGGCGTCGACCACGCGGCCGATCAGCTCCGGACCCACCGGCACTTCGAGAATGCGGCCCGTCGTCTTGACGATATCGCCTTCCGAGATGTGCTCGTACTCGCCCAGAATCACCGCGCCGACCGAGTCGCGCTCGAGGTTCAGTGCGAGGCCGAAGGTGTTGCCCGGGAATTCGAGCATTTCGCCCTGCATCACGTCCGACAGGCCGTGGATGCGCACGATACCGTCGGTCACGGAAATCACGGTGCCCTGGTTGCGAACGTCCGCGCTCGCTTCAAGGCCCTGGATCCGGCTCTTGATCAGCTCGCTGATCTCAGAGGGATTGAGTTGCATTATTCGCTCCTGATAATCAATTCTGTTGCGTGCCAGCGGGCATGCGCGTCAGGCGGTAAGAGCCGTCTGCATGCGGGCGAGCCGCGCGCGGACCGAGGTATCGAGCACTTCGTCACCGACCGTAACGCGCACGCCGCCGATCAGCGACGAATCGACTTCTACGGTGGGTTTCAGCTTGCGTTGGAACTTGCGTTCGAGGCTGGCGACCAGCTGGTTCAACGGCTCGCCCTCGAGCGGAAAAGCGCTGACGATCAGCACATCCGCCGCGCCTTCACGGGCGTTCTTCAACTCTTCGAACTGCTGCGCGATTTCCGGTAACAACTGCAGCCGATGGTTGTCGACGAGCATCTGCACGAAATTCTTGGCCTGCGGGCTGTCCTTCAGCGGCGACTTCACTGCGCTGAGCAGCAGCTCGCTCACCTGCTGACGGCCAACTTTCGGGCTCGATGCGATCGACAGCACTTCGGGCAGACGCGCAACCTGTGCCAGCTCCTCTACGAGCGTGGACCAGGCGGCGATGTCACCAGCTTCGGCCACGCCGAACAGCGCTTCCGCATACGGGCGGGCAACGGTTGCAAGTTCGGCCATGATCAGAGCTCGGCTTTGAGTTGATTGAGCAGTTCGGCGTGCGCCGTCTGGTCGATCTCGCGCTTCAGGATCTGCTCGGCGCCTTTCACGGCGAGTGCGGCCACTTCGGCACGCAGCGTTTCGCGCGCCTTCACGACTTGCTGCTCGGCATCCGCCTTGGCCTGCGCGACGATGCGTGCGGCTTCGGCCTGGGCCTGCGCCTTGATTTCGTCGGCGACCACGACAGCGCGCTTTTCCGCTTCGGCGATACGTTGCTGACCCTCGTTGCGCGCCACAGCGAGTTCTTCGCCGACGCGCTTGTGCGCTGCTTCGAGTTCGTGTTTGCCCTTCTCGGCGGCCGCGAGGCCGTCGGCGATCTTCTTCGAGCGCTCGTCGAGGGCGTTGATCAGCGGCGGCCACACGAACTTCATCGTGAACCACGCGAGGATCAGGAACACGACCATTTGCGCAAACAAGGTTGCGTTGAGATTCACGGTGTTTCCTTAAACGTTGCGTTTTTCAGGGAATTGAAACGGCAAGGCGCTCATCGATGCGAACTCGATCAGCGCCCCGGCACCCGTTCCGCCCTGCGCCTCATCCCTGTTATAGACGAGGCGCAACTTTCCGGGGAACCTTAGCCTGCGAGCTTCGAGAGCAGGGGGTTCGCGAACGCAAACAGCATTGCCACACCAACGCCAATCAGGAACGCCGCGTCGATCAGACCAGCCAGCAGGAACATCTTCGTCTGCAGCGGGTTCATCAGTTCAGGCTGGCGGGCGCAGGCTTCGATGTACTTGCCGCCCATCAGGCCGATACCGATACAGGCGCCGATTGCACCCAGGCCGATGATGATGCCGATACCGATGGCGGTCAGACCCTGGATGTTGGCGATGAAAGCTTGCATGATCACTCCTTGTTGAAAGTTCTTGGGAACTGGGATTTGGAAATTAACTGAAACTCAAAGCGGTTCTGACGCGCGCGTTAGTGCGAGTCGTGTGCCTGGCCGATGTACACCAGCGTCAGCATCATGAAAATGAACGCCTGCAGCAGCACGATCAGGATGTGGAAGATGGCCCACACGCTGCCGGCGATCACGTGGCCGATGAAGCCAAGCACCGTCGTGTCCGCGCCGAAGGTCCAGATGCTGCCGAGCAGGGCAATCAGCAGGAACAGCAGTTCACCCGCGTACATGTTGCCGAACAGCCGCATGCCGAGCGAAACCGTCTTCGCGACGAACTCGATGATGTTCAGTGCAAGGTTCGGAATCCACAGCAGCGGATGCGAGCCGAACGGAGCGGAGACGAGTTCGTGGATGAAGCCGCCGGCGCCCTTGATCTTGAGGTTGTAATAGATCATCAGCACGAACACGCCGAGCGCGATGCCGATGGTGCCGTTGAGGTCGGCGGTCGGCACGATGCGGTGGTGCGTGATGACGTCCGACAGACCCAGCCAGCCGATCACACGGCCCGGCAGGTCGACGGGAATGAAGTCGAGGGAGTTCATGAGCGCGACCCAGACGAACACGGTCAGCGCGAGCGGAGCGATGAATTTGCGGTTGCCGTGGATCATCGCCTTCGATTGATCCTCGACCATTTCAACCAGCATTTCGACGGCGCACTGGAAGCGGCCCGGAACGCCGGACGTCGCCTTGCGCGCAGCAAGACGCAGGATCAGGATCGTGACGAGGCCGCACAGAATGGACCAGAACAGCGTGTCCAGATTCCAGACGTGAAGGTCGAAGATCGACGTCTGGTGCGAGGTGGAAAAGTTCTGCAAGTGGTGCGCAATGTACTCGGACGGATCCAGAGCGCGCGTGCCTTCGCTAGCTGCCATATTATTAACGCCACCCAAATTGTCGAAAATCGTTTTCCGGCCGCTTTCGTCCGTACATGTGTGACGAAAGCGCGCCGCCGCGGACCGTGCGGGTCATGTTGACCACACCGGCCGGCCCGCGCTCCTCATGGCCGCCGCAACGTGAGGCGCCGGCCTGTTGTCTCTTCTGCTGCGCATTGCGTCGCGGTTATCCGCGCCACGGTGCGCTTCACGCTCAACGCCATGCGAGCGCAATCCAGTACGTCTTTAGCGCGACCAGGTAGGTCACGAGCAGCGGAACCCACTGCACGTCGCGATACCAAAACGCGATGGCAACGAACATCGCGATGGTCGCGCCCATCTTGAACGCTTCGCCGAGCATCCAGTTCATCACCGTGGCACCCGCGCCCGGCGTCTTCAGCCGCGCGGCGAACAGTGCACCCGGGACCCAGCAAATCGCTCCCCCCAGGAAGGCTGACAGCGCAGCAGCGCCCGGCGGCTTGTAGAACAGCCACCACACCAGCGTAGCAACCAGGGACAAAACCACTTGCGCAGCCACAACCCGGAAGGGCGTGACGCGCGATGGGCGACTCACATTGGGACCGAAC
The DNA here is from genome assembly GCF_029536165.1 of Paraburkholderia sp. SUR17. Lineage (NCBI taxonomy): Bacteria > Pseudomonadati > Pseudomonadota > Betaproteobacteria > Burkholderiales > Burkholderiaceae > Paraburkholderia > Paraburkholderia sp. SUR17. Next base: position 3,824,376 of record NZ_CP120508.1, read on the forward strand.
AGCTTTTCGGCTTCGATCCGCGTGAGCGGAACGATGTTGTTGTTATCCTGCTGGTCGGCATCCCACTGCGCGTTGTAATCGGTGCGCCCGGACGCGGAATCTGCGCTTGGTCCGTCTTGCGTGCCGCCAGGAAAATTCTTTCCGCCCGGCCCGTTCAACGCTTGGCCCGGCCTTCCTTCTGGCCTGTGAGCCGCCATCGCCATGTCCGCAAAAGTCCAGAGTTTTAGCCCGCCCGCTTACGCTGCGCTTACGTGGCTGCCTACCAAATAAATCCGGGCGATTGTAAGCGATAGTTGCAGCCAATTCAAGATTTTAGGTCGTTCAATAAACCCGTGAAACGAGGCTTCATGATGCGAAAAAGCAGCCTCAAAACAGGGGCTCGGCGGCAACTGTAAGGGACTCTGTCAACCGCTCGCCAACCGGTAGCAAGACGTCGTCCCAGGCGCCTGCCTGGGACTCTATGCAACGTCGTCGCCCATGCTGGCTGCATGGGAAATCGCGATGGGTCGGGGGCGGTCGCAGCGTTTCGATAAGAGACGTTCGCGGGCCCGCAGGCAACGCCGGTGCGCGGTCCCGGCAATCTGCTCGCCTCAAAACTGCAACAGCAGCCAGCCGCCCAGTACTGCGCTCACCAGCCAGAACGGCACAGAAACGAGATGAAACGGTAGCCACATGCCGCGCTCGCCGGAAAGGCGCACGGCAATCAGATTCGCGAGCGAGCCGATGGCGATGCCGAAACCGCCCACGCTCACACCGAACGCGAGCGCGCGCCAATCTTTGGTGAACTCGGCCAGCATGATCGCGGCGGGCACATTGCTGATTCCCTGCGACAGCACCGCCCCTGCGACATAAGCGCGCAGTGGCGTGCCAAGCCCGATGCGTCCGATCGCGTCGTGCACCCACGGCAGCGCGGCCGCGCTGCGCAGCACAATGAACATCAGCACGAAGATGAGCAGCAACAGCCAGTCGATCTTCAGCACCACGCGCGGGCGCCAGAACAGGAAGCCCGCCGCCACGCCGGCGAGTGCGATGCCGGCGCGATGCGCGTCCGCCAGCAGCACGAAGGCCACAAACAGCACGGCGGCCATGCCGGCGACGCGCCGGTCCACGGCGTGAGGCTCCACATCCGTCGACAGATCGAGCGGCTTGGCGCGAAACCCCACTGCGGTGAGCACAAAGAGCATCGCCATCAGGACGGCGCACAGTGGCGCGAGCGCAATCACGAAGCGGCCGAACGACACGCCGCTCGTCTGCCAGAGAAAGAGGTTCTGCGGATTGCCAAGCGGAGTGAGGATCGACCCTGCATTGACCGCGAGCGCGATGTAGATCACGAGCCGCCGCACGGGCAACGGCGTCAGCCGGTTCAGCGACAGCACGAGCGGCACGACGACGAAAAGGGCGACGTCGTTGGTGAGCAGCGTCGAGAGTGCGGCCGCAAGCGCGATCAGCAGAAACGCGAGCGCGCGTTCGGAGTGGATGTGATGCACCACGCGATGCGCGAGCCACATCAGGAATCCTGAGTATTCGACGGCCTTTGTGAGAATCAGCAGCCCCGTCAGCGTGAGCACGGTCTGCCAGTCGATCAGGCCTGGCAGCGACGCCCATTCACGAGGATGGAAAAGTTGCAGCGCGGCAAGCGCGATCACGAGGATCGCGAGGACCGGCTCTTTGGCGGCAAGTGCAAGAGCGGCACCCACGGGGCCGCCCCGCGTCTTCGCGGTAGGTTCGGAAACTGGCACGGTGGAACGACCTGAGATGGGCGGCGTTTTGGACAGCCGGACAGGAGACCGCCTCAAGCGGCGGCCATGTTCCCGCGCAGGCGCGCGAGAATGCCTTCGAGCGAGTCGAGATCGCCGAAGTCGATGGTCACCTGACCACGACCGCGGCGTCCCAGCTTGATCTTGACGGTCGACGCGAGCAGGTCAGACAGCTCTTCCTCGAGACGCCGCGTGTCGCGCCCACCGTCATGATTGGCACGCGCCTTCACGGCGGGCGCAGCCTTGGTGGTCGCCGTCACGAGCTTTTCGGTCTCGCGCACGGACATCCGCTTGTTCACCACCTGGTTGGCGAGCGCGATCTGGGTTGCGGCGTCCACGGCAAGCAGCGCGCGCGCGTGGCCCATGTCGAGATCGCCGGCCAACAGCATGGTCTGCACAGGCGCGGCGAGATTCAGCAGACGCAGCAGGTTCGACACCGCGCTACGCGAACGTCCCACCGATTCGGCCGCCTGCTCGTGCGTGAAATTGAATTCGTCGAGCAGGCGCTGGATACCCTGCGCCTCTTCGAGCGGATTCAGGTCTTCACGCTGGATGTTTTCGATCAGCGCCATTGCGGCGGCGGCCTGGTCCGGCACGTCCTTCACGAGCACCGGCACTTCGTCGAGGCCTGCAAGGCGCGCCGCACGGAAGCGCCGCTCGCCCGCGATGATCTCGAACTTGTCCGCTGCAACCGGACGCACGAGGATCGGCTGCATCAGGCCCTGCGCGCGGATACTGGCGGCAAGCTCCTGCAGTGCACCCTCGTCCATTCGTGTGCGCGGCTGGTACTTGCCTGGCTGAAGCTTCGCAAGCGGCAGCGTGTTCGGCGCGCCCTCGATCTTCACGGCCTCGGTGATGTCGGCGCTGCCGCCTAGCAGCGCTTCGAGTCCGCGGCCCAGTCCCTTCTTCCTTGCTACTGCGTTCATGGTGCTTCCCCGCTCCGCTTTGGGTGAAAGGCCGCGCGTCATAGTGCGCGCACCCGCTCAATCATTTCCGCGCCGAACTGTACGTACGCCTGCGCGCCGCGCGATGCGCTGTCGAACACCACGCCCGGCAGCCCGTAGCTGGGCGCCTCGGCAAGCCGCACGTTGCGCGGGATCACGGCGTCGAACACCTTGTCGCCGAAGTGTTCCTTCAACTGGTCGGAAACCTGCTGCTGCAACGTGATGCGAGGATCGAACATCACGCGCAGCAAGCCGATGACCTTCAAGTCCCGATTCAGGTTCGCGTGAACCTGTTTGATGGTGTTGACGAGGTCGGAGAGGCCTTCCAGCGCGAAGTACTCGCACTGCATGGGGATGACCACGCCGTGCGCTGCGCACAGTCCGTTCAGCGTCAGCAGCGAGAGCGCAGGCGGGCAATCGATGAGCACGAAGTCGTACTCGTGCTCGACGTTCGCGAGTGCCTGCTTCAACTGACGTTCACGGTTTTCGACCGTCACGAGCTCCACTTCCGCACCGGCCAGCTCGCGGTTGGCGGGCAACACGTCGTACGTAACCGCCGCGGGACGCACACGGGCGTCGGCCACCGAAACGCCATCAACCAGCACCTCGTACACCGTGTTTTCGCAGGCGGCCTTGTCGATGCCGCTACCCATGGTGGCGTTGCCCTGCGGGTCCAGGTCGATGAGCAGAACCCGCTGTCCCTGCGCTGCGAGGCTCGCGGCAAGATTCACTGTTGTCGTCGTCTTCCCGACTCCGCCCTTCTGGTTCGCCACGCAGAAGATTTTTGCCATCGTTTGTGTGTCCCTGTTTGCTGCTGGTTTGCTGCGTGAATGCTGCCTGGGTGTCGCTGTTTCTCGTCCGATTGCTGCGAAGCCTGGTAGCGGCGGTACCTAATAGTCGCCATCCCCGGCCTTCTTATGGCAAATCACGCCTTTTTCTTGCTTCAACTGCCATCTTCAGTCTTTCCGCTCACGCTCATTGGCGCAATGCCGCCCGCATCGACCCGTACCTCGACAAGATGCCGCTCAGCGTCCAGAAACGGCACGTCGAGACGCACGACCCGGGTCGCGCGCGAGCCGGCTGGCAGGCGAGCGATCTCCGCATCGGGCCGCACGCCCTTCATAGCCCAGATCGCACCGCGATCGGAAACAAGGTTGCGGGCAAGTGTAACGAAATCCGCGAGTTCTGCGAATGCGCGCGAGACGATCACGTCGAATTTTCCCGGCACTTCGATGCCGGGACGAAGCGACTCGACACGGCCAGTCACGACAGAAAGATTGGTGAGACCAAGCTCGGCCTTGGCCTGCGACTGAAAGGCCGTCTTCTTGTGGACGATGTCGTTCAGCGTAATGGACCACTGCGGCAGCGCGATAGCGAGCACGATTCCCGGCAACCCGCCGCCGGAACCGACGTCCAGTACAGACACGGCGCTGTCGCGCGGCAACTCGGGCGCGAGGTGCGGCACGATGGCGAGCGAATCGAGCACATGCTGGATCAGCATCTGGCGCGGATCGCGAATCGCCGTCAGGTTGTAGACGGCGTTCCACTTTGCGAGCAGCGCGACATAATCGAGCAGCGCCATTCGCTGCGCGTCCGTCAGGTCGATACGCAGTCGATCCGCCCCCTCCGCCAGCATGGCGGCGAGCGCTTCACGATCGACAACGGAAGAAAGGCGTCCGTGGCGACCCGTCATTGGGCCACCGACGTGCCGCTGTCGTTGCCCTGCTCGCCCGCCGCCTGGCGGCGTCGACCCAAGCCGCGCTTCAGATGAACCATGAGCAGCGAAATCGCAGCCGGCGTAATGCCCGAAATGCGCGAGGCCTGCCCGATGGTCTCGGGACGGAACTGATTCAGCTTCTGGCGGGCCTCGAACGAGAGGCCACGCACTTCGGCGTAATCGATGCCTTCAGGCAGCCGGGTGTTCTCGTGCGCGCCATTACGCTCGATCTCGTCGGCCTGGCGATCGATGTAGCCCTGATATTTGATGCCAATCTCGATCTGCTCCTTGATCTGCGCGAGCAGCACTTCGTCGTCGGCAAGCGACGTTTCCGGTCGACACGCGCCGTCTTGCAGACCGCACACGCCGTCGTAGCTCACACCCGGGCGACGCAGCAGATCAGCAAGGTTGTACTCGCGATCGATCGGCTTGCCGAGCAGCGCAGTCGCCTCTTCGGCGGAGAGAGTCTTCGGGTTCACCCAGGCTGTCCGCAGCCGCTCTGTTTCACGTGAAACAGCGTCGCGCTTGCGACTAAAAGCGTCCCAACGCGCGTCGTCGACGACACCCAGCTCACGGCCGATCTCGGTGAGCCGCATGTCGGCGTTGTCTTCCCGCAGGCTCAGGCGATACTCCGCCCGACTCGTGAACATGCGATACGGCTCCGACACGCCGCGCGTAACGAGGTCATCCACGAGCACGCCGAGATAAGCCTGGTCTCGGCGCGGGCACCACGCGTCTTTGCCTTGCACCTGCAAACCGGCATTGACGCCAGCCAGCAACCCTTGCGCGGCCGCTTCTTCATATCCGGTCGTGCCATTGATCTGACCCGCAAAGAACAGGCCGCTGATCACCTTGGTTTCCAGCGACGCCTTCAACCCACGTGGATCGAAGTAGTCGTACTCGATTGCGTAGCCAGGCCGCAGGATATGCGCGTGCTCCAACCCACGCATGGAGCGCACTAGTTCAAGCTGCACGTCGAACGGCAGGCTTGTCGAAATGCCATTGGGGTAGAACTCGTTCGTCGTCAGCCCTTCGGGCTCCAGGAAAATCTGATGCGACTCCTTCGACGCGAAGCGATGAATCTTGTCTTCGATGGACGGGCAATAACGCGGGCCCACGCCTTCGATCACCCCGGTGTACATCGGTGACCGGTCCAGGCCGCCGCGAATGATGTCATGCGTCTGCGCATTCGTATGCGTCACCCAGCACGGCACCTGCTGCGGATGCTGCTCCGCACGGCCAAGGAACGAGAACACCGGTATCGGATCGAGATTGCCGGGCTGCTCCTCGAGCTTCGAGAAATCGATCGTCCGCCCATCGATGCGCGGCGGCGTGCCGGTCTTGAGCCGCCCTTGCGGCAGCTTCAGCTCTTTAAGTCGCGCCGACAGCGTGACAGCCGCCGGATCGCCGGCACGTCCACCAGTGTAGTTGTTGAGCCCGACGTGAATCTTCCCATCCAGGAACGTCCCAGCCGTCAGCACGACGGCGCGCGCACGGAACCGAAGGCCAACCTGCGTCACGGCGCCCACGACGCGGTCGCCCTCCACCATCAAATCTTCAACGGCCTGCTGGAACAGCCAAAGATTCGGCTGATTTTCGAGGCGTCGACGAATGGCCTGCTTGTACAGCAGCCGGTCCGCCTGCGCACGCGTGGCGCGCACCGCAGGCCCCTTCGAGGAATTGAGAATGCGGAACTGGATGCCGCCCTCGTCCGTGGCTGCCGCCATCGCGCCGCCCAGCGCATCCACCTCTTTCACGAGATGGCCCTTGCCGATGCCGCCAATCGACGGATTGCAGCTCATCTGGCCGAGCGTTTCGATGTTGTGCGTCAGCAGGAGCGTCTTGACGCCCATGCGGGCGGCGGCAAGCGCGGCCTCCGTGCCGGCATGACCGCCGCCGACGACGATGACGTCGAATTCTGTTGGATAAAGCATGGTGATCCCACGCATGAACCTGCGTGAGCCTTTCGAGAAAATGGGTATGCGCGAATTATAGCGGGTTAGCGTTTTCGGCCGTTCCGGTCCGAATTTGGTTCCCTTCCAAAAGGCAGGCCGCGGACGAAAAAAGAGGGTGTTTCACGTGAAACATGAAACACCCTCTCGCTGCGCCCACGCGGCGCCGCTGCTCTCAGCGCGGCGAATGAACCGCAGTCGACAACTGCTAAGCCGCCTTCCTCGTCAGCCCCAGATATGTCTCGATCACCTGCGGATTCTGCGCAAGCTCACTGGCCCGGCCTTCGAGCGCCATTTCGCCCGTCTCCAGCACGTACCCGTAATCCGAGATCTGGAGCGCGGCACGCGCGTTCTGTTCGATCAGCAAGGTCGCTACACCGGTCTGCCGCAGCGCGCTGATGATGTGAAAAATCTCCTTCACGATCAGCGGGGCCAGGCCGAGACTCGGCTCATCGAGCATCAGCAGATCCGGCTTTCCCATCAGCGCACGACCCACCGCCAGCATCTGACGCTCACCGCCGGACAGCGTACCGGCCGCCTGTCGCCGACGTTCCTTCAGCCGCGGAAACAGCGTGAAGACCGGTTCGAGCTGATCGAGCCATGCCTTTTCCCCCGCCCGCTTGCGGCGATAGGCACCCAGCAGGAGATTGTCCTCAACGGACATCGACGCGAACAGTTCCCGCTTCTCCGGCACGAGGCACATTCCACGGGCGACACGCTTTTCGATCGCCAGCGCGCCCACCTCTTCGCCCAGGTAGCGCACGTGTCCACTCGCGTGACCGCCCGTCGGCAGCGCGCCCATGATCGCGTTGAGCAGTGTTGACTTGCCGGCGCCGTTCGGGCCGATCACGGAAACGATCTGCCCCGCGCCCACCTTGATCGCGGCCCGATGCAGCGCCTCCACCTTGCCGTACCGCGCGGACAGCCCATCGACTTCCAGCACCGGCACAGCGCCCGCTCCATTCTTCACCGCCATCATTCCACCCCGCCCAGATACGCTTCGAGCACCGCCGGATCCTTCTGCACGTCCGCCGGCAGCCCTTCCGCGATGCGCGTGCCGAATTCCATCACCACCAGCCGGTCGGTGAGGTTCATCACGAAGTCCATGTCGTGCTCGACGAGCAGCACGCTCATACCCTCTTCCTTGAGCTTGCGCAGCAGCGCGGCCAACTGCTGCTTTTCCTGATATCGCAGGCCGGCCGCTGGTTCGTCGAGCAGCAGCAGCGTCGGATCGCAGCACAGCGCCCGCGCGATCTCGAGCACGCGCTGCTGGCCCAACGCGAGGCTCCCCGCCTCGTCGTACATGTGCCGCTCGAGGCCCACCCGGCGAAGCTGCCTTGCGGCCTCGTTCATCAGCCGCGCCTCTTCCGCAGCATTGAGCCGCGCAATGCTGCGCCACACGCCGGCATGGCCACGCAGATGCGCGCCGATCGCGACGTTCTCCAGCACCGTCATGCCCGGCAGCAGCTTGACGTGCTGGAACGTGCGCCCGATGCCACGCCTCACGATTTCACGTGAACTCAGCGCATCGATCCGTTCGCCGCGGAAGGTGATCTGGCCTGCCGTGGGCTGCAGCACGCCAGTGACGAGATTGAACGTGGTCGACTTCCCGGCGCCGTTCGGGCCGATCAGCCCGACGATCTGCCCTGCCTTCACCTCGAAACTCACGTCGTTCACCGCCACGAGCCCGCCGAACTGCTTGCGCGCCTTATTGACGGTGAGCAGCAATTCGCCCGGCTCCGGTTTGCTGCGCTGCGGCAACGGCTCCGCGTGATCGGGAACGTGAGCGCGCGGACCCCGCGGGAAGAGCCGCGCCACGTACGGCCACACGCCGTGCCGCGCGTACTGGAGCAGCAGCACCATCAGCACGCCGAAGACGATGACCTCGAAATTGCCGTTCTCACCCAGCAGCCTCGGCAGCAGCGTCTGCAGCCAGTCCTGCAACAACGTGAGGATGGCCGCGCCCAGCACGGCGCCCCAAACGTGCGACACGCCGCCCACCACCGCCATGAACAGGTACTCGATGCCGTGATTGAGCCCAAACGGCGTGGGATTCACCGCCCGCTGCAAGTGCGCGTAGAGGAACCCCGACACGGCAGCGAGCACGGCGGCATACACGAAGATCACGACGCGCATCCACGCGGTGTTCACGCCCATCGCCTCGGCCATGGCGCCGCCGCCTCGCAGCGCACGAATCGCCCGGCCCGGCCGGCTGTTAAGCAGATTCTGAACAGATACCACGGACGCCAGCACCACCACCCAGATCAGGTAGTAGATGTGCCGCCCCGACTCCAGATCGATGCCGAACACGTTCAGCACCGGAATGCCGTTGATGCCGTCGTACTTGCCGAGCATCTCCATGTTGCCGAACAGGAAGAACAGCGCGAGACCCCAGGCGATGGTGCCGAGCGGCAGAAAGTGGCCGGAAAGGCGCATCGTCACAGCGCCCAGCACGAGCGCAATAAGCGCCGTGAGCACGACACCGGCGATGAGCGCGAGCCACGGCGACACGCCGAACTGCGTCGTGAGATACGCGGTCGCATACGCGCCCACGCCCACGAACGCCGCCTGCCCGAAGCTCGTCATGCCGCCGATGCCCGTGAGCAGCACGAGCCCGATCGCCACGATCGCGTACAGACCAATGTAGTTGAGCAGCGTGATCCAGTACTCCGGCACCCGCAGCGGATGCGGCAGCACCGGAAGTGCAAACATCACAGCAAGAAACAGCCAGAAGAAGCGGTTGCGAATCATGCGTTTCATCGCGTCACTCCTCCTCTTCTTCGGTGTGCGGGCTCGCCAGACTGCGCCACAGCAACACGGGAATGATCAGCGTGAACACAATGGCTTCCTTGTAGGCACTGGCCCAGAACGACGAATACGATTCGAGCAGCCCGACGAGCACCGAACCCGCGGCCGCCACGGGATAACTCACGAGCCCACCGATGATCGCCCCCACGAATCCCTTCAAGCCGATCAGGAAGCCCGAGTCGTAGTAGATGGTGGTGAGCGGTGCGACCAAGATGCCGCACAGCGCGCCCAGCCCGGCAGCGAGCGTGAACGCGAGGCGGCCCGCCTGCGTGGTGCCGATGCCGACCAGCCGCGCGCCGAGCCGGTTCACCGAAGTCGCCCGCAGCGCCTTGCCCGACACCGTGCGATCGAAATAGACGTACAGCCCGACGATCAGCACGATCGCGGTGCCGATCACCCACAAGCTCTGGCCCGTAACCGAGAGCGAACCCACGTTGAACGTAGCGTCCGAAAACGCGTTGGTGCGCGACCCTTCGGCGCCGAACATCACGAGCCCGAGGCCAACCATGGCGAAGTGCACGGCCACCGCGACGATCAGCAGCAACAAGGTCGTCGCCTCGGCAATCGGTTCGTACGCGAGGCGATACACGAACGGGCCCATCGGCACCACGATGGCGAGCGTCAACGCAATCTGCGCGAGCATGGGCAACTGCATGCCGAATGTGCCGCGCGTGATCGCGTAGACGGCAACGGGAAACAACAGGTACTTGCCGGCGAGTATCACGAGCGTACGCGCGAGCTGCGTACGTCGCTCGGGATGCCGCGCGAGGCCGAGCATCTCGACGACGAAACACGCCGCACCCATCGCCATCAAGAGCCAGCACGTGGCGGGAAACTTCTGTGTCTGCAGCGCGGCGAGCGTGAGTGCGCCGTACGAAACGAACTCGCCCTGCGGAATGAAGATCACCCGCGTGACGGAAAACACCAGCACCAGTGCGAGCGCGAGCAGCGCGTAAATGGCGCCGGTCGTGATGCCGTCTTGCGCGAGGATCGCCGCAATTGATAGATCCATACTTCCTCTTCGTGTCTTTCTGGAATGCCTGAATCGGGGATGCGTAGATGGGTGGACGCGCGGCAAGGCGTCGTGAACGCGCGGCCAACGCGCCATTGTGCTCGAACAGAACGACCTGGCGGCGATACGTGCGCAACGCATGGCGCGTCACGCTGGATGATGGAGCGTGCCGATCACAACGACGAATCACAACGGCGACCGTGGCAGGACATGGCGCCCTACGCGAGCGACACACTCACACACGCCCTTGCCCGCATCGCCGCCCGCGAGAAGCAGGACGCGCGCAACGCTCCGCGCCACGCGCGCGTCCCCGAAGTGCTGCCGATGTTGCCGATCTCGCTGATCCGAAGCCGCTTACTTGCCCTGCTGCAGCTTCCACTTGCCGCCGGAGATCTGCACGATCACGCGGGCACGTTCATCGAGGCCGTTGTGATCCGCCGACGTCATGTTCATGATGCCGTGCGCCACCGGCAGATCCTTGAGGCTTTCGAGCGCGCTGCGCAGCGCCTCACGGAACTCGACGGTACCGGGCTGCGCTGTCTTCAGTGCTTCGGGAATGGCCCGCTGCAGCATCTGGCCGGCGTCCCATGCATGGCCGCCGAACGTCGAGACCGAACCCGCGCCATAGGCCTTCTCATACGCGTTCTTGTAGGCCTCGGACGACTTCTTCACCGGGTTCGAATCGGGCAGCTGGTCGGCGACGAGAATCGGCCCTGCGGGCAGCAGTTCGCCTTCGCAGTCTTTGCCGCAGACGCGCAGGAAGTCGTTGTTCGCGACGCCGTGCGTCTGGTAGATGGCGCCCTTGTAGCCGCGCTCCTTGAGCGTCTTTGCCGGCAGCGCCGCTGGCGTACCCGAGCCCGCGATCAGCACCGCATCGGGGTTGGCTGCCATCAGCTTGAGCACCTGACCCGTCACGGACGCATCGGTCCGGTTATAGCGCTCGTTGCCCACCACCTTCAGATGACGCGCGCCCGCGGCCGCGTTGAACACCGTGTACCAGCTCTCGCCGTACGCGTCGGAGAAGCCGATGAAGCCCACCGTCTTCACGCCGTGCTGCTCCATGTACTGGGCGATTGCGTCGGCCATGAGGCTGTCGTTCTGCGGCGTCTTGAAGACCCACGCGCGCTTGGCGTCCATCGGCGAAACGATGGCGGCCGAGGCAGCCATCGAGATCATTGGCGTCTTCGCTTGCGACACCACGTCGATCATCGCGAGCGAGTTAGGCGTGACCGTGGAACCAATGATCGCGTCCACGTGGTCTTCGTCGATCAGCTTGTGCGTGTTCTGCACGGCGTGGCTCGTGTCGGATGCGTCGTCGAGCACGATGTACTGCACGGTCTTGCCGCCAATCTCTTTCGGCAACAACTCGATGGTGTTCTTCTCGGGAATGCCGAGCGATGCCGCCGGCCCCGTCGCCGACAGCGTGACGCCAATCTTGACCTGCGCGAACGCGCTGCTCGCGCTGAAGAGTGCGGCCGCTGCGAGCGTCGCCCCTACCCACTGTGTCCTCGTTTTCATCTGTGTCTCCAAACGCTTGTCTCTTGTTTCGTATCGTCCCGGCCCTTCGCGACGCGGCCGGCTTCTGAGTGTAGTGACGGGGTCCGCCCATGTGGACACATGGTTTTCCCTGTCGGGTGCATCTACGGCGAGCGCCGCTTCATGCACGCGGCGCGAACAACAAAAAAGGCGCGTCCACTTGTCCGCGCCTTTGTCCGAAAGAGTCTGTCTGTGGTTGCCCCTGCCTCAGTCGCCTGCGAGCTTCCACTTGCCGCCCACGATCTGAACCATCACGCGCGCCCGCTGGTCGAGGCCCGCGTGGTCGGTGGCACTCATGTTGAAGATGCCATGTGACGCGGGAAGGTCTTTCGTGCTCTCCAGCGCCGCGCGCAGCCCTTCGCGAAACGCTTTCGTGCCCGGCTGCCCCTGCTTGAGCGCAATGGGCACCGCGCGTTGCAGCAGCAGCCCCGCATCCCAGGCATGACCGCCGAAGGTCGAGATCGACCCGGCACCCCAGGCGCTTTCATAGGCCGCCTTGTACGTCAACGCCGCCTTCTTCGCCGGGTTCGATGCCGGCAACTGGTCGGCCACGAGCAGCGGGCCCGCGGGCAGATACGTACCCTCGCAATCCTTGCCGCACACGCGCAGGAAGTCGTTGTTGGCCACGCCGTGCGTCTGGTAGTAGCGGCCCTTGTAGCCGCGCTCCTTGAGCGTCTTCTGCGGCAAGGCGGCGGGCGTGCCGGCGCCGGCGATCAGCACGGCGTCGGGGTTCTGCGACATCATTCGCAGCACCTGCCCGGTGACGGACGTGTCGTTGCGTGCGAACCGCTCGTTCGCCACGATGCGAATCTTCTTGAGTTCGGCGATCTTGCCGAACTCCTTGTACCAGCTCTCGCCATACGCGTCCGAGAAGCCGATGAACGCGACCGTCTTCACGCCGTGGTCGGCCATGTGCTGGGCGATGGCGGTAGCCATCAGAATGTCGTTCTGCGGCGTCTTGAACACCCACGCGCGCTTCGCGTCCATGGGTTCGACGATGGAGGCCGCCGCGGCCATCGAGATCATCGGCGTGGACGTTTCGGCAGCAACGTCGATCATCGCAAGCGAGTTCGGCACGACAGTGGAACCGATCAACGCATCCACGTGATCTTCGCTCGTGAGCTTGCGTGCATTGCGCACGGCCTGAGTGGGATCGGTGGCATCGTCCAGCACGATGTAGTCGATCTTCTGGCCGGCAATTTCCTTCGGCAGCAGTTGAACCGTGTTTTTCTCCGGAATGCCGAGCGACGCCGCCGGACCCGTGGCCGACACCGTGACGCCGATCTTCACATCCGCCCACGCAGTCCCCGCCAGCATGGCCCCCGCTCCCGCCACCGCGCACGCCGCGCTTATCCACCGCACTGCCGCCAACATTGACGCTCCTCGCTTTTTTCCTGCTTATTCGATTGAAATTCGCCCGAAAACCGCCTGGATGCGGTGGGCCAGGCGCCGCCTCTCCGCGGGAAATAACCGCGCCGACCAGTTGTTTTAACGGCCCACAAATGCCGACCAGGCGGTCGGCGAATGGCGAGTGTAGCGGACGCAAGCCATATGCGGCAAGCATTTGCAGGCGTCAGACAAATGAGAAAAAACCCGCGGCTTGTGTGCCAGAAGCTGTTTCCGAAGTTCGGGCAGGAAGAGAAAAACGGGCAGCCGTTTCAGGCCGTGAAGGGAAATAACGGGAAAACCAGCGGATGAAGCATGCGGATGGAAAAACCAATATAAAAAGCGCTGTTGGATTCCTATCCAACAGCGCTTTCCGTTTGGGCACTGAGTGCCTCATGTCTCCTCGTTCTCCACCTGCAAATTCGGTGCATCAGAACTGGGTGCAAGATTAAAGATGCACCGCCTTGCGGACAACTAGCATTTACCCTAGTGGTGCACTGCGGCACTCAATTGGGGCACATTGACACCGCAAGGTTGCACGTGCGGCTCTGCCGGTGCGAAGCATCGCAGCACGTTCAGCGAAAAAACGTCGGGATACCGAAGCAATCGCGTAGCCCACACAAGCGCCAGATTGGCTATCGCTCAAGCCCGCAAGGGCCGCACACGCGCCACGATCTCGCCGACAATTCCGCGCCGGAATGCCAGCACGCACGCAATGAAGATGAGCCCCGTGACGATGGTCGCCGACTCACCGAGCGAGCGGAACCAGTCGACGCCTGTCGCCGACGCAAGCGCCCCGCCGATCTCGCCCAGCCGATCGCCCAGCGAGACAATCAGCGCAGCGCCCAGCAATGGCCCGAACAGCGTGCCCATGCCGCCCACGAGCGTCATCAGGATGACGAGCCCCGACATGGTCCAGTACGCGTCGTCGAGCGTCTCGAAGCCCAGCACGACCACTTTCAACGCGCCCGCCAGACCCGCGATGCCCGCAGAGAGCACGAACGCGAGTAGCTTGAAGCGGTCCGTGTCGTAACCGAGCGAAATGGCGCGCGGCTCGTTCTCCTTGATGGCCACCAGAATCTGCCCGAACGGCGAGTGCACGATACGCACGATCAGCAGAAACGCGAGCACCATCACCACGAGCACCACGTAGTACAGCACCAGGTCCGAACTCAGCGACAGCAGCCCGAACAGCTTGCCGCGCGGCACGCCCTGCATGCCGTCTTCGCCGTGCGTGAAGGGTGCCTGCAGGAACACGAAATAAACCATCTGCGCGAGCGCGAGCGTGACCATCGCGAAGTAGATGCCCTGGCGGCGAATCGCAAAGAGTCCCACCACGAGCCCGAGCAGCGTGGCCGCCGCGGCGCCCGCGAGCACGCCGAGTTCCGGCGTGAGCCCGATCGACTGGATCGCGTAGCCCGCCACGTAACCCGAGCTGGCGAGAAACATCGCGTGGCCAAACGAAAGCAGCCCCGTGTAGCCGATCAACAGATTGAACGCCGCCGCAAAGAGCGCGAAGCACAGCACCTTCATTACGAAGACCGGATAAGCGCCCGCGAGCGGCGCCACGATCAGGCCCACGAGCAGCAGGACATAAAGCGCTTTTCTCTGCATCATCTTTCCTTGCCGAAGAGGCCAGCGGGACGAACCAGCAACACGATCGCCATGATGACGAACACCACAGTCGCCGACGCTTCCGGCCAGAACACGCGCGTGAAGCCTTCTATCACGCCCAGCAGCAAACCCGTCACGATGGACCCCATGATCGAGCCCATGCCACCGATCACGACCACCGCGAACACGGTGATGATCATGGGCTGCCCCATGAGCGGCGAAACCTGGATCACGGGCGCAGCGAGCACACCCGCAAACGCGGCCAACGCCACGCCGAAGCCGTAGGTGAGCGTGACCATCATCGGTACGTTGATGCCGAAAGCCTCCACGAGCTTCGGGTTCTCGGTACCCGCACGCAGATACGCACCCAACCGCGTGCGCTCGATCACGAACCACGTCACGAAACACACCGTAAGCGAGGCCACCACGACCCACGCGCGATAGTTCGGCAGGAACATGAAGCCGAGGTTGGTCGCGCCCGAAAGCGCCGACGGCACGTCGTACGGCTGTCCCGACGAACCGTAGATGGAACGGAACACGCCCTCGATCACGAGCGTGAGGCCGAAGGTGAGCAAGAGCCCGTAGAGATGATCGAGCTTGTAGAGCCAGCGCAGCATGGACCGCTCGATCAGCATGCCGAATACGCCCACCAGCAGCGGCGAGAGCACGAGCATCGCCCAATACGGCACGTGGAAATACGCGAGCCCCATCCACGTGAGCATCGCTCCCAGCATGAACAGCGCGCCGTGGGCGAAGTTGATCACGTTGAGCAGCCCGAAGATCACAGCAAGGCCAAGGCTCAGGATCGCGTAGAACGAGCCGTTCACGAGTCCGAGCAACAACTGGCTCAGCATCGCCGGCAACGGAATGCCAAAGATTTCCATTGAACCTGTCGTCCAGATGAGATCGGCGCGAAGCGAAGTGCGGCGGCCTTTCGCCGCCGCACCGCGTTCACGTCCCTATTCCGTTACTTCACTGCCGTTACTTCCACAGCGCGCAGCGCGTCTCCTGCTTCGTCGTGAAGGCCTGCTCGCCCGGAATGGTGGCGACGATCTTGTAGTAGTCCCACGGCTCTTTCGATTCAGCCGGCGTCTTCACCTGCATGAGGTACATGTCGTGGATCATGCTGCCGTCCTGACGCACGTAGCCCTTCGCGTAGAAGTCGTCGATCTTCTGCTTCTTGAGCTGCGCCATCACCTTGTCCGAGTCCGTGGAGCCCACGGCCTGCACGGCCTTCAGATACGTCATCGTGGCGGAGTAGTCGGCGGCCTGCAGGCTCGACGGCATCTTCTTCATCTTGTCGAAGTAGCGCTGGGCCCACTGGCGCGAAGCCGCGTCCTTGTTCCAGTACCAGCTGTCGGTCAGCACAAGGCCTTGCGTGGTTTCGAGGCCGAGGCTGTGGATGTCGTTGATGAAGATGAGCAGCGCCGCAAGCTTCATCGTCTTGGTGATGCCGAATTCCTTGGCCGCCTTGATCGAGTTGATCGTGTCGCCGCCCGCATTCGCGAGGCCCAGAATCTGAGCCTTCGACGATTGCGCCTGCAACAGGAACGACGAAAAGTCCGACGCCGACAGCGGATGCCGTACGTCGCCCAGCACCTGGCCGCCGTTGGCCTTCACCACATCGGCGGTGTTCTTTTCGAGCGCCTTGCCGAACGCGTAGTCCGCCGTGAGGAAGAACCACGTCTTGCCGCCCTGCTTCGTCACGGCCGAACCCGTGCCTTTCGCGAGCGCCGTCGTGTCGTACGCATAGTGGATGGTGTACGGCGTGCATTGCTCGTTGGTGAGCGTGTCCGCGCCCGCGCCGATGCTGATGTACACCTTGTGCTTCTCGCCCGCGACCTGGTTCATCGAGAGCCCGGTGGCCGAGTTCGTGCCGCCGATCAGCATGTCTACGCCGTCGCGGTCGAACCATTCGCGCGCACGCGAGGCCGCAATGTCGGCCTTGTTCTGATGGTCCGCGTAGACCACCTGAATCGGCTTGCCGTTCACCTTGCCGCCGAAGTCGGCCACCGCCATGCGGATGGCCTCGAGCCCCCCCTGGCCGTCGATGTCCGCGTAGAGTCCCGACATGTCCGTGATGAAGCCGATCTTCACCGCGTCGTCGGCTGCCCGCGCGTTGCCGGCCGCGAACGCGGCACACATCGCAGCCGCGATGCCGATCGACGTAAAGCGCGCGAGAGTCCTGTTCTTCTTCATTCCTGTCTCCTTCATTCGTTGCGTTGTGGTTGTGCGAGGCAATCAGGCGGCGCGCCCGGCACGCGGGTGTCGCCGTGAAGCGGGTTTCGGTTCAGACGCCCAGCAGATCGTGCAGCACGGGCATCTTGCTTTCGAGTTCGGCAGCGCCGAAATGCTCGACGATGCGGCCGTGCTCCATCACGTAGAAGCGGTCCGCGAGCGGCGCCGCGAAACGGAAGTTCTGCTCGACCATCACGATGGTGTAACCGCGCGCCTTGAGCGCGACGATCATGCGTGCAAGCGTCTGCACGATGACTGGCGCCAAGCCCTCCGAGATCTCGTCGAGCAGCAGCAGATTCGCGCCCGTGCGCAGGATGCGCGCCACTGCGAGCATCTGTTGCTCGCCGCCGGAGAGACGCGTGCCCTGGCTCTGCCGACGCTCCTTGAGATTCGGAAACATCTGGTAGATCTCGTCGAGCGACATCGTGTGCGCATGCCGGCTCACGGGCGGCGGCAACAGCAGGTTCTCTTCGCACGAGAGGCTCGAAAAAATGCCGCGCTCTTCGGGGCAGTAGCCCACACCGCAATGCGCGATGCGATGCGTCGCCATGCCGATGGTTTCGCGGCCACCAATCTGGATGGAGCCCGTGCGGCGACCCGTGAGGCCCATGATGGCGCGCAGCGTGGTTGTGCGGCCCGCGCCGTTGCGGCCGAGCAGCGTCACCACTTCGCCGCGTCCCACGGTGAGGTCCACGCCGTGCAGGATGTGCGATTCGCCGTACCAGGCTTGCAGGCCCGCAATGGCGAGCGCGGGCGTGCTTTCGGCCGCGCCGCTCACTTCCGTGTTCTCGCGTTCGGTCACGGTGTTCATGCGTGTGCTCCCGCAAGTGCTGCGTCGGCGCTGCCCATGTAGGCCTGCATCACGAGCGGGTTTTTCGAGACCTCCGCGTACGCGCCCTCGGCGAGCACCTCGCCGCGTTGCAGGACCGTGATCGTGTCCGAGATGCCGGCAATCACATTCATGTTGTGTTCCACCATCAGAATCGTGCGGCCCGCCGATACTTTTTTGATCAGCGCGGTCACACGATCCACGTCCTCGTGTCCCATGCCTTGCGTGGGCTCGTCGAGCAACATGAGTTCAGGTTCCATCGCGAGCGTGGTGGCAATTTCGAGAGCGCGCTTGCGACCGTAGGCAAGTTCTACCGTGCGCACATCGGCGAAATCGGTCAGGCCGACCTGCGCGAGCAGATCCATCGCGCGGTCGTCGAGTTCGCGCAGCGTGCGTTCGCTGCGCCAGAAATGGAACGCGGTGCCGAGCGTGCGCTGCAACCCCACGCGCACGTTCTGCAATGCCGTCAAATGCGGAAATACCGCGGAAATCTGAAACGAACGGATGATGCCGCGCCGCGCGATCTGCGCGGGGCGTTCACGCGTGATGTCGATGCCGTTGAATACGATCTGCCCTGCGCTGGGTTCGAGAAATTTGGTGAGCAGGTTGAAGCACGTTGTTTTGCCCGCGCCGTTCGGGCCGATGAGTGCATGAATCGTGCCGCGACGCACGCGCAGGTTCACGCCGTTGACGGCCGTGAAGCCCTTGAATTCCTTCGTGAGTCCGCGCGTCTCCAGAATCGTGTCGCCGAGAATCATGTCCTCTTCCATGCGAATTAAGGCGAAGTCTTGTAGACACTTCGCGCACCGGATTGCGCGAACGCGTGATGACGACCGCACCCCCGTATCGGCCGTGGCGCAGTGCAGGGCTGCGGATGGCAGCGTGGGGCACCGTGCGGCATGGCGCCATTGTCTCGCCAATGATGCAGCGCAATCATAGGGATTTGCACTTAGGGCCTCGTGCGTATTTCACGCGCGTGAAATGCGCGCTGCCGCGTCGTCATGCAACGGACATCGGCACGCCTGCGCTCGTCTTTTCGTCCCGCCCCGCGAGTCGCGCGCGACGATCGGCGCGCAGCATGTCGCTCGCGCGCTCCGCGATCATGAGCGTGGGCGAATTGGTGTTGCCCGATGTGATGACGGGCATCACCGATGCATCCACCACACGCAGCCCTTCCACGCCGCGCACACGCAAGCGGCTGTCCACTACCGCGCCGGGATCGTCGGCGGTGCCCATGCGGCAGGTGCCTACCGGATGAAAGATCGTGGTGCCCACGTTGCCTGCGGCGTCCTGCAATTCTTCTTCGGTCTGATACGCGAGACCGGGCAGGACTTCGTGCGGACGATATGGAGCGAGCGCGGGCGCGGCCGCGATACGCCGCGTGAGTCGAAGCGCGTTGACCGCGACGTGACGGTCGTAGTCGGTGGAAAGATAATTGGGCGCGATGGCCGGTGCCACGGCGGCATCGGGCGAGGCGATATGAATGCTGCCGCGCGAAGTGGGCCGCAAATGGCACACCGACGCCGTGAACGCGTTGAAGCGATGCAGCGGTTCACCGAAACGATCGAGCGAGAGAGGCTGCACGTGATATTCGAGATCGGGCCGTGTGAGCGACCCGTCGGATGGATCCGACTTCGCGAACGCACCGAGTTGTGACGGAGACATCGACATGGGGCCGCTCTGGAACAGCGCGTACTGCATGCCGATCATCAGCTTGCCCCACCAGTGAGCGGAGGCCGTGTTGAGCGTGCGCACGTGCTGCACGCGAAACGCCATACGCAACTGGAGATGGTCCTGAAGGTTCTCGCCCACACCGCGCACATCGTGCACGACGTCGATACCCAGCTCTTGCAGCCGCGCACCGTTACCCACGCCCGACAGTTCGAGCAACTGCGGCGAATTCACAGCACCTGCACTTAGCACCACTTCGCAACGCGCCTTTGCTATGTAGCTCACGCCATCGCCGCGATATTCCACGCCGACGCAGCGCTTGCCCTCGAACACCACACGCTCGGTGAGCGCACCTGTGATGATGGTGAGATTGGGCCGCTTCATCGCGGGACGCAGAAACGCCTTCGATGCATTCCAGCGAATGCCGCGCTTCTGGTTCACCTCGAAGTAGCCGACGCCGCTGTTGTCGCCGCGATTGAAGTCGTCGGTGGCGGGAATGCCGGTTTGCTGCGCGGCGTCGGCGAACGCTTCGAGAATCTTCCACTTGAGGCGCTGCCGTTCGACGCGCCATTCGCCGCCTTCGCCGTGCCACGTATTCGCGCCGCCGTGATGGTCCTCGCTGCGGCGAAACACCGGCAGCACAGCATCCCACGACCATGACGCGTCGTTCGTGATGCGCGCCCACTCGTCGTAGTCTTCGCGCTGACCGCGCATGTAGATCATGCCGTTGATCGACGAGCTTCCACCCAGCACGCGACCACGCGGATACGAAAGCGACCGGCCATTGAGACCCGCTTCGGCCTGCGTCTTGTAGAGCCAGTCCGTGCGCGGATTGCCGATGCAGTAGAGGTAGCCCACCGGCACGTGAATCCAGTGGTAGTCGTCTTTACCGCCGGCTTCGAGCAGCAGCACGGAAACGTCGGGGTCTTCCGTAAGCCGGTTGGCGAGCACGCAGCCTGCGGTGCCCGCGCCCACGATCACGTAGTCGAATTCGCCTTCGAGCCGGCGCGGCTCGCCGCGGCCTGCTGCCGTCGCTTTGGTCTGATCCATCGTGTGTTGTCTCCTCCGTTGCGCTGCATTTTGCTGCGGCGCACCTTCGTAATCGGCATGGCGCGGGTATCTGTCTCACCTTCGCATCGCCAACGGTTCGCCAAGCGTAGCGGCGAAACCGCGGGGCAATCCAATGAGTTATGCTCAACTGCCATATAAGGCGCACTCATATCAGGAATATGGACCTGACCTTGCTCCGGGCTTTTGTCACCGTGGCGCGCGAGGGCAACCTCACGCGTGCCGCCGTGCATCTGCACCTCACCCAGCCCGCCGTGAGCCTGCAGATCAAGAACCTTCAGGAGACGCTCGGCGTGTCGCTCTTCACGCGGACGTCGCACGGGCTCGCACTCACGCGCGACGGCCAGGCGCTGCTGCCGCACGCGGAGCGCGCGCTCGCCGCGGCCGGCGACGTGCAGCGCGCGGCCGCCACGCTGCGCCACGAAGTGCGCGGGAGGCTGCGCATCGGCACGATCCTGGACCCGGAATTCCTGCGGCTCGGCGGCTTCCTGAAACCGCTCGTGGAAACATGGCCGCAGATCGAAACCGCGCTGCGGCACGGCATGTCGGGCTGGGTGCTGGAGCAGGTGCGCTCGCGCGAACTCGACGTCGGCTATTACATCGGACTGCCGGCCGAGGACGAGCCGCGCGACGGCAGCGCGTTTCATGCCGTCACGCTCACGCACTTTCAATATCGGGTGCTCGCGCCCGCAGGCTGGAAAGACCGCGTGCGCGGTATCCACGACTGGCGTGGCCTCGCCGCGTTGCCGTGGATCTGGACGCCGCCCGCGTCGGCGCATAACCGGCTGCTCACGCGCTGCTTCGCCGAAGCCGGCGTCACGCCGGTGAAGGTGGCCGAAGTGGACCAGGAGCCCTCCATGCTCGACCTCGTGAAATCGGGCGTTGGCCTCTCGCTCGCGCGCGACGCCACGGCACTCGCCGAGGCGCACGCACACGCGCTGACCATCGTGGAAGGCATCACCGTGCCCACGCAGCTCACCTTCATCACGCTTGCGGCACGTGCAGAGGAGCCCGCCATCGCGGCCGCGCTCAAGCTGATCGAGGCGCAATGGGCGATATGAGCGCCACTCATGACGTACGACGACGTGACGAACTTGCGCCGTAACGCCACGGTCACACGGTTTTTGCTAGATTCGGATTTCGCGTTTCCGTCCCTGGCTTGAATCGATGGCTTGCATCGCGCCAGGGTGGCTGTTTCTTTCCGGCGGCGCCGCGTTGCCTTTGCACGGCCAGCGGCGCCGTTGCTGTTTCATCGACAGACAGGAGCTTCAGCATGGCACGCAACATCGAGATCAAAGCCCGCGCCCGTGACTTCGAACAGTTGCGCGAGCGCGCTACGCAGTTGACGCCCGAAGCACCGCTCATCTTCCGTCAGCAGGACTTCTTCTACGACGTGCCGCGCGGCCGTCTCAAGCTGCGCCAGTTCGACGACGGCACGCCCGCCGAGTTGATCTTCTATCAGCGCGACGATCGCGACGGCCCCAAGGCGTCGTACTACACGCGCAGCCCCGTCACCAATCCCGAGGCCATGCACGCGCTGCTCGCAACGGCACTCACGACGCGTGGCATCGTCACGAAGGAGCGCCACGTCTACCTGGTGGGACGCACGCGCATTCATCTCGATCGCGTGGACGGACTGGGCGATTTCGTGGAACTGGAAGTGGTGCTGGGACCGGACGACGACGAGGAAGGCGGCGAAGCGGAGGCGCACGCGGTATTCGCGAAGCTCGGCGTGCCGGAAGCGGATCTCGTGGCCGTGGCTTACGTGGATCTGCTCAATGCGGCCGACGACAAACCTGAGTTGGGCGAGCCGCTCATCGTCGCCTGATGCTGATGCGCGGCACGTGGCACAGCAAAACGCGATGACGCTCGCACCGGCGCGATCCTGATCTTTGATTCCCGATCCCGGATGGGTCGCGCCGTTCGCGCTTCATGCGCTCAAGCCGCGGAAAGTCCCGGCCCCAGGTGCGCGAGCGGCAGCGGGCCATTGCGCTTGAACGTAGCAAGCACGATGTTCGAGCGCACGCTGTCCACGCCCGGCACGCGCATGAGTTTCTTCATGACGAACGAGGAGAGCGCATTGAGGTCGGGCGCCACGATCCGCAGCAGATAGTCGGCCTCGCCCACTACCGCGTGGCATTCCAGCACTTCGGGCAGCATGTCGATCTGCTGCTGAAACTGCTCGATGATCGAATCGCCGTGGTGCTTGAGCTTGAGGCTCGTGAACGCCGTCACGCCCAGGCCAAGCTTTTCGGGCCGCAGCACGACGCGATAACCATCGATCACACCCACCGCCTCGAGCCGCTGCAACCGCCGCCCGATCTGCGACGGCGACAGCGGAATCTGCTCGCCGAGTTGCTGATGGGTGGCGCGTCCATAGCGTTGCAAGACCTCGAGAAGCGCGAGATCGAAGTGATCCAGTTCAAGCATGAACGTTCTCCGCGTTTCGTGACTGCTTTTCGCATGAGTATTGCATAAAGCAGCAAGACGTCGCAGAGCAGTGCACCGGCAGCGGAACGCAGACGGAAGGCGGTCCGGCGACATGCGGGCATCCGTGGAAAAATAGCCGGACGCTCAGCTTCTCTCACGACCCACCCACGAGAGGTGACACGATGATCCACAAGCTCACTTCCGAGGAACGCGCCAGCCAGTTCCCGCAGCTCGACGGCTGGCAGGCCATGGCCGGCCGCGACGCCATCCAGCGGAAATTGCGCTTCGCCGACTTCAACGAGGCCTTTGGCTTCATGACGCGCGTCGCCATCAAAGCCCAGGAGATGGACCATCACCCCGAATGGTTCAACGTCTACAACCGGGTCGAGATCACGTTATCCACGCACGAGGCGAGCGGTATCACCGAGCGCGACATCCTCATGGCGAAGTTCATCGATTCGATCGCGAAAGGCGCGCAGCCCGATTGAGCGAGGCGACCGCGGGAAACGCAAATGGAGGCCAAAAAACGCCGCGGGTGAAAGGATATTGCAGGACAACCGCCATTGGGCCTTCAGTTCGTGCGCCCAATATTAAGGCGAACGTAAGTTTCCCAGGCTTCGCGTGCCAAAGGCTCCAGCGCATCCAGCGATACGGCGTTCCGACGCTGTACAATCAGCAGCGCATACGGCTTGGAGAGCGCGCTTGCCTCCTTGCACAAGGTAAGCTCGTCGCCAAAGGAAGGCGAACGGCTGCGCCAGAAGTTGATCGCGGCTTCCAGTTCGTTGATCGTAATTTCGGACATGTCTCTCGTGATCATCCGGGCACCGCACGCTACCCAGCGTGCTTCCTGTGCATCCGCGCGCCGGCGAACCGCGTGCCTGACAAGCTAACCCATTGTAATTGAGCGAATCCCATGCGACTCCTTCTCATCGAAGACGACCGCCCTATCGCACGCGGCATCCAGAGTAGCCTCGAACAAGCCGGCTTCACGGTCGACATGGTCCACGATGGCATCTTCGCCGAACAGGCGCTCACACAGAACCGCCACGAACTCGTGATTCTCGATCTGGGCCTGCCCGGCATCGACGGCATGACGCTGCTCTCGCGCTTCCGTCAGAGCAATCGCCACACGCCCGTGATCGTGCTCACGGCGCGCGACGAATTGAACGACCGCGTTCAGGGCCTGAATTCCGGCGCCGACGACTACATGCTGAAGCCCTTCGAGCCCGCCGAACTCGAAGCGCGCATTCGTGCCGTCATGCGCCGCAGCGGTCCGCACGGCGACGTGCCGCGCCCCGAAGTGTCGCTGGGCGGCGTGCGTCTGTCGGGCGTGGATCGTCGCATCTTCAACGACGACAAGCCGCTCGAACTCTCGCCGCGCGAATTCGCCGTGCTCGAAATGCTGTTGCTGCGCCACGGCCGCGTGGTCAGCAAGGCCCAGTTGCAGGATCACCTCACGCATTTCGGCGGCGACCTCGGCGACACCGCGATCGAGGTCTACGTGCACCGCGTGCGCAAGAAGCTCGAAAACTGCCGCGTCGAAATCGTGACCGTGCGCGGCTTCGGCTATCTCCTCCAGGAGATTCGCCAGGCTTCGTAACGAAGCCGTATATGCCGTGCGAACCGGCTGACCGGTTCGCACGGCACGTCCTATTTTTCGGCAGGTCCGATCATGCCCCACCCGGCCGCGAACAGTCTGAGGCGCACGCTGCTGCGCCGTCTCGCTGCGCCGCTCTCGCTGCTTGCGCTCATGAGCGGACTCATCGCGTACTGGCTCGCGTGGCAATACACGCAGCACGTCGTGGACCGCTCGCTCGCCGATCTGGCGACTGCCATTTCCAGACAGATCCAGATTGCGGGCCGCGACGCGCCCATTACCGTTCCACCGCTCGCGCAGGCGATGTTCTCTGACCCGGTGGAACATCTCGTGTACCGCATCAGCGACGGCACCAGGGAAATCGCCGGCGATCCGTCGCTGCCGCTGCGGGGCACGAACATTACGCGCATGCACTTCGCGTACGTCTTCGAGACGCAGCACAACGGCATTGGCGTACGCGTCGCGCAGGTGCGGGTTGAACAGCCGCACGGCAATCCGATCGTCGTGGAAGTGGGTCAGCCGGTGCGTCACCGCTTTCGTATTGCCGCCGAGTTTCTCGTGGCGATCATGATGCCGCTGTTGCTGTTGCTGTTCGCGGGCTGGGCCATCGTCTGGCGCGTGGTGAACCAGCAGCTCAATCCGCTCACGGATCTGGCCGATTCGCTGAACCGGCAAACGCATACGTCGCTCGAGCCCGTCGACGAAACCTACGTACCCCTTGAGATCCGCCCGCTCACAGGCGCGCTCAACGCGCTGCTCGGCCGACTCAAAACCGCTCTCGACGCACAGCGCAAGTTCATTGCCGACGCCGCCCATCAATTGCGCACGCCGCTCACGGCCGTGAAGCTGCATGCGGAGCAGGCCGTTGTCTCACGCGACCCGCAACAGGTGCAGGCGGCGGTGCGCGAGCTGCGCGCAGCAGCGGACCGCGCTGTGCGCCTCTCCAACCAGTTGCTTTCGCTTGCGCGCGCCGAGCCCGGCGAGCAGGCCGCGCGCTTCGTCAATATCGATTTCGCTGCGCTCGCGTTCGAAACCGGCGCCGAGTGGGTGCCGCGCGCTCTCGCCGTGCAGGTGGACCTCGGTTTCCAGCGACTCGACGACCCGGCGAACGATCATCCGCTACTCGTACGCGGCAACCCTGTGCTGTTGCACGAGGTGGTGGCGAACCTGCTCGACAACGCGTTGAAGTACGCACCGCCCGCGCGTCTGGATGGCGGACGCATCACCGTGACGGTGACGCAGCTGCAGACCGACGGCGTGGCGATGGCCGAAATCGCCGTGGAAGACAATGGACCGGGCGTACCGAAAACCCAACAGGCCGACCTGTTCAAGCGTTTCTTCCGCGGCGACGGTCAGAGCGACTCCGGCGTGGATGGCGGCGCGGGCCTCGGCCTCGCGATCGTCCACGACATCATGAAGTTGCACCGGGGCACCGTGCACTACGAGGACGCGCCGGAAGGCGGCGCACGCTTCGTCGTTCGTGTGCCGCTGGCGCCGCAAGCGCCCGCTACGGAAAGCACGCGCGCCACGAGCGACCACAGTGCCGAGGCAAAAAAATCGGCGCACCAGGCGCCGATCGACATGTAATTCCAGGGGCTGCTGCCTTACTTCTTTTTCTTCTTTGCAGACTTGCCCTCGCCCTTGCCGCCCTTCTTCGTCTTCTCGGGCGGCGCGAGCATCGTGCCGCGACACTTGCGGGCGCCGCACCGGCATTCGTACTCGCGCTGAAGCTTCTTCGTCTGACGCGCGTCGATCACAAGGCCATAGTCGTAGAACAGCTCTTCGCCCGCGGCGATGTCGCGCAGTGCCTCGATGTAGACGTGACCGTCGATCTCTTCGGCCTCGCAGTTAGGCGCGCACGAATGGTTGATCCAGCGCGCGCTGTTGCCGTTCACCTTGCCGTCGATCACGTCGCCGCTTTCCAGCGCGAAATAGAACGTGTGATTCGGTTCTGCCGGATTGTGCGGATGACGCCGCAGGGCTTCCTTCCACGAGATCCGTTCGCCCTTGTATTCGATCAGGCGCTCGCCGGCTGCAATCGGTTCGAGGGCGAACACCCCTTTGCCGTGCACACCCGACTGGCGCACGGCGAACCTGCGTGAACTCATTGAATGAATCCTTGTGAAGAACGGGAAGTGAACATTCCGGCGGCAAACCTCGCGTTAGCCGCTGCCGGCGCGCGATATGCCGCGGCATTTCTCAGGCGCGAATAGCAAACGCGGCGCCCCCGAGGCGCCGCGTCATCCGCTGTAGCGCACATCGCGCCACAAACGGCATCGTACACGCTTGATACGGATTCGTTCAACCTGCCAAATAGCGGGCGGCTAACGCTGGCCGAACGAGATGTCGCCGAACAGTGCCTTCTGCTCGCGCGGCTGCGAACGCCAATATTGCGGCGGCGCCTGCACGGTGGCGCCCAATTGTGCCGCCGCGTGCCACGGCCAGCGCGGATCGTAGAGCATGGCGCGCGCCATGGCGACGAGATCCGCGTCGCCTTCTTCGATGAGCCGACTGGCGTGCTGCGCATCGGTAATCAGCCCGACGGCAATGGTCGTGAGGCCCGTTGCCTTCTTGACCTCACGCGCAAACGGCACCTGGTAGCCGGGTTCGAGCGGAATCTTCTGCAGCGGCGAGACGCCGCCCGAGGAGACATCGATCCAGTCGGCGCCGCGTCGCTTCAACTCGTGGGCAAAGGCGATCGTGTCTTCCAGCGACCAGCCACCGTCCACCCAGTCGGTTGCGGACACGCGCACGCCAACCGGTCTGTCGGCCGGAAACTGCGCGCGCACGATGTCGAAGATCTCGAGCGGGAAGCGCATGCGGTTTTCGCGCGAGCCGCCGTATTCGTCGGTGCGCTGGTTGGCGAGCGGCGAGAGGAACTGGTGCAGCAGATAACCGTGAGCGGCGTGCACTTCGATGGCGTCGATACCGAGTCGGGCCGCACGCCGCGTAGCCGCCGCGAATGCCTCGCGCACGCGCGCAAGGCCTGCGGCATCGAGCGCGAGCGGCGGCGCTTCTCCGTCCTTGTGCGGAATCGGCGAGGGCGCGTGAGGCTGCCAGCCGCCTTCAGCCACCGGAATCAGCTGGCCGCCTTCCCACGGCACGTGACTCGACGCCTTTCGCCCCGCGTGCGACAGCTGCATCGCGACGCGAATGGGCGAATGCTTGCGGATGGCCGCGAGCACCGGCTTGAGGGCCGCTTCGGTGGCGTCGTCCCACAAGCCCAGATCGGCGGGCGTGATGCGTCCGTCGGGTTCGACTGCGGTCGCTTCGATGCAGAGCATGCCGGCGCCAGAGAGCGCCAGTTGCCCGAGATGGATCATGTGCCAGGCGGTTGCTTCGCCACGTTCCGCGGAGTATTGGCACATCGGCGAAACGACGATGCGATTCGGAAGCGTCACGCCACGCAGCGTGATGGGGGTGAACAGCGCGCTCATGGACTCTCTCGTCAGACGATGACAGGAGCGGTCGAGAATAGCATGCGGGTTTTATCGGTGCAGGCAGGCTGCACGCGGCGCGCAGCGGCCGAAAGAAGGTGAACGCGTTGCCTTTCTTGCCGACGTCTGCTCACGCCCCGCGGCTTCGCTTCAACCCTTTACTTTGGCACTCATCGTGGCATCCACCTGGTCGAGCCACTCGCCGAACATCTGATGCGCAGCCGCTTCGAGCCGCGGACCGAAGCGCGCGGTGTCGGCACGCAACTGATTGACGTCGATGCCATGTGACGCGAGTTCGCCAGCATACCCGACGAGCCAAGGCTCGAACCGGTCCGTGCGAATTTCGGGGTGGCATTGGAGACCGAGCACGTGGTCGCCCCACACGAACGCCTGATTCTCACAGACCGGCGTGGAGGCAAGCCGCGTGGCGCCTTGCGGCAGGTCGAACGTGTCGCCGTGCCAGTGCAGCATCGAGGTATGGGCGCCGTCGAGATGACGAAGCGGCGAGGCGCGGCCCGCGTCGGTGAGCGTGAGCGGCGTCCAGCCGAGTTCGGTGTGGCCTGCCGGATAGACCCGCGCGCCGAGCACCCGCGCAATCAACTGCGCGCCCAGACAGATGCCGAGCGTCGGCAGTCCAGCAGCAATGCGCTTTTCGACCATCGCGGCAAGCGGCGCGAGCGTGGGGTAGTGCGCGTCGTCGCAGGCGTTGATCGGACCGCCCAGTATCACCATCAACGACGACGTGACGGGATTCGGCGCCTCGATGCGCGCAAAGCCCACGTCGAGATAGCGTACGAGACGCCCGCGGTCCCCGAGCACGAGTTCGAGACTGCCCAGATCCTCGAAGTACACATGGCGTACGGCCAACACTTCGCGATTCATCGCCGCTTCCCCGCTTCACGTTCACGCTTCACACAGGCCACGCGGAATACCGCAGACCTCGAATGGGCAAAAACACGCGCAAAGCGCGGCGCACCTGGCAGGGACGGCGGTTCACGTCCCCGGGCAACAGCGAAAGCGCCGCAGGCGGGCCGTTCCGTTTCCGGCAGGGCGCTTCAGCCCTGCTGCGCGAAGATCTTCCAGATCTTCTTCTGCGTACCGGCGTCGGCCTCATCGTACGCGCCGCAGTCCAGCCGCAGGTCCGTGTCGACAAGCGCGAGGTTGAGCGCGCCGCAGCGATGCGGTGCCTTCTTCGGATTCCTGCTTGCTTCGAGGTGCTCGCACGTCAGGCACATGCGGTGTGCCGGAATGTGCGCCTGCACTTCGAGCTGGCGGATGGTCTTGAGCAGCGTGCGATAGAACGTGATCTGCTCGTCGTCGCGCAGCGTACTCACTGCCTTCGCGAGAAAATCCGGCCATTGCGCCGCACGTTTGGCCGCCGTGCGGCCACGCGTGGTGAGGCGCACCGCCAGCGCGCGGCCGTCGTCCAGCGCACGGCGCTTTTCGACCAGCCCCTTGTTTTCGAGCGTGCTCACCGCGTCGCTCGTCGT
Organism: Paraburkholderia sp. SUR17; assembly: GCF_029536165.1. Classification (NCBI taxonomy): domain Bacteria; kingdom Pseudomonadati; phylum Pseudomonadota; class Betaproteobacteria; order Burkholderiales; family Burkholderiaceae; genus Paraburkholderia; species Paraburkholderia sp. SUR17. The sequence goes on from NZ_CP120508.1 coordinate 3,853,862, forward strand.
GGCGGCGGTGAGCGCGGTTTCGCGCGCAATCTCGCCGAGCCGCATCGGCCCCTTGCGCTGCATCAGCAAAACGAGAATCTCGCCTTGCGTGGGGGTCAACCCCGCTCCTTCTGCCCATTCCCATGCCTGACTCCGCATGGCCGTACTCAGCCGCAACAGGCTGTGGGTCACACGCCCGGTCGGCAGTTCTCCGTAAACGCCTTCGCTCATAGTCTTTCGCTGGTTATTGACAGCTCGCGCTGTATCGTCGGCCGCCAGTTGCGCCGGCAACCTGTGGGGAAGGACGGCTTCATCGGGATACTGTCCCGTCTTCCCGTCCCGGAAACGCCATTTCAAAAATGTCCCGCTCCGTTGCACTGTCGCCGGGTAACAAGGCGCCGCGCCCGGGGCCGCGCGAGCCATCTGCTTACGCGTGTGGGGCTTGCCGCAATCATTCACGCTGCGGCAAAGCGACATTCTATGCGAGAGCGCCCAATCGCACAGCTAAGTTATCCCGACGAGGCTGTGGATAATGCGTTGAAAACGGCCGGGATTGCGTGTGCGCGGTTTCTTGATAAAGCGCGCGACCGATTGGCACGCCTCAAAGTTATCCCTCTTTTGCGTCGCTCGCGCAGTCGCAATCCATGCGCTTGCCAATTGCGCAGGTGTCTGACTTTTCGGCGAATTATTCGGTTATCCACAGGCAGGCGCAATGCTTGTTAACTACTACGATGTTTGTATACGTAAACATTTGAAATCATAAGAAGCCACGACGGACGAAAATTTTTTTGATGTCACGGTATGACGTCTGCGTGACATAGCTCACGCTTACGCTGCCTTGCATCTATTTTCGAATTTTTCGCCCCGCGTGGTCTGTCTCTTCACCCCAGCGCGACCTTATTCGCGCCAGCGCAGGCACTGCTGGCGAACCGCTTCGTGCAGCGACTTCTCCTGGGCGACGACGCCGCGCAGCCAGGTGGCATCGTTGACCTGACTACGCGCGATCATCCCGATCTCGGCAAGCGCGTGGCCTGAGCCGAGCGCGTCGGCATGGGGCGCAATGCGCTCGAGCGTATCGATGATGTCTTCCGAAATCGTGCGGCGCTCGCCTGTCTGCGGATTGATGCAACTGCCCGCCAGTCCGAAGCGGCAGGCCTCGAAACGGTTGAACGTGTAGACGAGGTAATCGTCTTCCTTCGGCGTGATGGGCTTGTCGAGCAGCAGATGGCGCGCGAGCGTCTGGATGTAGCACGCGATCGCCGCGGCCCGGTCCACCGAAAGCGGCGTATCCATGACGCGAACTTCGATCGTGCCGAAGCCGGGCTTCGGCCGGATGTCCCAGTAGAAATCTTTCATGCTGTTGACCACGCCCGTGTGGACCATCTTCGAAAAATATTCTTCGAAGCTGTCCCACGTCAGCACGAACGGCGCGCGGCCCGACAGTGGAAACGCGAACACGGAGTTGAGCCGGGCCGAATGGAAGCCGGTGTCCACGCCCTGCACGTAAGGCGACGAGGCCGACAGCGCGATGAAGTGCGGAATGAAGCGCGACATGGAATGCAGCAGGAACAGCGCGCTGTCCGCGTTCGGGCAGCCGATATGCACGTGCTGGCCAAACACCGTGAACTGCTTGGCGAGGTAGCCGTAAAGCTCCGAGAGGTACTGAAAGCGCGGGGAATCGACGATGCGCCGCTCGCTCCATTGCTGGAACGCGTGTGTACCGCCACCGCACAGGCCCACGTTGAGCCGGTCGGCCGCGGCCACGAGCGTGTCGCGGATCTCGCGCAGATCGCCGAGCGCCTGTTCGTGCGACGTGCAGATGCCCGTGGAGAGCTCGATCATGCTCTCGGTAATTTCGGGCGTGATGTTGCCCGGAATCTTCTGGTCCTTGATGAGCCGCAGCAGGTCGGTGCCGGCTTTGGTCAGATCATAGTCATGGGTGTTGACGATCTGCATCTCGAGTTCGATGCCGAACGTGAACGGCTTCGAATCGACAAAAGTTTCAAGTGACATGGCATTTCCGCTTCAACCGCGCATGTCCGACCGGCACTCATCCGCACCAACCGGCACGCCTGCGCGGCGTTGGGTTTCGACAGGTGATGCTGACGGCCACGCCCGTACTGCGGCGTGACCACGGAAAACCTACTCTTCGCGCCGTTCCCCGACTTGCGCGAGGCTGCGGTACACAAGCCACGGTCCGACAATCTGGAACACGACGATTGCGCACATGACCACGGCGCGCAGCTGCGGGTCGAACGTCGGATAGAGCTCGTAGGTGTCGTCCACGAGCAGCCAGGCGAGCGCCGACATCGGCGAAAGCGACAACCCGAGCGCGACGCCCTGCTTCCAGTGCAATCCGCTCGGCTTCGCGAAGATAAGCACGCCAACCAGCTTCGCGACGAGACGCGCCACGATCAGCCCGGCCGCGGCAAGTCCGCCAATTGCGATGTCTCGCCACTCGAACGTGGTGAGCGTGAGCACGAACAGGATCACGGTGAGCAGCCACCCCGCCGTGCCGAAGTGCTGCGGCCACAGTTGCGGACGAGGCTCCAGATTTTTCACGATGATGCCGGCGGCAAGCAGGCTCAGGATCGTGGAGAGCTTGAGCAGATGCGCGATGGCCACCGCCAGCACCACGAGACCGAACAGCGCGACGAACGAATGCTCGTCCTGCGCGCTCAGCTTGCGATAAAAAAGTGTGCAGGCCTTCGCCAGCAGGAACGCCACCAACAGCGAACCCACGAGCAGATAAAGCGGCTGCAGGATGGTGGCGAACACGTTGCCGTAAATTTCCTGGTGCAGCCAGCTGGAGGCGAGTTTTTCGACGACCACCGCGTACATGCTGTTGAGCGCCGTGAGCGTCATGAGCCGCTGCGTGACCTGACCTTCGGCGCCGAGTTCGGTCTTCAGCTGGATCACCATGGCCGGCGACGTTGCCATCGCGATGGCGGAAATCACCATCGCCACCATGACCGGCACCTTCAGGAACAGCAAAACGGTCAGCACGAGCACGAAGGTCAGCGTGGATTCAGCGATGCTCGAGAGAATCAGCGACGGGTTGCGGCGAATCCATCGCAAGTCGAGCCGGCTGCCGAGTTCGAACAGCAGCAGCCCGAGCGCGACATCGAGCAGCGGCCGCGCGGCGCTGGCGGAATCGGCGTCGATCACGCCAAAGCCCGCCGAACCGGCAATCAGACCGATTACGGCATAACCCGAAACGCGCGGCAAACGCCACGCGCGGTAGCAAAGCTCGCCGCACAAACCCGCAACGAGCAGCGCGAGACCGGCCCAGAAGATCGCATCCGGGGCAATGGGCCAGGCGGGAAAAAACGAAAACGCCGACTTCATCGTATTGGTTTCTCCTTTTTTTGCAGGACGGCGCGTGCGCACGCGAGAACACGGTCCCGGCAAAGCGCACTTTCGATGCCAGGGTGGACGCTGCCCGTTTGCTGGCGGCCGCGCCGCCAGCCGCCATACTCGCCGCGCATACACGATGCGGCGCCAGTCGTCCTCTAGCGGATCGAGACGGAAAACAGGAAACACCCAGCCGGGCGGAGGGACGCCCGGACCGGCGTATTTGCAGACGCGTTGCCGTAGCGACGAGTTTGCGATCGATGAATGAACGTTGCCCGATGCCCTACGCACTCAGATTCCGGGCGACCGGCAACCGTTCCTTGGATGCGCCCGCTGCCTGAGCATGGGCGCCTGGAGAACGGCGATTGTGCCACAGCTTTTTTGCACTCGACGCCATCTGCGACGAACTTGCACTCAAAACGGTAAATACGTAATTGATCTGCGGATAGTCGCTGTCAATCAAGCAAAAAAGACCGACCAGGCTCGTTTCATGGATGAGTGTTGGAGGTGCGCGCAAACCCGAGCGACGGTGCACAGAAGGGCCCCCTCGCTGCTTTCGTGTTTCCAGACAGGTCCGGGCTAGCCCTTGGTTTACAGGTTTATCTGTATGTATACGTAGTAGAAGTTAACAAAGCGCCCACTTTTCTGTGGATAACCCCGGTTTACCGTGAGGGATCAGCGACTTGCCGCTCGCACAACCGGATGTAAAGCATGTGTGGCGCAGGCTCGCTTCTCCTGGCAACTTTTCCGGCCTGGGAACGACGACGCCAGTTACCCCGTTTACGTCCACATCGGTTCCACACGAGTTGCACCCGTCCTTCCAGCGGTTATCCACAACCCGGCGTGGATAACCTTCGCGCGAACCGAGGCTCTCAGACGAGCGTCTGCTGCCGTAACGCGCGCAGAAGGAACCGGGCGGGGTCCAGACTCTCGGCCAGATCCCGTTCTAGCGGCCACGGCTCCGCTTCGATCTGCGAGGCGATCAATTCGGCGCCGAGCGCGGCCCACACCAGTCCACGCGATCCGTACGCGAAGGCGCCATAGAGCCCTTCGGCGCGCGGCAGGTCGAGCGGCCACGCGCCTCGCAGGCGAACGGCATCGCGCGTAGCCGCGGATTCGTCGGCAAGCTGCCCGAGCATGGGCAAGCGGTCGCTCGTCACGCAGCGAAAGCCGACGCGGCCTGTGAACGTCGCCTCGAGCGCCGAACGTGCGCCCGGCAGCATCTGCGATATGCGTTCGATGTTTTCGATGTGGCCAGCCTCACGTATCGATGGTTCAGGGTCGTCGAGTTCGTAGGTCGCGCCGGTGAGCGTGATGCCGCCGGAGAGCGGAATGGCGTAGCCCTCGCCGATGATCGGCATGCGCAGCGGGGTGAGCGGATTGGTGGCGTGGCGGGCGTCGCCGGTGGAATGCAGCAGCGTGAGCTGGCCGCGAATGCTGCGCGTCGGCGCATGACGAAGGCCGGCCACGCGTGCGGCGTCGTGCGCGTTCGCGAAGATGACGATGGGTGCGCGGGCGACGACGTGGTTCGCTTCGTCGAACACGGTCCATTGGCCGTCGCTGCCTCGTTCGATACGCGCGGCCTGCACGCCGAAGCGCCGTTCGAGCAGGCCACCCGCCGCTTCACATTGAGCGGCGCAAACGGACGCCGGCTGGATCCAGCCGCCCTGCGGATAGAACCAGCCCGGCTGCGCGACGGCGACGCCGGCCATGCGTTCGGCCTCTTCGCGCGTGACGGGCCTCACGTAGTCGGTGGGCCACGCGAAGGTTGCAAGCGCATCGTTCATGGCGAGCGCTTCTTCGTCGTTTGCGGCGAGATGCAGCAGACCGCCCGCGCCGCGCGAAAGATTCAGGCCGGCTCGTTCGAGTTCGGCCCAGCGCTGCAGTGCATACAGGAAACCGGCGCGCGTGATGCGCGACGCGCTGCTGTCGTCGCGCGAGATCATTGGGTGAAACACGCCGGCGGGATTGCCGGAGGCGTCTTGCGCCGCGGCGGGGTGACGCTCCAGCAGCGTGACGCGCCAGCCGCGGGCGGCGAGCCGCTCCACCATCGCGCACCCGGCAAGGCCTGCGCCGATCACGATGGCGTGCCGTTCGGCGACGGCGACAGGCAACGGCGGCTCGTAGCGCCGCACACGCCAGCGCGGCGCAAAACGCCCGACCAGCATCGCGCGTTTCGTGCCGAAGCCCTCCACCTTCCGGTATTCGAAGCCGCTTTGTTCGAGCGCACGTTTCACGTCGCCCGAACTCGACCAGGTGGCGAATGTCGCGCCTTCGCCTGCCACACGTGCAAGCGCCTTGAAGATGGCCGGCGACCAGAGGTCTGGATTTTTTGCGGGTGCAAAACCGTCGAGATAGAACGCGTCTGCACGCAGCCAAAGCGCAGGAAGTGTTTCGATGGCGTCGCCGAAGACGAGCGTCAGCGTGATTCGCCCTCCTTCGAATTCGAGCCGGTGCGTGCCCGGCACGAGCATGGGCCACGCGTCGGCGAGTTGCTGCGCGAGCTCGGTAATCGATGCATCCGCAACCAGCGGCCCGAGCGCGCGTCGCAAGTCCGCAGCGACGAACGGATGCTTTTCCACCGATACGAAATGGAGGCGCTGGCACCGCGCTGCGTCATCGCGCCACGCTTTCCACGTCGCGAGGAAGTTGACGCCCAGACCGAAGCCGGTCTCTAGAATTGTGAAATTTCGGCGCCGCTGCCATCGCCCAGGTAGCGCGTTGCCCTGCAAAAAAACGGCTTCGGACTGCGCAAAAGCGCCGGCGATGCTGTGATAGGCGTCGCCATAGAGCGGCGAGAACGGGGTGCCGTTGTCGTTGAACTCGAGCGTGGCAGGAGTCAGGGAAGCGGTCATACGCTGCAAAAAGTGGGAGCGCCGGACGCTGTCAGGACGCAGCGGCAGCGTCCGGCAAAGGGCTTGCCGATGCCCGGAGAGCCCCGCCGCACGGGGCTTTGCGGGCAAAACGTTGGCAAAAACCAACGCCCCATGTCACGAGTGGTGAACGCTGGAAGCCTTATCTGACGGGGCTCAGAGGAAATTTGCCGTCGTCGGGAAACCGCGCGGCTCATGCTGTAAATCTTCGAAACCCTTGTCGTTATTGGGTTTGCGCTGCGCTATCATAGCAAGCGCCGCTCAGGGAGCGGCAGCACGGCCGTAGCGCAGCTTGCTGCGCAAAGCTTTTATCCGGGGTGTCCGGAGACCGGCGCTGCTCGACGGCGTGGCCCGCGCACGTATAATCGGCGCGTTCGCGCTGTTCGTGTCAACCTAAACTCAGAAAGGAACTTTAATGAACAAACAGGAACTGATCGACGCCGTCGCAGCACAGACGGGCGCTAGCAAGGCTCAAACCGGCGAAACGCTGGACACGCTTCTCGAAGTGATCAAGAAGGCTGTGTCGAAGGGTGACGCAGTGCAACTGATCGGCTTCGGCAGCTTCGGTTCGGGCAAGCGCGCAGCACGTACGGGCCGTAACCCGAAGACGGGCGAGACCATCAAGATCCCGGCTGCCAAGACCGTCAAGTTCACGGCTGGCAAGGCGTTCAAGGACGCAGTCAACAAGCGCTAAATATCAGCCGCTCAGGTTGACGCCCGCCGCTGGCGGGTTTTTTTTCGCCTGTGCCTTTTGCCTGTGCCTCTCGCGTGCGCAAATTCGCACTACTGGCGATGTGGATGGAAAGGGGCATAGCAGGCCCCTGCCCCCAAGCAGAATCGGGAACGATCAAGCGGAGCGGTGGACGATTTCGCTATCACCTGCTTCGCTGTGCTCTTCAGCGTCGATGTCCCAGGCGGGAAACGGATCGGGCAACTGACGCCATGCGGCGGGGCCTGCGGCGTATTCCGCGTCGGTCAGAAGACACGCGTCGAGCTTTGCCCGCCACGCTTGTGTGTCCAGATCCACGCCGATCATCACGAGTTCCTGCCGGCGATCTCCAATCGACATATCGCTGGCATCGCCGTACCAGTCAGCTGCAATTTCCGCTTCGAGCGCTTCGTCATCGGGCCAGGTGCTGCGGTCCTGCGCGGCCCACCACATGCCCGCCGGACCATGCCGGCACGCACCGCCCGCCTGCGAAAGCGAACCCACCACGTCGTTGCGCGTAGCGAGCCAGAAGAAACCCTTGGTCCGCAGTACACCTTTCCATTCTTCGTGCAGCAGCGCCCATAGCCGCTCGGGATGAAACGGGCGGCGCGCGCGATAAACGAAGTTGCCGATGCCGAACTCGTCGGCCTCGCTGTGCGTGTGGCCATGTTCGTTGAGCGACGCGAGCCAGCCCGGCGCACTGGACGCCGCGTCGAAATCGAAGCGCTTCGTATTGAGCACCTCCGAGAGCGGCACGGCGCCGAAGCGGCTCACCACCTGCACGGCGCGCGGATTGATGCGCGCGAGAATGCGCTGCAGCCGCGCCAGTTCCTCGGCCGAAACGAGGTCCGCCTTGTTGACGACGAGCACGTCACAGAACTCGATCTGCTCGACCAGCAACTCGACGAGCGTGCGGTCGTCTTCTTCCGTGGCCGCGAGGCCCCGTTCGGCGAGCGCGTCGGCACAGGCGTAATCGCGCAGGAAATTGAAGGCGTCCACCACCGTCACCATCGTGTCGAGCCGCGCGACTTCGGCGAGCGATACGCCGTCGTCGTCCTCGAAGGTGAAGGTTTCAGCGATGGGCATTGGCTCAGCGATGCCGGTGGATTCGATCAGTATCGCGTCGAACCGCTTTTCGTCGGCAAGACGGCGGATCTCGGTCAGCAGATCGTCGCGTAACGTGCAGCAGATGCAGCCGTTCGACATTTCCACGAGCCGTTCCTCGACGTGCGAAAGCGCGGACGCGTCGCGCACGAGCGCAGCGTCGATGTTCACCGCGGCGAGGTCGTTCACGATCACGGCCACGCGCAGGCCCGCGCGGTTGGCGAGGATATGGTTCAGGAGCGTGGTTTTGCCCGCGCCCAGAAACCCGGAGAGCACAGTAACGGGCAGTGGCGGCTGGTTCATTTCGGTACGCAAAGCGAAGAGAGGAAAGCGCGGGGCGCGGCACCCGTCATGGGCGAGGCGTCGCGGCAGCATGAACCCGCATTGTGCACCAGGTAGGAAAGTGACGGCCGGCGCTGAGCTACACGTGCCCACCGTGGGAACTATGGCGCCAACCTAACGCGAGTCGGGCAGCAGCTTCCACTTGCGCAGAATCGCCGCGATTTGCCGCGCGTACTGGTCGCGCAGCGAGGGCGTTTCCGAGTGGTATGCGCCCACGGCCTGCCACGTGTTGCCGTACTTGTTCATCTTCTGCCGCAAGTGCCAGGCGGCAATGTAGACGTTCTTGCACGGCTCCATCAGCGTGTTCGACGAAATGCCGTATTGGGACAGCACGGGCAGATGCACTGAGTTGATCTGCATGACGCCGTAGTCCGTGGAGCCATTGGCGTTCTTGTGGACCGCGTCGGGATGATTGTGCGATTCCTGCCATGCAATGGCGCGCAGAATCAGCGGATTGACCTTCTGGTAGTTCGCGGCTTCGTCGAAGCAGTCCGCGCGCGCAGGCATGCTCGCGACCGCGAGGCCGAGCGCAGCATAGGCAACGACGAGAGACGAAGCGCGTTTCATCAAGACCACTAAGCAGATGAAGCAGGTGAGACGGAGAAGCGCCCGGGCCAGGTACCCGCAGGCGCGTTCACTTACCGGGACACCGCTGCGGGCGGGCGCCCTGGTCAAGCTCGGCATTCGGGAAAACCCGCTCATGCATGGCAAGCCCGGCATGCCGATCGGCCCGTATCATACCGGCAGACATCCCCGCGTCAAGTTAGCTACCCGACAAAATCCGGTAGAAAACGAAACGGCATCCTTGGGTTTTTGGGCGTAAGCCTTACCAGTTGTTACCCGCACGGAACCGAGCTTTCAGACAGCTTGACGGAAGCGCGGCACAGTCGCGGCGAGGTTTAGAGGAACTGCACGGCCCCATTTGATTTGTGACGAAAACGACATAAAAAGCTGGTAGTGTTCATCCTTTTGAATAACCAGGTGACTGACAAGAGGGGTCGGCACCTGGGCGTATCGGCGGTCATCGTTTTCGCGCAGCAGCGAGTTGAATGCGCAGGACTGCCGGACGTGTCCGCAGTCGATATCGACTTCACATTCCATGAGAAGAAACCGAATGGCATTGCGTCGCGTCGCCACGGCGCTGCTCGTGAGTGGACTGATCACCGCGCAGATCGCACAGGCGCAGGTCACACTCAATTTCGTCAACGCGGATATCGATCAGGTGGCGAAAGCCATCGGTGCCGCAACCGGCAAGACCATTATCGTGGACCCTCGCGTCAAGGGTCAGCTCAACCTGGTTTCGGAAAATCCGGTTCCCGAAGAACAGGCTCTGAAAACATTGCAGTCGGCCTTGCGCATGCAGGGCTTTTCGCTGGTGCAGGACCACGGCGTACTGAAGGTTGTGCCCGAGGCCGACGCGAAGCTGCAAGGCGTGCCCACCTATGTGGGCAACACCACGCCCGCGCGCGGCGACCAGGTCGTGACGCAAGTCTTCCAGCTCAAGAACGAGTCGGCGAACAACCTGCTGCCCGTGTTGCGTCCGCTCATCTCGCCGAACAACACGATTGCCGCGTATCCCGGCAACAACGCGCTCGTCGTGACCGACTACGCCGACAACGTGCGACGTCTCGCAGCGATCATCGCGGGCATCGATACGGCTGCGGGTCAGCAGGTCGCCGTCGTGGCGCTCAAGAATGCGAACGCGCTCGACACGGCCCAGCAGCTTTCGAAGATGCTGGATCCCGGCACGATCGGCAGCACGGACCCCACGCTCAAAGTCTCGGTAACAGCCGATCCGCGCACCAATTCGCTGCTGCTGCGCGCCTCGAACGCGCAGCGCCTTGCCGCGGCGAAGTCGCTCGCCAAACAGCTCGATGCGCCCACGAGTCAGCCGGGCAACATGCACGTCGTGATGCTGCGCAACGCGGACGCCGTACGTCTTGCCCGCACGCTGCGCGGCATGATGGGCAAGGGTTCAGGCAACGACACGTCGAGTAGCGGCGGCGCCAACGCGTTCAATCAGAACGCGGGTGGCGCGGCCGGCGGGCTGTCGGGTTCCACGGGCACGGCCGGCATGCCGCCGCTGCCCTCGGGTTCGACCAGTTCGTCGCTCGGCAACTCGATGACGGGCGGCAGTTCGTCGGGCACGGGAAGCAACAGCGCGCCGTTCCTCGGCGAAAAGGAAGGCAGTAACAACCAGGACGAGAACCAGTCCGGCGGCGGCATGATCCAGGCCGACGCGGCCACCAACTCGCTCATCATCACGGCGCCCGAGCCGGTGTACCGCAACCTGCGCAGCGTGATCGACCAGCTCGATTCGCGCCGCGCCCAGGTCTACATCGAAGCGCTCATCGTCGAACTCAACGCGACGACCGCGGCGAACCTCGGCATTCAGTGGCAAGGCGCGCTGCTGGGCGGCAACAACGCCGTCTATGGCGGCTCGAATTTCGGCTCGGGCAGTTCGAGCATCGTCGACCTCACCGCGCAAGGCGCGGCGATTGCGAACAACACCAACCTGCTCGGCACGAATTCGTCGAACCTGCTGCCCAACGGCCTGAACATCGGGTTGCTGCACCGTTTCGGTAGCGTGTTCGGTCTGGGCGGTCTGCTCAATGCGCTTGCCACGTCGAGCGACTCGAACGTGCTGTCCACGCCTAACCTGATCACGCTCGACAACGAGGAAGCGAAGATCGTGGTGGGCCAGAACGTGCCGGTTGTCACGGGCTCCTACGCAACGCCGACGGCGAATGCGGCGACCTCGGTAACCGCGTTCAACACGTTCGACCGCATCGACGTGGGCGTTACGCTCCACGTGAAGCCGCAGATCACCGAGGGCGGCATCCTCAAGCTGCAGCTCTACCAGGAAGATTCGACCGTGGACCCGACCACGGTGAACAACCCGGGCGGCGTGACGATCAACAAGCGTTCCATCCAGTCCACCGTGCTGTGCGACAACGGCGAGATCATCGTGCTGGGTGGCTTGATGCAGGACCAGTATTCGAACGGCAACAGCAAGGTGCCGCTGCTCGGCGACATTCCCTGGCTGGGCCAGCTGTTCCGCTCGGAAAACAAGACGCGTACGAAGAGCAACCTGATGGTGTTCCTGCGGCCCGTGATCGTGCGCGATCAGGCCACGAGTTCGGCCATCACGCTCAATCGCTACGATTACCTGCGTGACCAGCAAGGCGGCTATCAGACCGACAATCGCCTGATCCGCGATCAGAACATTCCGATGCTGCCGCCTGCCCCGCCGGGTCCGAGCGAGGGCGCCGTGCCGGCGCAAAATCTGTTCGATCTCAACAGCATGCGGCGCCAGCCCGCGCAGCAGAACGGCGCGCCGGCAGGCGGCACGCCGCCTGCTGCACCTCAGTCGGGAAGTGCCGCGGGCGTGTCGAGCTACGCGGTGCCGGGCGGTGCGTCGACCAGTATGGGCACGAGCGCGCCGACTGCACCGTTGCAGCAGGCGCCGCTCACAGCACCCAATGCACCCGACAACGCAACAACCAACGCAACGCCGAACACCACGAACAACTCCGTTGCGTCACCAGGAGCGCATCCGTGAACACACCGGCATCGGCGGGCGGCGTTTCGAGCGGCGCACGTCCGGGGCTGCCGCCCGCGGCGTCGTCGGTCGTTTCCTCGACAGGCGCCGCTGATCGCGAGCCGCCCTCGGCACTGGCTGCGCGGCTCGTGCCCTATGGCTTTGCCCGAAACGGCCAGATTCTCGTTGCGCATCAACACGCCGATGCGCTCGAAGTCTGGATCAGCGAACGCACGAACGACGCTGCGCTCGCCGAGATCGCACGCAACTTCGGGGCGCTTTCCATCGTGCGTTTGCCCGCCGACGAACTCGCCCAGGCCATCAACCAGGCCTATGCGCGCCAGGACGGCAGCGCCGCCCAGGTGGTGGGCGAAGTGGAAGGCGAAGTGGATCTCTCGCGTCTCATGCAGGACATTCCCGAAGTGGAAGACCTGCTGGAGTCCGAAGACGACGCGCCGATCATCCGCATGATCAACGCGCTGCTCACGCAGGCCGCGCGCGAGCAGGCGTCGGACATTCACATCGAGCCGTTCGAAAACGCGTCTGTGGTGCGGTTTCGCGTGGACGGCACGCTGCGCGATGTGGTGCGTCCCAAGAAGGCGCTGCACGGCGCGCTGATTTCGCGCATCAAGATCATGGCGCAGCTGGATATCGCGGAAAAACGTCTGCCGCAGGACGGTCGCATCACGCTGCGCGTGGGTGGCCGACCTGTCGACGTGCGCGTCTCGACGCTGCCCACGGGCCACGGCGAACGTGCCGTGCTGCGTCTGCTGGAAAAAGACGCGCAGCGCCTGAATCTCGAAGCGCTCGGCATGGCGCAGGACACGCTCGCGAAATTCGACCGGCTGATCTCGCGACCGCACGGCATCGTGCTGGTCACGGGCCCGACCGGTTCGGGCAAGACGACGACGCTTTACGCCTCGATGTCGCGGCTCGAGACGGCCACCACCAACATCATGACGGTGGAAGACCCGATCGAATACGACCTCGGCGGCATCGGCCAGACGCAGGTGAACGAGCGTATCGGCATGACGTTCGGCCGGGCGCTGCGCTCGATTCTGCGGCAGGACCCGGACATCATCATGATCGGTGAAATCCGCGACCTGGAGACCGCGCAGATCGCGGTGCAGGCATCGCTCACGGGCCACCTCGTGCTCGCGACGCTGCACACGAACGATGCGGCCTCGGCCGTTACGCGTCTCACGGACATGGGCGTGGAGCCGTATTTGCTCGCGTCGTCGTTGCTCGGCGTGCTGGCGCAGCGGCTGGTGCGTCAGCTATGCCCGGTGTGCAAACAGGAGCGCAGCGAAGACGGCCATGTGCACTGGCATCCCGTGGGCTGCGAGAAGTGCGGACAGTCGGGCTACGCGGGCCGGCGCGGCGTGTACGAACTGCTGCTCGTGGACGACACCATCCGCTCGCTCATCCACCGCAACGCGGCAGACGCCGAGATTCTCGCCGCAGGTCGCGCGCAGGGCATGCGCACGCTGCGCGAGGACGGCGAGCGTTGGGTGGCGGCGGGCATGACGTCGCTCGAAGAAGTGATTCGCGTGACAGGTGGAGCCTGACGCGTCATGCCGGCATTCCGTTTTGAAGCGATCGACGCGGCAGGCAAGGCGCAGAAGGGCGTGCTCGACGCGGACAGCGCGCGCAGCGCCCGCACGCAGCTGCGCACGCAAGGCCTCACGCCGCTCGTCGTCGAACCCGCGGCGAGCCGCACGCGCGGCGAGCGCCAGCAGCGCCTCGCGATTGGCCGCCGGCTGTCGCAGCGCGAGCAGGCCATCCTGACGCGGCAACTGGCGAGCCTGCTCGTGGCCGGCCTGCCGCTCGATGAGGCGCTTGCGGTGCTTACCGACCAGTCGGAGCGCGACTACATCCGCGAGTTGATGGCCGCGATTCGCGCCGAGGTGCTGGGCGGCCACTCGCTCGCCAATGCGCTGGCGCAGCATCCGCGCGACTTTCCGGACATCTACCGCGCGCTCGTCGCAGCGGGCGAGCACACCGGCAAACTCGGCCTCGTGCTGTCCCGGCTTGCCGACTACATCGAGCAACGCAACGCGCTCAAGCAGAAGATCGTGCTGGCGTTCACGTATCCGGCCATCGTCACGATCATCGCGTTCGGCATCGTCACGTTCCTGCTCAGCTATGTGGTGCCGCAGGTGGTGAACGTGTTTGCGAGCACGAAGCAGCAACTGCCCATCCTGACCGTGGTGATGATGGCGCTCTCCGGCTTCGTGCGGCACTGGTGGTGGGCGTTGCTGATCGGCATCGTGGTGCTCGTGTACCTGGTGCGCTCCATTCTTGCGCAGCCGGGGCCGCGGCTCTCGTTCGACCGGTGGCTGCTCACCGCGCCGCTCGCGGGCAAGCTCGTGCGTGGCTACAACACGGTGCGCTTTGCGAGCACGCTGGGCATTCTCTCGGCGGCGGGCGTGCCGATTCTCCGTGCGTTGCAGGCGGCCGGCGAGACGCTCAGCAATCGCGCGATGCGCGGCAACATCGAAGATGCGATTGTGCGCGTGCGCGAAGGCACGTCGCTTTCACGCGCGCTTGGCAACACGAAGACGTTTCCGCCCGTGCTGGTCCATCTGATCCGTTCGGGCGAAGCGACCGGCGACGTAACCACCATGCTGGACCGCGCGGCCGAAGGCGAGTCGCGCGAACTGGAGCGGCGCACGATGTTTCTCACGAGCCTGCTTGAGCCGCTGCTGATTCTGGCGATGGGCGGTGTGGTGCTCGTGATCGTGCTGGCGGTGATGCTGCCGATCATCGAACTCAACAACCTCGTGCAGTGAGGGTGTAACCGCGCGGCTAGCGCACGTAGATGGTGGGACCGGCGGCGTTGGCCGGCAGGAAGACTTCGGAATGCACGCCGTTGCGGTCGATCACGATGGAGCGCGCGCGCACTTCGGCAAGCTTTGCGCCTTCGGTGAGCGGGCCGCCCAGCGAGACGGCCTTCGGCGGCTCGCCGCCCACGCTGACGATGGCCGCTGCGCCCTGCTTGAGCGCAAGAATGCCGAAGAGGCGCACGTCCTGGTTCACGCTGCGCGTGAGCTGGCCGCCGAAGAGGGTAGCGGCCTGATCGACGGAAACGGGCGCATGCACGGCGGCGGCCGGCACGGGCGCCGAACGCGCGGTGAGGGTGACGATCCAGTAGGTCAGCGTCGCGCAGAACACGGCGAAAAGCGCGAGCGACAGGATGCGGATTTGCAGGGTGTTCATGGCGCGCATTGTACGAAGTATTGGAAGGTTTGAGGCTCGTCGGAAAAGCATCTGAAAGCTTGCCGCCCCTCGCCATTACAATGACCGGCCGGGCGCCGTACGGCTCGTGATGCGCAGCGTATCACGCGTGCCGGCCCGAATTGGTGAACTCAAAATTTTTCGCAAACGAGGTAGGAAGTCATGCAAATGTGGACCAAAGGCCGTGCCGAAATCGAAGCACTGCGCGCTCGCCGCCAACGCGGGTTCACGCTGATCGAAATCATGGTCGTGATCGCGATTCTCGGCATTCTCGCCGCGCTGATCGTGCCGAAAATCATGAGCCGCCCCGACGAGGCGCGGCGCGTGGCGGCGCGTCAGGACATCGGCACCATCATGCAGGCGATGAAGCTCTACCGGCTCGACAACGGCCGCTATCCGACCCAGGAGCAAGGCCTGCGCGCGCTGGTCGAAAAGCCGTCCGTGGATCCCGTGCCGAACAACTGGAAAGACGGCGGGTACCTGGAACGTCTGCCTAACGACCCGTGGGGCAACGCCTATCAGTATCTAAACCCCGGCGTGCACGGCGAGATCGACGTGTTCAGCTACGGCGCCGACGGCAAGGCCGGCGGCGAAGGCAACGACGCCGACGTAGGCTCGTGGCAATAGCGAGACAGCGAAAGAGCGATGAGAGAAGGTTTGCCGTGCGCGCAGCATGAACGTGGCTTCACGCTGCTCGAAATGCTCGTGGTGCTGGTGATCGCAGGCTTGCTGGTGTCGCTTGCGTCGCTTTCGCTCACGCGCAATCCGCGCACGGATCTGAACGAAGAAGCGCAGCGGCTCGCGTTGCTGTTCGAAACGGCGGGCGACGAGGCTCAGGTGCGTGCGCGTCCCATCGCGTGGCAGCCGCTCGACAACGGCTTTCGCTTCGACGTGCACACCGACGACGGCTGGCGCCCGCTGCGCGACGACGACCTGCTCGGCCCGCGCCATTGGGAAGGCGGCGTGACGGGCGTTTCGATCGATTACCCGGGTTCGGATACGGGCGCGGACCGCATCGTATTCGGCACCGAAAGCGTCGATGTGCCGGTGCGCGTCACGCTCTTTTCCGCAGCAGGCAATGCAACGATTGTCGGCACGGGCAACGGCCGCTACGAGGTGCATTGAGATGGCCGCTCCGGTTTGCCGCTGCACCCGTGGCGAAGTGGATGGCGCGCTGCGCCCTGCCCTTCGCGTCCGTTCTGCGCGCGGGTTCACGATGATCGAAGTGCTGGTCGCGCTGGCCATCATTGCGGTGGCGCTGGCGGCATCGCTGCGCGCCGTGGGCAGTCTCGCGGCCGGTGAAGCCGACCTGCATCGGCGCCTGCTGGCGGGCTGGAGTGCGGACAACGCGCTCGCCCAGTTGTATCTCACGCACGCGTGGCCCGAGGTTGGCGAGCAGAGCTTCGACTGCTCGCAGGGCAACCTGCAACTGCTTTGCACGGAACGCGTGAGCGCTACGCCGAACCCGGTGTTCCGGCGCGTGGAAGTGTCGGTGACGATGCCCGGGCACGACGGCAATCTTGCGCAAATGGTGACGGTGGTCGCGAATGAAACCAGCCGGCCCTTGTGATCCCGCCGGCCGCCGCGAGTGCCGCGACACGGCATCAGCGGCGCACGCCGGCCCGCGTGTTTCGCGCCGCGCTTCGCGGTGTAGTTCACGACGTACCGCGCGACATACCTCGCGCGGCTTCACGCTCATCGAGTTGCTGGTCGCCATCGCCATTCTTGCGGTCATCGCGGTGTTGTCGTGGCGCGGGCTGGATCAGATTATCCGCGGCCGTCAGATCGTGACGAGTTCGATGGAAGACGAGCGCGTATTCGCGCAGCTGTTCGACCAGATGCGCATCGACGCCCGGCGCGCTGCTTCGGACGACGAAACGGGCGAAGCAGCGGTCTCCGTGAGCGGCGGCGCGCTGCAGATCGTGCGCAGCTTCGCGGTGCCCCAGGGCAACGCGCCGCGGCTGCAGGTGGTGCGCTATCGCATCGCCAACGGTCGCGTGATTCGCTACGCGTCGCCGCCGCTCGCCAACGTGGGTGAACTGCGGCGCGCGCTACGCGGCAGCGAAACCGACGAGTGGAGCGCCGTGCCGCTGATGGGCAGCGTGGGCGCCATCAACGCGCGGCTGTTTGTGCCGAAGGTGGGCTGGACGACCCAGATGAAAGACGTGCAAAGCGCGATCACCGAGAACGACAACAACCTCAAGGTGCCGCAGCTCGGCAACGCGCCGCTGCCGCGCTCCGTGACGGGGCTTGAGGTGAGCATCGGCGCGGCGTCGCTGCAGCGGCCTGTGACGCGCGTGTTTCTGGTGGGAGAGTGACGATGCGTGCGCTCCACTCTCGTCGTCGTCTTCATGCCCGCCGCCAGCGCGGGGCCGCAATCATCAGCGCGCTGCTTGTCGTCGCGCTCTCGGCCATTCTGGTCTCCGGCATGTTGTGGCGGCAGCAGGTGCAGGTGCGTCGCATCGAAAACCAGCGTCTGCTCGCACAGGCGCAGTGGGTGGCGCGCGGCGCGACGGACTGGACACGGCTGATATTGCGCTCCGAAGCCGACACGTCCGCGGGCGTGACGTACCTGGGCGGCGTCTGGGGCGTGCCCATTGCGAAGACGCGGCTGTCGGACTTTCTCGGCCAGATCGGCGATGCCGGCGCGCAGCAGGGCGCGTCCACGTATCTGTCGGGGTCGATCGAAGACGCGCAGGCGCGCTTCAATCTGCGCGATCTCGTTTCGACGGCGACGCCCGGCGCGCTGCAACTCGATGTCCAGGAGATCCAGTCGTTCCAGCGGCTGCTCCAGATACTCGGCCTCAACGGGCAGTTGGCGAAGGCCGTGGCGCTACAGATGCGTGCGGGTCTCGCGCACTCGGCCACGCGCTTCCAGACGCAGACGGCGCCTGGCAGTACCACGGGACAATCGTCCACGCAGCAGCTTCAGAATCTGGCCGCGGGCGGCGCCACCGGTGGCACCAATTTCACCAGCAACCCGGGCCTCGAGGACAGCAACGACAACAGCGCCGTCGCGCCGCTGCTGATGACGAGCGTCGATTCGCTGCTCGACGTACCCGGCTTCACGCGCGACACCGTCGAGCGGCTGCGTCCGTTCGTGACCGTGCTGCCCACCTCGACGGCCGTGAACATGAACACGGCGCCCGCCGAGGTGATTGCGGCCGTGGTGCCGGGCATGAACCTGTCGAGCGCGCAGGCGTTCGTGGCGCGCCGGCAGACGGTGTTTTTCCATAATGTCGGGGACGTGCAGCTTGCGCTGCGCGGTGCGGGCGTGGAGCAGACGGCCGTGGACCCCAACCAGTTCGACGTGAACACGAGTTATTTTCTGGTACATGGCCGCGTGCAGCACCAGCGCGCCGAGCTGGACCGCACCACGCTGATCTGGCGCGATCCGCTCACGCACACGACGCGCATTGTCTGGATACGAGACCAACTGTGAATATCGCCGGGAGAGGCCTTTGAGCACGCTGATTGTCCTGATGCCGCCACGAGATCCGGCCGTGCCCTCGCAGGAATGGCAACTGCCGGAGCTGCCTTTCCTGCTCGTCGACAAGGCGGGGCGCACGCAGCGCGCGGGCCGCTCAGCGCTTGCGCTGTTGCCGCGCGCCACGCAAACGGTGCTGATGATTGCCGCGCGCGACGTGCTGATGATTCCCGCCGTCGTGCCGCCGCTCAAGGGGCCGCGCCTGCGCCAGGCGCTCCCCAACGTGGTGGAGGACCACCTGATCCAGGACCCCCAGCATTGCCACCTCGCACTCGACCCGCAGCCGCTGCCGGACGGCCGGCAGATCGTGGCCGTGATCGACCGCGCGTGGTTCCGCTTTTTCGTCGACGCCTTCACGTCTGCCGGACATCGCAACCTGCACGCGGTGCCGGTGACGCGGTGCCTGCCGGCCGCGGGCGAAGCAGTGGCGCCCGGCGCGCCGGTTGCGGGTGAAGCCGCTGAGCCGGGCAAGACGGCGCAGGCGGGGCGCAGCGACGTAGGCGCGAGCGGCGCCGACACGGCGCTTGCCGAAGAAACCGCGCTCGATACGATTGCTGCCACGCCGGTGGTGGCCGCGCTGCTCGGCAAGGTCGCACAGGTTTCGCCCGCCCTTTTCACCGATGCGACGGACGCCGAAACAGCCACTATCACGGGAACCATCGCGGGCACCACCACGGCCGCCGCGCCGCGCGTGGAGCTCGCCGTGGCGCGTGGCGCGCAGGGCGAAGGCCTCGCCGTGCCGGCGTCCAGCGCGGCGGCGACCCTCGACGCCCTCGCGGCCGGCGCGCCGCTCACCGTCTACACGTTGACGGACCTGCCGGGCGAACCGCAACTGGCTTCGTCGGCAGCGATGCCGCCCGTGCCCAACGCGCGACCGCTCACGTTCGAAGCGCTCGCGCGCCGTGCGCCGGAAAGTCGCTTCGACCTGTGCCAGTTCGAGTTCATGGTGCAGCCGTGGCGGCTCGACCGCGCGACGCTACGCCGCCTGCGGCTGCCGCTCGCGCTCGTGGCGGCATCGCTCGTGGCGGCGATCATCGGCGCCAACGTGCAGTGGCTCATGATGGCGCGCCAGCGCGACACGCTCAGCGCGCAGATGACCGAAACGCTGCTCAACGCGTTCCCGAAGACGACGGTCGTGCTCGACGCGCCCGACCAGATGTCGCGCCAGCTCCAGCAGCTGCGTGTGGCGGCGGGCGAGCTGTCGCCCGCGGACTTTCTTTCGCTCTCCGATGGGCTCGCGCGTTCGCTGGGGCCGGTGCCCGTCAACGGCATTGCGGCGCTCGATTACCACGACCGTCGGCTCGACGTGACCTTCAAGCCCGAGGTCAAGGTGGACCCCGACTTCGGCAAACGGCTGGAACGCAACGGACTCTCGGGCGCCATCGATAGCAACACGGGCAAGTGGACCATCAGGAGCGGATCATGAAGACGGCACTCGCAGAAGCCTGGGCCCGTTTCTGGGAAGTGCGCACGGCGCGCGAAAAGCAGCTCATCACGTGGGGCGGCGCGGTGCTGGCCGTGGTGATCGGCTGGTCGGTGCTGTGGTCGCCGGCCCAGGATGGCCGCGCGCAGCTGCGCGAGACGCTGCCCGCCATGCAGCGCCAGCTCGCGCAAATGACGGCGCAGGCCAACGAGGCGCGCACGCTCTCGGCTGCGGCGCAGGGCGTGGCGCCCACCGGCATCGCGCTGCGCGACGCCTTGTCCGCCTCGCTCAACGATCACGGCTTGCCGCCCGCGCAGGTGCAGGTGATCGGCAACGCAGTGCAGGTGCAGATGAAGAACGCACCGTTCCCGGCGTGGGTGGCCTGGCTCGACGACGCCCGCAAGCAGTTCAAGGTGCAGGTTTCCGAGGCGCACGTGACGGCGCTCAAGGCCGACGGCCAGGTGGACCTGACTGCGTCGCTACAGCCGCCATCCGTCCATTGATGGCCGACGCACAGGATTTCGCATGAGCTTCTGGATGCGCCATGTGCGCGCCGCGCTGCCGTGGCTCGTGGTGGCCGTGCTTTCGAGCAGCGTCGTGCTGCTCGCCATGTTGCCGGCCGCGTGGATTGCGCCGCAGTTCGCGAAGGCCACGCACGGGCACGTGAACCTGGTGGAACCGGCCGGTTCGTTGTGGCACGGCTCGGCCTCGCTGATGCTCGCGGCCGGTCCCGACGAGACCGGCGCTACGGTGCTGCCGGGCCGCATCGAATGGCAGACGGCATTCTGGGCGCTTTTCACGGGGCGCGTGCAGATGCGCATGCGCCAGAGCGAAGCGATGCCGGACCCGGTCACCGTGGATGCCACCACGCGTGGCGCCGTGCTTTCGGCGGGCGCGATGACGGTGCCGGCTTCGCTGCTGAGCGGCCTGGGCGCGCCGTTCAATACGCTCGATCTGCAAGGCGACGTGCGGCTCGCCTGGACCGACTGGCGCACCTTCGGCAACGAAGCGTTCGGCCGTCTCACCATCACGCTCGACGACATGAGCTCGCGCGTGTCGCTCGTGAAGCCGCTGGGGACGTACCAGGTGGTGTTTCAGGCGCAGGGCGTTTCGTCGACGCTCGATCTTTCCACCTTGAAGGGTCCGCTCATGCTCGCGGGCCACGGCGTGGTGTCACCGGCGTCAACCTCGTTTCAGGGCACCGCGAGCGCGACGCCCGACCAGCGCGACAACCTGGCAGGTTTGCTGAATCTGCTGGGGCGGCCCACGGGGCCGGGAACGGTCGCGCTGGTGTTCTTCCGCTGACGGTTTTTTTTCAGCTCGCTGGGGTTTGGTCCGGCGCTTGGCTCGGCGCCTGACCCTGCGCTTGACCCTGCGTTTGGCTCGACCCGGCGCCGGCTGGCGCGGCACCCGGCGATTGTTGCCCCGCCGCGGCCGGCGTCGAAGCCGGCGCGGCCGCGGGCGCCATCACGTCGCCCGTTTCGCGATCCATCTGCGCGACGTCCCAGCCGCCGCCCAGCGCCTTCACGAGTCCTACCGACGACACCATCCGCTGCCCCGCAAGGCTCGCGAGCTTCTGCTCGGCCGTGAACGCGGTGGTCTGCGCCGTGAGCACGTTCAAGTACGCCACGGTGCCCGCCTTGTACTCGTTCGTGATGATGTCGAGCGCGTGCTTCGCCGATTCCACCGCCTGCTGCTGCACGACGATTTCCTGCGCGAGGATGCGCTGCGACGCGAGGTTGTCTTCCACGTCCTGGAACGCGGCGAGCACCGCCTGGCGGTACGCAGCGGCCTGCTGGTCGTAGGCGGCGCGGGCGGCCTCCGTCTGCGCGCGGCGCAGGCCCGCGTCGAAGATCGTGCCGGCCAGCGACGGCCCGAGCGTCCAGAAGCGCGACGGCATGGAAAGCAGCTTCGAAAACACCGAGCTTTCGAAGCCGCCGCTTGCCGACAGCGTGAGCGACGGGAAATACGCGGCAATGGCCACGCCGATCTCCTCGTTCGCGGCGGCGGCCTTGCGCTCGGCCGACGCTATGTCCGGCCGACGTTCCAGCAGCGCCGACGGCATCTGCACGGGCACCTGCGGCGGCACGGCGTCGAGCGGCGCGGGCGGAATCGAGAACGTAGAGGCCGGTTCGCCCAACAGCACGGCGATGGCGTGCTCGTCCTGGGCGCGCGCCACGCCGTTGTCGATGGCCGATGCCTGAGCCGACTGCAACTGCGTTTGCGCCTGGATCACGTCGGCGCGGCCGGCCACGCCTTGGGCGTACTGGTTCTGCGTCAGTTGCAGGGAACGCTGGAAGGCGGCGACGGTGTCGTCGAGCAGCTTCTGCTGGGCATCCAGCGAGCGCAGCGAGAAGTAGGTCTGCGCGAGCGTGGCCTGGGCCGAGAGACGCGCGTTTGCGAGGTCCGCAGCGGCGCTTTGCTGGCTCGCCTCCTGGGCGCCCACGGTACGGCTTACCTTGCCCCAGAGGTCGGGCTCCCAGCTTGCGTCGAGCGAGGCGCTGTAGCTGTTGCTGATGACGCCCGAGCGGCCGCTAGAAAACGAACTGGACGAGCTGCTGGAACTCAGTGGCGAGCGCGAACGGCTCGCGCTGCCCGACGCGGTGATCACGGGGAAATACGACGCGCGCGCCTCGCCGACGAGTGCCCGCGCCTGACGATACGCGGCCGCGAACTGGGCGATCGACTGGTTGTTGCGGTTGAGCTTGTCTTCCAGCGCGTTCAGCTGCGCGTCGTTGTAGATGGCCCACCAGTCGCCGCGGTCGTGCTGGTCGGCGGGCTGCGCCACTTTCCAGCCGTCGGGCGTTTCCTTGTAGGTGGCGGGAACGGCCGTGGCCGGACGGTGGTAGTCGGGGCCCACGGCGCAGCCGGCGAGCAGCGCGGCAGCGGCGGCGATGACCGCGAGCGTGGCAAGGTGCGGCTGGCCTGGTCGGCTGGACGGTCCGGAACCCGGCACCGCGGCAGACGCGCGCGTGATTCGATGAAACGGCATGCAATGAATTCCTGTCGATGCGGGCGGCGCGCATGCGGCGCCGGCCGGGCTTGCCGAATGCGGCACTGGCGTACCCGCCGCGCCCATGTTCGGCGAGGCCGGCACGTTCCGGCCGTTGCTGCATTCGATCGGGCAATGGTAGCGCAGCGCGCAGACCGGCGCGAAACCGCAAGGTTAATGCGGGGAAGGTGAAGGATGTGTTACCGGCGCTGGTCCGACGATTACTCGTCGTTACGGCCCGCCGACCGCCGCGCATGGGGCGTGGCCGCACGGCAGGCGGGCGTTTTGCCGGCACCGGCGGGGCATGGCTCGCCGCGGCGCGCCTCGCGCTGCCGCCGTCGTTCGGCCCAGGCAAAGAACAACACCGCCAGCGAGCCGCCCGGCAACACGAACATCGCCGCGTACAACGCGATCTTCCACCAGCGCACCGGCTTCTGGAGCGACTCCAGCGCGATGTCGGTGAGAGAGCGGCCAAGGCCGCCGAGAGCGTTTTTCAGGTACGGCATGGCGAACATCCTTGCACGCGCGGTCCAATCGGGTGCGCGTAATTGATTGCCTTCAATAATATTGACTATGCAATTAATTTGCAACATACTCTGCGCCAAATCAGGTGACGTGTTGTTCTCTGCGGAACTTTGTCGATGAGCGATGGCCCTTACGACCCGGCTGACATCAACCTCGAGTCGAGTCTCGGTTACTACCTGTCCAAGGCCCGCAACGTTCTTGGGCAGCGGATGGACCGCGCGCTCGAGCCGCTTGGGCTGACCGCCTCGCAGATCGGCGTGATGCTGCTGCTGCTGTGGCGCCGCGCGAATACGCCGTATGACCTGTCGCGCGAGCTTTCGTACGACAGCGGGTCGATGACGCGCATGCTGGACAGGCTGGAGAAGAAGGGCTTCATCGTGCGCAGCCGGAGCAGTACGGACCGGCGCGTCGTGGAGCTGGCGCTCACGGCACCCGGCGAGGACGCGGCCCGGCAACTGCCGGCCATCATCGCGCGCGTGCTCAATGAGCAACTGCGCGGCTTTTCGCAAGAAGAAGTGACACAGCTGATGGGCCTGCTTGCGCGGTTCATCGCCAACGCGCCCGACGTGGACACGGGCGGCTGCCCCGCAGCCGCCGGGAAAGATTCGCATTGATGACGTAACGGCGGTGCGCGATCACACCTCAGCGCGCCGTATTGCCGGAATTTATCTGTCTGGGCAGAAAGTGTTGTTGCATGGATGCAGCGCCGCTCACGCGGCCTGAATTCATGACATGACAGGATTCTGCCGGGCCAACGAGAGACTGGACCATGAACGCAACCGCTTCATCCGCCCTGCCCGCGCCCGCGGAACCCGCGCCGCTCTCCGGCGGCACACTCGCCCTGCTGACTGTCGGGCTCGCGCTCGGCACCTTCATGGAGGTGCTCGACACCTCGATTGCGAACGTCGCGGTGCCCACCATTTCGGGCAACCTCGGCGTGGCGAACAGCGAAGGCACGTGGGTGATTTCGTCGTACTCGGTGGCTTCGGCCATCGCCGTGCCGCTCACCGGTTGGCTCGCGCGCCGCGTGGGCGAAGTGCGCCTCTTCACGCTCTCCGTGCTGCTCTTTACGCTCGCTTCGGCGGCGTGCGGGTTCGCCTCCAACTTCGAGACGCTGATCGCGTTCCGGCTCGTGCAGGGTCTCGTTTCGGGGCCGATGGTGCCGCTCTCGCAGACTATCCTGATGCGCTCGTATCCGCCCGAGAAACGCGGTCTCGCGCTCGGGCTATGGGCGATGACGGTGATCGTCGCGCCCATCTTCGGGCCCGTGATGGGCGGCTGGATCACGGACAACTACACGTGGCCCTGGATCTTCTACATCAACATGCCCATCGGCATCTTCTCCGCGACCTGCGCGTTTTTCCTTCTGCGCGGACGCGAGACGAAGACGACGAAGCAGCGCATCGATGCCGTGGGTCTCGCGCTGCTGGTGATCGGCGTGTCGTGCCTGCAGATGATGTTGGACCTCGGCAAGGACCGCGACTGGTTCAGTTCGAAATTCATCGTGGCGCTCGCCATCATCGCGGTGGTCGCAATCGCGTTCATGCTCGTGTGGGAAATGACCGAAAAGGAGCCGGTGGTCGACCTCTCGCTCTTCAAGGACCGCAATTTCGCGCTCGGCGCGTTGATCATCTCGTTCGGCTACATGGCGTTCTTCGGCTCGGTGGTGATCTTTCCGCTGTGGCTTCAGACGGTGATGGGTTACACGTCCGGCCTCGCAGGGCTTGCCACCGCGCCGGTGGGGCTGCTCGCGCTCGTGCTCTCGCCCATGATCGGACGCAACATGGACCGGCTGAACCTGCGCGTGGTGGCGTGCTTCGCGTTTCTCGTGTTCGCGTTCGTCTCGTATTGGAACGCGAGCTTTACCCTCGACGTGCCGTTCGACAAGGTGATCTTGCCGCGGCTCGTGCAGGGTATCGGCGTGGCGTGCTTCTTTGTGCCGATGACAACGATCACGCTTTCGAGCGTGCCCGATGAGCGGCTCGCAAGCGCCTCGGGCCTATCGAACTTCCTGCGCACGCTTTCCGGCGCGATCGGCACGGCGATCAGCAATACGTACTGGGAAAACGACGCGATTCGCCACCACGCAGTGTTGACCGAATCGGTGAGCGTCTATTCGCAGACCACGAGTTCCTTCAGCAACGCACTCGCGAGTCTGGGCGTTGCGGGCCAGAGTGCGAATGCACAGATTGACCAGATCATCACGCAGCAGGGCTACATGATGGCGACCAACGATTTCTTCCGGATCTCGTGCGTCGCCTTTCTGGTGCTGGCGGGGCTGGTGTGGATTACGCGGCCGAAGAAGGGCGCGGCCGCGTCCATGGGACATTGATGGGGCGCGCGGCCTGGAGCGTTGAATGAAGCGCTTGATCGGGCGCGCTCACTGAGGCCCGAGGCCGTCCGCCTCTATTGCGAGAGCGGAGAACTGTCTGACGATGCCGCTGGTGCCGCGGCCGGTTGATCGGGCAACGCGCCGGGCTTCTGCGTGGCCGCAGGCGCAGGTGGCGTGGCGGGCATGCCCCCCGGTCCGCTGCCGCGCACGTAGGCTTTGAAGTCGGCGCCTGCGTTCCATGGGTCGGGCTTGCAGCCGAGCGAACTGTCGCAATGCGCGGCGAAGCCGATCGTCATGCTGCCATCGGGGTTCGGCGTTTTCGTGATCTCGAATGCAAGCGCGCGACGGCCGCCATCGGGCCCAGCGGTCTGGATCAGCGAGTCGTTGACTGTCTGCAACTCGTATTTCGAGTGGTCCTTCACCCAGGTCTGGGCCCGTTGCCACCAGGCATCGCATTGCGACTTGCTCGTGCATGTGAGCGGCGTGGTGGCGATCTGCATCACTTCAGGCTTGACCTCGCCGCGCGTGGTGCATGCGGCTGCGGCAACGCACAGCAAGGCCGGAAAGATTCGTTTCATTGCGTTCATGCCCTCCCTGAGCGGAACGGCGAGCCGCGCTGGCGCGGGTTCGCGGCTGGTGCCGATTGAGGCCAGGCAAGGCCAACCAGGGTCAGCCGAGTGGCGCTCGTGTTCTTGAAAGTTGGACTGCGCGAAGGCGCGTGCGTTTCATGCGAAGCGGTGGATACGCGCTTCGCCGCACGATGGATGCCGCGAAGCACATGGCGGCATGCTGTGCGGCGCCCCGCTAGACGCTGAAGCGGTTCAGCGTGTACGCGCGATAAGCGGCGACGAAAGCATCGAACGAGCCTGCTTCCTCGCGCTCCATCTTTGCCTGTTCCTCGATGGACTGCGCCGCCAGCGCCTCGAATTGCGCGGTCGCGGCGGCATCGAGCGGCCTTTCACGGAAGAACGCCGCGTGCTGCTCGCTTTGCGCGAGGCTGAATTGCAGGAAGCCTTGTTGCTGCTCACGCATGGCGTGCAAGACGCGCGCCGATGGCGTGAGCGACGCGTCGGCGAGTTTCGCGCGCTGCATGGCTACGGCGCGCGCGTGTTCGTCGGTGCCGGCTGCCGCGTCGAGCGCGGCTGCGGCGAGGTCGATCTTCGAGAGCAATTCGGCTGCCCAGTCCTGCATGGAAACCGTCTTGCCGTCGCGGGTGAGTTCGAGCCCAGGCTTGCGCCCTTCCATCGTTACGCGCCCGAAGTTGCGGTTCGCCTCGGCATAGGCTTCGGGCGGCAACGGCGCGCTGTCGTCCAGCACGCACGCAAGCAGGTACGCGTCCAGAAAACGCGCCGTGGAAAGTGCAATGCCGACAGGCTCGAACGGATCGATGTCCATGCAGCGCACTTCGACGTACTGCACGCCGCGAGAGGCAAGCGCGTGAAGGGGACGCTCGCCGGGATACGTAATGCGCTTCGGACGGATCGTTGAGTAGAACTCGTTTTCGATCTGCAGCACGTTCGTGTTGATCTGAATCCACTCGCCGTCGCGATGCGTGCCGATGGCTTCGTACGGCGGATACGGTTGGCTCACCGCTTCGGTGAGTGCATCCAGGTAGCCTTGCAGCGTGTCGTAATCGGCATGCAGCGCGGCTTGCCCCGTGGTGTTCGAGTAACCGAGATCGCTCATGCGCAGGCTCGTCGCGTAGGGACGATAGAGCGTGTGGGCGTCGAACGTTTCCAGCGTATGCGGACGGCCGCGCAGGAAGCGCGCATCCAGCGCCGGCGACGCGCCGAACAGATACATGAGCAGCCAGCTCGTGCGGCGGAAGTTGCGGATCAGCGCGAAGTAGCGCTCGGACTGGTAATCGACCGCTGTAGCCGTGGATTGATGATGCGCATGCAGCAGGCGCCACACTTCTTCGTTCAGCGAATAGTTGTAGTGGATGCCGGCGATGCATTGCATCGTGCGCCCGTAGCGCAACGCGAGGCCCACGCGATACACGTACTTGAGCCTGCCGATGTTCGAGCTGCCGTAACGCGCGATGGGAATGCCGTCGTCGGTATCGGGCAAGAGGCCCGGCATCGAGCTGTTCCACAGAATCTCGTCGCCAATCGAGGCGTACACGAAGCGATGCAGTTCGTCGAGGCGCGCGAGCGTGTCGGCCGCGTCGTGTTCGGTGGGCGTGATGAGTTCGAGCAGCGCTTCCGAGTAGTCCGTGGTGAGCGACGGATGCGTGAGCGCCGAGCCGAGCGCCGCCGGGTGCGGCGTCATGGCGAGCCGGCCGTCGTGCGTGACGCGCAGGCTCTCTTTTTCGATGCCGCGCAAGCCGCGCGTGAGCGCGCTGCGCTGCGGCCCGGCACTCAGCACGGAGAGGCGCTGCGAGAGAACGTCGTTCGTGCGGATGGAGGTCGTGTCTGGCATTGAGTCGGGTCAGGCAGGTACCGTCCGTGCGCGGTTCGCGTCGTGATTGCGAGGCTGCGGCGGGCGGTAAATTTTTCGGTAGCGGGCACTTTAACATCTCGCCACGCGCCCTGCTTGACGTGCCCTCGGGCACGGTCGGCGCCGTGTGTTGCATGCTCTGGCGGCCGTGCGGGAGCGGTCCGACCTCGCTTGTTGCCCTTACCTTTGCCGCGGTTTTTGCCTTGTTTTACAGGCCGGTTCGCGTTTCGTGCGATTCCGTGCGACCCCGTGCGATAGATGCCAGTAGCGCTTCATCTGTAACTGCCGCGCTTGCACACACGCGCCTTGGCCTTCAACCGCCGCGCGCCGCGCCCGCCCGGTCTGCCACCTCGTTCCACAGATGAAGGGCCGCGTAGGCGCGCCACGGCCGCCACGCGTCGGTGCGCGCGCGCTGCTGCGTGGCGCGCGCGAGCGACGGGTCGCGTGCGGCAATCGACTGCATCAGCACGAGGTCCGTGGCGGGCCATGCGTCGGGGTCGCGCCAGGCCCGCATGGCGACGTACTCCACGGTCCACGGACCAATGCCGGGCAACGCGAGCAGCGCCGCGCGCAAGGCGGCGGCGTCGCGCGTGGCGACCGCCGTATCGTCGATGGGCACGTCGCCCGATGCCACCGCCCGCGCGAAACCCTGCAACGCGGCGACGCGCTTGCCGGGCATGCCGATCTTGTCGAGGTTGGCGGCGGCGAGCGCGGTGGGCGTCGGAAAGCGCCATGCCGTGCTTTCGTGGGGATGATCGTGGATGCGGCAACCGGCGCGCTGCACGAGCCGTCCGATGATCGTCGTTGCGGCTTTTACGCTCACCTGCTGGCCGACGATGGCGCGCACCACGAGTTCGAAGCCCGACCACGCGCCCGGCACGCGCAGGCCGGGCGCGGCATCGACGAGCGGCGCGAGCCAGGCGTCGGCGCCAAGGTGTGCGTGGATCTGCGCCGGGTTCGCATGCAGGTCGAACATGCGGGCGATGGGCGCGGCGAGCGCGTCTGCGTGACGGCTCGCCGCGCCTTCGATCGTCGCGACGACGCGGCGTTTGCGGGGGTGTTGGCGCACGGTGAGCGTGCCTTCGGCGCCGTGCCATTCGATGGCGCGGCGGTACGCGCCGTCTTCGACTGCTTCGACACCCAGCGTCGCGCGGCCGGCGAAGAAGCGCAGTAAGCGCGGCCAGTCATACGGCGCCTTGAACGGCAGCTCCAGTGTGGCTTTTCCCGTTTCAGCGGAGGTAGCCGACGTCGTGGACGGGATGGCGGCGCTCAAGCGGCGTGATCCCAGGAAGCAGGCTCGGTGACTGGATTGCCGCCCGCTTTTGCCACCGACTTGCTCGCCGGATCGCCGTTCCCCCTGCCCGCTGCCGTGGCCGGCTGCGCGGCGCCGTGCGAGGCCTCGGCGGCGAGCAATGCGGCTTTGCGCTGCAATCCCCACCGGTAACCCGCGAGCGCGCCACCCTTTTGCACCACGCGATGACACGGGATGGCCAGCGCCACCGGATTCGACGCGCACGCGCTTGCCACCGCGCGCACCGCGCGAGGCGCGCCCACAACCTCGGCAATCTGCGAGTAGCTGCGTGTTTCGCCGTACGGAATGCGCTGGAGGGCGTCCCAGACGCGTTGCTGAAACGCGGTAGCGGCGATGTCGAGGGGCAGCTCGACACTCTCCTGCTCGCCGCCCAGGTACGCTTCGACCCGGGCGATGAAAGGCGCGATGCGCGCCGCGTCTTCGGCCAGCCTGGCGTTCGAGAACTCGGCGCGTAGCTCGTCGGCAAGCGCGGCCGGCTCGTCGCCGAACGCGATCCGGCAAATGCCTTTGTCCGTGGCGGCAACGAGCACGTAACCGAGTGCTGTCGGCGCGCTCGCGTAGCGCACGACGAGCCCGGCGCCCTTGCGCCGGTACACGGACGGCGTCATGCCGAGTTCGGCGCCGGCGCTGTCGTACAGCCGCGACGGTGAGCCGAAGCCTGCATCCACGCTCGCCCGCGTCACGCCGGTACCCCGCTGGAGCGCGTCGCGCAACGCGGCGGCGCGGCGCGCGGCCTGATATTGCCGCGGCGACACGCCCACCACCCGCTTGAACAGCCGCTGAAGATGGAACGGGCTCAAGTGCACGGCGTCGCTCAATTGCGCGAGCGTGAGGCGCTCGTGCGCGGCGGCGTCCAGCACGGCGCACGCGCGATTGACGACCTCCAGCTCGCGCGGCAGACCGCCCGGCTGGCAGCGCTTGCACTCGCGGTAGCCGGCGGCGCGTGCAGCGTCGGCAGACGCGAAGAACTGGACGTTTTCCCGCCGCGGCAGGCGCGAGGCGCACGACGGACGGCAGAACACGCCCGTGGTCCGCACGCCATAGAAGAAGGCGCCGTCGGCTTCGGCGTTGCGCCGGGTAATGGCGTCCCAGCGCTCGGTATCGGTTGTATCGGTTGTATCGGTTGCCCAGGCTGTTTTCATCTCAAAGCCCCTGCAATGTGTTTGGACGCTTCCAATGTAGCGGCGGCGCGTTGGCGGTGCGCTCCGGTTCTTGCGGTTTCATTGCCGCGCCGGCCCGGCTCCCTCGGACTAGTCGGACGGTCGCTGTGTGCAAAGTGCGACAAATCGACATCGTTACGGGTTTTCCCTTAAAAAAACATTGCGTCGCACCAACCCGTTGTGTATATTGGTCTCTGTCTCCTCCATGTCTCCTCCTGATATGGATTAAGCCCGCTCACTTGAGTGGGCTTTTTTTCGTCCATAGGTTTCAGGAAAGGCTCGCGGGCCGGTTCGGCCGGGTTTGCGCGGGCCGACTCTTTCCTCCCCGGTAGCGCCTCATCGTACCCGCTGGCTGCCGTTGACGCTCGGCGTCGCGGCCTGCGCCGCCGTCACTGGCCCGTGCCTTTGCGCCTCGCCGTGTCCCAGATCGCGCGGCCTGTGCCACCGTTCCGCCCGTCCCCTACACTGCCGTTATCGGCCGCGAACGTGCAGGAGGCTTTCCGATGAAGATCCACATCCGCGAGATCGACCATGTCGTGATCCGGGCCGCCAATCTGGATGCGCTGGCGCGGTTCTACTGCGACGTGCTCGGCTGCTTCGTCGAAAAGGAGCAGCGTGATCTGGGGCTCGTACAGTTGCGTGCGGGGCGCTCGCTGATCGACCTGCTGCAGGTGGGCGCCAGGATCGACCGCCCTGAAAGCGGCACGCCGGGCGTCGGTCGCAATATGGACCATCTGTGTCTGCGCATCGAGCAGTTCGACGCCGAGGCGCTCGTGGCGCATCTGAAGGCGGGCGGCGCCGAAGTGGGCGCCCAGGGCGTGCGTTACGGCGCGGACGGTTACGGCCCGTCGCTCTATCTGTTCGATCCGGAAGGCAACATGGTGGAGCTCAAGGGGCCGCCCGACGACGCGCTGACCACTTCGCTCTAGGTTTGGGCCGCGCGGCCGCCCTCGCCGGCTATGCCGCGTTCGCCGGCGCCTTCAACACCGTCCAGTCGACTGCCACCGGCTCGGTCGTCGCGCTGCCAAGCCATGCGGCGCCGTCCTGCACGGTGCATTGGAGGCGCATGGTGCGCTCCGCGAGCGCGCCGAGCGATGCCGCGACGCCCTCGCCCAGCGACCAAACCGTCACGTTGCGAAGCCGGTCCAGCCGCGTCTGGACGCCTTGCCACCAGATATCCGAAGTACGGCCGCCGTAGGCGATCACGACTACGTCCTCGGCACGGCCGCAGGCCTTGGCGATGCGCCGCTCGTCGGGCTGGCCGACCTCGATCCATCGTTCGATGGCGCCCGTCAGATCCTTTTGCCAGAGGTCTGGCTCGTCCATGTCCGAGAGACCTTTACAGAATTCCAGCCGTTCCTGCGCGAAGAGCGCGAACGCGGCGATGCGCACCATCATGCGTTCGTCCGTTTCCGACGGATGCCGCGCGATGGTGAGCGCGTGATCGGCGTAGTAATGGCGGTCCATGTCCGCGATCTGGAGTTCGGCTTTGTATATCGTCGATTTGAGCGCCATGGAGTATCCCGGACCCGTAAAAACGGGCCGTCTTATTTCGAGCCTTTGGAGCACGATTGACCGGCGCGACAGCGTGCGTTTCATGTAGTGAGAAAAGCACGCGTTGTTCCCGGCCCAACGATGGAGGCGATCGCAGCGCGTCGCCCTTCATGAAGACGACGTTCGATCATTCAGACTGAACGCCGGCGCGTGATGATACCGGACGCTTTGCCGTCGCGCCGCGCGCCTTTCCGTTATTGCTCACGGCGAGATAGCGATTTGAGGGTTGCGCGACGTCGTGCGATCTGGCGGGTTGCCAGTCGGCAGAGGATGGACAAAAACAAACGGCCTGGCGCAATGGCCAGACCGTTCGTCACTGCTCGCCGCCCATGCGCGCCCTCCGCGGCGCTCTTGGGCGCCGCTTCGCGCTCGTACAGCGAACGACAGCTGCGTTATTGCTTGATGAACCTGTCGTTTGTCCAGAGACCTTGCTGGTCGGTGTTGCCCGCGTTCACGAATTCCACTTCATGGCCGACAACCTGCACGACGCGGAATTGCTGGTTTTCCGGGGTGGACAGGCATTCGAAGCCGGAGAAGAACTCCTGCATCTTTTGCTGTTCGCCCGCCCGCTGATGGTCGTTGACCGCGTCGAGCTTGTCCCGCGAAAGACAGCCGTAGGAGCCTGGCTTGAACTGAATGGTTTGTTGCGGCCGGACTACCGTGTCCTGCGCCTGTACGGCGGAAACGGCAACGAGTCCCGCTGCTGCGACAATCAAACCGGCTAGCATCTTCATATTCGCCTCCTGCGGGTAATTTGCTCAGGTTAGCTATGTATTTAACTTCAAAGGAATTCCCGCAGCTTTCAATTTAGAAGAAGCGCAAAAGACTGCAAGCACATCTTGTGTGCGTTCGCAACAGTGGCGAATTGTCGCACCCTATGCGACATATCGAAGCAGCCGCACATGCTGGCCGGAAAAGGGAAGCGATAGCCTTGCGTTCCGCCGGAGCCGCCTTGTGACGCTTGCCCTATAAGGCTGTGCGTGATCCAAACCGTTAACCTGATAATCCAGTTAAGTGATTTACTAAATCACAGGAGAAAATGACGCGCCGCACCTAAAGTCACATGAATGGGATGTGAAACGCGCGTCATAGGCGTCTCATAACGCATCGGATGCAGAATAAAAAGGATGCCATATCGTCGGTTTTATTACGTCAGCCCGATAAATCGGCGGCAAACGAATGCAGTCGGGAATGCCAATAACGAGGGTTTACCCGTTCGTTCCATGTTTGGCCTTGCCGGCCGTCTGGTGTACTTGCGCACGCCGCGGCTTCGTGGATAAATCAAACGTCTTCCCCGGAGATTTTCATGACCCTCGCTCACTGGCTTCCTTTTGCCATCGCGTCCGCCATTCTCATCGCCATCCCAGGCCCCACCGTCTTGCTCGTTATTTCATATGCACTCGGCCATGGCCGACGCTATGCGCTCGCCACCACGGCCGGTGTCGCGCTTGGCGATCTCACTTCGATGACGGCGTCCATGCTCGGACTTGGCGTCCTGCTTGCCGCGTCCGCGACGCTGTTCACCGCGCTCAAGTGGGTAGGTGCTGCTTATCTGGTGTATCTGGGCATCAAGCTGTGGCGCGCGCCAGCCGCGCCTGCGGTCACAACGGAAAGCGGTGCGCCCGCCGACGGCATGCCGGCCCCTGCCGAAACGCGCACGGGCCGCATCTTTGCCCATGCGTACGCGGTCACTGCGTTGAACCCGAAGAGCATCATCTTCTTCGTCGCGTTCGTGCCGCAGTTCCTCGACGCCCACGCGCCAACGTGGCCGCAGATCGTCGTCCTCGAAGCGACGTTCGTCACGCTGGCTACGGCCAATGCCTTTGCTTACGCCATGCTCGCCTCGGCGGCCCGCAGCGCGATTCGCAGCGCGCAGGTTCAGCGCGTGGTGAACCGCACCGGCGGCACGCTGCTGATCGGTGCCGGGCTACTGGCAGCGGTGTGGAAAAAGTCGGCGGCCTGAACAAGGGGCGCTGACGTTTCACCTGGCAGCGCGCACGCAGATCCGATGGGACCATCAGTCGCCGCGATAGACGTTCGCCGTACGACGTACCGTGCGTCTTCAACAGATTCAATCAAGGGGAGGGAGCCGGTTCGGCGCGAACTTCCCGCCGCGCCGTGAAGGCCCGCCCAGCCAATAAGCGCGCGGCTTGCCGGCCGTTTGACAGGACGGCCACAAGCCGCGCCGCGCCTGCCCGATTGCCTGCAATGCGTGTTTGCCCACGATGCAATTCGCCGGCGGCCGTCTAGAATGAAAATCACGGCTCCTCTGCGATCAGGAGGCTATCGTGATCGAGCATCTGGTACTGGGCGCGTTTCTCATCGTGCCGTTGTTAATCGTTGCGTTCCTGTTTTCGGACGAGCTCTGGCAGGAACATCGGCAACGTGTTGTCCACGATACGGAGCAGCGCCGTATCGACTGGCGGCATCCTGTTCGCAGTCTCATTCACCACTGACTCCGCTGCGTCTCATCAGATCGTTGTATGAGGGAAGGAGGCGCTCGTGTTGTTCGAGTTCTCCTGGATGACGTACTTCCTCGCGCTGTTTGCGCTCATGGTGCTCAGCATCGCGCTGACCACGCTGTGCGGAACGGTGCCGCCACGCCAACGCAATGGCCCGCCGCACGGCGAGGCCGACGGGCACGATGCCGGGCACGCCCGACAAAGTGCGCGTCACGGTTAATTCTCAAGGCCGCTCTTACGAGTTCACACAGCGGCAAGAGTTGGCAAGGTCTTCACTCTCGTTTTCCTCCTGGCGTGCCAGTACGATAGGCGCGCACGCTCGCGGCATGCCCGCCCGGCGGCACACCGCGTCACACTCATGGGCCGTTGCTTCGCTCAGGTGAGACGGGTCGCTTCTTTCCCATCCACACGCGGCAGCACAGGCAGCACGAAGCGCAGCATGACCACCTTAATGACGGTTTCCCTGATCGACGAAGACGGGCGCATCTCGATGAACTGCCAGCGCGCCGATGCCACTATGCCGCTCGCGGCCGAGCACGTCGAACGGCTTATCGAAGGTCTTGGCCTGCTGCGGGAACAACTGCAGCCGCCGGTGCGCACGCGCGACCCCGTCGCAGGCGAGCAGGTGCAGGCACAGCTTGATCCGAGGTGGTGGGTCGCGCCGGAGATGTTCGTGGGCGGCGCGCTGCTGCAGCTGCGCCACACACGTTTCGGCTGGCTCGCATTCGCGTTGCCGCTGCAAAGCCTGCGCGACCTCCACAAGTCGCTGGGCGATCTGCTTGCTTTTTCCGAGCAGCAGGCCAGGGCGCAAAAGGTGAATTGAAGGAATGTCTACAGCCCACGCCGGCTGCATGAAGAAACAAAGCTGCGGCAGGGAATTCACGTAATGTGCGGTCCCTATTGGCGTGATGGCGCTCTTGTCCGATGATTTGCCCACAATACCGAAAAGCCATAGACGTCTAGACCACCAGTTTCGTTACGGGGCAAGTCATGCTGACCGCAGTCCTGATTGCGTCGCCGATCGCTATCGGCGCGCTTGTCGCCTTTGCATCTTTCGTCGATCCCAGAAGCGGACACTTCCGCCGACGTTAGGCACGATCAAATGCGCGTGCCTGGCCGTTGCCCATGCAGCGCGCTTTTGTCGCGAGCATCGGCGCGTTGCCGATGCCCCTTGGCCTCATTGGGATTAGCGGCCGTGCCAGCCATGTCCGCCGCCGAAGCCGATACCGACGTCGATCGACGGCCCGTAGTAGTAACCGGGCGCATAGCCGTAGTACGCGGGCGCCGGTGCGTAGCCGTAGTAGCCGGGCGGGGCCACGACGCAGCCCGCGAGTCCCGCCGCCAGCATGAGAACCGTCAGTAGCCTCACCATGATGCGTGCTCCTCATTGAGTCATGGAGGGCGAGAATAGCGCCTTCGCGCTGTAGTAGTTGTGTCCGAAAATTACCGTCCGTACGGTTTCTGACCGCCCGCCGAGGCCGTGGCGCCAAGGCCTCCATCACGACCGCGACGTTCCCTTTGTAGCGCCTCGTTTCCATTTTTCCGCGGTTGCGTTTCGGCTTCTGCGCGGCGCTTTGTCTTTCTGACAATTCAATGAGCTATCGCGCTGCGGTGACGCTCTTGTGAGCCTCGGCATCGCTTGCCGACAGCTTATTTCCCAATACAAAACCGACTAAAAATCACACCCAGCAAATCGTCGGAAGTGAATTCGCCGGTGATCGAATTCAGCTGTTCCTGGGCAAGGCGCAGTTCCTCGGCGAAGAGATCCAGTGCCTGGGCGTTCTGGTCGGCGTGCATGGTTGCCTGTTCGAGATGCTGGGCTGCTGCGCGCAGTGCGATCAGATGGCGTTCGCGGGCAAGGTACACGCTTTCGGCGCCGGCTTGCCAACCTGCAATGCGCAGCAACTCCGCGCGCAACAGCGAAATGCCGTCGCCTTGCTTTGCCGAGAGCCGCACTTCGCACAAGTCGCCTTCGGCGGCGGGGTCCAGCCGGTTCACGGCCGGCTCCTTACCCGTGAGATCGCTCTTGTTGAGTACGCGGATGACCGGCACCGCGGCCGGGAACCGCGTCGCGATGGCGCGATCTTCACCGGTCATGCCGACGCGCGCATCGAGCAGGTGCAGCACCACGTCGGCGCGTTCGATCTCGCTCCACGTGCGCTCGATGCCGATCTTCTCCACCTCGTCCTCGGTCTCGCGCAGCCCTGCGGTGTCGATCACATGGAGCGGAATGCCTTCGATCTGAATGGTCTGCGAAACCTTGTCGCGCGTGGTGCCGGCAATCGGCGTGACGATGGCGAGTTCCGCGCCCGCCAGTGCGTTCAGCAGCGACGACTTGCCGACGTTCGGCTGCCCCGCAAGCACCACCGATAATCCCTCGCGCAGAAGCGCGCCTTGCCGTGCCTCAGCGAGCACGTGGGCGAGCTGCTCGCGGATGCGAGCGAGCTTGCCGAGTGCGTCCGCGGCTTCGAGAAAGTCGATCTCTTCCTCGGGGAAATCGAGTGTCGCTTCGACGAGCATGCGCAACGCGATGACGTCCTCGACGAGCGCGTGGATATCGCGCGAAAACGCGCCCTCGAGCGAACGCCCGGCCGACCGCGCGGCCGCTTCCGTGCTGGCCTCGATCAGGTCGGCCACGGCCTCGGCCTGGGCCAGGTCGAGTTTGTCGTTGAGAAACGCGCGGCGCGTGAATTCGCCCGGTTCGGCGAGGCGCAGCGAGAATTCGCGGCCTGCGTCGATGCATCGCTGCAGCACCAGCTGCAGCACGATGGGGCCGCCGTGCCCTTGCAGTTCCAGCACGTGCTCGCCGGTGTACGAGTGCGGCGCGGGGAAGTACAGCGCGATGCCGCGGTCCAGCGCATTGCCGTTTGCATCGAGGAAGGGCACATAGCTCGCGTGACGAGCCGCGAGCGTTTGCCCGACGATGGTCTGCATCAGCAACCGGGCGGCGGGCTCGCCGGCGCGACCGAACGAGACACGCACTACGCCGATTCCGCCGCGCCCCGGCGCAGTGGCAATGGCGACGATCGGATCGGAATCGGTGGCGAGCATGGTGGCGAATCAGAGCGAAAACGGTGGAGCGGCGAGTTGCGGGTTGCGTATTGCGGGCTCAAGCATGGAGCGCCTGGCATTGTATCGCGCACGCCGTTGAGGCCAGGAACGCGAAGTGCGCGCATGGCGAATCGACCATGTCGAATATCTAATGGTGATCCGATATCTCGAATTAGCTAATGCATTTTGGGACGAAATTGCGTGGACGACTTTGTCTCTTCGTGACGAGATCGGCCATCCGCAAGGCTCGGCGAGGGTTGGCCAGTTGAATCCAGTTTGCATCAAAGAATCGTCAAATCAGGCTATATATAGCGTAAATGCACTAAATATAGCCTGGCTGGTTGTTAGCACCATATGAGGCG
Source organism: Paraburkholderia sp. SUR17 (assembly GCF_029536165.1). Classification (NCBI taxonomy): domain Bacteria; kingdom Pseudomonadati; phylum Pseudomonadota; class Betaproteobacteria; order Burkholderiales; family Burkholderiaceae; genus Paraburkholderia; species Paraburkholderia sp. SUR17. Next base: position 3,892,100 of record NZ_CP120508.1, read on the forward strand.
GATTGCACAATCGCGCCATGCCAACGCCCGAAGAAAAAGCCGCTTTTACCGAACGACTCAAGTTCGCGATGAAGCGCGCGCCCGAAAAGCTTCGCGGCGGTACTGACCTCGCCATGCATTTCAACCTGCGCTATCACGGTGAGCCAGTATCGCCGCAAACGGCCCACAAGTGGCTGACCGGACGCACGATTCCAAAGGAAGACAAACTCCGCACGCTCGCTGAATGGCTGAGTGTCGATCTGCATTGGCTGCACTACGGACCGCCCTCGGGCAGCGCGGGCTCGACAACAGTGCCGAAGCCACGGCCCCGCGACGAAAAGTATCCGCTCTCGCCCGAAGCACTGGAACTGGCGTCGAAGATCGAAGCGCTGTCGCCGCATCATCGCTATCTCGTGGAAGAACTCATTTCGGAGTTCTACGGCAACGCCGGCAAAAGCTGAGCGGCGGAAGCTGGCTGGCTCGAACTGGCACGCGGTTGGCCGCCCAGGCTAGCGCGACGGCGCCGCGACGAGCCAAAAGAAAAAGCCGCCCGGTTTGATAGCCGGGCGGCTTTTTTTGCGACGCGTGCGACGATCAGGCCGCCTTCTTCTTCTGACCCATCATGCGCGTGATGTACCACTGCTGCGCGATGGAAAGCACGTTGTTCACCACGTAGTACAGCACGAGGCCGGCAGGGAAGAAGAAGAACATGACCGAAAAGGCGATCGGCATGAACATCATCATCTTGGCCTGCACGGGGTCCGGCGGCGTGGGGTTGAGCTTCGTCTGCAGGAACATCGAGATGGCCATCAGCACCGGCAGGATGAAGTACGGGTCCTGCTGCGAGAGGTCGTGAATCCACAGAACCCACGGCGCGCCGCGCATTTCCACCGACGAGAGCAGCACCCAGTACAGCGAAATGAACACCGGAATCTGGATCACCACCGGCAGGCAGCCGCCGAACGGATTGACCTTCTCGGTCTTGTAGAGCTCCATCAGCGCGGCGTTCATCTTCTGCGGGTCGCTCTTGAAGCGTTCGCGCAGCGCCTGCATGCGCGGCGTGATCTCCTTCATGCGCGCCATCGACTTGTAGCTCGCCGCCGAAAGCGGGAAGAACACGGCCTTGATGAGCACGGTGAGCAGCACGATCGCCCAGCCCCAGTTGCCCACCACGCTGTGAATCTTTTCGAGCAGCCAGAAGAGCGGCTTCGCGATGATCGTGACCCAGCCGTAGTCCTTCACGAGTTCGAGGCCAGGCGCGATGCCCTCGAGCATGCGCTCTTCTTCGGGACCGGCGAACAGGCGTGCCGACACGTCGGCCGACTGCCCCGGCGCGATGGTCGCCACCGGCTCCTTCACGCCCACGCGGTACAGCGTCGGGTCGATCTTCTCGACGTACATGTCACGCTTCGCGCCTTGCTTCGGTATCCACGCGGTCGCGAAGTAGTGCTGCACCATCGCGACCCAGCCGTTGTCCGACGAGCTCGCGTAGTCCTGCTTGTTCTTGTCGATGTCGCTAAACGAGATCTTCTGGAAGTGATGCTCGTTCGTGTAGACCGCCGGTCCGATGAACGTGTGCGAGAAGCGCGGCGTTTCCACGGGCTGACTGTCGCGCACCAGTTCCATGTAGAGCGTCGGCGTGACGGGCGCAGTGCTGACGTTGTCGATCTTCGTGTCCACACCGATCACGTAGCTGCCGCGCGTGAACGTGTACGTCTTCACGACCTTCACACCGCCTTTCACGGGCGACTCGAAGCTCAGCTGGAACGAATTCGCGTTGCCGGTGAGCTCGCGCGGACCAGCGGCCGGCGTGAAGACGTCGTTGTGGTTCGGGAAGTCGCCGCCCAGGAGACCCGTGCGGGCCAGATACGTGTGGTCCTTCGTGTGGTCGAAGAGCGTGATGTACTGGTTCGGCTTGCCGTCTTCTTCCTTCACGAGCGAGAGCTTGGCCAGCGTGCCGCCGCGCGTGTCGATCTCGCCGTCATAGACGTCGGTGCGGAAATGCACGAGCTGCGCCTGCGCGGCCGGCGCCGTGTTCGCGGGTGCGGCGCCGCTGGCGGCCGGCAGTGCCTGCCCGGCTTCCGGCGTGGCCGACGCCGCAGCGGCGCCGGAGGCTCCGCTTGCAGCGGTCTGGGTGGGCGTCGCGCTCGGGAAGAACATCGACGGGCGTCCATGGTCGCGTTGCCAGTTGTCGAACAGCATGACCGCTGACATGAAGAAGATGACCCATAGGACGGTGCGTTTGATATCCATGCGTTGTCTCAGTGTCGATGGCGTGGCGCGTCAGCGCTTTGGGAAGTAGGTGGCGGGACCAGATCGATGCCGCCCGCGGAAAACGGATGGCACCGGCACAGACGCCTTGCCGCGAGGTAAGTACCACGCGCGGCGCCATGATACTGGATTGCTTCGCGCGCGTAGTCGGAACAGGAGGGGTAAAAGCGGCACCGGTTGCCGAGCAGTGGACTCACGGCAATCTTGTAGAAGCGCAGTAATGCGATCAGTACCGTTTGCATGGCAGTGCGGCAAGGTGAAGCCGCGAAGTGGAGCGGATAGCGAGCTGTCTGCCCCGCTGGTTACCCCGGTTTAGCCGAGGGCGCCTTCGGCATGCGGGAGCGGTCGGCGTTCGTGCGGCGACGGCCATTGCAGTGGCAGCGTTCGCGCTTGGCCTGGATCGTAGCAGGTCGGTTACATCGTTCGCGGTCATGGTCACGCCGGCGCTGTCTTGCCGGTGCCCGAGGCGCCGGCCGTGCCTGCCGCACCAGGCTCTGCGGGCCGCACCGTTTGCGCGGCCTCGCCCGACGCCGGCTGGCTCTCCTGCGGCGCCGCCTGTGCTTCGCGCTTTGCGATCTCGCGAGCGGCCTTGTCGAGCAGCATGCCGATCTCGGTGCGGCACAACGCTTTCAGCGGCGGCGAGGACGCACTCGGCAAAGCCTTGCGGTCGATGCGCGTATGCAGACGTAGCAGCACGTCCCATCCGCCGAACTCGGCGCGCCGCACCCGGAACATCTCGCGCGCAATACGGCGCACGAGATTGCGCGTGACCGCGCGCGGCGCGAACTTCTTGCCGATCACGAGGCCGAGGCGCGCTTCGTTGCCGGTGGGCCGGCCGTACACCACGAAGTGCGCCGAACGGCGCCACGGGCGCAAACGAAAAACGGATGAGAACTCATCCGTTTTCAGCAGCCTTGCGGCTTTGGGAAAGGCGGCTTGCGCTTGCAACGGAACTGGGCCTGATGCGGCGCGCAGATCCGGTTTCGCGCTGGCGCGAGTGCCGGAACCGGCGCGCAATCCGCTCGCAGCGCGCCTTAGACGGCGAGGCGCTTGCGGCCCTTCGCGCGGCGGGCGTTGATCACTTTGCGGCCGCCCGCGGTCTTCATGCGAACGCGGAAGCCATGGGTGCGCTTACGGCGCGTCACGGAAGGTTGGAAAGTACGTTTCATGTTGATCTCACTTGTCGAGAGTCGGTTGCCGGCCTGCTCGCCGGGATCCACCGCGCGGACATCGCTGCGGGTAATCGCATGGAAGGCTGCATGGGCAGCCGCATCTCACGCGTGCATTTCACGCTACGACCAGCCGATAACCAGCATGACCAGCGCTAATCAGTGTTAACACCGGCCACACAAGGCGACAACCGGCAGGTCAAGGGATTTGGTTTTCGCGGAACCCGCTATTTAAGCCGGTTTTCTCTTGGTCGTCAATAGCTTAGGCCGCGACTTCAGCAGCCGTCCAGGCGGCTGCGAGATGGCCCCGAAAGGCCGGAGCCCTTCCTGAACCCCCCGCGCCGGGCCTTGATCCGGCCCTGTGGATAACTCGCTTCCCCCTGCATTTTGGCGGTAGAATCTCGCCTTGATCCCAAGAATCCTGCACCACGCTCCGGCTTGGCCCGCTTGCGCAAACGCTTGCTGCGCGGGCCCGGCGGGGCGTTGTCCGCCTGCTGCCCGGGCCTCGTTGTGTTCGCGCGACGAAGGCAGCAGACGGAGGCGGTGCATACAAAACGACGCAACTTGATGAACGATTTCTGGCAACACTGTTCCGCACTGCTGGAGCGTGAATTGACGCCCCAGCAGTACGTGACGTGGATAAAACCGTTGGCCCCGGTCGCCTTCGACGCCGCAGCAAATACGCTGCGCATTGCCGCGCCGAACCGTTTCAAGCTCGACTGGGTCAAGAGCCAGTTTTCCGGTCGTATCGCCGATCTCGCGCGCGAGTTCTGGCAGGCGCCAATCGATGTCCAGTTCGTCCTCGATCCCAAGGGGGGCGTGCGGCCGCCCGCGGCGCCACGTGCCCCGCTCGGGCCGCTTGGGCCGCTTGGTACCGCGGCAGGGCCGGGCGCGGCTGCCGTGGAGTCCGCCGTCGGCGCCGTGCAGGCCGCTCATGCGGCTCACGCCGCAGCCCAGGTCGCCCAGGTGGCAACGGCCGGCAACGGTGCAAACCAGATCGCCGACGACGCCGCAGATCTCGACCTCCCCAGCCTCGACGCCAACGAAGCCGCGGCGGCACGCCGTACATGGCGCCCGGGCGGCGCCGCGGCGGGCGCGGCCAGCAATGAAGCCGATCCCACCTACGAGCGCTCCAAGCTGAACCCCGTGCTCACCTTCGACAACTTCGTGACCGGCAAGGCGAACCAGCTCGCCCGCGCCGCCGCGATCCAGGTGGCGGACAACCCGGGCATCTCGTACAACCCGCTCTTCCTGTACGGCGGCGTGGGGCTCGGCAAGACTCACCTGATTCACGCCATCGGCAACCAGCTGCTGATGGACAAGCCCGGCGCGCGCATCCGCTACATCCATGCGGAGCAGTACGTGTCCGACGTCGTGAAGGCGTATCAGCGCAAGGCGTTCGACGATTTCAAGCGCTACTACCATTCGCTCGACCTCCTGCTGATCGACGACATCCAGTTCTTCTCGGGCAAGTCGCGCACGCAGGAAGAGTTCTTCTACGCGTTCGAGGCGCTGGTGGCCAACAAGGCGCAGGTGATCATCACCAGCGATACGTATCCGAAAGAGATTTCCGGCATCGACGACCGCCTGATCTCCCGTTTCGATTCAGGCCTGACCGTTGCCATCGAGCCGCCCGAGCTCGAGATGCGCGTGGCGATCCTGATGCGCAAGGCGCAGTCGGAAGGCGTGAGCCTGAACGAGGACGTCGCGTTCTTCGTGGCCAAGCATCTGCGCTCGAACGTGCGCGAGCTGGAGGGCGCGCTGCGCAAGATCCTCGCGTACTCGAAGTTCCACGGCCGCGAGATCTCGATCGAACTCACCAAGGAAGCGCTGAAAGACCTGCTCACGGTGCAGAACCGGCAGATTTCGGTGGAAAACATCCAGAAGACGGTGGCCGATTTCTACAGCATCAAGGTCGCGGACATGTACTCGAAGAAGCGTCCGGCGAACATCGCGCGGCCGCGGCAGATCGCCATGTACCTCGCGAAAGAGCTGACGCAGAAGAGCCTGCCCGAGATCGGCGAGCTGTTCGGCGGGCGCGATCATACGACCGTGCTGCACGCCGTGCGCAAGATCGCCGACGAGCGCAGCAAGGACGCCCAGCTCAATCACGAACTGCATGTGCTGGAACAGACGTTGAAGGGATAGCAGGACCGGTTGCCACTGTTGCAAATTGCGCCTCAATTGCACCTCAATCGCGCCTGCAACCGGGTCTGCCGCCCGGCCAGGCAGTACCGTGAAAACGCATGCGGGAAGGGCGGTGAGACGGGGTGGCCAGGCCGTGCAGCCCAGCTCTGTTTATTTCGCAGAACACCCCCATTTTGGGGAAGTGGTTCCGTTTTAAGGCACAATACAGGTTTAACCGCCCGGCGGTCGCGGGCGGGATTTTCACGCCGAGGCCGGTACTGCACGCAGGCGCCGGCGGGGACCGGGGCCGCGCGGTGACGAGCCGGGCGAGACGCGCAGGCCGTCACATCAACGAAGGAACTCTATGCAACTGGTCAAGACCGAACGCGATAACCTCCTCAGGCCGCTGCAAACGGTGAGCGGCATTGTCGAACGCCGCCACACGTTGCCGATCCTCGCCAATCTGCTGATTACCAAAACCGGTTCCGATGTGTCGTTCCTGTCCACGGACCTCGAACTCCAGATCACCACGCGCGCCGATTTCGGCGTAGGCAGCGATTCCATCGCAACCACGGTGGCTGCGCGCAAGCTGCTCGACATCCTGCGCGCCATGCCGGGCGGCGAAGTAAGCCTGTCGCTGTCGGACAAGCGTCTGACCGTGCAATCGGGCAAGAGCCGTTTCGCGCTGCAGACGCTCGCCGCGGACGAGTTCCCTACGGTCGCGCAAGCCAAAGACTTCGGCGCGAGCCTCACGGTTCCGCAAAAAACGTTCCGCCAGTTGCTGGGCCAGGTGTATTTCGCCATGGCGCAGCAGGACATCCGCTACTACCTGAACGGCATGCTGCTCGTGGTGGACGGCGACCAGCTGATGGCAGTCGCGACCGACGGCCACCGCCTCGCGTTCTCGTCGATGAAGATCGAGGGCGCGTTCCCGCGTCAGGAAGTCATCATTCCGCGCAAGACGATTCTCGAACTCCAGCGCCTGCTCGAAGACATCGACGACACGCTGAAAATCGACATCGCGCAGACCCAGGTCAAGTTCACCTTCGGCCAGGTCGAGCTCGTGTCGAAGCTCGTGGAAGGCAAGTTCCCCGACTTCCAGCGCGTCATTCCGAAGTCGCACAAGAACACGTTCCTGATTGGCCGCGAAGAACTGCAGCATTCGCTGCAACGCGCGGCCATTCTCACGTCGGACAAGTTCAAGGGCGTGCGCTGCATCATGCAGCCGGGCCAGTTGAAGATCATGTCCACGAACGCGGACCAGGAGGAGGCGCAGGAAGAACTGGAGATCGCCTATCAAGGCGACACCATCGACATCGGGTTCAACGTCACGTACCTGCTCGACGTACTCGCGAACCTGAAGGTCGACATGCTGCAGGTAAGCCTGGGCGATGCCAGCTCCAGCGCGCTCATCACCATTCCAGAGAACGAACAGTTCAAATACGTGGTGATGCCAATGCGCATCTGACGCCGCAAAAAAACAAGAACACCAGGGGGCGCAGCGCCCCTTTGGCGTTTTTATGGCTTTTTGAAACGTATCGAGCAGCAACACTGGCAGTGACGCAGAACCGGAAAATTCCATGAGTGAACTGAACAATACGCAACCCGACAACAGCTACGGCGCCTCCTCCATTCAGATCCTCGAGGGTCTGGAGGCGGTCCGCAAGCGCCCGGGGATGTATATCGGCGATACGTCGGACGGCACCGGTCTGCACCACCTCGTGTTCGAAGTGCTCGACAACTCCATCGACGAAGCGCTGGCCGGCCACTGCAACGACATCCACGTGATCATTCACGCGGACAACTCCATTTCCGTGCAGGACAATGGCCGCGGCATTCCCACCGACATCAAGCTCGACGACAAGCACGACCCGAAGCGCAGCGCCGCCGAAATCGTGATGACGGAACTGCACGCGGGCGGCAAGTTCGACCAGAACAGCTACAAGGTGTCGGGCGGCCTGCACGGCGTGGGCGTGTCGTGCGTGAACGCACTGTCCAGCTGGCTGCGCCTCACCGTGCGCCGCGGCGGCAAGAAGCACTTCATGGAATTCCACCGCGGCATCGCACAGAACCGCGTGATCGAAGAAGTGAACGGCGAGCGCGTCTCGCCGATGCAGTACGTCGGCGAAACCGAAAACCGCGGCACCGAAGTGCACTTCATGGCCGACGAGGCCATCTTCGGCAACGTCGAATACCACTACGACATTCTCGCCAAGCGCATTCGCGAGCTGTCGTTCCTGAATAACGGCGTGCGCATCCGCCTTACCGACCAGCGCAGCGGCAAGGAAGACGATTTCGCGTTCGTGGGCGGCGTGAAGGGCTTCGTGGAGTACATCAACAAGACGAAGCAGGTGCTGCATCCCACGATCTTCCACGTGAACGGCGAAAAAGACGGCGTGGGCGTGGAAGTGGCCATGCAGTGGAACGACAGCTACAACGAGAACGTGCTGTGCTTCACGAACAACATTCCGCAGCGCGACGGCGGCACGCACCTGACCGGCCTGCGTGCTGCGATGACGCGCGTCATCAACAAGTACATCGCGGACAACGAAGTCGCGAAGAAGGCGAAGGTGGAAACCTCCGGCGACGACATGCGCGAAGGCCTTTCGTGCGTGCTCTCCGTGAAGGTGCCCGAGCCGAAGTTCAGCTCGCAGACGAAGGACAAACTCGTTTCGTCCGAAGTGCGCGCGCCCGTTGAGGAAGTGGTCGCGAAGGCGCTGGAAGAGTTCCTGCTCGAAACGCCGAACGACGCGAAGATCATCTGCGGCAAGATCGTGGACGCCGCACGCGCGCGCGACGCCGCACGCAAGGCCCGCGAAATGACGCGCCGTAAAGGCGTGCTGGACGGCGTGGGTCTGCCCGGCAAGCTCGCGGACTGCCAGGAGAAAGATCCGGCGAAGTCGGAGATCTACATCGTGGAGGGCGACTCCGCAGGCGGCTCGGCCAAGCAGGGCCGCGACCGCAAGTTCCAGGCAATCCTGCCGCTGCGCGGCAAGGTGCTCAACGTCGAGAAGGCGCGCTACGACAAGCTGCTGTCTTCCGAGCAGATCGTCACGCTGATCACCGCGCTGGGCTGCGGCATCGGCAAGGAAGACTACAACCTCGAGAAGCTGCGCTACCACCGCATCATCATCATGACCGACGCTGACGTGGACGGCGCGCACATTCGCACACTGCTGCTCACGTTCTTCTATCGCCAGATGCCGGACATGATCGAGCGCGGCTACGTGTATATCGCGCAGCCGCCGCTCTACAAGCTCAAGGCCGGCAAAGACGAGCAATACCTGAAGGACGATGCCGAACTCAACGCACACATGCTCAGAGTGGCGTTGAACGGATCGGAACTGCTGCCCACCGAAAACGGCACGCCGATCGCAGGCGACGCGCTGGGCGAACTGGCGCGGTCATACCTGCTCGCACGCGCGGTGGTGAATCGTCTGAGCCGTCTCTATGACGAGCGCGCGCTCGAGGCCGTGATGGACGGCGTGGCCATCGACCTCACGAGCGAGGCGTCCACCCAGGCATCGGCCCAGGCGCTTGAAATCGCTTTGCGCGACGACCCGCTGAAGCCCGAAGTCAGCGTGGTGCCCATGTACGACCAGGTGCGCGAACTGCGCTCGCTGCGCGTGGAGCGGCGCCATCACGGCAACGTGAAGGTCACGGTGATCGACGAGGAATTCCTGCTGACCGCCGACTATCAGCAACTTCTGAATACGGCCAACACGTTCAAGGGTTTGATCGGCAAGGGCGCAGTCATCAAACGCGGCGAGCGCAGCATGGCCGTGAACGACTTCAAGAGCGCCATGAAGTGGCTGATGACGGACGCGGAGCGCAACGTCTCGAAGCAGCGCTACAAGGGCCTTGGCGAGATGAACCCCGAACAGCTCTGGGAAACGACGATGGACCCGAACGTGCGGCGCCTGCTGCGCGTGCAGATTGAGGATGCGATTGCGGCGGACGGCATCTTCACGACGCTGATGGGCGACGACGTGGAGCCGCGTCGGGCGTTTATCGAGTCGAATGCGTTGAGGGCGGGGAATATTGATGTTTGAGGGTGTCTGTAGATAGCCTCATAACGCAAGAAACCGAGACCCATAAGTCGAGAGACTTATGGGTCTTTTCATTGGCAATCATCCACAGCTTCGCAGCAAGCCCGACTGGGCATCTGAATCGCACCCCAATCGCACATCTCGCGCCCCACAACAACAACGCCGTCCCTGTCTTCAATTCTTCAACTGCACCGTCCCGATGTAGTTACCGATCGCAGCCTGCAAATGCACGATATCGCCGAGCATCGGCGGATTGTTGCCCGCGACCTGTGCGTTGACCACGATCGTTCCGTTGTCGTAGTCCTCGATGGTGTACGTCGGCGTCGAGCCGACCACCTTGATCGTGGCGTTCACGTATTTCAATCCGGTGAGGACGATGTTCCACTGCGGCGCGCCGTTGTACTGGCCGAGATACGCGAATGCCGATGTGTTGAAGATTGCGCCGTACGAATAGTTGTCGACGGCTTTGATAATCGAATCGACAAGCGTTTCCCAGTCGATGCCGTATATGACCGTGCTCGTGCGTGCGACGGGATAGTTGCCGAACCGCTCCCGCGCGGACTGTGCGGCGACCTCGGGGATGTCCGTTTTATCGTAGTGCTTGTCAAGAAAATCGAATTCGCTCGGCATCTTGCTCTCCTTCGTGGCGGGGGGCGGACTGGCAGTGGTAGCCGCGGCTACATGCGTGGCTGCAGGACGGGCCGGGCGGCGAGCGATGGCATTCAGCAGCATTTGCAATGCGATCTGTGTCTGCAGCATGCTCGTGGCTCCTCCCGTGCGCGTCCTGCCGGTATGAACGATTCGCCATGGAATTCGTGAACTCGTTGGTGAGCCTGGCGGGGCCGCAAGATCGTACAAGCCACACCACCCGTCCCTGGCTACGCTGTCTCTCCCTTTCACAAGAACAGACCCAGTCATGACGCGCAAAGTATTCTGGGACGAGCCCTATCGAACCACGTTAGATACCGTGGTGAGCTACGCGAACGGCAAGCAGGTCCAGGTGGAGGCGACGATTTTTTTCGCCGCCTCAGGCGGTCAGGAAAGCGACTCGGGTTGGCTTGGCGTCTATCCCGTCATCAAGGCCGAAAAGATAGGCCTCGAAATCATCTACACCCTTCCACCTGAGCATTCGCTCAAAGTGGGCGACCGAGTGACGTGGCGAATCGACTGGGAACGTCGCTACCGGCTGATGCGTTTGCACTTCGCAGCCGAAATGGTGCTGCAACTCGTGTATCGACTCAGGCCGGGTATCGAGCGCATTGGTGCGCATATTGCGCAAGACAAGGCACGCATCGACTTCGCGAGCGATGAGAGCGTCTCGCCGCTATTTCCCGAGATCGAACAGGCCGCGTTGGATTTGACGAAGCGCGATCTGGCTATCGTGACCAATTTCAGCGATGTCGAAGCGCAGCGTCGCTACTGGAAGGTGGAGGGCTTTGCCACGATGGCGTGCGGCGGCACGCATCCGAAATCGACGGGCGAAGTTGGCGCCCTGAAGCTCAAACGAAAAAATACGGGGAAAGGAAAGGAGCGAATCGAGATCACGTTACTCGAGTAACGCATATCGTCAGGTATCCAGATTACCTGAACGCGTCAAAGCACCACCGGTGAACTCGGCAATTCTTCGCGCGGAGGACGATGAGCCGGAAAGTGCGTCTTCAGCAGTTGTGTGACCAGCGCAATTCCCCCCATCACACCGAGCTGGTAGTTTCCGCGCCGAAACTCCGATTCCATGGCGTGACAGATGGTCTCCCACTCTTCGCGATCGACTTTGGCGTCGATGCCGCGGTCGGCGATGATCTCCACGTCGCGATCTGCCAGAAGCAAATAGATCAGTACTCCGTTGTTGTGCTCGGTGTCCCAGACACGTAGTTCGGAAAACACGTCGATTGCGCGTTCGCGGGCCGACTGGCCTTTGAGCAGCGCCCCGCTATGCAATGCCCCTTCTACGGCGAAACGGATCTGGCCCACATGGGTCTGATGGCTCTCGTGCACAGCTTTCTCGATCACAAGCAGCGATGAACGGGGAAACGCTGCGTTGACTCGCCAGCGCGTCATGAAGAGATGCCTGAGAAGGCGCTTGACGTCCATTGCTACCACCTGCCCGAGGCGCCGCCGCCACCGAATCCGCCACCACCGCCGCGAAAGATGTCGCGATTCGAACCGCCCCCAAACCTTCCACCACCGATGGAGCGTCCACCCACGTATGCGCCCATGCCGCTGCCCAGCAGCGTGAACAGCAGCGCAATTACACCCGCCACGACGGCGATGAGCATCGCGCCGGAAAGCAGCCAGGCGAGGAAGCCGATTGCGCCGCCCGTTACCACCGCCCCCGGAAGCCGGCCCAATATCGCGCGCAAGATGCCGCCGGCGACCACGGTCAGCAGGAAGAGTACGGGCAGCAAACGCCCGTTGCCGTCGGCGCTGCGCTTCTGGGCGGGCGGTGCCGGCAAGGGCTCGCCGCTCACGACACGCATGATGCTGTCGACACCCGCCGAGATACCGCCGTAGAAATCGCCCTGCCTGAAGCGCGGTACGATGGTCTCGTTGATGATGCGGTTACTCGTGACATCCGTGAGCGCGCCTTCAAGGCCATAGCCGACCTCGATGCGCAGCGTGCGATCGTTCTTCGCCACGATGAGCAGGACACCATCGTCCACGTTCTTGCGGCCGAGTTTCCACTGCTCGACCACGCGAATCGAGTACTGCTCGATCGTCTCGGGCGCAGTGGTAGGAACGATCAGCACGGCGATCTGCGCCCCCTTTTGGGCTTCGAAGCCTTTAAGCGACTGTTCGAGCGTGGCCTTTTGCTCGCTGGTGAGCGTAGCCGTTTCGTCGGTGACGCGCGCAGTTAGCGCGGGCACCGGTGCGTCGGCGTGAGCGGGCACACCGACAAGGACGAGCAACGCGACGACGAGTGCAATCGCGAGACGAACGACGTTCAATTGGATGCTCCGCCCGCTGGCGCTGGCGGGGTGCCAAAGTCCACGCGCGGCGGCTTCGAAATCTCGGCTTCATTACTCACCGAGAAATTGGGCCGCTCCTGATAGCCGAAAGCTTTTGCGGTGAGATTGCTGGGAAACGACCGGATCGTGACGTTGTACGCCTGCACCGCTTTGATATACCGATTCCGCGCGACGGCAATGCGGTTTTCCGTTCCTTCGAGCTGCGCCTGCAAGTCTCTGAAATTCGCGTCCGATTTGAGTTGCGGGTAGTTCTCCGACACCACTAGCAGTCTGGAGAGAGACGACGTGAGTTGTCCTTGTGCAGCTTCGAATTTGGCGAACGCCTGGGGATCCGAAATAAGGCCGGGCGTCGCTTGAATGGAACCCACCTTCGCGCGTGCCTCGGTTACGCTCGTGAGCACATTTTTTTCCTGATTTGCGTATCCCTTCACCGTGTTGACGAGATTAGGCACGAGGTCTGCGCGGCGCTGGTACTGATTCAGCACTTCCGACCAACTCGCCTTCACCTGTTCGTCCTCGGTCTGGATGGCGTTGTAGCCGCACCCAGGCAGCACCACGACGATTGCCAGCAGCAACAGGCTCAACAGTGCACGTATCCGCATATCTCAAATCCGCAAAGAGGGTATCGCCGTTCCGGCAAGTGCGATGCACGCAGCGGCTCGAATGCCCGCCGCTCTCAATATAAGGCGCGACTACGAACACGCTACGCGGCCGGTATCGGGCCCCTTTGATGCAGGTCAATCGGCCTCTTTGCGGCTTTCTGGTGCGCCGCTTGCTGTCCCGCTTCGCTCCCGTTACCCCCCGTTACGATTTTTATGCCTGCTGGCTAGGGCTTTGACCGTATCATCGTCCCTCACCACACGGCGCTCTGTACGCGCCACGGTTGCGCAATGCAGCAGCGAACGCGCAATCTTCTGACGGGGACAGCGAGAGGAAAACACGAGAACAAGACCTCGTTTATTTTCCATTGCAACTCAGGACGTCAAAGTGAGCGGTTTCGATACAGCAGTTCAAACCTTCATCGTCAACCACGCAGCCCACTCCGCGATAATCAACCACGCAATCAGAACGATCGCGGCTCTGTATCTGTTCAAGGGCCTCATGCTGATTGCCGCGCTGTGGTGGATCTGGTTCACGCCCGGCGAGCGCCGCGAATGGGCGCGCGAAATGGTGGTGGCCACGATCGCAAGCGGGTTCATTGCGCTCATGACGGGCCGGCTTCTCGCCCACGCGCTCCCGTTTCGCGAGCGGCCTATCTACGACACGAGCCTGCATCTGAACTTCCCTGCCGTGGGGCTGGGCGATAGCGTGATGAGAACGTGGAGCTCGTTTCCGAGCGATCACGCCATGCTGTGGTTCGCCATAGCCACGGGTATCTTCCTCGTGTGGCGAGGCATCGGTACGCTGGCGCTGATCTACACCGCGGTGTTCATCTGTGCGCCACGTGTGTATCTCGGTCTGCACTATCCCACCGACGTGATCGCGGGCGCAGTGATCGGTATTGTCATCACGTGGGTGCTCACGCGCGACATGCTGAGGGCGCGCCTCGCACGGCCCATTCTTCACAGCGTGGAGCGCTTTCCCGGCCCCGGCTACATGTTCGCCTTTCTCTTGAGCTACGAGCTCATCACGCAGTTCGACGAATTGATGCAGTTGTGGCATTCGGCGACGAAGGTGCTTTGACGTGCACCGAAGCGCGCCGATGCCTATCGTGTGGGCTCATCCGCGAAGTTGCCGCAATGCGGCGGCCACCGCGGCAATCGATCGCTTCACGTCATGCTCGTCCGTCTGCCAGTTGCAGACCGATGTGCGCATACACCGTTTGCCGCGCCATGTCGTGTTGCTGAACAGCGCTTCGCCGCTCGCGAGCACGGCGGCCGTCACGGCGTCGGTCCACTGGTCGTGATCGCTTTGCGTTGCGTTTGGCTTGGGATGCAGGAAGCGCACGAGCCCCTGGTTGATTTGCGGCTCCCACATGAGTTGAGTGCCGGGCAGCGCTGCAACGCCCATCACGATCGCATGCGCCGCTTCGCAGCAACGTTCGATCAGGTTCGCCACGCCGCCGCGGCCCAATTGCCGTAGCGCGGCGTAAGTAGCAAAGCCCCGCCCGCGGCGAGACCATTCCGGACTCCAATCTTTCTGCTCGCGCACCTGTTCGTTGTAGCTGATGTAGCTCGCCTGGTAGCCCATGGTGCGCTGGTGCGCATCGGGATGTGCGACGAACGCGTATCCGCTGTCGTAGGGGACGTTGAGCCATTTGTGGCCGTCCGTGGTCCACGAATCTGCGTGTTCGACGCCCGCGAGCAGGTGCCTGTAACGGGGACTCGCGTTCGCCCACAAGCCGAAGGCGCCATCCACATGCACCCACGCGCCGTACCGGTGCGCAAGCGGAATGAGTTCCGCGAAGCAATCGTAGGCGCCGATGTTGAGATCGCCCGCCTGTAGCAGCACGATGGTCGGTGCATCGGGCGCCTGTTGCAGGGCCGCTTCGAGCACCGCTGCGTCGAGCCGCCCCGTGTCGTTGCAGGGCAAGGTCTGTACCGCGCCCGTTCCCATGCCGATCAGCCGCGTGGCTTGCGAGATGCTGCCGTGCAATTGATCGCTGCTCAGCAGGCGGATGGCGGGCGCACCGAACAGGCCGTCGCGTTCCACGTCCCAGCCGCGTTGCGCGAGCAACGCATGACGCGCGGACGCAAGCGCCGTGACATGCGCCATCTGGCAGCCGCTCGTCAGGCCGAAGCTCGCCTGCGCCGGCAATCCGAGCAGTTCCTTGAGCCACGCGCCGCACACTTCTTCCACTACGGCCTCGGCGGGCGCGCACGAAAACGACGCGGCGTTTTGGTCCCAGGCGCTCGTGAGCCAGTCGGCCGCGAGCGCAGCCGGCAACGATCCACCAATCACCCACCCGAAGAATCGGCCTCCCGCGCTGCCTACGATGCCGCCTGCCGTGTCTTTCACGAGATCGTCGATCACGCGTTCAGCGGCCACGCCTTCGTCGCCGAGCGGCTTTGCCAGACGTTCGCGCAAAGAGGAGAGGCTGGCCCTTGCAGCCACGGGGCTTTCGTCGAGCGCCTCCAGATAGTCGAGCGAATGACCCAGCGCCCGTTCGAGGGCAGGACGAAATGCGCTTGCGTTCCTCGTGTTGCTCTTGTCCGTCATGGAGGGATCCCCGTTCGGTGCGGTGCACCAATGATGCGCTGCGGTGAATGCCGGTATCGGCAGCATGCGATACGGCGCTGCGTTCGCGGATGATTCTAGCGAAGGCGAGCGCGCAACGTTGCGGGGAGCGCTGAAATGTCGATGCGTGCGCGCGTTACCAGCGCTGCACGAGGCGTGCGCCGACGCGGCGGCCGCGCTCCATCGCGTCGGCGATGCGCTCGGCGGTGGCGTCGCCAGCCTCGGGTACTTCGAGGAATCGGGCCGTAATGGCGAGTGCCGTGGGGTCGCCCGCGCGCAGCACAGCGGACACGCAGCGCCGCCAGTCCGTATCGCGCATCACGTAGAGGCACCAGCCCTGGAGCGCCCACACGACGGGCGAACCGTTGCCTTGTTCCTCCATTTGCCGCAGCAGTCTCAAGGCATCTACCCAGCGGTGCCTTGCGATCAGCAAACGCACCTCGCAGATGTCCACGGCAGCCTGCTTCGGATGCAGCAGGCGCAACACGATAAGCAGATCTTCAAGCTCCGCGTGTGCGCCGATACGCAGCCCCGTCGCGAAGATCGAGAGCAGTACGCCGAGCACCACAGGATCGCATTGAATATCGAGCATCGTGAGTGAGCGCAAATGCGGCAAACGCGAATGTGCGCCAGCGTACATGCGCACGCGTGCACAGCCTGTCCGCAAGGCCGGTTCCCGATTCTCTTGCTGAGATGCGTTGCTGGCGTATGACATGCGAAGACGCGCACGCGCGAACGAATCGATGCATTGGATGCGCGATGCGGCATGGAAGGTATGGCCGCAATGAGCGGCACTTGCTCTCGTGCCTGCATCAAACGTTTCGCAGCGCAAAACCTGGCTTCGCGTTGCGCACCGCTTTGCCGCAGGCAGTTTCTACGCTATGCGATGGGGCGTTGTCCTTGCGCGGGCCGCCTGTCTTTCATTGTCTGGTTTGTCTTGCTGACCCACTGTGTCAACCTTTGCGAGATCTCCATGAGCACGAACTCCATCACAACCCAATATCTGAATTCGCAAACGCAACCGTCTTTCGAGACCGGCGCGTCGAACAATGCAGGCTTCACCGAAGAAATTCTTCAGGACATCGAGAAGCTGCTCGCCGACAGCAACAGCGCGAGCACGCCCACCAATCAGCCGAATACCGGGCAGTTCCCGCAGCAGGGCGGCGCGAGCACGACAGGCCAGTCTCCGTCGCCGTACACGCCGGTCAACTTCACGGGCCAGCCGTCCACCACCGGCACCGGAGCACCGAACGGGCAGGGCTTGCACGACGTGAAGATCAATTCGAAGGCCGGTGGCGAGGCACTGCATCTACAGGAAGACTCGAACGGGAACCTGTACAACAAGAGCGGAGATTCGGTGGGCGTGATCGATTCGCAAGGCAACGTCACGCTGAATTCCGGCGCGACGAAAGAGATCGAGCGCCTGCAGGACGGCGGCAATCCGCTCGCGATGTTGTCGGGCCATGCGGTGAAGGGGCAAACGGGCGACGGCGGCAACGTCACGTTCTCGTCGTCCGACGTGACCGTGAGCGCCGGCGATCTGAACCAGCAGAACGATTTCTGACATCTGCCGGCACAGCGCCATCGCACCTGCCGCTTGGCTGGTGAGCGTGCATGAGGCGGCTCGCGTGACGCATGGAGGCGTCACGCGGGCCGCGTTGCATTCGCGCGGCAGGCAGACGTCGCGACATACCACCCGACCATCAGTAAGGAATCCAGCGTGAAAGTGACTTCGGGCGGCGATGCCGCAAAAAATGTTGGGGTGCAGAACAATAGCAACCTCTCCGCAGAGGGAGGCGGCGCCACCCCGCCCGCGCCGATGTCTCGGCCTGCGGCCGGCGCCGGGCTTTCGGCGCTCGGCCCAAGTCCGCGCGGCCAGCGCGACGGTGAATCGGTTGTGCGAGGAGCGGACGTTGCAGAAGCGGGGTCAGCGAACGCGCCCTCAGCGCTTCGGCGCACGTCTGCGTTGCCAGCCACGCTCTCGAGCAGGTCAAAACCACCACAGCCACCTAAGCCACCACAGCCATCTCCTGTTCTCACGCATTTCGTCAGCATGGCGGCCAACAGTGCGAGCGTTTCGTCCTCCAGGACGGGGGCCGCACGGTTGCGCGAAAGTGCTGCCGCCAACCGTGCGTTGCTCGATGAGCAGGGCACCGTGCCGATGGTCCGTCTATCGAGCCTGGGCTATGCGGTCGGCAAGGAAGCGCGTATCGCCGCGCCGGGCGGCGGCGAGTTCGCGAAGCCGGCGGGCACCGACGCCTACCTCGCAATGCGCTACGACGCAGCGAGCGGAACGACGCGTTACGCGCTGATCGAAGCCGACGCGAACACCGGCTTGCCGAAGGGTTACACCGCAATCGATCCGCACACCGGTCTCGCTGCCATCGGCGCCGGCGCACGCGGCCCGATATTTCCCATCGCTGGTGGCTCGCGCGACGAGGATGAAAACGAGGCACACGAGCCACAGGCTCTGCCGACGCCTTCATCGCCGCCCTTCGATACCGCTGCCGGCCGCGAGGAACTGAGCCGCGCAATCACATTGCTTTCTACGGCCCATGCGGCCGAGGTGAAGCTTTCCGCGCGCGACATCGCGTACGTGCTCGGCTACGAACGCGCACCGTTTTTTCGCCGCAGCGCCGACACCGTGCGTCGCGTCATGCCGCGCATGAAGAGTTGCGACGAGCGCGTGAAAGACGTGGTCTCGCATCTGCACGAGCGCGCGGTCTGGGAGCACGACGAGTGGGGACAACGCAATGCGCTTTTGGACTGGGTCGGCGCACTGACGCCGCAGCAGCGTGCGGGCCTGCACGTGGTGCATGAAGCGTCGGGTGGTCCCGCATGGACACGCGCTTTCAAGATCGCAACGCGCGACGGCGAGCACGAAACGTCGTTCGACGCCGGCCACATGCTCAACGTACCCGCCGACGTGCTGGCCGCGCTGCCGCCGCAAACCCGCGAGGCGTTGCAGACGCGCCGCGAGCGGTGGAATGCGCTCGGTGTGACGAGCGGACCCGAGGCCGAGGAATTCGTCGAGGCCCACTTCGAGCGTGAATCGTTTGATGCTGACAGCGATGAAATGCCCACGGAAATGGCGGCGCTCGTTGAAATGTATCCAGAGGCCGCACAGATCGTAGAACGCCTCTATGCACAGGGCGCCACGCTGCATCTCGTGCGTTGCTCGCAGACGCCGGACGCTGTGCTCGACGCGATCCGCCACGTGGCGACGCATTCGCAGCACAAGTTCGTCACGACGTGGTTGCCGGGGCTCGTGCGCGCGGGTGCGCGCCCGAAGGTGCTGGAGAGCGACCTCGAACGCCTGCGTGAAGAGAGCGGCAAGCAGTTGGGCCGCGCGCTCGAAAAAGCAGGCCCGCAAGCGCGAGACGGTTTTCGCGGCGCGGTCCTCGCGCAGATGTCGAGCGGTGCGCTCGCCGACGACGAAGACTTCGACACGCCAATCAACCTCATTCGCGATTTTTCGTCGGACGTACTGAGCGTTTCTGCGTCCAGCGGCGAGCACGATGCGCGCACGCAGGCCGACGTCGCACGGCTCGACACGCTGCTCGCGGACACGTTCGGCCGCGAGTACGCGTTGCGGCGCTTGAGTGCCGACGACGCGAATCGCACCTCCGAAGGCGCGCGCGCCATTCTCACGTCGCTTGCTGTCATGGCGCCCACGGTGGAAGTCGTGCAGGACGCGCTGCACATGGGCGGCTTTGCGAAGTTCCTCGCCGCCTCCGCCGACGACGTGATGGCCGAAGGTGCCGAACTCTCCGCGTTGCGCGGCGCAGGCATGAGCAACGACGAGATGCGCAAGCGCATCGCCACGCTCGCGCCTGTCGCGGTGCTCGCGCTGTTCGCGGCGAATTCCATCGACGAGGTCTCGCACACGGTGGGCGACCACGCGGGCGGCGCGCTGTTTTCCACGGGCGCGGTGATGCTCTCCGCAGCAACGGGGCTCATGTCGGTGAAGTATTTCGCGGACAACTATCGCAAGCTGGAACGCGAAGGCAAATTGCCCGAGCGCATTGTGCTGGATGTCGCCACGCGCGAACGGCTCGACGCACTCGCGGCGGAAAACCCCTCGCCGGAAGAACTCGCGCGCATCGTGGACGCGGCACTCGAACAATGCGGCACCGACGGCACCGAGCGCGAGCGCATCGTCGCGCAAATGAGGCAACTGGACAGCCCGCAGGCCATCGAGTCGTTGCTGAACCAGAGCGCGCCCGCAGGGCGGCTCGAAGCGTGGCGCGCCGGCATGAAGGAAGCAATGGGCGTGAACCCCGCGCGGCTCGGCCTGACGCTCGGCACCTATTCGGCGCCCGCGATGGGCGCGCTGCTCGGCCCGCTGTTCCTGCATGTGCCCATCGCCTACGCGGCAGCGGGCTCGTACGAAACGTTCATGGGCGTACTCACCATCTGGCTGCACAACCTCACGTTCGGCGCGCGCTGGCGTCATGCGGTGGATCGCAAGGCGCAGGCCGAAATCGAAGGGCCGGGCGACGCGCAGTAAGCAGCCGCTCCTTAAAACACGGCGGTACGGCGGCGCAGCACACCTTTGCCGATTTTCGATAACGCCTCTATTTATGGCTTTCTACTATCCGCCCAAGGCTGTCGGTCCGCGTGGGGCGCCGGGCCGCAACGTCAGGGGAGATTCCGATGAAAGCAGAGTCGAAGGGCCAGCATGTAGGGCAAGTCACGCATCATGAGCTGAAGCAGACGCTGGGCACGTGGCAGCTGTGGGGCATCGCGGTGGGGCTCGTCATTTCCGGCGAGTATTTCGGCTGGAGCTATGGCTGGGCGAGCGCCGGCACACTGGGTTTCGTCGTAACGGCGATTTTCATCGCCGCGATGTACACCACCTTCATTTTCAGCTTCACGGAACTCACCACGTCGATTCCGCATGCCGGCGGCCCGTTCGCCTACGCGCGGCACGCGTTCGGTCCGGTGGGCGGCTACATCGCGGGGGCCGCGACACTTGTGGAGTTTGTGTTCGCACCGCCTGCCATTGCGCTCGCCATTGGCGCGTATCTGCACGTGCAGTTTCCCGGCCTTGAACCGAAGCACGCGGCCATGGGCGCGTACCTTGTCTTCATGGCGCTCAACATCGTAGGCGTGCAGATAGCTGCCGCCTTCGAGCTTTTCGTCACGCTGCTCGCCATCTTCGAACTGTTCGTGTTCATGGGCGTGGTCTCGCCCGGCTTCGAATGGTCAAACTTCACGAAGGGCGGCTGGGCCGGCGCCGATCACTTCAGCATGGGCGCGTTTCACGGCATGTTCGCAGCCATCCCGTTCGCGATCTGGTTCTTCCTCGCCATTGAAGGCGTGGCCATGGCCGCCGAAGAAGCGAAGAACCCGAAGCGTTCCATTCCGATTGCGTACGTCACCGGCATTCTGACGCTCGTCGCGCTCGCGATCGGCGTGATGGTGTTCGCCGGCGGCGCGGGCGACTGGACCAAGCTCTCCAACATCAACGACCCGCTGCCGCAAGCCATGAAGTACATCGTCGGCGAGCACAGCGGCTGGATGCACATGCTCGTGTGGCTCGGCCTGTTCGGGCTCGTCGCGTCGTTTCACGGCATCATCCTCGGCTACTCGCGGCAGATCTTCGCGCTGGCTCGCGCCGGCTATTTGCCCGAGTGGCTCGCCAAGGTGCATCCGCGCTTCAAGACGCCGCATCGTGCGATTCTGGCGGGCGGGGTGATCGGCATTGCAGCCATCTATAGCGACGAGCTGATCCAGTTCGCCGGCCAGACGCTTACGGCGAACATCGTGACGATGTCGGTGTTTGGCGCTATCGTCATGTACATCGTGAGCATGCTGGCGCTCTTCAAGCTGCGCCGTACGGACCCGAATATGGAGCGCCCGTTCCGCGCGCCGCTGTTCCCGTTCTTCCCGGCGTTCGCGCTCGTTGCCGCCGTGATTTCGCTCGCGACGATGGTGTACTTCAACCTCGAAGTGGCGTTGGTGTTCGCAGTGTTCATGGCGCTCGGCTACGTGTATTTCCTCGCCACGCGCAGCCAGCGCGAGACGGCACCGGCCGACGCGCTGCTCGAAGAGTAAGCGACCCGCAAGACGCGCGGCGCCGCACACGGCCTATTTGCCCGTGTGCGGCGCTCGCACGATGGAGCAAAGACGATGAGCTATACGGAGACAATCGGCGCACGCACCTATCGCTTCGCCGACCTGAAGACGCTGCTCGCGAAGGCGAGCCCGCTGCGTTCCGGCGATCAGCTCGCGGGCGTGGCCGCGGCGAGCGAAGAGGAACGCGTGGCCGCGAAGATGGCGTTGGCCCAAGTGCCGCTGCGCACGTTCCTGAACGAAGCCGTGATTCCGTACGAACAGGACGAGATCACACGCCTCATCATGGACGGTCATTCCGAAGCGGCATTTGCCGAGATCGCGCACCTTACCGTGGGCGATTTTCGCAACTGGCTGCTCTCAGGCACGACGGATTCCGACGCGCTGCTGCGTATTACCGACGGCCTCACGCCGGAGATGGTCGCAGCCGTTTCGAAGCTCATGCGCAACCAGGATCTCGTTACCGTGGCGCGCAAGCGTCCGGTGATTACGCGCTTTCGCAACACGATCGGCTTGCCGGGCCGCATGTCGGTGCGCCTGCAGCCCAACCATCCCACCGACGACGTCAAGGGCATTGCCGCCTCGATGCTCGACGGCCTCATGTACGGCTGTGGCGACGCGGTGATCGGCATTAATCCCGCTACGGACAGCCTCGCCGCCATCACGACGCTGCTCGTCATGATGGACGAGTTCCGCCAGCGCTATAACGTACCCACGCAGACTTGCGTGCTGACGCACGTCACCAACTCGATCGCGGCCATCGAAAAGGGCGCGCCTGTCGATCTCGTGTTCCAGTCCATTGCCGGCACCGAGAAGGCCAACGCGAGCTTCGGCATTTCGCTCGCGCTGCTGGCCGAGGCGCACGAGGCGGCGCTTTCGCTCAAGCGCGGCACGGTGGGCGACGACGTGATGTATTTCGAAACCGGGCAGGGCAGTGCGCTTTCGGCGAACGCGCATTTCGGCGTGGACCAGCAGACCTGCGAAGTGCGCGCCTATGCTGTGGCGCGCCGCTTCCGGCCGCTGCTTGCCAACACGGTGGTGGGCTTCATCGGGCCGGAGTATCTGTACGACGGCAAGCAGATCATTCGCGCGGGGCTCGAAGACCATTTCTGCGGCAAGCTGCTGGGCGTGCCGATGGGCTGCGACATCTGCTACACGAACCACGCCGAAGCGGACCAGGACGACATGGACAACCTGCTCACGCTGCTCGGCGTGGCGGGCATCAACTTCATCATGGGCATTCCCGGCGCGGACGACGTCATGCTCAACTACCAGAGCACCTCGTTTCACGATGCGCTCTACGTGCGCGAGGTGCTGGGCCTGCGCCGTGCGCCCGAGTTCGAGGAATGGCTGGAGTCCATGCAGATCATCGACGCGCGCGGCGCGCTGCTGCCCGTGTCGCCGCGCCAGCCGCTGCTGGAGGGCGCGAGCGAATGGATGGGCGTGGCATGAGCGACTTTCTCGAAAAGAACCCGTGGCAGGCGCTGCGGCGCTTCACGCAGGCGCGCATCGCGTTGGGCCGCGCGGGCAACAGCCTGCCTACGCAGCCGCTGCTCGCCTTCAATCTCTCGCACGCGCAGGCACGCGACGCCGTGCATCAGCCGTTCGATGCCGGCCCTTTGCACGATGCGCTGCGCGCGCGCGGCATTGTCTCGCTCGATGTGCACAGTGCCGCGCCTGATCGCGAACACTATCTGCGCCGTCCGGACCTGGGCCGGCGGCTCTCGGACGAAAGCCGCGAAACGCTGCGCACTGCGGCAATGGAGGGCGCGCCCGACGTCGTATTCGTGATTGCCGACGGGCTCTCCGCGTTCGCCGCATCAAAGCAGGCGATGCCGCTTTTCCTCGAAGTACAGGCGAAGCTCGCGGACTGGAAGATCGGGCCGGTGATCGTGGCGCGGCAGTCGCGCGTGGCACTGGGCGACGAGATTGGTGAACTGCTGGGCGCGAAGCTCGTGGTGATGCTGATTGGCGAGCGGCCAGGCTTGAGTTCGCCGGATAGCCTGGGCGTCTATCTCACCTACGAACCGAAGGTGGGCCGTACCGACGCCGAACGCAACTGCATTTCCAACGTGCGCCCCGAAGGCTTGAGCTACGCGGCCGCCGCGCACAAGCTCCACTATCTGCTCACGCACGCTCGCAGACTGGGCCTGACCGGCGTCGGACTCAAGGACGATAGCGACGCGCTGCTTTCTTCGGTGGCACCGGCAGCGGCAGTGGAAGCACCTGGCGGTCAGCCGTAAGCAACTGACTGGCTTGCGACGCGTAGCGCTTGAAACGGCGGACACTGCCGCTTAAGCCCTACGCGTCGGCCCGCTCCACGGGATGCACAGCGAGCCAGTCGTTTTCGGCGTCGTCGAAGAGCCGCGAGCGCGTGAGAAAGCGCAGGCCCGTGGGACGTTCGAGCGAGAACATGCCGCCATTGCCTGGCACCACGTCGATGATCAATTGCGTGTGCTGCCAGTATTCGAACTGCGATTCGCTCATGTAGAACGGCACGCCCGCAATGGCGCCGAGCTTCACGTCGGATGCGCCCACGCGAAATTCGGCGGCGGGAAAGCACATCGGCGCGCTGCCGTCGCAGCATCCGCCCGACTGATGGAAGATCACGTTGCCGTGCTCGGCCTTGAGCTTGTCGATCAGCGCTACGGCGGCCGGCGTGGCAATTACGCGAGAGACGTCTTCAACAGACATCGTGTTGCTCCGTGATGGTGGTACGCGACGACCGCGCCGCCAGCGCGCGAACGCCCACGCGGATAGCTGCGTGCGGTGCGCCGGCGTGCCGATGCCGCCGCGCGGAAAGCTGCGCAGTTGCGCATACTCATGCGAGCCTCCCTGTAGAAGAAAACGTGGGGGCGGCGTGCGTTTCTTCCGCCCGCCGCCCGTCTTTCACCAACGCATCAAGCCACCGATCAGAAGAACCCCAGCGGCTGCTCGCTGTAGCTCACCAGCAGGTTCTTGGTCTGCTGGTAGTGGTCGAGCATCATCTTGTGCGTTTCGCGGCCGATACCCGACTGCTTGTAGCCGCCGAATGCCGCATGCGCCGGATACGCGTGGTAGCAGTTCGTCCACACGCGGCCCGCCTGGATCGCGCGCCCGAAGCGATACGCACGCGTGCCGTCGCGCGTCCACACGCCGGCGCCCAGGCCGTACAGCGTGTCGTTGGCAATCTCCAGCGCTTCTTCCTCGGTCTTGAACGTCGTGACGGACACCACCGGCCCGAAGATCTCTTCCTGGAAGATGCGCATGCGGTTGTGGCCGCGGAACACCGTGGGCTTCACGTAGTAGCCCTTCGAGAGTTCGCCCGCGAGCACGTTGCGCTCGCCGCCCGTGAGGCACTGCGCGCCTTCCTGGCGGCCCAGGTCGATGTACGAGAGGATCTTTTCCAGCTGCTCCTGCGAGGCCTGCGCGCCGATCATCGTCTTCGGGTCGAGCGGGTGGCCCTGCTGCACGGCGGCTACGCGCTTGAGCGCACGTTCCATGAAGCGGTCGTAGATCTTCTCGTCGATCAGCACGCGCGACGGGCACGTGCAGACCTCGCCCTGGTTCAGCGCGAACATCGCGAAGCCTTCCAGTGCCTTGTCGAAGTAGCCGTCGTCGCGGTCCATCACGTCGGCGAAGAAGATGTTCGGGCTCTTGCCGCCCAGCTCGAGCGTCACCGGAATGATGTTCTCGCTCGCGTACTGCATGATGAGCCGGCCCGTGGTGGTCTCGCCGGTGAAGGCGACCTTCGCGATGCGCTTGCTGGTGGCGAGCGGCTTGCCCGCTTCCAGGCCAAAGCCGTTCACGACGTTGAGCGTGCCCTTGGGCAGGATGTCCTGGATCAGCTCCATCAGCACGAGGATGGAAGCGGGCGTCTGCTCGGCGGGCTTGAGCACGATGCAGTTGCCGGCGGCGAGCGCCGGGGCGATCTTCCAGGCGGCCATCAGGATCGGGAAGTTCCACGGAATGATCTGGCCGACCACGCCGAGGGGCTCGTGGAAGTGATAGGCGACGGTGTCGTGATCGACCTCGCAGACCGAGCCTTCCTGGGCGCGGATGCAGCCGGCGAAGTAGCGGAAGTGGTCGATGGCGAGCGGGATGTCGGCGGCCAGGGTTTCGCGCAGGGGCTTGCCGTTGTCGATGGTTTCGGCCACGGCGAGGCGCTGCAGGTTGGCTTCCATGCGGTCGGCGATGCGGTTGAGCACGCTCGCGCGCTCGGCGGGCGAGGCTTTGCCCCAGGCGTCCTTGGCGCGATGCGCGGCATCGAGCGCGAGTTCGACGTCTTCGGCGCGTGAGCGCGGAATCGAGGTGAACGGCTCGCCGGTGATGGGCGAGACGTTATCGAAATACTCGCCGCCGACGGGCTTCACCCATTCGCCGCCGATGAAGTTTCCATACTGCTTTTTGTAGGGGTATTCGGTGGTCAGGAACTGCATTTCCGCGTGGTTCATCAGTCGCTCCTCACATGTGTCTGCATGGGTCTGCATTGTTGGTCCGGCGCTGCGGCGCGCCTGCCGGGCGCTCGTTACGCCAGAAGCGTGCCAATGCGGACGCGGCATGACGCATCGCGGTGCGCGGCGCACTGCGGCGATGCATGCGCAGGCCGAGACTGCTTTGCGGCATGGCATGACGTTGTTGTCTCGTTGTTCTCTCACTGTTTCGTGCTGTTTCATGTAGCGCGCCATTTCTGAACAGATTCCGTGGTTCTGTTCACGAATGGAGCAACCTCGCCGCGACACCCTGCCGCAGGGCGGCGAGCCCCATCGGCATGGGACTTGCGTGATGGAGTCGTCATGAATGCCTCTTTTGCCGGCCCGGTATGAACACCGATTCCCCGTATCCCCACGCCGCTGCGCCCACCGCTCGCGCCGCCACGGACGACGATCTGTGTCTGCGCAACTCGGTCGCGCACGATGCGGACGAGCAGGCGCGCAGTCTTCACGGCTGGGACCAGATCTACGATCAGCTGAGCGCGGGCCGCTTCACGGGCACGCTCACCGAGCTGTTTCTCGACCACATGACGGTGTTTCGCGAAACGACGAGCCACGCGCTGCGCCAGACCTGCGAGGTGCAATCGGACGCGTACTGGTTCGGCATTCCGCTTTGCCGTGAGGGCAATGGGCGCATCGACGCCCAGCTGATCGGCGACGACGCCCTCGCGTTCCGGCCCGGCGGCGTCGAGTTCGAACTCGTCACGCCGGCCGGCTACGAGTTTTTCGGCGTGGTGGTGCAGGGCGACGTGCTGCGGCGCTATGCGGCCGAGGTCGAGCACCTCGGGCTCACGAACCAGGTGCCGCACACCGAGGTGGTCTCCATCGGCGCGGCGCGCAAGCTGCGCCTGTGCACGTCGCTGCGCCAGATGCTGGACGACGGCGCGCAGGCCGGCGTGCCGCTTTCGGGCTTCGCGCGCAGCAACCTGCAATCGTCGGTGCTGGCGGCGCTGTTCGACCTCTGCTCGGCCGACCACGCGCAGCCGCTTGCGGCAACTACGCCGCAACGGCGCCAGGCAATCGTGGCAGCGGCGCGCGCCCACGTGCTCGAGCACCGCGACCGGCCGGTGGGCGTGCCGGAACTCTGCGAACGGCTGCACGTGAGCCGCCGCACGTTGCAGTACTGCTTTCAGGACGTGCTCGGCATGGCGCCCGTCACCTATCTGCGCGCCATTCGCTTGAACGGCGCGCGGCGCGACCTGTGCAACGCGGCGCGCGAAGGCCGCGCCGCGCAAGACGCCTGCTCGGTGCAGGACGTGGCCGCAGCGTGGGGCTTCTGGCACCTGAGTCAGTTCGCAACGGACTACCGGCGGCTCTTCGGCGTGCGTCCGTCGGAGACGCTCAAGGGCATGACCGGCATGCCGACGCCGGCCTTTGCGCACTAGGGCCTGCTCCCCTCAGGAAACAGGCTTGCGCTGGCCATCCTCGCCGTTTTCTCCCTTGTCCGCCCACATGCGGTAGTCTTGGCAGCCCTACCGCCAGGAGAACCCAGCATGTCCAGCCAGTTTGTCTGCCGAAACCAGTCCTGCGGCCAGCCGTGGGAGCTGTCCGATGTCGTCATCAAGAACGAAGGGCAAGGCCTGCTATTCCGCTGCCCGTTGTGCGGCGCACGCAATTACGTGGAGCGCTTCGAGGACGACGAGGGCAACGTTCTGTATGAACAGATCGAAGGGCGGCCGTTGCAGTGAATGCGACGCGGCGCCTCTGTGAGCGCCGCCGCCATGATGTAAATGCATGGCCCGCATGACGAAGTTTCGATTGTGGGCGCAGGGTGGATCGGGCTTAATCGCTACCATCGGATCGAGGCGCCGCCTGCCGCGCAGGCCGGCCGCAGATCCTGTCAGATGGAGAAAGCCCCATGCAGAGCGCCTTGCAGATTCGCTCGAAACTGCCCGACGTCGGTACCACGATCTTCACGGTGATTGGTCAGCTCGCCGCGCAACACGACGCGCTGAACCTCTCGCAGGGCGCACCCAATTTCGATCCGGATGCAAGGCTGGTTGACGGCGTGACGCGCGCCATGCGCGAGGGCCACAACCAGTACGCGCCGATGGCAGGCGTCGGCGCGTTGCGCGACGCGCTTGCGGAGAAAGTCGAACAGCTCTACGGCACGCGCTACGACCCGGCCACCGAAGTCACCGTGATCGCGAGCGCGAGCGAGGGCCTGTATTCGGCCATCAGCGCGCTCGTGCATCCGGGCGACGAGGTGATCTACTTCGAGCCCTCGTTCGACAGCTACGCGCCCATCGTGCGGCTGCAGGGCGCCACGCCCGTCGCCATCAAGCTTTCCACCGACCACTTCCGCGTGAACTGGGACGAAGTGGCCGCGAAGATCACACCGAAGACGCGCATGATCATCGTGAACACGCCGCACAACCCTACGGCTACGGTATTCAGCGACGCCGACATCGAGCGGCTCAAGGCCGTAACGCACAACACCGGCATCGTGGTGCTCGCGGACGAGGTCTACGAGCACGTGATCTTCGACGGCGCTCGCCACCACAGCATGGCGCGCCACCGCGAACTCGCCGAACGCAGCGTGATCGTGTCGTCGTTCGGCAAGTCGTACCACGTCACGGGCTGGCGCGTGGGATATTGCCTCGCGCCCGCGGCGTTGATGCACGAGATCCGCAAGGTGCACCAGTTCATGGTGTTCTCCGCGGACACGCCGATGCAGTACGCGTTCGTCGAGGCGCTTGCCGACCCTGCGAGCTACCTCGACCTCGCCGCGTTCTATCAACGCAAGCGCGATCTGCTGGCGAACGCGCTGGCCGGATCGCGCTTCGAATTGCTGCCGAGCGAAGGCAGCTTCTTCATGCTCGCGCGCTTTCGCCACTTCTCCGACGAGCGCGACAGCGACTTCGTGCTGCGCCTGATTCGCGATGCCCGCGTGGCCACTATTCCGCTGTCGGCGTTCTACACCGATGGCACGGACTCCGGCCTGATCCGCCTGAGCTTTTCGAAAGACGACGCCACGCTGCTGGAAGGCGCGCGGCGGCTGTGCGAAATCTGAGGGAGCGCGGCATGAGCGCCATGCAAGGCACAACGACGGCAGCGGTCGTGCAGATGAGCAGCACGGCCGATGTGGCACACAACCTGGCCGAGGCACGCCGCTGGGTGGAAGAGGCGGCGCGCCGCGGCGCCACGCTGGTCTGCCTGCCCGAATACTTCTGCTGGATCGGCGTAGGCGAAGACGAGCGCGTGAAGCTGGCCGAAACGTTCGGCGACGGGCCGATTCAACGCGCGCTCGCCGATCTTGCGCGCGACACGCAGACGTGGCTCATCGGCGGCACTGTGCCGATTCGTCCCGCGAGCGGCGAGCAACGCGACACGCACGCGTACAACACGTCGCTGCTGTTCGATCCCACGGGCGCCTGCACGGCGCGCTACGACAAGATTCATCTCTTCAGCTTCAACCAGGGCGCGGAACAGCACGCCGAGGGCGACACGATGGTGGGCGGCGACGCGATCGGCACCGCGCAAGGTCCGTTCGGGATGCTACGCATGTCCGTGTGCTACGACCTGCGCTTTCCCGAACTCTTTCGTGCGAAGCCGGCTGCGGACGTCATCGCTGTGCCCGCGGCGTTCACGCACACCACCGGCCTCGCGCATTGGGAATTGCTGCTGCGCGCGCGTGCCGTGGAGAACGAGGCGTATGTGCTCGCGTCGGGTCAGTGCGGGACACATCCCAATGGCTGGCGAACTTTTGGTCACAGTATGATCGTCGGGCCCTGGGGCGAGGTGCTGGCGTGCCACGCGGATGGGCCCGGCGTGGCGCTTGCCACGCTGAGCGCCGAGACGCTTAACGCCGTGCGCGCGCGCTTGCCGGTGCTCGAACACCGGCGCATTGCGACGCCTGCGGAAGTGGCACCCACCGCATGATCGGGCAGGTCGGCATGAACGCCGGCAACAACGAGTTTGGAAGCACGAGGTTGGAAAACAGGGCGGCGCGGACACTTCCGCGCATCGCTTATGGACGTCCACAAGCGGCGTCACATCACAGACGAAACAGACGAAAGGGGATCATCCATGAAGTTGCTCGGAAAACTGCTCGTGCTTGCATGCGCGTTCGCCTCGGCATCTGCCTCAGTCAGCGCGTTCGCTGCGGATTCGGTGTTGCGCTTCGGCCTGGAAGCGCAGTACCCGCCGTTCGAATCGAAGGGGCCTAACGGCGAACTACAAGGCTTCGACATCGACATCGGCAACGCGGTGTGCGGTGCGGCGCATCTGACCTGCAAATGGGTGGAAACCTCGTTCGACGGCCTGATTCCCGCGTTGCAGGGCCGCAAGTTCGACGCGATCAACTCGGCCATGAATGCCACGGAAAAGCGCCGCGAAGCCATCGACTTCACCACCGTGATCTACCGCGTGCCGACGCAACTGATCGCGCGCCGCGACAGCGGCCTGCTGCCCACGGCTGAATCGCTGAAAGGCAAGCGCGTGGGCGTGTTGCAGGCATCGATCCAGGAGAGCTACGCGAAGGCCCATTGGGAGAACGCGGGCGTGACGGTGGTGCCGTACCAGGACCAGAACCAGGTGTACGCGGACCTTCAGGCAGGACGCCTCGACGCGACGCTCGTGCTCGCGCCGGCGGGGCAGACGGGCTTCCTCTCGCGTCCGGACGGCAAGGACTTCGCGTTCGTCGGCCAGCCCGTGCGCGACGACAAGATTCTGGGCAGCGGCATCGCGTTCGGCATCCGCAAGGGCGACGCGGCACTGAAGAAGCAACTCGACGCGGCCATCGCCAAAGTGCAGGCCGAGGGCACCGTGAAGACGCTGGCGCGCAAGTACTTCGGCGACATCGACGTGTCGGTGAAATAAGCGCGGACAAAGCGCGAACAAAGCGCGGACAAAGCGGATAAGCCGGCGAAGCGCGCTGCCGGGCCGGGCGCTGGTTGCGGTCCTCGGCCGGCCGGCTAAACGACAAAGCGATGGCGCGGTACGTAGCGTACCGCGCCATCCCTCATTTACTGACCCACGGGCGGATCAGCCCCAGAAGTCCGAGACCTCGATGTTGCGCAGGTCGAACACGAGAATCTCGGCGTCCTTGCCGCCGCTGAACGTGAGCTTGCGTTCGTCGCGAATGCGCACGCCATCTCCTTCGCCCAGCGTCACACCGTTCACCTCGATGCTGCCGCGTGCAACGTGCACGTAGGCGTAGCGCTCAGCGGCAAGCTCCAGTTCCGCGCGCTCGTCGCCGTCGAAGAGACCGGCATAGACGCGCGTGTCCTGACGGATTTGCAGCGATTCGCCGCTCGCTTCCGGCGAGATCACGAGGCGCAGCGTGCCGCGCTTCTCTTCGGGCGTGAACATGCGTTGCTGGTAGCGCGGCGTTTCACCGTTCTTCTGCGTGGCGATCCAGATCTGCAGGAAGTGCACGCGGTCCGTAGCCGACGGGTTGTACTCGCTGTGCGCCACGCCCGTGCCGGCGCTCATCAACTGGATGTCGCCGGGCACGATCACGGAGCCGTTGCCCATCGTGTCCTTGTGTTCGAGCGCGCCTTCCAGCACGTACGAGAAGATTTCCACGTCGCGGTGCGGATGCTTGCCGAAGCCGCGGCCCGGCATGACGCGGTCGTCGTTGATCACGAGCAGGTCCGAAAAGCCCATTTGCTTCGGGTCGTAGTAGTTGGCGAACGAAAACGTGTGGCGCGAGTTGAGCCAGCCGTGTTCGGCGCGACCGCGTTCGCTGGCATGTCTGATTTCAAGCATGACGTTCTCCGGTGATCTGTTTCTGGGCCGGCAGCGACGACGTCGTTGTCGGAAGCAGTGAAGGCAGTGTAGGTCAATCCATGTGGCTATAATCGCCATCAAATGTGAATCACTGTCGCGTTGTGGTGGACAAAGCGGCGCGCCGCGCAGCCAGCCTTCTCGACACCGAACCGGACGGCACCATGCAACTGGATGACCTGCGAATCTTTGTGGCGACCGTGGAGGCGCGTAACTTCACGGCCGCCGCCAACCGGCTGCAGCTCTCCAAGCAGTTCGTGAGCCGGCGCGTGATGGCGCTCGAAGCGAGCCTGGGCGTGCGGCTGCTGGTGCGCAACACGCGCAAGCTCGCGGTGACGGACCTGGGCAACGACTTCTACCAGCGCGCCAAGCGCATCCTCGCGGACGTGGCCGACGCCGAGCAGGCCATGTCGTCGCGTCGTGCCGATCCGCGTGGGCTTTTGCGCATCAGCGCGCCGATGTCGTTCGGCACCGTCCATCTTTCACCGCTCATCGCCGACTTCATGCGCGCGAACCCGGACGTGCGCGTGGACATGGACCTGAGCGACCGCGTAGTGGACGTGGTGGGCGAGGGCTTCGACATGGCGCTGCGCATCGGCACCCTGGCCGACTCCACGCTGATTGCGCAGAAGCTTGCGGAGATCAGGATGGTGGCGTGCAGCAGTCCCGGCTATGCGGCGGGGCACCGGCTACCGGCTGAACCTGCGGACCTCGCGCGCCATAGCTGCCTGCTGTATGGGCAGGAGGGACGCTCGGGGTGGGATTTCGTCGTGGATGGCGCGCGGCAGACCTTCGAGGTGCACGGGCCGCTGCGCGCCAACAACGGCGAGGTGATTCGCGATGCAGCGGTGGCGGGGCTCGGCATCGCGCTGCTGCCCGAGTTCATCGTGGCGGGGTCGCTGGGCAGCGGGAAACTGATCGAAGTGCTCGACGGCTTCGTCGCGCCTCCGCTTGCGCTTTACGCGGTGTACCCGCAGCACCGCGAGGGCGCCGTCACGATTCGCGCCTTCACCCAGTTTCTGCGGCAGCGGTTTGCCCGCGGGCTCGGCCTGTGATGCCTGCGATGCGCACTGCATAATTTGTCGTATTTATGCATTTCTTGCGAAGTTTGGTCGCAGCTAATTGCAAATTTCGGTAGATTACAACCTGTTACAAACAGGCTTCTACTATAAAAATGAACCACCGCACCAACGGGTTCAAGCCCACCGGGCTTCGGGGAATGACGGTCACGGTCGCTGAAAAAGCGATCGCCGTCCGGTTAGATCAAGCAGATCGAGCAGATCACCATAAGATCGCAGCGGCCCGCGCGTCGTCGCGCGTGTTGCATGCCTCGCGGCCGGCGCACAGCCGCTACCGCGTCCCCAACGTTTCCCTGCCTTTCCAGGCGCTCTAGTTCTTTCACGCGTCCGCGTTTGCCGGCGTGCTTTCGCACGGCCGTCGTGTCGCGCGTCGCGTGTTGACCATTGCTGTTTTCGTGACCATCGAGGAAGAAATAATGAAGCTCTTCAAGACCTGCGGGATCACGCTTGCCGCCGCTGCTGCTGTCGCAGCCGTGGCGCTGGGCGGATGTGCCACCGAGTCGTCGCGCACGCTGCCCGTGCCGCCCGTCACGAGCGCGCAGCGGCCCGCCACCGGCAAGCCCGTGGGCATCGCCGTCGGCAAGTTCGATAACCGTTCGAGCTACATGCGCGGCATCTTCTCCGACGGCATCGACCGTCTGGGCGGCCAGGCCAAGACCATCCTCATCACGTCGCTGCAGCAGAGCGGGCGCTTCAACGTGCTCGATCGCGACAACCTCGAAGAGATCCGCCAGGAAGCCGGCTTCATGAAGAAGGGGCAGGCCATCAAGGGCGCCAACTACGTGATCACCGGCGACGTGACCGAGTTCGGCCGCAAGGAAGTGGGTGACCACGAATTCTTCGGCATTCTGGGCCGCGGCAAGAACCAGGTGGCGTACGCGAAGGTGAGCCTCAACGTGGTGAACACCACGACGTCCGAAGTCGTCGCGTCGAGCCAGGGCGCGGGCGAATTCAGCCTGTCGAACCGCGAGGTGATCGGCTTCGGCGGCACCGCGAGCTACGACTCCACGCTCAACGGCAAGGTGCTCGAGCTTGCCATCCAGGAAGCCGTCAATCATCTCGCAGAGCAGGTGGATGCGGGCGCGTTGAAGGCGGCGCAGTAACAGCGGTAAGCGCAGTTGGGCGCGATTCGGCGCGCCGTGGGCGCACCTCGGTGCGTCCCGGAAGAATCAATCACTGACAACAACCACGAAAACGGGGTTACCAATGAAGTACATCGGCACGATACGGGGAATCTGCCTGCCGGCCACGGCTGCTGCTGCGATGCTCCTCACAGGATGCGTCGCGAACGGTCCGCCGCCGCTCTACCAATGGAACGGCTATCAGCCCGCGGTCTACGACTACCTGAAGGGCGACAAGGCGCCGCAGGCGCAGATCGATTCGCTCGAGAAGTCATTGCAGGAAATTCGCGGCCAGGGC
Source organism: Paraburkholderia sp. SUR17 (assembly GCF_029536165.1). NCBI lineage: Bacteria > Pseudomonadati > Pseudomonadota > Betaproteobacteria > Burkholderiales > Burkholderiaceae > Paraburkholderia > Paraburkholderia sp. SUR17. The sequence continues at coordinate 3,926,616 of NZ_CP120508.1, forward strand.
CACACGCCGCCGCCGGGCTTTCACGCGCAACTGGGCATGCTGTACGCGAACGTCGGTAACGACACGCAGGCCATGCAGGAGTTCGAGGCCGAGAAAGAGCTCTTTCCGGAGTCCTCGACCTACATGGACTTCCTGATGAAGAAACCGAAACAACCCTGAGCGCGCCACC